>NZ_AP027736.1 GCF_030296675.1 Demequina sediminis | reverse complement strand
CATCTTGCCCGCCGCGATCTTGCCCTGGGGATCATCACGACGCAGCGCAGCCCCGCGTGAGCGGCGTACGCGGCCGCGGAGGCGGACGTGTTGCCCGTCGAGGCGCACACCACGGTGTGGTCGCCGTCCTTCACCACCTGCGTGATCGCGGAGGTCATGCCACGATCCTTGAAGGACCCGGTCGGGTTCATGCCCTCGACCTTGACGAAGACCTCGGCCCCGACCTCGGCGGAGATCGACGGCGCGTGCACCAGCGGCGTGCCGCCCTCGCCGAGCGTGACGATCCTGTCCTCGGCCGTGAACGGCAGCCGGTCCAGGTACTCGTTGATGATCCCGCGCCACACGTGTGCCACCGCTACTCCCTCGATCCTCAGGACGGACTTCACCGCGGCCACCGCGTCGCTGCGGCGCAGCCCCTCGACCGTCGCCCGCAGGTCGCGCTCGGGCGCCGCGTAGGTCGACAGGATCAGCCCGGCATGCGTCTGGCCCGGCACCTGCCTCACGATCTCGATGCCCACGCCGTGCTGCGCGAACACCTCGGCCACCGCGGAGAGCACGCCGGGGCGGTCCTCGACCGCCATGCGCACGCAGTACCGCGTGAGGGCCGCCTCGATCGGCAGGACGTCGTGCACCGCGTAGTGGGACTCGCGCGGACCCTTGCCCCCGTTCGCGCGGTGGCGCGCCACGGAGACCAGGTCGCCCAGGACGGCCGATGCCGTGGGCGTCCCTCCCGCTCCCTGTCCGTAGAACATGAGGCCGCCCGCGGACTCGGCCTCGATGAAGACGGCGTTGAATGCGCCGTGGACCCCCGCGAGCGGGTGGTCGGACGGCACCAGCGCGGGGTGCACGCGCACGGCCACTCCCTCGGGCGTCCGCTCGGCGATGGCGAGCAGCTTGATGACCTGGTCGGTCTCGCGCGCCGCGATGACGTCCTCCGCGGTGATCGCGGAGATGCCCTCGCAGTAGACGTCCTCGAGCGCCACCCGCTGGTGGAACGCGAGAGAGGCGAGGATCGCGGCCTTGGCCGCGGCATCGTGCCCCTCGACGTCCGCGGTGGGATCCGCCTCCGCGTAGCCCAGCTCCTGCGCCTGCTTGAGCGCGACGTCGTACGACAGCCCGCGCCGCGTCATCTCGTCGAGGATGTAGTTCGTGGTGCCGTTGACGATCCCGAGGATGCGCGTGATGTGGTCGCCCGCGAGCGACTCGCGCACGGGTCGCACCAGCGGAATCGCACCCGCGACGGCGGCCTCGAAATAGAGGTCGACGTTCGCCGCGTCGGCCGCCTCGTAGAGCTCGGGCCCGTGCGCGGCGAGCAGCGCCTTGTTCGCGGTCACGACCGAGGCTCCGCCAGCGATCGCCTCGAGGATCAGCGTGCGCGCGGGCTCGATGCCGCCCATGAGCTCGACCACGACGTCGGCCCCGGCCACGAGCGCCGACGCATCCGACGTCAGCACCGTGGCGGGCAGGTGCGGCCCGCGGTCCTTCGACGTGTCGCGCACGTACACTCCGGCGAGCTCGAGCGGCGCGCCCACGCGCGCGGCGAGGTCGGGCCCCTGCTCGGAGAGGAGACGCACGACCTCCGAGCCGACGGTTCCTGGGCCGAGGATGGCGATTCTCACGGGCTTCGCGGGGTCTGACACGGCACCCACTCTAGCGGCGGCGGGGAGGGGACGATGCGGGGGCTCAGGGAACGCGGCGATAGGACGCCCGGGCGCGTTCGACCTGCGCGGTCGAGCCCTCGAAGAGGTCGGCGAGGGCGCGGAGCCGCGCGGCCGCCTCGGCGCCGAGCTCCGTGAGCGAGTAGTCGACGTGGGGGAATCGCGCTGCGCACCTCGCGCACGAGCAGCCCGTCACGCTCGAGGGACTGCAGCGTCTGGGAGAGCATCTTCTCGCTCACCCTCGACGCGGCGACGGAGTTCGCCGAACCGGTGCGGGCTCTCGCCGAGCGCGAGCAGCACCAGCGACGCCCACTTGCTCGTGACGTCCTCGAAGACTGCCCGCGACGTGCACGCGGCCGCGAAGACGCTCGTGACGAGCTCGGGCGACGGACCCGGCTCGGAGCCGTGGCCGGCCGGCGGCTCGAGTCGCGGGGCGGCGGAGGACATGACTCGAGGATACGCCTCCTCGCTCGGGAATACACAGCGCTAACTCAGAGTTAGTGCATGGCGAACGGTGCGCAGTGCGCCGCGTCACCCTCTCGGAAGGAACAGCCATGACTACCATCGCCGTCACCGGAGCCAGCGGTCAGCTCGGCCACCTCGTGGTCGACTCGCTCATCGCGCGCGGGGTCGCCCCGTCGAGCATCGTCGCGATCGCACGCACCACCGCCAAGGCCGCCGACCTCGCCGAGCGCGGAGTCGACGTGCGCCACGGCGACTACGACCAGCCCGACACGCTCGACGCCGCCCTCGCCGGCGTGGACCGCCTGGTGCTCGTGTCCGCGTCCGAGGTGGGTAAGCGCGTCGCCCAGCACGCCGCCGTCATCGCCGCCGCCGAGCGCGCGGGCGTCGGACGCATCGTCTACACATCCCTGCTGCGCGCCGACGCCACGTCCAACCCGCTCGCGCCCGAGCACGCCGCGACCGAGCAGGCCCTCGCCGCCTCCCCCATCCCCGCGACGGTCCTGCGCAATTCCTGGTACCTCGAGAACTACACGGGCCAGATCCCGACGTACGCCGCGACCGGCACGGTGCTGGGCGCGACCGCCGGGGCGACCATCGCCGCCGCCTCCCGCGCGGACTACGCCGAGGCCGCCGCCGCGGCCGCGCTCGCCGAGGACGCAGGAGGCACGTACGAGCTGGCCGGCACGCGCTTCACCCTCGACGACCTTGCCGCGGCCGTCGCGGCCGCGACGGGCACGCCCGTCGCCCACTCCGACGTGAGCGTCGAGCAGCTCACCGCCACGTTCCAGGAGGTCGGCATGGACGCGGGCACCGCAGGCTTCTGGGCCGCGGTCGACGCGTCGATCGCCAAGGGTGAACTGGACACCGACAGCGACGCCCTCGAGCGCCTCATCGGACGTCCCGCGACCTCGCTCGCCGAGGCCGTCGCGGCGGCTCAGTCGCACTAAGGGCGCGGCTCTGCGCGAGGCACCGCCTCACGATCGACCGTCGCGCGCGGCCGGGGTGGACACCCCGGCCGCGCGTCGCTCACGACGTCTCGCTAGAGGAAGGGCTTGGGTGCCGCGATCCCCGTGACGGGAGCGTCGTCGGTGCCCTCGGCCTCGAGAGGCTCGACCGGGCCGTCCGCCGGCGCCTCGGGATCGACCTCGTCCTCGTGTGGGTCGGGCAGGTCGAACTCGCTGCGACCCTGCTCGCGCTCCTGCTCGACCTCGTCGGCGAGATGCTGCAACGCAGCCGTGCCTTCGTCCATGCTCTGGTCGTCGGTGTCGGACATGTCCGCCTCCTCGTTTCCATTCGAGGACGGCCGGGCGACCGCCCCACTACGTGAACGTCTCAGTCCGGTGCGACGTCCCACGAGAACAGGTCCTCGAGCGTGTCGCGGCGCACATGCACCGTCGAGGCGCCGTCCGCGACCGAGACCACCGCGGGCCGCAGCACCGCGTTGTAGTTGTTCGCCATGACCCTGCCGTATGCACCCGTCGCGGGCACCGCGAGCAGGTCGCCCCGCGCGATGTCGCTCGGCAGGTCGACGTCGCGCACGACGATGTCCCCGCTCTCGCAGTGCTTGCCCACCACGCGGCTGAGCGCGGGCTCGGACTCGGACAGCCGCGACGCAATGGTCGCTGTGTACTCCGCGCCGTACGTGATGGTGCGCATGTTGTCGCTCATGCCGCCGTCGACCGCGACGTACTGGCGCTGGCCGCCGTCCTCGAGACCCACGTGCTTGACCACGCCCACGCGGTACAGCGTGAGGCCAGCGGGACCGGCAATCGCACGACCGGGCTCGATGCTGAGGCGCGGCCACGTGCCGCCCACGCGCGACATCGCGGCGGCGACGGCCTCCGCCATCCCTGCCGCGGCATCGTGCGGGCTCAGGGCCTCTCCCGCGGGGGTGTACTGGATCGCGTAGCCGCCCCCAAGGTCGACCTCGGGGAGGTCGACGCCGATCTCCGCGCGGAACGCGGCGCGCAGGCCCAGCATGCGCTCGGCGCTCTCTTGGAACGCCTCGAGAGAGAGGATCTGGCTGCCGATGTGCGTGTGGATGCCGCGCAGGTCGATGCCCTCGGCGTCCTGGCACGCGACCAGCGCATCGAAGGCCGCGCCCGAGGCGAGCGACAGCCCAAACTTCTGATCCTCGTGAGACGTCGCGATGTACTCGTGGCCGCCGGCGTGCACACCCGTGGTCACGCGCACGAGCACCGGCGCGCGCGTCCCGAGCCCGCGCGCGATCTGGTCGAGCGTCTCGATCTCCGTGAACGAGTCGACGACGATCCTCCCCACGCCGGCCTCGAGGGCGCGGCGCAGCTCGTCGTCGGACTTGTTGTTGCCGTGGAGGCCGATCCGTGCGGCGGGCATCCCCCGCGCAGCGCGATCTCGAGCTCGCCGCCCGAAGCGACGTCCATGAACAGGCCGTCCTCATGCATCCACTTGGCGACTTTCGAGGACAGGAAGGCCTTCGACGCGTAGAACACGTCGACCTCCGCGCCGTGGGCGCCGAAGGCCGCCGCGAACTCGTCGCGGAAGGCACGCGCTCGGCCCCGCATGTCGTGCTCGTCGATCACGTACAGCGGCGTGCCGTACTGGCCCGCGAGCGCGCGCACGTCCGCGCCGCCCACGGCAAGCGCGCCGTCGTCCTGACGCACCACGGTGCGGGAGAAGACTGCGCTCACCGCCATCGCTACATCCTTTCGGGGGCCGAGACACCCAGGAGGCGCAGGCCGTTGCGCAGGACCTGTCCCGCGGCATCGTTCACCCACAGGCGCGTGCGGTGCACGTCCGAGACCTCCTCGTCGCCCTGCGGGGTGACGCGGGTGCGGTCGTACCACTGGTTGAAGGCCGCGGCGACGTCCTCGAGGTAGCGGGCCACGCGGTGCTGCTCGCGGAACTCGACGGCCTGAGCGACCACGCGCGGGAACTCGCCCAGGATGCCGAGCAGCTTGGACTCCGACTCGTGAGTCAGCAACGACGGGTCGAAGCCGTCCTCGCGGCGGATGCCGTACTCGGCCGCGTTGCGCGCCACGCCCGCCGAACGCGCGTGGGCGTACTGCACGTAGAACACCGGGTTCGCGTTGGACTGCGACGCGAGCAGGTCGAGGTCGATGTCGATCGTTGAGTCCGCACTCGAGCGCGCGAGCGCGTAGCGCGCGGCATCGACGCCCACGGCCTCGACCAGGTCCTCGATCGTGACGACGTTGCCCGCGCGCTTCGACATCCGCACCGGCTGGCCGTCCTTGACCAGGTTGACCAGCTGGCCGATCTTCACCTCGACCGTGTCGGCATCGTCGCCGAAGGCCGCGGCGGCGGCCTTGAGACGGGCGATGTAGCCGTGGTGGTCCGCGCCCAGAAGGTAGATGCACAGGTCCGCGCCGCGGTGGCGCTTGTCCTTGAAGTAGGCGAGGTCGCCCGCGATGTACGCCGGCTTGCCGTCCGACTTGATGACCACGCGGTCCTTGTCGTCGCCGTAGTCGGTCGACCGCAGCCACCAGGCGCCGTCCTTCTCGTACAGCGCGCCCGTCTTCTTCAGCTGCTCGACGGCCTCGTCGACCGCGCCGGAGTGGTGCAGCGAGTCCTCGTGGAAGTAGACGTCGAAGTCGACTCCGAAGTCGTGCAGCTGACGCTTGATCGAGTCGAACATGAGGGCCACGCCGTGCTCGCGGAAGAACTCGAGCTGCTCCTCGCGCGGGAGCTCGAGCGGGTCGCGGTAGCCGCCGGCTGCGGCCTGCATCATGACCTCGTTGGCAATGTCCTGGATGTACTCGCCGCCGTAGCCGTCCTCGGGGGCGTCCTCGCCCGTGACGACCGCGAGCAGCGACGCGGCGAAGCGGTCGATCTGCGCGCCGTGGTCGTTGAAGTAGTACTCGCGGATGACCTTCGCGCCGTGGAACTCGAGCAGGCGCGCGAGCGAGTCACCCACCGCGGCCCAGCGCGTGCCGCCGATGTGCACGGGTCCGGTCGGGTTGGCCGACACGAACTCGATGTTGACCGTCTTACCCGTGAGCGACTCGCCGCGTCCGTAGTCGTCGCCGTAGTCGACGATTCCCTTGGCGAGCAGGCCCGCCGCGTCCGCCGCGAGGCGAATGTTGATGAAGCCGGGACCCGCGACCTCGGCCGCGTCGATTCCGTCCTCCTGCACGAGGCGCTCGACCAGGGTCTGCGCGAACTCGCGAGGATTGGTGCCCGCCTGCTTGGCGAGCTGCATCGCGACGTTGGTCGACCAGTCGCCGTGCTCGCGCTGGCGGGGGCGTTCGACGCGCACCTCCGGAACATCGAAGGGCGACAGCTGGAAGTCGCTGTCGTCGATTCCGGCGAGGATGGCGGCGCGGATGGTCGCGGAGAGCTCTTCAGGGGTCACCCATCGAGTCTATCCGTGCGCGCGTGTGTCGCTCACGCGGGTGGGCCTCCAGGGGTCGCGTCGGCTTCCAGGGTGTCGCGCACGCGGCGCGGCAGCTTCGCACGCACCACCTCGTAGCCGGCCTCGATGGCCTCGACCACGACGTCGCGCGGCACGGAGGCGTCGTCATCTACGGCGAGCGAGATCCACAGCCGCTTGTCCGCGTAGTAGCCGGGCGAGACGTCCTCGTACCGCGCGACGAGCGTCGCGTTGACCTCCGGATCGCCCTTCACGGTGACGATGCGCCTCCCCTCAGGCGACCCGCCCACCCTGCCGAAGTGCTTGCCTCCCACCTGGAAGGTCTGCGAGCCCCAGTCGGGGTAGGGCACCACGTGCGCGCCGGGAAGACCGGCGATCACCGCCGCGATCCACTCCTCCACCGGCGCGAGGCCGTCCTGCATCGTCTCCATGCCACGACCCTAGACGCGCCCTCCGACAGCCGCCGCGCGGCCCCCGAGTCGCACCGCGGCTCCCTTGTCCAGGAGGACGATGCGGGGGCGGGCGGGGTCGTCCGCGAGCGCCGCGCGCAGGGCCGGACGGGGCTGGGAGAAGTGCGCCCAGTCGTCGATGTGGACGGGCACCACCGTCGCGTCGGGCCAGAGGTCGGCGACCGCACAGACCCGCGCGGCGTCGGCGGTCAGCAGCGCGTCGCCCAGCCGATCCACTCGCGCGGCGCCCGCGCACACGAGCGCGACCCCGACGTCGGGGAAGCGGTGTGCGACCGCCGCGGCGGCGTCGAGTTCCGAGTTGTCTCCCGAGAAGTACACGGTGGGCCAGCCCGCCGCCCGCAGGACGAATCCCGCAACCTCGCCCAGGGCGTCGGCCACCCCGGGAGGACCGTGCAGCGCGGGAACCGCCGTGACGCACACCGGAGCGTGCGCGCCGTACAGCGTGACGCTGTGCCACGGCTTGAGGCCCACGACACCGGGGACGCGCGAGGCCGCGCCAGGGGTCGACACCACGTGGCCGGCATGTGCGAGCAGCTCGCGTCCCGCGGTGTCGAGGTTGTCCTCGTGCTGGTCGTGAGACAGCAGGACCAGGTGCACGTGGCCGATGAAGGCGGGCTCGAAGGCGGGTCCGGCGAGCTTGGTGAGGGTGCCGTACGTGCCCGGTGGGTCGAACGTCGGATCCGTGACGATCGTGAGACCTGCGTAGCCCAGCACCACCGTGGGCCCGCCCACCAGAGAGATCTCGACTGGGCTGAGGTCCGCGTCGCTCATGGGTCCAGTGTCGCGCTCGGCGCACGCGCGCTAGGGAAGGAGGCGTCCGTACGGGTCCGCGCACTGGACGGGGAAGGACTCGGCGCACGCGTCGACCCACACCTCGAGGCGCTCGCCCACCGCGACGTCGGACGCCGCGGCAGGCTCGCCGTCCGGCCGTTCGAGCGCACCACCCTCCGCGAACGCGAACGTGGTGCCCTCGAAGTACTCGTAGCCGGGATCTGGCGCGAACACCACCGTGATCGCGTCGCCCAGGGTCTCCACGCTCACGACCGTGCCCACCGCATCGGGCTCGCGCGCGTCGCGCGGGTCCCCTCCGGCGTCCCCGCACGCCGCGACGCCGGTGGCCAGGCCGCTGGCAAGGATGAGGGCCGCGAGGAACTGCGACGTCTGCGTGCGCATGTCTCAGCATCGCACGGGCGGGAGAGCGCAGCACGGGAGAGCCCTGCCTGCTGATATCCTCATTCGGCCCGGTCCGTCCGGGCATGCCCCCGTAGCTCAGCGGATAGAGCGCCGGTTTCCGGTACCGTAGGTCGCAGGTTCGACTCCTGTCGGGGGCACGATCCGCACACGCAAGGCCCCTCCTCGGAGGGGCCTTTGTGGTTCCCCGGCGCTAGGGTCGAGACAGACCCCACCGACGAAGGAGCCACGCATGCCAACGCTCGCGATCATCGGCGCAGGACCCGGCCTCGGAGCGGCGGTCGCGCGCCGGTTCGGGCGCGAGGGATTCTCGATCGCCCTCGTCTCCCGCGACCAGTCGAAGCTCGATGCGCTCGCGGGCGAGCTCGCGCAGGACGGGGTCACCGCGGCGGGCTTCGCGGCCGACGTCCGCGACGGCGCCTCGCTCGAGGCGGCGCTCGCCGACGCCTCCGCACGCCTGGGCCCCGTCACCGCGCTGCAGTACAGCCCACTCCCCTCGCGGGCCTACCTCGAGCCGGTGCTCGACCTCACGCCCGAGCTGGCCCTCGAGGCCCTGCGGTTCTCCGCGCTGGGCCTCATTCACGCGGCCCGTGCCGTGCTGCCCGCGATGCGCGCGGCGGGAGAAGGAAGCATCGTCCTCATCAACGGCGGCACGTCCGTGAAGGCCCGCGCGGGATTCTCGGGAACGTCCGTCGCCTTCCCCGCCGAGAGCGCCTACGGCGAGATGCTGCACGATGCCCTCGCGGGCGAGGGGGTCCACGTCGCCCAACTCGTGATTCCCGGCGCGATCCCCAAGCTCCGCTACACGCTTGAGGAGGTCGCGGACCGCATCTGGGACCTCCACCGCGGACCCGGAGACTTCCGGACCATGCTCATCCCTCTCGAGGAGGGGCGGGAGTAGGGCGGTCAGTCCGCGACGGGCACGGCGCCGGTCACGGCACCGGTCGCGAAGTCGCCGAGGCTTCCCAGCGTCGCCGAGGAGTCAAGCGCACGCCCGTCCTCGACGTCGACCGTGCACGCCAGGTGCTCCTCGGACTCGAGCCACCACACCACCGTGACGCGGTCGCGCCCCGCCTCCGCGAGCGCCGCAGCCGAGGCGTCGACGGACGGCGCGATCGCAGCAGCGACGTCCGTGCCGGCGGAGTCGAGGACGCCCTGCGCCTCGAGGAACGACCGCAGGTCGCGCCAGTCGGCGCTGCCGTAGACGTCGCCCGCGACGATTTCGGGGGCGCCGTCGCCCGCCTCGGCGTACGCGGCCTCACATGCCCTCACCGCATCGGCGTGGGCCGGGCTCATGCGCGACGTCAGCCACGTCGCCACCACCGCCCCCACGATCACCAGGACCGCGACCGCGGCGGCCGCGGCAAGGGGAAACCAGGTGCGACGCGGTTCGGCAGGGGTGTCGGACATGACATCCAGCCTATTCGCGCCGCCCCGCCTACTCTGAACGGGTGACCACCGACCTTCGGTACGAGCCTCACCTGGGACTGGCCCTGGGGGAGGCGGCGCGCTCGGTGCGGCCCACGTGGGCGTCCTCCAGGTGCTCGCGGAGCGCGGGATCACGCCCTCGCTCGTCGTGGGGACGTCGGCGGGATCGCTGATCGGAGGCGCGTATGCCTCCGGCATGGACCCGTACACGATCGAGGCCATGGTGCTGCGCGCGGAGTGGGGACACTTCGGATCGCTCACGTTCCGCCCGGGCCTGGGCATCCTCGACACGGCGGGGCTGCGTGCCACGATCGAGGCGATCTCCGGCGGGGATCCGCGCATCGAGGACCTGCCTGTGCGCTACGCGGCCGTCGCCACGGACCTCACCACGCGCCGCGTGGTCCTGCTCGATCACGGCAGCCTCGCGGATGCCATGAGGGCGTCGATCTCGGTGCCGGGGCTATTCCGGCCGCTGAGGCTCGACGGTCACCTCCTCGCGGACGGCGGCCTGCTCGAGAACCTGCCGCTCGAGGCGACGTTCGAGCTGGGCGCACGCCACGTCATCGGGGTGCGTCTCGCGCCCGAGTGGGAGGCTCCGGGCTTCGAGACCACGCTCAAGGTCCACGCCCTCGAGATCCGCGCGGACGTCACCCTCATCTCCCCCAGCTGGGCGGCCGCTCGCAGTGGGTCCGCGAGGACATGCCCGGCCTGATCGCGCTCGGGCGCGCGGCCGCGGAGCAGGCACTCGACGCGTATCCGGTCGTGGCGCCGCGACCCGAAACGCTTCCCGAGGTCGAGGTGCCCACGCCCGCGCGGCTCCCGGAGCCGCTGCGCGACCTGCTCGAGCCGCGCTCGGAGTGACCTATCTGCCGAGCGCCTGGGCGACCGCGGGATGCACCACACTGCCGGCGCGCACGTTGATCCCGCGCGCCAGGGCGGGATCCGACGCGACGGCATCGTCCACCCCGCCCGCGAGCCTCACCACGTAGGGCAACGTGACGTTGGTGAGCGCGCGCGTCGCGGTCGCCCCCACCGCGGCGGGCATGTTCGCGACGCAGTAGAGCAGCGACCCCTCGACCTCGAGGACGGGGTTGTCGTGCGTGGTGGGGCGCGAGTCCTCGAAGCACCCACCCTGATCGATCGCGATGTCGACCAGCACGCTGCCGCGCCGCATGTCCCTCACCATCGCGTGAGTCACGACCTTCGGGGCCGGGCGACCGGGCACGAGGACCGCGCCGATCACGAGGTCCGAGCCGAGCACCTCCTCCTCGACCTCGTGGGGCGTCGACACCACGGTGCGGACGCGACCCGCGTACCTGTCGTCGAGCGCCCTCAGCCGCCCCACGGCGAGGTCGACGGCGGTGACCTCGGCGCCCATCGCGACGGCCTGCGCCACGGCATTCGAGCCGGCGACGCCTGCCCCCAGCACCGTGACGCGGGCGCCAGGCACGCCGGGCACACCGGGCAGGAGCACGCCGCGCCCGCCCTGCGGGTTGAGCAGGTGGTGCGCGCCCGCGAGCACCGACAAGCGGCCAGCGACCTCGCTCATCGGGGTGAGCAGGGGCAGCGATCCGTCCTCGAGTTGCACCGTGTCATAGGACAGCGCGGTCGTGCCTGCCGCGCACAGCAGGTCGGCGAGCGCTGGGTTGGCCGCGAGGTGCAGGAACGTGAAGAGCACGTTGTCACGCAGCAGCGCGTACTCGTGCGGCTGCGGCTCCTTGACCTTGAGGACCACGTCGGCCGCCCACGCCTCCGCGGCGCCGGCGAGCGTCGCTCCCGCCGCGGCGTAGTCCTCGTCCGCGATCGCCGAGCCGCGACCCGCCCCCTCCTCGATCACCACGCGATGCCCGCGTTCGACGAGCGCGCGCACGCCCGCAGGGGTCAGCGCGACCCTGGTCTCGCTGTTCTTGGTCTCCGTGGGGACTCCGACCAGCACCGCGGCCTCCTCAGCGCTCGGGCGACACCGCGCGCGGCTCGTGGCCGGCGCATCGTCGCGCGGGGGCGGGCGACCAGGGATGATGGCCGCCCTCGTCTCCCTTCCTACACCTCGGGGAGACGCGCCACGCGCTGGTTCGGACACCGCGCACGGCGTGCGCCCACGTCGCGACAGTCCGCTCGGAGCCAGGCAGCCTGCCCGGCAACGCCCTACTCGTACGCGGTGAAGGTCTGGTACTCCCAGTGCCAGGGCTCGTACTTCGACGTCTTCGCCCAGTCCGGGTTCCAGAAGCCGTAGGTCGCGGCGTTGCGCTTGAACCACGACAGGTACACGCCCGAGGCGTGAGAGCGGCAGAAGTCGACCGCGAGGCCCAAGCCATGCATCGAGGTGCCCGGCGTCGCGGCCAGGTAGCCGCGCGTCGCCTTGGTCGAGTACTGGTCCGAGATCGAGCGGTACGTGTCGGCGATGCAGATGTCCGTGCCGAACTCGGTCTTGAAGCGCTCGTTAAGCGCCGCGAGCGCGAGTGCGGCGTCGGGTCGCATCTGCTCTCCCGAGACCCACAGGTTGCACAGCTGGTCGCTGCTGAGCTGGCCGTTGCTCATCGGGCCGGAGAACTCCGGGTCGCAGTCTGGAAGCAGGTTCGACGCGACGGGGACGTCGGCCGACGTGAGGACCGCACCCGACTGGTCGTCGACCGTGGGAAGCGGAAGGTCGGAGGCCTCGAACTGCGGGCCGGCACCCAGGATCGCCGTGGCGGTGGTGGGGGACTCGCCCACGACCACACCGGGCAGCTGCTCGGCTGCGTTCGCGTAGGGGGCGATCGTGCCCATCACGGGGTAGACCACCATCGCGGCCACGAAGCCCACAAGCACGCCCGTGCGCGTCGCGATCTTGCGTCGCAGGTGGGTGGTCCGGATCTGGATTTCCTGCGTCTGCTCGATGCGCCGCTCCTTGCGCGACGGGTGCCGCGCGGGGTGGCGAGAGGGGTGGGCGGAACGCGGCGTGTGCAGTGCGCCGCGCATGCTCACCATGTCCTCCCGGACGTCTCGGAAACAGAAGATTCGTGCCCCGCCAAGCAACGGGGACCGGGTCAATTATTACCAAATGGTAACGATGAGGCCAACCCCCTGTGTGTCACGTCAGTCACATCGGCACGATGCCGGGGGAACCTGAGCCCGTCAGGCGCCGCTCTCGCGGCGAGCGAGGGAGTCCCTCACCTCTCCGACGAGCTCCTCGATGATGTCCTCGAGGAAGACGATGCCGAGCGTCGTCGAATCCCGCGTCACG
Source organism: Demequina sediminis (assembly GCF_030296675.1). Classification (GTDB taxonomy): domain Bacteria; phylum Actinomycetota; class Actinomycetes; order Actinomycetales; family Demequinaceae; genus Demequina; species Demequina sediminis. The sequence continues at coordinate 2,692,595 of NZ_AP027736.1, read as the reverse complement.
GCGGCCACGTGGGCGCCCGAGCGGCGCATGAGCGCGAGCGCGCTCTCTACCTGCGCGTCGTGGGCGATCGTCGGCAGATCGCGCACGCGCCACGCCTGGATGGGTTCCTCGCGCTCTCCCGGCCGCGCGTAGAGGGCGTCCTTGATGTGGAGGTAGCCCACGAGCGCGCCGTCTTCGCTCACCGGGAAACGCGAGAAGCCGGTGCGCGTCGCCGCGTCCTCGAGTCCGTCGACCGTCACCCCGCGCGGCACGGCATGCACCTGGTCCGCGGGCACCATGACCTCCTCGACCGACCTCTCCGAGAACTCGATCGCGGTCGTCAGCAGCCCCGTGGGGTCCGAGATCGTGCCCTCCGCGGAGGACCGTTCGACGATGCTGTGGACCTCGTCCGCCGTGAAGGCCGAGGTCACCTCGTCCTTGGGCTCGAAGCCCAGCAGCCTCACGATCCCGTTGGCCACCCAGTTCAGCGCCCCGATGATCGGCCGCGCGGCGCGCGCGATCGCGACGAGCGGCGGCCCGAAGACCAGCGCGGCCCGGTCGGGGCTGGAGACCGCGGCGTTCTTGGGCACCATCTCGCCCACGATCACGTGGAGGCCCACGATCACAAGCAGCGCGATCGCGACGGCGATGCCGTGCGTCGCCGCGAGCGGCACGCCCAGCGACTCGAGGACAGGCTCGAGCGCGTGGGCGAGAGCGGGCTCGGCCACCACGCCCAGCGTCACCGAGCACACCGTGATGCCCAGCTGGGCCGTCGCGAGCATGAGCGACACGTTCTCCATCGCCCACAGCACCGTGCGTGCCGCGCGCGATCCGGCGGCGGCGCGCGGCTCGATCGAGCTGCGGCGCGCGGAGATGATCGCGAACTCGGCGCCGACAAAGAAGGCGTTCGCGAGCAGCAGTCCCACGACCGCGAGCGTCATCCCGGGGCTCACGACTCGTCCTCGTCTCGCTCGGGAGACACGGGCTCGAGGCGCAGGCGATCGATCCTGCGACCCTCCATGCGCTCGACGCGCAGACGCACGTCCGCGCCGTCGACCGTGTCGCCCGGCTCCGCGACGCGCCCCAGTGCGGCCATCACATAGCCACCGACGGTCTCGTACGCTGGCGACTCGGGGATCACCAGTCCCGTGCGCTCGTGCACCTCGTCCGGCCGCAGCTCGCCTGGCACGATCCACGCCCCGCCGGGAGCGCGGTGGACGGCGGCGCGCCTGCGGTCGTGCTCATCGGCGACCTCCCCCACGAGCTCCTCGACCACGTCCTCAAGCGTCACGAATCCCGCGGTACCGCCGTACTCGTCAACCACGATCGCGCACTGGTACCCGAGGCCGCGCAGTTCGACCAGGAGCGGGCCCATCTGCAGGGTCTCGGGGATGCGAGGGGCGTCGACCATGAACGCCCTCACCGACCGCCGCGCACGCTCATGGGCCGGCACCGCGATCGCGGAACGCAGGTGGACCAGCCCCACGACATCGTCCGATCCGTCACCCACCACGGGGAAGCGCGAGTGGCCGCTGGCGCGCGACGCCGCGATGACATCGGCCGCGGTCGCGTCCCTGCCGAGGGTCGCCATGCGCGTGCGGTCCGTCATGACGTCGATCGCGGCCAGGTTGTCGAGCTCGATCGAGTTCTTGAGCAGCAGCGCGGTCGACGGCGCGAGCGTGCCCGCCTCGGCACTGCGACGCACCAAGGCGGCGAGTTCCTGCCGCGAACGCCCGCCCGCGAGTTCCTCCCGGGGCTCGATGCCCAGCAGCCGCAGGATCGCGTTCGCCGCGCCGTTGAGTGAGGCGATGACGGGACGCAATGCGGCCGTGAAGGCCATGTTGAGTGGCGCGGCGATCTTTGCCGTGCGCATGGGCTCGGCCAGGGCCATGTTCTTGGGCACCAGCTCGCCCACGATCATCGAGAAGGCGTTGACGATCACGAGCGAGAGCGCTCCGGCGAGCGCCGCGACCGCGGCACGCGACGCGACCGTCGTGGACAGCGGCACCTCGAGGAGCGACACGAGCGCCGGCTGCGCCGTGTAGCCCAGCAGGATGGTCGTGAGCGTGATGCCGACCTGCGCGCCGGACAGTTGCGTCGACAGGTGGCGCAGCGCACGGCGCACGCGCTTGCCGCGCAGTGAGTCCTCGACGTGGGCCGGGTCGAGAGCGACCAGCGAGAACTCGGCGGCGACAAAGATCGCGGTGCCCAGCGTCAGCAGGACGCCAAGCCCGAGGAGGACCCAGGCGGTCATCGAGGACGGGAACTGTCAGGGTCCATGGTGATGAAAGGATAGACGGACGCCAACGACGGAGGGAAGACGATGCGGGGTCCGTTGATCGAGGTGGAGTCGCTGACCAAGCGCTTTGGTGCCGTCACAGCGGTCGAGGGCGCCACGTTCGAGGCCAAGCCAGGGCGCGTTACCGGCTTCTTGGGACCCAATGGCGCCGGGAAGTCCACCACGCTGCGCGCGCTGCTCGGCCTGGTGACGCCCACGTCGGGCGACACGCGCATCGGCGGCGCGACGTATCGCGACCTCTCCTCTCCCGGCACGGTCGTGGGCGCGCAGCTCGAGCCCGCGTTTCACCCCGGGCGCACCGCGCGCGACCACCTCCGGGTGGTCGCCCCGCTCGTCGGCGCCACCGACGCCCGCTGCGACGAGGTGCTGGGCCTCACGGGCATGAGCGACGCCGCGAACCGGCGTGTGGGCGGCTTCTCGCTGGGCATGCGCCAGCGGCTGGGACTCGCGACGGCGCTGCTGGGCGACCCGCAGGCGCTCATCCTCGACGAGCCAGCAAACGGCCTCGATCCCGCCGGCATCACCTGGATGCGGGCCTTCCTGCGTGCCTATGCGGCGCGCGGCGGCACGGTGCTGTTGTCCTCTCACCTGCTCGCCGAGGTCGAGCAGACGGTCGACGACGTCGTGATCATCGCGCGCGGCCGCGTGCGCCACGCGTCGGCGCTCGCGGACCTGCGCGGCCTTGCCCGCCCCAGGGCCACGCTGCGCTCCCCCGACGCGGAGCGGCTATCACGCCTCGCGGCCGACCTCCCCGGCGCCACGCTCGCCTCCACGCACGAGCTCACGGTGCCCGACATCACCGCGGCCGACCTCGGCGCACGCGCGTTCGCGGCTGGACTCGAGGTCCACGGGCTCGAGGGCGGCGGCGAGAGCCTCGAGACGGTGTTCCTGCGCATGACGGAGGAGGCGGCATGAACGCGGTGCGATCCGAGCTGCGCAAGGCCCTCACCACGCGGCTGTGGTGGGTCCTGCTGGTCATCCAGTCCGGAGCGGTCGCGTTCTTCGCGGCGGTCTTCGCCTTCGCCTTCGCGTTCGGCGGCACGGCGTCGGGTGCCGCGGGCGAGCCGGGCGCCCTCGCGCCCGAGCAGCTCGCGCTCACGGTCTACACCGCGGGCGTCTCGCTCGCCTACGTCTTCCCCCTCGCGTTCGGCGCACTGCTCGTCACGTCCGAGTTCCGTCACCGCACGATCGAGACCACGCTGCTCGCCGAGCCGCGCCGCGCGCGCGTGATCCTCGCCAAGGTGGGTGCCGCGCTTCCGTTCGCGGTCCTCTACGGGCTCGCGACCGCAGCGGTGTCGCTCGGGGTCGGGTCCGCGTCTCTCGCGGCGGCGGGCCAAGAGACGATGCTCGGGGAGCCCGACACCTGGAAGGCGTTGGGTCTCACGGTGGTCGCGATGGGCGCGTGGCTGCTCGTCGGGGTGGGCTTCGGATGCGCCGTCACCAACCAGGTGGTGGTGATCGTGGGGCTGCTCGCGTGGACGCAACTGGTCGAGCCGCTGCTGCGCGTCGCGGCGGGCTTCTGGGAGGCCGCCGCTCCCGTGGCGCGCTTCCTGCCGGGCGCGGCGGGTGAGGCGATCGTGGGATCGAGCCTCTACTCGGCCTCGGGACTCGCGTCGCTCCTGCCGTCGGGGGCCGGACTCGCGGTCCTGCTGGCCTATGGTGGAGTGGCAGCACTGATCGGCTGGCTCACCACGTTCCGGCGCGATCTCACGTAACGATTTACCCAAATGGCGGGCACACGGTTCCGGGCCCGCTCGTTGAAGGACGAAGATAGGACCACCAGTCACCACCGACGCTGATGCGCCAAGAAAGTGAGCGGCCTCAACGTGTCCCCAGACACCTCCGTGCCCGAGACGGACCGCGTCTCCGTCACCCGAGCAGCAGGTGCCCCGTCCGTCGCGTCGCTCATTCTCGGCAACGCGCATGGGGCCGCCGGCGCCGACGAACCGGCATCTGCCTCCGACGCAGACGCCCCGGCACCGGCCTCCTCGCAGGCGGTTCCCCCGCCGCCACCACCCCCGCCCGCTCCCCCGGCTCCCGCGCCCTCTCAGCCTCAGGCATCGTCCTCACCTCAGGCATCGTCCCCGCCCCAGGCATCGTCCTCACCGGCCAACCCGGCCGCCGAGGAGGCACCCGCGTCCGCGCCAGCCGAGTCCGCCCCCGATGCCGACCCGAGCGTGACCCAGCCCATCGCGACCGCGCAGGCACCCACCGCCGCGTACCTGCAGCGCCCCGACCACACGCCGCTCGAGGCGAAGGACGTCGAGCAGGGCATCTCGCGCCTGCGCGGACCCGCCGCGCGCGTGGTCGAGAACATGGAGGCGAGCCTCGCGGTGCCCACCGCGACCTCGGTGCGCACCATCCCCGCGAAGCTGCTCATGGACAACCGCGTCGTGGTCAATAACCACCTCGCGCGCACCCGCGGCGGCAAGGTCAGCTTCACGCACCTCATCGGCTTCGCGATCGTCGAGGCGATCGCCGAGTTCCCCGCGATGAACGTCGCGTACGTCGAGGAGGACGGCAAGCCCGCGCTGCAGACGCCCGCGAGCGTCAATCTGGGCCTCGCGATCGACCTCGCGCGACCCGATGGCACGCGCCAGCTGCTGGTGCCGTCGATCAAGGGCGCCGACCAGATGGACTTCGCGGCCTTCTGGGCCGCCTACGAGGACGTCGTGCGCCGCGCGCGCGGCGGGGCCCTGCAAGCCACCGACTTCCAGGGCACGACGCTCACGCTCACCAACCCCGGCACGCTCGGCACGGTCCACTCGGTGCCGCGCCTCATGCGCGGCCAGGGCGCGATCGTCGGCGTGGGGTCGATGGACTACCCCGCCGAGTTCCAGGGCGCCTCCGAGGAGGTGGTCGCTCGCCTCGGCATCTCGAAGGTGATGACCCTGACCTCGACGTACGACCACCGCGTGATTCAGGGCGCGCAGTCGGGCGAGTTCCTGGGCCTGGTGCACCGCAAGCTCCTCGGCCTCGACGGCTTCTACGACCGCGTCTTCTCCTCAATCCGGATCCCGTACGAGCCGGTGCGGTGGGTCCAAGATTCCGCGACGGACCCCGCGGCCGAGGCTGCCAAGCCCGCGCGCATCGCCGAGCTCATCCACGCGTACCGCTCGCGCGGCCACCTCATGGCCGACGTCGACCCGCTGTCGTCCCGCCCGCGCAAGCACCCCGATCTCGACGTCCAGACACACGGCCTCACGCTGTGGGACCTCGACCGCTCGTACCAGACCGCGGGATTCGCCGGTCAGGACGAGTGGACGCTGCGCGGCGTCCTCGGGCGCCTGCGCGACGCGTACTGCCGGACCATCGGCCTCGAGTACATGCACATCGCGGATCGCGAGCAGCGTCAGTTCTTCCAGGAGCGGCTCGAACACGGCTACACCAAGCCCACGCGCGAGGAGCACCTGCGGATCCTGCACCGCCTCAACGCCGCGGAGGCGTTCGAGGCCTTCCTGCAGACCAAGTACGTCGGACAGAAGCGCTTCTCGCTCGAGGGCGGCGAGTCGCTCATTCCGCTGCTCGACTCCGTGATGAGCGCCGCGGCCGAGGCCGGGGTGCACGAGGTGTGCATCGGCATGGCGCACCGCGGCCGCCTCAACGTGCTCGCGAACCTCGCGGGCAAGAGCTACGGGCAGATCTTCTCGGAGTTCGAGGGCACCGCGGTGCCCGGCTCGGTCCAGGGCTCCGGAGACGTCAAGTACCACCTCGGCACCGAGGGCACCTTCACCGCCGAGTCCGGCGCGACCACGCGCGTCTACCTCGCTGCCAACCCCTCGCACCTCGAGGCGGTCAACCCCGTCCTCGAGGGCATCGTGCGCGCGAAGCTCGACGCGCTGGGTGCCGACCCCGCGACGGACGGCTACCCCGTGCTTCCGGTCCTCATCCACGGTGACGCGGCCTTCTCGGGCCAGGGCGTCGTGATGGAGACCATCAACATGGCCCTGCTCAAGGGCTACCGCACGGGCGGCACGGTCCACGTCATCATCAACAACCAGGTGGGCTTCACCACCGGGCCCGAGAGCTCGCGGTCGACGCGCTACTGCACGGACATCGCCAAGGGCTACCAGATCCCGATCTTCCACGTGAACGGCGACGACCCCGAGGCGTGCGTGCGCGCCGCGCGGCTCGCGTTCGAGTACCGCGAGCGCTTCGGTCGCGACGTGATCGTCGACATGGTCTGCTACCGCCGCCGCGGCCACAACGAGGGCGACGACCCTCGATGACGCAGCCGCGCATGTACGACCTCATCGAGGCCAAGCGCTCGGTGCGCCACCTCTACACGGAGTCGCTCATCCGCCGCGGGGACATCACCACGGAGGAGGCAGAGGCGGTCTCGAAGGACTACCTGTCGCAGCTCGAGCGGGTGTTCATCGAGACGCGTGAGGGCTACAAGCCGGCGGAGCACGCCGAGTCTGTGGCCGGCCTCGAGCTACCCGCCTCGCAGTCCTCCGATGCCGGCGTCATGGTGGGGTGGAAGACCGCCGTCACCGCGAGCCAGATCGAGAGGATCGGCCGCGCCCACGTGCGCCCGCCCGAGGGCTTCGCCGTCCACCCCAAGCTCGAGAAGTTGCTCGAGAAGCGCGAGCAGATGAGCCGCGAGGGCGGCATCGACTGGGGCTACGGAGAGATCCTGGCCTTCGGCACGCTGCTGCAGGAGGGCGTGCCCGTGCGCGTCTCGGGCCAGGACAGCCGCCGCGGCACGTTCGTCCAGCGCCACGCGGTCTATCACGACCGCAACACCGGCGCCGAGTGGACCCCGCTGCTGTATCTGTCCTCCGACCAGGCGCGATTGCACATCTTCGACTCGCCGCTGTCCGAGTACTCCGTCGTGGGCTTCGAGTACGGCTACTCGGTCGAGCGCCCCGACGCGCTCGTGTTGTGGGAGGCGCAGTTCGGCGACTTCGTCAACGGCGCACAGACCATCATCGACGAGTTCATCTCCTCGGCAGAGCAGAAGTGGGGACAGTCCTCGTCCGTCGTGTTGCTGCTGCCGCACGGCTTCGAGGGTCAGGGACCCGATCACTCGTCGGCACGCGTCGAGCGCTTCCTCCAGCTGTGCGCGGAGGAGAACATGATCGCCGCGATGCCGTCGACCCCGGCCAGCTACTTCCACCTGCTGCGCCGCCAGGGCTACAACCGCCCGCGCAAGCCGCTCGTGGTCTTCACCCCCAAGTCGATGCTGCGCCTGCGCGCGGCGCAGTCCTCGGTCGAGGACTTCACCACGGGCACCTTCGAGCCCGTGATCGGCGACCCCAGCGTCGACCCGGCGAACGTGGACCGCGTGCTCATGTGCGCGGGCAAGGTGTACTACGACCTGGTCGCCGAGCGCGACCGGTCGGGCGACACCTCGACCGCGATCGTCCGCTTCGAGCAGCTCTATCCGCTCGTACCCGAGTCGATCAAGGAGGCGCTCGCGCCATTCGACGGCGCGGAGCTCGTGTGGGTCCAGGAGGAGCCGCACAACCAGGGCGCATGGTCGCGCATGTCGCTCAGCCTTCCCCAGGTGGTGGGCTCGACGGTGTCGGTCGTGTCGCGGTCGGCCTCGGCCTCCCCCGCGTCGGGGCTCGCCTCGCGTCACGCGGCCGAACAGACCGACCTGGTCCGGCGGGCGTTCGCGCGATGAGAAACGTCTTCCTCGTGGGCGACGAGCTCGTCGCGGGCCACGGCGACCCCAAGGCGATGGGATGGGCGGGACGGGTCGCGGCGCGCACCCTGCCACTCGCGCCCGACCTCGCGTTCCACACCCTCGCGGTGCCGGGAGAGACCACGGGAGAGCTCACGAGCCGCTGGGACGAGGAAGCGCTGCGCCGCACTCGTCACGCCGAGGCCGAGACCAGCTACGTGCTCTTCGCGATCGGTCGTCACGACGCGCTGCGCGGCGTGTCCGCCACCATGACGCGGCTCAACGTCGCGAACTTCCTCGACCGCGCGCACGCGCTGGGCTTCGAGACCCTCATCGCGGGCCCTCCCCCGGTCGTGACCAGGACAACCCTCGCATCGCGGAGCTCGCGGCCGTGTGCGAGGACGCCGCCTCCCGGCGTGGGGTCGGATACGTCGACATGTACGGGCCGCTCGTACGCCACGAGCAGTGGGCGGCGGACATGGCCACCGGCGACGATGCGCTCCCCCGCCAGGCCGGCTACGGCCTCATGGCGTGGCTCGTGCTGCACTCGCGGTGGCACTCGTGGCTCGGAATCGAGCAGCCGGCCGTCTAGCCCGGCGTCCCAGGCCCGAGCCTCCCATCCGAGCCGCCGATCCGAGTCTCAGACCCGAGCCGCGGACCTGTGCTGCGGGCGCTGCGCGGATCCGTGCGCGATGGAGGCCGGATCGACCCGGATCGCGGGCGACCGACGCGACTCGCCCGCGCTTCAGGCCGCCCGGCCCGCGTCAGTCGACGATTCCCGCTCCGCGCAGCTCAACCAGCAGGTCGTGCGGGCGGGAGGCGATCGCCACGGCATCGTCCAGCCCCACCACGCCGTCGCGCACGAGCGCGAACAGGTGCTGGTCGAAGGTCTGCATCTTGTAGTACTCGCCGTCGGCGATGAGGTCGAGGATGGGCGGCTGGCTCGAGGGATCCACGATCGCCTCGGCGGTGCGGCCCGTGTTGACCATGACCTCCGCGACCAGCGTGCGTCCCGTGCCGTCGCCGCGGCGCACGAGGCGCTGCGACACGATTCCGCGCAGCGTCTGCGCGAGCGTCGCGCGCACCTGGCTCTGCTCGTGCGGGGTGAAGAAGTCGACGATGCGGTTGATGGTGTCCTGCGCATCCACCGTGTGGAGAGTCGCGAGCACCAGGTGGCCCGTCTCGGCGGCCGAGAGCGCGGCGCGCACCGTCTCGATGTCGCGCATCTCGCCGACCATGATGACGTCGGGGTCCTGGCGCATCGCGGCCCGCAGCGCGCTCGTGAAGTCGAGCGTGTCGGAGCGCACCTCGCGCTGGGAGATGATCGCCTTCTTGTCCGCGTGGAGGACCTCGATGGGGTCCTCGATCGTGACGATGTTGACCTCGCGGTACGTGTTGATGAGGTCGATCATCGACGCGAGCGTCGTGGTCTTTCCGGATCCGGTGGGGCCCGTCACGAGCACGAGCCCGCGCGGCTCGAGAGCGAGGTCCGCGATGACGGGCGGCAGCCCCAGCTCCTCGAAATTCTGCGCGCCCACCGCGACACGGCGGAACACCAGGGACTCCGTGCCGCGCGCGACGTATGCGTTGACGCGGAAGCGACCCACGCCGGACAGCGAGAACGCGAAGTCGGCCTCGTGCGTGTCGCGGAACACCGCCACCAGGTCCTCCGGCAGCACCTGCGCCACCATGTGTCGCGTGTCGTCGGCGGTCAGCGGCGGCACCTGCAGCTTGCGCAGGCGCCCGTCGACGCGCACGCGCGGGGCAGAGCCGACCTTGCAGTGCAGGTCGGAGCCGCCCGTCGAGGCGAGCGCGTGCAGGAACGGGATCACGGACTGGGGCTGATCACTCACGGTCACTCCATCGGCATGAGCGGGGGCGGCTTGAGGCGAGCGTAGCGTCCCGCACGGCCCGCCGATGCGGGGGTGTGACGAGTCCGTCAGGTGTGGGAGGATAGGGGGTCTGAATTCGTGTCCAGAAAGGGGAACGCAAGTGAGCAAGCGAGGCCGCAAGCGCAAGTCGCGCGCGAAGTCCGGCGCCAACCACGGCAAGCGGCCCAACGCCTGAGCCGCGTCCGCCCGGATCTACGACGAAGCCGCATCGGCAGTGCCGATGCGGCTTCAGTCATCTCTAGGGGCTCCCGCGCCCGGGTGACGGTCGCGCCCCCGCGAGCGCGGCATCGTCCCTGGGGACGATGCCCTGCCTAGTTCCCGCCGACATCCGGGCGCGCGGCCCGGATGGTCATGAGGATGCGATCACGCAGGTCCTCCGGAGCGACGTCGTGGCCCGTGCGGTTGACGAGTCGCTTGATCTTCTCGTTGATCTTGTGCTCCGCCTCGCACGGAGGGCACTCCTTGAGGTGCTCACCGATCCGGTGAATCTCCTCCTCGGGGAGCTCGTGATCGATGTACTCAAAGAGGCGATCCAGGGCCTCTTCACACTCTGGCTTAGGCACGGCACACGCCCCCGTCCTCGTCCTTCTTCACCGGGGTCCTTTCGTAGAGACCACGCTCGGCGGCGTAGTCCCGAAGCTTCTCGCGCAACAGCTTGCGTCCGCGGTGCAGGCGCGACATCACCGTCCCCACCGGTGTGTCCATGATCTGCGCGATCTCCTTGTAGGCGAACCCCTCGACATCCGAGAGGTAGACGGCCATGCGGAAGTCCTCCGACAGCTCCGACAGCGCGCGACGAATCTCGTCGTCGCCCAACGCATCGAGGGCAGAGTCCTCGGCGTCGCGCCCCATTGCGCGTCATGCGTAGCGCGGCGGCATAGAGGCTGGTGCGCCATGCATAGTCCATGTCAGCGCCTCTGCCTCGAAATCGAAATCCGTCGTGTCAGTCATCGCCTGCGAGCGTACAGCGGCGCGCGCGGACGCGACAGTCGCGGGTCGCGAGGTCTGCTCCACGGTGGTCGTCACGGGGGTGGAACGGAGAGATGACGCGTCACATTCCCGCCCCGCGCGGCGGCCTATGGCGGGGGCCTTGCCCGCACCGCGTCCGCCGCCCTGACGCCGGACGGCGGTGTTGATAGCGTAGGAGACATGTTGCGCGCTCTTGCCAGGCCTCTGCTCGCCTCGTGGTTCATCTACGGAGGTGTGCAGTCCTATCTCGATCCCGAGCCCCGCGCGGCGCGCGTCGCGCCCGCCGTGGAGCCCGCGCTCAAGGAGCTTGGCCTCGAGGAGGTGCGCGCCACGGACCTGGTGAAGGCGCACGGCGCCGCGTCGATCGCCTTCGCATCGGCGCTCGCGCTCTCGCGCAGCCCGCGCTCCGCCGCGCTCGGGCTCGCGGGACTCGCGACGGCCACGGCGGTGCTCGCACACCCGTTCTGGAACGAAACGGACGAGGCCCGCCGCGAGGCCGAGCTCGAGCAGTTCCTCAAGAACGTGTCGCTCGTGGGCGGGGTGCTGCTCGCGGCGACCGCCGGCCACAGCGCTCGCCACATCGCGCGCAAGAAGGCCAAGAAGGTCAAGGCCAAGGACAAGGCCGCGGCCGCAAAGATCAAGGCCAAGGAGGCCAAGATCGCCGCCAAGGCGGCGGTGTCCAAGAAGCGCTCCGCGTGAGCGGCGCCTCGACACTTCCCCAGGGCACGGGACTCGGCGAGGTCTGGGACGCGCCCGTCGCGAGCGCCCCGCTCGACGCCACGGTGTCCGTCCCAGGGTCGAAGTCTCTCACCAACCGCTACCTGGTGCTCGCGGCCCTCGCCGCCGAGCCCGTGACCGTGCGCGGCGGTCTGCGCTCGCGCGACTCCGACCTCATGATGAGTGCGCTGCGCGCGCTCGGAATCGGCATCGACGACTCGACCGACGAATGGCTCGTCACGCCCGCCGCGGTGCGCGGCGGCGCGCACGTCGACTGCGGCCTCGCGGGAACCGTGATGCGCTTCGTCCCCCCGATGGTCCTGCTGGCCGACTCGCCGGTGTCCTTCGACGGCGACGAGGGCGCGCGCGTGCGGCCCATGGGACCACTCCTGGACGCGCTGCGTCTCTTGGGCGCGACGGTCGATGACGACGGTAGGGGCACGCTGCCCTTCACCGTCACTCCCCCGCCGAGGTTCCCGACGTGGTCGAGGTCGACTCGTCGTCCTCCTCGCAGTTCGTCACGGGGCTCCTGCTGACGGCGCCGCGCCTGCCGCAGGGGCTCACCATTCGCCACACGGGCGCGACTCTGCCGAGCCTTCCGCACATCGACATGACGTGTGAGACGCTGCGCGAGGCCGGAATCGTGGTCGACCAGCCCGACGAGCGCACGTGGGTGGTTCACCCCGGCGACCTCCGCCTGGGCGACGTGCGCGTCGAGCCTGACCTCTCCAACGCGGGACCTTTCATGGCGGCAGCGCTGGTCGCGGGCGGCACGGTGCGCATTCCCGGCTGGCCGGCAACCACCACGCAGCCCGGCGCGTACTACCCCGAGCTGCTCACCCGCATGGGCGCCACCTGCACGCTCGAGGGCGACGTCATGACCGTGACGGGCACGGGAACCCTGCGCGGAATCGACGCCGACCTCTCCCCCGCCGGCGAGATCACCCCCACGATCGCCGCGCTGTGCGCGCTCGCCGAGGGGCCCTCGCGGCTCACGGGAATCGGGCACCTGCGCGGCCACGAGACCGACCGCCTTGCGGCGATCGCCACCGAGGTGAGCCGTCTGGGCGGCGACTGCACCGCCGACGCGGACTCGCTCACGTTCGGCGGCCTGCCCGCGGGCGTGAGCGCGGCCGACGCGCTCGGCGGCGCCGTGATGGAGACCTATCACGATCACCGCATGGCGACCTTCGCCGCGATCATCGGGCTGGCGGTGCCCGGCGTCAGCGTTCTCAACGTCGGCACCACGGCCAAGACGATGCCGGACTTCCCCGCGCTGTGGCGCGGCATGCTGGATGGCTGAGTGACGCCGCGCGAGTACGACGAGTCCGACGCCAGGGTCAGGCCCAACCGGCGCGGCTCGCGGCCGCGCACCAAGATCCGGCCCGCGCACGAGGACGCCGTTCCCGGCACCGTTGTGGGGGTGGACCGCGGCCGCTACACCACGCGCGTCGACGGCACCCAGGTCATCGCGGTCAAGGCGCGTGAGCTCGGCAGGCGCGGGCTGGTGATCGGCGACGCGGTGGGCATCGTGGGCGACGTCTCGGGCCGCCCCGACACGCTCGCGCGCATCGTGCGCCGCGACGAGCGCCGCACCGCGCTGCGCCGCACGGCCGACGACACGGACATCACCGAGCGCGTGATCGTCGCCAACGCCGACCAACTCGCGATCGTGACCGCGCTCGCCGACCCCGAGCCCAACGCGCGCATGATCGATCGCTGCCTCGTGGCCGCCTTCGACGCACGCATGACCGCGCTCCTGGTGCTCACCAAGGCCGACCTCGCGAGTGCCGACCCCCTGCGCGCGGCGTATGAGCCGCTCGGCGTGAGGGTCATCGAGACGTCGGTCCTGCGCGCGGGCGGGCCCGCGGCGGATCCCGGCTTCCTCGACCTGCGCGCCTCCCTCGCGGGCCTCACGACCGTCATGGTGGGCTACTCCGGCGTGGGCAAGTCGACGCTCGTCAACGCGCTGGTGCCCGACGCGGGCCGCGCGGTGGGCGTGGTGAACGACGTCACGGGCCGCGGGCGTCACACGTCGACGTCGGCCGTGATGTACGAGCTGCCCGGCGGCGGGAGGATCGTCGACACTCCCGGCGTGCGCTCGTTCGGCCTCGCGCACGTCGACCCCGAGCACTTCATCCTGGCCTTCCCCGACGTGGCCGCGGCGGCCGACGAGCACTGCCCGCGCGCATGCGCGCACGAGTCGGCGGAGTCCGGCTGCGCTCTCGACGCGTGGGCGGCCGGCTCCCCCGACCGGCACGTGCGCGTGGAGTCCATTCGCCGCCTGCTCGCGTCCCGCGCCGCGGGCGACGCCTACTGATCCCCACCCCAGGCATCGTCCCCCCGCCGGTAGCCTGGGCGCATGACGGACGCCCCCTACGCCGACGATCTCCTGCTGGCCCTCGCGATCGCCGACGAGGTGGACCGCCTCACGCTCGCGAACTTCGCGACCGGCAATCTCACCGTGGAGACCAAGCCCGACGACACCCCGGTGACGGCCGTCGACCGCGCCGCGGAGCAGACGGTGCGCCGGCTCATCGCGCAGCACCGTCCCGCGGACGCGTTCGTGGGCGAGGAGTACGGCACCGCGGGAGAGGCGGCGCGGCGCTGGGTGGTCGACCCGATCGACGGCACCAAGAACTTCGTGCGCGACGTCCCCGTGTGGGCGACGCTGATCGCCCTGCTCGATGGGGACGATGCCGCGGTGGGCGTGGTGAGTGCCCCCGCCCTGGGACGGCGCTGGTTCGCGGCGCGCGGCCAGGGCGCGTGGGCGGGCCAGTCCGAGGCGACCGCGCGCAGGCTGCACGTATCGGACGTCGCCGCGCTCGAGCGTGCGTCGGTGTCGTACTCGTCGCTCAGCGGCTGGCGAGAGATCGGACGCTACGGGCAGTTCCTTGACCTGCTCGACGCGGCGGGGCGCACGCGCGCGTACGGCGACTTCTGGAGCTACATGCTCGTGGCCGAGGGCGCGGTGGACATCGCCGCGGAGCCCGAGCTCGAGCTCTACGACATGGCCGCGCTCGTGGCGATCGTCGAGGAGGCTGGCGGGCGGTTCACGGGGGTGGATGGCACGCCGGGGCCGTACGGCGGCAACGCACTCGCGACGAACGGCCTGCTCCACGACGAGGTCCTGAGCCGCCTCGGCTGAGGGCCCGGCACGCGGTCCACGGACGATGCACGGCCTACGTCAGCGGGAAGTTCGCGAGCTCTGACGCGTCGTACCAGAGCAGGTCGCGCTCCTCGAGGCGATCGAGGGCATCGTCCGAGCCGCCGACGGCGTCCCGCACGTCGCCCGCCGCGGCGGACTCGTCGACGAACGCGCACGCGATCGCGCTCGCCGGGATGCGTCCCGAGACGCGCACGGCCGCGGGGTGCAGGTCGGGGTCGGGAGTGAGCTCGGCGCGCGTGAGCTCGGCGACCACCACGACGCGCAGGGGCGACCCGACCTCGATCACCGAGGCGCGAGCGGCCTCGTCGCGTGCGATCTCCGCGAGCTCGTCGGCGTCGTCCGTCTCGGTGATCTCGAGCAGCCTCTCGGTCACGGCATAGGCGAGCGGCGGCTCCCACAACCCGTCCGCGCAACGCGGCAGATCGACGACCGTGGCGGGAATGTAGACGCGCATGCCTTCAGTCTGGCATCGGGACGGACACGCCACGCGAGGCGCGCGCGGAGGCGAGCACCGCGGCCCCCATCGCGGCGATCGCGCGCACCAGCGGAGACCGCGGGGCGACCTCGGTGAGCGTCCGTCCGTCGCGCACCGCGGCGTCGCACGCGCGCTGATCCCACGGCAGCGGCCACACCTCCGTGATGCCGGCGTGACGGCCCAGGGTGGCCGCGATCGCATCCTCGGGGCGTGCCCCTGCCACGGACGCGCGGATCCGGTTGACCGCGACGACGGGAGGAGGGCCCTCACGGTCGAGCAGCGCATGCACGAGCCTGACCAGCTGGTGGGGCTCGGCTCCGCCGACGGCGATGACCGTGTCGGCCTCGTCGAGGGTCGCGACGGTCGCGGTGTCGCGATGGGGGCGGTGCCGGCGTAGGGTCCGCCGTCCTCGGCCGGCGCGGCCAGGTCGACCACGATCAGCTCGGCAGCGGCGCGCAGCGCGGGCCACAGCCGCTCGAGTCCCGCGCGCGTAATCTCGGGCCACCGCGCCGCCCGCGTCAGCCCGGTGAGCACCGTGAGGGAGGGCGCCACCGTCACGGTGTGGCGCGCGAGGACGGCGGAGGGATCCTCTCCCCTGGCGGCGGCACGCACCACGGCCGCGACCCCCGGCGTCTCGTCGGCCAGGCCCCACGCGGTGGCGACCGACGCGCCGTAGGTGTCGAGGTCGACCAGCAGCGTCGAGACCCCTGACCTCGCCGCCTCGGTCGCCAGGGTCACGGCGACGGTCGTGCGACCGGGAGCCCCACCCGTGCCCCACACGGCGACGACCACCCCGCCGCCGAGCGCTGGCGGGGCGATCAGCTCGGGTGCGGGTCGCTCGATCGCGGCGAGCACCGCCTCGGCGAGCGGACCGGACGGCACGGGCACCCCGAGGGATGCGAGGCGTGCGGCGTCGGGAGAGGCCACCCCCAGCACCCGCACGCCCGCGCCGCGGATTGCCGCGAGCGCGTCGCCATCCAAGTGGGGCTGGTCCGACACGATCACGACCGCGCCCAGCCCGGCCTTGGCGGCGCCCACGGCCTCGGCCAGGTCCGCGCATCGGCGCACCACCGCAAGGCCGGGATGCGCCTCGATCTCGGCGACCACCCTGGCCTCCTCGGGGCCCATCACCGCGACCACCACCCCCACGGCCGCCATCAGCCGATCCCCACGACCGCGACCTCCGCCGCCGAGGCCAGCGCGTCGAGCATCGTCCCCACGTCCTGCGCGGGCACCACCACATACACGGTTTCGCCGCCCAGCGAGAAGCCGCCCTCCTCGCGGTCGATCGCGGAGACCACGAGCGCCTCGCCCATGCGCGCGGACGGCGCATCCTCGGGCGTGACCCACACGTCGACGAGCGTGCCGGGACGGACCGCCTCGGCGACGGGTGCGGTCGTGACCACCGCGACGGGACGGCCGTCGAAGCGGTCGGGTTCTGTGAGCGCCGATGCGGGGATGAGCTCCCCGTCGGCGACGGTGCGGGTCAGCACCCTGCCGAACGGCGCATCGGCGGGCGATTCGAGGTATCCCTCGCCTACCCGGACGTGCACCACCGCCACGGTCGACTCGTCGAGCACCGTGCCGGGCACGAGCGTGCCGTGGGCCGCGTACACCGGCACCGTGCGGTCTGCGTCGCGCAGCACGCTCACCACCGCGACCACGGCCACCGCGATGAGCACGAGCCCCACCACGAGCCGCGGGTCCTTCCACGTGGGTGGGCGCACCCTCGCCGCCACCGGTCGAGTATCTCCGCTCATCGGCCCCCCTTTGGCCGCTCGCTAGGTTCATCATGCCTGGTGCAGAGCGTCCTCGCGAGGGCTGTGGACACGACGCATGCCGCCGTGTGGCGTGTCACAATGCTGAGGTGCAGTCTCGGTTCCTCAAGCTCAGCGACGTGCAGGAGATTCTCAACATCTCCTCGCCGCAGGCCTACGCCCTCGTGAGGTCGGGCGATCTGCCCGCGATCCAGGTCGGCGGGCGCGGCCAGTGGCGCATCGAGCGCACGGTCCTCGAGGAGTACATCGCGCGCCAGTACGCCGCGACCCGCGAGCAGGTCCGCGAGCGCGAGACGCACTAGCCGCCGCTTTCGGCGCCCCCTCGGGCGGCGTCGCTTTCGCTAGGGCGCGGCCCTCACCATGAGCACCGCCGCGAGCGGAACCGCCCGTTCGCCGCGCGGACCCGCGAGGTCGACATGGTCGGCTCCCACTGCGACGATCACCCCTCGCCACTGATCGCCGTCGACCTCCACGATCACCGGCACGCGCGCCTCGGCAAGCTCACGCAGCACGGTGCTCATGCGGAGGCGTGCGTCCACGGCTCCCACGGCGGCAGCGACGCGCGGCAGGCCCTCGACGGACGTGACGGCGGCGAGCGGGACGAGCGCCTCGCCCGTCACCGACTCCACGAGCGCCCACGTTCCCGCCCCGTCCACGAGGGTGCCCGCCACGCGCGTCCCTCCGCGCACCACCAGCACGATCCGCCGACCCTTGGCCGCGAGCAGTCGGGCGGCCAGCGCGACGTCGGCACGCTCGTCGCGTGCGCGCTCGTCGATCTCGGCGTCGAGTTCGGCGCGCTCGGCCGCGGTGAGCCGCGCCTCGAGGTCGGCGAACAGGAGTTCCCAGCGCATGGCGCCACGCTAGCCGCGCCGTCCACAGTTGCGCCGTTCGAGTGGACAGGCCACCTCAGCTATGCACATCATGTTTCATCAAACTGCACCAAACAGCATGACACGAGGGGTGGAAGATGCGCGACGTGGGGGGCACGGCAATGGCGCAGGGGCGCGCGCGACAGGAGCAAGGCGGATGGCAGGCGGCGCGAGCGGCGGCGGGAGCGGCGGCGGGAGCGGCGGCGGGAGCGGCGGCGGCCGTGGTCGCCGTGGCGGCGCTGGGGACCGCGGGGGCCGCGCTGTCGTGGCGGCTCGCGAGCGCGACGGACTGGCGGGCCTGGGAGGCGGCGGACGTCATCGCCATCGCCGCGGGGGCCGTGGCGGCTCTCGCGGCGGCGCGGTTTCTCGTCGAGGTCGTGGCCGCGTCGGCGGCGCGGCTGCGAGGCCGCGCCGCGCCGCGATGGACCGGGCGCGTGGCGCGCGGCGTGGCGGGCGGGCTCGTGGCCGCCGCGTTGAGCGCGGGAGCGGCGCATGCCGCGGATCCGCCGCCTTCCGCG
Organism: Demequina sediminis; assembly: GCF_030296675.1. Classification (GTDB taxonomy): domain Bacteria; phylum Actinomycetota; class Actinomycetes; order Actinomycetales; family Demequinaceae; genus Demequina; species Demequina sediminis. Next base: position 2,674,301 of record NZ_AP027736.1, on the reverse strand, counting down.
GGATGGCTGCCCACCTCACCCGCGCCCTCCGCCGCCACGTCCCAGCCCCCTCCCCCACGCCTGCACCCGTCGTGTGGGCGCCCGCCACCGAGGCGCCGTCGCCGGTCCCGCCAGCGCACCACGCGGAGCAGCCAGCGTCGGGGCGGGAGTCCGAGCCGGCGCCTGAACCGGCGCCGCCCCCGTTTCGCGTGGTGGTGGCGGGCGACTCGCTGTGGTCGATCACCGCGAGCGCCCTCGGCGAGGGAGCGCGTGAGGCGGAGATCGCCGCGGCGTGGCCGGCGCTCTACGACGCAAACCGCGAGGTGATCGGCGATGACCCTTCGCTCATCCACCCCGGCCAGCGCCTCGAGCTGCCCTCCGCTCTCACGGGAGAGCGCTCGTGAGCGCCGAGCCGGAGTGGGCGCCCAGCCCCGCTCACCGCGACATCTACGGACGCGCCCGCCCGAGCCTGGGAGACCCGACCCCGCTCGCCTGCACGGTCGCGTTGACGGCAATCGAGGTGGTGCATGGCGGCGGCGGGCTGGACACGCTGCTGCGATGGATCACGCCCGAGGTGCGTGCGTCGCTCGCGCGGCAGTACTCGCTCGCGCGACGCGCCGGCAGGCGCGGGGGCGTCGAGCCACAGATCCTGCGGGCGCGTGCGTGCCGCGTGTCGCGCGGCGCCGCGGAGGTGGGAGCGGTCGCGCAGATCGGCACGCGCTCCCACGCGATCGCGATGCGCCTCGAGGACCTCGCGGGACGGTGGGTCATCACCGTGCTCGACATCGGCTGACCTCCCCCGCCAACGCGACAGGGCGGCACTCCGGTGGAAGGAGCGCCGCCCTGTCGCGGGTGAGAAGCGGGGCTACAGCTCCGCGTTCTCGTCGTTCTTGCCGTGGCACATCTTGTACTTGCGACCCGAACCGCACGGGCACGGCGAGTTCTTGCCCGCGCCCTCAAAGACGCGGCCGTCCTCCCAGGGCTTCGAACCCGACGCGGCGGGCTTCGCGACCTTCGCCGTTCCGGTGCCGTCCTGAGACGGGCCCGAGAACGTCAGCGCACCCATGTTCGCCTGGACGGGACCGCCCACCGAGCCGGTGGCCGGCGTGGCGACCAGTCGCTGCCCCGCTGGGCCAGGCACCGTCGCCGCGCCACCGCCGGGCGCCCGCGGCGCGGGGCTCGCGGCACCCTGGCGCTGCGCCTGAGCCGTCTGCGCCGCCTGCGGGGTCTGAGCCGCGGAATCCGCCGTCACGCCCTGCTGCGGCTGCGCCTCGCGCTTCTCGACCCGGTACAGGATCGAGACGGCCTGCTCCTTGATCGCCTCGGTCATCGACTCGAAGAGACCGTAGCCCTCGCGCTGGTACTCGATGAGGGGGTCGCGCTGGCCCATCGCGCGCAGCCCGATTCCCTCCTTGAGGTAGTCCATCTCGTAGAGGTGCTCGCGCCACTTGAAGTCGAGGACCTGCAGCAGCACCTGGCGCTCGACCTGACGCATGACGCTCTCGCCCAGCTTCTGCTCGACGAGGTCGTACTGGAGCCGGGCATCGGCCTTGATCTCGCGCTCCAAGAAGGCCGTCGAGAGACCGGACAGGTCGCCGGCCTCTTCGACGACCTCGTCGATCGTGAGGGACACGGGGTACACGGTGCGCAGGTCGCGCCACAGCGCCTCGAGGTCCCACTCGTCGGGCGAGCCCACCAGGGTCGACGCACGCACGTAGCCGCCCACGACATCGTCCACGAAGCCCAGCATCTGGTCGCGCAGGTCCTCGCCGTCGAGCACGCGGCGGCGCTCGGCGAAGATGATGTGACGCTGCGAGTTGAGGACGTCGTCGTACTTGAGGATGTTCTTGCGGATCTCGTGGTTGCGACCCTCGATCTGCGCCTGCGCGCTGCGCACGCCGCGCGTGAGCACCTTCGACTCGATCGGAAGGTCGTCGGGCAGCGCCGCGGAGTTCATGACGGACGCCGCGAGTCCCGACTGGAACATGCGCATGAGGTCGTCCTCGAGCGACAGGTAGAACCGGCTCTCGCCGGGGTCGCCCTGGCGTCCCGAGCGTCCGCGCAGCTGGTTGTCGATGCGGCGCGACTCGTGACGCTCGGTGCCGAGCACGTACAGGCCGCCCGCCTCGAGCACCTCCTCGCGCTCGGTCTCGACGTCGGCCTGCGCCTGCGCGAACACGTCCTTCCAGGCGCGCTCGTACTCCTCGGGGTTCTCGTGCGGGTCGAGCCCGCGCTCCTGCATCTGCGCGACGGCACGGAACTCGGGATTGCCACCGAGCATGATGTCGGTACCGCGGCCGGCCATGTTGGTGGCGACCGTCACGGCGCCCTTGCGGCCCGCCTCGGCGACGATCGCCGCCTCCTTCTCGTGCTGCTTCGCGTTGAGCACCGTGTGCTGGATGCCGCGCTTGCGCAGCTCCTTCGAGAGCGTCTCCGACTTCTCGACGGAGACGGTGCCCACGAGCACGGGCTGGCCCTTCGCGTTGCGCTCGAGGATGTCCTCGATCACCGCGTCGTACTTGGCCTTCTCGGACTTGTACAGCAGGTCCGACTTGTCCTCGCGAATCATCGGCCGGTTGGTGGGGATCGGGATGACGCCCATGCCGTACGTCGAGTGCAGCTCCGCCGCCTCGGTCTGCGCGGTACCGGTCATGCCCGCGAGCTTGTCGTACAGGCGAAAGTAGTTCTGCAGCGTGATCGACGCGTAGGTCTGGTTCTCCGCCTTGATCGGCACGCGCTCCTTGGCCTCGATCGCCTGGTGGAGGCCCTCCGAGTAGCGGCGGCCCTTGAGCAGGCGGCCCGTGTGCTCGTCGACGATGTCGACCTCGCCGTTCTGCACCACGTAGTCGCGGTCGCGGCGGAACAGCTCCTTGGCCTTGATGGCGTTGTTGAGGAAGCCGATCAGCGGCGTGTTGGCGGGGTCGTAGAGGTTCTCGATGCCGAGCGCCTTCTCGATCTTGTCGATGCCGGGCTCGAGCACGCCCACGGCGCGCTTCTTCTCCTCGACCTCGTAGTCGACCTCGGCCTCGAGCTCGCCCACGAGCCGCGCGAACTCGACGTACCAGCGGTTGTTGTCGCCCGACGCGGGACCGGAGACGATGAGCGGCGTGCGCGCCTCGTCGATGAGGATCGAGTCGACCTCGTCGACGATCGCGAAGTGGTAGCCGCGCTGCACGAGCTGCGACGGCTGCAGCGCCATGTTGTCGCGCAGGTGGTCGAAGCCGAACTCGTTGTTGGTGCCGTACGTGATGTCGGCCTCGTACTGGCGCCTGCGCACCTCGGGAGTCTGGTTGGCGACGATGCACCCGGTGGTGAGGCCCAGGAAGCGGAACACGCGCCCCATGAGCTCCGACTGGTAGCTCGCGAGGTAGTCGTTGACGGTGACGATGTGCACGCCCTTGCCGTCGAGCGCGTTGAGGTACGCGGGCAGCGTCGCGACGAGGGTCTTGCCCTCACCGGTCTTCATCTCGGCGATGTTGCCGTGGTGGAGGGCGCCGCCGCCCATGATCTGGACGTCGAAGTGGCGCAGGCCGAGCGTGCGGCGCGAGGCCTCGCGCACGGCGGCGAATGCCTCGGGCATCAGCGCCTCGAGGGTCTCACCGTCGCTGCGACGCTGCTTGAACTCGTCGGTCAACGCGCGCAGGTCCTCGTCGGAGAGCTCCTGGTACGCGTCCTCGAGGCCGTTGGTGAGTGTCACCACCTTCTGGAGACGGCGCAGTTCACGCCCCTCGCCCATCCGGATGATGCGGTCGATCAATGCCACCTTGCGCTCCTCGTTCTCCGAGTTTGGTCCCCGACCATCGTAGGCGGTCAGGCGAGGGGTACCGGCGCGTCTCGCTGAGGGCGCAACACCACGACAGGCGATCCGAGCGCGAGCGCGCCTACGATCTGCCACGGACCCAGGGATTCGGAGAACGCGACCACGCCAATGACGGCGGCAACCAGGGGCTCGAGCAGCGCGACGATGGTCGCGATGACGGCCGGCACGGTCGCCAATCCCGCGTTGAAGAGCGCGTGGGGAATCGCCGTGGCGATCACCGCGAGCGCGCCCACAAGGACCCATCCCGTCGTGCTCGACGGGACGCCCCAGCCGGTCGCGAGCGCGAGGGGAAGGAGGGTGAGGCCGCCGCCCGTGAACGCGACCGCCGTGAGGCGCGCGCCTCCCCACTCGGGCACCGCAGCCGAGGCCACGATCGACACCCCGGCGAAGGCCCCGCCGGCCACCAGCGCGAGCCCCACGCCCGCGATCGCGTGACTTCCGCCTCCGGCCTCCGCGGCGCCGCCCGTGAGGGCCACGAGTCCCGCGAGGGCGAGCGCGAGCGCGGCGACCGTGCGAGCAGAGGGACGATGCCGCCGCACCACGACGTCAAAGGCCGCCACCGCGAGGGGCGAGGAGCCGATGGTCACCATGGTCGCGAGGCCCACTCCGGCACGATCCACCGCCGCGAAGTAGGCCGCCTGGAAGACCGCGAGGAAGACAGCCATGACCGCCGCGCGCCGCCACATGGCGGGCGTCACGGCGCGCAGCCGCAGCCGCCCCAGCACCTGCAGCACGGCGGCAAGAACGAGGCCGGCGAGCAGGATGCGCCACATCGCGACCGCGACCGAGGGCACGGCGGAGTCACGCGCCAGCGCGTGTCCAAGCGCGCCCCCGGTGCCCCACAGCGTGGCCGCGAGGACCACGAAGGAGAAATGGCGGGGCCGCACCCGAGAAATCTAGCGGGGCGCGTGCGCCCGCGGATGACTCGGATGCGGCCCGGCCGCGTCAGTTATGCGCTCTCGCGCTCGTCCTCCGCCTCAGAGTCTGCCTCGCCTTCGGCGGTCTGCGACAGGTGGATGACGCCGTAGGTCCACCCGCGGCGCCGGTAGACGGCGGACGCAAGCCCAGACTCGGAGTCGTGGAACAGGAAGAAGTCGTGACCGACGAGTTCCATCTGGTCGATCGCCTCAGCCACGCTCATCGGCGCGGCGCTGTGGCGCTTCGAGCGGATGACGATGGGGGTGCCGTCGATCGGAATCTCGCGGTGCGATCCCTCAGGGGCGCCCTCCCATGCCTCGGCGCTCGCGAGCGCCTCCGGCTCGGCGGGCGTCCCGGCGGGCGCTCCGGACGGCGGCACCGCGGGCACGGGCGGCACGCTGTGCAGGCCCGTCTTGCCCTGGTGGCGGTGCACCTTGCGCTCATGCATCTTGCGCAGCTGCTCGACCAGCTTCTGCATGGCGCCGTCCAGCGCGATGTATCGGTCCTCCGCGGCGGACTCGGCGCGCACGACGCCAGGGCCGTGGACCGTGATCTCGACGCGCTCGCGGTCGCTCGCGTGCTTGGGGTTCCTCTCATGGACCACATGCACGTCGGCACGCGTCGCGCGGGGGCGAGCGCCTCGACCTTCTCCATCTTCTCGAAGATCTTCTGGCGCATGTCCTCGGAGACCTTGGTGTGCCGTCCGACGATGGCGATTTCCATGACGAAAACTCCTTCACTGTCGCGGTGGCCCTGTGCGGGCCAGGGGGCAAGGGGCGGCGGCGCTTCTCGCGCCTGCGGCATCACCTCCTCGCCTGGAAGGTGTACGACGGTCGTCGTCCTGGAACTCCTACAGTAGCGCGCCCGGAGGGCGGTCGCGCCACCTCGTCGGGCCGGGCGCGGAGGCAAGCACGATGCCCGCCACGGGCACCAGCCCGGACGCGCCCAACGCCCGCGCGGCCCGCGCCAGGGTGGCACCCGTGGTGAGGACGTCGTCGACGAGTACCACCGGCGCCACGCCCTCGCGGTCGGCACCCCGGCGCAGCGCGGCGCCGCCCGCTCGCCATCGTCCCCTGTCCCCCGCACCGCGCGACGAGCCGCGGCTGGGGGCGAGCACATCCGCGACGCTCACCCGCACTCCCGCGGCCTCCAGGCCGGCCGCCGCGGCGCGCGCGAGACCGAGCGGCAGGTTCGCGCCGCGCGAGCGCGTGTGCGCGGCGCGTGCCGGGCACGGCACGACGCACCACCGGTCGACGCCACCGACCGCGGCGAGCGCGGGAGCGATCCGCGCCGCCGCCCTTGCCATCGCGGGCTCAAACAGCCGCGCGAGGTCGCGCCTGCCCGCGTCCTTCCACGCGCCGATCAGCGCGTGCGCCGGGCCGTCGAGTTCGGTGACGGACCACACGGGCAGGCGCGGCGCGAGGGCACCGAGCCGCGGGGCACCGCTGTCGCAGCGCAGCGGTTCTTCCCACCACTGCGACTCGCACTCCTCGCACCACTTCACGTCGGGCAGCCCGCAGCCGGGGCACTCGACGGGCACCACGAGGCGCGCCACGCGCGCGAGCGGTCCCGGCGGCCTGCCCTCCACCCCTCGAGGGTGCCGGGGCGCGCGCGCCGGAGCCCCAGCATCGTCCCTGCTGTGGATGCCAGCCCGCTCGAGCCGGGCCGGGGACACCGGTCAGCCGGCGTACGCGAGCTCGGAGACGCCCGAACCCACCCCGGACCAGCCGGTGCCCGCGCGCTCGCGCACCGTGCCATCCGCCGACACGAGCGTGATGGACCGGTCGCCGTGGCGCGCCGAGATCGCGACCGCGTCCGGCACGGCCGCGTCCTGCGTGGTCCGGCCTCCCACCGACACGACCCACAGCGGCGTGGAGTCCGCGCCATCGCTGCTGCCCAGCAGGGCGACCGAGACGTCGTCGACCCAGATCGCGTCGACCACCACCCCGATGTTCGCGCCGATCCTCAGCGGCTCGCCCACGCTGAGCGGAGCGCCGTCCTGCGATCGCACCACCGCGGCGACCTCGACCACCGTCTGCGCGCCGGCTCGCGACACGACCAGCACTCGCGCGCCGTCACGCGACGGCACCATCTCGAGCACGGTACGGCCCGCGAGCCACCGCGCCTCGAGGGTGATCGGATCCGCGCCGGGGGCGGCCACGGTGATGGTCTCCGGCAGCGATCGCTCGCCGGTCCACAGCCACCCGTGACGGTCGAAGCTCGGCGGCAACAGTTCCTCGCCCTCGATCACGGTCGACACGTCCATCGCGACGTCGGGGACCGCGGCCTCGGGGTCGTACGGCTCGAGGGTGTCCGTGCCGCCCGTGAGGGCGTCCGTGGTGACGATGCTCGAGTCGCCCAGGCGGAAGGCCACCCTGGTGCCCGAGTAGGACGTGGCGAGCGCATTCGCACCCGCCGGCAGCGCGCCGCGCTCCGCGGGCACGGCCCACATGTCGTCGCCGTCCCACATGCCCAGGCGTCCCTGCACGAAGACCGCGGCGACGCTCTCGGGGACGGGCTCGCGCGCGAGGGTGTCGGAGGGTTCCGCGACGAGCGGCACGCCACCGGCCGTCACCTCGACATCGCGCACCCCCGGCAGGGCCGACAGCGTGAGGCGGAGCTGCTGCTCGGCGAGCGCGCGGTCCTCGAGGCTCCCCGCGGACTGCGCGGTGAGCTGGACCCGCGCGAGCCCCTCGGTCACCACGACCGAGTCGACCTGCAGCGCGGACCCCGCCGGGAAGCCCGTATGGACCGCGTTCGTGAGCCACGGCGACGGTCCGGCGACGAGTTCGCGTGCCGCCCACGTCGCGACATTCGACTGCGGCAGCCAGCGCTGTTCCGGCACCGCGGTCGTGAGGTCCTGAGAGGTGAAGATCAGCGGCACGGAGAGGAAGACGCGGTTGAAGGTGGCCTCGGCGAGCAGCGCGCCATCCTCCAGGTTCGAGATGCGCCACTCTCCCGAGTCGTCCTGCGTGACCTGGAACTCGAGCGTGGTCTGGGTCTCGGCCTCGGCCTCGACCATGCGACCCGCATCGTCGATCCACGCGGCGACGGGCACCGCGTAGGTGACGCGCCCCGCGGCCTCGTCGTAGTCGGGGGTTAGCGCGCCGGAATCGAAGACCGTGATGCGCGCGACCGGGTCCCACTCGGCGCTGGCCTCGGCGGTGAGGTACTCCCTGGCGACGGAGAAGTCCGAGGCGAATCCCGCCGCAGAGGCGCGGATGAAGCCCGACACGATCGCGTTGACGCCGTCACCGGGCCGGGGACCCTCCGCGAAGGGCACGAAGGGCTCGGCGCCCTCGACCTCGCCGCTGCCCTCGTTGACGGGACCCGTGGTGGGAATCGAGGCGCATGCCCCGAGCGCGAGCGCGACGGCCGCGCACAGCGCGGCGAGACGGATGTTCACGGTGCGACCTCCCTACGCTCTCCCTCGACCGGGATGCGCCGCGCGATGGTGCCGTAGTCGAGCTCCGCGATGACGAGCGGCAGCGGCGGGTCCTGACCCAGGCCGCGCGACGTGCGCGGCAGCTGGAGGCGGAAGCTCGCGCCCTTGCCCGGCAAGCCCCACGCCTCGAGCTTGCCGCCGTGAAGCTGCGCGTCCTCGCGCGCGATGGACAGGCCGAGCCCCGTGCCGCCCATCGTGCGCGCGCGAGCCGAGTCGGCACGCCAGAAGCGGTCGAATACCCGCTGCGCCTGCTGGGGCGTGAGCCCGATCCCGTAGTCACGGACCACGACGGCGACGGTGCGCGTCGAGGACGACACCACGATGTCGACGGGCCGCCGCTGCGCGTGCTCGATCGCGTTGGACAGCAGGTTGCGGATGATCCTCGCCACCCGGGGCCGGTCCATCGAGGCGGTGTGCGATCCGGACGCCACCCACAGCCGCAGTTCGACGCCCTGGCGGCGCGCCGCGGGCACCATCGCCTCCACCTGGTCGCGCACCACGTCAGCGAGGGACATGTCGTCGAACTCGAGCTGGGCCGCACCCGCGTCGATGCGCGAGATCTCCAGGAGATCCGCCAGCAGCGACTCGAAGCGGTCGATCTGCGTGTTGAGCAGCTCCGCCGAGCGGGCGACCTCGGGGGAAAGTCCTCGCGCGCATCGTGCAGCACGTCCGAGGCCATGCGGATGGTGGTCAGTGGGGTGCGCAGCTCGTGAGAGACGTCGGACACGAACCGCCTCTGCAGCCTCGACAGCTCCTCCATGCGCGTGATCTGGCGCTGCAGCGACTCGGCCATCTCGTTGAAGGTGCGCGCGAGCGTCGCCATCTCGTCCTGACCCCGCACGGTCATGCGCTCGCTGAGGATGCCCTCCGCGAGACGCGACGCGACGCGCGCCGCCTGGCGCACGGGCCGCACCGTCTGCCGTGTCACCTGGAAGGTGAGGACCGCGAGCAGCGCCATGAGCCCCGCGGCGCCGCCTCCGAGGATTCGCTGGATGAGGCCGAGCGTCGCCTGTTCGTCCGCGAGCGAGTACACGAAGTACAGCTCGTACTCGCCCGCCCCGCGAATCTCGAACGGCACGCCCACCACGACCCCGGGTTCGCCCGTCTCGGGCATCGCGACGAACTGCCAGGACTGCGCCGCGCCGCTCTCGACGGACGCGCGGATCTGCGCGCTGATGACGCTCACCAACTCGGTCGAGGACACGGGGGTCGACAACAGCACCCCGGACGTGTTCGCCGGGTCACGCAGCAGCACCAACCCGCGCGTGTTGCCGCCGAGCGTGCCCAGGCCGTCAAGCAGGTCGTAGACGAGTTGCTGGAGGTCGCCAGGGCTCTCCGCGGTCGAGGCCTCAACGTTGGCCGTCGCGCCCGCGGCGTCGCGCGCGGTCTCCGACAGGATGCGATCGACGCGGGTCTGCACCAGGCCGTCGCGGATCTCCGTCGAGATCACCGCGCCGATCACGACCACGGCACCCAGACCCAACACCGTGGTGGTCGCCACCACGCGTAGCAGGATCGAGCCGCGGAACCTGCGCCACACGCGCCGCGGGCCCCGGGCGAGGTTCGCCCACACGGAGCGCGCGCTGAGCCTCACGACCCGACGCCACCGGCCTTGTAGCCCACGCCGCGCACGGTCACGATGATCTCGGGGTTCTCGGGGTCGCGCTCGACCTTGGCGCGCAGACGCTGAATGTGGACGTTGACCAGCCGCGTGTCGGCGGCGTGGCGGTATCCCCACACGTCCTCGAGGAGCACCTCGCGCGTGAACACCTGGCCCGGGCTGCGCGCGAGCGTGACCAGCACGTCGAACTCGAGCGGCGTCAGCGGAATCATCTCGCCGTCGCGCGTCACGCGGTGGCCCGTGACGTCGATCTCGAGGTCCGCGACGCGCACCACCGCGGGAGTCGCGTTGTCGTTGCGGCGCAGTCGCGCCCGCACGCGTGCGATCAACTCACGCGGCTTGAACGGCTTCGGCACGTAGTCGTCCGCGCCCGACTCGAGGCCCAGGACCACGTCGACGGTGTCTGACTTGGCGGTGAGCATGATGATCGGCACACCCGACTCCGCGCGGATCTCGCGGCAGATGTCGATTCCCGACCGTCCCGGCAACATCAGGTCGAGCAGGATGACGTCGGGATTGGTCGCCCGGAAGGCCGCCACCGCCTCGTCGCCGTGGTCGCAGAACACCGTCTCGAATCCGTCACCGCGCAGCACGATGCCGAGCATCTCCGCCACCGCCGGGTCATCGTCGACCACCAGGATTTTTGCCGTCATGTCCCCATTATGCCGAGCGGCTCACGAGACGCCGTCAGGCGCGTGGCAAGATGGGCGGGACCGGACCTGGGAGGACGTCATGGAGCAGCGCGAAGACGCGGTCGCGTGGGCCGCGCCGGCACCCGTCGAGGGCGCGCCGCCGGCCCCACCGATGCCGCCGCCGGCCGCGGTCCCGCCCATGGCATCGGCCCCCTACTCCGGCGCCTCGCCCGCGGCGCCTCCGCCGCCCGCCTATGCGCCGCAACCCGCGTTCGCCACCCCCACCTTCGCCTCGTGGCAGCCCGGATTCATGCCGCTGCGGCCGCTGAACTTCGGGGACCTGCTCGCGCTGCCGTTCAAGGCGATGCGCTTCAACCGCGGCGTCATCGTGGGCGGCCCCCTGCTGCTGACGCTCGGCGCGACCGTGCTGATGTCCGCCGCGATGTGGCTGCTCTTCACGGATCCCTCGCTCGGACTGCTCGACCCGTTCTCCCAGTTCAACTCGATCAGCCCCACCACGGTGGTCGTGATCGTGGTCGCCGTGATCGCCGCGCTGCTCGCCGACGTCTTCTCGAGCGCGATCGTCGCACCCGGCGTCGCGCGCGGCGCGCTCGGCGAGAAGATCCGCATCGCCGAGGCCTGGAAGGTGCTGCGCCCCCGCATCGGCTCCCTGCTCTTGCTCTACCTGTTCGCAACGCTCTCGTTGCTCGTGGTGATCGGGATCGCGATCGCGCCGTTCTTCATCGCCGCCGCCACCGAGGAACCAGGGCTGATTGCCCTCGGCGTGGTGCTGCTCGTGCTGGTGGCCTTCCCGACGGGCGTGATCATCACCACCGTCGGAGGCATCGCGCGACCCATCGTGGTGCTCGAGAAGCGCGGCGCCGTCGCGGCCATCCGCCGCACGATCGGGCTGCTGCGCGGGCGCTTCTGGTGGGCGTTGCTGGTCGTGTTCGTCGCCGCGGCGCTCATCGGCCTCGTCTCCGGGGTGCTGCAGCAGGTGGGCAGCTTCGGCGCGGTCATCGTCTCGCTGTTCGCGCCCGACAACATGGTGCTCCTGGGCATCGCGTTCTTCCTCATCACGGGCCTGTCGTTGGTCGTGTCGTACGTGCTCACGTACTCGTACCTGGGTTCGCTGTTCACGCTGCTCATGATCGACCTGAGGATCCGCCACGAGGGCTTTGACCTCACGCTCGCCCAGGCGGCGGAGGCTCGTCGCGCGTGAGCATCGACACCCCACCGCTCCTGCCGGACGCGGACACCGCCAGACGCTGGGCGGAAGAGGAACTCGCGAAGGACGAGTACACGCGCGGCGGAGAGTCCTGGCTCGCCAAGTTCTGGGACTGGCTCATGCGCGCGTTCGACGACTTCGGAAACGGCGTGGGCGGTGCTCTCGGGTCGACGGGGACCATCATCGCGATCCTCGTGGGCGCCGGCCTCATCGCGCTCGTCGTGTGGCTCGTCGTGGGGCCCCTCCGCCGGTCGCGCCGCGCAGTCGCGGAGGACGGGTTGTTCGAGGACGACAGGACGGCCGATGCCCTGGGCCGGTCCGCGGAGGCCGCGGCCGCCGCCGGGGAGTGGGCCGCCGCGACGCTCGACATGTACCGCGCGCTCATCCGTCGCCTCGCGGAGCGCGACATCATCGCGCTCACGCCGGGCCTCACGGCTCACGAGGCCGCGACCCAGGCCGGCGCGGCGGTGCCTACGATCGCGAGCAGGGTGGGCGACGACGCGGACGCGTTCGACGGCATCCGCTACGGCCATGTCGGGGCGAGCGCCGAGACGTACGCGCACGTGCGCGAGACGTGGGTCGCCTGCGCGCACGTGCGCCGCACCCTCGACACGGCCGACTCCGCCAGCGGCGCGACCAGCGAGGCGCGCGCATGAGCGCCGCGACCGAGTTCCGCACCGCCCCTCCGCCGGTCGGCCTGCGCGAGCGCGCCGGTCGCGGCAAGCTGGGGATCGTCGCGCTGATTCTCTTCGTCGCGCTGGTGGCCGCGCTCGCGATCGGCGCACGCCCAGGCGACTACGTGGCGTTGTCGACCGAGAACTCGACGCCGACGGGCACACGCGCGGTCGCGCAGATCCTGCGCGATCACGGGGTCGCCGTGCGCCAGGTCGACCGCCTCGCGCAGACGCGCGTCGCGGACCCCGCCGCCACCACCGTCGTGATCGCCGAGCCCCATCTGCTCACGACGGGACAGCTCGGCTCGCTGGTTGACTACCCCGGCGACTTGGTGCTGCTGGGGTCGTCGGACGAGTCGCTCGAGGCGCTCGGGGTGCCCGCTCGCGAGCAGATCGTCGGGCTCCCCGAGACCGCGGCGGCGCAGTGCGAGGACCCCGACGCGATCGCCGCCGGCTCGGTCCGCGTCGACGGCTGGGGGCTCGAGGCCCTCGACGACGGCTCCGACCTGTGCTTTGTCCAGCGCGGCGGACTCGCCGCGTTCGCGCGCGTCGATGACGGCGGCCGCACCGTGACGGTCATCGCCTCGACCGCGCTCGTCACCAACGATGCTCTCGCGGAGCACGGTCACGCCGCGCTCGCGGTGCGCGCGCTCGGACGCCACCCCGACGTGGTCTGGTACGTCGCCGACGGGCTCGACCCGAGCCTGCTGACGTGGGCCGGTTCCGGGACCGATGGCGAGGTGCCCACCGAGGTCGAGGCCACCCCCGACTTCCTTCCGCCAGGGACCGGCAACGCGATCTACGCGCTCGCTCTCACTGCGCTGCTCGCCGCCTTCTGGCAGGCGCGACGCTTCGGCGCACTCGTGCGCGAGCCGCTGCCCGTCGTGGTCCGCGCCTCCGAGGCCACTCGCGGCCGCGCGCGCCTGTACCGCCGCGCCCGCGCCACGGGGCGCGCCGCCGCCTCGCTGCGGGCGGCCGCCGCGCTGCGCATGGGCCGCAGGATCGGGGTGGGACGCGCGGACGGCAGGGAGGCGCTGGTCTCCGCCGTCTCGCGCGCCACCGGCCGCACCACCTCGGACATTGAGCGGCTGCTGTACGGCCCGCCCCCGGCGGACGACGCCTCACTCCTCACCCTGATCTCCGAACTCGACGCACTGGAAAGCGAGGTTCACCGACCGTGACCGACACCACCCCTCCCGAGGGCGACGCAGCCGCTCCCGCCACACCGGCATCGTCCCCCGTGCCGCCCCAGCCCGTGCAGGAGTCCGCACCCGTACACGAGCCCGTGCCGGCCCCCGCCCCCGCGCCCGACCCGTCGGCGGGCGCGCGCGAGGCGCTGGGACGCCTGCGCACCGAGGTCGGCAAGGCGGTCGTGGGCCAGGACCAGATCGTCACGGGACTCGTGATTGCGCTGCTGTGCCGCGGCCACGTGCTGCTCGAGGGCGTGCCCGGCGTCGCGAAGACGCTGCTCGTGCGCGCGCTCGCCGCGTCGCTCGACATGGACACGAAGCGCGTGCAGTTCACTCCCGACCTCATGCCGGGAGACGTCACCGGCTCGCTCGTCTACGACGCGCGCACGGCGGCCTTCTCGTTCCGCGAGGGACCCGTGTTCACCAACCTCATGCTGGCCGACGAGATCAACCGCACGCCCCCCAAGACGCAGTCCGCGCTGCTCGAGGCGATGGAGGAGCGTCAGGTCACGGTGGATGGCGAGGCACGCAAGCTCCCCGACCCGTTCCTCGTGATCGCGACCCAGAACCCCGTGGAGTACGAGGGCACCTACCCGCTGCCCGAGGCGCAGATGGACCGTTTCATGCTCAAGCTGCCCGTCGCGCTTCCCGACCGCGCGACCGAGGCGAGCGTGCTGCAGCGCCACGCCGCTGGATTCGACCCGCGCAACCTCGCGGCCGCCGGCCTGGCTCCCGTCGCATCGGTCGCGGATCTCGAGCAGGCGCGCGCCGCGGTGGCCTCGGTGGAGATCTCGGCTGACGTCATCGGGTACATCGTGGACCTGTGCCGCGCGACGCGCGAGGCGCCCTCGGTGTCGCTCGGCGTGTCCCCTCGCGGCGCGACGGCGCTCATGGCGACCGCGCGCGCGTGGGCGTGGATGCGCGGGCGCACCTACGTCTCCCCCGACGACGTCAAGGCCCTCGCGGGCTGGACGCTCGCTCACCGCATGCGGATCCGCGCGGAGGCGGAGCTCGAGGGCGTCACCGCGACGTCCGTGCTCACGTCTGTGCTCACCACGGTGCCCGTGCCGCGCTGACATGCACATCACCGGTTGGACCGTCGCGCTCGCGGCGCTCGGGGCGATCCCCGCGGCGCTCGCCGAGTCGCGCAATGTCGCGTGGCTGTGGATCATCGGCGTGGTCGCGCTCGCGCTGCTCGACGTGTGGATGGCTCCGCGCACGTCGCGCGTGGGTGTGCGGCGACAGGCGCCCGGCGCGGTGAGGCTCTCGCAGTCGGTGCGCACCACGCTCGACGTCGCGAACCTGGGCCGCCGCCGCGTGCGGGGCGCGGTGCGTGACGCGTGGCAGCCCTCCGCGGGGGCCGCGTCCACCCGCCACGCTTTTTCGCTCGCCCCCGGCGAGGTGCAGTCGTTCGGGACGATACTCCGGCCCACCCGCCGCGGCGACCGCCAGGCGGGGGCGGTGACGGTGCGCACGTACGGCCCGCTGCGGCTCGCGGGTCGCCAGCGGTCGATCGAGGCGCCCGCCCACGTGCGGGTACTGCCCGAGTTCGCGTCGCGGCGCCACCTGCCGTCGCGACTGGTGCAGTTGCGAGAGATCGACGGCCGCACGGCCGTGCGCCTCAAGGGCGCGGGGTCGGAGTTCGACTCGCTGCGCGAGTACGTCATCGGCGACGACGTCCGCAGCATCGACTGGCGCGGCACCGCGCGTCGAGGCGAGGTGGTGGTGCGCACGTACCGCCCCGAGCGCGATCGCCGGGTCGTGATTGCTCTCGATACCGCGCGGCTGTCCGCCGCCCGGGTGGGCGACGCCCCTCGGCTCGATGCCTCGATCGAGGCCACGCTGCTGCTGGGCGCGCTCGCATCGCACGCGGGCGACAGGGTGCAGGCGACGGCCTTCGACCGCGTCGAGAGGGCGCGCGCGGCGTCGAGCGGGCCGCAGCTGATGGCCGAGCTCGCGGATGCGCTCGCGACGGTCGAGCCCAGCCTGCTCGAGCCCGACTGGCCCGCTCTCGTGAGGCTCGTGCAGTCCCGCGTCTCCCAGCGCTCGCTCGTGGTGCTGCTCACGACCGTCGATACCTCGGCGATGGACTCGGGTCTGATCGAGGCGGTCGCGGCGCTGCAGAAGCGACACCAGGTGCTCGTGGGCTCCGTGGAGGACCCCGAGCTGGGCGCGATGCTCGCGGATCGCTCGGACGCGGAGGCGGCGTACGGCGCGGGGGCCGCCGCGCGCGCGATGCTCGAGCGTGAGGCGGCGGCGACGCGCCTGCGCCAGCTCGGAGCCGAGGTCGTGCTGTCCCTCCCCGATGACCTCGCTCCCGCGGTGTGCGACCGCTATCTCGCCCTCAAGGCGGCGGGCCGGCTGTAGCGAGCGCGGCGCTGTGCCCAACGCGGCACTGTTCCCAACGCGGCTCCGCCACACCGTTTCGCGGCTCCGCCACACAGCAGTCGGCGTGTCGTCGGCGAGTCGCGAGCTGAAGTCGCAGATTGCGCACGTTTCCGCCCGCCTCGTGTGGCGGAGCCGCGGGGTGGGGGCGTGTGGCGGAGCCGCGGGGTGGGGGCGTGTGGCGGAGTCGTGTGGCGGAGCCGCGGGGCGGGGGCGGGAGGAGACGGCGCGAGGACGATGCCTATCCCGCCAGCGCCACCTCATCGGTCGCGAAGTCGCCCTCGGAGTCGCCGGTCACTCCCGCCCGGTGCGCGACGCGCCCGGCCACGAAGATGTACATCCAGAAGGCCGTCACCGCGATCACGCCGATCACGATCTTGAGCCACCACGGCATCGCGGAGCCGGTGACGTAGCCCTCGATCAACCCCGAGGCAAACAGCGCGAGCACCAGGCCGAGCGCGACACCGATCGCCGCCCTCCCCTCCTCCGCGAGCGCACGTGCACGCGGGCGCGGACCCGGCACGAGCATCGTCCAGAAGAGGCGCAACCCCGTGCCCGCTGCCACGAACACCGCGGACAACTCGAGCAGCCCGTGCGGGGCGATGAGCTGGAAGAACACGTCGAGCGCGCCATGCTCGGCCATGACGGCCCCCGCGACGCCCAGCTGGATGACCGTGTTGTACATGAGGATGAGCGGGAAGACGCCGGTGATGCCGAAGGCGATGCACTGCGCCGCGAGCCAGCCGTTGTTGGTCCATACCGTCGCCGCGAAGGACGTCGAGTCGTACTCCGTGTAGTAGCTCGCGAACTCCTGCTCGGCGATCGCCGCGCGCGTCTCGGGCGGCCCGATCAGCTCGAGGGACTCGGGATGCGTGAGCGTCCACCAGCCCGACAGGAACGCGAGTCCCACGACCGCCACGGTGACCCCGACCCCCACCACCGCACGCGGTAGAGCGCCCCTGGCAGACCCCACACGAGGTACCTGACCCCCTCGCGGGTCGAGGTCGTGTGCGCGCCGGTAAGCCACACGCGAGCGGTGGCGAGCAGCACGGACAGTCGCGAGACGACGGACGGCTCGGGCGCGGAGGATCGCACCGTCGCGAGGTCGCCGGCGGTGGCCTGATAGAGGCGGGTGAGCTCGTCGGCCTCGGCGCCGGTGAGTCGGCGTGCCCGAGTGAGCTCGCGCAGCCTGGTCCAGCGCGCCTCGCGAACGGCGCCAAAGGAGTCGATGTCCACGCCGCTACGATGCCACAGGAGAGACGGAACAGGGGAGCCCATGACGGACGAGGACTCAATCCTCATCGGCGAGGGAGTCGTGCTCGACTCCGGCGCGGCGCCTGTCCCACTACGCATGGTCTCGGGTGCGATCGACATGGTCGCGACCCTGATGCTCCTGGTCGCCGGGTTCGCGGCGCTCGACAACCTGTTGCCCGCCGTCAACGACGCGTGGCAGCGCGCGATCGTCATCGCGTGGACGGTGGTGGGGCTCGTGGTCGTGCCCGTCCTGGTCGAGACGCTCTCGCGCGGGCGATCGCTGGGGCGCTGGGCGATGGGCCTGCGCGTGGTGCGCGACGACGGCGGTCCCGTGAGCGCCCGCCACGCGACCGCGCGTGCCCTCCTGGCGGTGCTCGAGGTCTACGGCACCGCGGGCATGCTCGCCGTGACGGTGTCCGCCCTGGGCTCGCGCGGCAAGAGGATCGGCGACTACGTGGCAGGCACGTACGCGATGCGCACGCGCGGGGCCAAGCGAGCGTTGCCCACCCTCGCGATGCCGGTGGGCCTGGGCGAGTGGGCGCGCACCGCCGACATCACCCGCCTCCCCGACGGCCTCGCGCTGACCGCGCGCATGTTCCTCGCGCGCGTCGACAGCATTCACCCCCGTCGCGCGTGCGCATCGGCACGCTGTTGTCGCAGCAGGTCGCGACGCACGTCGCTCCCCCACCGCCGCAGGGCACCCACCCCGAGGCCTTCCTGGTCGCGGTGCTGGTCGAGCGACGCGACCGCGAGTGGCGGATCGAGAGCGCCCGCATGGCGCGCTCGACGAGCGAGGGTGAGGCGCTGAGGCGTCTGCCGTTCGGCATCCCGGACGCCGACTAACCTCCGCGCCGAGTCGTCACTGTCCCGAATGGGGACTGGGCTTGGGAGACGTCGGACGGGCAGGGGTCGTGGGAGACGATGCGGGGGCGGGGTCGTTCGCCCGGCGCACGTCGGTCTCGATGAAGATCAGGCGGGCGGCGGGGACCGCCTCCCGGATGAGCCGCTCGGCGGTGTCGGTGCGTGCGGACAGCGCGTCGAGGGTGGCATCCGCCTCGGCGGCCACCTTCGCGGTGACCAGGACGTCGTCGGGCCCCAGGTGCATCGTGCGCAGGTGGATGACGTCGGGGTAGCCCGCCTCGGCAAGAGCCGCGCGGATCGCGGCGACGTCCTCCTCGACGGCGGACTCCCCCAGGAGCATGCCGCGCGTCTCGCGACCGAGCACCACCGCGATCACCACCAGCAGGAGGCCGATCATGAGCGTGCCGATCGCGTCCCAGCGGCCGTCGTGCGTGATGAGGGTCATGCTCACGCCGAACAGCGCGAACACGAGCCCCACGAGCGCGCCGAAGTCCTCGAGCAGGATGACGGGCAGCTCGGGAGAGCGCGAGCGGCGGATGAAGCGGCCCCAGCCGACCTTGCCCCGCACCTTGTTGGACTCGACGATCGCGGTGCGGAAGGACATGGTCTCGAGGCCGATCGCCACCACCAGCACCAGCAAGGGGACCCAGTGCCACGACTCGATCGGCTCCGGATGGCTGAACTTGTGCCACGCCTCGTACAGCGCAAACAGACCACCGAGCGAGAACAGCACGATCGCGACGAGGAATGCGTAGTAGTAGCGGTAGCGCGAGTACCCGAACGGGTGCTCCTCGGTGGCCTCCTTGCGCGCGCGGCGTCCGCCCACGAGGAGGAGCACCTGGTTTCCCGAGTCCGCGACCGAGTGGATCGCCTCGGCGAGCATCGACGACGCCCCCGTGAGCCCCCACGCCGCGAACTTCGTGATGCCGATTCCGAGATTCGCGGTGAGCGCCGCGACGACAGCCTTGGTGCCGCCCTCGGTCGACACCTCAGGCCTCCCGGATGACGGCGAGGACCGCGTCGCGCACGCGCTCCATGAGCGCCTCGCCGTCGGCCTCGGCGTTGAGCCGCAGCAAGGGCTCGGTGTTGGAGGGGCGGACGTTGAACCACCAGCGCTCGCCCTCGCCCGGCGCGGGCCAGTGCTCGACCGTGAGCCCGTCGAACTCGTCGACCTCGACGTCCTCGGTCACGAACGCTGCACGCACCCGCGCGAGCGCATCGGGCACGGAGTCCACGCGGGAGTTGATCTCGCCGGAGGCGGTGTAGGGGTGATACGTCTCGAGCATCTGCGACAGCGTGCGGTCCTGAGTGCCCAGCGCCGCGAGCACGTGCATCGCCGCGAGCATCCCCGAGTCGGCGA
This sequence comes from Demequina sediminis, assembly GCF_030296675.1. Classification (GTDB taxonomy): domain Bacteria; phylum Actinomycetota; class Actinomycetes; order Actinomycetales; family Demequinaceae; genus Demequina; species Demequina sediminis. The sequence goes on along the minus strand of NZ_AP027736.1, from coordinate 2,654,934 downwards.
AGAAGAAGTCGCGGAAGTAGAAGTGCGCCGAGTGCTCGCCGCCGAAGATCGCGTTGAGGCGCGCCATCTCGGCCTTGATGTAGCTGTGGCCCACGCGCGAGCGCACGGGGACCGCGCCGGCGGCGGACAGCTGCTCGCGCACCGCACGCGAGGAGATGAGGTTGTGGATCACGGTGGGCTCGCGACCCTCGGCGAGCTCGCGCGCCGTCTCGCGCAGACCCACGAGGCACGTGATGGTCGACGGCGTCACCACCTCGCCGCGCTCGTCGACCACGAAGCAGCGGTCCGCGTCGCCGTCAAAGGCGAGGCCGATGTCCGCGCCGTGGGCACGCACCGCGGCCTGGAGGTCACGCAGGTTGTCCGTGTCGAGCGGGTTGGCCTCGTGGTTGGGGAACGTGCCGTCGAGTTCGAAGTACAACGGGATGATCGTGAGGGGAGCTCCCCAGCCCGGCCTCGGTGCCCAGCACCGCAGGCACCGTGTAGCCGGCCATCGCATTCGCGGCGTCGACCACGACCGTGAGCGGGCGGATGCCGTCGAGAGGCACGAGCGAGCGCAGGAACGCGCCGTACTCGCCCACCATCTCGCGGGTGGACTCGGCGCCGCGCACCGGGGCGGTGGCGGGCGGCTCAACGAGATAGCGCGAGGCGAGCGCGCGCACGTCGGCGAGGCCCGAGTTCTCCCCGACCGCACGGGCGCGCGAGCGGCACAGCTTCATGCCGTTGTAGGCGGCGGGATTGTGGCTCGCGGTGATCATCACGCCGGGCAGGTCGAGCGCGCCCGACGCGTGATAGAGGCCGTCGGTCGAGCACAGCCCGATCCTCACGACGTTCACTCCGCGACACGTCAGGCCCTCCGCCACCGCGTCGGCAAGCCACGGCCCGCTGTCGCGCATGTCGTGACCGATCGCCACGGTGGTTTCTCCATCGGGCAGCACAATGGCGTCGGCGAACGCCGCGCCGATCGCCGTCGCGACCTCCGCGGTGAGATCCTCGCCCACGATTCCGCGGACGTCGTAGGACTTGATGAGGCCGGACAGGTCGGGTGCGTCAGTCACGGACCCAGGGTACCGGTGCGGCCGTCCTCGCGCGCCGGCGCGGCCGAGAGACGATGCGGCGGCACCGGAGGGCGATCAGGCCTCGTTCGAGATGACCCTGAGATGACCGCGGCGCGGCTCGGAAGCGAGGGGCACGGGAGGAGTGAATGCGGCGGCGGGGCGGGGCCGACCGGCCTCGCGGACAGCGCGCGCCAGAGCCTCGAGGTCGTCGGTCGACGGCTCGGGGTCGACCAGGTCGCTGTGGAGGTGCACCACATCCCAGCCGCGGGGCGCGGTGAAGCGGTCCGCGTGGTGAGCGCACAGGTCATAGCAGTGCGGCTCGGCGGTGGCGGAGAGCTGGCCCACCACCACGGTCGAGTCCGCGTACACATACGTGAGCGTCGCAGCCGCCGGGCGCGAGCACGACGAGCGCGAGCACTGCCGGGTTGCCATCACGAACAGTGACGCTACCCGCGCATCGTCCGTCGCGGCGCAAGCCACGCCGGGACGGCCCGGCGCTCGCGGTAGCCTCGCCCTATGTCCAGCCGCGATCGCCACGGCCGTGGCCTGCGCAGGCCACTGCTCCCCTTCGGCGCGCCCGGCCATCGCACGCGCGCCGAGAGGTTCGACGACCTCGTGGCCGACGCGGTCGACCGGCTGGAGCCGCGCTGGGGAGACCAGTGGGGGCGCGTCGAGTTCGGGACCGAGGACGTGCCGCCGTCGGATCCCACGCCATGGGAGGAGGGCGTGCCGCTCGGCAGGCTCTTCCCCGCCGACCTCGGTCAACCCTCGCGGGTGGTGCTGTACCGGCGCCCGATCGAACAGCGCGCGGAGCCGGCCGACCTGCCCGCGCTCGTGCGCGACGTCGTGACCGAGCACGTCGCCCACCTCGTGGGCCACCCGCCCGAGGACGTCGATCCCGAGTACGGCTCCTAGGGGGCGGAGGCCCCGTTCAGTCCTCGCGGACCGCCACGGGCCCCACGTACGGGCGCTGGCCCACCTCGACCACGAGCGGCTCGACATCGGTGCGGCGCGGCGCCACGCGCGCCAGGAAGCCGGGCTCGTCGTCGAGGACCAGCACCCACGTGAACCGGCCCTGCGCGGTGAGCGTCGTGCCGGGAGCCACCTCGAGCGGGATCGTCGCGCTCGTGCGCGCGGTCACGGTGGCCGAGGCCACCACCGCGCCCGAGGCATCCGTCAACTCGAAGTCCGCCGTCGCGGGAGCGTGCACCGTGACCGCGGTGACGTGATCGGTGACGACGACCGAGCGCGCGAGTCGGTCGGATACGTCCTGGGCGGCGGTCCACGCGAGGTCGTACGCGAAGGAGCCGGCCGGGCCGTCCTGGATCTCGCGCGGCTCGCGCATCATCGCCGCGGCGACCACGGGGGAATCGGCGCTGATCTCGATCGCGCCCCCTCGACCTGGGGAATCTCGACCTCGGTCACGACTCCCGGTTCGAGCGAGAGCGCCGTCACCCCACCCCACTCGACGATTCCGTCCTCGCCCGTGAGCGTGAGGCTCGCCGTCGCGCCCTCGGGGGCCATGATGCGCAGCGTGGACTCGGCTTCTGCACCGCCGACACCCGCCACCACCAGAGAGGTGGACGGCACGGCGCCGCGTCCCACCCAATCCGTGCCCGCCGCTTGGAAGCCGTCGAGGCGAGAGTCCTGGAGGTGGGCGACGACCCCCGCACCCGTGGCCACGATCCGCATCGCGAGGGCGGAGACCTCGGGGACCACGCCCTCGAGCAGGATCTCGCGCTGGGCGCCGGCCGCGAGGGTCGCCACGGTGCGTTCCTCGAGCTTGCCGAGCGGCCCGTAGTACGTGACGGTGGCCTCCGTCGTGGCATCGGACGGGTTGGACAGCACCAGGCGGGCGCTCGACCCAAGCGTCGTCGACCCGCCGACGAGCCACTGGTCGCGCGTGGGTGCCACGCATGAGGCCGCGGCGAGGCCCGCGACATCGCCCGCGCCGATCCGCTCGACCGATGCGCCCGCGTCGCCGCGCACCAGGAAGCCCGCCCCGAGCGGCTCCGTGCCGGCCGCCCCGCCCTCCCCGGCATAGGTCCGGTCATCGGAGCCCGAGCCGAGGGCCGGATCCCCTCCCTCGATCTCGCCCACGGGAATCTCGACGGGACCGGGGCACGCGACGGGCTGCGCCGCCGGGGTGACCTCGCCGGAGAAGGGCGCGGCGGGCATCGGCTCCTCGCCGCCGAGTCGCGCCGACACCACGACCGCTCCGATCGCCGCGACGGCCGCTGCCGCCACCACCACCCGCCGGATCATCGTCGCACCGCCACGTAGCGGCGGTCATGGAGCGGCACCATCCCGATCATCGCCCAGGCGACGGCAACCGCCGAGGCCCACCACCAGAACCGATAGCCCTCGTCGACATACGCATAGGTGACCGTGTCCACGCCCGCGGGCACGTCGAAGGCCACGCGCCCCTCGGCATCCTCGACCGCGGCGAGCGCGCGGCCGTCGCCGGTGGCGCGCCACCCGGGGTCGGCGGCCGCGGCGATGACGAGCGTCCCGCCCGCGCCGCCAGCGTCGCGGGTGGAACCCGATCGCGAGTCGGATTCCAGCGTGACGGTTTCCGCCCCGGACGACTCGATCCACGCACGCGCGACCACGGTGTCCTCCTCGGGCTCGACGCGGAAGGTCGTGCCGTACTCGCTCGCACCGATGAGGTGAAGGCCGGGAATCTGGGCCAACGCCCCCGCGATCATCGGGGACTCGGGGGCCGCGACCACGACTCCGATGCCCCACGTCACGAGCCGCTCCTCGGCCCCCGTGCCCGCCCCGGCCATCGTCGCGACTACCGGCGCGAGTGTCTCGGGGGTCACGGCGGGCGTGCCGGAGCCCGCGAGCGCGGCACCTTCCGCGTCGCGCTGCGCCCGCCCCGTGAGGGTCACCGTGCCCGCGCGCTCGAGCACCGCGTAGTCGACGCCTGCCTCGGTATCGGTCAGCACGAGCGCGCGCTGGCGCGTCGCCAGCTCCTGTTCGAGCTCAGCGACCAGCGGCAGCACCGTGGCGTCGGAGGGGTGGACATCGCCTCGCTCGGGCCGGGTCGGCCACGCCTCGACCACGACGACGCAGACCAGGGTTGCGGCGAACGCGGTGACCACAAGCGACGACACGAGGCGAACCGCGGTCCGACGGGGTCCGGTGCTGCCGGCCCAGAGTCGGGACGATGCCGCGGCGGCGGCGGCGATGAGGCCGGCGGCGGCAAGAGACGTGCCCGGTCCCGCGAAGCCGTTGGCGGCCGCCTGACCCGCCCCGTCGGCCGCGACGACGACGGTCGCCTGCGAGGCGGCGGCCGCCAGCACGCCGAGAGCCGCGGTCAGCAACCCACCTGCGACGGCCCACGGGGCGCGACCCGAGAGAGCGGCGAGCGCGGCCGCGGCGACGATGCCGATTCCCACCGCACTCGCGGCGAGGGTCGCGGCGGCGTCGGGCAGGCCGGGAGTCAGGGCGGTCTCGCCCGTCAGGCCGAGCACGAGCCGCCACGGCTCGACGCTCTCCGCGGCGAGAGCGGGTCCATTTTCGCGCGCGAGGATCGCCCACGCGTCGCGGGACACGACGCCGGCGTGCCAGGCGGCGACCAGCGCCGGCGCAGAGACCACGAGCGCGGGCACGGCGGCGGACCACACGCGCCAGCGCGCACGGCCCGCGACGGCGCCCGCCGCCGCGAGGATCACGACGAGCGGCACGAGCAGGGCCGGCGCGGCGGTCACGATGACCGCCGCGGAGAATGCCGCCCCCATCGCGGCGCTCGGACTCGCGTGCCGGCGCGCGGGGAACTCCTCGCCGCCGCCGACCGCCTCACCCCGATGCCAGCCCGCGGCGCGCGCGAGTCCCAGGGCGAACCACGGGAGCATGAGGTGCGCGATCACCGCTCCGAGGCGACCATCCGAGATGGCCTGGAGGTGCAGCGGCCACAGCCCATAGGCGAGCGCGCCAAGCGCACGCGCCCACACCGACCGCGTCGCCGCTCCCAGCGCCCACCACGCGGACACGACCGCGATCGCGACGCCAAGGCCAAGCACCAGGCCGACCCAGACCCGCACGCCGCCCGGTAGGACGGCGGCGGGCAGCAGCATCGCACTGAAGGCGCCGTCGAGAGCGGGTGATCCGAATCCGCTCGGATCCCATCCCGACCACGTGCGCTCCCACAGCGCCGCGAGGGAGACATTCGTGGCGCCCAGCGCCTCGCCCACGAGCATGCGCCCCGAACCCAGCGCGGTGAGCCACGTGCCGTGCAGCGCGACCGAGGCCGCGATCGCGGCGAGAGCGAGCGCCGCGAGTCCCGTACGGCGGCGGATCGCCGCCTCGGCCAGCTCGGCGCGGACCATGTCTGACGGCGCGGACTGCGCCCGCCACCTGTCGTAGGCACGCATCTCTCGCGAGCGCACGTGCGAGGCGACGGCGCGGGCACCGACGAGGAAGGGGCGCACGACCGCGCGCGGCCTGGTCACCGTCCGACGGATGCGCGCACGGATGCCGGGTAGCCGAGGGAGGCGGGTCAGCACCCGCCACGGCACCGCGAGGTCCGCGCCGACCATCCGCGACTCGTTCTGCGCGACGCGAAGCACGGCGCGCAGCGCGGCGGAGAGGAAGCTCCACACGACAAGGAAGGGAACGGCAATCGCCGGCGACCACGACAGCGCGTGGATCCACTCGCCCGTCCGACCCGCGCCGTATGCGCGCGCACGACCACGCAGCGCGCCGCCGCGTTCGCCCGTGAGGGACTCCTGAGCGTGCCGCACCTTCGCCGCGGGGACGATCACGACGTCGTAGCCCGAGCGCCACGCGAGCCGGCAGAAGTGGAGGCTGTCGCCAAAGCCGCGATACGCGGGCTCAAGCCCGCCCAGCCGCTCCCAAGCGTCGCGACGCACGAGCGCCGCGGCGAGCGATGCCGCCAGGACGTCGTCGCGCTCGTCGTACTGGCCCTGGTTGATGTCGTCCTCGTCCACCAGGTCGATGCGCCGGGCACCGATCACGGTCGTCGTGACGCCCAGGCCGACCAGGCGGCTGACGTCGTCCCACCTCACCTGCGCCGGCGCGACCACCGCGGCCGCGGTGCGCTTCTTGGCCGTCGCGGCCAGACGCGCGAGCGCGTCGGGCAGGGGTGCGGAGTCATCGTGAAGCAGCCACACGTACTCGTGGGGGTGACTCGGATGCGCCGCCAACACGGCGTCGACGCCCTCGGCGTACGTGCGTCCTCCCACGACCCAGTCGATCTCGAGTCCCTCGGGGGTGCGCGGTCGCTCGGCGTCAGCGGGCAGCACGACGTGCAAAAGATCGGGCCGCTGCGTCTGAGCCGCGACAGCCGCGAGGACGTCGGGAAGGCGCTCGGAACGCGTGTCGGAGACCACGATCGCGCGCACCAGCAGGCGCGCAAGGCTCATCGTGCTCCCACGCAGGCTTTCCGGCTAGACCGCGCGCCGCTTGAGTTTGCGGCGCTCGCGCTCCGACAGCCCGCCCCAGATACCGAATCGCTCGTCGTTCTCCAGCGCGTAGTCGAGGCACTCTGAGCGCACGTCACACGACCCGCACACCTTCTTGGCCTCGCGCGTTGAGCCACCCTTTTCAGGGAAGAACGCCTCCGGGTCGGTCTGAGCGCACAGCGCGCGCTCTTGCCACCCCAGCGGTCCGTCATCATCGGTACCGCCGAAGATGTCCACCACCGACGCCAGTGTCGATGCCGGCTTGCCTGCGTCCGAGGGCACTGAGCCGTCGTAGATATTCCACACGGTCCCCACCTCCGATCGCGACGAGATGAAACCCGTCACAAGGAATTACAGCCGTGTAATCACCACGCGTCAAGTCGAGTGTGGCGTATCCCACGCAAGTGCCGACACGCGCGACCGGGCGTGTCGGCGCCACGGGGCGGCCCACGGGCCGCCCGACGCGGCCCGCGCCTCACCGCCGGCGCATCGTCCCCGCCCTAGAATGCGGCTACGACAAGCCCTGGGGGATGGATGACGGACACGAGCGTGCCGCAGGCTCGCCACGCGCGGCCGGGGCTCATGCAGCGCGTGATCTGGATTGCGACGCTCGTGATCGTCGCGGTGCTGGGATTCACGCTCGTGTACGGCAATACCGTGGTCGATCAGGTGGGCGGCGCCCTCAGCGCGAACTCGCAGGAGTTCGAGTCGCTCGTGGGCGAGCGGCCCGACCGGCCCGTCGACTCGGACGCTGGCGAGGCCGTCAACCTGCTGCTCATGGGCTCGGACGCGCGCGACGGCGCGAACGGCAACATCGACGGCGGCGGCGTCGTCGAGGGCATGCGCAACGACACGACGCTGCTCGTCCACATCTCCGCCGACCGCACGCGCGTCGAGGCAGTGTCCATCCCGCGCGATGCGCAGGTCGACATCCCCGAGTGTGCGTACCTCGACGGCGACACCGTCCCTGGCGGCTACGGCGACTTCAACACCGCCTTCGCGAATGGAGGACTGCGCGGCAACGCCGCGGAGGCGGCGGCGTGCTCGATCAAGACCGTCGAGCAACTGTCGGGCGTCTACATCGACCACTACGCGGTAGTCGACTTCACGGGCTTCGTTGGCATGGTCAACGCGCTCGGCGGCGTGCCGATGTGTATCCCCGAGCGGCTGGTCTCCGAGAAGGCACACCTCGACCTTGCGGCCGGGCCCCAGACGCTCGACGGCAAGACCGCCCTCGCGTACGCTCGGCTGCGCACAGCGGAGCAGGGCGGGGTCTCGGGCTCCGATCTCCAACGCATCACGCGACAGCAGCAGCTCCTCGAGCAGGTGGCGGCGACGGCGCTGTCGAAGAATCTGCTCACCGACGTGGGCGAACTCACCCACTTCCTGCGCGCCGCGGCGGAGTCGCTGACCATGGACCCGGGCCTCGCCGACACGTCCTATCTCCTGGGCCTCGCCTACAGCCTGCGCAACCTCGACCTCGGCGCGGTGCGCTTCGAGACCGTGCCGTGGGCGTACACCGAGGACCGGCTCAACGTCGAGATTCTGCCCGACGCGGAACAGATGTGGGACGATATCCGCAACGACCGACCCATCTCCGTCACGGTTGAGGGTGACTCGAGTTCGACGTGGGACGACGGCAAGAAGGACGAGCAGCCCTCCGAGCCGACCGCCTCCGCGACAGCAGAGCCCGCCGTCACCCCGTCCCCCGCCGGACCGGAGTCCCTGCTCGACGCGTGCCGCTGACGCGACGGAGGGAACGCGCGACGCCCCGCGTGCGTTGGGTCGCCAGTACCGACACGCGTGCGCGCGCACGCCGAGCCCAGGAGCATGTATGACCGTCGAGGTCACCGACCCTCGCAGCCGTCGCCGCCTGCGCCACGCCACCCGCATCCCGTCGCGTCGTGCGGTCGGCGCGGTGCTGGGCGTCCTCGCGGCGGCCGCCGGCTTCGGGCTCGTGTTCGTCGAGACCAGCCTCAACCGGATCGACAACAGCTTCACGACGCAGGACATCAGCGGCCTGCTGCCGTCGCACACCCCCGAGCCGGAGGCGACCCCGAGGATGCCTCGGCGGGCAAGGCGCTCAACATCCTGCTCATGGGGTCCGACACGCGCCTGGGCGAGAACTCGGACCTCAGCCACGACTCGGTCGACGGCATGCGCAACGACACCACGATCGTCATGCACGTCTCGGCCGACCGCTCGCGCGTCGAGATGGTGTCGATCCCGCGCGACTCGCGCGTCGCGATCTCCGACTGCCAGATGCTCGACGGCTCGACCGTGCGGGGGTGGACGGGCAAGTTCAACATCGCGTTCGCCAACGGCGGCCAGAACGGCAACGTCGCGGAGGCCGCGGCATGCGTCGCGACGACGCTGTACGACCTCACGGGCATCCTCATCGACCACTATGCCGTGGTCGACTTCTCCGGCTTCGTCAACATGGTCGACGCGCTCGACGGCGTGCCCATGTGTATCCCGAACGACGTCAGCTCCTCGAAGGCGAACCTCGACCTCGAGGCGGGCGCGCAGGTGCTCGACGGCACCACGGCGCTCGCGTGGGCCCGCGCCCGCACCGGCGAGGGACTGGGCGACGGCACCGACCTCATGCGCATCGAGCGCCAGCAGGAGTTGCTCACCAACATGGCGCGCAAGGCGCTGGGCCTCAACCTGCTCACGGACGCCACCAAGGGCACCGAGTTCATCACGGCCCTTGCGGAGTCGCTCACGATGGACCCCGAATTCGGCGACTCCCACTACCTGCTGGGACTCGCGTGGAGCCTGCGCAACTTCGACACCGCGAACCTCTACATGACGACGGTGCCGTGGGAGTATGCGGGCGACTCGAGCGGCGACGTGCTGTGGACCGAGCCCGATGCCGCCGAGATGTGGGCATCGCTCAAGGCCGACGAGACCATCAACCCCGCGCTGCTCGAGCCCACCACGGACCCCAGCGCCTCGCCCGACCCGTCGTCCTCGGCCGCACCGACCCCCACCGCCTCGGGTTCCGCGACGCCCTCGGTGTCGCCCAGCCCCGAGCGCGAGACCGAGGACGAGATTCTCGACAGCTGCGTGCTGCCGTAGCACGCGGCGCGCGGAGGCCGGTCATCGGGACGATGCCGCGGCCGGCTTCGCGTGCCAGACCTCCTGTGTCAGGCTTCCCGCGTCAAGCCCGGCGGAGCGCCTCGCCCTTCGCGTAGGCGACCTCGCGGAGCTCGTCCTGGAAGGCCTCCATGCGCGCGCGGATCCGCGCGGCCTCGTCGCCCTCTCCCGCACCCAGGATGCGCGCCGCCAGCAACCCGGCGTTGCGCGCTCCCCCGATCGACACAGTGGCGACGGGCACGCCCGCCGGCATCTGGACGATCGACAGCAGCGAGTCCATACCGTCGAGGTGCTTCAGGGGCACGGGCACGCCGATCACCGGCAGCGTCGTCACGGACGCCAGCATGCCGGGAAGGTGGGCGGCGCCGCCCGCGCCGGCGATGATCACCGCGAGCCCGCGCGACTCGGCCTCACGGCCGTACGCGATCATCTGCTCGGGCATGCGGTGCGCGGACACCACGTCCTTCTCGTATCCGATGCCGAACTCGGCGAGCGCCTCGCCCGCCGCCTGCATCGTGGGCCAATCGGAGTCCGACCCCATGACCAACCCCACTCGAATCGCGCTCATGCGCCACCTCCGTCCCTCACGATAGCGGCGGCCGCGACGGCCCTCGCGTAGGCCTCCTCGCGGGTGCCAGCGGACACGTTCACGTGGCCGACCTTGCGCCCGGCCCGCACCCCCTTGCCGTACAACTGGATCTTCGCCCCGGCATCGTCGACCTCCGCGAGAGCGCTCGCGAGCGCGATGCGCGCCCCGCCCAGCACGTTCGCCATGACGGTCCACGGCGCCGTGGGGGTGGTGTCTCCGAGCGGCAGGTCGAGCACGGCACGCAGGTGCTGCTCGAACTGGCTCGTGCGGGACCCGTCGATGGTCCAGTGACCCGAGTTGTGGGGCCGCATCGCGAGCTCGTTGATGAGGATGCGGTCGCCGGCGACGAACATCTCGACGGCCAGCACCCCGGTCACGTCGAGGCCGTGGGCGATCTCGGACGCGATCCTGGCGGCCTCGTCCGCGACGGCCCCGTGCAGGTCGGGGGCGGGAGCGATGACCTCGGAGCACACCCCGGCGCGCTGGATCGACTCGACCGTGGGCCACGCCCGCAGCTCGCCCGAGGGCCGGCGCGCCACGAGGACCGCGAGCTCGCGATCGAACGGCACCTTCTCCTCGATGAGCACGCGCGGGCCGCCGTCGGCCGCCGCGCGGAGCCAGTCGGTGGCCTCGCCGGGTGAGCCGATCACCCTCACTCCCTTGCCGTCGTAGCCACCGCGCGCGGTCTTGAGCACGCCCGCGCCGCCGTGGACGGCGAGGAAGGCCTCGACCTCGTCCTCGGTCTCGACATGCGCCCATGCGGGGTTGGGAAGCGCGAGCGCATCCATGCGGGCCCGCATCTCAATCTTGTCCTGCGCGTACAGCAGTGCGTGGAGACCCGGCCGCGCGGGCACGCCGGCGGCGGCCGCGGCGTCGAAGACCTCGGCCGGGATGTGCTCGTGCTCCCACGTGAGGGCGGCGGGGCGGGGGTGGGCCAACAGGCGGGCCACCGCGTCGGGGTCCGTGGGAAGGCCCACCACGGTCTCGTGAGCGGGCAACGCCGCGGCGGCCTCGCTGGACTCGACGAGGACGCGGAGGGTGATGCCGAGTGCGGTGGCGGGAGCGGCCATCATGCGCGCGAGTTGGCCTCCGCCGATGACGGCGACGATCGGGGTCATGGCACCAAACTACCGGGGGCTAGGCTCGTCACTCGTGACGGTGGTCGGATGGGTGCGCGCGCGGGTCGGTGAACTCACACGCTTCGGCATCGTCGGCGTGGCCGGGATCGTCGTCAACCTGGGTGTGTTCAACCTGTTGCGGCTGGGCCCGCTCGCCCCGGACGCGACCGTCGCGGGCGACGACGACCGCGTGGTGACGGCCAAGGTCATCGCGACCGCCGCGTCGATCCTGTTCGCGTGGGTGGCCCACCGCGAGTGGACGTACCGCGGGCGCGGCCGCCACCGCCCGGCCCGCGAACTCGTGCTCTTCGGCCTCGTCAACGGCGCCGCCCTGATCATCGAGGCGGGCACGGTCGCGCTGAGCCACCACGGCTGGGGACTCACGAGCCTGCTCGCGGACAACGTCGCCTCGCTCGTGGGCATCGCGCTCGGCACGATCGCGCGCTACGTCGGCTACAGCCTGTTCGTCTTCGAGGCGCCCGCCCCCGCGGTACTGGGGGACGATGCCGGGGCGGCGGACCCCCGCACCTCGCCCCGATAGCGGGTCACCGCCTGCGGCGGCGGCGCTCGGACTGCTGTGCGTGGGGGACGATCTCCTCGAGCTCGACCATGCGCGGGACCCCCTGCAGGAAGACCGCGAACGTGGCGGGCACGCGCTGAGCGAGCTCGAGCCTGCCGCCATCGGCGGTCACGAGGTCGCGCGCGAGCGCGAGACCGAGCCCCGTGCCGCGGCCCGAGGTCACCTCGCGCTCGAAGATGCGCGGCGCGATCGACTCGGGGACGCCCTCGCCCTCGTCCGTGACCTCGATCACGACCGCATGGTTCTGTCCCGACTCGCGCGCGGTGACGCGCGTGGTGCCGCCGCCGTGCTTGAGCGAGTTCTCAATGAGCGTCGCGAGCGCCTGGGCCAGGCCGCCCGGGGTCGCGAACACGGTCGCGTGTGTGGGCGCGATCACGAGTCGCCTGCCCGCCCCCGTGAACGCGGCGGCCCACTCGGCGCGCTGCTGCGCGAAGACCTCGTCGAGCTGCACGAGTTCCGTACCGGAGCCGAGCGCGCGTCGCGACCGGCCCAGGAGCTCGTCCACGACCCCCACCAGGCGTTCGACCTGCTCGAGAGAGCGGTCCGCCTCCTCGCGAACCTCGTCCTGCTGCGTGAGCGCGGAGATCTCCTCGAGCCGCATCGACAGCGCGGTGAGCGGCGTCCTGAGCTGATGCGAGGCATCGGCCGCGAACTGGCGTTCGGTGGCGAGCCGCGCTGCCATGCGGTCCGACGACCTGGCAAGCTCCTCGGCCACCAGGTCGATCTCCTCGATGCCCGTGCTCTCGAGGCGCGGGCGCACCTGACCCGACCCGATCTGCTCGGCGGAGGCGGCGAGGTACACGAGCGGGGCGGAGAGTCGATTGGCCTGCCAGATCGCCATCGCGGCGCCCGCGACAATCGCGACCGAGCCGCTCGCGAGCACCAGGCCCACGACGCGCGCGATCTGCCAGTACACGTCCCACGTCGACAGGTAGGCCAGCACCACGATCCCCGAGTCGGTCGCGTGGCTCTCCGAGTAGGCGGGCGAGGGCTCCTCGCCCGCGGTCAGCACCGTGCCGTCGGGCAGGCGCACGTAGATGTACTCGGGGGCGCCGGGGCGCTCGCTCACGAACGAGTCGACGTTGCTGGCCGTGATCGGCTCGCCCGAGAGGTAGCGCACCTCGAGAGAGCGGGCGGCGGTGCTCGCGCGCAGGTCGAGGTCGCGCAGGGCGTCGTCACGGATGATCTGGGCCGCGGCGACGGCGAGGGGAATGCCGAGCATGACCACCGCCACGGCCAGAGCGGAGAAGGTCGCGGCGAGGACGCGGCGGCGCACGGCTCCCCTTAGGTGCCCGTCTCGAAGCGGAAGCCCATCCCGCGCACCGTCGTGATGAAGTGCGGGTGAGCGGCGTCGTCGCCGAGCTTGCGGCGCAGCCACGACACGTGCATATCGAGGGTCTTGGACGGCGCACCGGGATCCGCCGACCACACCTCGCGCATGAGCGTGTCGCGCGAGACCACGGAGCCCGCGCTCGCGACGAGCACGTGCAGCAGGTCGAACTCCTTGCTGCTCAGCTGCAGCTCGACGCCGTCGAGGTACGCGCGGTGACCCGCGACATCGATGCGCACCCCCGCCGCCTCGAGGTCGGCGCCGGACTCCGAGCCGGTGCGACGGCGCAGCAGCGCGCGCACGCGCGCGAGCAGCTCGGCGAGCCGGAACGGCTTGGTGACGTAGTCGTCCGCGCCTGCATCCAGGCCCACGACCAGGTCGACCTCGTCGGCGCGCGCAGTGAGCATGAGGATGGGCACCTGCAGGCCCTTCTCGCGGATGCGCCGCGCGACATCGACGCCGTCGATGTCGGGAAGACCGAGGTCAAGGATGACAAGGTCCGCGTCGTCTGATCCTTCGACGCCACCCATGCCCGTCCCATGCCACTCGACGTCGTACCCCTCCCGGCCCAAAGCACGGGTCAAGGGTTCTGAAATGGTCGGGTCATCTTCGACCAAAACAATTCGCGTCATGACGACACCCTACCCGCGCCCCGCGACATTGCAATGACCCACAGGGACGCGCGTGCCCCAGCGCGGATACGCTGGGTGGCCGTGACGAGACATGCCTCCTCCCTGGCGTCCACGCCCTCCCGGCCAGGGCACCCCTCGCGAGGCGCGGTGGCCCTCGTCACCGCACCCGAGCGGATCGTCCTCGTGCTCGTGGCGCTGTCGCTGTCCGCCGGCGGGTGGGTCAGCGTCGGCCTGTTCTCGCCCTGGACCGTGCTGCCGACCGCCGCGGTCATCGCGGCGCTCGCCTGGCGCATCGTCCCGCGCCCCACGCGCGTCGCGGCGGCGGACAGGGCCGGCGCGATCGTGGCGCTCGCGGGGGCCGGCGTGTGGGCGGTGGTCAACGCCGTGCTCGCGGCCGAGTACCTCATCGTCGTGCGGGATCCGGGCTTCCTCACGCTGACCGGGCTGTGGTTGGTCGACCACCCCCACGCCGACATCCCGAGCCTGGGGGCGATCGAGGCGGCCGAGGTCGACCCGACCGTGCTCGCGGACGCGTCCCAGGCCTGGAACCTGCGCGGCGACGCGATTCAGCCGCAGGGCGCGCGCCTGCTGTCCGCCGTCATCGCGGTGGGCGGGTGGATCGCGGGCGACCGTGGAGTGCTGGTCTTCAACCTGCTGATCGGGGCCGTCGGGATCCTGGTGGTGTACGCGCTCGCACGCCGCATGCTGGGCCCGCTCGCGTCGCTCGCCCCCGCCGCGGCCGTCGCGCTGTCCGTCGCGCATATCGGCCTGTCCCGCTCCGCGTACACCGAGCCTCTCACCCTCGTGCTCGCGCTGTCGGCCGCGCTGTGGCTCTGGCGAGGCGTGGAGGAGGGACGAGCCGGACCGCTCGTCCTGGGAGCGGCCGCCGGCGGCGCGACATCGTTCATCCGCATCGACGGCGCCGCCTTCGCGATCGGGCTACTCGGCGCCGCCGTGCTTGCGCTCGCGCTGTCGGACCTGCCGCGCGCGCGCCGTGCGGGGCTCGGGCTCCTCGTGATCGGGGTGCAGGCGGCGATCCTGCTCGCGGGCTACGCCGCGCTGTGGCGATGGAGCGAGGGCTATGCGGAGCGCCTGGGGGACCAGGCCCGCACGCTGACCCTGGGCTACGCCGTGGCGGCCGCGGTGCTCGCGGTGTGGGTGCTGACGTGGCTCGCGGGTGGCGAGCGCCTCGCGACGGGCGTGAGGACGATGCTGGGACGGCGGGGCGCGGTCGCGGCGGGTGTCGCGGTGTCGGGCCTCCTCGCCGTGCTCGCGTCGCGGCCCCTGTGGTGGGTGTCGCACCGCAGCACGGACGACCCGGTCGACCAGTTCACCAGCTCGGTGGTGGAGTCCTTCCAGCGCGCCCAGGGACTCGAGGTCGATCCCACGCGCACCTACGCGGAGCACACGGTCGCATGGGTGAGCTACTACCTCACCTGGCCGATCGTGATCCTCGGCATCCTGGGCCTCGGCCTCGCCACCGTGTGGATGCTGCGCGGACGTCCCGCGTGGGCGCTTCTCCTGGGTGCCGTGTTGCCCACGTCGCTCCTGTACTTCTGGAACCCCGAGGTGGTCCCCGACCAACTGTGGGCCTTCCGTCGCTTCGAGGCGGTCACTCTTCCCGGCTTCGCGATCGCGGCCGCCGTCGCCGCATGGTGGCTCGCCGGCCGGCTCGCGACCGCCGAGGCGCGCCTGCGTGCGAGGCGCATCGCGGCAGGGGCCTTCGTGGTCCTGCCGCTCACGACGTGGCTGTCGGTGGACCTCGGGGACGACCTTCCCGTGTCGGGCGCGACACCCGTGTTCGTGAGGGAGATGAGCGGTGCGTACGACCAGATCACCTCGCTGTGCGAGGTGGCGCCCGACCGCCCCATCGTGCTCGCGGGGACCTCGTCTCACTTCGGATCGCTGAGGGTGATGTGCGACGAGCCCACGGTGCTCGCGCTCGCCGAGCTCGAACCGGACGAGCTCGCGACCCTCGCGCAGTCATGGGACACCGCGCCCGTGGTGCTCACGCGCAATCCCGAGTGGTTCGACTGGTCGACGGATCCCGAGGCGGTCGTCGAGTCGCGCGTGCGCCAGGCGAGCTACACGCTGCAGGCGATCCCGCGCACCTACTTCGATCGCGACTACACGTGGTACGCCGGGATCGTCGGCAGCGATGGCGTGCTCGATCCCGTCGCGCCCGCCGCCGATGTCACCAGCCCCTGATGTGACACCCGCCGTCCCCCATCATCGGCTCGTCCCTCGCGTCACGGCCGCCGCGTGCGATGACATCGGAGCATGCGCGTCACGGTGGAGGGGGTCGGAGACGTCGACGTGGACCCCGGCACGGCCCTCGCCAAGATTCTCGACGCGGTGCGCGCTCCCGCCGCCGTGTGGTGCGGTGGCACGCGGCTCGACGCGGGCCACGCGGCGGGACGCTCCCCGCTCGTGCATGCCGCGCTGCTGACGACCTCACCCGGTCTGCCGTCGCAGCAGCCGCTCGGGCCACACCTCGAGGTCGTCGCGGGGCCGGACGCCGGCGGGCTGGTCGCGGTGGGCCGCGACACGCTCGTGGTCGGTCGCGACGGCACCGGGGTGGGCTTCGCCTTCGACGACCCCGCGATGAGCGCGCGTCACTTTGCGGTGGACGGGGCCGGCAGGGCGCGCGACCTCGGGTCGACGAACGGCACGACGCTGGTGCGCCGGGGACGCCCCCGCCGCGTGGGGAGGTGGCCGCGCGCCCTGCGCGACGGTGACGTCCTCCTGGCCGGCGGCTCGGTGCTGCGCTGGCGCGCGACGGGTCGCGCCGCCGCCGAACCGGCGGGGAAGGCGGAGTACTCGGACGCGCCCACGCGATCCGCTCCCCCGTCCCGGCCGGGCCTGGCGTGGCTCGGGGGCGTCGGCGGCACCGCGGGCGGACTCGCGCTCGCCGCCTCAACCGGCCGCTGGCAACTGGCCGCCGTGGCACTCGCGATGCCGGCGGCGATGGGCGTCGCGGCGCTCGTGGCGGGCCGGCGCAACCGGGCGGCACGCGAGGGTCCTCCGAACGACGGACTGGTCGACCTCGCCGGACTGCCCCTACCGATCGCGATCCGGGGCGAGGCGGAGGCGGCCCGCGCGGCCGCACGGGCCGTCGCCCTCGCGCGCGGAGCCCTCCCTGGCAAGCTCGAGGAGCCGTGGATGCGCTGGCTCGAACGCGCGCTCGCCCCTGGCGCGATCGTGCTGCTCGACCGCTCGTCCGCCGCGCCGAGCGATGCCGCGACGGTGCTCGACGTCGACCGCGCGACGGTCGAGATCCATGGCCGTGCGGGCCCGTGGCGGCCCGCGCTGGTGAGCGCGACCGCGGCCGATGCGGCGGGGCGCCGCCTCGCATCGTCGCGCGAGCCCGACCTTCCCGCCTCCGTGCGCTGGGCGGACCTACGCGCCGCAGCACCGACCCGCGCTCCCGGCGAGGGCCCGCGGCGGCTGCTCGCCGCCCTCGGGACGTCCGGCACAGGAACCGTCACGCTCGACCTGGACCGCGATGGCCCCCACGTACTCGTGGCGGGGACCACCGGGTCGGGCAAGTCGATCCTCCTCGAGACGCTGGTGGCCGCTCTCGCGCATGCGCACGGGCCCCAGGACCTGGGAGTCGGACTCATCGACCTCAAGGGCGGAGCGGGGCTCGCGGCGCTGCGCGACCTACCGCATGCGCGCGGGCTCCTCACGGACCTTGCCCCGACTCACGCCCGACGCGCCCTGCTGGGCATCGCGCACGAGCTGCGTTCACGCAAGGGCGCGCTCGCGGAGCGCGGGCTCACTTCGTGGGCACAGTGGGAGGCGCGCGGGCGCGAGGCGGACCGCGCCCCCGCGCGCCTGGTGGTCGTGGTCGACGAGTTCCAGGAGCTGGGAGCGATCGACCCTGGCTTTGTCCCCGAGCTCGCGCGGCTCGCGGCGCAGGGCCGATCCCTGGGCATGCACCTGATCCTCGCGACACAACGACCTGCGGGCGCGGTGACCCCGGAGATCCGCGCAAACGTGTCGACCGTGATCGCCCTCCGGACGGCCACCGCCGGCGAATCGCAGGACCTCATCGGCGACAGGTCCGCGGCGGACTTGCCGGTGGGCGCGCCGGGGCGCGCGATCGTCGCGACGGCGGCGGGCAGGGAGACGATGCAGGCGGCGCTCCCCGTCGCGCGGCCGCGCGGCGCCGTGCGCATCGTGAGCGAGCCCGGCCCGGCGGGCGTCAGCCTGGCGACTGCTGCCGCCGCACGCTGGGAGGGCGCCCCTGCCGTCGAGCCTCTCTGGCTTCCACCGCTGACCAGCGATGCCGAGCCGCGCGCGGGCGCGCTCGGCTGGGTCGACCTCCCCGAGGCCAGGACGCGCATGCCCCTGCGCTGGGACACGACCGCGGGGCCGTGCGTCGTCGTCGGGCCGCGCGGCTCGGGGCGATCGTCGATCCTCGGCGCCATCGCGTCCACCACGCCGCAATGCGTCGCGCTGCCGGAGGACCCTCGCGAGGCGGCCAGGACGCTCGACCTCGCGGTCCGCCACGGCGTGGCATTGATCGTCGACGACGTCGAGCGCACGGTGGCCGGCCTCGACCCGATCCTGCGCGGCGCGGAGCAGGCCCTCGAGGACGTCGCGCGGCGCGTTCCCGTCGCCGTCGCGTGCGGTCCGGGCTGGGGCGCGCGGTGGTCAGGCCGCGCGGGCCTCAGGATCGTCCTCTCGGGCCTGGACCCGATCGAACAGACCCTGTGGGGAGTGCCACCGTCGCTCACGCGGCTCGCGCGCGAGCCGGGGCGAGGGGTCGCGATCGGCGTCGACGGCACGGGAGAGTGCCTCGTCACCCGCCGAGAAAGGGGGCAGGATGGGCATGGCCGACGCCTGGTCGTCCCGCTCGTGTGCCCGCCCGATCTCGCACCCGATGCGGTGGGGGTCGTGGGAGACGCGGCGCGGCCGCTCGTGGTGACCGATACCCCCGTGGCCGTCGTGGGCCCCGCCGGACCGGCGCGCGCGGAGGCGATCGCGGTGCTCTCCGCGGCGGGAGTCTCCTGCCACGCCGTCACTCGCCTCGAGCACGGGGACTCGACCGGCCGTGTCGAGATCGTGGTCGAACCCAGTCCCGCGCACCTGGCGACGCTGGGGCTGCGTGCCTTTCCCGGGCTCGTCGACGCCGCGCCGCCGCGCGGGAGGGTCGTGGTGCGCCGGGGCGGGATCCTCGAGGCCGCTCAGCTGCGCTCGCCTGAATAGCGGGCGGGGCCCTCGTGAGCCGCGCTCAGCCCGCGGGACGCAGCGCGTCGCGGCCCGCGACGACCACGGCGACGCCGACGGCGATACCGAGGATCGCGGCGACGGAACCGATGAGCGGCTGCGTCCCCGCAACGGTCACCCCCGCGAAGGTGAGCAGCACCTGCCACGTCACGGCGGCGGACACCGCCCACCGCGCGCCGCGCGCGAGGCCACGAGCCACGGGCACAAGCGTCATCGCGACGATCCCGGCAAACGCGGCGAGGCCCGCGGTGAACTCCGGCTCGGGCGACGAGAAGGCGTAGATCGCGTAGGCGACGGCCGCGACACCGAGCAATCCCGCCTCGAAACCGAGCCCCGAGGCGGCCGCTCGCGACCACCCGCGAGACCGGGACGTGGGGCCGTGGTGGGGCTCCGTCATCCGTGGCCTCGGCACGTTGTGAGAGAACCCACAGGAAACACCTCTTGAAACATGTTCGTTACTTATGCGAATCTTAAGGAAGTCGAACGTGATGGCGCGACGAATCCCACCACCCTTTGGGCCTCGTCGCGCCATGCTACCCCCAAGGAGACCCCATGGATTGGCGCAACCGCGCAGCGTGCCTCGAAGTCGACGACCCCGAGCTGTTCTTCCCGGTCGGCAACACCGGACCCGCCCTCGTGCAGATCGAGAAGGCGAAGTCGGTGTGCCAGCGGTGCGAGGTGCGCGACACCTGTCTGCAGTGGTCGATGGAGCACAACCAGGACTCGGGCGTCTGGGGCGGCCTCTCGGAGGACGAGCGTCGTTCTCTCAAGCGTCGCGCCGCGCGCGCACGCCGCGCCGCCAAGTAAGCAGGCCTCGGGCCACCACACCCGTCGCGTCAGCCCCGCCCGGTTCGCCGGTGCGGGGCTGACGCCTTTCTCCGTCCGCTACAGGCGCGGGTCGGAGGCTCGCTCCTCGACACGCACGCGCAGGTCGACCACCGAGCCGTCCTCGATCTTGCGCCACTCGATCGACCCCGAGAGTTCGTTCTGCACGAGCGTGCGCACGATCTGCGACCCGAGGCCGGTGGGGTCCCCCTCGATCCCCACGCCGTCATCGGCGATCTGCACGTGCAGCGCATGTCCGTCCCGCTGCGCCGTGACCGTGATCGTGCCGCGCGCACGGCCCTCGAAGCCATGCTCGACCGCGTTCGTCACCAGCTCCGTGATGACGAGCGCGAGGGACGATGCGTACTGCGCGGGGATCAGCCCGAACTCGCCCGTGTTGAGGATCCTCACCTGCGTGTCGGGCGAGGCGACGTCGGCCGCCATCCGGATCGACCGCGACACCAACTCGTCGAAGTTGACGAGCTCATCGAGCGTGCCCGACAGGGTCTCGTGCACGAGCGCGATCGTGGCAACGCGCCTCATGGCCTCCGCGAGCGCCTCCTTGGCCTCCGGCGCCTCGACGCGACGGGACTGCAGCCTCAGCAGGGCCGCGACGGTCTGGAGGTTGTTCTTGACGCGGTGATGGATCTCGCGGATCGTCGCATCCTTGGTGATGAGCTCGCGCTCTCGCCGACGCAGGTCGGAGACGTCCCGGCACAACAGCACCGCGCCCACCCTGCTGCCGTGCTCGGTCACCGGAATCGCGCGCAGCGACAGGCACGCGCCGTTGGCCTCGAGGTCCGTGCGCCACGCGGCGCGACCCGCGACCACCATCGCCAGCGTCTCGTCGACCACGCCCTGGTCCTCGAGGAGCTCGCTCGTGACGCGAGGAAGGGACTTGTTCATGAGCGAGCCGTGCACGCCCAGGCGGTGGAAGCACGACAGCGCGTTGGGCGACGCGTAGGTGACGTGGCCCACCGCGTCGAGGCGCAGCACGCCGTCCCCGACGCGCGGCGCGCCGCGGCGCGGACCCGTGATGGACGTGTGCAGCGGGAACTCACCGCGCGTCACCATCCGCAGCAGATCGTCCGCCGCGCCCTTGTAGTTGAGCTCGAGGCGGCTCGACGAGCGCGACACCGCCTGCGACACCTCTCGCGTGATCACCGCGATCGCGCGCCCGTTCATGACCACCGGCAGCGCGTCCTCGCGCACCGCGTAGGTCTCGTCCCATCGCGGCTCACGCGACGCGACAATCCCGCCCTCCTCGAGGGCCCTGCGCAGGTGAGCCACCCTGCCGCCCGGCGCCAAGGTGCCCACGACATCGTCCAAATGCACCGTGGGACCCGTGGACGGCCGGCACTGGGCGACGGCGACAAATCCCTCGTCGACCGCGCGCCACAGCACGAGATCGGCGAACGACAGATCCGCGATGATCTGCCAGTCGGACACCAGCAATGCGAGCCAGTCGGCCTCCGCATCCGTGATGGGGCCTAGTTCTTCGATCGTCTCGCGCAGGGTTGCCACGCCACTAGCGTAGGGCGGTCGCCGCCTCGCGCTAGCCTGGGCCCAGGGGGTTCCACCGGTGAAGATCACACACAGGCACGATTTCGAGGCCACGCTCACGGACGTCTCGTCCATGCTCACGGATCCGGCATTCGCTCGCGAGCGAGCGGCCGCGCTCGGCACCGAGGCGCAAGAGGTCGACATCGACGCGCGCGAGGACGGCACCGAGACAGTGGTGTTGCGTGCGCGCGTCCCCGCGACATCGATTCCCGCCGAGTTCCGGTCCTTCCTGGGACGGGACCTCACCGTCACCTACACCGAGGTCTGGGAGCCGCTCACCGATGCGGATCGCGTGGGCACCTTCGCCGTCGAGATCGCCGGCGCGCCGGGCCACGTCTCGGGGGCGATCGGGATCACCGCACGCGGCGCCGCGACGGAGCTGCTCGCGACGGGTGACGTGATCGCCAACGTCCCCCTCGTGGGCCCCATGATCGAGCGCGCGGTGGCCGGCGCCGTCGAGCGCGCGTTCACGGACCAGCTGAGCGTCGCGGACTCCTGGCTGACTCGATGACCCGTGCCGCCCAGCTCGCCCTGGTGTTCGCGGGCGGGGCGCTCGGGGGGCGGCACGCATCGGCGTCATGGAGGCGTTCCCCTCGACCGCCGGCCCGGTGCCATGGGACCTGCTCGCGGTCAACGCGCTCGGCGCGCTCGCACTGGGCTTCGTGGTGGCCCGCACGCAGGCGCGCGGGCCGTGGCGGGCGTTTCCCGCGATCGGCCCGGGCTTCCTGGGCGGCTTCACGACCTTCTCGGCCTTCGCGGCCCTGCACTGGTCGACAAGCGCACGTCCCTCCCTGGCGCTCGCGGTGCTCGTCGCGACCATCGCGACCGGGATCGCAGCGGCCGCGCTCGGCTGGTGGGCAGGGGACAAGCCACCGACCCCGGTCGATGAGCACGCGATCTTTGTCGAGGAGAACGAGTGAGCGCGTGGGTCTACCTGGCCGCCATCCTCGGATGCGGCGCGGGGGCGTGCCTGCGCTTCTCGATCGGCTGGCTCGATCGTGCGAAGACGTTCCCCTGGCCCACGATCGCGGCCAACGCCCTTGGCGCGGCGCTGGTCGGGGCGGTGATGGCCCTCGCGGACGATGCCCTGCTCACCCCGGGTTGGACCTTCGCCCTGGCCACGGGCGTGGCAGGAGGCCTGTCGACGCTCTCCTCGCTCGCGGTGGACGTCGTGGTGCTCGCCAAGGATCGCCGCGCCCGCGCGGCGGTCGCGTACCTCGTCCTCACGCTCACCCTGGGCGTGGGCGCCGCGTGGCTCGCGTACGCGGTGGCCGCCTCGGTTGCGTGACGCCGCGGCCACGTGGGACTACGGAACGACCGTGACCCCGCGCCAGAACGCGATCCTGCCGCGGATGTGCTCGGCCCTCGCCTTGGGCTCGTCGTAGTGCCACGCCGCGTCCCGATTGACCTCGTCCCCCACCACCACGTCGTAGTAGGCCGCGGTGCCCTTCCACGGGCACACCGAGGTGAGTTCCGAGGCGCGCAGGTGCTCGGGACGCACCGCATCCGCGGGGAAGTAGTGGTTGCCCTCGACCACCACCGTGTCCTCGGACTCGGCGATGACCGTGCCGTTCCAGAGTGCCTTCATGGCGATCCTCCCGTCGGAATGTGTGACGGGTCAACCATGATGGCGGTCCGAACTATTCCCTCGGTCGGCGCACGGCGATGGCCCTCACGGCGGCGGCCGCCACGAGCAGCGCCGCCGCGGACGCCACCGCGACACCGGGCAGCGACGCCATGAGCGCCACGCAGATGGCCACGGCCACCGCACTGAGCGGACGCGGCATGCGCCATCCCGCGACACGGCCAGCCCCCGCGGCCCTGAACGCGGCGGTTCCGGCGACCGCATAGTAGAGCAGCACCGCGAACGACGACATCGCGATCGCCAGCGTGAGGTCGCCGCGCCACGCGAGACCCACGGCCGCGAGGCATGCGAGGCCCTCCGCGAGCACCGGCACGCCGCCCGAGGTGCGCGACAGGACGCCCGGCAGGTCCCCCTCTCGCGCCATCGCCATCGCGGTACGACCGAGCCCCGCGGTGAGCGCCAGCAGGGACCCGAAGGCGGCCGCGATCGCCGCGACCGTCACGAGCGGCGCCGGCAGCCACGACCCGGCCACGGCATCGGCCACGGGCGCGTCGGACGTGACAAGGCGCTCCCCCAACGCCGCGGGCAGCGCGAGCGCGAGCGCGAGGTACAGCGCGAGCACCGTGCCGAGCGCGGTCGCGATCGCGCGCGGAATGGTGACCGCGGGGCGCACCACCTCCTCGCCGAGCGTCGCGATGCGCGCGTAGCCCGCGAAGGCGAAGAACACGAGCGCGGCCGCGCCGAGCACCCCGGTGAGCGCGCCGTCGGGTGCCGCGAGCGGTGCGGCCGGAGCCGCGGCGCCCCCACTCGCGACCACGGCGAGCACGAGCACGCCGATCGTGAGCGAGGCCAACACGACTGCCGCCGCGCTCGTGCGCGTGATGCCTCGCGAGTTGAGCGCCCACGACGCGAGGATCGCGAGCGTCGCGACCACGGCGGGCCGCTCGGGCCACACGTAGTGGCCCATCGCGAGGCCTATCGCCGCGATCGAGGCGGTCTTGCCGACCACGAACCCGATTCCCGCCACGAAGCCGGGCCACGCGCCCAGCTCAGCGCGGCCGTACGCGTACGCGCCGCCAGCTACGGGATAGACGGCGGCGAGTTGGGCGGTCGAGCCCGCGTTGAGCATCGCGGCGACTCCTGCGAGCACCACCGCGACGACCAGCAGCGAGCCGGCCTGGGCAGAGGCGGGCCCCCACACGGCGAACACGCCCGCGCCGAGCATTGCTCCGGCGCCGATCGCGGTGGCGCCGGGCAGCCCGACGACGCGCACGGTCATCGGGCGACGGCGCCGGGATCGAGGTCGTCCTCGACGAACTCATCCACCTCCGCCTCGCTCGCCTCGGCCTCGGCCACCGCGAGCGCCGCGCCGCGCGGCCTGCCCGCGCGCACCCACGCCCAGTACAGGCCCCCCGCGACCACGAACGTCGCGGAGAGCGAGCCGATCGCGGCGGGCCTGGTGAGGTTGGCCACCAGCGTGAAGGCGACCGCGAGAGTCGCGACCGCGTTGAGCACGAACCACCCCAGGTGCCGCTCGCGGAGGGCGAACGTCGCCATCGCCACCAGTCCCATGAGGAAGCTCACGAACACCGCGACCGCGTAGAAGATCACCAGCCGCTGGTCTCGCGCGCCGGCCGCCGCCACGACGGCGGCCGAGACCGCGAGGAAGACGAGCACGCCGGTGACGGGGACGTGGTGCACGTTCGTGCGGCCGAGGAACGCCGGCAGCACGCCGTGGCGCGAGGTGCCGTCCGCGGAGCGCGCGAGCGCCTTGAGAAGGCCGGGGCCGGCCTGGAAGGAGGACGATGCCGCGGACAGGAGGAGCAGCGCGGTCGCGCCTTGGAAGGCGGCGAAGACCGCGGGGGTGTCGGCCGCGCGCGCGAGTTCCGCGACGAGTGTCGTGTCCTCGTGGGGCACCTGGATTCCCAGATGCACGACCGCCGCGGTGATGGACAACGTGAGGGCTCCCACGATGCCGAGAGTGAGCCACAGCGCCCACCGTCCAAACGAGCGGCGGCCGTCGTCGTCGAGCTGGCCGAGTTGAGCGATCGCGGACGACGGCGCCTCGACGCCCGTCGCGAGCGCCATCGCCACAGGGAAGGCGAGCGCGACCGCAAGGGGCGCACCGTGGGTGGGGCCGGCAACCGGCTCGGCAGGGACCGCGTCGAGCCCGAGCACGGGGGCGAGCACCGCGACCGCCACCACCAAGAACGCGAGCGTGAGGAGCGCGAAGATCGCCCGACCCAGGTGACCGAACCACATGAGACCCGCGACGGTGACGAGCAGCAGGAGCGCGAGCAGGAGGCGGTGGGGCGCGAGTCCCGGCACGTAGGCAATGATCGCCGACGAGCCCGCCGACACCGAGATCGCGATGGTGAGCACGAAGTCCACGATGAGCGCGCCCATGGGCACGAAGGCATAGCCCTCGCCAAAGGCCTTGCCCGCGGCGGCCGCGGATCCGCCGCCCTCGGGGAAGCGCGCCACGAGCTGGTGATAGCTCGCGACCACCAGGGCGACCACGAGCACCACGGCGCTCATCGCGGGCATGAGGAGGGTGAGGTTGCCGTCGAGCGCGCGCAGCGCGGCCTCGATCGCGTAGGCCACCGAGGACACGGGGTCCGCCATGACCGAGAACGCGAACGCGATGAGGAGCGCGGTGCGCCCGTGCCACCAGTGCATGCCCGCGCGGCGGGTCGTCGTGGCGGTGGTGGTCGAGGTCACGTTTCCTCCAACTGCTGACCGGTGGACCGGCGCCCTCGCGTCGTCACCGCAGGCCAGCGTAGACCCGCGCGTGACGCCGCAACAGACCGGAGGTCCCGAGCCGGCCAGTCCTCACGCGGGAGCCCCCTCCCAGGCGTCGAACGCCTCGCGCGCGAGGGTGCGGCCGAGGTCGATCATCTCGGTGCCGCGGTGGAAGTCGAGCGTGCCGCACGCGTCCGCGGGCACGTTGACCATGACGTCGGGTGGATAGCCGGCGAGGCGATAGCGCTGGACGGTGTTCTCGAGCGTCTGGAGGGAGCGATCGATGACGTCGAGCGTGCTCACCTCGATCGCCGCCGCCGCTCCGGGCGGCCCGTGCGTCTCCACGGGCACCTGTTCCAGGGCATCGTCCCCCAGCTCGCCCTTGGCGCGCAGGCGGTGCGTCATCATGCTCAGCAGGCGCGGCTCGGCGACGTTGAGGGACGGCAGGCGCAGCCGCGGCAGGCGCATGAGCGGCGGTCCGGGAGCCACCGGCGGCTCGGGGGCGTTGCCGCCGCGCGAGTTGCCCGACAGGTTGACCGCGATCACCGCGTCCGCGCGCACCGCGGCGAGAGGGATGACGGGAACGGGGTTGAGGATGCCGCCGTCGGCGAGCAGCCGCCCGTCTCGCTGGACAGGGGTGATGACCATCGGAATCGCGATCGACGCGCGGATTGCGTCGACCACGGGTCCCTCGGTGAACCACACCTCGGCCTGCGCGATGAGGTCGGTCGCGACGGCGGTGTACGGCACGGGGAGATCCTCGATGAGGCGGCCGTCCAGGATCTCGTCGATGCGGCGCATGATGCGGTCCGCACGGATGGCCCCGGCGCCCTTGAATGCCGGGTCCATCATGCGCAGCACGTCCCGGCGCGACATGGACTCGATCCACTCGCGGTAGGCCGGCAGGCCCCCGGCGGCGTACAGGCCGCCCACGAGCGCACCCATCGAGGCTCCCGCGATGCCGACGACCTCCCAACCGCGGTCCTCGATCTCGTCGATCACGCCCACGTGCGCGTAGCCGCGCGCGCCGCCGCTACCGAGCGAGAGGGCAATGCGGGGGCGGTCGCCTGAGGTCACACGAGCAAGGCTAGCGGCCCCTCGCCGCGGGCGTCCGAGGCGCACCCGGGACCTCGGATGCGGCGTCTCCTGCCCGCACCCCGTATGGTTTTGTCGAACGTTCACATCGGACGTCCGCCCGTGCGGACGCATGACAAGGAAGTGGTGACCCGATGACTCACGCGCAGGCGGCCGGCCTGGTGGCGGCAATCACGGCGGGGGACACCTCGCTCGGCATCGAGCTCGGTTCGACGCGCATCAAGGCGTGCCTGATCGGCCCAGATCACACGGTCATCGCGACGGGCAGCCACGCGTGGGAGAACGAGTTCGTCGACCGCATGTGGACCTACTCGATCGATGCGATCTGGGAGGGGCTGCGCGCGAGCGTCGCGGACCTGCTCGACGCGGTCGAGGCCGCGCACGGCGTCCGGCCCACCACCGTGGGCGCGCTGGGCGTGTCCGCGATGATGCACGGCTACCTTGCGTTCGACTCCGAGGGCGAGCTGCTGGTGCCCTTCCGCACGTGGCGCAACACCACGACGGAGCGCGCCGCGGCGGAGCTCACGCGGGAACTGGGCTTCAACTTCCCGCTGCGCTGGTCCGCCTCGCACGTCTACCAGGCCATCCTGGACGACGAGCCGCACGTTGAGTGCCTCGACTTCCTCACCACTCTCGCGGGCTACGTCCACTGGAGGCTCACCGGCCGCAAGGTACTGGGCGTGGGCGACGCGTCCGGCGTGTTCCCGATCGACCCCGCGACGCGCGACTACGACGCCGCGATGCTGGCGCGGTTCGGCGAGCTAGTTGCCGCGCATCGTCCCGGCCTCGACGCCGCCGCCCTGCTGCCCGAGGTGCTGGTCGCGGGCCAGGAGGCGGGACGCCTCACCGCGGAGGGGGCGGCCCTGCTCGACCCCACCGGCACGCTGCTGGCCGGCATCCCCGTGTGCCCGCCCGAGGGCGACGCCGGAACCGGCATGGTCGCGACCAACGCGGTCGCGCCGCGCACGGGCAACATCAGCGCCGGGACGTCGATCTTCGCGATGGTGGTGCTCGAGCGCCCGCTCGCGAGCGTCCACGAGGAGCTCGACCTGGTCACCACGCCGGCGGGCGACCTGGTGGCCATGGTGCACTGCAACAACGGCGCGTCGGAGTTGGGCGCGTGGGCCGGGGTGTTCACCGAGTTCGCCTCGGCTCTTGGCGTCGAGGGCGGCGCCGATGCCGTCTTCGAGACCCTTTTCACCGCGGCCCTGCAGGGTGAGGCCGACGGCGGCGGGCTGCTGGCCTACAACTACCTGTCGGGGGAGCCGATCACCGGGCTCGCGGAGGGCCGCCCGCTCGTCGTGCGCACTCCGGGCAGCCGACTCACCCTCGCGAACTTCATGCGCACGCAGCTCTACGGCGCCTTCGGCACACTCAGCGTGGGCATGAAGGTGCTCACGGATGAGGGCGTCGAGCTCGACTCGATGTTCGCGCACGGCGGCATGTTCCGCACCGCGGGCGTGGCGCAGCGCCTGCTCGCCGCGGCGATCGACGCCCCGGTCACGGTGGGCGACACCGCGTCCGAGGGCGGTGCGTGGGGCATCGCTGTGCTCGCTGAGTACGTGCGCACCGGCGCGCTCACCACGCAGGGCGAGGACCTGGGCACATACCTGAGCACGCGCGTCTTCGCGGGCGCAGCGCTCGACGTCGCTCAGCCCGACCCTGCCGATGTCGCGGGCTACGCTGCCTTCCTCGAGCAGTACGTGGCCGGACTCGCGATCGAGCGCGCCGCGGTCGAGGCGATCCACTAGGGGCCGGAGGGGGCGCGAACCGGTTCGCCCGCCCACGCTTCCGCAAGTCACACATCTGACGACCGGTGGCGGGCCAACCCCGCACGAACCCACGAAACCCGGCGCCAGATGTGTGACTTGTGCACGGGAGCGAACCGGGCGGCGAGCGACGGGCAGGGTCGCGCCCCGGGGAAAGCAAAAGGCCCGGACCGTATGGTCCGGGCCTTGCTTTCGTAGCGGGGACAGGATTTGAACCTGCGACCTCCGGGTTATGAGCCCGGCGAGCTACCGAGCTGCTCCACCCCGCGTCGGCCTGATAAGCATACATGGGTCCCGCCTCACCTCCTAATCGCCCCAGTCTCGCTAAGGTCGAGGGCATGACCGAAAACGATCCCTTCGCCGCCCGTCCGGGCGATGTCGCGCCGCCCGCGGCATCGTCCCCTCAGCCCCCCGCCGCGCCCGGCATGATCCCCGGCGCGATGCCTCCCCCTCGTACTCCCCCGATTACACGGTGCCGTTCGATCGCAGCGGCGTGCCGCTCGAGAAGCCCGAGGGACTCGCGAAGGCGCTCATCATCGTCGCCGCGCTGTACACCGTGACCGCGCTGCTCTTGGCCGTCTTCGCGCAGAGCGACATCGACGCGATCCGCCGCACGGCGGAGACCGGCGAGATCGCCTTCGGCGCGGGGACGCTCGTGTCGTTCCTGAGCCTCCCGCTCCTCATCGCGTCGTTCGTCGTCTACGGCCTGTGGATGACCCGCATGCGTCGCAACCGTGAGGCACTCGGCACCAAGCCGGGCATGGGCGCCGTCGAGTGGTGGGGCTGGTTCATCCCGCTGGCCTCCGCCGTGCTGGTGCCGCTGGGCGCACGCAAGGTCACGGGCCGCGCGGTGTCGATCGGACTGCTCCTCGGCTGGTGGCTTCCGTGGCTCTTGTCGGGCATGGTCGGCGGCGCGGCATCCGCGATGACGCAGTTCTCGGTCGACCTGACCACGGGCGAACTGGTCCGTCCCGAGCTGCTCGACGCGTACCCGTCGCTCATCTGGGCGTCCTTCGCGCTGACCCTCATCTCGCTCGCGTTCTTCGTGCAGTTCATCCGCTCGGCCACGCAGCGCCACCTCGAGTCCTAACCCACCGCCCAAGCCACGAGGGCCGCATCCCGTCACCGGGATGCGGCCCTCGCTACGTCGAGGCGAGGCTCGCTAGGGGCTGACGATCTCCGGCTCGGGCGAGGCCTCCGCGGTCGCGGACGGGGCCGCCGAGGGAGTTGCCGACGGGCTCGACGAGCCCTCGCCCGACGCCCCGCTCGGCGTGGCACCCGCGAGGATCGCCTCCGCCTCGAGGGCGTCGGTGATCGCGTCCTGGAGCCGCTCCTGCGCCTCGCCATAGGCGGCGAAGTCGCCCTCCGCGAGCGCGGCCTCGCCGTCCTGGATGGCCTGGTTGGCGCGATCGAGCGCGTCCCGCAGCGCGGCCTCCGCGGCGGGGTCGAGCTCGCCACCCGTGCCCGTGCCGGGGTCCGGCTCCTGCTCCTCGCCCGTGTCGGGATCGGGCTCGGCGCCCACGCCGTCGTCGGGATCGCTTCCCGCGGCACCCTCGCCCGCGCCGGCACCGAACACCTGGTCGAGCGCCTCGGGCAGCGTGTCCGCAAAGCCCACCTGGTCGCCGAACGAGACGAACACCTTGCGCAGCAGCGGCACGCGCGTGCCCTCCTTCGACTGCACGTATACCGGCTGCACGTAGAGCAAGCCGCCGCCCACCGGAAGCGTGAGGAGGTTGCCGTTGACCACGTCCGTCTCGCCCTGACGCAAGAGGTTCAGCGTCTCCTGGGCATCGGCATTCGAGTTGAAGTTGTTCTGCACCTGGCCGGGGCCGGGGATCGTGGTGTCGCGCGGCAGCTCGAGGAGCCTGAGGGTGCCGTAGTCCTCGTCCACTTGACCCTCGGTCGACCCGGTCTCCGAGTTGACCGCCAGATAGCCGGTGAGGATGTTGCGGGGGTTATCGCCGCCCTGGATGAAGTTGCTCGTGAGCGAGAACGAGGGCTCTTCCTGGTCGGGCATCTGCAGCGTGAGGTAGTACGGCGGCTGCAGCCGCGTGTCATCCGTCGGGTCGGCGGGGCTGCGCCAGAAGTCCTGGCCCGAGTAGAAGGACGATGCGTCGGTCACGTGATAGCGCGTGAGCTGGAAGCGCTGGATCGAGAACAGGTCCTCGGGGTAGCGCAGGTGGCTCATGAGGTCGCCGCTGATGTCCGACATCGGCTGGAGTGACGTGGGGAACACGTTCTGCCAGGTCTGCAGGATCGGGTCCTCGGCATCCCACGCGTAGAGCGTCACGGTGCCGTCGTAGGCGTCGACGGTGGCCTTGACGGAGTTGCGCACGTAGTTGAGCACCGTGCCCGTCACCGGCACCTCGGACTGCCGCGCGAACAGCGTGTCCGAGGAGATGGGCGCGGAGTACGGGAACTGGTCGGTGGTCGTGTAGCCATCGACCACCCACACCACGCGGCCGTCGACCACCGCGGGATATGTGGTCGCGTCGAGCTCGAGGTACGGCGCGACGCGAGAGACGCGCTCCACGGGGTCGCGGTAGTAGAGGATCTGCGACTCGGGCGTGACGCGATCGGAGAAGAGGATCTGCTCCTCGCCCAGGCGAATCGCGTACATCAGCTTGGCGAACATCGAGCCGATGCTCGGGCCGCCGTCGCCCGTGTAGGTCGTGTTGACCTGGCCCGTCGCGGAGTCGTCGTCGGGGAAGTCGAGCTCCCACGGCGCGGTGCCGGCGGGGGCGCCCACGATCGAGTAGTCGGGCAGCGTCCGACCGAAGTAGATGCGCGGCTCGTACTCGCCGAGCTCGCCTCGCGACGGGATGCCGCCCTCGAAGAAGCTGGGCTGGCCGTCGACCGTGGTGCGGTTGCCATACGCGGCCACCACGCCGAAGCCGTGGGTGAAGACCGTGTGGTCGTTCACCCAGTTGCGGCTCTCGGTGCCCAGGCCGTCCAGGTTGAGCTCGCGCACCGCGATGACGGTGTCCTGCAGCTCGCCGTCGATCTCGTAGCGGTCCACATTGAGCAGGTCCGCGAAGTTGTAGTACTGCTTGTTCTGCTGCAGCTGCTGGAACGCGGGCGAGACGATGTTCGGGTCGAGCAGGCGGATCTGTGCGGTGGTGTCCGCATCCGAGCGCAGGGCGTCGGCCTCCGCCTCGGTGGTCGCGCGGTACGGCGTGGTCTCGACCTCGTCGATGCCGTACGCGAAGCGCGTCGCGTCGATGTTGCGCTGGATGAAGGGCGCCTCGAACTCCTGCTCGTTGGGCGCGACCTGGAAGCGCTGGACGATCGCGGGGTAGATGCCGCCGATCGCGACGGCGGAGAGCACCATGAGGCCGATTCCGATCGCGGGGATCCGCCAGTCTCCACGCCAGATCACCACGAGGAAGACGAGCGCGACGATCACGGCGATGCCGGCGAGGATGGATCGCGACGGCAGGATCGCGTTGACGTCCGTGTACGCGGCGCCGTAGAACCGCTCGCCCGACTTGGTCAGCAGGCCATAGCGGTCGAGCCAGTAGTTCGCGGCGATCGACAGCATGACGATCGCGCCGAGCACCGCGAGCTGGA
The DNA here is from genome assembly GCF_030296675.1 of Demequina sediminis. Lineage (GTDB taxonomy): Bacteria > Actinomycetota > Actinomycetes > Actinomycetales > Demequinaceae > Demequina > Demequina sediminis. The sequence goes on along the minus strand of NZ_AP027736.1, from coordinate 2,622,718 downwards.
TGCGCGCGCCCTTCGAGGCCACGTACGAGCGACCCGTGCCCGCGATGCCGCCGTAGAGCAGGTGAACGAACCCGGCGATGAGCGTCGAGATCACGGCCAGGGTGAGCACCAGGGTCACCACGAGGTTGAGCAGCGGCAGCGTGAACACGTAGAACGAGACGTCCTGCCCGAACTGCGGGTCCTCGACGCCGAACTCCACGTGGTTCATCCAGGCGACCACGGTCTCCCACTGCGACGACACCGCGAGACCGGTGACGAGGCCGATCACGGCGGGCAGCGCGATCATCGCGAGCCTCTCGAGGGGCGCGATCTGCTCGCGCATCTGATCGAGCTGGCTGCGGCCTCCTGTACGGGCCGGACGCACGCGCTTCGCGACCCACAGGTTGAGCCAGATCACGAGCGCCGCGAGCAGTCCGGCCCCCAGGAACAGCACGATCCGCGCGATCCACTGGATGCGCCAGACGTCGGTGAAGCCCACCTGCTGGTACCAGGCCACCTCCGTCCAGAGATTGGCCACGGCGATGCCCACCAGCACCAGCACACCCATGACCACCGCGGTGATGGCCAGGGGCGAACGGCGCTGAGGGACCGGGGCGGGCCGCACGGGCCGGGCGGGGCGGTCGTCGTCGAACGTCACGGGGTGTCCTTCGGGTTGGGGTGGCTCTCGCCTGCCATGGTCAGCATCCGGGGAGGCCGGCGGTGTCGCCCGCCCCGATGCGTGTGATCGCCTCGTATGCGTCATCGAGGGTGTCGACGGCCACAACGTTCAGGCCGTCGGGAATGTTGCCGCGGACGTCCGCGCAGTTCTCAATGGGCGCGAGGAACCAGGCGGCTCCCGCATCGGCCGCGCCGTACAACTTCATGCGGATTCCGCCGATCGGCCCCACGTCTCCCGTGGTGTCGATCGTGCCGGTGCCCGCGACGCGGGCGCCCGCGAGCTCGTCGACCTCGGTCAGGCGGTCCATGATCCCGAGCGAGAACATCAGGCCGGCCGACGGCCCTCCCACCGAGTCGATCTGCACCGTGACGTCGATGGGGAGGTCGAACGTGGGATCCACGTAGACGCCGATCACCGCGTCGCCGTCGTCGTCGAGCGTCGCGAACGTCTCGGTGACCTCGGCACCCTCTCGCTCGACCGTCACCGCGATCTCGTCGCCCGGGCTGCGAGCGCCCACGGCTTCGGCGAGTTCGTCGAAGGTGTCGACGGCGCCGCCGTCGATCGCGACAATCACGTCACCCTCGAGCAGCAGCCCCTCCGCGCGGGACCCGTCCGCGGTCCCCGCCACGAGCATCGTCGCGGGAACCGGATGACCCAGCGCCTCGAGCGCCGACACCGTCGCGCTCTCCTGCGACGTGATCCAGTCGACCTGCGCCTGTTCCTCGGCCGCCTCCTCCTCGCCGGGGGTCCCGAAGACCTCCTCCTGGGGCACCACGTACTGCCGGGGCGAGGCCCACGCGGCGAGCACGCGCCCGAGCGTGAACGGCTGGGAGCCGGCCCGGGACACGGAGACGGTGGTGAGCCGCAGCTCGCCCGTCGAGTCGAATGTGGGCGCTCCGGAGATCTCCACCAGCGGGACCCCGTCGGCCTCGCCGAGCGTGTCGAACGTGGGCCCCGCCCCGCCGACCGCATACGGCGACGGCACGACCGTGAGGGCCGCGATGAGGACCGAGGTCGCGAGTCCCGCGACGGACATCACGGTGCCGCGGCGGGTCGTGGTGGCGCGCTCCGTCGATGCGGGGGACGTGGGCTCGGCAGTCGTCACCGTCCCATTGTCGCCGATGCTCGGGGCGCCAGGGTGCGGCATTGCTGGTAGCGAACGCTGCCGCACCCGCGGGCCGTCCTTCGTTACCGTGGTGGAAGCACGCATGCGGCGTGCGCGGACGGAGTGAGCGTGAGCGACGAGTCGACGCCATGGATGCGGCTGCTGCGGGAGCTCTTCGGGGATGATGCCGAGGCGGCCCTCGAGGAGCTCACGCGGATGGGGATGGATCCCGATGCACTCGCGGCATCCGCCGGGCTGTCCGCGAGCCCCGCGATGATGGAGCACGTGCTGGGGCAGATCCGGGCCCTGGTCACGCAGTCAGCGGGCGAAGACGTGAACTGGTCCCTGGCACACGACGTCGCGCGCGGCGTGGCGTCGCAGGGCGGCGACCCGAGCGTGAGCGCCGCCCAGGCCAACGCCCACCGCGCCGCGATCTCGCGCGCCGAGCTCTGGCTCGACGCGGTCACTGACTTCGATCCCACGCGCCTCGAGCCGCGCGTGTGGAGCCGTGCGGAATGGGTTGAGGCGACCCTTCCCACGTGGCGCACCCTCGCCGGCCCCGTGGCCGTGAGCGTGTCGCAGGCGCTGAGCGGCCTGCTCGAGCGGTCCTCCGAGTTCGAGGAGCCCTCCCCCACCGGAATCGACGCGGGCGGCCTCATTCGATCGGTGAGCCCCACCGTGTGTGGCATGCACATGGGTCAGGCCGCGGGTGAGATGGCACGCGAGGCCTTCGGCGCGACGGACCTGGGAATCCCGCTGCTCGCGGAGCCGCGCGTGGTGCTGGTGCCGCGCGCGATCACCGACTTCGCCAGCGGCCTCGAGATCGACGAGGACGAGGTGCGCACCTTCCTCGCGTTGCGCGAGGCGGCACACGTGCGCCTGTTCGCGGCCGCTCCGTGGCTGCCGGGGCAGCTGCACGCGCTCATCGAGCGCTACGCGCAGGGCATCACGATCGACCTAGAGGCGCTCGAGGAGGCCGTGCGCGACGCGGGGATGGGCGACCCCGCGCGCCTTCAGCAGGCACTCAACCGCGGAATCTTCGCCTCCCAGCACACCCCCGAGCAGAGCGCGACCCTCGAGTCGATCGAGACGCTGCTCGCGCTCATCGAGGGCTGGGTCGACGACGTCACGCTGAGGGCCGCTGCTCCGCACCTGCCCGAGGTGGGCGCGCTGCGCGAGATGATGCGCCGTCGGCGCGCCGCGGGAGGGCCGGCCGAGGACGCCTTCGCCAACCTCCTCGACCTCGAACTGCGCCCGCGCCGCATGCGCGATGCCTCGGCGATGTGGGCGGCGCTGCACACGCGCCTGGGAGCCGAGGGACGCGACGGCGTGTGGTCGCACCCCGACCTCCTGCCGACCTCCGAGGACCTGGGCGCATGGCAGGCCTGGGTCGACGCATACGTGTCTCGAGGCGAGGACGACGACGTCGATCGCGAGCTGAGGCGACTTCTGGGCTCCGACGACGGGTAGTGTGCTCACGGAGTTCCCCGCGACACCGGCGGCGCGAGGGGCGCAAAAGCGCCTCGCACGTCTACGCTGGGGGACCAAGGGCCCACGGTGGCCCGCAGACGTGCGGCGCGTCCCGCCGCGCCTACGAGAGAAGGAGAGCCGAATGGCTGACAAGTACTCGGGCGAGTTCTACTGCGTGAAGTGCAAGGAGAAGCGCGAGACCGAGGGCGACGTGGTCGTCTCGGAGAACGGTCGTCGCATGGCGAAGGCCACCTGCCCGGTGTGCGGCACCAAGCTCAACCGCATCCTCGGCAAGGCGTAGCGCCAGACGAGTTCGGCACAGGGCCGGCACCCCACTGGGGTGCCGGCCCTGTGTGCATTCCGGATGCGTCGCGGATCGGCCTGTGGACAGCCGATGCCGTGGCCGGGTCCCGTGCGACGGTGGACGCATGCAGCCGGAGATTTTGCGCGCGCGTCTCCGCCCCGTCGCATCCCTTGCGGGCGCGCACGTGCGCATCAGGGGCCTGGGCGCGATCGGGGTGAGCGCCGCCGAGGCCGCGGTGCGGTCGGGTGTGGCCTGCCTGTCCCTCGTCGATCCCGACCCCCGCGACGCGGGCCCGGGCACGACCCCCGCGCTCGCGCGCGGCACGAGGGCACGCAGGGCGGCGCGCCTCGTGAGCGACCTGGATCCTCGCGTCAGGGTGGATCTCGACACGTCGAGGCGCGTCGACGGAGAGGTCGTGGTGGCGTACGTCGCCGTCGAGCCGTGGACGGTCCACGAGCTCCTGCTGGGCGGCCCGCACGTCGCGGTCCTGGTCGACGAGGCAGGTGCAGCTGTCATCCCGGTCGACCCGGGTCGCACGCCGTGCCTGCGGTGCCTCGATGTCGCGCGGACGGAACGCGATCCCGCCTGGCCCACGCTTGCGGCGCTGCATGCGGCCACGGACCCCGCCACCGATCCGCTCACGGCGACGCTGGCGGGTGCGATGGCCGCCGCGAGCCTCGCGATGCTGATCGCGCGGCAGCCCGCGCGCGCGTGGCGCATCGAGGCGGGAGTGCCGCGGCGCACGCGACTCTCCGCGCGGCCCGAATGCGGGTGCGGGGCGGCGTGAGACGCCGCGCGTTGTCCCGAGCGGGCTAGTGCGCGGCGACGATCTCGAGGATCTGCAGCCCGTACTTGTCGAGCTTCGAGGCGCCGATCCCGCTGACGCCGGCCAGCTCGCGCAGGTTCGCGGGGCGGTCGCGCGCGATCTCCACGAGTGACGTGTCGACCATCACGGTGAACGCCGGCTTGGAGTCGGCCTGCGCGACCTCGAGTCGCCACCGCTTGAGCGAGTCGAACAGGCGTAGCTGTTCGGCGTCGAGATCGGCGAGCTTCGCGGACGTCGACTGCCGCGCGACACGCGCGGGACGGGCGTCGGGCCACTGCTGCTCGAGAAAGCGCGTGCGCTTGCGGGTGGCCTTGCCTCCCGCCTTGCGCGACCGCGCAAAGCTCAAGGCGAGGTGCTCCCTGGCGCGCGTAATCGCGACGTACAGCAGCCTGCGCTCCTCCTCGACGGCCTCGTCGGTCTCCGCGAGGCTGATGGGCAGGAGGCCTTCCGAGCATCCGACGATGAACACCGCGTCCCACTCGAGGCCCTTGGCCGCGTGCATCGTCGTGAGGGTGACGCCCTCGACCGAGGGCGCATGCTGGGCCTGCGCGCGCTCGGCCAGGTGTTCCACGAAGTCGCGCACGGTCGCGGCCCCGCCCGCGTCGGAGTCGACGTCGTCGGCCAGGTTGACGAGCGCCTGCAAGGCGTCCCACCGCTCGCGCACCGCTCCCCTCGCGGCAGGGGGATCCTCGGCCCAGCCGAGCTCGCCGAGCGTGTCGCGCACGCGCTCACCCAAGGGGCGCTCGTCGGGGGCCACCGCCGCCCCGCGCAGGAGCACCACCGCGCGCTTGACCTCGTCGCGATCGAAGAAGCGCTGTCCACCGCGCACGAGGTAGCCGATTCCGCGCTCGGCGAGCGCCTCCTCCAGTGCCTCGGACTGGCTGTTGGCGCGGTAGAGGACCGCGATCTCGGAGGCGGGCACGCCGGAGGCGATGAGCGTCGCGATGCCCGTCGCGACCCCCTCGGCCTCCGCGGCATCGTCGTCATACGCGCGATAGCCGGGCGCGGGTCCCGACGGCCGCTGGGCCACCAGCTCGACCCCCGCGCCCGCAGCGCCGCGGCGCCGCATGAGCTCATTGGCCAGCCGCACCACCTGCGGCGTCGAGCGATAGTCCCGCACCAGCCTCACCGTCGTGGCATCGGGATACGTGCGGGAGAAACCCAACAGGTGCTGAGGGCTCGCGCCGGCGAACGAGTAGATGGTCTGAGCCGGGTCTCCCACGACGCACAGCTCGCGGCGCCCGCCGAGCCACTGCTCGAGAAGGAACTGCTGCAGCGGCGAGACGTCCTGGTACTCGTCGACCACGAAGTGCCGGTACTGGCGGCGGATCTGGTCGCCCACCTCGGGGTGGCGGCCGATCATGTCCGCGAGCAGCAGCAGGATGTCCTCGAAGTCGAGCACCACTGCTTGGGTCTTCACGTCCTCGTAGGCCCGCATCACGTCCTGGACCTGCGCCGGCGCGAGGCCCGCGGGGGTGGGGCGGCCGATCCGCGCGACCTTGGCGGGATAGTCCGCCGGGTCGACGAGCGACACCTTGGCCCACTCGATCTCCGAGGCGAGGTCGCGCACCGTGAGGCGGTCGGGGCTGATGCCCGCGTCCCGCGCGGCGCGACCCACGAGCGACGCCTTCTGCTCGACGAGGCGCGGAATCTGACCACCCACGACCTCGGGCCAGAAGTAGGACAGCTGGCGCAGCGCGGCCGCGTGGAACGTGCGTGCCTGCACGCCGTCGACACCCAATCCGCGCAGACGCTGTCGCATCTCTCCCGCCGCGCGCGCGGTGAACGTCACGGCAAGCACCGACTGCGGCGTATACGCGTTGACCCTCACCCCGTACGCGATGCGGTGGGTGATGGCGCGGGTCTTGCCCGTGCCTGCGCCGGCGAGGACCACGACGGGTCCGTGCAGGGCGGTCGCGACCTCCCGCTGTTCGGGGTCGAGGGCGTCGAGGATCTGATCGGCTGACATCGTGGCCATTGTCGCAGTGCCCGCCGACACCGCGCGTCGGCGGCGAGCAGCTAGACGTCCACCGGGCCCCGCGCGTGGGGCTCGGGGAGCTCGCCCCCGAACCAGTCCTCGAGCATGCGCCGCGCGATCGAGCCCTTGGGGGCCAGCACCATCTCGCCGTCGCGCACCAGGCCAGCGACATCGTCGCGCGACACGAACCGTGCCTCGGAGATCTCGACGCCATCCACGGCGATCTCGGTGGTGAGGGCGCGTGCGCGAAAGCCCACCATGACCGATGCGGGGAAGGGCCACGGTTGAGAGCCCAGGTATTCGACGCCCGTGAGCGTGAGCCCCGCCTCCTCCGCGACCTCGCGGTGCACGGCCTGCTCGAGGGTCTCCCCCGGCTCGACATACCCCGCGAGGTGAGAGAACCGGCGCGGTGACCAGTGAGCGGCGTGCGCGAGGAGCAGCCGGTCCTCGTCGTCCGTGATCGCGACGATGATCGCGGGGTCCGTGCGCGGGTAGTGGTCGCGGCCGTCCTGGTCGCAGCGGCGCACCCAGCCTCCCATCGCGGGCACGGTGGGCTCGCCGCACAGGGAGCACCGCGGATGCGCCGCGTGCCAGTTCGCGATCGCGATCGCCGTGGTCGCGAGCTCGTGGTCGCGCTCGCCGTCCGGCCCGCGGTCCCAGAATCCCGCGAGTAGATCACGCAGCCCGCGCAGGCGCTCGCCCCCGATGCCGTCGGGATCGGAGCCGAATGCCGGGTCCTCGGGCACCAGCGCGACCAGGTCGCGGCCGCGGTCGACGCCCAGGTAGATGCGCAGCATCGCGGCGGGCTGATGCCCGGGAGCGAGTTCGACCAGCCGACCGTCGGCGGTCATGACGCTGCCGTCCCTCACGATGATCGCGTGGCACGCCTCGAGGTCGACCACCGATCTGCGCTCCGCGGCCCGGTCGATACGCGAGGGGTGGTCGAGCGGCCAGGGATTTCTCACCCGCCCACCGTACCGGTGGGTGCGGGGACGATGCCCCGGCGGGGGCATCGTCCCCGCACGGCGTGGAGCGTGGCGCGCGGTCGCCGTTCGCTCTACCGTGAGGGCGTGCCACGTTCACCCCTCGCGCTCGCCGCCCTGGCGTCCGTCGCCGTGCCTGGCCTTGACGTCTACGACGTCCTGCGCAGCCCCCACACGGACGCGGACTTCGAAGTCGTGGTGGTGAAGGACGCGACCGGTCGCCGGTGGATCGTGCGGGCTCCCCGCCGTGCCGCCGCGGGGGCCGCGCTCGAGGCGGAGAAGGGTCTCCTGGGTGCGCTCGCGCGCGCCGAGGAGGCCGGACTCGTGACCTTCGCCGTGCCCCACCCCGTGGGCGCCGCGGAGCTGGGCGGCGACGAGGGCAGGGCGATCGTCTACACCGAGGTGCGCGGTGCACCGCTCGTGATCGCGGCGCTGCAGCCGGGACCCGGCCTCGCGGCCGCGCTGGGCCGCACGCTCGCCGAGATTCACGAGCTGCCTGCCGCGGTGGTCGAGGATCAGGGTCTGCCCTCCTACACCGCCGAGGAGTACCGCGAGCGCCGCCTGGCGGAGCTCGACGCCGGGATTCAGACGGGCAAGGTGCCGCCGCGCCTGGCCGACCGCTGGGAGCACCAGCTCGAGAACGTGTCGTGGTGGCGCTTCGAGCCCACCGTGGTGCACGGCGACATGGGCGAGCACCAGGTGTTCGTCGCCGATGGCTCGGTCACGGGGATCGTGGACTGGATGGACGCACGGGTCGCCGACCCGGCGGACGACCTCGCGTGGCTCGTCGCGTCCGCTCCCGAGGACGTGCTCGACACCGTGATCGAGGCCTACACCGTGGGGCGGCGCGAGACCCGCGACCCCCACCTGCTCGATCGCGCGCGGCTCGCGTCGGAGATGGCGCTCATGCGGTGGCTGATGTACGGCGTCCGCACCGACAATCCTGACGTGGTCGCGGACGGAGAGGGCATGCTCGCGGACCTCGAGGCGATGATCTTCGAGGACTGACAGCCTCGCATTACTGCGTCACGCGCGCCGCCAGCAGCTCCTCGATCTCGGGGCGGGTCAGCAGCCGCGCGGGCCGCACGGTGGCGCCGTCGCCCACGTAGTGGAACGCGGCGTCGACCTGCTCGAGCGGAACGCCCGTCCACTCGGCCCACGCGAGGCGATAGACCGCGAGCTGCACCTCGCGCGCCGCCCGCTCCTTGGGGTCGCGCGGAGCGGTGCCCGACTTCCAATCCACCACCGTGACGCGGTCGAGCCCCTCGCCGGGCGGGAAGACGGCGTCGATGCGCGAACGGATCGTGACGCCGGCGACGGGGAGTTCGACATCGACCTCGATGTGGCTCGGGGTGCGGTGCGCCCACTCGGATCGCGCGAACGCCTCGCGCAGACTCGCGAGGTCGCCGTCGTCCTCGGAGGGGCCAAGGTCGTCGAGAGAGAGCAGCGGGGTGTGGCCGTAGTGCGCCTCGATCCACGCGTGCAGGAGGCTGCCACGGCGAGCGGCCGGGGTCGGCTCGGCAGGCAACGGGCGACGCAGCTGAGCGGTGAAGGCGTCCCTGTCGCGCCGCAGCGCGACGAGCGCCGAGGTCGACAGGTGGGTCGGCATCGCGACGTCGCCAGTGCCGGCCGCGCGCTCGGTCCTCTCCGCGAGCATCGCGGCGATCTCACGCCCCAGGGGCAGTCCCGTCCAGTCGTCATCCGGCTCCACCGACCCCATCGCGTCACGCACCTCGCTCGCGAGAGCGCGTCGCGCGAGCTGGGCCGGCGTCGGCGCGGGCGGCCACTGCGCGGTGACGGGGACGTCGACAGGCCGCTCGTCGGGGTCCGGCGCGGGCGCCCACGCCTCGTCCGACACGAGCCCCTGCTCGACCAGCTCGCGCAGGTAGCACGACGGCGTGCGTACCCGCGCGCCCCCGGTGCGCCACGAGGCCGACAGCAGCACGTGGCTGCGCGCCCGCGTGATCGCGACGTAGAACAGGCGCCTCTCCTCCGCGATCCGATGCGCCCCGCAGTCCTCGAGGAAGGCGTCCACGGAGCCGGCCAGGTCGCGGTGATCGACGGCATCGTGCCATCGCCACTGCGGGAGATCCGCGCGGTCGAGCCGGAGCTCGTAGGGCAGCGCGCCGAGTTCCCCGAGCCAGCCCGGATCCGTGTAGGCGGGCCTGCGCTGCGACGGCTCCTGCACGGCGGGAAAGTGGCCGTCGACCAGGCCGGGCACCGCGACGATGTCCCACTCGAGTCCCTTCGCGGCGTGCACCGTCAGCACCTGCACCGCGGTGGGGTCTGGCTCGGTGACGGGCGCGTCAAGCCCGCCCTCCTTGTCGCGCGCGGCGTCGAGCCATGCCAGCAACGCTCCGAGTGTCGCGCGTTCGGCCCCCGCCGCGAAGCGTCGGCACGCATCGACGAATGCGTCGACATGGCGCACCGCCCTGCCGTCGGGGCGCGCGACGGCCGCCTCGATGTCGAGGCCCCAGACCCGCTCCGCGGTGACGACGAGCTCGGGCAGCGACAGGTAGGCGCGCGTGCGCACGACGTCGACGGCCGCCTGCAGCGCGTGAATCCGCGCGCGCGCCGCCGCGCTCAGCTCGCGCCCCTCACGCGACGTCCAGCCGGGAGGAGGCGGGGAGGCGATCGCGTCGACCAGGCTGGTGTCGGCCTCCCGCGTGTCGCGCGGCCCCGCGAGCTCGCGCGCCCAGTCGCGCAGCGCCGCGAGGTCCGCGATCCCGAGCGCGACCCGCTCCGAGGCCAGCAGCCTGATCGCGGAGTCCCCTCGCGACGGGTCGTGGGCGATCTCGAGCAGCGCGATGAGATCGGCCACCTCGGGGGTGTCGACCAGTCCGCCGAGGCCGACGACCTCATAGTCGAGTCCGTGAGCGACGAGTGCGTCGATCACCGCGGCGAACTGGGCGCGGCGTCTGCACAACACGGCCGCCGTCGGGACCCCGGCCCCCGCGCCGCGCTGCCGCCCGAGCTCGGCACGCCTGTCGCGGATGTAGCGCGCGACCTCGGCGGCCTCCTCGACGTGATCGGGCAGGACCATCGCCTCGACCGCGGCGGCGCGACGCACAGGTTCCGGCGTCCCGAGGTGCTGACCGCGCGAACGGAGCTCGCGCACCGCCACGCCAGACTCGGCGCGCAACGGCGCGGCCGCGGCGTTCGCCGCCTCGAGGACGGCCCGCTCATTGCGCCACGACACGGACAGCCCGGCCTGGCGCACCGCGGCATCGCCGCCAAACTCGGAGACGAACATCGGCAGCGCGCTCTCCGAGGCACCCCTGAAGCCGTAGATCGCCTGGTGTGGATCGCCGACTGCCATAACGTGGTGGCTGCCGCCGAAGAGGCGAGCAAAGAGCCGCAGCTGGCCGGGCGACGTGTCCTGGAACTCGTCGAGCAGGACCGCGCGGTAGCGCCCGCGCTCCACGTCCTGGACCGCGGGCAGCCGGGACAGGTGAGCGCCGATCGCGACCTGATCCGAGAAGTCGAGCTGTGAGCCGGCGTGCTTGCGGCGCTGGAACTCCTCGACCAAGTCCGCGAGGGAGACGAGCGAGTGGAGCCGCCCCACCCTGCTGCGCAGCTCCTGAGTGAACGCGCCGGGCGCGGCGTCTCCCTCCTTCTTGGGCAGCGCCTCGAGGCGCGCGAGCGCCGCACCCGCCCAGTCGCGGAGGTCGGAGGGGGACAGCTCGTGATCGCTCAACTGGGACGCGAGGCGCGGCACGGCTGCCGTCACGGAGGACACCGCGGCATCGATCGCAAGCGGGCCGGTCCAGCCATCGACCACGTCCTTGGCCAGCTGCCACAGAGCCGCCTCGGTCAGCGTGGTCGCGTCGGGATCGACGCCCAGTCGCAGCCCGTGCTCGGCGACCAGCTGAGCGGCGTAGGCGTTGTAGGTCGACACCGAGGCGGGAGGGCGCGAGGGATCGGCGCCAAAGACCGCCGCAATGCGCTCCTCCGCGCGCTCGGCGATCTCGGCCGCCGCCTTGCGCGTGAACGTGAGGCACAGAATCTCGTCGGGAGAGATGGGCGTGCCGAACAGGCGCTGCGCATGATCGAGCAGGTAGACGATGCGCAGCGACAGGGTCTCTGTCTTGCCCGATCCCGCCCCGGCGACGACGAGCATGGGGTCGAGCCCCGCGCCGATGATCGCGGCCTGCTCCTCCGTGGGCGGGCGTCCAGGGGTGACGATCTCCGCGAGGTCTCCGACGTCGCGCCCGCGCCCGGCCACGACACCGTCCACCATGCCGTCCACCACGCCGTCCTCGGCGCTCACGAGTCCGTCACCTGGCGACCCGTCGCCCACGCGGGGCATGAGCGACGCGCGGGACAGTGCCCGCACAGGTCGTTCTGCCGCGCCTCGAACTCCGCCGCCACCATGACCTCCACGGCCTCGGCGAGCCGCGCCGTCGTCGCCTCGACGTCGATCGCCGGCTGCTCCCGCAGCGTGGGCCCCTTGGAGGTGCCACCCACGTAGACGAGCGCCGCGCCGTCAGCGTGATCGACCCCGGGGAACGCCCCGTGCGCGGCGGCCAGCTGATACATCGCCAGCTGCGCGTGGTGCGCGGCCTCGGCGGCACTCGGAGCGGACGCTCCCGTCTTGAGGTCGACGATCCTCGTGACGCCGTCGCGCGTCTCGACGCGATCGGCGCTGCCCGCGACAACCGCACGGTCGATCTCGACGGCGAACGGCTGCTCGACCTCGACCGCGGACGCGGCCGAGGAGGCGACGTATGCGCCCAGCCGCCTGATCATGGAGTCGGCCCGCTCTCGCAGCACGCGATCGGGCCAGGTGTCGGTGCCACCGACCTCGCCCCACCTCTCGTCGAGCGCACGCGCGAGCTCGGGCGCGGTGCCGTGCGGGAGCGCGGCCGCGATCTCGTGGATGACGGTGCCGAGCACCTGCTTCTCTCCCGCCTCCGCGGTGCCGCCCACGGTCTCAACCGCCCACCGCAGCGGGCATCGCTCGAGCGATTCGAGGCGCGACGGCGACACCCGCACGGGTTGTCCGTCGTGCCACATTCCGGACTGGCTCGACCACTCGGGGACGCCGTGCCACTGACCGGGGTCGGCGCCCGCCACGCCCTGCCGCGCGAGCCTCGCCAGGGTCTCGACGTGGGCGGCCCGCGTCGCGTCGCGCGCCGAGAGCGCACCCACGCGCACCGCCGCGACCGCGCCGCGGAGGTCGGCGATGCGGCGATCGAGCTCGGCCGGTTGCGGTTCAACCGCGGCGGCGACGCTCGCCCACGCGACGTATCGCGAGGGCCGCTGCTCCTCTCCGTCGACGCACGTGAGGACCAGACGCCGGCGCGCCCGCGACACCGCCACGGCGAAGGAGCGGGTCTCGTCGTCGATCACCGCACGCCGCGCCACGCGTGCGGAGTCCGCACGTGCCGCCGCGGGCAGCGGCACGGCCTCCGCGCGGCCGGCGAGGATCTCCGCGAGATGCTGCGCGCCGAGCACGGCGTCGCGAAGCCGCGTGTCGGGCCACACGCCCTCCTCCAGACCCGCGACCACCGCAACCTCCCACTCGCGCCCCGCGGCGGAGGCCGGCGTGCAGAACGCGACGGCGTCCCGCACGCGCGCCCGCGCCCCCAGGGAGTCGGCCGCGAAGTCCTGCCCCTCGAGGTGATCGACGAAGGACTCGACGGAGGCCGACGGCATCCGCTCGACGTACAGCGCCGCCGCCTTCATCACCGCGACAACGGCATCAAGGTCCGAGTCGTCGCGGGCCGATCCCGCGAGCGCCGCCGCGCGCCACTCCTCGGCCACTCCGAGCGCGTTCCACACGGCCCACGCGACGGTGGCCGGCGTGCCGTCCCGCGCGGCCTCGGTGCCCGCGCGCAGCGCCGCGGAGGCGCGCTCCGCGAGCCGGGCGTCCGGGGTCGCCAGCGTAGCCCAGCGGGCGGGGTCCGTGATGGCCTCGACCAGCAGTTCCGCGGAGCCTCGCGACCCGCCCCCAGCCGCTCCTCCTTGACCAGCGCGCGCCGGAGTCGTCGCAGCGCGACCGGGTCGAGGCCCACCAAGCGCGAGCCGAGCAGGGCCATCACCTCGTGCTCCTCCCACGGAGACGCGCCGCCGCGCGCGGACTCGGCGGCCCTGCGCATCAGGGTCAGCAGGGGCGCCACGGCAGGCTCGGCATGGAGCGCCGCGCCGTCTCCCAGCGTCTCGCATGGGATGTCGGCCGCCGCGAGGTCGGCACGCAACTCGCGAAGCCGGGCGGTCGACCGCGCGATCACCACCATCTCGCTCCACGGCGTGGGCGGTCCGTCGAGACCGTGGCGCGCGCGGCGCAAGGCGTCGGCCACCGCACGCGAGTGCGCATGGCGATGCGCCGCGGTCAGCACCTCCACCTCGCCGTCCGCAAGGTCCCAGGTTCCCCTCTCCCGCGCCGAGCCGACACCCGAGGTGCCGATCCTCGCGACCACGGCGGACGTCACGGCGGACAGCGCCTCACGCTGGCGATGCCCAGGCCCGAGCCGCGCGAGGCCCGCGCCCAGGCCTCGCGGCGCGGGCGCTACCGCATCCGCGAGTGCGGTCGGCAGCGCGCCCCGGTAGCCCTGCACCGCCTGGTCCGCATTGCCCACCAGCACGATCCGCGCACCGCCCTCGGCGATGGCGCGCACCAGGCCCACTCCCGCCGCGGTGAGCTCCTGCGCATCGTCGACGATCACCAGGTCCCACGACGGCCTCGCGAGCTCGGCATCCCACCCGGCAAGGGCATCGGCCGCCTGCGCCACCACGACCGCGGGATCGAAGCGCGCACCCTGATCCTGGGTCATCGATCGCCACCCGAGGACAGCGTCGTACTCGTCCATGACCGAGGCCGCGGCGACCCACTCGGGTCGCTCGGTCGCGCGGCCGAGCGCCGCGAGGCGGTCGGGAGTGAGGCCCCCTCGCTCGCGCGCATGAGAAGGTCCCGCAGCTCGGCCCGGAAGCCGGGCAGCAGCGTCGCCTCTGGGGGAATCACACCCGCCCAGTCGGGCGCGGCGCCCCTGCCACTCGCGTGCCCCTCGAGCAACTCGCGCAGGATCTGGTCCTGCTCCGCACCCGTGACGAGCACGGGAGGCGGCTCGCCGTGGGCCGCGGACTCGGCGGACAGGATCGCGTGCGCCGTCGAGGCGGCGGTGCGCACGACGGGCGCACCCACGGGGCGGTCCAGCGCGAGAGAGACGCGGTCCCGCAGCCGGGCGGCCGTCGTGCGGGTGGCCGCCATCACGAGCACACGCGACACGTCCGTCCCGCGCCGCACGGCCTCCACGGCGATGCGCGCGGCGACAGTGGTCTTCCCCGATCCGGGCGCACCCACGATCACGAGGTGACCCGGGTCGCCTGGCACGCGATCGGCGAGCGCATCCTCGAGGGCGGCGGCCTGCCTGCCGTCGAGCTCCGGCACCTCCCGAGGGGCCGCGGGCGCCAGCAATCGCAGCGCTGCTCCCCCGGGTGACGTCATGTCCACATCCCATCAGAGGGGTCCGACACCGAGGCCGACGCCACGCCTGCGCCCGGCGCGCGGCGCGGAATCAGCCGGACGTGTCCGCGTCGGGGAACGGCCACTCGTTGACCTGGCAGCCCTCGGGAAGAGGCTGCGACTGGTCCACCATGACGGACGCACGGCCGGACTCGCACGCGACGTCCGGCTCCCCGAGCACGTGACCCACGCCGTGATTGAGCAGGTGGACGCGCGACTGCGATCGGTTGTCGCCGTAGGTCGCGAGTCCCGCGGTCCAGTCGTAGACGGAGATGGGCACGATTCCCTGAACGGCACACGGCACCGTCACGGCAGGAGAGGCCGATGCGCTGGGCATGGGCGTCGCCGAGGCGCTGGGCTCGGGGGTGGCCGAGCCCCCACTCAGGGTGGCGGGAATGTGGGGATCGGGACACCGGGACACGACCGTGTGCGGGCTCGCGAAGACGATGCGGATGTCGGCCGCGCCCTCGGTCAACACGAACTGCAGGCGGCCGGCGGAACCCCAGCCGCGAGGATCGTTGAGGGTGGTCATGACGTAGTCGACGAGCGCCACGTTGTCGAGGGTCACGCCGTCCTCGACGTCGATCCTGACGTAGCGCACGGGTCCCGCGTCGTCGACCTCGGCGGTGATGCCGGGAATCGAGCTGAACGTGCCCGCACCGCGCGTCACCACGGCGGTCGTCACCACCCCGGCCGCGGCATCGTCCTCATCCAACTCCCTGGTGATGGGCTCGAGGGGCGGCAGCGAGACGTCGACCTCGGGGCTCGCGCTGACCGACGGCGAGGGGGACGGCGACGGGCCCTCGCGCCACGCGCGGTAGGCGTCGGGGACGTAGCCCGAGAGCCACCCTGTGCCGAGCCCGAGCGCGAACGCGACGATGACCGTCACGACGGTCACCGCGAGGCCGGGAAGGGCGATTCCCCTGCCCGCGAACAGGCCTCCGGAGCGCCGAGTCATCGCCCTAGGATAAGGGCGGAGAGCAGCACGCTAAGCATTGGAGCGCACCGTGGAGATCAGGATCGGCATTCAGAACGTCTCGCGTGAGATCGCGATCGACACGGACATGACCTCGGACGCGGTCGCCAAGGCGGTCGCCGAGGCCGTCCAGGGCGGCACGCTCGACCTCACCGACGCCAAGGGTCGGCGCGTCGTCATTCCCGCGAGCGCGCTCGGCTATGTGGACATCGGCGAGGAGACCAAGCGCCGCGTCGGCTTCGGCGCCTGAGGCACACGCCGCACGGACCTACCGCGACGTCAGCCCTGGCCGGTACACTGGCTACCGACCCGGGGCTGACCGGTCGTCATGTGAAACGCGGTACCGCTGAAGACAGCGACGAGCCGCTCTGAAGATGATTCGCGATCGGCTGCCCGCCTTACGGCGCCACGCGCCCACGAAATCATCGGAGCATCATGACCGAGACGCATGCCAGCATGCAGAAGTCCGACACCACCTTCGCCGACTACGACGTCGACCCGAGAATCGTCGAGGCCCTCGCCGAGAAGGGGATCGTCGCCCCCTTCCCGATTCAGGCGATGACCCTTCCCGTGGCCCTCGCTGGACACGACATCATCGGCCAGGCCAAGACCGGCACCGGCAAGACGCTGGGATTCGGCATCCCCGCGCTGCAGCGCACGGCGGCCCCCGGCGAGGAGGCCTACGAGGCCCTCGGCGAGGCCAAGGGCAAGCCCCAGGTGCTGATCGTCGCCCCCACGCGTGAGCTCGCCGTGCAGGTGGCCGGCGACCTCGAGATGGCATCGCGCAAGCGCGCCGTGAGGATCGTGCAGATCTACGGAGGCCGCGCATACGAGCCCCAGATCGAGGCGCTCCAGAAGGGTGCCGACGTGATCGTGGGCACCGCGGGCCGCCTGATCGACCTCCTCAACCAGGGTCACCTCGACCTCCGCTACGTGCGCACCGTGGTGCTCGACGAGGCCGACGAGATGCTCGACCTGGGCTTCCTTCCCGACGTCGAGAAGCTGCTGTCCGCGACGCCCGCCTCGCGCCACACCATGCTCTTCTCCGCGACCATGCCGGGTGCCGTCGTGAGCCTCGCGCGCCGCTACATGACCCAGCCCACGCACATCCGTGCGGCCGACCCCGACGACGACGGCGCGACCGTCAAGGCCATCAAGCAGGTGGTCTACCGCGCCCACGCCCTCGACAAGGTCGAGGTGCTCGCACGACTCCTGCAGGCGAACGGCCGCGGCCTCACCGTGGTGTTCGCGCGCACCAAGCGCACCGCTGCCAAGGTCTCCGATGACCTGCGCGAGCGCGGCTTCGCAGCCGGGGCGATCCACGGCGACCTGGGCCAGGGCGCCCGCGAGCAGGCCCTGCGTGCGTTCCGCACCGGCAAGATCGACATCCTCGTGGCGACCGATGTCGCGGCGCGCGGCATCGACGTCGAGGACGTCACCCACGTGGTCAACTACCAGTGCCCCGAGGACGAGAAGACGTACCTCCACCGCATCGGCCGTACGGGCCGCGCGGGCAAGACCGGCACCGCCGTAACGTTTGTGGACTGGGACGACCTCCCGCGCTGGTCCCTCATCGACAAGGCGCTCGACCTCGGCTACCCCGAGCCGCAGGAGACGTACTCCTCCTCGCCGCATCTGTACGAGGACCTGGACATCCCGGCCGGCACCAAGGGACGCCTGCCCCGCGACCAGCGCACGCGCGCCGGACTCGAGGCGGAGACCCTCGAGGACCTCGGTGAGACGGGCAAGAAGCCCGCGTCGGGCGGTCGCGACGGTGGCCGCGGCGGTCGCGACGGCGGCCGTGGTGGTCGTGACGGTGGCCGCGGCGGCGAGCGTCGCCGCTCGGGCGCGAGCGACTCCTCGGGCGAGGGCACCAGCGAGCCCCGTGAGCCCCGCGCTCCTCGTGCGGAGTCCGCCGAGGGCGAGGCCGCGCCGCGCCGCAACCGCAACCGTCGTCGCCGCCGCTCGGGTGGCGGCTCGGGCGAGGGAGCCGCGCCGGCTCAGGCACAGCCCGCGGGCGAGTAGCACGAATCGTCGCAGAAGGGGCGGGACCCGCGAGGGTCCCGCCCCTTCTGCCGTGGGGCTCGGTGTCGCCGCAGCCCCAGCCACGCACTCCGCCTCCGCTACCCGCGCTGCGCCACCAGCGCCTCGAAGGCCGCCTCCGACGTGAGGTTCTCGCCCAGCCGGTTGAGCTTGCCCATGCCGTGATAGTCCGACGACCCCGTCCGGATGAGCCCATGACGCTCCGCGAGCTCGCCGAGCCGCTCGATCTGGTTCGCGTCGTGGTCCCGGTGGTCCACCTCGAGCCCCGCGAGCCCCGCCGCGGCGAGCGACGCGATCACCGAGTCGGACACGACCCGCCCCCGCGCGTGGGCCCCTGGATGAGCGAAGACCGGCACACCTCCCGCCGAGCGGATGGCTCGCACGGCATCGTGAACGTCCGGAGCGTAGTGCGGCACGTAATACGGCGAACTGTTGTGCAGCACCTCGACAAAGACCTCGTCGCGCACGCGGAAGTGACCGCGCGCCACGAGCGCATCGGCGATGTGGGGCCGCCCCACCGTCGCGGCGCCACCCGCCTGCTCGACCACGTCCTCCCACGCGAGCTCGTAGTCGATCGCGATCTTCTCGACCATGGACCGCGCGCGCCCCAGCCTGGCCTCCCTGGTGAGCGACAGGATCTCGGCGAGGCCAGCATCGTTCCTTCGCGGCCAGTACGCGAGCATGTGAATCGAGACCCACCGGTCGCGTGCCGACACCTCGATTGCCGGCACGAAGCCGAGCCCCAGACGGTCGGCCTCGGCGGCGGCCTCGTCCCAGCCGTCGGTCGAATCGTGGTCCGCGAGCGCGACCACGTCGAGTCCCGCGGCCGCGGCCTCGCGCATCACCTGCGCGGGCGTGCCGGTGCCGTCCGAGACGGACGAGTGGGTGTGGAGGTCGATGCGCACGTCACCAGCCTAGGCACGTCGAAGGCCGGGCCCCGCACGGGACCCGGCCTTCGTGGGGACGATGCTCGGGTTACGCCCGCGCGCGGCGGCGGGACACGAGCAGCGCGCCTGCCGCAATGAGCGATGCAGACACCACCAGGAGCGGAAGGGACTCGGCGCCGGTGTCAGAGAGTTCGTCGGCGACCGTGGCGTCCCGGTCCCGCACGGGGGCGGTGTCGGTCACCACGTCCTCCTCCTCGTCCACGACAGCCGCGGCAGCGACGTCGAACGAGAAGGTCTGCGCCACCGTGACCTCGGTGCCATTGGCAACCGCGGCGGCGCGCGGGTTGCCCGGACCGATCGGCAGGAAGCCCGTGAGCTCGACGGTGATGTCGACGGAACCGCGCGCCGCATCGGCGCTCGTGACGGTGTAGTCGACGGTGCAGGAGACCGCCTCGCCGGCGGCGATCGTGCCATCCGTGATGTCGCACGTCGCGTCGAGTCCAGCGGGCTCGACCACGGCGACCGTGGCGTCGAACAGCTGGAACGCCGCCGTGTTCACCAGGGAGAACTCGAGGCGGACCGTGTCGCCCGCGGAGGCCTCGCTCGGCTCACCGAACGTCCAGCCGGCAGACTCCTCGAACGCGACCAGGTCCGCAGCATCGAGACGGCGGTCCGCGACCTCCCCGGCGAGCCAGTGCACCTCGTGGTGCAGGTTCGTGATCTCGTCGCGCTCATCCGCGGCGGCTGCGGCCACGATCACGACGGAGTCCCGGGTCACGATCGCGACTGCGAGAGCGTCGGCGGCACCCGCGTAGACGTCGCGCGCCGCGATCGCATCGCCAAGGGTGTCCGACGCAGTGGTGAGCGTAGCCTGCGCGCTCACGCGGTTCGCCTGTGCGGTTCCGACCTGTATCTGCAGCGACGTGTACGTCGGGTTGGGCATCGACATACCCGGGAGGCATATCGTCCCGACGACGGCATCGGGAAAGCACATCGGGGGTCCAGCGATCGTCGCGGGCGTCGCGGCCAGCTGAGCCCCAAGCGAGGCGATGGTCACATCGATCGCTGCGAGCGCGGCCACCGCGTCGTCGTACTCGGTCTGGGCGGCCACGACCTCGGCATCGAGCAGCGCGTACTGGTCGACGTCCACCTCGGCGGCCTCGACGACGTCCCGAGCGTTGTCCGCGGCGGCGTCGGCGTCGGCAACCGCGGCCTGCGCCTGGGCGAGCAGGTCCTCGAGGGCGGCGTCGGCCGCGTCGACCTCGGCAGCCCTGGCGAGCAGCACGTCGACGTCGCGGGCGACGTATGCCGCGTTGACGGCGTCGACGGCGGTCCGGGCCTCGGCGGCGAGGGCCTGTGCCTCGTCGAGAAGCGATGGGCGGGGGACGGCACCCGCGGGCGTCGCGACGAGCGTCGCCGCGACGAGCGAGGCCGCCACGGCGGAGGTGATGCGTGCGAGCACTGTGCTCTCCTTCAGGGTCGGGGACGGCCGTGAGGCCACGATGATCCTATGGCCGCACCGGCTCTCGCCGCGGCCGTTTTAGGCATCCTGGCGCGGATTGCAACACGACCATGACCAGGGACGATGCAATCCGTCCCCTTCGCACGATTCGTCCCCCGCCCGAGCCGTGGGAGCATGGCGAGGTGAACGACAAGGTCCAGACCAACAAGGCCCGCACCACCCGCCCCTCCACGCAGGAGTTCAAGGACTTCATGGGCGAGCACTGGGCGCCACACGAGGACGTCGAGGTGACGCGAATCGCGGCCGCGCCCTACGCCGCCGAGCGGCGAGCGCGGCTGAGCGCACGCTTCCCAGGCGAACGCATCGTGGTGCCGGCCGGCACCCTGAAGACCCGCGCCAACGACACGGACTATCGCTTCCGCCCGTCGTCGGACTTCACCTACCTCACCGGCCTGGGGATCGACCGCGAGCCCGGCGCGATCCTGGTGTTCGAGCCCCGCGAGGGCGAGGGGCACGACGTCACGCTGTACCTCATCCCGCCCGCGCAGCCGGGGGACGAGGGCTTCTACTCGGACCCCGCGGCGGGCGAGTTCTGGATCGGGCGCCGCCCGGGCCTCGCGGAGTTTGCCGCGATGACCGGCATCGAGACGAGGGCGCTGGCGGACCTCCCGAAGGGCGTGCGCACCGCGAATCAGCCGAGCAAGAAGGCGCGGGTCGCGCTGTCCGAGATGCGATTCGTCAAGGACGAGTACGAGATCCAGCAGTTGCGCGACGCTGTCGACGCGACCATCGCGGGCTTCGAGCGAGTGGTCCCCGAGCTGCCGCGCGCAATCGGCCACAAGCGCGGCGAGCGCGTGATCGAGGCGACCTTCGACGGCCACGCGCGCGAGGAGGGCAACGGCGTGGGCTACGAGACCATCGCCGCCTCGGGCCCGCACGCCACCACCCTGCACTGGATCTCCAACACGGGCCAGGTGCGTGCGGGTGACCTCCTGCTGCTCGACGCGGGCGTCGAGGTCGAGAGCCTCTACACCGCGGACATCACGCGCACGCTGCCGGTCGACGGCACCTTCACCGCGACGCAGCGTAGGGTCTACGAGATCGTGCTCGAGGCCGCCGATGCGGCCTTCGCCATCGTCAGGCCCGGCATCCGCTTCCTCGACGTTCACCTCGCGGCGATGGAGGTCATCGAGCAGCGCCTCACCGAGTGGGGCATCGCCCCCGCGCAGGAGGACCCGGAGTCCAAGCTGTACCGACGCTGGATGGTCCACGGCACGTGCCACCACCTGGGTCTCGACGTCCACGACTGCGCCGAGGCCAAGCGCGACCTCTACCTCGAGGGCGTCCTCGAGCCCGGCATGGTCTTCACGATCGAGCCCGGCCTGTACTTCCAGGAGGGCGACCTCGCGGCGCCCGCGGAGCTGCGCGGGATCGGGATCAGGATCGAGGACGATGTCCTGGTCACCGAGGACGGGGCGGAAAACCTGTCCGCGGCGCTCCCCCGTGAGGTCGACGCGATCGAACAGTGGATGGCGCGACTGCGCCGCGCCTGACCCGCAGGCTCACCGCACCGGCGGATACCTGCCGGGGTCCGGGTAGACCATGATGCCGCCGCCCTGCGCCTTGGTGGTGTTCCAGTGCGCGGCGAAGCACGGCTCGATCTTGTCCCACAGATAGTGCCGCGCCGCGGGCGGGCGGCCGTGCGCATACCAGGCCCGGACCGCGAAGGCCACGAGGTCGGGCAGCTGGATGAGCTCGCGATCCCACGTGCTGAGGGTCGGGTCGATCCACACCGGCTTGTCGATGACGAGGTTGAAGTTGGGGCGGTTGACGCCCTTGGACGCCATCTCGCGACGCACGTGGTGCATCGCGCCCGAGTCGAAGTACGCCTCGTGCTCATCCTGGCGGTCGGCCACAAAGATCGCCCCCTCACCCCTGTTGACGCTGCCGAGCGTCTGAGCGACGCGCTCGTAGAGGCGCGCGTACGCGATGCCGAGAGGGCTCGCGAGGGGGTCGATCGCGCGCAGGGCCCGCTTGTCGACGATCACCGTGAAGACCAGTGGGCGGAACTTCGCGAACAGCTGCCCCAGGTCGCGCAGCAGATTGCCGAGCCTCGCCGGATCCGCGACGGCCGCATAGCCTGCGGGTAGGTCTCGCGGCGCGTGACCCTCGCGCGCCCGCGCGGCCTCGGCGAGGTTGCGCCCCTTGATCTCCGTCTCGCCCCACGCGCGCGCGACGGCGCCCTCGCCAAAGTGGCGAGCCTTGACGGCGACCAGCTCCTCCGCGAGCGGCTCCCGCGACGAGTCGTGGATGCCCACCGCCGCGAGCGCGAAGAGATCGCGCACGTGGGTGCGCCCCTCGACCAGCGGCGCGAGCGAGCCGCCCATCGTGGTCCCGCCCGACTCGTCCACGTAGAACAGCAGCATCGTCGCTCCTCCCCCGCCCCGCATCGGTCCTGGGACCCGCTGCCTCGACCGTAGCGCCCGCGGCCCCTCAGCGCCCACACCACGGGACCAACTGCCCACGCCGCGGGCGGGGTCCACGCCTAACCTGGCACCGGCCGAAGCCGACCCCGAGGAGACTCCATGCACGCCGCCGCACGCTTGCCACGCCTCCTCGTGCTCGGGTCGGCGGTGCTGGGCGGGCTCCTCCTCGTCTCCGCACCCGCCCAGGCCACCTCGTGGACCGCCGCACCCGCCACCGTCGCCGGGACGGCCACCACCGACGTCGCCGACCCGACCGAGGCATCGTCCCTCCCCGAGGCAGACCTCGTGCTGTTCTGGGGCGACGGCTGCCCCAACTGCGCCGAGGAGAAGGAGTGGCTCGAGCGCGTCGCGAGCCAGTATCCGGACCTCGAGATCGTGCAGCTCGAGGTGTGGAACGACGCCGCGAACCGCGACCTCTTCGCCCGCGTGGGCGAGGAGATGGACTTCGAGGCCGGGTCAGTGCCCACGACGATCGTGGGCGAGCGCATCTGGATCGGCTGGACGGACCCCATCTCCCAGGACCTCGCCGCCGCACTCGCGCAGGTCGACCGCGGCGAGGCGCCGCGACCGGGCGTCTATGGCACCGCGGGCGCCGGCACGTGCTCGCAGGAGGAGGGCATCTGCACCGTCGAGGACGACGGCACGCTCATCGAGGTGCCCCTCGTCGGCGACGTCTCGCTCGGCGACAAGTCGCTGCTGGTCTCGACCCTCATCATCGGGTTTGTCGACGGCATCAACCCGTGCTCGCTATGGGTGATCTCGGTCCTGCTGACGATCGTGCTGCGCACCAACAACCGCCGCCGCGTCATCGCGATCGGCACCACGTTCCTCACCGTCACGGCCGCGATGTACGCGCTCTACATGGCCGCGTTCTACTCGGCGCTCACGGTGGTGGGCTTCCTGGGCTGGATTCAGGTGGTGGTCGCGCTGGTCGCCGGCGTGTTCGGCATCGTGTCGGTCAAGGACTACTTCGCCTTCAAGAAGGGGCTGTCCTTCACGATCTCGGACTCCGCTAAGCCCGGCATCTACCGGCGCATGCGTGAGGCCGCGGGCAAGAAGGCGCTGCTGCCGGCGTTGGGCGCAACAGTGGTGCTCGCGGTGGGTGTGTCGCTCCTCGAGACCCCGTGCACGGCGGGCTTCCCCGTGCTGTGGACGGGCCTGCTGCAGGCCAACGACGTGGGTCCCGCGCAGACCGGCCTGCTGTTTGTGGCCTACATGATCCCGTTCCTGCTCGACGAGCTCATCGTGTTCGGTATCGCCGTCGCGACCATGCGCGCCACCAAGATGCAGGACAAGCACGGCGAGCTGCTCAAGCTCATCGCGGGCGTGACCATGCTGGTGCTGGCTGCGGTCATGGTGATCGACCCGACCCTCATGGAGAACCCCGTCGCCGCGCTGCTGCTCTTCGTGGGCGCCTTCGCGCTCGCCGGCGCGATTCACGTAGTGACCGTGCGGGTGCGACGGTCGAGGGGACTGGACGATGCCACACACGGCACCGCGGACGAGGTCGCCGCGGGCGCGGCGGAGGTCACCGGCGAGCGCGACGGGTCGTAGACCCCGCCGCATCGTCGCGGCATCGCCGCGCCTCCCCGGGCATACCCACGGGGGTCTCGCGCGTTGAGGGAGCATCACCCTCCCCGCCCGAAAGGCCGCCATGCCCGTCGCCCTGTCCCTGCTCGATCTCGCCTTCATCCGCCCCGGCGGCACCGCCGCGGAAAGCCTCGCCCACTCGGTCGAGCTCGCCCGCACCGCCGAGTCCGCCGGCTACGGCCGCGTCTGGTACGCCGAGCACCACGGGATGCCCACCATCGCATCGTCCGCACCCGCCGTGGTGATCGCGCACGTCGCGGCCCACACCTCGGCCATCCGGCTCGGCGCGGGCGGCGTCATGCTTCCGCATCACTCGCCGCTCGTGGTCGCGGAGCAGTTCGGCACGCTCGCGGCGCTGCACCCGGGCCGCATCGACCTGGGGCTGGGCCGGGCACCCGGCGGCGAGCGGGCCGTCTATGCGGCGCTGCGGCGCACCCCTGACGCCTCGGATCGCTTCCCTCAGGACGTGGTCGAGCTGCAGGGGCTGCTCGCGGGTGACTCCCGTCCCGACGGCCTCACCGCGACACCGGGCGCACACTCCCGCGTGCCGCTGTACATCCTGGGCTCGTCGCTGTTCGGCGCCCAACTCGCGGCGCAGCTCGGCCTGCCCTTCGCGTTCGCCTCGCACTTCGCCCCACAGGCCCTCGAGCAGGCCGTCGCGCTCTACCGGGGCACCTACACGCCCAGCGAGGCGCACCCCGAGCCGCACGTCATCGCGGGCGTCAACGTGGTGGCGGCGGAGGATGAGGCCGATGCCGTTGCCGAGTTCGAGGCCGCCCGCCGGTACCGCGTGAGGTCGCTCCTTGCGCGGGGGCCCGCGGCGCGCGACTACAGCGACGCGGAGATCGACGCGTTCCTCACGACCGAGCAGGGCGCGGGGATCGCGGCGATGATGTCGAAGGCTGCGGTCGGCACCCCAGAGCAGGTGCGCGCGGGGCTCGAGGAGTTCGCAGCCGCGGCCCGCGCCGACGAGCTCATCACCGTGCACCCCTCTCTCGAGCCCGAGTCGCGGCTGCGCTCCGTCAGTCTCGCGGGGGCCTAGGGGCAGCCGCACCCGCGCCCACCGGCCCCGGACCCCCACCCGCGCGACCCCCGCAAGTCACACCTCTGAGGACCGGTGTCTCGCGATTCGTGCGTGATTCGCGCTCCACCTGTCGCCAGATGTGTGACTTGCGAAAAGGGGAGGTGGGGGTGGCGGGCGGCGGCGAGTCCTCAGGCCGCGCGCTCGGCGAGCACCTTGATCCCCAGCCGGATCTGCTCGGGCGGCAGGTAGATGGGCAGCCGGAAGCGATCCGATCCCGACCCAGGCACCACCGAGAACGCCGATCCGGCGACCACGGGCACGCCCGCGCGCTCGGCCCGCTCGGCGAAGCGCTCCGCCGACATTCCTGGCAGGCGCACCCACAGCGACGGTCCGCCGGCCGGCTCGACGTACTCCCAGTCGAGCCCCGCCTCCGTGATCGCCTCGCGCGCGACCCCGAGTGACTCGCGCAGAGTCTCGATCCTCCACGCGAGCGTCTCCTCGAAGTGCTCGCGCAGCAGCCGCGCGCCCAGCCGCTGGAACAGCGCCGGGCTGCCGAGGTCCATCGCGGCGCGGCGGTGACGCAGCTGGGCGGCCAGGGTCGCGTTGGTGTGCAGCCAGCCGATGCGCAGCCCGCCCCAGAAGACCTTGGACAGACCCCCAATGGTCACCACCGACGCACGCGTGCCCAGGGCCGCGAACGGGCGCGGCCGCGAGCCGTCGAGCGCGAGGTCGCCGATGATGCGATCGTCGATCACCGTGGTCTCCGCCGCTGCCGCGGCCTCGAGCAGGCGCACCGCGTCGCCGTCGCGCAGCGCGGTTCCCGTGGGGTTGTTGAACGTGGTCACATACGCGAGGTCGGGCTGCGCGGCGCGGAGCAGCTTGGCCGCTCCCTCGACGTCGAGGCCGGTGTCGCTCATGGGCAGCGCGAGGGGCCGAGAGCCCGCGGCCTGGATCGCGTCGAAGACACCCGGATACGTGATCGCCTCGAGCGCCACCGGGGTCGACGCGCTCGCGAGCGCGGTCACCGCGAGCCACAGGGCCTGCTGCGCACCCGACGTGATGACGACCTCGTCGGGCCGCGCCGCGATGCCAAGCGCGCGCAGGTGATCCGTCACCGCGAGCGTGAGATCCCGGTCCCCCAGCGCCGCGTAGCCGTTGCCCACGGCCGCGATCGCACCCAAGAACTCCTCGGGCCGCGACAGCGCCTCGGACACCGCGGGTGCGGGCGGCGGCGACGCGGTGTTGAGCGCGACGAGCGGCTCCTGCTGCCCCACAAGGATCCTCGAGAAGCGATCCTGGGCCGTGAGCGCGGACACCCCGCGAGAGCGCATCCCCAACCGCGGCGCGGAGCCGGGAGAGGCCTCGAGCCACCCCTGATCGCGCAGCCGCTGGTACGCGGCGGTCACGGTGTTGCGCGACAGGTGAAGCTGGACGGCGAGGGCACGCTCCGACGGCAGCCGCGCGCCGTGCTCGAGGGAGCCCGCCTCCGCGAGAGACACGATCGCGTCGGCGAGTTGCTGGTACAGCGGTCCCGTGCCCGACTTCCAGTGGTCGAGCACGCCAGAGAGTTGGTCGGCGGTGGTGCGCATGGGTCCATCTCACCCCGAACTGGCACCTTCTGCCAAGGGCCATGACTTCCCGAACTGGCCCTGGTCCACGGGGGCCACTCGACACGAGGATGCTGGCATGTCCCTCACCGATCTGGCCCGCCCCGGCGCCGCACCGCGGGCCACCCTCGACCGCGCCCTCACCAACCCGACCTCCCTGGCCCTCGCCCGCGAGCGCATCGGCCTCATCACGGAGGCGGCGCGACGGGCGGCCTCGTACGTGGCCGGCGCCAGGCATCGTCCCATCGCGCCTGATCCGGAGGCGGTCGCCGCGCTCGACGCGTTCCGCCGGCCGCTGCAGGACGGCCCACGCGACGCGCGCGAGGTGCTCGTCGAGCTCGACACGCTCGGCTCCCCCGCGACCGTCGCGCAGGCACAGGGCCGCTTCTTCGGGTTCGTGAACGGCGGCGTCGACAACGCCGCGGGCGCCGCGGCCCTGCTCGCGGGCCAGTGGGACCAGAATCCCGCACTGCCCGTGATGTCGCCCGTCGCCTCCACCTTGGACGAGGTCGCGGCGGGCTGGGTGCTCGACCTGCTGAGCCTGCCCCCCACGGCCACCGCGACGTTCACCCCGGGAGCGACCCTCGCAAACCTCACCGGCATCCTCGCGGGCCGCGACGCGCTGCTCACCCGCGCGGGGTGGAGCGTCAACGCGGACGGGCTCTTCGGGGCACCCGCGCTGCGCGTCATCACCGGCGAGGAGGTTCACGTCTCCGCACTCAAGGCCCTGCGGCTCGCGGGCTTGGGAGTGGACCGGATCGAGCGCGTCCCCACGGACGCGACCGGCGCGATCGACGCGGCGCGCTTCCCCACCGACACCGACCACCTCACGCTCGTGGTGCTGCAGGCCGGCAACGTCAACACGGGGGCCTCGGACCCCTTCGAGGCGATCATCCCCGGGGTGCGCGAGCGCGGCGGCTGGGTGCACATCGACGGCGCGTTCGGGCTGTGGGCCGCCGCCTCGCCCTTGCTGCGCCACCAGGTGGCGGGCGCCGCTCTCGCCGACTCGTGGGGCACCGATGCCCACAAGTGGCTCAACGTCCCGTACGACTCGGGCATCGCGATCGTCCGCGAGCGCGCCGACCTCGAGCGCACGACGGCCATGAGCGCCGCCTACGTCGCGAGCGGGGACGCGCGCCCGCTCATGAGCCTGGGCCTGCAGATGTCGCAGCGCGCCCGCGGCATCGAGACGTGGGCGATGCTCGCGTCGAACGGCCGCTCCGGCGTCGCCGATCTCATCGACCGCACGTGCGCCCGCGCGCGTCTCTTCGCGTCGCTCCTGTGCGATGCGGGCGTCGAGGTGCTCGCGCCCGTGGCCCTCAACCAGGTCATGGTCGCCTTTGGCTCCGCGCCCGGCGGACGGGGGACGATGCCGTGACGGCCGCCGTAATCGAGGCGGCGCAGCGCGAGGGGACCATGTGGGCGGGGGGCACGGTCTGGAAGGGCAGGCCCGCGATGCGGATCTCCGTGTCGGACCAGGCGACCACGGAGGACGACGTGCGCGCGAGCGTCGCGGCGCTGCTCGAGTGCTGGGAGGCTGTGCGCGCATAAGCCGGGACTACGCTGGGCACATGAGGTTGGACACATGAGCACCGCAGTCGACCGCGTCTACATCGCGCGCCTCGCGGGCACCACGGTCTTTGACCCGCTCGGCGACGCCGTGGGGCGCGTCCGCGATGTCGTGGTGGTGGTGCGCCGCACGGGCGGCACCCCGCCCACCGCGGTGGGGCTCGTGGTCGAGGTTCCTGGGCGCAGGCGCGTCTTCATGCCCCTCACGCGCGTCACCGCGATCAACCCGGGCCAGGTCATCTGCACCGGCGTCATCAACCTGCGCCGCTTCAAGGCGCGCCAGGGCGAGACGCTCGCGATCGCGGAGCTGTTCGAGAGGTCGGTCAAGCTCAAGGAGGACCGCTCGACCGCGTACATCGAGGACATCGCGATGGAGCAGGACCGCACCAAGACGTGGCGGCTCACCAAGCTCTACGTGCGCCGCGCCCAGCGTCGCACCGGCGTGCTCGGCTTCTCGCGCAGGGGCGAGGCGCTCGTCGTCGACGTCGACCAGGTGACCGGGCTGTCCGTGCGCGACAAGAACCAGGGCGCCTCGCTGGTCATCGAGGCCTTCAGCGACCACAAGCCGGCCGACCTCGCGGCGGCGCTCATGGAGATGACGCCCTCGCGGTCCGCCGAGATCGCCGCCGCCCTCGACGACGAGCGGCTCGCGGATGTGCTCGAGGAGATGCCGGAGGACGAGCAGATCATCCTGCTGTCGACGCTGCAGTCCGAGCGCGCGGCGGACGTCCTCGAGGCCATGGATCCCGACGATGCCGCGGACCTGCTAGGCGACCTGCCCGCGACGCAGGCGGCGGCGCTGCTCGAGCTCATGGAGCCCGAGGACGCGCGCAACGTCGAGCAGCTGCTGGGCTACGAGGACGACTCCGCGGGTGGCCTGATGACCACCGAGCCCGTGATCGTGGGCCCCGAGACCTCGGTCGCGACGTGCCTTGCGCTGGTGCGCAAGAACGAGCTCCCGCCCGCTCTCGCCTCGATGGTGTTCGTGGTGCGTCCCCCGCTCGAGACGCCCACGGGCCGCTACATCGGGCTCGTGCACATTCAGCGGCTCCTGCGCGAGCCTCCCCACGACTCCATTGGCGGTCTCGTGGATCCCGCGATCGCGCCGCTGCACCCGGGCGACCACCTGTCGGTCGTCGCGCGTCGCATGGCTGCGTACGACATCCTCGCGCTGCCCGTCGTCAACGATGAGCACCGCCTCGTGGGCGCCATCTCGATCGACGACGTCCTCGACCACCTGCTGCCCAGCGACTGGCGCGAGCACATGGACGAGGACGACTCCGCCGCGACGCAGGCCGACGCCGCGCAGGAGTCGACCGCGGGAGGCGGTCGTGGCTGACCGGCTGGATCGGCCCAAGGGCGCCGAGCGCGGCTTCTTCCGGCGCAGCAAGGGATCGGATCGCGCGGGCATCATCTCCGAGGCCATCGCGCGCTTCCTCGGCACGCCGCGCTTCATCTTCTACCTCACGGTCTTCGTCATCGCGTGGATCGGGTGGAACACGCTGGGGCCCGAGGAGTACCGCTTCGACGAGTGGGGCTTCGTGGCGCTGACGCTCATGCTGTCGCTGCAGGCCTCGTATGCGGCGCCGCTGATCCTGTTGGCCCAGAACCGTCAGGCCGACCGCGACCGCGTGGCCGCCGAGCAGGACCGCCAACAGGCGGCCCGCTCCCTCGCGGACACCGAGTACCTCGCCCGCGAGGTCGCGGCCCTGCGCCAAGCGGTCAACGAGACGGCGACGCGCGACTTCGTGCGCTCGGAGCTGCGCGCTCTTCTCGAGGAACTGCGCGACGAGGACCACGAGCCCGACGCGGACGACGACCAACGCAAGCCCGGCCGCCGCGCGCGCTGAGCCCCGGCGGGAGCGCCTACGATGGACGCCATGCCTACCGTCGAGCTCATCCGCGACGCCCTCGCGACGGTCATCGACCCGGAGATCCGCCGGCCCATCACCGAGATCGGCATGGTCCGCTCGGTGGACGTGGACGGGGACCTCGCGGTCATCGGAATCGACCTCACCACGCAGGGCTGTCCGATGCGCGAACGCATCACGTCGGACGTCGAGGCCGCGGCGCGCACGGTGTCGGGGGTCGAGGACGTGCGCATCGAGCTGGGCGTGATGTCCGAGGAGCAGCGCCTCGAGTTGCGCTCGACCCTGCGCGGCGGCAAGCCCGAGCCCATCATCCAGTTCACCCAGCCGGGCAACATGACGCGCATCTACGCGGTCGCCTCGGGCAAGGGCGGCGTGGGCAAGTCGACGGTGACGGCGAACCTCGCCGCCGCGATGGCGCAGGACGGCTTCAAGGTGGGCGTGCTCGACGCGGACATCTTTGGCTTCTCGATTCCCGGCATGCTGGGCGTCGAGGGTCAGCCCACGCGACTCGACGACATGCTGCTGCCTCCGATCGCGCACGAGGTCAAGGCCGTGTCGATCGGCATGTTCGTGCCCGAGGGTCAGCCCGTCGTGTGGCGTGGACCCATGCTGCACCGCGCGATCGAGCAGTTCCTCGCGGACGTGTTCTGGGGCGACCTCGACGTGCTGTTGCTCGACCTTCCCCCGGCACGGGCGACATCGCGATCTCCGTCGCGCAGCTGCTGCCCCACGCCGAGATCCTCGTGGTCACCACGCCGCAGTCCGCCGCGGCGGGCGTCGCGGAGCGTGCCGGCGCGATCGCGGTGCAAACCTCACAGTCCGTCGTGGGTGTGGTCGAGAACATGGCGTGGCTCGAGCAGGCCGACGGCACTCGCCTCGAGGTCTTCGGCTCGGGCGGCGGCCAGACGGTCGCGGGCCGCCTGTCGAAGACCCTCGGCACGGACGTGCCGCTGCTCGGTCAGGTCCCGCTCGACATCACCGCGCGCGAGGCGGGCGACGCCGGAACCCCGGTGGTCATCTCGGACCCGGACTCCCCCGCGGCATCGGCCCTGCGCGCCGTGGCACGCACGCTCACCGCGCGCCAGCGCGGCCTGGCGGGCCGCTCGCTAGGGGTCACCCCCGTCAAGAGGTAGCGGCCGGGCGCTCGGGCGCCTCTCAGGCCTTGGAGCGCGGTCCCCAGCCCACGATGATCGCG
Source organism: Demequina sediminis (assembly GCF_030296675.1). Lineage (GTDB taxonomy): Bacteria > Actinomycetota > Actinomycetes > Actinomycetales > Demequinaceae > Demequina > Demequina sediminis. Next base: position 2,591,219 of record NZ_AP027736.1, on the reverse strand, counting down.
GCGATCAGTCCGCACACGACGCCACCCGTCGACACGGCGGGCGTCGCGAGCGCGCCCAGCAGGGCATCGTCGAATCCGGGGCCCTCGATGCCCAACAGGCTCACCATCCCGCCCTCTCCAGTGCCCGCGCCGTCGAGCGTCCCGGTGACGCCCATGACGTGCAGCCCGATCGCGGTCGCGATCAGCGCGGTCGCCTGCGCGCGCAGCCCGCGCTCGCGCGACAGATAGCGGACGGTGAAGCCCACGGCGGCCGTGAGCAGCAGGCCCAGGACGGTCATGGCGTACAGGTTGGGACGGTTCGGGACCAGCACGGCGAGCAGCATCGCCACCAGCAGCGCGACGCCCAGTGTGGCCGCGAGCGGGCCCATGCGGTTGTCCCTCACCCGGTCCAGGACGGACGGCGGAAGGGACGATGCCGCGGTGGGCACGGGCTGGGTCGTCGCCGCTGGCTCGGTGCCAGGCACGTCGGCGGCCGGCGGCACGCTGGGAGGGAGATCCGCGGGAGCGGACGCGGGCGGGGGCGTGGGGTCCGGCTCGGGCGCTGACGCGGCGGGCTTGCGTGGCATGGCGACCTCCTGTGGCGTGTCCTGTCATCTTGTCACGCGTGCGCCGCGCCGTGAACACGGGCGCACGCCCGCCGCGTCACTCACTGGCAGAATGACAGGTGTGACCGTCTCTCCCCAGGACGATGCACCTCGCTGGCTGATCCCGTGGACCCTCGACGAGGGCTCCGACCGCGCCCGCGCTCTCTTCGAGGAGGCCTTCGGAGGAGAGCCCGAAGCGATCGTGTCGGCTCCCGGTCGCATCACCGTGATCGGCGATCACACCGACTACACGGAGGGTCTTTCGCTCGCGGCGCCGGTCGCGCACCGCACGTTTGTCGCGGTGCGCCGGCGCGAGGATGAGGCGCTGCGCATGGTGTCGGGCAATCCCCCGCCGGGCGAGCCCGAGCGATGGGAGGGGGCGATCTCCGCGCTCGTTCCCGGCACCGGCATCGACTGGCCCTACTACGCCTCGGGCGTCGTCTGGGCGCTCACCGAGCGCGGCTACTCCGTGACCGGGCTCGACCTCGCGATCGTCGGGTGCCTGCCGCTCGAGGCGGGCCTCGGGGCATCGGCCTCCCTCACGGCGGGGGTGGGGCTCGCGTGCAATGCGGTGTGGGGTCTTGCGCTCGACGGCGAGGCTGGCGCGATCGAGCTCGCGGAGGCGGCGTGGGACGCCGAGAGCGCCTACGTTGGCTTCCCCTGCGGCCGACTCGACACCCATACGGTGTTGCGGTGCGCTGAGGACGAGGCAGTCATGGTGGATTTCGCTACCGTGCCTCCCAGCCTCACCCGCTATCCGCTGTATTTCCATGACTACGGGCTGCGCCTGCTCGTCGTCGACACGGGAGCGCGACGCGACGACTGGATGGACGCATATGCGCGCCGCAGCCGCGACGCGCGGCTCGCTGCGCAGGCCCTCGGGGTCGACTCGCTGCGGCTGCTCGCCGACGAGCCCGACGGGGTGAGGCGCCTCGCGGGCATCGAGGACCCCACCGCGCGCAGGCGCGCGCGGCACATCGTCACCGAGGATCGGCGCGTGGCCGACGCGGTCGCGGCGCTCGGGGGCTGGGCCCCGCACACGACCGCTTCACCGAGATCGGCGCGCTCATGCTCGACTCCCACGGCTCGCTGCGCGCTGACTACGATGCGAGCACTCCCGCGCTCGACCTCGCGGTCGACACGGCCTTCGCTGCTGGCGCGTTGGGCGCCCGGCTCGCGGGGGCCGGGTTTGGCGGCGGCGCGATCGCCCTCGTGCGCGCCACCCAGGCCGAGCACATCGCCGATCAGGTCGACGCGATGTTCGTCGCGCGGGGTCTCCCCCGACCCACGTTCCTGCTGGTGTAGGCCCCCGCGTCAGAGCGCGTAGTCGACCACGAGCGGCGCGTGGTCGGTCCACCGGGAGTCCCAGCTCGCCTGACGGTCCACGCGCACCGCGGTCGCGGCGGCCGCGAGCGCAGGCGACGCGTACTGGTAGTCGATGCGCCAACCGGCATCGTTGTCGAAGGCCTGGCCCCGCATCGACCACCACGTGTACGGACCGGGGCGGTTGCCCTCGAGGGCGCGGTGCACGTCGACCCAGCCCGCCTCGACCCAGCGCGTGAGATACGCGCGCTCCTCGGGCAGGAAGCCGGCGGACTTGAGGTTGCCCTTCCAGTTCTTGATGTCATTCTCGGTGTGAGCGATGTTGATGTCGCCCATCACCACGACCCGCTCGTACTGCGGTCGCAGCGCCGCCATGCGCGCGGTCGCGGCCTCCAGCATCGCGTACTTGTCATCCATCGACGGAGTGCCCGCGGTGCCGGAGTGCATGTAGACGCTCACGACGCGCACGGGTCCCGCGGGCGACTCCACGGTCGCCTCGATCCACCGCCCGGTGTGGACCGGCTCGCCCATCGCGCCGCCCAGCGCGTCGACGCCCGCGATGACGTCCGTGAGCGGCGTGCGCGACGCGATCGCGACACCCGCGCGCCCCTTGATCTCACACGCCTGCTCGACCACGTGCCAGCCCTCGCCCACGAGCGGAGCGGTGGTCTCGAGCGGCGCGCGCACCTCCTGGAGGCACACCACGTCGGGGGTGGCCGCGGCGAGCCAGTCGCCCATGCCCTTGCGCGCGGCAGCGCGAATGCCGTTGACGTTGACGGAAGCGATTCTCATGGCCACGACGCTACCGGCTCGCACCGACATCGCGTCCCCCGTCGCCATTGGCACGCGCATCACCCGCCGCCCGCCACACGCCGCATGCCCCCGCCGCGCGAGCGGGCGGCCCCGCAGACGGCCCGCGATTCGGGTCAGCGCGACCCGAATCGCGGGCCATCGAGCAATGGGCCCGCGTTCCGAGGCGCGCCGAAGCTCAGTCACGCCAAGAATCAGGCGCACCAGAGGTCAGTCACGCCGACCCAAGCGAGCCGGATCAGCCGAGCGCCCGCTCCGCGCTCTCGACCACGTTCGCGAGCAGCATCGCGCGGGTCATGGGACCCACACCGCCCGGGTTGGGCGAGTACCACGACGCCTTCTCTCGCGCCGCGGCATCGATGTCCCCAGCCACGCGCGACTTGCCGGTCGCGGGATCGGTGACGCGGGAGACGCCCACGTCGATGAGCACCGCGCCGTCCTTGACCATGTCGGCCGTCACGATCCCGGGCACGCCCGCGGCGGCGACCACGACATCGGCCATGCGCGTGTGCGACGCAAGGTCCGCCGTGCCCGTGTGGCACAGCGTCACGGTCGCGTTGACGGCCTTGCGGGTGAGCAGCAGGCCGATGCTGCGGCCCACCGTGGTCCCGCGGCCCACCACCACGACCTCCTTGCCGTTGAGGTCGATCCCGTGGCGCGTCATGAGCTCGATGATGCCCTTGGGCGTGCACGGCAGGCTCGACGTGATCTCCTCGGACGTGCGCAGCACGAGCCGGCCCAGGTTGGTCGGGTGGAGGCCGTCCGCGTCCTTGTCGGGGTCAATCAGCTCGAGCACGCGGTTGGTGTCGATGCCGTGCGGCAGCGGCAGCTGCACGATGAATCCGGTGCACTCCGGGTTCGCGTTGAGGCGCGCGACCGCGGCCTCGATCTCCTCCTGAGTGGCGGTCTCGGGCAGGTCCTCGCGGATCGAGGCGATGCCCACCTCCGCGCAGTCGGCGTGCTTGCCGTTGACGTACCAGGTCGAACCCGGGTCCGAACCGACCAACAGCGTCCCGAGGCCGGGGACGGCGCCGCGCTCGCGCAGCGCCGTCACCCGCTCGGTCAGCTCGGCCTTGATGGCAGCAGCGGTCGCCTTGCCATCGAGAACCCGCGGCCCCTGAGTGGCGGGGGCCATTACTGCGCGAGGCCCTCGTACAGCGGGAAGGAGTCCGCGAGCTTCGCGACACGGGCGCGCAGGGCGTCGATGTCTGCGCCGCCCTTGAGCGCGGTGGCGATGACGTCGGCGACCTCGGTGAACTCCTCGGCGCCGAACCCGCGCGAGGCGAGAGCCGCGGTGCCGATGCGCACGCCGGAGGTGACCATGGGGGGACGGGGGTCGAACGGTACCGCGTTGCGGTTGACCGTGATGCCCACCTCGTGGAGGAGGTCCTCCGCCTGCTGGCCGTCGAGCGGCGAGTGGCGCAAGTCCGCGAGCACCAGGTGCACGTCCGTGCCGCCGGTGACCACGTTGACGCCGGCCTCGATCGCGTCGGGAGAGGTGAGGCGGTCCGCGATGATCCGGGCGCCCTCGAGGACGCGCTCCATGCGCTCCTTGAACTCCGGCGCGGCGGCGGCCTTGAGCGCCACGGCCTTGGCGGCGATCACGTGCATGAGCGGCCCGCCCTGCTGGCCGGGGAACACCGCGGAGTTGAGCTTCTTCGCGAGAGCGGTGTCGCGCGACACGATGAGGCCCGAGCGGGGGCCGCCGAGCGTCTTGTGGATGGTCGAGGACACCACGTCGGAGTGCGGCACGGGGCTCGGGTGCAGGCCCGCGGCCACGAGGCCCGCGAAGTGCGCCATGTCGGTCCACAGCTTCGCGCCCACCTCGTCCGCGATCTCGCGGAACGCGGCGAAGTCGAGGTGACGGGGGTACGCGGACCAGCCGGCGATGATGACGTCGGGGCGGGTCGCGAGCGCCTGCTCGCGCACCTTGTCCATCTCGATGCGGTGCGTCGCCTCGTCGAGTCCGTAGGCGGAGACGTCGTAGAGCTTGCCGGAGAAGTTGAGCTTCATGCCGTGCGTGAGGTGACCGCCGTGCGCGAGCGACAGGCCCATGATCTTGTCGCCCGCGTTGATGAGAGCGTGTAGCACGGCCGCGTTGGCGGTCGCGCCGGAGTGGGGCTGGACGTTGGCGTACTCGGCGCCAAAGAGGGCCTTGGCGCGATCGATCGCGATCGACTCGGCGACGTCGACCTCCTCGCAGCCGCCGTAGTAGCGGCGGCCGGGGTAGCCCTCGGCGTACTTGTTGGTGAGCACGGAGCCCTGCGCCTGCAGCACGGAGCGCGGCACGAAGTTCTCGGACGCGATCATCTCGAGGTAGTCGCGCTGGCGGCCCAGCTCGCGGTCGAGGACCTGGGCGATCTCGGGGTCGAAGTCCTGCAGCGTGGCGTTCATCACCGCTGCGGTGGCGCTGGAGTCAGTAGTCATGACGGTCCTTGTCTGTACGCCGGCGGGTCGCCGGCACCTAGCTTCCGGTGACCAGTGGCCCAGGCGTGCGACCAGCAGTCGAAGAACTCCTTGCCGCTCCCTGTGGGTGACCCACTGCGCCAGTTGCGGCGAGCGTCAGTCTAGCAACGCGGAACGATGCACGGGTCGGGTTCGTGCGAGGGTCACCCCCGCATCGTCCCGACTCAGTTCTCGCGACGCGGTCACCCTTCATGTTGCCGCGCATTGAGCGCGTCGCGAAGATCCTGCGCCAGGAGCGCGACGCTCTCCGAAACTGTGGCTGGATCGCCGACAAGCTCCTCCGCCGCGCCAGCCATGCGGGACCCAACCGCCCTCGACCCGGCAGCGAACAGCCGTTCGAGGTGCTCCAACGCTTCCAGCGTGACAGCGCGGCTCAGGCGCGCGTTCAGGAGGCCGTGCGTGGCGACCGCGAGAACCTCGGTGTCGATCGAGCGGAGCACGCGGTAGATGTCATGCGCGTCCTTGTTGTCGAGACGACTCGGTTGATCGATGCGGTCCTGGATCTTGTGGAGCTTCGCGACGAGCAATGCGGCGGGTCCCGCAACCGCGACCTCGAACTCGCGCGAGTCGGCCGACACGTCAAGGGCACGAATCATCATCCTGGTGTTGTCCACCAACGCCGCTTCCAGCCCCCGCGCGCGTCGCATCGCCTTCCGGTCGTGTGGAGGCACGCTGGCAGCCCGCGAACCCAGGCCAGCGACGGCCTCGGGCACCATGAGGTCGACCGGCACACCGCGCGGCGAGATCCACGTCCCTACCGCATGGTCCCTCGGGTCCGCTTCGAAGTGCGCCGCGATCATCGCGGCCTCGACACGGGGATCGGAACCGAGCGAGTCCGGATCCACGGCAAGGTCGCCGTCGGTCGTGTATTCCGCCAGCGCGACCTCTGCCGCTCCTGTGTGCAGGTAGATCGCTTGCGCGCCGACGACGACAAGTGCGTCCAAGTGAGCCTTGAGCGCCTCAAGGGCGTCGAGCAACCCCGTCCGCGCCAGCGTCACCGGATCACTCACGCCGCCACCGCGATTCATTGGCCCTCATCCACTCGATGAGGTACTCACCTTCGGCCGGCTCTCGACCCGGACCGTTGAGCAGGTCAGCGACCACCTGGGCGAGAGCCGCGACGGGGTATCCAGCGCTGGCAGGCGTCACATTGCGGAAGGGAACGTCACCCACGGTGGCGGGCTCGAGCAGCACGACGTTCGGTGCGACCGAATTCGGTCGCAGGCTCCAGGCGTCGGCGGCCTCCTGAATGGAGGACACGTACACGTACGCCGCCTTCGCCGGTGCGTACATTGCCCACTCCTTCGCGGCCACCGTCCCGGTCACCGCAACCGGAAACGCAGGCTTCGGGTCTAGCTTGGCGAGGAAAGCATCGAGGCCGCGCGGCTCGATGAAGGCCATAGTCCGCGTTGTTGTCGTAAACGATGCGTCGGCACTCCAGGTTCGCAGCAGCCGCTCCCAGTCGGTCACTGCGTACCGGTCGCCCTCCTTGACCACCAAGTCCTCGCGCTGCAGATAGTCGAGGACTCGATAGGTTGCACCGCTCGAGGCGCCCGCGACTGCGATGAGTTCACGCACGCGCCACGTGCGGTCGTAGTCCAGAAGGGTTCGCGCGATGCGCGCCGCAGGCTCTCCCTTGAGCGTCCCTCGCGGGCGCCCCTTGCGCCATGGGTCGCTCTCGGCCCCCTGGCACGAGATGAAGACGGCGGGCGAGTTGCTCTCTAGGCGCATGTTGCCTGTCGCGTCCGCGTAGGCGATGCGCTCCGCAGTGAGCGCATCGCGGACAGATTGCGAAAGGTAGCGCGCGCCGACCATCGGGATTCCGGAACGTTCGGTGATCGCGCCTCGCAGCCGGTCAGCGATGCGAGCCACGTCTCGGCGCTCGACTGCTTGTTTCACCTCGACCAAGAGGCGCGACGCCTCGCCACCGGGAGCCTCCACGCTCAGTTCAAGATCGACGTCCGCGGTGCTGCCACGAGAGGCTTTGCTCTCGATCACGCGCCACGTCGACGGCAAGCTGGTGCGAATCGCCGCAACGATGCGCCGCTCGATGTCTACAGATGTGGGGGCCGGGTCGACAGCCATGACGCTCACCACGATTCGGGTAATTGACCGAATCCGCCGCCAGCGGAATCGCGTAATTATGCGAACGTAGCACGTGCATGTTCGGGAAACAACCCAAGACCGATGTCAGCGGAACACCTGCGTTACCCGAATCTCGGCCTAGCCGCGCATCTCGCGGGTAAGAACGAGGGTCACCCCCGTATCGTCCTTCCTCAGTTCTCGCCGCGGACGGCGTTGTCCTCGTCCGCCGCGTCGTCGACGATCGCCCCCGCCTCGAGCACCTTGCGCAGGTAGGCGTAGGTGAGGTCGCCCGCGACCTGGTCGAACTGGTGCTCGTAGCCGTGCTTGTTGTACAGCGAGATGTTGTGCTTCGAGTTCTGACCGGTGAAGACCCACACCTCGCGGGTGTTCTCGGGCAGGTACGCGAGCACCGCGAACAGCAGCTGGGTCCCAATGCCGTGCCCCTGCTGGTCCGGGGCGACCGCGAGGCGTCCGATCGTCGCCTTGTCGTCCTCGATGCCCACGCGGATCGAGCCGATCAGCCGGTGCCCCTTCCACGCGCCCAAGGTCACGACGTCCTCGGACTGCAGGTCGACGATCAACTCCTCGAGCGTCTGCGTGAGCGCGGGGATGTTCGGGTCGTTGAACACCTGCGCCTCGGAGACGAACGCGGCACGCCGCACGGTCAGCAGCTCGCCCGCGTCGTCAACGGTCACCACGTCGATCCGGATCTGGTCGCCCTCGCTCATGCCCCTATCGTGGCATGACGGCACGATGACCGGTGTCCGTGACGCTCCGAGGAGGGGTGCGCGGACCGCTAACCTAGGACACCATGACCGACGCGTCCTCCTGGGTCCTCAGCCTGTCCTGCCCCGACCGGCCAGGCATCGTCCACGCGGTCTCCGGCGTGCTCGCCGACCACGACGGCAACATCACCGAGTCTCAGCAGTTCGGCGACCCGGACACGGGGCTGTTCTTCATGCGCGTCGAGTTCGCCTCCGCGGCGCCGCGCGCCGAGCTCGAGGCAGCGCTGGGCCAGCTGGGCGAGCGCTTCGAGATGACGTGGCGTCTCGACGTCGCGGGCAGGCGCATGCGCACGATCGTGATGGTGTCCAAGGCCGCACACTGCGTCAACGACCTCCTCTTCCGCGAGCGCGCGAAGACGCTTCCCGTCGAGATCGTCGCGGTGGTGGGCAACCACCCGACGTTGCGCGACCTGGCGGAGTTCTACGGCAAGCCGTTCCACCACATCCCCGTCACGCCCGACACCAAGCCCGACGCGGAGCGCGCGCTGCTCGCGCTCGTCGAGGACATGGACGCCGAGCTCGTGGTGCTCGCGCGCTACATGCAGATCCTCTCCCCGAACTGTCCGACGCGTTGCGCGGGCGCGCGATCAACATCCACCACTCGTTCCTGCCCAGCTTCAAGGGCGCGCGCCCGTACTTCCAGGCGCACGACCGCGGCGTCAAGCTCATCGGCGCCACCGCGCACTACGTCACGGGCGACCTCGACGAGGGCCCGATCATCGAGCAGGACGTCGAGCGCGTCGACCACACGTACACGCCGGAGTCGCTCACCGCGATCGGCGCGGACGTCGAGCGTCGCGCGCTGGCACGGGCCGTTCGCTGGCACGCGGAGCACCGCGTGCTGCTCGACGGCCACCGCACCATCGTCTTCAAGTAGCCTCACTCCCCCGTTTCGCGCGGCTCCGCCACACGCCGGACTCCGCATGGGACACGTGTGGTCGCTTCTCGGAGGAATCGGCGCGCCATGGGACGCTCATGGTCGCGTGCGTGTGGCGGAGCCGCGACATGGTGTGGGGTGCCACGTGATCGCGCTCCACGCCGCGGAGTAGCCGATCGCCTGAATGGCGGGTGGTGCGGCGAATCGCCCGCGTCTCGGGCTGCCCGCGTCGCGAGTAGCGGACCGAGCCGGAACCCGCCCGCGATCCAGGCCGGAGCCCGCACCGGACCCCACACGCGACGAGGGCCCCCGGGAATTACCCCCGAGGGCCCTCGCGCAGCAAGACGACCTAGATCAGCCCGAGCTCACGCACCGCGTCGCGCTCCTCGACCAGCTCACCCACGGACACGTCGATGCCTGCCTGCGCGGACTCCGACACGGACAGCCCCTGCACGATCTCCCACTGTCCGTCGCGCGAGACGCACGGGAAGCCCGAGATGAGGCCCTCGGGGACGCCGTACGAGCCATCTGACACCAGTCCCACCGAGGTCCACGACCCCTCGGGAGTCCCCAGCACCCAGTCGCGGACGTGGTCGATGGCCGCATTCGCGGCGGAGGCTGCGGACGATGCCCCGCGCGCCTCGATGATCGCGGCGCCACGCTTCGCGACGGTGGGGACAAACGTGTCCGCCACCCACGCATCGTCCGCGATCACGGACGGCGCGGGGCGCCCGCCGATCACGGCGTGAGCGATGTCGGGGTACTGCTTTGCGGAGTGGTTGCCCCAGATCGTGACGTTCGAGACGGCGGCGACCCCGACGCCGGCGCGCGCGGCGAGCTGCGCGAGAGCGCGGTTGTGGTCGAGCCGCATCATCGCGGTGAATCGCGAGGCGGGGACGTCGGGCGCGTGCGACGCCGCGATGAGCGCGTTGGTGTTCGCGGGGTTGCCCACCACGAGGACACGCACGTCGGAGGCCGCGCCCTTGTTGATCGCCGCACCCTGGGGGCCGAAGATGCCGCCGTTGGCAGCGAGCAGGTCGCCGCGCTCCATGCCCGGGCCGCGGGGACGCGCGCCCACGAGCAGCGCGACGTTGACGCTGTCGAACGCGGCCTCCGCCGAGTCGTAGATGTCGACGCCGGACAGCAGCGGGAAGGCGCAGTCGTCGAGCTCCATCGCGGTGCCCTCGGCGGCCTTGACGGCCTGCGGGATCTCGAGCAGGCGCAGCCGCACGGGCGTGTCGGGGCCGAGCATCGCGCCCGACGCGATGCGGAACAGGAGCGCATAGCCGATCTGGCCTGCCGCTCCGGTGACGGTGACGGTAACGGGTGTGGTGCTCACGTCGTCGTGACTCCTTGTGATGGGGTGGGGAAAGGGCGGGGATCCCCCGCCCGGAAGGGACGATGCGCCGGTCACCCGGGCATCGTCCCTGCGGCTACGGTCCCTGCGGCTACGCGAGGCGCGCCGCGAGGTTGGTGTCGAGCGTCGCGAGGAAGTCCTCGGTGGTCAGCCAGGCCTGGTCGGGGCCCACGAGCGCCGCGAGGTCCTTGGTCATCGCGCCCGACTCGACGGTGCGGATGATGACGTCCTCGAGCGTGGTCGCGAAGCCGGTGACCTCGGGCGTGCCGTCGAGCTTGCCGCGGTGCTTGAGGCCGCCGGTCCACGCGAAGATCGACGCGATGGGGTTGGTCGACGTGGGCTTGCCCGCCTGGTGCTGACGGAAGTGACGGGTCACGGTGCCGTGTGCGGCCTCGGCCTCGACCGTGCGGCCGTCCGGCGTCATGAGCACCGACGTCATGAGGCCCAGCGAGCCGAATCCCTGCGCGACCGTGTCGGACTGCACGTCACCGTCGTAGTTCTTGCACGCCCACACGTAGCCGCCCTCCCACTTCATGGCGGCGGCCACCATGTCGTCGATCAGGCGGTGCTCGTACGTGATGCCGGCGGCGTCGAACTGCGTCTTGAACTCGCGCTCGAAGACGTCGGCGAAGATGTCCTTGAATGCGCCGTCGTACTGCTTGAGGATCGTGTTCTTGGTCGACAGGTAGACCGGGTAGCCGCGCTGCAGCCCGTAGCTGAAGGACGCGCGCGCGAAGTCCTCGATGGACTTGTTGAAGTTGTACATGCCCATGACGACGCCGCCGTCCTCGGGCATCTTCACGACCTGGTGCTCGATGGGCGCGGAGCCGTCGTCGGGCGTGAAGGTGATCGTCACCGTGCCGGCGCCGGGCACCTTGAAGTTGGTGGCCTTGTACTGGTCGCCGTGCGCGTGGCGCCCGATCACGATGGGCTTGGTCCAGCCGGGCACCAGGCGCGGGATGTTAGAGATGATGATCGGCTCGCGGAACACGACTCCGCCCAGGATGTTGCGGATGGTGCCGTTGGGGCTCACCCACATCTTCTTGAGGCCAAACTCCTCGACGCGTGCCTCGTCGGGCGTGATGGTCGCGCACTTCACACCCACGCCGTGCTTCTTGATGGCGTGCGCCGCGTCGATCGTGATCTGGTCGTCCGTCGCGTCGCGCGACTCGATCCCCAGGTCGTAGTACTCGAGGTCGATGTCGAGGTACGGGTGGATGAGGCGGTCCTTGATGAACTGCCAGATGATTCGCGTCATCTCGTCGCCGTCGAGCTCGACAACCGTGCCTTCGACCTTGATCTTCGCCATGCGTCTTCCTCACACCGTCGGGGTTGTGGCACCAGGCTAGTCCACGTGCGCGGGGACCTTCGTCCCGGTCACGCCCCGCGCTGGCACGTCGCCCTCGCGTTCGCACGGGTGGCGTGGAACGATGCGGGTGAGCGTCCGGGTAGCGGCACGCCCGACCGAGGAGGAACGATGTCGAACGCACCTTTCGAACACGAACACACGCAGGCGGTTCCTGACCAGATCGAGTTCACCGAGGACCTCACCGAGGAGGTGTGGGTCGAGGACACGTCCGGTCCCGGACTCGTCGCCCGCATGACCGCGGAGGCGGTGGGCACCTTCATCTTCATCCTGCTCGCGCTCACCGTGGCGGTCTTCACCGACTCCAAGGTGCTCGTGCTGCTGGGCTTCGCGGTCCCGCTGTGGGCCATGATCGTGATGTTCGGCGGCGTGTCGGGCGGACACTTCAACCCCGCCGTCAGCGTGGGCGTGTGGATCGCGGGGCGCTTCCCCGGCCGTGACGTCGCGCCGTACATCCTCGCGCAGGTCATGGGAGCGAGCGCCGCCGGCGCGACGCTGTGGGCGCTGCTGGGATCGAACCCCCAGGTCACCGACGCACGCACGATCGTCAACTCCGTCGCGATCGGCTTTGCCGATCACTCCCCCACTCAGTTCCCGTGGGGCGCCGGCTTCGCCGTCGAGGTGATCGCGACCGCGATCTTCGTGGGCGTGATCCTCGCCGCCACCTCGGTGCGCGCGGTGAAGAACCTCGCGCCCGTCACCATCGGACTCACGCTGGGTGCGCTGCTGATGTTCGCGATCCCGTTCACCAATGGCGCGCTCAACCCGGCGCGCGCGACCGGCGCCGCGCTGTTCGCGGAGACCTGGGCGCTCGAGCAGCTGTGGCTGTTCTGGCTCGCACCCGTGATCGGCGGCGCGATCGCCGGACTGCTCGTGAGGGCGTTCGGCCCCGAGGAGGACATCGAGCGCATCGAGGTCATCGAGGTGGTCGAGGAGATCCACGAGGTCTAGCGTCCACCAGGGTCGCGACCGCCCCGCTGGCCTCAGCCCAGTTGGACTCAGCCCAGCGGGGTGGTCGCCCCCAGAAAGCCCAGCCCGATCGCGAGGATCGCGAGCACCGCGACGTCAATCGCGCGCCTGCGCACCGCGAACGCGCGGCCCACCGGCGTCACCACGCGCGCGACGGCGCCCGCGGCGGCGAACACCGCGAGCAGGATCACCGCGGGGCCCACGCCGATCACGAGTCCCGACAGCGCGATGAGCACCACCGCGACGGTGACCGTCACGGCAAGGCGCTGCGGGGTGAGGCCGTCGCTCATGAGCGCTCCTAGTGGAAGAAGTGCCGGGTGCCGGTGTGGAAGAGCGTCACGCCCGCGGCCTCGGCGGCGGCGATGACCTCGGGGTCGCGCACCGACCCTCCGGGAGACACGACCGCGCGCACCCCGGCCTCGGCGAGCACCTGCAGGCCGTCGGCGAACGGGAAGAACGCGTCCGATGCCGCGACCGCACCCTTGACGCGGTCATCCCCCGCGCGCTGGACCGCGAGGCGGCACGAGTCGACGCGGTTGACCTGCCCCATGCCGATTCCGACGGCGGCGCCGTCCTTGGCGAGCAGGATCGCGTTCGACTTGACCGCGCGGCATGCGCGCCACGCGAACTCGAGCTCGGCGATCAGTTCCGCGTCGGCGGCGGGACCCGCCACCTGAGTCCACGACTCGGGCGCGTCTCCCGGCGCGTCGATCGCGTCAACCGCCTGCACGAGCAGGCCGCCGGTGACGCGACGCCACTCGACGTCGAGCGGGGCCGGGTCGATCTCGAGGATGCGCAGGTTCTTCTTCTTCGCGAGGATCTCGACGGCCTCGTCGTCATACGCGGGCGCGACCACCACCTCGGTGAAGATCTCCGCGATCTGACGCGCGGCATCGGCCGTCACCACGCCGTTCGCGGCGATCACGCCGCCGAACGCGCTCACGGGGTCCGTCGCGTGCGCCTTGGCATGCGCCTCGGCGATGCTGTCCGCGACCGCGATCCCGCACGGGGTCGCGTGCTTGATGACCGCGACAGCGGGGCGCGCGTGGTCATACGCCGCGCGGACCGCGGCATCGGCATCCACGTAGTTGTTGAAGGACATCTCCTTGCCGTGGAGCTGACGCGCGCCGGCGATGCCGCCGCCCGTGCCGTCCGCGTACAACGCCGCGGCCTGGTGGGGGTTCTCGCCGTAGCGCAGCTCCGTCTCGCGGGTGAACGATGCCCCGATCCAGCCCGCGAGGCCCGTCGCGTCGTCGTCGGGGGCCTGGGTGGTCATCCACGTCGCGACCTGGACGTCGTAGTCGGCCGTGTGGCGGAAGGCCTTGACCGCGAGCCGCGTGCGGTCCGCGAGCGTGAAGCCGCCGTGGCCCACGGCGTTGGCGACCGCCTCGTAGTCCTCGGGGTCCACGACCACGGCGACGCTCGCGTGGTTCTTGGCGGCGCCGCGCACCATCGAGGGGCCGCCGATGTCGATCTGCTCGACGATCTCGTCGGGAGCGGCGCCCGACGCGACGGTCGCGGCGAACGGGTAGAGGTTGACGATCACGAGGTCGAAGGCCTCGATCTCGAGCTCCGCGAGCTGCGCGCGGTGCGACTCGAGACGGCGGTCGGCCAGGATGCCGGCGTGGACGCGCGGGTGCAGCGTCTTGACGCGGCCGTCGAGGCACTCGGGGAAGCCGGTGAGCTCCTCGACGGGGGTGACGGGCACTCCCGCGGACGCGATGCGCTGCGCGGTCGAGCCGGTCGACACGATCTGCACGCCCTCGTGGGTGAGGGCGGTCGCGAGCTCCTCGATGCCGGTCTTGTCGTAGACGGAGATGAGGGCGCGGCGCACGGGCTGACGCTCGGTCATGATGACTCCTCGGTGGTGGGGATGGCGGCTCCGATGCGGACGGAGCGGCCGGTCACGGTCCACCCTTCGCGCGCGAGGCGGCCGAGCGTGCGGGCGACCAGCCCCCGCTCGACCTCCTTGATGCGTGCATGAAGGGTGTCTTCGTTGTCGTCGTCGAGGACCTCGATCGCCGCCTGAGCGACGATGGGCCCGGTGTCCACGCCGGCGTCGACCAGGATGACGGTGCAGCCCGTGATCTTGGCGCCGCCCGCGAGGGCGTCCCGCACCCCGTGCGCGCCGGGATAGGCGGGCAGCAGGGCCGGATGCGTGTTGAGGATGCGGCCCCCGAAGCGCTCGAGCACGGGCGCCCCCAAGATTCGCATGAAGCCCGCGAGCAGCACGAGCTCGGGGTCGAAGGTGGCGAGGGTGCGCGCGATCGCGGCGTCCCACTGATCTCGGTCCTCGAAGTCCGCGAGGCGAACCACGGCGGTGGGGATGCCCTCGGAGCGCGCGATGTCGAGCGCGCCGGCGTCCGCGACGTCCGTGATCACGCCCACGACGCGCGCGCCGTAGGACTCCTCGCGAGCCGCCTCGATCACCGCACGCAAGGTCGATCCCGTCCCGGAGGCGAGCACGACGACACGCCGGGACCGGGGTGCGTTTGTCACAGCGCCGAGCCTATCGGCATGCTGGGGTCCACACCGACCGAGGGAGCACCATGACACCGACCCCCGACGCCCCGCCCGAGGTGGGCGCCGGCGCTCGCCGCGCGGTCCAGTGGAGCCTCGCCCTGCTCGCCCTCACCATGCTCGTGCTGCTGATCGGTCCGCGCTGGGGACTGCTGTCGCTCGTGGTCGCGCCGGCCACGGCGGCGGCCATGATCACCGCGCTGGTGATGCTGCGCGGGGTGCGCCTCGTGGCGCTCAAGGTGATGCTCGGGGTCGGGATCGGGGTGTCCGTCATCGCGCTGCTCTACGGGCTGGGGCTGGTGGTGCTGCGCGAGCCCGTCGAGCAGCTCGCACAGTGCCAGGAGCGGGCGATCACCCAGACCGCGCAGCGCCAGTGCATCGCGGAGTACGAGCAGGCCTACATGGACCTGCTCGAGCGCTGGGGCCTCACCCCGCCCGCCGGCACCTCGTCCTGACCCACGGCAACCCGGTGTCCCTCGACTGACGGACTCTTGTGCGAATCGGGAAGAGCCACGTCCGCGCGGGAGGGGCACCCCCACAAGGCACGCCGCTATGAAGCCGACCGGCATCGTCAACCAGAGCGGCACCAAGGAGCCGAAAGGAGGACGGTGCCGGTGGGCGTGGTGAACGGATAGGTGACATCTTGACCTGACCCACGGTTTGGTTACCTGATCAGGTGTGCCGTGCGGGCGGGGATGGTGTGCTTTTGTGACTGTAGTTCGAAGTCGACGGGCGTGAGATATCCGATCGACGAGTGGCGTCGAGCGCGGTTGTGCCACACCTCGATGTACTCGAAGATCGCGTTGGCGAGCTCGACGCGGGTGTTCCATCGTTGACGGTCGAGCAGTTCGATCTGCATCGAGGACCAGAACGATTCCATTCACACGCGTTGTCGAGCCCGTCGCCGACGGTGCCGAACGAGGGCATGAGGCCGGCGGCGCGGATGCGGTTGCGTGACAAGCCCCGGACGTGAATTGGGCTCCGTGGTCGGCATGAACGATACCTCCGGGCGCGGGGCCCAAGGGTCTTGATGGCCATGTCGAGGGCGTTCAGTACGAGTCGGGTGTCGGCACTGGAGTCGATGGACCAGCCGACGATCTTGCGGCGCAAGGCGTCCAGGACGCAGCAGCAGTACAGCCAGCCTTCCCGCGTCCTGTGTTGGAGCGCACGTCGGTGACCCACAGCTCGTTGGGCTTCATCCGGTGGAACTTGCGGTTCACGAGGTCGTCGGCGGTCACGACGCCTCGTAGCCGCTTGATCCGTGTCGGTCCCGGGAGTCCGTAGAGGCCTGCGTCGTGCATCAAGGTGAACACGAGCCTGGAGCTGACTGAGACGTCCATTCCCATCGTCAGTTCGGCGTGAACTCTGCGGTAGCCACACGTGCCGCGGGAAGCGAGGTGAACCTCGCGGATGAGCCCGGAGAGCCACTCGCGGCGCATCTTCGTCGGGGAGGTCGGGCGATGCTTGTAGCGGTAGTAACCAGGCTTGGACACGCCCAGGATGCGGCAGCAGGTCAGGACGGGGTGCCCGACGGCGACGAGGAGGTCGATCACCGGGTGGACTCTTTTGGGTGAGGCTTGTCCTCTCCCAGGAGCTTGCCCGCGACGCGCAGAATCTCGACTTCACGTTCGAGTTCGCGGATGCGCTTGCGGGCCGCCTTCAGCTCGGCGTTCTCGGTCGTTGTCGTCCCGGCGATTTCGTCATGATCGATCCGGTCCTGACCTGACTCGTGCCACTCCCTAGTGACTGGATTCGAGTCGATCGAGTAGTGCCTGGACGTCTTCTTCGAGCTCGGCTTCGAAGGTGATGGTCTCGCCGTTGATGCTGACGGTGGAGGAGCGGACCTCGCGCAGCGTCGTGATGATTTTCTTGATGCTCATCTCGCCGGCGGCTTGCAGGTGGCGGGCGATGGCGAGGGCTGCGAACACGACGGTCAGGTGCGCCTCGATCGCGTCGCGCCTGTGGTGGAAGACCGGTCGGGCTTTCAGGTCGGACTTTGTCATGCGGAATGACTGCTCGACCTTCCACAGGTCGTGGTAGGCGCCGATGATGGCGCTGCCAGGCATGATCTTGGGTGGGATGTTCGTGACGTAGCCCTTGATGCCGGCCAGTTGGCGGGCACGGTCGATGGTGGCCTGGTCGAGCTCTTTGCGCGCACCGGACACCTTCAAGAACCGTGTCTTGCGTAGCGGCATCTGTCCGGCGGCGATTCTTTCGGCCTTGGCGATCATGAGGTTGATGTTGCGGTCGTCCCTCTTGTTGCGTTTGAACGACCACTGGTAGACGATCCGCCGTTCACGCGCGCCGGCCCCGGAGCCCATCACGCGCGTGGATTCGAGGATCTGCCCGTCGGTGAAGTGGTTGCCGTGGGCGTGGAAGTGATCGTCCAAATCGTAGGGCGCTTTCGTCAGACGGGACCCGACGATGAACGACAAGCCCGCATCCTCGAGGGCGTTGAGGTTACCGGCGGACAGCATGCCGGCGTCGGCGACGACGACGATGTCGTCGATGCCGTGACGGGTCTGGAAGGCGTGCAGCACCGGGATCAGGGTGGTGGTCTCGGCCTTGTTGCCTTCGAACAGGTGCATCTCGAGCGGCACCCCGGCCTGGTCGACGAGGAGCCCGACTTGGACCTGCGGGTCCACGCGATGTTCCTTGGACATCCCCACACGTCGCAGGGTGTCTTCGTCGTCGTTCTCGAAATGCAGGGTCGTCACGTCGTACATCACGAACGTCGCCGGACCGGTCGCCTTCAATGAGTAGGCCAGGCAGGCACGGGCGATCTGGTCGCGGTAGCCGCGCTCATTCACGCGTTGCAGCGACCGGAACAGCGTTCTGAGCGCCACCGGCGGCGCGCCCACGGACGCCAAGACCCGCACCGTGTCGGCCTTCGATGTCGGCTCGATCAGCCGCGCCAGCACCATCGCCCGGAACGCCTCGTCGTCGACGACGTCGAATCCCAGCCGCGTGTACGCGTCCGTCAACACGCGCCACAGCACCGTCGCAGAGGTGCGGACCGTGCGCCCGCCCGCGGCGACCTTCACCGGCCGGCCCACACCCGTAGCCGCGTCGGCCGCTTCGACCTTGGCGGCCGTCCAGTCCGCGATGTCGTCCATCCGCGCCGGCACCGCAGCAAGCGCGCCCAGGTCGAGCTCGCCCTGCCCAGGAGCGACGCGGTCACGCGCCAGAGCCATCAACACCGCCAGCTCCGCATCCGTGTGGGCCGACCCGACATGCTCGATGCTGTCGGCCTCACCCGGGATGCGCGTGATGATCTGCACCGCGACCGCGCCGGACGTGGTGCGAACCCTACGCACGAACCGGGAAGCCACCCCCGAAGACTCCCACAACCGACTTCCTAGTGACCGACACACACCCCACCCCAACACGAAGCCCCAGGTACATCGGGCCCGAGCCGTACGCCGAGGCGAGGGTGGCACGAGTCAGGGGGTGCCCGACGGCGACGAGGAGGTCGATCACCGGGTGGACTCTTTTGGGTGAGGCTTGTCCTCTCCCAGGAGCTTGCCCGCGACGCGCAGAATCTCGACTTCACGTTCGAGTTCGCGGATGCGCTTGCGGGCCGCCTTCAGCTCGGCGTTCTCGGTCGTTGTCGTCCCGGCGATTTCGTCATGATCGATCCGGTCCTGACGCACCCAGTTGCGCAAACACCCCTCGCTGATGCCTAGGCTCGGGGCAACGACGGTGACGGGCTTGCCGGCACGCACGGGCGCGACAGCTCGCTGACGAAACTCGGAAGGGTAGGGCTTTGGCATGGTTCGGACTCCTCGCAATCGAGCCTGAACGACACACTGCCACTGGTAACCAAACCGTGGGTCAGGTCAGACTGTCACCTGTTCGTTCACCACGCCCCACGCGCTACACCGTCAACTGCGAGGAGCCGCTAGAGCCATCACCAATGCAATGTTCATCCCTGGTGGACGGAGACGCTCGCCCCCAGTTCGCGAAGGGCCTTCGCGAACGCACCAACGACTTCACTGCTCGCACCAGCCGCAATCACCACAGGAAAACTCTCTGCGAACGCCGCACCCTTCGCTGCGCTCACTGAGACGCCATGAGACTGCATCAGGTAACGCATGATCTCGACTCGCTCACCGCCGCCTTCCGGGATGCCATCAAGATGTAGAGCCCACTCCCCGCCGTCGAGCCCAACAACGGGCAGGGGCAGCCCTCGCCGGTCCCCACGGGCACGGCCATCAAATCGCCGCGCCACAATTAGCGCCGGGGCACCGAGCGCGAACACGGCTACGATTCTCCAGAAGGAATGTCCCGACAACGGCGGGATTGATATGACCACCACGACGCAGCCGATATAGACCGTTGCTACCCACGCCCAGGTCAACGCTCGCCTCATTGATAACCACTTTTCTAGTACCATAGCCACTGAAAGAACTTGTTGATGGCTGGCTCCATACGGCCACCCCTGCCCTTACGCAAAATCCAATCACTTGCCCGCTTACCGAGCGAGCTTTTCATGAATCGAACCAGTACGACTTTGCTCGCTCCTAAGAAGGCGCCCGCGACGAAACCTTTCATGAAGGCGCTCACGATTTGCTTGGTTGTCAGGGTACCGTTGTTGTCCGCAAGGGCCTTGAGAATGCTCGACACTCCGGTGAAAAAGCCTGTGCACACTGGGCGCAGGGCAATCGACGCTGTGCAGAAGACCTGCGCACCGCCCGCAATGACAAGGGCGGCCGCCCACAACCCGGCCTTGGCCCATGCGCTTAGTGCGCCGGTGGTGTCTAGTTTGTTGATTGGATCTGCTGGATACCCGTAGACGGTCTCATTCCCACCCACAACCGGATCAACGGAAGTGAACAGACCGGTCTGCGCATTGTAGAGGCGCACGCCCATGAGGGTGAGTCCGAAGCTGTCGGCCGCACGCTCATGCGATCCCAGCCAGCCGTAGGTGATTGCACCCGTTGCCGCTGCGACGTTGCCGGCGAGGAGGCGACCGTACTCGTCGTAGTCGGAGTACGCGCCGACCCCTGTCACCGCCCCATCGGCGGCGATTGTAAGCGGCAGCGCGATGTCGCCGCGCAAGTCCGCAAGTTGAAGTGACGCGACTTCGCTGGACACCGTCAGGCCGAGTCCGCCCTCAATCGCGGACCCATACCATGTTGTGGTCGTCGCACCACTGACGTCGGTCTCGACGGCCCAAGCGGGGTTGTCGGAGCCATCGGCATAGTGGCGCACTAGCGTCGACGTTCCAGCACCTGACACGGTGGTCGCGATCGAGCGTCGCTGTGCGGCATCGAGACTGTAGGTTGTCGTCACGCCTGCCTGGCTGACCGCGTGGGCGAGGTCGTTGTCGTAGTAGCCCAGCGTGATGTCACCCGCAGCGACGCCCCCAGCAGTGTCGACCGCTGGGATCGTGGTTTGACGACCGAATAGGTCGTAGACGTACGACCCGGTCCCATTCGCGCCGGTTTGGACACGGTCCTTGTTGTCGTAGGTCCAGGTCTCGGATGTCCCGGTTCCTACGGCGGGACATACGTTGGCGGTGTCGGAGATTGCGGTGTTTCGCGCGAGGCGGTGGCCACGCGTGTCGAAGGTGTAGGACCGGGTGACGCATGGTGTGATGCCACTTGTATCCGCAGGATCTGCGTAGAGCAGGCTCTGATCTTGGACGGTCACGAGACGCCCGAACGCGTCGTAGGCGTAGGTGCGTCCGAATCCCGTGACGTGGTCAGGATCGAGTCCCGTCGCTGGTGTTGACTCTGCGGTCATTCGGCCCGCAGCGTCATAGTCGGCTGACCAGGTCAGCAGAGGCGTCTCCCCGTCGTCAGTGACGAAGGCGTAGGAGAGTTCAGCGACGTGGCCGGCGTCGCTGTAGGTGGTCAACTGGACGATTTCTCCAGGCATGGTCTGTCGCGTCAGGCGTCCCATTGCGTCGTAGGCTGCCGCGAAGGCATACGAGGATTGCCCATCGCTACTGGTCACGACCTTGCCGGTGACCAGTCCGCGGCGCTCGACGAGGCCGTTGGCATCGGTACCGTCGTAGGTGTAGGTGGTGACCTGAAGTCCGTCGTCGATGCTGCCAACATTGCCGAACATGTCGTAGGTGGTGACGGTAGTTGCGCCGTCGGTGTCGACGTAGTTCTGGACGCGTCCCCAGGTGTCGTAGGTCGTACGCACGCCGGGCCCGGCGGTCGATCCCGACGTTGTCTTCGTCTGCAGTCCGGTAGTGCTGTCGTACGTGTGCCAGGTTGAGGGTAGCGGCGTGGAGCCCGGAAAGCCCATAGTGGCAACTGATGTGGACTCAAGCCGTCCGTCGAGGAGGTAGCTCGTCGTCGTGGTCCGTGTGGCGTTCCCGACGCCTTCAACGATCGTTTCAGGATCGAGGTACATCGAGTACCGGGTCATGCGGGTCAGCGGGAGATCGGCGAGCGACTTCGTGACACAGATCTCGCCAGCCCACGCGGGCTGGTTGCCGCAGGCCGTGTCGAGGTCATTGGCGCCGGCCGTGTAGTAGACCGTGTGGGTAGTGCCAGCATCTGCGCCGGTGGACCCAGCTTCTTGGCTGAGGACGGGGCGTCCGAGAGCGTCGAAGCCTGTGACCGCCGAGAGGCTCTCGGCCGTGTCTGCTCCGGTGGTGGTGACGGTGGAGGGCACGCCAGTAAACCATGCGGTGCCCGCGTAGGTCATGGTGTACGTGCTGATAACAGAGCTGGAGTTTCCCCTCTCGGACGTGATGTCTGTCTTCCATACGAGGTTGGGTACCGCTCCCGCGAGCGGTCGTTCTGCCTCGACCGGGTTCTCGTCGGCGTAGGTGTAATGGATGTGGGTGGTCGCGCCGTAAGCTTGCGGGGTCCAGATGTCGGTGATCCGGGTGCCGGAGTCGTTGTATTCCGTGCGGGTCGAGGCGGACTGAACATTGTCATAATCGACAGTCGGCGCCGTCTCGGTAACCTGGCTGGCCACAGTCGTGGTGCCCGAAACGTCGAGGGATCCCTCGACGTTGTCGTTGTCGTCGTAGTCGCTAGCGGTGTACTGCCAGGCACCAGCGCCGTAGTTGGCAGTGTTGACCACCCGGCCGTGGGCGTCGGTGAAGGTGACCGAGGCGTTGAGCCACTCGTTGGAGTCGACGCTTGCCACGGTCGAGCCACCCGGGTCGTGGCCCTGGCCGAATACTGCAAACCCGGTAGTCGCCGTCTGCTCACTGGTCCACGCCGTGGCGGCGGACCGGATGTCGGGGCTTGCCGCGGGCGGGTTGGCCGTGT
This sequence comes from Demequina sediminis, assembly GCF_030296675.1. GTDB lineage: Bacteria > Actinomycetota > Actinomycetes > Actinomycetales > Demequinaceae > Demequina > Demequina sediminis. Next base: position 2,568,836 of record NZ_AP027736.1, on the reverse strand, counting down.
CGATGCCGTACACGAATCGTGCGACCGGGACGTCAGCCTGCGTTCCGTCCCAGTGCTTGCGCGTGACACGCAGCACGGACGACGCACCTTGGGTCGATGTCCCATACTCGATAGTCCACGGCGCGAGACCGCTCTCGGCGACGAGGGTCAGTAGCAACACTCCGCCGGACATGGTGTACCCGTACGTCGTGCCCAGGCCCGAGCGCGGGTCGATGGCACGTGCCAGTCGCCCTGACGAATCGTAGGTGTAGGCGACGACAGCGTCGGTACGCATGGCTTCGAGGTCGGGGTCCCAGGCGCGGTACCCGATCGACGCGATGCGTCCCGTGTAGGCGCCCGTCGCGGCGTCCATGGCCGTGTAGTAGGTCATCTCGAGTGCACGGCACCCGGCACTCGACACAGTCGAACAGTCGACTCCCTCGGGCGCGGGGGCAACGATCGACTCCACCCGTCCCAGCGCGTCATACGTGTAGGTGGTCCGCAGCACAGCTGTTGCGGACACCTGCTTGTCGACGTACAGCGGCTTCCACTCCCCGCTCGCCATATACGACCACGTCGTCGACACGTTGCCATCGGTCAGGACCAGGCGTGCCGCGGTACCGGAACCAGTAAGAGTAAGCTGGGCGCCAGACGCAATGGTGGCGCGATCGAGCGGCGCATAGGCCCCGATCTCGCGTGCGACGATTCCCGCGCTGGGCTCCCGGAACGTGAAGTAGCTACCTGTTCCGTCCTCGAAAGCGATCGTGCCATCGACGCCGGTGTTGTCGATCACACGCATACCTGCCGCGCCCACGCTCGGCCCGTCGAAAGACGCGATCCAACCCGGACCGAACACCGACGATGCTCCTCCGTCGCCGAACGTCAGATAGTTCCTTGACACCGAGAGAGTGTCCATGTACCCAGGCACGGCCGCATCCGTCGCGCCGGCGTGGAACTCACCCGTCCAGAGCGAGACCTGGCCCGGACCAGCATCCGCCACAGGGAAGTTGTTCCCAAACGCATGCGGAATTCGTAGTACCGAGGGATGCGTCGCGGGGTCGTCACGCCAGGTACAGAGCACATCGTTGGTGTAGGTGTAGGTGAAGCACACCTGCACCTCCATCAGGAAAGGAACGCGCTCCTTGCCCGCGCTTGCTGCGGTGGCGGCGGCATTCCATGTGTAGTCAGCCTTGGCGCTAGACCCGGCGGTGGCGTCTGGTAGGTCAGCGATCTTCTCCCAACCGTCCGTTGACCCGGTCGCGTCCGAGTACCCGGCACCATTCGCCGTGCCGCCCGCACGCCAGTACACAGCACGCTTGACCGTGCCGTTGGCTCCTGGAGGGGCATCAGCGGAGATCTTGACCTTGTCGGTGGTCTTATAGGCCGCAGTCGGGGAGGTAATCCCGACCGTTCCGATGCCGTACTCGAGGGTCTTCCACGCGCTGGTGTTGCCGGCGCGGTCGATCGCACGCGCCTCGACCTTGTGACCACCGTTCGTGCGCGGCAGGCCGGTCACGATCGCGCTGCCCGAGGTGGCGTTCACCGTCTTCACGGTCCCGCCATCGACCTTGTACTCGAACTTCACTGCATCGGTCGCGGCCAGTGAGGCGCTGATTGATGCCGGAGGAGTTTCAAGCCACTGCCCGTGGCTCACCTGCGCCGAGCTGATGGTGGTGGCGCCGGGTGCGACGGTGTCCACAACGACCGACCATGTCGGGTTCGACGACGCCTTGGAATCAAGCGAGCCGTCGTTGGCCCACACCTTGACTGTGCGCGAGGACCCGTTGGCCTGCGTGGGAAGCGTGTACGAGGACACCGCACCGCTAGCCACCGTGGAGCCCGACACTGCTGTTGCACCATTGAAGGAGAACTTGCCCTTCACGTTGCCGCCATCAGGATCAGACACCGTCACCGAGAACGTCGGGGTCGGATCGTTGGTGTACACCGTCGAACCCGCCACCGGTGCACTTGCGTTGACCTTCACACCCATCGGCGTGTTCGGGTACGAGTTATACGTCACGGACAGCACCGGCTTGTTCGATGCCGAGTTACCCGAGTAGAACCGCTTCCAATACGAGTTGTCCGTCTCCGAGGACGCCTTCACACCAATGCCCTTGGCAGTGACCGTTCCCGTCGACCAGTTCTGCGCCATCGTGGTCACATCAGCGCTGACCCAGCCGTCACTGCAGGACGACGAGTAGCCCTTCGTAGAAGACACCGTGTCGTACTTCACCGACATCGCAGGCATGTTCGACCATCGCGTCGCGGTCGACGTGGTCGACGTCGACCACACCTCCCAGTTGCGTGCCGTGCACGACCACGAATGCCAGTTGTACAGCTTCAACGTCGCCGACGTGACCTTCTTGCCCAGAATCGGCGACACGTTCACGTTCAGATACGAGCGGTACTTCGAAGCCCCCGAGTCCCACGTCCCCACCCGCAACTCAGTCTCGGACGACTTATCCACCGTCGACGCATTCGACACGTACGTGTCAAAGGTCAACGACAAGTTCACGGACGGATCAATCACCACAGGGAACGCGTCACCATCAGAGAACGGCACATCGTCGGCGTCGACACTGATGGTCGCGACACCATCCGTCACCGCCACCGCGGCAGGAACCTCAATCTCCGTCGGAGGAACGTTCAGATCCGCGACCGCGGTTACGCTCGCGGCCACCACAGGCTCCGAACTTGCCTGTGTCGCGTCATCGGCAGCCATGGACGCCACCGGCACCATACGCCGCTCATCGGAGTGCGCATCCCACACCGCAACATCAGAGACCTGGGCGACCACGTCGCCCTCACTGCCACGCACCACCACTTCCTCGCGCGCCTTGCGCAAATCACCGTCAGGGCTGGCCACCGTCAACGTCAACCGCTCGGCCCGCTCCAAAGCGTCGGCGTCATGTGCCACGAAGAACTGCTCATAGCCCGTAGCGGTGACATAGAACACCAAGTCAATACCAGGGAGCACATCCACATAGCGGATCGCGTCAGCCTCAACCACCGGAGCCGGAACAGTCCCCTCCCACGACAACGTGAACGGCTGCCCCTCAGCGTCGACACCCGCGACCACGTCGACACGCCCATTGCCCCCGCCGGAGAACACCAGATCACCCGGATGCGCGACCGGACGATACGAACCATCGCTGTAACGCACCAGCTGCGTGTCCACACGCTCCCAGCCAGCCTCCGTCGACGGATCCTCACCCGTCGCCACCCACTCCGGACCACTCGACATATCCGAACGCCACTGACCATCAGGAAGAGCGAACGTCTGCGACGACTCGGTGCGCTGAGACACATCCTCAACAGCCTCACCACGCACCCGCGCCAACACCGAAGCCGACACAGCATCAGGCGCAGTCAAACCACCAGACGCACCAGCCACAGTCCAATCCGTCGCGGACTCCTCGATCACAGCCGCTGCGGCCGGGCCCGCCTCAGTGACTGCCACGACACACAACGCCCCGGCCGTCAACATAGACGCCAACCGGAACGACAAGGACCACGGATCCGACATCCGCACACGCCCACCAGACAGGATCAAGACGACCAACCCCAGACAGAAAGAAGCCAGCAACAGCGGAACTGACACCACGCCAACCGCCGCTCCGTAGCCACCTCCCCAGGCAACCCCACTCGTGAGCTGCGCCATTTCTACCAGGACAGACACCACCCGTCGCAAGGCAACACGGAGTGCAATATGTCACACTCGCTTCATGCCAACGACGCGGTACGGCAGCGTGGGGTTGACCCCGGATTCCGGACACTGACCAGACGGGTTTCGCGTGAGCGAGTGCCTGTCGGGGAGGATGTCCGTGATGGGCACGAAGAAGAGGAAGACGTATACGCCGGAGTATCGGCGTGAGGCTGCGCGGCTGGTGATCGATACCGGGCGCACGATCGTCGCGGTGGCGCGTGAGATCGGCGTGGGTGAGGCCTTGTTGGGGCGCTGGGTCGCGGCCGAGCGGGCACGGTCGGGCGGGGGTGAGCGGCCGTTGGATGTCGACGAGCGGGCCGAGCTCGATCGGCTCAGGCGCGAGGTTGCCGAGCTGCGGATGGATAACGAGTTCTTGGGAAAAGCGGCGGCCTTCTTCGCCTCGAAGCACGACCGGAGGAACGGTTCGCGCTGATCGAGGCGGAGAAGGCCAACTACCCGGTCACCCGCATGTGCGACCTGCTTGGCGTGGACCGTCGCCGCTACTACGAGTGGCGGGCCAGGCAGGCCGCAGGGCCCTCCGCGCGCGAGCAACGCGATGCCGATCTCACGGCTCAGATCCGCGCGTTCCACGATGCGTCGGCTGGCACCTATGGGGCCCCGCGCATCCGGGCGGACCTGCGCGACGAGGGTGTGGCGGTGTCACGCAAGAAGGTCGCGTCGTTGATGAAAGACGCTGGTATCGCAGGGATCAGCCCGCGCACGTGGCATCCGCCGACCACGGTGCGTGGTGCCGACCCGTTCCCCGTGCCTGACCTTGTCGAGCGCGCTTTCGACACCGGCGCACGTGACTGCGTGTGGCTGTCCGACATCACGTATCTGCGCACCGGTGAGGGCTGGGCGTACCTGTGCGTCGTGCGCGATGGACACACCCGCAGGGTCCTGGGTCGGGCCGTCGCCGACTCGCTGCACACCGACGTGGTCGAGGCCGCGCTGCGCCAGGCCGTGGCCCTGCGCGGCGACCTGGCCGGCAAGGTCGTCTTCCACGCCGACCGCGGCGTCCAATACACCAGCGCACAGATCGCCGCTGCCGCCAAGGAACTCGGACTGCTGCGATCGATGGGCCGCACCGGCGTGTGTTGGGATAACGCCCCGGCCGAGTCGTTCTGGTCGGTGTTCAAAAACGAGTACTACCACCGGCACGTCTTCGCGACCATCGAGGATGCCCGGCGAGGCTCCTACACCTGGATCGACGGCTGGTACAACGCCCGCCGACGCCACAGCGCCCTGGGCTACCTCAGCCCGCTAGAGTACGAACGCCGCCAGCTCGCGCTGGCCGCATGACCAACCAACTACCTGTCCGGGAAACGGGGTCAACTTCAGCGCCAGGCGCCCTCGCGAACGCTCGAGACTCCCGCAGGCCTACATCAACCTGCTCGAGCGCTGGGGCCTCACCCCGCCCGCCGACACCTCGCCCTGACCCACGGCATCCTCACCGGCGCGACCGGCATCTTCCGTGCGACCGGCATCATTCCCGCGAGAGCGCAGCCACCGCCACCCCTCGCGTGCGCCCCACACCGCGGCGTAGCCACCCGCGACCAGGGCGGTTCCCACGATCGTGACGGGCACGACCTCGGCGCCAGCGACCGCGAGCGCCCCGGGGCCAATCGACCCGCGCGACACCATCGTGAGCACAGCGAGACCCGCGGCGACCACCGCGACGGCGGTGCCCGCCGCGCGTGCCCCGGCCCACCCACGGCCCACGCGTCGGTGGAGCAGCGCGAACGCGAGCGCCGAGAGTGCCGCCACAACCGCCGGTGCCCATACCCACCATCCACCGGAGCCCGACGGCAGCGCGCCGAGCAGGGGTAGCTGCGGCAGCGCGGCCTCCGTCAGGGTGTCGGGCGCGTACAGCGACCCTGTGCCCACCACGAAGCCGGGACCGATCACCCACGCGACCATCCAGCACGCGAGCGTGGGCACGTAGAGCACCTCGCCCAGCGCGAGCGCGCCCGCGCCCAGCGGGTCCATCGCGAGGCCGGTCGCCGTGGATGCGACGCGGTCCATCCCCAGCACCGCCCACGCAGTTCCGGCTGCCGCGGCCAGCAGGAGCACCAGGGCGAGCGTCGCAAGGCCCAGGCGCAGCCCCGCACGGATCGTCGCGGGGATGCGGTCGAGCATCTCGAGGCGCGCGCCGTATGCGCGCCAGATCCCGATCGCCACCGCCGGCGCGGCGATCAGCGCGCCCACGGTCGTGGCCCGCAGGACCGATGCCGTGGTCGAGTCGGTCGCGGCGGTCGCCAGCCCCGCAATCACCCCAGCACCCCCGGCAAAGGCCGCGACGGCGAGTCCCCAGCTGGTCCACGTCTTGACCGCGAAGCGGCGCGCGACGGACGCGAGGATCGCGCCGCTCAACAGCACCATGCCCAGCGGCACGAGCGACACGACGCCGTCACCCGCCGGAACCGGAACGCCGTGCCCGAGCAGCCACAGGCGGGTCGCCACGGTCGCGGCACCCGACCAATCGACCGCGGCCGAGCCGTCGAGGCTCGGCGCGCCCGCGACCGCCGCGAGCGCGGGGGCGAGCACCACGAGATAGGACAACAGCACGCCCTGCAGCCCCGTGAGGACACCGCCGGCCCACCCGGGCAGCGCCTCACGCATGCGACTGATCGCACGGCGCACGGCGCGCGGCGCGCGAGCGGGACGCGAACTGCGCGGCGCGGGGTCCGGGCGCGGGGTTGATGCCGGGCGCGGCGGGTCGAAGGGCATGGCATCCATGGTCGCGCGGCGCGGTCGCAATGCGGCGGACCGGCGCGCGGGGTCCGGACCGCGTCCTGCTGCCCCGTCCGCTCCGTCGCCCCCTACCCCGTCTCGCTGACACGTGGGTGCCCGATTTCGCAGCGTTCTGGACACTGTTGTGTCAGCGGGGCGCGGGGTGACGTCGCTGTCCACAGATTCTCGCGGTCACCTGCACGCGCCGAGCCCCGCGACGGACCATGACGCATGACCCGTCACGCTCGCGTCTCGCGCGCAATCGAGGAGCTCCTCGCGCGCCTCCACGGGCCTTTCGAGCCGGCGCTGACGCGCGCCGAGGTTCTCGCCGCCATCGGGCGCCGCGGACTCGAGTCAGCAGTCGCGCACAGCGAACTGGTCTCGGTGCTGCCAGGGATCTACGTCGCGGGAGACCTCGCGCTGGACCATCGCGTACGGTGCGCCGCCGTGCGAGTGTGGAGCAAGGGCCGGATACTCATCGGCGGAGAGTCCGCCCTTCACCTTGCGAATCCACGCTTCGCCGCCCCGGCAAGAGTGAGAGCAATCGGGCCGCCGCACTGGAATGCGCGCCCGCCTTCGTGGCTGGACCTCAGCCGACGCCCTATGCCTCGCACCAGGTCCACCTTTCGAATGGTGCCGTGCCTGGCAGCCGAGGACGCCCTGCTCGACGCGTGGGCCCGAGCCCCAGCGCACCGCCGCAAGGACATTCTCTACCAGGCGTTGTGGCTGAAGATCGTGGGCGCGAGGCGACTGATTTCGGAAGCCGCGCGCCGGCGTCGCCTACCCGACCGTGCGCATTTCGATGCCATCATGGGCGACTTCTTGGACGGTGCGACGTCTCCTTCGGAGGTGATGGCGAGGCGCGAAGTCTTCACGGGCCAGCGCTTCCGCGACCTCGAATGGCACGTCGCAATGCGGATCGCCGGACGGGACCGGACCGCAGATTCGCTGCACCGCGCGCGCCGCGTGGTGATCGAGCTCGACGGCGCGGGCTATCACTCGTCGCGCACTGCCGTCGACAGTGATCGCACCAGGGACGTCGAGTTCGCATCCGAAGGCTGGCACACCGTCAGGTTTTCGTTTCGGGACCTGCGCGAGCGGCCCGAGTGGTGCCGGGAGATGCTGCTGCGAGTCCTCGCGACGCGCCGGCCCAGACCCTGACTGACACCCCTGACTGACACATGGGTGCTCGAGTACCGCGCCGTTCGAGCACCCATGTGTCAGGTGGACGGAGACTGTCAGGAAGCGGTGAGGATCTCCCGCATGAGGCGCGCCGTCTCAGACGGGGTCTTGCCGACCTTGACGCCGGCGGCCTCGAGTGCCTCCTTCTTGGCCTGGGCGGTGCCCGCAGAGCCGGACACGATCGCGCCGGCGTGGCCCATCGTCTTGCCCTCGGGCGCCTCGAAGCCCGCGACGTAGCCCACCACGGGCTTGGTCACGTGCTCCTTGATGTAGGCGGCCGCGCGCTCCTCGGCGTCGCCGCCGATCTCGCCGATCATCACGATCGCCGCGGTGTCTGGGTCGTTCTCGAAGGCCTCGAGGCAGTCGATGTGGGTGGTGCCCACGATCGGGTCGCCACCGATTCCGACGGCGGTCGAGAAGCCCAGGTCGCGCAGTTCGAACAGCATCTGATAGGTCAGCGTGCCGGACTTCGACACGAGGCCGATCCGTCCGGGTCCGGTGATGGTCGCGGGGGTGATGCCCACGTTCGACTGGCCGGGCGTGATGAGGCCGGGGCAGTTGGGGCCGATGAGCCGCGTGCCCTTGGACTGCGCGTACGCGAAGAACTCCGCGGTGTCGGCGACGGGAACGCCCTCGGTGATGATGACGATGAGCGGCATGCCGGCGTCGACGGCCTCGATGACCGCCGCCTTGGTGAAGGCGGGCGGCACGAAGACCACCGAGACGTCGGCGCCCGTCGCGGCCATGGCATCGGCGACCGAGCCGAATACGGGAATCGTGACGTCGCCGGGGAAGTCGACCTGCTCGCCGGCCTTGCGCGGGTTGACGCCGCCCACGATCTGCGTGCCCGAGGCGAGCATGCGCGTGGTGTGCTTCATGCCCTCCGAGCCGGTCATGCCCTGGACGACGACCTTGGAGTCTGCGGTGAGGAAGATGGCCATGAGTGCTCCTTAGGCGGCCGCGGCGGCGAGCTCTGCGGCCTTCGCCGCCGCGCCGTCCATGGTCTCGACGATGGTCACGAGCGGGTGGTTGGCGGCGGCCAGGATCGCGCGGCCCTCCTCGACGGCGTTGCCGTCGAGGCGCACCACGAGGGGCTTCGAGGCCTCGTCGCCCAGCGTCTCGAGCGCGCCGACGATTCCGTTGGCGACCTCGATGCAGCTGGTGATGCCGCCGAAGACGTTGACGAACACGCTCTTCACCTGAGGATCGTTGAGGATCACGTCGAGGCCGTTGGCCATCACGGCCGCGGACGCGCCGCCACCGATGTCGAGGAAGTTCGCGGGCTTGACCCCGCCGAACTGCTCGCCCGCGTACGCGACCACGTCGAGCGTGGACATCACGAGCCCCGCGCCGTTGCCGATGATTCCCACCGCGCCGTCGAGCTTGACGTAGTTGAGGTCGAGCGCCTTGGCCTTGGCCTCGAGGGGGTCGGCCGCGGCCTTGTCCTCGAGCGCCTCGTGGTCGGCGTGGCGGAAGCCCGCGTTCTCGTCGAGCGTCACCTTGCCGTCGAGGGCGACGATGCTCCCGTCCTCGGTGCGGACGAGCGGGTTGACCTCGACCAGGGTCGCGTCTTCCTCGGCGTAGACGGTCCACAGCTTCTGAATGACGTCCGCGACGGGACCGCGCAGGTCCTCGGGGAAGTTCGCGACGGCGACGATCTCGGCGGCCTTCGCGGCATCGATGCCCACCAGCGGGTCGACCGCGACGCGCGCGAGGGCGTCGGGACGCTCGACCGCGAGCTGCTCGATCTCCATGCCGCCCTCGACCGAGCACATCGCGAGGTAGCGCCGCTCGGCGCGGTCGAGCAGCACGCTGAAGTAGTACTCCTCGGCGATCTGCGCGCCGGCCGCGATCATCACGCGGTGGACCGTGTGGCCCTTGATGTCCATGCCCAGGATCGCCGCGGCGTGTGCCTCGGCCTCCTCGGGGAGCGGGCGACCTTGACGCCACCGGCCTTGCCGCGGCCTCCGGTCTTCACCTGCGCCTTGACGACGACCACGCCGCCGCCCAGCTGCTCTGCCGCGGCGCGTGCCTCGGCGGGGGTCGTGGCGACGATTCCGGGAAGCACGGGTACGCCGTGCTTCTCGAACATGTCGCGCGCCTGGTACTCGTACAGGTCCATGCACTGTCCTCACGCGATACGCGCGCCCTCGTCGGCGCGCTGGTCCGATGGTCCAGGCTCAGCCTACCGAGATCGGCCGCCCATTCGGGACCATGGTCCCCTGCCCGCCGTCGTGCGCTCAGCCGCCCGCGCCGAACCTCGTCGCGGTCTCACGAATCGACGCGGCGGACGCGTCGAGCGCCGCCCTCTCGGCATCGTCCACCGGCACCTGCACCTGGTGCTCGATGCCGTTGCGTCCCACGACGGCCGGCAGGGACATGCAGACCTCGCCGACGCCGGGGTACTCGATGAGCGTCGAGACCGGCAGGACGCGGCGCTGGTCGCCCAGGACCGCCTCGACGATGCGCGCGCCGGCGGCGCCGATCGCGTAGTTGGTCGCGCCCTTGCCCTCGATGATCGTGTAGGCGGAGCGCATGACGTCGTGGTGGATGCGCTCACGCACGTCCTCGGTCATGACGACCTTGCCGTCGCGACCCTTCCACTCGTTGAGCGGCAGGCCGCCGATGGTCGCCGACGACCACAGCGCGACCTCGGTGTCGCCGTGCTCGCCCGCGATGTAGGCGTGCACGTTGCCCACGGCGACGTCGCACTCTCGCGCGATCTCGTGGCGCAGGCGCGAGCTGTCCAGCACCGTGCCCGAGCCGAACATGTGCGCCGGGTCCATGCCCGACTTCTTGATGGCCGCGTACGTGACCACGTCGACGGGGTTCGTGACCAGGATGTAGATCGCGTCGGGCGCGGCCTCGAGCAGCGGCGGCAGGACCTTGTCCATGAGCGAGATGGTCGCACCGGCCAGGTCCATGCGGCTCTGGCCGGGCTGCTGCTTGGCGCCGGCGGTGATGACGACCACGTCCGAGCCCTCCACCACGCCGACGTCGTTCGAGCCGAGCACGGTCGCCTCGGGCATGAACTGGATGCCCTGCGCGAGGTCGAGCGCCTCCGCCTCGACCTTGGCCTTGTTGATGTCGTAGAGCGCCACGGTACGCGCGAATCCGCGCATCAGTCCCGCGTATGCGAGGGTCGAGCCCACGGCTCCCGCACCCACGATCGACACCTTCGACGTCTTGGTTTCCATGGTTCCTCCGGAGGTTCGATGATCCGGGTACGAGCCTAGTCCGCCCGCCCGGGCCGCGCCCCCACCTCGCTCGCGTCCCTTTTCCCCGCACCCCGACCCCACCCCCGTTCCGGAAGTCACACATCTGGCGACCGGTGCGCGCGAGCCACACGGGGACTCCGGATTACCCGGCGTCAGATGTGTGACGTGCGCAGGGTTCGGGTGCCGGCGCGGGTGCGGAGTTGCGCTTGGATCGGACGATGCGCGGGTTCAGTCCGCGTCGGACAGGCAGAAGGTCGCGCGCTCGGGACCGGGGACGCTAGCCGAGAACGCCGCTTCACCGCGCGTCGAGCTGATGGTCGCCCACGCGACGACCTCGATGCAGCCGTCGCGGCCGATGCCCCACCACGGGTACACCTCCTGGTGCGACTCCGTGCCGGTTGCCGCGTCGAGGCTCCCGACATCGAAGCGCAGTGAGGTCTCGTCGCAGCCGAACGTCATCTCGGCGAGCGAGTCGCCCATCGACGGCGGCCCGAAGTCCCACTCGCCGCACGTCGCATCCCCCACCACGATCCCTGCGTCGATGGCGCTGAGCTCGCCCACGCCCGTGCAACCGGTGCCGGCGTGCACGCTCGCGATCGTGTCGCCCACGAGCGACGTGTCCGTCCACACGCGCCACGGCAGCGCCGCGATCACGGGGCGTCGCTCCGTGCCCTCAAGCGTGGTGGAGAAGCCGACGTCGACGCAGTGGCCCGACTGCTCGTCCGTGAGCGTCCACTCGCGCTCGACCGGCACCGTGCTGACGGCCGCCGCCGGCACCCAGGGCACCGCGAGCGCGGCCACGATCACCGCCACGGCGACCGCTCCCGCCCAGGCCCACCCGCGCATCGTCCCCCATGAGGCGTCGGCACCGACGCCTACCTGGGGGAATGCTAGCGCTGGCGGCTACAGCTTGTCGAGGTTGTTGAAGCGCAACACGAGGCGCTTCACGTCGCCGCCGAAGTCGACCTTGACCACCGCGTTGCGGCCCACGCCCTCGGTGCCCACGACCTTGCCCATGCCGTGCTTGTCGTGCAGCACGCGCTCGCCCACCTCGAAGCCGATGTCCCCCGAGCCCACGCCCGGCGGGCTCGGCGGCACCCGCCGCGTGCTGACCGCACCCGCGCGCGAATACGTGTTGCCGTCCTCGCGATCCTGGTTGCCGCCGTAGCCCATGCCCGACCATGCGCCGGAGCGGGAGCTGCCGCGGTCCGAGGTGGCACGCAGCGAGGACATCGTGACCGCGGCGCGCGTCCACGTCATGAGATCGGCCGGGATCTCCTCGACAAAGCGGCTCGCGCCGAAGTACTGCGGGGATCCCCACGAGGACCGCGCCTCGGCTCGCGTGAGGTAGAGCCGCTCGCGCGCGCGAGTGAGGCCCACGTAGGCAAGGCGCCGCTCCTCCTCCATGTCCTTGAGGTCGCCCGACTCGATCGACCGCATGTGCGGGAACGTGCCGTCCTCCATGCCCGTGAGGAAGACCACGGGGAACTCGAGGCCCTTCGCGGTGTGCAGGGTCATCATCGTGACCACGCCGCCGGTGCCGTCGGCATCGGGCACCTGATCGGCATCGGCGACCAGCGCGACCTTCTCGAGGAAGTCGGCGAGCGTGCCCTCGGGGTTGTCCTCGGAGAACTCACGCCCCACCGCGACGAGCTCCATGATGTTCTCGATGCGGCTCGCGTCCTGCGGGTCTTCGCTCGATCGCAGCGACGCCAGCATGCCGCTGCGGTCCGCGATCGCGTCGAGCACCCCCGCAGCGCCGTTGTCCTTCGCGAGCGCGCGCAGGTCGTCCATGAGCCGCACGAAGTCCTCGATGGCGCGCCGCGAGCGGGCCGCAAGCCCGGCATCGTCCAGGCGCCTCAGCGACGTCCCGAAGCTCACCTGCTCGCCAGCGAGCGCGAGCGAGCGGCGCACCGCCTCGACGGAGTCCACCGCCGTGTCCCCGATTCCACGCTTGGGCGTGTTGATGATGCGGCGGGTCGCGATGTCGTCATCCTCGTTCACCACGGCGGCGAGGTACGCGAGCATGTCCTTGATCTCCTTGCGCTCATAGAAGCGCGTGCCGCCGACGACCTTGTAGGGGATCTCGGCGCGGATGAAGCGCTCCTCGATCGCGCGGGACTGCGCGTTCGCGCGGTACATGATCGCGATGTCCGAAGGCTGGGCCTCGTTCGCGTCGATGAGGCGGCGGATCTCGGTCGCGATGTACTGCGCCTCGCCCTGCTCGGTGTCCGCGGCGTAGCCCGTGATGGTCGCGCCCGCGCCCGAGTCCGTCCACAGGTTCTTGGGACGGCGGTCCGAGTTGTTCGCGATCACCGCGTTGGCCGCGGACAGGATGTTCTGCGTCGAACGGTAGTTCTGCTCGAGGCGCACGATGTGCGCGTTCGGATAGTCCTTTTCAAACTCGAGGATGTTGCGAATGGTCGCGCCGCGGAACGCGTAGATCGACTGGTCAGCGTCACCGACGACCGTGAGCTCGGCGGGCGGGAGGCTTGCATCGTCGGCGGGCCCGACCAGCTCGCGCACGAGCACATACTGCGCGTGGTTGGTGTCCTGGTACTCATCGACCAGGATGTGGCGGAAGCGCTCGCGATACGCGCGCGCCACCTGCGGGTGATCCTGGAGAAGCCGCACCGTGCGCACGATGATGTCGTCGAAGTCGACGGCGTTGGCCGCCGCGAGCCGGCGCTGGTACAGCGGATACGCGTGCGCGGCGGCATGCTCGATTGAGAAGCGCGACGCCATCGCGGCCCCCGCAAGCGCAACCTCGGGGTCGATCAGCTCGTCCTTGAACTTCCCGATCCGTCCCAGCAGAGCGCGGGGGTGAACTTCTTGGGGTCGAGGTCGAGCTCCTTCATGACGAGCTTCATGAGGTTGATCGAGTCCGACGTGTCGTAGATCGAGAAGGAGCTGCTGAGCCCCGCGAGCTCGTGGTCGCTGCGCAGGATGCGCACGCACGCGCTGTGGAACGTCGACACCCACATGCCGCGTGCCTCGGGGCCCACGAGCGCCTCGACACGCTCGCGCATCTCGGCCGCCGCCTTGTTGGTGAAGGTGATCGCGAGGATCTGGTGCGGACGCGCGCGCCCCGCCTCGAGCAGGTGCGCGATCCGATGCGTGAGGACGCGGGTCTTGCCCGATCCCGCTCCCGCCATGATGAGCAGCGCGTCGCCCGCGTGGAGCACGGCCTCGGCCTGCGGCGGGTTGAGCCCGGAGACGAGCGGGGACTGGGGGCCTCAGAGAGGTCGAAGAGCGCATCCATGACCCGGAAAGTCTAGGCGCTGGCTCCGACCGTCGGGCGCGCCTCCTCACCTGCCTTCCGCGCCGCCTCACCTGCCTTCCGCGGCTCCGCGCCTCTCCCGCGCGCCGCCCCCGCGGCTCCGCCACACGGAATCGCGGCTCCGCCACACGGGTCTCGGCGTGTCGCCGGCGTGTCGCGCCCGGAGGCGCGCTCAGGGACGATGCCCCGGGCGGCTTGTGTGGCGGAGCCGCAAGAGGGGCGCGGGGTGGGCGCGGGGTGGCGGAGCCGCAAGAGGGGCGCGGGACGGGTGCGGGGTGGGGGCAGGTGGGGAGCAGGCGCTGGAACTCACGCCACGTCGCGCGCGACCGTGCCCAGTCGCTCGAAGATCGCGAGCGCCTCCTCGGCGGCCGCGCGCACCGCGGGGTCGTCGTCGTACTTGCTCAGGCCCAGCAGCGTGCGCCACACCTCGCGATCCGACGGCGCGCGTCCCGCCCACGCGAGGATCGAGAAGCACAGCGCGTAGGTGACGCGCAGCTCGGGACGCGGATCCTCTGCGAGCACCCGCAGGCGGGGAGACAGACGCGCGAGCGCACCGATCCTCTCGGCACGCAGCGTGCCGTCCCTGTCGCGACGCGGCCAGGCGGTCCAGAAGGCGTGCGCGCGCAGCGGGTCGTCTCCGTCGTGCGCGAAGGCACGGGGCAGGTCTCGGCTGTCGATCTGGAACCGACGCCCGACCAGGGGTTTCGCATCGCCGCGGGGCATGTGCCACAGATATCCGATTCGCGGCGATTCCACAAGACCCGGAAACGCCGATGGACGGCCCCCTGCGGGACCGTCCATCGGAGTGTCGCTCCGGACTCCGTGCGGAGCGCCGGGAGCGAGCGAGGGAAGCTAGCGCGAACGACGCGCGCGACCGCCGCCCGAGCCACCACGGCTCGAGAACGCGGCGGCACCGCCCGAGTGAGAGGCGCCGGAGGACGCGCCTCCCGCGCGGGACGCGCCGCCGGTCGAGCCCTGGCCACCGTGTGCACCGTGGCCCTGAGGACGCGACTGCGCACCCGTGGCCGAGCCGGAGCCCGTGCGCGGCTGCCCGGCACGTGCCTGCCCACCGCGGCGACCGCGGCCGCCCGCACCACCGGCACCGCCGTTGCCGCGCGAGCGCGACCCCTGCCCACGCTGCTGCGTGGGGGTGCCCGGAACCACGGCATCGGCCGGAGCCACGAACGGTGCCACCTCGCCGATCAACGCGACAACCTCGGCGGATGCCGCGTTGACGGCCTGGGGGCGGACGCGGATCGCGGCCTTGCGCAGGAGCTGCTCGGTCTCGCGGCGCTGCTCGGGAAGCACCACGGTCACCACGTCGCCCGCGGAGCCGGCGCGAGCCGTGCGGCCCGAGCGGTGGAGGTACGCCTTGTGCTCGGCCGGCGGGTCCACGTGGACCACCAGCTCGACGCCGTCGACGTGCACGCCGCGAGCGGCGACGTCCGTCGCGACCAGCACGCGGTGAGTGTTGCCGGCAAAGGCGGCAAGGTTGCGGTCACGCGCGGCCTGCGACAGGTTGCCGTGCAGGTCGACCGCGGGGATGCCCGCCGCCGTGAGCTGCTTCGCGAGCTTCTTCGCCTGGTGCTTGGTGCGCATGAACAGGATGCGGCGGCCGCGACCCGAGGCAAGTGCCTGGACCACGTCGCGCTTGGCATCCGCGCCCGCGACGTGCAGCACGTGGTGCGTCATGGCCTCGACCGGGCTGGACTCGGTGTCGACCGAGTGCATAATCGGGTTCGACAGGAAGCGCTTGACGAGCTTGTCCACGCCGTTGTCGAGCGTCGCGGAGAACAGGAGTCGCTGGCCCTTGGCGGGAGTCGCGGTCATGATGCGCGTGACGCCGGGCAGGAAGCCGAGGTCGGCCATGTGGTCGGCCTCGTCGAGCACGGTGATCTCGACCGCGTCGAGCGACACGTGACGCTGACGCATGAGGTCCTCGAGACGGCCGGGGCAGGCCACGACGATGTCGACGCCGCGTCCGAGCGCCTGCTCCTGGCGGTGCTGGCTCACGCCGCCGAAGATCGTGGTGGTGGTGAGGCCGTATGCGGCGGCGAGCGGCGCGATGACGGCGTCGATCTGCGTCGCAAGCTCGCGGGTGGGGGCGAGCACGAGCGCGCGGGGCTTGCCCGGGCGCGCACGGCCGCCCGCCTGGCCTAGTCGCGCGACCATCGGCAGGGAGAACGCGAGCGTCTTGCCGGAGCCGGTGCGGCCGCGCCCCAGCACGTCGCGTCCCGCGAGCGTGTCGGGGAGCGTGTCGACCTGGATCGGGAACGCGTGGGTCTTGCCCTCGCGCTCGAGGACGTCGGTGAGGTGTGTGGGAACGCCGAGTTCGGCGAAAGTCGTGGAAGTCACGTGAGTGCCCTTCGTGGCATGGGCCGATGCGCGCAGACCTCAAGCGGTCAGGTCACCGGCGGTGGTGGCGAAGGCGGAGGAATCCGCGCTCGTTCGCCGGAGAGAATTTCTACGAGCCGCGCGGCCTGTAGGCCAGGCGCTGGCGAGAAGTGGAAGCAATCTGCGACGCAGGAGGACCGGGGGTGGTCCTGCAAGTACCACCGAGGGTATCAGGTAAGAGCACAATCGAGCCATGGCCATCGAACACCCACCCGGACACGGAGAGCATCGTTGGCCCGCGGTGGTCGCGCTGCTGATCGCGCTCGGGCTGTATCTCGCGCTGCCGTCGACGTTTCTGCCGGGCATGCGTTACGGCGTCGCCGCGGTGGGGCTGGTGCTGCTGGTGCCGCTCATCGCCGTCAACCCCGTGCGCATGCGACGCCAGACCACGTGGACGCGCCGGCTCAGCGTGAGCCAGGCGCTACTGCTCGCGGCCGCCAACCAGGTCGCGCTCGTCACGCTGCTCGCGACGCTGGTCGACCCGCCCGCCGACTCGGGGCCCGGCCTGCTGCTCGCCGCCGCACAGGTGTGGCTCACCAACGTCATCGCGTTCGCACTCGTGCTCTGGGAGCTGGATCGAGGCGGCCCCGTCACGCGGTTCACTCCCCTGCGCGCGGATCTCCCGCCCGCCGACCTGCGCTTCGCCCAGGACGAGGACCACGACGCGATCGAGGAGGTCGCCGCGGCATCGTCGCGCGAGTCCGGTTGGAGGCCGCGGTTCGGCGACTATCTCTACTCGTCGCTGTCGAACTCGATGGCGTTCTCCGCCTCCGACTCGATTCCCCTGTCGGGGCGCGCCAAGGCGCTCATGGGGTTGCAGGCCTTCTCGGGATTCGTCCTGCTCGCGCTCGTGATCGCGCGCGCTGTCGCGCTTTTCGGGTAACGCGGCCCGTTGCTAGACGATGCGTCGCTGCGCCGCCCAGTGCGCAAGCTCATGACGGTTGGACAGCTGCAGCTTGTGCAGCACCTTGCCCACGTGGGTCTCGACCGTCTTGATCGAGATGAACAGCTTCTCCGCGACCTCGCGGTACGTGTAGCCGCGCGCGATGAGGCGCATGACCTCCTGCTCGCGCTCGGTGAGCTTGTCGAGGTCCTCGTCGGCCGCCGCGACCTCGCCGCCCGCCGCACCGAAGGCGTCGAGCACGAATCCCGCGAGCCGCGGCGAGAACACCGCGTCCCCTCCCGCGACCCGGCGCACCGCATCCGACAGGTCCGGCCCCGAGATCGACTTGGTGACATAGCCGCGTGCCCCCGCGCGCACCGTCGCGACCACGTCGTCCGCCGCATCGGACACGGACAGCGCGAGCACGCGAGGCGCCCCTGGCCGGTGGAGGATCTCCGCGAGCACGTCGAGCGCGCCTCCCCCGGTGCCGCCTGGCAGATGCACGTCGAGGATCACCACCTGCGGCGCCTTCGCGCGCACCTCCGCGATCGCGGACTCGACGTCGCGCGCCTCGCCCACCACGTCGATCCCGGCGTCGAGGCTTTCGCGCACCCCGACCCTGATCACGTCGTGGTCGTCGACAATCACCACGGTGACACTCATCGCGGATCCTCCTTGGGGCTGGTGATGGCGACCTCCGTGCGGCCACCCGGTCGCGAACTGATCTCTGCCGTTCCCCCGCGGCGCGTGACGCGCCCCACGATCGACTCGCAGATTCCCAGCCGACCGGCGGGCACCGCCGCGGGATCGAAGCCGGGACCGCCGTCGCGGACGAACACCTCGAGCGACGTGGCCGTGACCTCGGCGTAGACCGAGTACGGCGCGTGGGCGTGGCGCGCGGCGTTGACCACGGCCTCGCGCACCGCCTGGACCGCGGCGGCCAACGGCACCGACGTGGGCGCGTCTCCCACCGTCACGAGCTCGACCTGGATGCCGTGAGCGTCCTCGACCTCGGCGACCACCGCGGCGAGGGCCGTCGCCACCGACTCCGAGGTCGACCGACGCTCCTGGTAGAGATACGAGCGCAGGTCGCGCTCCTGAGCACGCGCGAGCCGCGCGACGGCCTCCGGATCGTCCGCCTTGGCGCGAATCAGCGTGAGCGTCTGCAGCACCGAGTCGTGCAGGTGGGCGGCGATCTCCGCGCGCTCGAACTCGCGCACCCGGCGCTCGCGCTCGACGCGCACCTGCCGGATCAGCCTGAGCCACCACGGCGCGAGCACCAGCGCCACGCCGAGGATCGCGACCACGGGCACCACGAGGAAGCGCACGAGCGGGTTCCACTCCGCGGTCCCCGCGCCAAACCACGCGAGCGCACCGAGCGCGAGGGCAAGCCCCGCCGCGGCCCTGAGCCACGCGTCTCGCGAGAACAGGCCCTTGTCCGGCCTGCGCGCGTCGAGCTGAGCGGCGTTCTCAAGCGGGCTCCACACCAGCACCACCGCGACGACGAACATCAGCAGCGGAAGCAACCACCAGGACAGCCGCGCCCACTCGTAGCGGTGCACCAGCATCGTCGCCGCGAACGCGAGCAGCACGGCCCCCAACGTGGCGCGCCACCATTGCGCGGCCGGGGAGCGGCGCTCCAGCGGCCGCGCGAGGCGCGGTGCCGCGGCGGTCATGGGACCAGGTTCGCACAGGGGGCGTCGGGGCGCCCTCGGCCATGCGGACGATGCCGGGGACGGGCGGGCGCGTCCAGGATCAGGGGCCGAATCAGGGGCTTCCCTCATAGCGCGCGCCGGGAACGCGGGGCCAGACTCGAAGAAGAATCGGAGGACTGACATGACTGACCCACAGACCCCGCCCACCGAGGCCGGGTTCTTCACCACCATCCGCGGCTGGAACATCACCCGCAGCGACTCGCGCGTCTTCAGCGGCGTCGCGAGCGGGCTCGCCGAGAAGCTGGGCTGGTCGATCGGCTGGACCCGCGCGGGAGTCGTGGGTCTCGCGATCCTGCTCAACGGGCTCGTGTTGCTCGCCTACGCGGCTGCCTGGGCGCTGCTGCCGGATCGCCAGGGCCGCATCATCATTCAGGACTTCGGACGCGGCGTTCCCAACGTGGGTGCGCTCATCGGAATCGGCATCGTCGCCCTGCTGGGCCTCGTCAACCTGGGCGACAACCGCAGTCCCTGGAACGGCTGGCCGTGGGACATGACCGGATGGCCGTGGGACTCCGGCTTTGCCTCCGACGGCATCGTCCGGGTGGTGGGCGTCGCCCTCGCGGTCCTCATCCCGCTCGCGATCATTGCCGGCGTGATCGTGCTCATCGTGGTGCTCGCGCGTCGCGGCCGTGCCGACGCCGGCGGGCAGTACGCCGCGGGTCCTCACGGTCCCACCGGCCCCGACGGTGCGCCGCCCGTCTACGCCGCTCCGCCCGCATGGGCGGCCGAGCGTCAGCGCCAGCGCGCCGCCCAATGGGAGGCCGCGGGACGGCAGGCCAACGAGGCCGTCGCGCGTGCCGAGGCCGCGGCTGGCGCCGCCGCATGGTCGACCACCCCGCCGCCGCCGGGTGCGGCGCCCACTCCGCCCCCCGCGTACTACGCGGCGCCGCCCGCTCCCCCGTCCCCCCGCGCACCCCGCGAGTTCCCGGCCCCGGCGCGCCCTTCGGACTCCTCACGCTCGCGTGGCTGGTCATCTCCGCCGCGGGCACCGCGTGGGCGACGTGGCGCGACTGGCTCGTGGTGCATCCCCTGGTCGCGTGGTTCGCTCTGTTCGTGACGGGACTGGGCGTCATCCTGGCGCTCGTGTCCCTCGCGGGTCGCAAGCTGGGCTTTCTGGGCTTCCTCTCGGCGATGCTGCTCATCCCCACGGCCGTGATGATCATCGAGGCCGAGGAGATTCGCGACGGCTGGGCCGACCGCTACTTCCCCGAGATCCGCATCGAGCGCGACGGCGAGGAGGTCACCGGGATCGACATCGGCGACGGCGACATCGTGATCGGCGAGCCCGTTCCCGAAGTGTCTTCCGCGGAGCCCGCTCCCGGGCCCACCCTCGACGCCCTCGCGGTCTTCGCCGACGACTACGCGCAGGTCACCCTGCCCGCATGGTGCGACGCTGCCGACGAGGCGCCGAGCACCGAGGGCACCACGCGTGCCCTGCTGTCGCTCACTGACGCGACCTCGGACACCCGGGTCACACTCGACGCGCAGCACACCGTGCTCCGTGTCGCGGCAGGCACGGGAGTCACGGTGGATGTCGACGGCGCGATGGGCGAGATCTACTGGCCCAGCCGTGGGGTGTGGTGCGAGCTCGGGAGCGACTCGTTCTCGGTGGCCAACCCCGACTCCCCCAGCATCACCCTGGCCTCCACCGCGGCCGACGAGTACTACACGATCGTGATCGAGGAGGTCCAGCCATGAGCACCGATATCCGACCCCGCCGCGGCGCGGCAGAGCGCGTCACCGGGGCCATCTGGGGGGCGATCGTCGCTGCCGCGGGAGGCTTCCTCATCGCGGCCCTGTCCGGCTACGACATCGACCTCGAGCTGGTCGCGATCGTGTCGCTCACGGCCCTGGGCGGCTGGCTGCTGTTCTCCGCGATCGCGGCGGGCACGCGCCAGTCGCGGCAGGAGAGGGCCGCTCTCGCGGCCCAGCGGAAGGCCGATGCCGTGGGCACCGCACCCAACCTCGCCGCCTCCGCGGCATCGTCCCCTCGCACCGCGGCGTCACCGCGGACGGCACCCTCGGCGGCAAGCCCCGCGTCGACGCATCGGTGGAGCGAGCCCGCCCGCACGTGGGACCAGGGCGACGCCGAGACGCCGACCGAGCCCGAAAGCCGCAAGGAATCCTGATCCGCCCGCGTTCCGGGTCACTTCGACCTGGAACGCGGGTCAGTCCCGGATAGGCCCGCGAACCGGGTCACGGTCCACGGATGAAACCCCGAGTCCGCCGTCTACTCCCACTCGATAGTGCCCGGCGGCTTGCTCGTGACGTCGAGCACCACGCGGTTGACCTCGGCCACCTCGTTGGTGATGCGGTTGGAGATGTGCGCGAGCACCTCGTAGGGCACGCGCGACCAGTCGGCGGTCATCGCGTCCTCGGAGGACACGGGGCGCAGCACGATCGGGTGGCCGTACGTGCGGCCGTCGCCCTGAACACCCACGGAGCGCACGTCAGCGAGCAGCACCACGGGGCACTGCCAGATCTCCTGATCGAGACCCGCGCGGGTGAGCTCCTCGCGCGCGATCGCGTCGGCGCGGCGCAGGATCTCGAGCCGCTCCCACGTGACCTCGCCGATGATCCGGATGCCCAGCCCTGGTCCGGGGAACGGCTGGCGTCCCACGATCTCCTCGGGGATGCCCAGTTCGCGGCCCACGGCGCGGACCTCGTCCTTGAACAGCGCGCGCAGCGGCTCGACCAGCGAGAACTGCAGGTCGTCGGGGAGGCCGCCCACGTTGTGGTGGCTCTTGATGTTGGCCGCGCCCTCGCCGCCGCCGGACTCGACCACGTCGGGGTACAGCGTGCCCTGGACCAGGAACTCCACCTGCTCCCCGTGGGAGCCGGCCTCCTCGACCACCTGGCGCGCGGCGTCCTCGAACACGCGAATGAACTCGCGGCCGATGATCTTGCGCTTGGTCTCCGGGTCGCTCACGCCGGCGAGCGCGGTCAGGAACCGCTCCTTCTCGTCGCGGATGATGAGGCGCACGCCGGTCGAGGCGACAAAGTCCTTCTCGATCTGCTCGACCTCGCCCGCGCGCATGAGCCCGTGGTCCACATGGATGCACGTGAGCTGGTCGCCCACGGCCTTCTGCACCAGCGCGGCGGCCACGGCCGAGTCCACGCCGCCCGACAGCGCGCAGATCACGCGCTTGGAACCCACCTGCGCGCGGATGAGCGCGACCTGCTCGTCGATCACGTTCGACGGCGTCCAGTCGGGCTGGAGCCCGGCGACGTTGTAGAGGAAGTTCTCGATCGCGTGCTGACCCAGCGGGGAGTGCTTGACCTCGGGGTGCCACTGCACTCCGCACATGCGCTTGTCGAGGTTCTCGAACGCCGCGACAGGCGCGCCCTCGGTGGTGGCGAGCACGTCGAAGCCGGGAGGCGCCTCCTGCACGGAGTCGCCGTGGCTCATCCAGACCTCCTGGACGGCGGGGCTGCCCGCGAGCGCGGTGCCGGCCACCGCGACGGAGGCCTGGGTGCGGCCGTACTCGCGCAGGCCGGTCTTCGCGACCGTGCCGCCGAGCGCCTGGGCCATCGCCTGGAAGCCGTAGCAGATGCCCATGACGGGCACGCCGGCCTCGAACAGCGCGGGGTCGATCTGAGGGGCGCCGTCCTCGTATACCGAGGAGGGGCCGCCGGACAGGATCACCGCGGCGGGGTTCTTGGCGAGCATGTCGGCCGCGCTCATCGAGTGCGGGACCACCTCGGAGTACACGCTCGCCTCGCGCACGCGGCGCGCGATCAACTGCGCGTACTGCGCGCCGCAGTCGACGACCAGGACGGGACGGTGCTGGGTCTCGGTCACTTGGCCTCCTCCAGTTGGGCCGAGACCTCCGCGTGCACGCGGCGCTCGGCAAAGAACGACAGCAGGGGGACGATGCCGCCGGCGGCCATGTAGACCAGGCGGCCCAGGTTCCACTCCATCAGCATCCACAGCTGCGTGACGGTGGCGAGGTAGACGATGAACACCCATCCGTGCAGGATCGCGACGGGCCCGAGGATCGGGTCGAGCGTCTCCTTCACGTCCTCGAGACCGGGCAAGTACCGGAGCATTCCGACGGTCACGATGAGCAGCAGCGTGCCCGTGACGAGCGCCATCACGCGGTAGCGGGACAGCGCCCCGGGGATCTTGCTGGAAGCGTCGCTCACGCGCCGTCCTCTCGGGTTGGGGGAACGCGACCATTGTCCCGCATCCAACGGACCGTGATGAACAGCGCGAAGGCCCCGAACAGCCACCATTCGATCGCGTACGCGGCGGACCGGAAGTTGAACTCCGTGGTCGCCGGCAGCGGCTCGAGCGCGGCCCAGGACTCGGTGCCCTCATAGGACACGAGCAGCGCGCCGTAGAGGGGGCGGGCCACACCTGGGCCAGCTCGGAGGTCGCGAGCGCGGAGGCCCAAAAGGTCCCCTCGGCGGGGGCCTGAGAGGGGGACGATGCCATGGACGCCTCGGGCGTCCGGAGATAGCCCTCGAGGGTCACGGGGCCTTCCATGGCGGGGTCGTCGAGGTCGACGCCCGTCACCTCGCCCTCGGGCTGCCACCCCACGACCACGGCGAGCGTCGCCGCCTCGCCCGTGCCCGTGGCATCGGCCGGAACCGTGAGCGCGCGCACGAGCATCTGCGCCGCGACACCGTCGACCTCGCGGCCGGTCACGACCGCCGCGTCTTCGTCGGCCCACTCCCCCGTCACCGTGACCTGGCGCCCGAGCGCGGCGCCGGCCGACTCAGCGGGGCGCAAGACGTCCGCGATGGCCACCGCGGGCTCGGGTTCGACCACGCGGCCGGTGGTCTGGGCGCGCGACCACTGCCACCACCCCAGCGCGCCACAGGCCACGACCGCGACGACCGCGACCAACACGCCCGCGACCACGCGGCCCCACAGGATGCGGCCGCGAAGCGGCGGGGTCACCGTCCGCGCCGCGCGGCCGGGTGGACGGAGTCAGGCTCGCCGAGCGCGCGCACCTTCACGCGGTCGCGGCCCGCGAGCTTCGCGTCGTAGAGAGCGTCGTCCGCGCGCTTGACCACGCGGTGGCTCATCGAGTCCGCGACGCCGTCGGCCACTCCCACGGACATCGTCACGGCGTGGACGTGCTCGCCGCACTCCACCGGGGTGCCGGCCACAAGACTTCTCATGCGCTCCATGATGCCGCCTGCCTCGTCGATCCCGGTATCCGCGAGCACCACGATGAACTCCTCGCCGCCCCACCGGCCCAGTGCGTCCGTGGTGCGCAGCTGTCCACGCAGCCGCGCGCCGAGCGCGGCGAGGACCCGGTCTCCGCAGGCGTGACCGTGCGCGTCGTTGAGTGCCTTGAAGCGGTCGATGTCCGCGATCGCGACGCAGTAGCGCGCGCCGTCGAGAGAGGCGAGCGCCTCGAGCCGCGCGGAAATCGGGCGGCGGTTCGCGAGTCCGGTGAGCGGATCGGTGTTCGCCAGGTACTCGGCCTGTGCCGCGAGCTCCGCGGCGCGCGCCTGCGCCGCGCCGGCGCGATAGTGCGCCACCACCGACAGGATGAACATCAGGGTCGCCGTGCCGATCGCGTTGACCGCGAAGATCGTGGAGATCGTGGCGTCGCCGGCCCGCGAGTACGGGCCGACCGGAGGCGCGCCCAGCTGCGTGTAGATGAAGGCCGCGGCCGAGCCGACCACGAATACCCAGCGCCAGCCGCGCTGGCGGTCCGTGAACATCAGGAACACGAGCTGTGCGGACGTGATGAGGTAGAGGTGCTGGCCGGTGCGCCAGCCGAAGAGCTGCGCCATGTAGAGCATCCCGACCGTCGCGATCGTGAGGTACATGATCGCGCCGACGAGTTGGCGCCCGCTGCGCACAACGATCAGGTTCGCAATGAAGGCGATCAGTGTTCCGGTGCTGAGCAGCACCAGCGGACCCGTGGTCTGGTCGGGGCGCATGAGGTAGGCGACAGTGAACACGAACGTGGTGCCCACGGAGATCACCGCGAAGGTCTGCACGGTGCCGGCGGCGCGGCCCTCCTCCGCCTCGAGCCCACCCGCGGGACGCTCGAAGATCGCGGACAGGAACGCGGGAAGGCGCGCCAACGCCGCGGTGATCGCACGCATCGCCATCGAGCCCCCAGTCTTGACCCGCGTGACGCGCGCACGGCAGGCCCCTCAGCTACGCGCCTCCGGGGACCCGGGCCGCGCATCGTCCCCCGCCGGAGATCTCACCCCCGACGGCAGACGCCCTCTCGCGCAGTCTACGTAACCGGTGTCCCGCATAGAAGGGCGGATTGGCGACAGTTCGACCCGATACCCCGGAGGGCATCAGGACCTTAGGCCAGGTGGCACCCCTCAGTTCATGAAACGATGGGGCCGTGGCACGAAGCATCTACATCGCCTCCGCCGAGGGGGACACGGGCAAGTCGACCATCGCACTGGGCATCACCAACCTCGTCGCCAAGCAGGTGGGCAGGGTGGGGATCTTCCGCCCCGTCGCGCGCGTCGCCGACGGTTCGGACTATGTCCTCCAGCTCCTGCTGGGTCACGACAGCATCGACCTGTCGTACGAGCAGGCGATCGGCGTGACCTACGACGACGTCCACGCGGACCCCGAGCGCGCGCTCGAGACCATCGTGTCGCGCTATCACGAAGTCGAGCGCCTGTGTGACTTCGTCGTGATCGTCGGCACCGACTACACCGACGTGTCGGCCGCGGCCGAGCTCGAGTTCAACGGACGCATCGCCGCGAACCTGGGCGCGCCCGTCGTGCTCGTGGTGCACGGACACGAGCGCACGCCCGCCGAGGTCTCCCAGGTGGTCGAGCAGGCTCGCGCCGAGCTCGCCGGCTCGCACGCGAGCGTGGTCGGGATGTTCGTCAACCGGTCCAGCGCCGCGGACGTCGACGCGATCACGGGACTGCTTCCCGCCGACCTGTGCCTGGGCGTGATCCCCGAGGACCCCGTCCTGGTGGCACCGTCCATGAAGCAGCTGCTCGACGCCGTCGAGGGCACGCTGGTCACGGGCGATCCGGCGCTGCTGTCGCGCGAGTCGCGCGGCATCATCGTGGGCGCCATGACCGCGGCCAACCTCCTCGACCGCCTCGAGGACGGCTCCGTGGTGATCGTGCCGGGCGACCGCGCCGACACGCTGCTCGCGCTGCTCGCTGCGCACGGCGCCGAGGGCTTCCCCGCGCTCACGGGCGTGATCCTCACCGGCGGCCTCGAGCCCCGCACGGCCGTCCGTCGACTGGTCGAGGGACTCGGCTCGCCGCTGCCCGTCATCCGCACCACTCTCGACACGTTCGAGACGGCCCGCCGCTGCTCGACCACCCGCGGCCGGCTGTCACGCGAAAGCCAGCTCAAGGTCGACACCGCGCTCGCGATGTTCGAGCAGCGCGTCGACGCCGACAAGCTGCGCGGCGTGCTCGACGTCGCTCGCACCGAGGTCATTACTCCGCTGATGTTCGAGTACGGACTGCTCGACCGTGCCCGCAGCCGCAAGCAGCACATCGTCCTCCCCGAGGGCGGCGACGACCGCATCCTGCGCGCGGCATCGTCCCTCCTCACCCGCGACGTCGTGGACCTCACCATCCTGGGCAACGAGCAGTCGATCCGCTCGCGTGCCGCGGAACTGGGCCTCGAGCTCGACGCCGCACGCATCATCGACCCCACGGATCCCGAATACGTCGAGCGCTTCGCGGCCTCGTACTACGAGATGCGCAAGCACAAGGGCGCGACCCTGGAGGCGGCGCGCGACCGGGTCCAGGACGTCAGTTACTTCGGCACGATGATGGTCCAGGAGGGGCTCGCGGACGGCATGGTGTCGGGCGCCGCCCACACGACGGCGCACACGATCATGCCGTCGTTCCAGATCATCAAGACCGTTCCGGGCGTCTCGATCGTGTCCTCTGTCTTCTTCATGTGCCTCGCGGACCAGGTGCTGGTCTACGGCGACTGTGCCGTGAACCCCGACCCGACCGCCGAGCAGCTCGCGGACATCGCGATCTCCTCTGCGGAGACGGCGCTGCAGTTTGGCGTCGAGCCGCGCGTCGCGATGCTGTCGTACTCGACGGGCGAGTCCGGAACGGGCTCCGACGTCGACAAGGTGCGCGAGGCGACCCGACTGGTGCGCGAGCGTCGCCCCGACCTGCTGGTCGACGGACCGATGCAGTACGACGCCGCGGTCGAGCCCTCGGTCGCGAAGTCGAAGGCGCCGGACTCCCCGTCGCCGGGCGCGCGACCGTGCTGGTCTTCCCCGACCTCAACACGGGCAACAACACGTACAAGGCCGTGCAGCGGTCCGCCGGCGCGGTCGCCGTCGGCCCGGTGCTGCAGGGTCTGCGCAAGCCCGTCAACGACCTCTCGCGCGGCGCGCTGGTCCAGGACATCGTCAACACGGTCGCGATCACCGCGATCCAGGCTCAGAATCTCGACACTTCGGAAGGCAACGCGTGAGCGTCAACTACAACGGCATCGCACTCGTCCTCAACTGCGGCTCCAGCTCGATCAAGTACCAGGTGGTCGACACCACCCAGGAGGCGCCGCTCGCGTCCGGCCTGGTCGAGCGCGTGACGGACCACAACGAGGGCGTGCGCGCCATCATCGAGTCGCTGTCGGCGCCCGACTCGGGCGTGGACCTCGACGCGCTCACCGTGGTGGGCCACCGCGTGGTGCAGGGCGGCGCGGAGTTCAGCGCCCCCACCGTCATCGACGACTCCGTCGAGGACGCGATCGCCAAGCTCGCGGTGCTCGCCCCGCTGCACAACCCCGGCCACGTCGCCGGCATCTCCGCCGCCCGTGCCGCGTTCCCGCACATCCCGCACGTGGCCGTGTTCGACACCGCCTTCCACGCGACCCTGCCCGAGGCGGCGTACTCGTACGCGATCGACCCGCACCTCGCGCGCGAGCACGGCATCCGCCGCTACGGCTTCCACGGCACCTCGCACGGCTACGTGTCGCGTGAGTGCGCCGAGCTCATGGGCCGCGACCCCAAGGAGCTGCGCATCATCACGCTGCACCTGGGCAACGGCGCGTCCGCTGACGCCATCAAGGGCGGCGTCGCGATCGATACCTCGATGGGCCTCACGCCGCTCGACGGGCTCGTGATGGGCTCGCGCACGGGGGCCATCGACCCGGCCGTGGTGTTCCACCTCCACCGCGCCGCCGGCCTCGACATCGACGAGATCGACAACCTCTTCAACAAGCGCTCGGGCCTGCTCGGACTCACGGGCTACTCGGACATGCGCGACGTCCACAAGGCGATCGAGGAGGGCAGCCACGAGGCACGCGTCGCCCTCGACATCTACTGCCGCCGCATCAAGGGTTACGTGGGCCAGTACATGGCTCAGCTGGGCGGTCTCGACGCGATCGTGTTCACGGCGGGCGTGGGCGAGAACGACGACATCGTGCGCCTGCAGTCCCTCGCCGGTCTCGAGGAGTTCGGCATCGAGGTCGACCCCGAGCTCAACGCGGGCCGCAAGAAGGCGGCCACGCTGATCTCGACGGAGTCCTCGCGCGTGCAGGTGTGGGTCATCCCGACCAACGAGGAGCGCGAGATCGCGGTCCAGTCGATCGCGGCGGTCTCCTAGCCAGCCACAGCATCGTCCCGAGGGCCGGTCTCCCACGTGGGAGGCCGGCCCTCGGTGCGGTGGTGCGCGCTACGCACCGGCTCCTGTCGGCTCCGCCACACGGATTCGCGGCTCCGCCACACGGGCATCGGCGTGTCGGCGGCGTGTCGGGCTCGCGCACGCCCTGACGCCACGATCCCGCGCTGATCTGTGTGGCGGAGCCGCGGCTCTCGCGTGCGCTGACCTGCGCCCGGCCGTCCCTGCACGCATCGGGCTGCGTCCTGCGAGGTGCTCAGTGCCCGATCCGGCCGATTTCGGGCACTGAGCACCTCACGGGGCGCAGCGCCGCGCGGGGGCGCGGTGCAAGGGACGATGCACGGGCCAAGAAACGACTGACCGTTCACTCAGAATTGGCCTCAGGAATGGGACCTTCGCCCAACCATGTGAACGTTAATCATGCCATCCTGAGGGTGCACCCCAAGATGGAGGAAATGATGGCACCGACGCCCTGGTCCCCCCGCGCCGCGGATTCCGTTTCCGACGCCGAGGTCGAGGCAATCGACCTGTGGTGGCGGACGGCCAACTACATGTCCGTTGGCCAGATCTACCTGCTGGACAACCCGCTCCTGCGCGAGCCGCTGCACCGCGACCACGTCAAGAAGCGCCTCGTCGGCCACTGGGGCACCACCCCGGGCCTCAACTTCATCTACACGCACCTCAACCGCATGATCACGTCGCGTCAGCAGCCGACGATGTACATCATCGGACCCGGCCACGGCGGCCCCGGACTGGTCGCCGCGAGCTACCTCGAGGGCACGTACAACGAGACCTACCCCGAGATCTCCGAGGACGAGCGCGGTCTCCAGCGCCTCTTCAAGCAGTTCTCATTCCCCGGCGGCATCCCGTCGCACGTCGCACCCGAGACGCCCGGCTCGATCCACGAGGGCGGCGAGCTCGGCTATGCGCTGAGCCACGCGTATGGCGCGGCCTTCGACAACCCGGACCTGCTGGTCGCGGCCGTGGTGGGTGATGGCGAGGCCGAGACCGGCCCGCTGGCCACCAGCTGGCACTCGAACAAGTTCATCAACCCCGCCACGGACGGCGTGGTGCTCCCGATCCTGCACCTCAACGGCTACAAGATCGCCAACCCGACGGTCCTGAGCCGCATCTCCGAGGAGGAGCTCGAGGCGCTCATGGTCGGCTACGGCCACAAGCCCCACGTCTTCACGGCCGGTTTCGACGACGAGACCCCGGCATCGTTCCACGCGCGCTTTGCCGCCGTGCTCGATGACGTGATGGACGAGATCGCGGCGATCAAGGCCGAGGCCAAGGTCAACCCCGACATGGACCGCCCGATGTGGCCCATGATCGTGCTGCGCACCCCGAAGGGCTGGACCTGCCCGCCCGAGATCGACGGCAAGCGCACCGAGGGATCGTGGCGCGCACACCAGGTGCCGCTGTCCAACGCGCGCGACACCGACGACCACCTCCACACTCTCGAGGCGTGGCTCCAGTCCTACGGTCCGGATGACCTCTTCGACGAGAACGGCGTGGTCCGCCCCGAGGTCCTGGGCGTGGTGCCCACGGGCGAGCTGCGGATGTCGGCGCGACCCGAGGCCAACGGCGGGATCCTCATGAAGGACCTGGTCATGCCCGACTACCGCGACTTCGCGGTGGACGTCCCCGCGCCCGGCGCGGCGATTGGCGAGGCGACCCGCACGCTGGGCAACTTCCTGCGCGAGATCATGCGCAACAACCCCGATAACTTCCGCATCTTCGCGCCCGACGAGCTCGCGTCGAACCGCATCCAGGCCGTCCTCGAGGTCACGGACAAGGTGTGGAACGCGGACATCGACCCCGACGACGGCCCCATGGCCCACAAGGGCCGCGTGGTCGAGATGTTGTCGGAGCACCAGTGCCAGGGCTGGCTTGAGGCCTACAACCTCACGGGCCGCCACGGCCTCTTCACCAGCTACGAGGCGTTCATTCACATCGTCGACTCGATGTTCAACCAGCACGCCAAGTGGCTCAAGGTCGCTCACGAGCTCCCGTGGCGCCGCCCCATTCCGTCGCTCAACTACCTGCTGTCGAGCCACGTGTGGCGCCAGGACCACAACGGCTTCTCGCACCAGGACCCGGGCTTCATCGACCACGTCGTGAACAAGAAGGCCGAGGTCGTCCGCGTCTACCTGCCCGCCGACGCCAACACGCTGCTCGCGACCTACGACCACTGCCTGCGTTCGCGCGACCACGTCAACGTGGTGGTCGCGGGCAAGCAGCCGCAGGCGCAGTGGCTCACGATCGAGGAGGCGGAGAACCACTTCGCTCGCGGCGCCGGCATCTGGGACTTCGCGTCCAACGTGCCGCTGGGCGAGGAGCCCGACGTCGTGATGGCCGCGGCGGGCGACGTGCCCACGATGGAGATCCTCGCGGCGATCGACATCATCCGTACGGAGCTGCCCGATCTCAAGGTGCGCATGGTCAACGTGGTCGACCTCATGCGCCTCCAGCCGGAGAAGGAGCACCCGCACGGAATGTCGGACCGCGAGTTCGACCAGCTGTTCACCACGGACAAGCCGATCGTCTTCAACTACCACGGCTACCCGTGGCTCATCCACCGCCTGACCTACCGCCGCAACGGCCACCCCAACCTGCACGTGCGCGGCTTCAAGGAGGAGGGCACCACCACGTCGCCCTTCGACATGGCGATGGTCAACGACATCGACCGCTTCCACCTGGTCATGGACGTGATCGACCGCGTTCCCGGGCTCGGCACCCGTGCGGCCTCCCTGCGCCAGAAGCTCCAGGACAAGCGCTTCGAGGCGCAGCGCTACGCCTACGAGACCGGCGCCGACCTTCCCGAGGTCGCCGAGTGGGTCTGGTCTGGCGCGGGCGCCGACGTGCAGGCCAAGCTCTCGGGCGCGCTCGCGACCGACGGCGACAACGAGTAGTCGCCTTCGCGCCTCACGGAAGGGGGCCGATGCTCCGGTTCAGCCGGAGGGTCGGCCCCCTTTCCGCGCGTGTGGGCCCGTCATGCGCCGGACTCGCCGTCGTAGTAGTCGACCGCCTCCGCGTCGCGGTGGAAGGCCACGGGTACCCCACCGACGATCAGCCCAGTCTTGCCCGAGTCGGGGTAGTGGGCCACATCGGGATCGCTCGTGGTGTCGACGTCGACGTAACGCAGCACCTCGGTGCCGTCGTTAGTGAGCCGGTGCGCGCCGGCGGGACCAGGCGGCAGCACCACGACGTGCCCCGGTCCCACCTCACGCTCCCCGTCGGGAGTCCGCAGCCGTCCGCGTCCGGACAGGATCACGTAGACCTCGGTGATCGACTCGTGCCAGTGATAGGGATACGCCGACCTGCCCGGCGGAATCTCCATGAACGCCACGGTCGCCTAATGCCCACGGCGCTCGAGCACCAGCCGCTTCGTGTACGCGAAGACGCCGCGCGACTCCTCGCGCGAGGGGAGATCGCTGCCGTCGGTGATGATGACGTGGGAGGTGTCCATGCTGCCATCGTGCACCCGGCGAACCCCGCCCACGAGGAGGTGGCGGGACGCGGCGGGAGCCGCGACAAGCCCCTAGGGCTTGAGACCCCTGCGCGTGGCGATCCATCCGGACACCACGCGCCACCCGATGAGGAACACGGCGAGCACCGCGCCCGCGACCAGCACGAACGACACCTGAACTCCTTGGCCGTAGACGGCGCGCAGCACCATCCCGCCCACGAGCGTCGAGGCCCACACGATCACTCCGGTGCGCTTCCCGTCGCACGGCCTGCGCCATGCGCGGGCGAGCAACCAGCCGAGCGCGGCACCCGTGAGGAACGGCGAGGCCGTGGTCGCGAGCCCCAGACCCGACTCACCCAGGACGCCCTCGTCGTGACTCGCACGGCCGATCGCGGAGAACGCCACGATCGCGCCGGCGTCAAGAGCGGCGGCGCCCAGCGCCGCTTGTCGGAGGTTCACGATCCGGCCCCTTCCCGTCCACGCAGGTACTCGCGGATCATGAGCACCCCGGCGACAGCGGCATCGTCCCCATGGGCACGCGCCTGCGCGCGCAACTCCCCGGCGCGATCCGCCGCTCGCGCAGTTCGCCGCTGTGCCCGATGAGCCACTGCTCGATGCGCTCGGCGTCGACCTCGGGGTGGAACTGCAGGCCGAGCGCGCTGCCGTAGACGAACGCCTGGCACGGCGTCGCCAGCGTCGAGGCAAGCACGGTCGCGCCGGCTGGCGGCGTGATCGCGTCGCCGTGCCAGTGGAGCACCGGCGCGCCGTCGAGGTGGCGCAGGGGCGTGGACGATGCCTCGGGCGCCAGATCGAGGACGCCCCAGCCGATCTCGGGCCGGCCGGGAGCGACCGACCCGCCGAGTGCGGCCGCGAGTAGCTGCGCGCCCAGGCACACGCCGAGAGTGGACAGCTCGCGCGCGACCCGACCCTCGAGCAGCGCCATCTCCTCGGCGAGCACGGGATGGTCGTCGAGGTCGCCCACCCCGACGGGCCCACCGAGCACGATCGCGAGGTCGGCGGTGGCGAGCGGCGAGAGGTCGTCGACACCGGCGTCGAGGTACGTGACGTCGTAGCCGTATGCGGCGATCTCCGCCTCCCACAGCCCCAGGTCCTCGAACGCGACATGGCGCAACGCGACGCATTTCATGGCGCGAGCCTAGGCGATGGGGTAAGGCGCAGGTAGGCCACGCCGCGCGACTACCCTTGTCGGGTGGCTCATCTCCTAGGCGCCGAGGCGCTGCACGTCGACTTCGGCACCGGACCGGTGCTGGGCTCGGTCAGCATCGGTCTCGACGACGGCGACCGGATCGGCGTCGTGGGCGCCAACGGCGCGGGCAAGTCGAGCCTGCTCAAGGCCCTCGCAGGCCGCCTCGAGCCCCACGGCGGACGCATCACGATCGCGCGGGGCACGCGGATCGGCGTGCTCGATCAGTCCGACCACGTGGACACCGCGCTCACGGTCGCGCAGGCGATCGTCGGCGACATGGACCAGCACGAGTGGGCGGCCGACCCCCGGGTGCGCGACATCATGTCCGGCCTGGTCCCCGACCTGCCCGCCGACGCGATCGTGGGCGACCTGTCAGGCGGCCAGCAGCGACGCGTCGCCCTCGCGCACGTTCTGGTGGGCGACCACGACGCGGTGTTCCTCGACGAGCCCACCAACCACCTCGACGTCGAGGGCGTCACCTGGCTCGCGGAGCACCTCAAGCGCCGCTGGTCGGGCAACCGTGGCGCCCTCCTGGTGGTCACCCACGACCGCTGGTTCCTCGACGAGGTCACCACCAAGACCTGGGAGGTCCACGACGGCGAGGTCGACATGTACGAGGGCGGATACGCCGCGTACGTGCTCCAACGCGTCGAGCGCGACCGCATCGCCAACGTCACCGAGCAGCGCCGCCAGAACCTCATGCGCAAGGAGCTCGCATGGTTGCGCCGCGGCGCCCCCGCCCGCACCTCCAAGCCCAAGTTCCGCATCGACGCCGCCAACGCGCTGATCGCGGACGTCCCGCCGATCCGCGACTCCGTCAAGCTGCACCGCATGGCCGCCGCCCGCTTGGGCAAGGACGTGGTCGAACTGGT
Organism: Demequina sediminis; assembly: GCF_030296675.1. Lineage (GTDB taxonomy): Bacteria > Actinomycetota > Actinomycetes > Actinomycetales > Demequinaceae > Demequina > Demequina sediminis. The sequence continues at coordinate 2,534,643 of NZ_AP027736.1, read as the reverse complement.
CCGCGTGGGCGTCACCTACGGCGACAAGGAGGTCATCCGCGACCTGGACTGGAACATCGGCCCCGGCGACCGGATCGGCCTGCTGGGCGAGAACGGCGCGGGCAAGTCCACGCTGCTGCGTCTGGTCACGGGCGAGCAGAAGCCCACCTCGGGCCGCGTGAAGACGGGCATCACGGTGCGCGTCGCGCAGCTCAGCCAGCAGCTCGCCGAGCTCGAGGAGCACGCCGACGAACGCGTGTCCGCCGTGGTCAAGCAGTTCTCCTCGATCACGCTGAGCGACGGCCAGGAGATGACCCCGGGGCAGCTCCTCGAGCGCATGGGCTTCACGTCCGCGCAGCTCAAGACGCCGGTCGGGCGGCTCAGCGGCGGCCAGCGCCGCCGCCTCCAGCTGCTGGTGGTCCTCCTGTCCGAGCCCAACGTGCTGGTCCTCGACGAGCCCACCAACGACCTGGACACGGACATGCTCGCCGCCCTCGAGGACCTGCTCGACGCGTGGCCCGGCACCCTGATCGTGGTCAGCCACGACCGCTACCTCATGGAACGCATCACCGACACCCAGTTCGCCGTGGTCGACGGCGGCCTGCGCCACCTCCCCGGCGGCGTCGACGAGTACGTCGAGCTCTCACGGCAGCGCCGCGCCGGCGGCGCCGGCATCGGCACCTTTGGCAGGGACGATGCGCGGGCCGGGTCGGGCGCCCCCGCCAGGACGATGCCGCGGCCACCGTGCGGGCGGCCTTACCCGCCGCGGCGGCGACCCCCGCATCGTCCGCCCCAACCCTGAGCGGCGCCGAGCGCCGCGAGGTGGAGAAGGAGCTCAAGGCCGTCGAGCGGCGCATGGCCAAGCTCGAGGAGCTCACCGAGGGCACCCACAACGAGATGGTCATGCACGACCAGTCCGACTTCACCGGCCTCGCGGCCTTCATGAAGACCCTCAAGGCGTACGAGGACGAGACCGCTCAGCTCGAGGAGCGGTGGCTCGAGCTGTCCGAGCGGCTCGGCTGAGGCCTGCGCAGGGGTTCCGCGCGCGGCCGCACCCCGGTAATTTGGGTGCCCTAGCCGGGAGATCTGCGGAGGATCCCGGAAGTGAACCCCGGGAGTCCCTGCCGGACGACAGGGCCCGGGGTTTCGCGCATCCTCAGCGCGTCAGCAGCTCAAGTTGTTCACCAAGGATTTCGACAGATCGGATGAGCACGGCTCTCAGCGCAGGCGCTTCCTCGCGGCGCGACGAATGCGCCACACCGGATCGTGAGCAAGATGCTCGAGCGCCGCACGTGGCAAGCCCGATCGCCCGCCCAGCAATCCACGCACGCCCTGGTCCGCGTCTTTCGACAGTGTCACCAGTGCATCCACGGGTGTCCTGCGATTGCTCGCCAGCGCCTCCCTCACGGCGACAGCGCTATCCGCGGCGAGTGCGGCCAAAGTGTCCGCCGGAGTCGACTCGTCGGCGGCGACGCGCCGCCGCTCCGTTGGGGACGAGCGCATGTGTCGCCTGGCGAGTTCGCGAACGCCAGCGTCCGCGTCCCGGACCAAGTCAGTCCAGAGCACCTCAGGCGCCGAGGGGTGAAGCGCGACAGCTTGGCGGATCGCGGCCCTGCCGTCCCGCGACAGTCGCTTGAGCGCCCCGGGAGTCGAGCGGGGGTGAAGCGCAACGAGCAGGCAGATCTCGAAGTCGGACTCCAGACTCAGGGTCTCCAACGCTGCGCCGGGCGTGCTCCGGTGGGCTGCGACCAGCCGACGCACGTCGTCGCTCCGATCGGCAACCATAGTGGCGAGCGCCTCGGGAGATGCGGAAGAGTTGCCAGCGACCGCGCGCCGGACTTCTACCTCGGGGGCCTTGGCCAAGGCATCGAGCGAGTAGACAGGCGTGCGACCGTTGGCGGCGACCGCCTCACGGGTGTGCGACGACCCGCTGCCTGCGAGATCCGCGAGCAAGTCGGCCGAAGCCTCAGAATGTTGCGCGATGTACGCCAACTCATGATTGGGCACACGTGCCACCAACGCCCGGAGCACACCGGTCGCCGCGATCGGGTTGTGGACGCACTCTCCGCGCACCTGTGCAGAAGGGTCCCGTGCAAGCCGCTCGAGGACGGATGCGTCGCAGGTATACCGCGCCACGCTGGCACGCACGCTCTCGTCTGAGTCATCTGCAAGCCGCGATCTTTGTCGATCAGACGCGTACACGCTTCCCGCGAGCGAGCGTCGTACCTGGGGCGCCTCGTCGCGGACGAGAATGCCCTCGACGAACGTCGGCTCGAGCGGCACCGTTGACGATGCGACGTGCACCTTTTCCGACGTCGCATGCGCGCGGACCAATACGCCCGCAACCTCGAGCGCACTCCGCGGCTCGGGCAGCATGGCGGCGTCGCAGTCTTCTGCGATGAGCCTCTCGGCATGGCCTCGACGCTGCCACGAGAGTGGCTCGACGAAGGTCGGGGCACCAGGAGCACCGAGGTATGGCGCCCGCACCTCGATATCGTCGACAAATCGCTCCACCACTGCGTCAGGCGTGCGCGGGTTGAGCGCAACACTGCGGCGCACCATGAGGTCTTCGTGATCCGCAAGTGCGACGAGCACGTCGCTCGGCGCGGAGCGCCCCCAGCGAGTGCGCGAGCGTGGTTCCGGGTGGCGTGAAGCACGCCGTAGACCAACGCAGACGATCGCGGGTTGGACGCAAGTGCGCGTGCCACTTCTGTCGAATCCGCGTGGCACTTGGCGATCCACTCAAGCGTCGAGCTCGGCGTGGAGGGGTTGCGCGCGAGGGCGGCAGCGACGGTGTCTCCGGCGTGCTCCGCGATCCGCGCCAGCGTGCGCGGCAACGTCAGGGGTTGGTGCCGATGACTTCGAGCAGCTCACTCGGTAGGTCGAGAACATCGTCACGGAAGATGCCTTGTGGAAATCGCCAGGCGGTCTCGCGCACGTCCGCGCGCATCGCCACATTGGCCATGGCGATCCGCGGGTCCGGCCCCCACCGTGACTCCATGATCAGCGCAAGTACGCTCACGGGGGTTGAAGGATTGCCCGCTACGGCCTCGACCACGGCTGGCTCGACGTCATGCGCCCACTGCGCGAGCGTTTCCGCGGGAATCCACGGCTGCCGCGCGAGACGAACACGCAATGACGTGTGCGGCGCGGATATCATCACTGTCAGCGCGCCACGAGCGCTGCCCGATTCACCGGAAAGTATCCGGTGAAGATTGAGCCCGAGAGCCGCCGCAATGTCGTCGTTGTGCTCCAGGCGCCAGTTGCGCCGCCTCAGCGCCTCCTCACGCACCCGCTCGGTCTGATCGCGCTCCAGGATCTCGTAGACCTCGCGCGCGGATCGGAAGTCCCGCGCCACCGCCAAGCGGACATCGTCCGAAGAATCGTGCGCGAGAGCCATCAGCAAGTCGACTGGAGGGCTCCCCTGCGCTACCACTTCGCGCACGAGAGGGCTCGGGTCTCGTGCAAGAGCCGTGAGGGTGCCGATATCGAGCACCGCATCTGCACCAAGCACGCGTTCCTCGGGCTCGTCCGATCGCAGTAGTCTCGCGACCTCATGCCCCTCGAGGGTGCGGGTCAAGGAGCGCTCAGCGGCGACGCGCACCTTCACGTCTCGGTCCGCACGAAGGAATACCGCCAGCGCAGGGCTCAGTCGTCGTCGCTTGGCGAGCGATTTCGCTGCGGCAGCCCGGGTAGCCGCATCGCGGTGTCCGAGCAAGGCGAAGTCGTCGGCCTCAGATACGCCCACGCTCACGGGCGCGCTCCGCCTTGGGGCCCAGTCAACGGCTCGTAAGCGACCCGCCCCTCGACTATGTCGCGGTTGAGCGAGCGGAGGCGGCGCACCAGCTCGGGCCCGTCCTGAGCGACGGCCTTGGGCCAGCCGTAGGCCGCAGCGACGGCCTCGTCGAGGCGCTTGTGCAGCGCCTTGAGGTCGGCGAAGCCGCCCTCGTCCATCAGGTTGTAGAGCTTGGTGAGGCCCAGTTGGTGCTCGATGCAGAGCTCGGAGCGGCGAGCGTAAAGGGCGCTGGATGCCTCGGCAATAGCCTCCCTCTGAGTCTTGGTCGGCTGGGGCCAGGGGAAGGTCTCGAACACACTGGTTGGCGTGTAGCGGAGTCGCGTCTCGAGCGTCGAGGACTGGGCCCATGCCCACGCGTCGTGCGCGCGGGAGAGCAGGATGCCCATGGAGTAGTCATCGTCGAAGGCGAACACGTTCACCAGGTTGCTGGGGCAGACGGCGGCATCCTGCCAGGCAAGCGCCAGTCGCTTGCCCGTCGCGGTACCCACAATAAACCGCGAGAGCGGCGAGAGAGCGGAGCGCATGGCCGTGCGGGGCTCGCCGAAGATCCACCATCGCTCGCGGTAGACCGCGCGGTTCGACTGCTCACGGTCCGGCTTGACCAGACGCCGCACGATGTCGAGCGCGGCGGGGTAGGACGCAGCTTCTTCGAGCGGACGGAGCCCGAAGTCGATGATCCAACGGGACGGATCCTGGGCAGATCGGTTTGCCACGTCATCGCCGATCACGTAGGGACGCACGATGTCCGCGTAGACGGCCTCGGAACGGGATTGCAGCGCCGCCGCAGACGCATCGTCCATCACGAAGCCCTTGCCGATCGGAATCGGCCCCTGGAAGCACCTGCCCTTGTTGGCCGCGAGCGCCTGCGGAGCCCACGTATCGGCGCCGGTCGCGGTGAGGGAGGGCGTGATCCCGGCGACGCGCGCGCCGTCGAGGTCGAACTCAGTGACCGCCTCCGCGGGCTCCTTGATCCAATTGACGATCGAGACGTGAACCTTGGCCTCGCCCGGCCACTTCTGCGACGAGACCGCGTCGGTGATCACGCCGCCGTGCGCGGCAACGTATTCAAGCGAGGCGCCGCGCGCGCGGTTCTGTGAGATGGAGTTGGTGCCAACGAGGCCGGCTCGCTGGCCCTGCGCAAGGGCGTCGTTGGCCTTGCGGAACCAGTACACGCACAGGTCCTTGATCCCGACGCCGAACTCCTTCTTAAGCCATGTGAGGTAGGCGTCGCCCAGGGACTCGCGGAGGAGCTGAGAGCCGAGAAATGGCGGGTTCCCGATGATCGCGTCCACCTGGGGCCACTCGGCGCGCAGGGCATCGGCCGCCCGCACGCCCGGCAGGCTCACCAGCGGCAGTGGCGCCTCCGCCTCCCCGTAGAGGTCCATCACCTGGCGATGTCCCATCCACAGCACCACGCGCGCGATCATGACCGCGACGTGCTCGATGTCAATCCCGTGGACCGCGGTGAGCGGCACGTACGGCAGCGGTCCGGACGGTGCGGGCGCACCCGTGGTCTCCGCGAGGGTGAAGATGCGCTGCTTGAGTTCGTACTCGAGGGCGCGCAACTCGCGATACGCCACATAGAGGAAGTTGCCGCACCCGCACGCGGGGTCCAACACCGTGAAGGCGCACAGCTCGTCGAGCAACGCCCGGGCCTCCGCAGGCGAGGCGGTGGCGGCGATCCTGTCACGCCACGGCCGCACGATCGTGGGTGTGACGATCTTCATGATGTCGGCCTCGTGCGTGTAGTGCGCTCCCAGCGCCGAGCGACGCTCCTGACCCAGCACGCCCTCGAGCAGGCTGCCGAAGATGGTGGGGTTGACGTTGCGCCAGTCGAACTCGACCGCCTTCTTGAGGTGGAGCAGCTCGTCCCTGGTCAGCATGGGCGAATCGACCTCGGCGAAGAGGTCGCCGTTGACGTAGCGCGTACCCGCGTAGGCGCCGGCGCGACCCGAATCGGACTTCTTGTTCAGCAGCCCGAACAGGTAGTCGAACTCCTGGTTGAGTTGAGCTCAGGATCCTTTAGCACCACCTCGACCGCATGCGACAGCGGCAGTCCGTCGAGCAGGCCCAGGTCCTCGGCGAACATGCACCACACCACCTGCATGGTGAAGCGCTGAATGTCCGTGACCGGCGCGGCGCCGCGGTCCGCAAGGGAGGTGTACAGCTTCGCCACGTGCTCGGCGGCCTCGGCGGTGAGCTCCCGCCTCTGCTCCGTGAAGACGGGATCCACGTCACCCGCCACCAGGAACATGAACGCCTCGGCGCGGTCGGGAAGCTCCCTGAGCGTGAGGCGCAGGCGCGGCTCCTTGGGGAAGCGTCCCGGCTCCCAGATCTCGAACTCGTGGAAGTTGCACAGCACCACGAAGCGTGCCGCGGGGATGCCCTCCTTGGCGTCCGAGGACTCCTGCCAGTAGCGAATGCGCTGGTCGTCGGCCTTGGCCAGGGCCACGCCCGGCTTCTTCATCTCGACAATGAGCTGGCCGGGCCAGTGGAGGTCCATGAAGCCGGCGGAGGACTTGAAGTCCTCGAACAGTGCCCCCGCCGCCAAGCGATCCGTGCCGTAGGCTGCGAAGAGCTCGTTGAGGAACGTCTGCGCCTCGGCCTTCTCGGACCCCGCGTACGCTTCCCACCGCTTCACGAAGGCGCGCAGATCCGCCTCAATCTCGGCACCACTTCGCACCGGTGTCCCCCTCAGCGTCTTTGATTGCGCTCGCCCGCTCCGCCTTAGATCAGGCGAACCGCGTCACCCGCATAGTACGTGTCCTGCATCAAGCGCTTGTGCTGCTTGGCCAGTTCGGTGATCGCCGCGTCGAGCGCGAGCTCGACATTGCGGTCTCCGCCCGACTTCTTCACCTTTGCCAGGCCCTTCTTCGCACGTGCGATGGTGTGTTCGAGATTCAGTAGCACCGCGGAGACCTCACCCATCGCGTCGTCGCGCGTCGGGTCGCCAGATCCAGACGGAACGTGAGCAGCAGAGGACATGAGGGCTCCCTTCGGACCCACCCAGGGTACCCGCGCCGACCGACAGCGTGCCGCGGCTGTGGACGGGACATGACGTACACACCTTCCCGCACGGGCAGGGTCGCGACCCAGGTCCCGAGCGAACGCCCCCGCGATCTGTCTACCCTGACCTCACACAAGCCAGCCCGCACCCCGGCGGGCCGCGAGGAGGAGCCATGGAGCGCATCGTCCCCATCGAGGGAATGACGTGTGCCGCGTGCGAGACCACGGTCACCGCCGCCGCGCTCGAGCTTCCCGGCGTGCGCGCCGCGCGCGCCGACCGCCGCTCGGGCCGGCTCACCCTCGAGGGCGAGCGTCTGCCCGCCGATTCCGCCCTCGATGCCGCGCTCGCCGACACCCCGTATCGCGTGGGCGCACGTCCGTGGCTGAGCCGCGATCACACGGTGTGGCGCGACGTCACGGTCGCGGCCGCGGTGGTCGCCGCGCTCGCGATCACGGCGTACGCGTTCGGTCTCGACGAGCGCATCGGCACGCTCACGTCAGGCGCCTCGGCCGGATCGCTCGCGCTCATCGCGTTGCTGGGCGTCGCGGCGTCGGTGTCCACGTGCATGGCGCTCGTGGGCGGCCTGGTGATCTCTCTCGCGGCCTCCGTCGGGGACGATGCCCGCCGCGCCGCCCGCTTGCGCCCCCACCTCGCGTTCAACGTGGGCAGGGTCGTCGGCTTCGCGGTGCTGGGAGGCGTGGTCGGGTGGGCGGGCCAGGGACTGCAACTCTCCGGCACGGCGCTCGCGGCGACGATGCTCGTCGCCGCCGTGGTCATGGGCGTCCTCGGCCTGCGCCTCACCGGCGCCTCACCGCGCCTCGCCGGGTGGCAGCTCACCCTGCCGGGCCGCTGGGGCGCATGGGCGCGGACGGGTGCCGGTCCGTCCACCGTTCGCAAAGGCGCCCGCGCCGGCGACCTGCGCGCGGCAGGACTGGGCGCGGCATCGTTCTTCCTGCCGTGCGGCTTCACGCAGGCCGTCCAGGTCTACGCGCTGTCGACGGGATCCGCCGCCGCGGGCGCCGCCGTCATGGCCGTCTTCGCGCTCGGGACCACGCCCGGACTGCTGGCGGCCGGCGCCGCCGCGAGCGCGGCCAGGCGGTCCTCGACGGGACGAGCGCTCCGGGTCGTGGGCGTCGTGGTGGTCGCGTTCGCGCTGGTGACGGGCGCGGGTGCGGTGACCACCCTCGCGCCAGGGCTCGGTTTCGGCGGGCTCACCCCCACCGAGCGCACGGCCAACGTCGCGGATGTCCGTGGCGCGCAGGAGGTCACCACGGTGGTCGAGGCGGACGGCTACTCCCCCGAGGTCTCGGTGGTCTACGCGGGCGAGAACGTGAGGTGGCGCCTCGAGCCCGAGTGGGTCGGGTGCGCGAGCCTCATCACCGCGCCATCGCTCGGCCTCGACAGCATCGACGTGCTCACGGGTCCCGCCACGGTGGAGTTCACCGCGGGCGAGCCGGGCACGTACGCCTACTCGTGCGCAATGGGCATGTACACGGGCGCGTTCGTGGTGATCGACCGGCCCGAGGCGTGACCTAGCCTCGCAACCTGTCGAGCGCGCGCCGCAGGCGCCGCTCGCGCGTCGCCTCGGTCGCTGCGGTCATGAGCGGGTGCAGGACCGCGAAGCGCTCGGCGCGGGTGAGCGCCTCGAAGGCGGCCTCGAGCGCGGGCTCCGCGGCCAGCGCGCGGGCGAGGTCGTCCGGCACGGCCGCGGTCGCCGAGCCGTCGTAGGCCCGCTCCCAGCGCCCGTCGTGCCGAGCCTTGGCGACCTCCTCGAGTCCGCGCTCGCGCATGCGCCCCGCGTCGGTGAGGCGCGCGACGTGCTCGACGTTGCGGGCCGACCACATCGAGCGCGCGCGTCGCGGCGTGAAGCGCTGGAGGAAGGTCGCCGCATCGCGGCCCCTCTTCTGGCCGTCGATCCACCCCGAGCACAGCGCCTCGTCGAGAGCCTGGGCGTAGGTGAGCGACGTGGGCACCGTGACGCCCTTCTTCGCGAGCACGAGCCACACGCCGTCCGACGTCGACTCGTGGAGGTCGAGCCACACGCGCCAGGCCGCGGCATCGGCCACGGTGAACTCGGCGGGCTCCGCCATCGCTACTGCGCCTGGTACGGGCTCACCACGATGTCGACGCGCTGGAACTCCTTGAGGTCCGAGTAGCCGGTGGTGGCCATCGAGCGCCGCAGCGCCCCCATGAGGTTCGACGTGCCGTCGGCGCGGGTGCCCGGGCCGAAGAGGATCTCCTCGAGCGTCCCGGTCACGCCCACGTGCACGCGCTCCCCGCGCGGCAGCTCGGGGTGGTGAGCCTCGGGACCCCAGTGGAAGCCGGCACCCGGCGCCTCTTCGGCGCGCGCGAGCGCGGCGCCCAGCATGATGGCATCGGCGCCGCATGCGAAGGCCTTGACCAGGTCGCCCGAGCGTCCCAAGCCGCCGTCCGCGATGACGTGGACGTAGCGGCCGCCGGACTCGTCGAGGTAGTCGCGTCGCGCGGCCGCGACGTCCGACACCGCGGTCGCCATGGGTGCGTGGATGCCGAGCGTGGTGCGCGTGGTCTGGGCCGCACCGCCGCCGAAGCCCACGAGCACGCCTGCGGCACCGGTGCGCATGAGGTGGAGCGCCGCCTGATACGTCGACGCCCCTCCGACGATCACGGGCACGTCGAGGTCGTAGATGAACTTCTTGAGGTTGAGCGGCTCGGCTCCGTCAGAGACGTGCTCGGCGCTCACCGTGGTGCCGCGGATGACGAACAGGTCGACGCCGGCCTTCAGCACGGTCGCGTAGTGCTCCTGCGTGCGCTGCGGGCTGAGCGCCCCGGCCACCACCACGCCGGCGGCGCGGATCTCCTTGAGCCGCGCGGTGATGAGCTCATCCTTGATGGGCTCGCGGTAGATCTCCTGCATGCGCACGGTCGAGTCGGCGGGGTCGAGGGCGGCGATCTCCTCGAGCAGCGCGGTCGGGTCCTCGTAGCGCGTCCACAGCCCCTCGAGGTCGAGGACGCCCAGGCCGCCCGCGTTGCCCAGCGCGATCGCGGTCGCGGGGCTCATCACGGAGTCCATCGGCGCGCCGATCACGGGGATCTCGAACTGGAAGGCATCGATCTGCCAGCCGAGGCTCACCACCTGCGGATCGCGCGTGCGGCGCGAGGGCACCACGGCGATGTCGTCGAAGGAATACGCGCGGCGTCCGCGCTTGCCGCGGCCGATCTCGATCTCGTTGCTCACGGGCCACCAGCCTACCGGCGATGATGACGATGCGACGCGGTGTCGGTGAGGCGTGCCAGTCTAGGACCATGAGCTGGCTCGACGAGACAATGGTCGGATTCGACACCGAGACCACGGGCGTGTCCACGGAGCACGACCGGATCGTCACCGCGGCGGTGATCACGCGCACCGGGGAGACCGTCACCACGCGCACGTGGCTGATCGATCCTGGCGTCGAGATCCCCGCGGGCGCGACGGCGGTGCACGGCATCACGACAGCCCAGGCACGCGCGGAGGGCGCGGCCCCAGCGCAGGCGCTCGAGGAGGTCGCAACCGCACTCGCCGGCGCCCTCAACGCGGGCTTCCCCGTGGTCGCCTTCAATGCGCAGTTCGACCTCACGCTGCTCGAGAACGAGCTCGCGCGCCACGGCCTGCGCTCTCTCGCGGCGCGGCTGGTGCGGCGCGAGGTGCGTCCGGTGATCGATCCGCTCGTGCTGGACCGCAAGCTCGACCAGTACCGCAAGGGTAAGCGCAAGCTCATCGACCTGTGCACCCTCTACGCGGTGACCGTGGTCGCGGAGGACCTCCACGCGGCCGATGCCGACGTCCTGGCGACCCTCGAGCTGGTCCAGGCGCTCGCGGCGGCCCATCCCACGATGCGCGCGACGTCTCTCGACTCGCTCCACGACCTCCAGGCCTCGGCTCATCGCGAGTGGGCGGTGCGCTTCGCGGCGTGGCTGAAGTCGAAGGGAGAGGTCGACGACCTCCCCCGACCCGAGTGGCCCGTCGCGGTCGCCGCCGCCCCGGCGCCCGCAAATCAGGACACTCTGTTCGGGTAGCCGCGAGGTGCCCGCGGTGTGAGGCTCGGGCACCCGAACGCGCGGCGCTATCGTCGAAAGCGTCACTCACCGGAGGTCACAATGACGTGGTCCACTGAAACAGACGCCCGCGCCGGGACGCCGCTCGGAACGCTCACCGGAACGTCGGCGGGCCCCTTTTCCGGGGCATCGTCCGGGCCCTTGGCCGATGCGCACGCGCAGCTCGCGAGCGCGATCGATCACCTGGGCTACGAGACCGGCATGCACCGCATGCTCGCGACGTCGCGCCGCGAGCTCATGGTGAGCGTGCCGCTACGGCGGGACGACGGCTCGACGGCGGTGTACTCGGGCTACCGCGTCCAGCACAACTTCTCGCGCGGCCCCGCCAAGGGCGGACTGCGCTTCGCTCCCAGCGTCGACATCGACGAGGTCAGGGCGCTCGCGATGTGGATGACGTGGAAGTGTGCGCTCGTCGACGTCCCGTACGGCGGCGCGAAGGGCGGGATCGCGATCGACCCCCGCGAGCACAGCCTCGCGGAGCTCGAGCGCGTCACGCGGCGCTACACGTCGGAGGTGCTGCCGATCATCGGCCCCACCAAGGACATCCCCGCCCCCGACATCGGCACCGACGAGCGCACCATGGCGTGGATCATGGACACGTACTCGGCCGCGGTGGGGTACACGGTGCCGGGCGTGGTGACGGGCAAGCCGGTGAGCCTGGGCGGGTCGCTGGGGCGCGCCTCGGCCACCTCCCGAGGGGTCGCCAACATCACGCTCATGGCGATGGCCTCGCGCGGCATGCGGCCCGAGCGCGCGACCGCCTCGGTGCAGGGATTCGGCAAGGTCGGTCGCGATGCGGCGCGCTTCCTCGCCGCAGCGGGCGTGCGCGTCATCGCGGTGAGCGACGTCGACGGCGCGATCTACGACCACCGAGGCCTCGACATTGGCCGGCTCGCCGAACACGCCGCACGGACGGGATCGGTCGTGGGCTTCGAGGGCACCGAGTCGATCGACCCGCGCTCGGTCCTCACCCTCGACGTCGACGTGGTGGTGCCCGCCGCGGTCGAGGGGGTCATCACGGAGCACAACGCTCACCAGGTGCAGGCGTCGATCGTGGTCGAGGGGGCCAACGGACCGACCACGAAGGCCGCCGACTCGATTCTGCGCGAGCGCGACGTGCTGGTGGTGCCCGACATCCTCGCGAACGCGGGCGGCGTGGTGGTGTCCTACTTCGAATGGGTCCAGGCGAACCAGGCGTACCAGTGGTCCGAGCGCGACGTGAATGATCGCCTGGAGGAGCGCATGACGCGCGCGTGGCACGACGTGGTCGACTACGCAGGCGCCCACGACCTCACGTATCGCCAGGCGGCCACTGCCCTCGCGGTGCGCCGCGTCACCGAGGCCCACAAGCTTCGGGGGCTCTACCCCTGAGCCGGGGCCGAGCCCCACCGCACCCCACCTCAGCCCAGCAGGTACCGCATCAGCATCCCGACGCTCATCACCACGATCAGCACGCGCAGCACCACGGGCGACACCCGGAACAGCACGTGCGAGCCCACGTAGGCGCCCACGAGCTGACCCGCGATCATCACTCCGCCCACCGCCCAGGCCATCTGCCCCGCGATCGCGAAGACCGCGAGCGACGCGATGTTCGTGGCGAAGTTGAGGGTCTTGGCGACCGCTGTCGACCTCACCAGCGGGTACGCGCGCAGGGTGACGCCCGCGAGCGCGAAGAGCGACCCCGTGCCCGGCCCGAACGCGCCGTCGTACGCGCCAATGGCGGGCACGACGCTCGCCTCGTAGGGCGCCGCCGACATCCGCTCGTGATCCGGCGGGTGATGAGCGCGCGGCACAAAGGCGAAGTACGCCGCGATCACGGCGAGCACCACGGGGATGAGGATCCTCAGCGCGTCCGCGTCCGCGAATTGCACCGCGACGGAACCCGCGACGGACCCCAGGAAGGCCCACAGCATCGGCCAGCGAGCATCGTCCCATCTCACTCGGCGCCTGCGCAGCACCTGCCACGTCGCCATTCCCGTCCCGAAGGACCCCTGCAGCTTATTGGTGCCGAGCGCCTGCAGCGGGGGCACGCCGGCGAGCAGTAGCGCGGGCAGCGTCAGCAGCCCGCCGCCGCCGGCGAGGGTGTCGAGAAACCCGGCGACCAACGCCACGACCGCCAGGATCGCGAGCGTCTGCCAGGCGAGATCCACCTACTGGCGGCCCGCGTAGTTGGGTGCCTCGACCGTGATCTGAACGTCGTGAGGGTGGGATTCCTTGAGCCCGGCAGGCGTGATGCGGACGAACTTGCCGCGCTCCTGCAGCTCCGGAATGGTGCGCGCACCCACGTAGAACATCGACTGGCCCAGGCCGCCGACCAGCTGGCGCACGACGGAGGACAGCGGACCCTTGTAGGGGACGCGACCCTCGATGCCCTCGGGGATGAGGTCATCGTCGCTCGGGGCGTCCGCCTGGAAGTAGCGGTCCTTCGAGTAGGAGACGCGCCCGCGGGACGCCATCGCACCCATGGACCCCATGCCGCGGTAGCTCTTGAACTGCTTGCCGTTGACGAGCACCAGGTCACCAGGGGTCTCCGCGCAGCCGGCGAACAGCGACCCCAGCATGACGGACGATGCGCCGGCCACCAGGGCCTTGGCGATGTCGCCCGAGTACTGGAGGCCGCCATCGGCGATCACGGGCACGCCCGAGGGGTGCGCCGCCTTCCACGCCTCGTACACCGCGGTCACCTGAGGCACGCCCACGCCCGCAACCACGCGCGTCGTGCAGATCGACCCGGGGCCGACTCCGACCTTGACGGCGTCGACGCCAGCATCGACCAGCGCCTGGGCGCCCGCGCGGGTCGCCACGTTGCCGCCGATCACCTGCACGTGGCGGGTCGCGGGGTCGGACTTGAGTCGCTGGATCATCTCGATCATCGCGCGCGCGTGACCGTGGGCGGTGTCGACCACGAGCGCGTCGACCTCGGCCTCCACGAGCGCCGTCGCACGCTCCCACGCGTCGCCGTAGAAGCCCACCGCGGCGGCCACCCTGAGGCGACCCTCCGCATCCTTCGAGGCGAGCGGGTACTTCTCGGTCTTGACGAAGTCCTTGACGGTGATGAGGCCCGTGAGGCGGCCGTCGGCGTCGACGAGCGGCAGCTTCTCGACGCGGTGCTTGGCGAGCAGCTCCGAGGCCTCGGCGTTCGAGACGCCCTCGCGCGCCGTGATCAGCGGCATTGCCGTCATCTGCTCGCGCACCAGGCGCGTCGCAAACTCCGAGGGGCTCACGAAGCGCAGGTCGCGGTTGGTGATGATGCCCACGAGGCGGTTGTCCTCGTCGACCACGGGCAGGCCCGAGACGCGGTACTTGCCGCACAGCGCGTCGAGTTCCGCGAGAGTCGCGTCGGGGCCCACGGTAACGGGGTCCGTGATCATGCCGGACTCGGATCGCTTGACGATCTCGACCTGGTGAGCCTGGTCCTCGATCGACAGGTTGCGGTGCAGCACACCCAATCCGCCGAGCCTCGCGAGGGCGATCGCCATGCGTGCCTCGGTGACAGTGTCCATCGCCGCGGACAGCAGCGGGACCGCAACGGAGATGCCCTTGGTGAGCTGAGTGGTGGTGTCCACCTCGGACGGAATGACGTCGGACTCCCCGGGCAAGAGGAGGACGTCATCGTAGGTCAGTCCGGTGAAGGCGAAGGGGTCGTTCTCGAGCGGCGCCATTGGCACATTCTAGGCGGTCGTCGGAGTCTCACGAACCAGGCAAATCGGGACTTCCCAAGCCACCCCGAGGGTGTTAAGAATGGCAGTGAGGGAGCACGCGAGGCCCGGGTTACCAGCCCGGTTCCCGCTGCAGCACCAGTGGCACCACAGTTCGGTTCGGGAGGCAACGGCGTTTTCCTGGGGGAACCGGCGAAGACCCGTTAAGGGGGCGTTATGGAGGCCGTGGCGAAACTGCCAGCACCCACCCAAGATCAGTGGGAGTGGCAATACGAGGGCGCGTGCCGCGAGGCCGACCCCGACCTGTTCTTCCACCCCGAGGGAGAACGCGGTGCGGCGCGCAAGCGCCGGGCCGAGTCCGCGAAGGAGTTCTGCTCGCGGTGCCCCGTGCTCGACATGTGCCGCGAGCGTTCGCTCCAGGCACGCGAGCCGTTTGGGGTGTGGGGCGGCCTCAGCGAGGATGAGCGTCACGCGATCCTCGCCGGCCGCCTGCGTCAGGCGAGCTAGCTGCCCCGTTGCCTCGCGCATCGTCCCTCGAGAGGCCTGGTGAAGGGACGATGCCGGGGTACGGGGTGGGCGGAATCGTCCGCCCGCAGACGCCAACGGGCCCCGAGGCTATCGCCCCGGGGCCCGTGGTGACGGCTGGAATTAGCCGACGATGGCGAGCAGGTCGCGCGCCGAGAGGATGAGGTACTCCTCGCCGGCGTACTTGACCTCGGTGCCGCCGTACTTGCTGTAGATGACCTTGTCGCCGACGTTCACGTCGAGCGGGACTCGGTTGCCGTTGTCGTCGATGCGGCCGGGGCCCACGGCCACGACCTCGCCCTCCTGGGGCTTCTCCTTGGCCGTGTCAGGGATCACGAGGCCGGACGCCGTCGTGGTCTCGGCCGCGGCGGCCTTGACAACGACCTTGTCCTCCAGAGGCTTGATTGAGACCGACACTGCGGACCTCACCTTCCGTCGTCGAAGTATGGAATGCGAACCGGTCGGGTCCGCCGTCGCGGGGGTCGGACCCAGCTGGTTCCTGCTCGTGAGAGCAGGACCAATTTAGCACTCGTGTGCCCCGAGTGCTAACGGGCGCGGTCGTGTTCGCCCCCCGTGAAAGGATCCGCGTATGGACGCCGCCACCGCTCGCCTCACCGTGAGCGCACCGTGCCTCGACCTCGCGGGGTCGCTGCGCGGCTTCGCTCCTCGAGAGGCCCTCGCGATCGCGGGTCGCTTGCGCCGTGCGGGTCACGATCCCGCGCTCGTGACGGCCGCGATGACCCTCGCCGAGCTCCGCACCGAGGCTCGCCCGCGGCTCGGCGACGCGGCGGACTCCATGGTGTTTCACCGCGCGGGCCTCGAGCAGGCCTCGCGTGTCGCGGCCTCGTCGCTGCATGCGGCGCGCTTCGCGGAGGCGGGGTGCGAGCGTGTGGCCGACCTCACGGCCGGCCTCGGGGCCGATTCCATGGCGCTGGCCGCACGCGGCATCGAGGTGGTCGCGTTCGAGGCGGATGAGGCGACGGCGATCCTCGCGGCGCACAACCTGGCCCCGTGGCCCCACGCGAGGGTCGTGTGGGGAGACTCCCTCGAGGCGTTGGGCGACCTGTCGGTCGACGGCATCTTCGCGGATCCCGCCCGGCGCACGGCACGCGGTCGCCGCCACGACCCCGCGGACTACTCGCCGCGGCTCGACGCCGTCCTCGACCTCCGTCACGAGGTGCGCGCGCTCGGTGTCAAGGCGGGGCCGGGGTTGCCGCATGAGGCGATTCCGCCCGACATGGAGGCTCAGTGGGTGAGCATCGACGGCGACGTGGTCGAGGTGGGCCTGTGGTCCGGCGCCGCCGCGCGGCGTCCGGGCCACGCGGCGCTCGTCCTGCGCGGCGGGCAGTCGCACGAGATCTTCGGGCCGACGGATCGCGCCCCTTCGGGACCGCTCGGGGGTTGGCTCCTGGAGCCCGACGGCGCGGTGATCCGCGCGGGCCTGGTGGGCGTGCTCGCGGAGCGGACCGGCACGCGCCTGGTGGACCCGCGCATCGCCTACCTCACCGCGGATGAGCGCGTCGAGACGCCGTTGGCCCGCACGTATCGCGTGCTCGAGCGATGGCCGCTCGACATCAAGGCCCTGGCACGCGAGCTGCGCGCGCGCGACGTGGGCACGGTCGACATCAAGAAGCGCGGCGTCGACCTCACCCCCGAACAGGTGCGGCCGCGGCTCAAGCTCAAGGGCACGCAGCGCGCGACGGTGGTGCTCACTCGCCTCGAGGGCGACCACGCGGCGCTGCTCGTCGAGCCCGCGTAGGCGCCCGCTACGCCCCCACGATGAGCGACACCGCGAGCGCCGCCATCACGACGGCAATGATCCCGTCGAGCACGCGCCACGCGCCGGGCCTCGCGAGCACCCCCGACAACAGCCGCGCCCCGTAGCCGAGAGACGTGAACCACACCACGGAGCCGGTCATGGCCCCCGCCGCGAAGATCCACGGCGCCGCCTGGGCGGCTCCCACCGTGCCGAGCAGCACCACGGTGTCGAGGTACACGTGCGGGTTGAGCCACGTGAGCGCGAGGCACGTCAGCGCGACCGTGCGCGCGGACTCGCTGGACACGGATCGACCGGGGGCGCGCCGTCCGCGGCGAGACTCTCACGCGCGGGCCGCCACGCGCGCCGCGCCGCGAGCAGCGCATAGCCCAGCAGAAACGCGGCGCCGGCCCAGCGCGCGACGGTGATGAGCCACGGCACGGTCTCGATCGCGGCGCCGACTCCCGCGACTCCTGCCGCGATCAGCACCGCGTCCGACACCGCGCAGATCGCGACCACGAGCCGCACGTGCTCGCGACGCAGGCCCTGGCGCAGCACGAAGACGTTCTGGGCGCCGATCGCGACGATCAGGGAGAGCCCGAGGCCGAGCCCGGCAAGAAAGGTCATGGCGCCACCGTAGGGTCGCCGCGTCTCGAGCACCACTCATGATTCCTTCACGAGCATTAGGCTCACTAATGTGAAGATCCCCGCGGAACTCGCAATCACGCTGGCCGTCGTCGTGCGTGAGGGCTCGCTCGAGGCGGCCGCCCGCGCGCTCCACGTGACGCAGTCCGCGGTCAGCCAGCGCCTCGCGACGCTCGAGCGCCTCACCGGGCAGGTGCTGCTCGTGCGCGCGCGCCCGGTCCGCGCGACGTCGGCGGGTGACGTCGTGATCCGCTACGCGCGCCAGGTCGAGCAACTCGACGCGGACGCCGCATCGGCGCTGGGGCTGAGCGACAGCGACGCGGCGCGCCTCCCGATAGCCGTCAACGCGGACTCGCTCGCGACCTGGCTGCTCGCCCCGCTCGCCCGCGTCTCACGGTCACGCGGATTCCTGCTGGACCTGCATCGCGAGGACGAGTCCCACACCGCCGCGCTCCTTGCCGACGGCACCGTGGTCGCCGCCGTGACCACGCGCGCCACCCCGGTCCCTGGCTGCACGGTCACCACCCTGGGACGCATGACGTATCGCGCGGTCGCCAGTCCCGCCTTCGCGGAGCGGTGGCTTTCCCGCGATGCGGGGCCCGCAGGGCTCGCGACCGCACTCGCCCACGCTCCCATCGTCGACTTCGACGCACGCGACACGCTGCAGACCCGCTGGCTCGAGTCGCGCGGCGTCGATCCCGCCGCTCCCCCGCGCCATCGCGTGCCGTCCTCGGCGGAGTTCGCGTCCGCGATCGCCCTGGGGCTGGGGTGGGGCATGCTTCCCGCCGCCCAGCGCCGCGGCCTGGACCTGGTCGCGCTGGGCGAGCCGGAGCTCGCGGTGACCCTCCACTGGCAGCAGTGGCGCCTTCACTCGGACCACCTCGACGCGCTCGCGAGCGAGGTCGCCGCGGCCGCGTCGACGGCCCTCGATCAGTAGCCGCGGGCGAGCGGTCGCCCCTCAGCAGGTCGCCGGCAGGCCCTCACCCATGCGCACCGGCCAGTCCCCACCGGGCGCGCTCGCGCCCGTGAGCACATCCGCGAGCGCCTCGATGGCCGCGCGCGAGTCCCCGTACATCGCGACGTAGGCGTCCGCGGTCGAGGCCTCGAGGCCCCACGGCCCGCCGAGCGACACCACCACATCCGCCGTGGCTGTCTGCGAGCCGGACGTCAGGAGCACGCCCGAGGTGCCGTCTCCCGCTGGCACCCCCGCGACTCGAGCGCGCCCGCGAGGGCGCGCGCGGCATCGTCCGATCCCCCGGTCACGCGCACGGTCTCGCCCACGAACGGTCCTTCGCACTCGCGGGCCGCGACGGTCGCTCCCGCCGCGGCCAGCGTGCGCGCGTAGCCGTCCTCCTGTGGCGCCGGGTCGAGCGCGTCCTGCCACCGCAGCAGCGCGATCGAGCGCGCGGCCGCCTCGTCGAGGCGCTCGCGCGTGAGCGTGCCCCGTTCGACCGCGCGAACCACCGCGCGCACCGCGACCTCGATGTCCCCGGGCATGACGAGGACATCGGCGCCGGCCGCCAGCGCCTCGACCGCGACCTCGCCGGGCGCGCGCCCCTCGGTGACGGCGGCCATGTTGAGGGCATCGGTGATCGCCACGCCCTCGAAGCCCATCTCCTCGCGCAGGTACGCGTAGGCGTCGGGCTCGAGCGTCGCGGGTCCCGAGCCCCACTGCGGCACCGCGATGTGACCCATCATGACCGCGGGCGCGCCCGCCTCGATCGCGCGCGCGAAGGGCACCAGGTCGGTCTCCGCAAGCTTCGCGACGCTGCGCCCGTGCACGGGGAGCCCCGTGTGAGAGTCGACCGTGACGGACCCGTGGCCAGGGAAGTGCTTGATGACCGGGGCCACTCCGCCGCTCACGAAGCCCTCGACCGCCGCCACGACCGTCTCCGCGACGCGCTCGGGATCGTCGCCCGCGCTGCGCGTGCGAATCGTGGGATCCGTGGTGCCGATCGTGACGTCGGCCACCGGCGCGTAGTCGATGCCCACTCCCAGGTCCCGCAGGTCGGCCCCGAGGCCGCGATACGCGGCGGTCACCGCATCCTTGTCCCGCGCGGCACCGGCCGCCATGAACGACGGCAGGCGGGGGATCGCCGCGCGCAAGCGGGCCACGGATCCGCCCTCCTCATCGGTCGAGATCCACACGGGCCAGTCGCGGTCGTCGGCATCCGCGACGGCGCGCGTGAGTGTCGCGACGGCCTCGGCCGAGGGAGCCGATCCCCCCATGAGGATCACCCCGCCCACGTGGTGGCGTCGCACGAGGTCCGACGCCACGGCGGGATCGGGCGACGCGAGATCCACGACCATCACCTGCGCGGCCACGCGCTCGAGCGGCAGCGCCCTGGCATCGGCCAGCGCCTGCTGCCACGTCTCGTGGGTCGGGCCCCACGTCAGCGTCGTGGGCACGGGGTCGGGCGAGGGGACGATGCCGGGGCGGCGCTCGCGGGGTCCGTCGCGGTCGGCAGCGGCCGGGCGTCGGTCGCCGGCGTGCACGCGCCCAGGGCGAGGGCGGCCGCGAGCGCGAGCGCCGCGATGCGCATCAGACCGTGATGGTCGACAGCGGCATCGACGAGTCGACGCCGATGTCGAGGCGGCTGGGCGCGACGCCAGCCTCCAGCACGGCGGAGCCGAGCGCGGCGATCATCGCGCCGTTGTCCGTGCAGTAGCGCAGCGGCGGGATGCGCACGTCGATGCCAGCCGCCTCGCCACGCTGCTGCGCGAGCTCACGCAACTGGCTGTTCGCGGAGAATCCCCCGCCGATCACGAGGGTGTCGACCCCGTGTTCGCGGCACGCGTTGAGGGTCTTGGTCACCAGGACATCGGCCACGGCTGCGGCGAAGCTCGCGGCGACGTCCTCGACCGGCACCTCGAGTCCAGACTCACGGCGGGCCTCGACCCACCGCGCGACGGCCGTCTTGAGACCCGAGAAGGAGAAGTCGTAGGCGTGCTTAGCCATGTCCTTCGGCTTGGACAGTCCGCGCGGGAAGGGGATCGCCTCGGGGTCACCCTCGCGCGCGAGCCGGTCGACGTGCGGCCCACCCGGATACGGCAGGCCCAGCAGGCGTCCCACCTTGTCGAAGGCCTCGCCCGCGGCATCGTCGAGCGTGTGACCGAGCTCGGTGACGCGCGTCGCGATGTCGTCCACGAGAAGCAGCGACGTGTGACCACCCGAGACCACGAGCGCCATGGTGCGATCGGGGAAGCGGCCGTGCACCAACTGGTCGACGGCGGCGTGGCCGATCACGTGGTTGACGCCGTAGAGCGGGCGGCCGAGCCCGAGCGAGAGCGCCTTGGCCGCGGACACGCCCACCGTGAGCGAGCCGACGAGCCCCGGGCCGGAGGCCACCGCGACCGCGTCGACGTCCGACAGCGAGCGCCCGGCGCGCGCGAGAGCCTCGTCGAGCGTGGGAAGCACGGCCTCCAGGTGGGCGCGCGAGGCGACCTCGGGGACGATGCCGCCGAAGCGCGCGTGCTCGTCCATCGACGAGGCGACGACGTCCGCGAGCAGCTCCCCGTTCTCCACGAGGGCGACGCCGGTCTCGTCGCAGGTGCTCTCCAGTCCGAGTACAAGTGCCACGGGTCAACTCTAGCCGGGCCGCCGCGCGCGCCTCCGCGCGCGTCTGGGCCCCGAGCGTCCCGAACGGGGACGTGCTACTACGGGGAACCGGGCTCGTAGGTCGAGAGCGCACGGCGCATCACGAGCGCGTCCACACCCTCGGGCTGGTAGTACTTGCGCCGCACGCGCACGTCCTCGAAGCCGTATGCGCGGTACAGCGCGAGAGCCGCGTCATTGGTCACCGCCACCTCAAGCCACACGTCGGGAGCGCCCACGCGCCGCGCCTCCGCAAGGAAGTCCTCCATCAACGCCCTCGCGAGGCCGCGGCGACGCATCGCGGGCAGCACCGCCAGGTTCATGAGGTGGAACGCATCGCCGTCGTAGCCGTACACGGCGTAACCCGCGAGCCTCCCATCCGCCTCGATGCCTCGATAGCGCGTGAAGCCGTACACGTAGTCGTGCTCGATGAGCTCGCGCGACCACGCCGAGGCGCCAAACAACTCGCTCTCGACCTCCGCCATCCACGGCAGGTCGGACTCCCCGAGGTCGCGGATCACGCCCCTGGCACGCCGTGGACGTCGGGGCGGCGGAGGTACAGCGGCTCGGTCGGCAGGTCCTCGCCGCGCCGGCGTAGCCGCGCCGCGACCGCCGCGAGCAGCACCGGATCCGGGTCCGCCGTCACCGCGGAGGAAGTCGTCGGGGTACAGCAGCGCGCCGCGGCCGACCACGGTTCCGACCGCCTCAACCTCGCCGGGCACGGTCACCGCGGGACCCGCGGTCCTCTCGCCGTCGCGATACGTCGCCCAGTACACCTCGCGGCGCCTGGCGTCCGCGACCACGGTGACCTCGCCGCCGTGAGCGGCGCCCATCGCGTCGAGCGAGCACACCCCCTCGACGGGGATGCCCCACACGTGACCGAGCGTGCGCGCGGTCACCAGTCCCACGCGCAGGCCTGTGAACGGCGCGGGACCCGTGCCGACCACGATGCGCGTGATCGCCTCGCGAGAGACTCCGGCCTCGTCCATCACCTGGTCGATGAGGCCCGCGAGCAGCTCGGCATGGCCGCGCGGGTTGAACTCCGAGCGCGACGCGACCACCTCGCCCGCTTCGGAGACGAGTGCGACCGCGATCGCGGATGACGTATCGAGCGCGAGAATCACGGCTCTAGCCTACGAGGGCGACGTCGGCCCAGCGGTCGCCGTGGGTCGTGACGGTCACGGTGCGCAGGCCCTCGTCGGGCCGTTCCATGTCGACCTCGCCGCCGCGCGTGCGAGAAATCACCACGTGGAGGCGATCCTGCGACAGCTGCTCGGCCCTGTCCTCACCCCACTCGACCACGGTCACCGACGAGTCGACGGTCGCGTCGAGGTCGAGGTCGTCGAGCTCCGCGAGGGACGTGAGCCGGTATGCGTCGACATGGATGAGCGCGGGCCCTCCCACGAGAGAAGGATGGGTGCGCGCGATGATGAACGTGGGGCTCGCGACCGGGCCCCGGACTCCCAGCGCCTCGCCCAGGCCCTGCGTGAACGTGGTCTTCCCCGCACCCAGGTCGCCCGACAGGATGACGACGTCGCCCGCGCGCAGGTGTGGCGCGAAGACGTCACGCGCGAGCGCGCGCATCGCGTCGCCGTCGGCGATCGAGAAGGTGGCGGGGGCCGATGCTGTGGTCATGCGGGCGTCTTCCCCTTCAGTCCGCCGAACCGGCAGACGATCTCGTAGTCGATGGTGTCGACGGCGCGCGCCCAGTCGCGTGCGCTCGGGCCGTCGGGGCCGATCAGCACCACGCGGTCACCCGCGCGTTCCGGCGCGTCGGGGCCCAGGTCGAGCACCACCTGGTCCATGCACACGCGCCCCGCGATCCGGTGGCGACGGCCGTCGATCGCGACCTCGGCCCGGTTGCCGGCCGACCGGAAGATGCCGTCGGCGTATCCGGCCGTGACGAGTCCCAGGCGCGTGGCCGCGGGCGTGGTGTAGTCGTGGCCGTAGCTCACGCCCTGCCCGGCGGGGACGTCCTTGACGAGCGCGAGGGACGCGGTCACGCTCATCGCGGGCTCGAGTCCGAACGACGCTCCGGCGGGGTCCTCGACGGGAGGCAGCCCGTATACGGCGATTCCGGGGCGCACCAGGTCGAAGTGCAGATCGGGTCGCGTGAGCGTGGCCGCCGAGTTCGCCAGGTGGCGCACCTCGAGCGCCACTCCCCTGGCCTCGATCACCGCGAGCGCGTCGCGGAAGGCCTGGGCCTGCAGGTCGATCGTGGGATGGCCGGGTTGGTCGGCCCACGCGAGGTGCGACCACGCCCCGACGATCTCCACGGCATCGTCCGCCGCGAGCGCGGCGTCGAGCAGCGCGGACAGACCCTCCGCGCGCACTCCCTCGCGCGCAAGCCCCGTGTCGAGGCACACGTGGACGCGCGCGCGGCGCCCGTCCTGGCGCGCCGCCGACACGATCACGTCGAGCACCTCGAGGGACGATGCGCTGAGGTCCACCCCCGCCGCGAGCAGTGCGCGCGCGGGCAGCTCGGGACCGTAGAGCCAGGTCAGGATGCGCCCGGTGTCGCCCGCGGCCCTCAGCGCCAGCGCCTCGTCGGGCTGGGCGACGCCCAGCCACGTTGCACCGCCCTCACGCGCCGCTCGTGACGCCGGCACGAGGCCGTGACCGTACGCATCGGCCTTCACGACCGCCATCACCTGAGCCGTCGTCGTCGCCCGCAGCCTGACGACGTTGCGGGTGATCGCGCCGTAGTCGACGCTCACCTCGAGCCTGGTCATGCGCCCTCCCCAATGACGACGGCCGAGGCAATCCCGGCATCGTGCGACAGCGACACGTGGAGCGACGTCATGCCGAGCGCCGTCGCCCGCGCGGCGACGGTGCCGGTGACCGCGAGGCGCGGCTGCCCGCCCTCCTCGCGCAGGACTTCGCAGTCGTGCCAGTTCAGTCCCGCCGGCGCGCCGAGCGCCTTCGCGAGCGCCTCCTTCGCGGCCCAGTTCGCGGCGAGGCTCGCGTGGCCCAGGTGGCGTTCCGCAGGGGTGAAGACGCGGTCGAGGAAGCCGGGCGACCGCTCGAGCGCCTCCTCGAAGCGAGCGATCTCGACCACGTCGATGCCGAGGCCCAGGATCGCCACCGCTACTCCACCGTGACGGACTTGGCGAGGTTGCGCGGCTGATCGACGTCGTAGCCCTTCGCCGCGGCGAGTTCGAGCGCGAAGATCTGCAGCGGCACCACGGACAGCAACGGCGTCATGAGGACGGGGGCGGACGGGACGTAGAAGACCTGCTCGGCGTAGTTGGCCGCGTCGGTGTCGCCCTCCTCGGCGATCACGAACGTGCGGGCGCCACGCGCGCGGACCTCCTGCACGTTGGAGATCACCTTCGCGTGCAGCGACTCGCGACCGCGCGGGCTGGGCAGCACGATGAACACCGGCTGGCCCTCCTCGACCAGGGCGATGGGCCCGTGCTTGAGTTCTCCCGCGGCGAAGCCCTCGGCGTGGATGTACGCGAGCTCCTTGAGCTTGAGGGCGCCCTCGAGCGCGACCGGGTATCCCACGTGCCTGCCCAGGAACAGCACGGTGCGCTCGTTCGCCATGGTGCGCGCAAGCTCACGAATGGGCTCCGAAGTGTCGAGGACCCGCTGGATCTTCGAGGGGATCGCGTCGAGCTGCTCGAGGAGCGACTCGATCTCGTCGGGGAACTTGTTGCCGCGCAGCTCCGCGAGGTAGATGCCCAGCAGGTACACCGCGGTGATCTGCGCGAGGAAGGCCTTGGTCGACGCGACCGCAATCTCGGGACCGGCGCGCGTGTAGAGGACGGCGTCCGCCTCGCGCGCGATCGTCGAGCCTTGCGTGTTGACGATCGCGATGACCGGCGCGCCCTGCTGCTGCGCGTGACGCACGGCCATGATCGTGTCCATGGTCTCGCCCGACTGGCTGATGGCCACGACGAGGGTGCGCACGCCCACCACGGGGTCGCGATAGCGGAACTCGTGCGCGAGCTCGACCTCGACGGGAATGCGGCACCAGTGCTCGATCGCGTAGCGGCCCACGAGCCCCGCGTATGCGGCGGTGCCACACGCGACGACGATGATCTTGTCGATCGAGTTCAGCACGGTCTCGTGAATGATGCCACCGTCGAGCTGGAGTCGTCCGCGGTCGTCGATGCGGCCGCGCAGGGTGTCCGCGACCGCGGTCGGCTGGTCGTGGATCTCCTTCTCCATGAAGGTCGAGAAGCCGCCCTTCTGAGCAGCGGAGGCGTCCCAGTCCACGTGATACGGCTCGCGCTCGACCACGAGGCCCTTCATGTCGGTGATCGTGACGCGATCGGGAGTGATCTCGACGACCTCGTCCTGGTGCAGCTCGAGCGCCGTGCGGGTGTGCTCGATGAACGCCACCACGTCGGAGCCGAGGAAGTTCTCTCCCTCGCCCAGACCGATCACCAGCGGGCTGTTGCGACGCGCGCCGACGACCGTGCGCGGTTCCCGCGCATCGACCGCGAGCAACGTGAACGCGCCCTCGAGGCGTCGCGTGATGAGGCGCATCGCATCCGCGAGGCCCACACCCTTGTCCACCTCCCTGGCAAGCAGGTGGCCGGCGACCTCGGTGTCGGTCTCCGAGAGGAACGCGACGCCCTCGGCTTCGAGCTCGGCGCGCAGCGCCGCGAAGTTCTCGATGATCCCGTTGTGGATGATCGCGATGCGCCCGCCGGCAGCGAGGTGCGGGTGCGCGTTGGCGTCCGTGGGTGCTCCGTGGGTCGCCCACCGCGTGTGCCCGATCGCCGCGGTGGCGGCGCCCAGGGGTGCTCCGCGAGCGCCTTCGCGAGGTTGATGAGCTTGCCCGACTTCTTGGCCATGTCCACGTGGCTCGTGTCGGTCGTGACCGCAGCGATGCCCGCGGAGTCGTATCCGCGATACTCGAGCCTCGCGAGTCCGGCCATCACGACGCCCTGAGGCCGTGCTCCGGGCTCACCCGCACCCACATATCCGACGATTCCGCACATGACCCCGAGTCTAGATGCCGCCCTCGCGGACCCGGCGCAGCGCGGACGATGCGCAACAATGGGCGAGTGAATGAGGCGCGAGGGTCCGATGCGGGCACCCCCTATGTGACCCTGGGCCGCGACGAGTGGGCCGCGCTGGCCGACGCCACGCCGCTGCCGCTCACCGAGGCCGACATCGCCAAGGTCAGGGGCCTGGGAGATCCGGTCGACCTTGCCGAGGTGGATCAGATCTATCGCCCGCTGTCGCGACTGCTCGACCTGTACTCGGGCGCGACCGGCGCCCTGCACCGCGCGACCAGCCAGTTCCTTGGCGAGCGCGCGTCGCGCACGCCCTTCGTGATCGGGGTCGCGGGATCCGTCGCGGTCGGCAAGTCGACCACCGCGCGCCTCCTCAAGGAGCTCATGGCCCGCTGGCCCCGCTCTCCCCGGGTCGAGCTCGTCACGACCGATGGCTTCCTCTATCCGAACTCGGTCCTCATCGAGCGCGACCTGCTCGCGCGCAAGGGCTTTCCCGAGTCGTACGACAGGCGCGCGTTGCGCAACTTCATCTTGCAGGTGAAGTCGGGCGCCTCCGAGGTTCGGGCGCCGGTGTACTCGCACCAGGTCTACGACATCGTGCCCGACCAGCAGGTGGTGGTCCGCCAGCCCGACGTTCTCATCGTCGAGGGCCTCAACGTGCTGCAGACCGCGCAGTCCCGCGAGCCGGGCGCCTCGCAGATCGCGGTCAGCGACTTCTTCGACGTGTCGATCTACGTCGATGCGGATCCCGACGACATCCGCCGCTGGTACATCGAGCGGTTCCTCGCGCTGCGCGAGTCGGCGTTCGCACGGCCGGACTCGTATTTCCACTCGTATTCGACGCTGACCGACACCCAGGCTAAGGCGGTCGCCGGCCAGGTGTGGGACACCGTCAACGCACCCAACCTCGCACGCAACATCGCGCCCACGCGCTCGCGCGCGACCATCATCCTGCGCAAGGGCGCCGACCACACCGTCGAGTCGGTGCGGCTGCGCAAGCTGTAGCTCACGTCACGCGGGACGCCGCGCCACCACCGTGAAGGTGCACGGCACGCGCCATGCGTCCTCGTCGGGCCAGGCGAAGTTGCCGTCGGGAAGCTCGATCATGCGGTCGCTGAAGCGCCACGGCAGCGTCCGGCCCTCGTCGAGTCGCTCGATGACGAGCCCCGCACCCAGCAGCGCCATGACCACCTCGGACAGCGGATGCGGCCACTCGTACGTG
This sequence comes from Demequina sediminis, assembly GCF_030296675.1. Classification (GTDB taxonomy): domain Bacteria; phylum Actinomycetota; class Actinomycetes; order Actinomycetales; family Demequinaceae; genus Demequina; species Demequina sediminis. Next base: position 2,507,415 of record NZ_AP027736.1, on the reverse strand, counting down.
CGGGTGTGAGTGATCCGCCCGTCTCCGACGTAGGTCGTGTCCTCGTCCCACGCGAGCGCCCGGCCGTCGCCAAAGTAGCGATAGCGCAGCTCGAGCGTCTCCGCATCCTCGTCGAGCGCGTACAGCACGGGATGCCCGTCCCTGATGTAGAACAGCCCGCCCGGCGTCAGCAGCGCGGCCACCTGCGCGGCCCACGCGTCGAGGTCGTTGAGCCAAGAGATCGCGCCGATGCTCGTGTACACGACGTCGAAGACGGTCTCCGGGCCGAGCTCCCTGACGACTGCCGCTCGGGCCGCGAGCACATCCGTCTCGACCCACCGCGCGGCGACACCGAGTTCACGCGCGAGTGCCGCCGCTGCCTCCAGCGCGGAGGCCGAGAAGTCGACGCCGACCACGCGGGCCGCGCCGGCCCTCGCGAGCGAAACCGTGTCCGTGCCGATGTGGCACTGCAAGTGACACACGTCAAGCCCGGCGAGGCCGTCGGGCCCCAGGTGTGCGCGCATCGTCTCCATGTCGGTCTCCACCACACCCGACAGCCGGACCGGGTCGTCCCGCAGCGACGCGATGTCGTACGCGTCGAGGTGGAGGGGCACCCGCTCCTCCCAGTTGGCGTGGTTGGTTGCGCGCGCGGCCTCCCACGCGATCTCGACGGGCTCGTCGGCTCCCGACATCAGTCCTCCTCCGTGGCGCGGCGCTCGTGACGCGGCGGCCGCACCTGGATCTCGCCGGTCGCGATGCGCTGCTCGATGTCGGCCACCAGGTCGGGCAGCTCTGGCTCCGCGAATCCGAGTCGCTGCAGGATCTTGTCGATCACGATGCCGAGGATGATGCCGCCGGTCACGCCGACCGCGATCGACACCAGCAGGTTCTCGAAGATCGAGCCCGCCCACACGCCGAGCGCGATGCCGTAGGTGGCCCAGATCACCGCGGCCACGGCGTCGACCGCCATGAACCACTTCTGGGGATAGCGCAGCGCGCCCGCGGTGATGTTCACGGCGACGCGCCCCATGGGGATGAAGCGCGCCGCGATGATGAAGGTCGTGCCCCTGCGCTCGAGCGTGGTCTCCGCCCAATCGAGGGTCTTGCGCACGCGAGCGCGAGCAAAGAACGGATGCTTGCGCACGTCGAATCTCGACCCCACCCAGTACGCGATCTGGTCGCCGCACCACGCGCCCAGCGCCGCCGCGATCCACACGATCCACACGATCGGTGTGCCCGTCTGTGCCCAAGCCGTCGCGGAGGCGATGACGACAGACTCGCTGGGCACCACGGGGAAGATGCCGTCGATGACCGCGAGGGCCCACACGCTGGGGTAGATCCACAGGGACTCGGTGAGGGTGAGCGTCCACTCCTCGACCGCTCCGACCCAGTCGGTGAGCAGGTGCCAAAACTCATTCACCGGGTCAGTCTGTCAGGTCGATGCCCTGCGGACGATGGGGTGATCCCCTGATCGCGACCCGCCGCGAGGATGAAAGGTGAACCGGCTACAGCGCGAGCCGGCGCGCGACCACGGCCGCGATCGCCTCGGCGTGGCGCTGGGCGTCGTCGGCCGTCGCGGCCTCGACCATGACCCTCACCAGCGGCTCCGTTCCCGACGGGCGCAACAGCACGCGCCCAGAGTCGCCGAGCTCGCGGCGCACCGCGGTTACTGCGGACTGCACCTCGGTGTCGGTGTGCACGCGCGAGCGGTCCGCGTCGCGCACGTTGATGAGCACCTGCGGCAGTGTCTCGATCCCGGCGCACTGGTCGCGCAGCGGTCCGCGCGCGACGACGCGGGCGCCCACGAGCAGCGCGGTGAGAATCCCGTCTCCGGTGGTGGAGTGGTCAGCGACGATGATGTGGCCCGACTGCTCGCCGCCCAGGGAGAAGCCGCCGTCGCGCATCGCCTCGAGCACGTAGCGGTCGCCCACGGCGGCCTCCACGATGTCGATGCCCTCGCGACGCATCGCCTGGTGAAGCCCCAGGTTGCTCATCACGGTCGCGACCAGCGTCGAGCGGTAGAGCGCGCCGGCGTCTCGCATCGCGACGGCCAACAGGCCCATGATCTGGTCGCCGTTGACCACGCTGCCCTCGTGGTCGACCGCGAGGCAGCGGTCGGCGTCACCGTCGAACGCGACGCCCAGGTCCGCTCCGTGCGCGACCACGGCGGCCTGCAGCGGCGCCAGGTGGGTCGAGCCGACGCCGTCGTTGATGTTGAGGCCGTCGGGGCTCGCGTTGATGGTCGTGATCCGCGCGCCGGCGTTCTCGAGCGCGAGGGGTCCGACCACGCTGGCGGCGCCGTGCGCCGCGTCGACCACCACGTGAAGGCCCGCGAGGGGCGCGTCGAGCCGCGCGAAGGCACGGACAGCGCCGTCGACGTGCGCGACGTAGTCGTCGGCCAGGTCGGGTGACGGGACGATGCGTCCCACCGCCGCGCCTGTCGGGCGCTCCCACGCCTCGCCCACGCGAGCCTCGATCGCCTCCTCGACGGAGTCGTCGAGCTTGTGCCCGCCCCTGCCGAAGAACTTGATGCCGTTGTCTGGCATCGGATTGTGGGAGGCGGAGATCACGACACCCAGGTCGGCCTGAGTGGAACCCGTGAGGTAGGCGACGGCGGGCGTGGGGACCACGCCGGCGTCGAGGACGTCAACCCCCGCAGACGCAAGACCGGCCGCGACAGCCGCGCTCAGGAACTCGCCTGAGACGCGGGTGTCGCGGCCGATCACGGCACGCGGGCGGTGTCCGGAGAACTCGCCCCGCTCGGCCAGCACATGGGCCGCCGCGACCGCAAGGTCGACGGCGAGCTCCGCTGTGAGGTCGCGGTTCGCGAGGCCCCGGACACCGTCCGTGCCAAAGAGACGCGCCATGCGCGCGGTGTTAGCGCTTCGAGTACTGGGGCGCGCGGCGGGCCTTCTTGAGACCAGCCTTCTTGCGCTCCACCACGCGAGCGTCACGCGTGAGGAAACCGGCCTTCTTGAGCTCGGGGCGGTTGTTCTCCACGTCGATCTCGTTGAGGGCACGGGCCACGCCGAGGCGCAGCGCGCCGGCCTGACCCGAGGGGCCTCCACCGTGGATGCGCGCGTGCACGTCGAACTTGCCCTCGATGTCGAGGAGCGCGAACGGCGAGTTCACGAGCTGCTGGTGCACCTTGTTCGGGAAGTAGTCCTCGAGGGTGCGGCCGTTGATAACCCAGGTGCCGGTGCCGGGCACCAGGCGCACGCGGGCGACGGCCTCCTTGCGACGGCCAAGGCCGGCGCCGGGGGCAACATTGGAGGCACCCTTGCCGCGCTCGGGCGCGGTCTCGGAGGTGTACTCGGTGGGGGTCTCGTTCTCGACCTCGGTCGTCACTTCTGCCACTTTCATCAATCCTTAACTGCGGCGCTTACTGCGCGACCTGGGAGATCTCGAACACCTGCGGCTGCTGCGCGGCGTGGGGGTGCTCCGAGCCCGCGTACACCTTGAGGTGCTTGAGCTGGTTGGCGCCGAGCGTGGTCTTCGGGAGCATGCCCTTGACCGCGTTCTCGATGACCCGGCGAGGGTTCTTCTCGAGGAGCTCGCCGATCGGAACGGCGGAGAGGCCGCCCGGGTAGCCCGAGTGGCGGTAGACCATCTTGTCGGTCAGCTTGTTGCCCGACAGGGCCACCTTCTCAGCGTTGATGACGATGACGAAGTCACCGCCGTCGACGTGGGGCGCAAACGTCGCCTTGTGCTTGCCGCGGAGCAGCGAAGCGGCCTGAGAGGCCAGACGACCGAGGACCACGTCAGTAGCGTCGATGACATACCAGTTCTTGGTGACGTCACCCGGCTTGGGAGAATACGTACGCACTGTGAAGCCTTACTTCTACTCGATTCGGTGGACGGTGACGGAATCACCGCGAAGCATTTCGGTCGGCGGGACCTGCGGGGGCGAGTGGGAGGCACCGTCCACAAGGGAACGCACAACGACGCACCATCATACGCGGGAGGTGGCGCGGCGGTCAATCCGACACCGGCCTGCCCCGCGCGTCGGTCACGGCAGGGTGCGCCTGCCCCGGGTAGCCTCGGCGCGCGCCGCAAGCGAGGAGTCGTCCGGATACGCGACGGACTCGAGCGTGAGCCCATGCGCCGGCGCCACCGCGATCGCCGAGGATCGCCCCTCCGTGGCGGCCACCACCTCGAGCCAGTCGAGGTCGCGGCGACCCTCTCCCACCGCGAGCAGCGCGCCCACGAGCGAGCGGACCATCGAGTGGCAGAAGGCATCCGCGCGCACGGTCGCGACCACGAGCCCCGCATCGGGGCCGTCGCTCTCGCGTCGCCACGACAGTTCGAGCAGGTCGCGGATGGTCGTCGCGCCCTCGCGTCCGCGACAGAAGGCGGCGAAGTCGCGCAGTCCCGTGAGGGTGGCCGATGCCCTGTTAAGGGCGTCGACATCGAGGGGCGGCGCACGCGCGCCACGTGGCGACGGGTCAGGACGTCGGGCACCCCGTCGCAAATGCGGTACGCGTAGCGACGCTGCGTGGCAGAGAACCGCGCGTCGAATCCCTCCGGCGCGATCGACACCGCCTTGATCACGACATCGTCGGGAAGCAGCCCATCCAGCCGGCTCGCGAGCCCCTCCGCGGGGCTACGCGGCGCGCGACCGGGCAGCCGCTCCCACGAGTCGAGGTCGATGTCCACATGGGCGACCTGACCGCGCGCGTGGACCCCCGCATCGGTGCGTCCCGCGACGGTGACGCGGGGAGCGCGGTCCTGGCGCAGGATGCGCGTCAGCGCGTCCTCCAGGACCCCCTGGACGGTCCGCAGGCCCGGCTGGGCGGCCCAGCCCGAGAAGTCGGTCCCGTCGTACGACAAGTCGAGGCGGGCCCGCACGATCGTCGACTGCTCGATCATGCGGACCCGCCTCGTGTGCGCCTCACAGAGAGGCGGTGACTACTTGGTCTCGGCGTCCGTCGCGGTCGCCTCGGCCGCGGGGGCCTCGGTCTCCTCGACGGTGGTGTCCTCGACGACGGTCTCCTCGGCCGGAGCCTCCTCGACCTTCTCGGCCTTCGCCTTCTTGGGCGCGGCCTTCTTGGTGGCCTTCTCGGCCTCCTTGGTCACGGCCTTCTTGGCGGGCGCACCGGCCTCGACCAGCTCGATCACCGCGAGGGGCGCGTTGTCGCCCTTGCGGAAGCCGACCTTGGTGATGCGGGTGTAGCCGCCGTCGCGCTCGGCGAAGCCGGGGCCGATCTCGGCGAAGAGCCTGTGGACAACGCCCTTGTCGGAGATGATCCCGAGCACCTTGCGGCGCGAGGCGAGGTCGCCGCGCTTGGCGAAGGTCACGAGACGCTCGGCGTAGGGACGCAGGCGCTTGGCCTTGGTCACCGTCGTGGTGATGCGGCCGTGCTCGAAGAGGCTCTGCGCAAGGTTCGCCAGCATCTGACGCTCGTGCGCGGGGCCGCCGCCGAGGCGGGCTCCCTTAGTGGGGGTAGGCATAGTTGCGGATTCTCCTTGTTACTCGTCGCTGCCCGAGAAGTACACGGACGAGGCGCTGTCGTACTCGACGGCGCTGTCCTTGAGGGAGAAGCCCAGCTCGGCGAGCTTCTCCTTGACCTCGGTGATCGACTTCTGGCCGAAGTTGCGGATGTCCATGAGGTCCGCCTCGGAACGCGCGGTGAGCTCACCCACGGTGTGGATGCCCTCACGCTTGAGGCAGTTGTACGACCGCTGCGTGAGGTTGAGCTCCTCGATCGGCTGGTTGTAGTCCTCCTCGAGCGACTCGTCGGTGTCCGACGGGCCAATCTCGATGCCCTCGGCGGCCTCGTTGAGGCCACGGGCGAGGGAGAACAGCTCGACCAGCGTCGCACCGGCCGACGCCACGGCGTCACGGGGCGAGATCGAGGACTTGGTCTCGACGTCGATGACCAGCTCGTCGAAGTCCGTGCGCTGCGCGACACGGGTCGCCTCGACCTTGTAGGTCACCTTGAGCACGGGCGAGTAGATCGAGTCGACGGGGATCTGACCGATCTCGGCGTCGTAGCTCTTGTTGAGCGCGGCGGGCACGTAGCCACGACCACGCTCGACCGTGAGCTCGACCTCGAACTTCGCCTTCGCGTTGAGCGTCGCGATGTGCAGGTCGGGGTTGTGGACCTCGACGCCGGCGGGCGGCGCGATGTCCGCGCCGGTCACCGCACCCGCGCCGGACTTGCGCAGGTACATGACGACGGGCTCGTCGTGCTCCGACGAGACCACGAGGTTCTTGAGGTTGAGCAGGATCTCGGTCACGTCCTCCTTCACCCCGTCAATGGTGGTGAATTCGTGGAGGACACCCTCGAAGCGCACCGCCGTAATGGCCGCGCCGGGAATCGACGACAGCAGGGTACGGCGGAGCGAGTTGCCGAGCGTGTAGCCGAAGCCCGGCTCGAGCGGCTTGAGCGAGAACTGCGAACGGTTCTCCGAGATGACCTTCTCGGTCAGCGTGGGACGCTGTGCGATCAGCACGGTTCTTTCCTTTCCGAGCATCCGCTATCTGATGCTCGCGATCCCTGTCGGGTTCGGTCCGACGGGGGCCAGAAGATGAGGTGAGGGCGGTCGCGGGGCCGATGCTGGGCATCGGCCCGCGACCTTGGTGCGCGCGGCGGAACCGCGCGCTGCGTGCTAGTTGCGGCGGCGCTTGGGCGGGCGGCAGCCGTTGTGCGCCTGCGGGGTGACGTCCTTGATGGAGGTCACCTCGAGGCCGGCGGCCGTGAGCGAGCGGATCGCGGTGTCGCGGCCCGAGCCCGGTCCCTTGACGAACACGTCAACCTTGCTCATGCCGGCCTCCTGGGCGCGGCGAGCGGCGGCCTCGGCAGCCATCTGGGCGGCGTAGGGGGTCGACTTGCGCGAACCCTTGAAGCCCACCTGGCCGGAGGACGACCACGACACGACGGCACCCGAGGGGTCCGTAATCGAGATGATCGTGTTGTTGAAGGTCGACTTGATGTGAGCCTGACCGTGAGCGACTGTCTTCTTGATCTTCTTGCGCGGCTTGCGCGTGGGAGCGGCCATGGCTTACTTCTTCTTTCCGGCGACGGTCTTCTTGCGGCCCTTGCGGGTGCGGGCGTTGGTCTTGGTGCGCTGTCCGCGGACGGGCATGCCGCGGCGGTGACGCAGACCCTGGTAGTTGCCGATCTCAACCTTGCGGCGAATGTCGGCTGCCACCTCGCGGCGCAGGTCACCTTCGACGGTGAAGTTGCCCTCGATGTAGTCGCGGATCGCGACCAGCTGCTCGTCCGTCGCGTCCTTCACGCGGAGGTCCGCGCTGATGCCGGTCGCGGCGAGAATCTGCTCGGCGCGGGTACGCCCGACGCCGTAAATGTAAGTGAGTGCGATCACCATGCGCTTATCGCGCGGGATGTCGACACCAACGATGCGTGCCATTGTGGGGTTCTACTCCATCAGTAGTCGGAGGTCTGACGCTCGACCATCCCGCTTAAGCGAAGCGGGCCCCGGCCTCCGAGCCGGGGGTTCGTGCTGGGTCGAACGAGGATGCTTCTGGGTGTGTCTAGCCCTGACGCTGCTTGTGGCGCAGGTTCTCGCAGATGACCATCACTCGGCCATTGCGTCGGATCACCTTGCACTTGTCGCAGATGGGCTTGACGCTGGGCTTAACCTTCATGGTTCTTTCCTGCGCCGTCGTCACGCACGAATGCGCTCCGACGACGACTCACTTGTAGCGGTAGACGATGCGGCCGCGGGACAGGTCATAGGGGCTGAGCTCCACCACCACGCGGTCCTCGGGGAGGATTCGGATGTAGTGCTGGCGCATCTTTCCGGAGATGTGAGCGAGCACCAGGTGCCCGTTCGTCAACTCCACTCGGAACGATGCGTTGGGCAGGGCTTCAACCACCACACCCTCAACCTCGATGACGCCGTCTTTCTTGGCCATGAACTCCGCTAACGTTGATTGACTCGGATGCGGGCGCGCGAAAACGCCCAACGGAAAACTATACGGCATCCGGATGCGGGTCTCAACCGGGCCTCGACGTCGCTCCCGCGCGAGGCCACCGAGCGGACTCGCGAGGGCGCGGAAATCCTGCGGCTCCCCGAGGGACGATGCCGGGTTCGGCCGGGGGACGATGCGCGAGTCGGCCTAGCGGAACGCGTTGCGTAGTCGCTGGACGGCCAGTCCCGCGATGCGGGGATCGCGGTGATCCGCGAGGCGGCGCACCACGGACGACGGCGTCTTCGGGTTCCCGAGCAGTGCGCCCAAGACCTCGAGGCTCGAGTCGTGGCCAAGCGACACCAACGCGCCCATGGGGCAGTCGGTGCGAGCGGCAACGGCGGCACGTACGGAGGGGTCGCGGTGAACGGCGTACGGAAGGAGGTCCTGGCCGCTCACATCCGCGTCGAGGGCGCGCCTCACGTCTTCGGATGCTCCGCTCGCGGGAACCACCATCGCTCACCTCCGCGCCTGTCGGCGCCCGGCGATCGTCACCGGGCTGTGGAATGTATCCTCACCATCGCCGGGCGGCTGGTCAAACCATTGTGATGAATCAGACATCGCCCCACGTACGCGACAGACGGGACACCGCGTCACGGATGCCGCGGCCCCACCGCGGGCCGGGGTGCAAGCACGCGTGCGACGCGCTCCCCCACCGGCGATGCGACCTCCCGCGGCGGCGCGGTGCGCGCCCCCTGGTGCTCCTCGATCTCCTGGACGCCCGAGCGCGTGGGCGCCAGGGTCACGCCGTCGAGCGCGCGGCGGGCGAGGCGCGCGACGTCCTCGCGCCGATGCACGGCGAGCCGCTCGAGCACGTTGCGAGGGGTCACCGCGTTGCGCGCGAGCGCCTTGAGGACCGCCGGCTCGCGATCCCCCACGAGCACCGCCGCAATCGATCCGGCGAGCCCCGCGCCCGCGGCGAGCGACACCCTGACCGACGTCCTTCGGTCATGCGCGAGCGCGGCCTGCATGCCGAGCGGACAGTCGGGCCGCGACGCGATCGCCTCCCGCACCACCGCCTCCTTGTGCTGCGCCAACTCAAGGATCCGCGACCGCGCGAGGCCGTCGGAGCGTGCCTCCATCACCACGGCGCGCACGCCATCGTCGCGGGCCTCGCTCGCCACCGGCACGCCGGAGGCCGCCATGAGGGCACGGGACCATCCGTCGTCCGACACCCGAACCTCCTCGCCTTGGTGAGGGCGAGGCTAGGCCGCGGGTGTGAGCAACGCCTGTCCGCGCGGTTGCGGGCGGGTGACGCGCAGGCAAATCCTGGGTGCCGTCACGCGCTGGGTCGCGACGCGGGGGGTGACGGCGGCGGTCTACGAGCCGACGGGCGGCCGGAAGCCGCGCACCGGCGCGGAACGCGTCGGACGCGCGGGCAGCGGCTCAACCGGTTTGGCCGGAGCTGCCGGAGGAGTCGCCGCGCTCATCGCGGCGTCGGCCGCCGCCGCGAGCGACTGCTCGGCCGAGGCCTCGAGCATGGCCTGACGGCGCGCCTGTGACTGCTCGAACACGCGATCGCGCAGTTCCGGCGTGTGGAGATCCTCAGCTGTCGTGCCGCCGGCGCGCGCCTCGAGGGCCGCGGCCGCCGCGACGCGGACGTCCGCCTTGCGGCTTGCCGCAAGGGCGTCCAGGATGTCGGGCGTGGTCGCAGGGTTGTTCACGACCGCGACCTGAACCTCCTGATGACGGTCGTGCGACAGGTACTCGAGCACGGAGTGCAGGACGCGCGGGTTGCTCGCGATCGCCACCCGCACCGCCGGCGCATGATCGTGCGCGAGCGTGACCATCAACCCAAAAGGGCAATCCTCGCGACGTGCGATTGCCTCGCGCACCATCGCGTTGCGTGAGCCACCGAGCGCGGTGAGCCGCTCCTTGGACAGCCCCGGCTGCGCGGCCTCGTCGACCTCCGCGCTCGCGCCGGGCGCGTAATTGAACCCTCGCGCCATGCCCGCCTCCTCAGCGTGCCGACGGTGGAGACCGCCGGCTATCGGGAGGCTATCGCCGGGTCGTTGCCCCTGCGTGGCGCGGATGTAAAGGGCGCGTGAACTCGCGCGGCGAGCGCGCTACGGCGCGACGGGGACAATCCCGTGGGTGGCCAGGCGTGCCGCCCCGCCGTCCGCGGCCGTGAGCACCCAGATTCCGTCGTCGTGCACGGCAATCGAGTGCTCCCAGTGGGCGGCCCGGGAGCCGTCGAGCGACACCACAGTCCACTCGTCGTTCAGCGTCGCCGAGTCGGGCGTACCGATCACGAGCATCGGCTCAATCGCGACGCACATGCCGGGACGCACCCGCGGGCTGCGTCCGCGCACGCTGTAGTTGGGGACGTCTGGCTCCATGTGCATCGCGGAGCCGATCCCGTGGCCCACATAGCCCTCGAGCGGGTGGAGTCCCGCCTCATCCGCGACGTCCTCGATCGCGGCGGACACCTCCGCGACGCGCTCCGCTGTCGCGAGGGCGGCGATACCTGCCCACAACGCGCGCTCGGTGGCCGACACGAGCGCGACATCGGCCTTGGACAGGGGGTCGCCGATGATGAACGTGCGAGCGCTGTCGGCGTGCCAGCCCTCGACCACTGCGCCGCAGTCGATCGAGACGACATCTCCCTGGGCCAGGACGCGGTCACCGGGGATGCCGTGCACGACCTCGTCATTGACCGAGATGCAGACCGTGGCAGGGAAGCCGTGGTACCCGAGGAAGTTCGAGGTGGCCCCCGCTTCCGCGATCACGCGTGCCGCGGCGGAGTCGGCATCGAGGGTGCGGGCTCCGGGGACGCACGCGGACTGAGCCGCCGCGAGGGCCTGCTCGACGATGACGCCGGCGCGGGCCATGACCCGCATCTGCTCGCGGGTCTTGAGCTCGATCCGTCCCGCCATCGGTCAGCGCGCGACGGCGGCGACGAGTCGTGCGGTGACCTCGTCGATGTCGCCGAGTCCGTCGACCTGCACGAGCAGGCCGCGGCCGGCGTAGAACGCGGTGAGCGGGGCGGTCGAGGTTGCGTAGACCTCGAGGCGCTTGCGAATCACCGGCTCGGTGTCATCCGCGCGTCCCTCGATCTCGGCGCGCTTGAGCAGCCGCGCCGTGACCTCGTCGACATCCGCGGTCAACTCAATCGCGACGTCGAGCGCGACGCCAAGGTCGCCGAGCATCGAGTCCAGCTCGACCGCCTGCTCTGGATTGCGCGGGTACCCGTCGAGGAGGAAGCCAGCCGCGGCATCGTCCTCTTCCAGGCGCGCCCGCACCATCGCATTGGTGACCTCGTCGGGGACCAGGGCCCCGGCGTTCATGTACTCCTGCGCACGGCGCCCGAGCGGGGTGCCGCCCTTGACGTTCGCACGGAAGATGTCGCCGGTCGAGATCGCCGGGACGCCGAACCGCTCCGAGAGGCGGGCGGCCTGAGTGCCCTTGCCCGCACCGGGAGGACCGAGGAGTACTGCACGCATTACTTGAGGAACCCTTCGTAGTGACGCTGTTCGAGCTGCGACTGGATGCGCTTGACGGTGTCGAGTCCCACTCCCACGAGGATCAGCACCGAGGCACCGCCGAAGGGGATCGAGGTCGACAGGCCCAGCGCGACGAACACCAGTGTGGGCGCCAGCGCGACGATCGCGAGATACAGCGAACCGGCCGCGGTGATGCGCGACAGCACGTAGTCGAGGAAGTCGGCGGTCGGGGTCCCCGGACGGATGCCGGGAATGAAGCCGCCGTACTTCTTCATGTTGTCTGCGACCTCAGTCGGGTTGAACGTGATCGCGGTGTAAAAGTACGCGAAGAACACGATCAGCAGCGTGTACAGCGCGATGTGGAGCGGGGCCCCGGGATCCGCGATGTTGTTCTCGAGCCACACCATCCACTCGGACGGGTCGTTGCCCTGGAACTGACGGATCACCTGCGGGATCATGAGCAGCGAGGACGCGAAGATCACGGGGATGATGCCCGCCATGTTGATCTTCAGCGGGATGTAGGTCGAGGACCCGCCGAGCATCTTGCGGCCCACCATGCGCTTCGCATACTGCACGGGGATGCGGCGCTGCGACTGCTCGACGTAGACCACCGCAACGATCACCACGAGGACCACGAGCGCCACAATCAGCGAGTTCGCCGGGCCGTTCGAGGAGTTCCAGATGGTCATGGCCGCACCGGGGAACGAGGCGGCGATCGAGGTGAAGATGAGCAGCGACATGCCGTTGCCGACGCCACGCTCGGTGATGCGCTCGCCGAGCCACATGATGAACACCGTGCCCGCCGTCATGGTGAGGACCATGATGAGGATGACGTTCCACGTGTCGTTCGGGATCACGGGCACCGAGCAGCCGGGGAAGAACACCCCGTTGCGCGCCATCGTGATGTACGAGGCCGACTGGATCGCGGCGAAGCCCACGGTGATGTAGCGGGTGTACTGCGTGAGCGTGGCCTGGCCCTCGGCGCCCTCCTTGTAGAGGGTCTCGAAGCGAGGGATCAGCACGCGCAGCAGCTGCACCATGATCGACGCGGTGATGTACGGCATGATGCCGAGCGCGAAGACCGAGAGCTGCAGCAGCGCGCCGCCGGAGAAGAGGTTGAGGATCTGGAACGCCGTGTTCGTGCTCGTCTGGTTGAGACACAGTTCGACGTTGCCAAAGTCGACGCCCGGGGTCGGAATCGACACACCCAGGCGGTAGATGGCAATGATGCCAAGCGTGAAGAGGAGCTTCTTCCGCAAGTCCGGGGTGCGGAACGCACTCACGAAGCCACTCAGCATTGATCCTCCAGTGCGGGGTATTGAGAAGACGAGGATACGCGACCGGGCCCGTCCCTCAGGACGGGCCCGGTGCGATACTAGCCCTCGTTGACCGAGCCGCCCGCGGCCTCGATCTTGGTCTTCGCTGACTGCGAGACCTTATCGGCGTCCACCAGCGTGACCTTCACAGAGATCTCGCCCTCGCCCAGGACCTTGACGGGCTGGTTGCGCCGCACGGCGCCCTTCGCCACGAGGTCGGACTTGGTGACCTCGCCGCCCTTGGGGAACAGCTCGCCGAGCTGACCCACGTTGACGACCTGGTAGTACACCTTGAACGGGTTCTTGAAGCCACGCAGCTTCGGGATGCGCATGTGGATGGGCGTCTGGCCACCCTCGAAGCGCTCCGGAACCTGGTAGCGAGCACCGGTGCCCTTGGTACCGCGGCCCGCGGTCTTACCCTTCGACGCCTCACCACGACCCACACGGGTCTTCTTGGTGTGTGCGCCGGCGGCAGGACGGAGGTGGTGGACCTTGAGGGTCGACACCTTCTCCACGGGCTCCTGGACCTTGGGCTCGGCCTTCTTGGCGGCCGGCTTCTTCGCGGCAGGCTTCGCCTCGTCGGCCTTCGCCTTCGCGGCGGGCTTGTCAGCCGCAGCGGTGGCGGGTGCCTTCTTGGCGGCCGGCTTCTTGGCGGCGGGCTTGTCAGCCGCAGCCTTGGCCGGAGCCTTCTTGGCGGCCGGCTTCTTGGCGGGAGCAGCCTTCTCGGCGGTCTCCTCGACCGGCTTCTTGGCCTCAGCCATCAGTCAACCTCCTCAACGGTGACCAGGTGGTCAACCGCCTTGACCATCCCGCGGATCTCGGGACGGTCCTCCTTGACGACGATGTCGCCGATTCGCTTGAGGCCGAGCGACCGCAGGGTCTCGCGGTGCTGCGGCTTGGTGCCGATCGCCGACTTCTTCTGAACGACCTTGAGTCGTGCCATGACTACTTCACCCCCGCTGCCTGGGCGCGGAGCATCGCGGCGGGAGCCACGTCCTCCACGGCCTTGCCACGGCGGGCGGCGACGGCCTCGGGGCGCTCGAGGCGCTTGAGGGCATCGACGGTCGCGTGCACGATGTTGATCGCGTTGGACGAGCCGAGCGACTTGCTCAGCACGTCGTGGATGCCGGCGCACTCGAGCACGGCGCGCACCGGACCACCGGCGATCACGCCGGTACCCGGGGACGCGGGGCGCAGGAACACGACGCCCGCGGCGGCCTCACCCTGCACGGCGTGCGGGATGGTGCCCTGGATGCGCGGGACGCGGAAGAAGCTGCGCTTGGCCTCCTCGACACCCTTCGAGATCGCGGCCGGCACCTCCTTCGCCTTGCCGTAGCCGATGCCGACGTTGCCCTCGCCATCGCCCACGACCACGAGCGCGGTGAAGCTGAAGCGACGACCGCCCTTCACGACCTTGGCGACGCGGTTGATGGTGACGACGCGCTCGACGAACTTGTTCTCCGGCTCAGAGTCGCGACGGTTTCCGCCGCGACGGCCGCTGTTGTTGTCAGCCATAATTCCTCACTCCTGGCCGCGCCCTAGAGGGCGAGGCCCGCCTCTCGGGCGCCGTCCGCCACGGCAGCCACGCGGCCGTGGTACTTGTTGCCGCCACGATCGAAGACCACGGCGTCGATGCCCGCGGCCTTGGCACGCTCGGCGACCAGCTGGCCGACCTTCGAGGCCTTGGCCGTCTTGTCGCCGTCCAGCGCACGCACGTCGGCCTCGAGGGTCGACGCGGAAGCCAGGGTCTTGCCCACGGTGTCGTCGACGATCTGCGCGACCATGTGGCGCGCCGAACGCGTCACGACGAGGCGGGGACGGGCGGTGGTGCCGGAGATCTTCTTGCGCAGGCGGAAGTGGCGACGCTTGCGCTGAATCGCCTTGCCCTTGCCCTTGATTGCGATACCCATGTCTTACTTACCCGTCTTTCCTGCCTTGCGGCGCACGTTCTCGCCGGCGTAGCGGACACCCTTGCCCTTGTAAGGCTCGGGCTTGCGAATCTTGCGGATGTTCGCGGCGACCTCGCCCACCTGCTGCTTGCTGATGCCAACAACGGTGAAGCGGGTGGGGCTCTCGACCGTGAAGGTGATGCCCTCCGGCGGGGTCACGACGACCGGGTGCGAGAAGCCGAGCGCGAACTCGAGGTCCGAGCCCTTCAGCGCCACGCGGTAACCGGTGCCGACGATCTCGAGCTTCTTCTCGTAACCCGTGGTCACACCCGTCACCATGTTGGCGATCAGGGTGCGCGTGAGTCCGTGAAGCGACTTCGAGACACGCTCGTCGTTGGGGCGCTTGACCTCGAGGGCCTCGTCACCCCGCTCGACCGTGATGGGGGCGGCGACGGTGTGGGAGAGGGTGCCCTTGGGGCCCTTCACCGTGACGTCGGCGCCGTCGATGGTGATGTCCACCCCGGCCGGGACCGGAACGGGGATCTTGCCAATGCGGGACATTGCTCTTGTTCTCCTTTCCGGTTACCAGACGAACGCGACGACCTCGCCGCCGACGCCCTTCTTTTCGGCCTCGCGGTCCGTGAGGAGACCCGAGGAGGTGGACAGGATGGCCACGCCGAGGCCGCCAAGGACCTTCGGCAGGTTGGTCGACTTCGCGTACACGCGCAGGCCGGGCTTCGAGACACGGCGCACGCCGGCGAGCGAACGCTCGCGGTTGGGGCCGTACTTGAGCGTGAGCGTCAGCGTCTTGCCAACCTCGGCGTCGGTGACGGTCGAGCCAGCAATGTAGCCCTCCGCCTCCAGGATCGCCGCGATGCTCGACTTGAGCTTCGAGTGAGGCATGGCCACGGTCTCGTGGTAGGCCGCATTCGCGTTGCGCAGACGCGTGAGCATGTCTGCGATGGGATCAGTCATCGTCATGAGTCTTGAACTCTTCCTCGCCGTGGTTTCCCCGAAGGGGACCTGTGGCGTAGTGGTTTACCAGCTGCTCTTGGTGATGCCGGGAAGCTCACCGCGGTGAGCCATCTCGCGGAAGCACACGCGGCAGAGGCCGAACTTGCGGTACACCGAGTGCGGACGTCCGCACCGCTGGCACCGGGTGTAGGCGCGGACGGCGAACTTCTGCTTGCCGGCGGCCTTGTTCTTCAGCGCGGTCTTGGCCATGTCCTACTTCTCCTTGAACGGGAAGCCCAGCTGCTTGAGCAGCGAGCGGCCCTCGTCGTCGGTGGTGGCGGAGGTCACGATCGTGATGTCCATGCCACGCACGCGGTCGATCTTGTCCTGGTTGATCTCGTGGAACATCGACTGCTCGTTGAGACCGAAGGTGTAGTTGCCATGACCGTCGAACTGCTTGGGGCTGAGGCCGCGGAAGTCACGGATGCGGGGAAGCGCGACCGACAGCAGTCGGTCGAGGAACTCCCACATGCGGTCGCCGCGCAGCGTGACGTGCGCGCCGATCGGCTGACCCTCGCGCAGCTTGAACTGCGCGATGGACTTGCGAGCCTTGGTGACCTGCGGCTTCTGCCCGGTGATCGCGGTGAGATCGGCGATGGCGCCCTCGATGAGCTTCGAGTCCTTCGCCGCGTCGCCCACACCCATGTTGACGACGACCTTGGTCAGCCCGGCAACCTGGTTGATGTTCTCGTGCCCGAACTCCTCGCGCAGCTGCGCGATGATCTCGTTGCGGTACTTCTCCTTCAGACGAGGAGTAGTGGTCGCGGTGGCCATCAGACGTCCTTACCCGAGCGCTTGGCGACACGCACGCGCACAGTGCGCTTGCGGCCGTCACGCTCGACCTCTTCCGTGCGGTAGCCCACACGGGTGCCCTTCTTGGTCTCCGGGTCCACGAGCATCAGGTTCGAGATGTGGATCGGGGCCTCGACGGTGACGAGACCGCCCTCCGCGTTGTCGCGGCGGGTGCCCGGCTTGATGTGCTTGGTGACGCGCTGGATGCCCTCGACCAGTGCGCGCTCGCGCACGGGGTCGATGGACAGCACGCGACCCTGCTGACCGCGGTCACGGCCGGCGATGACGACCACGAGGTCGCCGGTCTTGATCTTCGCCATTAGATGACCTCCGGTGCCAGCGAGATGATCTTCATGAACTTCTTGTCGCGCAGCTCGCGGCCCACGGGGCCGAAGATGCGGGTGCCGCGCGGGTCACCATCGAGGTTCTTGAGGATCACTGCGGCGTTCTCGTCGAAACGAATGTACGAACCGTCGGGACGACGGCGCTCCTTGGTGGTGCGCACGACGACCGCCTTGACGACGTCA
Organism: Demequina sediminis; assembly: GCF_030296675.1. Taxonomy (GTDB): domain Bacteria; phylum Actinomycetota; class Actinomycetes; order Actinomycetales; family Demequinaceae; genus Demequina; species Demequina sediminis. The sequence continues at coordinate 2,490,519 of NZ_AP027736.1, read as the reverse complement.
CCCTTCTTGACGTTGCCGCCGGGGATAGCGTCCTTGACGGTGGCGACAATGATGTCGCCGATGCCGGCGTAGCGACGGTGCGAGCCACCGAGCACGCGAATGCAAAGGACTTCCTTTGCACCCGTGTTGTCGGCGACGCGCAGCCGCGACTCCTGCTGAATCATGTCTTAGTCTCCTGTCGTCTGGTTCTCGCCGACACCTCGGCGAGCCTGGTCGAACCTTCTACTTGGCCTTCTCGACGATCTCGACCAGGCGCCACCGCTTCGAGGCGGACAGGGGTCGAGTCTCCATCACCACAACGAGGTCGCCGATGCCGGCGGTGTTGTTCTCGTCGTGGGCCTTGATCTTGCTGGTGCGGCGCATGACCTTGCCGTAGAGCGGGTGCTTGACGCGGTCCTCGATCTCCACGGTGATGGTCTTGTCCATCTTGTCCGACGTCACGTAGCCGCGACGCGTCTTGCGGTAACCGCGCTGCTCCTCGGCCGCCGCCGTCTCATTCTTGGTCGACATAGTGTTTCCTTAAGCCTTCGCGGAGGGCGCGGTGCGGATGCCGAGCTCCCGCTCACGCAGAATCGTGTAGATGCGAGCGATGTCGCGCTTGACCGCCTTGAGGCGGCCGTGGTTCTCGAGCTGACCGGTGGCCGACTGGAAGCGCAGGTTAAACAGCTCCTCCTTGGCCTTCTTCAGCTCCTCAACCAGGCGCTCGTCCTCCATCGCGTCCAGCTCGGACGGCATGAGGTCCTTGGTACCGATGGCCATTAGATGTCACCACCCTCACGGGTCACGAAACGGGTCTTCATGGGGAGCTTGTGCTGCGCACGACGCATGGCCTCGCGAGCGAGCTCCTCCGGGACGCCGGCGAGCTCGAACATCACGCGACCGGGCTTGACGTTCGCGACCCACCACTCGGGCGAGCCCTTACCGGAGCCCATGCGGACCTCGGCAGGCTTCTTGGTCAGGGGACGGTCCGGGTAGATGTTGATCCAGACCTTTCCGCCACGCTTGATGTGGCGGGTCATCGCGATACGAGCTGCCTCGATCTGACGGTTGGTGACGTAGGCGGGCTCCAGAGCCTGGATGCCGAAGTCGCCGAACGACACTGCGGTGCCACCGGTCGCCGCGCCCGAACGCTTCGGGTGGTGCTGCTTGCGGTGCTTCACACGACGGGGGATAAGCATGTCTGTCAGCCTTCCTTACCGGCCTCGGCAGGAGCCTCGGCAGCGGGGGCCTCGGCCGCGGGGGCCTCGGACTGGCGGGGGCGGCGTCACGGCGCGGGCCGCGGTCGGGACCGCGGTCGCCGCCGCGGCGGTCGCCACGGCCACGCTGCGGACGGGGGCCTTCGCCTGCTCGGCGGCCCACTCCTTCTCCGTCATGTCGCCCTTGTAGATCCACACCTTCACGCCGATCTGGCCGAAGGTGGTGCGGGCCTCGAAGAAGCCGTAGTCGATGTTCGCGCGGAGCGTGTGCAGGGGCACACGGCCCTCGCGGTAGAACTCCGAGCGCGACATCTCGGCGCCACCCAGGCGGCCCGAGCACTGCACACGGATGCCCTTGGCGCCGGCGCGCAGCGCGGACTGGATGCCCTTGCGCATGGCACGACGGAACGACACACGCGAGGCGAGCTGCTCGGCGATGCCCTGAGCGACGAGCTGAGCGTCGATCTCGGCGTTCTTGACCTCGAGGATGTTGAGCTGGACCTGCTTGCCGGTCAGCTTCTCGAGGTTCGCGCGCAGCTTGTCGGCCTCGGCGCCGCGGCGACCGATGACGATGCCGGGACGCGCGGTGTGGAGGTCCACACGCACACGCTCACGGGTGCGCTCGATCTCCACCTTCGAGACGCCGGCGCGCTCAAGGCCCGCGGACATCATCTTGCGGATCTTGACGTCCTCGTCCACGTAGTCGCGGTAGCGCTCGCCCTTCTTGGTCGAGTCAGCGAACCAGCGCGAACGGTGGTCGGTCGTGATGCCCAGGCGGTAGCCGTGGGGGTTGACCTTCTGTCCCATTACTTGGCCCCTTACTTGGACGCGACCGGGGTCGCGACGGTGACGGTGATGTGGGAGGAGCGCTTGAGGATCTGGTTCGCCCGGCCCTGAGCGCGCGGCTGAATGCGCTTCATGGTCGGACCCTCGTCCACGTAGATCTCCTTGATGACGAGCTCGCGCTCGTCGAAGCGCTCGCCGGCCTTGTCGGCCTTCACACGCGCGTTGGCGATCGCCGACTCGATGAGCTTGCGCACATCGGTCGCGACGGCCTGCGGCTGGAACTTCAGCGAGGCAGCGGCCTCAACGGCGTTCTGACCACGGACCAGGTTCACGACGCGGCGAGCCTTCTGAGCGGTCACGCGGATGTACCGCGTCTGCGCCTTGGCTTCCATGTTCTTACTCCTCTTACCTTCGCTCAGGCGCCTTAGCGGCGGCCCTTGCGGTCGTCCTTGACGTGGCCCTTGAACGTGCGCGTCGGGGCGAACTCGCCCAGCTTGTGGCCGACCATCGACTCGGTGACGAACACCGGGACGTGCTTGCGGCCGTCGTGCACGGCAAAGGTGTGACCCAGGAAGTCGGGCGTGATGACGGACCGACGGGACCAGGTCTTGATGACGTTCTTCGAGCCGGCCTCGTTCTGGGCGTCCACCTTCTTCTGCAGGTGGTCGTCGACGAAGGGGCCCTTCTTCAGGCTGCGTGGCATTCTTCAGGCTCCCTTAACGCTTGTTCTTGCCGGTCTTGCGGCGACGCACGATGAGCTTGTCGCTTTCCTTGTTCTGCTTGCGGGTGCGGCCCTCGGGCTTGCCCCACGGGCTCACAGGGTGACGACCACCGGAGGTCTTACCCTCACCACCACCGTGAGGGTGGTCCACGGGGTTCATCACGACACCACGCACGGTCGGGCGCTTGCCCTTCCAGCGCATGCGGCCGGCCTTACCCCAGTTGATGTTCGACTGCTCGGCGTTGCCGACCTCGCCGACGGTCGCGCGGCAGCGCGCGTCGACGTTGCGGATCTCGCCGGACGGCATGCGCAGCTGCGCGTAGGGGCCGTCCTTCGCCACGAGCTGCACCGAGGCACCCGCGGAGCGGGCGATCTTGGCGCCGCCACCCGGCTTGAGCTCGATCGCGTGAACGACCGTACCCACGGGGACGTTGCGCAGCGGCAGGTTGTTACCGGGCTTGATGTCGGCACCCATGCCGGCCTCGACACGGTCGCCCTGGCCCAGCTTGTCGGGGGCGATGATGTAGCGCTTCTCGCCGTCCGCGTAGTGGAGCAGCGCGATGCGCGCGGTGCGGTTGGGGTCGTACTCGATGTGCGCCACGGTCGCGGGGACGCCGTCCTTGTCGTGACGACGGAAGTCGATCACGCGGTAGGCGCGCTTGTGACCGCCACCCTGGTGACGGGTGGTGATGCGACCGGTGTTGTTACGGCCGCCCTTCTTGTGCAGAGGGCGAACGAGCGACTTCTCGGGCTCCGAGCGGGTCACCTCGACGAAGTCGGCGACGGACGAGCCGCGACGGCCCGGCGTCGTCGGCTTGTACTTGCGAATAGCCATGAGTGCTTACCTGTGTCCTTCTAGCCTGCGTGGCCCGAGAAGATGTCGATAGCGCCGCCACCGGCAATCGTCACGATCGCGCGCTTGACGTCCTTGCGCTTGCCCAGGCCGAAGCGCGTGCGGCGCGTCTTGCCCTTGCGGTTGATGGTGTTGACGGAGGCAACCTTCACACCGAAGATCTGCTCGACCGCGATCTTGATTTCGGTCTTGTTCGAGCGCGGGTCCACCTCGAAGGTGTACTTGCCCTCGTCCATGAGGCCGTAGGTCTTCTCGGAGACGACCGGGCGGACGATGATGTCGCGGGGGTCCTTGTTCAGCGTGGTCACGTTACTTCTCCTCCGCCTCAGACTCCGTCGCAACGGCCTTCGCGGACTTGCCGGTTGCCGGACCCGCGATGAACGCGTCGTAGGCACCCTGCGTGAAGACCGTGTCGTCGTTGACGAGCACGTCGTAGGTGTTGAGCTGGTCGACCGCGATGACGTGCACCTCGGCGACGTTGCGCAGCGACAGCAGCGACAGCTCGTCGTTGCGCTCGAGCACCACGAGGGCGCTGCGGCCGCCGGTGATCGATGCGAGCGCCTCGAGAGCGGCCTTGGTCGAGGGAACCTCGCCGGAGACGATGCTCTCGACGACATGCACGCGGCCGGCACGGGCCCGGTCGGACAGGGCACCGCGCAGGGCGGCGACCTTCATCTTCTTGGGGGTGCGCTGCGAGTAGTCGCGCGGCTGCGGGCCGTGGACGGTGCCACCGCCTGCAAACTGAGGAGCGCGGATCGAACCCTGGCGGGCGCGTCCGGTGCCCTTCTGCTTGTAGGGCTTCTTGCCACCACCCGCGACCATGCCGCGGGTCTTGGTGGCGTGAGTGCCCTGGCGCGCGGCGGCGAGCTGCGCCACCACGACCTGGTGGATGAGGGGGACGTTGGTGTCAACGTCGAAGATGTCGGCGGGAAGCTCGACGTTCAGCTTGGTAGCCATGGAGATCACGCGCCCTTCACGGCGGAGCGGATGAGAACGACGCCGCCCTTGTTGCCGGGAACCGCGCCCTTGACGAGCACGAGACCCTTCTCGACGTCCACAGCGTGAACGCGGAGGTTCTGAACGGTCTTGCGGGCGTTGCCCATGCGGCCGGCCATCTTGATGCCCTTGAACACGCGAGACGGCGTCGAAGCGCCGCCGATGGAGCCCGGCTTGCGGTGGTTGCGGTGCGCACCGTGCGAGGCACCCACGCCGTGGAAGCCGTGACGCTTCATGACACCGGCGGTGCCCTTGCCCTTGGTGGTGCCCGTCACGTCGACGAGCTGGCCGGCCTCGAACACCTCGGCGGTGATCTCCTGGCCGAGCGCGTACTCGGACGCGTTGGCGGTCCGCACCTCGGCCACGTGGCGGCGCGGCGTGACGCCGGCGGCCTCGAAGTGGCCCTTGAGGGGGTTGGTGACGCGGCGCGGGTCAACGGCGCCGAAGGCGAGTTGGACGGCCTCGTAGCCGTCCGTCTCGGCGCCCCGCACCTGGGTCACGACGTTGGTGTCGACCTGGATGACCGTGACAGGCACGATACGACCCTCGGCGTCCCACACCTGCGTCATGCCCAGCTTCGTACCGAGCAACGCGGTGACCGCGCGCTGGGCATTGGAAGTCGTAGTCATGGTGGTGATAGTCCTTACGCTTGCTTAGAGCTTGATCTCGATGTTGACGTCCGCGGGCAGGTCGAGACGCATGAGCGAGTCGACGGCCTTCGGCGTCGGGTCCACGATGTCGATGAGGCGCTTGTGAGTGCGCATCTCGAAGTGCTCGCGGGAGTCCTTGTACTTGTGGGGCGAACGGATCACACAGAACACGTTCTTCTCGGTGGGCAGCGGGACGGGTCCCACCACCGACGCACCGGCGCGCGTGACCGTCTCGACGATCTTGCGGGCGGAGGAGTCGATGACCTCGTGGTCATAGCTCTTCAGCCGAATGCGGATCTTCTGTCCCGCCATGGCGTGGTCTGCCTTTTCTCTCGTACAACTATGGTCATCTCCCCCGACCCCCGCGCTCGGGCGTGTCGCTCATCTGCGACACACGCGCGCCTGAGATTTCTCTCGGGTCGTGGGTGAAGGTGTGGTGCCCGCGATAGGCAACCTGAACATTGTGCCAGATGGGCGCCGGGGGCGCAAATGGCACACACGCCGATGCGGGGCCCGGCCCGAAGGCCAGACCCCGCATCGGTGGTGAACTACTTGAGGATCTTGGTGACGGTGCCCGAGCCGACGGTGCGGCCACCCTCACGGATCGCGAAGCCCTGTCCCTCTTCGAGGGCGATGGGCTGGATGAGCTCGACCGTCATCTCGGTCGTGTCACCCGGCATGACCATCTCGGTGCCCTCGGGCAGCGAGATGACGCCGGTCACGTCCGTGGTGCGGATGTAGAACTGCGGACGGTAGTTCGTGTAGAAGGGGTTGTGGCGGCCACCCTCATCCTTGTTGAGGATGTAGACCTTGCCCTCGAACTGCGTGTGCGGCGTGGTGGTGCCGGGGGCAACCACGACCTGGCCGCGCTCGACGTCCTCACGCTTGGTGCCGCGCAGGAGCAGACCGCAGTTCTCGCCGGCCCACGCCTCGTCCATCTGCTTGTGGAACATCTCGATACCGGTGACAGTGGTCTTCTGCGGCGAGCGGATGCCGAGGATCTCGACCTCCGAGTTGATCTTGAGCTTGCCGCGCTCGACCTTGCCGGTGACGACGGTGCCACGACCGGTGATCGTGAAGACGTCCTCGATCGGCATGAGGAAGGGCTTGTCCATGTCGCGCACGGGCTCGGGGACGTTCTCGTCCACCGCGTCCATGAGGTCCTGAACGGTCTTGACCCACTCCGGGTCGCCCTCGAGCGCCTTGAGCGCCGAGACGCGAACGACCGGTGCGTTGTCGCCGTCGAAGCCCTGCGAGGAGAGGAGCTCGCGCACCTCGACCTCGACGAGCTCGAGGATCTCCTCGTCGTCGACCATGTCGGACTTGTTCAGCGCGACGAGCAGGTAGGGCACACCCACCTGACGGGCGAGCAGCACGTGCTCACGCGTCTGCGCCATCGGGCCGTCGGTCGCCGCGACCACGAGGATCGCGCCGTCCATCTGAGCGGCACCGGTGATCATGTTCTTGATGTAGTCGGCGTGACCAGGAGCGTCGACGTGCGCGTAGTGGCGCTTCTCGGTCTGGTACTCGATGTGCGCGATGTTGATCGTGATACCGCGCTCGCGCTCCTCGGGAGCCTTGTCGATGTCCTCGAACGGCGTGAAGGGGTTGAGGTCCGGGTACTTGTCGTGCAGGACCTTCGAGATGGCAGCGGTCAGCGTGGTCTTGCCGTGGTCGACGTGACCAATCGTGCCGACGTTCACGTGCGGCTTGTTCCGCTCGAACTTGGCCTTAGCCATGGTGGCTTCCTCCTGAATGGGTTGTGAGACTCGGGTAGAGGATCCGACTGCTGATGGCGCTAGCCATCGTGGGGCGTATCCCTACTGGTCGTATTATTTCCTACTTCAACCGGTGGGACTACTCGCCCCGGGTCTTTGCGATGATCTCCTCGGCAACGTTGCGAGGAACCTCCGCGTAGCTGTCGAACGTCATCGAGTACACCGCACGACCCTGCGTCTTGGAACGCAGGTCGCCGACGTAACCGAACATCTCCGACAGCGGGACCAGGGAGTCGATGACCTTGACGCCGGCGGCGTCGGACATCTGACGGATCTGGCCACGGCGGGAGTTGAGGTCGCCGATCACTTCGCCCATGTAGTCCTCGGGCGTACGGACCTCAACGGCCATCACGGGCTCGAGCAGGACCGGGTTGGCCTTGCGTGCGGCCTCCTTGAAGGCCATCGAACCAGCAATCTTGAACGCCATCTCAGACGAGTCGACGTCGTGGTACTGGCCGTCGAGAAGGCTCGCCTTGACGCCCACCATCGGGTAGCCCGCGAGCACGCCGATGTTCATGGCGTCCTGGATACCGGCGTCCACCGACGGGATGTACTCGCGCGGCACGCGGCCACCGGTGACCGAGTTGACGAACTCGTACGTGAGCTCGGAGTCGGCGTCGAGGGGCTCGATCGAGATCTGCACCTTCGCGAACTGGCCGGAGCCACCCGTCTGCTTCTTGTGGGTGTAGTCGTGCTTGTCGACCTTGCCACGGATGGTCTCGCGGTACGCGACCTGCGGCTTGCCGACGTTTGCGTCCACCTTGAACTCGCGACGCATGCGGTCGACGATGATGTCCAGGTGCAGCTCGCCCATGCCGGAGATGACGGTCTGGCCGGTGTCCTCGTCCAGCTTCACGCGGAAGGTCGGGTCCTCCTCGGCGAGCTTCTGGATCGCGATCGACATCTTCTCCTGGTCGCCCTTGGTCTTGGGCTCGACCGCGACGTGAATCACGGGCTCGGGGAAGGTCATCGACTCGAGCACGACCTGCGCGTTCGGGTCGCACAGGGTGTCACCGGTGGTGGTGTCCTTGAGGCCGATCACCGCGTAGATGTGGCCGGCGGTCACCGACTCGACGGGGTTCTCCTTGTTGGCGTGCATCTGGAAGAGCTTTCCGATGCGCTCCTTCTTGCCCTTCGTCGAGTTGACGATCTGAGCGCCGGAGTCGAGACGACCGGAGTAGACACGCACGTACGTGAGGCGACCGAAGAACGGGTGCGACACGACCTTGAACGCGAGAGCGGCGAAGGGCTCGTCGGCGTCGGCGTGACGCTCCACGATCTTCTCCTCGTCACGCACGTCGTGGCCCTGAATCGCGGGCACGTCGAGCGGACCCGGCAGGTAGTCGACCACCGCGTCGAGCATCGGCTGAACGCCACGGTTCTTGAAGGCGGAACCACACAGAACCGGGTAGAGCTCAGACGAGACGGTGAGCTTGCGAATCGCGCCCTTGATCTCGTCGATCGTGAGCTCTTCGCCACCGAAGTACTTCTCGAGGAGGGCCTCGTCGGACTCCGCGACCGTCTCGAGGAGCTCGGCGCGGTACTGCTCGGCCTTCTCCTGCATGTCGGCGGGGATGTCGGTGACCTCGTACTTGGCACCCATCGTCACGTCGCCCTTGGCGTCGCCGGGCCACACGAGGGCCTTCATCTGGACCAGGTCGACCACGCCGAGGAAGTCGTTCTCGGCGCCGATCGGCAGCTGGATGACCAGCGGACGCGCGCCGAGGCGCGACTTGATGGTGTCGACCGTGAAGTAGAAGTCGGCGCCCAGCTTGTCCATCTTGTTGACGAAGCAGATGCGCGGCACGTTGTACTTGTCGGCCTGACGCCACACCGTCTCGGACTGCGGCTCGACACCCTCCTTGCCGTCGAAGACGGCAACGGCGCCATCGAGCACGCGGAGCGAACGCTCCACCTCGACCGTGAAGTCCACGTGGCCGGGGGTGTCGATGATGTTGATCTGGTTGTTGTTCCAGAAGCAGGTCACGGCGGCAGACGTGATCGTGATGCCGCGCTCCTGCTCCTGCTCCATCCAGTCGGTGGTCGACGCGCCGTCGTGGGTCTCACCGATCTTGTAGTTCACACCCGTGTAGAACAGGATGCGCTCGGTGGTGGTGGTCTTGCCGGCGTCGATGTGCGCCATGATGCCGATGTTGCGGACCTTCTTGAGGTCCGTCAGCACGTCCTGTGCCACGAGTGGTTCTCCTTGAGATTCCGTCGAGGGCCGCGACTACCAGCGGTAGTGCGCGAACGCCTTGTTCGACTCGGCCATCTTGTGCATGTCCTCGCGACGCTTCACCGCGGCGCCAAGGCCGTTCGATGCGTCGAGGATCTCGTTCATGAGGCGCTCGGTCATGGTCTTCTCGCGACGCTGACGCGAGAAGTCGACCAGCCAGCGCAGCGCGAGGGTGGTCTGGCGCACGGGACGCACGTCAACCGGCACCTGGTACGTCGCGCCACCCACACGGCGGCTGCGGACCTCGAGCGCGGGGCGGATGTTGTCGAGCGCGCGCTTGAGCACGACGACGGGGTCCTGGCCCGACTTCTCGCGGACGCCCTCGAGGGCGCCGTACACGATGGCCTCAGCCGTCGACTTCTTGCCGTCGAGCAGGACCTTGTTGATGAGCTGCGTCACGACCGGGGCGCCGTAGACGGGGTCGTTGATGATCGGCCGCTTCGGGGCCGGTCCCTTGCGAGGCATTACTTCTTCTCCATCTTCGCGCCGTAACGGCTACGAGCCTGCTTGCGGTTCTTGACGCCCTGGGTGTCGAGCGAGCCGCGGACGATCTTGTAGCGGACACCGGGGAGGTCCTTCACACGACCGCCACGCACGAGCACGATCGAGTGCTCCTGGAGGTTGTGGCCCTCACCGGGGATGTAGGCGGTCACCTCGATGCCGGTCGAGAGGCGGACACGGGCGACCTTGCGAAGCGCCGAGTTCGGCTTCTTCGGGGTGGTCGTGTAGACGCGCGTGCACACGCCACGACGCTGGGGGCTCGACTGAAGAGCCGGGGTCTTGGTCTTGGACGCCTTGGGGTGGCGGCCCTTCCTGACCAGCTGCTGAATCGTAGGCACTACTTCTCCGTGTCTGTGTCGGTTCTGAGAAACTTCTCTAACGTGTCGGCCCGACCCCCGCGCCCGGGCGTGTCGTTCCATCGGGTGTCGCACCTTGAGGCGCGACTCGGGGCCCGGCGACGCGGGCACAAGCATCTAAGATACCTGCGCTCCGCGCCGCCGTCAAAAGCGGATTCTGCCCGCCGGCCCCGTCATGAGTCAGTCGCGAGTGTCGAACTCCTCCAGCGGGACGGCCTGACCCGTGCCCTCGCCGAAGAACTGCCCGTCCCATTCCTCGTAGCCGAAGGTCGGGAACAGGTTGGCCTTCGCCTCCTCGGTGGGCTCGACCGTCGCCGTGCGGTACTGGGCGAGGCCCGTACCAGCGGGGATGAGCTTTCCGATGATGACGTTCTCCTTGAGGCCCAGCAGCGAGTCCGACTTTCCGGACATCGCGGCCTCCGTGAGGACGCGCGTGGTCTCCTGGAAGGAGGCCGCCGAGAGCCACGACTCCGTCGCGAGCGACGCCTTCGTGATTCCCATGAGCTCGGGACGCGCGGAGGCGGGCTTGCCGCCCGCGGTCACGGTCTCGCGGTTCGCGTTCTCGAAGCGGCTGCGCTCGGCGAGCTCGCCGGGCAGCAGGTTCGTGTCGCCCGAGTCGAGCACCGTCACGCGGCGCAGCATCTGGCGAACGATGACCTCGATGTGCTTGTCGTGGATCTCCACACCCTGCGAGCGGTACACGTTCTGGACCTCGTCCACCAGGTGCTTCTGGGTGGCGCGGGGGCCGAGAATGCGCAACACGTTCTTGGGATCGACCGCACCGGCCACGAGCTGCTGGCCCACGACCACGTGCTCGCCGTCCTGCACGAGCAGGCGCGAACGCTTGGTGACGGGGTACTCGATGACCTCGTCGCCGTTGTCGGGGGTGATGACCAAGCGGCGCGTCGCCTCCGAGTCGTCCACCTTGAGCGTGCCGGTGACCTCGGAGATCGGGGCCTCACCCTTGGGGGTACGGGCCTCGAAGAGCTCCTGGACACGCGGCAGACCCTGCGTGATGTCGTCGGCCGATGCCACACCACCGGTGTGGAACGTACGCATCGTCAGCTGCGTGCCGGGCTCACCGATCGACTGCGCGGCGATGATGCCCACCGCCTCGCCGATGTCGACGAGCTCGCGGGTCGCGAGCGAGCGGCCGTAGCAGCGCGCGCACGTTCCCACGGCGGACTCGCAGGTGAGGACCGAGCGCACCTTGACCTCTTCGACGCCCTGTTCGATGAGCGCGTCGATGATCACGTCGCCCACGTCCGAGCCCGCCTTGGCGATGACCTCGCCGGCGGCGTTCTCGACGTCGACCGCGAGCGTGCGAGCGAACACCGAGGTCGCCACGCGCTCGTGCAGCACTTTCTCGCCACCGGCGGTGACCTCGACGATCGGCATCGTCAGGCCGCGCTCGGTGCCGCAGTCGTCCTCGCGGACGATCACGTCCTGCGAGACGTCGACGAGGCGACGCGTGAGGTAGCCCGAGTCCGCGGTACGCAGCGCGGTGTCGGCGAGACCCTTACGGGCACCGTGGGTCGCGATGAAGTACTCGAGGACGGACAGGCCCTCGCGGTAGTTCGACTTGATCGGACGCGGGATGATCTCGCCCTTCGGGTTGGCCACGAGGCCACGCATACCCGCGATCTGGCGCACCTGCATCCAGTTGCCTCGCGCACCCGAGCCCACCATGGTGTGCACGGTGTTGTGCTCGGGGAACGACTCACGCATGGCCTTGTCGACCTCGTTGGTCGCCTGGGTCCAGATCTCGATGAGCTCCTGGCGGCGCTCGTCGTCCGTGATGAGACCGGTCTCGAACTGGTCCTGCACCTTGGCGGCGAGGGTCTCGTAGCGCTCGAGGATCTCCTGCTTGTTGGACGGCGTCGCGACGTCGCCGATGGCGATCGTCACGCCCGAGCGCGTGGCCCAGTGGAAGCCGGCCGCCTTGAGCGCGTCGAGCGAGGCGGCAACCTCGACCTTCGGGTACCGCTCGGCAAGAGTGTTGACGATGTCGCCGAGCACCTTCTTGTCGACGTTGCGGTTGACGTACGGGTACGTCACCGGCAGCAGGTCGTTAAAGAGCGAACGGCCGAGCGTCGTGGTGAGCATGTAGGGCTCGCCCTCGACGTGGCCCTCGGGCAGCTCGACGTCCACCGGCGGCACCGTGTCTCCGTCGACGCGCAGACGAATCTCCGCGTTGAGCGACAGGCTGCCGCCGTCGAACGCCATGACGGCCTCCGACTGCGTGCCGAACACGAGGCCCTCGCCCTTCTCGCCCTTCTTGAGGAGCGAGAGGTGGTAGAGGCCGATGATCATGTCCTGCGAGGGCATGGTCACCGGGCGACCGTCGGACGGCTTGAGGATGTTGTTCGAGGACAGCATCAGCACGCGGGCCTCGGCCTGAGCCTCGGCGGACAGCGGCAGGTGCACGGCCATCTGGTCACCGTCGAAGTCGGCGTTGAACGCGCCGCAGACGAGCGGGTGCAGGTGAATGGCCTTGCCCTCGACGAGCTGGGGCTCGAAGGCCTGGATGCCCAGTCGGTGAAGAGTCGGCGCGCGGTTCAGCAGCACGGGGTGCTCGCGGATGACCTCCTCGAGCACGTCCCAGACCTCGGAACGGCTGCGCTCGACCATGCGCTTCGCGGACTTGATGTTCTGCGCGTGGTTGAGCTCGACGAGTCGCTTCATGACGAACGGCTTGAACAGCTCGAGCGCCATCTGCTTGGGCAGGCCGCACTGGTGCAGCTTGAGGGTCGGGCCCACCACGATGACCGAACGGCCCGAGTAGTCGACGCGCTTGCCCAGCAGGTTCTGGCGGAAACGTCCCTGCTTGCCCTTGAGCATGTCCGAGATGGACTTCAGGGGACGGTTGCCGGGACCCGTGACGGGGCGGCCACGACGGCCGTTGTCGAACAGCGAGTCGACGGCCTCCTGCAGCATGCGCTTCTCGTTGTTCACGATGATCTCGGGCGCGCCCAGATCCAGCAGTCGCTTGAGGCGGTTGTTGCGGTTGATCACGCGGCGGTACAGGTCGTTGAGGTCGGAGGTCGCGAAGCGGCCACCGTCCAGCTGCACCATCGGACGCAGGTCCGGCGGGATGACCGGGACGCAGTCGAGCACCATGCCCTCGGGCGAGTTGGTGGTCGTGAGGAACGCGTTGACCACCTTGAGGCGCTTGAGGGCCCGGGTCTTGCGCTGCCCCTTGCCGGTCGCGATGATCTCGCGCAGCTTCTCGGCCTCGGCGTCAAGGTCGAAGGTCTGGAGGCGCTTCTGGATCGCCTCCGCACCCATCGAGCCCTTGAAGTACGAGCCGTAGCGACGCGACATCTCGCGGTAGAGCATCTCGTCGCCCTCGAGGTCCTGAACCTTGAGGCCGGCGAAGCGGTCGAAGATCGCGTCGAGACGCTCGATCTCGGCATCGGCACGCTTGCGGATGTTGGCCATCTCGCGCTCCGCGCCGTCCTTGACCTTGCGCTTGACGTCGGACTTGGCACCCTCCGCCTCGAGCTCGGCGAGGTCCTTCTCGAGCTTCTCCGCACGGGTGTTGATGTCGACGTCGCGCTGGTTGGCGATCGACTTCTTCTCCTTCTCGAGCTCGTTGCGGAGCTGCGGAAGGTCCTCGTGACGGCCGTCGATGTCGACCTCGGTGACCATGTACGCCGCGAAGTAGATGACCTTCTCGAGGTCCTTCGGGGCGAGGTCAAGCAGGTACCCCAGGCGCGACGGGACGCCCTTGAAGTACCAGATGTGGGTGACGGGGGCGGCGAGCTCGATGTGGCCCATCCGCTCACGGCGGACCTTCGAGCGCGTCACCTCGACGCCGCAGCGCTCACAGACGATGCCGCGGTAGCGGACACGCTTGTACTTGCCACAGCCGCACTCCCAGTCGCGGGTGGGGCCGAAGATCTTCTCGCAGAACAGGCCGTCCTTCTCGGGCTTGAGCGTGCGGTAGTTGATCGTCTCGGGCTTCTTCACCTCACCGTGCGACCAGTTGCGGATGTCCTCCGCCGTGGCCAGGCCGATGCGCAGATCGCCAAACTCGTTCACGTCGAGCAAGGTTCTACTTCCTTAACTCCGGCCAGAGGCCGGCACCGAAAAACTTCTTCTGTATGGAGTGAGCGCGAGGCTCGTTAGATCTCGTCGACGCTGGAGGCATCGGGGCGGCTGGACAGGGAGATGCCGAGCGACTCGGCGGCCTGGTAGGCGTCGTCGTCGGTCTCACGCATCTCGATGACGTGGCCCTCGTGGTTGAGGACCTCCACGTTGAGGCAGAGCGACTGCATCTCCTTCATGAGCACGCGGAACGACTCGGGCAAGCCCGGCTCCGGGATGTTCTGACCCTTGACGATCGCCTCGTAGACCTTGACGCGGCCGGCCACGTCATCGGACTTGATGGTGAGCAGCTCCTGCAGCGCGTAGGCAGCGCCGTACGCCTCGAGGGCCCACACCTCCATCTCGCCGAATCGCTGGCCACCGAACTGAGCCTTACCGCCCAGCGGCTGCTGCGTGATCATCGAGTAAGGACCGGTCGAACGCGCGTGGATCTTGTCGTCGACCAGGTGGTGGAGCTTGAGGATGTACTTGTAGCCCACCGCGATCGGCTCGGGGAACGGCTCGCCGGAACGGCCGTCGTACAGGCGCGCCTTGCCCTCCTCATCCACGAGGCGGACGCCGTCGCGGTTGGGGTTGACCACCGTGCGAAGTCCGCCGAGGACGTCCTCCCGGAGTCCGTCGAACACCGGCGTCGCGACCGGGGTGCCCGGCTCCGACTTCACGGCGTTCGCGGGCAGGTGCTTGGTCCACTCGCCCGTGGCCTCGGACGCGTCCCACCCGTTCTTCGCAAGCCAGCCGGTGTGGGTCTCGAGGACCTGACCGACGTTCATGCGGCCGGGAACACCCAGCGGGTTGAGGATCACGTCGACTGGCGTGCCGTCCTCGAGGAACGGCATGTCCTCGACGGGCAGGATCGTCGAGATGACGCCCTTGTTGCCGTGACGGCCGGCGAGCTTGTCGCCCTCCTGGATCTTGCGGCGCTGCGCGATGTAGACACGCACCAGCTGGTTCACGCCAGCGGGGAGATCGTCGCCGTCCTCCTCGGTGAACACGCGGACGCCGATGACGGTGCCGGACTCGCCGTGGGGAACCTTGAGCGAGGTGTCGCGCACCTCGCGCGCCTTCTCGCCGAAGATCGCGCGGAGCAGGCGCTCCTCGGGCGTGAGCTCGGTCTCGCCCTTGGGCGTGACCTTGCCGACCAGGATGTCACCGGCGCGGACCTCCGCACCGATGCGCACGATTCCGCGCTCGTCGAGGTCGGCCAGGGCCTCCTCCGACGCGTTCGGGATGTCGCGCGTGATCTCCTCGGGGCCGAGCTTCGTGTCGCGGGCGTCGACCTCGTGCTCCTCGATGTGAATCGAGCTGAGGACGTCGTCCTGCACGAGGCGCTGCGACAGGATGATCGCGTCCTCGTAGTTGTGACCCTCCCAGCACATGAACGCGACCAGCAGGTTGCGTCCGAGCGCGAGGTCGCCGTTGTCGGTGGCGGGACCATCGGCGATGACCGAGCCCACGACCACGCGGTCGCCCTCGTCCACCACGACACGCTGGTTGTACGAGGTGCCCTGGTTGGAGCGCTGGAACTTCGCGATGCGGTACGAGCCGGTCGTGCCGTCGTCGTTCGCAACGGTGACGAGGTCCGAGCTGACCTCGGTGACCACGCCCTCCTTGGTCGCGATGACGACGTCGCCGGCGTCGATCGCCGCGCGGCGCTCCATGCCGGTGCCGACCAGCGGTGCCTCGGAACGCACCAGCGGCACGGCCTGGCGCTGCATGTTGGCGCCCATGAGCGCGCGGTTGGCGTCGTCGTGCTCGAGGAACGGGATCAGCGCGGTCGCGACCGACACCATCTGGCGCGGCGACACGTCCATGTAGTCCACGGCCTCGCGGGCGACGAACTCGACCTCGCCGCCGCGACCACGGACGAGCACGCGGTCCTCGACGAAGCGGCCGTCGTCGGCAAGCTCAGCGTTCGCCTGCGCGATCACGAAGTGATCTTCGTCGTCCGCCGTGAGGTAGTCGACCTGGGCGGTCACGACGCCCTTGACGACCTTGCGGTACGGGGTCTCGACGAAGCCGAGCGGGTTGATGCGACCGAACGACGCGAGCGAGCCGATGAGGCCGATGTTCGGACCCTCAGGGGTCTCGATCGGGCACATGCGGCCGTAGTGCGACGGGTGGACGTCACGGACCTCCATGCCAGCGCGGTCGCGCGAGAGACCGCCGGGGCCCAGCGCCGACAGGCGACGCTTGTGGGTCAGGCCCGCGAGCGGGTTGTTCTGGTCCATGAACTGCGACAGCTGCGAGGTGCCGAAGAACTCGCGGATCGCGGCGACCACAGGACGCGTGTTGATGAGCGTCTGCGGCGTGATCGCCTCGACGTCCTGCGTGGTCATGCGCTCGCGGACGACGCGCTCCATGCGGGACAGCCCGGTGCGGATCTGGTTCTGGATGAGCTCGCCCACCGCGCGGATGCGACGGTTGCCGAAGTGGTCGATGTCGTCGGTCTCGACGCGCACATCGCCCGTGGCGCCGTCCAGCGTCGAGATGCCGGCGTGGGCGGCCGCGATGTACTTGATCGTCGCGACGATGTCGTCGAGACCCAGCACCGAGTCGCCCAGCTCCTTGCCCAGCCCCAGCTTCTTGTTGAGCTTGAAGCGACCCACCTTGGCGAGGTCGTAGCGCTTGGGGTTGAAGTAGAAGTTGTCGAGCAAGTTCTGGCCCGCCTCGACCGTGGGGGCTCTCCCGGGCGCAGCTTGCGGTAGAGGTCGACTAGCGCCTCCTCGTGAGCGTGCACGGTGTCCTTGGCGAGAGTCTCGAGGACCGCGGGGAACTGCGCGAACTCCTCGGCGATCTGGTCGTCGGTCATGCCGAGCGCCTTGAGGAACAGCGTCACAGGCTGCTTGCGCTTGCGGTCGACGCGGACGCCGACGGCGTCGCGCTTGTCGATCTCAAACTCGAGCCACGCGCCACGCGAGGGGATCACCTTCGCGGTGAAGATGTCCTTGTCGGACGTCTTGTCGGGGGTGCGCTCGAAGTACACGCCAGGCGAACGGACGAGCTGCGAGACCACGACGCGCTCGGTGCCGTTGACGATGAAGGTGCCGCGAGGGGACATCAGCGGGAAGTCGCCCATGAACACCGTCTGCGACTTGATCTCGCCGGTGGTGTTGTTCATGAACTCGGCCGTGACGAAGAGCTGCGCGGCGAAGGTGAAGTCCTTCTCCTTGCACTCCTCGGGGGTGTAGCGAGGCTCCTCGAAGTACGGGTCCGAGAAGGACAGCGACATGGTCTGTCCGAAGTCCTCGATCGGGGAGATCTCCTCGAAGATCTCCTGCAGGCCCGCAATCTCGGGGACGTCGTTGCGACCGTCCTTCTTCGCCGCCTCGACCCGCGCCTTCCACGCCTGGTTGCCGAGGAGCCAGTCGAAGCTCTCGGTCTGCAGGGCGATGAGGTTAGGGACCTCGATCGGCTCGTGGATCTGGGCGAATGAGATACGGCGCGATGCTGAACGGTTGAGGACGGCGGAATCGGTGCGCGAGGCAGCCAAGGGTGGTTCCTTCCCTTTATGATCGTGCGTGACCACGATGCCTAGCCGCGGCTCCACCGG
Organism: Demequina sediminis; assembly: GCF_030296675.1. Lineage (GTDB taxonomy): Bacteria > Actinomycetota > Actinomycetes > Actinomycetales > Demequinaceae > Demequina > Demequina sediminis. Next base: position 2,472,786 of record NZ_AP027736.1, on the reverse strand, counting down.
ACCCCGGGGCGAAACCCGCTACGAGCGGACGCACGCCGGGTAGGCATGTGAGGGCAGGGCAATAGACAGCGCAAGTCGCTAGACTACCGCCGGCCGCGGGGTTTGTCCAATGCCGGCGGAGCAGCGCCAGTCGACACGCCGGGCTTGGCCGAGATGAGACCCTGGCATCGCGCCCACGCCTCGCCACCAATCGCTACTGCGCCGCCTGCGCTGTGGCATCGCGACCGGCGAGAGCCGCCTCGATCCCCCGCTCGAGGAACGGCGCCACTGTCGCCGCATAGGTCGCGCTGACGTGGTGGCCGTCGGGGCGGTAGACGATCACCGAGCCGATCACGGGCGAGCACTGCCCGTCGGCGCAGTACGCCGGCGTAAGGTCGACGACCCGCGCATCTCGCGCCTGCTCCGCGGCGTCCCGGAGCAGGTCGGGCGGGAGGGCGTCGGCGACGGGCGCGCCGCACACGTGCGCGCGCTGCGGCCCTCGCTCTCGAGGCACGCGACGAAGTCGCGATCCATGCGGGGATTGTCAGGCAGCACCAGCACCGGCACCCCCTCGGGCGCAAGGTTCCACGCCTCCACGAGCGCCTCGACGTCGCGCTCGCGTCGCTCGGCGTCGGGCTCGTCAAGGTGGCGCCTGGTCACGATGATCGCGTCGTAGTCGTGCGCGCCCTCGATCGCGTCGAGTGCGGCCTCGCGCCATTCGGTGCACGCGTCCCTCACGGTTCCGGGACCGTGGAGCGTGCGGGTAGTCGGATAGCACCCCGCGTGTCCCGCGATGTCGAACGTCCAATCCGTGGTGCGGCCCAACGAGTCGTACGCCGCGAGCAGCGCGTTGGAGTGCGAGTCTCCCAGCACGAGGAAGCGCTCGCCGGTCGCGCCGGGGCGCCCGACCGTGCACTGGTGGAAGTTCGGGTCCTCGAGGCCAGCCCAGCACTCGGGGCGGTTGCCTGAGTCGTCCTCGAGGTCGGCAAGCGCGGGGACAAAGACCGGCTCGCCCGCTGGCGGCGGGCACTCGATCCCCGGCAGCAGTGACCCCGCGCCGAGGCACGCCTCGAGTCGCGCGGCGAGCTCGTCGGCCCGCTCGCGCTCACGCTCGGCCCTGGCATCGGCCGCCAGCATGCCGGCCACCACCACGAGCGTCACCGTCGCCATGCCTGCCAGCGACCATGCCGCGACGGCGCGGGGCGAGCGTCCGGCCAAGAGGCGAGGCGAGAAGCGAACCGGGTCCTCGATGAGCAGGGTCGTGGCCGTCGCGAGCACCACGGTGATCGCCGCGATCGCGAGCTTGTCGAGCCGGCCGGGCTCCTCGCCGAGTAGCGCCGGGGCGAGCACGATCAGAGGCCAGTGCCACAGGTAGATCGCATACGACGTGCGCCCCACGTGGGCGACGGGTCGCCAGAGTCCCACGCGGTCGACAAAGGTGCCGCTGCCGCCGACGAGGACAAGGGCCGTCCCCACGACGGGAACGAGCGCGTGATAGCCAGGGAAGGAGTCGCGGCGTCGAAGGCCACGGCCGAGCCGACGATGAGCACGAGCCCGAGCGCCGCGATCCACGGGCGCCCCGAGACTCGTCCCACCGCGATGGCCACCACCGCGCCAAAGGCGAACTCCCACAGGCGCGTGAAGGTGGAGAAGTAGGCGGCGGGCGACACCGCGGTGAGCCACAGCCCGTAGCCGAACGACGCGAGAGCCGCCGAGACGATGACGCCCATCACGACCCTGCGGTGAGGCAGGCGCGCACGGCGCGCGAACCAGATGGCGCCGACCAGAAGCAGCGGGAGCATCACATAGAACTGCTCCTCGACCGAGAGCGACCAGTAGTGGCGCACGGGCGAGGCGGCGGACTCCGCGGCCTGATAGTCGACGGACGAGGCGGCGAGGAACCAGTTCTCGCCGTAGAACACCGATGCGAGGATCTCCTTGAGGGAGGAACCCACGGTGGCGGCGGGCAGGAGCCAGATGCTCGCGACGGCCGTGACCAGCAACACCGTGAGGGCAGAGGGCAGCAGGCGGCGGGCGCGGCGGGCCCAGAACCTGCCCAGGCGGATGCCCCCGGTCTCGACCGCCTCGCGCCACATGTGGGACGTGATGAGGTAGCCGCTGATGACAAAGAAGACGTCGACGCCGACGTAGCCGCCCGTGAGCCGGGTGGGCCACAGGTGATAGACCACCACGAGGGTGACGGCCAGGGCGCGCAGCGCCTGGATGTCCGGCCGGAAGCGATCGGCCGGCGTGCCCGTGGGTCGCACGCGGCCTCGCGCATGCCGCGGGGTCACTGCGGGAGGTGTCGCTACCACGCCCGTCATTGTCACACGCCTCACCCTTCTCCTTGCCCCGCCCCGTGCGTGGGCACGCGGGCGCATCGTCCCCCAGAATCAGCGAAACGGGGCCGGGCCCTTGCGGACCCGACCCCGTCTCTGCGAGCCGTGTTACTTGAGCTCGACGGTGGCGCCGGCAGCCTCGAGCTGAGCCTTGGCCTTCTCGGCGTCGTCCTTCTTGGCGCCCTCGAGGACCACCTTCGGGGCCTCGTCCACGAGCGCCTTGGCCTCGCCCAGGCCGAGTCCGGTCAGTGCGCGGACCTCCTTGATGACCTGGATCTTCTTGTCGCCAACGGCGGCGAGGAAGACGTCAAACGCGTCCTTCTCCTCGACCTCGGCGGCGGCCTCGGCGGCGGGGGCAGCGGCGGCAACGGCGACCGGCGCGGCGGCGGTGACCTCGAAGGTCTCCTCGAACGCCTTGACGAACTCGGACAGCTCGATGAGCGAGAGCTGCTTGAACTGCTCGATGAGCTCCTCGGTGGAGAGCTTAGCCATGATGACTTCCTTACTCTTTGACTGCGTGAAGCAGATGAATGGGGTGGGGTGCGACCGTTAGGCCGCGTCTTCCTGCTTCGCACGCAGGGCGTCGACGGCGCGCGCTGCCTGAGCAAGCGGTGCCTGGAACAGGTATGCAGCACCAAAGAGCGACGCCTTCATGGCGCCGGCAGCCTTGGCAAGCAGAACCTCGCGGGACTCGAGGTCCGCCAGCTTGTTGACATCATCCGCAGAGATGATCTTGCCCTCGAGAACGCCGCCCTTGATGACGAGCTTGTCGTTCTGCTTGGCAAAAGCCTTAAGACCCTTCGCAGCCTCCACCGGGTCACCGGTGACGAAAGCGATGGCCGTGGGGCCGACGAGAAGGTCGTCGAGACCCTCCACACCGGCGTCCTTGGCCGCGAGCGCCGTCAGAGTGTTCTTCGCGACCTTGTAGGTCGCGGCGCCACGGAGCTCACCGCGCAGCTTTGCGAGCTGCGGGACGGAGAGGCCGCGGTACTCGGTGATCAGCACCGCCGAGGAGTTGCGGAACTGGTCCGCGATCTCCGCAACAGCGTTCACCTTGTCTGGCGTCGCCATGTTTGTCCTTCCTTCGGATGACCACCGCACCCGCCCCGGACACGACAAAGGCCCCGCGCAGGCGGGGCCGGAGGCGCTGGCCACAGACCAAAGGCGGCCATCAGGCCGCCCGAGAGTCTGTGCGCACTGCGCTATCAGCTTCACCTGCGCTGGACCCCGCGTGAGCGGGACTTCGGCCGTTCCCGGGGATCCCGGGCCCGACGACCGGCGGTCTTGGGCCTGGCCATCCTACGTGACCGGGGCATCGTCCGCAAATCGGCCGATGCGGGGCGGGGCCCGCCTGCCCGGTCACCTCGGCATCGTCCCGGGAAAGAGAGGGCCCGGTTCCCCCGTGGGGGAACCGGGCCGGATGGGCGCGCGGGGCAGGGTGGTGGGTGACACCCGCGCGACCCGTTCTCCGTCACACCGCCCGGGATCGCCGGGCGGTGTGCGAGAGACTCGTGGAGCCGGAGACTACGCCTCGGACTTCGCGAGGGCGTCGACCGGAATGCCGGGACCCTGGGTCGCGGAGATCGAGGCCTTCACGATGTACTTGCCCTTCGAGGCCGAGGGCTTGGCGCGCAGGACCTCGTCCAGCACGGCCTGGTAGTTCTCGAGCAGCTTCTCGTCGCCGAACGACGCCTTGCCCAGCAGCGTGTGCAGGTTGGCGTGCTTGTCGACGCGGAACTCGATCTTTCCGCCCTTGATCTCGGACACGGCCTTGGCGACGTCCATCGTCACGGTGCCCGTCTTGGGGTTGGGCATGAGGCCACGGGGGCCGAGCACGCGGCCCAGGCGACCCACCTTGCCCATGAGGTCGGGGGTGGCGACCACTGCGTCAAAGTCCTGACGTCCGGCGGCCACCTCCTCGATGAGCTCGTCGCCACCGACGATGTCGGCGCCAGCCTCGCGGGCGGCCTCTGCCTTGTCACCGTTGGCGAAGACCAGGACCCGGGCGGTCTTGCCGGTGCCGTGAGGCAGGATGACGGTGGAACGGACCATCTGGTCCGCGTGACGCGGGTCGACGCCGAGCTTGAACACGACGTCGATGGTCGAGTCGGTGTTCTTCGAGGACGTCTTCTGCGCGAGGCGCACTGCCTCGAGCGGCGTGTAGAGCTGGCTACGGTCGACGAGCTGGGCTGCGTCGCGGTAAGCCTTGGAGCGCTTAGTCATCTGCGATGTTCCTTTGCAGTCGTGGTGGCGGGCCAGCGCGGCCCTCCCACTAGGTCAGGGGTCTTAGGAGACCGTGATGCCCATGGAACGGGCGGTGCCTGCGATGATCTTCGCCGCAGCGTCGATGTCGTTGGCGTTGAGGTCGGCCATCTTCTGCTCGGCGATCTCGCGCACCTGGGCCTCGGTGAGGTTGCCCACCTTGGCGGTGTGCGGGGTACCGGAGCCCTTGGCGACGCCAGCGGCCTTCTTGATGAGCTCGGCGGCCGGCGGGGTCTTGAGGACGAACGTGAACGAACGGTCCTCGTAGACGGTGATCTCCACGGGGATCACGTTGCCGCGCTGCGACTCGGTGGCCGCGTTGTAGGCCTTGCAGAACTCCATGATGTTGACGCCGTGCTGACCGAGCGCCGGACCGACCGGCGGGGCAGGGTTGGCGGCGCCGGCCTGGATCTGAAGCTTGATCAGACCGGAGACCTTCTTCTTCGGGGGTGCCATTTTCGGGTCCTTATCTTTCTTGCCTGTGCGGCTTGGCGGCCGCGAGGGTGCTGCCGAACCTAGATCTTGGTGACCTGGGAGAACGACAGCTCGACCGGGGTCTCCCGGCCGAAGATGGAGACGAGCACGTGGAGCTTCTGGCTTTCGGCAGAAATCTCCGAGATCGTGCCCGGGAGGGTCGCGAACGGGCCGTCGATGACGGTGATCGACTCGCCGACCTCGAACTCGACGGAGACGGGGGCCTGCTGCGCCGAGGGGTCCTCGGCCGCTGCTGCCGCCGTGACCTCCTTGGTCGCGAGCATCGAGTAGACCTCGTCGGCGGTCAGCGGCACCGGGTTGTGAGCGTGACCCACGAATCCGGTGACGCCGGGCGTGTTGCGCACGGCGCCCCAGGACTCGTCCGTGAGGTCCATGCGGACCAGGACGTATCCGGGCATCCGGACGCGGGTGACGAGCTTGCGCTGGCCGCCCTTGATCTCGGCGACCTCCTCCATCGGGACCTCAACCTGGAAGATGAAGTCCTCCATGTGGAGGCTCTCGGTGCGGTGCTCGATCGCCTGCTTGACGCGCTTCTCGTGGCCCGAGTAGCTGTGGACCACGTACCAGTCACCCTCGAGGGTGCGCAGGCGCGCCTTGAACTCCGCGACGGGGTCGGCGGGTGCGTCGTCGATCGAGGCGTCCTCGTCAACGGTCGTGTCCTCGTCGGCGATCGCGAGCGCGTCCACCTCGGGTGCGAGGCTCTCGAGCTCGTCGGAGGGGACGGTGTCGTCGTCCGCCTCGATCGCCGCGTCGACGGGTGCGTCGGCAAAGCCGGCCTCGTCGACCGGGACCACGGTCTCGTCAGTGTTGTCGCTCATCATTCACTCCCCTTGAGGCGGCCCTAGCCGCCGAACGTCTTCGCGGCAATCCATCCGAACGCGAGGTCGAGGACGAAGACGAGCGCCATCATGACCGCCACGAACCCGAGCACCACCCACACGTAGCGGATCAGCTCCTCGCGCGTGGGGGTGACCACGCGGCGCAGCTCGGAGATGACCTGGCGCACGAAGAGCGCGATGCGTCCGAAGATGTTCAGACCCTCGCGCGTCTCGTGCCGCGGGTCCTTCTCTCCGGAGTCGGTCACGGCAGATTCGCTCACCGAAAAGTCCTTCTCTCGTGGATTGCGTGCGTGGGGATCCCCACGTTGCGCAGGGCAGGCGGGACTCGAACCCACAACCGTCGGTTTTGGAGACCGATGCGCTACCAATTGCGCCACTGCCCTTCGGGGGTTGTGACCCCCGTCGGCGCTTGCCACCACAGCATCGTCCGCCCTCAGGGCGCGAACCATCCTGACGTGTGTCAATCGCCGACGTGCCATGCTACGCCTTTTTGTCCCGAGAGTCGAACCGCCGCTCGCGTGTGCCGCGTGGGGACCTCGTCACGTACCGCTCTACGGGCGATCCTGGGATCGACCCGCACCCCGAGCGCTCCTCATCTGGAACGCGGGCGCATGCCTCAAGTATGAGCCGTCCGGGACGGCCTCGCCGCGCCACTATGCGCCGCCAGAATCTCGACCACCGCCCGCGCGATCTCGCCCCTGCGTGCATGCTCCACCTCCGCCGCCGAGAACCGAGCGGCAAGTACCCCTCGGGTGAGCACCACCCTGTCCCGCCTGCGATCGCGAGTGAAGGCGTCATCGCCATCGTGATAGCGCCGTCCGTCGACCTCGAGCGCGAGCCTGCCGTCCACCATGAGATCCACCCGCCCCACTCCGTCGACGTAGACCTGGGGCACCACGGGTATCCCGGCCTCGACAAGCTCAATTCGAGCAATGGTCTCCTGCGCGGACTCGGCACGGGGATCGCAATGCGCGAGGAGCCAGTCCCTGCGCGCGGCGGGCGTCGCGGTCCAGGCGCTCAGGTCCGCGCCCTTGACGAGGCCAGCGCGCAACGCGGCGTCGAGCATCACGAGGTGGGCGCGGTCCCCGACGCATCGGCCCGCGTGATCGAGCGCGGTCGGGAGGGGCATCGGCGCAAGCGAGCGGCCGCAGTCACGCGCGAAGTGCACCCGCAGGCCATCCCTCTCTCTCGGGCCGTGTCCGCCGGTCGCCGTCGCGACATGGACGTCGCAAACCCGGCCCCACAGCGGCAGGCCCTGCTCCGCGATCGCGGAGACACACGTGAGGCGCGCACGCACCGTCGCCGCGACGATGGCCCGCGGCGAGGCGGTCGCCACGGCCACCACGCCCCGGGTCGGAACCATCAGCCGGCCCTCGCGCACGGCCGAGTCGAGCGCCGTACGCGTGAGGCGTGATCGCAGCGCGTCAGCTCGCCGCATCGCGCCCCCGTTGAGTTCCACGAGCCGCACCGGATCCATGGCCCCACCGTGATCCGCGGCGTGGCGCCCCGCCTCCGCATGGCGCACGATCGTGGACGTGCACGCGTGGTGCGGAGGCCGGGGACATCGGCACAGCGCCGTGGAGGCCAACGCGAGGGCACCCCGCCTGCGCACCGTTCAGAGATCCGTACGCGTCCTGGGTCGTGGCGGCCCGAATCGCGGGCGGTCCCGAGGATCGCCCGCGCGCCGGGCGGCACGGGGCGGCGCGGGGCATGCTGAGGGGGCCGGTGGACCGCGACGGTGCACGACCCACCCGCGCCCCGGCTCGACACCCGAACCGAAGATGGAAGAATGGCCCGCATGAAGCCTGCTCGCCGCGTTTCCGCCCGTCTCGGCGCCATCGCGCCGTCCGCCACCCTCGCCGTCGACTCGAAGGCGAAGGCGCTCAAGGCCGCCGGCCGTCCCGTCATCGGGTTCGGCGCAGGTGAGCCCGACTTCCCCACGCCCGACTTCATTGTCGAGGCCGCGGTCGCCGCCGCGCAGGACCCGAAGAACCATCGCTACACCCCCGCGACGGGCCTGCCGGAGCTCAAGCAGGCGATCGCCGCCAAGACGATGCGGGACTCGGGCTACGAGATCGACCCCGCCCAGGTGATCGTCACCAACGGCGGCAAGCAGGCCGTGTTCCAGGCCTTCGCCTCGATCGTCGACCCGGGCGACGAGGTCCTGCTGCCCGCGCCGTACTGGACCACCTACCCCGAGGCGATCGCGCTCGCGGGAGGCACGCCCGTCGAGGTCTTCGCCGGCGCCGACCAGGACTACCTGGTCACGGTCGAGCAGCTCGAGGCCGCGCGCACGGACAAGACCAAGGCGCTGCTGTTCTGCTCCCCTCGAACCCCACGGGAGCCGTCTACTCCCCCGCCCAGACCAGGGCGATCGGCGAGTGGGCCGTCGAGCACGGCATCTGGGTGATCACGGACGAGATCTACGAGCACCTGGTCTACGACGACGCGGTCTTCACGCCGATCGTCCGCGCGGTGCCCGAGCTCGCCGACCAGTGCATCGTGGTCAACGGCGTCGCGAAGACCTACGCGATGACCGGCTGGCGCGTGGGATGGATGATCGCCCCCGCGGACGTCACCAAGGCCGCCGCCAACTTCCAGAGCCACCTCACGAGCAACGTCGCGAACGTGTCGCAGCGCGCCGCGATCGCCGCGCTCGAGGGCGGCCTCGAGGCCGTTCACGAGATGAGAGAGGCCTTCGACCGCCGCCGCCGCACCATGGTCGACATGCTGCGCGAGATCGACGGCATCGTGTGCCCCACCCCCACGGGGGCGTTCTACGCGTACCCGAGCGTCGAGGGCCTGCTGGGTCGCACCATCCGGGGTCGCGAGATCGCCACGAGTGCCGACCTCGCGACCGTCATCCTCGAGGAGGCCGAGGTCGCGGTGGTGCCCGGTGAGGCGTTCGGCCCATCCGGCTTCATGCGCCTCAGCTACGCGCTGGGCGACGACGACCTCGCCGAGGGTGTGGGTCGCATCCAGCGCCTGCTCTCCGAGTAGCGCCTCGTACGCCGAGGGTGGGGCATCGTCCGCTGGGACGATGCCCCACTTTCGTCCGCGCGACGGAGGCACCCGCGCGGGCGGCTGGCCTAGGCTCCAAGCCATGACCGCATCCGCCATCTCCCTCAGGGGACTGCGCAAGCACTACGGAGACCTGCACGCCGTCGACGGCGTCGACCTCGACATCGCGGCGGGCGAGGTCTTCGCCCTGCTGGGCCCCAACGGGGCAGGCAAGTCCACGACCGTCGAGATCCTCGAGGGCTTCCGCAAGCGCACCGCCGGCGAGGTGAGCGTGCTGGGTGAGGACCCGCAGCACGCGGACAAGCACTGGCGCGCCCGCGTGGGCATCATGCTGCAGACCACCTCGGACAACTCGGCCCTCACGGCCCGCGAGGCGCTCGTTCACGCCTCCCGCTACTACCCTCACCCGCGGGACGTCGACGAGACCCTCGACGCCGTGGGGCTGACCGAGAAGGCGAGCGCCAAGCCGCAGACCCTCTCGGGCGGCCAGCGCCGCCGGCTCGACGTCGCGCTCGCCGTGATCGGCCGCCCCGAGCTGGTCTTCCTCGACGAGCCCACCACGGGCTTCGATCCCGAGGCCCGTAGGTCCTTCTGGCGACTCATCGAGGCGCTGCGAGGTGACGGCACCACGGTGGTCCTCACCACGCACTACCTCGACGAGGCCGACTACCTCGCGGACCGGATCGGCATCATCGCCGCGGGGCGCCTCGTGGCCCTCGACACCCCGTCCGGGCTGCGGGCGCGCGCGAACGATGCCAGGGTGAGCTGGGTCGAGAACGGCGAGTCGCGCGCGGTCGAGACCGCGACGCCGACCGCGCTGCTGCGCGAGCTGCTCGCGCGCACCGAGGGCGAGGTGGACGGCCTCCAGGTGGTGCACCCCTCGCTCGAGGACGTCTACCTCACGCTGATCGGCGAGGCCGCGAGCGCGGCCGAGGACGCCGCGGCGGCAGCCGCCCAGCCCGCCACCACCGAAGGAGGCCGGTCATGACCGCGACCACGGCATCGTCCCCCCGCACCCCCGACACCCGGCCTACACCCACGTGGATGTCGATGACCCACAATCGCTTCGTGGTCGAGGTCAAGGAGTTCGTGCGCAGCCGCGAACAGATGATCTTCATCTTCGCGTTCCCGATGCTCTTCCTGCTTCTGTTCGGGTCCGTGTTCGGCGGCCAGGTGCTCGAGCCCACCGACGTCACGTTCGCGCAGTACTTCCTGCCGGGCATGATCGCGACTGGAATCGCCAACACGGGCTTCCAGTCGCTCGCGATGTCGATCGCGATCGACCGCGACGAGGACGTGCTCAAGCGCATCTACGCCTCGCCGCTGCCGACGACGTCGTTCTTCGCCGCGCGCATCGCGCAGGTGCTGGTGGTGTCGATCATCCAGATCGCGGTCTTGATCGCTCTGGGAGTCGCGATCTACGACGTCGCGCTACCCACGGATGCGGGCCGCTGGTGGACGTTCACGTGGGTGTTCCTGCTGGGTACGGCGGCGTCGACCACCCTGGGCTTCGCGATGTCCTCGCTGCTGCGCAACGCGAAGGCCGGCTCCGCGATCGTCACGCCGATCGTGCTCGTGCTCCAGTTCACGTCCGGAGTGTTCCTGGTCTACACGCAGCTACCGGTCTTCCTCCAGCGCTTTGCGGAGATCTTCCCGCTCAAGTGGCTCGCGCAGGGGATGCGCTCGGTGTTCCTGCCCGAGGACTTCGCGATGGCAGAGGCACGCGGCTCGTGGGAGCACCCCGCGACGGCAATCGTGCTGACGCTGTGGGTGATCGTCGGACTGTTCCTCGCGATCCGCACGTTCCGCTGGATGCGGCACGACGACCACTAGCGGGGCATCGTCCCTGCGGCCGATGCCGCGGACGGGCCGACCGCCCTACCCTGGGCGGATGGACGTCAAGGCACCCCGCTGGTGGGACATCGCGATCGCGGCGGCGCTGCTGGTCCTCGCGCTGATCGGGGTCGATCAGTCGGCGGAGTTCATCCTCGACCGCACGCGGCCCTACGACGCATTCGGCGTGGTGCTCCTGGTCGCGCAGGTCACCCTCGCGTGGCGACAGGTGTACCCGCGGATCGTCGTGTGGGCCGTGCTGGTGCCGTGGATCATCGCGGTCGGGATGGGCTACCCCGACACCTCCGCGATGTTCGCGATCTACGTCGCGCTGTACGGACTGGCGGCCTACACGCCGCGCCGCGCGGCGCTCACGCACGGCCTCGCGGTCGGGCTCGTGATGCTGCTGTGGACCACGGCGGGGCTGTTCCTCACCGACTTCGTGCAGTGGACGTCGCTCATCGCGGTGACGCTCGCCGTGGTGGTGCCGCTCATGATCGGATTCGTCGACTTCCGCAGGCGACAGCGGCTCACCGAGCTCGAGCTCGAGCACGCGCGGCGCGAGCAGGCGCAGCAGGTCGTCGCGGCCGATGCCGTGCGGGCCGAGCGCGCGAGAATCGCGCGTGAGCTCCACGACGTCGTGGCGCACGAGATCACGGTGATGACGCTGCAGGCGGAGGGCGCGCGTCGCCTGGCCAAGCAGTCCGACGAGCGTGTGCTCGACGCGCTCGGCACCATCAGTGCTTCGGGCCGCAAGGGTCTGGTCGAGATGCAGCGCATGATCGGCGTGCTCCGCGCCACCGAGCAGGACGCCGTCGACACCGCGGAGCGTGACCGCGCCGTGATCGACCTCGAGCCGATGCCCGCACTCGCCGCGATTCCCGCGCTCGCCCAGCAGGTCGAGGACGCCGGCCTGCCCGTCGACCTCAGCATCTCGGGTACGTCACACGTGCCCGCCGGGGTCGAACTCAGCGCGTATCGCGTGGTGCAGGAGGCGCTCACCAATGCGATGAAGCACGCGGGCCCCGGCGCGCGCGCCATGGTGCGCGTCGAGCGTCAGCCGCACCGCGTGACGGTCGTCGTCGAGGACGACGGCCGCGGCGTGATCTCCGACGCGGCGCGCACGAGTGGGGGCCACGGCCTGCGCGGCATGGCGGAGCGGGTGCACGCGCTCGGCGGGATCCTCGAGTACGGTCCCCGCAAGGGCGGCGGCTTCCGCGTGCGCGCGGTGCTGCCCTCGGGTGACGACCAGGTGGTGGCGCGCGCGCGCGCACGGCGGAGGGTGGACGATGATTCGGGTCGCGTTGGTCGACGATCAGGCGATGGTGCGGGTGGGCCTGCGCATGATCCTCGAGTCCGAGGGGGACATCTCCGTGGTCGCGGAGGCGACGTCGGGGACCGAGGCGGCGCGCATCGTCGCGGCCCACTCCCCCGACGTGGTCCTCATGGACGTGCGCATGCCGGGCATGGACGGCCTCACCGCGACCCGCGAGGTGCTGGCTGCTCACCCCGATTCGCGCATCGTCATCCTCACGACGTTCGACGACGACGAGTACGTGTACGAGGCGCTGCGCGCGGGGGCGTCGGGATTCCTGCTCAAGAGCGTCGAGGGCGACGCGCTGGTCGCCGCGGTGCGCGTCGTCGCGGCGGGCGAGGCGCTGCTCGCGCCCGAGGTGACGCGACGCGTGATCGAGCAGTTCGCGCGCACCGCGCCGCTGAGGGACGAGGACCACGTGCCGAGCGCCGAGGCGATCGGCGACCTGTCCGACCGCGAGGTCGAGGTGCTGCGGCTCATGGCCCGCGGCCTGTCGAACCAGGAGATCGCGTCGCAGCTCTACGTCTCGAGCACGACGGTGAAGACTCACGTGAGCCACATCCTCACCAAGCTGGGCGTGCGCGACCGCGTGCAGGCCGTTGTCGAGGCGTACGACTCGGGGATCGTGGTGCCGCGCGCCTGACGGGGTCATCCCTGAGGCGGACGCGCGAGAACCGTCCGTGCGGCCGATGCCGGGGCCGCGGGCCCGCCGCCAGACTGGGGCGGTCATCGGTTCACGGCGCCGGCAAGCGAAGGCGCCATCTCACTACGAAGAAGGGCCTTCCCATGACCTCAACTGTCACGCTGGCCGCGTCGATGCGCGGCGGCACCAAGGACTACGGCACCGGCGACATGGCCGTGCGGGCGCTCGACGGGATTGACGTCGACATCGCCGCCGCCGAGTTCACCGCGATCATGGGACCGTCCGGCTCCGGCAAGTCGACGCTGTTGCACACGCTCGCGGGCCTCGACCGCCTCACCGCGGGCGTGTCGTCGATCGGCGAGACCGTCATCACCGGCCTGTCCGAGGACAAGATCACCCAGGTGCGCCGCGAGAAGATCGGCTTCGTCTTCCAGTCCTTCAACCTCATCCCCTCGCTCACCGCGAAGGAAAACATCACGCTGCCGCTCGACATCGCGGGACGCGACCTGGATGCCGACTGGTTCGGCCAGATCATCGCCGTGCTGGGCCTGGGCGACCGTCTCACTCACCTGCCCGCCGAGCTCTCGGGCGGACAGCAGCAGCGCGTCGCGGTCGCGCGCGCGCTCGTGTCCCGCCCCGAGCTGATCTTCGCGGACGAGCCGTCGGGCAACCTCGACTCGCGCTCGGGAGCCGAGCTGCTGGGCTTCATGCGCCGCGCGGTCAAGGAGTTCCACCAGACCATCGTCATGGTGACGCACGACCCGACCGCGGCCTCGTACGCGGACCGCATCCTCTTCCTCGAGGACGGTCACATCGTCGACGAGATGCGCGAGCCCACCGCGGAGCGCGTGCTCGACCGCATGAAGCAGATGGGGCACTGATGTTCCGCCTCGCAGTCAAGTCCGTCAAGCACAACCCCAAGAGGTTGGTGCTCACCGCGATCGCGGTGGCGCTCGGAGTCGCGCTCGCCGCGACCACGTTTACCCTCACCAACGCGCTGTCGAGCGGCTTCACCAAGCTGTTCGAGGAGATCTACGCGTCGACCGACGTGATCGTCGAGCCCGCGCCCGACGCCTCTTCCGAGGGTGAAGACCCCTTCGCGGCCGGCGAGGCCGTGTTCTCGTTCGACGACCTTGACTCCGTGCGCGGCGTCGACGGCGTCGAGCGCGCCGAGGGCGGCATCCAGGTCATGGGGTCCGTCCTCCCCGCCGACTTCGAGCCGACCGGCGACCTGACCGGCGGCGGCGGCGCCCCCAGCCAGCTCTTCAACTGGGTGGGAGAGCCGCGCATTGACCTGTCCGAGCTCGTCGAGGGCGAGGGCCCCGCGGCCGACGACGAGATCGTGCTCGACCTCGACGCTGCTCCCCGGCTGGGTTACGAGATCGGCGACGACGTCATGGTCGCGACCGAGTCGGGCGTCACGGAGTTCGAGCTCGTTGGCCTCGTGCGCTTCGGCGAGTCCAACTCGCTGCAGGGCGCGACGCTCGGCTACATGACCGAGGCCGCCGCGATCGAGCTGTCCGGCATGGATGGCTTCCAGCAGATCGCCGTCATCACCGCGGAGGGGGCCGACAAGGAGGCCGTCGCGAGCGCGATCAGCGAGGTCATCCCCGACGGCACGCGCGCGATCACCGGCGAAGCCAAGGCGGCCGAGCAGGCCGAGCAGCTCGACGAGCTCCTCCAGTACATCGACATCTTCGCGATCGCGTTCGCGCTCATCGCGCTGTTCGTCGGCTCGTACATCATCGTCAACACGTTCCGCATCATCGTGACGCAGCGCACGAGGGAGTTCGGGCTGCTGCGCGCGATCGGCGTCACGGGTCGCCAACTGCGCACCATGATCCTGCTCGAGGCGCTCGTGGTGGCCGCGGTCGCCTCGACAATCGGATTGGTGTTGGGCTACCTGGGCGCGCTCGGCCTTTCCGCGTTGGTCGAGACGTTCTCGGGCGATCTCTTCGGCACGGTCACTCTGCCGCTCGACGCCGTCGTATGGAGCTACGTCCTCGGTTCGCTCGTGACGGTCGTCTCGGCGCTCGTGCCAGCGATCCATGCGTCGACCATCTCCCCGATGGAGGCGCTGCGCGAGTCCGCGACCGAGTCGAAGAAGCCGCTGCGGCTGCGCAACATCGTGGGCGGCGCAATCGCGCTGCTGGGTGTGCTGTCGATCGTCGTGGGCCTGTACATGGGCCTCGAGCGTCCCTACATCTACGTGGGTGCGGGCGCGATGCTCCTCGTGATCGGCGTCACGCTGCTCGCGGCTCAGGTGCTCGTGCCGCTCGCGTTCGGGCTCAAGTCCATGCTGACCAGGCTCTTCCGCGTCGACGGCAAGCTCGCGGCCAACAACATCCGCCGTGAGCCACGGCGCAGCGCCAACACGGCGGCCGCGCTGATGATCGGCGTGATGTTGCTCGCGCTCGTCGCGACGTTCACCGAGTCACTCAAAGCGGTGGTGACCGAGCAGTTCCAGGGCACCAGCGCCGACTTCTTCGTCCTCGACTCGCAGGGCGGAGCGCTCCCGCAGGGCGCGATCGAGCTCCTCGACGCGGAGACCGGCGTGGACTTCGTCAGCACTCTCGGCGTGGGCGAGGCGGACGTCGACGGGGTGTCGAGGTCGGTGGCCGTCATCCAGCCCGAGACCGCCGATCTCGCGTTCGACTACAACAACGACCCCGCCTTCGACGCGATGGACGGCGGCGTCTTCATCGACCCCGTGATCCAGGAGCTGGGTGTCGACGTGGGCGACCAGATCACTCTCGAGGGCGCGGAGGGCAGCGTGACCCTCACGGTCACGGGGCTGTACCTTAACGAGGGCGACGCCAACCTCTGGGTCGACCAGGAGACCGGAGCCGAGCTGCTCGGCGATACCGAGGTCTTCCAGGCCTGGGTCGTGCTCGAGGACGGCGTCGACGCTGCGGAGGCTCAAGAGCAGCTGATCGCCGCCCTTGGCGAGGAGTACCCGCTCCTGGCTCTCCAGTCACCGAGCGAGCTCGAGCAGTTCGCGAACCAGTTCATCGACCTGCTGCTGGGCGTGATCTCGGCCATGCTGGGCGCGGCGCTCATCATCGCGATCCTGGGTGTCGCCAACACCCTGCTGCTCTCGGTGACCGAGCGCACCAGGGAGATCGGGCTCCTGCGCGCCGTGGGTGTGCGGCGCACGTCGATTCGCCGCATGATCACGATCGAGTCGATGGTGATGGCGATCTTCGGCACCATCCTCGGCATGATCCTTGGCGTGGGACTCGGCGCGGCCCTGGTGCTTGCGCTTGAGGACTTCGGGTTCTCGACGGTCGCCGTGCCGTGGGGCTGGCTCGCGGTCTACACCGTGGGGGCCGCGCTCGCGGGCGTGCTCGCCGCGCTGTGGCCTGCGCGCCGGGCGTCCAAGATGGACATCCTGCAGGCGATCGCCGCCGACGGGTAGCGGCCGCCGCGGGGTAGCCACGGCCCGCGTGCCGGATCGATCATGGATCGGTCCGGCACGCGGGCTGGCTAGACGGTGATGCCCACGCCCACGGGCTCGGGCACGAGCGTGATGCCGAATCGCTCGCGCACCCCGTCCCGCACCGCGCGCGCGAGAGCGACCAGGTCGGCAGCGGTCGCTCCGCCTCTGTTGGTGAGCGCGAGCGTGTGCTTGGTCGACAGCGACGCGGGTGCACCCGGCGCGATCGCAAAGCCGCGCGTGAATCCCGCCTGCTCGATGAGCCACGCGGCGGAGGTCTTCACAAGGCCCTCCCGTCCCGACGGATACCGGGGCGCATCCTCAGGCAGGGCATCGTCCGCCACCACCGGGTTGGTGAAGAAGGACCCCGCGCTCCACGTGTCGTGATCCGCGGCATCGAGCACCATCCCCTTGGACGCGCGCAGCGCGAGCACGGCCTCGCGCACGTCGATGATGGGCACGCGCGTGCCCAGTTCGACCCCGAGGGCCGTCGCGAGCTGCTGATACCGGACGGGCGCCCCCAGGCTTGCCATGCGCGTGTGGAAGGTGACGTCGAGCACCACGTAGCGCGGGGTGGGGCCCCACGGGCCGTCGGTCATGGTGCGCTTGAGCATCGAGTCGCGGTATCCGAACTGCGCCTTGATGAGCGGCAGCGAGCGCACCTGCCGGTCCTCGCGGTCCCACGTGCGGATGATCGACACGATGTCGGACACCTCGGCTCCGTAGGCGCCCACGTTCTGAATGGGGGTCGCGCCCGTCGAGCCGGGGATGCCCGCGAGCGCCTCGAAGCCGCTCCACTTCGACGCGACCGCCTGCGCGACCAGTCCGTCCCACGGGGTGCCCGCCGTCGCGGTGATGGACAGGCCGCCGCACGCGCCGTCGTTGACGAGCGAGACGTCCGCGCGCGCGTCGCGCACGACCACGCCGTCGAAGCCGTCGTCGGAGACCAACACGTTGGACCCCCCGCCCAACACCAGCAGCGGCGTGCCGTCCGCGTCAGCCGACCGGACCGCGTCGATGAGCTCCGCCTCCGTCGCCGCCTCGCGGAACTCGCGCGCCGGACCACCCACGCGCAGCGTGGTGAGCGAGGCGAGGTTCATGCCCTCAGGGTATCGGGGCGATCGCCGCCCGCCGTCGGGGCATCGGCAGGCTCGGGCAGCGCCTGGGTCGGCTCGACTCCTTCCGCGAGGATTGCCGCGGCGGCGTCCCGCTCGGCGGTCGACACGTGTCCCGCCGCGCGACCTGTCGCCCGTGCCTCCTCCTCGGCCTCGCGGCGCGCGAGCACCCGGTGGGACCTGAACAGCGGACCCTCGCGCCGCACCGCGCGCGCGAGCACAAACGACATCACGGCCCCCGCGACCACCACGAGGAGCGCCTTGCGCAGCTCGATCACGTCTCCCAGGTGGCCGATCACCTGAGGCATCACGAGTCCCGCGATGGTCGAGAACGAGGACACCGCGGCGACGCGGGCCGCGGCACGGGAGGGCTCGTCGGACGCCGCCGAGAAGCCGATCGGCACGCCGAGCGCGGCGCCGAGTCCCCACAGGATCATGCCGACCGGCACGAGCCACAGCGCCGGCGCGAACGCGAAGATCGTGACGCCCGCCGTGACAAGTACCGCCGACACGCGCAGCGACACCACGCGCCCGAGGCGGCCGATGACGAGCGCACCCGCCCACCGCACCGACACCATGGCCACCACGAACACCCAGTAGAGGAGGTCTCCGACCGCCTCGGGCTGGTCGAAGGCCTCGACCACCGCGAGCGCGGCCCACTGGGCCGCCGCTCCCTCGATCGTGGACGCCGAGAACACGATGAGGCCGAGCAGGATCACGCGCCGCTCGCGATACTCGTCGCGCGCGGCGGCGAACGGACCGCCGAACCCGGGCCGGGCATCGTCCGGACGGGCGGCGCCATCCAGCACCGCGGCGGGCAGCACCGCGAGCCGCACCGCGGTGAGCACCACGGCGACCGCCGCGAAGTGCCACACCGGGGCCACGCCGGCGTGCGACGCGCCCGCTCCGAGCGCGAGGCCCATCGCCATGCCCACCGAGAACGCGGCGTGGAACTGCGGCAGCACCGCGCGATCCATGGCCCTCTCGACCTCGGCCGCCTCGGCATTCATACACACGTTCGTGAACGCGAACGCGACGGACACGAGGAACGATGCCGCGGCGAACAGCACCTGCGAGCCGAGCGCGGTGGACGCCCCCAGCAGCACGAACGCCCCGAGGTGCGCGAACGACGACCACCACAGCAGCGCGCGCGTGCCGAACCTGGCCACCGACCATCCGGTGACGAGCAGCGCGCACAGCGCGCCGAGCGCACCGAACAGGAGCAGCCGCGCGAGTTCGCCGGAGGTCACATCGAGCAGCTCGGTGATCGACGGGTAACGGGCCACCATCGTCGCCATGAACACGCCCATGAGCCAGAAGAGGGCGAGCACGCCGCGACGTGCGGCGGCGATGCGGGGGCGGAGTACGGGGGCTCTATGACGTGGGTCACGATCACCTTTGCGGGAGAGAACGGTCGAGGTCGGGCGGGCGGTGCGAGACGGACGGGCAATGGCCGAGGTACGCGGCGCTACGCTGGGCACCACACCACACCGCATCACCGCCGCCGGGCATCGCCTTCGCTTCGCCGAGCGCGGTGACGACGAGCCGAGGGAGACCCACGTGGCACGCACACGTCGACCAACGATGGCCGATGTCGCCGCACTCGCAGGAGTGTCGCTCTCCACTGTATCCCTCACGTACTCGGGCGCCGGACCGCTGTCAGCCGAGACGCGCGCCAAGGTCGAACGCGCGGCCGCGGAGTTGGGTTACGGCGGTCCCGCGCCCCACGCGCAGGCGCTGCGCTCGGGTCGCACCGGAGTGGTGGGGGTGGTGATTCACGAGCGCCTCCAGCTGTCCCTCCGCGATCCCCTCATGCTGCGCATCATGGACGCGCTGGTGGGCGACCTCGGTCAGATGGGGCTCGGCGTGCTGCTGATCCCCACGCCGACGGGCGAGCCGGGAGAACGCAGCCTGCTCGAGACCGCGTCGATGGACGCCGCGGTGCTGCTGCGCGTGCGCGATCACGACGGCGAGCCCGCGATCGACATCCTGCGCCGCCGCGGGCTTCCGATGGTGGTGATGGAGGGCGAGGCCCCGCAGGGGGCCGGCATCCTCGAGATCGACGACCGCGCGGCGACGGCGGCGCTCATCCGCCACCTCGTCGACCTGGGTCACGAGCGGATCGGCACCATCACTCTCCCCGCGGGACTCGACGGGGAGACGCGCGTGCGCACGCTCGAGGACGCGCTCGCCGAGACCGCATGGACGCCGGTGCACCGCAGGCTCGAGGCCTTCGCCGATGCCGGGGTCGAGCCGTGCGTGGTGGTCGAGGCGCGCGCGTCGATCGCGGCCGAGGGCCTCGCCGCCGCCCACCTCGCCCTTGCCCAGGAGCCGCGACCCACCGCGCTCGTGTGCCAGTCGGATCTCCTGGCGGGGGAGCGATCCTTGCCGCGCGCGAGCTGGGCATCCCGGTGCCTCAGCACCTGTCGATCACCGGCTTCGACGGAATCGACCTGCCCTGGATCGCGCCGCTCGAGCTCACGACTCAGGTGCAGGACGCGGAGGCCAAGGGCCACGCGATGGCGGCCGAGGTCAAGGCGCTGCTCGCCGGCGACAGCCCCGAGCCGGTGGTGATGGAGCTCGAGCTGCGCCTGGGCAACACCACGGCGCGCCCGCCCCACGCCTCGGCGACCTGAATCGCGGGCCGTTCCCGGCATCGTCCGCCATTCGGGCTCGCGGAGCCTGTGGGGCGGGTCGATCCGTGATCGACCCGCCCCACGGGCACGCACACCTGCTTGGGTCAGCCCACCAGCGAGGTGATGGGACCCAGCGCGAAGTAGACCACGAACGCTCCCGAGGCCGCCCACATGAGCGGGTGGACCTTGCGCGCGGCGCCGGTCGCCACCTGGAGCAGCACGTACGAGATGAAGCCCGCGCCGATTCCGACGGAGATCGAGTAGCCGAACGGCATGAGGATGAACGTGAGGAACGCGGGGATCGCGATCCGGTAGTCCTTCCAGTCGATCCCAGCGACCTGCGAGACCATGAGGAAGCCGACGACCACGAGCACGGGCGTGGCGGCCTCGAACGGCACCAGCTCGTACAGCGGAGTGAGGAACGTCGACAGCAGGAACGCGATGCCGGTCACCACGGAGGCGAGGCCGGTGCGCGCGCCGTCACCCACGCCGGCCGCGGACTCGATGTACGTGGTGTTCGAGGACACCGATCCCAGTCCACCCGCGGCGGCACCGATCGAGTCCACCAGCAGGATCTGCTGCGAGCGCGGCGGGTTGCCGTCCTTGTCGTTGAGCCCGGCCTCGGCGCCCACGGCGGTCATGGTGCCCATGGTGTCGAAGAAGTCGGCGATGAGCAGCGAAAAGACCAGCAGGAGCGCGGTGAGCACGGGCAGCGACGTGAAGCCGCCGAAGAGGTCCACCTGACCCACGAGCGAGAAGTCGGGCACGGACGCGACCGAGTCGGGCACCGCGGGCACCACGAGCGCCCAGCCCGACGGGTTCTCGACCGCGGATCCGAGCGACAGCGCGGCCTCGATGAGCACCGCGAGCACGGTGGCGACCACGATCGAGATGAGTAGCGCGCCGCGCACCTTGCGGACCATGAGGATGATCGCCGTGAACAGGCCCACGATGAATACGACCATGGGCCACGTCGAGATGTAGCCGCCCAACCCGAACTGGGTCGGGGTGCCGGCGCCCGCGCGCACGATGCCAGCGTCGTACAGTCCAATGAACGCGAGGAACAGGCCGATTCCGACCGCGATGGCCTGCTTGAGGAACGTGGGCACCGCGGCAAACACGGCCTTGCGGAAGTTGGTGAGCACCAGCACGAGGATGATGACGCCCTCGATGACCACGAAGCCCATGGCCTGCGGCCAGGTCATGCCCTCGCGCGCGGCGATGCCGTATGCGACGAACGCGTTGAGGCCGAGCCCGGCCGCGAGGGCGAGCGGGAAGCGTGCCCACACCCCCATCGCGATCGACAGCAGGCCCGCGACGAGCGCGGTCGCGGCGGCGATCATCGCGAGGTTGGGGGCGTCGCCGCCTCCCAGGTACTCGCCCGTGCCATCGGCGACGGTGCCGATGATCAGCGGGTTCAGCACCACGATGTACGCCATGGTGAAGAAGGTGGTGAGACCGCCGCGGATCTCCTGGCCGAAGGTCGAGCCACGCTGGGTGATCTCGAAATAGGTGTCGAGCTTGGCGACGATGCCGGGGCGCGCAGGCGCGGACATGTGTGTCTCCTCAGTAGTTCGTGGGCGCTGAGTTCCCAATGGTGATGCCCACCAGCCGGTCGGGGCTCACGGCGAGGGGGCGGATGCGGCGCCAGCGTATCGCGTCGCGACCGGGACCCCGGACACGCCTACGCGCAGGGGACCAGCGCCTGCGCCTTGCCCAACACCTTCTGCCCCTGGAAGTCCACGGTCACGTCGATCCGTGCGGTGCGCCGCTCGGGGTCGAGAGCGCCCACCTTGGCGGTGACGGTCACGACGGCCACGCCGGGGTTAGGCACCGGAATGGGACGCGTGAAGCGCGCCTGCAGGTCCGCGACGTTGCCCGGCCCGGCCCACTCCTCGACCACGGACGCGGCCTGGCCCAGCGTGAGCATGCCGTGAGCGATGACGCCGGGAAGCCCCACCTGCTGCGCGACCACGTCGTTGTAGTGGATCGGGTTGAAGTCGCCCGAGGCCCCTGCGTACCGCACGAGCGAGTCGCGCGTGAGCTCGATCTCGCGCTCCGCGACCACCTCACCTACCTCGAGGCCGTCGAAGCTCGGACGGTTCTCGGCGCTCATGAGGCCTCCTCGCGCACCGCGAGGGTGCTCACCACGGTGGACACGGGCTTGCCGTCGGCGTCGACCAACTCGGTGCGCGTGGTCACCATCGAGATGCCGCCGCGCTGCGTGATCGAGTCGATGTGCACCGTGCTCGAGATGAGGTCGCCCGCGATGATCGGGCGGTGGTGCGTGAAGCGCTCGTCGGCGTGCACCACGCGCGAGAAGTCGACGCCCACCTCGGGGTCGACCACCACGTGGAACTCGGCCTGCTGCGCGATCACGACCGCGAACGTGGTGGGGGCCACCACGTCGGGGTAGCCCTCCGCGCGAGCCGCCTCCTCGCTCAGGTGCGCGAAGGACCTCGCATCCACGGCATCGGCGAATTCGCGAATCTTGATCCGCGTGACCTCGTACGGTTCGTGCGGGCCGTACGCGCGGCCCACCGCCTCGATGTTGACTGGCACGGTTCCACCCTATCGGGAGGAGGGGGACGATGCTCGGGCCGGGGTGCGGACAGGGGCGCGGCTAGGCACCAACCAACTCGCGGATCAGGGCCACCAGCCGCGGTCGAGGTACGTCGGCCTCGGCGAGCGTGCGGTTGCTTCGGGCCGAGTCGGCGATGTCGCGCAGGATTCCGGACGCATCACCCCGCGCGCCCGAGATGGCCGCCTTGAGCCGCCAGCCACCGATCTCGTCCTGCCGGTCCCGATACTCGTGTGCAATCGCGAGCAGATTGAACAGATCGGTGTAATCCTTGCTCGCGGAACGGGAACGGGTCGCATAGGTCTTCAGGACGACCGCGTGTTCGACGGGCGGCACACGCGCAGCGAATGCCATGGCGGCGCCGTCCGTGAGTGCAGCCTCAACAGTGATCACGATCGGAGGGGCTGCGAGAGCGAGTCCCAGGCCCGGAGTTGCATCGAAGCCACGGCCACCCACCACCTGAGACGAGAAGACCGCCCCCGTCGCCGGTACCAGCCAGTCCACCGCGAGCGTGAGGCCAGCGGCGTTCGCGCGCACATAGCGGTTGCCGACCTCTGCAACGTAGCCGTGCCCGATCAGTCGTTCATGGATGTCTCCGCTCGACGCAATCTCCATCGAGATCGCCGCATCGGTATCGGCGGTGCGCCGCGGGACAACGCCGTCTGCGGGGAACGCTTGGGTCAGGAGACTCACCATCTGTCCGCCGACGATTCGCACGTCTGCATACTCAGCGGTGAGTTCGCACACATCAGCGAGCGAGTGATACGACGCATCGTCCGCACGGGAGACAGCGACAATCGACACCCTGCGATGGATGCCGCCGCGGCCTCCCTGATGGAGTGCGTCACTCATGACGCAACCGCTCCCCATCGGTGCGACGCGTGAGTACCGCGGATTTGAGACGAACTGCCGACTCAGCCGCGTCGGGGCCCCCGATCGCCGTACATCCCAAGCGACCAACAGAGGGTCTACCGTGTCCTCCCACCCCCACGTACGCGCGGTGGCCCACAGTGTCCAATCCGCCGGAACCGTGACGCACATCGTTGCCTCATCAGGCCCGGACTCAGCCAGGCCATACCGTTGCAGGTCTATCGACCGCTGCACGTAGACGACGCCTCGACCCGGCATACGCCACGGCGCGAACTCGTCCGCTGCGGCATCGCCAGATGACAGCGCACGTGTGTGCATGTCAGCTGCGGCAGTGAGCACGGTCCGCGCCTGAGCCACTACCCCGTCGAGGCCGTACCAGCACGACGTGACACCGCCGGGCCCGCGGTACGAGTCCAGGAATGCGTCCCACATCTGCGTGCGATCCCGCGCCGCCCAGCCGTGCGCACCTCGCTCGACAAGGTCGCCCAGTGCACGAAGGCTCTGAGAGATGGCCGGTTGAGACACCCCGACCTGCCGAGCGAGCTGGGCCTGACTCCATGGGCGTTCAGCGATAGCAAGGACGCGCATCAACCCCCACCGCCCCCAAGGGCTTCGCCTGGTAGCGTCGCGCGCGGCATCGTCGGCAGACGCCCGCGGCCCGAACGCGCAAGGCTCGCCGCGCCAGAGGAGCTCGGCGGTGTCCAGGGAGAGCACGCTCAAGCGGGGGTCGTCGGCGGCGACGGCAAGAAGGGAGCGCGCGGCACGGGGGACAACGAGCAGGGTGTTGCCCGGATGCGCACGAAGCAGCTGGCGCGCCTCCCACTCGTACGTCGCAGCCCGCCGGACCTTGACAGTCACCTCGACGGTCTCGCGAGGAGTCGAGACGACCAGGTCAGTGCCCGAGCTCGCACGAACACTGAAGCCGCACTCCTGCAACGCGGCAACAGCGCGCGTCTCGGCATCGCGCCCCGCCTCCATGGCACCCCCATAAGCCTTGGTGAACAGAATCACTTTAACTTATATGCGGCCCGACTGCACAGGAGCGCCGCGCGGGAAGCGTGCATGCGATGCGCTCGCGACGGTGATCGAGCATCGGCCGGCCTATGCCACCAGGAGGGTGGGGGCGGCTCCGGAGCATTTGATGCATCCGGGGCGGGGGCAGTAAGGATCTCAGGGCATTATGGGACCCAGTTCACCGGCTCCCATGTCCGCGGGTCGATTATCTGGATGCCAGATGGTGCGCTCTCGGACTCCAGCAGTACCGCCGAGATCTCCGCCAGGTCCAGGACGCGGCCACCACCGAGCGGGACACCATCCTTGACGTCCGCGAGCGCCTCCTCGAGGTTCGCGTACGTGTGCGGACTGGTGTCGCCGTCGTAGAAGTAAGGTTTCACGTTGCCGTCGCTGCGCGAGATGCGAATGGACAGCCGGCTCTTGTCCTTGCCGGAGAGGTTCAGGTCGATCAGGTACTTACTGTTGCCGTAGCGCTCGATGGACCCGTTCTCCCTTGAGTGAGTGCCATCGATCAGCTCGGCAGAAGCCATCGACAACTCTCCGGGAACGGTGTCCGTCCCGCTGAATGACAAGGGGGCCTCGACAGTCCCCTCAAAGCGCTGTCCATCCAGGTACTGGACCAGCGGAACCGGCTCCTGGCCGCCGCTCGGAGACCTCTGGAGCTTCTCCGTCGACAGCGCGCGGATCCGTTGATCCCACAGCTGCGGGTAGTTGTCGAAGATCCACTACTCCTCAACGCTCTGAGGATCCACCGCCGGCGTGCACGAGCACAAGCCGAACATGCCGGCCAGAGCGACCACGCCAACCACTACCTGCCTCACCACGCCCCCTCATCACCCTTCCGGCCGCGCGCGCGGTGGATACGGACCCGCGCGACTACCTGCCGCGTCATTCGACCGCAGGGCTCACGCGGCACCGTAGCGGACCACCAGGGCGCGATGATCCGCGCCCTCGATCGATGCGGTCTCGACCCCGACCGCGCCCAGGCCGGTGCCGCACTCGAGCACGTGGTCGATCGCCGCGACCGGAAACAGCCCGCGGCCCTCGGGGAAGGTGGGCAGGAAGCCAGCGCCCGCGCCGTCGGCGGCGTCGACGCATCCGAGCGACTCGATCGCTCGGAACGCCCGGTGGTCGCGCGTCGCGTTGAGGTCCCCCACGACCAGGACCGCGTCGTCCATTCCGGCGACCGCGTCGCGCAGCAGCTCGAGATCCGCCGCCCACCGCGCGTGGTCCGTGGGGCCAGGCGCGGCCGGATGCGGGGCAAGCACGGTGACCGCGCGGCCGTCGAGCTCGGCGACAGCCCACGGAGCACGCGACGTCATCCCCTCGACCTCGCCGCTGTCCCCGAGGGGCAGCGCGGACCACAGACCCGTGCCGGTGAACCCCTCCTCCGGCAGGAGCACGGAGTGCGGCAGCGCGTCCTCGAGTCCCGCGGCAACCAGCGCGTCCGCGGCATCCGGCGTGAGCTCCTGGACCGCGAGGAGGTCGACCTCGCCCTCGCGCACGAGCGCCACCACCGCATCCGCGTCCACGCGGCCGAACGTCGCGCTCACGCTCGCCACGGTCAGGGCGGCGTCCTCCGCTGTCGCGCCCGCGCCTGCGGAGAACAGCGGCGCCTGCCAGGCCACGCACAGCGCGAGCACGGCGGCCGCCGCGCCGGCGACCGCCCACGCGCGCGCGGCCAGGGCCAGGGCCAGCGGGATCAGGCACGCGAGCACGACCCACGGCATGAGAGCCACGAGGATCGCGAGCGGTCCGGCCTCGACGCCCGTCAGCCTCGCGAGCACCGGTATCGACACGGCCACCAGAGCCAGGACCGCGAGCGCGCGGGCGACACGGCGAACCCGTGTCTGCTCCGGCCTCCGCCCTGGCGCGAGAGCGGGGCCGCCGGTCGGCGCGGCCGGCTCCCTCCGAGCATCATCCATGCCCCGCATCATGACACCCTCCCCACCCGGGAACGACGAAGGCCCGCCGCCCCAGCGGGGGCGACGGGCCTCGTCTCAAGCGTGATGCTTAGCGCGTCTCGCGGTGCGCGGTGTGCTTGCCGCACTTCCGGCAGAACTTGGAGAGCTCCACACGGTCGGGGTTGTTACGGCGGTTCTTGCGCGTGATGTAGTTGCGGTCCTTGCACTCGGTGCACGCGAGCGTGATCTTCGGACGAACGTCGTTCTTGGCCATGTGGTCTCTCCCAGCCTTGTCGTGACACGCCTGCGACAGCGCGAGATCAGGCTGATGGCCTGTTCCGTAGCGAGGGCGGGGCTCGAACCCGCGACCTCACGATTATGAGTCGTGCGCTCTAACCAGCTGAGCTACCCCGCCGCGTGCCGCCGCGCGAACGCGAACGGCGATCCGCCGCAAGAATCGCGACGGATAGAGAGCCCCGACAGGGAATCGAACCCTGGACCTTTTCCTTACCATGGAAACGCTCTGCCGACTGAGCTATCGGGGCCAGCCGGAACAGGGTACACGCCGCGGAACCCAAAAGTGAAATCGGAGCCGGGGCGCCCGGCGCGGCTGTCGGACCGCCCTCCTAGAGTGACACGGTGACCACCTCGCTGACGGCCGCCGAGGCCCGCCGGATCCACCTCGCCGCGCAGTCTCTCGCGCGCCGGCGCCCGCCCGGCAGGCCCGGCCCCGCGCGCTTCCGCGAGTACCTCGACCGCCAGGGCGTGCTGCAGCTCGACTCGGTCAACGTGCTCGCGCGCGCCCACTACCTCCCGCTGTACTCGCGCTACGGTCCGTACGACCGTGATCGCCTCGACGGGTGGCTGTCCGGCTCCGACCACGCCTTCGAGCACTGGGGTCACGAGGCCTCCGTGATGCCGCGCGCGCTGCTGCCCGCGATGCATCACCGGATGGTCGCGGGGACCTCGTGGCAGGTGCGCACGCGCGAGCGCCTCGACCGTGAGCGGCCCGGACTGCTCGACGAGGTGCGCGCGCGGGTGGAGGAGTCGGGGCCCTTCACGTCCTCGGAGCTCGAGCACCTGGCCCCTCGCGAAGGGCGGCGCGGCACGTGGTGGGACACGTCGCACGTCAAGGACGCTCTCGATCACCTGTTCATCACGGGCGAGGTCGCGTCCGCGCGCGGGCCCCACTTCCGGCGCACGTATGACTCGACGTCGCGCGCGTGGGGACTCGCTCCCGCCTCGCGCGGCGACTGGGGGATGCCCGCCTACGACGCGCATCGCACCCTGTTCGACCACGCCCTCGCCGCCACGGGAATCGGCACGCCGTCCGACCTCGCCGACCACTTTCGACTGCCCCGCGCGCATCGCGCCGGCTGGGCGGACTCGGCGGTCGAGCGCGGCCTCGCGCGATGGGTCGAGGTCGAGGGCTGGCGGGAGCCGGCGCTGCTCGCCACCGGGGCGTCCGATCCCGTCCGGGCCACGGCATCGGCGCTGCTCAGCCCGTTCGACCCCGTGTGCTGGTACCGCCCGCGCCTGCTGCGGATGTTCGGTGTCGATTACCGCATCGAGATCTACACCCCCGCCCCGCAACGCGTGTACGGCTACTACTGCCTGCTCTTCCTGCACGGCGACCGCTTCGAGGCGCGCGTGGACCTCAAGGCCCTACGCAAGGACGGCGTGTTGTCGGTCGAGTCCGCATGGCGCGAGCCCGGACGCCCCCAAGGGACACGGCGCAGGGACGATGCCTCGGTGGCCGCCGCGCTCGCCGCAGAGCTGGCGGTGATGGCGGGCTGGCTAGGCCTGGGCGAGGTGCGGGTCGTCCCGCGGGGTGACCTCGCCGCCGCGCTCGAGGCGGAGGTGCGCCTCCTCTAGCGCGGGTGCGCATCCCGGCGCCGGACGAACCGTGTCCGCCCACGCAGATCCCCGCCAAGGCGTCGGTTGCGGCACGGCGTGGCGGGCGAAACGATGGGGGGATGGATACCGCACGCCTGCAGCAGGCCGCCAAGGATCACCTGTGGATGCACTTCACGCAGCACTCGCGCTACGCCGAGGCGGACGTGCCGATCATCGTGCGCGGCGAGGGCGCCTACATCTGGGATGCCGAGGGCAGGCGCTATCTCGACGGCCTCGCGGGGCTGTTCGTCAACCAGCTGGGCCACGGCCGCGCGGACCTCGCGGAGGCGGCCGCCGCCCAGGCGCGCGAGCTCGCCTTCCACCCGCTGTGGTCGTACGCGCATCCGCGCGCGATCGAGCTCGCGGAGCGCCTCGCCCACCACGCCCCCGGCTCGCTCAACCGCGTGTTCTTCACGAGCGGCGGCGGCGAGGCGGTCGAGTCCGCATGGAAGCTCGCGAAGAACTACTTCAAGCTCGTGGGCAAGCCCATGAAGCACAAGGTCATCAGCCGCGCCGTCGCGTACCACGGCACCCCGCACGGCGCGCTGTCGATCACGGGGCTGCCGTCGCTGAAGCAGCAGTTCGAGCCGCTGGTGCCCTCGACGTTCCGCGTGCCCAACACGAACGCGTACCGCGCGAGCGAGATCACGCACGGGCTGCACGACGGCTCGGATGCCGAGGCGTTCGGGCGGTGGGCCGCCGACCAGATCGAGGTCGCGATCGAGAACGAGGGCCCCGAGAGCGTCGCGGCCGTGTTCCTCGAGCCGGTGCAGAATGCGGGCGGCTGTTTCCCGCCGCCTCCCGGCTACTTCGCTCGCGTGCGCGAGATCTGCGACCGCCACGACGTCCTGTTGGTGTCCGACGAGGTCATCTGCGCGTACGGGCGCCTGGGCGAGATGTTCGGCGCCACCCGGTTTGGCTACGAGCCGGACATCATCACGTCGGCCAAGGGACTGACCTCCGGCTACGCACCCATGGGCGCCATGATCGCGTCGGATCGACTGATGGAGCCGTTCCTCGCCGCGGGCGAGATGTTCGCGCACGGGTACACGTTTGGGGGCCACCCCGTCGCGGCCGCGATCGCGATGGCCAATCTCGATGCCTTCGAGAACGAGGGCGTGCTGGCCCACGTGCGTGAGACCGCCCCGGCGTTCCGCGCGACCCTGGAGCGGCTGCTCGACCTGCCCATGGTGGGCGACGTGCGCGGAGACGGCTTCTTCTACGGCATCGAGCTGGTCAAGGACAAGGCGACGCGGGAGACGCTCACCGACGAGGAGGGCGAGCGGGTCCTGCACGGCTTCCTGTCCAAGGAGCTCTACGCCGCCGGGCTGTACTGCCGCGCGGACGACCGCGGCGACCCGGTCATCCAGCTGTCGCCGCCGCTGATCGTGGGCCAGGCCGAGTTCGACGAGATGGAGCGCATCCTGCGCGACGTCATCACGCGGGCGTACGCGCTGCTGTAGATCGGAGCCGCCCGCGCGCCGGGCCGAGCACGCGCTCAGCTCAGCCCACGGGCGGCGTGCGCGATCGCCCGCGATCCGGGTCGAGACGGCCTGAAGCGCGGGCCGATCGGGGATCGACCCGCGCTCCGGGCTGACGCCGGGTGCCTACCTCGCGGACACCTTGCCCCGGGCCCGACGCCGCGACGCGACCTCACCGAGGATCACGAAGGTCAGCGCCGCGATGAACATCAGGGTGCCGATCACGTTGACCTGCATGGGCACGCCGCGCTGCGCCGCTCCCCACACGAACATCGGGAAGGTGACCGTCTGGCCGGCGTTGAAGTTCGTGATGATGAAGTCGTCGAAGGACAGCGAGAACGCGAGCAGGGCCGCGGCGAGGATGCCGGGGAAGACCAGCGGGAACGTGACGCGCCAGAACGTCTGCCACTCGTTGGCATAGAGGTCCATCGCGGCCTTCTCCAGATTGGAGTCCAGGCCCGAGAGACGCGACCGCACCGTCACCACCACGAATGAGATGCAAAACATGATGTGTGCGACGAGGATCGTCCAGAAGCCCAGCTGGCCGCCCAGCCCCGCCGCGACGAACAGCGCCAGCAGGGACGAGCCCATCACGATCTCGGGAGTGGCCATCGGCAGGAACACCATGAGGTTGGCCGTCGATCGCCCCTCGAAGCGGTGGCGCACGAGCGCGAAGGCCGCGAGCGTGCCGATGATGGTCGACACGATCGTCGCGAGCAGGCCGATGCTGATGCTCACGCGCAGCGACTCGCACATCCCCAGCGGGGCGCACGGGTTGAGCCAGTTGTCCCACGTGAAGGACTGGAACTGATAGAGGTTGCGCGACTGCGACGCGTCGTTGAAGGACATCAGCGCGACGATGAAGTTGGGGATGTACATGTACAGCAGGACCAGCAGGCCCAGCGCGAGCGCGAGGTGACGGCCGATCCATCGGCCCACACGGGTCATCACAGGAGGTCCTCCGTTCCCGCCTTGCGCACGTAGTAGAGCACCATCGCGACGATCATCGCCATGAGGATCACGGACAGCGCCGCCGCGTGCGGATAGTCACCCACCGTCGTGAAGAGCGCCTGGATGCGGTTGCCGACCATCTGGGTGTTGGGGCTGCCCAGGAGTTCGGCATTGATGTAGTCACCGGTCGCCGGGATGAAGGTCAGCAGCGTGCCGCCCACCACTCCCGGCAGCGACAGCGGCCAGATGACGCGCCAGAAGCGCTGCACGGGGTTCGCGTACAGGTCCGCCGCCGCCTCGTTGAGCTTCGGGTCGATCTTCTCGAGGCTCGTGTACAGCGGCAGGATCATGAACGGCAGGAAGTTGTACGTGAGGCCGGCCACCACCGCGACGGGCGTCGCGAGCAGGCGCCCATCCTCCGCGAGCAGGTTGAGCGACTGCAGCGTCTCGACGATCCACCCGTTGTCCGCGAGGATCAGCTTCCACGACAGCGTGCGCACCAGGAAGCTGGTGAAGAACGGCGCGATGACCAGCACCAGCATGATCGTCTTGAACCGCCCCGCCTTGAACGCGATCGCATAGGCAAGCACGTAGCCGAGGATGAGGCAGAAGAACGTCGCGATGCCCGCATAGAGCAGCGACCTGCCCAGATAGGGCCAGTAGTCCGCGAGCGCCTCGACGTAGTTCTGGACGCGCCACGTCAGCGTATAGCCGGTGACCGGGTTGCCCGCAGGATCCGACAGCGACGTCGTGAGCAGGGACAGGATCGGGAACAGGAAGAAGACCGCGAGCCACAGCGCGGCCGGGGCGATCAGGATGTACGCGGCATTCCTGCCGAAGACGCGCTGGAGGGCGGTCACGTCACTCCTCCTCGATCCCGGCCCCGGCATCCTGAGACGAGTCGAGGAGGAACGCGAACTCGGGCCTCCAGGACACGTCGACCTGAGTGCCGACCGCCACGAGTCCGCCGCGCCGTCCCGTGTTCTGCTCGAAGCAGATGAGCTCCTGGCCCCACGGCATGCGCAGGTGGTACTCGGTCGAGACTCCCATGTAGCTCGCCTCGCTCACCACGGCGCCCGAGAAGAAGTTGCCCGGCGCGTCGAGCGGCGTGCCCGCCGGCTGGATGAGGACCTTCTCGGGACGGATGCCGATCCAGCCCTCGGAGGACTCCGTGTGGACGCGACTGGCCTTGATCGTCACCACCGTGCCGTGCATGTCGACCTTGACCACGGCATCGGCCCCCGTGCCTTCCCTGCCCACGACCGTGCCCTTGACCAGGTTCGATCGACCGAGGAAGTTGGCCACGAACGTGGTGTGGGGGTTGGTGTAGAGGTCATAGGGAGTGCCGAGCTGCTCGATGCGCCCCTCGTTCATCACCGCGACCGTGTCGGCCATGGTCATGGCCTCCTCTTGGTCGTGCGTGACGTGGACGAATGTCAGGCCTACTTCCTCCTGGATCCGCTTGAGCTCGATCTGCATCGCGCGGCGGAGCTTGAGGTCGAGCGCGCCCAGCGGCTCGTCGAGCAACAGCACCTCGGGGCGGTTGATGAGGGCGCGGGCCAGGGCCACGCGCTGCTGCTGGCCACCCGAGAGCTGAGCGGGCTTCTTGGCGGCCTGCTCGGTCAGCTCGGTGAGCTCGAGGATCTCCTTCACCTGGGACGCGGTGTCCTTGACCCCGCGCCGCTTGGGACCGAACTCGACGTTCTCCGCGATGGTGAGGTGGGGGAACAGCGCGTAGTTCTGGAACACCGTGTTGACGGGACGCTTGAAGGGCTTCTCGTGGGTGATGTCGGTGTCGCCGATGTGGATGGTGCCCGCGGTGGGGCCCTCGAGTCCCGCGACCATGCGCAGGGTCGTGGTCTTGCCGCACCCCGACGGGCCGAGCAGGGCGAAGAAGGAACCCTGCGGGATCACCAGATCGAGCGACTTCACCGCGACGAAGCCGTTGGGGTAGCGCTTGGTCAGCCCCGCGAGCCGGAGGTCGCGGCGAGCATCCTCAGCCAGTGACATCCGCGAAGTCCCTCTCGTATCCGGACGCCTTGGCCTCGTCGAGCGACATGAAGCCGTTGGTCTGTGCGAGGTACTCGTCGGTCGGGAAGATCAGCGGGTTGTCGACCAGCGACGGGTCGATGGACTCCATCTCCTCGCGCGCGCCCTCTACCGGGCAGACGTACCAGACGTAGGCCGCGAGCTGGGCCGCGATCTTCGGGTCGTAGTAGAAGTCGATCCACTTCTCGGCGTTGGCCTTGTGCATGCCCTGGACGGGGATGAGCATGTTGTCCGACCAGATCATCATGCCCTCGTCCGGCGGGAGGAAGACGAGGTTCTCATCCTCCGCCGCGGCGACGTCACCCGACCACGCGACGCAGGCCGCGATGTTGCCCGCCGCGAGGTCGTTGATGTACTCGTTGCCGGTGAATGCACGGATCTGGCCGTCCGCGCGCGCCTTGCTCAGCTTCTCGAGCGCGGCGCCCCAGTCGTCGTCGGAGAAGTTCGCCGGATCCGCGCCGTTGCTCAGCATGAGGAGGCCCATGGTGTCGCGCATCTCGGTGAGCATCGTGACCTTGCCCTTGAGGTCCGAGCGCGTGAGGAGCTCGTCCATGGTGCGCACCTCGCCCACGAGCGACTTGTTGTACGCGATGCCGGTGAAGCCCGACTGCCACGGCGCGGAGTAGTCGCGGTTCGGGTCCCATCCGACGCCCTGCAGCGAGGAGATGAGGTTGGCGTCGAGGTTGGGGACGTTGGCCTTGTCCAGCTGCTGAATCCAGCCGGCATCGATCATGCGCGCGGCCATCCAGTCGGTCAGCATGAACATGTCGCGGCCCGTCGGCTGGCACGCGCCCAGCTGGTTGCGCACGCGCGCAAAGAACTCGGAGTTGTCGTTGACGTCGGGCGTGTAGGAGACCTGGATGCCGGTCTGCTCCTGGAACTGCGACAGCGTGGACAGGTAGTCGCCGTCGTCCTCGTCGATGTACTCGGGCCAGTTCGAAATCGCGAGACGTGCCTCAGTCGACGACAGGTCCGTGGTCACGCATCCCGCGGTGCCGCCGCCTCCCCGCGTGCCGAGATAGGCAATCGCCGCGATGCCTGCGGCGCCCGCGGCGCCTCCCAGGATCAGCCCTCGGCGCGAGATGCCCCTCTTCTGTCCCTCTTCCGGCGGCATGACCTCGTCCACATCAACCTCCTCGACTCCGCGGCGCACGCACCGACTGGTGCGTTGTTGCCGATAGTTGCACCACTGCGAGCGTGGGCACAATGGATTGTTGCACCGGGTCGGACGATCTGTACGGAATGTCTCGCAAACTTAACATCGGGGAAACGGAACGGCCTCGAAGGGCCCGTGGTGGGGCCCCTCCGTCCACACTGTCGGCGTGAGCACCTCAGCGCGCCCGTCCCTGTGGCTCGACACCGTCGAGGACTCTCTCGCGCCCACGGATCCGCTCGAGGGGGACGTCGTGGCGGACGTCGCGATCGTCGGCGCGGGCTTCACCGGCCTGTGGACCGCGCTCTACCTGACCCGTGCGCGACCCGACCTGCGCATCGTCATCCTGGAGCGTGAGCACGCCGGCTACGGCGCCTCGGGCCGCAACGGCGGCTGGGCGTCCGCGCTCTTCCCCAGCTCGATCGCGACCCTCGCGCGCGAGCACGGGGTCGACGCCGCGATGCGGCAGCACCGCGCCATGCGCGAGTCGATC
Organism: Demequina sediminis; assembly: GCF_030296675.1. Lineage (GTDB taxonomy): Bacteria > Actinomycetota > Actinomycetes > Actinomycetales > Demequinaceae > Demequina > Demequina sediminis. The sequence goes on along the minus strand of NZ_AP027736.1, from coordinate 2,438,481 downwards.
GACGAGCTCCTGCACACGGCCGCCGCGGAGGGGATCGACGCGGGCGCGGCCAAGGGCGGGACGATCGTTGTCGCGCGCACGCCCGTCCAGCTCGCGCGCGCTCGCGCGGAGGTCGAGGAGGCGCGGCGTTGGGGCCGCGAAGAGGCCGAGATCGCGCTGCTGGGACGGGACGATGCCCTCGGCCGGCTTCACGCCGAGGGTGCCCTGGGCGCGACCTACACCCCGGACTGCGCCGCGATCCACCCCGGCCGGCTGGTGCGCGGACTCGCGCAGGCCGTCCGCCGCCGCGGCGTGCGCGTGCACGAAGCGACCGAGGTCACCGACATCTCGCCACACCGCGTGACCACTTCGCGCGGCGTTGTGACCGCGGACTACATCGTGCGCGCGACCGAGGGCTACACCCCGGGGCTGCCCGCCAGCAGGCGTGCCGTGATCCCGATGCAGTCGCTCGTGATCGCGACCGCTCCCCTGCCGGCCGTGACGTGGGAGCGGATCGGGCTCGACCGCCGCGAGACGTTCTCGGACGGCAGGCACCTCATCATCTACGGGCAGCGCACCGCCGACGACCGCATGGTCTTCGGCGGTCGCGGGGCGCCCTACCGGTGGGGATCGTCGACGCGGCTCAATGCGCGGCGCGCGCACCGCGTGCACCGCGCGCTGCACGGGATCCTGGTCGACATGCTGCCCGCGCTTGAGGGCGCGGAGATCACGCACGCGTGGGGCGGGGCGCTCGGCATCGCGCGCGACTGGCACGCGTCGGTGGGCCTCGACCGTGCGACGGGGATCGCGTGGGCGGGCGGCTACGTGGGCGACGGGGTCACCACCACCAACCTGGCGGGGCGCACGCTGCGCGACCTCATCCTGGGCGAGGACACCGCCCTCGTCACGCTGCCGTGGGTGAACCACCGCTCGCGCCGATGGGAGCCGGAGCCGCTGCGATGGCTCGGCGTCAACGCCGGCCTACGAGCCATGGCGCTCGCCGACCACGAGGAGCGCGCCACGGGTCGCACCAGCGCGGTCGCGCGCGTGATGGCGCCGCTCATGGGCGGCCACTGACGCGGACCCGCGCGGCATCGGGGCGCGAATCGGGTTACGGTTTTTCCCGCTGCCCGCGCGACGCGGGCCCGTCCCCGATTGGAGTCCACCGTGGCATCCCAGCCCGCGTCCTCGTCCCGCGCCCGACTTCAGGGGCGGGTGATCGGCATCAGCGTGGGTGCCGCGCTCGGTGGCTTCCTCTTTGGCTTCGACTCCTCGGTCATCAACGGGGCAGTCGACTCCGTCCAGGGCGCGTTCTCCCTGTCCGATGCCTTCACTGGCTTCGCGGTCGCGTCCGCGCTGCTCGGATGCGCGGTCGGCGCGTGGTTCGCGGGAGGAATCGCCAACCGCCACGGACGCATCCGCGTGATGGTGATCTCCTCGATCCTCTTCCTGATCTCGGCGCTCGGGTCGGGCCTCGCGACGGGCATCTGGGATCTCATCGGTTGGCGCGTGCTCGGAGGCCTCGCGGTGGGTGCGGCATCGGTCATCGCACCCGCGTACATCGCGGAGGTCTCGCCCTCGGCCTTCCGCGGCCGGCTGGGCTCGCTCCAGCAGTTCGCGATCGTGATCGGCATCTTCACCGCGCTACTCAGCGCGCAGGTCCTCGCGATGATCGCGGGCGGCGCCGCCGAGGAGCTGTGGTGGGGACTCGAGGCGTGGCGGTGGATGTTCATCGTGGAGGCCGCGCCCGCGCTCGTGTATGGCCTCACTGCGCTTCGCCTTCCCGAGTCCCCCGCTTCCTGGTGGGACGCGGCCGCGACGACGAGGCGGCGCACATCCTTGCCACGTACTCCGGCGTCGAGGACGTCGACGCCAAGATCGCCCAGATCCGCGACTCGCTCGGCACCGACGAGAAGCGCTCGCTGAGCGATCTGCGCGGCAACCGCCTCGGCCTCAAGCCCATCGTGTGGACCGGCATCTTGCTGTCCGTCTTCCAGCAGTTCGTGGGCATCAACGTGATCTTCTACTACTCGACGACACTGTGGAGGTCGGTGGGCTTCGAGGAGTCCCAAGCCTTCACCACGTCGACCATCACCTCGGTCACCAACATCGTCGTGACGATCATCGCGATCGCCCTGGTCGACCACATCGGTCGCAGGCGCCTGCTGCTCATCGGATCGCTCGGCATGACGGCTTCGCTCGGCACCATGGCCGTCGCGTTCGCGAACGCGAGCGTCGACGCGGAGGGTGCAGCCACGCTATCGGGGGTGTGGGGACCCATCGCGCTGGTGGCCGCCAACGCCTTCGTCGTGTCCTTCGGCGCCACCTGGGGTCCCGTGGTGTGGGTGCTGCTCGGGGAGATGTTCCCCAACAAGATCCGCGCGACGGCGCTCGCCGTCGCGGCGGCGGCGCAGTGGCTCGCGAACTGGACGATCACCGTCTCCTTCCCGACTCTCGCCGGAATGGGCCTGCAGCTTCCCTACGCGCTCTACACCGCGATGGCCCTGCTGTCCTTCGTGTTCGTCTATCTCCGCGTCGAGGAGACCAAGGGCCGCGAACTCGAGGACATGCACGACGGCTCACGCCCGCGGCGAGAGGCCGCGACCGCCTGACGCACACGCGACCGCCCCGGCGACGCCGGCATCGTCCCTCTCAAGGGGGACGATGCCGGGAGCCAGGAAACGCGACAGCGCCCCTCCCGCGGGGGAGGGGCGCTGCTCGTGGGTGGCGGGTGAGGGATTCGAACCCCCGAAGTCAGTGACGGCTGATTTACAGTCAGCTCCCTTTGGCCGCTCGGGCAACCCGCCGATGCGCCGCAGGGCGGCGCGCATGGAAGGATAGCAAGGATTGGACCCCCGGCGCGAACCCGCGTCGATGGCCCGAGAGACGCACGCGATCGCGCCGCCACCGCGGCGCCCCCGAGGAGGAGACATGGCAGGCGACAGCAGCTTCGACGTGGTGAGCAAGGTGGACCGCCAGGAGGTCGACAACGCGCTCAACCAGGCCGCGAAGGAGATCGCTCAGCGCTACGACTTCAAGGGCGTGGGCGCATCGATCGAGTTCTCGGGCGAGTCGATCCTCATGAAGGCGAACAGCCCCGAGCGCGTCAAGGCCGTCCTCGATGTGTTCATCGGCAAGCTCGCCAAGCGCAACATCGAGATGAAGGCGCTCGAGTGGGGCGAGCCGCAGCCCTCGGGCAAGGAGTTCCGCCTGGTCGCCGAGGTCAAGGAGGGCATCGCGCAGGACGTCGCGAAGAAGCTCACCAAGCTCGTGCGCGACGAGGGACCCAAGGGCGTCAAGGCCCTCATCCAGGGCGACGAGTTGCGCGTGACCTCGAAGAGCCGCGACGACCTTCAGGCGACGATCGCGCTGCTCAAGGGCGCCGACGTCGACGCCGCGCTGCAGTTCGTCAACTTCCGCTGACGCCGTGAGCGCCCCGCGCCGGTCTGCTGACCCGCGCGGCGCGTCTCCCGCGGACCGCCCCCGGACCGCCCGCGCGCGATCGCGCCGCCTCCGCGCCTGGATCCCGCCCCAACACGGGGTCTGGGCGATGCTGCTGTTGCCGTACCTCGCCGGGCTCAGGTTCGGCGTCGCCTGGCTGCACGTCCCGCTCCTGCTTGGCTGGCTCACGGGCTGGCTCGCGTCGTATCACCTGCTGCTGTGGGTTAAGACGGGCCGGTTCCTGCGCGTACGCGCGCAGGTGCTGACCTTCGGCGCCACGTGCGCCGCGGCGCTGCTGCCGGTGGTGGCGCTGCGACCGGGCCTCGCGTGGTTCGCGCCCGCCTTCGCCGTCCTGCTCGCGGTCAACGTGGTCCTCACGCGCGCGGGACAGGAGCGGTCGAGCGTCAACGGGATCGCCTCCGTGACCATGGCCTCACTCATGGCGATGATCGTGCCGGCGACCGCGGGACTCGATTGGCGCCTGGGCGTGCCGGTCGCACTGGTCGCGTGGGCCTACCTCGCGGGGTCGGTGCTCTATGTGAAGACCATGATTCGTGAGCACGGATCGCTCCTTCATCGCGTGGTGTCCGCGCTGTTCCATGCGGCAGCCCTGGTCGCGACCACGGCGTACTGGCCGTGGCTCGCGGCGACGTTCGGACTGCTCCTCGCGCGCGCCCTGATCCTGCCCGCGCGTGCGCGACTGCGGGTGGCGATCATCGGCGCCTCCGAGGTGGGCGTGAGCCTGGTGGTGCTCGCGAGCCTGCTGCTCATGCCCGTGTGACACCCGCCCGCCGGTGACACACTGCAGTCATGACCCTGGTCCGCGTCCACAACCTCGCGGTCTCGCTCGACGGCTTCGCCACGGGTGAGGACCGCAGCGTCGAGGCCCCGTTCGGTCATGCGGGCATGCGGCTCATGGAGTGGTTCAAGGACACCGCAACATGGGCGGCGCTCCAGGGCGTGCCCGATGCCCCGCCGACTCCCGACGACGCATTCGCGCGACGCTCGTTCGAGGGGATCGGCGTCGAGATCATGGGCGCGGGCAAGTTCGGACCGCCCGGCTGGCAGGACGATGCGCACTGGCACGGCTGGTGGGGCGAGCAGCCGCCCTTCCACACACCCGTGATCGTGCTCACGCACCGGCCACGCGAGCCGCTCACCCTGGGGGACACGACCTTCCTGTTTCGCGCCGCGCGCGCTGAGCGGTGGCGCTGAACTTCAGCGCCAAGGGCCACACGTCAGCGCAGGTAGCCGCGCGTGCGCGCCATCTCCTCGAGTCGGGCGATGCGGCGGTCCATGGGCGGGTGCGTGGCGAAGAGGTTCGACATCCCCGCGCCGCGGAACGGGTTGGCGATCATCATGTGCGAGACGTTCTCGAGGTCGGGAGAGTCCTTGAGCGGACGCGCGCGGGTGCCGGACTCGAGCTTGCGCAGCGCGGACGCGAGCGCGAGCGGGTCGCCCGTGAGGGTCGCGCCGTCCTCGTCGGCGTCGTACTCCCGCGTGCGGGAGATCGCCATCCGGATCAGCGCCGCCGCGATCGGGGCGAGGATCAGCATCGCGATGAGCCCGATCGCCCCGAGCGGGTTCTCGCGGTTCGAGTTGCCGCCGCCAAAGAAGAACAGCATCTGCGCGACCGCGGTGATCATGCCCGCGAAGGCCGCGGCCACCGACCCGATGAGGATGTCGCGGTTGTAGACGTGCATGAGCTCGTGGCCCAGCACCCCACGCAGCTCGCGCTCGTCGAGGAGCTCGAGGATGCCCTCCGTGCAGCAGACGGCCGAGTTCTGCGGGTTGCGCCCGGTCGCGAACGCGTTCGGGGCGGCCGTCGGCGAGATGTACAGCCGCGGCATCGGCTGGTTGGCCTCGCGGCTCAGGTCGCGCACGATGCGATACATCGCGGGCTGCTCGACCTCGGTGACGGGACGCGCGTGCATGGCCCGAATGGCGAGCTTGTCCGAGTTCCAGTAGCCGTACGCCGTGCCCGCCACGGACAGCAGCGCGAAGAGCCACAGGTACTGGCCGCCGCCGATGAACGACCCCAGCGTGAGCATCACCGCCCACAGCGCCACGAACAAGCCGGTGGTCTTCAGGCCGTTGAAGTACTTCCTGTTCACGCGTCCCCTCCGTCAATCCCTCGCACTCAGAACGGTCACGCGGTCCCCCAGGTTCCCCGCGGCAGTGCGTGTCACCCCGCCGTGGAGAACTCCCTCTCGAGGCACACGAGCACCGTCGCGCCACGAAGCGCCGCCACCGGATCCTCGACCTCGCGACGGTACCTCTCGGACAGTGCGACGCCGGAAGCCACCTCGACGCCCTTCTCGCGCTCGGTCGCCACCAGAGAGTCGGCGAGGAGTCGCGCGACGGCGCCGACGTCGGACGCGTCGTCCGGACGCCAGCGCCTCACGGGCGGCGGCTCAGGCGCGCTCGGCGAGGCGACCGAGCGCGATGTCGGTCATCTCCTCGCGCGGCACCACCTTGACGCGCTCGCGCCCCTCGGCCTCACCCAGCGCGCGCTCGTGAGCGTCGAGGACCTCCCAGTCCTTCCACTGGACCACCGGCACGTCGCGCTCCTTGAGCAGGCGCAGGATGTTGTCGGGGCTCAGCTGCTCGGGGCTCGCCTGCGTGCCCTCGTAGAGCGCCGCGGCATCCTCGACCAGGTTCGCGACGGTCTCGGACGCGTCGGACTTGGTGTGACCGATGAGCCCCACGGGCCCGCGCTTGATCCAGCCGGTCGCGTAGAAGCCGTGCACGCGCTCGCCCGAGTCCTCGATGACGCGTCCGCCCTCATTGCGGATCACGCCGCGGCGCCCGTCGAACGGCACGCCCTCGATCTCGGTGCCCCAGTACCCGACCGCGCGATAGACGGCCTGCACGGGGTAGTCGATGAACTCGCCCGTGCCCTTGACCGTGCCGTCACCCTGAAGGGCCGTGCGCTCCATGCGAATGCCCGTGACCCTGCCGTCCTCGCCCAGCACCTCGTGCGGGCTCTGGAGGAAGTGCAGGTGGATGCGGCGCGACGCGCCGGTGGGCTCCTTGAGCGTCCAGTCGGTGAGGGTCTTCACGACCTGCTTGGTCTGGTGGTGGCCCTCGATCGCGGCCATCGAACCCTCGTCGAAGTCGTAGTCCTCGGGGTACACGATCACGTCGACGTCGGGCACGTGGCCCAGCTCGCGCAGCTCGAGCGGAGAGAACTTGACCTGGGCGGGACCGCGCCGTCCGAACACGTGGACGTCCGTGACGGGCGAGGACTCGAGGCCCTCGACCACGTTCGCCGGCACCTCGGTGGGCATGAGGTCCTTGGGGTGCTTCGCGAGGATGCGCGCGACGTCGAGGGCGACGTTGCCGACGCCGAGCACGGCGATCTCCTTGGCCTCGAGCGGCCACGTGCGAGGCACGTCCGGGTGGCCGTCGTACCAGGACACGAAGTCGGCGGCGCCATACGATCCATCCAGGTCGATACCAGGAATATCGAGGTCCGCGTCCGAGAACGATCCGGTCGCGAAGATCACGGCGTCGTAGTGCTCGCGAAGGTCCTGCAGGCTGAGGTCGGTGCCGATGTTGACGTTCGCGAGGAGGCGGATGTCGCCGCGGCCCAGCACGTTCGCGAGCGCCACGATGATCTGCTTGATGCGCGGGTGGTCGGGGGCCACGCCGTACCGCACGAGGCCGAAGGGCGCGGGCAGCCGCTCGATGATGTCGATCGACACGTCGAGGTCGGTCTTGGACAGGATGTCGGCGGCGTAGGTGCCGGCGGGGCCGGCGCCGATGATGGCGACGCGGAGCGGACGATGCGTGGTCACGGCGAATTCCTCGGGGCTGCGGGGTCGGATGTGCGGAGTAGGACGCGGTACTGCTGCGCCCGACCCGGGCGAACGGCACCAGAGTATAGACACGCCGCCATCGCAGAAATCCAGCGGACGACCTCAGCCTACGCCCCCGGGGGTATACTCCGCTGCCCCGCCTGTGCCTCCTCCGCCGCGGCGAGCGACGCGAAACCCGCGAGCGCCACGGTGTGGCCGACCGTGAGCTCGGTGAGGTTGACGCGCTCAGCCGCGAGCGCGTCGACCAGCTCGCCGTACAGGCGCAGCGTGCGCGTCGAGTACGTGCCGAGCTCCCCGCGCAGGTACGTCTCGAACGACGTGTCCGCGAGGGTGTCCTCCGCGGTGGTGAGCACGCGCATGCCCAGGCCCAGGCGCGGGAAGCGGCCGCGGAAGTCCCTGGCCCACGCCACCTGAGCCGCGATGATGCGCTCCTGCAGCGCGACCCGGGCGCTCGACAGCGCCGGCAGGTGTGGGGCGAGGTCCCGCGCAAACCTGTCCGGCTCGACGGATGCCATCATGCGCGCGTACTTCTCGGTGACCAGGTTGCGTCCCGTGACGTCCGCGGCGTCAAGGTCCGCCGCGTAGCTCTCGAGGAGCGCGGGGGTCCACGTGAGGAACTGGCTCACGCGCATCGCCCGGAAGGTCGGCCAGTCGTCCTGGCAGTCCGCGCGCCCGTCCTCGCCGCGCACGTGCTGAAACTGCGCGAACTCGTGTCGCGCGACGCGCTCGGCCGCCTCGAGGGTCGCCGTCCGCCTCACAGCGCACGCAGCCAGTCGTCGCCGATGCGCGCCTGCACGTGGGCACGCTGATGCTCGAGGAACGTGTCGGTCGACGCGCTCAGCCCCTGCGCACGCAGCTCGCCCGCGATGAGGGCGCACGTCCGGTCGATGGCCACCGCGAGCGACTCCCGCGCGCCGGGGTCGGCGCCCACGCACGCGGCCGACGCGTCGCGCGTGACGTCCGCGAGCAGCGACGGCACCTCGGGCAGCCGCGCGCCGGGGCGCGACGCCAGGTCACGCAGCGCGGCGAACCGCCACTTGTAATACGGCAGGTAGCCGACCGCGGTGGGACCGCCGAGCAGGAACACCAGCGAGGCAGCCGCATTCACGAACTCGGCAGCCGCGAGCCACGCGGCCTCTCCGTCGCCGCGGCTCAGCATGCGCGGCACGTTGTACTGGCCCGCCTGCGAGGCCATCGCGAGCCGCCGACCGATCAACGCGAGCCTGACGTCGGCCGGCATGCGCCGGAAGCCATTGCGCACCCCGCTGAACGCTCCGCGCGGATCGGCAAACACCGCGCCGTTGGTCGCCGCGGCGAGCGTCGCCTCCTCGAGGGCGAGCCACTCGTGGGGTCTGTCGGCACCGGGGGCGGCCGGGTGACCCGTGATCCCCTCGAAGAATGCGCCGATCTCGAACACCCCCACGCGCCGGCCGGCACCGCTCGCGCGCTCGGTCGCCAGCCGCGGCCCGTAGCCGAGGAACTGGGTCGGCAGCGCGTCGTACGCGTCCTGCAGCTGCACGCCCCACGCGGCGTGGTCGTCGGCGGTGAGCCACAGGCAGAAGCCCGGACCGAAGTCGTGGTCGCGCGAGACGGCGTCGTCGAAGCCGTAGCACTCGGAGCCGTGGCCCACGAGGCCCGCCGCGACCCGCCCCCGTAGCGCGGGAAAGCGCGCGAGCAGCTCGGGACCGTGCGCGTCCCAGAACGCGCGCGACAGCTCGAGCCCCGTCAGGTCGGGGCGGGGGGCGGAGGGAGATGCGGGCGCGGGGGACGATGCGGCGGCCCGCCCGTCCCGGCGCGCCAGCGCCGCCTCCGCGTCGGCGAGGTTCGCCGCGGTGACCGCGTGCGCGTCGGACTCCGTGCCGTAGCTCGCCTCGACGATCGCAAGCGCCTCGCGGTACGCATCGACCGCTCCCGCGGCGTCGCCCGCGGCCAGTCGAGACTGGCCCAGCCCCGCGAGGGCGGCGGCGGCATGCGGATCCGTGCCGTGGCCGCCGGCGCGGAAGACCGCGAGCGCGCGCAGGGCGTGGGAATCGGCCTCCGCGTCGCGGCCGAGCGCGCGTGCCGCATGCGAGAGATTCACGAGAGTGGTCGCGACGTCGGGGTCCGTGGCGGGATCGGGGACAGCATCGGCACCGTGCTCGAGCGAGGCGAGCGCCGTCGAGAGCTCGCGGTGGGCGCCCTCGTGGTCGCCCTGATCGCCGAGCAGGATGGCGAGGTTGTTGCGCAGCGCCGCGATGCGCCGGTCCCCCGGCGCGAGCGCGGACCCGGCTGCGCGGAGCGCCGCCTCGTAGACCGCGCGCGCCTCGTCCGCGAGCCCGGCGGCCCTCAGCGAGGTCGCGGCGTTGATGAGGGTCACGGCGTGCGGCTCGGACCCCTCGAGCCCCATGTCGAGCGCGAGGGCGATCCCGGCACGCGCGGCGGCGACGCCCTCGTCGTGGCGCCCGATCGAGCGCAATAGGCCCATCTGCTCGTTGAGGATCGTGAGGCGAGCGCCGCGGTCGCCGAGCCGCACGGCCTCGTCGAGCGCCTCGCGCACGAAGTCTCTCGCTGCCGGAGCGCCGGAGCGCGCGAGGATCGCGTCGAGGCCGCGCACGAACGCCTCGACATCGAAGGCGCCATCGCCGGCGGCGGCCTGATCCACGGTTCTCCCCTCGACGGACTCCCCCTCACGCTAGGCGCGTCCGACCCGCGGCGGCGGGGCCGGAGGTCCCGGCCCCGCGGGCCTCTCGACACCCCCGGGGGCATCGGGCCTGGTAGTGGCCGTGCCTGCTAACCCGGGCATCGTCCCCCGCGCCCTTCCCAAGTCCCCCGGTGATGTGTCATCATCTCGCCCATGGCCTTCCACGCAAACCGCGCACCGATGTGCTGCGTTTGCTGTGCCATGTGTCTGTCGGCCTGAGTCGCCCACGGAACCTGTCCCAACTTCCTGGGCGCTCGGCCTGACGAGCGCACCTCAGACGCGCCCGCCCGGCCGCAGCTCCCACCGACACGACTGGAGGAGCGGTGAGCCCCACCACCGACGCCGCCGACACCACCCCCCACCGCGCACCCCAGGCGCTGACCGATGCCGACGAGCGTCGTCGTCACCGCGAGGAGGCGCGCCTCATCCGCACCCGCGAGGCCGCCGCACGCAAGGACACCGCGGCCAAGGACGGCCAGTGGGCCTCCGGCGACCGCACCCCGCTGAACCCCAACGAGGAGTTCAAGTCGACGGGTGACCCGCTTGAGGTCCGTCACCGCATCGAGACGATGTACTCGAAGTGGGGCTTCTGGTCGATCCCGCCCTCGGACCTGCGCGGCCGCTTCCGCTGGTGGGGCCTGTACACGCAGCGCCGGCCCGGGATCGACGGCGGCCGCACCGCGATCCTCGAGCCGCACCAGCTCGATGACGAGTACTTCATGCTGCGCGTCCGCTCCGACGGCGGCCAGCTGTCCGTCGCCCAGGCGCGCGAGATCGCGGCGATCTCTCAGGAATTTGGCCGCGACACCGCCGACGTCTCGGACCGCCAGAACATCCAGCTCCACTGGATCCGCGTCGAGGACGTGCCCGAGATCTTCCGCCGCATCGAGGCGGTGGGACTGTTCACCACGGAGGCGTGCGGCGACGTCCCCCGCGTGATCCTGGGCTCCCCCGTCGCGGGCGTCGCGAAGGACGAGCTGATCGACCCGACCCCGCAGATCCGCGCGATCATCGACCGCGGAATCGGCAACCCCGAGTTCTCGAACCTGCCGCGCAAGTTCAAGTCGGCGATCACCGGCACGCGCATCCCCGACATCGTCCACGAGGTTCAGGACGTCGCGTTCGTCGCCGTCGAGCACCCCGAGCTCGGCGTGGGCTACGACCTGTGGGTGGGCGGAGGACTCAGCATCAACCCTCAGTTGGGCGTGCGCCTGGGCGCCTTCGTCGAGCCCGACAAGGTCGCGGACGTCTGGGCCGGTGTCATCGGCATCTTCCGCGACCATGGCTACCGCCGCCTGCGCACGCGCGCCCGCCTCAAGTTCCTGGTCAAGGCGTGGGGCGCGGAGAAGTTCCGCGAGGTGCTCGAGAACGACTACCTGGGCTGGAAGCTCCCCGACGGCCCGGGCCCCGAGGTGGGCCGCCCGGGCGACCGCGGCGACCACGTGGGCATCCATGAGCAGAAGGACGGGCGCTACTACGTCGGCGCCGCGCCCATCGCGGGCCGCATCTCGGGCGCCAAGCTCGCCGCGATCGCCGACATCGCCGAGGCCGCCGGCTCCGACCGGATCCGCCTCACCCCCTCCAGAAGGTGCTCATCCTGGATGTGCCGGAGGACAAGGTCAACGACGTCGTCAATGGACTGCGCGCTCTCGAGCTCGAGGCGCAGCCGGGCGAGTTCGCCCGCAACGTCATGGCCTGCACGGGCATCGAGTACTGCAAGCTCGCGATCGTCGAGACCAAGGCCACCGCTCGCGAGGTGGTGACCCGCCTCGATCAGGCCTTCCCCACGCTCGACGCCCCCATCACGGTGCACGTCAACGGCTGCCCGAACTCGTGCGCGCGCATCCAGGTCGCCGACATCGGCTTCAAGGGCCAGCTCGTGCTGGACGACGAGACCGGCGAGCAGGTCCCCGGCTTCCAGGTGCACCTGGGTGGCCGCCTGGGCCGCGGCGAGGACAACGACTTCGGTCGCAAGATCCGCGCGCACAAGGTGAAGGCCGATGGCATGCCCGACTACGTCGAGCGCGTCACCCGCAACTACCTCGAGACCCGCACGGACGGCGAGCAGTTCGCCGACTGGGCCTTCCGGGTGGACGAGGAGCTGATCAAGTGAGCACCGGCCTCCCCGGGTTGGGCTCCGCGTCGCTCACCCTCCTCAACCCCACCGAGTGGAACGCGCAGACGTGCGCCGAGGTCAACGCGCGCCTCGAGACTGCCTCGGCCGCGCACATCGCGGACTGGGCGGTGGCGACCTTCGGCGCCCGCTTGGCCGTGGCATCGTCCATGCAGGACACGATCCTCCCCCACCTGTTCGGGACCCGCCTGCCGGGTGTGGACGTGCTCTTCCTCGAGACCGGCTACCACTTCCCCGAGACGATCGTCACGCGGGACGAGGCCGCGCGGGCCTTCGACATCACCGTGGTCAACGTCCTGCCCGAGCAGACCGTCGAGGAGCAGGATGCGACCCACGGCAAGGATCTCTTCGCTCGCGACCCCAATCTGTGCTGCGCGCTGCGCAAGGTGGAGCCGCTGCGCCGCGCCCTCGAGGGCTACGCCGCCTGGGTCACGGGCGCGCGCCGCGTCGACGCGATCACCCGCTCCGAGATGCCGGTGGTCAGCTGGGACGCCAAGCACGGACTCGTGAAGATCAACCCGCTCGCGCTATGGGATGACGCCGCCGTCGAGGCCTATCAGGAGGCCAACGACCTCCCCCGCCACCCGCTGGTGGCTCAGGGCTACCCGAGCATCGGCTGCCTGCCGTGCACCCGCAAGGTCGCGCCGGGCGAGGACCCGCGCTCCGGGCGTTGGGCCGGCCAAGGCAAGACCGAGTGCGGCATCCACACCTCGTAGACCACCCGTCCCCGACAAGACAAGGTTCCCCATGACCGACGCACCCGCGGCGCCCACCGGCGCCCCCGCGCGCCTCACCACCCTGGATGCCCTCGAGGCCGAGGGCATCCACATCATCCGCGAGGCGGTCGCCACCGCGCGCAAGCCCGTGCTGCTGTTCTCCGGCGGCAAGGACTCCGTCGTGGTGCTCCACCTCGCGACCAAGGCGTTCTGGCCAGGACGCGTGCCGTTCGAGCTGCTCCACGTCGACACGGGCCACAACTTCGACGAGGTCATCGAGTTTCGCGATCGCACCGTCGAGCGCCTCGGCCTGCGCCTGCAGGTCGCGAAGGTGCAGGACTACATCGACGACGGCCGCCTGCGCGAACGCCCCGACGGCACGCGCAACCCGCTGCAGACCGTGCCGCTGCTCGACGCGATCGCGGGACACAAGTACGACGTCGTGTTCGGCGGCGCGCGACGCGACGAGGAAAAGGCGCGCGCCAAGGAGCGCGTGGTGTCCCTGCGCGACGAGTTCGGCCAGTGGGACCCGCGCAATCAGCGTCCCGAGCTGTGGAACCTCTACAACCCCAAGCACCTGCCCGGACAGCACGTGCGCGTGTTCCCGCTGTCCAACTGGACGGAGCTCGACGTGTGGCGCTACATCGAGCGCGAGGGGATCGAGCTGCCGTCGCTGTACTACGCGCACGAGCGGCCCGTGTTCCAGCGCGACGGGATGTGGCTCACGCCCCACCCGTCCGTGACGGTGCGCGAGGACGATGCCGTGGAGACCCGCACGGTGAGGTATCGGACCGTGGGGGACGCGTCCTGCACGGGGGCCGTCGAGTCGCCCGCCGCGACGCTCGCCGAGGTGATCGCCGAGGTCGCCGCGACCCGCATCACCGAGCGCGGCGCGACCCGCGCCGACGACCGCCTCTCTGAGGCCGCCATGGAGGACCGCAAGAAGGAGGGCTATTTCTAATGGACACCCTGACCACCACGCCCTCGCTCCTGCGCTTCGCGACCGCCGGATCCGTCGACGACGGCAAGTCCACGCTCGTGGGGCGCCTGCTGCACGACACCAAGTCGATCCTCGCGGACGCGTACGAGGCGGTCGCGCGCGTGAGCCGCGAGCGCGGCGGCGAGACCGTCGACCTCGCGCTGCTCACGGACGGCCTGCGCGCCGAGCGCGAGCAGGGCATCACGATCGACGTCGCGTACCGCTACTTCTCGACACCGCGCCGCACGTTCATCCTCGCGGACTGCCCCGGACACGTGCAGTACACGCGCAACACCGTCACGGGTGCATCGACCGCCGACGCGCTGATCGTGCTCGTGGATGCACGCTACGGCGTGGTCGAGCAGACGCGCCGCCACCTCGCGGTGGCCGCGCTGCTGCGCGTGCCGCACGTGATCGTGGCCGTCAACAAGATCGACCTGCTCGACTATGCGGCCGGTCCGTACCGGTCGATCGCGCAGCACGTGCAGTCTCACGCCGAGGCCCTCGGGCTCACCAACGTCATCACGGTCCCCGTGAGCGCGCTCGTGGGCGACAACGTGGCCGTGCGCTCGGAGCGCACGCCGTGGTACGACGGGCCCACGGTGCTCGAGATCCTCGAGACCGTGCCGTCGATCGACGAGGGCGCCGACGCCATCGCCGCGGCTCACCGCCGCGGCATCGCTCACCCGACCGCGGCCGACGCCGAGGCCGCCCAGGTGGGCTGGCGCCTGCCCGTGCAGCTCGTGCTGCGACCGCAGGACGCCGCCCTGTCGCCCGAGTACCGCGAGTATCGCGGCTACGCGGGCCAGGTCGCCGAGGGCACCATCCGGGTGGGGGACGATGTCGTGGTCCAGCCCTCCGGGCGGCGCACCACGGTCGCTGGCATCGACACCGCGACGGGCCCGCTCGACGAGGCGCACGCCGGTCAGTCGATCGCGATTCGCCTCGCGGACGATGTCGACGTTGCGCGAGGGGACCTGCTGTCCTCCGCGTCGGACGCGCTCCAGCCACGCCGCACGTTCCACGCTCACGTCGCGTGGCTCACGGATCGCCCGCTGCGCGTGCGCGATCGCGTGCTCGTGCAGCACGGCTCCGCGTTGGTCCAGGCGATGGTCGTCGCGATCGACGGCGTGCTCGACATCGCGCTGCCGGGAGGCACGCTCGATGCGTCGATCAAGCCGGGGCACGAGTTGCTGCTCAACGACATCGGCGTGGTCGAGCTCCAGCTCGCCCAGCCGCTCGCGGTCGAGGACTACGGGCGTCACCGCCGCACCGGCGCCTTCGTGCTCATCGATCCGCAGGACGGCTCGACGGTCGCCGCAGGCACCGCGCGCGCTCAGGCCCCCGGCCTGGGCGAGGACGCCTACCTGAGCATCTGATGGGCGCACCTGTCGCGATCGCCGATGTGGCGCAGGCGTTCCCCGGCCGGTCCGGGGAACGCCTCGCTCTCGACGGCATCGACCTGTCCCTCGCACCGGGCGAACTCGTGTGCGTCGTGGGCCCTCGGGCTGCGGAAAGTCGACGCTGCTCGACCTCGTGGCGGGGCACACGCGACCCGCGCGCGGATCCGTGGCCGTCGACGGCAGCCCCGTCACGGGCCCCGGCCCCGATCGCGTCATGGTGTTCCAGGAGCACGCGCTGTTCCCGTGGCTGTCCGTCGCGGACAACGTCGGGTTCGGGCTCAAGCAGGCTGGCGTTCCGGCCGCCGAGCGCGAGTCGACCGTCGCGCGCTGGCTCGCCAAGGTGGGCCTGACCGATGCCGCATCGCTCCACCCACACCAGCTGTCGGGCGGCATGCGCCAACGCGCGGCACTCGCCCGCGCCTTCGCGATGCGACCCGCTGTCCTGCTGATGGACGAGCCCTTCAGCGCGCTCGACGCCCCGTCGCGCGACCGCCTCCACGTCGAGCTCCAGGAGCTGTGGCGCGAGACCGGCACGACGATTCTCTTCGTCACCCACAACGTGCGCGAGGCGGTCGCCCTGGGTGACCGCGTCATCGTCCTGTCCTCCGGGCCCGGGCGCATCATCGGCGACGTTCGCGTGTCCCTCGCCCGTCCGCGCGTCGTGGAATCCGAGCGCGTGGTCGCGCTCGCCCAGGATGTGCGCCGGCTGCTCGACGCCGCGGACCAGCTGGGCATCGCGGCGCCGCGCGGTGGGGAGGACGACCATGTCGTCATCTGACGCGTCCCCGGTCGCACGCACGCCCGCGTGGCGTCGCGGCGGGCCCATCGTCGTGGTGGGGCTCGCGTTGTTGGGGCTGTGGGCCCTCCTGTCGCTCACCCTCGACGCGCTCCCGGGTCCGGCCGCGACGGGGGCCGAGCTGTGGCAGATGGCTCTCGACGGGCGCTTCGCGTCGATCTTCGCGCGCGTCACGCTGTTCATGGGCGGCTGCTTCGCGGTCGCCGCGGTGGTGGGCGTCGCGCTAGGGCTCGTGATCGGCTCCCGGCCCGCGGTCGACCGCGGGCTCTCTCCGTACCTCGCGGCCCTGCAGGGCATGCCGACGTCGATGTGGATCCCGGTGGCCGCGATCGTGCTCGGCACCTCCCCGTGGTCGCTCGCGGCCGTCGTGAGCATCGGCGCGATGCCCGCGGTGATCCTCGGCACCCGCACCGCCGTGAAGAACGTGCCGCCGCTGCTGCTGCGGGCGGGGCGCACCTTCGGGGCCGATGGCGGGACGCTGTTGCGACACGTCACGCTCCCCGCCGCGCTGCCCGGCATCATGACCGGTCTCGAGCTGGGCTGGTCGATCGCGTTCCGCTGCCTGGTGGCCGGCGAGATCTTCTCGGGCGCACTGTCGGGCACCGGGATCGGCGACGTGATCCAGCGTTCGCGCGAGACCGGCGACATCACGGAGATGATGGCGACCATCCTCATCGTGCTCGCCTTCACGATGCTCGTGGACCGGCTGGTGTTCGCGCGGGTCCAGCACCGGCTGCGCGTGTCGCGCGGACTGGTCGACGCGGGCCTGCCGCACTGACGCTGCGCCGACTCAGCGCCCTCCCGCGGCTCCGCCACACGCTCACCCTGCCGCGGCTCCGCCACACGCTCACCCTGCTGCGGCTCCGCCACACGCTCACCCTGCCGCGACTCCGCCACACGCCCGCGACGGTGGTGGTCCCATAGCGCGCCGGAATCCCTCGATACCGACCATGGGTGTCCCATTGCAGTGACGGCGTGTGGCGGAGCCGGCGGGGGTAGGAGGTGCCGGCGGGTAGCTCGTGTGGCGGAGCCGCGAAACCGTGTGGCGGAGCCGCGTGGGGGCGGGCTACCCGAGCTCGTGGTGGCGTTGCAGGAACGCCGCCATCGCGTCGCGGGTGATCGACGCGAGCGGTCGATACTCGACCCCTCCGTCCACCTCCCAACCCTCCGTGATGCCCTGGCTCTCGAGCCACGTGATCTCGTCGTAGAACACCCGACCGGGAGCCACGTCGAGGAACGGCGACTCCGCCGGAGCCTCCCACGCGGGCGAGTCCGCATAGCGGTACATGAAGGCCGCCATCGCGTCGCGCGTGATCGTGGCCAGCGGCCGGAACTCACGTCCGCCGTCGACCTCCCAGCCCTCGGTGATGCCCTGCGCCTCGAGCCACGTGATCTCCGCGTAGAACTCGGTGCTGGTGGGCGTCACGTCGAGGAACGGCGAGACCTCCGGGGCCTCCCACTCGGGCGAGCCCGCGTAGCGGTAGAGGAAGGCCGCCATCGCGTCGCGCGTCACGGGAGACAGCGGGCGGAAGGAGAACGTGCCGTCCCCGTTGTCCCATCCCTTCGAGATCCCCTCGGCGGCGAGCCAGCCGATCGCCGCCGCGTGCTCGCTGTACAGGGGCGACTCCGGGTCCTCCGAGACGTCGGCGAAGGCCGGCGCCGGGGCATCGTCCTGGCCCTCGACCAGCACCGCGACCGTGCGCGCGGGCACCGTGACCTCGCCTGCGGCGGCGTCCCACGACGTCGAGCGCACCACGTCATCCGAGCCCTCGGCGAGCGCGGGGGTGAGCGCGAACTCGCGTCCCGCGAGCGCCGCGATCTCCTGCGTGGTCGCCTCGGGCGAGGCGTTGAACACGACGAGCGCGCCGGCGAGGTCGGGGTCGACGTCGGCCCCCACGAGGTCGTCGATGAGCATGACGATCACTCCGGGCGTCGCGTCGGGACCGCTGCCGGGGAAGGACACCTTCTCCGTGATGAGCTCGGCCGAGCCGAGCCGCAGCAGCGGAACCTCCGTGCGCACGCGCAGCAGGTCGAGTGCGGCGGCCTCCGCCTGGGCGATGTCCGCTGCCGTGGGCTTGAGATCTCCGTTCGCGAGCAGCGGCGCCATGACAGACCACTTGCCCTCGTTGTCCGCGGCCGGCGGGAGCCCCGAGCCGAACGTCGACTCCTGGCCCGTCCAGTCGATGCGGTTGAACCAGTCGCCCGAGTTGTAGCTGTTGCGGTCCAGCGACTTCGACCGCAGCAGCTCCGTGCCCGCATGCCAGAACGACGGCGTCTGGGCGAGGGTCGCGGTCGCGAGCGACAGCGTGTTCATGCGGACGCGGTCCTCCATCGACGTGTCGACGGGCAGCTTGAGGACGCTCAGGTCGTACAGCGTCTCGTTGTCGTGAGCGTCGACGTAGGTGACGACCTCGTCGGGCTGGTCGGCGTAGCCGGCGGGCGAGCCACGGTAGTCGAGCTCGTCGCCCGCGCGCACCGTGCCATCCGACGCGAGCAGCTCGAGGTCCCGCAGGTTCCCCGCGAGTCCCAGCCGGACCAGATCGGCCTCGTGAGCGAGCGCCGCGAGCGCCTCCTCGGTGGAGCCGTTGACGGGGTCGCCGTTGGGGTCCGTGCCGAGACCGGTGCCGAATCCCTGACGGAACGTCGACGACGAGTCGACCGGGCTGCCGCCGTGGACGGCATCCCTCAGCCGGTCGGAGAAGGTGCCGATGCCGGTCCCCCCGAGCTGCCCCTGGGTCGCCTGGTCGAAGAGAGCGTTGTCCGCCACCTCGCCGAAGTTCCAGCCCTCGCCGTAGAGGTAGATCGACGAGCCGTCGACGCCGTCCTCGGCGAGCGTGAGCGCGTCGAGCGCCGCACGAATGTCGAGCATGTTCTCGCGAGAGTGGTGGCCCATGAGGTCGAAGCGGAAGCCGTCGACCTTGTAGTCCGCCGCCCACGTCACCACGGAGTCGACCATGAGCTTGCCCGCCATCGCGTTTTCCGTCGCGACGTTCTGGCAGCAGGTCGAGGTCTCGACCGTGCCCGTGTCGCTCAGGCGGTGGTAGTAGCCGGGCACCACGCGATCGAGCACCGACTTCTCCCCTGACCCGACTGCGCGGTGTGGTTGAAGACCTGGTCGAGGACCACCTGGAGGCCGTCCTCGTGCAGCGCGCCGACCATCTCGCGGAACTCCGCGACACGCGCGCCGCCGTCGGCATCCACCGCGTACGAGCCCTCGGGCACCGTGTAGTGGAAGGGGTCGTAGCCCCAGTTGAAGCCGTCGGTGTCGGCCACCGCGGCGACGCATGCCTGCTGCTCCTCCGAGTCGGGAGCCATCGACGCGAGGTCGCAGTCCGGCTGCTGCTGGAGCGTGCGGTCCTCCTCGATGGTCGCGATGTCGAACGAGGGCAACAGGTGCACCGTCGTGATGCCCGCGTCCGCGAGCTCGCGCAGCTGCGCGCGTCCCGCACCCTCGCGGGTGAAGGCGCGGTAGGTGCCGCGCTCCTCGGCGGGCACCGAGGCGTCACCGATCGAGAAGTCGCGGATGTGGAGCTCGTAGATCGCCTGGTCGACCGCGCGGTCGACGACGGGCGCCGGAGTCTCCTCCCACGTCTCGGGCCGGAATGCGGGATCATCGAGGTCGACCGCGACAGAACGCGTCGAGTTCAGCGTCAGCGCGACCGAGTACGGGTCGGTCACTGCGTTGAGCTCGATCTCGCCGCTGCTCGGGGAGAACACCTCGAGCTCCCACAGGTACTCGGCGCCGTCGAGGGAGCCGTCGCCCGCGACGCTCCACACACCGCTGTCCGCGTCCCACGTGGCCTCATGACGCGCGGGGTCTCCCGCCGCACCGGGGCCCCACGTGAGCAGCGTCGCTGCGCGAGCCGTGGGCGCCCAGACGCGGAAGTCGATTCCTCCGTCGCCGTAGACCGCGCCCAGGTCGACGCCGTCGGCCGCCTCCGCGTAGAGGGCGTCGAGGACGCCCGCCACCTGCACGCCCGTGAAGGCCGTCAGCGCGTCACCGTCGCGGCGTGCGACGGCGAGCTCTCCGCGCAACAGCGCGGCCGCATCCTCGCGCGTCAGTTCGACGCGCAGCGCGACATAGCCCTCGAGGGCACGGAATCGCTCGAGCTGGGCCGCGGTGAGGCCCCCTCGACCACGCTCAGCGCGACCGGCTCGCCACCCGAGACGTCGGAGCCCGCCGCCTCGAGTGTCGCGTCGGCGGATCCGTACAGCTGCCAGCCCTCCCCAGAACCCAGGTCTGCCGGCACCGCGAGGGTCTGGGCGTCGATCCAGTACGCGCGCGACTGTCCCGCGCCGGGCAGCGGCGGGTTCGCGACCTCGATCTCGAGCAGGTGCGTCGCGATCTCGTAGCGGAAGGTCACGAGCTCGCCCTCCTCCGTCGAGAACGCGTAGTTCGCGCCGCCGGGCGCGCCGTCCTGTCCGTAGTTCTCCGCCCAGCCCAGCCCGTGCGCGACCTTGACCTCGTAGGCGCCTGCCGGGATGTCGGCCGTCGAGAACTCGTAGACGCCGTCCTTGTCGCCGTCGGCCATGAGGCTCGCGAGGCAGTCGGGTGCCCAGTCCCCCGGGCAGCCGATCTCGGACTGATACGAGCCGGGCAGCGTGACCGCGGGACCCTCCGCGCTCGACTGCACCTGGTTGCTGCGCGAGTCGAAGTAGAAGGTGAGGGGACCACCGTCGTGCGAGATGGCGATGTTGCTGCCGTCCCTCACGGCGTTCGCGCCGTAGTTGATGGTCCAGCTGCCGTCGATCGCGGCCTTGTACTCGTAGTCGCCCGCCGCCACGTCGAACGTCCCTGACCACACGCCGCCGGGACCCTCGGTGAGCATCGCGGCCTCGCACGCCGGCTGCCAGTCGCCCGCGCAGCCCATCTCGGAGTTGAGGCTGCCCGCGATGGTCACGGACTCGATGCCCTGCTCGGGCTCCTCCTCGACCGCGACCGCGACCGCGTGACCCACCGACGCATAGGTCGATGCCGCGGAGCGCTGGCCCGCCGCGTCGACCGTCACGACGCGGTACTCGATCAGCGTGCCCGCGTCGAGCCCGCGCACGTCGTGGAAGACGCGCGGGGTGGTCGTCTCGGACGTGCCGAGCGGCGTCCACGTGTCGGCGCCCACGACGCGCCACGCGAACGACGTCTCGCGCCACGAGTCGTCGACGTCAGCACTCACGGCGACGGAGCCGGACACGCCGGCCCCGGGAGCCGGGGCGACGACGGACACCGGCGAGGCCTCCGCGGGTGCCGTGACCTGGGCATCGGCCCGCAACACGACGGCCCCGAGCGCGGGGACCGTCACCGAGGCGACTCCCGAGGCGTCGGACGCGACCGTGCCCGCGCCGCCATAGAGGGTCTCGAAGGTCGCCCCCGCGGTCAGCGTGGGGATGTCGACGGTCGACTCGGACGCGGAGTTGTTGAGCGCGACCAGGTACTCGACGCGCTGGTCGCGGTCGACGCGCGAGAAGGCGTAGACGCCCGCGCCCGACTCGGCGTAGCGCTCGATCTGCGCTCCGGTCGCGAGCGCGGGGTGCGCCTCCCGCAGCGCGGACAGCGCGGCGATGTGCTCGTACAGCACGGCGTCCGTGTCGTAGCGGTCGACCGCGCCCGCGGTCTCACCCGTGAGCAGCGCCTGGTCGGTGAACTCGTCGACCTGCGACGCGAACAGCGACTGACGCGCGCTCTTGTCATTGCCGGGGTCGGCGCCCGCGAAGCCCTGCTCGTCGCCGTAGTAGACCACCGGTTGGCCGCGACCCAGGAACATCAGCTCGTGGGCGAGCTCGGTGCGCTCGAGGGCGGAATCCGTGCCCTGGAGGAAGTACCCCACGCGCCCCATGTCGTGATTGCCCAGGAACGTGGGCAACGCGCCAGCGGACGTCGAGGGAGTCGTGTAGTAGTCGTCCCCCGCGTACAGCGAGCGCAGGCCCCGCGCGGAGTTGCCGCTCGCGAAACTCACGGCGGAGGACTGGAACGTGAAGTCGAGCACCGAGTTCATGTCCGTGTCACGCACGTATGGCGAAAGCTTGACGGGGTCCGCGTCGTAGACCTCGCCGAACATGAAGAAGTCCGGCTTGCCGTTCGCGTGCGCGTAGTCGAGCACCTCGGTGCTCCACTCCTCCCAGAACTCGAAGTTGACGTGCTTGGCGGTGTCGATGCGGAAGCCGTCGATGCCCAGGTCGATCCAGTCCTGGTACACGTCGACGAAGCCGCCGACCACGGTCGGGTGCTCCGTCATGATGTCGTCGAGACCCACGAAGTCGCCGTACGTGACCGACTCCCCGTCCACGTCGAGTCGCCGCGGTTGTGATAGAGCGTGGGGTCGTTGAGCCACGCGGGGACCTTGGCGTCCGCGTCGGCCGGCGAAATCACGGGCGTGTAGGGGAACGATGTCGCGGCGTCCAGGGCGGGGAAGGTTCCAGTTCCCGCGTAGTCGGCCGGGTCGAACGGCTCGCCGTCCTCGTCGAGGTACGGCTCCACCGACTTCTCGATGTACGCGTACTCGCCTTCCTCGTACGCGATCACGTCGGCGGTGTGGTTGGTGATGATGTCGAAGTAGACCTTGATGCCGCGGTCGTGGGCGTCCGCGATGAGCGCCTCGAGCTCCGCGTTGGTGCCCAGGTGTGGGTCGATCTGCGTGAAGTCCGTGACCCAGTAGCCGTGGTAGCCGGCGCTCGCGTTGACGCCCTCGCCCTGGACGGGGCGGTTCTTGAAGGAGGGGGTCAGCCAGATCGCCGTCGTGCCCAGCCCCTCGATGTAGTCGAGGCGATCATGCAGTCCCGCGATGTCGCCGCCGTGATAGAAGCCCTTGTCCGTCGGGTCGAACCCGTGGTCGAGCCGGTCGCCCTCGATGGCCGCGGTGTCGTTGCTCGGGTCTCCGTTCGCGAAGCGATCGGTCATCACGAAATAGAACTGCTCGTCGCTGCCGGGCTGTCGCGCGGGGGCCGCGACCAGGGCATCGTCCTCGTCCGTGTACTCGCCCCGCACGGACAGCACCTCGAGCCCCACGCGCTTGGCGGCATCGTCGAACACGAAGCGCAACGTCGCGGCCTCGGGAAGCACGAGCGGGATATTGTCGGCGCCGCCGTTCAGCCCGTAGGCCTCGTCCCACGCATCGTCCACCGCGACCTTGTACTCGTAGGTCCCGGCCGGCACGTCGAACTGCGCGGCGTAGAGGTCCGGGGTGTCGGTCGCGAGCAGTTCCGACTCCCCACAGTCGGGCTGCCAATCGCCTGGACAACCCACCTCGCTCTGCAGGTCGCCCACGAGGGCGAAGGAGCGCTCGGCGGCCGATGCCGCGGGAGCGGTGACGACCACGAGGGCGCCGGAGAGGGCAAGGAGGGCGAGGGCGGAGGTACTGCGCGACGGCTTGAACAAGGAGCGCTCCAGGGTCCGAGGGTCCACGACGGTGTGGGCCCGATCACGACGGTGTGATGGTGATCTGGTCGATCGTCGGCGAGCCTAGCCAGATATGCAAGCGCTTGCAAGCCCATCCGGCGGCGCGTGCGGCGGCTCGGCCGTAGCAGAAGGTGGTTTCCGCGCCCCTCTTGACCGATTCGTCCCCTTTGTGGGTACAGTGGGCCAGCCGGAACGCTTCACGACCCGGCACCGCAGGGCGCCCCTCGGGTGCGCCACCGCCGCAGACGTCGATCTCCACCTCATCCTCGCAAGCGCTTGCGCTCCTCGAGAGGAGAAGATCGTGACGTCTCCCGCGCCCGACCGTCGCGCACCCACGGGCGCCGCGCGCTCCTCGGTTCAGCAGTCCCCGGTGATGACGCTGCTCGTGCTCGTCGCCACGCTCGGCATCCTCGTGTACTCGGCGTTCCTGCTCAACCCCGCGAACCGGGGCGACGTGATCCCGTGGGTGCTGGTGATCTCGGCCGAGTCGATCCTGGTCTTCCACGCCCTGCTGTCGATGTGGACCATCCTCGCCGGCGGCAACGATCCGCGTGACTTCACGTATCACCGTGCTCGCGACGCGCTCTTCGGCCGCTCCGGCGCGGGAGACCCCACCCAGTGGCCCCTCGAGATCGCGGGGCGTCGCGTGACCGTCGACGTCTTCGTCACCGTCTACGGCGAGGATGTCGAGGTGGTGCGCCGCACGGTCGCCGCGGCCGTGGCGATTCGCGGCCGCCACCGCACGTGGGTGCTCGACGACGGCCGTAGCGATCAGATCCGCGATCTCGCGGCCGAGCTCGGCGCGCGATACGTGAGGCGGCTGAGCTCGGGCGGCGCCAAGGCGGGCAACGTCAATCACGCGCTCACGCTCGCGCGGGGCGACTTCTTCGCCGTCTTCGACGCGGACTTCGTCCCCGACCCCGCGTTCCTCCACGAGACCATGCCGTTCTTCGCCGACGACGCGGTCGCGTTCGTGCAGACGCCGCAGACCTATGGCAACCTGCACACCACGATCGCCAAGGGTGCGGGCTACATGCAGGCGGTCTTCTACCGGTTCGTGCAGCCCGGGCGGAATCGCTTCAACGCCGCGTTCTGCGTCGGCACCAACGTGGTCTTCCGACGCGCCGCAATTGATGCCGTTGGCGGCATCTACACGGACTCGAAGTCCGAGGACGTGTGGACCTCGCTCGTGCTTCACGAGCAGGGATGGAGATCGGTCTACATCCCGACCGTCCTCGCGATCGGGGATGCCCCCGAGACGGTGGAGGCGTATGCCAAGCAGCAGCTGCGCTGGGCGACGGGCGGCTTCGAGATCCTCTTCACGCACCATCCGCTGAGCCCGCGCAGGCGCCTCAGCGCGGATCAGCGCATCCAGTACTTCGTGACCGCGACGTTCTACCTCACGGGCATCACGCCGCTGCTGCTCTTGCTGGTGCCTCCGCTCGAGATCTACCTCGACCTGCGCCCCATGGACCTGTCGATCTCCGTGGGCACCTGGTTCCTCTACTACGCCGGTTTCTACCTCATGCAGATCGGCCTCGCGTGGTTCACCCTCGGCTCCTTCCGCTGGCAGACCCTCACGCTCGCGGCGGTGTCGTTCCCGATCTACCTCAAGGCGCTCGTCAACGCCTTCACCCACCGCGACGTGGGGTGGCAGTCCACGGGGACGGCCCGCGGCGCGTCGCCGTTCACGTTCATCGTGCCGCAGGTGCTCTTCTTCGTCTTCCTCGCGCTGACGTCGGTGGTCGCGGTATGGCGGGACTGGGGCAACGGGGTGCCGACACTCGCGACGGCGTGGAACCTCACCAACACGGTGATCCTCGGCGCGTTCCTGATGGCGGCCGCGCGCGAGGCTCGCGAGCTCCGCCGCGGTCGCGCCGGGCACGCCCACATCACCCTGCCGCCCGCACCCGCCGAGCCCGCGACCGGGCCCACGGTCGTGGTCGCGCGACCGGCCGCCGCCCCGGGCACCGAGGCGGCACCCCGGCCGGCGCCCACCCCGAACCCCACACGGACCCCGGCCTGGGCCACGGTGCTCGGGCCCGAGGAACGCCCCACGCGCGACGCGCCCGCCGCCCTACCGAGACGGCGCATGAGAAGGAGCTGCGGACATGACATGGGGAAGCCGGGTGAAACTGTTCTTCGGACTCGTCGCCGTGCTGGTCGTGGTCGCGGCCCTCACCGTGATCTTCAACCAGCGCCAGACTCAGGTGCTCAGTTCCTCCTCCCAGATCGAGGCCGAGCACGTGGACGTGGGCACCGACTACGGCGGCCTCGTGGTCGAGCGGCACGTCGCCGAGGGCGATACGGTCGCAGAGGGCGATCGCCTGTTCGAGATCGAGAGCTTGTCGCTCGCGCGAGACGTCGAGCTCGGGCTGGTGGCGGGTGAGGGCGCCGCGGTGGACGCCGACGGGACCCTGCTCGTGCGGGCGTCCGTGTCGGGGACCGTCTCCGCGCTCATGGTCGACCAGGGCGCCTACGCGGGATCGGGCGGGGTCATCGCGACCATCGACCGCACGGGCTCGCTGTTCGCGACCGCTAGCTTCATCCTCTCGCCGCGGGACTTCGCTCGCATCGAGGACGGCGCCTCCGTCGACCTCAGGCTGCCGGACGGCCGCGAGATCACCGGCACGATCGCCGACCTGTCCGTGAGCACCATCGAGGGCGCGGCGCATGTCGACGTCCGCGTCGACTCGGACGCCCTGGTCGAGTCGGATCCCACGGGCCTCATGCGCCCCGGCACGCCCCTGGAGGCCACCATGCACCTGCGTGACGACGGCGTGCTGGCGGGGGTGTCCGATGCCCTGGACGACCTCGCGAGGAGGGTCGGGCTGTGAGCCGGCGGCCCGCGGCTGCCGCCGTCCTCGCGATCGCGCTCGCGATGGCGTTCGCGGTGACGGCGTGCGACGGGGGCGGCCGGCCGCCCGGCCCCTCGGCAAGCACGGAACCGTCCCCCGAGCCGGCCACCCCCGTGACGGTGCCCGCGGCGCGCGTCGACCCCCGACCCCAGCATCCTTCCCGACGCGGCGGCGCAGGACATCCCGCAGCGCATCGCGGACGGCGTGGTGCCACCCACGAACCGGTGGTACTCGGCCCTCGCGTTCGGCGAGCCGGGCCTGCCGGTGTTCCCCGCGCCGCTGTCGGTAAGGATGCTCGACGGCGGCGTCTCACTCGGCCTCACCCGGCCCGTCGCGAGCGCGGATGTGATCCTCGCGCCCGCCGTCGACGCGGTGTCGCTCACGATCGCGGGCGCGTCGGGGTATGGCGAGGTGGTCGAGGCGACGCCGGTCGCGGTCACGGTCGCGCTCGGTCCCGTCAACGTGACGCTCGCGCAGGGCGTACCCGCGGTGGGGCTCGAGTCGACCGGCGGCGCCGTGCTGACCCTCGGCACGACGTTTGCAGCCGTCGACGAGACCCTCGCCACGGCCACCGTCGACGGCACGGAGTACGCGGTCGCCGTCGCGCGCGGCTCGATCGACGGCGACGAGGTGAGCCTCGACCCCGGCGGCTCGGCACATGTCTTCGCCGTCCCCGCGGGCGGGTCCGCGCGGGCGTTCGCCGCGGCGCTGGGGGACGTCCCGCGTGGCGCCGAGGCCGGATTCGCGCTCGGCGACGCGGCCACGACCTCGGTGTCCTACGGCACTCGGCCCACGGTCGTGGCGGTCCCCGAGAGCCGCGCGGCGGGGCTTGACTGTGGCCTGGGCACGTACGCCACCATCCATGGCTCGTACGCGGTGTGCACGGCATCGTCCGTCACCTGGGACGTGCCGCTCGTCGAGCCGTCCGCCGCGCTCGACCTGTCCCAGATCACGGAGGCGCAGCGCGAGCAGATCGTCGCGGCGCTGCGGGCGGATGCCGGGGAGGCGGAGTTGCCCGCCGACACCTACTTCGGGTCGAAGGCCCTCTACCGGCTCGCGACCCTGCTCGCGGTGGCCGATGCCCTGGGCGAGGACGCGATCGCGGCCGATCTCCACGCACGGCTGGCCGAGCAGCTCGACCTGTGGGCCGATCCCGACGGCTGTCGCACGCGCGCCGAGCGGTGCTTCACGTACGACGGGGAGCTGCGCGGGGTGGTCGGGCTCGCGACGGCATTCGGATCCGAGGCCTTCAACGACCACCACTTCCACTACGGCTACCTGCTCTATGCCGCGGCCGTCGCGGGCGCACGCGACGGTGACCTGGCCGCGCGCATCGGTCCCGTGATGGACCTTGTCGCGGAGGACATCGCCGCGCCGGGCACGTCGGACGCGTTCCCGGTGCGACGGGCCTTCGACCCGGTCGCAGGACACTCGTGGGCCTCTGGATTCAGCCCCTTCGCCGACGGCAACAATCAGGAGTCCAGCTCGGAGGCGGTGCTCGCCCACAACGCGGTGGCTCTGTGGGCCGCGGTACGCGGCGACCTCGCCCTCGAGGAGTCCGCGAGGTGGATGCTCGCGGCCGAGTCGGAGGCGGCCCGGCGCCTGTGGCTCGCTCCTGACCTCACCGGTCTCGACGGCTACGCGCATGGAATCGTCGCGATCGAGTGGGGCGCGAAGCGCGACTACGCGACCTGGTTCAGCGCGGATCCCGCCGCGATGCTCGCGATCCAGATCATCCCCGCCCACCCCGCGGCGCCCGCCTACCTGTCCGCGGTGGATCCCGCGCGCATCGTCGCGTCCGTCGAGGAGGCGTGGGGCGACGCCACCCCGACCCAGTTCGCCGACTACCTGCTCATGTACCGGGCGCTCGCTGGCCCCGAACAGCGCGAGGCGGCGTGGCGCGAGGCGGTCGAGCTCCCCACGGAGGCGATCGACGGCGCGGTGTCCCGCACGTGGCTGCTCGCGTGGATCGCGGCGGCGGGGTCCGGCGGCACCGGGTAGCGGTGCCAGTTCAGGGACGGTGGCCCTGATCCCGGGGTGCCACCTGGTGCAACAATCGCAGCGTGACCCCTGCCCTCGACCGCCGCGGCCTGCTCTACGGCGCCTCCGCGTACTTCATCTGGGGGCTCTTCCCGATCTTCATGGCCGCCCTCGAGCCTGCCGGAGCGTTCGAGATCGTGGCGTGGAGGTCGGTGTCCTCGCTCGTCGTGTGCCTCGCGATCGTGCCCTTCGTGCGCGGCTGGGCGCGGATTGTCTCCGTGGTGCGCGATCGACGCGTGATGGCGCGGCTCGCGGTGGCCTCACTGGTGATCGCGGTCAACTGGGGCGTGATGGTCTACGCCGTCGTGACCGACCGCGTCGCGCAGACCTCGCTTGGGTACTACATCAATCCCCTCATCACCGTCGCCCTGGGCGTGGTGCTGCTGGGTGAGCGGTTGCGGCGACTGCAGGTCGTCGCGATCGGGGTCGCCGCGCTCGCCGTCGCGGTGCTCGCGGTCGAGATGGGCGGGCTGCCCTGGATCTCTCTCGCGCTCGCGTTCAGCTTCGCGATCTACTCGTTCGTCAAGAAGGACGTGGGCCACCGCGTCGATGCCCTCACCGGACTGACCGTCGAGACCGCGGTGCAGTTGCCGCTCGCGATAGGAGTGCTCGCGTGGGTGGGTGTGTCCGGACAGGCGACGCTCTTCGCACGCGGCGCCGAGGGCCTGGGCGGCTGGCACGATGCGCTACTGCTCACGACCGGCACGTGGACGGCAGGTGCGCTGCTGGTGTTCGCGGCGGGAGCCCGCAGGCTGCCGCTCAACGTGTCGGGATTGTTGCAGTACATCGCGCCCACCATGACGTTCGCGCTCGCGGTCTGGTACTTCCACGAGCCGATGCCCGCGGGACGCTGGGCGGGCTTCGCGCTGGTATGGGTCGCGCTGGTGATCATCACGATCGACTCGTGGCGCGCCCGCTCGCGCGTGCGCGACCCGCTGGCCGCGCAGTCGGGAGCCGTCACCGAGCCCGTGTAGCGGGCGGCGGCGGGTCAGGCCGCGCGGGCGACGAGCGCCTCGGAGAAGGCCACCAGCGCCGCCTTGACGTCACCCTCGGGCAGCGGCGCGATCGCCTGGGCCGCACGCGACGCCCACTCGCGCGCGAGCGCCGCGGTCTCGTCGACCACGGGGTGGGCCGCGAGGCGCGCCACCACGTCGGCGAGCACGGCATCGTCCGACAGGTCCCCGTCGATCGCCTCGAGAAGAGCGCGGTCGGCCTCGACCCCGGGCCGCCCGCCGCCACCCGGCGGCGCAGCAACAACACGGGCATCGTCGGGACGCCCTCGCGCAGGTCCGTGCCCGGCGTCTTGCCGGTGGTCGCGGCGTCCGAGCGGACGTCGATGACGTCGTCCGCGAGCTGGAACGCGACGCCCGCATACTCCCCGTAGCTCGTCACCTGGTCGACCACGCCCACCGGGCAGCCGCCGAACATCGCGCCAAAGCGCGCGGAGGTCGCGATGAGGGATGCGGTCTTGTCCGCGAGCACCTGCAAGTAGAAGTCCACCGGGTCGTCGCCCTCGGCGGCGCCCACCGTCTCGTGGAGCTGGCCGAGGCACAGGCGCTCGAACGTCTCGGCCTGGATGCGCACGGCCTGCGGCCCCAGCCCGGCGACCACACGCGACGCGCGCGCGAACAGCAGGTCACCCGTGAGGATCGCGACCGAGTTGCCCCACACCTCGTGTGCCGCGGGCGCGCCGCGGCGCGTGGGGGCGGAGTCCATGACGTCGTCGTGATACAGCGTCGCGAGGTGCGTGAGTTCGACCACCACGGCGGCGTCGAGCACCTCGGGGCGAGCCCCGTCGCCCAGCTGCGCGCACAACAGCACGAGCATCGGGCGCAGCCTCTTGCCGCCCGCGTCGACCAGGTGCCGCGACGTGGCATCGGCGAGGGTGTCGGACTGCGCGACGGCGTCGCGCAGCCTCTCCTCGACCAACGCGAGCCGCGGCTGCAGCACCTCCGCCAGCGCGGAGTCGTCGATCGCGAGCGAGGACATGACTAGCCCGCCGCGCCGAGCAGCAGCACGCCGGCGTTCTCGAACAGCGACAGCACGGGGCCGGGCACGATGCCGAGCAGCACCACGCCGATCACCGTGATGGCCACCACGGCGCGCGCGAGCGGGCTGTGGTCAACCTCGACCGCGTCCTCCTGGCCCTCGGGAACGTCCGTGAGGAACATGAGCACGATGAGGCGCACGTAAAAGAATGCGGCGGCGGCGGACGCGATGACAGCGACGAGCACGAG
Organism: Demequina sediminis; assembly: GCF_030296675.1. GTDB lineage: Bacteria > Actinomycetota > Actinomycetes > Actinomycetales > Demequinaceae > Demequina > Demequina sediminis. The sequence continues at coordinate 2,408,007 of NZ_AP027736.1, read as the reverse complement.
CGGCCACGCGCCCTCGGACATCGCGGCGGAGAACGCCACGAACTTGCCCACGAAGCCCGCGGTCAGCGGAATGCCGGCGAACGAGAGCAGGAACAGCGCCATCGCTCCCGCGAGCCACGGCGAGCGGTGGCCGAGCCCGGCCCACTGGCCCAGGCGCGTCGCCTCGCCCAGCACGGTGCCGTCCTCGCCGCGCTCACGCACCTGCGTGATGACCGCAAACGCGCCCAGCGTCGCGAGTCCGTAGCTGAGCAGGTAGAACGGCAGTGCGCTGAGGGCATCGGCGGGGAAGCCCGCCAACGCCACGAGGATGAAGCCCGCGTGCGCGATCGACGAGTACGCGAGCATGCGCTTGAGCTCGGTCTGCACGAGCGCCACGACGGTGCCCAGCAGCATCGACAGAATCGCGACGGTCCAGATGAGCCACGACAGCTCCCACGCGAGGCCGTGAAGTGCCTCGTACGACACGCGGAGGAGCGCCGCGGTCGCCGCCGCCTTGGTGGCGGCCGCCATGAAGGCAGTGACCGGAGTCGGGGCGCCCTGATAGGCGTCGGGGGTCCACGAGTGGAAGGGCACCGCGCCCAGCTTGAACAACAGTCCCGACATGACCAGCACGGCGCCGGAGAGGATCAGCGGGTCGAGGCCCGTCACCGTGGCGATGCCCTCGGACACGCGCACGAAGTTCGTGTCTCCCGTCGCGCCGTACAGCAGCGCGGCGCCGAACAGGAACAGCGCCGACGAGAACGCCCCGAGCAGGAAGTACTTGAGCGCGCCCTCGTGGGAGAGGAAGCGGCGCCTGCGCGCGAGAGCGACCAGGATGTACAGCGGCAGCGAGAACACCTCGAGCGCGACGAACAGGAAGATGAGGTCCGTCACCGAGGTGAAGAGCATCATGCCGCCCACCGCGAACAGCGCGAGCGGGAAGACCTCGGTCACCTGGAAGCCCTTGCGACGCGCGAGGGTCTCCTCGGCGGTGCCGGGGGCAACCGAGCCGAGCGGGGTGAACGCCTCCTCGCCCGCGCGCGTGCGCGCGGCAAACAGCAGCGCGCCGAGCGCCCCGAAGACGAGGATGACGATCTGCCACGCGAGCGCCTGCCGGTCGACGGTCATCATGCCGTCGAGCACGATCGTGCCCGCGCCGTCGAGGGTCGCCCACTGCACCGCGGCGACCGCCGCCGCGGCCACGAGAGACACGACGGACAGCGTCAGCAGGACGATGCGCCGGGTGGCGGGGGTGCGCACGAACGACTCGATCAGGATCCCGATCGCGGCCGCGCCGAGCACGATGATGACGGGCGCCAGCGGCGCCCACGCGATCTCTGGGGTCACGAAGCTCACTCGCCAGCCTCCTCGATGGACACGATGGACACGAGGTCCGCGGCGGGCTCACGCAGGGTGTCGAGCGCGATGCCCGGCAGGAATCCGAGCACGAGCATGAGGCCCACCAGGGGCCACAGCACCGCACGCTCGCGCAGGGACAGCTCGGGCGTGGACGCGCGCTCCTCGCGCACGGGTCCCGTGAAGACCCGCTGGTACGTCAGCAACACGTAGAGGGCGGCCAGCACCACGCCGACCGCGGACACGATCACGGCGACCTTGGCCACGCCAAACGCGCCCACGAGCACCATGATCTCGGACACGAAGGGCGACAGTCCCGGCAGCGCGAGTGCGCTGAGGCCGATGACGAGGAACGTGCCTGCGAAGACAGGGACGACTCGCTGCAGTCCGCCGTATGCGGTGACATCCGCGGTGCCGTGGCGCTCGATGAGGAAGCCCACGACGAGGAACAACGCACCCGTCGAGAGGCCGTGGTTGAACATGTACAGCGCGGCACCCTCGATCGACGTCTGCGTGAACGCGAAGATGCCGAGCACCATGATGCCGAAGTGGCTCACCGAGGTGAAGGCCACGAGACGCAGCATGTTGACCTGGCCGATCGCGAGCAGCGCCCCGTAGATCACGGAGATGACGGCGAAGACGATGATCGCGGGCGCGGCCCAGCGCGCGGCGTCGGGGAACAGCGCGACGCCGAGCGTGATCATGCCGAACGTGCCGATCTTGTCGAGCACCGCGACCAGGAGCGCCGTGGTGCCGGGGCGTGCGTTCTCCGCGACGGTCGGCAGCCACGTGTGCACGGGGACCATGGGCGCCTTGATCGCGAAGGCGAAGAAGAACGCCAGGAAGATCAGCCGCTCGGTGGTGGTCGACAGCTCGAGGCCCGTGAGGTTGTCCGTGAGGAAGGCCTGCTCGCCGCCGGGGCCAGCGAAGTACAGCGCCACGACGCCCACGAGCATGACGAGCCCGCCCGCGAGGGAGTACAGCAGGAACTTCACCGCGGCGTAGCGGCGCTGCGCGCCGCCGAACGAGCCGATGAGGAAGTACAGCGGAATGAGCATCGCCTCGAACAGCACGTAGAACAGGAAGACGTCGCGCGCGGCGAAGATACCGACCATGAACGCCTGGCCCAGCAGGATCAGGGCGAGGTAGTGGGTCTGGCGACCCGGGGCATCGTCCTGACGCCATCCCGCGAGGATGACGAGCGGCACGAGGATCGCGGCCAGCACGATCATCAGGAGGCCGATGCCGTTGACGCCGAGCGCCCAGCTCGCGCCGATCTGCGGGATCCAGGCGTAGGTCTCGGAGAACTGGATGGAGCCGGCGGCCGCCGTGTCGAACTGGAGGAACAGGACGACGGCGAGCACGAGCTCGATGGCCGTGACGGCGAGCGCCACCTCACGCGCACGAGTGCGGGCGGCAGCGGGCAGGGCCCACAGCACGCCGGCGCCCAGCGCGGGCAGCGCGACCATGACGGTCAGGATCGGGAACATGGTTTAGAGACCCCCTGCACCACGACGAAGATGACGATGACAAGACCCACGAGCATGGTCAGCGCATACGAGCGCACCTGGCCGTTCTGGGCGCGACGCACCACCTCGCCGGTACGTGACCAGGCCTCGGCCTGCTTGTCGACGGCACCGTCGACCACCGCGGCGTCCGCGTAGACGAGCGTGCGGGTGAGGTGAGTGCCGGGGCGCTCGAACACCCCGCGGTTGACCGAGTCCTGGAACATGTCGTTGCGCGCGGCGACCGTGGCGAGGGACGCCGTGGGGGCCGTCGTGGGGACGTCCGCGGCGCCGTACTTGCGCCATGCCCCCCACACGCCGAGCGCCACCAGGAGCAGCGTCGCGGTCATGATGACGGGGATGGGCAGCACGGGCTCGTGGTGCTCGACGTGACCCGTGACCGGCTCGAGCCAGTGGCTGAAACGGTCACCCAGCGCGAGGAAGAGGCCCAGGAAGGCCGACCCGACGGCGAGGATGATCATGGGAACCGTCATGAGGGCGGGCGACTCGTGCGGGTGCTGGTCGTCGGTCCAGCGCGCCTTGCCGTGGAACGTCATGAAGAACAGTCGGGACATGTAGAACGCGGTGAGTCCGGCGCCGATCAGCGCGGCGCCACCCAGGATCCAGGGCTGTGCGCCCTCACCCACGAACGCGGCCTCGATGATCTTGTCCTTGGACCAGAAGCCCGAGAACGGCGGCACACCCAGGATCGCGAGCCAGCCGAGGCCGAACGTGATCCACGTGGTGACCATCGCGGTGCGCAGCGCCCCGAAGCGGCGCATGTCGACCTGATCCTGCATGCCGTGCATCACCGATCCGGCACCCAGGAACATGCCCGCCTTGAAGAAGCCGTGCGTGACGAGGTGGAAGATCGCGAACGCGTAGCCGACCGGGCCGAGGCCGGCCGCGAGCATCATGTAGCCGATCTGCGACATCGTCGAGGCGGCGAGCGCCTTCTTGATGTCGTCCTTCGCGAGGCCGATCAGCGCACCGAGGATGAGCGTGAACGCACCGACCGCGGCGACCACCGTCTGCGCGGCGGGTGCACCCTCAAAGATCGGCGCCGAGCGCACGATGAGGTACACGCCGGCGGTGACCATCGTCGCGGCGTGGATGAGCGCGGACACGGGCGTGGGGCCCGCCATCGCGTCGCCCAGCCAGGACTGCAGCGGGAACTGTGCCGACTTTCCGGTCGCGGCGAGCAGCAGCATGAGGCCCGTCGCGGTGAGCGTCGCGGTGGACGCCTCAGGGGCGGCGGCGAACACGGTCGCGAAGTCCACCGCGCCGAAGCTCGCGAACATGAGGCCCATCGCGATGATGAGGCCGATGTCGCCCACGCGGTTGACCACGAAGGCCTTCTTGGCGGCGGTTGCGTACTCGGGCTTCTGGTTCCAGAACCCGATCAACAGGTACGACGCGAGGCCCACGCCCTCCCAGCCCACGAAGAGCAGGAGGAAGCTGTCGGCGAGCACCAGCAGCAGCATCGCCGCGACGAACAGGTTGAGGTACGCGAAGAAGATCCGGCGATTCGGGTCGTGCTCCATGTACGCCACGGAGTACACGTGGATGAGCGTGCCCACGAAGCTGACGAGCAGCACGAAGGTGAGCGACAGCGGGTCCACGAGCAGGCCGGCGTCGAGGTTGAGCTCGCCGCCGGGAATCCACGAGAACAGGTGCACCGCGTGCGAGCGCTCTTCCGCGTCGAGGCCGAGCATCTGGATGAAGGCGCCGAGACCGACGACGAAGGTCGAGCCGGAGGCGATCACCCCGAGCCAGTGTCCCCAGGGGTTGGCGCGCGTGCCCGCGAGGAGCAGCACGAGGCTGCTCGCCAGGGGCACGGCGATGAGGAGCCAGGTGAGGTCAAGCATGGTCAGCCCTTCAGCTCGGCGGGCTCGTCGAGCGAGATGGTCTGGCGTGCGCGGAACACCGCGATGATGATCGCGAGGCCCACCACGACCTCGGCAGCGGCGACGACCATGACGAAGAACGCCATGACCTGGCCGTCGATCTCACCGTGGATGCGCGAGAAGGCCACGAGCGCGAGGTTGGACGCGTTGAGCATGAGCTCGACGCCCATGAACGCGACGATCGCGTTGCGACGCAGTAGCACGGCGGCGGCGCCGATCGCGAACAGGATCGCGGCGAGGATGACGAAGTTGATGGGGTCCATCAGCGGCCGTCCTCCTTCGAGGTGGAATCGCGGTACGAGGAGTCGGGTCGCGTGGGGTCGTCCAGAGTCGCGCGGAAGGACTCGCCCTCTTGCGTCTGGTCTCGCATCTCGAGCACGCGCGAGATCGACGCCTCGATGGGCTTGCCCTCGGGATCGAGCGCCGGCACGTCGAGCGCGTTGTGGCGCGCGTAGACGCCGGGCATCGGCTTGTTGACGGGGTCGGCCCCCACGCGCACGCGGTCGCGCTGCACCTCGAGCTGGGTGCGGCGCGGCTTGAGGCGCGGCACGTGCGTGAGCACGAGGGCGCCCACGGCGGCCGTGATGAGCAGGAAGCCCAACACCTCCATCACGAGCACGTACCGCTCGAAGAGCATGAACGCGATGACGTCGGGCTCACCCGAGACGCCTTCCTCCGCGACGGGGATCGACACGCGCGTGACGATCGACACGAGGAAAGCGCCCAGGCCGAGCGCGGTGACGAGCCCGATCCACCGCTGGTTGCGGATGGTCTCGCGCAGGTCCTCGCGCTGGTCGACGCCCACGAGCATGAGGACAAAGACGAACAGCATCATGACGGCGCCGGTGTAGACGACGATCTGCACGACGCCGAGGAACGGCGCGCCCAGCGTCACGTACGCGGCCGCGAGGCCCACCATCACGAGCACGATCGACATCGCGATGTAGACCGTCTTGCGCGCGAAGAGCAGCGCGAGCGAGGGGATCACCGTGATCGCGGCGATGATCCAGAAGAGCACGGGGTTAACCACGACGTGCCTCCTCGGTGGCCGGCTCCTTGGCGCGGTTCTCGGGAAGCGTCGGGTCCTCGGGACGCTGCTCGCGCACCCACTCGACCTGCTCCTTGACCGGTCCGGTGACCTCGCCGCGGTAGTACGAGCCATCCGTCGTGCCCGGCACCATCGGGTGCGGGGCCGCGAGCATGTTCGCGCCCATGGGGGCAAGCAGGTCCTGCTTCTCGTAGATGAGGCCCTCGCGCGTCGGACCGGCGAGCTCGTACTCGTTGGTCATGGTGAGGGCACGCGTCGGGCACGCCTCGATGCACAGCCCACAGAAGATGCAGCGCAGGTAGTTGATCTGGTAAACGCGGCCGTAGCGCTCGCCGGGGCTCACCTGGTGCTCGGGCGTGTTGGAGTCGGCCTCGACGTAGATCGCGTCCGCGGGGCACGCCCACGCGCACAGCTCGCAGCCGATGCACTTCTCGAGGCCGTCGGGGTGACGGTTGAGCTGGTGGCGGCCGTGGTAGCGCTGCATCGGCGGCGTCTTCACCCGCGGGTACTGCTCGGTCACCGTGGGACGGAAGAAGTTGCGCAGGGAGACGCCAAAGCCGGCGACGGGCGCGAGCGCCTCGCCGATCGGACCCTTCTTGGGCAGGTTGGACTCGAAGGTCTCGCGCTTGCCGTCGCGCTCGCGATTGACCTTCCAGACCTCGTCGGACCCGCTCACTCGGAGTCCTCCTCTCGCTTGCCAGCATGCGCGTCGACCGTGCGGCCGGAGCGCGGCGATGGGGGCAGAACCTGGTGGGGCAGCGGCGGCACGGGGTAGCCGCCGGCAAAGGCGTCGAGCACCTCGGGCCCGCTGTCCTCGGGTTCGGCCTCGGCCTTGGTCTTGCTGTCGGACACGAAGCTCCACACCGCGATGACCAGCAGCACGCCGATCGCCCCCGCCACGGCGTCGAACACGTTGAGGTCGCGGTCGAAGTGGTCGAAGGCGGCGCGGCCCACCGCGAAGAACACGAGCCAGCCGAGTCCGACGGGGATGAGCACCTTCCAGCCGAACTTCATGAACTGGTCGTAGCGGAAGCGCAGCACCGAGCCACGGATCCACACGAACACGAACATGAGCAGCCAGATCTTGAGGATGAGCCACAGCGGCGGGAAGATCCCGGTGTTGAGGAACTCGTAGCCGGGCCACGAGGCCGGCCACGGCGCACGCCAGCCTCCCAGGAACAGCGTCGACGCAACCGCGGACACGTTGATCATGTTCATGTACTCGGCGAGGAAGAACCACGCGAACTTCATCGACGAGTACTCCGTCATGAAGCCGGCGACCAGCTCGCCCTCGGCCTCGGGGAGGTCGAAGGGCAGGCGGTTGGTCTCGCCGACCATCGAGATCACGTAGAGGATGAAGGCGGGGAACAGCGGCCACACCCACCAGCGGTCCATCTGTGCATCGACGATGCCCGCGGTGCTCATCGTGCCCGACAGCATGAAGACGGTGACGAGCGACAGGCCCATCGCGAGCTCGTACGAGATCACCTGGGCGGTCGAACGGATCGCACCCATGAGCGGGTAGGTCGAGCCGGAGGCCCAGCCACCCAGGACGATGCCGTACACGCCGAGGGCAGCGCACGCGAGGATGAACAGCACGGCCACGGGGAAGTCGGTGAGCTGCAGTGGCGTCGAGAAGTCGGTGCCGTAGATCCGCGTGTCGGGTCCGAACGGAATGACGGCGAAGATCAGCAGCGCGCAGAACACGGAGATCATGGGCGCCGCGATGTACAGCACCTTCTCCGAGTTGCGGACCGTGATGTCCTCCTTGAACAGGAGCTTCATCGCATCCGCAACCGACTGCAGGAGGCCGAAGGGGCCTCGCATGTTTGGCCCGGGACGCTCCTGAAGACGGCCGATCACGCGGCGCTCGAACCACACCGCGAACAGCACCGAGGTGAGCAGGAACACCAGGATGAGGACCGCCTTGACGATCACCACCCACAGCGGGTCACTCGCGAGCTGCTCCGCCACGGGCGACTGCACGGCCGGCAGGACTGCGGTCATCACGCCGCCCCCTTCACGGTGACGTGGGCTCCGGCGGACGCGCGCAGGTCGCGCGCCACCCACGAGCCCGGAGACTTGACGGGCACCCACACGACGCCGTCGACCATGTCGGTGACGACGGCGGGCAGCTCGATCGCACCCGCCTCGGTCGAGATCGTCACGGCGCCCGCGACTCCAAGCGAGTCCGCGGTCGCCTGCGACAGGCGGGCCACGGCGACGCGGCCGGTGCCCGCGAGGTACGGCTCGCCGTCCTGGAGCGAGCCCTCGTCGACCAGCTGGTGCCACGTCGCGAGCACCGCGGTGCCCTTCTTGGGCTTGGCGGTGCGTGCCGGCTTGGCGGACGGCGCGGCGGGCCGCTCCCCTCGCCCGCTGCGCCCAGCGCGGCGAGCTCGGCGTTGACGGACTCGACGGTCGCGGTGCCGAGCTCGACGCCCCACTCGCGGGCGAGCAGGTCGAGCACGCGGTGGTCCGACATCGCGTCCGTGTGGATCGCGGTCGCGAAGGACCGCAGGCGGCCCTCCCAGTTGACGAACGTGCCCGACTTCTCGGACGGCGGGGCGACGGGAAGCACCACGTCTGCCGCCTGCGCGATCTCGCTGCGACGCACCTCGAGGGAGACCACGAAGCCCGTCGCGGCCAGCGCGGCCTCGACGTCGGCGGTGAGGTCCGAGGCGCTCACGCCACCCACGACCAGGGCACCGATGCCGCCCTCGGCTGCGGCGGCCAGGATGCCCGCGGTGTCGCGGCCCGCCGCGGACGGCAGGGAGTCGACGCCCCACGCCTGCGCGACGGCGGCACGGGCCGCCTTCGACGACACGGCGCGACCGCCGGGCAGCAGGCCAGGCAGCGCTCCGGCCTCGACGGCGCCGCGCTCTCCCGCGCGACGCGGGATCCATGCGAGTCGCGCGCCGGTGGACGATGCAAGGTCGAGGGCGGCGGTGAAGGTCCCCTTCGCCTCCGCGGCCCTCTCGCCGAGCACGATGACGGCACCCGGCTGAGCCAGTGCCTCGCGGACGTCGGCGGGAAGGTCGGCAAGCGCACCCGGCTCGCGACCGGGGACGGTCGGCACGAGGGTCGCGTCGAGCTTCTGCGCTCCGCGCGTGAGGAACGGCGCGACGGCGACCACGCGCTGGCGGCCGAGAGACTTGCGCAGGCGCAGGAACACCACGCCGCCCTCGTCCTCGGCCTCGAAGCCCACCAACACCACGACGGGCGCCTTCTCCAGCTCGCCGAAGGTCACGCCGAGGCCCGTTCCGGCCACGGTCGCTCCCAGGAACGACTGCTCCTCCTCGGACGCGACGCGCGCACGCGCATCGACATCGTTGGTGCCCAAGACCGCGCGCGCGAACTTCTGGTACGCGTACGCATCCTCGAGCGTCACCCGGCCACCCACGAGCACTCCGGTGCCACGGGCGCCTGCGACGGCATCGTCCCCCTCGACGGGCGCCGTGGCGGCACGAATGCCGGCGGCCGCGGCCGCCAGCGCCTCGGGCCACGAGGCCTCGACCAGCTCGCCGTCCTTGCGGATCAGCGGCCGCGTCAGGCGGTCGTCGAGGTTCTGCCACGTGAAGGCGAACCGGTCCTTATCGGTGATCCAGTCCTCGTTGACGACGGGGTCGTTCTCCGCGAGGCGGCGCATCACCGTGCCGCGGCGGTGGTCGATGCGAATCGCGGCGCCCGACGAGTCGTGCTCGGCGATCGACGGCGACGACACCAGGTCGAACGGTCGCGACCGGAAGCGGTATGCGGCCGACGTCAGCGCACCGACGGGGCAGATCTGCACGGTGTTGCCCGAGTAGTACGAGGAGAACGCGCGGCCGGCCTCGTCCTCCGCGGCCGCGCCCACGGGGCGGTAGCCGTCAAAGTCGAGCACGTCCTCGTCGAACGTGCCGATCTGCTGACGAGCGCCGCGGTTCTGCAGGTCGATGAACGCGTCGCCTGCGATCTCCTTCGAGAAGCGCGTGCAGCGCTGGCACAGGACGCAGCGCTCGCGGTCGAGCAGGATCTCCGAGCTCAGCGCGAGAGGCTTCTCGAACACGCGCTTGACGTCGACGAACCGGCTCTCGGGGCGACCGTGGCTCATCGCCTGGTTCTGCAGGGGGCACTCGCCGCCCTTGTCGCACACCGGGCAGTCGAGCGGGTGGTTGATGAGCAGCAGCTCGAGCACGCCCTTCTGCGCGCGGTCGGCCTCCTCGGAGGTGTGCTGCGTGTTGACCACCATGCCGGGGGTGACCGTCATGGTGCACGATGCCTGGGGCTTGGGGAACGCGCGCAGGTTGCCGTCGGGGCCGGGGCTGGCCACGTCGACGAGGCACTGGCGGCACGCGCCGGCCGGCTTGAGGGCGGGGTGGTCGCAGAAGCGCGGGATCTCAATGCCCACCTGCTCCGCCGCGCGAATGATGAGCGTGCCCTTGGGCACGGAGACCTCGGTGCCGTCGATGGTCAGGGTGACCAGCTCGACGGCCTCCGCTGCCGGCTTGTCCGCGGTCGCGGTCATGCGTGCGCCTCCTCGGTGGCGGGCGTGTCGGAGTAGGGGACGAGCGCGGAGGCGCCGTGGTCGAACGGGCAGCCGCCCTGCTCGACGTGCGCCTCGTACTCCTCGCGGAAGAGCGTGACGGAGCTGATGATCGACGACGTCGCTCCGTCGCCGAGCGCGCAGAAGGAGCGCCCCGCGATCGAATCGCACGTGTCGAGCAGCTGCTGGATGTCGGCCTGCGTGCCGCGGCCGCCCTCGATCCTCTTGAGGATCTGGGTGAGCCAGTACGTGCCCTCGCGGCACGGGGTGCACTTGCCGCAGGACTCGTGCTTGTAGAACTCGGTCCAGCGCGTCACGGCGCGGACCACGCACGTGGTCTCGTCGAAGAGCTGGAGAGCGCGCGTGCCGAGCATCGACCCCGCGGCACCCACCGACTCGTAGTCGAGCGGGGTGTCGAGGTGGTCCTGCGTGAAGATCGGGGTCGACGAGCCGCCCGGGGTCCAGAACTTGAGCTCGTGGCCCTCGCGGATTCCGCCGGCGAGTTCGAGCAGTTCGCGCAGCGTGATGCCGAGCGGGGCCTCGTACTGGCCCGGCCGCGTGACGTGACCGGACAGCGAGAACAGGCCCATGCCCTTCGAGCGCTCGGTGCCCATCGCGGTGAACCAGTCGACGCCGTTCGCGATGATCGACGGGACGGAGGCGACCGACTCGACGTTGTTGACCACGGTCGGGCGGGCGTAGAGGCCCGCGACGGCGGGGAACGGCGGCTTGAGGCGCGGCTGGCCGCGGCGTCCCTCGAGCGAGTCGAGCAGCGCGGTCTCCTCGCCACAGATGTACGCGCCGGCGCCGGCGTGAACGGTGACGTCGAGGTCGAATCCGCTGCCGTGGATGTTGGTGCCCAGGTGGCCGGCCTCGTAGGCCTCGCGCACGGCCTGCAGCAGGCGGCGGTACACATGCACCACCTCGCCGCGCAGGTAGATGAAGGCGTGGTTGCAGCCGATCGCGAACGACGTGATCGCGACGCCCTCGATGAGGGTGTGAGGGGCGGACAGCAGGGTCGGGATGTCCTTGCACGTGCCCGGCTCGGACTCGTCGGCGTTGACCACGAGGTAGCGCGGTCCGCCGTCATCCGGCGGCAGGAAGCCCCACTTCATTCCGGTCGGGAAGCCGGCGCCGCCACGACCGCGCAGGCCCGAGTCCTTCACGGCCTGCACGATGTCGGTCGGAGCCATGCCGAGCGCGGTCTTCAGCGCCCCGTAGCCGCCGGCGGCGGTGTACGTGTCGATGCTCCAGGACTTCTCGGCACCCCACGTGGCGCTGAGGACGGGAACGAGCGCGGTCACTTGGCTCCCTCCGTCCAGCCCTGGGCCTTCGCGGCCTCGAGACCGGCGAGGGTCGGCGCGCCGACCCCTGGTCCTCGTCGGCGCGGCCGTCCTCGAAGCCGGCGAGCACGCGCGACACCTCCTTGAACGAGCACACCTTGGCGGGGCCGCGCGTGGGCGCGACGTCCTTGCCCGCGCGGAGGTCATCGACCACCTGCTTGGCGCTCTCGGGGGTCTGGTTGTCGAAGAACTCCCAGTTGACCATCATGACGGGCGCGTAGTCGCACGCCGCGTTGCACTCGAGCCGCTCGAGCGTGATGGTGCCGTCCTCGGTGGTCTCGTCGTGACCGACCCCCACGTGCTCCGACAGCTCGTCCCAGATGCGGTCGCCGCCCATGACGGCGCACAGCGTGTTGGTGCACACTCCCACCTGGTACTCGCCGTTGGGGCGGCGCTTGTACTGCGTGTAGAACGTCGCGACGGCGGAGACCTCGGCGGCGGTGAGCTCGAGCTGGTCCGCACAGAACTGAATGCCGTCGGGCGAGACGTAGCCGTCGACCGACTGCACGAGGTGCAGCATGGGGAGCAGCGCGGAGCGCTTCACGGGATAGCGGCCCATGATCTGGGCGGCATCCGCGGTGAGGCCCGCGAGCGTGGACTCGTCGTAGGTCATCGGTCGACCCCTCCCAGCACCATGTCGATCGTGGCGATCGCCACCACCACGTCGGCGACCTGGCCGCCCTCGGTGAGGATGGACAGCGCCTGCAGATTGTTGAAGCCGGGGTCCCTGAAGTGGGCGCGCCACGGCTTGGTTCCGCCGTCGGAGACCAGGTGGACGCCGAGCAGGCCCTTGGGGCCCTCGATCGCCTGGTACACCTGGCCGGCGGGCACCTTGAAGCCCTCGGTCACGAGCTTGAAGTGGTGGATGAGCGACTCCATCGACTCGCCCATGATGTGGCGAATGTGATCGAGGGAGTTGCCCTGGCCGTCCGCGCCCACGGTGAGCTGAGCGGGCCACGCGATCTTCTTGTCCGCGACCATCACGGGCTGACCCACGCTGGCCTCGAGCCGGTCCGCGCACTGCTCGATGATCTTGAGCGACTCGTAGCACTCCTCGAGGCGCAGGACCACGCGAGAGTAGGCATCGGCCTCCGTGGAGGTGGGCACCTGGAAGTCGTACGTCTCGTACCCGCAGTAGGGGTCGGACTTGCGCACGTCGTACGGCAGTCCGGCGGAGCGCAGGATCGGGCCGGTGATGCCCAGCGCCATGCAGCCCGCGAGATCGAGGTTCGCGACGCCCTGGAGGCGACCCTTGAAGATCGGGTTCGCGAGCTGCAGGTCCGCGAGCTCGTCGAGGCGCTGGCGGACCAGCGGGATCATCGCGCGAATCGCCTCGACCGCACCCTCGGGCGCGTCGATCGCGACGCCGCCAGGGCGGATGTACGCGTTGTTCGTGCGCAGTCCCGTGATCATCTCGATGACCCTGAACGTGTCCTCGCGGCCGATGAACGCGGTGGTCATGACCGTGGTCGCGCCCATCTCGTTGCCGCCGGTGCCGATCGCGACCAGGTGCGATCCGATGCGCGTGAGCTCGGCCATGAGCACGCGCAGCACGCTCGCACGCTCGGGGACGTCATCGGTGATGCCCAGCAGCTTCTCGATGCCGAGGCAGTAGACCAGCTCCTGGGACATCGACGCGACGTAGTCCATGCGCGTGCAGAACGTCACGCCCTGCGTCCAGGTGCGGTACTCCATGTTCTTCTCGATGCCGGTGTGGAGGTAGCCGATTCCCGCGCGGGTCTCGGTCACCACCTCGCCCTCGATCTCGAGCATGACGCGCAGCACGCCGTGGGTCGACGGGTGCTGGGGACCCATGTTGACGACGATGCGCTGCTGCGCGAGGCGCGCGGCCTCGTCGGCAATCTCGCTCCAGTCGCCGCCGTAGGCGCTGTACTCGGGGGCGTCCGGGTCCTCGACAAAGGCGCCGGTCGCGTGCGGGGCGGTCCTCTCCTGGGTCATCGGTACTGCCTCCGGTTGTCGGGCGAGGGGATCTCGGCGCCCTTGTACTCGACGGGGATGCCGCCCAGCGGATAGTCCTTGCGCTGCGGGTGGCCTACCCAGTCGTCCGGCATCTCGATGCGCGCGAGCGACGGGTGGCCGTCGAAGACGATTCCGAAGAAGTCCCAGGTCTCGCGCTCGTGCCAGTTGTTCATCGGGTAGACCGAGACGATCGACGGGATGTGCGGATCCGCGTCGCCCACGGCTACCTCGAGGCGGAGGCGACGGTTGTGCGTGATCGACTGCATCGGGTAGACGGCGTGCAGCTCGCGTCCGGCGTCCGCCGGATAGTGCACGCCGCTCACGCCCAGGCACATCTCGAAGCGCAGGTCCTGGTCGTCGCGCAGGTACGAGCAGACCTCGAGCAGGTGCTCGCGCGCGATGTGCAGCGTGAGTTCGCCGCGGTCGACCACGACGTGCTCGATCGCGGCCTCGGCACGCTCGCCCAGCAGCTCCTCGAGCACGTCGACCACACCGTCGAACCACTCGCCGTACGGGCGCTCGGAGGCCCCGGGCATCTGCACGGGCTTGACCAGCAGGTCGTAGCCAGACGTGTCGCCGCGCGCGCCGAACATGCCCTCGCGCACGTTGATGAGGGTGATGGTCTCGCGCTCTCCCGGCTGGGGCCCGCCCTGGGCGGCGCCGGTGCCGGTGAGGTCCTGGGACTCGCTCAACGCAGCAGGCCCTTCATCTCGGAGGTGGGGGTCGCGACCAGCGCGGCGGCCTCGGCCGCCGCGGCGATCTCGCGACGGTTGCGGCCCATCGGGGTCTCGCGCACCTGCTTCTGGAGCTCAATCAGCGCGTTGAGCAGCATCTCGGGACGCGGCGGGCAGCCGGGAAGGTAGATGTCGACCGGCACCACGTGGTCGACGCCCTGCACGATCGCGTAGTTGTTGAACATGCCGCCCGAGGAGGCACACACGCCCATCGACAGCACCCACTTGGGCTCGGCCATCTGGTCGTAGACCTGGCGCACGATGGGCGCCATCTTGTTCGACACGCGGCCGGCGACGATCATCATGTCCGCCTGACGCGGCGATCCACGGAAGACCTCGGAGCCCAGGCGCGCGATGTCGAAGCGCGGCGTGCCGGTGGCCATCATCTCGATCGCGCAGCACGCGAGGCCAAAAGTCGCGGGCCACAGCGAGCCGGCCCGCATGTAGCCCACGAAGTCCTCGACCGTGCCGAGCATGAACGGAGGTGCGCTCTCTTCGATACCCATGGTCAGTCCCACTCAAATCCGCCGCGGCGCCACTCATACACGAAGGGGATCGTGATGAGGACAAGGAAGGTCATGATCGCGATCAGCCCGAACCACCCGAGCGCGTTGTGCGCGACCGCCCAGGGGTAGAGGAAGACCACCTCGATGTCGAACACGATGAAGGTCATCGCGACCAGGTAGTACTTGATGGGGATGCGTCCGCCGCCCGCCGCGCCCGGCGTGGGCTGCAGTCCCGACTCGTACTGGTCGAGCTTGGCCGCGTTGGCCCGCTTGGGGCCAAGCATCGAGCTCACCAGGAGCCCTGCTGCGGCGAGGAGGCCGGCGATCACCATCATGACGATGATCGGCACGTAGGGATTCACAGTCGTCCTTCCGTCCTGCTCGAGTTCGCCGATGCCGTCATGCTGCCGGGGCGACCCGGGTCAGGGCAGACAGCAACTTGTCCGCCCAGGTGCCGCCGCGCGGCTCGTAGACATCTGCCAGCAGTCTAGACGTGAATTCCATGACCAAAGGACTAGGAAGCCCGTACCGCGTGCATGCTTTCATCACGGCCGGATGCTCGACCAGCGCGGCAAACACGCGGCCCAGCGAGTAGTAGCCGCCGAGGTCGTCCTTCATCATGCGCGCATAGCTCGCGAGCGCCGCCTCCTGGTCGCGGACGCCCGTCGCCGACCTCCACGCGACGGCCGCCTCGGTCGCGCGGCGCGCGGCCTGCATCGCGTAGGCGATTCCCTCGCCGTTGAACGGGTTGACCATGCCGCCCGAGTCGCCCACGAGCATCATGCCGGGCACGTAGTGCGGCTGACGGTTGAACGCCATGGGGATCGCGGCGCCCTTGATGTCGCCCTCGATCTCTCCGAACTCCCAGTCGTGGGCCGAATGCGCGAGCCAGTCGCGCATCATCGCGCGGTGGTCGAGCTTCGGGGGCGTGCCCTTGGCGCTCAGCGTGCCGAGTCCCACGTTGGCCGTGCCGTCGCCCAACGGGAAGATCCACCCGTATCCGGGCAGGAGGTTCGAGCGACCGCGCTCGCCGTCCCAGATCTCGAGGTGGCCCTCCATCCACTCCTCCGCGTGACGCGGGGTCGTGAGGTACGTGCGCACCGCGACGCCGATCGGGCGGTTCTGCTTGCGCTCGATGCCCAGCCCCAGCGCGATCCTCGCGCTCACGCCATCGGCGGCGATCACCAGCGGCGCCCGAAACTCGGTGGGCTCGCCCACCTTCCTGCCCTTGGCATCGGTCTCGCGGGCGATCACGCCCACGACGCGGCCGCCACCCGCGTAGCCGTCCTGGCGCTCGTCACGAATCGCGGCGTCGACGTGCCAGCCCTCGCGGACGTCGGCTCCCGCGGCGCGGGCGTGCTCCGCGAGGCGGTGGTCGAACTGCGCGCGCGGCAGCGACAGCCCGTAGCGCGGGAACTCGTCGAGGTCGTGCCACGGAAACTCGAGGCGGTGGCCCCCACCGACCATGCGCAGGCCGTGATTGGGGATCCAGCCCTCCTCGCGCGGGGTCTCGAGGCCGATCAGCTGGAGCTCGCGCACCGCGCGCGGCGTGAGGCCGTCGCCGCACACCTTCTCGCGCGGGAAGCGCGTCTTTTCGAGGGCGATCACGTCGAAGCCCTCGGCGGCGAGGTAGCGGGCGGCGGCGGCCCCTCCGGGACCCGCCCCGATCACGATGACATCGGCCTCAGTACGCACCGGACGAGTCTACTGTCGCGTCCGCGTGGCGAGACTCCCTCGGAGGGGGCTGCACCCCTAGGCTGGCGATGTGACCACCATCGACGTTGGGAGCACGTGGGCAGGAACCCACCGGTTTGGCGCCGCCGCGCTGGTCGAGGCGCGGTCCGTCGGCGAGGTCCGCGAGGCGATTCGCCACGCGCCGGGCCGCATCAAGGCGCTGGGAACGCGCCACAGCTTCAACGACCTCGCGGACACCGAGGGCACCCTCATCTGCGTGACGGACTTCCCCGACTCGCCGCTCGTGGACCTCACGAGCCCCGCGGACCCCACCGTGAACGCGCCCGCGGGCATGCGCTACGGAACGCTCGGGGCGTGGCTGCAGGCGCGAGGCTGGGCGCTGCACAACACGGGCTCCCTCCCCCACATCTCGATCGCGGGCGCGACCGCGACGGGCACCCACGGTTCCGGCGTGGGCAACGGCTGCCAGTCGACCGCGCTGCGTCGCCTCGAGTTCGTGGACGCCAACGGCGAGATGCGCGTGGTGCGTCGCGGTCAGCCGGGATTCGAGGGTCTTGCGGTGGGCCTGGGCGCGTTCGGCGTCATCACGGAGGTCACGCTCGGCATCCAGCCCACGTATGACGTGCGTCAGGACGTCTACACCGGGATGCCGTGGGAGGCGCTGCTCGAGGAGACCCCGCAGATCCTCGCCGATGCGTACTCGGTGTCGATCTTCACCACGTGGACCGAGGACACGGTCCAGCAGGTGTGGCGCAAGAGCGGCGTCCACCGCACCACGCCCCCGCCCGACGCATGGCACGGCGCGACGCGCAGCGCCGAGTCCGACGCGCGACTCGTGGGCGGCGACCCCGAGGCGCTCACGCCGCAGGGCGGGCGGCCGGGGCCATGGATCGACCGGCTGCCGCACTTCCGGCTCACGCACACGCCCTCCAATGGCGCGGAGATTCAGTCCGAGTACTTCGTGCCCATGGAGGCGGCGGGCGAGGCGCTCGCCGCGGTGCGCGACCTGGGCGACCGGATCGCCCCGCTCCTGCTGGTGTCGGAGCTGCGCGCCGTCGCGGCCGACGACCTGTGGCTGTCCGGCGCGTATCAGCGCGACGCGCTCACGATCCATTTCACGTGGGGCCCCCATCCCGCGGAGGTCGCGGCGCTGCTGCCCGACCTCGAGGCCGTGCTCGCTCCCTTCGACGCGCGCCCGCACTGGGGAAAGTGGCACGCCTTCGACGCCGCCGCGATCGCCCGCGTGCACCCACGGCTGGCCGACGCCCGCGCGCTGTTCGAGGAACTCGACCCCGACGGGCGGTTCGCGAACGACCACCTCGTACGGCTCGGGGTGCGCGCTTCTCGCGCCGATTCACGGGCCTAGGGTGGTTCCGTGACCGTCCACGCCGCCGCACCCGGGCCGCTGCTCGCCCACACGATCGAGATCGAGGACCCGGGCGACCTCATCGATGCGCTGCCCGAGCCGGGCATCTCGTGGGTGCGCCGTGGCGAGGGGCTGGTCGCGTGGGGAGAGGTCGCGCGCTTCGCGTCGGACGGTGCGGATCGCATCGACGATGCGCAGCACTGGTGGCGTCACCTGTCGCGGCACGCGACCGTGAGGGACGACGTCCGCGCACGCGGAACTGGGCTGGTCGCCTTCGGGTCCTTCGCCTTTGCCGACTCGTCGCCCTCGGGAGGCACGCTCGTGGTCCCCCGCTTCGTGCTCGGCCGGCGCGACGGGAGGTCGTGGTTCACCTCAATCTCCCGCGAGGACGATGCCGTGGTGACCTTGAGCGAGGCCCTCGCCGGGGCATCGTCCCCTCGCGAGCCAGGGGAGGTCGCGGTCGAGGAGGGCGACGAGGCGGCGTGGAACGCCGCCGTCGAGGCCGCCGTCGCGCGGATCAAGGCGGGCGACCTCGAGAAGGTGGTGCTCGCGCGGGCCGTCGAGGCGCGCGCGGAGCGCGACATCGACGTGCGAGTGGTGCTGCGCAGGCTCGCCGACGCGTACCCGATGTGCTGGGCCTTCCACGTCGACGGACTCGTGGGCGCGACCCCCGAACTGCTCGCGCGCGTCGACCACGGACTGGTGACGTCCCGCGTGCTCGCCGGCACCATCCGCATCACGGGTGACGACATGGGCGACCTCGCCCGCGCGGGTGCGCTCGCGCGGTCCTCGAAGGACCGCGAGGAGCACGAGTATGCGGCGCGATCCGTGACGCAGGCCCTCACCGCGCACTGCGCCTCCGTGAATGTGCCCGACGAGCCGTTCGTGCTGCACCTGCCCAACGTCATGCACCTCGCGACCGACATCACGGGTGTGCTGTCGCACAACGTCGCCGCGCTCGAGCTCGTGGGTGAGTTGCACCCGAGCGCCGCGGTGTGCGGCACGCCCACTCTCGCCGCCGCGCGCGTCATCGATGAGCTCGAGGGGCTGGACCGCGGGCGCTACGCGGGACCCGTCGGGTGGATCGACGCCGCGGGGGATGGCGAGTGGTGCATCGGGCTGCGCTCCGCCGAACTGTCCACGCAGGACCCTCGCCGCATGAGGCTGTTCGCGGGATGCGGGATCGTGGCGGCGAGCGAGCCAGGCGCCGAGTGGGCGGAGTCCGAGGCCAAGCTCGAGCCGATGCGCCGCGCGCTGGGCATCGCGGAGGCGGAGCGCGAGATCGAGGTGGCCGAGCCCGAGCCCACATCCGAGCCCGAGCCCGCACCGGAGCCTGCACCGGCGCCCGTGGCTGAACCCGAGCCCGCACCCGCACCCGCACCCAAGCCCGCACCCGCCCGTCCCGCGGAGCCAAGCGTGCAGTTCGACCCGAAGCCCGCGCCCCTGACCGGCGGCGCGACATTCGAGGAGGGCGGCGACGCCGCCTTTCCGACCCTCCGCATCGACGACTCCGAATCCGTCCACATCCCCGTCGTGTCCACCGGCAGCGTGCCCGCCACCCTGTCGTCGCGCGACGCGCGACCCACGACGCAGGCGATCACCGGCTGGGACACCGCGGAGTGGGAGGAGCGGTACCGGTCCCGCGATGCGGTGTGGAACGCCGCTCCCAACGCCCAGCTCGTGACCGAGGCGGCGCGGCTCACTCCCGGCAAGGCGCTCGACGTCGGCTGCGGAGAGGGAGCGGATGCCGTGTACCTCGCGACCCTGGGCTGGGCCGTGACGGCCGTCGACATCTCGGAGACGGCGATCAGCCGCGGCCGCCAGCACGCCGTGAGGGAGTCGGTGGCGGGCAAGGTCGACTGGCGCGTGGCCGACGTCACCACGGCGGGCCTGGGGTCCGGCGAATACGACCTCGTGACCGCGCACTTCGCTCACCCGGAGGCGGGCATCGCGTCGCTGGTGCGGGCGCTCGCCCGCCACGTCGCGCCGGGCGGAGTGCTGCTCGTAGTGGGCCACGACCCTCGCGATCCGCGTGTCGCGGATCACCCGCGGCTGAGCCGCACCGCCTTTCGGGCCGAGGACGCCGCGCTGGGCCTCGACCCCGCCGTGTGGACGGTCGAGGTCGCTGAGGTTCGCGAGCGTACGGCGACCGATCCCGACGGCGCGCCGCTCACGCGCCTCGACGCGGTGCTGAGGGCGCGGCGGATCGCCTGAGCGCGGCGTAGCCACCGCTGTGTGCGGTGCGCCGCGCGCGGTCGGCACTTAGACGCGCGCCTCGATGACCTCGAGCGTGCGCACGGGCACCGCCAGCGCCGCGTCGAGCTGCTCACGCGAACGCACCTCAACGTGAGGCACGCGATAGCCCGCGCACAGCGAGGCGAGATCGGCGCCGTGCGGAGTGGTGAACACGCGCTCGAGGTTGTCCGGCGGGGCCGAGCCGTGCTCGAGGCCGCCGAAGATCGTGCCGCCGCCGTCGTTGACCACGACGATGCGCGCGTACGGCCTCTCCTCGCGCGGGCCCACGAGCAATCCGCCCGCCTCGTGCAGGAACGTGACGTCACCCATGAGTGCGTGCACCGCACGACCCGAGCCAAGCGCGATCCCGCCCGCCGTCGACACCGTGCCATCGATCCCCGCGAGGCCGCGGTTCGCCAGCACCACCGGACCCGCTCCCGCCCGCGCCGCGGGCATGATCCGGTCGAGCGCGCGAATCGGCCCCGACGATCCGACCACTCCCACCGGCCCCTCGGCCGGGCCACCGAGCGAGTCGAGGAACGCGGCCGCGATCACGCGCGGGCCCCAGCCCTCGGGGGCGGCCGGTCGGGCACCTCCCGCGCGCCACTCGGCGAGCCAGGACGCATCCGCGACCACGGCATCGTCCCTCGCCCACCAGGACTCCGGAACCGAGCGGACCACGGCCTGTGCATGCACGGGGGCCTCGCGCCAGCGTGCCCCGAAGCCGGCCACGATCAGCGCCGGCGCGCGCGCGATGAGGGCCTGCACCGCCCGCGTCAGCGTGGGTCGTCCGATCACCACCACCTGGTGGATGCGCTCCGCGAGCGCTTCGCCTGCGGGCGACTCCAGGAGTCGCACGTAGTCAGCGATGCAGTGCGTGCCGGTGCGGGCCCCCGAGGTGGGCTCCGCGAGGAGCGGCCAGCCGTGGGCCTCGGCGACTCGCCTGGCGACGTCGCCCGCCCCGTCCCCAGCGATGACGATGCCCCTGGTCACCGCCGGCAGCGGCGCGGGCCGGGGCGCGGGGACCACGATCGGGATGGCCCCCGACGGGGGCGGCGGCGAGGGCGGGTCGAGCCACACGCCGCCGTCGGCGCCCACCGGCTCGCGAAAGCCGATGTTGAGGTGCACCGGTCCGGCGGCCGCGGCCATGTCGTCGCGGTCGGGCTTGCCGAGTGCGGCGTCGACCGCGCGCTCCGCGAGAGCGGCGGCGCGGGACAGCCCCTCTCCCGGCTCGGGGGCTGGCACGTCCTGCTCCCAGCGCACGAACGCCCCGAAGATGCCGACCTGGTCGGTCGTCTGGTTGGAGCCCACGCCTCGCAGCTCGGCCGGCCGGTCCGCGGTGAGCAACAGCAGCGGCACGCCGGCGTGGTGGGCCTCCATGACCGCGGGCAGCAGATTGCCGACCGCGGTGCCGGACGTCGTCACGATGGCCACCGGGGCGCGGCGGCCCGCGACCTCACGGCCGCGCGCGATCCCGAGCGCGAGGAAGCCCGCCGAGCGCTCGTCGATGCGCACGTGGAGACGCACGCGAGGCGCACCCAGCGGGGGTTGCCACTGCCGGCCTCCGCGAGCGCATGGGCAAGCGCTCCGGAACGGGAACCGGGGCTCAGGACATAGTCCTCGACGCCGTGCTCGGCGAGAGAGGCGATGAGGGCGCGCGCAAACGCGCCCGAGGCGTGGCCGCTCATGCGATCACGTCCAGCGTGACGGGGCCGATCACGCCGCCGCGAGGCACGATCGTCTCGCGCACCGTGTCCGTCGCGAGCAGCGCGCCGGTGCCCAGCCCGCACGCGAAGGGAAGCTCGGGGACCGCGCGCGCCAACGCGACGCCCGCAGCCAGTCCCACCGAGGACTCCATGGCGCTCGACACCACGATCGGCACGTCGTAGCGCTCGACCACGCGCAGGCATGCGGCGACACCGCCCATGGGCGCGACCTTGAGCACGAGGATGTCGGCGGCGCCGGCGCGCATCACGGCATCCGCGTCGCCGGGCAGCCGGACGGATTCATCGGCGGCGATGAGCACGCGGGTGCGGCGGCGTAGTTCGGCCAGCTCCTCGACCGTGCGGCACGGCTGCTCGACGTACTCGAGGCCGGCGCCGCCTCCCGCGCGCGCCGCGGCGTCCAGTTCCGTGAGTGCCTTGACGGCCGTGTCGACGTCCCACGCGCCGTTCGCGTCGACCCTCACCCGCCCGCCGGGGCCCAAGGCGACGGCCACGGCCTCGACGCGCCGGGCATCGTCCCTCAGGGAAACCGTGCCCGCGACCTTCACCTTGGCGGTGGTGCAGCCGCCCGCGGTCGCGAGTTGCGCGGCGCGCCCTGCCGGGACCTCAGGGACGATGCTGTTGACGGGGACCGTGTCTCTCACCGGCGGCGCCCACTCCCCCGGGCGGCCTCCATGGCCGCCTCCCACCAGCGCGACGCGCGCTCGGGGGTGTAGTCGGGGAACGGCGAGTACTCGCCCCACGCCTCGCTGCCGTCGGGCGCACGGCCCTTGATGAGGACTCCGCTGCGCTCGGTGACGCCGCGAAAGCGCGTCGACAGCTGAACGCGGAAGGGGCGGAACTCCATGGGGTCAGCCTAGGGCCGTCGCACCCGAGACTCCCCCTCACGGACGAAGCCCGTGAGACGCGCGGGAGCGGCCCCACTACCCTGGCGGCATGAGCGATATCCCGGCCCAGGTCTCCGATCTCATGGACCCGCGCGAGTGGCGCGCGATCGATGGCTTCCCCGACTCGGACATCACGTATCACCGCTGGGTCTCGCGCTCGGAGTCGGGCGAACAGGACCTCCCCGCCGTGCGCATCGCGTTCAACCGGCCGGAGGTGCGCAACGCCTTCCGCCCGCAGACGGTCGACGAGCTCTACCGCGCAATCGACCACGCGCGTCAGACCGTGGACGTCGCGGCCATCATCCTCACCGGCAACGGGCCCGCCGCAGACGGCGTGCACGCGTTCTGCTCGGGGGCGATCAGCGCATCCGCGGCCGCGACGGCTACCTCTACGAAGGCTCCGCAGCCGACGCTCCCGCGTACGGCGGCCGTCTCCACATCCTCGAGGTCCAGCGCCTCATGCGCACCTCGCCCAAGGTGACCATCGCGGCCGTCAACGGCTGGGCGGCCGGCGGCGGTCACTCGCTGCACGTCGTGGCCGACCTCTCGATCGCGTCGCGCGAGCACGCGCGGTTCAAGCAGACCGATGCCAACGTGGGTTCCTTCGACGCCGGTTACGGCAGCGCGCTGCTCGCACGCCAGGTGGGCGACAAGCGCGCACGCGAGATCTTCTTCCTGGCGAGGGAGTACTCGGCGGACGATGCCGCGGCGTGGGGCGCCGTCAACGAGGCCGTCCCGCACGGGGAACTGGAGGCGCGCGCGCTCGAGTACGCGCGCATCGTCGCCACGAAGTCGCCGCAGGCGATTCGCATGCTGAAGTTCGCGTTCAACCTCGCCGACGATGGCCTCGCGGGGCAGCAGGTCTTCGCGGGCGAGGCAACTCGCATGGCGTACATGACCGACGAGGCGCAGGAGGGGCGCGACGCGTTCCTCGAGCGTCGCGAGCCCGACTGGCGGAAGTTCCCTTACGCGTACTGAGGCGCGGCGTCAGCTGATGTCGATCGCGGTCGAGTGTGAGACGCCCTCGTTGGGCACCAGCTCGATCCACGTCTGACCGGGCATGAAGGAGACGGGCTCGCCGTCGGCCGTGGTGATCTCGAAGGGGTCGAACTGGCCGGCCTTGCTCCACTCGATCGGGATGTACTTGTCGCCCGAGGCGAGGTAGCCGGCGCCCGAGCGGCCCGCCAGCAGCGTCTCGGGCACGGAGGACTTGGCGTCCCCGGAGGTGTAGCGCACGCTCACCCACATCATGAGGACGTTCGTGGCGGACAGCTGCGTGCCGTCGTCGGTCACGTGCGGAGCCGTGTCCTCGTACCTCATCCACAGGCCCTTGGCATCGTCCCAGCGCCACTCGGGCAACGCACGAGGCGACATCGTGATGTCGAGGCGAGCGGCGCTCTCGCCCACCCGCTGGGCCGTGGCGGTCTCGGCCGGGTAGGCGAACGCCCACTGCTCGTCGGGCGCGGGCATGTCGGCGGCCTGCGCGGCAAACTGCTCGGGACGGCCGTGCAGATTGTGCGGTGCGGAGCGCCCGCTCTTGCGATAGAAGCCGCTCGAGCCGACGTCCTCGGCGAGGAGCTTCTGGCCGCTGTTGCGGGCATCGTCGATGAAGCGGCCCTGGGCGCCCGAGAAGATCAACGGCCCGCCGAAGGAACCCATGATGTTCTTGTCCATGGGTCGCATCGAGCGGATCGGCCCCACCGAGTCCGGGTAGTCCGAGTGGAAGACCGCAACCAGGCGCGAGATGCCGTACTCGACGTACTCCTCGACCACGATGTCCGCGCGGTGGAGGTTCTCCTGCGGGCGCGCCTGCTCCGTATTTTCGATCTTGATCGACAGCGCGGGACGGTCAAGGTCTGCGGCGGCGGCGCCCTCGGCATCCAGGCCGGTCAGCGGCCACACCACGTCGGGACGCGGGTCCTCGGGGGCCGGCGGCAGCGCGATCGCGGAGGAGCTCGGCTCGAGAGAGACTGTCGCCTGGGGCCCGGAGGTGGTGGCGGGCGCGCACGCGGCGAGCGCGAGCAACGCCACGGCCGCGAGAGTTCCGCCGATGCGCGTGGTGGTCATGCCCAGCAGTGTAGGCGCGTCCTGGGGCGGCGTTCCTCAGGCGCGGCGGTGGGGATGACGGTCGCCGCGGCATGTTGTGTCGCCGCTGGTATTCGGGCGTGGTGAACGAACTGGTGACAGTCGGGTTTAGGCCGCGAGGGTCACGGCGGGTCTCATGGTGGTCTCGAACTCGACGGGGGTCAAGCTTCCGAGACGGTCTTGCGGTCGGCGGTGGTGGTAGGTCCGCTCAATCCAGGCCACGATCGCGAGGCGTAGTTCCTGGCGAGTGTGCCAGCGTCGCTGGTTGAGCACGTTGGTCTGCAGCAGGGACCAGAAGGACTCCATCGCGGCGTTATCCCCGGCGGCACCGACGCGGCCCATCGAGCCGACCATGCCGTGACGGTTCAGCGCCTTGGCCATCTTCCGGGAACGAAACTGGCTGCCCCTGTCCGCATGCAGAATGCAGCCGGCGACGTCACCGCGGCGGGCGACGGCGATCTTGAGGGCGTCGACGGCGAGCTCGGCGGGCATCCGATCGGCGATCGAGTAGCCCACGATCCGACCCGAGTAGACGTCCTTGATCGCACAGCAGTACAGCTTGCCTTCGTTCGTCCAATGCTCCGTGATGTCCGTCAGCCACACCCGGTTAGGGGCATCCGCGGTGAAGACCCGCTTGACGAGGTCATCGAACACAGGCGGGCCGGAACGCTTGCCCTTGCCGCGCCTTCGTCGCTGCGCCGCCGACGTGATCCCCGCCTGGGAGCACAGCTTCCACGCCGTCCGTCGGCTCATCCGCCAGCCGACCCTGCGGGCTTCGCCAGCGAGGAACCGGTAGCCGAACGTCGGGTCATCCACATGAGCGTCCCACAAGGCGTTGACGCAGTGAGCCTGCACCCACTCGGTCTCGGTCACGGGATCAGCCAGCCCTACTATCGGTGGCTGGACAGCCCTGTCACTGATGCTGAACTCGTCGCCGCGCATCGCGCTAACGCCCTGCACGACGCCCACCTAGACGACCCCGAGTTCGGTTACCGGTTCCTCGTCGACGAAGCCCGCGACGCAGGCCAGCCCATGGCCGAGCGCACCGGCTGGGCGATCTGCCGGGACAACGGCTGGTGGTCCACCTTCGGCAAGCGTGGCCGCGGCAAGCACAAGAAGGCCGGCCCTGCCGTGCACGACGATCTCGTGCAACGCATCTTCACCGCGACAGCACCCAACCAGGTGTGGCTGACCGACGTCACGGAACATTGGACCGGTGAGGGCAAGGTCTACCTATGTGCGATCAAGGACCTGTACTCCAACCGCATCGTGGGCTACTCCATCGACTCGCGCATGAAGTCCCGTCTGGCCGTCAACGCGCTCAACAATGCGGTCGCACGCAGGGGTGACCTGACTCGTGCCACCGGGGTGTGTCAGTCCAGGGTGATGTCGAGGGCGTCGAGGATGGCTTGGGCGGGCTTGGTGATGGGGTCGCGGGCGATGTGGTCGTGGCCGGCGATGCGGACGGTGATCTGCTGAATGGGTTTCAGCGCGTGGAGGATCTTCCTCACCGTCAGCCCGGTCGCGGTGTTGAGGTAGCGGCTGATCGCGAGGGCTGCGAACACGATCGTGAGGTGCGCTTGCGAATCGCGTCGCGCGTGTGGTGGAACATGGGCCGCGCCTTCAGGTCCGTTTTCGACATTCGGAATGACTGCTCGACGTGCCATAGGTCGTGATAGCTGGACATGACCTCGGCCGCGGGCATCACGCTCGCGGGGATGTTCGTGACGTAGCCCTTCAGCCCCACCAAGCGTCGCGCCCGCGCCAGCGACGCCTCGTCGATCTTGCGGGAGCCGCTCACGGTCTTCACGAAGCGTGGCATGCGGGCGGCCTTGTCGCCGGCGACGACGTCCCGGGCGCGTTCTTCCTGCAAGGTCAGGGTGCGGTTGTCGCGCACGGCACGCTTGCCGGAGTACGCCCATACCGCCCGCCACGAGTTGTCATGCTCGGGCTTCCAGATGGGTTCGGCCTTGACCATCGGATCGGACGCGCCGGCCTTGGTGCGTCCGTGGCGGGGTGTGGTGGTGTCGATGACCTGCCCGTCGTGAAAGGCGTCGCCATGCCACCGGAAGTGCGACTCGAGATCGACCGGTGCCTTGGTCGTGCGGGACCCGACGATGAAATGCAGTCCCGCGTCGTCGAGCTCGCGCAGGTTGGTCGCTGACAGCATGCCGGCGTCGGCGACGACCACGAACCCTTCGAGGGAGTGACGCTGACGGAACTGGTTCACGATCGGGACCAGCGTGAGGGTCTCGGCCTTGTTGCCCTCGAAGCAGCCGATCTCGAGTGGGAAACCGTTCCTATCAACCAGCAGTCCGACGACGATCTGCGGGTCGATGCGCCGCTCTTTCGAATAGCCGACCTTGCGCAGGGCGTCTTCGTCTTCGGCTTCGAAGTACAAGGTCGTGACGTCGTACAGGCACAAGCTGATGTCGCCCACGGATGAGGCGTGGGCGAAGCAGGCATCGGCGATGAGGGAGCGGTAGTCGCGCTCCTGGGCGCGTTGCAGGGAGCGGAACATGGTCCGCAGCGACGCGTGAGTGATCCCGAGTTCACGCAAGACGCGCAGCGAGTCGGCCTTCGAGGTCGGCTCGATCAGACGCGCCAGCACGAGTTGCGCGAACGCGTCGTCGTCGACGATGTCGAAGCCCAGATCCGTGTACGCGGCCTGAAGTACCTGCCACAACACCGCATTCGACTTTGACGTGATGTCCACCGCCCCCGGCTGACCCTCAGCCGGGTGGGGGCTGACGCCGTCGAGCGTGAGCTCGCCTTGGCCGGGGTAGAGCTTGCCGCGCGCGACCGCCATCAGCGCCGCGAGCTCAGCATCATCGTGCGCGGTGCCGACGTGCTCGAGCACCACGTCACGACCCGCACGCCGTTCCGCGATCTGGACCTTCACCGCCCCCGACCGGCCCGGGGACTTCCGCACGAACACCACATCCCCGACCGTACCGCGCACCGGGGTGTGTCAATCACGACGCTCGAAACTCAACTACCAGGCTGAATACTCACGGGAACCGGCGATCAGCGAAAAGTGGCACGAGTCAGGCTAACGATGCAATCGCTGACAGCCCAACCACGAGTGCGAAAGTCAACACGGGGGGCATCAGGGACGATGCGGCGGAAAAAGGACGATGCGCCCGTTCCGTCCGGCAGTGGCCGGGACGGACGTCACGCCTCGCCGAGCACCAGCCCCAGCTCGGTCAGCTCCGCGACGAACTCCCGCACCTGTGCGGCCACCTCCTCGACCGGGGCGCCGTAGCCCTCGGCCAGCTCGGCCACGATCTCGGACTCGGTCAGCGTCCCGTCGATCCGCACCCAGATCTCGAAGGCGGTGCCCTCGAACACGTAGGGCACCTGCTGCTCCTCGAGCCGCGGCAGGTTCAGGACCGTCGCGCGGTCCTCAGAGGTGACCTCCGCGAGGCCCTCGTGGCGGGTGAGCGGGGACGGCGCGGTCATGGGTTCATCCTGCCGGATAGCTAGCCAAGATCGGCGAGCGGCGACTCGGAATCGACGAGTCGCTCCGCGATGAGCTGCGCCCCGTACTTCGTCAGGTGGACCCGGTCGGGCGAGAGCGGATTCCCGGCGCCATCGAACACCGGGACGGTGACCCCATCACCCCCGAGCAAGCGGATCACGTCGACATAGTTGGGCACTACCGGCGCCAAGGCGTCGTTGAGCTCGACGGTGCCATCGAGCACCTCCGTGCGGGCGGTGGGCCGCTCGTCCATGGGCACTCGAGCGAACGCGTTGAGGTTCCACCCGAAGTTCTTGGTGCCGAACACGTAGACCTCCGCGGGATCGAGGCTCTGCAGCACGTCGACCTGCCCGAGAACCCCATCGACGGTGCCGCCTTGGACCGCCAGCACCACCACGGTGTCGGGCGTGACGGAAGCTTGAAGCAGAGCGACATCCAGCGTTTCGGCGTAGGCGATGCGGCCCTCGAGTCCAGGATTGGCCTCGAGCAGCACGTTGGCCGCATCACGACCGAAGCTGTTCCCGATCACCAGTACGTCGGGATCCGGGGTGCTCCGGCCGATCCCACCGCAACGTCGCGGATGCTCTCGTTGTAGCTGATGTAGACGTCGCCGCCGGCTTCGATGTTGGGGAACGCACGCTCGGGGTATCCCTGATTCACGTGCCATGCCAGCCCGAGCGCGATGATCCCCGCCGCAGCTGGCACCAATGCAATCGCGAGGAGCCGCCCGCTCACCCGCTTCGGGTCCCTGAACGGGGTCTCGATGAAGCGCCAGGACAGCCAGCTCAACGCGAGGATCGGGAGAACGAGCAACCCCAGCAACCACGGGCTGGGTTCCGACACCGACGCCACCCGGATGAAGGCGAAGACAGGCTGATGGATCAGGTACGCCGAGTAGCTGATGAGACCTATGACCACCATCGGCTTCCACGAGAGCGCCGGACGCACCACCGAATCGGAACCTCCCCACACCAGGATCGCCGCGGCGCCCAGCACGGGCACGAGCAGCCACATGCCGGGCGACAGCACGCTCTGATCGAAGACCAGGATCGCACCTAGAACCGCGGCGAGACCCAGGGTGGGGAGCACCCGCTCGATACGCCTGCCCGAGGGCCGAACGAACGTCGCCAACGCACCGGCGAGCAGTTCCCACGCACGGTACTGGGGCAGGTAGAACGCCATGTCCGGGTCCGACCTCACTCCCGCGACCGCGAGCACCAGGCTCCCGACCGCCAAGGCAGCAAGCACAGCCACCACGGCACCCGTACGACGCCGCACTGCCCACAGCACGATCGCCAGGATCAGCGGGTACACCAGGTAGAACTGCTCTTCGACGCCGAGGCTCCACGTGTGAAGCAGGGGCTTGAAGGCGCTCTCAAGCTCCCAGTAGCCGCTCGTCATCGCAAGAAGGATGTTGTTCGCGCCGAACATGGTCGCCACTGCGCTCTGCCCGAAGTTCTGGATGAAGTCCGGGAACATCAGCATCCACGCGAACGGGAAGGATGCGGCGACCACGACAGTCAGCGCTGGAAGAATCCGTCGCACACGGCGGAGGTAGAACTTGCGGAAGGAGAAGGTGCCCTCGCGATGCTCGCGACGCAGGATCCCTGTGATCAGGTAACCCGAGATCACAAAGAAGACATCGACCCCGACCCACCCGCCGCCGAACAGACCGAAGCCCGCGTGCCCGAGGATGACCGCAAGGACGGCGACTGCCCGGAGCCCATCGATGTGAGCGAGATAGTGGGGTGCGCGGCTCCGCGACCCAAGTCCGGCACGCTCCTCGGTGGCGGTGGCTGTCACGCATCTCCTCCCAAGCTGTGTCGACGCGGCATGCTAGCACCCGCGCATTTCGTCGGCGTGACGGGCGCCCATGCCGCTTCGACCGGCCTTGAACGACATCGACCGGCGGCCCCGTCACACTCCGGTCGGCACGGGCCCCAACTGAATCAGCTGGGCGACGAAGTCGTGCACCTCGGGGGCGATCTCGTCAGCCGGCGCCTCGTAGCCCTCGGCGAGCTCGATCACGATCTCCTGCTCGGTGCGCGTGCCGTCGATCCGGATCCAGATCTCGAAGGCGGTGCCTTCGAAGATGCAGGGCACCTGTTGCTCCTCGAGGCGAGGGAGGTTGAGCACCGTGGCGCGGGTGTCCGAGGTGACCTCAGCGAGGCCCTCGTGGCGGGTGAGCGGGGACGGCGCGGTCATGGGTTCATCCTGCCTGATACGCGCCGCAGCGGTCAGCGGATCATGAAGTCCCGTAGCTACGCCGCGGTGACGGTGACCGAGATCGTGGCGTTCACAGGGCCACCCCGGAGTTGCCGCTAAGCGCGAACACGAGGTCCTCGCTGACAAGGTCGTCGCTGCTGCCCCATGTGCGACGGAACGCGAGCGTCGCGGACGCCGGCGAAGTGCCCGCGACCAGGTTGCCCCCGAGGTATGTGAAGACGCCATTCGAGTAGCTCCACAAGGTGGTATCGAACCCGCTGACATTTGCGTTACGCGTGGTCTTCGGCCAGGTCACCACAGTCACCGTGATTGGCGACGCCAGGTATGCGCCACCGGCCCCTCCCATGGGGTCCGCCACGTTGACGGCAAGGCTCACGTCGACAAGCCCGCGGTTCGTACCGTCTTCGACCGTCGACTCGGCGCTCTAGTCAGAGAAGGAAACGGTGGGCTTGGTGCCCGGCGATGCGGCGACGGATGACGAGGATGTAGCGATCAGGATCGCGGGCGTAGCCCAGGCGGCACCCCGGACGATACGTCGTCGAGAGATTCGCGCGTCGGCGATGTCAGTCCCGGTCAGGACCCCCAGTATTGGCTCCGCGTGTCAGTCGCTTGGCGCACACAGGCTATGAGGCCTCGGCGCCGATTTCAAGTTACTGAACACAAGTGCGCCATATGTCTGGAATGGGGCGCGCGGCGCGCGACTCCCCGCCTAGGCCACGACGACCCGTCGGACCGATGCGGCATGCTCAGTCACGGCCCCGTGGATCATCGCAGCAAGGATGATCTCCGTGCCCGCTATCCGCGTGCCCGGCTCGAGTCCGAGCCGCGCCGTGATGCCGGCGCTGCCGCAGTGCCCGAGAGCGCCCTCGTAGGTGAAGGTCGCGCGGCCGCTGCCGGCGTCGACCATGAGTGTCCAACCCTCCTCGGCTCCGCGGTCGAGCAGGTGCCATGCGGGATCGGCCTCGAACCACACGCCCGGGGCGTCGACGGTGAGCGTCGCACGGCGGATCGGGGGCCGTCGGCAGATTCGAAGACCACGCTCGCGCGCAGGAACAGCGCGGCGGAACCGTCGCCCGCGGCCTCCATCGCGGCGAGGTCGGAAAGGTGCAGCTGGCCGATCGGCGCGGGCGCGACCGGGGTCCCGTGCGAGGCGCCGCCGGCGAGCGTGGCTTCGAGAAAAGTGGTCGGCGTAGCGGCCGCCATTCGGCGCGCCTGGCCCTGAGTCAGATGTGCGTCCACCGGGCCCTCTCCCGTAGTCAAGCCGGGCGCCCCCTCAGGCACCGCGGCCGCCGTCGAGCCTGACAGACGCAAATTACCGCGTCACGCGGCTCGCGCGAAAGTGCAAGTGCGCAAAGTCTCACTGGGGAACATCAGGGGCGATTCGCACGTATGGGTTGACCCTCAAGCGGCCTGTGGCACAAGCGCAAGCACCACGACCGTCACGACCACCATTCCTACGATGATGATCGCCCACCCAGGAGCGCCTCCATGGTCGCGTGCAAGCCAAGGCTTGTCGATGGACCTGCGTTGCCGAACGTGTCGATAGCCCATGTGAATCCCCCCAAGGCCCCTCATCGCTGTAGGGGGATAGTAAAGGGGCAAAACGGACAAGCACCATAGGTGGCAGTGAAAGTTCACGGGACTTTTACACCACATTCGTCCGGCCCTGCCCGACAATGCAGCGGCCGCTTCAGCCACCTTGCGAGGAGCACCGGTGTTTCCTCACCGAAACGAACAGCAACACGCTTCCCGGCTACCGCACAGCGCGAGATAGCGGTTGGACCTCACGGGCCGAGGGCTAAACCATGCCGCCCAAGTGAGTGCGGGACGGCCCGCATGGTTCGACTGCGAGGGACCGCGTCAGGGCGTGAGCGCGGTCACGTTTGCAGAACCTCCCGAGTAGGAGGCCGACACCGAAACGGCGTTCGCCGGGAAAGTTGCCGGGTGCGCGCCACCAAGCGAGACGGTCAACGAGGGCACGGTGTCCGCGTTCGCGAGAGCAACCGCTCGAGTGAACACGACGGTAGCGGTAGAGCCTGAAGGCGTGATGATCGGGTCGGACCAGCCAGTGCCAGCGTAGGTCACGTGGCTGTCACCGCTGGTTCCAAGAGTGAGCTGCCGGTACTTACCGAAGCCGTTGGATGCGAGGTGGACAACGAACGTCGCAACGATCTGAGTGATGTTGTAGGAGCTGTCGTTGTTCACACGCTGGATGCCGGTGACGTCACGAGTATGCGTGCCCGTGCCGCCAAGCGTGACCACGAGCGTCGGGGCGATGTTGTCAGAGCCGTTCGCGGCCGCGGGCACCGCGGTCGCCAGCACAATGGCAGGCGTCGCCCACGCGGCTCCCTGGATGATCCTGCGTCGCGAGACTCCGGCAGTCTGAGTAGTGCCCCTTAGAGTGGTGTAGCCCTCGGCGGTGGCAAGCCTCCTCGTAAATGAGGAAGCGGCCACCGTGAGGACCTTCGAGTTCACCCTTGCAAAGTTCTCTCGAACGGAACATCACGATGACCGCACCCCACATTGTCGACCCTGCCCGCGTACTGGGCAATCTCCTCACGGACGCATCGCCGGACATGATGCGATCCCTGTTGCAGACCATGATCAACGCGCTGCTCAGCGCCGACGCGGACGCCGTCTGCGGAGCCGAATGGGGCCAACCGTCGGCTGACCGGCAGGCGCAGCGCAACGGCTACCGCCACCGGCCCCTCGACACTCGGGCCGGCACGATCGACGTCGCCGTGCCCAAGCTCCGGTCGGGCACGTATTTCCCCGAGTGGCTGCTCGAGCGGCGCAAGCGCGCCGAGTCCGCGCTGATCACCGTCATCGCGGACTGCTACCTCGCCGGCGTCAGCACGCGACGCATGGACAAGCTGGTGAAGACCCTCGGAATCGATGGGCTGTCGAAGTCGCAGGTGTCACGCATGGCCCAAGATCTCGACGAACACGTCGCCGCATTCCGCCACCGGCCGTTGTCGGAGTCGGGTCCGTTCACGTTCGTCGCCGCCGACGCGCTCACGATGAAGGTCCGTGAGGGCGGCCGCGTCATCAACGCCGTGTGCCTGGTCGCCACCGGCGTCAACGGCGACGGCCACCGCGAAGTCCTCGGACTCCAGGTCGCCACATCAGAAACGGGCGCGGCGTGGAACACCTTCTTCGCCGACCTCGTCGCCCGCGGACTGGCCGGCGTCCGCCTCGTCACGTCCGACGCGCACGCTGGACTCGTCGAGGCCATCGCGGCGAACCTGCCCGGAGCGGTGTGGCAGCGCTGCCGCACCCACTACGCGGCGAACCTGATGGCGGTCACGCCCAAGCACGCGTGGCCGGCCGTGAAGTCCATGCTGCACTCCGTGTACGACCAGCCCGACGCGGCATCCGTGCACGCCCAGTTCGACCGCCTGCTGGACTACGTCGAGGACAAACTCCCCGCCGTGTTCGCCCACCTCGAGGCAGCCCGCGACGACCTCCTCGCGTTCACCACTTCACCTAAGGACGTGTGGACCCAGATCTGGTCCAACAACCCCGCCGAGCGCTTGAACAAGGAGATCCGTCGTCGTACCGACGCCGTTGGGATCTTCCCCAACAGGGACGCCATCATCCGGCTCGTCGGCGCAGTCCTGGCCGAGCAGACCGACGAGTGGGTCGAGACCAAGCGCTACCTCGGACTCGAAGTCCTCGCCCGCTGCCGCCTCACCGCCGTGCCCAACACCGGCATCGAGGAGGTGACCGAAACCCTCGCACTCACCGCCTGACGAAGGAACCCGCTACACCACTCCACGGGACTTGACCGCAGTCTGCTCGGTCATGTGGTTCCTCCGTCGTATTGGCGGCTGCCCCTCAGCGGCCGATGCACAGCCCCAAGGGTAAAGGACCTGCGATACGTGTGACAAGCGCCACGCGGCGAAAAACGCCCTACCGTGTTATCGACAAGACGGCGCGTTCCTGAAGTGCAGCGAGCACCTCGCGCACGGCCGCACCGGGATCGCCGGAGGGTGGCGCACCGAACACTCCCTCGAGGTACGAGGTCAGCGCGGCAACGGTGACACCGTCACCGGTGCAGTACAGCGCCGCCTCCGACGCCAACGGCGAGAGCAACGTGACGTCGTTGCCCACGAGCACCAGCACCTGTCCATCGCGCTCGAGCAGGTCGTCCCAGGCGGCGCTCACGACCGCATCGTCCGGAATCATTCGCCGCCCCCGAGAAGCCCCGGCACCATGGGTAGCACCGTGCGGACATCGCGGTAGGTGAGACGCGACAGCCCGCCGACAGCGTCGACAAGGTCGGACAGCGCGTGAAGCCTGCCGGGCGTCTTCGACAGGTACGACATCTGCTCGGCCAGGATCGCGATCCCCTCCAGATGATCGATCGGCGTGATCGCCGGCTCCTCGGGCCCGTCCTCTCGGCGATCGAGGATCACCAACCGGCGCAAGCGCAGCGGCACGTCGGGCAAGACTGCCAGATCGAGCGAGTCCGCGCCCCACTGCTCCTTGATGTGGGTCAGCGAGTCGATCACGGACAGCGGCTTGGGATACGGCAACACCGTCAGGTCGCCGGGCGAGATCGCAAGGGTCTCGTCCGTGACGTAGCCGTAGTGAGCGCCCAACGTCCGCGACAGAGTGGTCTTGCCGGTGCCCGACGGCGCGACGAACCCCACGACGGAGCCGTCCGGTCCCGCGAGTCCGGCGGCGTGGAGCATGATCAGTGTCCCCACGCGCGCCTCGATCGCGCGGACGGTGACGGCGGAGCTGAGGAAGTGCAGTGCCGTGTCGACGTCCGGGTAGGCGAGCGCTCCGGACAGGCGCGCTCGGGCCAGCACCGCATCGTCCGCGTCGACCACCACGGACACGGTGGTCTCGGGGTCACGGTCCTCGACCAGGCACCGTCCCCACGCACGGTGACCCGCCGTGGCCAGGGCGTCGCGCTCGGAGCCGGAGCACACGATCCCGACCGCGACACCGAAGGCGTCGACGGTGCACGTGGGCTCCGCCGCGCTCTCCCGCCGCTCCCCGGCGGTGCCGATGGGCCGCACGGGCGCCATGGACGCCCAGATCTCCGCGATCCACCGTGTCGCCTGGTCGATCGCATCGCACGCGGCGCGCATCCGCTCCTCGAAGTCGTCCCAGTCGGGCAGGTCGAAGTCGTCGGGCACATCGGCGGTCCGCAGGCGCGCCTCGAGCAGCCGCGGGTGATCGGGCAGAGGGGCGGCGTCGACCACCTCCTCGTAGAGGAAGCCGATCTCCGACAGGGTGAAGGCGCGGCCGCGGGCCCGGGGGTAGCGCAGGCAGAGCTCGTCGCGCTCCCACCACGTGCCGCAGAACACCATGCTGGCGGCCTCGACCATCGCCTCGGAGACCGAGCGGGTGCGGAAGCCGTGGGCGTTGCCGCCGAGCCGCTCGATCTGGGCGGCGGCCGTGGGGTCCATGCGCTGGCCGTCGTCGGCGTTGAGACCCGCCGACGTCACGCGGATCACGTCCGCGGGGATGCCGTGGCGGGACAGGTGGTGGCGGAGCATGCGCTCGCCCACGGCGGAGCGCCCCTGGTTGCCCGTGTCGACGATGAGGACGCGGAACGCGGTCCCGGACTGCCAGGGTATGTCAGGACCGCTCGGCGCGCCGAGCACACGCGACAGGCAGAGTGACGCGCATGGTCACAGATACCTGGAACTCAATGTTGTCCCTCGCTTCGCCACTGGTGTGCTCGCTCGTCAGTGTAGGCGAGCGTTCCGAGCGCATCGACACGCGGGACGATGCACCCCGCCAGGACCGGTCGCACTCGCGCCTAGCCGCGCACGTCACCGCTAGTTCGCCAGGTGCGCCGGATCGCGCCGGGCAGTTGCGCGAAGCCGCGCGCGAGGCGGCGACCTCGGAGCGTGGCGACCGCCCATCGCGAACGCCCCTGGTACGCGTAGCCAGCGATCAACTCCTCGCGCTTGGGCCAGAGAAGTCGCAGCGCTAGCCCAAACCGGGACCCCCACGTCCGACATACAGCGCGGCGACAGCCTGCGATACGAGGGTGCCGCCGCCGCTGGTGCGGAGGTCCCACTCGAGCTCTGCGGAAGTGGAAGGCGCGGGCCGCGGTGCACCGCCCCGGGTAGCGAGGACGGGCGCCATAGCGTACGCCGCACCCGACTGCCCGGCCAGTCGCGCGAGCGACTCTCGCTCAGCCACAGGCAGCGCTTCGACCGTGCGGATGATGCGCTCGACTTCCGCATCCGTGGAACCGGCACCTACGGACGCACGGAGTGAGCTGAGGGACTCCACCACCAGCGCACCCAACCTGTCGGGGGCCCAACAGCTCACGCCCGCTGCCTCGAGCGGCTCGCGGCGCTCCCACAGGGAGTCGAAGGCGCGGTCAGCGCCCTTGGTGAAACCGGGGAACTCGTGGTGAAGGTCAATGGCGATCGGCCATCCGGGATGGACCAGCGTCTCGGCGTGACCCACCACCGTTTGCGTCGCCGCCATGGTCGTGGTCGCACTCCACCCGCGCGGGCGAGCGCTTGGCGGGCGGCCGTGGCCTGCTCGGCCCGCACCAGCACATCAACATCGGCGGACCACTTGGGCGGACGTAGCCCGCGCAGATCCGCGACGGCACCCTTGATGACAAGGCAGTCAATTCCCGCCGTCCCGAGCGCGTGACCGACCGCCGCTGCGAGCAGCATCCACACCGCTCGATGTGTGTCGGCGCCGCTCTCCATCAGCCCCGTGCACGGTGCTTCGGCTGCGCCGGGGGGACGATGCTATCCCAGCCCTGGGTGGGGAGCTTCGTCTCCTGTGCCTGCGCCTGGGGGTGGAGGGCGTGCGGTCGCGGCGAGGCGCCTTGGGGTCGGCGTACTCGTAGTCGTAGGCGTAGGCGTACTTGTCCTTGTGCGCGCCCTTGCGTGGGACCGCGTCGAGGATCACTCCGAGGGCGCGGCCGTTGACCCGGTCGAACGCCTGCAATGCCTTATCGAGCACGTCGATGGTGGTCCGGCCCGCGCGGGCCACCACCACCGCGCCGTCGGTGCGGGCGGTGAGAATTGCGGCGTCGGTCACGGGGATCAACGGCGGTGTGTCGACTAGGACGATCGCGTCCTCGGGGAAGCTGTAGAGCAGCGTCCGCATGGCACCCGAGCCAAGCAACTCCGAGGGGTTGGGCGGGATCACGCCGGCGGCCATGACGTAGAGGTTGTCGGTAGGCCCGTACGGCTGGAGAACCTCCTCAGCGCGAACACGGCCGACCAGCACGTCGGTCAGGCCGGCGCCGTCGGGCAGGCCCAGGTTCGTGGCGAGCGTGGGGCGACGGAGGTCCGCATCGATCAGGACCACGTTGGTGCCGGACTCGGCGATCGCCTCGGCCAGCTTGTAGCTGACCGTGGACTTGCCGTCGCCGGGAAGCGAGGACGTCACCACGATCACCCGTGGCGGGTTGTCCACGTCCAGGAACATGAGATTGGTGCGGAGTTGGCGCACCGCCTCCTTCATGGCGAAGTCCGATGTGGCGCGGACGGGGCCCATCTTGGCAACCGACTCGTCGAACGGGAGGGCGCCCACCACGGGGATGTCGAACTCTCGCTCGACGTCCTCGGCGGAGCGCAGGCGGCGGTCGAGCGTGGCGCGAGTGAAGGCGAGAGCGACGCCTATAGCGAAACCCGCGAGCAGGCCGATCGCAGCCGCCTGCTTTTCATTGGGAGCAAATGGCGCGCCCGGCGTGTTCGCCGAATCGAGCGTCTGCAACGCGACCACGGACTCCGCGCCGTCCTCAGCGCCCGTGCCGGTGCCGCTCTCGAGTTCCGCGACCACTTGCGTCATGCCGTAGATCCACGCTTCAGCGAGCGCGCGTGCATCCTCGGCGTCGGTCCAGTCGCTGTGACTCGTAGCAACGCCGTCTCGCTCGGGTTAGAAACGGTGACACGGCCCGCCAAACCGCCAGTGTTGACGCCGGCCCCCAACTGCTCCGCGGCGTACTCGGCGACGCGACCGGACTTCGCGACGTCCAGGTATGACTTGACTCGCGACTTTGCGTAACTGTCACCCACCGTGGCGTCACCGAGCGAGGTCGAGGCTCCGGTGGTGATGATCGCGGAGCCGGTCGAAGCGTAGACCTTGTCCTGCGTGAGAGTCCAACCGAAGGCGAGCGCGCCGCCCAGAATCGTGAGGAGCACCACGATCAGCCAGTGCGCGCGCAGCACCTGCACGGTGTCTCTGAATTCCACTGTTCCCCGTCCAGTCGGCGATCTCGCGCCAGTGTACTTGGCCCGAAGGCGCAAGGACGCTACCACCCCGCGTCCGCGCCGCACGAGAAGCGCCTGACTTGCCGCGGTGTGAGCGCGTTCTGCACAATCATGTTCGATTTCCGGCGAGCCGCAACGCGAGCCCGGGTGGGGGCACAACCCCTAGACGTATACACTGACATGTCAAGTCTTGACGCACAGGCGAGGGGGCGACCATCCATTCCCTATCGGCGGCCCGCACAATGCGCGTGGGTCGGCGCGGCGGTTCGCCTCGCGAAGCCTTGACAGCTAGTCGCCAGCAGAACATCACCTCGAGAGCCAATCGCTTCCTGGTTCTGGTCGCCGTCATCTGGGGCCTCGAAGGTGCCCTGCGCAAGTGGGTCCCTGGCATGGACCAGATGGGAGCCGTGGCGCGAGACGCGCTTCTGGTCGGAGTCCTCGCCCTGTTCTACGTGCTCGGAGCACCGCGCCGGGAGAACCGCGTATGGCCCATCGTATGGATCGCCACCGCCTTCCTTGCCGTCCATGGCCTGCTAAATGTGATCATCGGCAACACGACTCTCCACGTTACGGCGCTCGGCATGCGCTCCTACTTGGTTCCGCTGCTCGTGGTCGCGTTCGCCTTGACTTACGCCGATTCGAGGGCGCTCGAGCCGGTTCGCGTGGCCCTAAGTCTCCTCGTTCTGGTCAACGTGGCAATCGTGATCGTCCAGGTTCGCAGTGCTCCCTCCGCAGGCATCAACCTCGAGATCAGCGGAATCGACGCGCACTTCGTGAACCCCGGTGGCGTGGTTCGCGCTACGGGCACGTTCGCTGCGGTCTCTGGCCTCGCGTCGTTCCTTCCAGTTGGACTGGCGCTATCCCTCGGCGGAGTCCTGGATAGCGCTCGATTCCGAGCCGTCCACGCGGCAGCAGCGTTGTCGTGTGTCGTAATTGCAGCAGTGGGAGGATCGCGCGGCGCACTCGTAGGCGCTGCGATCGTGGGCGCGGCGGCTGTGGCCGTTCTTGCCGCACGCTTGACATGGCACTCTTGGACGGGCTTGTTGGCCATCACAGGAGCCGCGGTGACCGCCGCGTACGTTGTCGCGCAAACGTTGCCGCAAGTCATCGAGTCATTTGGTGCACGAGTGGAGAATGCTGCCAACGTCGAGTCTCCCTCCGGGCGCGTGGGGAACGGCATCTTCGGCTTCCTCGCCACGGACTTCCCGGTGCTCGGCCACGGCGCAGGTTCGCATAGCAGTGGGGGCTTCGCGCTCGCTGGACAGGACTGGCAGGAAGAGGAGAAGTTCCGCTGGGTCTTCGAACTTGGCATTGTCGGATATGCACTCGCGATCGCTTCCCTGATCGCGGGCCTCATTGGTGTCGTCTACCTCATCGGCTCGCTTCGCCGCGCGAGCGCAACGCATCTGTTGACCGTTGCTGCGGTCACCACCGTCGTGCTCTATGGCGGAATAACCCAACAGCCGACGACTCAAGGGGCTCTCGGCATCATGGCGGTCGCGCTCTGGATGACCCGGCCCGCGGACCCGGACGCTGACGGGGCGAGTCCTCCTCATCAGCGTCGCATTGCGACGACACCAAGACGCGCAGGGAGCACCCGGAGCAGTTTCCGAGTTCGGCATCGCGCCTGAGCCCATCGCAAACGGCACACCAAGCGCCAGAACGACCAATCCGGGAAAGGACCCAAAACGCCCATGGCGAGGATCGACATCGTGTTCCCCGGAGCTCACCTACCCCAGGACGGCATCGGCGATCACACGCGCTGGCTCGCGGAGGGACTTGGCGTCCGGCATGACGTGACCGTACTCGGCCGCGGAAAGGGTGGGGACATCCCCAACGCTGAGTACGCTGACGTATGGGGGCTCGACCGCTTCGAGACCTCGGAGGCCTACGTCGCTACCTTTCTACCCAGCACCCAGACCTCCTCGTGATTCAGTTCGAGCAATTCAGTTACGGCCCTCGTGGCTTCAATCCCGATTTGCCGAGGGTCGTGCGCTGGGCGCGAAGGACGATGCCTCGAACACGAGTCCTCGTGTTTATGCACGAGACCTACACCATGCCAACCAGAGCAGGTACCGCCGCAATGTGGACTTATCAACGTCCTCAGGCGCGAGGACTGGTGCGGAATGCCTCCCAGGTGTTCCACTCATGCGATGGCGGTCTAAGCCGGTTGGGGAAGCTCAACCGTGCGTCTTCTGTGGTCCCGGTCCCATCGAACATTGTCCGCGTGGCAACAGACCCGGCATCCGAACGACTGCGCTGGGGCATCGACCAGGACGCATTCGTGGTCGGCACCTTCGGCCACATCACGGAACCCCGTCTGCTGCAACTGGTACCGATGCTGCGAGCGATCTCGGAAATCCGTCCGATCACGCTGGCGTACGTCGGGAAAGACGTGGCGATGGCGGATCGCCTGCGCCCCGAGGTCCGCGGTCGACTTGTCACATTTGAACGACCTTCGCCCGCTGATGTCTCCCGACTGCTCTCGACATTCGACCTCGCCCTTGCGCCGTTCATCGACGGTGTCAGCGCCCGACGCGGATCGTTCGCAGCGCTGGTTGACCACGGGGTACCTACGGTCACCAACCGGGGTGCGAATACTGACAGATTCCTAGTGGATCTCGCGAAAATGGGTCTATTTGAGTTGTCTACTAATGACTTGCTGGCTGAGACTGCGGCGCGATTGGCGGCAAGCGACCCGCAGCGTGACGCGCTTCGCACGGCGGCCTTGGCGAACCGCGACCTCATGCCGTCGCGGGCGTCTACGGTCGAGGCCGTCGAAGCGTGTCTCCCGCCGGTCCAGGTCGGGGCTGGACCGGCCCTCGACACCTGATTGTGCAGGGTAGGCGTAATGTGTCGCGTGGAGTTGGCACCCTCACCGGAGCAGACCGCAAGAGGTCACCAGATGGTGGGCGCGGGGCGCCCGCGCCCACCCTGCCCGCTATGGTTCTGGACATGGCAGCGGACAGAGGAACGCTAGCGGTCTTCGGCGACTCGATCGCGAATGGCCTCGGGGTCGCCGAAGGCCG
The DNA here is from genome assembly GCF_030296675.1 of Demequina sediminis. Taxonomy (GTDB): domain Bacteria; phylum Actinomycetota; class Actinomycetes; order Actinomycetales; family Demequinaceae; genus Demequina; species Demequina sediminis. The sequence continues at coordinate 2,366,189 of NZ_AP027736.1, read as the reverse complement.
GTATGCGGTCACGCTCGCGAACAGATGGGGTCTTGAACTGGAGGATTGGAGCGTAACTGCGGGCATGGTGACCGGAGCGCTGGATCGGCTTCCCGCTAACTCAGCCCCGCAAGTCACCATCATCGCGCATGGGATCACTGAGGCGATCGTGCGACCCTCGGAAGCCTCGTTACGCCTTCTCCCAAAGCGATGGCGTCGCCCGGGTTGGATGGATCCACGGCCGTACTTCTCCACGCGATGGCGTCGACGGGTCCTTGAGAGGATCGAATCGGGCGTGAGATGGCGCGTCAAGAATGTGGCGATCAGAATGGGAGCCACGACCCAGTTTGTCCCCGTCGCGAGTTTCGATAGGGCGCTTCGTGCGACGATCGCAGAACTACACAGGCGCGGCGCGCGGGTCATTGTGCTTGGGGCTCCGGACCTGGACGAACGCTTCTTTCCGGGTTCGCCTCGCGAACTCCAGGAGTACGGGGTAGTGGCCCAAAGCGCGGCATCGGATCTGGGCGCGACATGGGTGCCGCTTGCTGGAGAACTGTCCCGGTGGTCTGACTTCTTCGCGGACCACTTCCACCCGAACCAAGAAGGTCACAACCGCATTGCCAGCACCATTGAGCGCTATTTCCAACTTGGGCCTGGCAATGGATGAGGAGGAGAGCCTCTGGCGTAGGCTTACTTCCCATTGCGCGCCTTCAGCGATCGAGTCCCAAGGCGTCCTCACCATGGTCGCGGGCGGGTCGCGCGGTGCACGAGCACCGCTCGGATAGCATGTGCCCGTGAAAGTCGACCTCCTGACTCTCACAGGTCTAGTGCCCCACGGTGATCGCGGGTAGGCAGTCGAGGATGGCACGGGCGTCGGCGTCGATCTGTGGTTCTGCGGTGAGTTCGTGGGGGCCGACTCCGATCCGCACGGACCGCAGGGGCTGCAGGGTGCGCACGAGCTTCTTGATCGACACCCCGGTCGCCGTGGTGAGGTGCCTCGTGATTGCGAGGGCGGCGAAGACAACGGTCAGGTGTGCCTCGATCGCGTCTCTTTGGCGATGGAACACCGGCCGGGCCTTCAGGTCGGACTTCGTCATCCTGAACGACTGCTCGACCTTCCACAGGTCGTGGTAGGCGCCGATGACGGCGCTGCCAGGCATGATCTCTGGCGGGAGGTTGGTGACGTAGCCCTTGATGCCGGCGAGTTGGCGCGCGCGGTCGATGGTGGCTTGGTCGAGCTCCTTGCGCGCCCCGGACACCTTCAAGAACCGTGCCTTGCGTAGCGGCATAGCGCCGGCGGCGATCTTCTCGGCCTTGGCGATCGGTCAAGTCCCGTGGAGTGGTGTAGCGGGTTCCTTCGTCAGGCGGTGAGTGCGAGGGTTTCGGTCACCTCCTCGATGCCGGTGTTGGGCACGGCGGTGAGGCGGCAGCGGGCGAGGACTTCGAGTCCGAGGTAGCGCTTGGTGGGGTTGACGGCTCTTCACAATTGAGGCTGTAGCGGCCACTCGATGGTGAACGGTCGGGGGTAGGGGTCGAGGTCCTCCAGGATGGAAGTTCCTAAGCTCACCGTCCGGAAGACCTCGACTTGTCTCACGCTACCTTCGGCGCGCCCGATCTCACGACCTTCTGCAACCTCGACGACCTGGGCCTGACGGTCACGGGCCAGCGCATCGACGCCGATCGGGCGGTGCTCGAGTGCCGCGTCGCTGTGATCGACGATGTCTGCCACGGGTGCGGTGATCGTGCTCGCTCGCTGGGTACGCAGTCGCGCTTCCTCGCTCACGAGCCCTTCGGGTGCCGGCCCACGACGCTGCTGGTCCGGGTGCGCCGATACCGGTGCGAGCCGTGTGATCGGTTCTGGCTCGACGACCTGCGCACCGTGGCTGATCCACGGGCGAAGATCTCGCGGGGTGGACTCGCGTGGGCACTACGCGCACTCGTCGTGGACCACCTCAGCGTGTCGCGGATCGCGGCGGGGCTCGGGGTCGCGTGGAACACCGCGAACGACGCGGTCCTGACCGAAGGCCACCGCCAGCTGATCAACGACCCGACCCGCTTCGACGGCATCGCCGTGATCGGAGTCGACGAGCATGTGTGGCGGCACACCCGTTTCGGCGACGAGTACGTCACCGTCATCATCGACCTCACCCCGGTGCGTGACAGGGTCGGCCCGGCCCGCCTGCTCGACATGATCCCTGGCAGGTCCAAGGCCGTGTTCAAAACATGGCTATCGGAACGGTCCAAGGCTTGGGCCGACGGAATCGAAACGATCGCGATGGACGGCTTCGCGGGCTTCAAGACCGCCGCAGCCGAAGAGTTGTTGCGCCCCGGGTTCGGTGGAGGCTCTCAAGCCATGGAGGATGAGAGTCATGTCAGCACCGAGGAAGTACCCCGCCGAGCTGCGTGAGCGGGCCACGAGGATGGCCGTCGAGCTTCGTCAGGACCCGGCGACGAAGATGGGCGCGATCGCGCGTGTGGCCGATCAGCTCGGCATGCACCGGGAGACGTTGCGAGGCTGGGTCCGCCAAGTGGAGATCGACGGCGGCGTCCGGCCGGGCACCACGACCTCCGAGGCGGAGCGCATCGCCAGCCTCGAGCAAGAAGTCCGTGAGCTGCGGCGCGCGAACCACATCTTGAAGACCTCGGCGGCTTTCTTCGCGGCGGAGCTCGACCGCCCCACCAGCAGGTAGTCGCCTACGTCGACGCCCATCGCCACGACGTGGTCGATGGGCGCGAGGTCGGGGTCGAGCCGATCTGCACGGTCCTGTCTGAGGCCGGCGTGCAGATCGCCCCGAGCGGCTACTACGCAGCGAAGATCCGGCCCCCGTCGGCGCGTGCCGTGCGCGACGCGGAGCTGATCGTCGACATCCGCCACGCCCACAAGGCGAACCTCGGCGTGTACGGCGCGCGCAAGATCCATGCCGAGCTCAACCGGGAGGGCATAGCGGTCGCGCGGTGCACGGTCGAACGTCTCATGCGTGCCGACGGGCTTCGAGGGATCACGCGCGAGAAGTCGCGCAAGACCACGTTCGGCGACGGCGCTGAGACCGATCGGCCTGCCGATCTCGTCGAGCGCCAGTTCACGGCTGACGGGCCGAACCAGCTGTGGGTCGCGGACCTGACGTACGTGCGCACCCACGCCGGCTGGACGTACGTCGCGTTCGTCCTGGACGTCTTCAGCAGGATGATCGTGGGCTGGCAAGTGTCGACGTCACTACGTACCGACCTGGCCCTCGACGCTCTTGAGATGGGCCTATGGACGCGCCAGCGGGCCGGTCAGGACGTGTCCGGTTTGATCCATCACAGCGACCGAGGAGTTCAATATCGAGCGATTCGCTACAGCGAGCGCCTGGCGGAAGCTGAGGCTGTCGCATCGGTTGGTAGCAGGGGTGATAGTTACGACAATGCCATGGCCGAGGCGTTGAACTCGCTGTTCAAAGCCGAGTGCATCCGCAACCCCGTGATGCGTCCCAAGGGCGGTTGGAAGTCCGTCACGGACGTCGAGATCGCCACCGCCGAGTACGTCGACTGGTTCAACCACCGACGCCTCCATGGCGAAATCGGGATGGTCTCACCCGTCGAGCTCGAGGCCCTCCACTGGGCCACCGTCCGATCCGACCACTACTCTGAAGCACCCGTCCCCGTCGGGGCCGGTTCCAACTAACCGGGCCTCCACGAAACCCGGGGCGCAACAAGCAGGCGTGCTGGTCCGGTCTTGTCGCGTACCGGGGTGAGGTCGATGATGACGGTGACGTAGTTGTCGCCGCGCCTGGTGTGTCGCCACACGTGCTCGTCGACACCGATGACCGCGACGCCGTGGAAACGGGTCGGGTCGTTGATCAGCTGGCGGTGGCCCTCGCTCAGGACTGCGTCGTTCGCGGTGTTCCACGCGACACCCAGGCCCGCAGCGATGCGGGACACGCTGAGATGGTCCACGACGAGCGCCTTGAGCGCCCACGCGAGCCCGCCCCGGGAGACCTTCGCGCGTGGCTCGGCTGCGGCGCGCAGGTCGTCAGCCCAGTACCGGTTGCACGGCTCGCACTGATAGCGGCGCACCCGCACCAGCAAAGTGGTAGGGCGGCACCCGAACGGCTCATGGGCGAGATAGCGGGACTGCGTGCCCAGCGAGCGAGCACGATCACCGCACTCGTGACAGCAGTCGTCAGGATCGATGACGCGGCACTCGAGCACCGCCCGGCGAGCGTCGATCCGCTGCCCGGTGACGGTCAGGCCGAGCATGTCCAGTCCCGCGAAGGTAGTGAGATCGGGCGCGGCAAAGGTAGCGTGAGACAAGTCGAGGTCTTTCAGATGGCGAGTGTAGGAACTTCCATCCTGGGGGACCTCGACCCCTACCCCCGACCACTCACCCGCGGGACGGCCCTACAGCCTCATTTGTGAAGAGCCAGTTTGTCCTCGACGTAGTCCAGCAGGCGGTCGAACTGGGCGTGCACGGATGCCGCGTCGGGCTGGTCGTACACGGAGTGCAGCATGGACTTCACGGCCGGCCACGCGTGCTTGGGCGTGACCGCCATCAGGTTCGCCGCGTAGTGGGTGCGGCAGCGCTGCCACACCGCTCCGGGCAGGTTCGCCGCGATGGCCTCGACGAGTCCAGCGTGCGCGTCGGACGTGACGAGGCGGACGCCGGCCAGTCCGCGGGCGACGAGGTCGGCGAAGAAGGTGTTCCACGCCGCGCCCGTTTCTGATGTGGCGACCTGGAGTCCGAGGACTTCGCGGTGGCCGTCGCCGTTGACGCCGGTGGCGACCAGGCACACGGCGTTGATGACGCGGCCGCCCTCACGGACCTTCATCGTGAGCGCGTCGGCGGCGACGAACGTGAACGGACCCGACTCCGACAACGGCCGGTGGCGGAATGCGGCGACGTGTTCGTCGAGATCTTGGGCCATGCGTGACACCTGCGACTTCGACAGCCCATCGATCCCGAGGGTCTTCACCAGCTTGTCCATGCGTCGCGTGCTGACGCCCGCGAGGAACAGTTAAGCGATGACGGTGATCAGCGCCGACTCGGCGCGCTTGCGCCGCTCGAGCAGCCACTCGGGGAAATACGTGCCCGACCGGAGCTTGGGCACGGCGACGTCGATCGTGCCGGCCCGAGTGTCGAGGGGCCGGTGGCGGTAGCCGTTGCGCTGCGCCTGCCGGTCAGCCGACGGTTGGCCCCATTCGGCTCCGCAGACGGCGTCCGCGTCGGCGCTGAGCAGCGCGTTGATCATGGTCTGCAACAGGGATCGCATCATGTCCGGCGATGCGTCCGTGAGGAGATTGCCCAGTACGCGGGCAGGGTCGACAATGTGGGGTGCGGTCATCGTGATGTTCCGTTCGAGAGAACTTTGCAAGGGTGAACTCGAAGGTCCTCACGGTGGCCGCTTCCTCATTTACGAGGAGGCTTGCCACCGCCGAGGGCTACACCACTCTAAGGGGCACTACTTGGCGATCATGAGGTTGATGTTGCGGTCGTCCCTCTTGTTGCGCTTGAACGACCACTGGTAGACGATCCGTCGTTCACGAGCGCCGGCCCCGGTGCCCATCACGCGGGTGGATTCGAGGATCTGCCCGTCTTCGAAGTAGTTGCCGTGCCGGTGGAAGTGGTCTTCCAGGTCGTAGGGCGCTTTCGTCAGGCGTGAGCCGACGATGAACGACAGCGCGGCGTCCTCGAGGGCGTTGAGGTTACCGGCGGACAGCATGCCGGCGTCGGCGACGACCACGATGTCGTCGATACCGTGACGTTCCTGGAAAGCCCGCAAGACCGGGACGAGGGTGGTCGTCTCGGCCTTGTTGCCTTCGAACAGGTGCATCTCGAGCGGCACCCCGGCCTGGTCGACGAGCAGCCCGACCTGGACCTGCGGATCGACGCGATGCTCCTTGGACATCCCCACCCGTCGCAGGGTGTCCTCGTCGTCGTTCTCGAAGTGCAAGGTCGTGACGTCGTACATCACGAATGTCGCCGGGCCTGTGCTCTTGAGCGAGTACGCCAGGCAGGCGCGAGCGATCCGGTCACGATAGTCACGATCGCTGGCACGCCGCAGCGCAGTGTGAAGGGTGTTCACGTGGGGCGCGGGTGCGCCGATCTCGTTCAGCACCCGCACTGTGTCGGCCTTCGACGTCGGCTCGACCAGCCGTGCCAGCACGAGCGCGCGGAACGCGTCATCCGCCAGGGCGTCGAACCCAAGCTCCTGGTAGGCGTCAACGAGGACGTTCCACAAGATCTCGCTAGCGCTGGACAGCACCCGGGCTTCGCTTCGCGGTACCGGGGCTGGGTCAAGATCCAGGTCGAGGGTGTCTTGGCCCTCGTGCAGCTCCTGCTGTGCCACGACCATCAGCAACGCAAGCTCGGCCTCGCTGTGGGCCGAGCCGACATGCTTGAGGATCGTTCGCACCCCGCGGCGCTTCTCCACGATCTGCACAGCCGTCGCCCCCGACGAGGTCTTCACGCGACGAATGAACGGGCTCACAGGCCAAGAATATCGCCCCGCTAGTGCCCCAAATCGAGGCATCCCAACTCATTTACCAGGAGCGACGCTCAAGAACCCGAAACACCTGTGAGAGTCAGGTCTGGCGTAGGCTTACTTCCCATTGCGCGCCTTCAGCGATCGAGTCCCAAGGCGTCCTCACCATGGTCGCGGGCGGGTCGCGCGGTGCACGAGCACCGCTCGGATAGCATGTGCCCGTGAAAGTCGACCTTGTGCATGCCACAGGCAACGAGAACGTCCGTCAGGTATTACAGTCCCTCAACGAGCTCCAATTACTAGGCAGGTTCTGGACTACGGTCGGTTTTCACGACGTTCCGCGTATTGCGAAGGCAGTGCCGAGCGTCGAGCGAATCGCGTCGAAGCGCGTGTTCGACGCTCCGAGCGGACGCCTGAAGACTCGCCTCCACATGGAGGTCGCCAGAAACGTAGCTGAACAGAGTGGCATCGAGCCAATCGCCAGGCTTGCGAGGCGAGGCAGCCACCTGGGCATCGACAGAGTTCAGGACGACCTCGACCGGCATGTCGCAACGCAACTCAAGAGGCATCGGCCGTCGTCGGTCTATGGGTACTTGGGGCAGTCGGTGAGGACTCTCGAGGCGGCGAAGCGTCAGGGAATCCAGACGATCCTCGAAATGCAGCACGTAGCGAGCGCGGAGTACCTCGAGCTTGTCGAACGTGAGTACGACGCCGATCCTGAGTGGCGTGCCACGTTGCCCGATCAACGCGTTCTCAGGCGCGACATTGTTGGCCAGACCGCGGAACTCGAACTTGCGGACCTGATCGTCGCGCCAAGCAGGCAGGTGGCACTATCAGCAAGCCGTGCGCACAATCCCGCACCCGTCCATACGATTCCCTACGGTTGTGCAGTTCCCGCCATGGGTGCACGTCACCAGCCCCGGCGGAAGAGTGATCCGCTGAAGTTGCTCTTTGTCGGGCGGGTAGTGTCGCTCAAGGGACTCTCGTACCTTGAACAGGCGCTGCGAGACTTCCCGCGCCGCGACGTTGAACTCACGATTATCGGCGGCGCGGACCTGTCGGTGCCGGGCGTGAGGCGCCTCGTCGAACGCGCCGACTACCGCGGACGGCAGCCCCGTTCCGCCGTCCTGGCAGCGATACGAGAGCACGATGCGTTCGTGATGCCAAGCATTGTCGAAGGACGGTCTCTCGCCGTGCTCGAAGCTGTCTCCCTGGGGTTACCGGTGCTCGTGACGCCTGGCAGCGGAACCGACGACCTTGCGGCGGCTGGCGCCGGCATTGTGGTCCCCAGTCGGTCAGCGTCGGGCTTACGGGACGCCATCGAAGCCATGCATCGCGGTGCAGTCGATCTGGAGGCGCTTTCAGCAGGCGCCGTCGCGGTTGCACGGCAGTCGACTTGGGCGTTGTTCCGCAGCCAGATTGGCAACCTTGTCAGGTCAACCGACGCCCCGTGAGTCGAGCGGGGCGCGTCAGTAATCGATTCACGACGTGGGCGTCGCTGCGCCCACGTCAACGGAGCGCAGCGCGCCCGATAGAGTTGCGAAGTCCTCAAGACCATACGTCTCGCGAGTCCCCGGCCGCCCGTTCGCGGATCGCGGATCAGTCCGAGACTGACAAGCAGGGTCGTGGATAACAATGACTGCCGTGGAGGCTTGCGTGGGAATCGCACTATGCACGTTGTACGAAGGGGACTATCACCACGGCGTGGCTGCGCTGGCAAACTCACTTCACCAGGCGGGGTTTCGGGGAGAGTTTGTCGTCGGCGTCAGAGGAGACATGCCGCGGTGGGCGGGTGAGGGGCACCTTGACGACGCGAGCTCGCGGAGCCTCGACCTAGGTCCCGATCTCCACATCCGTTTTGTGGCTGTCGACACACCCAAGCACCTAACGCTGTTCAAGCCGGAGTTTATGGCGCAGGTACTGAACACCTACGCTACGGACGCCGATGTGGTCACGTACATCGACCCGGACATTGTTGTGAAATGCGCGTGGAGCGACTTCAGCCCCTGGCTCGAGAGCGGCGGCATATGTCTGATCGAGGACGTCAACGGGGCGTTGCCATCGCACGCCCCGATGAGGTCGCTCTGGCGCGGGTACTTCGACGCAGCGGGACTCGTCGAAACGCGCTCTCTGGACACGAACTTTAATGCGGGATTCGTGTCCGTTCCCCGATCCCACGCGTATTTTCTTCAACTCTGGACCGACATGTGTTCGCGAGCGATCGCGAGCCTTGGCGGTACTGCAGGCATCAAGTCTGGGCAGCCCACGTCTCTGTTCTCGACGCCCGACCAGGACGCACTCAACATGGCGCTCATGCTCAGCGACATTCCCATGCGTACAGCACGAAGCGCCGAGATGGACTTCGCACCGGGAGGCCAATGCCTGTCCCACGCCATCGGACCCTTCAAGCCGGGGCACGGACGGTTTGTCGCTCGGGCCCTGAACGGTCGCCCGCCCAGCCTGGCCAGCAAGCACTTCCTCGCGTTCGTCGATGGCCCTCTGCGCAGTCTTTCACAATCGGAAATCCGGCGGCTCAGGACTTCCCAACGACTTGCATCGCTAATCGGGCGATTCTACCGACGGGCCTAGCACAACGTGAAGATAAGCGTCAGCGGTCGGGCTCGCCACTGGGGGGTGCGGCTGTTCGGATTCGGCTCTGCGCAGGGTGGCATCCAGGCTCTCGGCATGTTGGCAGGGCTCCTCGCGGCACGCCTCCTTACGATCGATGCCTACGCACGCTACGCCCTTGCCATCGCGGTCGTGACAGCAGTCACTGTAGTCGGCGACTCCGGGCTCGGCAGCCAGGTGGTGGCGATCGCGGGCCGCTACATGCCCGATACGTCGCGAATCTCAGGGATCTACGGCTTGGCGCGCAGTTACCGGACCTGGATATCGGCAACGTTGTCGGTGGTGAGCGCGCCGATCCTGGTCACCCTACTGCTCAGGAATCAGGCCTCGGTAGCTGAAGCATCGGCAATTGCCGCACTCGTTATCGCGACGGTATTCCTGTCGCTCAACGGCTCACTTGTGCGCTCGGTACTTCAACTGGACTACCAGTTCAGGTCAATCCAGATCTCGGGGCTCGCGGCGGCCATGGTTCGTCTCGCTGGAAGCGCCCTGCTGGTGCCGCTAGCCGTGCTCGGGGCCCTGCTACCCACCTTGGCAAATGCGGTGGCCGCAGGCGTGCAGTGGATCTGGATGCGAAAGACCGTCGTAGAGCGATTCGATCTTGGCTCCGGGTCAATCTCCGCGGACGACAGGACCGAAATGCGGCGGGCACTCCGGCGGCTGCTGCCGCTCAACGTTGTCCTCGTCGCTCAATCCCAGGGAGCAAGTCTCCTCCTGGGCGCACTGGGAGCCACATCGGCGCTCGCCAGCGTCACGGCGATCTCGCGCTATGGATTGCTCTTCGCCTTCGTCTCCACAGTGGCAGTGTCGGTGCTCGCACCAGCGTTGGCGCGAACGAACAGCGGGCACCGCGCGGTGGTTCGGCGATACGCGTTGGTCGTCGGTGCAATATCACTCACAACTATGGCCATGCTGGGGCTGATATGGGCACTGCGGGATCCGCTCCTCGCGCTTCTGGGCACGCAGTATACGGGCCTGTCAAGGGAGTTCCTGATAGTAAGCGTCGGCTCCGCCGTCGCTGCAACAGCGGCCGGGATCTCAGGGATGAACCTCGCTCGAGGCTGGACTGGGGGCTCGTGGATGATGGCGCCGACCACCGCCATATGGTTCGCGTGGGGATTCACCATGCTGGACCTTCACAGCACAACCGGCGCTGCCGTGCTCATGGCGACGTCTGCGCTCCCGAGCCTCGCGACGGCAGTTGCCCAGGCTGCGTTCGGGCTCAAACGACCCACCCGGATAGCTGCGTCGGATCCTCAGTGACGGCCATCACGTCCCCGCCGTAAGCAGCCGCTGGAACGCGGCCTTCCCCTCGCGCCACCACCAGGGATCTCGCATGCGAGTGGCCGGGCTCGATCGCGGGCGGTGCGTCGTTCGCCGGATCCAGTCCCAGGCAATACCCTGGCCGTCATGTCGCCCACGCCGACTCAACCCTCCGTCCTGATCCTCGGGAATCACCCGTCCTCCAGCCACAGCATGCACCGGTTCGCTGACACGCTCGCTCGCGCATACCACAGCCGCGGTTGGACGGTGGTTCGCCGAGCACCGCGTGCACGGGTAAGCCGGCACGTCCGCAATCGTGCCCTCGCAAAGTTCGCGGCCTACGTGGAGAACCTGGTCGTGTTTCCCGTGTCGGTCGCGGTCGCGGTCAGGCGTTCGCAGTCGGTCCACCTTGCTGACCACAGCAATGCATTGTGGTTACTTGTCTTCCCCCGACGCCGGGCCACCATCGTCACGTGTCATGATCTGATTGCGGTCCGCGCGGGCCTGGGCGAAATGCCTGAACATCGGACCCGATGGACGGGACGCGTCTACCAGAGACTGGTGTTGCGTGGACTCGGCAGGGCCGAAGCAATCCACTCGGTGTCACACGCGACGGCAACGGATATCACCCGCCTGGTTGGTGCGGCGGCGACGACCGTGCACCTGCCCGTCGTTGCCCACGATGCGGGCCAACCGGTGCTCGCCGGTCCCTATCTTCTGATTGTTTCGAGCAGCGGGTGGCGCAAGCGACGGGATCGCGCGGTAGAGGTCTGGCGGAGGCTCCGGGACACACCAGCGGGCGCGGGCCTTCGACTCGGTGTCGTGGGTCCAGCCTTGACGGCTCGTGAACTAGGCGAGTCCGCCGACCTGACGGAGTACATCACCACGCTTCGAGACATAGACGACGCAACGCTCTTCGCCACCTACGCCGGGGCCCGAGCTCTGCTGCAGGTATCACGCTACGAGGGCTTTGGGTGGCCGATAGTAGAGGCCAACACCGTGGGCACGCCCGCGATCTGCACCGACGACGAGGTGTTCCGGGAGGTGGCGGGCACCGCGGGCATGTTCATCGCCGAGGATCTCGACCTCGTCGACTGGACAGGGCTCGCTCGCAGGCTTGACGCGCCCGAAACCCGTGAGGCAGCGTTCGCAAACTCGAAGCGGTTCGGTTTCGAGCAGTTCGCGGACGGAATCGTCGCGATTGCCCAGGCGACACACGAAGGCGGGACCCCGCGACAAGTATTTCCGCGAATGCCTCGATGAGACATGCCGACGTGGGAGACAGATTGGACCGGAGTCGCGACCTCAGCCGAGACGGGTGTTTCGGAATCATGAACAGTGCTCATACCGGCGACTGATGTGGAATGATGACCCCTGAAACCCCAACGACGCCCCGAAAGAGGAAGCATTCGTATGCCCACTGAACGCGTACTCGTAACCGGCGGCGCGGGTTTCTTGGGGTCACATCTGGTGGACCGGCTGCTGGACGCGGGGCATGAGGTCCTCTGCGTGGACAACTTCTTCACCGGGGCGCGGGGCAACGTGCGACATATGCTCAACCATCCGCGGTTCGAGCTACTCCGTCATGACGTGACGTTCCCGCTGTACGTGGAGGTGGACCGGATCTACAACCTCGCGTGCCCGGCTTCCCCTATCCACTATCAGCGCGATCCTGTCCAAACCACGAAGACGTCGGTACTGGGCGCAATCAACATGCTTGGGCTTGCCAAGCGCCTCCACATTCCGATCCTGCAGGCCTCGACGTCGGAGGTCTACGGCGATCCCGAGATCCACCCTCAGACCGAGGCATACTGGGGCAAGGTGAACCCGATCGGGCCGCGCTCCTGCTATGACGAGGGTAAGCGGGCGGCTGAGACGCTGTTCTTCGACTATCACCGTCAGAATGGACTCGACGTCAAGGTCATCCGGATCTTCAACACGTACGGTCCGCGGATGGATATGAACGATGGCCGCGTGGTGTCCAACTTCATCGTCCAGGCGCTCAAGGGCGAGCCGATCACCATCTACGGCGATGGCAACCAGACCCGGTCCTTCTGTTACGTTGACGACCTCATCGACGGCATGATCCGGCTCATGGGGACCAAGCCGGGGTTCACCGGTCCGGTCAATGTAGGTAACCCCGTGGAGTTCACCATGAAGGAACTCGCCGAGGCAGTCATCCGGCTCACGGGCTCGGACTCGGCCATCGAGTACCGCCCCCTGCCGCAGGACGACCCGCGCCAACGCAAGCCCGACATCAGCCTCGCGCAGGACCACCTAGGCTGGCAGCCTCACGTGCCGCTCGAAGATGGCCTCAAGCCCACGATCGCGTACTTCCGGGACCTGCTCGACGCGTGAGCGACCACGAGACTGTTCCGGTGATACCCCTGGCCGATGCCCCAGGGGAGGGCGCGGCATGGGATCGCCCCTCTTGGGTGGTCTACCTCTGGGCGATCGCCGAACTGCTGCTGGTGACCAACGCGTGGCAGCCGAGCTCGCGTCTCCGGTGCGCGGCGCTGCGAGCATTCGGAGCGACCATAGGCACCGGCGTGATCTTCCGGCCACGGACCCGCGTGCGATTCCCGTGGAAGCTTGAGATCGGCGACAACAGCTGGATCGGCGAGGGCGTGTGGTTCCACAACCAGGCGCCCATCCGCGTCGGCCACGACGTGGTGATCTCGCAGGAGACGATGCTCACCACGGGCAGCCACGCACATCGTCGCGACATGGCACTGATCACGCGTCCGATCGAGGTGGCGGAAGGAGCATGGATCACCTCTCGCTGCCTGATCCTCGGCGGCTCGGTGATCGGGCGGTCTGCCCTGATCACCCCCATGACAGTCGTGAACGGATACGTTCCGGCAGGCTCGATCTGGTCGTCCGAAGGGCGCACCGGCACACGTTTCACCCAGGACAGTTGAAGGACACACCCATGTCGCACAGCCCCACGACCGACGCCAAGGCCGGCACCGACACGCTCCCGATCTCGATCATCCTCTTCGCGAAGAACGAGGCGGAGACGATCGGCAACACGCTCTCGCACCTGGCCAGCTTCGAGGACGTGATCGTCATCGACTCGCTCAGCGAGGACGGAACCGCGGACATCGCTCGCGCGGCAGGCGCACGGGTCGTCGACTTCGACTGGAACGGCGAGTACCCGAAGAAGAAGCAGTGGAGCTTGCTCAACGGCAACCCGAAGCACCGATGGGTGCTGCTGCTCGACGCAGACGAGTACCCCACGCCCGAGATGCTCGAGGAACTGCGCGAACTCCTCCCCGAGCTCAAGAGCGGCAAGTACGGTGCCTACGAGATGCACCTCCGGTACCGGTGGGAGGGCACGTTCCTCAAGCACGGGCACCGCGTGACCAAGCGGTCGCTCATCGACATGGAGCGCAGCTACTTCCCCGAGGTCGACGACCTCTACGCACCGGGCATCCGGGAGATCGAGCTGCACTTCCAGCCGCAGACCGACGCGCCGATCGGCATGATGCGCACGCGGCTGGTGCATGACGACCGCGACCCCGTCACGACCTGGTTCGCGCGCCACAACCACTACTCCGACTGGGAGGCGCACCTGCGCATGCACCCGGCCGCGCGCCAGGACCTCGCGACCAAGCGCACGGCGAAGGGCCAGTTCTGGGATCGCGTGCCGATGAAACCGCTCGTGTTCTTCACCTACTCGTACATCGCTCGCGCGGGGTTCCTCGACGGTCGCGCCGGATTCGACTATGCCTTCGGCCTCGCCTCCTACTATTGGCAGATCGGCGTGAAGGTCAGGGAGCTCAAGCGCTTGCAGGAAGCGCAGGGCTGATGGCCGCAGAATCGGCGTCGCTTCGAGTTCTCCAACTGATCAATACCCTGGCGCGCGCCGACGGCGGGCCTGCGCGTCACGCACTCGAGGTCAACTCGGCTCTCAACGCCCGACCGGGAATATCCGCGCTCGTCGTGTCGATGACGGGTGCGTCCCGCGACTCGCTTGTCGCCGAGCAGGAGTGGCCAGCGGCACACGCCTCTGAGCGGCGCCCAAACGCCTTTGACTTGTGGCGCCTGATAGGACGTACTGATGTCGTAGTCATCGAAGGCTTCTACCTTGCATGGGTGCCTTTCGCGGCTCTCGCGTGCTTCGCGCGCAGAGTGCCGTACGCGATCGTGCCGCACGGGGTCTTCACGAGGTATCAGCATTCTCAGTCTCGGGCCAAGAAGTCACTGTTCGACGCAATTGCAGGCCGGTGGGTACGCAGCCGTGCCTCCAGATTCCTCGTCGCATCGGCGATTGAGCGCGACGATATGGAGGGCCTCTTTCCCAGGCTGCACTTGTCAGTGGTTGGCATCGGCAGCGGCTCGGTCGCGGAGCCTGCGCTCGGCGGCCGTCATGAACCTATGCGCCTGATCTCGATGTCTCGGATCGCGGCGAAAAAGCGGATCGACATCGCGATCGACGCAGTCGCAATGATGAAGGAGATGGGTATCGATGCCATGCTCACCATCGCGGGCTCTGGCGATCCGGGCCTTGTTCAGGGACTCCAAGAACGAGTTCAAGGTTTGGGCCTGTCGGACCGCATCGTGTTCACAGGGGAACTCGGCGGGCGGGCGAAATCCGAACTCTTTGCCGCGAGTGATGCGCTAGTAGCCCCGAGCGAAGACGAGAACTTCGGGATCGCGATCGCAGAGGCGCTCAGCGCAGGTGTGCCGGTGGTGGCGACGCAATTCGTCGGTGCCGCCCTCGCTGCAGGGGGCGTGCGGTCCGGGTCGTCGACACGGTCTCGGCGCCAACTCTGAGCAAAGCGCTCATCGAACTGCGCAACGACCCAAACTACGGGGCACTGCGCAAAACAGCGGTTCTCACCGCACAGCGAGAGTTCTCTTGGGAGACTGTTGCGGCACGATGGCACGTAGCACTCGGCGCGTTGGCTCACAGTGGGCAAAGGCCGCAGGACAACGGACCCACTCACGGAAGCTAAGCGGGCGAGCCGAAGCCCCACTGCGGCCGCGAAACGAAGTCCTAGCGGCCCTGGCCTGGCCTTGCCGTGGTGCGCGGCGCCACATCAGAATCGACGAACGCGCCCGCGCCAATGCGTGCGCCGTCACCAACGTGCGCGGGTCCCACCACACATGCGCCCGTGTAGATCCAAACATCTGAGCCCACCGTCGGGAAGGCGCCTCCTCGCCCGCCGCCCAGGGTGACATTGGCGAACACGGGACTGCCCCGACTTTGGTTGACATCTGAACTTTGAGGATTCGTTCTCACTGGAAGGATGTCCCTGTGACCAAGCCCTACCCCCAAGAGTTCCGCGATGACGTCGTGGCGGTGGCCCGCCGCGCCCAGGCACCGCTGAGCCAGATCGCGAACCTGACTCGTGCCACTTTTCGCTGATCGCCGGTTCCCGTGAGTATTCAGCCTGGTAGTTGAGTTTCGGGGTTCGTGTTTGACACACCCCGCTGGGCGGTACGGTCGGGGATGTGGTGTTCGTGCGCAAGTCCCCGGGCCGGTCGGGGGCGGTGAAGGTCCAGATCGCGGAGCGGCGTGCGGGCCGTGACGTGGTGCTCGAGCACGTCGGCACCGCCCATGATGATGCCGAGCTCGCGGCGCTGATGGCGGTCGCGCGCGGCAAGCTCCACCCCGGCCAAGGCGAACTCACGCTCGATGGCGTCAGCCCCCACCCGGCTGAGGATCAGCCGAGCACGGTTGACATCACGTCGAAGTCGAACGCGGTGTTGTGGCAGGTACTTCAGGCCGCGTACACCGATCTGGGCTTCGACGTCGTCGATGACGAAGCGTTCGCGCAGCTCGTGCTGGCGCGGCTGATCGAGCCGACCTCGAAGGCCGACTCGCTGCGCGTCTTGCGTGAACTCGGGATCACTCACGCGTCGCTGCGGACCATGTTCCGCTCCCTGCAACGCGCTGGGGAGCGCGACTACCGCTCCCTCATCGCCGACGCCTGCTTCACTCACGCCGCGTCCGTGGGCGACATCAGCTTGTGCCTGTACGACGTCACGACCCTGTACTTCGAAGCCGAGGACGAAGACGCCCTGCGCAAGGTCGGCTACTCGAAGGAGCGGCGCGTCGACCCGCAGGTCGTCGTCGGACTCCTCGTCGACAGGAACGGCTTCCCGCTTGAGATCGGCTGCTTCGAAGGCAACAAGGCCGAGACCCTCACCCTGATCCCGATCGTGAACCAGTTCCGTCAACGCCACTCCCTCGAAGGGTTCGTGGTTGTCGCCGACGCCGGCATGCTGTCCGCGACCAACTTGCGCGAGCTCGATGACGCGGGACTGCATTTCATCGTCGGCTCCCGCACCACCAAGGCACCGGTCGATCTCGAGTCGCACTTCCGTTGGCATGGCGACGCCTTTCACGACGGGCAGGTCATCGACACCATCACGCCCCGCCACGGACGTGCCAAGGCTGGCGCATCGGACCCGATGGTCAAGGCCGAGCCCATCTGGAGCGAGGCTCATGAGAGCTCATGGCGGGCGGTATGGGCGTACTCCGCGAAGAGAGCGGTCCGCGACAACCGCACCCTGACCTTGCAGGAAGAACGCGCCCGGGACGTCGTCGCCGGCGACAAGGCCGCGCGGACGCCACGCTTCGTGAAGACCGTGAGCGGCTCCCGCAAGATCGACGAGGCGTCGCTGGCGCGCGCGCGACGCCTGGTCGGGCTCAAGGGCTACGTCACGAACATCCCCGCGAGCGTGATGCCCGCAGCCGAGGTCATGTCCAGCTATCACGACCTATGGCACGTCGAGCAGTCATTCCGGATGTCCAAGACCGACCTACGCGCCCGGCCGATCTTCCACCACACGCGCGACGCGATTCGCAAGCGCACCTCACGATCGTGTTCGCATCCCTCGCGATCAGCCGCTACCTCAACACCGCGACCGGGCTGACGGTGCGCAAGATCCTCCACGCGCTGAAGCCCATTCAGCAGATCACCGTCCGCATCGCCGGCCACGACCACATCGCCCGCGACCCCATCACCAAGCCCGCCCAAGCCATCCTCGACGCCCTCGACATCACCCTGGACTGACACACCCCGGTGGCACGAGTCAGGTGGCCCGCCGCGCCCAGGCACCGCTGAGCCAGATCGCGAAGGACTTCGGCATCTCCGAAGGCTCGCTGCTGAACTGGATGAAGAAGGCCGACATCGAGGACGGCCGGCGTCCCGGCGTGACCGAGGATGAGCGCAAGGAGCTGCGCGAAGCCAAGAAGCGGATCCGGCTCCTCGAGCAGGAGAACGAGGTCCTGCGCCGTGCTGCCGCCTTGTTGCGCCCCGGGTTTCGTGGAGGCCCGGTTAGTTGGAACCGGCCCCGACGGGGACGGGTGCTTCAGAGTAGTGGTCGGATCGGACGGTGGCCCAGTGGAGGGCCTCGAGCTCGACGGGTGAGACCATCCCGATTTCGCCATGGAGGCGTCGGTGGTTGAACCAGTCGACGTACTCGGCGGTGGCGATCTCGACGTCCGTGACGGACTTCCAACCGCCCTTGGGACGCATCACGGGGTTGCGGATGCACTCGGCTTTGAACAGCGAGTTCAACGCCTCGGCCATGGCATTGTCGTAACTATCACCCCTGCTACCAACCGATGCGACAGCCTCAGCTTCCGCCAGGCGCTCGCTGTAGCGAATCGCTCGATATTGAACTCCTCGGTCGCTGTGATGGATCAAACCGGACACGTCCTGACCGGCCCGCTGGCGCGTCCATAGGCCCATCTCAAGAGCGTCGAGGGCCAGGTCGGTACGTAGTGACGTCGACACTTGCCAGCCCACGATCATCCTGCTGAAGACGTCCAGGACGAACGCGACGTACGTCCAGCCGGCGTGGGTGCGCACGTACGTCAGGTCCGCGACCCACAGCTGGTTCGGCCCGTCAGCCGTGAACTGGCGCTCGACGAGATCGGCAGGCCGATCGGTCTCAGCGCCGTCGCCGAACGTGGTCTTGCGCGACTTCTCGCGCGTGATCCCTCGAAGCCCGTCGGCACGCATGAGACGTTCGACCGTGCACCGCGCGACCGCTATGCCCTCCCGGTTGAGCTCGGCATGGATCTTGCGCGCGCCGTACACGCCGAGGTTCGCCTTGTGGGCGTGGCGGATGTCGACGATCAGCTCCGCGTCGCGCACGGCACGCGCCGACGGGGGCCGGATCTTCGCTGCGTAGTAGCCGCTCGGGGCGATCTGCACGCCGGCCTCAGACAGGACCGTGCAGATCGGCTCGACCCCGACCTCGCGCCCATCGACCACGTCGTGGCGATGGGCGTCGACGTAGGCGACTACCTGCTGGTGGGGCGGTCGAGCTCCGCCGCGAAGAAAGCCGCCGAGGTCTTCAAGATGTGGTTCGCGCGCCGCAGCTCACGGACTTCTTGCTCGAGGCTGGCGATGCGCTCCGCCTCGGAGGTCGTGGTGCCCGGCCGGACGCCGCCGTCGATCTCCACTTGGCGGACCCAGCCTCGCAACGTCTCCCGGTGCATGCCGAGCTGATCGGCCACACGCGCGATCGCGCCCATCTTCGTCGCCGGGTCCTGACGAAGCTCGACGGCCATCCTCGTGGCCCGCTCACGCAGCTCGGCGGGGTACTTCCTCGGTGCTGACATGACTCTCATCCTCCATGGCTTGAGAGCCTCCACCGAACCCGGGGCGCAACACGTCGCTGTGATCGACGATGTCTGCCACGGGTGCGGTGATCGTGCTCGCTCGCTGGGTACGCAGTCGCGCTTCCTCGCTCACGAGCCCTTCGGGTGCCGGCCCACGACGCTGCTGGTCCGGGTGCGCCGATACCGGTGCGAGCCGTGTGGTCGGTTCTGGCTCGATGACCTTCGCGCTGCGGCCGATCCACGGGCGAAGATCTCGCGGGGTGGACTCGCGTGGGCACTACGCGCACTCGTCGTGGACCACCTCAGCGTGTCGCGGATCGCGGCGGGGCTCGGGGTCGCGTGGAACACCGCGAACGACGCGGTCCTGACCGAAGGACACCGCCAGCTGATCAACGACCCGACCCGCTTCGACGGCATCGCCGTGATCGGAGTCGACGAGCATGTGTGGCGGCACACCCGTTTCGGCGACGAGTACGTCACCGTCATCATCGACCTCACCCCGGTGCGTGACAGGGTCGGCCCGGCCCGCCTGCTCGACATGATCCCTGGCAGGTCCAAGGCCGTGTTCAAAACATGGCTATCGGAACGGTCCAAGGCTTGGGCCGACGGAATCGAAACGATCGCGATGGACGGCTTCGCGGGCTTCAAGACCGCCGCAGCCGAAGAGTTGCCTGCCGCGACGGCCGTGATGGACCCGTTCCATGTCGTGCGTCTCGCCGGCGACGCCCTCGACCAGTGCCGACGCCGCATCCAACAGGCCATCCATGGACATCGCGGTCACGCGGGCGACCCGCTCTACATGTCCCGCCGGGTCCTGCACACAGGGCTCGAGTTCCTCACCGAACGCCAGTGGGATCGGCTCGACGCCCTCTTCGACGCCGACGACCACGCTGAGGTCGAGGTCACCTGGGGCGTCTACCAGCGCCTCATCACCAACTACCGCAACCCCGACCGGGCTACTGCGCGCGCCGACTTCACGCCGCTGATCGAGTCGCTACGCACCGGCGTCCCTGCCGCACTGGTCGAGCTGCGACAACTCGGCCGCACCCTGAACAACCGCAAGTCCGACGTCCTCGCGTACTTCGACCGCCCCGGCACATCCAACGGACCGACGGAGGCGATCAATGGACGCCTCGAGCACCTGCGCGGCTCGGCCCTGGGCTTTCGGAATCTCACCCACTACATCGCCCGCTCACTCCTCGAGGCCGGCGGCTTCAGACCACTCCTACAGCCTCATCTGTGAAGAGCCCGTATACGCCGGAGTATCGGCGTGGGGCTGCGCGGCTGGTGATCGATACCGGGCGCACGATCGTCGCGGTGGCGCGTGAGATCGGCGTGGGTGAGGCCTTGTTGGGGCGCTGGGTCGCGGCCGAGCGGGCACGGTCGGGCGGGGGTGAGCGGCCGTTGGATGTCGACGAGCGGGCCGAGCTCGATCGGCTCAGGCGCGAGGTTGCCGAGCTGCGGATGGATAACGAGTTCTTGGGAAAAGCGGCGGCCTTCTTCGCCTCGAAGCACGACCGGAGGAACGGTTCGCGCTGATCGAGGCGGAGAAGGCCAACTACCCGGTCACCCGCATGTGCGACCTGCTTGGCGTGGACCGTCGCCGCTACTACGAGTGGCGGGCCAGGCAGGCCGCAGGGCCCTCCGCGCGCGAGCAACGCGATGCCGATCTCACGGCTCAGATCCGCGCGTTCCACGATGCGTCGGCTGGCACCTATGGGGCCCCGCGCATCCGGGCGGACCTGCGCGACGAGGGTGTGGCGGTGTCACGCAAGAAGGTCGCGTCGTTGATGAAAGACGCTGGTATCGCAGGGATCAGCCCGCGCACGTGGCATCCGCCGACCACGGTGCGTGGTGCCGACCCGTTCCCCGTGCCTGACCTTGTCGAGCGCGCTTTCGACACCGGCGCACGTGACTGCGTGTGGCTGTCCGACATCACGTATCTGCGCACCGGTGAGGGCTGGGCGTACCTGTGCGTCGTGCGCGATGGACACACCCGCAGGGTCCTGGGTCGGGCCGTCGCCGACTCGCTGCACACCGACGTGGTCGAGGCCGCGCTGCGCCAGGCCGTGGCCCTGCGCGGCGACCTGGCCGGCAAGGTCGTCTTCCACGCCGACCGCGGCGTCCAAGGCGGATTCAACTGGTCGTCGCAACACCTCGATCTAGAGGTGTGTGATGGCACGTCGTCAGCAGAATGCGGATCGCGCGATCAGGCCGAAGCTCAGGTCGCCGGGGCATCCGAAGTTCCAACGTCACGTCGAGGTCGCGTTCTGGGAGCAGATCGCGAAGGGTCTGCTCGCGGAGGAAGCCGCGGCGGTCGTCGGCGTGGCGCAGGCGGTAGGCGCGCGGTGGTTCCACAAGGCTGGCGGCATGCCGCCATTCGACATCAAGCAGCAGCATTTGGGCAGGTATCTGTCGTTCGCTGAACGCGAGGAGATCGCGCTGCTGCACGTTCAGGGCCGGGGTGTACGCGAGATTGCCCGCGTCATCGGACGCGACCCAGGTACCGTGTCGCGGGAGTTGCGCCGCAACGCGGCCACCCGCTCCAACTCGAGTGGCTATCGGGCGTCGGTGGCGCAGTGGAAGGCCGATATGGCCGCCAAGCGGCCGAAGGTCGCCAAGCTCGTCGCCAACCCTCGATTGCGGGCCTACGTCGAGGAGCGCCTGACGGGGCAGATCTGCTTGGCGGACGGCACGATCGTGCCCGGCCCGACACCACCGCGCTTCACCGGGCGGGGCAAGCCGCACCGCAAGGACCGGGCGTGGACGCAGGCGTGGAGCCCTGAGCAGATCTCGAACCGGCTGCCGATCGACTTCCCCGATGATGAGTCCATGCGTATCAGCCACGAAGCGATCTACCAGTCGCTGTTCATCGAGGGACGGGGTGCGCTCAAGCGTGAGCTGGTGTGGTGCCTGCGGACGGGGCGCGCGCTGCGAATGCCACGTGAGCGCTCAAGGCGCAAGACGTGGGCCCACGTCACCCCCGAGACGCTGATCAGCGAACGCCCCGCCGAGGCCGACGACCGGGCCGTGCCCGGCCACTGGGAAGGCGACCTCCTCATCGGGCTTGAGCGGTCCGCGATCGGCACCGTCGTGGACCGCACGACACGCTTCACAATGCTCGTGCACCTTCCCCGTGAGGAGGGCTACCGGCACAAGGAGACACCGAAGAACGGACCGGCGCTGGCCGGCTACGGCGCACTCACGATGGCGAAGGCACTGACGAACACCATGTCGACGCTGCCGACCGAGCTGGCACGGTCGCTGACCTGGGATCGTGGCAAGGAGATGTCCGCGCACGCCCAGTTCAAGGTCGCCACCGGCATTCCGGTGTTCTTCGCCGACCCGCAGTCGCCGTGGCAGCGCGGCACGAACGAGAACACCAACGGGCTGCTGCGCCAGTACTTCCCCAAGGGCACCGACCTATCCCGCTGGTCCGCCGACGAGCTCGCCGCCGTCGCCCACGCACTCAACACCAGACCCCGAAAGACCCTCGGTTGGAAGACCCCAGCCGAAGCCTTCAACGAGCAACTAGTCTTGCTCACACAAGCCGGTGTTGCATCGACCGGTTGAACCTGGTCAATACACCAGCGCACAGATCGCCGCTGCCGCCAAGGAACTCGGACTGCTGCGATCGATGGGCCGCACCGGCGTGTGTTGGGATAACGCCCCGGCCGAGTCGTTCTGGTCGGTGTTCAAAAACGAGTACTACCACCGGCACGTCTTCGCGACCATCGAGGATGCCCGGCGAGGCTCCTACACCTGGATCGACGGCTGGTACAACGCCCGCCGACGCCACAGCGCCCTGGGCTACCTCAGCCCGCTAGAGTACGAACGCCACCAGCTCGCGCTGGCCGCATGACCAACCAACTACCTGTCCGGGAAACGGGGTCAACTTCACAGTGGTTGACGCGGTGCCAAAGGATCAGCGCGGAGTTGTCCAGCATGACGAGGAGCGCCAAGCGTCTCAGCACAGAACCTGACGACTTCAGATCCTTGCGAATAAGTCGGGAGGTGGACTCAGCACACTGTGGACAGGCGCGAGACGCGCGTGAGTGGAGATTCAAGACCGTCGCCCCCGTAATGCCAGCCTGGCCGCCCCGGTTTGTCCTGTCAATGGGCCGGGTGTTCGTACACGAATAATATGCGGGGACCTACACATTGTGCCGAGGCCACCCAGCGGCGCACGGAGGATGGCATCGCGCACCGACCTCGAGCGCTAAATTTTAGTACGACGTGCTCATTTACATCGGTAGAGTAGCGGCGTGGCATCCGGGCGCAATGTGACTCTCCTCGCACTGAACTACTCGCCCGAGCCCACCGGCAACGCCCCGTACACCACCGCTCTCGCACGCCGATTGGTGGAGAACAGCGGGGTGACGGCCGTGACCGGCTTCCCCCACTACCCCCAGTGGTCGCGGTATGCAGAGTACCCCGGTCTGTACGCGCGGTCCGAGGACCAGGGGGTTGATCTGCGCCGCGTTGCCCACTGGATCCCGAACCCGCCGCGCGGCCTCAAGCGGCTGCTCTCGGAGCTTCATTTCGGGTTGCACCAGATGAACTCGCCCTGGGGCCGCACCGACGCCGCGATCCTGGTCTCCCCGGCGCTGTTCGCATCTGCGCTCTGTGCGGTGCGTCTGCGATTCCCACGGCGCATCCCCCACGCGGTGTGGGTACAGGACCTCTACACCCACGGAATGATGGAGACCGGCGAGGGCTCGAGCATCGCTGTCCGCATCGCCAAGACGGTCGAGCGGTGGCTCTTGAAGCACGCCGACGCGGTCGTCGCCATCCATCCGGCCATGCGCGAGCGCATGATCCGCGACCTGGGCGCCGATCCCGATCGCACCTTCGTGATCCGCAATTGGTCGCACGTGTCGCCCTCGCCCCGGCGCCGGGACGATGCACGGGCAAGGCTTGGGTGGGACCCGGCGGCGCGCATCGTCCTCCACAGCGGCAACATGGGTCGCAAGCAGGGCCTCACGACTGTGGTCGAGGCCGCGCGCCTCGCCCACCAACGCGGCGACGATGTCCAGTTCATTCTGTTGGGCGACGGCGCCGAGCGCGCCGAGCTCGAGTCGCTCGCGGACGGCGCACCCACCCTGCGATTCATCGACCCGCTATCGGATGAGTTGTTCCCCGACGCGCTGGCGGCAGCGGACGTCCTGCTGGTGAATGAGCTCCCCGGGGTCAAGGAGATGGCGGCGCCGTCCAAGTTGACGTCGTACTTCGCAGCGGAGCGGCCAGTGCTCGCCGCGGTGGATCCCGAGGGAATCGTTGCAGGCATCCTCAGGGAGTCGCAGGCTGGCCGGATCACTCCGTCCGGCGATCCTCACGGCCTGCTCGACGCGGCATTGGAGTACCTCGAGGACTCGGACGCACTGGATGCCGCCGCCTTGGCAGGTGCCGCGTACTGGCGCTCTCACCTGTCGGAGGATGCCGCGATCAAGTCATGGCTCGAAGTTCTGGACGTAGTAACCCAGCGGAAAACTGCGCCCGGTACCCTGGCCTCCTGAGCGGAACTCACGACCACACCGACACATGGGGGAACCGACGTGGCCGAGAAGGCATTCATCACCGGTATCACGGGCCAGGACGGCAGCTACCTCGCCGAGCTCCTGCTGAGCAAGGGGTATGAGGTCCATGGCTTGATCCGTCGGGCTTCCACCTTCAATGTCCCGCGTCAAGTAGTTGGCAGGATTTCTTCGGTTTCAAAGGTGGGGATGGTCGGGTCTGCCAGCCCCTGGTGGACCTCGGCGGGCCGGTTCCAGGCGATCGCCTCGTGAGATCGCACGTGGTTGTAGTCGGCGCGGTACGCGTCGATTTGGTCGACGAGGTCCAGGGCGTCGTCGATCTCGTGGCGGTACAGCCACTCGTACTTCATCGATCCGAAGCCGCGCTCGCGCGAGCCGTTCTGGCCCGGCGTGCGGACGCGGGTGCGGACGTGGCACAGCTCGGGATGGGCGGCGATGAACGCCTCGAACGTGAACGACCGGAACGGTCCGCCGTTGTCCGTCACGATCGTCACCACCGGGATCAACAGACCCGTCTCGGGGTCCTCCACCGCCAGATCGCGCAGCGGCCGGCCGAGCATCGCTTCAGCCTCCGCGAGGGCCTTCTCGACGGCGGCGATGGCGTCGTACATGTTCGCACTCGGTGACACGTGAGCGTCGAACTCGAACTTGGACCAGTAGTCGCGGCAGGCGGCGATGCGCCACGTGCCGCCGGCGGTGGTTTCGAACTCGCTGAAGTCCAGCTGCCACACCTGATTCGGCCCCGTCGGTTCGGTCGCGAACGCCGCTTTGCGTCGCTGCGCGAGCTGCTTGCGTTCCCGCTGGTAGTGGGCGGGCAGCAGCAGTCCCTCGGCGCGAAGCGTGCGCAGCACGGTCGCCTCGGACGTGCGCACGCCGTCGTGGCGCACCATCGCCCAGATCTTGCGGTGCCCCCACGCCGGATGCGCGGTCGCGTGCGCCACGACATGCTCACGCACGGCGGTGCGCGCGGGTTGCGGCCACGGCCCCTTCACCTGCTCGCCGCCACGAGCACGCGCTTGCCAACGCCGCCACGTCCGCTCGGGCATGTCGAAGATCTCGCAGAACCTCGAGGTCGACATGCCCGCCTCTACGCGGATCATCTCGAGGTCCGTGAAGGGCCCAAGCGGCCCTCCGCGGACTTCTTCCACACCCGGATCTCGACCGCCGCCTCACCCAGCGCTTGCGTCAGCTCCGTGACCTCAGCCTCAAGCTGCTGCTCGCGTGTTGACGGACCCGAGCGGCCCGATGTGAGGGCGCTCTTGCCGGCCTCGAGGAAGTCGGCCTTCCAGCGGCCGATCGACTGCTCCGAGACCTTCTCCTTACGGGCCGCCTCAGCAATCGACAACTCGCCGGCCAGCACTGCCAGGACGATCCTGGTCTTCTTCTCCGCGGGGATCTGCGGGGGTCTTCCCATGACTGACTCTCCGTTCAGGACTCAACTAACAGCCCTGCCACTAAGTCTGACGCGCGACAGGTCGACCCCACCCGCACCCCCATCCTGGGAGGCAAACGAGCCCTCGACCTCCACCCACCCCAAGCACCACCACAAGCCGCATGAGTGCGCCGCGGCACGACACTGCCACGCGTGGCACCGCCTAGGCTGGAGCGGTGAGCTACGCGCGCCTCGACCGGGACCCGCATCGCGCCCTGACCGAGGCCCGCGAGGGTCGGTCCGAGGGAATCATCGTCCCCACGTCGGGTTCGACCGGAGCCCCACGCGACGTGCTCGTGAGCGCGGCCGCGATCCGTGCATCGGCCGCACTCACCGCCGCCCGACTGGCGGGCGACTCAGACCCTGCGGCGACCGCGTCGTGGCTCCTCGCACTCCCTCCCACGCGGATCGGCGGCGCGATGGTCATCGCCCGCGCGATCCTCGCGGGCACCGCACTAGCGACCATGCCAGCGGGCCCCTTCACGGCATCCGCATTCGCGAGCGCCGCCGCCGCAATGCCCCACTCCGGCCCGCGCCGAGTCTCGCTCGTGCCCACCCAGCTCAGGCGCCTCCTCTCGGATCCCGAGGGGCGCGCAGCACTCGCCACCTTCGACAACGTCCTGGTGGGCGGCGCCGCCCTGACCGAGCCGGACGCCCCCGCGAACGTCGTGACCACCTACGGCATGTCCGAGACCACGGGCGGCTGCGTCTACGACGGCATTCCGCTCGACGGCGTCGGGGTTCGGGTCGACGCCGACGGGCGCATCTGGCTGTCGGGGCCCACCCTGGCGCTCGGCTACGCTGACGGCGACGCCTCCGACTTTCGGGAGCGCGACGGCACCCGCTGGTTCGTCACGAGCGACCTGGGCGAACTGTCCGGCGGACGGCTTCGCGTGCTCGGCCGCGCCGACCACGTCATCAACACCGGCGGCGTCAAGGTCCATCCGCAGCGCGTCGAGCTCGCGATCGAGCGCGCGGGAGCCGCGGCGGCGGCCGTGGTCGGTGTGCCCGACCCCGACTGGGGCGAGCGCGTGGTCGCGGTAGTCGAGGGCGACATCGACGCGGACGCACTGGCCGCAGCCCTCGACACCCTGGAGCGCTACGAGAGGCCGCGGAGCATCATCCGGGTCGCGCGCCTGCCCCGCACCCCGGGTGGGAAGATGGACCGGCCCGCCGCCCGGAGGCTGGCGCAACAGGAGGATCGATGACCACCACCGCCGACTGGATCGCGGGCGCCCGCCCACGCACGCTGTGGACCGCGGCAGTGCCCGTGATCGTGGGAACGGCGTCAGCCATCGCGATCGGCGGCTTCCGCCTGCTGCCCGCGGTCCTCGCGCTCGGCGTCGCGCTCGCCCTCCAGGTGGGCTCGAACTACGCCAACGACTACTCGGACGGGGTGCGCGGCACCGACATCGACAGGATCGGCCCCGAGCGGCTGGTCGCGTCGGGCAAGGCGCTGCCGTCCTCGGTCAAGCGCGCCGCGTACCTCTCGTTCGCGGTCGGAGCGGTGCTGGGCCTGGCGCTCGTCGTGGTCGCGGGACCGTGGTGGCTCCTTGCGGTGGGTGCGGTCGCGATCGTGGCCGCGTGGACCTACACGGGCTCGTCCCGGCCCTACGGATACGACGGCTGGGGAGAGGTGAGCGTCTTCATCTTCTTCGGACCGGTCGCGACCCTGGGAACGATGCTCACACAGGCCGGCACGGTGACGTGGTGGGCTGCGGCGGCATCGGCGGGCGTGGGGCTCTACGCCGTCTCGCTCCTGCTGGTCAACAACATCCGCGACCTCGCGACGGACGCCCTCGCCGGCAAGCGCACGCTCGCCGTCAAGGTGGGCGAGGTGCGCGCGCGCCAGCTCTTCGCGGCGTCCGTGACCCTGCCGATCGGACTCGCCGTCGTGGTGGCCTTCGCTCACCCGTGGGCGCTGCTCGCCACGATGGTCGCGCTGCCCGCCGTGATCATCGCGCTCGGGATGCGCATGGGGGCGTCGGGCGCGAACTTCGGCGTGATGTTCCGCGGCATCAGCGGCGTGGGGCTCGCCTACGGGCTCCTCCTCGCGATGGGCATCGCGCTCTAGCGAGCTGCGCGATCAGCGGTGGTCGGGCGCGGCGTCCGACGCGCCGTCTGCCCCGATCTCCGAGTCCTCCTCGGCATCGAGCTCCCGCAGTCCCTTCTCGGAGCGGTTGATCCACCCATCCATCTGCACCGCCGCGCGCTGACGCAGTCCCGGCAGCGCGATGTACGACAACAGCCAGGCCACGATGAACGCGGCGAAGAACGCAATCACGTCCCGCCAGTTCACGGCCCACAGCACCCCGAGGACGACGAGGAAGATGCCCGTGCGGGCACCCCAGTACGCGACAACGCTCATGGCTCCACGGTACCCGGCGTAAACTTGATCGATGCTCCGCTACCTGCCCGTGCTGCTCTATGTGGGCCTCGTGATCTACGCGCTCGCGGACATGACCCAGCGTCCCGACAAGGCGCCCTACGGCGTCCCCAAGTGGGGCTGGGCCGTCATCATCGTCGTGGTGCCCATCCTCGGTGCCGGAGCCTGGATCGTGCTGAGCAAGTTCTATCCGGACCAGCCCACGCAGGGGCGCACGCGACCCAGCGCGCCGGACGACGACCCGGAGTACCTCGCGTGGCTGCGCGATCAGGCACGCAGGCGCCGCCAGAGCGGCGAGGAACAGGGCCGGTAACTAGCCGAGCGTGCTGGCGGTCGCGTCGGCAGTCGCGCCAGCCGCGTGGTGCGCCGCGTGCGCGACAACGTCGACGTCGACGTCGACTTCGCCGCCCGACCACGTCACGCGGTACTCCCCGCGGCGCCCTCGATCCGAAGGTTGCCGTCGGCATCGGTCACCGCGGCCGCCGGACCGCTCCACCACTCGCGCGTCACGAGGTCGCGGAGCACGTCGTACGAGGGCTTGGGCGTGCCGTCGGCACGAATGAGCCCGGCGGGAGCA
Organism: Demequina sediminis; assembly: GCF_030296675.1. Classification (GTDB taxonomy): domain Bacteria; phylum Actinomycetota; class Actinomycetes; order Actinomycetales; family Demequinaceae; genus Demequina; species Demequina sediminis. The sequence goes on along the minus strand of NZ_AP027736.1, from coordinate 2,337,342 downwards.
TCAAGCCATTGGCCGCGGTCCTGGAGACCCCACCACGTGATGGACTCGACGGCCGGGTGGTCCCATACGGCGCGATAGTGCGCCTCAAGCTCGCGCGCCTGGCGCTCCTCACCCTCCGGCGTGGACGGCCACGCGTCGACCACGTAGTCGTTGAGGTCGACGATCTCGGCAGGCATGAGCGCGCCCGACACCAGGCTGGTCTCGGTTAGTTGCAGCGGCAACCCGAACCGGCCGAACCGGTCGAGGATCTCGGTGACCTGCTCGGCTCCGCGATAGCCCTGGTGCATGTGGGTCTGCAGCCCCAGTGCGTCGATCTCGATGCCCGCGGCCAGGCACTCCTCGATGAGGAGTTCGTACTCGGCACTGAGGTTGAAGTCGTTGAGCACCAGGCGTGCCGACGGGTTCGCGGCGCGCGCCGTCTCGAACGCGAGCCGCACCACCTCGACCCGTCCGCGTGCCTTCGCCAGCTCGGTGATCGCGTTGTCCTCCGCCGTGAAGACGGGCAGGATCACGGCCTCGTTGATCGCGTCGAACTCCTCGATGATCCCCGAGAAGGCCGCGGCGTCGCGGGCGATCCGCGCGCGCACCGTGTTCTCGACGTCACGCTCCGACCGCCCGAGCAGCCACTCGGGGGCGAGCGTGTGCCAGAGCAGCGGGTGCCCCTTGACGCGCACGCCATGCCCGCGCAGCCAGCGCGCGGTGGCCGCGATGCGATGCGTGTCCGGCCGTCCCGGCACCGTCTCAAACCAGCGCCAGTACAACGGGAGCGTCGCGCGGTTAAACACCGCGAGCCACTGCGCGGCCTCGCGCGCGGTGTGCGCGGGATCCGCGGCCGCGCCTCCCGGGATGAGCTCGAAGGCGGTGCAGCCGAACCCAAACGCGTGCGATCGCTGCTCGACCAGCACTGGCTCGTGCGCCGCCGGGGCGCCGGTCGCGTCCGTGAGACGGACGGTCGCGGCGCCCCGGCGGGGGTGAGGCGCTGGAGTCATCGCACGCGCGAGAGCGTGCGGCGGCGGGACTCCCGCGTCGCCGCCACCCGCTCCCCCACGAGGCTCACCACGCCCTCGGCATGCCGGATGCGCGGCGTGCCCACCCACAGCTCGACGTCACCGGGCTCGACCGATCGCACCAGGTCCCTGCCCGTGAATGCGAGCCGCGCGGCCGGAATGTCGAACTCGACCCGGACGCTCGCACCCGCCTCGAGCGGCACGCGCGCGAATCCCACGAGCTGCGCGAGCGGACGCGTGACCGAGGCCCTGCGCTGACGTGCGTAGACCTGCACCACCTCGTCACCCTGGCGCTGCCCGGTGTTGCGCACCGTGACGGCGAGCGAGATTGCCCCGTCCGTCGCGGCATCGGCCACCTCGAGGCCCTCGTAGGCGAACGTCGTGTACGACAGCCCCTCACCGAAGGTCATGGGCACCACGGAGGACAGGTTCGTCACGTCCGAGTCCGCGCCGAGGCGGGGGTGGATGTACGTGAACGGCTGCGCCCCGGTCGACCGCGGGATGCTGACCGGCAGCCGCCCCGAGGGGTTGACCCGGCCCGACAGCACGCCCGCGATCGCGCGCGCACCCTCCTCGCCAGGGAAGAACGCCTGCACCACAGCGGCACAGCGCTCGAGCGCCCAGCCGACGGCGTACGGCCGGCCCGTCACCAGCACCAACACGACCGGCGTGCCGGTCTCGAGCACGGCCTCGATGAGTTCGCGCTGGACTCCCGGAAGCTCGAGCGAGTCGGTGTCACACCCCTCGCCCGAGGTTCCACGCCCGAACAGCCCCGCCTGGTCGCCCATGACCATGACGGCCACGCTCGCCTCGCGGGCCGCCGCGACGGCCTCGTCGAAGCCGGAGCGGTCATCGCCCTGGACCTCGCAGCCGCGCGCATACGTGGCGCCACCCATCTCGGAGCGAAGCGCTTCGAGAACGGTCGGGACCTCGAGGCCCAGCTCCGTCCCGGGACGCTTGTCGAGCACGTGGTTGGCGAACGAGTAGCAGCCAAACATCGCCTGGTAGCGATCCGCATTCGGGCCGATCACCGCGATGGAAGGACAGCCGTCCTCCCCCAGCGGCAGCGTGCCGTCGTTGCTGAGCAGCACGATGCCTCGCTCGGCCAACAGTCGCGCCACCTCGCGGTGCTCGGGACCGTCGAGTTCGACGCCGGTGGGAGACGGACCGTTGAAGCGCTCGTCGAGCAGCCCCAACTGCTCCTTCTGCGCGAGGATCCTGCCGACGGCGCGGTCGACGAGCGCCTCGGGAACGCGTCCCGACCGCACGGCAGCCGCGAGCGGCGCGAGGTACGCGTCACCCGTGGGCAGCTCGACGTCGATGCCCGCGGTGAGCGCGAGCGCGGCCGCCTCGGACAGGTCCTCGGCGATCCCGTGGAGCAGGTGCAGGAAGGCGACGCCGAAGTAGTCGGCCACCACCACGCCATCGAAGCCCCACTCGTCGCGCAGCACGCCCTCAAGCAGCGTCGGGTCCGCCGCGGTGGGCATCCCGTCGATCTCGGTGTACGCGTGCATGACGGACTTCACGCCGCCGTCGATGACCGCCATCTCGAACGGCACCATCATGATGTCGCGCAGTTCGCGCGGACCCATCGACACGGGGCCGAAGTTGCGGCCCGACCGCGACGCGGAGTACCCCACGAAGTGCTTCAGGGTCGCGTGCACGCCCTCGGACTGCACGCCCTCGACATAGCTGGTTCCGAGCTCGCCCACGAGGTACGGGTCCTCCGCGATGCACTCCTCGACCCGCCCCCAGCGGGGGTCGCGGACCACGTCCACCACGGGCGCAAGCCCCTGGTGCACGCCGAGCGCGCGGCAGTCACGGCCGATCAGTGCGCCCATGCGGGCCACGAGCTCGGGATCGAACGCGGCGCCCCACGTCAGCGGACCGGGGTACGTCGCGGCCTTCCACGCGGACAGACCCGTGAGGATCTCCTCGTGCACGATCGCGGGGATGCCCAGCCGTGTGCCCTCCACGAGCGCCCGCTGGCGCTCCCACAGCGTCGCCGCCCGGGCATCGGCGTCCAGCGGAGTGGTCCCGTAGATGCGGGTGAAGTGGCCGATGCCGTGCGCGGTGGCCTCCTCGAGGCCGCCGGTGACGGACACCTCCCCTGCAGGGGGCGACCACGTCGCCCTTCTCGTCCTCCCAGAATCCCGTGATCTGCGCGAGCTTCTCCTCGAGCGTCATGCGCGACACGAGGTCCGCGACGCGCGAGCTGACGGCGGCGGATGCGACGGCCGTCATCCCTTCACCGCGCCGGTCAGGCCATCCACGATCCTGCGCTCCATGAGCAGGAAGAACACGAGCGCGGGCAGCATTGCGAGCGACGTGTACGCCATGATCATGGTGGTCGCCGCGGAGTGCTGGCCCTGGAACGTGGTCACACCGAGCGGCAGGGTCATGCCGCTCGGGTCGCCCGTGAGCAGCAGCAGCGGCAGCAGGTACGCGTTCCACGAGCCGATGAACGCCAGCACGCCGACCGTCACCATCGCGGGACGCGCGAGCGGGAGCAGCATCCGCCAGAAGAAGCCGATGCGCGAGATGCCGTCCATGAACGACGCCTCCTCGAGCTCCTTGGGCAGGGCCGCGAGGAACGGGCGCAGGATGATGATGGTCACCGGCAAGCCGAAGGCGATCTGCGGGATCACGAGTCCCCACAGGCCCGAGATGCCCATGTCGCGCAGCAGCAGGTACAGCGGCAGCACCGCGACGGTGAGCGGGAACATCAGGCCGGTCGTGAAGATCACGAAGATGAACTCGCGGGCCTTGAACGAATACCGCGCGAGCGGATACGCGGCCATCGTGCCGAAGAGCACGACTCCCGCGGTGGTGGCCACCGCGACCAGCGTCGAGTTGAGCAGCTGGCGCCAGAACATCGGCTTGGACAGGATGTCCCAGTAGTTCTGCCACATGAATGGGTCGGGCAGACCCGTCGGGTTCGCCGCGAGGTCGCCCTGCGTGCGGAATCCGCCCAGGATGAGGTAGAGGATCGGGCCCAACGTGAGGCCCACACCGACGAGCGCGATGCCGATCGCGACGTAGGTCGAGCCCTCGGGGAGCAGGCCGCCGCGACGGCGGGTGCGCCCGGTCGAGCGCGGCGTCTCGGTACGCGTGTTCAGGTCGACAGCCATCGCCGTTACCTGGCCTTTCGGGGGTGAGCGTTGTCGCGTCGCAGGATGGTCGCCATGTAGGCCAGCGCGATGACAAAGGAGAGGATGAACATGATCACGGCGATCGCGGAGCCATAGCCCCAGTCCGCGCGGAAGAAGCCGATCTCCATCATGTAGCTGGCGATGGTCGAGTACTGCCCCGCGGTGCCGCCTCGGTTGAGGACCCACACCATGTCGAAGAGCTGAATCGAGCCGATGATCGACAGGAACGCCCAGATGCGGATCGTGGGGCCGATCAGGGGGATGTTGATCCGCCACTGGATCTGCCACCAGCTGGCGCCATCGATCGCGGCGGCCTCCTGGAGGTCCTCGCTCACTCCGGACAGTCCCGCGAGGAAGAGGATGATCGCCAGTCCCACGTACTTCCACGTGATGATGAAGAACACGGTCCAGAAGCCCCACGTGGGGTCCTCGAGCCATCCACCCGCGGGCGAGTCGAGTCCGATCGACTGCATGAACTCGGTGGCGATGCCGTTGGGGTCGAAGATGATCAACCACATGATTCCGGCGATGACCTCGCTCAACACATAGGGAGCGAAGATCACGACGCGCGTGAAGGCGCGGCCGCGGAACTTGCGGTTCAGCGTGAGGGCGACCAGCAGTGCGATGGGCAACTGGACCGCCATCGACAGGAAGATGATCGCAAAGTTGTGGCTCAGTGCCTGCCAGAAGGGCTCGGAGTAGGCCGTCACGAACGCCTCTTGCGTGGCGGGGTCCGTGCCACCGAAGAGGGCTCGCGCGTAGTTCTCGAAGCCGATGAACTCGGCGTCGGAGAACTGCGACACGCCGTTCCACTTGTAGAGGCTGAACCGGGCCGCCGAGACGACCGGGTAGACCACGAAGGTCAGGAACAGGACCAGCGCGGGTCCCACGAAGAGGGCGATCTCCGCCCACTTGCGCACCGTGTCACGGCGCGGGTGATCAGTTGCAGGGGTCACCGGGCGCGGCCCCGCCGCCGACGCTTGCGCGTCGACGGCGGGGACCGTGCTGCGACCCGAGGCCTCCAGTGCAGTCACCAGGGAGCCTCGCTTTCTTGGGTCTCGAGAGTGGATCAGGCAGTCGCCGCGGCGGCGATCATCGCGTTGACAACGCCCTGGGCGTCGCCCGTGCCGTTGAAGATGTTGACGATGCCGTCGTTCATGGCGCCGCCCACGTTCGGGCCGAGGAGGGTGTCCATCCACAGCTGCACGTAGGCCGCGCTGCTGGTGGTCTGGGCGATCTCCTGGAGAACAGGGGAGGCGATGGCGTCGGCGGCAGCCGGAGCAACCGGCAGGCCACCCACGGCCTCGGCGTAGCCACGCTGGACGTCGTCGCTCACGATGTAGGCGAGGAAGTCAGCGCACTCGGCGGGAGCGTCGACGTAGCACGAGAAGCCATCGCCACCACCCATCGCCGCGCTCGGGTCACCCGCACCGCCATCTGTGGCGGGCATCGGGAACCAGTCGAGGTCGTCGAGCAGGGCCTGGTTGGCCTCGTCCGATCCGTCCGTGAAGCCCTGGTACACGAAGTAGTTCCACTGGCCCATGAGCTCCATCGCCGCGGTGCCGTTGGCCACCATGCCGGCGGACGACGTGGCACCCACCTGCGCGACGGTCGACATGAACTGGTCCTGGAACGGCTTAGTGGCGATGAACTCCTCGAGCTGCGTGCCGGCGTCAAGCCAGCACGGGTCGCTGAAGTCGAGGGTCGTGCCGGCCGCGGCCACCACGTCCTGCGAGCACGAGCGCAGCGCGAAGTTGTACCACCAGTGAGCAGCCGGCCAGCCGTCGGCCGCACCCACCGCGATCGGCGTAATGTCGGCGGCCTTCAGCTTGTCGACCGCGTCGGCGAGCTCGTCCATCGTGGTCGGCTCGGCGGTGATGCCCGCCTGCTCGAACAGCGACTTGCGGTACCAGATGCCCTCGACCGCGAACTGGTACGGAAGGCCGTACGTGACCTCGCCCACCTGCCACGGAGCGACACCGCCGCCGAGGCGCTCGATGTCATCCGCCAGCACGTCGGACAGGTCCATGAGGTAGCCGGCCTCGGCCTGAGCGGCCATCTCGCCGCCGCCCCACTGCTGGAAGAGGTCCGGGGCATCGCCCGACTGCAGCGCGGTGGGAATGCGGGTGCGCTGGAGGTCCTCGTTCTGAATCTGCTCAATCTCGATGGTGACGTTCGGGTTGGCCGCCATGTAGTCGGCCGCCACCTTGTCCCAGTAGTCGCCCATCGAGTTCTCACCGGAATCACCGGCGACGCCGTTGTGCCACCAGGTGAGAGTGACGGGCTCGGCGGCCCCTCCCGTTGCGCCGCTGGTCGCGCCGCCCTCGGGCTCCTCGTTCGAGCTGCACGCTGCAAGCAGCGCCATGGATGCTGCGATCGCCACCCCTGCGGTGACCCGTCGCATGTTCGCCATGATTTCCCCTTTCGTCTCCGTTGACTCAAGCCGAACAGTGGTGAGTGTGGCACCTTCGCGCCCGGCACGTCAATCGTTATCGATAACGTTTTCGCAACGGGATCGCGTGAATCGCTATAGTGCGAACCATGGAACCTGTCGCCCGGGTGAAGCTTGCCGACGTCGCCCGCATCGCGGGCGTGTCGGTCGCCACCGTATCCAAGGTGGTCAATGGCCGCTACGGCGTGTCCAAGGACACCATGGCCCGCGTCCAGGGCGTCATCGACGACCTCGGCTACGCGGGCAACCTCTCCGCCGCGGGTCTGCGCGGACAGCGCACCAACGTCCTCGGCATCCTGGTGGGTGGCTTCGAGCCCTTCGCGGCCGAGCTCCTCAAGGGCGCATGGACCGGGGCGGAGAACAGCGGATATGAGCTGCTCGCGCACTCCGGCGGCCACGGCCACGGCTGGGAGCGGCGCTCCCTCGCGCGGCTCGCCGGCACGCTCATCGACGGAGCGGTACTGGTCACGCCCACGGTCCTCAACACCGCGACCGGCGTGCCCGTCGTGGCGATCGACCCGCACTACGGCCCGTCCTCCCTCCCCACCGTCGACTCCGACAACTTCGGTGGCGCGTACACCGCGACAGAGCACCTGCTCGACCTGGGACATCGCAGGATCGCCTTCCTCGGCGGTCGCCACGACCTCGACTCGGGCCGCAGGCGCGAGGAGGGCTTCCGCGCCGCGATGAAGGCCGCGGGCGTCCCGATCGACGAGGACCTCGCGGTGGAGACGAGCTACGAGCCCGACCTCGCGGCCCACGCCACGGAGTCCATGCTGAGCCTGCCCGATCGCCCCACCGCGATCTTCGCCGCCAACGACACGACGGCGCTCGCCGCGATGGACGTCGCTCTCGACATGGGGCTGTCAGTTCCGGGCGACGTGTCGATCGTCGGCTTCGACGACATCCCCGAGGCGGTCGCCGCCCCCGTGCCGCTCACCACCGTGCGGCAGCCTCTCCAAGCGATGGGAGCGGAGGCGATGTCGATGCTGCTGACGATGGTCAGGGGCGGCACGTGCGAGCAGCACGTGCGCATGGACACGACACTGACGGTGCGCGACTCGACGGCACCGCCAGCGTCTACCGCACCGCCCGCTTCCTAGCGAGCGCCGGCTTAGGCTCCGTACAACTCCAGCACCTGCGCACCCACGCGCTGGATGTCGAACTGACGCACGTGCTCGGCCTGCTCGGCGTGCAGCTCCGCGCGCAGCTCGGCGTCGCGCACGAGCCGCTCGAGTGCCGCGGCGAACGCGACGTCGTCCGCGGCGTCGACACTCACCTCGGGTCGCGGCCCGATCACCGAGAGGTAGCCGGGGTTGGCCCCCGCCAGCACCACGCCCGCGCCCGACGCCATCGCCTCGACCAGCACGATCCCGAAGCTCTCGCCTCCCGTCGCGGGGAAGACCGCGATGTCGGCATCGGCGTAGAAGGCCGCCTTGTCCTCCTCCGCGACGAACCCAAGCAGCGCCACGCGCTCGAGCCCCAGCTCTGCGACCTCCTCGGCGACCGCATCGGCGAGGGGACCCTTGCCCCCGATACGCAGCTCGATCCGCTCACGCACCTCGCCCGGCAGCAGCGCCACCGCCCCCAGCAGCTCGAGCACGCCCTTGCGCGGGACCAGCCGGCCCAGGAAGGACACCACCAGCCGCCCGTCCTCGCCGGGCGCCGGCACGCGCGCGGCGGCCTCGGCGGCGAAGCGACTCACGTCGACGGGACAGGGGATCACACGCGGAGCGATCCCGAACGCGCGACCGGCGAACGCGGCAGCGGGCGCCGACACCGCGCAGAACGCGTCGAACTTACGTAGGTTGCGCGCGAGTGCGCGTCCCAGCGCGTGCGTTCCCCACTCCGCGACCCGCGAGTCGGGAAGGATGTGGAAGGTCCCCACGATGCGCACCGAGCGCGCCTGCAGCCTGCGTGCCTCGTCGACCACGCGCGCCGCGAACAGCGGCGAGTGGGGGGTCTGGACGTGGATGACGTCGTAGCGCTCGGCCTCGAGTAGCGCGCGGATCGCGCGGCGCGACGTGGGCCTCGGCACGCGCAGGCCGTTGCCGTTGAACGTGACACCCACATTGCGGGCGAGCGAGTGCACCGTGACGTCCGAGCGGTCCGCCGCCTCGGAGCACAGCACGTGCACCTCGTGCCCGGCACGCATGAGGAAGCCCGCAAGCGTCATGACGTACTGCTGCACCCCGTCGGGGCGATCGATCGAGTCGTCTAGCACCAGCGCAATCTTCATGCGTCAAACCGCATAGGTATGCAGCCCCTGGAAGTAGAGATTCACCACGGTGAAGTTCATGATGAGCGCCACGAATCCCGCGATCGCGAGCCACGCGCTGCGGCGCCCCGCCCATCCCTGCGTGGTGCGGGCGTGCAGGTAGGCGGCGTAGAGCACCCAGATCACGAAGCTCCACACCTCCTTGGGATCCCAGCCCCAGTAGCGGCCCCAGATGTGCTCGGCCCACACCGCGCCCGCCATGACCGTGAAGGTCCACAGCACGAAGCCCACGGCGTTGAGGCGGAAGGACAGCGCCTCAAGCGACGTCGCGGAGGGCACGGCCTCAAGCCACCGCGCGCGGTCGTACGAGCGCGCGAGCAGGTTGTGCCAGCGGCGCCACGCGCGGCGTACCGGGCCACCCTCGACGGGCAGCTCGCCCTCCTCGCGGTAGTCGCGCATGAGCTGCAGCGCGGTCGCGATGAAGGACACGATGAAGATGCCGGTCACGAGCACCGCGATCGACACGTGGATGACCAGCCAGTAGCTCTGGAGAGCGGGCGGCAGCGGGCTCACGTCCGCGTACAACACGGTCAGCGCGATGCCGAGAGCGACGGTGGCAAACCCCGTGACACCTGCGCCGAGGAACGCGATGTCGCGCCGGCGCTGCACGATGAGGAAGACGGCGACCGCGAAGAACGAGCCCGAGATCGTGTACTCGTACATGTTCGACCATGGCGCGTGGCCGGCGTCGATTCCGCGCGCGATCAGGCCCACGCCGTGCAACACGGCGCCCACCAGGGTGGTCGATCGGGCGATGCCCGCCGGCTTGGCGACGGACGCGCGTCCGGTGCGGACGGACGATGCCGGAGCGGGCGCGTCTCCCGTCTCACCCGCGGAGGCTTCCGCGGAGGACGCGGCGCTCCCGGCCGCGACCGCGACCCGCGCGGCCGCGCGCTGATCGGCGACGCGCGCGAGGCGGATCGCGTGCGCGACCATGGCGATCGCGTAGAGCGTCGCCGCTCCCCACAGCGCCATCACGCTCAGATCGGTGACGTTCATTGGTGCTCCCTCTCCCCTGGGTCACGCGCGGCGTCCGGCTCCCCACCCGACGCCACCGCGAGCGCGCGCTCGAGGGCCTCCATCACGGCGGTGTCGTGGGCCGGCGCGAGCGCGGCGCCGGTCACCACTGTAGTTCCGTCGACCTCACGCGCGACCATCCACAGCCGCCGGCGCGACGCGAACAGCGACGTCGCGAGGCCCGCGAGCGTGAGCACCGCGGCCACGAGCAGCCACGGCAGCGACGGATCCGCGCGCAAATCGAGCGCCACGAACCGCGGCAGCTCCTCGAACGAGACGGTCGCGCCGCTCGGCAGCTCGACGGTGTCGCCCAGCGCGAGGCGCAGCGTGAGCGGCTGGCCGTCGTCGCCGCGCACGGGGCTCAACTGCGACTCGTCGAGCCGGTACACGTTCTGCGGCACGCCCTCGTCGAGACCCAGGTCGCCCTCGAAGGCGAGCATCGTGATGACGGGATTGGCGGGGTCGGGATGCACCGAGCCGATCGCGAACGGTCCCTCCACCGCACTCGGGTAGAGCGTGGCCTTGAAGCCCAGCTGCTCGCCCACCGTCACGTCGGGCGCCTTGATGACTCCCGAGGACGTGTACACCGCGTCCTGCGGGAGGAACGGCACGGGTCCCGAGAACGCGACCTCGCCGGCGGGGTCGCGCACGGTCATCACCGGGGCGAAGCCGTTGCCCTGCAGGTAGACCTTCGCGCCGTTGACCTCGAGCGGGTAGTTGACCGCCACCTCTGCGGCCACCGGATCGGCACCGGGCGCGGTGTAGGTCACGTGCGCGGTGAAGTCCAGCGCACGGCCCGCATCGTCGAAGACCGCGTCGAAGGTGTCGAGGCGCAGCGTGAAGGGGTCAAGCGACGCGGGGTTGAACAGCCGCCCCGCGTCGAAGGTGTCGTAGGCGACCACCGCGTTCGTGAAGGACCGTCCCTCGACGATGATCGCCTGGCCGCGATACGTGAGCAGCGAGCCGGCGCCCATCGCGAGCAGCACACCCACGAGGGCCGCGTGGAAGACCAGGTTGCCGACCTCGCGGACGTGGCCCGTCTCGGCCGCGAGCGCCACCTCGGGGGTGCCGTCCGCGCGCTCGCGACGGTCGATGCGCACACGGTAGCCCGTGAGGGCGCCCAGCCAGCCCGCGCGGGGGCGCAGGTGCGCACCCACCCGTGCCGCGGCATCGTCCGCCGAGACCGACACGGTGACGGGACCACGCGACGCGTAGCGGTCGAGGCGGCGCGGGGTCGCGGCGACCGGACGGCGCAGCTCGCGCCAGTGGTGGAGCGTGCGGGGCGTGATGCAGCCGATCAGCGACGCGAAGAGCAGCAGGTAGATCGCGGTGAACCACGCCGAGCCGAACACGTCGAGGAAGCCCAGCGTGTCGAGTAGCGGACCCCAGAACGGGTTGGCGGCGATGAAGCCGCGCGTGGCGGCGGCATCCTGAGGCCACTGCGGCAGCACCGATCCCGGAATGGACGCGAGCGCGAGCAGCACCAACAGGATGATCGCCACGCGCATGCTCGTGACCTGGCGCCACATCCATCGCAGCCACCCACGCACGCCCAGCCGCGGCGCCTCGGGCACCACGTAGTTGTCGAGCTTGAGGCGCGCCATCAGACCGCCACCCAGAAGCCGTCGATCCAGCCCTGCAGCAGCCCCGTGAGGCGCTCCCACAGCCCCGTCACGAGCAGCACGCCCAACACGATGAGCATCGCCCCGCCCGCGCGCATGAGCGGCAGCCGCCAGCGTCGCAGCCAGCCCAACACCCGGCCCGAGCGCTCGAACAACACCGCGAGCAGGATGAACGGCAGGCCGAGTCCGATAGAGTACGCGACCGCGAGCGCGACCCCGCGTCCCTGGGTCGCCTCGGACAGGCTGAGCGTGAACACCGCGGCAAGCGTGGGGCCGATGCACGGGGTCCAGCCGAGCCCGAACGCGACACCCAGCACGGGGGCGCCCGCGAGGCCCGCGGTGGGACTCACGTGAAGGCGCTTCTCGGACTGCAGGAACGGCATCGCGCCCATGAAGGCGAAGCCCAGCAGGATGACGATCACGCCGAGCACGCGCGTGATGATCGTGAGGTACGGGGTGAGTGCGGCGCCCAGAGACGAGGCAAGGAATCCGAGCGTCACGAAGACCGCCGAGAAGCCCAGCACGAACAGCACGGCACCCGCGACGAGCTTGGGCCGCGAGGTCTTGCCCGTCCCGCCCGCGCCGGCCATACCCGACACGTAGCCCAGGTACCCGGGCACGAGCGGCACGACGCACGGCGAGGCAAAGCTCACGAGCCCGGCGAGGATCGCGACGAGCACCGCGAGCAGCATCGACCCCGACAGCGCGATGCCGGCGAACGAGCCGTCGAGGGCAAGCCCGCTCACGCGGCGGCCTCGCTCGCCGATCCGGCGGCCTCGTCGATCAGCGAACGCAGCGTGGACTCATCGACCGTGCCGATGATCCGCGCATGCAGCCGCCCCTCGGTGTCGAGCACGAGCGTGGTCGGAACCGCGTTCATCGCGACGATTCCCTGGAGAGCGGCGGTGGCCGCGCCGTTCGAGTCGTCGATGCTCGGATACGTGATGCCGAAGGTGCGCTCAAAGGCCTCGGCGGTCGGGGCATCGTCCCTGCCGTTGACGCCCACGATCTGGACGTCGTCGCGCGCGTCGATCTCGGCGAGCGCGGGCGCCTCGGCGCGGCACGGCGGGCACGCTGCGTACCACGTGTTGATGAGCACCACCTGGCCGCGGAAGTCCGCGATGTCGACCTCGCTGCCGTCGAAAGCGGTCCCCGCGAGAGCGACGGGATCGCCCTCACCGCCCAGCACCGTCACGGTGCCGTCACCCGACACGTACCCGGGGGATTCGGGCGCCTCGCCCGGCGCGCACGCCGCGAGGGTGAGCACGATCGCGAGCACGATCGCGGCGAGCACCGCGAGCCGTGCGGTGCGGCTCATCGGGGGACCCCGATGTGCGCCGCGGGCGTCGAGTAACCCGCGAAGGTGACGCGGGGGGCGTCCGGTGCGAGGTCGACGTCGAAGCTCGTGAGGGACGCAAGCGCGCACTGGCGCGAGCGGGGGTCGTGGAGGAACGAGCGGCCCTCGGCGTCGATGCGCGCGACCCAGATGGGCAGCTGGTGGCTCACGAGCACCGTGGCGGAGTCGGGGTTCGCGGCGGCGGCGTCGACGATCGCGGCGCGCATGCGCGCGGCCTGCTCGCGGTAGGGCTCGCCCCACGACGGCCTCCACGGGTTGCGCAGCAGCCACCAGTGGCGCGGGTGCGCGAGGGCGAGCGGTGTGGGGGTGGGCCCGCCCGCGAAGGCGTTGTCTGCCTCGATCAGGCGGTCGTCCGTCGCGATCTCGAGCCCGTACGCGGCCGCGACCGGCGCGGCGGTCTGCTGAGCGCGCAGCAGCGGCGAGGAGACCACGCGGCCCACCGGCTCGGACGCGGCCACCAGGTGGTCCGCGACGGCCTGTGCCATGCGCTCTCCGGTGTCGGACAGGCGGAACTCGGGAAGCCGGCCGTAGAGCACACCATCCGGGTTGTGCACGTGGCCATGGCGCAGGACATGGACGCGGGGCATGACGCCTATTGTCTCCCACCTACACAAGTGCCGAGCGCAGCCTCTCGGGATCGATGTGCCAGAAGCCCACGACCTCTCCGTCGACCGTCGCGACCGGCACCTCGTCGCCGTAGCGCTCCTTGAGATCGGGGTCGGAATCGACGTTGATCTCGAGCCAGTCCTGGCCCAGCGCGGCGCACGTCGCCTCGACCACGCCGCGCGCGTCCTCGCACAGGTGGCAGCCGGGGCGGGTGTAGAGCATCACGCGGGTGGGCATGGCCTCAGCCTAGGCGGCTGCGGCTCTCTGCCCCGGCATGCCCCCTCCCCCGCGGCTCCGCCACACGAATTCGCGGCTCCGCCACACGGTGCTGGGCGTGTCGTCGGCGTGTCGGCGCTCGCGGCGGGGATGAGGGGACGATGCCGCGGTCGCGGTGTGGCGGAGCCGCGGAGATGGCGGTGGGTAGAGTTGACGAGTGACCTCCGATGCCGCCAGCACCGCTCCCCGGGTCGCGGCGTTCTTCGACGTCGACAACACGGTGATCCGCGGTGCGAGTGCCTTCCACATCGCGCGCGGCCTGTGGCAGCGCGACTACTTCACGTTTCGCGACATCCTCAAGCTCGGCTATGAGCAGGCCTCCTACGTGTTGTTCGGCGAGTCCAAGGAGCAGATGGACAGGGTCCGCAGCCAGGGACTCGGCATCATCCGCGGCTGGTCCGTCGCGGAGATGACCGCGGTGGGCGAGGAGGTCTACGACGAGCTCCTCGCGAGCCGCGTCTTCCCCGGCACTAAGGAGATCATCGACGAGCACCTCGCCCAGGGTCACGAGGTGTGGCTGGTGACGGCATCCCCCATCGAGATCGGGCGCATGCTCGCGCGCAGGATTGGGGCGACCGGGGCGCTCGGCACGGTCGCCGAGCACGTCAACGGCCACTACACGGGCCGCCTCGAGGGCGACTTCTTGCACGGCCCGCGCAAAGCCGATGCCGTCGAGCGCCTCGCGGCGGAGCGCGGGATCGACCTCGCCGCCAGCCATGCCTACGGAGACTCCGTCAATGACGGCCCGATGCTCTCGACGGTCGGCCACCCGTGCGCGATCAACCCCGATCCCCGCATGCGCCGCCTCGCGCACGAGCAGGGCTGGCCGATCCGCGAGTTCCGCAAGCGCAACAAGCACGGCCGTCGCGGGATCGTGAAATCCTCGGTCACGGGTGCCGCGTGGGTCACGATTCAGGTGACGCGCGGAATCAAGAACGCGCTCCGTGCTCTCGTCCGTGGGATTTTGCGCCGGCCGGCCGCAGCGCCCACCACCGCCCACCCGGACGAGTCGCGCGAACTGTAGCCGCGCATCGTCCCGCTGCCGACGCGCGCACCTGGGAACGCAAGAACGCCCGCCCCGCCGGGTGGCGAGACGGGCGTCGGAGCGCGAGGCTCTACTTCTTGTTGCGGCGCTGGTGACGCGTCTTGCGAAGCAGCTTGCGGTGCTTCTTCTTCGACATGCGCTTGCGACGCTTCTTGATGATGGATCCCACGGAACCTACCTCATTCGATTGCAGCTTTTGCGGAGCGTACCTCGGCACGCCGGCGTCCAGGCCGCGCCGGACGCGACAGACAAGGGCCTAGCCTACCGTGCCCGTGGCCCTGCCGTCATCCTCGACCGGAATGCCGCCTGCGAGGGCGGCCTGCTCCATGAACTGCTCGACCGCCTGCTGCGGCACGCGGAACGAACGCCCGAACCGCACGGCAGGCAGCTCGCCCGCGTGCACCCAGCGGTACACCGTCATGCGCGACACCCTCACCATGTCGGCCACTTCGGCCACGGTGAGAAACGTCGTGCGGGGTGTGTCGGCCATGATCGTCTCGTCCCTCTTCGAAAGCGTCTGGCGCATCTATCGGCCTGAAGCTTCTTCAACTGTAGGGGCAGAAGTGACAGTTGTGAAGTGTGGGAAACCTGTCGATGATGTGGGGTGACACCGCGCTCGCGCGCGGACGCAGGGGAGCCGCCTGGCCCCCGGAACAGGGAGACGGATGGAGAGCCTGCGCACGGCGCGCGACCGCTTCCGCGCCTGGTTCGATCGCGTCGCGCTCGAGTCCCCCGCCCGGCTCACGCTGGGCGGATTCGCCCTGGCGATCCTGATCTTCGCGGGGCTCTTGTCGCTTCCCGCCGCCACGGCGGACGGCGAGCGTGCACCCTTCATGGACGCGCTGTTCGTCGCGACCTCGGCGGTCTGTGTGACCGGGCTCAGCACCGTCGACATGGGCACCTTCTGGTCGCCCTGGGGGCTCGCGATCGTTGGGGTCGCGGTCAAGGTCGGCGGACTCGGCATTATGACGCTCGCCTCGCTTGCGGGCCTCGCGATCTCCCGCAGGATCGGCCTCACACAGCGACTCCTGGCAGCGGATGAAAGCCGTGCCTCAGGGCTCGGCGATCTCGGCTCACTCCTCCGCACGGTCGTCGTGGTGTCGACCACCGTCGAGCTCACGATCGCCGCGGTGCTTATCCCCCGCTTCCTGACCCTCGACTACGGCTGGCACAAGTCCGTGGGCTACTCACTCTTCTACGGGGTCTCGTCGTTCAACAACGCAGGGTTCTCTCCTGACCCCGTGGGCCTCTACCCCTACTCGGGGGACCTGTGGATGCTCGTGCCCATCGGGCTCGGCGTCCTGATCGGCGCGCTCGGGTATCCGGTCTACCTCAACCTGTTGCGCGAGCGACGCCCCTCGAAGTGGACCCTGCACACGAAGCTCACTCTCGTCACCATCGCCGTACTGTCGTTCCTCTCCGCCGGCCTGCTCGCGCTCTTCGAGTGGTCCAACCCGCTCACGCTGGGATCGGCGAGCACAGCGCAGACCATCGGAAACGTATTCTTCCAGTCGATCAACCAGCGCTCGGGTGGATTCGCATCATTCGATATCGGGCTCGCGCGTGAACAGACCTGGCTGCTCGAGGACGTGCTGATGTTCATCGGTGGCGGTTCGGGCGGCACCGCGGGAGGAATCCGCGTCACGACCCTCGCGGTGCTGGTGCTCGCGGCGTGGGCCGAGGCTCGCGGCCGCCGCGACATGGAGGCGTTCGGCAAGCGAGTCGGCACCGAGGTCCTGCGCGTCGCCGTGGCGATCACCCTCGCAAGCGCCGGGGTCGTGCTCCTCGGCACGGCAATCTTCATGTGGCAGACCGACATCCCCCTCGATCGCTCCCTGTACGAGGTTGTCTCGGCGTTCGCGACGTGCGGCCTGTCGACCGGCATCACCGGGAGCATCGACGACGATGCGAAGATGACCTTGATTGTGATGATGTACGTGGGACGCGTGGGCTCGCTCACGCTGGCCTCCGCCCTCATGCTCAACCGGCACCGGCGCGTCATCCGGTACCCGTCAGAAAGGCCGATCATTGGCTAGCAACGACACCGACCGCTCGGGCGTCCTCGTCTTTGGCCTCGGCCGCTTCGGCTCCGCGCTCGCGGACACCCTCGACACGATGGACGTGGACGTGCTCGCCGTCGAGCGCGACCCGGCGGTGGTCGAGCGCTGGTCCAAGAGGCTGCCGTGTGTTGAGGCGGACGGCGCGGATCCTCGCGCGCTCGAGCAGATCGGCGCGGCGGACTTCGCGGCCGCCGTGGTGGGCGTGGGCACGTCGCTCGAGGCCTCGGTGCTCATCACGGGCAACCTGGTGGACATCGGAATCCCCGAGATCTGGGCCAAGGCGACCTCGGTGGAGCACAAGCGCATCCTCGAGCGCATCGGGGCGCATCACGTGGTCCTTCCCGAGTCCGATGCGGGCGCGCGCGTCGCGCACTCCGTGGGCGGGAAGATGCTCGACTACATCGAGATCGAGGACGGCTTCACGATCGTCAAGATGCGCCCGCCCAAGGAGACGCATCACTTCACGCTCGACAAGCTCGACCTGCAGGGCAAGTACGGCGTCCACGTGATCGGCGTCAAGGGCGCCGGACGCGACTTCGAGTACGCGACTCCGCACACGATGGTCGGCCCCGAGGACCTGCTGGTGGTCGCGGGCGAGGGTGAGCTGCTCGAGCGCTTCGCGCAGCGGCCGTAGGGACGCGGTGCGGGGCGCTTGGCGACCATGAGCGTCCCATGGCGCGCTCACACCTCCCGAAAGCGACCATGAGCGTCCCATACGGGGCGCGGGTGGGGACGATGCGCGGGCGAGGTGGGGAGGGTTCAGCACGCGCGGGTGGGGGAGGCCCCACGCGCCTGGCCTAGCCCAGGATGCCGCGCGTGATGGAGTCGCCCGAGTGGGTCGGGTCGCCATCGGGCGGCTCGATCGAGATGTCGACGATCGGGAACGCGTCGACGTCGTAGCCCGCGGGGATCTCGAACTCCCCGCGCTCCCCCGTGAGGAAGCCAAGGGACACCATGCCCACCACGTCGGGGTCGATCAGCCACACCTCAAGTGCTCCCGCGTCGGTCGCGGTGTACGGAGTCTCGACCACGAGCACCTGCGTGCCGTCCGCTCGGCGCTCGACACGCGCCTCACCGGCGGCCGCCTCGGTCGCGAGGTCGGCGAGCTCGGCCTGAGCGACCACGGTCGCGGCGGGCTCGGTCCAGGGGCCCAGCACGCCCACGCCGATCGCGCCGAGCACGATTCCGGACGCGGCCGCAACGGCCACCACCCACGGGTGGAACAGCCTGCTCGACCCGCGGCGGGACCCGGGTGCTGACCCGCGACCGCGGCGGTCGAGCGTCAGCACCGTCGCGCCGTCCCCCGCGTGCCCGCCGGCCTCGCCCGCCGCACCAGCGAAGCCAGCCTCGCGACCCTCATGGGCCTCGACCTCAGCGCTGATCGCCTCCCACACGCGCTCGGGAGGCCGCACGAGCGTGGTCCCGGAGGCGCCGGAGACCGCAGCCACCGTCTCGCGCAGCGACGCGACCTCGGCGGCGCACGTCGCGCACTCGGAGACGTGCGCGGCGTCGCGCGACTCGGCAGGCTCGCCGAGCGCGATCGCGGCGAGAGTCTCGTCATCACAGTGACGCATCGGCGGCCTCCAATCCTTGTCTCAGCGCCATCAATGA
This sequence comes from Demequina sediminis, assembly GCF_030296675.1. Lineage (GTDB taxonomy): Bacteria > Actinomycetota > Actinomycetes > Actinomycetales > Demequinaceae > Demequina > Demequina sediminis. The sequence continues at coordinate 2,318,859 of NZ_AP027736.1, read as the reverse complement.
GCGGCGCAGGTGGCTCTTCACGGTGCCGAGCGGCATGCGCAGATGCTCGGCGATCTGTTCGTGCGTGCGTCCCTCGAAGAACGCCAGCGACACGATGGTCGATCGCGGCGGTCCCAGGCTCTCGACCTCGCCGCGCACCATAATGCGCTCGGCCTCGCGCTCAAGGGGATCGGCGACCGCCACGACGGGCTCGTCCTTGACGGCCTCGAGGCGCCTGCTCTCGCGCGCCCTGGCAGCCAGAGCATCGGCGATGCGCCGCTTGGCGATCCCCACCACCCATCCGCGCGCGGAGCCGCGGGTGGGGTCGTACCCGTCGCGTCCGCGCCAGGCAGCGACAAACGTCTGCTGCGTCACGTCCTCCGCCTCGCTCGCGTCCCCTAGCGAGCGCAGCGCGAGCGTGTAGACCAACGCGGAGGCTGACCGGTAGAGGCCCTCGAGCGAGCCCTCCACGCCGGCCGCGAAGTCCAGGTCGAGGGCGCGGTCGCCGGACGCGTCGCCGCGCTCCGCCGTCTCCGTCGCCATCGCCGTTCCCATCATGGTCGCGTGTCGCCCTCCGGGTAGGCCCAGACGAGCACGTTGTCCTCGTAATGTCGCACATCGGCGTCCCAGCGTCCACCACACGTCACCAGCACGAGCGCGCGCTCCGCGGTCCCGAACACCACGGAGAAGTCCACCTCCTGCTTGGACGTCTGCTCGACGCGATCGACCACGTAGACCACCGACTCGCCGTCCTCGAGCGCGACATCGACGCGGTCACCCGGCTTCGCGTCACGAAGTTCGGCGAAGGGCCCGCGGCCCATCTCCGAGTCGTCGACGTGGGCCGCGATCACCACGTTCTCCTCGGCGCGCAGCCCACCAGCGGGGCTGCCGCCCAGCCGGAACCAGCCCGCGACGCCCGCACTTTCCGGCAGCTCCATCCCGCCGGACTCGTCGATCCCCACGTCCGTCACCGGCATGTCGATCCCGAGCGACTCGACCACCAGCCGCTCCGGATCCGGCGCGATCGGCAGGCTGTCGACGGTCGCGGGACCCACCGGCACCTCGCCGGCGATCACGCGGGCCCGAATCTCACCCTGGGTCGGCTCCGCCGCCACGGCCTCGGCCGTGGGTGACGATGCCGGGACAGACGCCTCCGGCGGGTTCGCCGCCGCGCAGGCGGTGAGCGCCATCACGGCGAAGATCGAGACGATGCGCAGCATCGCGGCCTCCCTGAGAGAAAGGGGTGGGCGGGGCGCGCCGGAGGATTGGCGCGCCCCGCCCCTGGGGGGACTAGCGGCGGGCGAGCACGGCCCGGGTGGCGAGGCCCGCGGCGGCGAGCGCCGCGGCTCCGACCACGATCACGCCCACCGGGACGGATCCGTTGTCGGCGGCGAGGCCCTGGGTACCGGCGGCGACCTCATCAGGCATCGAGGTGTGCGTCGCGACGGACTGGACGGCGACGGCAAGGTTGCCGTCCTCGGCGGAGCCCCACGCGTACACGATGGTGTTCATGCCCTCCTCGACGGGGACGTCGGCGGGGCCGATCACGGGCTCGGTCTCACCGGTGAGGGACACCGCGGCCTCGTAGGTCGCGACGGGAAGGTCCGCCATGACCTCATCGGGGTTCGCGAGGTTCTCGAAGGCGACCTCTCCGTTGGCCCACACGTCGACCGCGGGCGCCGCTGCCGTGTGGCGGACCGTGAGGCGGCCCTCGCCGGAGGCGGTCTCCGAGATGTCGTTGGTGAAGAGCGTCGCGGTCGCCTCGCCTGCCTCGGTGAGGTGCGCGACGGCGGTGTAGCTCATGCCCTCCTCGAGCGGGAGGTCGATCGGGCCGAGCACCGGGGCGGAGTCATCCGCCGCGTCGGAGGCCGTGATCGCGACCGAGTAGGTGCCCGGGTCGAGAGACAGCGGGCCGGCGAGGTCGCCGGGGGCGAAGTCGTCGAGCGTAAGGGCACCGTCCACGTAGACGTCAACGGTGAGGTCGGGGATGCCGTGCAGGACGGCGAGGTCCGCCTTGCCGTCCTCGACGGCGAATGCGGGGGCGGCGGTTGCCGCGGCGAGCAGGGTGCCGGCGGCGATGCCGGCCAAGATCGACGAGCGCATGACCTTCTCCTTTCGTGGGCCGCCGCCCGGGTGCGACGTGCCTTCACCCCGTACTTCCGACGCAGGGTGGCCCTTGGATGCAGGAGATCTCAGATTTCGCTCAGAGTGAACACCGGGCGGCGCGATAGGGGCCGACCCGAGCAAAGGACCACTCAACCGAGCGCGCCGCGTGCCACCACTTCGCCACCGCGGGTGGGGTCTCCGTCCCACGGCTCCCTGCTGATCTCGATGGTCGCGCCCATGGCCGAGCCCGCCGCCTCGGGCACCTCCACCTCGTAGCGGCTCGCGCGCAGGTGACCCACGGAGATCGGATCCTCGCCAGCCGGCACGAGCCACACCTCGAGATACGCGTCCGGATACTCGGCGAACACGGTGTCGATCACCAGCACCTCTGCGCCGCCGTCGCGTCGCTCGAGCACCACCGAGCCGGCATCGGCCCCGCCCTGGCGCGGGTCGGCGAGCACCGCGGAGGCGATGGCCGCGCGGTCGGGCTCGACCAAGAGCTGCGCGAGGATCACCGTCAGCCCGACCAGCAGGCTCGACATCACCACGGCACCGACGAGGATGAAGGTGCGACGGCGCTGGGCCCGCTCGGCGGCGCGGCGTGCCTCCTCACGCCAGTCCGGCTCGGGGACCGCGCCGGCTGCCACCGCCTCGCGCACCTCGTCCCACAGCCCCCGCGCGGCGGCAGCACCGGACCGGCCGAGGGCATGCGCGCGATCGCGCCCACGAGGTCGTTGAGCGACCGCGACACGTCGCGACACTCGCGGCAGCGGCCCAGGTGATCGGAGTGAGGCGGCGCGGCGGAATTGCCCAGCGCGCGCGACGCGAGGTCGGCGGCCGGAGCGTGTTCACCACGCATGCGCGGGCCCGTCCACAGCTCAAGTAGCGCGTCCCGCAGCATGGCCTCGAGGTCCTCGGTCGAGACGCCCGTCATCATCGCGAGCTCGGGACGCGGGTCGCCATGAACCAGAGCGCGCTCGAGGAGCGTGCGCCGCTGCTCGTCGAGCCTCGACATCGCCGAGCGCAACAGGATCCGATCCGCCTCGGCCACCACGGCGTCGTGATCCGTGACGGCGTCCGCACCGAGGCGTGGGTCATCGAGGGCGGACAGCTTGGCCCGCACGCGCCGCTCAAGGTCGCCGGTGACGCGCTCGGCGGCATCACGCAGCAGGGACTGCGGCGCGAGGTCTCCGCTCGCGGCGGCAGCCGCGAACACACGACGCACGACGTCCTCGGCCTCGTCGACCGAGCCGAGCGCCCGCAGCGCGAGGGTGTGCACCAACGGCGCGGCCTCCCGATACGCGTCCTCGATCTCGGCCCCGGCCATCGGCGTCCCTTCGCTCATCGGAAGTCTCCCACGCACGGGTCCCGGGTCGTCTCGACGCGCGTCACGCGCCTCAGGCGACGGGGTGCGCCTCGAGGATCGTCGCCGAGCGCGGGCCGCGCGGAGTCTCGAACGTCACGGTGTCCCCCACGTAGCGGCCGTCAACCGCAGCACCCATGGGGGAGGTGGGCGAGTAGACGGTCTCGTCGGCGCCCGGCGCCACGAGCGAACGGTCACCCAACACAAAGGCAAGCGGGGCATCGGCCCCATCCAGCCGCACCACGACGCGCATGCCGGGCTCCACGAGGCCGTCGTCGGGCCGCGGGCTGGTGTCGGCCGCCGCGATGCGCTCGCGCAATTCGACGATACGCGCGCGGGTGGTGGGGTCATCGTCGCGGGAGGCCGCCTCGAGAGTCGCGAGTTCCTCACGAAGCAGCTCGAGGGCGGCGGGGGTCATCCACACGGTGGCGGACATGGCAGATCTCCTTTGACGATGCCGGGCACGGCGGCCCGCGGGTAAAGGTGACATTCTACCCGCGGGGCGCCGTGACGAACGCCATTGGCCGGCCGGTGCGGCTCAGACCGTGGCGCGAACCTCGACCACCGATCCGGGCTCGGCGTAGGGCACCAGCGATCCCTCGATCGCCATGCCGTCGACCGTGAGCGAGGCGCCCTTACCGCCCGAGTTGGTGACGTGGATGACGTAGGTCGCGCCGCGCACGACGCGGCGCACCGTGTACTCCGAGACCTCGGCGCCGATGCACGGGTCGACCACCAGGCCGTCGTAGTCGGGGCGCACGCCCAGCAGATACTGCGAGACGGTGACGAAGTTCCACGAGGCCGTGCCGGTGAGCCACGAATTCTTGGCCTCACCGTGACGCACCGCGTCCTTGCCCGCGATCATCTGCGCGTACACATACGGCTCGAGCCGGTGCACCTCGGACTGCTCCTCGCGGTACGCGGGGGCGATCTGCTTCCAGTACTCCCACGCGTGCTCGGCGCGGCCCACCACGGTCTCCGCGATGATCACCCACGGGTTGTTGTGGCAGAAGATGCCCGCGTTCTCCTTGTAGCCCGGCGGGTACGACGTGACCTCGCCGAGTTCGACGTGGTATTCGCGGTAGGCGGGGTTGAGAAGGACGATGCCGTGAGGAGTGTTCAGCCGCTCGCGGGTCGCGTCGAGCGCCTTGAGCGCGCGGCCGTCCTCGACGCCGATCCCGCCCATGATGCAGAAGCCCTGCGGCTCGATCCAGATCTGGCCGTCCTCGTTCTCGTGGCTGCCGACCTTGGTGCCGAAGTAGTCGTAGGCACGCAGGAACCACTCGCCGTCCCAGCCGTGCTCGAGCACCGCGTCACGCATGGCCGCCACGGCCTCGTCTGCCCGCTGGGCCTCGGCATCGTCCCCGCGCCTGCGCGCGAGCGCCGCGTACTCGGGGCCGATCGCCGCGAACATGCCTGCGATGAAGATCGACTCGGCGACGCCGCCCGTGCGGTTGCCGGTGGTCTGGAAGGACTCGCCGGGCTCTGTCGAGAAGCAGTTGAGGTTGAGACAGTCGTTCCAGTCGGCGCGGCCGATCAGCGGCAGGCCGTGCGGGCCGCGGTTGTTGATCGTGAAGTCGAAGGACCGCTTGAGGTGCTCCATGAGCGACGCGGCCTTCGACTCGTCGTTGTCGAACGGCACCAGCTCGTCGAGGATCGCGAAGTCGCCGGTCTCCTTGACGTAGGCCGCGACGCCGAGGATCAGCCACAGCGGGTCGTCGTTGAAGCCGGACCCGAGCGTGTGGTTGCCGCGCTTCGTGAGCGGCTGGTACTGGTGGTACGCGCTGCCGTCCTCGAACTGCGTGGACGCGATGTCGATGATGCGCTCGCGGGCGCGCTCGGGCACCAGGTGGACAAAGCCGAGCAGGTCCTGCGACGAGTCGCGGAAGCCCATGCCGCGGCCCATGCCGGTCTCGAAGAAGCTCGCCGACCGGGACATGTTGTAGGTGACCATGCACTGGTACTGGTTCCAGATGTTGACCATCCGGTCGAGCTTCTCGTGGCCGGACTCGACCGTGTAGGAGCCGAGCAGCCCGTCCCAGTACGCGTTGAGGGTCGCGAACTCGGCGAGGGTCTGCTCGTCGGTCGCGAAGCGGGCGAGGAGCTCGCGCGCGCCGTCCTTGCGGATGACGCCGGGCGCCTCCCACTTGTCCTCGCGCGGGTTCTCGAGGTAGCCGAGCACAAACGTGAAGGCCTTCGACTCGCCGGGGGCGAGCTCGACCTCGAGCTGGTGCGAGGCGATCGGGTACCAGCCGGACGCGATCGAGTTGCCCGCCTTGCCCGCGTGGGGCACCGCGGCCTCGTCGAAGCCGTTGCCGAATCCCAGGTAGGTGTCGCGGTCGGTGTCGAAGCCCGCGATGGGCGCGTTGACGCCGTAGACGGCGTAGTGGTCGCGACGCTCGCGGTACTCGGTCTTGTGATAGATCGCGCCGTCGACCACCTCGACCTCGCCGATCGATAGATTGCGCTGGTAGTTGGTCTGGTCGTCCTCGGCGTTCCACAGGTTGAACTCGAGGAAGCTGAACAGCGAGAAGGACTTGGGGGCGTCGGACGTGTTGGTCACCTCGACGCGGTGGACCTCGGCATTGACGTCGACGGGGACAAAGAGCAGCACGCTCGCGGTGAGGCCGTTGCGCGAGCCGGCGATGCGCGTGTAGCCCATGCCGTGACGCGTCTCGAAGCTGTCGAGCTCGGTCTTATACGGGCGGTAGCCGGGGCTCCACACCTCGCCACCGTCGTTGATCGAGAAGTAGCGCCCGCCGTCGTCGACCGGCACGTTGTTGTAGCGGTAGCGCGTGAGGCGGCGTAGCTTGGCGTCGCGATAGAAGCTGTATCCGCCGCCGGTGTGCGACACCAGCCCGAAGAAGTCCTGGGCACCCAGGTAGTTGATCCACGGGTACGGGGTGTGGGGGTCGTGATGACGTACTCGCGCGCTTCGTCGTCGAAGTGGCCGAACTGCATGGGCGGGTGCCTTTCGTGTGGCTCGGAATCGTGCTGAGAGAGCGCTCTCCCGAGGGTGATGGCGCCCACTCTATCGAAACGATTCGGGCCGCGCCACGTCGGTGGTCCCGGCCGCACGATGCCGCGGGTTGCCCCCGCGACCCGTCGCCACGGGAGGTGCTCAGTGCCCGAAATCGCTCGTTCTGGGCACTCAGCACCTCACAGAACGCTGGCCTGAGAGCGTTTCACCTGCTATGCATGGCGATATGCGCCTCCTGCTGCCGCTGTTCTACATCGCCCTCACGGTGTACGCGCTCGCGGACATCGTCCAGCAGCCCTCGGAGAACCCTCACCACCTGCCCAAGGTGGGGTGGATCCTGCTTGTGGTGTTCGTGCCGTACATCGGCGCCGGCGCGTGGCTGCTCGTCACGTACCTCGACGGCCCACAGCGGCGGCCGCTGCCGCCGACTCCGCTCGCGCCGGACGACGACCCGGCCTACCGCGTGTGGCTGAACGAACAGGAGCGGCGACGCTCGCTCGGAGGCGAGTAGCGGGCGCCCGGCCGATGCTGGGCACCAGTCCGGCGCGCGGTCCACCGGCTCGCGAGGTGCTCAGTGCCCGAAATCGCTCGTTCTGGGCACTCAACACTGTGGCTTCGTTCGCTTGGTGGCGGGGTTTTTGCAGCGCTCCGTGGCGGTCTTGTTGCCGCGATCACGCAGGACTGGCTGCAGGTAGGTGTCGCGGTCTGAACCGAGAGGGGTGCGCCCGGTCGGGGCCGTTTGGATCGCTGCCGCTACGTCAGAGTCCGAAGGCTCCGCCGCTGACGAGGATCACGATGCCGAGGCCGATGAGAACGATGGGGAAGAGGATGTGCTCCCAGCGTTCGAGCACTTCGGCGATCGGGGGCGGGTGGCGACGAACTTTGCCAGGGCCACCAGGACCGCGACGAGCGCGAGGAAGATGATGCAGTAGGCGACTACTGCGAGAGGTTCCACGCTGAGGAAGACAGGGGTGTAGACGCCGATGTTGTCGCCGCCGTTGGCAAGGGTGACGCCTGCGACTGTCCACACGCCGACCTTCTTGCCGGCAACCTTGGCCTCGTCGTCATCGTCGTCATCGTCTCCGCGCCAGGCCTGCCATGCGGCCCAGAGGCCGAGGCCCAGAGGGATGAGACCGAAGTACGGGATGGCTGCCGAGGGCAGGAATGCTCCGGCACCGATGGTCACCAGGACCGCGGCACCGAGGATGCCGGCGAATCCGAGGTACTGGCCGGCCAGAATGCGGGCGGTAGTGCCGCGCTGGCCTGCCCCTCGCGCGAAGAAGAGGGAGAGCACGATGATGTCGTCGATGTTGGTCGCTGCGAACAGGCCCATCGCCTGCAAGACCGAGGTGAGGATCATGCGCCCTCCCCAGCTGCGTCGCATCCGGGAAGCGAGCAGGCGGGATCGATGCACGGGGCATCTTCGTCCACTGCCAGGGTGGCATCGACCAGTGCCGTCAGCGCCTGCGCCAGGTGCGAATCGGCGATCTCATATCGTGTCCGACGACCCTCGGGCTCGGAGACGACGATCCCGCAATCGCGCAGGCATGCCAGGTGGTTGGACACGTTCGGGCGTGTCAGGTCCAGATCTCGGGCCAGTTCCGCCGGGTAAGCGGGATGGTCGAGCAGGGTCAAGATGATCCGGGATCGAGTGGGGTCGGCCAGTGCACGACCCAGGCGGTTCATCACGTCGAGACGCGAAGCAATAGTCAGCATGGACTGAACTATACAGCGCGCACTGAACACTCGGTCACAGGCGTCAGCCCAGATCGCATGCCCGTAAGGGGAACCCTCACCGGACACCACCGCTACTTATCGAGAGGAACGATGTGACTCCCGGCGGAAGTTGGCGGGCTCCTGCCGGGACTAAGTGGCGGTGGGCTGGCCGGGCGTTCGATCCGCTGACCAGCTGGCCGTGGGTGCCGTCGTCGCGGTGAACGGACCTGACGGGCAGGAGTGGGGCGACGGAGCCACGACGGTGTCCGGCGCCACTGTTACCCAGCGCCTTGGCGATGGCCTCCCGGCCGGGGACTTCCAGGTCGCGTGGCGCTCCGTGTCCGGTGACGGCCACCCTGTCGACGGGACCTTCCGCTTCACCGTTGAGGCGGCGCCTGAAAGCGCGAGCACATCTGAGCCGTCGCCCGAGCGTGCCGACGAAGGGGCGACACCGACCTGGCCGCCTACAACGCGATGCTCGCACGCCTGGCCCGGCGCGCCGATGCCACCGCCCCTGGGCGCACCCAGCAACCAGGGGCCCCCAAGCGCTCGGCGGAGGTGTCGAGGGACTGAGCGGCTACCAGGTCAGGTCTGAGCACTCGTGCTGCTGCTGGGCCGTCTCCACCTGGAGCGTGGCGTGGGCGATGCCGAAGCGATCCCGCAGGATGTCCCGCGCGGCGGCCAGGACCGCGGCGTGATCCGATCCGCTGCTCGCGACGAGGTGAGCGGTGGCGACGTTCATCCCGGAGGTCAGCACCCACAGGTGCAGGTCGTGGATGGCGCTCACGCCGGGCACGGCGCTCAGCTCTCGGCTGACGGCCTCCGGGTCGATGCCGGCGGGTGCGTGCTGGCCGAGTACCGCGACGACCTGCCGCCCCAGGGTGACGGCACGCACGATGACGAAGATGGCGATCGCCAGGGCGACGACGAGGTCCCAGACCGGTCGCCCGGTGGCGATGATCAGAACACCGGCGACCATGACACCGACGGAGCCGGCAGCGTCGGCCACCACTTCGAAGTAGGCGCCCCGGACGTTGAGGCTGTCCTTGGACCCGCTGCGCAGCAGCAGCATGGAGACAAGGTTGATCACCAGGCCCACGAAACCGACCGCGAGCATCACGCCCGAGGGTAGGGACGGGTCCTCGCCGATCCGGCTGATCGCCTCGACCACCACGTACACCCCGACGCCGAGCATGATCAGCACGGTCAGGCCGGAAGCGAAGACTTCCGCGCGGTACGAGCCGTAGGTTCTTCTTCCGGTGGGGTCGGGGCGGGTGGCGATCCGGGTGGCGAGCAGGGACGCCCCCAGGGCCACGACGTCGGCGGCCATGTGCCCGGCGTCGGAGATCAGCGCGAGCGAGCCTGAGATCAGCCCCGCTGCCAGCTCGACGGCGAAGAACGTCGCGGTCAGGAAGAACGCTGCGGCGAGGCGGCGTCGGTAGCGCCCGCCGGCGTGCTCAGCGACGGGGGCGTGAGCGTGCCCGGCGCCCATCAGCGGATCCCTTCGTGTCCGGTGTGCTCGCGGCACACGTCCAGCAGCATCCGCACGTGGGTATCGGCCAACCGGTAGTACACCCGGCGGCCCTCTCGCCGGTTGCCCACCACCCCCGAGGCCCGCAGTAGACGCATCGTCTGGGACACCGACGCCTCTGGGACCTGCACCGCTGCGGAGATGTCGCACACGCACAGCTCACCGGCCTCCAGCAGCGCGTAGAGGATCTTGGTGCGCCGTACGTCACCGAGCAACCGGAACAGCTCGGCCAGCGTCCCTGCCTCGGCGTCGTCCGGGACGCTGGCGCGGACCAGCGCCACGCGCTGCGACAGGGGATCACCACCGACGCAGCCGTCCAACGGCAGGACCCGACCCATGGGCATCTCCTCATCTGCGCGGATCTTCAGATAAGGTCACCCTAGCGCTGCGCTCGCCGTGAGTCGCAATCTGGTCGATCGCCTTCACACCCATGTCGCTGTGAGGGGGCGAAGGCGGAGGAGGAGCGGATGCAGGACGACCCGGGCGTCACGGGGCCGGTGTGGCTGCCGACCGCACCACCGTCCCTGGAGACGATGCTGGCCCCGACGCTGCAGCCCGTGCCGGTCCTTCCGGCGCTGGCCGCGGTGCTGCTGGTGCTGTACCTGGCGGGCGCGTGCCGGCTGTGGCTGCGAGGGCGGCGCTGGTCGATCGGTGCGACCATCTCGTTCACGGTGGGCTGTGTGGTGCTGGCGCTGGTGACCGGTGCGGGCATCGAGGGGTACGGGTTGCGGCTGTTCTCGGCGTTCATGTTCCAGCAGCTGACGTTGATGATGCTCGTCCCACCGCTGCTGGTGCTGGGGCGGCCCGGCACGTTGCTGCTGCGCGCGACCCCGCACCGGGGGTGGGCACGGTGGTGCTGGTCACGGCGCGGCGGGCCCTGCGCAGCCGGGTCAGTCGGGTGGTGCTGCACCCGGCGGTGATGGTGCCGTTGTTCCTGCTGGCGTTCTACGGGCTGTACCTGGCCGAGCTCGCCGACCCGCTGCTGCGCACCTGGACCGGGCACCTCGCCCTGGAGGTGGGGTTCCTGGTGGCCGGTCTGCTGTTCACCGTGCCGGTGCTGTCCACCGACCCGTTGCCGATCCGGCAGACCCATCATGGCCGGGCACTGGACCTGGTGCTGGAGATGCCCCTGCACGCGTTCTTCGGGGTGATCGTGATGATGGCCACCGCGCCGATGGTCCCCTTGTTCGCCGCGCCGCCGGCCGGCTGGGGGATCGATCCCCTGCGCGACCAGCAGCTGGCCGGTGGGCTGGCCTGGTCCTACGGGGAGGCGCCGGGACTGCTGATGCTCCTGCTGATCGCCAGCAGGTGGCAGCGCAACGACACCGAGCGGTCCAGAGCCCGAGACCGGCAGATCGACCGCGACGGCGGCGCCGACGCCGAGCTCGAGGACTACAACGCCTACCTCGCGCGCTTGAACGGCTCGCGGCCCTCGGGGGCGCCACCTGCACAACCGTGATGGTCGGAGCCTCACAGGACCTCGGCATCGGAGGTTGCCGACACCGCGGTGGTGGTCTTCTCGACGATGTCCTGGCCGAGCCGGATCCCGGTGTAGGCCGCGACAGCCATCAGCGCGAGGAACCCGACGATCAGGCGCCCCTCCAGCCACGAGGGCCACACGCGGGTCACCCACACCCGGCCCGGCACCCGCAAGGCGCGCACCCGCTGGGCCCGCACCCCCAGCCTCGGGGCCTGGGCCTCCGCCGCGCGGAGCCGCCGCGGGAAGGGGCGGCGGCTGCGGTCACGGCCGGGTCGCCGACTGCCGACCAGCGCACCGCTGACGACAGCGGCCGCCGCCAGGACGTAGACGGCGGTCTGCGGCGTGGTGCCCAGTCGCGCCGCCGGGGTGAGCGTGCTGCGCAGCGGCAGCGAGGCGATGAGCTCCTCATCGGTGAACAGACCGGTCCGCGCCACGACCGCCCCGTCCGGCATGATCATCGCGCTGACGCCGACGGTGGAGACCTGGACGGTCGACCTGCCGTGCTCCACCGCCCGGAAGCGGGACATCGCCAGCTGCTGGGTCGACTCCGGAGTGCGCCCGAACGAGGCGTTGTTGGTCGGGATGACGATCAGCTCTGCCCCGTCGAGGACCCCTTCGCGGATGAGGTCTGCGTAGGCGACCTCGAAGCAGATCCCGGTGGCCAGGCGCACGTCACGTCCGAGCGCGTCGATCCACACGTCCATGACGGCGGGGTCGCCGCCGGCTGCCATGTCCGTGGCGACCCGGTCGACGAGCGGAGTGAGCTGGCGGAAGAATGCGCGGAAGGGGACGTACTCCCCGAAGGGGACCGGGTGCTGCTTGGCGTAGGCGTCGCCACTCCCCGCACCGGCGGTCCAGGAAATGATCTCGTTGTAGCGGATGTCCTGCCCGTCGGGGAACCGCTGGGTTCCCAGCAGCAGTGGGGCGCCGACCGCTGCGGCGGCGCGGTCCACGGTCGAAGCCTGCGCCAGGTCGGTGCGGGGGTCGATGTCGGCGGCACTCTCCGGCCACACCACCAGGTCCAGCTTGCGCCTTCCGGCGGTCGCCGCGAGCCGCTCGGTGCCTTGGGCGTGGTTGGCCGTGACGTCGCGGGCCTGCTCGGCCCAGTCGGCGCCCTGCTGCGGGACGTTGCCCTGGACGGCGCCGACCAGCAGTGAGCCGTTCTCCGGGCCGGCTGTCAGGGGAAGCCGGCCCGGGGCGCCGGCCAGGAGCACCGCGGCGAGCAGCGCCCGAGTCGCGGCGATAACCGCGGTGCGGCGCAGGTACTGCAGCGCCAGCGCGATCAGCGCCCCCGTCACGGCGACGAACGCGGAGACCAGGACCTCCCCTCCGTAGGGCGCGAGACGTAGCAGGGGCGCCTCGGTCTGGGAGAACGCCAGGAAGCCCCACGGGAAGCCCCCGAAAGGCCAGGAGCCGCGGACCTGCTCGATGGCGACCCACAGCACGGCTGCGGTGACCGCCTGGGCCAGCGGGCGACCGGTGAGCCAGACGGCCCTGCGCGCGTAGGTCCACAGCGCGCCGAAGCCGGCGACGTACAGCGCCTGGAACACGCTGAGCGCGACCCACGGGAGCGCCGATCCGGTGGCCTGCACTGCCCAGTGGACCAGCGGCAAGAAGAAGGCCAGCCCCCAGACCAGGCCGATGCCTGCGGCGCGGACCAGTGACGCGCCGCGCATCGCGAGCAGCAGGCACGCCATGCCGGCGTAGGCCAGCGGCCACCATCCCCGGTCAGGAAACGCGAGACTCGTCGCCCAGCCACCCACGCCTGCTCCGACCAGCACCAGCCCCGGCGGCATGAGGCCAGGCAATGAGGCGCCACCGTTGCGGCGTCGCGCATTCACGCGCTCGACCTCCTGCCGGGGCGACCCGGCGCGGACACGAAGCTCCCCGCCGGCCGTACGAGCTGGACCGGGCCGCGTGTCCGACAAGGAAGGCCGTTCGGACCCCGTGCTCACCCGGCGCCTCCCGATGGGTCGTCACGCACCTGCCGGGCGCACATCGGCGTCGGCCGGTCCTCAGACGCCGGCATAGGAATGCAGGCCCGTGATGAACAGGTTGACGCCGACGAAGTTGAACCAGAAGGCGGCGTATCCGGCCAGGGCCAGCCACCCGGCCTTCCTGCCGCGCCACCCGGCGGTGGACTGTGCGTGCAGGTAGGCGGCGTACAGCACCCAGGTGATGAAGGCCCAGGTCTCCTTGGGGTCCCAGCCCCAGTACCGGCCCCAGGAGTCCTCGGCCCAGATCGCGCCGGCCAGCACGGCGAACGTCCACACCGGGAAGGCGAACAGGTGGGCGGTGTGGGCGAGGCGCTCCAGGGTGGCGGCAGCCGGCGGCCGGCCGGCGTAGCCGCGGGTCGCCTGCCCGCCGGCGTCGCGCGCGTCGGCGCGTCGGCGCGTCAGGTACAGGCCGGTAGCAGCTGCCCCGACGGTGAAGACACCACCGGCGATGATCGCCGCCGCGACATGGATGACCAACCAGTACGAGTTCAGCACCGGGACCAGGTCCCCCGCGGGGGTGTAGAGCACCGTCACGGCCAACCCCAGGCACAAGGTGACCAGAGCAAGGACCCACACACCCAGGTCCCGAACCGGCTGGCCGCGGCGCAGGAACACCAGGTAAGCGGCCGTGGCGGCCAGTGTGGCGGCGGTCGTGAACTCATACATGTTGCCCCACGGCGCCCGGCCCACGGCCAGACCCCGGGCGACGACCCCGGCCAGGTGCAACACGAACGCGAGCGTGGTCAGTGCCGCCGCGATCCGCTCCGTGCGACGCGCGGCTGCATCGCGGATCGCGGGCCGGCCCCCAGCGGTCGGCGGCTGCGGGTCGGGAACGGCGGCATGTGCGCCGGCGGCGTCCGGCTCGAGGCGAGGCGCGTCCTCAGGCACCGGGTGCGACCGGCGGGCCGCCTGGTAGGCGTAGGCGAGCATCGCCAACGCATAAACCGCGATGGCGCTGTAGATGAGCCGGTCGCTCAGCTCGGCCAGGAGGTTGGGGATGGGCACGTTCAGTCCTCTCGGTCGTGCGGGGAAGCGTCTGCGCCGCCCGGTTCAGCGCCTGGCAGGGCGGCGAGCAGCGACGAAAGCTCGCCAGGGACCGGCTCACGGCGGGTCAGCGCGTAGCTGGCTGCCTCGACAGTCGCGGCGCCGCCTGCGGACGCTGCGCTGACACGGACCCAGACCCGGCGTCGGCGGACCGCCAGTGAGACCGTCAGGCCCAGCAGGAGGGCGACCGCGGCGACCAAGGAGAGCTCCTTGCCGGGGTCGTGGGCGATCTGAAAGTTCGCGAACCGCGAGACCGACTCGAACGTCAAGGTGCCCTGCCCGCCGGGCAACGTCATCGACTCACCAGGTCGCAGAGCGCGCGCGAACGGCTCGTCCCCGACCATGACCTGGCTCAGATCGGTCTTGTCCAGGCGGAAGACCGACTGCGGTGCGCCGTCACCCAGGCCGAGGTCACCGGTGTATGCGGTCAGCAGCAGCTGGGGATCGACCAGGTCCGGGTAGAGCGATCGAGGGCCGGCCGCGGGGTCGACGGAGGCGGTGGGCAGGAAGAACCCTTCGAACCCCAGCTGCGTCGGCTGCCCGTCCGGGACCTTGATCACGCCCTCGGAGGACAGGTTGCCGTCGAAGGGCACGAACACCACCGGCCCGGAGAACACCGTCTGACCCCGGCCATCGATGACGCTGACCACCGGGGCGTAGCCGTGGCCGGTGAGGAACATCTTGGTGCCCTCCACCTGCAGCGGGTGGTTCACCTCGACGGTGACCTTCTCCGCAGGGCCGCCGGGGGTGCGCAGCACGGTCAGGTCGGCCTGGAAGTCCCGGGCGCTGCCGCGTTGGGGGCCGGCCGTCTCGAACCTGGCAGTGAAGTCGTCCAGCGTGACCGAGAACGGACTCAGGCCCGCGGCGTCAGTCAAAGGCCCGGGAGTGAACTCGTCGTACTGCAGCCGCGTGTTCGTGAAGGAAGCACCCTCCACGACGATCACCCGCCCCTCGAAGCCGAAGAGCGACCCGATCGCGACGCCGAAGAGCAGGGCCAGAAGTGACAGGTGGAACACCAGGTTGCCGGCCTCGCGCAAGTACCCCTTCTCCGCCCGCACGGAATCGTCATCGACGACGACGCGAAACCTCCGGGCCCGCAGATGAGAGGCGGCTGCCTGCAGGATCTGCGCCGGCTCCGCGGCCACGGTCGCACGACGGTGGTCGTCCAGGCGCGCGAGGTTCGTCGGTGCCCGTGGGGGTTCAGCGCGCGCCGACTGCTACAGGCGCGCCGCGCGCGGCAGGACGCATCCAGTCATGGAGACCATGAGCAGCAGATAGATCGCGGCGAACCAGGGCGAGGAGTACACCTCAAAGAACCCAAGCCGGTCCAACCACGGGCCCACCACCGGGTTGTCAGCCAGGAAGCGGGTCACGGCGCCGGGGTCGAACGCGACCCCGCGCTGGGGAAGCAACGACCCGGGCACGGCAGCCAGGGCCAGCGCCAGCAACAGCAGCACTGCGGTCCGCATGGACGTCAGCGTCCGCCACGCCCACCTGGCCCATGCCACCAGGCCCTGCCCCGTCGGGCGCGGTGGCACCGCCATCACCCCAGGGCGAGCCGCCTCCTCGAGACGGTGGCTGAGCGCAGTGTCCTCGAGCGTGTCCTCGGCTGGCCGGGATGCCGTGGCCTCGGCGACGGCGTTACCGGGCCAGGCGCCGATTGATTCGGTCACCGGCCCGCAGACCCGGCTTCCCGCGCGTCGAGCATGTCATTGAGTACCGCGAGCTCGGCGGTCTGGGAGCTGACGATCGCCTGGGCCAGACGACGCACGTCCTGGTCCCCGACCAGGTCGAGGGCCGCCTGAGCCATGGCCACGCCGCCTTCGTGGTGCGCCACCATGAGCCGCAGGTACAGAACCTCAGCATCGAGCCCTCCCGCCTCGGCGAGCCTGCCCAGGTCCTCATCACTCGCTATCCCGGGCATCACCTCATCGGATCCCGGCCCCCGGTCGCGTCAGCACCGTCGCCCATGGACCCCATGCCGGAGCCGGGTTCGCTCATCCACTGCATCGGCGCGGCCAGGCTGGCCTGCGGAAGGTCCCACTGCTCCAGCCAGCCGTACATCTGCCCAGCCTGCTGCTGCTGGGTCAGCAGGATGTCCAGCGCCAGGGACCGGACCTCGGGATCCTCCGTGCCGTCGCGCACCATCGTGGACATCTCCACCGCCTGGGCGTGGTGCGCCTGCATGTCGCGGGCGAACCCAGCCTCGGCTGACCCCTCGGCCGGCCGCGAGACCCGCTCGCCTGCGCTGGTGAGGGCCGAACCGGCGACCAGGCCGGCGACGCCCACCACGGCGGCCACCAGGATCACCACCGCAACGGTCGGGAGCCTGCGTGCGCCAGCGCTCTCGCTCATCACGCGTCCACCCCGCCCGTGCACGGCGCACCCGGCTCCGGTGTCTGCTCACCCTGCTGGTACTTGACCAGGAACTGCTCCAGGCGCGGGTCATCCGCGGTTTCCAGCGCCAGCTGGGTCCCCCAGGCGCTGGCCACCACCGGCTCCTCGGGCATGCCATCGAAGGGGCTGAGCAGGACGTACGCGTTGCCCTCAGCCAGCTCGGCGAGCCGCTGCACCTGCTCGGCCGGCAGGTCCGAGCTATAGGTGATCCACACGGCACCGTGCTCCAGGGAATGCACCGCGAGCTCGTTGGCGATCGGCTCGGTGTACGTCCCGCAGTTGGCCCACACGCCCGCGTGGTCACCACCGACGGGCGGCGTCTGCTCGTACCGCACCGGCTGCTGGACATGGCTGGCCGACAGGTCACTGAAGGTCGCAACCCCTTCGATGTCGCCCGATGCTGCCTCAGTGACTTCGGCGGCGCGCCGCTGCTCGCCGACGAGCACGACAGCCGTCGCTCCGATGAGGACCCCGGCCACGAGCACGCTCGTGCCGGTGATGACCGCCGTGCGGCGGCGTTCGGCGCGCCGCTGCTGCTCGCGGATCTCGGCCAACCGGGCAGCGCGTTCGGCCGCTTCGTGCTTACGGGTTGCCATCAGTGGAGGCCTTTCGCTCTTCGACGTCGTTCAAAGGACGGTAGTGTAGCCCGAGATCGTGGACTGCAGGCCTCGCATCAGGTGGTCCCACACCCCGGTGGCCAGCAGCAGACCGGTGGTGATGAGCATGACCGCACCAGCGCGTTTGATCCCCACGGTGTGCCGACGTGCCCACTGGGTCGCCGTCAGTGCCCGCCGCATGCCCAGACCGACCGCGATGAACGGGAGACCGAGCCCGGCGGCGTAGACCGCGGCCAGCGTCGCCCCGCGCCCGGCGCTGGCCTCGGTGAACGCCAAGGTCTGCACCGTGGCGAGGGTCGGGCCCAGGCACGGTGTCCAGCCCAGTCCGAAGGTGACCCCCATCAGCGGGGCGCCGACCAGGCCCGACTTGGGACGCAGCCGCGGCAGCAGCTGGCGCTGGGACCGGGGCAGCCAGCCGGCGAAGACCAGACCCATCACCACGACCACGACGCCCAGGACACGGGTGAGCACCGCTTGCGAGGACTGCAGCGTCGCGCCAAGACCGCCGAAGAGGGCGCCGTAGGCGACGAAGACCGAGGCGAACCCCAGGATGAACAAGGCAGTACCCACCACCACCGGACGTCGCCGCGTCGCGACACCCTCATCGAGCAAGGGGCCGCCAGCGACGTAGGACACGTACCCGGGCACCACGGGCAGCACGCACGGGGACACGAAGGAGATCAGCCCCGCCAGGGCTGCGACGGCCACGGCGGCCAGCATCGGGCCGGTCGCGACCAGGTCTTGGAGCATGCTCACGACGACGTGGCGGGCTCGGCCAGGACCGTGTCCAGCAGGGCGGTCAGGGTCGACTCCTGCACCGCGCCGAGGACGCGCGCCGCCGGCCTCCCGTCACGGTCCAGGAGCAGGGTCACCGGGACCCCGGCTCCGGGGAGGTGATCGGCCAGGCTCAGCAGGGTCTTGCCTTTCCTGTCGTCGATGCTCGGGTAGGTGATCCCGTAGCTGTCCTCGAACGCGATCGCCGCGGCCGGATTGTCGCGCACGTTGACCCCGACGAACCGCACTCCCTGGTTCGCCTATGCAGCCGACGTGGCGGCAAGGATCGGCGCCTCCTCCCGGCACGGCGCACACCACGAACCCCACACGTTGATCACCACGACGTCGCCGCGCCATGCGGCGATGTCGATCGCCTCACCAGTCAGCCCGGTTCCCGACAGTGCCACCGGTCCAGCCCGGTCCTCAGGTGCGTACTCCGTCACCGTCGTGCTGCCCGCCGCCGCCGAGGACCCCTCGAGCGCCGCGCCTTGGCCCGCCGACAGGAAGCCGGTGAGCTGGACCGCCACCACGCCTGCAGTGACGAGGACCAGGACCAGGAGGATCACCCGCGGGCCGGTCAGTGGCCGGCGCGGCCGTGCCCGTGCGGGCGATCCCTGGACCGGAGGTCCGCCGGCCGCGGTCGGCTCATCCACGAGCGGTGATCAGCTCGGACGGCTCCGCCCACAGACTCTCACCCGGTGCGGCGACGCCCAGGGCGTCCAGTAGCGCCGCGCCCTGGGAGGTCAGCCGGCACATGACCAGCTTGCCGTGCCGGCGGGAGGTCACCAGGCCGGCGCGGCGCAGAACGCGCAGGTGGTGCGAGACCAGGTTCGGCGCGGCGCCGACGACCCACGCCAGATCGCAGACGCACAGCTCGGCCCCGAGGGCCAGGGCCGTTGCCGTGCGAAGGCGCACCGGGTCCGCCAGTGCCTTGGCGGTAACGGCCATCGCCTGGGAGCGGTGCGCCTTCGGCAGTGCTGCACGGACCGCCTCGGCGCGCGACACGTCCAGGCACAGCAGGTCGCACCCCTCAGCCGTCATACGGTCATCGTAACGAACGTTGATGTGAGCACCGGCCGCCGATCGTGCTGGTGGCCACTACCGACGCGAGGCCCGCGCGAGTGCCACTCACCCGATCCCGCTCGTGCCGTCCCCGCTCGGTGTTGCGGGTGTCGGGTGGCGCAGGGTGACCAGCACCAGCAAAGCGACGCCGGTGACGATCGCGGTGTCGGCGATGTTGAAGGTCGGGAACCACCTGCTGTGCAGGTAGTCGGTGACCACCCCGTCCCCAGCCCGGTCCACGACGTTCGCGATCGCCCCACCCAGGACCAGGGCGAGGGCAGGCAACCGCCCGCGCGAAAGAGCGGCGCCGGTCCGCCAGGCGACCACACCGACCGCAGCGGTGACGAGCGCGGTGATAGTGAGCACGAGCCAGGTCGGGACGCCAGCCCCGACGGAGAATGCCACCCCCGCGTTGTAGGCCAACCTCAGCTCGACCGGACCCAAAGGGATGACCCGCTCCTGCAGCGAACCCACTGCCCAGGCCTTGACGCCCAGGTCGACAGCGGCCAACGCAGCAGCGCCCAGCCCTGCCGCCAGGCGCCGCCGCGTCGGGCTGGCCAAGCCCCGTTTCTCCTCCCTTGCGGTGCCAGCGGTCACCGCGTAGCCAGCGCCGGACGCTCGACGGCCGCAGCAGTCCCCGTGATGGCCTGCGGCAGTGGGCGAGTGCGGCCGGCGCGGACGCCGTTAGCGATCACTACGACCTCGGCCACCTCGTGCACGAGGACCACGGCGGCCAGGCCCAGGACACCGGTCAGGGCCAGGGGCATGAGCACGATGATGATCGCCAGGGACAGCCCGACGTTCTGCAGCATGATGCGCCTGGCCCTGCGGGCGTGGGCGAACGCCTGGGGCAGGTGACGCAGGTCCTCACCCATGAGCGCGACGTCGGCGGTCTCGATCGCCACGTCGGTGCCCATCGCTCCCATCGCGATGCCGAGGTCGGCGGTCGCCAGCGCGGGGGCGTCGTTGACGCCGTCACCGACCATCGCGGTGCGGCGCTGGGTGCGCAGCTGGGCGACCAGTGCGGCCTTGTCCTCCGGGCGCAGGTCCGCGTGGACCTCGTCGATGCCGACCTCGCGGGCCAGGGCGGTCGCGGTCAGCGTGTTGTCGCCGGTGAGCATGGTGACGTGGTAGCCATCGCGGCGCAGCTGGGCCACGACCTGCGCGGCCTCGGGCCGCAGCTCGTCGCGCACGGCGACCGCGCCGAGCAGCGAGCCGTTCTCCTCGATCAGGACGGCGGTCGCCCCCGCCTGCTGCATCCGCTCCACCTCAGCGGCCAGTGATCCGGCGTGGACCCATCCGGGTCGCCCGAGCCGGGCAGGCCGACCCTCGAACGTCCCGGTCAGGCCCGCACCGGGGACTGCCTCGACGTCGGTGGCGGGGGTGGCCGGGGTTACGGCGGCCAGGATGGCCCGTGCCAGGGGTGCTCGCTGCGTGCTTCGAGGGCGGCCGCGACCTGCAGGACGCGCTCCTGGGTGCGGCCGGGCGCGGCGACGACGGCCACGACGGTAGGGGCGTTGCGGGTCAGCGTCCCGGTCTTGTCCAGGGCGACCCCGCGGATGGCACCGAGGGCCTCCACGGCCGCGCCGCCCTTGATGAGCACACCCTGCTTGGAGGCGGCCCCGACGGCGGCGACCACGGAGACCGGCACGGAGATCGCCAGGGCGCACGGTGACGCTGCGACGAGCACGACCAGGGCCCGCTCGATCCACGTGCCCGGGTCGCCCAGCAGGCTGCCGACGACGGCGATGAGCGCGGCGGCGATCATCACACCGGGCACTAGCGGCTTGGCGATGCGGTCCGCCAGGCGTTGGGCTTCGCCCTTGCGGGACTGCTCGGCCTCGACGATCCGCACGATCCGCGCCAGGGAGTTGTCCTGCGCGGTGGTGGTCACCTCCACCTCGAGGACGCCGGATCCGTTGATCGACCCCGCGTAGACGTCTTGTCCGGGTCCGGCCTCCACGGGCACCGACTCACCGGTGATGGCTGAGACGTCCAGGGCGGTGCGACCGGTGCGGATGATCCCGTCGGTGGCGACCCGCTCCCCGGGCCTGACCACCATCAGGTCCCCGATGCCCAGCTCACCGGGAGCTACCGTGGTCTCTGCACCGTCGCGCAGCACCGTCGCGGTAGCGGGCACGAGGTTCAGCAGCGCCCTCAGGCCGCGGCGGGTGCGGGCCAGGGAGTACTCCTCCAGGCCCTCGCTGATGGAGAACAAGAACGCCAGCGCGGCCGCCTCGGCGACCTCACCGAGCAGCACCGCGCCGATCGCGGCGATCGTCATCAGGGTCCCGACGCCGATCTTGCCCTTGACCAGTCGCCGGATCGTGCTGGGGACGAACGTCCACGCACCGACCAGCAGCGCCACCCAGTTCAGCACCGTCGCAACGGCGGACTGATCCCTGGACCCTGCGACCAGGCCCGCCAGGAGCAGCACGCCGGCGACGGCGGCGAAGCGGAGCTCGCTGACCTCCCACAGCCGCTCGGCCTCGTGCTCCTCGGCTTCCTCGCCGCCGGGGGTGGTCTCGTCGTCGCTGCAGCCGCAGGCGTCGCTCATCGTGCACTCTCCTTGGCGATCGGGTCAGAGGTGGTGGGACTTGCGTAGGTGGGGCACAAGGCCACAGCGTTGCCGGTCGCGGCCAGCAGGCCCTCGGCCACAGCCAGCAGGTCCAGCAGTTCAGGGCGGGTCAGGTGGTAGACCGACGCGCGTCCCTGCGCGCGGTAGTCGACCAACCCGCAGTCCCGCAGGCAGGCCAGGTGTGAGGACACGGTGGACTGGCTCAGGCCCAGCTCGGTGCACAGGTCCACGACCCGCGCCTCGCCCCTCGCCAGGCGGCGCACCAGCGCCAGGCGCGTCGGGTCGCCCAGGCCTCGGAACAACGCCCCTGCGGGCGCGAGCTCGGCCCGGCCACTTACATCAGGACTTGCGGTGATCATCGGCCTGGGTCGATGCTAGCGCCTATCGGGTGTGGATTCGACCCGGCCGGGCTCCGGAGGCTGCTGTGTCCGATCTATCGGCCGCCCCGGCCACAGCCGCGAGTAGCGCGCGGGCCTCGCACCGCAACCAACCGAAAGGCCCCTCGATGGAACTGGCCGTAGCCGCCCTGCAGGCCGTCGGTCTGTTCCTGGTGACCAACATCGACGACATCATCGTGCTCTCACTGTTCTTCGCCCGCGGCACCGGCGCCCCAGGCACCAC
The DNA here is from genome assembly GCF_030296675.1 of Demequina sediminis. Taxonomy (GTDB): domain Bacteria; phylum Actinomycetota; class Actinomycetes; order Actinomycetales; family Demequinaceae; genus Demequina; species Demequina sediminis. The sequence continues at coordinate 2,296,614 of NZ_AP027736.1, read as the reverse complement.
CGCCAAGATCATCGCCGGGCAGTACCTCGGCTTCGGCGCCATCCTCATCGCCTCCGTCCTGGTCGCACTCGGCGCCAACGCCTTCCTGCCTGAAGACGCCATCGCCTACTTCGGACTCATACCCCTGCTCCTGGGCCTCTACGCCGCCTGGCGGGCCTGGCGTGGCCGCGACGCCGACGATGACGACCCGGGCAAGGCCGTCGCCGTCTGGACCGTCGCAGCGGTCACCTTCGCCAACGGCGGCGACAACATCGGCGTCTACGTCCCGGTCTTCCTCACCGTCGGCCCCGCCGCGACCGCCGCGTACGCCGTCGTGTTCCTCGCCCTGGTCGCCGTGCTCGTCCTGGCCGCCAGGTACGTCGCCACCCGACGACCCATCGCCGAAGTCCTCGAACGCTGGGAACACGTCCTGTTCCCCCTCGTCCTGATCGGACTGGGCATCGTCATCCTCCTCGAGGGCGGCGCCTTCGGGCTGTAGAGCCGTTGGCCGTTGCCGGTGGCGGCGGAGAAGGTCATCGTCGGCGGGCGATTGCCGGTCACGGTTCTCGGCCGCCCCCTGGCCTGCTGCCGATGCGCGGACGGCGGTCGCGGCTCAGAGGTACCGACAGACGTCGGTCGGGTCGCAGGCCCCCGGGTCAGGTGCGGCGGCGGCGTCTCGCAGCTCGGTGACGTTCTCGCGCAGCGCCTGAAGGTCCGCGATCTGGCGGTCGAGCTGGTGGACGCGGCTGTCGAGCAGCTGGCGGACGTGGTGGCAGGGCGCCGCACCGGCGTCTCGTACGTGCAGCACCTCTCGGATCTGCGCCAGGGTCAGGCCGGCGGCCTGACCACGGCGGATGAAGTTCAGTCGCTGGAGGGTCGCGGGCTCGTAGTCGCGGTAGCCGGTGGTGGTGCGCTCGGGCGCCGGGAGGAGCCCTGCCTGTTCGTAGTAGCGCAGCGTCTTGGTCGTGGTGCCGCTCGCCTGGGCCAGCTCTCCGATACGCACATCGCCTCCAGCTGCCGAGCCTACCGGCCTTGACCTTCCAGTGCGCTAGAAGGTCCAGGCTGGCGCCTGGACCGGGACCGACGACGAAGGGATCTGGTATGAGCGCGGGCTATGACGTGGACCTGGCGGTGGTCGGCTCCGGTGGTGCGGCGATGGCGGCTGCGATCACCGCTCGGCAGGCTGGGCACACCGTGGTCCTGATCGAGCGCGGCGTTCTCGGTGGGACCTGCGTGAACATCGGCTGCGTGCCGTCCAAGACGCTCCTGGCGGCCGCCGGCGCCCGACACTCCGCCCTGACCAATCCCTTCGACGGCGCTCCCACGTCCGCAGGTGGCGTAGACCTACGAGCGCTGGTTCACCAGAAGGACGAGCTCGTCGAGCGCATGCGCAGTACGAAGTACGCCCACGTCGCCGCCGCCCATGGGTTCGAGGTCGTGCCTGGGCACGCCAGGTTCCTCGATCGCGACACGCTCGCGGTCGACGGCAAGCCGCTGCGCGCCCAGGCGTACGTGGTGGCCACCGGGGCCGCGCCGGCGGTGCCCGAGCTGGCGGGTCTGGACAGCGTGGACTGGTTGACGTCGACGACGGCCATGGAACTCGAGCAGGTGCCGAGGTCCCTGGTGGTGATCGGTGGCGGCTACGTCGGGCTCGAGCAGGCGCAGCTCTTGGCCCGTCTCGGTGCGAGGGTGTCCCTGGTCGGGCGCGTGGCCCCCGGGCCGAGCCGGAGCTGGCCGAACCCCTGCGTGCGGTCTTTGCCGAGGACGGCATCGGTGTCCTCGAGGAGCACGCCGTCGCCGTCTCGGTCGACGGAGGCGAGGTCGTCGTACGGGCCGCCTCGGGTGCTGCCGTCCGCGCAGAACGGCTGCTGATCGCCACCGGTCGCACGGCCCGCACCGACGGGCTGGGGCTCGCCGCAGCCGGCGTCGACGTCGACGAGCGGGGTTTCGTCGTCACGGATGAGTTCCAGCGCACGACCAACCCGCGCGTCTACGCCGCAGGCGACGTGTCCGGTGCCCCGCAGTACGTCTACGTCGCCGCCGCCGCAGGCCGCGCCGCCGCCACCAACGCACTGACCGGCCCGGACGGTCCTGGGGCGCGGGTCGACTACACCGGCCTGCCCACCGTGGTCTTCACCAACCCCCAGCTCGCCTCGGCCGGGCTGAGCGAGAAGGAGACCCTCGAGCGCGGCCACGACTGCAGGTCCCGAGTACTGAACCTCTCAGAGGTCCCGCGTGCCATGGTCAACCGCGACACCCGAGGGGCCGTGAAGATCGTCGCCGACGCCACAACAGGCAACGTCCTGGGGGTGCACGCCCTCGCCGACGGTGCCGGCGAGATCATGCTCGCCGCGACCTACGCCATCAGAACCGGCATGACGGTCGACGACCTCGCAGACACCTGGGCGCCCTACCTGACCATGGCCGAGAGCCTGCGGATCGCCGCAAGCTGGGCGGATTCAACTGGTCGTCGCAACACCTTGATTGGGAGGTGTGTGATGGTGCGTCGTCAGCAGGATGCAGATCGAGCGATCAGGCCCAAGTTGAGGTCTCCTGGTCATCCGAAGTTCCAACGCCACGTCGAGGCTGCGTTTTGGGTCGAGATCGCCAAGGGGCTGATGCCGATCGAGGCTGCTGCGGTTGTCGGCGTGGCGCCCGCGGTCGCGCAGCGGTGGTTCCGCCACGCTGGCGGTATGCCGCCATTCGACATCGCGTGGAAGCCTTCGGGCAGGTATCTGTCGTTTCCTGAACGTGAGGAGATTGCGTTGCTGCATGTCCAGGGCAAGGGCGTTCGCGAGATCGCTCGCACCATCGGACGTGACCCGGGGACGATCTCGCGTGAGCTGCGCCGCAACGCCGCCACGCGCTCGGACTCGAGTGGCTATCGGGCGTCGGTCGCGCAGTGGAAGGCCGACATGGCGGCCAAGCGACCCAAGGTAGCGAAGCTCGTCGCGAACCCGCGCCTTCGCGCCTACGTCGAGGAGCGTTTGAATGGCCAGATCTGTCTGCCGGACGGAACGATCGTGCCAGGTCCGCCACCGCCTCGCTTCACCGGCTTGGGCAAGCCCCACCGCAAGGACCGCGCCTGGACCAGGGCGTGGAGCCCCGAGCAGATCTCGCACCGCCTCAAGGTCGACTTCCCCGATGATGTCTCCATGCGCATCAGCCACGAAGCGATCTACCAGTCGCTCTACATCGAGGGCCGCGGTGCGCTGAAGCGTGAGCTGGTGTGGTGCCTGCGCACGGGGCGCGCGCTGCGAATGCCACGTGAGCGCTCAAGGCGCAAGACGTGGGCCCACGTCACACCCGAGACGCTGATCAGTGAACGACCCGCCGAGGCTGACGACCGCGCAGTTCCCGGCCACTGGGAAGGAGATCTTCTCATTGGGCTGGAGCGTTCCGCGATAGGCACCGTCGTAGAGCGCAAGACACGCGTCACGATGCTCGTACACCTTCCTCGCGAGGAGGGCTACCGGCACAAGGCCACCCCGAAGAACGGCCCGGCGCTGGCCGGCTATGGCGCGATCACGATGGCGAAGGCGCTGACGAACACGATGTCGACCCTGCCGACGGAGCTGGCCCGGTCGCTGACCTGGGATCGCGGCAAGGAGATGTCCGCACACGCGCAGTTCAAGGTCGCGACCGGCATCCCGGTGTTTTTCGCGGACCCGCAGTCACCGTGGCAGCGCGGCACGAATGAGAACACCAACGGGCTGCTACGCCAGTACTTTCCCAAAGGCACGGACCTGTCGCGCTGGTCCGCCGAGGAACTCGCCGCCGTCGCTCACGCCATCAACACCCGACCCCGCAAGACCCTCGGCTGGAAGACCCCGGCCGAAGCCTTCAACGAGCAGCTACTGTTGCTTCAACAAGGCGGTGTTGCATCGACCGGTTGAACCTGGTCTGTTCCGCAACCATTTGCCGACGTCCTGCTGCGCCTGACCGGTCCAGCGCCCTCGACGCCACCGCTGTCATTCCGGCCGCGCTATGTGCTGACCGCACCAAACCCGGCACTGTCGCCCGCGACCCGGATGCTGTGGCCAGCTTCGGCCCCATGCCGCCGAGCTCAGCCACACACCCGGCTCTACACCTGGCGGCGGCTGGGCGCTCTGGGCCGCCCGCCGCTCCGCGCTGAGCCGAACCAGGCGCTGGCGCCGACCGTCTCACGCCACCGCCGGAAACGAACGATTCCGCTACACGCGCCGGAGGGCCGGGCGGCGCGCGTCGTCGACGAGGCGCCTGATGTAGCGGAACTGCGTGCCGAAAACTACGGCGCGATACTTCCCGTGTCGGACGGGTTTCGCTACGGTCGACGCGTGGGGCATCTCCTGGGGTACGCGCGCGTGTCGACAACCGATCAGGACGCGTCGCTGCAGGTCGATGCGCTGACCAAGGCCGGGTGCTACCGGGTGTTCGTCGACACCGGCTCCGGGTCGCTGCAGCACCGGCCGGAGCTGGACAAGCTGCTGGACCAGCTGCGCCCGGGGGACACCCTGGTGGTGTGGCGGCTGGACCGGCTCGGCCGGTCGATCCGCCACCTGATCGACCAGCTGCAGGTCCTGGCCGACCGCGGCGTGGGGTTCCGGTCGTTGCAGGAGACCATCGACACCACCTCCCCAGGCGGACGGTTGGTGTTTCACGTCTTCGCGGCACTGGCCGAGTTCGAGCGCGACCTGATCCGAGAGCGCACCAACGCCGGCCTGGCGGCCGCTCGTGCTCGGGGCCGCAGCGGTGGGCGGCCGTCGGCGTTGTCCGCGGACCAGGTCCGGGCGGCCCGACGGATGTATGAGCAGAAGGACATGACCGTCGCCCAGATCGGGCAGGTGCTCGGCGTCTCCCGCACCACCATCTACCGGGCCCTGAACCGCGCGCCCGCCGCAGCGGCCCCGTCACGACGAGCCACGAGCGCCGTGTAGGCCGGCCGTGGACGCGGACGGGCGGTGGCGGATCCTGCGGCTGCATGTCGAGGACCAGGTCCCGCTCGCCGCGCTGGCCCGTCACCACGGCCTGGGAGTGCGCACGCTGGAACGCTGGCATGCCCGCTACCGCGCCGGCGGCCTGTCGGCCCTGGGCCGAGTGCCGCGGGCGGACGCGGGCGGGCATCACCTGCCGGCGGACCTCATCGCGCTAATCGAAGGGCTCGGGCTGACCCGGCCCCGCCCACCGATCGCCGCGATCCACCGGACGGTGGTGAAGGTCTGCGCCGGCACCGCGTGGCCGGTCCCGTCCTACGGCGTCGTCCGGTCGATCATCACCGCCCTGGACCCCGGCATGGTCACCCTCGCCCTCGAGGGAGCAGGCTCCTACCGGGACAAGTACGAGCTCGCGTTGCGGCGGACGGCCGACCGCCCCAACGCGATGTGGCAGGCCGACCACACCTTGCTGGACATCGTGCTCGTCGGCACGGACGGCAAGCCGGCCCGGCCGTGGCTGACCGTCGTGATGGACGACTGCTCCCGCGCGATCTGCGGCTACACGGTCTTCTTCGGTGCGCCGTCAACGATGCACACCGCCCTGGCGCTACGGCAGGCGATCTGGCCCAAGGCCGACCCCCGGTGGCCGATGTGCGGCATCCCCGACCTGTTGTACGTCGACCACGGGTCGGACTTCACCAGCGACCACCTGGCCCGCACCGCCGTCGACCTGCACATCCGCCTGATCCACTCCGCCGTCGCGCGACCCCAAGGGCGAGGCAAGGTCAAGCGCTTCTTCGGCACGGTCAACACCGAGCTGCTCACCACCCTGCCCGGACACCTCCACAGCGGCGCGGAGCGCTGGCCCGCGCCAGCCCTGTCCTTGGCTGACCTCGACGCCGCCGTCGGGGCGTTCGTCCTGGACTACAACGACCGCGCCCACGGCGAGCTCGGCGTCTCGCCGCGGTCGGCGTGGATCGCCGACGGCTGGCTGCCACGCCTTCCCGACAGCCTCCAGGCGCTGGACGGGCTGCTGCTGACCGTGGCCCGATCCAGGACGGTGCGCCGCGACGGCATCCACTTCCAAGGCATGCGCTACGTCTCACCGACCCTCGCCGGCTTCGTCGGCCGCCCCGTGGTCATCCGCTACGACCCCAGAGACATCACCGAGATCCGCGTCTTCGACCACGACCAGTTCCTGTGCACCGCCGTCGATCAGGAACACCACGCCAAGCAGATCAGCCTCAAGGACGTCCAGGCCGCCCGCAACGCCCGTCGCCGCGCCCTGCGCCGAGGCATCAACGAGCGGATCGCCGTCGTCGCCGCCCACACCCCCGACGCCCCTGCCAGGCCCGTGCCGCCGCGCGTGCCGACCGTGGCGCGGCTCAAGGTCTACAAGGAGGACCTCAGGTGAGCGAACGCTTCATCGTCACCAAGGAGCACCGCCGCTTCACCGAGTTCGCCGACTCCGTCCGGCGCGGGCGCACCATCGGGCTGTGCTTCGGGCCGGCCGGGGTCGGCAAGACCGTCTCCGCGCGCCGCTACGCCCACTGGGACCAAGCCCACGAGCTGCTCACCGACTGGGGCCCGCGCTGCGATGACGACGCCAAGATCTACGCCGCGCTGGCCAAGAACCGCACCGCCCTGTACACCCCCGGGGTCCTGACCACCCCGCGGCTGCTGCGCGAGGACCTGGACCGGATCATCACGCGCACCAGCATCTGCATCCAGCAGCACGTCGAAGCCCCCGACCGCATCCCCTTGGACCGGTGGGGCACCCGGCGCACCACCAACTACGTCCAGCTCGTCATCGTCGACGAGTCCGAACGCCTGAGCCCCACCGCGCTCGAGCTCCTACGGGACCGCTACGACCGCGACCAGATCGCCCTGATCCTCATCGGCATGCCCGGGCTGGAGAAGCAGTTCAGCCACTACCCCCAGTTCTACAGCCGCGTCGGCTTCGCCCACCAGTACCGGCCCCTGAGCACCGACGAGATGCTCTTCGTCCTCCAACGCCACTGGCGCTCCCTGGGCAAGACCCTCAACCCCGACGACTTCACCGACGCCCAGACCATCGCCGCGATCAGCCGCATCACCCGCGGCAACTTCCGCCTCCTGGAGCGACTCTTCCCCCAGATCGAACGCGTCCTGAAGATCAACGAGCTGCAGACCATCACCAACGACGTCGTCGAAGCCGCCGCCAGCACCCTCGTCATCGGAGTCAACTAACCGTGCCCCTGAGCGGCTGAAGACCGCCGCCACTCACCGGAGAAAGTCACAGCCCCCGCGACCCGTCGCCACGGGAGGTGCTCAGTGCCCGAAATCGCTCGTTCTGGGCACTCAGCACCTCACAGAGCGCTGGCCTGAGAGCGTTTCACCTGCTATGCATGGCGATATGCGCCTCCTGCTGCCGCTGTTCTACATCGCCCTCACGGTGTACGCGCTCGCGGACATCGTCCAGCAGCCCTCGGAGAACCCTCACCACCTGCCCAAGGTGGGGTGGATCCTGCTTGTGGTGTTCGTGCCGTACATCGGCGCCGGCGCGTGGCTGCTCGTCAAGTACCTCGACGGCCCACAGCGGCGGCCGCTGCCGCCGACTCCGCTCGCGCCGGACGACGACCCGGCCTACCGCGTGTGGCTGAACGAACAGGAGCGGCGACGCTCGCTCGGAGGCGAGTAGCGGGCGCCCGGCCGATGCTGGGCACCAGTCCGGCGCGCGGTCCACCGGCTCGCGAGGTGCTCAGTGCCCGAAATCGCTCGTTCTGGGCACTCAACACCTCACAGACCGCTGGGGCAGGCCCCGGAACGATGTCTGACGAGGCGTGCGCACGAACGCACAGCACACTAGGTTGGGCACATGCTTCTCTCGGACAGGGACATCCGCGCTGAGATCGCCACGGGCAGGGTCGCCCTCGAACCCTGGGACCCCGAGATGATCCAGCCCTCGTCGATCGACGTGCGCCTCGACCGCTACTTCCGCGTGTTCGACAACCACAAGTACGCCGCGATCGATCCCGCTGCCGAACAGCCCGAGCTCACGCGGCTGGTCGACATCAACGACGGCCCGTTCGTGCTCCACCCCGGCGAGTTCGTGCTGGGTTCGACGTATGAGTCGGTGACGCTGCCCGACGACATCGCCGCGCGCCTCGAGGGCAAGTCCTCGCTGGGACGCCTCGGCCTGCTCACGCACTCGACCGCCGGCTTCATCGACCCTGGCTTCGAGGGCAACGTCACCCTCGAGCTGTCGAACACCGCGACGCTGCCCATCAACCTGTGGCCGGGCATGAAGATTGGCCAGCTGTGCTTCTTCCGGCTGTCCTCACCCGCCGAGCACCCCTATGGGTCGGACAAGTACGGGTCGCGCTACAAGGGCCAGCGCGGGCCCACGGCGTCGAAGAGCTACCAGAGCTTCCACCGCATCGACGTGTAGGCGGTGTCGGCCTGATCACACGATTGCGGCACGCGGTCGCATCTGTCCCTACACTCGGCTGAAACGCCTATCCATCAGGGGGGACGATGCCCGACGAGCAAAGCGGCGAGCTCGGCGACAACGCGCAGAATGTGTCGGCCACCGAGGGCTTTGCCAGCCCCGACTCAACGGCAGCGCCCGAGAGTCCTGCGGCGATCCCTCCGGGGTGGTATCCGGACCCGAGCGGCGGCGCTCAGCAGCGCTGGTGGAACGGTGCGACGTGGACCGAGCATGTGGCACCGCACGGCGCGCAGCACGCCACTTCCGTGACCGGGCCCGCGCCCAGCAAGAAGCGGCTCCCCACCCTCGCGATCGTCGGAATCGTGGTGGGCGGGATCGTGGTGGGCGGTGGCCTCCTGACCGGCGTCGTGCTTGCCACGACCGAACTCGCAGACTCGATCGAGGCGGACGTTCGCGCAGGCGGCGCAGATTCTCCGGCCGCGACCTCGACCGCAGAGGCGTCCGAGGCGCCCGTCACGAACGTGCCGTCCGAGCCCATCATGGCGGTTCCGGACGGGTGGGCTCGCACGTCCATTCTCAACGGCAGCGGCACCATCGCGTACAACCCCGAGTGGGAGGACGTGTCTGACTATTTGGGCGCCGATCTCATCGAGCAAGAGGCCCTTGACAGCGGTTTCGAGCTCTCGGTCGACGGGGCGTGGGGCCTGCGAGGGGACATCGAGACCGGCATGTCAATGGTCGCCGTGCACACCATGCCGGATGTGGGCGGCCCCAGCTCGGCGCGGATCGAGGCTCAGGCCTTCGTCAAGGGCGCCACCATAGGCGTCGAGGATGTCGAGATCTTCTCGGAGGGCCCCGTCACCACGTCGCACGGACACGAGGCATACCAAATCGAGCTCGGGTTCCCCTACTACGGCGAGCAGCTCACGTACACCGTGGCCGTGATCGTCAGCGGGCACAGCCAGGTGATCGTGTACGCCAGTGGCAGCGAGACACTCGGCTCGGGGATCGACGAGCTCGAGCTGATGCTGGATTCGGTCTGGATCAACTGACCCCACCACCCCTCGCGTCACCGCCGCGTCGCGGACCCGCGCTATTCTGACGGGACACGACAGGGGAGCGCTTCCCATCGCCGATGCTCGCATCGGCCTGGGCCCAGGGCGCTGAGAGTGCGGAACCGCCGCAGACCCTCGAACCTGATCCGGCTCGCACCGGCGTAGGGAGTCGAGTCTCGTCCCCTCCTTTCCGGGAGGAAACCATGCGTCACTCACGCACCGCGGCCATGGCCGCCATCACCATCTCTACCCTCGCACTCGCCGCCTGCACGGGCGGCGGCGACACCGAGGCATCGTCCTCACCGACGCCCGTCGCGACGGACGCCTCGACGGCCCCCGCCGCCGCCACGGGAACCGTCACGGTCGTCACCCACGACAGCTTCGCCGTGCCGGACGACGTCCTCGCGGACTTCGAGGCTTCCTCGGGCCTCGACGTCGAGTTCGCCGCGCCGGGCGACGCGGGCACCCTGGTCAACCAGCTGGTGCTCACCAAGGACGCCCCGCTGGGCGACGTGGTCTACGGCGTCGACAACACGTTCGCGTCGCGCGCGATCGAGGCCGGCGTGCTCGCCTCGTACGCCCCGACCGCGCCCGCGGCGGCCGACGCGGCGGAGTACGCGATCCCGGGGGCTGAGGACCTCCTCACCGCGGTCGACTTCTCCGACGTGTGCCTCAACTACGATCTCGCCCCCTTCGAGGAGGGACTGCCGGTTCCCACCAGCCTGGGAGACCTCGCCGACCCGATGTACGCGGGACTCGTCTCCGTCCCCAACCCTGCGACCTCCTCCCCCGGCCTCGCGTTCATGCTGGCGACCGTCGCGGAGCTGGGCGACGACTGGCTGGGCTGGTGGGAGGCCATGCGCGCCAACGAGGTGCGGGTGACGTCCTCGTGGTCGGACACGTACTACACGGACTTCTCCGCCCCCAACTACGGCGGCGACTTCCCGATCGTGCTGAGCTACGCGTCCTCGCCCCCGTTCGAGGTGATCGACGGGGAGCCCACGACCGCGGCGCTGCTCGACACGTGCTTCCGGCAGGTCGAGTACGCGGGCGTCCTCGAGGGGGCCGAGAACCCCGCTGGCGCACAGGCCGTCGTCGAGTGGATGCTGTCCGACGAGTTCCAGGCCGCGCTGCCCGAGAACATGTACGTCTACCCGGTGTCGACGTCCGTCGAGGTGCCCGCCGAGTGGGCGCAGTACGCCCCGCTCGCCGACGAGCCCCTCACGCTCGACCCCGCCGAGATCGACGCGAACCGCGACCAGTGGATCGAGGCCTGGACGGCCACGGTCCTCGACTGACCGCGACCCGTCACCCGAGCCCTCCGCGATGTCGCCCTCGGCCGCGAGCACCCGCCTGTGGTGGGTGCTCGCGGCCGTGCCCGTCGCGTTCCTGACCCTGTTCTTCCTGTGGCCGGTGGGGGCGGTGCTCGCGAGGGGCCTGCTCGAGGCGGACGCGGGAACCGGTTCGGGCATCGCCGCTGCGCTCGAGGTGCTCACCCGCGAGCGCACCGTACGCGCGATCCTCACCACCGTGGGCCTCGCTCTCGCGGGCACGGCGGGCTCACTCGGCCTCGGCCTGCCCGCGGCATGGGCCCTGTCCCGCTTCCGCTGGCGGGGCGCGCGCACCGTGCGCGCCCTGGTCACGGTGCCCTTCGTGCTGCCGACCATCGTGGTCGCCGCCGCCTTCTCCGCCCTGCTGTCGCGCTCGGGACTGCTCGGCGCGTGGGGACTCGACCAGAGCGCGCTCGCGATCGTTGCCGCCCTGGTCTTCTTCAACGTTTCTGTGGTCGTGAGGATCGTCGGCGGCGCGTGGGAGTCCCTCTCCCCGCGCATGGCCGATGCCGCGCGCACCCTGGGCGCTGGCCGCGCCACGGCGTGGTGGAGGGTGACGATGCCCGCCTTGCGTCCCGCGATCACGTCCGCCGCGGCGGTGGTCTTCCTGTTCTGCTCGACCTCCTTCGCGCTGGTGCTGATCCTGGGCGGCAGCCGGATCCGCACCGTCGAGACCGAGATCTACCTCCAGGTCAACCAGTTCCTCGACCTGCGTGCGGCCTCGGTGCTCGCGCTGGTCCAGGTGGTGTTCGTGGGGCTCGCGCTGCTGGTGAGCGCGCGCGTGCGTCCGCGTCGCGCGGCGACCGCCGTCGAGCGCGCGCGGGCGCCCCGGCGCGCGGAGTGGGTGGGAATCGCCGCCGCGCTCACGCCGGTCTTCCTGCTCCTCGCCGCCCCGGTGTACGCGCTCGTGGAGAGGTCGCTGCGGACCGCGGACGGCTACGGACTCGACCACTACGCGGCGCTATTTGGCGAGCCGCCCGCGCGGTCGACGCTGCCGGTGCCGGTGTGGGAAGCCGCCGTGAACTCGCTCGTCTCCGCGGTCGTGGCGACCGCGATCGCCGGCGTGATCGGGGTGCTGACCGCGCACCTGGTCGCGGCGCGCACGCGCCGCGCGGGATTGCTCGAGGCGCTCGTGATGCTGCCCTTGGGCGTCTCGGCGGTCGTGGTCGGCCTTGGCCTGCTGCTCACGCTGAACCGCAACGTGCTGGGCGTCGACCTGCGCGCCTCGTGGTGGCTGGTGCCCATCGCGCAGGCGATGGTCGCGCTGCCGCTCATGGTGCGCGCGCTGGTGCCCGCGGCGCGCGCGATCGACCCCGGCCTGCGCGCCGCCGCCGCCACGCTGGGCGCGAGCCCCTGGCGGGTGTGGCTGCGCGTCGACGCGCCGCTGCTGCGCTCGGCCACCGGGGCATCGGTCGCGTTTGCCTTCGCGATCGCGATGGGTGAGTTTGGCGCCACCGCGTTTGTCGCCCGCCCCGACCGGCCCACGCTTCCGACCGCGATCGGTCGCCTGCTGTCACGACCAGGACTGGAGAATGTAGGAATGGCCTTTGCCGCATCGGTCCTGTTGGCCGCCGTGACGGCGGCAGTCATGCTCGCATCGGAGCGCCTGCGCACCACCGTGGGAGCGGAGCTATGAACAGCGCCCCCGAACGGGCCTCGAGGTCCGCGGCCTGCGCGTGGTCTACCCCGGTCAGCCCCCCGTCGAGGCGGTGCGGGGTGTCGATCTCACGATCTCGACCGGCGAGGTGGTGGCACTGCTGGGCCCCTCGGGGTGCGGAAAGTCCTCCCTGCTCAGTGCCGTGGTGGGCGTGATCGAGCCCGCGGGGGAAGCGTCGCGTGGGACGGCGAGGACCTCACGCGCATGCCGGTCCACCGCCGCGGCTTCGGGCTGGTCTTCCAGGACGGACAGCTCTTCCCGCACCTCAGCGTGGGGGCGAACATCGCGTTCGGCCTCGAGATGGCCGGGATGGGGCGCGCCGCACGGACCGCACGCGTCGCCGACCTCCTGGACATGGTCGGCCTCGCCGGCCTCGGGGATCGCGGCGTGACGGAACTCTCGGGAGGCCAGCGTCAGCGGGTGGCGCTCGCGCGCTCGCTCGCACCGCGGCCCCGCCTGCTCGCGCTCGACGAGCCGCTGTCCTCCCTCGACGCGAACCTGCGCGCGCGACTCGCCGTCGAGGTGCGCGACATCCTGCACGCCGAGGGAACCACGGGCCTGGTGGTGACGCACGATCCCGCAGAGGCGCAGGTCATGGCGCACCGCGTGCTGCGGATGAGCGACGGGCACCTCCTGTAGGCGCGCGGTTGCGCCGAGAGTCGCGTGTCGAGGCGCGGCCTCAGCAGTCGCACGCGATGCGCACGCCCGCCACCGGCACCGGCGCGGTGAGAGGGTCGACGGGAAGAGTCGCGTCGACCGTGGTCGAGGCCCCTGCCGCGTCGCGCTCGACGCGATCCACGGGGAATCCCTCGCGCGCCCAATACTCGAAGCCGCCGATCATCTCGCGGACCTCGTAGCCCAGCTCCGTGATGATGAGGCCGGCGCGCGTGGCGCCGTTGCATCCTGGCCCCCAGCAGTACACGACGAACCGGGTGCCTGCGGGGTAGTCGGCCGGGATCCGCGCCGCCATGTCCGGCTTCGGCAGGTGCACTGCGCCGCGCGCGTGCCCCTGCTCCCATGCCTCGGCGCTGCGCGTGTCGATCAGCACGAAGCCGGGGGCGCCAGACTCGAGCGCCGCGTGCACGTCGGAGACGTCGGTCTCATGCGCGAGCTTGGCGGCAAAGTGTGCGCGGGCGGCGGCGAGCGCGGAAGCGGGGATCATGACGCGAGCCTAGGGACCACGGCCGGGGCCAGTCGAGTGTCGGGCGGCACCGGCGTGAGCGAGCAAGCGAATTCTCGGAACTTGAGCAGAGTTCGCTCAACTTTGCCTCGTTCCGCTTGACACGATTTGCGCGCCCGCCGTAAGTTGAGTGTTGGTCGCTCAAGTCCCGAGCGAAGTCGATCACGCGGCAACGGCCGCGACTGGAGGAAGAACACCATGGCACGAGCAGTAGGCATCGACCTCGGCACCACCAACTCGGTGGTCGCGGTCCTTGAGGGCGGCGAGCCCACCGTCATCGCAAACGCCGAGGGCGCCCGCACCACCCCGTCGGTGGTCGCGTTCTCGAAGACCGGCGAGGTCCTCGTGGGCGAGATCGCCAAGCGTCAGGCGGTCACCAACGTCGACCGCACCATCGCGTCCGTCAAGCGCCACATGGGCACGGACTGGTCGACGGAGATCGACGACAAGAAGTACAACGCGCAGGAGATCTCCGCGCGCATCCTCGGCAAGCTCAAGCGCGACGCCGAGGAGTACCTGGGCGAGAAGGTGACCGATGCGGTCATCACGGTGCCGGCCTACTTCAACGACGCCGAGCGCCAGGCGACCAAGGACGCGGGCACCATCGCGGGCCTCAACGTCCTGCGCATCGTCAACGAGCCCACCGCCGCGGCACTCGCCTACGGCCTCGACAAGGGCAAGGAGGACGAGCACATCCTCGTCTTCGACCTGGGAGGCGGCACGTTCGACGTGTCCCTGCTCGAGGTGGGTAAGGACGAGGACGACTTCTCGACCATCCAGGTGCGTGCCACCGCGGGCGACAACCGGCTCGGCGGCGACGACTGGGACCAGCGAATCGTCGACCACCTCATCAAGGAGGTCAAGAACGCCGAGGGCGTGGACCTCTCGAAGGACCGTTCCGCGGTGCAGCGTCTCCGCGAGGCCGCCGAGCAGGCCAAGAAGGAGCTGAGCTCGGCGCAGCAGACCACGATCTCGCTGCAGTACCTCAGCATCGGCGAGAACGGCCCCGTGCACCTCGACACCAAGCTCACGCGCGCGCAGTTCCAGCAGATGACGCAGGACCTGCTCGAGCGCACCAAGGCGCCGTTCCACCAGGTCATCAAGGACGCGGGCATCAAGCTGTCCGAGATCGACCACGTGCTGCTCGTCGGCGGCTCGACCCGCATGCCCGCGGTCACCGATGTCGTCAAGGAACTCACCGGCGGCAAGGAGCCCAACAAGGGCGTCAACCCCGACGAGGTCGTCGCCGTGGGTGCGGCGCTCCAGGCGGGCGTCATCAAGGGTGAGCGCAAGGACGTCCTGCTCATCGACGTCACCCCGCTGAGCCTCGGCATCGAGACCAAGGGCGGCGTGATGACCACGCTGATCGAGCGCAATACCGCGATCCCGACCAAGTCCTCCGAAGTGTTCTCGACCGCCGAGGACAACCAGCCCTCGGTGCTGATCCAGGTGTACCAGGGCGAGCGTCAGTTCGCGCGCGACAACAAGCTGCTCGGCACCTTCGAGCTGGCCGGCATCGCGCCCGCACCCCGCGGCGTGCCGCAGATCGAGGTCACGTTCGACATCGACGCCAACGGCATCGTCCACGTCCACGCCAAGGACCGCGGCACGGGCAAGGAGCACTCGATCACCGTGTCGGGCGGCTCGGCACTGTCGAAGGAAGACATCGAGCGGATGGTCAAGGACGCCGAGGAGCACGCGGAGGAGGACAAGCAGCGCCGCGAGGCCGCCGAGACCCGCAACAACGCCGAGACCTTCGCGTACTCGACCGAGAAGATCCTGGCGGACAACGAGGACAAGGTGCCCGCCGAGGTTGCCGAGGACGTCAAGACCGCGATCGCCGACGTGAAGACCGCGCTCGAGGGCGACGACATCGACGACATCAAGGCGAAGCACGAGACCCTGGTCGAGAAGGCCCAGAAGATCGGCGAGGCCGTGTACGCGGCCCAGCAGTCCGAGTCCGTGAACGTCGACCCCGACTCGGCCGCGCGCACCGCGACCGGCCAGGGCGCCGACGACGACGTGGTCGACGCCGAGATCGTCGACGACGAGGACAACAAGAAGTAAGGACGATGGCGGGCGTGCGGGCCGTGCACCATGTGCACCGGGCCGCCGCCCGCCCTCGCCGCTTCACGGAAGGGCAGCCATGACCGACAACCAGAACCCCACCCCCGACGAGGGCGCCGAGGCCGAGGCCGAGCGCATCCTCGCCGACGCCGCCGCGAACCTCTCCGGGGCATCGTTCCTCGACGAGAACCGCGACGGCATCGACGACCTCAGCACGGACGAGGCCGGTGCGGACGACGCGCTCGACGCGGCCTACGCCAAGGCGGCGGAGCACCTCGCCGACCTTCAGCGGCTCCAGGCCGAGTACGTCAACTACCGCAAGCGGGTCGACCGAGACCGCGAGCTCATCGCGATCAACGCGACCGCGAAGGCGATCGAGGCGCTCATCCCCGTGCTCGACGACCTCGCCGCGGCACGCGAGCACGGCGACCTGGCCGAGGGCCCGTTCGCGGCCATCGCGGACAAGCTCGAGTCGACCCTCGGCCGGCTCGGCTGGTCCTCGTTCGGCGCACCCGGCGACGGGTTCGACCCGCAGCTGCACGAGGCCCTCATGTCGCAGCCCAGCACCGAGGTCACCGAGCCGACCATCCAGCACGTCGCACAGCCGGGCCACAAGGTGGGCGAGCGCATCGTCCGCCCGGCGCGTGTGATCGTCGCCCAGCCCGAGTAACCACCAGCCGAAAGGAGGCGCCATGACGAGCCAGGACTGGTTCACCAAGGACTTCTACGCGACGCTCGGCGTCTCCAAGGACGCCGGCCCGGACGAGGTCAAGAAGGCCTATCGCAAGCTCGCGAAGGACCTTCACCCTGACCGCAACCCCGGCGACGCCGCCTCCGAGCGCCGCTTCAAGGACGTGGGCGAGGCGTATGCCGTGCTGTCCGACCCCGAGCAGCGCAAGCAGTACGACGCGATCCGCGCCATGGGCGCGGGGGCGCGCGCTTCCAGGCCGGTGGAGGCGGCGGCACGGGGGCTTCGAGGACATCTTGGGAGGGATGTTCGGCGGCGGCGCGTACCCCGGAGGCGGCAACGTCCGCTTCCAGACGGGAGGCGCGGGGGCTTCGAGGACATCCTGGGAGGGATGTTCGGCGGGGGCCGTGCGCGTGGACCGCAGAAGGGCAGCGACCTCGCCGCCGCGGTTGAGGTGTCCTTCCGCCAGGCCGCGGAGGGCGCCACCGTCCAGTTGGGTCTCGACGGCAGCCGCGTCTCGACGCGACTGCCCGTCGGGGTCAAGGACGGCCAGCGCATCCGTGTGGCGGGCAAGGGCCGGCCGGGCGGCAACGGCGGCCCGCCGGGCGACCTGCTGCTGACGGTGCACGTCCAGCCCCACCCGGTCTTCACCGCCGACGGCCTGAACCTCAGGGTCAAGCTGCCCGTGCGGTTCGACGAGGCCGCCCTGGGTGCCCAGGTAGACGTGCCGACGCTCACCGGCGAGAAGGTCCGCGTCAAGGTGCCGGGCGGAACGCAGTCGGGGACGACCCTACGCGTCAAGGGGCGCGGCCTGACGTCGAAGAAGGGCACCGGCGATCTGCTAGTCACCGTCGAGGTCGCCGTGCCCAGGAAGCTCTCGCGAGAAGCGAAGCGCGCGGTTGAGGCACTCAGGGAGGCCACGTCGGGCGAGGACCCGCGCGCAGACCTGTACCGCGACGCGACCAGGTAGGAAGCAGGAACGATGCCCGCTAGCGTGGGCGCGAAGGAGGTGCACGGTGGAGCAGCCAGACGTTGACGAGCCAGTGTTCCTCATCTCCGCTGCCGCGGAGCTGGCCGGAATGCACGCGCAAACCTTGCGTCAATACGACCGGCTCGGCCTGGTGGTGCCGCGCAGGCGGCCAGGCGGCGGCCGCAGGTACTCGCTCCGTGACGTGGCCGTGCTGCGCGAGGTGCAGCGGATGAGCCAGGAGGAGGGCATCAACCTGGCCGGCATCGCGCGCATCCTCACCCTCACGCGCCGCGTGCAACAGCTCGAGCACGAGGTCGAGCGCCTGCGTCCGCGCGCGGATACCGGATCGCGCGTCTTCACGACCGGTCCCACCGGCAACGTCGTGATCGTCGAACGCGGGCGCCGGGCGCGGCGCGACGAGGGCCGCGCGGTCGTGGTCTGGACGGGCAGGCGAACCTAGTTCGCGACCCCGCGGGCGTCGACCGCGAGCGCGACGTCGACCGCCGCGGCGTAGTCGGAGAAGGGCTCGTCGCTCATCGCGTGCGTGCGCCGCAGCAACTCGAGGCTCACATGACCATGCAAGGTGGCCCACATGCGAGCCGCCGCCTCGTGCCACGCCGTGGGGTCGGCATCGGCGCTGTCCAGCGCGGCCGCGACGCGTGCACGGTGGGCGAAGAACGAGTCCCACGTCCGGTCGCGGGTCGTGTCCGAGGGCTGGTGGCCCGCCACGGCAGGCACGAACATCGTGTGGAACTGGGGCGCGTGTTCGAGCGCCCACGTCCGGTACGCGAGTCCGGTCGCGATGAGGCCGTCGCGGCCGCCGCCGCCGTCCTCGAACGCACGGTCGAGCGCGGCATCGAGAGAGTCGAATCCTGCCTCGACGACCGCGTCGATGAGGCCCGACTTGCCGCTGAAGTGCGTGTAGACGCCCATGGTCGAGCACCCCGCGGCCTTGGCGACCGCGCGGACCGTGAGGCCAGCGGTGCCCTGCGCCTCGACGATGGCGATCGCGCTGTCGAGCAGTCGTGACCGAAGGTCGGCGAGGGGGATTCGGTCATAGGGAAAATAATAGGTGAAGGGTTAACCTTCACAGTCACGCGAACAGGTCCGCTGCCCCGTCGACCAGGTGAGACGACGAAGGGCCGACACCGCCCTCAGCTCGGTGCCGGCCCATCGCCCCTCATCTCTGCAGCGACTCCACGAGTTCCACGGCGTAGTCGTGGAGATCGGGAAGTGTCTCGATCCACACCCGCGGAGGTTGCCGCATGAGGTTGCCGACGCGCATCTGAACCGCGCGCCGGGAGATGTGATCGCGGAGATCCGCCACGCCGCGGCCCATGTCGGGTCCGCGAGCGATGAGCACCGCGTAGAGACCGTCGGCGAGGCGGGCCATCGGGTGACCCTTGCCGTACGCGTCCTGAAGCGACTGGCCGATCGCGGCGTTGCGCGCCATGCGGTGCCACGGGTCGGTGTCCGCGGCGGCCACGTCGACCAGGACCAGCGCATACGAGGTGCTGACCGCGCCGCCGTCGCGCTCCACGGCGCCGTAGAGTTCGCCGAGCCGCGCGACCAGGTAGTCCATCGAGCCCAGGCCGGACTCCGGATCGTTCATCACCGGCACCACGCGCTGCGTGGCCTCGCCCTCGGTCCACCCCTCGCACAGCGCGCGAATCGAGCGAATGGGAGCGGCCTCGAAGCCGGCGGCACGGAAGAGGACGGCCATGTCATCGATGGCCTCGGTGATGCCCACGCCCGCCATGGCGCGCGCCTGTCCGAGCCGGTAGGCCGACGGAGCCGTGTCGAGGCGACCCTCGAGCGCCTCGGCCAGGGCCTCGGCCGCGGGCGTGAACCAGTCGCCCGGGCGGCGCCACACGCTGCCAAGGCTCGCGGTCTCCCAACGGCGCAGCAGCGGCACGGAAGGCGCTGCGCCCGGGATGTTCACTTCGCTGGTCATGCCCTATGAGACGCGACCCATGCATCGTCATGACGCGACTTCCGAGAAAATTCTTCCGACAGGCTCAAAAGGGGTGGAAGTGTGACGAATCACTCAGCGCGCCCCTTGCCCGCACGGTGCGCGAGCCGAGAGAATGACGAGACCCCAGGGCCCTGCATTCAGGAGCGAGCACGGAGATGACGCAGGAGGCACTGTCGCTATGGACGGAAACGTCCAGCGACCCTGAGCTGATCGCCGGTGTACGCGCCGGCGACCCGGCCGCCTTCGGCATGCTCTACGAGCGCCACTCCGACGCGGCCCGCAAGGTGGCGCGCCAGTACACCAACAGCGCCGCGGATGCCGAGGACGTGGTCTCCGAGTCCTTCTCACGGATCCTGCGCGCGCTTCAACAGGGTGACGGCCCCGACCTCGCGTTCCGGGCCTACCTGTTCACGATCGTGCGCCGCACGGGCCTCGAC
This sequence comes from Demequina sediminis, assembly GCF_030296675.1. Classification (GTDB taxonomy): domain Bacteria; phylum Actinomycetota; class Actinomycetes; order Actinomycetales; family Demequinaceae; genus Demequina; species Demequina sediminis. The sequence goes on along the minus strand of NZ_AP027736.1, from coordinate 2,276,932 downwards.
GTCATCGAAAAGGCGAACCGGACGCGACCGCGCGAGGACATGACGCCGTACGAGTCCGCGATGGGTCATCAGGCCGGATCGGACGAGCCCGCGCTGGACTCCTTCGAGCACTCGATGGTCGCCGATGCCTTCCAGTCGTTGCCCGAGCGGTGGCGCGCCGTGCTCTGGTACACCGAGGTCGAGAAGAAGAGCCCCAAGGACATCGCCCCGCTCCTGGGCCTGTCTGCCAACGGCGTGGCCGCCCTCGCCTACCGTGCGCGCGAGGCGCTCCGCCAGGCCTACCTGCAGCAGCATCTGGGCGCCGCAGACACGCTCGACTGCCTCGAGGTCAATGCTCAGCTGGGTTCCTACGTGCGCGGCGGACTGAGCAAGCGCGAGCACACGCGCGTCGATGACCACGTGCGCGCGTGCGTGAAGTGCAGCGCGCTGGTCGCCGAACTCGAGGACGTCAACCGCGGACTGCGCGCGATCATCGGCCCGATGGTCCTCGGCATCGCGGGTCTCAAAGCGCTTGAGGGCGGACTGCCCGTGGGCGGCGCGCTCGGTCAGGGTGCCACGAGCGCCTCTGGCGCGGGCGGCGCCGGAGGCGCGGGAGGGGCCGGCGCGGCGGGCACCGCGGGCGGCTCGACGGGCCTGGGCGGCGCGATCGCGGGCGGCTTCACGGCCGTCGCCAATGGCCTCGCCGCGGTCGCTCTTCCCGCCGCAGCCACCCTGGGAGTCGTGTCGCTCATCATGACCGGCGCGAGCGTCATGGGGATCATCGGCCAGGCGGCGACGACGCAGCCCGCTGCAGAACCCGCGCCCGTGGCGGAGCCCGGTGCGGGCGAGGAAGACGATGCCGTGGGCGAGGGGAGGGCCCCGGCCTCGCGGGCGCACCGACTCCGTCGCCGAGCGCGGAGCCGTCGGTCGAGCCGTCTCCCGAGACGCCCGGAGTGCTCGCACCGCTCGATCTGGCGGTCGGCGAGTCCGAGGCGCGATCGGGCGGCGACGACGCTCCCGGCGACACCGTTCCTGACGACGTATCCCCCGATGACGTGACCCCCGGAGGCGGCGGCACGAGGCCCGGCAGCTCAACCGGTGGTGGAGACACTGGCGGTGGAGACACCGGTGGTGGAGACACTGGCGGTGGAGACACCGGTGGTGGAGACACTGGCGGTGGAGACACTGGCGGTGGAGACACTGGCGGTGGAGACACTGGCGGTGGAGACACTGGCGGTGGAGACACTGGCGGTGGAGACACCGGTGGTGGAGACACTGGCGGTGGAGACACCGGCGGTGGAGACACTGGCGGTGGAGACACTGGGGGCGGCACAACTCCTCGCACCGCTCTTGCGATCGCGTCCTCCCCGACGGGCCTGCTGACTCTCGCGCGCACCTCTCCGACGGTCGCGATGCCGCTCACCAACGACGGCGAGGACGCCGCCGAGGACGTGACCGCGAGCATCGTCTTGCCCGAGGGGCTAGCCTTCGCCGCGCCGGCGGCCGGTGCGGGCTCCTCGACTCCCGTCAGCGCCGAGGTCCTGGGTGACTACCTGTCCTTCGCTTCGGCGGGAACCGTGACGGCGGGCGACTGGACGTGCGAGCTCGCCGATGACCGCTCGACGGCCGACTGCTCCCTTGAGACCCTCGCGGCTGGTGGCAGCACCACGCTGTCGCTCGGGCTCGCGTCCGTGACAGGCGTCGAGCTCGGGGATGACGCGTGGACCGAATTCTCGGCGACCACCGGCGAGGACCACGTCTCGTACCGCGTGCGCACCACGCTCGCCGAGGCCGAGACCGAGCTTCCTCCGCACTACGACGCGACCGGCCGTGCGGCGGCGGTCGTGGTGGGTGCCCCGCTCCTGGGCTGCAACCTCGCGTTCCGGGACTGCGAGCGGGTCATGGACTTCCGAGGCTCCGACGCGAACTCGACCTACGACAACAACAGCCAGTCGATGCGCCCCCTCAACCTCGCGGGCGGACAGACCAGCTCGTCCGAGACCACCGTGGACGCCGACATGCTTCCCCGGGGTCGACCGTGGTGAGCGCGACGCTGTCGTGGTCGGCGAACCGCGGCGTGCTGGACTCGTGGTCGGCCCCGCTCGACACCGCGCGCCTGCGGGTCCCCGGCGGCGACTACGTGACCGTGACGGCCGACGACGTCGAGACCAGCTGGCACCTCGCCGACCAGTACTACCAGGCCACGGCCGACATCACGGAGCAGGTCGCCGCGGCGGGCACGGGCGCGTATGCGCTCGCCGACGTCGCACTGCCCCAGCGCTTCTTGTCCTTCGCCCCCAACTACTACGCCGGCTTCGCGATCACGATCGTCTACGAGCACGCCGACCTTCCCGAGGCGACGGTGCTCGTGCTCGACGGCACGCAGTGGCTCTTCAACTCGAGCACGCAGCTCCACTTCCTCACCGAGGGCCAGGCGGACATCGACCTGGGTGTGGTGGCGTGGGAGGGCGACCGCGGCAAGCACGACGACCGCGTCGCGATCGACTCCAACACCCTCAACCCGTGGGGCTGGTCGGGGTCGGGCAGGATCGGTGCCAACTCGGGCAACGCGATGGACTCGACCGCGTTCGGCTCGCCGTTCGCCAACTCGCTCGGCACGGATGCCAAGCACTTCAAGACGCGCGGGGTGGGCCCCGGTGTCCACACGATCGAGCTCTACAGCGGCCGCGAGGATGCCTACCTGCTCGACTCGGTGATCGTCACCATCACGCCGCGCGACTAGCGCGGAGCGCGGCACGCCGCGCGCGAGGCTATCGCGCCGGGTCCGGGCTCCAGTCCAGGTCCAACTGGCGCGCGGTGCGCAACGCGAGCTCGACGGAGTGGGTCCTCGCCACCAGGTGCAGCGCGAGATGGATGCCAGACGTCAAGCCTCCGCTCGTGAGCACGCGCCCCGCGTCGACCCACCGAACCCCGGCCACGACCGAGCCGACCTCGTCGCACGCCGCGAGGTCCGCGAGGTCCTCCCAGTGCGTGGTCGCGGGAGCGTCCGCGAGCAACCCCGCGCGCGCGAGCAGGAAGGCGCCCGTGCAGACCGAGGCCGTCAGCGCCGCTCCCCGCCCAGCCGCTCGATGGCCTCACGCAGCCCGGCATCGGCGAGGGCGCACGCCACATCGATGGTGCCAGGCACCACCAGAATGTCGGAGTCCTCAAGAGCGGAAGCGTCCGCGAGGCCGGTGAGTGTCATGCCCCCGTACGCGACGGCATCGTCCCCACCCACGCTCGCCAACACCACCTGGTAGGCGGGTGCGAGGCCGTCCCTCTCGAGCAGCCGCGAGGCCGTGAGCAGCACCTCGTAGGGGCCGCCGGCATCGATGAGATCAAAGCCCTCGAACAGCAGGATGACCGCGCGCATCGTCATGGCCCCACGGTAACGCGGGCGCCCCTGCGAAGCGACGATGCCGGGGCCGGGTTAGGCGATCGCGGTCGCCTGCACGCGCGGTCGCACGACGATCCAGAAGACGGCGTTCGCCACGATCAGGCACGCGACCATGACGATCGCCATCGACATCACCGAGACGCCGAGCACCCCGACGAGCGGCGACACGAGTCCCGCGACGCCGAAGTTCAGCGCGCCGATGAGGGACGCGGCCGTGCCAGCCTCCGCGCCGTGGTTCGCGAGCGCGGTGATCTGGACGGTGGGCATGATCACGCCCACCGAGGCGACCACGAAGAACAGCGGGACGAGCACGCCGATGAGTCCGAGGTCCAGCAGGTCACCCACGGCGAGCAGGACCGCGCCCGTGAGCATGATGATCAGTCCGCCGGTGGCGACCGCGCGCGGAGCGAGCACCCGCATGAGGCGCGCCGAGGTCTGGTTGGCGATCACGAGGCCGATCGAGTTGGCGCCGAACACGATGCCGTACTCCTGGGCGCTGAGACCGAACACGTCCTGAAGGACGAACGACGACGCGGAGAGGTAGGCGAAGAGTGCGGAGAACGTGAAGGCGCCGACGAGCGCGATGCCCACGAACGACGCGTCGCCCAGCAGGTGCGCGTAACGCACGCGCGTCGCCTTGAGCGACGTGCCGCCCCTGCGCTCGACGGGCAGGGTCTCGCGGATCACGCCGCCCACGACGAGCGCGACCAGGGCACCGTAGAGGGCGAGCACCACGAACAGGCCGCGCCAGTCCATGACGTTGAGGAGCTGCGAGCCGATCACGGGCGCGATCACCGGCGCGAGGCCGGTCACGAGCGCCATGCGGGCGAGCATGCGGATGAGCGCCTGGCCTGCAAAGAGGTCACGCACCATGGCCATCGCGACCACCGCGCCTCCCGCAGCGCCCACGCCCTGCAGCACGCGACCGACCATGACCCACTCGATCGTGGGCGCGAGCACCACCGCGATCGACGCGAGGATGTGGAGCACGGTCGCCGCGATCAGCGGGCGCTTGCGACCCAGCGAATCGCTCAGCGGCCCCACGATCAGCTGGCCGAGCGCGAAGCCGATCGTGGTCGCGGTGAGCGTGAGCTGGATGGCGGCGTCGGAGGCGAGCAGGTCGGCCGCCACGGTGGGGAACGCCGGAAGGTACATGTCGACGGTGAAGGGGCCGAGCGCCACGAGGGCACCCAGCACGACGATGTACATCAGCTTCTGGCGACGCGTCATCGCGCTGCCGGGGCTGAACGAGGTGGGTGCGACGGAGGGAGCGGCGGGGGCGGCGGCGGGCGTCGCGCCGGTGGCGGAGTCGAGCGTGGCGGTCAAGTCGGGGCCTTCTTGTGCTGGCGGGGCGCGGTGGCGTCCCTGTGCGGCGCGTGGTGTCGCGAGGGTGAGTGCGGAGGCGGGCGGAGGTCGGGTTGCTTCTCACGCCGCACACACGGAGACGCCCGGCGCTGAGCGATCGCTCAGCGCCGGGCGTCTCGTGGTCCGTCCGCCATTCTACCGGCTGTTGGACACTTGTCTACTGCTTCTTGGTCGCCTGGGCGTTGACCTCGTACGAGGTGTTGGTCGCCTCGAAGAAGTTGACTAGCTGAAGGGTGTCGTTGGCGGCGGCCATCCACTTGGCGGGGTTCGAGACGTTGTAGTGCGCCTCGAAGCCCAACTCCTCGAGCCGGCGGTCGGCCAGGTACTTGACGTACTGGTTCACGTAGTCGGAGTTGAGGCCCAGGATTCCCTTGGGGAGGAGGTCGCGGTTGTACGCCTCCTCCATCTCCACGGCACCCAGGATCATCTGACGGATCTCCTCGGCGAACTCGGGGTCCTGCAGGTCCTCGTTCTCCTCGAGCACCGTGAGGATGAGGTTGATGCCGAACTGCAGGTGCAGGGACTCGTCACGGATGATCCAGTCCATGAGCGAGCCGAAGTTGCGCAGCAGGTTCCGCTGACGGAAGCTCAGCGCGACCATGAAGCCCGAGTAGAACCAGATCCCCTCGAGGATGATGTTGTAGGCCACGAGGTTGCGGATGAAGTCCTTCTTGCCCTCGGTGGTCGTGATGTCGAGGGTCTCCTCCGTCATCCGCTTGATGAACTTGACCTCGAACTCCTCCTTGGCGGCCATCGAGGGCACGGTGACGTGCGATTCGTAGGCGGCCTCGCGGTCGATCGGGAAGGTCTCGAGCACGTACTCGAAGGACATGCAGTGGTTCGCCTCCTCCCACATCTGCTTCGCGAGGTACAGGTGACCCTCGGGAGCATTGATGTAGGGGTAGACGCCGAACGCGAGTGCCTTGTTCACCAGCAGCTCGTTGGGGTTGAAGTACGACATCAGGTACGTGATGGCGTGCTTCTCCTCCTCAGTCATCTTCTTGAAGTCCGCGAGGTCCTCACCGAGCTGAATCTCGTTGGGGAACCACGTGTTGGCGACGGCCTGGTTGTACAGGTCGTAGGCCCAGGGGTAGGTGATCGGCTTGAGCAGGAGTCCGTCCTGCACGCCGCTGCCGAGGATGCCCATGTGTGAAGTCTCCTGTTCCTAGTGATCCGCTACTGGCACGACTCGCACTGGAGCCGCTCCATGGGGTCCACGGGGCAGGCGACTCCGCCCACCAGTTCCGTGTCCCAGTCGACAACACTCTCCACCACGGTGAGCAGCGTGGCGCTCTCGGGGGCCGCGGCGGGAGTGGACTCGGGCAGCGAGGCCGGCGGGACCGCCGGCTGCTCCTGAGGGGCGGCGGCGAAGGCGCTCGCCGCGACCGCGGACAGGACCGATGCCGGGGCGGCGGTCGCGTGCGCAGCGGGTGCCGGGGTCGCTTCCGGAGTAGCAACGGGCGCCGACTGAGCGGAGGCCTCGGCGGGAGCCGCGGCCTTCGCCGCGCCGAAGCCGCCGAAGCCCTTCGCCACGGGGGACGCGGCGACCGGAGCGGCAGGCGCCGGGGTGGAATCGGCCACCACGGCATCGGCCACCACGGCGCTTGTCACGGCGGCGGCGACCTCGGCGGTCACCTCCGTGGGTGCGACGGCCTTCGCGGCGCCGAACCCCTTGCGCGCGGCGCCGAAGCCCTTGCGTGCACCGCCGCCGGTCGAGCCGGTGGCAGCGCGTCCCGCGGCATTGCCGGTGGCGTTGATCTTCTCGGTCTTGTTGACGCGCACCGTCGACTGCTCGGCGGTGTGACGCGGCTTCATGTGGAGGTAGTAGGTGGTCTTGACGCCACGCTCCCAGGCCGCCGCGTACAGCTTCATCATGTTCTCGACGTCGCGGTCCTCGAGGTAGATGTTGCGGCTGATGGCCTGGTCGATCCACTTCTGGGCGCGCGCCGCGACCTCGATGAAGGCGTAGGGCGAGAGCTGGAACGAGGTCTTGTAGACCTCCTTGAGGTGCTCGGGAACCTCGTCGATCTGGGACAGGTCACCCTGCACCTCGAGGAGACGGTCGCGCACCTGCTCCCACAGGCCCAGGTCCTGCAGGTCCTTCACCAGGTTGCGGTTGACCTCGAGGAACTTGCCCGACGAGGTCGCGCGGGAGAAGATCTGCGAGAACTGCGGGTCGAAGCCGGGCGTGGTGCCCGCCACGAGGCCGATCGACGCGGTGGGCGCGACGGCCATGAGGGTCGCGTTGCGGATGCCGCCCTTGACCTTCTCGCGCAGCGTGTCCCAGTCCTGGCGCACGGTGCGGTTGACGGCGATCGGGACGCCACGGTCGGCCTCGGTCTCGGCGATGGTGTCGAACGGCACCTTGCCCTGCGACCAGCCCGAGCCCTCGAAGTTGCTGTACGAGCCGCGCTCGCGGGCGAGGTCGGCCGAGGCATCGATCGCGTGGAAGGAGACGAACTCGACGATCTCGTCGATGAGGTCGTATGCCTCCTCGGACTCGTACGCGAGGCCCATGCGCTCCGAGATGTCGGTAAAGCCCATGACGCCCAGGCCGATCGCGCGGTTCTCGCGGTTCGCGAACTCCGACTCGGGCACCGAGGACAGCGTGATGTCGACCAGGTTGTCGAGCTGGCGCACCGCGAGGCGCACCGAGTCCTTCATGCGGTCCCAGTCGATCTTGCCGTCGACCAGGTGGGTCGACAGGTTCACCGAGGCGAGGTTGCAGACCGCGATGTTCTCGCGGTCCTGCGGAAGGCAGATCTCGGTGCACAGGTTCGACAGGTGGATCGTGCCCGTGTTGGTGTTGAGGGCACGGTTGTTGATCGTGTCCTTCCACGTGAGCCACGGGTGCGACGTGGTCTGCAGCATGATGAGGATCGACTTGTACTGCTCGCGCGCCTTCATCTTCTTGAAGTTGCGCATGCGTCCGGCCTCGGCCTGGGCCACGTACTCGGCGTAGCGAGCGGAGAAGGCCGCGCCGGTGAGCTCCACAAGGTCGGGGGTCTCGGCCGGGTCGAACAGGTACCAGTCGGCGTCCGCCTCGACGCGCTTCATGAACTCATCGGAGATCCACACCGCGGTGTTCGCGGTGCGCGTGCGGCGGTACGGGTCGCCGGAGTTCTGGCGCAGGTCGAGGAACTGGTGGAAGTCGAGGTGCCAGTTCTCCATGTAGAAGCACAGCGCGCCGAACTTCTTGCCACCGCGGCTCACGGCGCGCAGCGTCGAGTCGATCGTGTGCATGAACGGGATGGGGCCGGTCGAGGTGGTGTTGTTCGACTTGATCGGCGAGCCCTCGGAGCGCAGCTTGGTGACCGACAGTCCGATTCCGCCCGTGCCCTTGGTCAGCCACATAACGTCGCGCACCGACTTCGCGATGTGCTCAATGTCGTCCTCCATCTGCATCACGAAGCAGTTGGAGAGCTGGGGGTACGACGTGCCCGCGTTGACGAGGGTCGAGCCGGCGGGGAGGTAGTCGAGGCGCGAGATCTTGTCGTAGAACTCGAGAGCGGTCTCCGTGGGGTTCGCCTCGTTGAGGGCGAGTCCCATCGACACGCGCATCCAGAAGTACTGCGGAACCTCGAGGGACTTCCCATGACGGTCGGTGATCATGTAGCGGTTGCGCATCGTCACGGTGCCGATGTACTTCATGAGGTCGTCACGCGTGTGGTCGAGGGCCGCGGCGAGCGCGTCGAGGTCGAAGAGCTCGGTGAGGCGCGTGTCGAGCAGGCCCTCCTCGACCGCATCGCGGATGTAGCCGGGGAAGCGCGCCTGGTGGAGCAGCGCGAGCTCTAGCTCGGTGTCGTAGCCGCCCAGCACGCGCTTGTAGATGACCTTGCGCAGCATGCGCGCGGCGACCGTGTCGAAGCTCGGGTCGTCCTTGACGTTCTGGACGGCGACGCCGATCGCGGCCTCGTCGAGCTGCTCGGTCGTGATGCCGTCGAACAGAGTGATCGCGAGCTCGGTGGCGATCTGGGTGGTGATCGAGATCTGGTCGGGCAGGCCCTCGGCCGCGCGCTCGATCGCCTTGTTGATGCGGTCGGCGTTGTACGGCTCGCGCGTGCCATCACGCTTGGTGACGTGAATGCCTGGCGTGGCGGGTGCGACGCCCGCACCCTCGATGGTGGCGTTCTCGGTGATCGTCACGATGCTCCCCTTGGTTGTGCTCCGGACGCCTCGAAATGCCGTGCCGGAAGTGCTGAAGATATGGCGCTCGGGTGGCGGCGAGTTCCGGGGGACTTGCCGGCGTCGTCAGCTCGAGGCGCCCCCGAATCTAACGCGAATCACACCCGTGTGCAACTAGATATGGGGGCATGTTGCGTCTTCTGCCCCTAGATGTTGTGGTCCTGTGGAGAAACCTGTGCAAAGCCTGTGGACGCCGCGGCGTGTCGTGTGGACGGCACGCGGACCCCTGTTGAAGACTGGTGGGCCGCCCCTGGATTCCACTAACCTCAGCCTCTCACCGGGGTCTGACAACGCCCCCACGCCCGCGGCTCCGCCACACCATTTCGCGGCTCCGCCACACGCGCATCGGCGTGTCGACGGCGTGTCGGGGCGAGAGGTGCGCCGATGCGGCCGCCACGACAGCGGACGTGTGGCGGAGCCGCAAAGGAATGCGCGAAGAAGTGCGCGCAGAAGTGCATGCAGAAGTGCGCGAAGAAGTGCGCGGATCAGACCGCGGACCAGAGCCCGCAGCCGAGCCGCCCTACCGGCCCGGAACTACAGGTCGACGACTCCGTACAGTCGGTCGCCCGCGTCGCCCAGGCCCGGCACGATGTACCCGACCTCGTTGAGGCGCTCGTCGACCTGCGCGACCACCACGGAGACGTCCGCGCGATCACCCACCTTGTCCTGCACGTGCTGGATGCCCTCGGGCGCGGCCAGCAGGCACACGCACGTGACGTCGGTCGCGCCGCGCTCGAGCACGTACTCGATCGCCATCACGAGCGAGCCGCCGGTCGCGAGCATCGGGTCGATGAGGAACACCTGACGCCCCGTGAGGTCCTCGGGCAGGCGGTTGGCGTACGTGATCGCCTCGAGCGTCTGCTCGTCGCGCTTGAGGCCCAGGAAGCCCACCTCGGCGCTCGGCAGCAGCCGCGTCATGCCGTCCAGCATGCCCAGCCCGGCGCGCAGAATCGGCACGATGATCGGCGCCGGATCCGCGATCTTGGTGCCCGTGGTCGCCGTCAGCGGTGTCTCCACCTCGCACTCGACCACGCGCACGTCGCGCGTCGCCTCGTACGCGAGCAGCGTGACCAACTCGTCGACGAGCAGGCGGAACGTGGGCGAGGGGGTGCGCTTGTCGCGGAGGACGGTGACCTTGTGACGGATGAGCGGGTGGTCCGCGACGTGCAGCTGCATGGGTCGAGCGTATCGCCTCCCACGCCCGCCGGGACGGGACGATGCGCGGGTAGCCTGGGCGCGTGAACGGCACCTGGGACGCGGCGATGGGCGAGGCGCTCGCGCAGGCGCGCCTCGCCGGCGAGTCCGGCGACGTGCCCGTGGGCGCGCTCGTGGTCGGCCCCACCGGCGAGGCCCTCGGAGTCGGCCGCAATCTGCGTGAGGAGCAGGGCGACCCCACCGCCCATGCCGAGGTCGTCGCGATCCGGGCCGCGGCATCGTCCCTGGGGACCTGGCGCCTCGACGGCTGCACCCTGGTGGTGACGCTCGAACCGTGCCTCATGTGCGCCGGCGCGCTGCTGCAGGCGCGCATCCCGCGGTTGGTGCTGGGGGCGTGGGACGCCAAGGCGGGCGCGACTGGCTCGCAGTGGGACGTGGTGCGCGATGCGCGCATCGGCTCGAAGGTCGAGGTCATCTCGGGCGTGCGCGGGGCCGAGAGCGCCGCGCTGCTCGCCGCATTCTTCGAGGCCCGGCGGTAGCGGGTGCCGTGGCGTGAGGGGGTGCGGCGCGCGGTCGTGAGCCTCGGCACGGTCGTGCCCGCCGGCGAGCCGCGGTGGCCCATCGCGCTGCAGGCGGCCATCACGCTGACCGTGCCGGTCGTCGTGGGTATCGCGGCCGGCCGCATGGACCTGGGCATGCTCGCGGCGGTGGGGGCCTTCACCGTGCCGTACTTCGCGGCCCTGCCGCGACTCGAGCGGCTGAGGCTGCGACCTCTCGCGGGGCTGGTGCTCGTGGCTACGGCGGCGCTCGGCGCGCTGCTGGCCCCCTCGGGCGTGTGGGCGGCGGTAGGGCTCGTCGCGGTGACCATCGCGGTGGGCGCCGCGGTTCACGGATATCGCCTGGGTCCGCCCGGGCCGCTGTTCCCCGTGCTGGTCTACGGGATGTCGTGGCACGCGGTGGGCAGCGGCGTGCCCGCGTCGACGCTGATCGCGTGTGTCGCGGCCGGCTGCACTTTCGCCGTGCTCGTGAGCATCACTCCCCTGGTGCGACGCGTGCACTGGTCCGTGACGCCGCGCCCCTTGCGCGTGCTGCTCGCCGCTCCGCTGTGGGACCGCGGGGCACGGGAACTCGTGATTCGCACCGCGATCGTCGCGGTGGCTGCCACCGCGGTGAGCCTCGTGTACGTGGACCCCGAGCGCGCGTACTGGACGGTCGCGGCCGGAGTGGTCGTGATTGGCGTGGTGCCTGGGCGCGGTCCCGCACTCACGCGCGGACTTCATCGCGCCGTGGGTACCGGCGTGGGGGTGGGCGTCTACCTCGCCATCGGAGCGGCGGGCCTCGCGCCGCTATGGCTCGCGGCGGTCCTCTTCGCCCTGCAGTTCATCACGGAGCTCGCGATCACGCGCCACTACGCGATCGCGGTGGCCGCGGTGACTCCCCTCGCGCTCGTGCTCGTGACGGCCGGGGCGGGCGAGCTCGGCACCACCGCGGTGGTCGGAGAGCGACTCGTCGACACCCTTGTGGGCGCCGCCCTAGGGGTCGCCACCGCACTCATCCATCCCCCCGCCCCACCCGATCCCGAGGGGCGACTGGCGCCACCGCATCGTCCCGATTAGGTCCCACGGGTGAACAGCGGGTAATCTCTTCCGCGGTGCCGTGTCCGAGCGGCCTAAGGAGCACGCCTCGAAAGCGTGTGTGGGTGAAAGTCCACCGTGGGTTCAAATCCCACCGGCACCGCCATGTGATGAAGCCCGTCTCGCGATCGCGCGAGGCGGGCTTTGTTGCGTTTGCGGACGCCTCAGGGTGGCGAGGCCCGATGGTCGTCGCGGCTAGCGTGCCGCCCGCACCTCGCGCATGGCGAGCGCGTGGTGCTCGACGTCCGCGAGCAGGCCCGCGAGCGCACGGTCGTGGTGGTCGACCGGCCGGGCCTCGTAGCCGTCGAAGTCCGCACGGTTGTCGAGCGTGACGTGGCGACGCACGTGCACCATTCCGACCGCGCTCAGCACGCCGCGCAGGTGCTCCGCGGCGCGGGTCCCCCCGCGTTGCCGTACGAGACGATTCCCGCGGCCTTGTCATTCCACTCGGCCCAGAGGAAGTCGATCGCGTTCTTGAGCGCGGCCGGATACGAGTGGTTGTACTCCGGCGTGACAAACACGAAGCCATCGAGCGGGGAGATCAGATCGGCCCAGGCACGGGTATGGGCGTGGGCATAGTCGCCCTTCGCGGGCGACTCCGGCTCGTCGAGAAGGGGCAGCCCTTGGTCCGCAAGGTCGATCAGCGTATAGCGGGCGTCGCGAGTGCTCGCGAGTTCGGCGACCCACGCCGCGACAGACGCCCCGCGCCGGCGCGGGCGGGTGCTGCCGAGGATGATGCCGATGCCGAGGCCGCCTGTGTCCATGAGTCGATCCTGGTGCGCGCGGGCGGGCCGGGTCAATGGCGCTCGGAAGGGCGGCGCGCTGGAGCGAATCCCTTCGCGGGTGCGCCACACGCGAACGACCGTGAATGTCCCATAGGAGGCAGGGATCGGTCGAAAGCGACAATGGATGTCCCCAAGCGTGCGGCGTGTGTGGCGGAGGCGCGGGGCATGCCGCCGGCGGAGTCGCTGGGTGCTGGGGGCTGAGGCGCGGGCGAGGGGACACGGCGGTGCAGCACGTGCAGGCGCATCCCGTACGCTATACATCGATGTAAAGCACAAGCCCGCACGCTCGAGGAGGAGCCCCGCATGGTTCGCGTTCACGATGTCTGCGCCCCCGCGGCGCCCTCCGCCGTCGCGGCCCGCGACCTCACTCCGCTCCCCCTCGCGGACGTGACGCTCGACGCGGCGCACGAGCTCGGCGCATGGCAGAGCCTCAACCGCGACCACACGCTGCCGCACGTGATCGAACGGCTCGAGACCTCCGGCGTGCTCGACAACCTGCGCCGCATCCCCGGAGAGTCGGACGCCCCCTACCGCGGCTTCAACTTCGCGGATTCGGACCTCCACAAGACGCTTGAGGCGATCGCGTGGGAGGCCGCCCGCGTGCCGGGCGACCAGCCATGGGAGGCCTTCACCCGAGATGCCACCGCGCTGCTCGCGCGTGCCCAGCGCGAGGACGGCTACCTCGACTCGCACGTCCAGGGTCACCCCGACCAGGAGCCGTGGCGCGACATGCGGTGGGGTCACGAGCTGTACGTGCTCGGCCACCTGATCCAGGCCGCGATCGCGCGCGAGCGCGCCACGGGCGCGGACGACCTGATGGACGTCGCGCGCCGCTTCGCCGACCTCGCGGTCACGGAGTTCGGCCCCGCGTCGACCCGCGCGGACGGCTACTGCGGACACCCCGAGATAGAGACCGCGCTGGTCGAACTCTTCCGCCACACGGGAGAGCGCGCGTACCTGCGCACCGCGCTCGCGATGATCGATCGCCGCGGCACCGGGGCCCTGGGGACCGGTCCCTTCGAGTCCGCGTACCACCAGGACCACACCCCCGTGCGCGAGTCGCGCGAGGCCACCGGCCACGCCGTGCGCCAGCTCTACCTCAACGCCGGCGTCGCGGATGCGGCCGCCGAGACCGACGATGCCGAGCTGATCGACGTCCTCGCCGCGCAGTGGGAATCGGCCCACGGTGCGAAGGCGTACGTCACCGGCGGCATGGGCGCACGCCACAAGGACGAGTCCTTCGGCGATCCCTTCGAGCTGCCGCCGGACCGCGCGTACGCCGAGACGTGCGCCTCGATCGCCTCCTTCCAGTGGGACTGGCGCATGCTCCTCGCGACCGGCGACGGGCGCCACGCCGACGCGATGGAGCGTGCGCTGTACAACGGCATCGCGTCCTCGACGTCGGTCGACGGCCGTCGCTTCTTCTACTCGAATCCCCTGCAGCTGCGCACGGGCCACGACGGCACCAGCGAGTACTCGCCGTCCGAGCGGCTCGACTGGTTCGCGTGCGCGTGCTGCCCGCCCAACCTCGCGCGGCTCGTGTCCTCCCTCGGCGCCTACGTCGCCACCGGCACCGAGATCGCCGCCCGTCTCCACCTTTACGGAGCCGGCGAGATCCGCATCGGCGCCACCACCCTCACCGTGACGACCGACTATCCGTGGGACGGCCGCGTCGACATCGCCGTCGACGGCCCCCTCGAGTCGCTCGCGTTGCGGATTCCCGCCTGGGCCAGGGGAGCGACGCTCGAGGTGGACGGGCGAGGGGACGATGCCGTGGCCGGGTCGGACGGGTACGCCAGGGTGGCGCTGGGGGGCCACGCGGAGCATGCCGGCCCGCGCCGGATCACCCTCACGCTGCCGATGCCGGTCGACCTGCTCGACCCCCACCCGCGCGTCGACGCGGTGCGCGGCTGCGTGGCGCTGCGGCGCGGTCCCGTGGTGTTCTGCCTCGAGCAGGCCGACCTCCCCGGCGGCGTCGCGCTCGAGGACGTGCGCCTGGACCCCTCGGTCGCTCCGCGCGTGGGCCCCGCGGTCGCCTCACTGCGCGCGGGCGTCACGCTCCACGCGCAGGCGGTGGTGCGCCCCGCCGTGGGCCTGCCGATCGCGACGGCCCTGCCGCGGGCGTCGCGGACGCCCGCGCCGTCTGGCATGCTTCCAGGGAGGATCGCCCTGCGCGCCATCCCTTACGCCCGCTGGGCGAACCGCGGGGGCGGCGCGATGAGGGTGTGGATTCCCGTCGACGAGGAGGGTTCGGCCACGTGAACGGCACAGGTGTGGGCGGCAACGTGACGATGCACGACGTCGCGGCGCTCGCGGGCGTGTCCGTGAAGACCGTCTCGAACGTCGTGAACGACTACCCCCACATCCGTCCCGCCACGCGCGACAAGGTGCAGAAGGCGATCGACGAGCTCGGCTACCGCATGAACCTCTCGGCGCGCAGCCTGCGTCAGGGTCGCACCGGAATCATCGGCCTCGCGCTCCCGGAGCTGTCGCTGCCGTACTTCGCGGAGCTCGCCGACTCCGTGATCCGCGCCGCCGAGGCGCGCGGGGTCGTGGTCCTCATCGAGCAGACGGGTGCGGACCGCCAGCACGAGCTCGACGTGCTGACCTCGGACCGGCGCCAGCTCACGGACGGGCTGATCTTCTCGCCGCTCGAGCTGGGCCCCGACGACGCGGACGCGCTGCAGGTGAACTATCCGCTCGTGGTGCTCGGCGAGCGCATCTTCGGCGGCGACTGGGACCACGTCACGATGAACAACGTCGACGCGGCGAGGGCGGCCACCCAGCACCTCATCGACCAAGGCCGTCGCAGGATCGCCGTGGTGGGCGCGCACGCGGGCGAGACCATGGGCTCGGCGGCCCTGCGCGTGCTCGGATATCAGGCGGCACTCGCGGCCAACGGGATCCCGCTCGATCCCGCGCTCATCATCGAGGGCGGCCTGTGGCACCGCGCGACGGGCGCCGAGGGCACCCACCGTCTCCTCGACTCGGGTGTGCCGGTCGACGCGATCTTTGGGCTCAACGACGCCCTCGCGCTGGGCGCCCTCCACGCTCTTCACGCGCGCGGCATCGACGTGCCGGGTCAGGTCGCGGTGATCGGATTCGACGACATCGAGGACGCGGCGTACACCTCGCCCACGCTGTCCTCGATCTCCCCGGGCGCGAGCAGATCGCGACCACGGCGGTCGACCTGCTGCTCGCGCGCATCGCCGGCTCCACGGAGCCGTACCGGCGCGTCATTCCCGACTTCGCCCTCATCGCGCGCGAGTCCACGGGAGGCTGAGAGGCCGCCGGGATCGGTCCCGGCTAGGCCCGGCGCGCGTCGACCTTGTCGAGCCAGCGGTCGACCAGCAGCCCGGTCAGCAACAGCGGCACGGCGATGCCCGCGAGCACCAGGAGCGGCGGGTAGCGCAGTCCCACCGCGATCAGGGCAACCGCCGTGACCGCGCATCCGACAGCGGTGAGCGGAGACAGGAGCGGGGCGAGCGCCACGAACCGCAGCGCGGGCAGCGGGGCGTCGCCGTAGCGGCGCAGCACGTGCGGGGCGTAGACCAGGCACGCGATCGCGTAGCCGCCCACGGCAATCACGGCCCCCGTCAGCACCGCGGCCAGCGTCCCAGACCCGTGCGCGAGCAACACCAGCAGCTCATACCAGGCGAGCACGACCACCAGGATGAGCGGGGCCGTGACGATCACGGCGCGGCGGAACTCCTGGCGATACGCACCCCAGAAGTCTCGCCACAGCGCATCGGACGCGTCGCCCTCGGCAAGCCTGCGCAGCAGGATCGCCCCGGCGGTCATCGCCGGCCCCAGGCCCGCAATCCCCAGCCCGAGCATCGTCCCTGTCACCATGAGGATCTGAATCCCGGCGAGCTGCGCCGCGACGCGCAACCACGCCATGAGCCGGCCCGACCAGCCAGGAATGTCCTGCTCGCCGGCGCTGCCCTCGAGCGGCACCGGCTGCTTCACGCGTCCGGGTCGCGCCTTCCTGTCCGCCACGATCGCCATCATCCCACCCGCGTGCCGACCACGACCGAGCCCGCCGGACCGCGCGCGGCACAGACGAGCGCCGCGCGGCCGCGCACCGCATCCCACCCGGGGAACACCACGGCGTCCACGGGCGACGAACCATCGCGAGTGAACCGCCCGGCGCCGTGCGCGACCAGCCCCTCAAGCTCCGCGGGGCCCACACGCACGCGCCGCGACGGCGTCACGACGTCCGTGGGGCCGCCAAAGTCGACGATCTCCCACTCGCCCTCGAGCTCCGCGAGGCGCGACGGCCATGTGGACTCGTCGTCGTTCTCGCGCGCTCCGGCCCACGGCTGGATCGACACCAGGGGCCAGCCCTCGTGGGTCCATACGAGCCTGCGCACTTGCACCTCGTGCTGTCGCGGCGTCTCCTCGAAGCGGGTGTGGTGGACCAGCAGCTGGCGCCCCTGCTCCGTCAGCACCGAGGCATGACCGGGCGCCAGGATGCCGCGCGCACCCTCGAGCCGATGGCTCGCGAGCACCGTGAGGCCCACCGAGGTCGGGTCGGCGTCGAGATCCGTCATCGCGTGACCGGCGGGATCGACGTACGGCCCCTCGAGGTCGCGCGCGACCGCGACGCGCAGGTGATACGTGCTGACGAGCGAGTCATAGGAGACCACCAGCGCCCAGCCCCCGCCGGGGCGGGCGATCACGTACGGGCCCTCGAGCGCGGTGTCGACGTCGCGCGGGCGCCGCGCGATGAGCGTGCCGGGGGACGATGCCGGCCCATCCGGAGCAGGCGTGATCGCCTTCCCGGAGGGAAGAGCGAAGCCGGTGACCGGGTCGAGCTCGATCACGTGAAGGCCCGCGAAGAACGAGCCGTAGACCATGACGTGACGCTTACCGTCGATCACCAGCTGCGCGTCGATCGCGTTGTGGTGGTCGACCTCGTGACGCGTCGCGACCACCAGCCCGCGGTCCTCCCACGGCCCCTCCGGAGCGGGCGCGGTCGCCAGGCCGATCGCCGACGTGCGCGAGCCGAAGGTCGACGCCGAGTAGTACATGCGCCACTGGACACCGTCCGCGGTCTCCACGCGCACCACGTCGGGCGCCCAGAGGCCGTCGGCGCCCGTGTGGGCGAAGGCCGGTGCAGGCACGCCATCGAGGGCGCAGCCCACGTACTCCCACGTGACCAGGTCGGTCGAGCGCCGGATCTGGACGCCGGAGGCGCGCAGGGGACCGTCGGCATCGGCGTCGGTCGAGAACAGCCAGTAGACGCCGTGGTCGTCACGCACCGCGGTCGGGTCGTGGGCGTTGCGCGCGCCCCAGGTGGACGGATCGGGACGCGAGGGGCCACCGGCCCCGCCGTCGAGGGACGGGGCCGTGTCGGTCGTGGTCATCTCAGGTCTTCGATCCGGTGAGGGCGATCGACTCGATGATCTGGCGCTGGAAGACCAGGAAGACGATCAGGATGGGCAGGACCGACACCACCGAGGCACCCATGATGAGCGGGTAGTCGCGCTGCGTCGCGTACTGGACGTTCATGTTCGCGATCACCACCTGGAGCGTCTGAATCTCGGGGGTGTTGAGGTAGATGATCGGCGCCAGGTAGTCGTTCCACACGAACATGAACCACAGGATGAACTGCGCGGCGATCGCCGGCCGGATGAGCGGCACGATGATGGTCCAGAAGATCTTCAGGTAGGAAGCACCGTCGATCTTGGCCGCCTCGACCAGCGAGTCGGGCACGTTGTGCAGGTACTGGCGCAGGAAGAAGATCATGATGACGTTGCCCAGGATGACGGGCACGATCAGCGGGAGCAGCGTGTCCACCCAGCCGATCTTCGAGAACATCACGAACTGAGGGATCATCAGCGTGGGGAACGGCACCATCATTCCCGACAGCAGCATGAGGAAGATCGCGTTCTTGCCGGGGAGGCGGAGCTTCGCGAGGGCGAAGGCCGCGAGCGCCGAGAACACGGTGCCGACCACGGTCACGCTGACCGAGACGATCAGCGAGTTCCTGATGCCCGACAGCACGTAGGTGTCGTCGAAGAGGCGCACGTACGTGTCCCACATGAACGGATCGGGAATCCACTCCGGGGGAGGGCGTACACGCCCTCCTTGGTCTTGAGCGAGGTCGAGACCATCCACAGCAACGGCGCGGCCATGATGACGGCGCCGACCGCAAGGATCGCGGTGAGGAACGCATTGACCAGCGGGTTCTCGCGGGTGGCGCCCTTGGCCTTGAAGAAGCCGGGCGCAATCGCGGGACGGGGGTCGCCGCCGGTCGCCTTGACCATCGCGGCGGGGGCGGTCTTCGCGGTTGACGAGGTGACGCTCATGTGAAGTCTCCCTCCCTCAGTCGATCGAGAAGTTGTTGGCACGGTTCAGCCGGAACTGAATGATCGTGACGATGAGGACGAGGATGCCGAGGACCAGCGCCATCGCTGTCGCGTAGCCCATCTGCAGGTTGCGGAAGGCCTTGTTCCAGACGTACCAGACCAGGGACGCGGTGCTCCATTGCGGTCCGCCGGTGGGCGTCATGATGTTGATCTCGGTGAAGATCATCGAGCCGCCGATGATGTTGGTGACCACGAGGAAGAACGTCACGGGCCGCACCATGGGCCAGGTGATCTTGGTGAACCGCTTCCACGCGTTCGCACCGTCGAGCGCGGCCGCCTCATACAGCGACCGCGGCACCGCCTGCACGGCGGCCAGGTACAGGATCATCGAGTACCCGAGGCCCTTCCAGACCATCATGATGACCAGCGCCGGCTTGGCGGTGACCGGGTCCATGAGCCAGTTGGGACCCTGAATGCCGAACAGCGCGAGCACCTGGTTCACGAGCCCGAAGTCGCCGTTGTAGGCCCACTGCCACAGGATCGCGATCGCCGCGAGCGAGGAGATCACGGGGATGTAGTAGACCGTGCGGAAGAACGTGCGTCCGCGGATCTTGCGGCTCAGCGCAAGCGCGAGACCCAGCGACAGGGCCAGGCCGATCGGGATGCCGATCATGTAGAAGAGCGTGTTCCACAGCGCCTTCCAGAAATACGGATCCTGGAACAGGTTCACGTAGTTCTGCAGTCCGATCCACTGCATGGCCCCCAGGCCATTCCAGTTGGTGAAGGACGCATACACGGAGAACGCCATGGGGAACAGCAGGAACGCAATCCACCCGATCACGGGCGGCGCGAGGAATGCCGCCGCCCACACGTATTCCTTGCGGTGGAGCTTCGCGTTGCGCTTGCGCGCGGCGCGTGCGTCCTCCTTGGTCCAGCGGCTGGTCGCCTGCTCGGGCGCTGTGGTCGCCATCTCTCAGTCCTTCCTCGAGCGGTCCCGGGGCCGGTGCCGTGGTACCGGCCCCGGGATCGTGCTCGTGGGCTCGGCTAGCCCTGGGCCTTGGCCTGCTCGGCGTTGCTCCACGCGAGGTCGAGCTTGCTCTGCATGTTGGGCTGGACCTGCGCCGCATAGTCGGCTGCGGTCATCTGGCCGGTCAGGACCTGGTCGATTCCCACCCAGAACTCGTCGTACCACTCGGGCGCATACGTCCACGTGCCGGGGAGGGCACGGCCGTACTCGTCCGCGATCTGGAGGAACTCCTCGGTGTTGGCGGGCCAGCCGGCCGCGGGGGCATCGGTCTCGATCCACTCGCCGAACGCGTAGTCCTTGATGTTCGGGATCTGCACCTTATTCTCGGCGAGGATCTTCTGCGCCTCGAGGTCGGTCGACAGGTACACCGCGAGCTGAGCGGCGAGGTCCTTGTTCTTGGAGGTCTCCGCGACCGCGATGCCCAGCGAGCCGAGCCACGTCGCGGTCTCGTCACCCGCGTTGGCCACGGGGTAGGGGATCACGTCGTAGCCGAACGTGTCGGGGTTCTCCTCGGCCACTGCGTTGTAGGTTGCGATGTCCCACGGCGCCACGGGGAAGAAGCCGATCTCTCCCGCCATCCAGCGCTGGTACGTGTCGAGAGTCTGCGCCGGCTCGACCGAGGGCGTGACCTGCTCGACCAGCTGAAGGTCGGCGAACCACTGGAGCGCCTCCGCGAAGGCGGGGTCGTCGACCGTGACGGTCTTCTGGTCCTCCGAGATCCAGTCGCCGCCGGCGCCCCAGACGAAGGCCTGCGAGTTCCACTGGACGTTGAGGCCGGTGCCCCACTGGTCGAGCTCGCCGTCGCCGTCGGTGTCGGTGGTGAGCTGCTTCGCGATGTCGACGAACTCGTCGAACGTGAGCGGCACGTCCGGGTCGGGCGCCTCGATGCCCATCTTCTCGAACATCACCGTGTTGTAGCCGAAGCCGAACGGCCCCACGTCCTTGGGCAGGCCGTACAGCGGTCCGGTGCGGGCCTGACCGGTCTCCTTGTCGAAGCGGTAGGCCTCGACGCCGAAGTCCCAGATGTTGTCGAGCACGTCCTGCTCGACGTAGCTCGTGAGGTCCGCCAGGACGTTGGCGTAGACGTAGCCCTGCATGCGGCCGGGCTCAATGTAGAACACGTCGGGAACCTTGTTGCCCGCGATGGCCGCCTGCAGCTTGGTCGCGTACTGGTCGGCATCCGTGATGATCATCGTCACCGAGGCGCCGGTCTCCTCCTCGAAGCTCGCGATCGCCTGCTCGTAGGCGAGCTTGTCGTACTCGCCGCCGCGGAACATGAACGTGAGCTCGTTGGGGGCGTCGCCGCCCGAGGTGTCGGGCTCCTCGCTCGCGTTGCCGCTCGAGCTGCCGCTGCACGCCGCGAGCGTGAGGGCTCCAGCCATGGTGGCCGCGACCGCCGCCGCCTTCATCCTTCGCATCTGCCTGCCTCCCTGATCTTCATTGACGAGTGAGGTCGGGCCGGGCGGTAGTCCGGCTCCCCTCCCGCGGGAAAGGGAACCAGTCTCCGACCTGGTCGTCATTGACCCCAGGCTGTCAGCCCGGCACCGTGCCGGGAGATTTACAACGATGGAACCATGACACATCTCGCGGCAGGCGGTCAAGCGGACCCAGGTCACGATTCCGTCTCGCACGACGGTAGGGCCGCTTTATGAGGGACGATGCCGTCACGCGGGGCCGGGAGGGCCCGCGAGAACGGCGCGCGACACCCGCGTCCCGGCACTGCTCCACACGCCGCCCAGCGCCACAACTTGACGAATCCGGCGCCCGATGGGCACGATTGGCCTACAACGATGTAGAGAGCGGACGGCCACCCACGGGCGTCCACGACCGAAGGAGCGACGATGCTCGCCTCCACCCCTCCCATGGGATGGAACAGCTGGGACTGCTACGGCACCACGGTGACCGAGCGCGAGGTCCTCGCGAATGCGCGCGTGCTCGCGGAGCGCTTGCTCCCCCACGGCTGGGACACGGTCGTGGTCGACATCGCCTGGTACGACCCGACGGCGCGCGCGCACGGATACAACGCGGATGCGCCGCTCGCCCTCGACGCGTTCGGCCGCCAGTTGCCCGCGGTCAACCGCTTTCCCTCCGCCGCCGGGGGCGCGGGGTTCGGCCCGCTCGCGGATACCGTTCACGGTCTCGGGCTGAAGTTCGGTCTCCACATCATGCGCGGGATCCCGCGGCTCGCGGTCGAGCGCAACCTCCCCATCCTCGGCACGCAGTGGACCGCGGCCGACATCGCCGACCCCGACCGCGCGTGCGCGTGGAACCCCGACAACGTGGGACTCGACCAGGACCACCCCGGTGCGCAGGCGTACTACGACTCTCAGGTCGCGCAGTTCGCCTCGTGGGGGGTCGACTTCATCAAGGCGGACGACATGCAGGCGCCGTATCACGCACGCGAGATCGAGGCCTACGCGCGGGCCATCGAGCGTTCGGGGCGGCCGATCGTGCTGTCCCTGTCGCCGGGCACCCACCTGTCGACCACCCACCTCGCTCATCTGCGCGACCACGCGCAGATGTGGCGTGTCTCGGACGACCTCTGGGACCGCCGGGAGGACGTCCACGCGCAGTTCACCCGCCTCGCGCGGTGGGCCCCGCACCAGCGGCCGGGCGGCTGGACGGATGCCGACATGCTGCCGCTCGGGCGCATCGGGATTCGCGCCGAGCGTGGGGACGAGCGCGACAGTCGCCTCACCCTCGCGGAACAACGCACGCTGCTCACGCTGTGGACGATGGCGAGGTCGCCCCTCATGGTCGGCGGCGACCTGCCTCACACGTCCGAGCAGACGCTCGAGCTGCTCGCGAACCCCGCGATCCAGGAAGTGCTCACGGGGTCACGTGAGGGCGCGGAGGCGCTGCGCGAGCCGCTCGACGACGGCGAGATCATCGCATGGACGGCATCGGCCGCACGGGGCGATCGCCGGTATGCCGCGGTGTTCTGGACGGGCGGTCAGCCACGCGCGATCCGCGTTCCCGTGTCGTCACTCACCCCTCATGCCACCCACGCGACGCGGGTCACCGACCTGTGGGGGGCATCGTCCCTTGCCAGGCTCGACGGGGGCGACCTGGTCGCCACCCTCGCGCCCCACGACGTCGCGTGGGTCGCGTTCGATAACGTTCTCTAGACTCGTCATCCGCGCAGCGACGCGCGGCCAGAAAGGACCATCGTGATCCACGCCTCCCTCATCCTCGATCCCGCCTACCGCGTAGGGCCGGTGCGCCGGCGCACGTTCGGTTCGTTCGTCGAGCACCTCGGCCGCTGCGTCTACAGCGGCATCCACGATCCCGCCTCCTCGACCGCGGATGCCGACGGCTTCCGGGAGGACGTGATCGCGCTCACGCGGGAGCTGGGCGTGTCGACGGTCCGGTATCCGGGCGGCAACTTCGTGTCGGGATACCGCTGGGAGGACGGGATCGGGCCCGTCGAGTCGCGGCCGCGGCGACTCGACCTCGCATGGCACTCGACCGAGCCCAACCTCGTGGGCGTCGACGAGTTCATGCGGTGGTCGGCCAAGGCGGGCACCGAGCCCATGATGGCCGTCAACCTCGGCACCCGCGGCGTGCAGGAGGCGCTGGACCTGCTCGAGTACTGCAACGTCGAGGGCGGCACGTACTGGTCCGACCTGCGCCGCTCCCACGGCGCCGAGCTCCCGCACAACATCCGCATGTGGTGCCTGGGCAACGAGATGGACGGGCCGTGGCAGCTCGGCCACAAGACGGCCGACGAGTACGGGCGCCTCGCGGAGGAGACCGCGCGCGCGATGCGCATGATCGATCCGGACCTCGAGCTGGTCGCGTGCGGGTCCTCGGCCTCGTCGATGCCCACGTTCGGGGAGTGGGAGCGCACGGTGCTCGGGCACACGTATGAGCAGGTCGACTACGTGTCCGCGCACGCCTACTACTTCGAGGAGGACGGCGACCTGGGCTCGTTCCTCGCCTCGGCGGTCGACATGGATCACTTTGTCGAGGCGGTGGTCGCGGCGGCGGACCTGGTGCGCGCGCAGAAGAAGGCGACCAAGCGCATCCACCTCTCGTTCGACGAGTGGAACGTCTGGTACCAGCATCGCGCGGAGTCGCGCCCGCCGTCGGGCACCGATTGGCCGGTCGCGCCCGTGTTGCTCGAGGACCGCTACAACGTCGCGGACGCCGTGGTCGTGGGCGGCCTGCTCATCTCGCTCCTGCGCCACACGGACCGGGTCCACTCGGCGTCGCTTGCACAGCTGGTCAACGTGATCGCACCGATCATGACCGAGCCGGGCGGACGCTCGTGGCGCCAGACCACCTTCCACCCCTTCGCGCAGGCCGCGGCGCTCGCGCGCGGCGAGGTGCTGCGCGTCGAGGTCCAGGCGCCGCTCTACGAGACCGCGCGCTACGGGGAGGTCCCCCTGCTCGACGCGGTGGCGACCCGCGATCCCGAGACGGGCGAGACCGTGATCTTCGCGATCAACCGCTCCCTGACCGAGCCTCTCGCGCTCGACGTCGACCTGCGCGCGCTGCCGGGCCTGCGGGTGCTGGGCGCGACAAGCCTCAGCAACCCCGACCACACGTGGTCGGCGACCGCGGATGACGACTCCTCTGTCGCGCCGGTCGCCAACGCCACGGCCGCCGTCACCGACGGACGGCTGGGCGCGAGCCTGCCCCCGGTGTCGTGGAACGTCATCCGGCTCGGCAAGTGACGCGTCGACGCACGCTGATCGCGGCGGCCGCGGGGCTGGCGGCGGCAGCGGCGGTGACCGCGACGGCGCTGTGGGCACCGTGGACGGCCGACTCCGCCGGCGCGACTCGCGTCGACGCGACGGGGGACATCGCCGTCCACGACCCCGCGCTCGTCGCCGGCACGCAGGACCACGACTGGTACGTGTACTCGACCGGCGACGTGCGCCGGGGACTCGGCGCGCCGCAGATCAGGCGGTCGAGCGACGGTGTCGAGTGGGAGTACGTGGGCACGGCATGGGACGCGGACACACGCCCCGAGTGGGTCTACGAGGCGATACCCGGGGTCGAGAACTTCTGGGCGCCGGAGCTCATCGAGCACGACGGCACGTGGTACCTCTACTACTCCGCGTCGACCTTCGGTTCCAACCGGTCGCTGATCGGCCTCATGACATCGCCCACTCTCGACCCCGACGATCCCGCCTACGGGTGGACCGACCAGGGCGAGGTGTGGCGCTCGGAGCCCGGCGTCACGCACTACAACGCGATCGATGCGGGCGTGGTCGAGGACGCGGACGGCGCGCCGTGGATGGCCTTCGGCTCGTTCTGGGGCGGCATCCACCTCCTGCAGCTCGAATGGCCCAGCGGGAAGCCGGTGGCGGAGGCCGAGCCTGTCATGATCGCGTCGCGGGGCACGCAGACCAACGCGATCGAGGCGCCCTACCTCGTGCACAGGGACGGCTACTACTACCTCTTCGTGTCGCGCGACTCGTGCTGCCAGGGAGTCGACTCGACGTACTCCGTCGCGGTGGGACGCGCGACGGACGTCACGGGTCCGTACCTCGACAGGTGGGGCAACGACATGAGGCACGACGGCGGAGACGAGCTGCTCGCGACCCGCGGCGCGATGATCGGCCCCGGCGGGCAGTCCTTCTCGGACGGCTACCTCGCGGCGCACGTCTACGACGCCGACCTCGGGGGAGCGCCGCGCCTCGAGCTGCGCGAGCTCGCGTGGACCGAGGACGGCTGGCCCATCGCCCGGACGGCCGAGGAGCTCGCCGACTAGTGTCCCGAATGCACACGCGGCGGTGCGGCGGTGGCGCTACGGTCGTGTCATGACAGGCTCCGCCCGGCGCGCGCTGTTCGCCCTCGCCGCCGTGGTCGCCGCGGCCGTCACCGGGATCTTCGCGTTCGTGGGGGACGGGGTGCCCCCGCGCACCGACGGCGGGGTCCTGGCGGTCGCGGCGAACCACGGTCACACCGCAGCATGGGTCCTCCTGACCGTGGCCTTCGCCGTGGCGGCGGTGCGCGGCGCCTGGAGCACCGCCTCCCAGGTTCCCGCGATGGGTGGCCTCGCGTGCTATGCCGCTTTCCTGCTCGCGACCTTCGTGTTCTGACGGGACGATGCCCGGGTGAGCCCGCGCCAGCCTCGCCCCGAAATTTGGTCACGATCCGGTAAAGACCGGGCGTAGGGTGGACCCAGGCGCGGCGAAGGCCGCGCCCTTCGCGACAGCGTGGTCGCGAAGGCCGGAGACCGGCGACGAAGCCGGTCCAAAGGAGGATCATGGCCGCCGCTCCAGTCCCCGATCCCGCCGCTGCCGCCGAGCACCGACGCGAGGCGTCCCCTCGCCCGCGGTCCCGATGGCCGCTGAGCGCGCGCGTCGCCGTGGTAGCGCTGGGCGTCGCGACTCTCGCCCTGCCGTGGGGGATGGTGACGCTGGGCGGAATGGTTGCGGACGGCGCGGTGCGCGTGGCGGGCGGAGCGGAACGCGTCGCGGATGGCGTGTCACAGGTCGACGAAGGCGCGCATGCCCTGAGCGCGGGAGCCTCGCAGCTCGCGGACGGCGCCACCCGTGTCGAGGAGGGCGCGACGACGCTCGCGACCGGCGCGACGGACTACACGACCGGGGTCGGCCACTACACGGATGGGGTGGCCGAGTACACCGAAGGCGTCGCGCTCTTCGCGGGCGGTGTCGACTCCCTCGCCTCGGGCGCGCGGCTCTACCTCGACGGCGTCGGGCTCGCGGCCGACGGCGCGACGACCCTCGACGCCGCCACCGCGGATGCGGCGCGCGGCGCGCACGACCTCACGGAGGGCGCGGCCTCTCTCGCGCAGGGCACCGCGGCAACCTCCGCCGCCGCGACCGAATCCGCCGAGGACGCCGCGGCACTCGCGGTCGACCTCTTTGCCGCGAAGACCGCCGCACGGGAACTCGATCGCTCGTCGGACGCCCTAGCCGCCGACGCCGCCGCGCTCGACGAGCACGCCACGGCCCTCGCCGGCGCCCTCGAGAACGCCTCCCAGGCAGCCTCGGGCACCGACGGCCTCCTCGAGTCCGTCGCCGCGCTTGAGGACCTCATCGAGGGCCTCCACGCCGGGACCGTGGACCCCGCGACCCTCGCGGCCCTCGACGCCGAGATGGCGCGGGTGGCCTCGCAGGCGGAGGGGGCCGCGCTCGCCCTGACCGCGGGGGCATCGGCGCTCGAGGGCTCGGCGGCCCCGGCCGCCGCCGCGCTCGCCGACTCGAGCCGCGCTCACCACGACGCGACGCTGGCGCAGTCCGCCAGGCTCTCGGACGCGTCGGACGCCGGATCCCGCGTCGCGGGTCTCGCTGGCGGCGTCGCGGTGGGAGCGCGGGACGTTCACGAGGGCGCGTCGACGCTCGTGGTTCACCAGGAGGAACTCGCAACCGGTCTTGACCGGGTCGACTCCGGTGCCGCAGAACTCTCGGCGGGTCTCGCGCGGCTCGACGACGCGAGCGGCTCGATCAACGAGGGCATCGACAGCCTCACGAATGGCGTGGCGCGGCTCACCGAGGGGGCGAGCAGGCTCGACGCCGCGGCCACGACCCTCGAGGAGGGTGGGCTCACGCTCGTCGACGGCGCGGGCCGGCTCGCGGACGGTACCGGCGAGCTCGCGGACGGCGCCGGAACGCTCACGGACGGCGCGGCGCGGCTCGCGACGGGAACCGGCGAGCTCGCGGCCGGGGGCGACACCCTGGCGAGCGGGGCGGCCGCTCTCGCGGACGGGGCGGCGCAGGCGGGACCCGAGGGGGTCGGGCGCGTGCTTGCCGCGGCCCTCGCCGCGGTCGCGCTCATGAGCGTGATGGTTGCCGGCGCGCTGGCGGGCCGTCGCCGTGCGCCCGCGGCGTCACGCCCGCGCCTGGCCGCCGCGCGAGGCTAGCGCGCTACGACGCCGACGGCGACGGGCTCGGGGAGGGCTCGGGGTCGAGCGGGTTCTCAGGAAGGGTGCGCGGGGCGGGCACGGGCGTCACCAGGCTCGCAGGCAGGCAGGCCGCGTTGGCGGTGAGGGTGCGGGTCTCGTCGAGCTCGGGGGCGAGCGCCGACCTCAAGGTCGATGCCTCCGCGAAGGTGTCGCCCAGCACCACGTCGACCAGCGTTCCGGGGCGATTGTCGAGCACCATGTCGACCGCCTCGAAGTGCCGCGCGACGGTGTACGCCTGGTGGACGCCGTTCGGGCCAAAGTAGAGGCGCACGCCCTCGGGGTAGCCGCGGCTCCAGTTGCTCGCGCCCAGCAGCACGAACCCGCGGGACTCGAGGTCACCGGCGACATCCGACGCGAGTCCGCTCGTCTCGGTGCCGTTGAGCACGCGCACGGCGACCTGATCCGCGGGAAGCGGCGTCGACGACGGCGGCGGGCACACGAGGTCGACATCGCTCTCGAAGGCGCCCGCCGGGGTGACGAACGGCTGCGAGAACGGACCGTCGACATCGCCCTTGTACACACCCGCGGCGAATACCGCCGCGAAGGCCACGAGGATCACCAGGACGCCAAAGACGATGATCTGGCGCTCGCGACGGTGACGGCGGACCTTCGCGCGCCGCGCATCGGGGCGGCCCATCGCTGGCTGGGTCACTCGTACCATCCCGTCGCGGTTCAGGACATCTGGCGGAGGATGGGGGATTCGAACCCCCGAGGGCTTGCACCCAACACGCTTTCCAAGCGTGCGCCATAGGCCACTAGGCGAATCCTCCAGGCCCGGCAATATTACCCGAGGCCGCGCGTCTGCGAGTACAGCGCGCGAGACAGGGGTGTCGGGAGTGCGGTTAGACTAGTCGGCGACCCCTCACGTGGCGTCATCTCGCCCAACTCCCCCAGGTCAGGAATGAAGCAAGGGTAAGCGGGCTCTGTCGGGTGCGTGGGGGGTCCTTTCGCGCCCGGACGATGCTGTGGATGGCCCGCGCGGGCCGTCTCACCCCCGCACTAGAGTCGTATCCGTGACCACCGCCCTGTACCGCCGCTACCGTCCCGACACCTTTGCGGACGTCGTGGGCCAGGAGCACGTGACCACCCCGCTCATGCAGGCGTTGAGGGCCGACCGCGTCAATCACGCGTACCTGTTCTCCGGGCCGCGCGGATGCGGAAAGACCACGTCGGCCCGCATTCTCGCCCGCTGCCTCAACTGCGCCCAGGGCCCCACGGACTCGCCGTGCGGCGAATGCGACTCGTGCGTCGAGCTCGCGCGCGGCGGCGCCGGTTCCGTCGATGTGGTCGAGATCGACGCGGCATCGCACAACGGCGTCGACGACGCGAGGGAGTTGCGCGAGCGCGCGGCGTTCGCGCCCGCGCGCGACCGCTACAAGATCTTCATCCTGGACGAGGCCCACATGGTCACCACCCAGGGCTTCAACGCGCTCCTCAAGCTCGTGGAGGAGCCGCCGCCACACGTGCGCTTCATCTTCGCGACCACGGAGCCGGAGAAGGTGATCGGCACCATCAGGTCCCGCACGCATCACTACCCGTTCCGGCTGGTGCCGCCGCCCGTGCTCACCGGCTACCTCCAGTCGCTGTGCGAGGCGGAGGGCGTGACGGTCGCCTCGGGCGTGTTGCCGCTCGTGGTGCGCGCGGGTGGGGGATCGGTGCGCGACACGCTGTCCGTGCTCGACCAGCTGATGGCGGGGTCGGACGCCGCCGGCGTGAGCTACGAGCGCGCGATCGCCCTGCTGGGCTTCACGGACGCGACGCTGCTCGACGACGCGATCGACGCGATCGCCGCGGCCGACGGCGCCTCGCTGTTCGACGTCGTGCAGCGCGTGATGTCCACTGGCCACGAGCCCCGCAGGTTCGTCGAGGACCTGCTCGAGCGCATGCGCGACCTCCTGGTGCTCACCGCCGCGGGCGAGGGCGGCGTCCGTGCCCTCGGCGAGATGCCCGAGGACCAGCTCGAGCGCATGCGTGACCAGGCGCGACGGCTGGGACTCGCGCGCGGCTCCGTGGCGGCCGACCTCATCAACGACGCCCTCACCCGCATGGTCGGGGCAACATCTCCGCGCCTTCACCTCGAACTGCTGTGTGCGCGGCTGCTCGCGTCGGATCCGGGAACGGTCGCCACCGCGCCCGCCGCACCCACCGCACCCGCCGCGCGCGCCAGTGAGCCCGCGGTGGCGACGCCTGCCCCTGCTCCCGCGGCCGCTCCGGCGCCCGCCCCTGCCGCGAATCCGACCCCCGCTCCCTCAGCCGCACCCGCGCCGGCACCCAAGCCCGCGCCCGCCCCCGCCGCGGCACCCGAGACCGCATCCGACGACGACTGGTCCCCCGCCCCGGCGGCCCCCGCGCCCACGACGGCCGGCGCATCGGCTCCCGCGACGACTCCCGCGACGACACCGTCAACCGGACCAGCGGGAGGCGCCGCCGACACCGAGCTCGTCCGCAGGCGATGGCCCGAGGTGCTCGGGACGCTCGAGCGGTGGCGCGTCACGTGGACGCTCGTGAGCCAGAACGCCCAGGTGTCCTCGGTCGAGGACGGCGCGCTGTCGCTCGCGGTCGCCAACCCCAACCTGGTGTCGATGCTCGACGGCGGCAAGCACGCCGAAAACCTCCAGCTCGCGATCCGCGAGACGCTCGGCATGCAGCTGCGCATCACGGCCTTCGCGGGACCCGTCGCCGCCACCCAGGCGTCACCGGCGCGCGCGGCGTCACCCTCCGCGGCAGCCGCCGCACCCCCGGCTGCCGCGACGCCCACGGCCCGGCCGTCCTCCCCCACGAGCCCCGCCTCCCCTGCCACGGGCGCGACACCGCGAGCCACGGCATCGGCCCCTCCGCCGTGGGACGTGCCGCCGGACCTACCACCCGATGTGGAGCCCCCTTCGACGAGGAGGAGATCTCCGCGGACGATGCCCGCGCCGAGGACTCGCAGCTCTCGGGTGCGGAGGTCGTGGCGAAGATGCTCGGCGGAACGATCGTCGAGGACTAGTCACCCCGTGCGCCTACTCTTGACCCCATGTACGACGGCGCGGTGCAGGACCTTATCGACGAGCTCGGCCACCTCCCTGGCATCGGGCCCAAGAGCGCGCAGCGCATCGCGTTCCATCTGCTGAGCACAGACCCCACGGATGTGCGTCGGCTCGCCGACGCGATCATCACGGTCAAGGAGAAGGTGCGCTTCTGCGCGACATGCGGCAACGTCGCGGAGTCCGAGCAGTGCCGGATCTGCGCCGACCCGCGCCGCGCCGAGGACCTGCTGTGTGTGGTCGAGGAGCCCAAGGACGTGGTGGTCATCGAGCGCACGCGCGAGTTCCGCGGCCGCTATCACGTGCTGGGCGGCGCGATCGACCCGATGAACGGCGTGGGGCCCGACGACCTGCGCATCCGCGAACTGCTCACGCGCCTCGGCGACGGCAAGGTCGAGGAGGTCATCATCGCGACCGACCCCAACATCGAGGGCGAGGCCACCGCGACGTACCTCACCCGCATGCTCGTGCCGCTCGGCGTGACGGTGTCGCGCCTCGCCTCGGGACTGCCGGTGGGCGGCGACCTCGAGTATGCCGACGAGGTCACGCTGGGTCGCGCGTTCGAGGGCCGCCGCACCGTCAGTTGAGTCGCGCTCACTCCGCCGAGCGCCGCGAGGTCAGGCCACGCGCGTGCCCTGGCGGAGCTTCTTGTAGGGCACCCGCAGGCGAGAGATGACGATCCACACCGAGCCGAGCAGCAGCGCGATCTGGAGACCCAGGCCCACCCACGGCGCCGGCGCGTAGACCGACATCGCCTCCTGCTCCGCCTCCCAGTCGCCCTCGTCCATCATGGGCGGCTCCTCGCCCGCGGCCATCGCGGCGAGGTTGGCGCACTCGTCGTAGGTGCGCCCGGCAAGGTCCTCCTCGGACGGCCCCATGCGCCACCCGGACACGGTGGCATGCATGATCGCGAACACGCCGGGGGCGGCGCGACCGTCCTTCTCGTAGGTCTCGGCGTTGATGATCGGCGACACCTCCCCGATCATCACCACGGGGTTGGCGAGGATCATCCACGCGATGCGGTCGGTGTGAGCCACCCCGTACTGCGAGCTGTACTCCATGCAGGGCAGCGAGGCGACATCGAGCTCGGAGAAGTCGCCCGTCATCTGGGCATCCTCGTATGCACGCTGCTGCTCGGGAGTCATCGCCCCGTAGTCGACGTAGCGGTTGACGTCGGTCACCGTCTCGGACACCAGTGGCTGCACGAACACGAACGCCAGCAGCGTGCCGAGCAGCAGGAACCCGGTGGTGAGGTGCGCGAGCGACACGGACGCCACGGCACGCGCGGCGAGAGAGGACCACGCGAGGCCGATCGCGGTGGACGTGAGTACGACCAGCAGAATCGCGCCCAGCACGATCGCGAGCTCGTCCCAGTGCCAGCCCGAGCGCGAGAACGCGTACACGAGGAGGGGCGTGGTGGTCACCAGCACCGCGAAGGCGATGAACCACGAGGCGAGCAGCTTGCCGATCGCCAGGTCTCCTGCGGTGAGCCGCGTCATCTGCAGCGGGGCGAGCACCCCCTCCGCGGAGTCACCGTTGATCGACGTCGCGGCGAGGGACGGCGCGATGAGCATGCCGGCTCCGAGCACCAGCACGAGCACCATCTCGAGCGGTCCCGAGGTCTTCTCGTCGGACGAGGACACGGCGACGAGGATCCCGAGACCGAGGATCACGGCGAGCACGAGTCCGTAGAAGATCCACCCCTTGACGGTGGGGCGGCGGCGTCGCAGCTCGATTCCGGTGACGAGCCACACGCCGCGCGGAGTCGGCAGCCAGGGTTGCCTCCGGCGGGGGTGCGGGGGACGATGCGGGCGCCGGGACGCCCGCAGATGCCGGGTGCTGGTCCACGAGAGTCATCGCCGCTCCTCCTCCATCGCCATATACGTCTGTTCGAGCGCGCTGCCGGCGGGGCCGAAGCGGTGGACGGGCACGCCCTTGGACATGAGCCACGCGAGCGCCTGCGCCGCCTCCTGGTCGCTGCCCACGCGGATCACGATTCCCGTCGGCTCGTCGTCGTACGGCACCCGCGAGTCCGCGAGCGCGGCGCGCAGCAGGGAGTCGTCGAGAGTCGCGACCCGGTACCTGGTCTTCGCGTCCGCGACGTGTGCGGCGGCCTCGTCGCCCAGGGTGCGTCCCTTGGACATGAAGATCGCGTCGTCGACCATCTCGTCGAGTTCCGCGAGCACGTGGCTCGAGACCAGCACCGCGCGGCCCTGCGCCGCGAGATCGCGCACCAGTGTGCGCAGTTCGATGCGCGAGCGCGGGTCCAGGCCGTTGGCCGGCTCGTCGAGCAACAGCACTTGAGGGTCGTTCATGAGCGCCCGTGCCAGCGACAGCCGCTGCTTCTGTCCGCGCGACAGCACGCGCGCGGGCCGGTCGGCGAACTCGCCCAGGTGCACCGTCTCGAGCAGCGCGGCGCCTCGCGCGCGCGCCTCGTCCTTGGAGATCCGATATCCGCGCCCCATGAGCGTGAGGGTCTGCAGGCACGTGAGGTTGTCCCACGAGCCCAGCTGATCCGGCATCCAGCCGATCGACGCGCGCACCGCCGCGGAGTCGTGTCGAGGGTCCGCGCCCGCGACGCGGATCTCGCCTGCGTCCTGGCGCAGCAACCCCGCGAGCATGAGCATCAGCGTGGTCTTGCCGCAGCCGTTCGGTCCGATCAACGCCGTCACGTTGCCCGGCTGCACCTCAAGCGTCGCGTTGGTCACGGCCTGCACCGAGCCGAACGCGCGTGCCACCCCGCTGGCGCTGACCGCCGCGGTGGACACGGCGGATGACATCACCGTCATGGAGCCCCCTAGATTCGCGCGGCGCGGGAGATCGCCCGCAGCCGACACCCCACCCTGACACACTGTGTCGCGCGCTGCCATCAGGGACACCCCTGATAGTGCCCCAGGTGATTACCCCATTTGTGGGGGCTCGAGCGCGCTCGCCAGGCGGCTCTCCGGCTCGTAGCCCACGCGCACGTCGCGCAGCGGAAGCCCGTAGACGACGGTCGCGCGACCGTCCGCATGCACCGGCGCGTCGACCCGGCCGTCGACCACCATGGACAGCCAGTCGCCGTGGACGGCGTCCGCGAGCTGCTGCGGCGCGTCGGGTCCCGTGCGACGCACCGCGGTCGGCTCGCGCAGCACGTCGAAGCCGAACGGGAGGTCGAGGCAGTGAGAGGACAAGCCGTTCACGGGGCTCACCCACCGGAAGTCGTAGGCCCAGGTGCGCGACGATGCCGCGGTCGCGGCGCGCTGCCCCGCCCACCTGGCGACGTGGCGGCGGAAGAGGCCGTCGGTAAGGGCCTGACCCGCCGCGGACGCCGGGGTCGGCTCGGGGGCGCGCTCGATCAGCGCGGCGCGCTCGGCCTCTGGCACGCCGCCCTTCGCGAGCAGGCCTGTCGCGTCCGCCCCCTCGAGCCCCGTCACGTGGCCCAGTGCCCCGTTGAACTCGTGAGCGGTGGACCCGATGAGCAGCGCCACGCCGTCTCCCACTCCGGCACGGATCGCGTCGGCGATGGTGGTGGGCACCAGCTCGCCGTCGATCACGGGCGACAGCGGCAGGCCCGCCCCGCCCATCGCCCCCGCGAGCGGGTCGCCGGGGTCGAGCGCCGTCGCGGCGTCCTGCGCGGCGAGGATCCGCCCCTCGGGCACGTTCGCGAGGTCGGCCCTGCGGGGCGCAGCCGTCGTCGCCAGCCCCAGGGCAGCGGCGACCCGCGCGGCGGCGACCACGGCATCGTCCCTGCGCACGGGGATGTCCGCGGGCGACAGCGCCATCACCGCCCGGAAGAGGCCCTGCGCCGCGGGCATGGTCAGCAGCCGCATCACCGCCGAGCCGCCGGCGGACTGGCCTGCGATCGTGACGCGCGCGGGGTCGCCGCCGAACGCGCGGATGTTCTCCTGCACCCACGCGAGCGCGGCGAGCCAGTCGAGCACGCCACGGTTGGGCGGCGCATCCTCGATCCACCCGAAGCCGTCGAAGCCCAAGCGGTAGGCCGGTGCGACCGTCACGACTCCGTCGCGGTGGAACGCCTGCCCTCCGTACCAGGGGCTCGCGTGAGAGCCGCCCACGAAGCCGCCGCCGTGGATGTAGACCAGGACGGGCAGGCCCGCGTCGGGGCTCGGGTCGGGGGTGCCCACATCGAGGGTGAGCAGGTCCGTGCCTGGGATCGAGGGCTCGGGCACGAACGGGTCGTCCCACGGCGACCACCGTTGCGGGGTCGCGCCGTGGAGGAGCGCCGGCCGCACGCCCTCCCAGGGAGTCCGCGGCACGGGGGCAAGGAAGCGGCGCTCGCCCACGGGCGGCTCGGCGTAGGGGACGCCAAGGAAGATCGCGGCGCGGCTCACCGAGCCGTCGGCGGAACGATGCTCGCGCCACGCGCCGCGCACGGCGCCGGAGGCGGTGGTGACCACGGGAGACGACGGAAGGGATGCGACGATGCTCACGGGACCACCGTAGGTGCTCCACGCGCGCGTGCCCCTAGAATGAGACACCGTGTCCGCCATGCGGTCACGGACCCCCCATTTCCTCCTGGAGCCTTGCATGTCGCTTGTGGTGCAGAAGTACGGCGGATCGTCCGTCGCCGATGCCGAGGCGCTGCGGCGCGTCGCTCGGCGCGTGGCGGACACGGTGCGCGCGGGACACGACGTGGTCGTCACGGTGTCCGCGATGGGCGACACGACGGACGAGTTGATCGACCTCGCGAACCAGGTGACGGACTCCCCCGACGCTCGCGAGATGGACATCCTGCTGACCGCGGGCGAACGCATCTCCATGGCGCTGCTCGCGATGGCGATCGGCGCCGAGGGCGTCCCCGCGCAGGCCTTCACGGGCCCCCAGGCGGGCGTCATCACCACCGAGCACCATGGCCGCGCGCGCATCATCGACGTCGCTCCCGGCCGCCTGCAGCGCGCGCTGTCTCAGGGCAAGGTCGCGATCGTCGCCGGCTTCCAGGGCCTCAACCAGGAGACGCAGGACGTCACCACGCTCGGGCGCGGCGGCTCGGACACGACCGCGGTCGCCCTCGCGGCCGCGCTCGGCGCCGACGTGTGCGAGATCTACACGGACGTGGACGGGTCTTCACCGCCGACCCGCGCATCGTCCCCACCGCCCGCAAGCTCGACCGCATCACGTATGAGGAGATGCTCGACCTGGCGGCCTCGGGCGCGAAGGTGCTCATGCCGCGCTGCGTCGAGTACGCGCGCCGGTTCACCGTACCCATCCACGTGCGTTCCTCCTTCTCCGGCCTGGAGGGAACGTGGGTCGTGGGGGAGACTGAAGAAGGAGACGAGATGGAAGACCCGATCATCGCGGGAGTCGCGCACGATAGGTCCGAGGCGAAGATCACCGTCACGGGCGTCCCCGACGTGCCCGGATCCGCGGCCCGCCTGTTCGAGGCGGTCGCGCGTGCCGACGTCAACATCGACATGATCGTGCAGAACGTGTCGGCGACCAACACGGGCGTGACGGACATCTCCTTCACGCTGCCCTCTGCCTCGGTGCCCGCCGCGATCGCGGCGATCGAGGCCGACGACGTCGCGATCGGCTACACGGGCCTCGCGACCGACGACTCGATCGGCAAGGTGTCGCTGGTCGGCGCCGGGATGCGCTCGAACTCGGGCGTGTCCGCCAAGTTCTTCGCCGCGTTGCGGGATGCGGGAGTCAACATCGAGATGATCTCGACCTCCGACATCCGCATCTCGGTGGTCACCCGCGACGTCGACCTCGAGAAGGCGGTGAAGGCGGTGCACACCGCGTTCGACCTCGACTCGACCGAGGGCGAGGCCGTGGTCTACGGAGGGACCGGACGATGAGCCTGACCATTGCAGTCGTGGGAGCCACCGGACAGGTGGGCGCGGTCATGCGCGAACTCGTCGCGGAGCGCTTTGCCGATGCCGACGTTCGCCTGTTCGCGTCGTCGCGCTCGGCGGGCACGACGCTGACGCACCTGGGGCGCGACATCCTCGTCGAGGATGTCGCGGCGGGCGACTTCGCCGGCATCGACATCGCGCTGTTCTCCGCGGGCGGCGCCGCATCCAAGGAGTACGCGCCACGGTTCGCCGCGGCCGGGGCGATCGTGATCGACAACTCGTCCGCGTGGCGCAAGGACCCCGAGGTGCCGCTCGTCGTCTCCGAGGTCAACCCCGACGCTCTCGACTCGATCCCCAAGGGGATCGTGGCGAACCCCAACTGCACCACGATGGCCGCGATGCCCGTGCTCAAGCCGCTCCACGAGGCCGCGGGACTCGAGCGCCTCATCGTGAGCTCGTACCAGGCCGTGTCCGGCTCGGGACTGGCGGGCGTCCAGGAACTCCACTCGCAGGCGCTCGCCGTGGTCGAGGGCGCGGACGCGCTCGCGCACGGCGGCTCGGCCGTCGAGTTCCCGGCGCCGGTCAAGTACGTGGCCCCCATCGCGTTCAACGTGGTGCCGCTCGCCGGCTCCGTGGTCGACGACGGATCGAACGAGACCGACGAGGAGCAGAAGCTCCGTCACGAGTCGCGCAAGATCCTGGGCCTGCCCGAGCTGGCGGTCTCCGGCACATGCGTGCGCGTGCCCGTCTTCACCGGCCACTCGCTGTCGATCAACGCCGAGTTCGAGCGCGGCATCACCCCCGAGGACGCGTACGAGATCCTGGGCTCGGCCCCCGGCGTGCGCGTCGAGGAGGTGCCCACGCCGCTCGCCGCCGCGGGCGGCGACGTCTCGCTCGTGGGCCGCATCCGCCAGGACCAGTCCGTCGAGGGCACGCGCGGCCTCGCGCTGTTCATCTCAGGAGACAACCTGCGCAAGGGCGCGGCCCTCAACGCGGTCCAGATCGCCGAGCTGATTGCCGCGCGCCTGGTCGCCACGACCGAATAGCCCGCGCGGGGCATCGTCCCCTCGCAGGAGACACAGAAGGGGCCGGATCCGTATGGATCCGGCCCTTCTCTCAACCGTCGGGGTGACAGGATTTGAACCTGCGGCCTCGTCGTCCCGAACGACGCGCGCTACCAAGCTGCGCCACACCCCGGTTTTTGAGCCTGCTTAGGATATCGGACGCCGAGCGGTTTCATGAAATCGCGCGCACGGCCGCCCGGCGGCGGCCCGGCGACCGCTTAGCCGCGCGGGACGAGCGTGAGGATGCTCGCCTCGGGACGGCACGCGAATCGCACCGGCGCATACGGCGAGGTGCCCAGCCCCGCCGAGACGTGCACATAGGTGCCCGTGCCGCCCGACTCGGGACGCACTCCCGGCCAGCCGTGCAGGCCGCTCGCGCGGCTCGTGTCCAGGTCGCAGTTGGTGACCAGCGCGCCGTAGAAGGGGACGCACACCTGGCCGCCATGGGTGTGCCCGGCGAGGATGAGGTCCGCGCCGTCGGCGGACAGCAGGTCGAGGGCACGGCGGTAGGGAGCGTGCACCACGCCGATGCGGGCATCCGCGTCCGCGGGCCTGTCCGCGGGCGCGGGCATGGCGTCGCGACCGATGTGAGGGTCGTCGAGGCCCACCAGGTCGAGCACCGCGCCACCTGCCGTCAGGGATCCGCGCGCGTTGTCGAGATCGACCCATCCGGCCCCCGTGAGGCCCGCGATGAGATCGCCCGTGGGGAGCACGGTCGGCGAGCGCCTGACGCGCGTGGGGCTGACGAAGTACGTGAACGGGTTCTTGGGGTGGGGGCCGAAGTAGTCGTTGGAGCCCAGGACGAACGCGCCGGGCTTGTCGAGCAGCGGCTCCAGCGCCTCAAGCACGGTCGGGACGGCATCCACATGCGCGAGGTTGTCACCCGTCGTGATGACCGCGTCGACGTTCTCGCGCGCGAGCGACCTGACCCAGGCGACCTTGCCGCGCTGCGACGGCGTCATGTGCAGGTCCGACAGCTGCAGGATGCGCACCGGACGCGTGCCGGCGGGCAGGACAGGCACCTCGTAGCGGCGCACGGTGTAGGCGTGCGCCTCCGCGAGGCCCCAGACCAGCCCGGCACCCGCCGCGGCGGCCAGCCCCAGGAGAGCGCGCTTCGCCATGGTCAGTCGCTGCCGTTGTCGTTGTTACCGTTGCCGTTGCCGTTGCCGTTGCCCGGCCCGGGGTTGTCCCCTGGACCCGGCTCCTCATCCTCGTCACTCGGCCAGCCCGCGGGCGGGTTGTCCTTGAACTCGGCGGGCGGCCACGTGTCCCCCACCAGTCGTCGGGTGCGACGTTCGGGTCCCATCCCGAGGGCCAGTTGGTGTACCAACCGGGCATGGTGTCGGTGGCCACCGTGAAGTTGACGGTCGAGCCCGGCAGGTAGTTGTAGCCCGCGCTGGGCGACTGACCGATGATCGTGCCCGGGGTCTGCGTCGAGTACCGGCGCGAGCCCTCGGCAGCGAGGCGGAAGCCGGCCTTGGCCAGGACGTCGCGTGCCTCGTCCTCCGTGAGTCCGACGATCGACGGCACCGGGATCGGCTTGCCGTAGAGGATCTCGTCGGTGGGTGCAGGGAAGTTCTCGACGGGCATGCCCTCGAGGGCCTTGTCCATGTACGCCTTCCACGTGGGAGCCGCGATGGTGGATCCGTAGAGGACATCGTGGAACACCCCGTTGAGGCGGATGTTCCGACCCGGCTCGTCGACGTTGGGGTTGCCCAGCCACACGGTCGCGACCAGGTTGGGCGTGAAGCCCATGAACCACGTGTGCGCGTTGAGCTGGGCGGTTCCGGTCTTGCCCGCCGAGGGGCGCCCGTCCGCGATGTTCACGTCGCGGCCCGAGCCGTTCTTCATCACCTCCTGCATCGCGTACGCGACGCCGTCGGCGACCTCCTTCTCGATCACGCGCTCGCAGTTCTGCTGCGGCACCTCGAGCTCGTTGCCGTCGGCATCCGTCACCGCGAGGATCGCGAGCGGGTCGCAGCGGACGCCCTCATTCGCGAACACCTGGGCCACCTGCGCCATCGACAGCGGCGAGGCATTTTGGGTACCGAGCGACATCGTCGGGGTGATCTCGAAGTCCTTGCCATCCGCGCGCTCGAAACCGAGTGCTCCGGCGGTGTCGCGGATCGCGCACAGGTCGAGCTGGTTGGTCATGTTGACGTAGGCGGTGTTGACCGAGTTCGCGGTCGCCTGAAGCACAGACTGCTGGTAGGCCCTCGCGCCCTCGACGTTGCCCGGCTTCCAGGTGTCACCCGTCGCGAGGCCATCGAGGCACGAGGCCTCCCACGACTCGGGCTGGTACTCCTGCTCACGCCCGTCGACGTTCTGCATCAGCGCGTGGCCGCTCTTGAGCCACTCCGCCAGGATGACGGGCTTGAAGGTCGATCCGGGCGAGAAGCCGCGCGATCCGCCCCACTCGCGGTCTACGGAGTAGTTGATCGCGGTCGAGCCCTCCTCCTCGGCGGACGGGTCGAACGTCTTGCTCTGCGACATCGCGAGGATCTGGCCGGTCTCGGGGTCGAGCGACACCATGGCCATCGCCCAGCCGCTCGGGTCGTTCGCGGGCAGCGCGTCCCGCAGCGCCGCGTTGGCCGCGCGCTGCTTCGACAGGTCGAGCGTCGTGATGACGTCGAGGCCACCGCGGTAGAGGAGGTCCGCCCCGGTGAGCTCGGCGCCCTCCTGGTTGAAGACGGCATCATCGCGAATGATCTTGGTGACGTAGTCGCAGAAGAACGGGGCATCCGCCGCGGCAACGCACGAGAACTTGGGGCTGGACACGCGCAGCGTGTCCTCGACCGGGATCGACGTGAACTCGTCGAACTCGGCCTCGGTGATGTACTCCTGCTCGTACATCGTGAACAGCACGGTGTCGCGGCGGTTCTTCGCGTTCTCGGGGTAGCGGATGGGGTCCCAGCGCGAGGGGTTCTGCGTGATGCCGGCGATGGTCGCCGCCTCGATCGCGGTGAGGTCGGCGGCGGACTTCGAGAAGTACAGCTGCGCGGCGGCCTCGGCACCATAGGTGTTCGAGCCGAACTGCGCGATGTTGAGGTACTGCTCGATCACCTGCTCCTTACCGCAATCGACGGCCAGGTCCTCGGGGTCGCACTCGATCCCGTACTCGTGGTCGAGGTTCTCCTCGAGAGCGAGCGCGAGTCGCCATTCGCGGATCTTGCGGGACAGGGACACCTCGGTCGCGGACTCCTCGGCCTCCTCGTCCTCGTTCGCGATCGCCTGCTGGAGAAGCGTGTTCTTCACGAGCTGCTGCGTAAGCGTCGAGGCGCCGGGCGAGTTGGGCGACGTGAGGTTGATGTAGGCCGCGCGCATCAGGCCCTCGCCGTCGACGCCGTGGTGCTCCCAGAAGCGCTTGTCCTCGATCGACACCACGGCCTTCTGCAGCCACGGCGAGATCCGCTCGAGCGGCACCACGACACGGTTCTGCGAGTAGAACGTCGCGAGCAGGTTCTCGCCGGTGCGGTCGTAGATGTTTGACTGCTGCGGCAGGCGCACCGCGCTCAGCTCCTGCGGCAGCTCCTCGAAGAGTTCGGCCGAGCCCTCGGCGGCGGATCCCGCGACCGTCACCGCAGGCAGGGCGAGCCCCGCGACCAGGAAGCCGCCCATGATCGACAGCACCACAAAGAGCGCGAGTGCCGTGACCAACTGGACAAAGGTCACCTTCGTGCGGGGACGTCGGGAGGACCGAGACATGCAACAACCTTAAGTCAGCCCCGTGTGGGCCGGTATCGAGGAGGTGCGCGGTCGCGCGCGTTAGGCTTCGGAACATGAGAACCACGTGGGAGTACGCGACCGTGCCGTTGATCGACCATGTTACCAAGCAGATTCTCGACCAGTGGGGAGAGGACGGCTGGGAGCTCGTTCAGGTGGTCACCGGGCCCACCGGCGGGCTGGTCGCCTACCTCAAGCGCCCGCGCGAGCAGGCGTAGTCGTGTCGGCATCGCAGCGGCTCGCCGCGCTGGGCCTGTCGCTTCCCGAGGTGGCGACCCCCGTCGGGACCTACGTGCCCGCGCGGCGCCACGGCGACCTGATCCACACCTCGGGTCAGCTGCCGCTCCTCGAGGGCGATCTGCTGGCGGTGGGACTCGTGGGCCAGCGGACCGGCGACGTCACTCCCGAGCGCGCGACCGAGTGCGCCCGCCAGTGTGCGCTCAATGCCCTTGCGGCGGCCGCCCAGGCCGCCGGTGGGCTCGACGCGATCGAGTCCGTGGTGAAGGTGACGGGCTTTGTCGCCTCGGCCCCGGGATTCACGGCCCAGCC
The DNA here is from genome assembly GCF_030296675.1 of Demequina sediminis. Lineage (GTDB taxonomy): Bacteria > Actinomycetota > Actinomycetes > Actinomycetales > Demequinaceae > Demequina > Demequina sediminis. Next base: position 2,235,049 of record NZ_AP027736.1, on the reverse strand, counting down.
AGCGGTCATCAACGGCGCGTCGAGCCTCATGGTCGAGGTCTTCGGCGAGGCCGGCCGCCATGCCCGCTCCGCGGTGGGCGTCGCGTCGTTGCCGCTCGGCGCGCCGGTCGAGGTCGAGATCACGGTCGCGCTGCGCCCGCTATAGCCGCCGCGGCAGGCTGGCCTAGCGCGAGCGCGCCCGCAGCCGGTCCGGCTCGCAGACCTCCACCGCGCCGATGTGGACGTCGATCCATCCACGCGACGCGAAGTCCGCGAGCGCCTTGTTGACCGTCTCTCGCGAGGCACCCACAAGCTGAGCGAGCTCCTCCTGCGTGAGCCCGTGGCGCACCGTGACGTGACCGCGCTCCATGCGGCCGAAGCGGTGGCCGAGGTCCAGGATCGCCTTCGCGACGCGGCCAGGGACGTCCGAGAACACGAGGTCGGCCATGGAGAGCGACTGACGCCTGATGCGCTGCGCGAGCGCCCGCAAGAGGTGCCGCGACATCTCGAGGTGGTCGTCGAGCCACTCGTCGAGGACCGCCTTGGGCAGTTCGAAGACGACGGTCTCCTCGACGGCGTGGGCGCGCGACAGCCGCGGGCCCGGGTCGAAGACGGAGAGCTCCCCGACCATGTCGCCCACCCCCAGCAGCGCGAGCAGGTTCTCGCGCCCGTCCCGCGCGGTGCGGGCCAGCTTGACCTTGCCCTTGACGACGACGTAGAGCGCGTGGCCGTCGTCGCCCTCGTGGAAAATCGTGTCGCCCTTGGCCAACTCGCGACGGCGCATCTGGGCGATCAGCGAGCGCGCGCTGGTGGCATCCATGCCGCCGAACAGCGGCGACGAGCGAAGCAGCTGCTCTTCGCGGGCCGCGTCGGCCATGTCAGCCCTCCTTCGTCACCGATGGGGTGCGATGGGCCTGCGTCAATGCGCGCACCATCTGCGCGGTCACATTATCAAGGGTCGCCGCCAGACGAGCCTCGTAGGCCTCGACCCGCGCATCGAGCGCGTCGATCTCCTCGATCGTCGACACGGAGAAGGCGGAGGCGTCGGGCCACGCGGCCGCACCCAGCTCGGCCGGCGTGGGCGCTCCAGCCGCGAGCGCCTCCCACGACAGATGGAGGCCGGTGGACGATGCCTGGGCCGGCTGGGCGAGAAAGGCAACGGCGAGATCGCGGCGGGCATGAAGGAGTCGCCGCCACCAGCGCACGCGCGCGAGTTCCCTCCGCATGTCTCGGCGTCGTTGCCGGAGGTCTGCGATGACGTCCGCCGCCACTGTCGTGACCACCCATACCTCCCGCACCCACGGCGCCGCGCGCGCCTACCCCCGATGTATCGGCGGGAGGGCGGCTCGTCTTGAGCGGTCGCTAGGGTGTGGCCATGGCCGGCCGCACCCTCACCATCGCCACCGATGCGCAGACTGCGCCGCCGGTGGCGCTGGTGCGCCGGGCGCGCACCATCAATCGCGCGCTCGCGGAGGTGTACCCCGACGCACACTGCGAACTGGACTACCGCAATCCGTTCGAGCTGCTCGTGGCGACCGTGCTGAGCGCGCAGTGCACGGACGTGCGCGTCAACCAGGTGACGCCCGCGCTGTTCGCCCGCTATCCGGATGCCGCGACCATGGCCTCCGCCGATCGCGACACCCTCGAGGAACTGATCCGTCCCACCGGCTTCTTCCGCTCGAAGGCCGAGTCCCTGCTGGGACTCAGCCGAGACATCGTCGAGCGCTTCGGGGGTGTCGTCCCTGGCCGCCAGAGCGACCTGGTGACCCTGCGCGGCGTGGGCCGCAAGACCGCCAACGTCGTGCTCGGCAACGCGTTCGGGATCCCAGGGATCACGGTGGACACCCACATGGGCCGGCTCGCGCGCCGGCTGGGCCTCACGGTCAACGAGGATCCCGTCGTGGTCGAGCGTGACCTCATGGCGCTCATCGAGCGACGCGAGTGGACCCTCTGGTCTCACCGCGTGATTTTCCACGGCCGGCGGCGCTGCACCGCGCGGTCCCCCCAGTGCGGGTCGTGCGAGATCGCCGCGCTGTGCCCGTCGGCCCCGGGCGCGAAGGTGCGCCAGGAGCGCTGACCGGCGCCCAGACAGGCTGACCGCGGGCTGACCCCGCGCTTACCGCGCGGCGGCCTCGTGCGCCGCGCCGCGCGCGGGTTGCGGCGGGTCGAAGCGGTATCCCACGTTGCGCACGGTGCCGATCAGCTGCTCGTGCTCGGCGCCCAGCTTGGCGCGCAGGCGCCGCACGTGAACGTCGACGGTGCGGGTGCCGCCGTAGTAGTCGAAGCCCCACACCTCCTGCAGCAGCTGGTCGCGGGTGTAGACGCGCCCCGGGTGCTGCATGAGGTACTTGAGGAGCTCGAACTCCTTGTAGGTGAGGTCGAGCGGGACGCCCTTGAGACGGGCCGTGTACCCACCGACGTCCACGGTGAGCTCGCCCGACGAGAACTCGGCGACCCGGTCCAGCGGGTCTGCGGCGTTCGCGCGGCCGATCAACAGGCGAATGCGCGCCTCGACCTCGGCGGGCGCGGCGTCCGACAGCACCACGTCGGAGGCTCCCCAGTCCGCGTTGACGATCGACATGCCGCCCTCGCGCAACACCAGCAGGAGCGGCACCGCGACCCCGGTGACCTGGATGAGGTTGCAGTTATTGCGCGCCTCGGCGAGGTCGGTGCGCGCGTCGACAATCAGGACATCGGCGTCCATGGCGTCAAGCATCGCCGACGGCTCCGGCGCGACCACACGGGTGCGATGGGACAGCAGGGCGAGAGCGGGCAAGACCTCGGTCGCGCCGTCGCCTGACGGCGTGAGCACGAGCAGGTCTGCCATTCCCACCTCCGATTTTGGCTTCACTCTAGCGGGGCGCCGTCTGAGACACTAACGCCCATGCTTCCCACCACTCGGGCGACCATCGGCGCCGCAGCGGCTGCCGTCGTGGCCGTCGCGGGATTCCTGGGACCGCGGTATCTCGCGGTCGCCGTGTTCGCGATGACCATCCTGCTCGGGCTCGGCTGGCCGCTGCTGCTGCGCGCGTCGAGGCGGCGCGCGTCCTCCGCGGTGCTCATGGCGGGCGGGACACTTGCGCTGGTCGCGGTGGTGCTCGGGCGGACCGCTCCGTACCTGCGCCACATGGTGATCGCCGTCGCGCTCATGGCGATCGCCGCGCTGGTCTCCGAGGTGTTCTTTCCCAGCTCGCGTGGCAGGGCGGTGACATCGGTCGCGGCGACCTCGGCCGGGGCGATCGTCGTCGCGTCCGGCGCCGCGTGGGTCGCGGCGAGTCGCACGCACGGCGCCGAGGACCTCGTGGTCGCCGCGGGCGCCTCGCTCGCCGTCGCGGCGATCGCCTCGGTGTCGACGCGCAACGGCCACGTCAACACCATCATCGCGCTCGCGCTCGCGACCGGCGTCGGCATGGCCGCGGGAGCGCTCTTCCCCGAGCTGCCCTGGTATGCGGGTGGCGGCGTGGGCCTCCTGTGCGGCGTGATCGTGACGCTTCTCCAGGAGCTCGTCCGCCGAGAGCCGAAGGTCCGCGACCCCCTCGCGGGAATGGCATCGGCCCTCGCGCCCGTTCTTGCAGCAGGCGCGCTCGTGTACATCGGTGGCCGCCTGCTCGTCGGCTAGTCCCGGTGCGCCGGTCTCCGGCGCCCCCTCACAAAGGTCCCTCATGCTCATCCGAGTCCTCATCGTGGTCGCGGTCCTCGCGATCGCCTCCGTCGCCGCGCTCTGGTGGCAGCGCCGCCAAGGCGTGGTGCACGAGGTCGAGCGGGCCGGCGCGCTGTCCTCGGCGACGCTGGGCGTCCAGCGCGGTTTCCACGCGACGTTCGTGCAGTTCTCGACGCCCATGTGCGCCAAGTGCCCGCCCACCGCGGCTCTGTTGTCGCGCATCGCGGGCGAGGACCCGCGCGTGGTCCACGTCGAGATCGACGCCGCCGAGCGGCTCGACCTCGCGCGCGAGTTCGAGGTGATGCGCACGCCCACGATCCTCATCCTCGATGGCGACGGGGTGGTCGTGTCCCGCATCTCCGGCGCCCCAAGCGAGGCCCAGGCGCGCGAGGCCCTGGCCGCGGTCCCCCGCACCGGCACCGACTACTCCATCTAGCCCTACACTCGCCGCAGGAGGCCACCGTGAAGGACATTCAGATCGACCCGCGAGGCCCGCGCTTTGGCGCGTTCTTCCAGCTCGCGTTCTCCGTGGCAGCGCTGCTCGCCGGCGCCAACGCGGCGGGCATCGCGATCATGGCCGTGCTGCTGGTGCTGTTCCTCCCCGGCGCGATCGTGGGACCGCAGGCGACGCTGCAGGGCTGGGTGTTCCGCACCGTCGTGCGACCCCGGCTGGCCCCTCCCACGGAGACCGAGTCCTTCCGTCCGCCGCGCTTCGCGCAGCAGATGGGGCTCGGCTTCGCGATCCTCGCCGTCGCCTCCGGTCTCGCCGGGCTCGACGTCGCGTTCTACGTCTTCACGGCCTTCGTGACGTTCGCCTCGTTCCTCAACGGCGTCTTCAACCTGTGCCTCGGCTGCGAGATCTACCTCCTCGTCAAGCGCGCCACGACCCGGCCCGCCTGACCCGTCATAGACTCGAATCATGACTGCACTCGAGGTGACCTTCACCGCTCTCGCGGTCGCAGCCTTCGGCGCGACCGCCTGGATCGCGGGCATCGTCGCGTTCCGCCTGCTCAAGGGGCCCAAGCGGTGACCTTCGTCATTCCGACCGACCTCGCACCCGAGGTCTACCCCTCGCATGGGTCGTGGGCGTCTGGGAGGGCCACGGCGTCCTGGAGTATCCCGGGATCGACACCGCCGACTTCCGCCAGCGCGTGGTCTTCGATCACGACGGCGGCCCCTACCTGAGCTACACCTCGACGCTCACCCTCATGGGTCCCGATGGCGAGGAGGGCCAGGTCTGGTCCACCGAGTCGGGATTCTGGCGCGTCGCGCCGTCGGCCCCCGAGGGTGTCGAGCTCGAGGACTTCCAGCACCCGCTCGAGGTGGTGCTCGCGGACGCCTCGGGCCTGCTCACCGCGTACTTCGGTGCCGTGGGCAACGGCCGCATCGACCTCGCGACCCGCTTCGCGGCGGCCACCGAGTCCGGACCCGACGTGCGCGGCGCAACCCGCATGTACGGCAATGTGGGCGGCGAACTCATGTGGGCGTGGGACCTCGCGGCCTTCGGTCACGAGCTGCAGTCGTACGCAAGCGCTCGCCTGTCGCGCGTCGACGCGCCTGGCACGGGGGACGATGCCGAGGTTCAGGAATCGTGACCGGTCGCCCGCGCGTTCTCCCGGCATGACCGCCTCACCTCTTCTGTCGCGCCACGGCGCGGTTCCCGGCGACGGCGCCGACGCGGGTATCGCGTGGCACTACGGCGATCCCACGGCCGAACAGCGCGCCCTCGAGGCCGGCCGCGCGGTCGCCGACCAGTCCCACCTGGGCGTCGTGACGGTCACGGGACCCGACCGGCTCACGTGGCTCGACTCGCTGTGCACGCAGGCCGTCGGATCGCTCGCTCCCGGCGAGTCGTCCGAGCTCATGATCCTGTCCCCTCAGGGACGCATCGAGCACGTCGCGGGGCTCGTGGACGACGGCTCGACCGCGTGGCTCCTGTCCGAGACCGCGCCCGCGCTCGCCGCCTTCCTCGACCGCATGCGCTTCATGCTGCGCGTCGAGGTGGCGGACGTCACCGCGGACTGGGCGGCGATCGGCGAGGCGGTGTCGCGACCGGCCGCCGACGGCGAGCCCGTCACGTGGGTGGATCCCTGGCCGGGCGTGACGGCGGGAGGCACCACCTATGCGGCGTCCCCGACCGACCACCCCGGAGCGGCCCGCGCATGGCGGCTCGTGCTCGTCCAGCGCGACACTCTCGATCGCGAGATCCAGTCGCGACTCGACGCCGGCTGGACGCTCGTGGGCACCTGGGCGACCGAGGCGATCAGGATCGCCGCGCATCGTCCCCGCGCGGGACGCGAGATCGACGAGACCTCCCTGCCGCACGAGCTCGACTGGCTGCGGACCGCCGTGCACCTCCACAAGGGTTGCTATCGAGGTCAGGAGACGGTCGCGAAGGTCCACAACGTGGGCCGGCCGCCGCGGCGACTCACCATGCTTCACCTCGACGGGTCTGGCCACGAGCTTCCCGAGCCCGGGGCACCCGTGCACGGCACTGCCACGGCAGGGGCTCCGGCCCCGATCGTGGGCCGCGTGACATCCGTGGCGCGCCACCACGAACTGGGCCCGATCGCGCTCGCCGTGCTCAAGCGGGCGGTCGACCCGTCGACCATCCTCACCGTGCCCACCGAGGGCGGGCCCGTGGCCGCCGCGCAGGAGCTGATCGTGAACGCGGACGGCTTCTCGGCCGACCGGCCGCCCAAGCCGGGCCCCACGATGAAGGGCCTGCTGATGGGCAAGGGGTGCGCCGCCGACGGCGGCGACCTGCCGTAGCCGTTCGCGCGCTCCACGGGTTTGCTCCGCCGCCGGGGTACGGTGGCTCTGTGGAAATCCCCGTGAGCGAACTGGCGGGCCGCCTGGATGCGGCGCTGTCCGCCGCCCGCGACGGCGAGGACGTCATCCTCACCGAGGACGGACTGCCCGTCGCGAAGATCGGCCCCGTCGAGTCGATGTCCCTGCTGTCCCGGCTCGCCGAGGAGGGCGTGCTGGCCCTTCCCGCGGACGACCGCGCGGTACCGCGCCTGCCTCAGGCCGAGGCGGCCAAGGACGCGCTGTCCAGCCTGCTCGGACGCCTGCGTAGGTAGGGCATGTCTCTCGTCTATCTGGACACGTCCGCGCTGCTCAAGTTGTGCGTCCTCGAGACGGGCAGCGATCTCGCGGTCGCGCTGTGGAGCGGCGCCGATGCGCTGGTGACCTCGCGCATCGCGGACGCCGAGGTGCGCTCGGTGTTGGCCTCGGCCGAGCGAATCGGCAGGATCGACGCCGCCCCCGCCGCGCAGGCCCGTGAGCGATGGGCCGAGCTCTGGCCCGGCATCGCCAAGCTCGAGGTGACCGCGCGCATCGCCGAGCGCGCCGCGGACCTGTGCGATCGCCGCCCGCTGCGAGCGGGAGACGCGCTCCACCTCGCGAGCGCTCTCGAATTCGCCGACGCCTCGCCGGTGTTCGTCGCATGGGACCGCCGGCTCGCGACCGCCGGTCGTGCCGAGGGGCTCCAGGTGCTTCCCCTGCGTTAGCGTAGGTTCCGGTTTCCCCCACACCGGAGGTGCATGACGTGTTCGGCTTTGGATTCCTGCAGGGCATGGTGATCTTCGCGATCTCGGCCGCGGCGCTCGTGGGCGCGATCTGGGGGCTCATCGACGCGCTGCGTCGCCCCGAGGGCGCCTTCACCGCGGCGGGCAAGTGGTCCAAGACCGCATGGGTCGCGATCCTCGCGGTGGCGAGCGCGATCGCCTTCATCTCGATGCCGTGGCCCATTGGCACCGGCGGCGGCATCGTCGGATTCCTCGGGATCGCAGCGGTGGTCGGCGTGGTCGTGTACTTCGTGGACGTGCGCCCCAAGCTGGGCGGCTTCGGACCCACGCGGGGCTCGGGCAACGCGCAGCGCGGCGGCTGGTAGGTGAAGGCGGTCCTGCAGCGCGCGTCGCGCGCCTCCGTGACCGTCGACGGCACGGTGACGGCATCGTTCACCCGTCAGGGAATCGTGGCACTCGTGGGGGTCACGCACGGCGATGGCCCCGAGCAGGTGCAGACGATCGCGCGCAAGATCGCCGAGCTGCGCATCCTCACGGACGAGCGGTCCGTGGCGGACGTGGGGGCACCCGTCATCGTCGTGTCCCAGTTCACGCTCTACGCGGACACCCGCAAGGGACGCAGGCCGTCGTGGAATGGCGCGGCCCCCGGTCCCGTGGCCGAGCCGCTGGTCGAGTCCGTCGTGGCCGCGCTACGAGAGCGCGGCCTCGACGTCGGGACCGGGGTGTTCGGCGCGCACATGGACGTCGAGCTCGTGAACGACGGCCCCATCACGATCCTGCTCGAGGCCTGACGCCCCGCGGAAGGGCCTAGATGTCCCGCGCCCGCAGCGACACGAGCGCGCCGGCCATCGGCACGACCGCCCACGCGAGCAGGACCACGAGGCCCCACCCGGAGTCCAGGCCGATCTGACCCGCGGCGAGGGGCTCGGTCGCGACGGCCGCCGATGCCGCGGCGGACGGGAGCACCGCGCCCACCCAGTTCGCGATCGTGTTGGGCACGATCGCCAGCACGCCGGGAAGGATGAGCTGCATCGCGACGATGGTGAAGATCGCGCCGACGGAACTGCGCAACAGGACACCGAGCGCGACCGCGAGCATCGCGAACACGACGATGCTGAGCTGGTTGACCAGCAGCGCGCGCATCGTGGCGGTGTCGCCCAGGTCGATGGACACCCCGAGGTCGGCCAGGCCGCCCGCATTGACGGCCCACGCGGTCGCAAGGCCGACGATCCCGATCGCGAGCGCGAACAGCCCCGCGATGGTCGCCTTCGCGGCGAGCACCGTGCCGCGGCCGGGCGTCGCCGTGAAGGTGTTGCGCGCCATCCCCGTGGTGAACTCGGAGGTGGTGAGCAGCGCGCCGAGCACCGCGACGAGCAGGAGCACGAAGTCGAGGCCGAAGTACAGCACCCCCATCACCTCCGCGCTCGAGGAGGAGCCCACGTCGGAGGCGTTCGCGACCACGAGGGTGGGAACACCGACGAACGCCGCGAGCGCAAAGGCGACGAGGATCCAGGTCGACCGCAGGCTGCGCGCCTTGATCCACTCGGAACGGACGGCGCGACGGTAGCCGGCGGGGTGTGCGATGACCTCAACCGCCGCGGCGGAAGGCGCGGGTGCGGTCGTGGCGGATGCGGTGGTCACTTCGCTGCCTCCTTGAGTGCGGCGCCGGTCTCCCCGGGACGCCCGCGCGGTAGTCGGTCTGGTCTGCGGTGAGCCTCATGTACGCGTCCTCGAGGCTCGTGCTCTCGTCGCGCAACTCCGCGAGCCAGAGGCTGTGGTCGCGGGCGATGCGGCCGATGTCACGGGCATCGAGCCCCGTGACGGAGACGCGTTCGCGGTGATCCAGCTGGGTCACAAGGCCGCCCTCGAGAGTGACGAGCTCGGCGAGGCGCGCCGCGTCCGGCGACGTGACGATCACGCCGGTGCGGGCGTATGCGCCCATGAACTCGTGCAGCGAGGCGTCCGCGAGGATCCTGCCGCGGCCGATCACGATCACGTGGTCGGCGGTCTGCTGAACCTCGCTCATGAGGTGGCTCGAGAGGAACACTGTGCGGCCGTTGTCCGCGAGGCGCCGCGCGAGCTGGCGCACCCACAGCACGCCGTCGGGGTCGAGCCCGTTGACCGGCTCGTCGAACATGACGATGCGCGGGTCGCCGAGGAGCGCGCCCGCGATGCCGAGTCGCTGGCCCATGCCGAGCGAGTAGCCACCCGCCTTCTTCTTGGCGACCGCGGTGAGGCCCGTGAGCTCGAGCACCTCATCGACCCGGCGGTCCGAGATGCCGTGCGTCGCGGCCATCGCGCGCAGGTGGGATCGCGCCGACCGGCGCGGGTGGACGCCCTTGGCGTCGATCAGCGCGCCGATCTCCTTGAACGGCGTGACGAGCTTCGCGTAGGGCTGCCCGTTGACGGTGACCTGTCCGCTGGTCGGCCTGTCGAGGCCGAGGATCATGCGCATCGTGGTCGACTTCCCGGCGCCGTTGGGCCCGAGGAAGCCGGTCACCACGCCTGGCTGCACGGCAAACGTGACGTGGTCGACGGCGGTGGTGCTGCCGAACTTCTTGCTGAGGTTGGTCGCCTCGATCATGCGAGCGGTTCCTTTCGTTCGAGTCGACGCGCGCTCGTGCCGGCCCATCTCGACTGTAGGGATGCCCTTCCTGCCCCCTCTATGAGGTACCTCCCTGATTGGTGGGGTCCGGCATCGGCCGGGGGACGAAGGGGTCACGCCCGGCTACCCCTCACGGGCTCTCATCAGCAGCTCCCCCACCTCGCAGTCCAGCACGTCGCAGATGGCGGCGAGCGTCGAGTAGCGGATCGCCCTCGCGCGGTCGTTCTTCAGCACCGAGAGATTGACCACCGAGACGCCCACGCGCGCGCTGAGTTCGGTCAGCGTCATGCCGCGGTCCGCGAGCAGCTCGTCGAGACGGCAGTGGATGCCGGTGGGCTCCGCGTCGGCCGGGCTCACACGAGCCCCTCGGTGTCCCGCTGGAGCCGCTCCCCGATCTGCAGCGCGGCCGCGAACGCCCCGACGACGAGGTAGACGAAGAAGGGCAGCAGGCTCACCTCGAAACTGACGGAGTCATACGTGTAGTCGCTCACCGCGGAGAGTGCCCCATGCACGGTCATGTTGGTGAGGATCGAGCCCACAAACCAGCCCGCGAGGAGCACGCCCGCGGCGACGTACACCAGCCGCGACGTGCCGCGTTCAAAGGCGAGGCCGCGCGCGAGACGCAGGAAGAACATCGCGGCAAAGACCACTCCTGCGACCACCATGAGCGCGATCCACACCGGCTCGGCGTAGAGGGCAAAGAGCGTGGCCGGGGCAGGGTCGGGCACGATGACCGTCGCGGTCTCGACGGTCGCCTCGAGCGCGGCGCCGTCGGGTCCAAGAGGCAGTGCCGCGGTTTCGCCGGTGAGTGGCACGGTCACCGGCACATTGGTGCCGTCCCCCACCTCGACGAGCCTGCGCACGGCAGTCACGATGGCGAGCACCGCCGCAAGCGTGACCACAGCAATCGAGAGGTACATCCCTGCCCTGTCGGGCCGGTCAAGGTCGCGTGCATCGGTCATGATCTGCTCCTTATCGATAGTCGTTGCTATCGAGAAACGATATGTATCGATCATCGATATGTCAACCCCCTCCTGCGCCTCGGCCCGACCCGCGCCGTGCCCACCGCCCGCATCGTCCCCTCGCAATCGCTTCACGCCTCTGGCGAACACGGGCATGAGCGGTGGGGGCCCGCGGTTAGCCTGGAAACACCCGCGGTGGCGATCCGCCGCGATCCCGGCTCCGGCCGGACGAAACAAGGGAGGCTGACATGTTCGAACGGTTCACCGATCGAGCCCGTCGCGTGGTCGTGCTGGCGCAGGAAGAGGCGCGCATGCTCAACCACAACTACATCGGCACCGAGCACATCCTGCTCGGCCTGGTGCGCGAGGGCGAAGGCGTGGCCGCGAAGGCCCTCGAGGCGATGGACATCTCCCTCAACGGCGTCCGCGAGCAGGTTCAGGAGATCATCGGCGAGGGCTCGCACGCCCCGTCGGGCCACATCCCCTTCACGCCGCGCGCGAAGAAGGTGCTCGAGCTGTCCCTGCGCGAGGCGCTGCAGCTGGGCCACAACTACATCGGCACCGAGCACATCCTGCTGGGCCTCATCCGCGAGGGTGAGGGCGTGGCGGCACAGGTGCTCGGCAAGCTCGGGGCGGACCTGGGCGGAGTGCGCCAGCAGGTCATCCAGCTGCTGTCGGGCTACGAGGGCAAGGAGCCGGTGACGTCCGGCGGCGGCCCTCAGGAGGGTCAGCCCGCTGGCTCGACCGTGCTCGACCAGTTCGGTCGCAACTTCACGCAGGCCGCGCGCGAGGGCAAGCTCGACCCCGTCGTGGGCCGCGAGCTCATCATGGAGCGCGTGATGCAGGTCCTCAGCCGCCGCACCAAGAACAACCCGGTGCTGATCGGCGAGCCCGGCGTCGGCAAGACCGCCGTGGTCGAGGGACTCGCGCAGGCGATCGTGCGCGGCGACGTGCCCGAGACGCTCAAGGACAAGCACCTCTACACGCTCGACCTGGGCTCTCTCGTGGCCGGCTCGCGCTACCGCGGTGACTTCGAGGAGCGCCTCAAGAAGGTGCTCAAGGAGATCCGCACGCGCGGCGACATCATCCTGTTCATCGACGAGATCCACACGCTCGTGGGTGCGGGTGCCGCCGAGGGCGCGATCGATGCCGCCTCGATCCTCAAGCCCATGCTGGCGCGAGGCGAGCTGCAGACCATCGGCGCGACCACGCTCGACGAGTACCGCAAGCACGTCGAGAAGGACCCCGCCCTCGAGCGCCGCTTCCAGCCCATCCAGGTGCCGGAGCCGGAGCTCAGCCACGCGATCGAGATCCTCAAGGGGCTCCGCGACCGCTACGAGGCGTTCCACCGCGTCACGATCACGGACGATGCGATCGTCGCCGCCGCGACGATGGCCGACCGCTACATCTCGGACCGCTTCCTGCCGGACAAGGCGATCGACCTCATCGACGAGGCGGGCGCGCGACTGCGCATCCGCCGCATGACCTCGCCGCCCGAGCTGCGCGATCTCGACGACAAGATCGCGAACGTGCGTCGCGACAAGGAGTCGGCGATCGACGAGCAGGACTTCGAGAAGGCCGCGTCGCTGCGTGACGTCGAGCGCCGCCTCTCGGAGGAGCGCTCGCGCAAGGAGGAGGCCTGGAAGTCGGGCGACCTCGACGTCGCCGCCGTCGTGGACGAGGACCTGATCGCCGAGGTGCTGTCGATGTCCACCGGCGTGCCCGTCACGCGCGTGTCCTCCGACGAGTCCTCGCGACTGCTGTCGATGGAGTCCGACCTTCACAAGCGGATCATCGGCCAGGAGCAGGCCATCAAGGTGCTCGCGCAGTCGATCCGCCGCACGCGTGCGGGCCTCAAGGACCCCAAGCGTCCGGGCGGCTCGTTCATCTTCGCCGGCCCGACCGGTGTGGGAAAGACCGAGCTCGCCAAGGCGCTCGCCGAGTTCCTCTTTGGGGACGAGGACGCGCTCATCTCGCTCGACATGTCCGAGTACGGCGAGAAGCACACGGTCGCGCGACTCTTCGGAGCGCCCCCGGCTACGTGGGCTTCGAGGAGGGTGGCCAGCTCACCGAGAAGGTGCGCCGCAAGCCGTTCTCCGTGGTGCTCTTCGACGAGGTCGAGAAGGCCCACCCCGACATCTTCAACTCGCTGCTCCAGATCCTCGAGGACGGCAAGCTCACGGATGCTCAGGGCCGCGAGGTCAACTTCAAGAACACCATCATCATCATGACCACCAACCTGGGTGCGGACGCGATCTCGCGCCGCCAGGCCACCGGATTCTCCGCGATCCGCGAGGGCGGCCACACCTACGAGGACATGGTGAAGCTGGTCAACTCGAAGCTCAAGGAGCACTTCAAGCCCGAGTTCCTCAACCGCGTCGACAACGTGGTGGTCTTCCCGCAGCTCACGCAGCTCGAGATCATCCAGATCGTCGACCTCATGGTCGCCCGCCTCGACGAGCGCATGAAGGACAAGGACATGGGCATCGAGCTCACCACCGCCGCGAAGCAGTTGCTCGCGGAGAAGGGCTACGACCCCGTCCTGGGTGCGCGACCGCTGCGCCGCGCACTCCAGCGCGAGATCGAGGACCCGCTGAGCGAGAAGATCCTCTTCGGCGAGGTCGTCGCGGGCCAGATCATCCGCGTCGACGTCCAGGGCGAGGGCGTGCTTGCGGAGTTCACGTTCGAGGGCATCGACCGCGACGCCGTCGTGGGCGAGCCGCTCGGCACGGACCCCGAGGTCGCGACCAACTCCTCGACGCAGGAGTAGCCGGCACCGGCCGCACGGCTCGGCTTCACCGAGGCCCGTCTCTCCCCAGGGAGAGGCGGGCCTCGTGCCGTGCGGGGAGACGGGCGACCGTAGGCTGAACCCCATGACACAGGACCCGTATGTGGCCGCCGATGCCCGCTACGAGACCATGCCGTATCGCCGCTCCGGACGCTCGGGCCTGCGGCTGCCCGCCGTGAGCCTGGGCCTGTGGCACAACTTCGGCGGACTGCACCCGCTCGACACGCAACGCGAGATCCTGCTCGCGGCCTTCGACCTGGGCATCACGCACATCGACCTCGCGAACAACTACGGACCGCCCCCGGCAGCGCCGAGTCGAACTTTGGCGGCGTCCTCGCGCGCGACCTCAGGCCGTATCGCGACGAGCTCATCCTGAGCACCAAGGCCGGCTATCACATGTGGCCAGGACCCTACGGGGAGTGGGGCTCGCGCAAGAGCCTGCTCGCGAGCCTCGACCAGTCGCTCGCACGCATGGGCGTCGACTACGTGGACGTGTTCTACCACCACCGCCCCGACCCCGACACTCCCATCGAGGAGTCGATGATGGCCCTCGACCAGGCGGTGCGCTCCGGCAAGGCCCTGTACGCCGGCATCTCGAACTACGGCCCCGAGGACACTCGCACCGCCGCGGCGATCCTGCGGGACCTGGGCACGCCGCTGCTCATCCACCAGTTCAAGTACTCGATGTACGAGCGCACCCCCGAGGACGGGCTGCTGGACGCGCTCGACGAGGTCGGCGCCGGCTCGATCGTGTTCTCGCCGCTCGCGCAGGGCATGCTGACCGACCGCTATCTGGGCGGTGTCCCCGAGGGCTCGCGCATCACACACTCGCAGTTCCTCAGCGAGAAGCAGATCTCCGAGACCTACATCGAGCGCACGCGCGCGCTCAACGAGATCGCTCTCGGCCGCGGCCAGACCCTCGCTCAGCTCGCGCTGCAGTGGGTGCTGCGCCAGGGCCGCGTGACCTCGGCCCTCGTGGGCGCGAGCTCGGTGGCGCAGCTGCGAGCCAACGTCGAGGCGCTCTCCTTCCCCGAGCTCACGGATGCCGAGCTCGCCGCCATCGAGCCGCACGCGGTGCACGGCACGCACCACGCGTAGGCCGCGCGGGCGGGGTCACAGCTCGTACGTGCCCCGCTCGCTCGACACGGCTCGCACCAGCCCGTCCGCGACAAGCCCCTCGAGGCAGCGGTCGAGCTGACCCGGTTCGACGTCCTCGAGCGTGGCGTGTCCGGTGACGTTGACGGGGGACGATGCCACCCGCAAGAGGGCGAGGATCCTCCCCTGACCTGGCGGTCGGTGCCGTGCCACGGCTGGGTGCGGCGAGGCGCCTCGGCGAGTCCGGGGCGGCCCGCGGCGAGCCACGCGCACGACCGCGCGAGCGGGCACTCGTCGCACCGCGCGACGCGCGCCGTGCACACGAGCGCGCCCAGTTCCATGGATGCGGCCGCCCACTCCGCCGCGGCCGCGTCGCCCTCGGGCACGAGCGCCGCCGCATGCGTGCGTTCGGCGGCGGTCTGATGAGCGGGAGGGAGTGCCTCGCCGCGCCACGCCCGCCCGATGACGCGCCGCACGTTGGTGTCGAGCACCAGCGCCCGGCGACCAAAGGCGAATGCCATCACCGCGCCCGCGGTGTAGTCCCCGACCCCTGGCAGGTCGCGCAACGCGACCGGGTCGGACGGCACCTGCCCGCCGTGACGCTCGGCGATCGCGGCCGCGCACTCCCACAGCCGCTTGGCGCGGCGCGGGTATCCCAGCCGCCCCCACGCGCGCACGGCATCGGCCTGTGAGGCCGCCGCGAGGTCGCCGGGAGTGGGCCAGCGGGCCATCCACTCGCGCCATACGGGCTCGACGCGCACCACCGGAGTCTGCTGCAGCATGATCTCGCTGACCAGCACACCCCAGGGCGTGGTGCCCCCGCGCCACGGCAGGTCGCGGCCGGCGTCACGGAACCACTCGCGGACCGCGGCGACCCGGGCAGTGTCCGTCGCGGGATCGGCACTCGCGAGATTCTGAGCGGCGGTCGGCATGCCGTCCATCATCCCAGCGACGGCGCGCCTACCGTGGAGGCGACAAGGAGGCACGATGAACGGGTTCCTCAGGCCGGTGGGCGACCAGCCCGCCGCGGTCTACTGGGGTCGACGTGCCGTGGTGCTCCTCGCGTTCGCTGCCGTCGTGATCGTCGTGTGGCTCATCACGCGCGCACTCGGATCGGCGGGTGACCCGCAGCCCGGCGCGTCCCCGTCGCCCACGGCCTCGCCCACGAACTCCGCCGCCGCGTCGACGGCGACGGTCGCGTGTGCGGAGGACGGCCTCGCCGTCACCGTCGCCGCGAACCCCGCGACGGTCGCCGCCGGCAGCCCCGCGCGCTTCGACGTCACCGTCGAGAACACGGGCACCGCGCCGTGCGTGCTCGACGCGACGGGCGACGCCACCACCCTCCTCATCACGTCGGGAGAGGACCGCATCTGGTCGTCGGGAGACTGTCCCGCCGAGGCCTCGCTCCTCGACGCCGAGTGGCTCCTCCAGCCGGGCGACACTCAGGACGCCACGGTCGCGTGGCCCGGCATCCGGTCCGCGGAGGGATGCGCAACGGTGGATGCCGCTCCGCGCGCCGGCACGTACCGTGCGGAGCTCACGCTCGCGGGGGTGGCGGCCGAGGCGGCACGCTTCGATCTGCAGTAGAACGATGCCCGGGCCGCCCGGGCGCGGCCCGACCGATAGTCGCGCGGCAGCACGAGTTCTCAGTCGCGCGGAAGCACCAGCTATCAGTCGCGCGGAAGCGCGAGGGCGACGGCCTGTGCGACCGAGGTGACCGGATGCACGCGCACGCCGGCGGGCAGGCGGCCGGTCTCCGTCGAGGCGGGCACGATGACATCCGTGAAGCCGAGCCGCGCGGCCTCCGCGACGCGCTGAGCCGTGGCGGAGACGGGTCGCACCGCGCCCGATAGCGCCACCTCGCCGACCGCGGCCCAGTTCGATCGCACGGGCACATCCGCGCGAGCCGAGGCGAGCGCGAGCGCGAGCGCCACGTCCGCCGCGGGCTCGGTGACGCGCGCGCCGCCGACCGTCGAGACGTAGACGTCGTCCGCCGCGACAGCGAGCCCCACGCGGCGGTGAAGGACCGCGAGAAGCATCGCCACCCTGGGGCCGTCGACACCCGAGGTCGCGCGGCGAGGATTCGCGAGGGCGCTGGGCGCGACGAGGGCCTGGATCTCCGCGGGCAACGGGCGCTTGCCGTCGATCGTGATCGTGGGGCACGTGCCCGGCACGGACTCCGCCTCGCGCGACAGGAACAGCCCCGAGGGGTCCGACACGGACTCGATTCCCGTGTCGACCAGCTGGAAGCAGCCGACCTCGTCGACCGAGCCGAATCGGTTCTTGAGCGCGCGCAGCAGCCGCAGCGGGCTGTGCTGATCGCCCTCGAAGTGGCACACGACGTCGACCAGGTGCTCGACGATCCTGGGCCCGGCGACCGAGCCGTCCTTGGTCACGTGTCCCACGAGAACCATGGGCAGACCACGGGTCTTGGCGGCCTGAATGAGCGCGCTCGACACCTCGCGCACCTGGCCCACGCCGCCGGGGGTGCCCTCGATCTGCGCCGAGGCGATGGTCTGGATCGAGTCGATCATGACGAGCGTGGGCTCGGCATGGTCGAGATGAGCGAGGACGGCCCCCAGGTCCGTCTCGGCGGCGAGTAGCACCTCCTGCTCGAGGGCCCCGATCCGCTCGGCCCGCAGGCGCACCTGACCCGCGCTCTCCTCACCGGTCACGTAGAGGACGCGCCCGCCCGCGCGGGCGGTGCGCGCCGCGACGTCGAGGAGGAGCGTGGACTTGCCCACGCCCGGCTCGCCCGCGAGCAGGATCACCGCGCCCGGCACGAGTCCGCCGCCCAGGACACGGTCGAACTCCCCGACCCCCGTGGCGGAGCGCGAGGCCGCGGCCGCCGACACGTCGGGCAGGGGCGTCGCGGGCGTGGTGACCGAGGTCGCCTTGGTCGCGGGACCCGCGGGGGCCGCGCCCGCCTCCATCACGGTCCCCCATGCCTGGCACTCGCCGCACCGACCGACCCACTTCACCGCGGTCCAGCCGCACTCGGTGCAGCGGTATCCGGGCGATGTCTTGCGGGTGGTGGCGGCCATGCGCTCACGCTACCGGCGTGGTCAGACACCGCCGTCGGACGCCGCCCCTAGGCTGACCCCATGACGGCCGAGCAAGCGGGCGACGCGACATCCGAGCACTCTCCCTCCCTGGGCGCGCCCCGCGAGGCGGTGGCGCCCTCCAAGCCGGCGGCGCCGCGCGCACACCGGGCCGAGCCGCGACCCGAGCCCATCGAGATCGACGTGGACGACGACCTCACCGCCCCCAACCCCGGTCCCCCCGCACACGAGGTGCTGCCCGAGCCACGCTCGCCCTTCGAGGCCGCCTCCCACGATGCGGCCCCCGCGACCCCGAGCGCACCCCTGCGCCCGTTCGACCGGCTGGGCGCGGCGGCGGCGACCAACGCGGCGCTGTCGGCGGCAGGCGCCCCCACTCCGCTCGGCGGCGTGCCACGCGTCGCGTCAAGAGACGCGTCAGATCTGGCCACGGCCGCGCATCTTGGTTTCGCTCTCGAGGACGACGCACCCGCCTTTGTGCCCACGTTCGCCACCGCCCGACCGGCCGCCGAGGCCCCGACCATCACGCGCCTGCCGAGCGGGGACGCGCCGCTGTACCGCCCGCGCGTCGTGCCCACCGCGTTCGCCCCGGTGATGGGGGGAACGGACGATGCCCCCGCGGCATCGCCGGCGGCGTCGCCCTCGCGCCGGGCGACCGCGGCATCGTCCCCCCGCCCGACGAGCCGACGACGCAGGCCGCTGGCGGCGACTCCGGCTCCGGCGGGCGCGGCGAGGGACCCGTCCCCGGACGCAGGCCAGGACGCGCGTGGCCGCTCATCGTCATCGGGCTGCTGATCCTGGGAGGGATCGCGACCGCGCTGTGGTGGGGGTGCTGCGCCCCGAGGCGATCACGCTGCCGGAACAGCGCGTCATCTCGGCGCCCGCCGGCACGGCGGTCGAGCCCATCACCCCCGAGGACCCGACCGCGTTCCTTGCGGCGCTGCCGACCACGGCCGGCACATGGGCCCTCGTGGCGGTCGTGACCAACGATCCGCTGCTTGACGATGCCCTGCCCGGCCGCGTCGCGGAACACCACACGCTCACGTACAGCGACGGAGCCTCGGAGGTCACGCTCGAGGCGCGCCAGCTCTATCACGCCGCCGACGCTCACGACGCCCTGGTCCGTGAGGCCGGCCCGGACGCCGAGCTCGCCGAGGCGGTCGTCGCGGGCACGGTCGTGGGCGAGCGCGCCGAGCGCACGGGAGACGGCCAGACGCGCGTGATGTGGACGCACGACGCCGCCTACTTCGAGGCGGTCGGCCCGTCCGATGCCGCGCTCGCGCTGGTCGCCGCGCTCGGCCTATGACCCCGCAGGAGAGGGCGCGCAGCCGCGGTCCGCGCGGAGGTGACTCAGACACGCGCGGAGACATCGTGGCCGCCGCCACCCGGGTCTTCGGAGAGAAGGGCTACGCGGCATCGTCCGTGCGCGAGATCGCCCGCACCGCGGGCGTCGACCCCGCCCTCGTGCGCCACTACTTCCCCGCCAAGTCGGACCTCTTCGTCGAGGTGATGAGGCCGCTCGCCGAGAATGACGAGCGCGTGGTCGCGCTCCTCGCGCTTCCCCGAGAACGCCTGGGCGACGGCCTGCTCCGGCTCGCCCTCGACCTGTGGGAGGACCCCGTCACGGGCGCGCGCATGCGCGCGGTCCTCGCGTCGGCGGTGTCGACCCATGAGGTGGGCGCGGCCATGGCGGGGGTCATGATGCGAGACCTGGTCCTGCGGCTCGTGCGCGAGGACCGCGCACCCGAGCGCGCCGCGGCGTGCGCGACACAGCTCACCGGACTCGCACTCGGACGCTACGTGCTCGAGGTGCCGCCGCTGGCCACCGCGAGCCGCGACACGCTCTCCGCCCTGTACGCCCCCACGCTCCAGCGCTACCTCGACGGGGACCTCTCCGGTTGACAGCGCGCCCGGCCGGGCGCATGATTCATCAAATGGAGAATAAGAGCGCCGAGGCGCCCGTCATCGTGGTCGACCGCCTGCGCGTGGTGCGCGGCGGCAGGGAAGTCCTTCACGACCTCAGCCTCGAGATCCCCCGTGGGTCGATCGTCGGCCTGCTGGGGCCCTCGGGCGCCGGCAAGTCCACGCTGATCCGCGCGATCGTGGGCGCGCAGATCACGCAGGGCGGCACCGTGACCGTCGCGGGCCACGCGGCGGGCAGCGCCCCGGTCCGCGCGCTCGTCGGCTACGTGACCCAGGCGCCATCGATCTATCCCGACCTCACGGTGCGCGAGAACGTCGCGTACTTCGCGTCGCTCGTCGACGCGCCGCCTGAGACGGTCACCCACACGATCCACGCGGTGGGCCTCGCGGATCAGACCGACCAACTCGCGGGCACGCTGTCCGGGGGCCAGCTCACACGCGCCTCGCTCGCCGCGGCCCTCGTGGGACGCCCCGAGGTTCTCATCCTCGACGAGCCGACCGTGGGGCTCGATCCCGCGATCCGCAACGAGCTGTGGGCGCTGTTGAGGCGATTCGCGCACGCGGGCACCACCATCCTGGTGTCGAGCCACGTCATGGACGAGGCCGTGCGCTGCGACCGGCTGGTCTTCATCAGGGACGGGAAAATCCTCGCGGACGGCACGCTCGCCCACATCCTCGCGAGCACGGGAACGGACGATGCCGAGGCGGCCTTCCTCGCCCTCGCCACCCGGAGGGCGTCGTGAACCCCCGGCTCACCGCGACCACCGCGCGCCGCATCCTGCAGCAACTGCGCCGCGACCACCGCACCGTCGCGCTGCTGATCGTCGTGCCGATGCTCCTGCTCACGCTGCTGTGGTGGATGTTCGGCGACACTCCGGATCCCGCGACCGGCCAGCCGCTTTTCGACCCGCTCGGCGCGCGCCTCATGGGGCTGTTTCCCATGATCCTCATGTTCATCATCACGTCGGTATCCACGCTGCGGGAGCGCACGTCCGGCACGATGGAGCGTCTCATGGCCTCGCCGCTGCGCCGCAGCGATGTCGTGCTCGGATACGCGAGCGCCTTCGGACTCGTCGCGATCGTCCAGGGCACGCTGTTGGTCGTCTTCACGGTGTACGCGCTCGACCTTGAGATCGCGGGCGCCACGAGCGCGCTCGTGCTCGTCATCGTGCTCGATGCGCTGCTGGGCACCGCGCTCGGCCTCGCGGCCTCGTCGCTCGCGCGCACCGAGTTCCAGGCCGTGCAGATGATGCCAGCGGTGCTGCTGCCCCAGCTCCTCATCCCGGGGCTCTTCATGCCGCGCGAGGAGATGCCGCGCGCGCTCGAGCTCATCTCCAACGCCCTGCCCATGAGCTACTCGATCGACGCGATCAACGACCTGGTCGCAGGAGATACCGCGGGCATCTGGCCCGAGGTGGCCATCCTGGCGGCCTTCATCGCGGGCGCCCTCGCGCTCGGGGTGGTGACGCTGCGGCGCCGGACGGCGTGACGCCCCCACCCGCCGGGCCCGCGTCGGGAGGCCGCGCTAGGTTGGAACCATGAGCACGCCAGCCTCCCCCTGTCCGAGCACCCTTCCGTCGCCGTGATTGGCGGCGGAGTGATGGGCGAAACCCTCGTCTCCGCGATGCGTGTCGCGGGGTGGCCGGGCTCGTCGATCACGGTCGTCGACCGCAACGCGGAGCGCCTCGCGACCCTCGCGGACGCGCACGAGGTCGCGACCGCGGGCGCCGCCGCCGAGGCGGCGGCCGGCGCGGGAGTGGTGCTCCTGGCCGTCAAGCCACAGCAGATGGCGGAGGTCCTCGACGAGATCTCCGCCGCCGTCACCCCCGGCACGCTCGTCGTGACGGTCGCCGCGGCGCTGCCGTCGTCCTTCTACGAGCGCCACCTGCCCGCGGGCACGCCCGTCGTGCGCGTCATGCCCAATACCCCCGCGGTCGTGGGTCGCGGCGCGACCTCGGTGTCCGCCGGTGCGGCGGCCACCGACGATCACCTCGCGCTCGTCGAGACGATGCTCCAGGCGACCGGCCTCGTGGTGAGGGTTCCCGAGGAGAACATCGACGCGGTGATCGCCGTCGCCGGGTCGGCCCCGGCCTACTTCTTCGCGGTGGTCGAGGCGCTGACCGAGGCAGGCGTGATGCAGGGCCTCGATCGCGAGCTCGCGAGCACGCTTGCACAGCAGACCTTCACGGGGGCGGCGCAGCTGCTCGCCGAGTCGGGAGACACGCCGCAGGAGCTGCGACGTCGGGTGAGTTCGCCCGGAGGCACCACGCTCGCGGCGCTCGACGCGATGACCCACGCGGGCCTGCAGGGCGTGATTTCGGCGGGCGCCAACGCCGCCGTGTCGCGCTCGAAGGAGCTCGGCGCCGAGCTCGCGGGCTAGGGCCCGGCCTCCCTCTCGCCGTGGTGCGGTGACGCCTCACGCCGCCGCACGGGCCTTGGCGCGCACCGCGTGGACGACCAGGTCGACGTCGCGCTCGTCGTTCGCGACGTGGAAGGCGAAGCGCGCGCGACCGCCGCGTGACGAGGCGCGAATCCCGGCTCCCGCCAGGGCGTCCGCGTCGACACCCTCGACCGCGACGATCGGCGAGGCGCCGCGTGGCATCCCGATGCGCTCGCGGAACGCGTCGCGAGGCCCACGCTATGCGCCCCGATCTCCGCGACCGCCTGGCTCGCGAGGAGCTCGAGGGAGATCGCGCCCGCCTCGACCAGCTGCCACGGCGGCGACGTGTCGAGGCGGCGCGCGGTCGCGCTGAGCTGCATGCGCGGCCCGTACAGCGAGTCCCACGGCCGGTCCGCTCCGTACCAGCCCGCGTTCACGGGACGCACCCAGGCGGCGTCGGGTCGCACCGCCGCGAGCGCGATCCCGCGCGGAGCGGCGAGCCACTTGTAGGCGCTCGCGACCACCACATCGAAGTCCCTGGCAGACAGCTCCATCCATCCCGCGGCGTGACTCGCGTCCACGAGCGTCTTCGCGCCCGACACGCGCGCCGCAGTGGCCAGCGCGTCGAGATTCGCGACCCGGCCGTCGGACGACTGCACGGCGCTCACCGCCACGAGGTCGGCCGTGGCAGCCGCCGCCACGATCCCGTCGAGCGGCACCACGTCGACCCGCAGGCGCGGGTCCGCAAGGAACGGGAAGCACACCGAGGCGAAGTCGCCCTCGGCAATCGCGACGCGCGCGCCGTCGGGAAGCGAGGCAGCCACCATGCCCACGACCTGAGACGTCGAACCGGCGAGCGTCACATCATCCGCGGCCGCGCCGACGAGCGTCCCGAACGCCGCACGCATGCGCTCCACCGCGGGGTCGAACGCGGCGGGGTCGAGCGTTCCGGCCTGCCACGCGCGCACCGCGTCGCGGACCGCGCGGGCCGCCGCGCGGGAAGGCAACCCGTAGGACGCGGTGTCGAGGTAGCCCGGCACGCGGGTGAAGGCGGAGGCGATCGCAAGCATGCCTCCATGCTCGGGCCGCCTCGCACACCTCCACAAGACGGGCCTTTGTGGGTGGAGACCTCGATGCGATGATGGTGTCATGATCGACGTCGAGCGGCTGCTCATCCTTCGCGAGGTCGCGCGCCACGGCTCGAAGGCGGCCGCCGCGCGCTCGCTGACGCTGAGCGAGCCGACCGTCGCCCATCATCTGCGGGCGCTCGAGCGGCGCGCCGGCGTGCCCCTGACCGCCCGCGCGGGACGCGTCACACGCCTGACCCCCGCGGGCGAGGCCCTGCTTCAGCATGCGGACGCGATCGCCGCGAGCCTCGAGGACGCCGAGCGATGCCTCCACCGCCACGCGGACCTGCGCGTGGGTCGCCTTCGCATCGCGGCCTTCACCTCGTACTGCGCCACCACCCTGCCGCGACCGCTCGCACAGTTCGCCGCGACCTATCCGGGCGTCGAGATCGGCCTCGAGGAGACCGAGACCGACGAGGCCCTCGCGCTGCTCAGGGACGGGAGGGCTGACCTCGTGATCGGCTTCGCCGACTCCGCGACACCCACGCCCGACGACCTCCCGCTGACCCCGCTGGGCCAGGACGAGTACTTCGCGATCCTGCCGGATTCTCATCCGCTCGCGGGTCGCACGCGCCTCGACCTGGGCGCCCTCGCCCACGAGCGGTGGATCTCGGGATGCGCCCGATGCCGCACGCACCTCGTCGCGCACGCCGCCGACTCGGGCTTCGTCCCCCACATCGCCTTCGTCACCGAGGACTACATCGCGGCGCAGCGGCTCATCGCGGAGGGGCTGGGCGTGGCGCTGCTCACGCGCCTGGCCCTCGACGCGAGCCCGGCGATCCCCGGCATCGTCGCGATTCCCACGCAGCCACCCACGTATCGGGAGATCTTCCTCGCCCTGCCGCGAGAGCCCGCGCCCGCCGCGGAGGCCTTCGCGGCGCTCCTGCGCGGCGCGTGAGACGCCGCGAGGCCCCCGGTGTTGGCAGACACCGGGGGCCTCGCTCGTGCGGTCGACGTGGCGGCAGGACCACGATCGAACGGAGGAGCGTCGCCCGGCCCGGGGGCTCGTGGACCGGGCGACGCACCTCATAGTCAACCGACGCTCCCTGAGAACCGGCTGAGACGGGGACGGGAGTTGGCCGGGAACGGCCTCCTCCGCTCAGTCGGCCGCGAGCGAGCCGAGCTCGTCGCCGCCGGTCGCGCTGCCTCCCACGACGAGTCCGCTCACCTCCTCGCCGTCGACGCTTGCGCCCGTGCTGATCGTGTACTCCTCGCCCGACACCAGGCCGGGGACGGACAACACGACCGCCTGAGAGATCTTCGAGGTCGTGAAGGACGCAACGTGGTCGCCATCCGAGTCCGAGACCGTGATCACGGTGCCCTCGGCGATCGCGGAGGCGAAGCTCACGGTGAGCACTCCCTGGTCGCCGGTCGCGGTGGGCGACACCAGCATCCCGGCCGAGCCTGCCGCCACGAGCGAGCCGCCCGTGATCTCGAATGTGCCGTTGACGTCGATTGCGCCGTTGCCGTTGTTGGTCGGACCACTCACCACCACCGTGCCGCCCGTCATGGTCGCGGTGCCGTTCGAGTCGAGCCCGTCGCCGTCGGCGTCGATCACCCACGTGCCGCCGGTGATCTCGAGGTAGCGTCCCTCCGCGGCCTGCTCCATGCCTCCTCCTGGTCCCATCGCGACGGTGGTGGCGTCGGTGGCGCCGTCTGTCGTCGCGACGGTGGCCGCGTCACTCGTGGCCGCACCGTCTGTCGTCGTGCTGTCGGCGGCCGCGTCCCCGGTGGCCGCATCGTCCTGGGTGCGGCCGGGCCGCGTGCCACCGCCGGGCATCGTTCCTCCGCCGGCTCCCGCCGCGGCGTCCGTGCCGCCATTGACGTTGATGCCGTCGTCGCTCGCGACGATGCTCCCCTCACCTCCCGTGAGGCGGATCACTCCTCCCTCGAGGCCCTCGTAGGACGCCGAGATGTCCACCGTGCCGTCCGACACGTGCAGGACACCCTCGGTGGTGATGCCATCGTCCTCGGCGGCGAGAGCGAGCGCGCCGCCCTCGATCGCGACCTGGCGATACGCGTCGATCGCGTCGACCCCGGCGGTCACGTCGATCGTGCCGCCGTCGATCCACACGACGCCCAGCGCCTCGCCATCCTCGTTGGCCACGTCCTCGTTGTCGGAGCGCAGCCCGTCGCCGCCCGCCTCGACGGTGACGGCCCCTGCCGAGATCACCAGGTGGTCCTTGCCTCGAATGCCGTCGTCCGCGGCGGTGACGGTGAGGTCACCTCCGGCGATGACCAGGCCGTCCTTCGACGTGATGCCGTCCGCGGCCACGCCGTTGACCACGAGCGCTCCGTCGCCCGCGATCCAGAGGTTCGCGGTCGAGTACAGCGTCGCGTTCGGGGTGTCCGTCGACGCGGAGTCCTCGGCGTCCTCCGTGGCCACGGTCGCGTCGGCCGCATCGGAGAGCGTGTTCGTCGACCCGGCGGCGAGCCACACGATCGCCTCGTCGGCGCCCTCGATGTCCAGCGCGGCGGTGTCGGGCGACGTGATGTCGACTCCGTCGAGAATCAGCGTGACGTCCTCGTCGGCGGTCGCGACCACCACGCGCCCCTCGGAGAGGGTGCCCGAGAGCCGATAGACGCCGCCCGCGGTGATGGTGACGGTCGACCCGTCGACGGTCACCCCATCGCCGCCCGTGGAGCCCGAGTCCGACAGCGTGATGTCGACGGCGGCGGATTCGTCGACGGCGAGATCGACCTCCTTGACGCCCAGCTCGGCATACGTGACCTCGGTCAGGACGTCGGTCGACGCGGCGACGGTCGTGGCGGTGTCGCCGGAGTCGGTCGTGTCCGTCGAGACCACGGCCTCGTCCGAGCCGGTGGCCGTGACCTCGGTGGGCTCGGCGGAGGTGCAGCCGGCCAAAAACAGCGTGCCGGTGAGGAGGCCGGCGAACAGGAGGGTGGGCTTGCGCATGACAGGGCCTTTCTTAAGCCGCCGGGGCGGGGGTCGGGGAGAGGTGGCGGCGCATCGTGCGCGCCCACCGGTTCGCGGGGAGCTCACGCTGGAGCGCCGCGAGCGACGTGCAGTACTTGGACACCCGCGCGGGTCGCACGCCACGTGCCCACAGGGCGCGGTCGACGTCGCCCGCGCGGCGGGCGGTCTTGGTTTCGACGATGATCGCGTCGCCGAAGTGCAGGTGCGCGCCGTCCGTGTCGATCGCGGTGACGTCACGATCGATGGTCACGCGCGAGCCGTCGAGCACCAGCGTGGAGCGTCGGTAGTGCGTCGCGAGCACCGCCTCGAGGCGGTCGACCGCGGGAGCGACCTGCGGGAAGCCCGCGACAAACTCCCTGGCGGGGCCGTCGAGCCGCCGGTCGCGCGCCGCCCCTCGGGGAGCCACTCGCGGTGCTTGACGGTCTCGCCCTTGGCCGAGCGCAGCTTGACCTCGATCGAGCGGCCTCCCGTGTCGAGGTACTCGCGGATGCGCACCTTGTAGCGCGAGGGGCGACGGTGGGCCGCGGCGGCATACGACTCGAGCTCGGGGGTGTCGAAGTAGATCGACGAGTAGCCGAAGTCGCGGGCGCCGTCGATCTCGAGCGCGCGCATCGCCGGTATGGCGGCCATGACGTCCGCCCACACCGCGGGGGCGACGATGTACTTGCGGTCCACGCGCGTGAGCAGCGCGGCCTCGGATTCGAGCTGAGCGAGGGCCACCGAGGGAAGGTCGGCGAGGCGCTCCTCCCAGGCGGTCATCGCGAGGCCTCGGCTGCGGGGGCAACGGTCACGGGCGCCGTGGTGCGCATCGGCACGGGGACCGTCTCGACCGTGGGAGCGTGCGCGGTGACGTGCCCGGCATCGTCCCCCGAGCGCGCGGGGGCGACGAGCGAGTAGCGGACGTCCACCAGCGTGGTCTCCTCGACCATGTCGACCTTGCGCAGCGTGACGCGGTGAATCTCCGCGCCGAGCAAGGCCGCGAGGTGGCGGCGCGCCTCCTCCTCGAGGGGAAGGGCGCGGTCGAGCACCATCTGCTGGTGACGCGTGCGGCGGAACAGGGAAGGGTGATCGCCCACGAGGATCACGGCGAGCAGCACGGCCATGAGCGTGAGGCTCACCGACGGGCTGATCGCGGGGAAGCCGCCCAGCAGGCCCAGCGCGATCGCGGTGAAGTAGTACGCGATCTCCGCATGGTCCATCTCGGTCGAGCGCAGGCGGATGATCGACAGCACCGCGAAGATCCCCAGACCGAAGCCGAGCGAGATCTCCGCGTTGGTCATCGCATACGTGACGCCCATGACGCCCACGTTGATCGACAGCAGCGCCACGATCATGTCGCGACGGCGGTGGCGGGGGAAGTAGAGGCCGAACACAAGGATGGCGATCGCGACCAGGTCGGCGGCGATGAAGGCATAGACGGGCATGGGCACCTCTCGATTTCGGGGGCGCCGGGCGAGACCGCCGGGCCGCTTGTTCACCTCGATGTAACCCGCGCCGGCTGTGAGAGGGCTGGGAGCAGAAGTGGAGTCACCTGGGATCGGAGCCTCGTCCCTCGAGGTCAGCTCGCGCCGCCACCGCGCACCTCCCGAAGATGCCGCCCCGAGCGTGCTCTCCGTGCGCTCCCAGCAAATCGTGAGGATGGCCCGCGATACTGGGGTCATGCCCGAACGCCGAATCCTGGTTGTCGATGACGAGGACAACCTCCGCACCATGCTCTGCGCCGCCCTGCGCTACGAGGGGTACTCGGTCTCCGAGGCCACCGACGGCCACGAGGGGCTGCGCGCGGTGCGCGAGACGCGCCCCGACCTCATCGTGCTCGACGTCATGATGCCCGGTCTCGACGGCTTCGCCGTGTGCCGGCGCCTGCGCGAGTCGGGGGATCGCACCCCCATCATCTTCCTCACCGCGCGTGACAGCGCCAAGGACAAGGTCGAGGGGCTCACGATCGGGGGCGACGACTACCTCCAGAAGCCGTTCAACCTCGACGAGCTCGTGGCACGCGTCGAGGCCGTGTCGCGTCGCGTCGAGCGCGCCCCCAGCGCCTCGGACGTCTACCGCGTCGCGGATCTGGAACTCGACGATGTCGCGCACCGTGTCACGCGCGGCGGCGAGGAGATTCAGCTGTCCCCCACCGAATACAACCTCCTGCGCCACCTCATGCAGCACACCGGGCGGGTGCTCTCGCGCGGCCAGCTGCTCGAGGGCGTGTGGGGATACTCGCGCGATGACGACCCCGGCGTGGTCGAGACCTACATCGGCTACGTGCGCCGCAAGGTCGACGCCACCGAGCCGAAGCTCATCCACACCATCCGCGGCGTGGGCTACACGCTGAGGCTGCCGTGACCCGACCCGAGGGACTCAGTCTGCGGGCACGACTCATGGTGGGGCTGGCGGGCATCGCCGCCGCGGTCATCATGGTGGCCGCGTTCGTCACCGCGGTGACGCACTCATACCTGGTCGAACAGCTCGACGAGCGCCTCGCGTCCTCCTCGGGCCCCGTCGACACGACGCGCCACGAGCCCCGGCTCAGCGACGGCGACACGGACCCCGACGTCTCGCGCCCCTCGGACGTGCTGCGCGGGGTCGTCGACTCGTCGGGCTCGCTGCAGGTGTTCTTCTCCCCGAATGTCGACGGCGCGGATGGCACGGTCCCCGTGCTCACGGCCGGCGACCTGCCCACGTCCGGCTCGGTCTTCCTCACGGTGCCGGCGTCGGACGGCGAGGGCCCCGGCTACCGCGTCCTCGCGAAGGCCACGAGTTTCGGTACGGACATCACCGCCCTCTCGCTCGACTCCGTGGAGGCCACGACGCAGCGCCTCATGCTGATCGAGGCCGTCGGGCTCGTGATCGTGATCGGCGGTCTCGCGGCGGTGGGCGGCTGGGTGATCAGGCTGGGCATCACGCCGATGCGCCGCATGGTCGACGCCTCGGCCCGCATCGCGGGCGGCGACCTCGACGTGCGCCTCGAGGGCGCGGGCCGCGGCTCGGAGTCCGCGGCGCTCGCGACCTCGCTCAACACCATGATCTCGACGCTCACGGACGCCCTCGAGGAACGCGAGCGCTCCGAGGCGCGCCTCCGTGAGTTCGTCGCCGATGCCTCGCACGAGCTGCGCACGCCGCTCACCACGGTGCTCGGCTACGCCGAGCTGTATCGGCGCGGCGCGCTCACGCGTGACGAGGACATCGCGGACGCATGGCGTCGTACCGAGGCGGAGGCTGGCCGCATGCGCCGCCTGGTCGAGGACCTGCTCGAGCTCGCGAAGTACGACGCCGAGCCGCAGATGTCGCCGATCGAGGTGGACCTCAGCGCGTTGTGCGCCGAGGTCCTCGGCGACGCGACCGCGGCGCGCGAGGGCGTGAGCTTTGCGCTCGACGCCGCCGCGCCCATCATCGTCATGGGCGACCCCGACCGCCTGCGGCAGGCGGTCATCAACGTCGTGACCAATGCGGCCGTCCACGGCGGCTCGGCCGTCAGGGTCGCCGTCAGCGGGGACGATGCCGTGGCCAGGATCGCGGTGAGCGACGACGGCCCGGGGATGTCGCCCGAGATGGCGGCGCGCGCGACCGAGAGGTTCGTGCGCGGCGACCACTCGCGCACCCGCGCCACGGGTGGGGCGGGGCTCGGACTTGCGATCACCGCGGCGATCGTGTCGGTCCACGGGGGAACGCTCGACGTCGACTCCGCACAGGGCCGGGGCACGACGGTGACGCTGACGTTCCCGCGTCAGCCCTCGGCGCGCGCGTAGAGCCGCTGCAGCTCCTCGAAGTGGGCGTCCGAGTCGACGCGTGCCGGCTCGTCGCCCGCGATGACCTGAGCAAGGCGATCGAGGTGCCAGTGCCACCCGGCGGCGTAGTCCGGATGGTGCGGGTCAGGTGCGAGGTGATCGAAGGTCAGCCGCGTGCCGTCCCCCGCGGGGGCGAGGGTCATCCGTACCCGCCACGGCATCGTCCCCTCTCCCCACTCGTACGCGAGGGCGACGGGTTCCTCCCAGGCCGTCACGACCCCCGTCGCCGTGCCAGCCTCGCCGTAGTCGAACGTCACCGTGCCGCCCGCCCGCCCGCCCCTCGAAGGTCGCGCGGTACGACCACCGCCCGGTGTCCTCCGGCGAGGTGAGCGCGCTCCACACGCGTGTGGGCGGCGCGGTAAGGTCGCGCTCGAATCGCAACACGTCCCGCCCGTCGATCACGAGTACGCGGCCCTCGTGGGCGGGATCGAGCGACGTTGCGGCATCCATGACTCCCAGTGTGCGCCGGTGAGGCGAGCGCGCAACCGCTAGAGACGTTGCTTGACGTAGTGGACCACGGCGTTCGCGTGCCCATGACCCATGCCGTGCTCGTCCTTGAGGTGGGCGACCGCCTGCATGTGGGTGTCTCCCGC
Organism: Demequina sediminis; assembly: GCF_030296675.1. Taxonomy (GTDB): domain Bacteria; phylum Actinomycetota; class Actinomycetes; order Actinomycetales; family Demequinaceae; genus Demequina; species Demequina sediminis. The sequence continues at coordinate 2,204,624 of NZ_AP027736.1, read as the reverse complement.
GTCGAGACGCGCCGCGGCGAGGTCCAGCCACTCCTGCATCGGGCGGCCGTACGTGCGCTCGATGCTCGGGAAGTAGGACACCGGACCGGCGAGCTTGCGTCCCGGCTCCAGATGCGGAGCCGGGACGCGGTGCTCGCTCACGCGGCCGCCAACACGGACTCGAGGCGCAGGTAGCTGGACTCCATGCCGTCCGTCATGCCGGTGGCCAGGATCATGTCGCGCAGGTCCTTGTCGGGATAGGTGATGACCAGGCTCATCAGCGTCCCGCCCGCGACGGGCGTGAGAGTGAGCTCGTTGGTGGTGCCCGGCCCGGGCATCCCGATCATGCGCTCGGAGGTGACCTCGCGGTACGGCGGGTCGGAGGCGAGGAGCTCGCCCTCGAAGCCGAAGGCCTCGGCGCCATCCGCCGGCCCTCCCGCGACGGGCGCCCAGCGGTTCGTGTACGAGTCGCCCACGGCGGACGCGACATCGGCAGTGGTCATCTCCCAGCCCTCGGGTCCCAGGAGCCAGCGCTGCATGAGCGCGGGCTCGTGGTGGGCGCGCCACACCTGCTCGACCGTGCCGCGGATGACGCGCGAGACGCGCACCTGGGTGTCGGAGAGCAGCTGCGCCTGCGTCGCGCGGCCAGCGGCGAAGGACTCGAGGTCCGCGAGCACCGCGTCCATCTGCGACATCGCCGAGCGCAGCCCCTCCTCCATCCCCATGTCGACCACGGTCTGCAGGGACTCGATCGAGTCGAAGTAGGTGACCGACGTGAAGCGCGAGCCGTCGGGGGTCGGCTCGAACGTGTAGACCATGCGCATGGCGGGGAGGTCGGTGTTGTCCGAGCCGTCCGCGTTGGCGAAGCCGTCCTCGACCTCGAAGGAGCGAGGGGCATCGACGGAGATCCACCGCCAGTAGCCGCGCGACGTCTCGCCGTCGGGCCCGGTCATGGCGTACTCGGAGCGACCGCCAGGGGCGGCGTCGTGCCTGGTGAAGGTGGCCGGCCATTCCTCGGGGCCCCAGAAGCGCTCGAGCTGACGCGGATCGAGATAGGCCTGGAAGAGCCGCTCGACGGGGACGGCGTATTCGCCGACGACGGTGATGGTGAGGGCCTCCGGGTCGGAGGCGACGGTCGTGAGAGGCATGGGCACTCCTTGGGGACTGTCAGGGACGCGGCGGGGGCGGCGGATCGGCGAGGACCTCGTCGAGCCGGCTGAACCGGGCCCTCCACAGGTCCTCGAGTTGAGTGAGCAGGGCGCGGGCACGGGCGATCTGGGCGGCGTTGCCCCTCACCATGCGCTCGCGTCCGCGGGAGTGCTTGGTCACCAGACCGGCTCCCTCCAGGACTGCCACGTGCTTCTGCACCGCGGCGAAGGACATGTCGTAGGCCCTGGCCAGCTCGCTGACAGAGGACTCGACGGAGAGCGTCCGACGGACAATGTCGCGCCGGGTCGCGTCTGCCAGCGCGTGGAAGATGCGATCCACGTCGGCCTGAGCGAGTTCATCTACAACCATGTGGTTGCACGTTACGCCCCCGCGCGCTCTCCCGCAACCCCTCGCGCGACGCGGGTGGCTCCCGGAGCGACAAAGGCGGGCCGCCGCGCGTTGAGACCTCACGGGCATTCGACGAGGGGGCACCATGACGGACATCCGCTGGCAGGTCGACCGCTATGTCGCGCTGGGGTATCCGCGCCTCGCGGGGCTTACCGACGCGCGGTTCCGCGCGCTCGCCGAGCCGTTGACCGACGCCGCTGAGACGCGCGAGGACGTCACCCTGGTAGTGACGCGTGAGCTCATCGATCCGGAGGAGCGAGTGCCGCTGCTGCGCTTGAGCGACGGCACCAAGCAGGGGATTCTCGACAAGAATCACTTCTCCGATGCCCGCGCAGGCCTCGCGCCCTACGACCCTCGGCCCGAACTCGCCGTGCCCTCCGGCCCGCTGTATCTCCTCGAGGGGTTCGACCGGGGCGACCGCTACCGCGGAGTCGCACCCCGCGACACGCGCGAGCCGATCGCCGCCGCCGGGCGCACCCCGCTCACGATCGACGAGGGCCTCTCGGTGCTCGCGCTCGACCCCGCGGTCCTGGCGAAGAATCACTGCTTCATGCTCGACGGCTCGACGCGCGGCGACAAGCGCGTCCCCGCGCTGTGGATCAGCGCCGGCGCGCCGAAGCTGGGCTGGTGCTTCGACGGCGTGCCGCACGACTGGCTAGGGATGGCGAGCGCGAGCGCCCGCCATCCCTGAGCCCTCCGTCGACCTAGCCGGCGAGGCCGGTCAGGCGGAACAGGAAGGCCGCCATCGCGTCACGCGTGGTCGCGGAGCGCGGCCGGAATTCCGCGGCGTCACCCTCGACCCACCCCGTCGAGATACCCGACTCGGCGAGCCACGCGATCTCCGTGTAGAACTCCGTCGAACCCGGCGCGACGTCCACGAACGCGGACTCGGCGGGGGCCTCGTACCCCGCCGGTGCGGCGAACCGGTAGAGGAACGCCGCGATTGCGTCCCGGGTGATGGGCGCGAGCGGCCGATACTCCTGACCCGCCGCAGTCTCCCACCCGAGCGTGATCTGCTGATCCGCGAGCCACGTGATCTCGGCGTAGAACTCGGTGGTCGACGGCGTCACGTCGATGAAGGGAGAGGCCGCGGGAGCCTCCCACTCGGGCGACCCCGCGAGCCGGTAGAGGAACGCGGCCATGGCGTCACGCGTGATCGTGCCCAGCGGACGGAACTCCCGGCCGCCGTCGGTCTCCCACCCACGAGTGATCCCCTGCTCCGCGAGCCACGAGATCTCGGTAAAGAACTCGGTGTGGCGTGCATCGTCGATCACCGGCGAGATGTCGGTGAGGAGCGTCGCGGGCTCATGCGCGGGAACGTCCGCGAAGGCCACGTTCTCGAGGTAGTCGTGGAGCATCGTGCGCCACACCTGGAAGGTGTGTCCGCCGTCCATCGAGTGCTCGTCGACGCGCAGCCCGAGTTGGCGATACGCGAGCGCGCGCTGCGCGGAGCCCTCGCCGATCCCCGCGAGGTAGTCCTGCTCGCCCGCGCCCACGTGAATGCCGAGCGCGCTGTCGAGGTTGGCCAGCTCGTCGGCCGAGATGTCGCCCAGGCCCAGTTGTGCCCCCGACCAGATCCCGAAGTAGCCGAACAGGTCGGCATCATGCTGAAGCAGGTGCGTCGAGATGCCGCCGCCCATCGACAGTCCGCCGAAGGCGCGATCGGCCCGCTCGGTCGACACGTGATACGCGTCCTCGACCATCGGCAATACCACGGTGCGCAGCGCCTCGGCGTAGGCGGCATAGAGGGTAGTGCCCTCCTCCGTCGAGCCGGAGTCGAAGTTGTAGAAGTTGGTGGTCACCACCACGGTGTCCTCGATCGCGCCGGTGTCGATCGCGTGCTCGACGATGTTCGCCGCGCGCCCCTGGCTGAACCACGACGTCTCGTTGTCGTATGCGCCGTGCGAGAGCACGAGCAGCTGATAGGGCTCGGCCCGCTCGGGGTCGTATCCGGGAGGCAGGTACACGCCCAGCTGGTTGTCGCCCGCGGGCGAGATCTCCCCCGCGTCGGTGAACAGCACGTGTTCCAGGGTGCCGTCGACGGGGTGACCCTGGGCGTCGGCGTCGTAGGTCGGGAACGAGGGGTGAGAGGGGACGAAGACCTGGGACAGCGCCTGGGACGATGCCCCGGTCGCGTCAGCGAAGACCGGAGGGTTGGTGGGGTCGGGCGTCGCGGCGCACGAGAAGCCCATCGTGCACGGCTCGTCGGTGTGCGCGAACCCGTAGCTGAAGGCGCCCGCCGGCAGCGCCATCGTGATCTCGAAGAGCCCCTCGGACACCTCCGTGAGCTCGGCGGGCACGTTGGTGAAGAGCGGATGCGAGATGTCGCCCTCGCGCCACTCGTCGCCGGTGCGACCCTCGTGGCTGAAGAAGGTCTCCGCCCCGCCCAGCATGTCGGGCTGAGTGAAGTAGGTGTCGCCGAGCAGGTACACGTGTGCGGAGTCGGACTCCACGCGGAACGTGACCTCGTATCCCGTCGGGGCGGTGTCGGTCTTGGTGACGGTCGCGCCCAGGGGCGAGGGTACGGGCTCGGCCGACGCCGCGCCCGCTCCGACAAGGGCGGAGGCGAGCGACAGGGTCGCAAGCCACGTGGCGCGGCGGGCAAGGGTGCGGCGGTGGGCCGCGGTGGTCTCCATCAGATTGTTCCTTCCACGGCGTGCGCCTCCGTTGGCGCACACTCACGATCGGGGGCGCGACGGCCCTGGCCTGACTCCATTGGCAGGCCGATGCTCGACCTGACCCCAGCCAACCGACACCCCGTGCCTCGGGGGAGCGCGTCCGCACAACCTGTCGGCGCTCCCGCACAACCTGCACCCCCGCGACCACGACCCCTAGGCGCCGCATACCCCCTGGGGTATCTTCGATCACACCCCGCACGCCGACGTACGAGGGAGGCAACCATGTCCACGTGGCGAGTCCGAGACGCCCACGCCCACGACCTCGAGGGGATCGTGCGGCTCTGGGAGCGCTCGCGCGCCGCCGGCATCGAGCCGGTCTACGCACTCGCGGAGGTCCTCACCTCCGCGTCGGAGGACATCGCGGTGGTCGCCGCCGTGGGAGACCAGATCGTGGGCGCGGCCGTCGGCAGGCGCGCACACAACCAGGCCTGGGTGGTGTTCCACGGGGTGGACGATTCCTGGCACGGCCAGGGCGTGGGCCCTGCCCTGCTCGCCGCCCTCGAGACGCGGGTCGCCCATGCCGGACCCACCACCCTGTCCGCCCTGGTGCCCACCGCGCAGACCCACCTCGAGGCGTTCCGCGACGCGGGCTTCGCGGAGAAGAAGGCGGTGCGCTACCTTGAGCGCCGCCTGCCCGTGCAGCGCGCGGAGATGGCACTGCTCGCCGAACTGGGCGGCCGCGTGCTCCCGCGCGGGCTGTGGGACGGCGTCGCGGGCATGCGTCGCGAGAAGGACCTCATCGAGAAGCGTCTGGTTCTGCCACTCGCGGAGCCCTCCCTCGCCGAGCGCTATGGGGTCGCCCCGCCGCGCGCGGTCGTCATGTTCGGCCCGCCCGGCACCGGCAAGACCACGTTCGCGAAGGCCATCGCGTCGCGCCTCGAGTGGTCCTTCGTCGAGGTCTTCCCGTCGCGGCTCGCGGCGGACCCGGCCGGACTCGCGGGAGCCCTCAGGGACACGTTCCACCGCATCGCGGAGCTCGAGCACGCGGTTGTCCTCATCGACGAGGTCGAGGAGATCGCCTCGCACCGCCGCGGCGACCCGCCGTCTCCGCTGCAGGGCGTCACCAACGAGCTGCTCAAGATCATCCCCGCGTTCCGCGAGCGCCCCGACCGCCTCCTCGTGTGTGCGACCAACTTCATCCGCTCTCTCGACAGCGCATTCCTGCGCCACGGCCGCTTCGACTACGTCATCCCCATCGGCCTCCCCGACGCCGAGGCTCGCCGCGCGATCTGGACGCGCTTCATCCCTCCTGCCGCCGCATCGGCCGTCGACAGCGACGCGCTGGTCCACGCGAGCGAGGGCTTCACCCCCGCGGACATCGAGTTCGCCGCGCGGAGGGCCAGCCAGGCCGCGCTCGAGGCGGCCGTGCGCACGGGGATTGCCGGGCACGGGGACGATGCGGGTGGCGGCGCGGGCACGGGCCCCACCGCGGGCGTAGGCCCCACCACGGGCGACTACCTGGCCGCGATCGCCGCCACCCGCGCGACGGTGTCCGAGGACGTCGCGGCGGAGTTCGCCGAGGACACCGAGGGATTCGGTCGCGTCTGACCGGCACGCCCGACAGCCGCACACGGCGGCCGTAGCCTGGGGCCATGACCGACCCCACCACGCTCTCCCACCTGCGCCGCGCCATCGACGTCGCGCGGTCCGCGCGCGAGCACGGCAACCATCCCTTCGGCGCCGTGCTGGTCGACGCCAGCGGGCGGATCGTGCTCGAGGCGGAGAACACCGTCACCACGCACCGCGACGCGACGGGCCATGCCGAGACCAACCTGGTGCGCCTCGCGAGCAACCAGCTCGACGCCGACGAGCTCGCCGGCGCGACGCTCGTCACGAGCACCGAGCCGTGCGCGATGTGCTCCGGCGCGATCTACTGGGCGGGGATCGGCGCCGTCGTCTTCGGGCTGTCCGAGTCGGGGCTCCTGGCGATCACCGGCGCGCACCCCGAGAACCCCACGCTCGCGCTGCCGTGCCGCGAGGTCTTCGCGGCGGGCGGGCGCGACATTCGGGTCACGGGCCCGCTGCTCGAGGACGAGGCGGCGACCGTGCACGAGGGCTTCTGGGTCTAGCCCAGCTCCGCCAGCAGCGCGAGCTCGCGCTCGCGCGTGAGCCCCGCCACGCCCCCGCGCTCCACGCCCAGGGCGATCTCCTCGGCAAGGACGTCGCGCATCGTCTCCGCGAGGGGGCGCAGCGTCGCCCCGGTCGCCAGCAGCCGCTCGTCGGAGTGATATCCCGTACGTGCCTCCTCGCCGCGATCGGGAACCCACAGCGGCAGGGACGCCTCGCCCTTCCACCGCCGCACCCCGCGCTCCTCGAGCCAGTCGGCTGGCGCCTCGACGAGGGGGCCGGTGGCTCCGGCCGCCTCGCGCGCGGCGGCCACCATGGTCCCGAACGGGATCTGCGGACCCACCGCGTTGACGGCACCCGTCACCCCCGCCTCGACCGCGCCCAGCATCCACGCGACGAGGTCACGCACGTCGATGAGCTGCAGCGGGTGCGCCGGCTCGGCCGGCGCGAGCATGGGCGCGGCACCGGCCTGCGCCGCGCGTCGCGGCCAGTACGGGAACCGCTCCGTGTTGTCGCCCGGTCCCACGATCACGCCGGCGCGCACGAGCAGCGCCGCGGGATGCACCACGAGCGTGTCGAGCTCGCAGCGCACCTTCGCGGCGTCGTAGCGGCTCGCGTCGACGCGCTCGTCAGGGGCGGCGGGCGCGCGCAAGGGGGCGTCCTCCGGGATGAGGCTGCGCGACGGCGCATACGCCGCCACCGAGGACACGTAGGTCCAGTGCGCCGCGCGGCCCGCGAGCGCCTGCGCGGCCTCGCGCACGTGGCGCGGCTGCCAGCTCACCTCGACCACGGCGTCCCAGTCGTGCCCCGCGACCTCGGCGTAGGCGTCGGGGCTGTCGCGGTCGGCGACCACGTGCCGCGCCCCTGCCGCCACCGCTCCGGACTCGCCGCGCGCGAGACACGTGACCTCCCACCCCCGCGCGAGTGCCTCGCGGGCGGTCTCGCGACCCACCCAGGCCGTGCCTCCAAGAATCAGCAATGCGGGCATGCGGCCAGGCTAGCGGGACGATGCCCCGGGCCACGGTCGCGGTCCCGCCCTGTCATGCTCACCCCGCACGGGCCCGTTGTCCACGCCAGAAGGCTGGGGACTCACGCGAGCGGCTCGTCCGTCACCGGGCCTCCCTCGGCCGCGACGGTCCAGCGCCGTGTCGGATGCAGCGCCTCGACGAACGCGGGATCGTGGCTGATGACGAGGAGTGCCCCTGGAAGTCCGCCAGCGCCTCGAGCAGGCGCGCCTGCGAGTCGAGGTCGAGGCTGTTGGTCGGCTCGTCGAGCACGAGCAGCTGGGGAGCGGGACGCGCAAGCAGGACGCACGCGAGCGCCGCACGAAAGCGCTCGCCTCCCGAAAGGGTGCTCACCGGCGCGCCGGCGGAGGCGCCGCGGAACTGGAAGCGTCCCAGGCTGTCGCGCACGTCCTGCGGGCTGGCCTCGGGCGCACGGCGCCTCACGTTGTCGATCACCGACAGCGACGGGTCGAGGACATCGAGCCGCTGGCGCAGCACGCCCGCCGACACGGCGACACTCGCCCGACCGGAGGCCGGCGCGATCTCTCCGAGCAGCGTCGCGACCAACGTCGTCTTGCCTGCGCCGTTGCCTCCTGCAACGTGAATGCGCTCGGGCCCTCGCACGAGCGCATCGAGCTCCGCGCCGGTGCGGGTGACCAGGCCGGCGGCCTCCGCCACGAGTCGACGCGAGGGCACCGCGGTCGCGGGGAGGTCGATCCGGATGGCGCGGTCACGGGGGAGCGCGGCCCGGGCCTGGTCGAGGCGCTCGCGCTCGGCGGCCAGGCGCTGCTCGTGGATGGCCCGCACCCGCGCGTCCGTGCGCTCGGCGCGGTTCTTCGCGGCATCGGCCGCCAGCCCCACGACCCTCCGCTGCGCCCGCGCCTTCTCCCCCTGCCTCGACCGCCGCCCTGCCGCCGCCACGTGGGCGTCGAGCTCGCGGCCTCGCCGCGCGACGGCGGACTCGGCCGCCGTGACCGCGCGGGCGGCGGCCTCGCCTTCGGTTGCACGCGCGCTTTCGAACTCGCCGAGCGCGCCCCCGTACCAGTGGAGGTCGGCGGTGCGATCGTCGCGCTCGCGCAACTCCCCGATCCTGTCGACCGTCTCGAGCATTCCGCGGTCGTGGGTGACGACCAGCGTCGCGCCGCGTCGGCTCGAGAGGCTGTCCCGCAGCGCGGCGCGGGCCTCGGCGTCGAGGTTATTGGTCGGCTCGTCGAGGATGAGGAGATCCGGGTCCGCGAGCAGCGCGGCACCCACCCCCAGCAGCACGGCCTCGCCGCCGCTGACGTGCCCCACCCTGCGGTCGAGCCCGACCTCGAGGCCCAGGACCCTCAGCACCGCCAGCGCCCTGTCCTCGACGCCCCAGTCGTCGCCGAGCACCTCGTAGTGCGCGGGGTCGCCGGACCCCGACTCGATGGCCCTCAGGGCGTCGACCCGGGGGCGACCCCGAGCACGTCGATGACCCGGGCGTCGACCCCAAGGATGAGGTCCTGAGGCACGTACGCGAGACGCCCGGCGGTGGAGATGGTTCCGGCCGTGGGAGTGAGCTCGCCGAGCGCAAGGCGCAACAGCGTGGACTTGCCGATTCCGTTGCGACCCACGAGGGCGCTGAGGCCCTCGGGGACCGCGGTCGTGAGGTCGTCAAAGACCCGCCGGCCGTCGGGCCAGGCGAACGAGACGTGAGAAAAGGAGAGGGTGGGCATGGGTGCTCCGAGGGTCTGGAAGGTGCGATGACCGTGGCCAGACGTGACGTCCGGCGACCCTAAAGCTCCACCCTGCCTCCTCGACGCCAACCCTCGTGGCGCGCTCGGACCAGGGTACGCCAGGCATCGTCCCCTCCCAAGCCCCGCCCGTCGCCCCTCGTAGGATGGCGGCCTGCAGACGCGAATTCCCCTTGCCCTGGTCGGCGCCGTGATCGCCGGCGTCGCGATGTCCTGGGGGCAGACGTACGCGCCTGACGTCCTCGCGCCGCTGTTCAACAGCGCCGCACCCGTGGTCGCACTCTCCGCCGCGGTCGCATGGGCGGGCAGGGGAGCGGTCTCGACCATCGCGTTGGGCGCCGCCGCCGGGCCGCTCGCGATGCTCGGTTACTACGTGACGGCGCAGGTGCGCGGATACGGGATGTCGGCGGAGCTGGTCTTCTGGTCGATGGCGGGAATCGTGATCGGCTCGCTCGTGGGCATCGCGATCGTGCTGATGCGCCGCCGGCTCCACCCGCTCGCGACGGCCGCCGCGGTCGCGTGGATGCCCGGACTCGCGCTGGGTGAGGCGACGCACGGCCTCACGCGCATCGCGGACACCACGCCGGTGGCGTACTGGTGGGCCCAGGCGCTCCTCGCCGTCGGAGTGCTCGTGTGGCTCGCAGTCACGCGGCTCACCACGCTCGCGTCGCGAGCCGCGGCCGTGTTCGCCACCGCGGGCGTGGCCGCGGTGACGTGGGTGGTCTTCGGCATCGCCTGATCCCTCCGCGAGGCACCTCGCCGCGAGCGCAGTCACGATTCAGCCAGTGACGATGCGGCCCGGGCGTACCCTAGAGGTGTCGGATTACTTTGCGTCTCGCAAAGTATGGGAAAGGACGCATGTCACACACCTTCGCCTCGCTCTCCATCCCCAACTTCCGCCTGTGGTTCGCGGGAGCGCTCGTGTCGAACGTGGGCACGTGGATGCAGCGCGTGGCGCAGGACTGGCTAGTCCTGACGGTCCTCACGCAGGAGTCGGGCGTGGCGGTGGGCATTACGACCGCGCTGCAGTTCGCTCCCTTCCTGTTCCTGTCGCCGTGGGCCGGCGTGCTCGCCGACCGCGTCGACCACCGCACGCTGCTGATATGGACCCAGGTGGGTCAGGGACTCCTCGGCCTCGGGCTGGGGCTGCTCGTCGTGCTCGGAGAGGTCGAGCTCTGGCACGTGTACGGCTTCGCGCTGGGGCTCGGAGTGGTGTCCGCGATTGACGGTCCCGCGCGCCAGACCTTCGTCTCCGACCTGGTGCCGACTGCCTCCCTGCCGAATGCCGTGGCCCTCAACAGCGCATCGTTCAACGCCGCCAGGCTGATCGGTCCCGGCGTGGCCGGGCTCCTCATCGCCGCGGTGGGCACCGGATGGGTGTTTCTCATCAACGCGGTGACGTACGGCGCGACCATCGCCGCGTTGATGCTGATGCGCACCGCGGACCTTCACCCTCAGGAGCGCGCGAGCAGGCGGCGCGGGCAGGTGCGCGAGGGCGTGCGCTACGTGCGCAGGCGGCCCGACATCCTGGTCATCATGGTCGTGGTGAGCGTGGTCTCCGCGCTGGGCCTCAACTTCCAGCTCACGAGCGCGATGATGGCGGCAACCGAGTTCGGCAAGGGCGCGGGCGAGTACGGCGTGCTGGGCTCGATCCTCGCGATCGGCTCGGTCACCGGCGCGCTGCTCGCGGCGCGGCGGCGGCGCGTCCGGCTGAGGCTCGTGGTGGGCGCCGCGTTCGGGTTTGGGGCGGCGTCCGGACTCATGGCGCTCGCGCCGACCTACGAGCTCTATGCGGTCAGCGGCATCGCGGTGGGCTTCTTCGCGCTCACCATGATTACCTCGGCGAACGCTGCAGTGCAGACCACCACGACCCCGCTCATGCGAGGGCGCGTGATGGCGCTGTACATGATGGTGTTCCTGGGCGCGACGCCGGTGGGCTCACCCCTCGTCGGGTGGATCGGCGAGCACTGGGGTCCGCGGTGGGCGATCGGAGTCGGGGCCATCGCGTCGATGGCGATCGCACTTGGGGCGGCGGCCTGGGTGGTGCGCGATGCTCGACTGACGGTCTCGTATCAACTCGCGCGGCCGTTCGTGCGCGTGCGCTATCCGCGCGTGGCGCAAGAGGAACGCGAGGCTCGCTCGCGCGCCGCCGAGGACATCCTCGCGCAGCAGATCGTCGACCGCTCGGCTCAGCCCTAGCCGCTGCGTCTGGAGTGCTGCGGCTCCGCCACACGGATTCGCGGCTCCGCCACACGGGTCCCGGCGTGTCGTCGGCGTGTCACGCCCGCGGAGGCCGCTGAGGGCCGATGCCGGGGTGGCTTGTGTGGCGGAGCCGCGAGACAGCGCGGCGCGGGCTCTACGCCAGCCCTTGGCCCTCCGTGAGCGGCGCGAGGAGCATCCACTGAATGCCGTAGCGGTCGAAGAAGTCCGTGTAGAGGTCGCCCCAGAACATGGGAGTCGGCTCGGCGGTGACGACACCACCCTCGGAGAGCTTCGCGAAGATCTCGCGCAGCGCATCCTCGTCGTCGAGGGTAAGGGTCACGTACATCGCGTTGCCGCGCGTCAATGTCATCCCCATCGACGGCACGATGTCCGTCCCCATCAGCTGGTGTCCCCCGGGCAGCGTGAGCGCCATGTGCATCACGCGCCCGCCTTCCTCCTCGGGAAGGGGCGGCTGACCGGGTTCGACCGGCATGTCTCGCATGTACATGGGCGGGCCGTCGAACTCCCCACCCAGGACATCGCGATAGAGGGCAAAGGCCTCCTCGCACGTGCCGTCGAAGTTGAAGTAACTCGCGACCGTCGCCATCGTTTCTCCCTCAAGGTGAGTGAGCCGTGCCTGTCCAACGCGGCCAGGCTACGTCCGTCAGCCTCGCGGCGCGCGTCGAGCGGCCGCGAGGCTGTGGGCGCTATACGTCCGTGCGGCGATCGTCGATGCGGTGCTGGTCGACGTGCTCGTCGCGAATCTCGCGGTGAGTCGTGTTGCTGCGCTGCTGGTTCGCGATGAGCGACACGATGATCGCCACCACACCTGCGGCCATGCAGATGTAGCCGATCATCGTGAGGTCCACCGCGTCGACAGAGTCGCGCACCGCGAAGGCCGCAATCGCGCCGATGACAATCAAGAAGATGCCGGAACCGAGTGCCATGATGCTGTCCCTCCCCTGCTCTCCAGCGGGCCCTGTCGCGGCCGCCGGTACCTCCGGCGGCGGGGCGCCTGAGCGCGGACCCGTCGAAGGGTGCAACGCACCTTGGCAAGGGACGATGCCTCGCGGGCCGCGCATCGTCCCCTTGCCTGCGAGTTCTAGCAGGGATGATGAGACTTCGCGGGAGCGGGAATACCGCCGTCGCGCTAGGCACCCGCGCAGGTGTCGACGAGCGCCTCCAGATCGTCGCGCAGGTCACCCGCCGCGCGTACGGCCGCGGGATGAGGCTCGGCCCCCTCGACGGCGAGGCGGGCCGAGAACACGAAGTCGCTCTCCGTGAGCTCACTCGCCGAGCCAGGGCACTGCACGAGTGAGATCGAGACGGGAACCTCGAGGCGTTCACGGCCCACCACGAGCGTGGCCGGCAGCTCGCCCGGTGAGGGGGTCACGGTGAAGACGTCCGACCCCGTGACGCTCAGCAGCGTCGCGGGCAACGGCGAGATGCTGCGCGTCATCACGATGCTGGTGCCGACCGCGTCCTCGCCCGCGCCATGCGACGCACCCAGGGACACCTCGGCGGCCTGCATCGACGCGGCGAGCGCACACCGCTCCTTGTGGACCCCCGCGAGCACGGCATCGTCGAGCATCACCGCCTGGATCAGTTCCGCGCCCTCGGACTCGAGGACCAACTGAGCGCTCGACGATCCGGTCGAGGCCGGGCAGACGGCGTCACCCAGCGGCAGACGGATACCCACGGTGCCGTCGGGCTCGACCACCTCGCCGACCTCGACGGCGTCGAGCCGCTCGAATAAGGGCGAGAACACGGATCCGCCCTGAACCGTCACGGGCTGGCTCGAGGCCGCCTCGATCTCGACGGTGATCCACTGCAGTACCGAGGATTCCGGCGGCGTCACCGTGGCCGACTCGCCCACGACGGGAAACGTGGGGCTCGACGCGCAGCCCGCCAGGGCGCCCGCGAGCGCGACCACTGCGAGTGTTCCGCCGATCCTCATGCCGACATTGTGGCGCGTCGCGGCGCGACTCGGGACCTCTTGGGACCTGCGGCGTCGCCGGAACCTGCGCATTCGGCCATGATGGTGCCATGCCTGAGATCATCACCATCGAGAACCCGCACTGGCGCGTGGGGCTCGTACCCGCCACCGGTGGGTCCGTCGCCTTCGGCCAGGTCCGCATCGGCGACGACTGGGAGGACGTGCTCCGCCCCACCTCCGCCGCCGACCTCGACGTGGCCACCGAGACCGCGTCCTACCCCTTGGTCCCCTGGTCGAACCGGATCCGTGAGGGACGGCTCGCCTGGGACGGCTCCGCGTACGCGTTGCGCGTCAACTGGCCGGACGGCACCGCGATTCACGGCACCGGGTGGGAGTACCCGTGGGCCGTAGTCGAGAGCGGACCCGAGCACGTGGTCCTCGAGTTCGACTCGCGCGACTTCTTTGGCGTCAACTGGCCGTGGAGCTTCATCGCACGCTTCACGTACGCGCTCGAGGACGACCGCTTCGTGTGGACGTACGCGATCGAGAACGTGGACGAGGAGGCCTTCCCGGCCGGGTTCGGCCACCACCCCTACTTCCTGCGCTCGGTCGCGGGCTCCCCCGAGGGCGAGCTCGAGGTCAACTGCACCCAGGCGTACGCACTCGAGAACCAGATGCCCACCGAGGGCGCCGGCCCGATCCCCGAGCACGCGGACTTCTCGGTGCGCAAGCCGATCGGTCAGACCTTCGTCGACGACTGCTTCGCGGGTCGCACGGGCGAGGTGCTCGCCACGGTCGACTACCCCGGCGCGGTGTCGCTCACGATCACGGCGGATGCCCTGCTCGAGCACGCGGTGCTGTACATCCCGCCGGGCAAGGACTTCTTCGCCTTCGAGCCCGTCTCGAACGCCAACGACGCCTTCACCCTGAAGGCGAACGGCGTCGAGGGCACGGGCCTGTTCGTGATCGAGCCCGGACAGACCGTGTCCGCATCGTTCGCGATTGCCGCAGCTCCGCAACGCTGACGCGTCGCTCACGGCGACGGCCTCGGCGGCGCGCTTCCGCGCGTGCTGTCGAGGCCCTCGCCGTCACCCTCTAGAATGGGTGACGCGCCGCCTCCGAGCGGCGCACGCGGGTGTAGTTCAATGGCAGAACTTCAGCTTCCCAAGTTGACAGTGCGGGTTCGATTCCCGTCACCCGCTCCACTAAAACCCCTGGTAAACAGGCAAATTACGACTCCAAAGCCCCTGATGCATACTCCGGCTCGGGAGTTGTTCTGGGAGTTTAGGGCTTTACCCTATTTTGCGGACTCTTGAGAGTTCCCCGTTCATCACGCGCTCAAGTTGAAGGTCGGGGACCAGAATCTCGCCCCACTAGCGCCCCCGTGGTCCCCCTCTGTCAGGGCGTATTCGCACCTCAAATGTCGCTGTACCCTGCGCGCGTTCTCGGAGGTACCGAGGGCAGAAAGGCAGATATGTACGTCAACACTGGCGACTTGAACTCACTTGACCGCCCCGAAGCGCTCACCGATGACGTGGGCATGTACCTGAACAACGCCGACCTCTACCAGGGTGCGCCGCCCGAACTCACCCACGGCACCACGCACTTCCCGGATGAGTTCTGGATGTGGGCAGAGTGGAACTCCCACCACATGCACGACTGGACCACGGCAGTGTGGGAAGCGTGGACCATGTGCCGCGACCGAACAACTGACGCGGACACCGTGACGGTCAACGGGCGGCTCAAGTTCACGTACCGCGTCACGTTCGAGGGGTACTGGGAAGGCGGAGTCCGAGCGACACGCGTGCACGTGGAGCGCATCTAAGCCGTAAGGGCACGACCACCCACCGCTAGCGTGAACTCATGAGGGCACTCAAGGCGTGGGCGCGCACGTTCGGGCGGACGTTGAAACGGACCTGGGGCTATGTGCTTCTCGTCCTGGTCGAGGCGGCGGTCATCGCCTTCACATTTGCGTACTTCGATGACCCCGCTGACGCCGCGAGTGTGTCAGTTTCAGCGGGCTTCCTCTTGGTCACGGTTCTCTACGTCATTTCCACTCAGCGCATGGCGAAGGCGTCAGAGGAAACCCTGAGGCTTGAGCGGAGTCGGGATGACCGCGTGCGGCTGGCGGCGCTACAAGAGAACCTCAAAGCCGCGAGTACCGGCGCGTTGCGAGCCTGGATTTACTTCGCTGAGGACTTCAGAGTGCTGATTGCGGATGACATCGAAGTCGATGACGACGGAATTTCCAAGGAGGAAGGCTTCTTCCTTGCGGCAGATGGAGTGTCCGTCGTGAGGCGCGCTCACAGCGAGATACTCCGCAACGTTGCCATGCTCAGGAGGTGCGGGCTTGGAAACGAAGCCGCTGATTTTGTTGAGAGTGTGCCACCCTTCTCGGACGCAATCGGCATGTACGCCGCCATGAACCAGCGAAGCGCTCGACCGAACGATAAGGACGAACGGCGCGCGTGGGAGCGGGAATGCTGGCTTCACGAGCGGGAGATGAAGGGGTTGCCGCCTTGGGAGGATGTCGTTGACGGGAAAGTTCACCACTCAGTCCAGCAAGCACTGACCGGGCTTAACTCTGGCATCGACCACTATTGGGCGCGCCAGTAATCCCCGAAGCGGTGATGGCGCATTCACCTCGCTGACACGCCAACGGCAGGCACCTCCCTAGGGGTAGCCCGCCGTTGAAGGCAGTGTCGCTTACTGGCGCTTGGCATCGAGTGGTCGAGTTGTTTTCCAGGCATCCGGCACCACGTCGATGTTCACACCGCTGATGGCATAGATGGGCTTCCCCACACATACTCAGCGGCTTTCACCAGGCGGTTGTAGATGTTCTCGATTTCCTCGCGTGAGTTGCTTCCCGGGAGGGTCGTGTTGTGCACCAGATAGCGGATATCCACCCCCTTCGCCTTATAAGCGCGGAAGAGGTTCACGTACTCCTGCTCACTCTTGATGCTCGTTTCAATCTCGATGTACTCGTACACGGGGTGCGTCACACCGCCGTTGCCGTCGTCCTCGATACCGAGCATCACCAGGTCCGGCTCGTGAGGCTTTACCGAGCCGTCAACGAGGACCGCTAGTTCGTGTGCTTCTGCCCACGGGTGCATCTCCGGGGACCAGTTAGGGATGAAGTCACTGTCGGGTTGAGCCTTGATGGCGCGCTTGATACTCGACTCATGAATGAAGAGGGCTTCACGTGCGTCGAATCCCGCGATGTAGGACGCGGTGATGAGTAGCCCGCCCATCGAGGTGCCCGTTTTCGATGCGTTGATGGGGAACGGCGTGAGATGCGGTGCGGCGGCAGGGTCCGCAATCTTCTGACCGAGTTTCGTTACCGAGTACACCATCGGAAGCATCTGGGCACCTTGGCTCATGTACCGCGCGTTCACGTAGGGCGTTTTGCCGCGTGAGAGTTCACCGAGGCGACGGCGAATCTTCTCCGGCTCAAGCGGGATGTAGTGCTCGTGGTCCTCCGGCAGGTTCGCGTAACCACTGTTAGAGAGCATCTGGACCACGTGCTGTACGGAGGCGATACGCATACGGCTCAACGCGTGGAGTACTGCGATGTCCGCCTTCGTGGGACTCTTCCGACCGGCTTCCTTCGGGGCGGCAGGCTTCTTTATCGTCGCCTTCTTTGCTGACGTAGTGCGTGCATCTGCGGGCTTCGTAGGCTTCGTAGTAGGCGCGAGGGCGTGGTCCTCACGGCGTGACTGCACGGGCTTCTGCACTGCTTTCGCAGGCTTCACAGGTGTGACTACGACCGGCGCGCTATTCACCTCGGGTGTGGATACAGGGGCAGGTGAGGCGTCCCAGTCGTCCACCTCTTCAGAGATATCGAAGGCGCTCGTGGGTGCACTCTGCTCCTCGCTGTTACCCCCAAGGGTGACATCGGAGGTGTTCACAGAGTCCCAGTCATCCACCTCGTCAGTGAGGTCGAAGTGAGAGGGAGAGGACGCACTCACAGGGGTGACAACACTCACAGGTGAGGCGGGCGAGGACACACCTAGTTCACCGTCAACATCACCCCACTCGTCACCGGGTGAGGTGACCTCACTCACGGGGGTGTGAACCTCACTCTCACCCTGCTCGCGGGTAGGGGTGTACACCTCACTCTCCACCTCCCCTCTCACCTCCATCTCCCCAGTGAGAGGGGAAGAGGGTGAGGTGGGGGTGTCATCTTCAGCGATGAGTCGCCCCGTGAACTCACGGCGAGGTGAGGGTGTCCACGGGGTAGGTGAGCGCTTCGTGACAGGGGTGATGCCAGGACTTCGTTCAGGGGTAAATGCTTGGTTCATAATGCCGTTCCTTCGAGTTGCGGCGCGCCGATTTACGTGCCGATTTACATGAACTATCGGCATTCCGAGCGCGGTCGCCCGACTCAGGCGGTGCTACGCACGGCACTACACCCCCCACCAGTCCGATTTACAGTGCCAGCGCACAACAAAACCCCTGGTAAACATGCATATTGGAACTCTCATTTTTGCAGTCGCGTGGCTCCGGGTTACTCCGTATCCCCTCTCCCGCATTGGTAGGTCGAGCGCCTGTTCGTAGTGGCTTGTACGCATGCCGATGGCGCGACGACTGCGCCACGTGTGTTGTGAGCGTGTTTGCTTCCACGGAGTCGCATGCGAGGTGAGGCGTGCACGTGGACTCTCCCCCTCCTGTTGTGTGCGTGCCCCCAGTGGACTCTCTCCCCGGTGAGGTGCACCCCGCGAGGTGACTGTGAGGTGAGGGCTACGCGGATGTGTACATGTGTGGACGGTGTGAGTGTGTACATATGTGGACAGAGTGAGGTGAGGAGGGTGACGACTGTGAGGTGTACCTCTCCCCGTTGTGAGGTGTGTATCCCGGTGAGGCTCTCCCGGTGAAGTGACATCTCCCCGTGAGGTGTGTACCCGGCGACTGTGAGGGTGACGCGGGTACGGTGACACTCATGAGCGATGACGACATCACACCTGCGGTGACCCCCTCGGTGACGCGTGCGGTGACTCCCGCTGTTACCCCTGCGGTGACACGTGCAGTGCAACCGAACGGTGTGACTCGGAATGTGGTGACGCCGAACAACGTGCGTCCCAACGAGGTGAAGCCGAACGGTGTACGTCCGAACAACGTGAAGCCGTTGGCAGTGAAGCCGAAGGCTGACGACGAGGGGTAGCCCTCTCCTGCTGACGCGCTGGCGTGTCCACAAATGTAGACAGCGTTGGCACGTTGGCGTGGCTGTCGCTGTTGGCATCTAGGGCTTGCGGGTATGGCGTACCGCGTGGGGTAACAGCAACTGCGTCACTGCTGGCGGTAACTGCTCCATGCATCTACGGCGTACAGGCATAGAGGCGTGTGGGCGTGGGTACAGGGTTCACGGTTCTGTGGGCTTGGGGCAGTTCGCGGTACATGTGACGGCTACGGGGTTCTTGCGCGTGACGGTTCTAAGTGCTGGCGAGTTCGGAAGCGGAGCGAGCGCGGAACGCGCGAGGCGAAGCGGGACTACGGACGTGACAGTGGATTTCGGGTGCAGGCGGCTGTCGGAGTGCTCAGGGACCGGGGTCGAGGTGTAGTCGAGGGCTACGGGTCGAGTGAGTGATGACGCCGAAACGGTGCTGTTTGCCGCCGATAGCGGATAGAGGAAGTGAGGGACCGAACGTGTCCCGCTTCTCTTACCCGAAAGGAATCCGCATCATGACCAACACCACCACCACGGTCCACACTCCACTACTCGCCCTACCTGCCTTCAGGAACGGTGACGGGCTGGCTCGCATCCGCGTACGGTTCACTACCTCCGAACTGAGGTGGCTCCGGGCGAATGCACTCGCTAGCGCTAACGCGTTGACTGCCGCGCTGTCCGAATCTGCCATCAACGCTGACGAAGTGCTGGAACGCTTACGCCTCGCCTCTGAGGCGAGGGCTATCGTCCGCGCCGCCCTGTCAGTGCATGGACGCTCACGTTCGGGCGACGTGTTCCGCCCGTTCAGTGACGAAGCCCCGCGTATCGCTCACGCTCGTCGTCGCCTGCTCGACATGGATATGGAGCCTGCTATGCGTGCACGTGTGGAGGGAGTGCTCTCGACTGTTCTCGCCTCCCCTGAATCTCAACGACTCGATGAAGCCATCTACGTCGGTGCGAGCCATGACGCGCATAACGCTATTGCGGCTGTTGCTGAGGACGCCCGTATACCCGCATCGAGGCTCGTACGGCTCTTACTCGCTGAGCGCTTCCACGCGACGCACAACGACTGCCCTCTGCCCCTCTTGGGTGACAACAACTCACACGCTCGTGGGGAACGCGGAGGGAGAACGGTCATGACTCTCGTCGCTGTATGCATGAACGCGCTCCATGACGCGGGAGTGGATACCTCTGAGATGGGCGATGTCATCACACGTGAACCCGTCGATGTGCCGCCGCTCGCAGGCTTCCGAGGCTAAACGGCTCACTGCAATGTGCTCACTGCCGTCATCACGCCGATAGAGATACCTGTAGGAGAAACCACAGATTACGTAGTCGCTTCGAGCGGCTGTCACACACCCCGCTAGCCATTCGACTGTTCCGGTTAGCGGGGTGATTTGTGTGTTGGGGCGGGTTCGCGGGTGAAACGTGCGGATGGACACGAATGGGGCGAGCCGAGCGGTTCCCCTATCGCGGACGGTACACGCTGTAGGGCGTGTTTGTGCTGGTAAACGTGCGGATATTAATAGTTACAAGGGTGAAAAATCTAAGCCCACAACAACAAGGAAGAGAGAGAACATCATGCGAACCGAAGTCATCACGAATCTAGAAGCCGAAGTCGAATCCACCGCCAACTGGCACGAAGCCGCTGTAGCGCGCGAAGAAGCCGCAGAACTGAACTACGCAGAAGCCAAGAAGAGCGGAAACAACAGCCTCATCGAGAAGGCTCGCCTCGCCCACGAAGAGGCTTACTTCAACTACGAAAACGCCTACGACGCCCACGTTGACGCGATGATGCGCCTCGCGTTCGAACGTGAGTCCTTCACAGGGGTCCGCTTCGCCGCGTAACCCTCAACCCGGAACCCCCGGCAAGTGACCTCCTCACCTGCCGGGGGTTCTTGCTGTGTACGGATGGGTGCAGGTGTTGCCCGCACATGAGCGCAGGTTCATGGATACCCAGAAGGACACGGTTCGGGCGAGCGCCCGGCTCTCACCTATCGCGGACGAGGCGCGGCAGTCCGCCGTTCGATTGAAGCCATTCCGATGACTGAAGAGCGAAAACAGCAGATAACACCTGTAGAGGCGTCATCAACCTCCCGAACCGAAAGAAGGAACAACATGCCTGTATCCACCATCCCGGCGACCGTCGCCTATCTGTTAGCCGAGTCGCACAACGTCCACGTGAACCACCCGAACGGCAAGCGGACCACCCTCCGCGTCGCGCTCTCACTCTGGAACCACGGCGAACCCATCCGCGAGTTCACCGAAGCCGACGCCGCCATGTTCGACATTCCAGTGAGCAGGGTGAACGCCACTATTCGCGCCTATAACTTGAGCCGATTTGGTTTGGAGGTGGTCGATTGAGCGATGCCCCCGGACACATACGTACTTCACTCGCGAAGGCTCCTGCACCTCTCTCCGCAGGAGCCTTCGCTCTTCCCCAACTGAAAGGACCAACCAACATGGAGCCAACTGACCACCTACCCGTCGTCATGACCACGTACAAGCACGGAGAACTACGAGGCGCGACTATCGCGACCATCGTGGCGAGGACGTATCCGAGCGGCTGTGTGTTCCGCCGCATCGCTGACAGTTCGAACCCGAATGCTGGGCGAATCATCAACCGGTATCTCTCCATCTCTGGACCTCCACACGTGGAGGACACAGTGCTCGACCTTGTTGACACACGCCCACGCTCCGAGGCTGGGGTGCTCTTGAATTCGAAGGGTGAGGAGGACGTGAACCTACGCGAATAAGGGGGTGCTGACAGCGCTAGGAGCGCCCCTCTGCGGCTCTGGAATCGCTGACTGCTCCGCGTGTGCATCTACGCCCTGCTGGCTCTGCTGGCGGGGCTTTTTGCATGCATGGGTGAGTGCTGTGTCGTGTGGTGTTTGCCGCTCATCTGTTGGCGGTGTGGAGAGGAGTAAAGGACGCGGCTGAGGCGAGGCGCGCTCGGCTTTCACCTATCGCGGACGGTGCGCGCTGTAGGCGCATCGGAATGACGTGTTCCCCCTTCTAAATAGCGGATAGCCCCTGTGAAGGGGGTTACCCGCAATGACGACTCAAGGAACCACATCCGAAGAACATCCATCACATCAACCGGCACCTCGGTGGACGAATCATCTCCATCATCGGCTCGCCGCTGACCTCTACCTCAACAGGCACCTAAGCCCTGACGCGAGAGTGCTGTCGCTTGCTGTCACCACGTTCGGCTTCCGTAGCGTCGTAGCCGCTCACAGGGCACGCTTGCAGTCGCACCTCGGATGGACCAATGAACGCTACGACGGCGCGAAAACTGAAGCCCTACTCGACGGCTGGATTTGGACCTGGGAAGGAAGCCTCACCGCGCTGACGCAGGACGAGGGCTTCTGGGTGTGGCGCGACGGCAGGGATGCCGTTGATTCCACCCTCGCTCGCGCAGAGATGCGTTTCCCCGACCACTGGCACACGTCGCCCGCCGCTCTTGCTGACCGCTCACGTTTGTACGTCGAGGGTGTGGGCATGAAGCGCGCCGCGAGGCTCTTCCCGCAGGATGACGTGGAGGCACGGCTCACCCTCATCGCTCTCTCTACAGTCCTACGTTTTGACCGCCAGGAAGCATGGACTGATTTCAACCCCTACATGCGCGAGGTGTGCAGAGGCATCGACGTTCGCAGGGCGGTACGGAACCTTGAGCGGTACGGATACGTCGAGGTCGCTGAGGACAGGGCTCACGTGCGGTTCACACAGGCGTATGCGGACACGCTGGCGGACTATGCGGCTCACTGGAAAACGCGCGAGAACCGGAACCGCGAAACCGAGTATGAGGAGCGCTGGACAGCCGCTCACAGGCGTCCGCAATGGGTGGGAGCCGAACGTGAAGCCAGGGGTGCTCGCTGGTATATGTACGCCTTGGAAACGACTGCCGACCTCACCATCACCGTGAACGGGGTGACCGAGGAGTTCCCGACAGGCACGCGTTGCTACGTGGGAATTTCGACGCTTCCCGAGATGAGGGCGCTAGAGCATTTCGACGCTTCGGAGTGCGGCTACAACCCTCGCCTACATGCTCTCAAGCAAGCGGCTGAGGCAGTGAACCGTGACCATCCGGCACTCGTGAGTGTGCAGTTGGAGAGTCACAGCGCTGACGAGATGACGTGGCTACAAGCCCAACAGCGTGAACGCTTCCTCGTGCAGTCAGGGCTTGCTCGCGGGCTTCCACTGCTCAACATCCAGTACACGCTGGGTAAGGACTGGATGACTGGCGGCGACCATACGGCTCGACGTTGAGCGGCGAAGCGTTGCTGTCAGCGTTGACCGATATCTGTTGGTGAGGGTTCGCCGCATATCGGCGCTCACCCGGTCGGAGTCGAAAGGACATTGTTCCGGCGAGTTACCTGCTGTGACGGTCGCGGACGTACGCGTGGCATCCGCTTCGCTGAGTCACACCCCTCGCCTATAACTACATTGAGCGCCCCTCTAACCACGAGGCGCTCCCCACCACTACCAGGAAGCCCTTTCACCATGATGCTCATAGTCGCCCCGGCTGACGAAACCCTCGTCGGCGTTTACTGGCGCTGTCATTGGACGTGCCTGGTCGCGGCTGTGGTGTCCACAAATGTGGACATCCCCGAGTTGATGAGTCCGCGTGACGGCATCTACAAGGCTCTCAACATGCTCGTGCTGGGAGAGTCCACCGAGGCACTGTGGGCGGAGGTTGTCAGCGACTGCTACCTCTGCGGTGGCGGTGACACTGAGGCTCCCGTAGAGGCGGCGGACACGGTGACGGACACCCCTGAGGGGGTGCGTCATGACCGCCGAGATTCGCCGTATTCACCCCGCTCTTTTGCAGATGCGAGCCGCTGATTCAAATCCCATATGTTGGGGCTGGCGGTATCCGAACGCGGACGGCGTTGTGGTCGCCTGGCACAGTTGGTGCCTCGCCTCGTACCTCGAAAACCAGGGCGGCTGGCGCGGCTCGAACCGCGCCCTAGTGGGCGCGCATGAGTCCTGGATTGCCTCCGGTGGTAGCGCCGCTCGCAGTGGCTGGCAGAACGCCGAACAGGAGCGAATGGGCGCGCTATGGATTGCGATGTACGACGCTGGGGCTTTCCCCTCCCCGAGCGTGTACCGGATGACCTCCCGGCGCTGGTAAGAGGTCCGTCACATTGCCGAGTAAATCCTTGCTGTATCGGCACCTGCGGACACGACGAAGGTCCGCTCGGGGTGTGCCTACGGCGAGGTATGGCTTAGCCCCTCCCTGGTCCTCGGATAGCGGCGCTTCGTGCGCTCACACGCCTCCCGTGGAAGGACACCGCCCCACGCCGAAGTGATGCGCCAGTTCGAATCTGACCGATAGCCCTGTTGACAACGAACTTCGAACGATTGGAACCGAACATCATGGCTAGAACCTCCGCCCCTATCAACCATCGTGATGACGCCTGGACCCGCCGTGTGGCGGTATTCGGAACGCTCGTCGTGGCAGGCGCGAACGGCGTGCTGTCATTCCACTCGCTCGCGTCAGTTGCCGCCGATGAAGGTTTCCCCGAGGGCTGGGGGTGGCTGTTCCCGATTGGGGTTGACTCGATGATGTTGACGATGGCGGTTGTTGCGCTTCACGGTGCGATGCGCGGCATGCGGCTGTGGTTCGCGTACGCCGGTACCTTCCTCGGTGCCGCCGTGTCCGTGTACGGGAATGTGATGTACGCCTATGACGGCTCGATTCTGCGAATAATCCTCCACTCGGTGCCGCCGCTGTTCCTCCTCATGAGCGTCGAAGGCGTGTTCTACATGTACCGAGTGCGCCTCGATGACCGTGCTGTGCAAGAACAAGAGGACGCGCGTGAAGCGGCTCGGGAGGCGAAGGCTGAGGCTCGCCGTCAGTCGCAGATTGCACGTCAGCAGGAGAAGGCTCCGCGTGCCACGGCTCTTGCTTCCACGGCTCTTGCTTCCACGGTTCGGGCGGCGGCGGCGGCTACTCTCGACAAGGCTCGTGTGGCGGCGATTGAGGGTGTGCTTGCGGGCGCTGAGTACAAGGCGCTCGTGGATGCGAACACCGCGAACGTGGACCTCGCGGTGTTCGTCATGGAGCGGGTGCCGGGTACCACCAACCTTGACCTCACACACGCCGGGTTCCTCTCCCTCCCCACGGATGAAGGCAGGGCGCACCGTGACCGCGTTCGGGCGGCGTGGAAGAAGGCGTCCGAGCGGATGGAGGCTGGCGCTTCCAGTGCTGACGGCTCAAGCGACAAGGGTGAGCAGTCCGTTGCGGCTCTCGCTGGTGACTCCGAGGCTGACAGGCGGGTGTTGAGTGCCGCGTAAACCTGAAAACAGAAACGACAAAGGGCTACGGATTGATTTCCGTAGCCCTTTTCTATTACCCCTATCGCGGACGTAAACGTGGCATATAAGCATCATTATGGCGTGAATGCCGATATTATCATACGTAGATGATAAATGCACTTCATCCGGTGCAAACAACAAGTTTTAGGAGAATAACATGAACATCAACATTCTTAGCCGCAAGATTGCCGCAGTTAGTACTGCTGGCGCTCTCGCCCTCGCGCTCTCTGCATGCGGGATGGGAAATGGCGATACGACGGATACTCGTTCGCTCGCCAAGGACGCCCAGCCTGAGGTGACTGCAACCGCCGACGCAACGCCTGAGGCTTCTGCTACGCCTGAAGCGACCGTCACCCCCGACGTCGCGTTCGAGCACGACAACGGCTTCAACTTCGACGCCTCAACCATCGCCATCCCCGAGGATGTCACCGCCGTATTTGGCGACGACGCTTCACGCGCTGTGAACGACGCCCTCATGGTCATCCACGAAGGTTACGTGCAGAACCCTCAACTCGTTGTACCTGGATACTCCGAGGCTGACTACGACATCGCCTGGGAAGGCTTCTCGCAGAAGTGGCTCACGTCGAACGTGAGCGATGAGGACAGCCGTGACTACATCTTCCTGTCCATCGACCCGGACGGCGTTCTCGGCACCATCGACGGCACCGATTTCACGATGCCCGCTGACGGTGGCGTTGAAGCACGACTCTTCACTGAGCCTGTTGCTGTCCTCTCGGACACTGGCGACGCTGTGAGCGTCGGCTTCGATGTTCAGGTGACCTACCTCGCCGCTCCCTCTCACGTGACGCAGGACGCTCACATCACGCTGAAGATGATTCCTGCTGGCGCTGACGGTCAGTGGATGGTGGACGGTTTCACCATCGCCACCGACCCCGCAGAAGTCGTAGAGGGGTAAGCCATGAATAAGGACGCAAACTTAGGCAAACGCATCACTCGTGGCGTCATAGCCCTCATCGGCGGCGTAGCGCTCGCACTCGTCGGCTCCACCGCTTTCGCTGGTACTGAGTTCGGCGGCGGGGTGGGAACCGATGGCGGCGGTGGCGGCACATCCAACCCCGGCACAGGTGGAGGCGGCGGCAACAGTGGTGGTGGCACCACGAACCCACCTCCCACTAACTATGTTTTCGCGACCTTCACACGCGAAGGCAACATCGCCACGAACTGCCCGGCTAGCGCTATCGGCTACCGCATCTCTTACCGCTCCACCACTGATTACTTTGCGTCGAACAACGCCTTGTGGAACTACGTCGCTCACGGGGCAGAACTCGACATCTTGCCCGACTACGTGGAGTTCAGAGGCATCTCCTGCATCTACCCACCATCACACCGTGACGTGACGGTACGTGTGGTGCTGGACGCCAATATTGCCATCCAGCAAGTTCAACCAGAAGAGAAAACTCTTCGCACCGCTAGCGCCACGACTCGCTGGGGTAACGGAGAAAGGACGTTGGCGGCGGCGTACGACTCTGACTCTGCGCAGGCGGCTGTATCGACCTCCATCACGGAATTTGGGCGCTACCAACTCGCCGGAACCGCTCGGGCGCAATACGTGACGATTCGGACCTACTCCTCGAACACCGACCAGTTCGGCAACACCTACGAAGATGAAGTCATCAACACCGGTGCCATCTTCAATGCGTCCGTCACCAACGCGCGAGGACAGTTGGATTGCGCGAACGGGTGGAGCAACGACTGGCTACCCGGCAGTTGGAATTACGAGTACGCCGACTGCGCTCCGACGAGCACAACAAACACACCTGCCTATCAGTGCGTTGCCGACGACGGTCCCGCTGTCACCATCAACGGTGAGGCACGCACCAGCGCCGCGCTTTTCCGCAACGGTGAAGCGAACCCCGTGACCTTCGCGGCTGTACGCCCGTCAGGACTCTCAAACCTCCACGCGGAGCGCACTCGCTGGACACGCAATGAGGACGGCTCCCCGTGGCGCGCTGAGGCTGGTCGAAAACTCTCTGTGGCGAACGCTAACTTCAAACTCTCCCGCCAGGAAAAGGGTCAACAGTTATTCATCAACGACACAGCATCAGCCTGGAATAGCGGCATCATCACGGACCTGTACGTGCACGGAACCTGGGCTAGTGGCAACGGCTTACCCAACGTCGTGACGCCGCACTACTCGTATCAGGGCACCCGACAGGTCGAGTCGGTCACCATCACGGGAGTGAACTCTGACGGGTCGTGGGAAACGACATCGAGCACTCAGAACGTAACCGCGATGGCTCTTTGTGATGGCACCCCGCTCTCCGTCGAGTTCGTCCGCGCTGTTAGCGGTCCTGGGAAGTGATGACATGACTCTGCCTACACACTCAACCGCTCCGCTCTCCTCCGACGACGAGATGGATGCTGAACTCGCCGCTCTCAAGAAACCGCTCGACGCAAGTGTGTTGGAGCGCGAGGAAGCCGAGTTCGCGACGTTCGCGTTCGAGCCGCTCAAAAAGGGTGACTCGAAGTTCCTCCTGGATGACGAGGAGGATGACGGCTCTGGCTACGTCGAACTGCAACGCGAAGCGAAGCGTCAGGCTGACCAGAAGCAACGCGAAGCCGACGAGGAAGCGAAAGCCCTGAAGAAGGCTGAACGTCAACGCAAGCGCGAGGACCGCGAGAACCGCACCCTCTCAAGCCTCTGGACGATTGCGGCGGTATGCGTGGCTGTCACTGCGCTGGTGGTGTTTGCCTTCGTCACCAGGGATGCGGACACCGCTGGGGTCGCCGCCGAGGAAGCCTTCCAGCAGGGCGTGACTGCGGGGGTCGAGGCGGTCGGTAACGCGACGCCGAGTGGCGCAGTCAGTGATGTTCGTGTTCGACCTTCCGAGGTGGCTGAAGAGGCTCCTAAGGGGGCTGACGATGCCGACACGGACGTGGCTGAGGGCATCGTCCTCTTCGGGGATTAAGCGCCCCGCCAAAAGCCGTCCGATAACCATATAGAGATTGCTCGCGACAGTCGCGGATGAGGGAGTGATGACCCCTCGCTACTACCCGTGACGACCGCCGAGTACCCCCGTCAGAGTTGAGCGTTTTTTCTTGTTGTTGCGCTCCTCTGGCGGGGGCTTTTCTATGCCCACAGTGCGGTGTGCAGAGTTATCCGTGCATCTCTACGTGCGGCTCCTAGCCCAAAAGGACACGGTCGAGGCGAGCCTGTTCTAGCCGATTCGCCCGAACCATGTCCTTTTCTGGACCCCCTCGCCGGGGTCGTGTCCTTCCTGCACTGACGCCAAAACGATGCGCGTACCGATAGTCCTAGTGACAAGGAACGGAGCAAACTATGGACAAGCAGGCGGCACTCGACGCGATTGAAGGCGTGCACTGGGCTAGTCCTGCCGCCTACGTTGAAGATTCCCTGTTCTCCGACGCTGACATCAGCCCTGAGATGCACGCTCTTGTGGACGTTCGTACGCTCACGAAAATGGTCGATACTGGCTGGGCTAGCAGTGACGGCTCTACGGCGCTCCTGCGGCTCTCTGAGGGCGTTCTGACGGCTCTCCTGCGCCGTGACCTCGCCTGGTTCACGCATCTGCACCTACGTGCCTCTATGGAACGCCTGCGAGCACGCGGCTACCTGGTTCCTGGCGATGCGGACAGTGGCGTGTGGAGGCTCACAGCGCTAGTCCTGGTTGAGGCTCAGATGGTCGAGTTGGAGGCGCGTGGACAGCACGACGGCGAGCGTCCCTTCGGCTACTTCCGGGCCGAGCGTGGGCACGAGATTATTGAGCGCATGACGACCAGGACCGCGCCCGTGCAGGTGCGCCCACGAGGCGATGTAGAGGCTTCGGGTGACACCAGGACGCTGGCGCGGACTGCGAAGGCAGGAGGCACGAGATTCGTGGACCTCGCTGGGGTCGTACGGAACCCGCTGAAGCCCCACCGGACACAGCAACGGACGGGGCTGGGATACGGCGTGAACCCGTACACGATGCGTGGAGCAGGCGTCGAGGTTCAGATGAAGCGGAGCAGTCGCTAAGCGTGACGCCAGTACTCACAGCCGCAGAGGCGGTCAGTGGGGTCAGGGATACGTAGCCCCTCACGGTCGATGACAGCGCCATCGGAGAGGTTCTTCGCGAGCAGTGCGTACAGGTCAGCGCCGAGGTTCTCTTCCAGGCTCTCGACGGGCGATGAGGTCACGAAGATGATGCGACGACTGGGGTCACCGTCATAGGACGTGAGCAGGTCCGTCAACGCTTCCCTGTGCGCTTCGGAGAGTCCCCCGTAGTAGTCGAAGAACGTGTTGACGTGGACCACGAGGATGTTTGCGGACGGCGGGGCGGTCACGAAGTCGTTCTGCACCAGGTTGCTGGGCTTCACCAGGTCCACGGTCCAGCGCTCTGACTGCATGCGTGTGTTGAGTTCCCCTGTGAGGGCGATAGCGCGGTGCAGGGCGGAGTTTCCGTCGTCAGTACGTACGAGTAGCCACGAGCCATCTACAGCGCGTTCAAGGGCTTGCTTCTCGAACGCGTCGAGGGCGTCCGGGTGACGGTAGCGGTGTGGCAGTGATGACAGCCAGGCTTCGGTGGTTTGTGTGTGCATCTTCATCACCATGCCTGTTCGAGTAGTTCTTCAGCGTCAACGGGCGGTTGAGCCTCTGAGGATTCTGTTTGGTCATCTTCAGGCGCGTTCACGGGCATGTCCTCAGGCGTGTCCGATTCCTCTGTGGACCCTACTGGGGCAGGTGCGAACGTCGGCGCTTCTTCGATGACAGCAGTAGGCGGTGCAACGTCGTCAACAGGTACGCCAGCCGGGTCACCTGGACCCCACACAGGAGCACCCGTGTCAGGCTCCGGGGATACGGAGTCGCCAACAGCCCAGTCAGGTGCAGGCACGGTGTTCTCAAGGGCGGGTGATTCAGCCGTCGCGGCGGGGAACTTACCTTCACCGGGTACGAACTGCGCGACCTCAAGGCGACCGAGTAGCGGGATACCGCCGTGCCCCTCACCGAAACGGTTCTTGGGCATGGACAGCGAGTAGGTGGCGAGTGTGTGGTCCGTCGCGTCATCTGACTCTTCACGGTGGAGGAAGAGGATGGTGGCGGCTTCCTGTTCGATAGCCCCGGATTCACGGAGGTCGGAGAGGCGCGGCTTGTTGCTTCCACCAGTCCCACGCTTCTCCACGTCACGGTTCAACTGAGCGAGGGCGATGACAGGTACCTCAAGGCGTTGAGCAAGGGTGCGTAGCCCGTTGGCGACGTTGCCGACCTGGACGTGGCGCGGAGCCTGAGCGTCATCCTTACCGGGACGCACGAGTTGCAAGTAGTCGAGCACGATGAGGTCCACACCCTCGGTTTGGTGCGCGGCGTACGCCTCACGAGTGATGTCCGCAAGCGTCATAGCGGAGTCGTCAAGGATGCGTAGGGGGCGTCAGCGATGGACTCGATAGCGGTGCGGACAACGGGTAGGTCGCGGTCAGGCACGTTGTTCCGGGCTATGAGTTTCGACGGGATTTGCGACTGCGCTGACACCAGGCGGACTTGGAGTTCCTTGCGCGTCATCTCTAGAGAGAAAAAGAGCACGCGTAGCCCCTGAGTGACAGCGGCTTCACGAGCGAAGTCACAAGCGAGCATCGACTTACCTACACCAGGGCGAGCGGCAAGGACATTGAGGCTCCGGTCCTTCCAGCCACCGTTGAGCGCTTCCGTGAGGGCGGGGATACCGGTCGAGATGCCTTCATCTGTGCGGGCGTGAGATTCCAGGTCGAGCATCATCTGCATGAGCGCTGAACGGTCATCACCTTCAGCGTTCTGACCTACAGCGAAACGGTTCTGCGCTTCCACGAGGCGGGACTGCGCGTTCGACAGTGCATCTTGCGCGAGGGTGGTGGAGGACACACCCGCGTCACGGATGAGTTCACGTCCCACCCCTTCGAGTGAGCGGCGGAGGCTGTTGTCACGGAGGATTTCCGCGAACACGTCAGCAGGCGCGTCGTATAGCGATGCCTCCTGCGGGTCGATGAGGAGGGCGAGGGCTTCAGTGCCCCCTGCGGCGTTCAAGAGGTTCTGAGCGCGTAGGTGTTGCGCGACGAGGGTGGGGGTGAGGGCTTTCCCGTTGTCAACGACTGCACACATGGCGGCGAAGGTCACCGCGTGACGAGGCTCAAGGAAGTCATCTTCAGTGATGAGGTCACGGACGGCGTTGAGGTCGTCGGGGCTGTTGAAGAGGTTCGCGAGGATGCCTGCTTCCACGTGAGCGTCAACGTCAAACGCTTCAGTACTGGATGAGGTGGCGGGACCACTGTCGTAGGCAGGGTCATACGGGGGCGCGTCGTGTTGTGCAGTAAAAGTCATGATGTTCTTCCTGTTCGTTGTAAATCAAAGTCGCTATTCCTTACTATCGGCATCTTTTCGGCGTCAGCGCGACTGCCCTGGATGAGTGGGTTATCGAGGCTGTCAAGGCAAGAGAAAAGCCCCCTCCCGAAAACGGCAGAAACGGGAGGGGGCGAGCACACCACATCTTCAAATGCGACTTTGACTCCGAACGGAAGCGATGCGGTTGCTACATACATGGTTATCGGCTCATTCCATCAACTACCGCAGGTGACGCGTCGAGGACGGCGTTGTACACGCCCTCACCGAGCGCCTGAACCATTGCGGACAGGGCGGCGGTCACACCGAGCACGAGAGTGATTTGGCGGCGTGAGGACGCGGCGACGAGCAGGTTCAGGGTTTCCCGTAGCGCTTCACCGTCGCGGTAGTCGAGGGATTCGACACCGGACAGGTCAACGATGACGACACCGCCCTTCTCTACGAGAGCCTTCTCCTCCTCTGCACGACGGAAGCCTGACTGTGCGAGTGACACGAGTTCACGTGTGGAGCGCATACGTACTTGCGAGGTGGTGCAGTGCA
This sequence comes from Demequina sediminis, assembly GCF_030296675.1. Classification (GTDB taxonomy): domain Bacteria; phylum Actinomycetota; class Actinomycetes; order Actinomycetales; family Demequinaceae; genus Demequina; species Demequina sediminis. The sequence continues at coordinate 2,173,130 of NZ_AP027736.1, read as the reverse complement.
ATCCCGCGATGAGGTCATATGCGGCGAGCAGGTTCATGGTGCGGAGTGAGCCAGCAGGGGCGGCAAACAGGAGCGTCGAGGTGGACTCGGTGAGTACACGTCGGACAGCGCCACGGACATCCTTCGCCTGCGAGTTTGAGAGCGCAGTAGTCGGGACGCCGACCTGGCGAACCCACGCGTCCGCTTCCTTCCGAGCGGCTACAAGGCGACGTTCGTGGATGACACGCGCGGACTCCCTGGCAAGGGCTTCGCGCTCGGGGTTGGATTCAGAGGCACGCTCACGGGCACGTTCGGCGCGAGCGGCTTTCTCCTGGGCGCGTTGCTCCTCAAGGCGGCGGGCTTCAGCGGTGGCACGGATTTGCTCGATTCGTACATCGAGGGCTGGGTGGATGGTTGTCATGACTCTCTCTCCTTAGTTGCTTTGGACGACGAGCGCGGCGAGGCGCGGGTCAACGGTGTCGGGGGCGGACGGTGTGGACGGGGTGACAGCGGCAGGCGCTGAAGAGTGTGAGCGGTTGGCGTTCTTGAAGCCCCAGTGAAGGAGCCATTCGGCGGCACCTTCGCGGTACGAGTCAGCGGAAGTAGTGGAGGCTTTGCGCCCCTGGTTGAGGGCGGCGGCGAGGTTCACGCCCTGGACCTTGAGCGCATGGACGCGCTTGTTCACCTTGTCGATGCCCTCCGTGCCCTTCGGCTCCACGAGAGCGTCACGCTCTACGCCTGTGAGCACGGCACGGAGGTCAGCGTCGATGAGTAACTCCTTGATGCGGCTGACAGTCCAGGATGCGATTTCATGGTTGCGGGGAACGGCGGTGCCAGCGGGTGTACCAGCGGCGGCAATAGCGGCGGCGAGGTGTTCGCGTAGTTCAGCCTGAGGAACTGCGACAGCCTGTGTGACAGTGTTGATGGTGCGAACCGCGTCAGCGCTAAGGGCGTCAACGACGGCGTGCTTGCCAGCCCCTTCGAACGCTTCACGGACACCCGCAGGGACAGCCTGAACAGCAGGCTCCTGGGTCGGTTCTGGGGCGGCTTCGGCTACAGGCTCGGGAGCGGCTTCGACAGGCGCTTCTTCCTCTTCGTCAGCATCTTCAGTGACAGCAGGGGCGGCGTCGAGCGTGTCGAGTTCGATGACTTCGCTGTACGACTTGATGCGTTCCCCGGCTTCACGGAGGTAGTCCTCTTCCTCCTCGCAGAGGCGCTTGGCGCAGTCGAGGAACCACTCAGCGTTGAGGTACCGGACTTCTTCGCGGCGTTGCCCTCTAGCGAGGCGTTCCTTGCGTTCGAGGATGACGCCCGCACTGACGAGCGCCTTGAGTAATGTTCGGGCTTGACGCTCGCTCACGCCGATAAGGGTGCCGAGCATGTTCTGTGTGAAGTGCATGGCGGGCGAGGCATCACGCTTCGTAGGCGCGAAGGCGAGGACAGCGCGGAGTGCTCCACGTTGATGTGAGGGCAGGTCGCTGGCGGCGATTGCCAGGTTGAGATTTGTGGATGAGATGCCGCGAATGGTGCGCATGTCGAGATTCCTTCCGAAAGTAGTCATGCTTTTACTATCGGCAGGATGGAGGAAGTGGACTTCCGGGTAGGCGGAAGCACATTTCCGGTTACTGTGAAGTACAGTTCCGGTACGTACCGGAACTGTACTTCCTGTACGTACCGGAAGCACACTTCCGGTTCTCGCGCGGGCGCGTTCCTTCTTCTTTCAAAGCATTAAACAAAACAACAAACAAACAACAGGATTAACCTCCAACGCCAGCGTGCGCGAGCGGATGCGCGATGTTAGATGAAGGTGACTTATTGAAAGAGTGGGATACCTCTCTTCAGTCAAAAGCAAAGAACTACAAAGGTTCCCCATCTACGGCTTTACCGCATACCGGTATTAACCTCCCCCGGTTCCGCCCCGGCGAGGGACATAAAAGTGTCACCACCCGCCTTTAACAGCGCCACACCCGTCACCGCACCCCGGCGAAACGGGCGCATATGCCACTCAAACGCGCAGGAACACCCCTAGAACGCCCGAGAATGGTCGGAGCGTCCACTTACACCACCCGGCAATTTCTAGGCGCTTAAATGGCGTTTTTTGAATATGCGGCTGGGCATGGCGACCGAGCCTCAGGTGGCGACTGAACGGCACGGAGATTTCTGCCGATAGATGTTAGTGACGCCAACCGCTCCTCTTAGGCGGTCAACGTCGGGCTAACATGGTTAGAAGTTCCTTTAGGTATCACGTCGGCACGAAGCCCCCGGTGACTCGGTTACACCGGGGGCTTCGTGCTGTCCGGGGAGGTTTCGAACCCTTCCATAAAGGACATCACTCTGGCGAGGTAGCCATCGCCCTATCGCGGACGAACTACGCGCCTCCTCCGTTCGATTGAAGCCATTCCGATGCGCCAACAGTGAAACGTCCGATATTCCTTCGTGAACCCGCGCGCAAGCGCATGACAACGAAGGAACATTATGAACACATCTATCGCAAGAAAGGCTCTCGCCATCATCGGTGGCGTCGCGCTCACCGGGCTTGTTTGCTCTCAAGCCGTTGGCTACAGCGTTGACTTGGACGACGCCGCCATCGCATCCATCTCTGAACCCGCTCCCACTCCGACGTGGAGCGTCGGTGAAGCCCACTCCGTTGAAGCGGACGCTCCTGTGGACGTTCCCGCTCACTCGGGACTCATCCCTGCAAGCAGTTCGCCCGCTGATATTCCCGCCGACAGCATCGAAATAGTCCCCGTCACGGAGGACGAGGGCGGAGTCCCCGGTGAAACCCGCGCCATCTACAACTCTGTCACCAACGCTCACGGCTCCGAGGGCGGCAACCTTGACGCCTCCTCGACCGCACAGGACGAACCTGTTGACACCATCTGGCAGTCATCGAAGGACTGGTCCTCGGACGGCAACGCTCACATCAGCGTGGACGACTCTGGCGGCGACATTGTGAACCTTAACGTTAAGGATAGCGGCACCATCAACGGCACAGGCGAAGGACTGCCTTCAGCGGGTGGTCCAAGTGCTGATATCCCCAACATCGAAATCGGGCAAACCGACTCATTCAACGGGGATGAAGCGGATGACGTGCGCGTGGTCATCGAACTCGACAGTGGTGTGACCATCACGATTGACGCTCCTGCTGGCTCCGTTTCAGTAGGCGGTGAGAACTGATGAATACGAAACTAATTCTCCCTGCGACAGGGGCGCTCGCCGCTGTGGTGGCGCTGACAATCGTCGGCACTCTCGCCCTCTCTGGCTCACCTGCCACGGCTACCGACGCCGAACTGGACCTGTCCACGGACACCCCTGAGGGCACCATCGTCAACGCTGAAGCGCTCCTTGTTGAGGCTGAAGAGGCTCTTGAGGAGTTCGCCGCCGCTAACGAACTCGAACTCGCTCCTGCCCCGGCGCAAAGCCTCGCCTTCTACGTACGCGATAGCGAGAACTACGTGACGGACTCGCTCGCGGTCGGTCCCGTTCTCTACCCCGTATCCACGGCTGGAATCTACCTCTCGCTCGATATCGAGTTCACGGACGGCGCTGACGGCGTGACAGCAAGCATCGCCTCCGAGGCTTCCTTCGAGCGTGCGGATTTCACTGGTGCGGGCACCATGTTCCGCCCTGACGGCGTGCAACCGTCACCAGTGAGCGTGTTCGACGCGAAGGGCTTCGACTCCAACGACCTACCTGTTCGCATGTGGAACACCAGCACAGTCGCGCCAATTGGTTCCGAGGTCGAGATTGGCGAGAGTGAACCGCTCCCCGGCTTCGAAGGACCGACGAGTACCGAAGGCGTACGCCTTGCTGACGGTGAACTCCACACGAGCACCGTGAACAACGCCGAGATTGTGCGCAGTGTCATCGACCCGCTCACGGGCACCGAGTACTTCAATTCTGAAGAGGACACGGTTTGGGTACTCCTAGAGATGGAACCCGGCTACTACACAGCCGACCACAGGGCGCTCGGGCTTTGGTATCAAGTGGGCACCTGGGTGAATACCAGCCTCTACGGATGGAACATCCGCGTCACCGAGGACCAGCAGTTCATCCGCGTTCCTGTGGACGCCGAGGGCAACGTTCAGCAACTCGAAATGACGCTGTTCACCGACTCACAGGAGTGGGTCGAGCACGCCTCGCAGAACACTGGCGTATGCGTCGCCCCTGAGTTCCTCGGCTACGGCGTACCCGAAGGCGAACGTGAGTCCTCTGTCGCTATCAACCCCACTGAAGCCGGTGCCCAGATGCGCGCCGCTGAAGAAGAAGCCATCGAGGCGGACATCGAATGAGCGCCATCAACAACACAACATGGAACAGGAGCAACATCATGAACAAGAAACACCTAAAACAACTGGGGGCGGTAGCCCTCGCGTCCACCCTCACCCTGTCACTGTCCGCGTGTAGCGGCGGCGTGGAGGCGTCATCTTTAGGTTATGACACCCCTGAGGCGGCGGCTGAAGCGTCAGTCAAAGCCATCCAGGACGGCGATTGGGACACACTCTGTGGACTCTCAGATATTGAGTCAGCAACGGAAGTCGCTACGTATTGGATAGATGACACGGATACCTGCGCAGGCAACGTCGAGAGCGTCATCTGGTCAGAGTTCTATACCCCGCCCGCCGTGTTCCGTGCAGTACAGGAACAGGGTGCAGAATTCTACTGGGGCACCGCGACCGTCGAAGAGGAGAGCGCTACCGAAGCGAAGGTCGTGGTCCCGTACACCGGTACTGAAGGCGATGACACGCTGAATATCTACCTAGTCAACACACCCGGCATCGGGTGGCAGAGCGAGAGTTCCCTCTAACCGCCGTGAAGGGCACGACCACAGCCGAACATCCATCACCACAGCGAAGAACCCCGTCGAGGTCATAGGACTACGACGGGGTTTCTCGCTGTGCGGGCACGGCTTCGGACCCTCACAAGAACCAGGGGTGATACAGAGATGTCGGCGCTCACAGATACCCTCTTCACCATGCTGACCGACGTGAACAACGCCCACATTTTTACCGGTGACGCCCTCGACGGGTACGCCGAGTTCCCTACTCCGAACTGCATCGTGAGCGACGGCGCGTACGGCGTAGGAGGCTTCCCTGGCGACCCCCGTACCCCGGAGGCGCTCGGTGAGTGGTACGAGCCTCACATCGCTGAGTGGTCGAAGCGTTCGACGCTCGCCACGACGCTGTGGTTCTGGAACACCGAGGTGGGTTGGGCGAACGTTCACCCGGTCCTGGTGAAGCACGGCTGGAAGCACGAGTTCACCGGTATCTGGAACAAGGGCATCGGTCACATCGCGGGCAACGTGAACGGCAAAACTATCCGACGCATGCCGGTCGTCACTGAGGTGTGCGCGTTCTACACGCGTGAGCCGCGCCTCCCTCTCACCCCTGGTGGTGACGACATCGTGCACATGAAGGAGTGGCTCCTCAAGGAGTGGAAGCGGACAGGAATGCCCGCACGCCTCGCGAACGCCGCGTGTGGCGTGAAGGACGCCGCAACGCGCAAGTACTTCGACCAGGGCTGGCTTTGGTACTACCCGCCTGTCGAGGTCATGGAGAAGTTGGTGGCGTACGCCAACGAGCACGGCGACCCCGCTGGACGCCCGTACTACTCGCTGGATGGCAAGGCTCCCCTCACGGCTGACGAGTGGCGCTCACTGCGTTCTGTGTGGAACCACGAGCACGGAGTCACGAACGTGTGGGACCGTCCCGCACTCCGCTCGAAGGAGCGCTACAAGGGTTCAATGGTGCGCTCTGCACCCCGTACGCACACCCCGAGCGCTACCTCTGCCTCGCACCTCAACCAGAAGCCTCTGGACCTCATGCGCCGCATTATCAAGGCGTCAACGAGCGAGGGCGACGTGGTGTGGGAGCCGTTCGGTGGGCTTGCCACCGCGTCCGTAGCGGCGCGTGAGTTGGGACGACTGCCCTACGCCGCCGAGTCCAACCCTCACTTCGCTGAACTCGCCGCTGACCGCCTTGCTGAGGCTGTGAGCGAGCCGCTGTTCGCCTAGAGGGAGTTGTAAACGGCTTCGAGGATACGTGCGGCGTTGTCGGACTTGGGTCCGGTGCTGTTGAGGTCACGGATAATCTGCGTCCACGCCTGCACAGTGCGCCCTGCGTGCTGACTCGCGAGCATCTGAGCCTTGAACTTTTCGATAGCCGCGTTGTCGATACGGTCGATTTTCGCGAAGTTCGTGTCGAGGCGGTACGGGAATCGAGCCATCAGGTCCGTCGCCAGAGCCTGTGCCTCGGGGCTGTGAGGCGGCGCTGAAGCACCCGGCTGACCGATGACGTACGCGGCGGCTTCATCCGCCTTGTCCTGAAGCCTGTAGCCGTTGACGTTCGACTGTTGGAGGTTCCGCGTCCGCAAGGTCGTGTCACCCGGCTCGACGGTGAGGTAGGTGGGCGGGTTCCAGTAGTGGTTATCACGCGCGCTAGCGACATCTACGCCTGGCGTCGTGAGGACGCCGAGAATCTTGGGCGTTCCGTACACGAGGTGGCTCATGGACCACGCGATGACGAGCAGGTTGACGTTGCGCGGTGCCAGCAGGTTCACGGACTCACGGAAGCGTCCGGTGAGTTCAGTGGAGTGGACATACCAAGCCTTGACCTCGAAGCCCGCTTCAGTGCTGACGCCGTACTCATCGAGCAGAATCGCGTCCGGGAAACCTGGGTCCTGGCGCTCCCAGGTGAAGCCGTGCCCCGCTTCGTCATCGAGTTCCTTGATGATGCGCGCTTCGAGCAGGTTGCCAATCATGGGTGACAACTTGGACACTATCTGCCCGAGGAACGGAGCCTCTTCCGCGTCGAGGCTGTTGACCTGGATGGCGTCAATCGACTCGCCCACAAGCCCTTGGAGCACCTGGGATGCCCGTTGAAGTTCTTGCGCTACGAGGTTCGGGTCCGCCGCTGGTGTACTCACGGCAATCATCGAACCAGTGGCTCCGGTGTCAGCCGGGGACATAATCCGGCGTGGCGACGGGTTCGAGCGAACCACGAAAGGGACGCGAAACTGTTCCCTACCAGGCGACGACTCCCGCACTGCGCGCTCCACTCGCCGCCACTGTGCCTCACTCAGCGGCTCGTCACGCGCTCCGTCCTCAACGAAGCGCCCCACAAGGACCACGCCGCCGCGAATCTCCTCGCCAAACATCTCGCTGGCGAGGTCGTTGATGTCGGGGAGGTCGTCACGGAACGTGAAGATGTCGTCGCAGTAGCCGTGGAGCCGGTCATCACTCTCAGGGTCATCCGAGTAGAGCCGTCCGAGGAACCCACCGAGCGAGTCCTGCATCTCCCGCCGGGTCGTGGAGTCGGACAGGTACTCAATCGCGCCGTCAGCGGTGATGAAGGCGAAGGGCATGACTCACACGCTAGTGACCGATGCTCACAGGGAGCCAAAAGGACACGGTTCTGGCGAATCGCTTCCAACCGGCTCGCCACAACCGTGTCCTTTTTCTCGAACCCCTCTCGCCGGGTTCATGTCCCGAGAAATCGGACGTTCACAGCAATAACCCACCTGTAAGTGCCTTATTGGATGCAATGTCAGTGGTCGCTGGCACTATCGCATTTAACCCTCAGTAAGAGGGGATTATGAGCATCTATGAGCCGTGACCGGCTTGGGGGTTGACGTGGAAGCAGAACTACTCGAAATCGCGACGACTGACGCGGACAGCGCCGTGGTCACCTTCGAAACCCTCACTACCGCCGAAGAGGAGCGCGTTGCCGGAGTCACGGCTGACGGCTATGCGACCAACACCATCGCCGCCTACGAATCAAGGCTCCGCACATACCTCTCCTGGCTGAACTCGACAGGTCGCTCCGAGAGCGCAACATTCGAGCCGCGCGTCATCGCGGCATACCTCTCCTACCTATGGAGGGAGGCTCCCCCGCGCGTGGAAGGCGGTAGTCCAGGTCGCTCCGTGGCGACCATCGAGCAAACCCACGCCGCAATCCTCCGCGTCGCACGCTCCCGCAATGAAGATGTCACCGCTATCCGCAACTCGACTGTCATCCAGGACGTGATGCGCGGTATCCGCAGGAGCGCCAACCTCACTACTCGCCCGAAGCAGGCTCACGCATGGAGCGAGCACGAACTGCGACGCATCATCCAGCACCTCAACGCCACCCCTGGCAACACGGCTGTCCGCGACAAGGCGCTGTTCCTGTTGGGTGTCGGCACAGGCTTGCGCGGCGCTGAAATCACGGCTCTTACCTGGTCGGATATTGCTGAGGACGCTCAGAACCGAGGGGTCGCCTTGACTGTTCGGGCGAGCAAAACCAGCACTCTCCCCGTACAGATTCCCGTGGGGCGACTGTCACAGATGCACTCTCACAAGTGCCCGGTCCAGGCGCTTGCTGACTGGCGTGAGGTGCAGATGAAGGCGCTCGACCTCACTGAGGAGCAGATGGGAAACACGAACATCTTCACGCGTGTGCGCAGGGGTGGGCACGTGAAGGCGGAGCCGATTAGTGGTCCCGCTGTCAGCAACATCCTGCGGCGCATCTGCGAAGAGTCCGGCGTCCCATCTGAGGGCGTCAGTTCTCACAGCATGCGGGCGTCGATGGCTACCCGCTCTCTAGCAAACGGCACTGACCTCGGGGCAATCCTGGCGACCGGGCGTTGGAGCAACCCCCAAATCCTCCTCGGAACGTACGACCGTCGAGATGTGTTTGAACGAGGCTCGACTACTGATTTTCTAGGAGGCGTTTGACTGCACTCGTAACCTAGGCGCACGCGGTCCCGCGCCAATCGTGTGACCGCCAGCCCCTCGCCCCAGAGATTCGTAAGGTTGCAAGGCGAGGGGTGACCTCACTCCTGACCCCCAGAGGGACACAAAACAGCAGGCGATGGAGCCGCCCCCTCGACGTCAAGGGGGACACAGTTGTGCACTCGCGTGTTGCGAAAAGAATGCGAACAATTACAACACCCCTGGTATAAGCCCCGCCACAATCTTGAGGGCGTTTGGGAAAATGGATACCAAGCCGTCCGTTGCTGTGTCCGATTCCAGTTCTTCCACCCCGTTAGAGCCGTACTACGACCGCCAACCGGTCGCCTCTAACGACAAGGAGAAGAACATCATGTGTTACCCGAAACCCGGACCCCGCTGTGAGGGTCATCTCAAGCAGAAGGTCGCTACCGCAGAGCGTCGAGCAGAAGCCGCGCAAGCCCGTTTAGCCCTCCTAGAAAGCCTCAAGGAAGCCACCAAACAAGAGCGCCGTGAAGCCCTGGGTCCGAAGTATCGTCCCGCGAAGTTCGACCGTGACCTCGCTAGCGCCCAAGCCGAGCACGACCGCTGGCAAGGGCGGGTGGACGCGTTCGCGAAGGAAGCCGAAGAAGAGCGCCAGATGCGTGCAACGTGGGGTGAATCCCCGCGTCAGATGAACCGTGAACGCTACCTCAAGCAGGTCCAGGCGCAGAAGGCTAAGGAAGCCGCACGTGAGGCGTCACAAGCCCGCAAAGCCGCCGAGCAGGAGCGCGTGAAGGAGGAGCGAAAGGCTAACCCACCCACGAAGTACGCCAACGCCAAACCCAACACCTACGGCGGCAGATGTCCCGAATGCGAGCAGTACGTCGAGCCGGGTGCAGGCATCTTGGTTACCCGTCAAGGGAAGAAGCGCTCCATGCACCGCCCCGGCGAGTGCCCCACCGCAGAGCAGGTCGAGCAGAAGAAGCAGGAAGCCGCCGCATACGCCGCGAAGCCCCACCCGAATAAGTACGCGGGCAAGTGTGGACGCTGTGAAGGCTGGGTGCGCGAACAGGAAGGGCTGACGTTCAAGCGTGACGGCAACTGGTATCTCGTACACGGCGCTGACACATCGGCTTGTGAGGACGCGAGTGAAGCCGCGAACATCTATCAGAAGCCTTGCTCACAGTGCGGAGGCGTCGTCGGACCTCGTGCCGGACGGTCCCGCAAGGTTGCAGGCAAGTGGGTCACATTTCACTCTGACGGCGACTGCATGAGCGAGGAAGAGGTGACGGCAGAGCGTGAACGCATCGCGAAGGAGAAAGCCGCTCAGGAAGAGGAACGCCGCAAGAACTGGACCCCGAAACCCAACCAGTACGCAGGGCGTTGCGTCGGGTGCGGTGGGCGTGTGCCCGCAGGTTTAGGCTTCCTCATTCAAACCGAGGATGGCTACGGCGCGGTCCACAAGTTCGACTCGTGCATGACCGACGCGGACGCAATGACCGGCTGGGCGCAGTACGCCTAACCCACAGCGAAGAACCCCGGCAAGCAATCGCCTGCCGGGGTTCTTTCGTGCTCACAGCCCTGTCATCGGACGCGCTCACGGACGTACTCGCCTACCTCTCGCGCTCGACCCAATCGCCGCCCTCAATCTTCGGCATGAGGTCCAATCGAGCATCGGGGTCCGTGACCGCATAGAGCCAACCCCAGCGCAACATCCCGCCATCACGCGGGTCAGAAAAACGGACCGCCACCCTGTCGTAGTGATTCCATCGCTTCCCGACAACGAAGCCTTCGAGCCTATCGAGGTGTTCCCGCAAGCGCCTGCGAGCAGAGTCGGAAGCAGGAGGTTGCACAATCTCGACGGTGACGGTTCCCGCGCCCTCAGCGACGTAGGGGAATGCGCCGTGTGGAGGCATGTACATATCGAAGCCCTTGAGGTGCGTAGTGCCCACGTAGCGCCCCTGCCCGCGCTCGATAGCCCAACTGTTCCCCTGCCCCTCACGAAGAGTGCCGTACACGAGATATGGGAGCGCTAGTTCCCCATACGCGGACACCACCGGGGTCGCCGCGTCGCGTTCCGGCTGGCGGGTCCGGGCATGCATCTGACTGGTGGAAGCAGGTACGGGCGTGTGTGCGCTGTGGGCGGAGGTCGTCGTCATGGCTGAAGGTTCCCTGCGCCCTCTGACACCAGCGCCGCGAACTTAGTGCATTTCGCGTTGTTTGCATTTCTCTGCGACCACGCCCGCGCGCCTCAGCAACCCGTTTACCTGCGGTTTTACCTATCGCGGACGAGCCGCGGGTGCGCTCAATCCTTACTGGGGCTTTCAGCCGATATTTACAAGCACAACGGCGAAAGCCCTAACTCTAAGGAAGAACATCATGACCAACACAACGAACACCGAAGCCCGGTTCTACGACCTCAACGACACCGACGCACTCGCCGCAGTCCTCCAGGGAATCCGCCGCAACGTCAAGCGCTCCGTCACCCCTGCTGACATCCGCTCCGCAGTCCTCCACGCCGAGCAGGTGTGCATCGACCAGGACATCTACAAGAACGCTCGTGAAGCGCGTGGCGTGCACATCATCGTGAACCCCGAACGCAACCGTCAGCCCAAGGCTCGCTCCTACAACGGCATCGCTCTCGCGGTGAACGTCATCCTCCGCTGGGACACGAAGAAGAATGCCTGGTACATCGACCTCGATGCATCAGGTCGCGAAGCCGCTCTCTATGACACCCGTGCGAACGCCTGGGACCACCAGGTTGTCATCCCTGACGGTGACATCGACGTGGAACGCGTGCTCGCTCAAGCGGGCATCTCCCTTGGCGACCGTCGCATCACTGTAGGGGCGTGATGGGGATGGACACCGAACTAGAACTTGAAGCCCTCGCAGGGCTGTCCATTGCCGACACAGAACCCCTCACCCGTGAGGAGGTCGCCGCTCGTATCGACGCCGCTCATGCACGCGCTTGGGAAGCCGAGGAGAGGCTCTCTGACGCTCGCAGGCTGGTCGAGATTGCCGAAGGGTGGGAGGAAGTCCGACGCTCCGATTTGGACGCCGTAGAGGACGAAATTGACGCCCTTGAGGAACTCCTTGCGAACACTCCGCAGTAGCCCCGTCAACCACTCACCGGGTTAGCCCTCACGCCGCAAAGCGTGGGGGCTTTCTCGTATGCAGGCACTGCCTTCGCGCATCGGAATGGCGTCAGGTGCCAATTATGCAGATAAGAGAGGTAGGACCATTTTCGGCTCCCACACACATGACACCTGAAAGGAATTATTCACATGCTTACACAAGTCCAACAACGCCTACGGGCACGACAGGAGGGCGAGAAGGGCTTCACGCTTATCGAACTCCTCGTGGTCATCATCATCCTCGGCATCCTCGCCGCCATCGCCATCCCACTGTTCATGAACCAGCAGAAAAGCGCTATGCGCTCCACTCTTGAGAGCGACGTACGGAACTCAGTGGCGACCGTACTCGACGCCACGAAGGGTCGCCCCTCCTTCGAGAACGCACCGACGACCTTCACCCCCGGTATCGGGTCACAGGTCATAGCCGGGGACCACCCCGAAGTTGCAGGCGCGTTCATGATTTACGGTTTCAGCGTCGATGCTGGCGACTACGCCTATTGTTACGACTCCTCGAAGGGCAAGGCTGACGAGTCCTACTGCCCCGAAAGCGGCACTCCCGCAGAGGAAGCCGCCGAAGCGGACGCCGAGAACGGCAACGAAGCCTGCTTCAGCGCTGACGGCACCGATTCGGCGTACCTCGCTGGGTTCGACGGTGGTTTTTGGTACGCGGATTGGGATGACTTCTACGCCGACCGCGCTGGCTACTGGGACAGCACATGGGGCGGTGGCTGTGTTGGCGAATGGCAACGCGGTTACAACGACCAAATCTCGGGCAATGAGTACTCACCCTTTGGCGAGTAACACTTGAGGCGCATCCACTCTGCCGCCCCCAAGCCGTAACCCCCTCCGCACCCCTATCAGCGGAGGGGGTTACTTTCTGCCTTCACGTGGCTCGCAGTGTTGACCGGGCATCTCCTTGCATCGGCTCCTAGTCCAGATGGACACGGTTCAGGCGAGCAGGTTCGAAGCCCCTCGCCCGGTTCGTGTCCCGCTTTCGCGCCGCCGCCCGCCCCTCACCTGAAGCCGAAGTGATGCGCCTTCGTGGAAATAGCGGATAGAGGGAGTAACGACTTGAAAGGAACCCTCATGCTTACCCCCACTCACACCCCACGCACCCGCTCCGAATCCGGCTTCACCATGATGGAAGTGCTGACAGCCATCCTCATCGTTGGCTTGCTCGCGAGCATCGCCATCCCCACGTATCTGAGCCAGAAAGAGGTCGTTGCGAGTCAACGCCTCCAAACCGTCATGACCAGCGTCAGCATCGCCGTCGAGCGTGACGGAAAACTCAACACGGGTATCTACCCGAGCGCGCTCCCCTCCGATGTGCCCATCCCGACGAGCATCCAAGTGCAGTACGTGACGACTGGTAGCGAGTGGTGCGCGGAGGCGTTCGACATCGACACGAAGGACAAGGACATATTCCACATCTCCGGTGACGGCGCTGACGTGTCCGACCTCACCGAGGGCGGCTGTCCCGAAGCGAACCTCCCTTTGGACTCTCCGGTACTAGAAGCGGACCTCAATGAAATGAACGCCGCTCTCCTCCGTTGGAGCGCCGTCGAGGGTGCCGACTACTACGAAGTTCTCAATGTGACGACGGGCATGGTGACCACCACTGAAAGCAACGTGACCGCATGGACCTCCGAAGTGCTCGATGACCACCCCACCCAGTTCCGTGTCACAGCCGTCGCACAGGGACGCCCTGCCGGTGTCAGCAACGTCATCGAGGTTCGTCCCGTCCCGCCGCAGGTAGTCGCCCCTGAAATCACCGTCACTTCGTCAGCAGGATTCATAGGCGCGAGCACGGTGGATTTCACATGGACGCCAGTACAGAACGCTGAGGTCGTCCGCTACGAGGTACAGAACAGCCAGGGCGGCATGGTGTACCGCACCTACGCCCCACATGAAGAGTTCTCTTTCGGGGCATGGTTCGAGCGCGATACGTATTTGGTAGTCGTCGCCTATGACGTGGCGGGCGAGGAAGTGGCTCGCTCGACAGCACTCTACGTGCATGTGAACGAGGGCTAAGCCCCTCCTCTGTCATCACCCCCTGAAGCCTCTGCCATCACGGCGGGGGCTTCAGGGTTTTCCGGGGCATCTCCACGCGCCAAGAAGGACACGGTTCGGGCGAGCGCATTTACGGCTATCGCGGACGAGCCACGAGGCTTCCCCGCCGAAATAGCCGATAGATACATATGAATAGGGCGACTGTGCCCGCATCTATAACAACGAAAAGGAACAACAACCATGACACACAAGCAAATTGAGAACCCGCTAGATTTCACTGGCGTCACAGCCGCTGAACTCCGTGCCCGCATGGAAGATTACGAATGGTTCAGGGCGAATCACACCGAACCCGGCACCCTTGAACACGAGGGTGCGGCTGTCGTCCTCGACATCACGCTCGCCGCTCTCCGTACCGCCGAACACAACCCCTCGCTGACCCTTGAGGACGTGCTCGGTGAACGCACCGACCACATCGGGCTGGACCTCCCGAAGGGCTTCACTGCTGACACCGCCACCATCGACGCTCTCGTGACCGCGTAAGGGGGTGGGCTATGTGTTACAAGAAACCAGGTCCACGATGCTCCCCTCACGCGTACGCGAACCTCGAAACGAAGCGGCTCAAGTTGCGCATGTGGAGGGCACGTACATCCGCCCCAGTCGCTGACACCGCCGCCGCTGAGGTACGAATGGCTGAGGCTGAAGCACGCCGCGAGAACGCGACCACCGCTGAGGCTCGCCACCACGCGTGGTACGAGGCTGAGATTGCTAGGGCTGAGGCTGGACTCAGAAGTCGTACGACGTGGCGCAAGAGGGACTCTCAGAGGCTCGCCGCCGCTATCGAGGAGCAACGTGCCGCCATGCAGGGATGGATTGAAACCCCTGAGGGCTTGACCGCTCTAGGGAAGCGTTACGAAGGCGTGCAGGACGGGCTACGCCAGTTCCAGTTCGCTACGGAGCGGAGGAACGCGAAACTCCGTGCCGCCAATGTTGACCGCCGCTTTGAGTACATGGTCAGTCAGGAGGGCGTGGACACTCTCCGCTTCCGCCTCCGTGACACTGACAATCCGCTCACACCTTCACAGCGCGCATACATAGAGGGGCGCATCGTTCGCCTTGAATCGCCGCCTGCTGACGGTGGAAGCAACGGGTTCAAAGAGGTCCGTGAGTGGGATGAGCGCTACACGTACCGTAAGGAGTTGGAGGGCAAGAAGGCTCCCGAACTCCATGCCCTCGCCGTGTCCACGCTCAAGGGTGAAACGGACGCCTCGGAGCACTTGCTCACATGCATCGCGGAAAAGCGCACGACGAACAGCGCAACCCTCCGCATGATTTCTCGTGGAAGCAAGAACCTCCGCGTACGTGACAAGGCTCTCGCCCGCCTCGTGGAGAGGGATATGCAGGTGAAGAACATCCCTGACCGTAACCGCCCTGCGCCGCTCGGTTCGGACGTGGAGCAGGTCGAGCCGGTCGTCAGTGATGAGGACTACATGACGGCTGTGGAAGCGGCATCCAAGAGAGTTCTCATGGCTAAGCGTTACCGCGATGTGGATGACCTCTCTGCACGCGTCCAGATGGCTCTACAGCGGGAACGCACCGCCGTTGCACGTGGCTCTGTCACTGAGGAGGAGGCAGTTCTTGCGCAACCATCACGGGCGTAACCACTCCACCTACTGAACCCCCTGTCGGCTTGCTGGCAGGGGGTTCATCTATGTCCGGGCATGCGTGTTCGCAGAGGTCGCAGTGAAGGACACAGTTCGGGCGAGCGCATCTCTACCTATCGCGGACGAGTCACGTGAGTTGAGTCATCGTTTCGGCGTCCGATTATCGGATAGCCGTTAGTAAGCACGTGAGGTCACATCACCCTCACCAAACAACAAGGAGAACATCATGGAAGCCACTATTTACAAGGCACTCGCCTTCGTCATCGTCGCCATCCTCGCCGTCAGCGTGGTCATGCACATCACATCCGAAACGGACCGCGTGCTCGACAACGCGGGCACCCAATTTGAGAACACCCTCAACAGGGCGATGAGCGACATCCTTGCCGACCAGCCGTAAAAGCCCGAACCCCGTCCATCCACCCCTACAAACCCGCCGAGCCGGTGGGGAGCGTGAGCCACAGAGCCGCTCCTCATCGGCTCGCTTCAATTCCTGCCGATATAGATAGCGTGAGTGATTGATGTTCACGTCGTTTCGTTGTTACACGTAGCCCGCCCCGTCGAGAGATGAGGCGGGTTTCGTGTTTCTGCGGACAGCGCGGCGGTCACTTTGCTCCCACGTCGCTCCCGCGAGCCACGCACTGCTCACGCTGATGTCAGTGGCTGGTGAGAGCCTGCATCTTGGATATCTACGCCAGGAGGAGAACATGACCACCCACCACGTACGTCCGCCCGACGCGGACACCACTGACAGCACCCCGTCCGATGCATTCGCCGCGATGCTCGAAACCTGGAACGCTCGCGCCTTTCAGGAGGAGCGGCTCGATGAGGTCATCACTTTCGTCGTCAACGGTTCGGGTGACAATTTCCCTGACGTGGATTGCATGCTCACCACGGGTGGTTGCCCCACGTGTAATGCGCTCACGTTGGCTCATGAGCGCTTGGAAGCCCTCGCTACGGCTGAGGCGATGATTGCCGCCGCTTTCCTCTCCGAGGGTGCTGACGACGCCTCTACGGACACAGCAACGGACAGCGAGCCTGAGGAGTGTGTCGTGTGCGAGGACGAGGCGCTTGAGCGTGCGCTCGGAGGCACCGACGCGGCGTGCATCTGCGACCCCGCTGAAACGGCTCCATGTGACCCCGCATGTCCAGTGTGCTGACATACGAAAGAACCCCGGCTCAGAGTGACGGAGCCGGGGTTCTTTGCGTTCCGGGCTTACTGCCCAGGGCGAGGCAACTGACCGCCGCCTGACGGCTTTCGTTGAGCCTGAGGCTTCACCTGCTCGCCCTTGTTCATCTGCGGCTGAGGAAGTCCACCCTGAGGAGGCTTCACGGGGTTGCCGCGTTGCTTGCGTCCTGCCTCTGAACCGCCTGCGTTTCCGCCGTTCTGAGGGGCTGAACCGGTGCCACCCTTACCCGTGAGCGCGGGGTTGTTTACAGGACGCTGAGGGGCGTTCTGCGGGCTGTTCGAGGGGCGTTCAGTGGGTGCTCCTGCGCTCTTGCTTCCAGCCTGAGGGGTGTTACCACCTGTGAGCCAGGCTTCGCGCTGTTCACCGACTGCGGGCGGGGCGACTCTGGTCGAGTCAATTGCTTTGTCAGCACCGTGGAGGCGTGCAGGAGCATCCCCCGCCTTCCACTCCGACTTGGGCTTTCCGTAGCCGTTGAAGGACTGCTCGAACGGGTTCGGAACCTCGCTCAAGCCGTACCTCTCTGTGACGGCGCGACGCCACTCTGGGTTCTGGCGGTTCTTCTCCCATTCCTTCATGTAGCGCTGGTGATTGGGCGACATGTTCTTCTTCCAGTCAGCCATAGCCCGCTGGTGCTCGACGGCTTGCGCCTGCTCCTGCTGACGAGCGTCCCGTTCTTGCTGGTGAGCCTGTTTCTCGTTGAACTTGGACTCAACTTTTCCAGCGGACTGACGCCCGGCGACCTGTCCATGTTGACCGGACATCACAAGGGCGGCTCCACCTGTGCTGGACTGCGCGACACCGGCACGAGCGGCTGTTTTCACGGCTCCACGCCCTGCGCCTGCCACCGTGGCTTTCCCCGCCGCGATGGCACGTTGTGTGACGCTTCCAGTACCGGACTTCATGATGCCTGCGCCGACCTTGCCGCCAGAGAGAGCGCCAGCGCCGAGTCCGACGACAGCGCCGCCTGCGATACCGCCCATGACCGCGCCAGCCTTACTTGCAGGCTGGTCGGAGAGGATGCCACCACTACCGAAGTTCACAGAGGAGGTGACCGCCTTCGTGAGTTCCTTACGGTATATAAGGGTTGCCACAGAAATCCCAATTACCGCGAGGACGGATGTGCCCCAATTAGAGGACGCGTTGGGGAGTATTGCGGCGTAGAAGGCTAGGAGCATAGCCAGGAGCACACACGCCAGGATTTGCTTCAGTAGCGCGTTCACAAGCATCTCGCCCCAGCGAGCCATGAGCCGACGACCCATGCCTGGATGGACGCCCAGCAGGAGGAAGAAGGGGCTTACGAAAACGAGGATGGCGACAGCGATTTGAGCGACAAGCATGGTGCCCGCAAGGATGATGACGAGCAGGCTCATCATCACACTCACGATGAGGGCGACGGTGGCGATTGAAACGCGTTGCTCCGATGCTTCGCCACTCCATGTAGTGAGCGAAGTAGGCACTGACGCTTCAGGGCTTGCCACTTCATCGACAGTGGCGAAGAACATGTTGTTTTTCGAGTCCAGGACGGCGCTTCCAGCGCCTCTGTCAGCGGGCGTGAGGGACTGCGCGCTGAGTTGATAGAGCGCGAGATTGTTCACGTTCTCGTCCCCGATGCGGATGTCATCGGGAGCCTGACCGTTGAGTTCATCGAGCGAGGTTCCGTATTGCCCCATGACCCACGGTTGTAGGACAGCAGTACTCCACATGGAGCACGTGATTTGACGGGTGATGACCTCATCCTCCTTGCCGGGGAGGGCACAAATATCCACGTCGTTGCCGCTGACATCCATGACCTTGCCAGCGGTCCCGGTGAGGATGACATCCGCGAAACTCGAAGTCACATCTGAGGTGATAGTGGGTACCAATGTCGGGTTGTAAACGAGGAGGCTTCCTCCGATGACGCTTGCTAGCATCCAAACGGCTCCCGACGCCGCTTCGGTGGTTTTGCGCTTCACCACCCCGGTCCAGAAGAACCATAGGGCGGCGAAGAAGATAATGAGATTGATGAACTCTAGGTAGAGAGAATCTTTAAGTCCGTCGCCTACCTTCGCACCTGTTTCAGGGTCCACACCAGTGATTGCGCGCCCAGCCGTATCAATGAGTCCCTGTACCCACGTGGGGTGGTAAGCCTGCTCAAGCACGAAGCCGGAGATGCTGGTGAGGACTTTGACGCCACCCATCACAGAGTTCGCGGTGTAAGTCATCACGATAGAGGTGACCGGGACACACTCGCCGTTCTCGAACATATCTACGCGCTTGTCCTCGTCGGCGCTCTTCGCATCCACACGATTCGAGCCGTTCTTCGACGGGTCCTCTTCGCCGTTGTAAACGGTCCAGTTAACGCCCGAGGAGAGGATTTCCTCTGCCGTTCTCGGTACCTCTAGGAACGCGGCGGCGTCCTTGTCATTCGTGATGAGTGAGGACACGGACCCCTGCGACGGAGAATTATTATAGGCGGGCGTACTGCAAAAAATACTTCTAATGCCTTCTGTCAACCAATTTGCTTGGGCTTGTCGCTCGGTAGCGACGGCGGTGCCAGCCACGACCCCTAGGAAGATGACGACGTTCAATACTGCCGCGAGGACGCGCTGATACCAACGGCGACTACCGCCCCTCCCTGAGATATAGCGGGCGTGTGAATGCTGTGAGCGCTTGAGCGGCTTGCCGTCCGATGCAGGCGTGACGACGCGCGCCACAAAACTGTCGGTTCCGGTGAGGGCGAGGCTTGAGGTCATGATGTTCTCCAAATCGTTGTCATAAGGAGTTATCGGTGTTTTCGCCCGTGCTGACGCCGAAACGGTGCGCCAAGGTGACCGGCTCCCTCTTTGGTCCTAACGGGGTAAGCGCATCGGATTGGCGCTAGATGTAGGCGCGCGCGGGCGACGTTGACAGCACCACGCTCCTGTTTTGTCCTTCCCGCTCCCGTGGACTACGCCAGAAGCCCCAGAAGATGCCCTCAGGACGCCCGTGAGCGGTCCTCTAAGGGGGCGCTGACACGCCGCCGACACGCTGAATAGCGGCACCGATTTGCGCGCCTTATTCGGGCTTAAAAGTGAATTACTACCAGGCATTTTGCGCCAGGAAAGGACACTCAATGCGGGAAGTGCGGCGGACTATAACACACCAAGAATTGCATTTCAAGCGGATAAATGATAAACTTTAGGCATTGGAGGGACAAGAACCTGTCATTCCAAGCCTATAAAACAACAAACACAGGAGCGGCACATCAAACCCGTAGCCTAGAAAAGGAAGAACATCATGACCGCAACAATTACAGAACTACGACCTGCCAAGGGTGTCCGGGCTGACAAACTACGGACCCATATCGAACCCCTCAAGGACTGCATTGAAGGTGTCGCCAAGCGGCTCGACACACTTCCCGAGCGTCCAGGGTTCTACAACGCAACGACGCCTGCGAACCCTGACGAGTTGACTCTCTTCGCAGAGCCGGGAGTCACCGCTGACATCTCTATCAACGTCAGTGAAGCGCTTGAGCGTGATGCCCTCATCGCGGACATCATCAAGGTCATTAACGATGTCCCCCGTAACCAACGCACTCGCACCCTAGTCATTACCCCAGGCTCGCGAGCGGAAGTGCAACGAGTTGAAGCGAGCCTTCACGAGCACCACCGGGATAACGTTGCCGACGCCATCTTCGACATGCACGAGGTCCGAGCATCTCTCGGCGTCACTAACTGGCGAACCCTCACCACTCGCGAGCACGTCCGTCGCGCGTACTTCAGTGAGCAGATGTCCTGGTACCGCCACGACGCGAACCGGATGCCCGAGAAGAACAATCTAAACGTCGTCGTCCTCGACGCTGATAGGCAGTACCAAGCGGAAGGCGCACAGGAGTTCCTGAAGGAACTCGGCAACTACGCGAACGTGACCCTGACCGTCGTCACCGCAAAGAGTGGTGTGACCTTGAGCGCCACGAACAAGTTCACCGTGCAGGTTGGCACCGGCACGTGGATGAACCACTGCTCCACACCCCGCGTTGAACTGTTCGAATTATGGGAAGAGGGCGACTACGGCAAGCGCCTGACCTTCCCTGACGTCCCCACTAGCACGGACAGCAACGCGAACCTCAACAACCGCCTCCATAACGCAATCATGCGCGCGGCAGAGGGGCACGTTAACCCGGAACTGTTGAACCTCTCCAGAGTCGCGATGACTCTCCAAGGCGCTCTCATGATACGAACATTCCGGGAAGCCCCGAAGCACGGCTACGACTCAAAATCTATGGACTGGCGCGTGGTCATACTGGCGAACCTCGACATTGTGAGCGAACTCGTGCGGGCTACCGTCACGTTGCCCGAAGTACAGGCGCTAGAGGTTCAGTGCACCACGCAGTTCCTCAGTCGAGCCGCCTAGCCCCGCACACTTTCCCTTCCCACGCCTGCCCAGTCGGGGGCTGTACTCGGTGCACCCAAAAACAGGGTCGCGGAGCGGCTTGGCTATCGCGGACGAGGCACGGCTATAGCGCCGTTCCGCACCCCCAAACATCCGATTTAACAGTTAGAGGTGAACGCCTCAATACGACGACTACGACAAGGAAACCGAACATGACCAACACATCCATCAGCACCGCCGACCTAGCCGCAGATGAACGCCTCAGCGCGCTACGCCAACTCTGTGACATCACCGCACGGGTCGCTAACCCTGGACCCGACGACTACGCCGAGCCGGTGAAGTTCCCTTACTTCTTCCACGAGGCGGCGATGCACGGCGTGACGCTAGAGCACGTCCCCGCCAAAGAGCGCGGCTTCATCTATGAGGACGCTGACGGCGAACCTGTTAGCGAGGACCACATCAACGCCCTCATCCGCCACAAGAACGCCGCCGAGTCCCTCTGTGACTTCGTACCGCTTGGACCGCTCGAACTACTGGATGAAGTCAGCGAAGCGGCAGGTTACCGGCTCCGCGCAAGCGAGTTCGCCAAGGTGGATTGCGGTACCGACGGCAGGCACGAGTTCCTCGTGGACAGCCCTTTCGGATTCCAGGCGACTGTGTACGCGACACTCGAAGGTCACATCGTCGTCGGTGTTGGCGTCCCGGAGAAGTAAGCCATGACGACGACACTCACAGCCCCTGACTACACGACCACCAGCCTCATCACGCAGTCCACCGTCATCGAGCGCGGTTGGACGAAGGCGGCTATCGACCGGTTCCTCGGTGACTGCGACGTGGAGCGTGCGAACCCTCACTACCGGTCAGCCGCTCCTATGCGCCTCTACTACGAGGGGCGTGTGGAAGCCGCAGAGTCCACGGAAGCCTTCCAGGAGTGGAAGCAGAAACTGGAAGCACGGCGCGCTAACCCGAACCGCAAGGTGACGGGTGCCGCCAAAGCCGCGCAGGAGCGCAAGCAACGCGAGCAGGACCGCCTCAACGCCCTGGTCGAGGAGTTCCGTGCCCTCAGTACACAAGAGGGCTTTGTGGACCGCTTCACGAGCCTCCGCGAGATTCACGCGGAGGCGGTCGAGCACTACAACGACCACCAGTTCGCTGTCGCCATGTCACGCGGGTGGGAAGTTCCTACTCCTGTCACTCGGAAGAACATCCAGGATGCGGACTTCCTGAGTCGTATCAGCATGAACTTCCTCCGTCATGTGTGCACCCCATACGACGAGTTCGTGGAGCAGGTCGGTCGCAACGAGTGGCGTGACGAGTACGCCTCGCGCTTGCAGGAGATTGCCAACGACGCCATCCGAGCGCGCTACGCGGGTGTGTGAGCAGTTGACCGGACAACCCGTTAGAACCCCAAAAGGACGCTCGCCGGGCGCGTGTCCATCACACCCCAACAACGAAAGGAACCCATCATGTGCAAGTCGATACCAGAGGGCGGTCAGAGATGCCGCCGCCATTTGAAGGACCGCATAGCGCGCCTAGAGGAGGAGCAGGAGGTGGAAGCGAAGCGGCTCTACATCCTGAACCTCCTGAAGAAGTTCGTGGAGGAGTTCAGCGGACCATACGGCAAGGCTGTAGCCGCGTTCCGGGAGAAGTACACGGACCTCGGTGGCTTCCAACTCCCGAACTCCATGAGCAAACTCAAGCGGGACATCGACCAGGCGGCACGGAAGTCCGAATGGTGCCGCGTTGAAGCCGGTGTGGAGAACATCAAACTTGAGCGCCGCACCGAGCAAATCGAGTCCAAGCGCCGCAAGCCTCTCGCGGACGCTCCCGAGGTCATCGAGCCAGATGACAGTGACCTGGTGGGCGACGAAGCCATCGAACACTTCCTCGCACACTCGAAGGCGGACCTAGAGCGAGCACGTCGCTAACCGCCTGACAGCAACTCAAAACGCCCCGGCTCAAACACTCAGAGCCGGGGCGTTGCTGTGTCCCCTCAATTTTCGGAACCGCCTCGCCGGGAACGTGTCCTTTTGGACTGGGAGGCGTCACCACAGATGAGCGCAGAACCGTGTGAACACCCCTATACGCGACGAGAGCCGGGTGACCCAACAGTGGGGTAACCCGGCTCTTTCCATGCCCACACGCGGCGGCTAGCGACGCCTAGTAGTCCGCAGGCGTGAGGATGCAAGTGCTAGCCCTAACCCCCTCATGTACCGCCTCGGTGATGACCCAAATCTTGAAACCGTCAGCGCCGTCAGCCTGGCTACCCGTCCACACGTGCGAGGTCAGCACTCTCGCGCCAGTCGTCAGCGCGTCACGGTTCACTTCCTGGTCGTGCTCATCGTTGTCGGTGAGTTCCCACCGTCCCAGAGCGTGAATGCGTACGCACTCTGCGACCCATACGCCACGAGCCTGTGTGCCCTCAGCGGTGTCAGCATCGGCAATCCAAGCGGCTACAGCGGGCGTGTGTACGAGGAGCCTGCCCAGTACTGGAAGCCCAGCCCTGCCGTCAGCCATCAACGTGAGCGCATTGCGGGTGCCCGTATCCACGTGGGCGTCATCGCGTGCGGGCGTTGCTGTCCGGTCATCCTTAGAAGTAGTCATGTGGAGAATGGTGACGGTCGGGTGTGACACGGGAACAACTCCCACACTTTCAACTTTGGGGCGGTCGTAGCGCGTGTAGGGTCGTTGTATGGCTCCCGCAACTTCAACTTCAGCGCAACGGCGTCCACGCGGGACGGGTAGCGTATACAAGTACCGCGACGGGTACAGGGCAGAACTTCCCCCACATGGTGCAGAGCCGCGTCAGAAGGAGAGTTTTCCTACTGAGGAAGCCGCTATCGCATGGCTAGATGAAGCCGTGGTGCGACGCTTCGGCGGTGACTCCGCTATCGCCAAGCGGGTAGTGCGGGACACGTCCCCCACTGGCTCGATGCTCGTCATGGACTACGCCCGTAGGCACATCAACCTGAAGTACGCCGCTGGAAAGTTGAGCGACGGAACCCTGCGCAACTACGAGAGCGCGTTGTCGAAGTACTGGGGGACCATCGGGGCACTGCGCCTCGACCAACTCAGCAGTGAGAACGTCACTCAATTCATCACTTCGCTCAACGTCATCGACGCTGACAACAAGGCGTCGGCGTACAACACCCAGCACGGGCACTTCCGTTTTCTATCTACGGTATTGAACGCCGCGTCAAGGGCGGGACTCATCGACTCCCGTGTGATTACAACGGTTGAGTTCCCCACTGAGGAGGCATGGGGGAGGACAGCCACACAGCGTCGGAACCCGGCACCGATTCGGCGTCACGCCCGTACTAACAGGGCGGACAGGGTGATACCCAAAACTCAGTTCCTGCGGCTGTCAGCGGCTCTCGCGAAGCAACTCGTCAACGAGTGCTCTCCGCTCGTCCATGCTGAAGGCTGGTGCGCCCCAGAGGCGTATCTGGCTGTAGTGACCGGTATGCGTCAGGGAGAGCGCCTAGCAATCCGTCGCCGCAACATCGCCTTTGAACATGATGACAAGGGCAAGATTCGCGGTGCCCTGTTGTCACTCGACTCTCACGCGCTACCAGCCGAATGGTTCCACGGATGCGGTGATATATCCGCGTCAGGGAAGTTCCCCTGCGGCGAAGTGACTGCCAAGGCTTGCCCGCAAACGGCTAACAATAAGCAAGGCTCTTCGATGATGCGCCTCGCGCCGGGCACGAAGTCGAAGAAGCCTGGCTCCGTTCACTATCTACCGCTCACCGTTGCCCCCGCAATCGTCCTCCGTCACCACCTCCGCTACATGGAACGTGTAGAGGGTTTGAGCGGCAGGGATGACCTTGTGTTCGGTGGCGCTATCAACGCCCGCAAGCCTGCACGGCACCGCGCTGACACCGAAGAGTCCTACGCGAAGCGACTCGACGCATGGGAGGAAGCGCGTCACAACGTGAAGCGTGACGGCGTGACGATTCGGACGCCCGAGAGGGACCGTGCGGCATGGCAGGCGTTACAGGAGGCGTTCTTTTATGAGTCAGAGGAGAAGGGATTCTCTGTCCACGATATTCGTCACAGTGTGCTGACCCGCCTGGCGCTCGACACAAACCTCAACGCTATGCAGTTGATGGCGCTGGCTAACCACTCCAATATCTCCACAACGATGCGCTATGTGGAATTGAGAGGTTCTGATGCGGCGAGGGAAGCGCTCAGTGCGACCGCAGGCATGGGTCAGGAGTATGCAGAGTCCATCGGTGTGGATTTCATGAAGGAAGTGATGAGGGTAAGCCTGCGGGCGCTTGACGGCACCCCTAACCCTCGCAAGCGGTCGGCGTAACCTACTCTCCCCATCTGGACGGCGTTCGGGACGGCTGTCATCACCTGGTTCTGTCACGCTCACGTGTTGCCCGCCGTGGGAGTTGTTCTGGGAGTTGATAGAAGCCTCGTACGTGTCCGTAATATCCGATATTCGCGGGAGTTGATGTGGGAGTTTACGCCTTTACCTTTGCCCTGGACCCCTGTAAACGTGCAGGTAGAGCATAAATCCTCTGCATGGAGTGCATACTCACACAGGACGACACGCCTGCGGATGTATGGTTATGCAGGAATATTGCACTTTCAAGTTCCCAAGCTGATAGCGCGGGTTCGATTCCCGTCACCCGCTCCACTGGAACCGCGTATCGGCCTCGATGGCGCCAACTGTGAGGTGCGCGGCACAAGACGACCCGGATCTCTGCCGGAATCCTCACTCCTGACTCGAGCCGAGACCGTCGTAGCCGCCCTCGAACGCGAGACCCGCGGCACGCGGATGCAGAAATCCGCCGGGTCGAACATCACGCCTGGTCACAGTATGGTTGCAAGTCCGCAACCAACCCTTCTTCGCCACCGAGCGTCTCCCTAGCATGAGCAACATGGGCACACACGCTGGCACGGCACGTCATTCCTTCCGCCGGGGCGTGGTCACTGCCTCGATCATCGCGATCGCCTGGGGCCTCTCCGCGTGCAGTTCCGGCGCCTCCGAGGCCGACTACGGCGGCACCGATGCCGGCGGCGAGCCGGGCGTCGAGGCGGAGGCAGGCACCGACCTGCAGTCGTCCGCCGAGCAGCCCACCCAGGATCGCTCGCTCATCATCACCGGCGAGATGTACATGACCGTCGAGGATCCCCTCCAGGCCGCCGACCGTGCCGAGAGCATCGTCCAGGGCGCCGGAGGGCGCGTCGACGCACGCAGCGAGACCGCTGCCACCGAGTACGGCGGCGGCTCCGCACACCTCACGCTGCGCATCCCCGGCAGCGCGCTTGACCGCGCGGTGGACGACCTCCGCGCACTGGGCACGGTCGACGAGTTCTCGACCCACTCCTCGGATGTGACTGTCGAGGTGACGGACCTCGCCGCCCGAATCTCCACGCTGCGCGCGTCGACCCTGCGCATCGAGGGCCTGCTCGCGGAGGCGCAGGGCATCAAGGACATCATCGCGCTCGAGGACGAGCTCGCGAGCCGCCAGGCCGAGCTCGAGGGCCTCGAGGCGCGCCAGCGCGGTCTCGAGGACCAGGTTGCGATGTCCGCCATCGACCTCTCCCTCACCACCGAACCCGTCGTGATCGTCGAGGACGACTCCCCGCGGACGTTCTGGACCGGCCTCGAGTCGGGATGGGACGGACTCGTGACGTTCGTCACCGGCGCGCTGGTGGTGCTGGGTGTGCTGCTGCCGTGGCTCGCGGCCGCGGCGGTGGTGGGCGGCGTGGTGGTGGTCGCGGTCCGCGTGGCACGCTCGCGGAGGACGCCGGAGGCGTCGGGGGCGTCGGGGGCGTCGGACGCATCAGCGGCATCAGAGACGCCCGTCCCGGACGATGCCCCGCGCGCCTAAGAGGGGCGAGTCACCCGGATGCGGCGAATGCGGCGCCGCTCGACCGCGGTGACGATCAGCTCCGCCGGGTCGATGGTCACGGCATCGCCCTCGACGGCGAGCCGGCCGAGCCGGTGGAGCACCAGTCCCGCGACGGTCTCGTACGGCCCGGCAGGAAGGGCGATCCCCGTGAGTTCGGTGAACTCCTCGACGGTCGAGCGCGCGTCGACCTCGATGCTGCCGTCGGCCGCGACCCACGCATGCGGCTCGGGCACGTCGAACTCGTCGTGAATGTCCCCCACGAGCTCCTCGACCAGGTCCTCGAGCGTGACGATCCCGTCGGTGCCGCCGTACTCGTCGACCACGATCGCGATGTGGACGCCCTCCGCACGCAGTTGCGACAGCGATGGCAACACCGTCGTGGTCGAGGGCAGGAAGGAATCGGGCGCACGAGCTCCCTGACCCGCTGCTCTCGCGGCGCGACCAGCAGGTCCCGCACGTGCAGGAAGCCGCGCACGTCATCGGCATCCCTGCCCATCACCGGGAAGCGTGAGTACGGACTCGCTCCCGCGAGCGCCGCCGCCTCGGCCACCGTGAGCGAGTCCTTGACGAACATCACCTCTCCGCGCGGACGCATGACCGACTCGAGGGTCCTGTCGCTCGCCGCGAAGACATCGGTCAGAATGCGTCGCTCGTCCTCCGCAAGCGCCTCATGGCCAGCAACCAGGTCGCGCAGTTCCTCCTCCGACATCGCCTCCGAGGTCGCGCGGGGGTCGCCTCCCACGAGCCGCACCACCGCATCGGTCGACACGGAGAGCAGCCACACGACCGGGCGCATCGCGGTGGCGAAGCGGTCGAGCGGGGGCCCGACGAGGAGTGACACCGTGGTCGCGCGCTGCAACGCGAGGCGCTTGGGCACCAACTCGCCCAGCACGAGCGACAGGTACGCAATGAGCAGCGTCATCGCCACGAGGGCGACGGTGTGCGCGGCGCTCTCGCTAAGACCCACGCCCTCGAACAGCGGCGCAACATCGGGCGCGAGGGTCGAGGCGCCGTACGCGGCGGAGAAGAATCCCGCGACGGTCACGCCGATCTGCACGGCGGCCAGGAAGCGGTTGGGATCGCGTGCGACCGATGCCACGCGGGCACCGCGCTTGCCCTGCCTGGAGAGTTGCTCGACCTGGCTCTCGCGCAGGGACACCAGCGCGAGCTCCGTGCCAGCGAAGACTCCGCCAATCACCACGAAGACCAGCACGAGGCCGATGTTGATGATCGTGTCCTGATCCATCTAAGGCCTCCCGCCCCGAGGTGTCTCCTACGCGGCGGCGTCCGTCGCCGACTCGGGTTCCCTGGCGGGGGCGCCGAGGCGGCGGGTGCCGCTCCACGCGGCGATCGCCACGCCCGCGACGATCAGCACGTCACCCACGCTGAACGTGTTCGACAGCGGCAGGGGGTCGGGCCACGCGAACACGTCGCCGAGCCACGGGAGCACGGCATCGTCCATCACCGCCGTGTTCTCGAACGCGTGATCGGGATCGATCCCCGCGGCCTCGGTCGCGGCGCGGCTCGCGGGCAGCACCCCTCCGTTGAGGGCGATCGTCAGCCCGTTGGTGAAGGCGCCGGCACCGACGACGAGCGCCCCCGCCGCGCGCCGGTTGAGCCACAAGAACGTCAGCGCGATCGCGTAGGTCGCGACGTGGGCGACCGGCGCGAGGTCGTTCGGGAGGCCGAACTCGATGATGAGGATCTGCGCCCCCAGCGCGATCCAGATGAGCACGGGCCATCGCCACCGCTGGAGGGCGAGGCCGGCCGGCCACCGGCCCACAAGCAGAGGGGACAGCACCGCGAGGACGCAGGCGGCAAGAACGAGCATGTCAGGTACTCCTCGTCGTGGGCGTCGGGGTGGGGGTGGTCTCCGCGGTCCGCTCACGCGCGAGCCGCGCGCTGATCTCCTCCGGCGCGCCGGGCCGGCCCAGGTGGTAGCCCTGCCCGATCACCCTGCCGAGCCCGCGCAGGGTCTCGACCGTTGCATCGTCCTCGATACCCTCCGCGACGACGCGGAGGCCGAGCGCGAGCGCGAGCGCCACGGTGGAGCGCACGATGATGAGGTCGTGGCGGTCGTCGCCGATGCTGCTGACGAACGAGCGGTCCACCTTGAGTTCGTCGATCTCGAGGCGCTTGAGGTAGCTGAGGGACGCGTTGCCCGTGCCGTAGTCGTCGATCGCGATCTCGACGCCCAGCTCACGGACTTCGCGGATCACGAGGTCGGCGCGAGCGGGATCGGACAGGATGCCGGTCTCCGTGACCTCAAGTACGAGCGCGGAGGAGGGGACGTCGTGACGCGCGAGTGCGGCGGCGACCTGGCTCGGCAGCGCGGAGTCGGAGAGGTGACGTGCGGAGAGGTTGACCGCGAGGCGGATCTCGTCGCCCGCGGCGCGCCACCGCGCGAGCTCCTCAAGCGCGGTGTCGAGCACGAGCGCGGTGAGCGGGAAGATGAGGCCGGAGTTCTCCGCGAGCGGAATGAACTCGTCGGGCGGGACCAGGCCGCGCTCCGGGTGCTCCCACCGCACGAGCGCCTCGACACCCACCGTGTGCAGGTCGTGGAGGTCGACCTGAGGCTGGTAGACCACGTGCAACTGGTCGGAATCCAGGGCCGTGCGGAGGTCAGCGAGGAGTCGCAGGCGCTCGACCGTATTGATGTCGAACTCGGGGGCGTAGGTGCTGATACGGTCGCGCTCGAGCTTGGCGTGGTAGAGCGCGATGTCCGCGTTCTTCATGAGCGTCTCGCCGTCCGCGCCGTGGTCGGGTGCGATGGCGACGCCCGCGCTCGCGCGGACCAGGAGCTCGAGATTGCCGATGCGCACGGGCGTGTCGAGCGCTGCCAGCAGGGCCTGCGCGGCCTCACGGACGTCTTGCGAGGGGTCGCGAATGACCACGGCGAACTCGTCGCCTCCCAAGCGATGAACCGACGCGTCATCCGGGGCCGCCCCGGAGAGCCGGTCGGCCACCTGACGCAGGATCTCGTCACCCACGGGGTGACCCAGTGTGTCGTTGAAGTCCTTGAAGTGATCGAGGTCAAAGAGGACCAGTCCGGGGCCCGCGGCGCGCGAAGAGTGCGCGGCGGAGAGCGTGCGCGCGAGTTCGTCGTAGAGCTGCCCACGGTTGCGCAGGCCGGTGAGGGAGTCATGCGCGGCGGCGTGCGCGTGCCGCGCGGCGGCTGCCGCGAAGAGGTGTGCGGCGATGACGGGGGCGACGAGCATCGTGAGCGCGCCCACACCGTCGGCAGCGATTTCCGCGGCCACGCCACCGATGCTCAGCAGCACCACGTTGGTGACGAAGACGTCGCGGGCGTCGGCACGGAGCACCCTCCACAGTGGCTGAGCGACGGACAGCGAGATCGCCACGGCGACCAAGAGCCAGTTGACCAGAATCATCGCGGCGCCCGCCGCGAGCAAGGGACCGAGGTGCTCCGGCTCCATGGACATGGGCCCACGGAAGAACGGAACCCCGGCGAGCCACGAGAACACCACGCCTGCCGCGAGGACACTCAACGCATACTGCGCGGTGTTAAACAACGACTTGCGGAGCTCGCGACGGTGCAGGGCATCGTCAATAAGGCTCGCGGTCGCCTGCACGAGCACGGCAATGCCCACACTCGCAAAGGGCAACAACGCAAGAATGAATGGTGCTGACGTTGACAACGTGCGACCGTCGCCGTCCCCACCGATGAGCCGAATGGGCTTCACCTCGCCCGTGATCGCCGCGACGGCGAGGAAGATCACGGGGAGGATCGCGAGCGCGTCGAGGGTCTCTCGCCACGGGCTGGCCACGATTACGAAGCCGATTCCGGCGAAGCCTAGAAGCGATACGACCGCCACATAGGCAGCAAGAAGTGAGGGCGGCGCGAAGAGCCTGCTCCGCGCGCCGCCCTCACCGGTGGGTGAACTCAGACCCACTTAAACCCGGCGCCGACGACCACGGCGACGGCCACGAAGGTGCCGGCGCTCGCGGAAATGCGGACGACCGTGTTGTCACGGAATGCGTTCCACTTGCTCATGAGATCTCCTCTTTTCCTGACGATGACGGCGGCACACGCCGCCCCCGCTGGAGCTCTCGAGTACTGAGGGGACCGAGAGCAGTGGATTGCGGCCATCGTCAAGAGTGTTATCGGGCGAAGGGGCGCAACCCTCAACCATCTTCGCGCGTCCGGGGTCGCAAGGGGAAGAAGTACGAGGTCCGGTATGCGATGAATCACGCCGGGGGGCATGCGGCAACCAACCCGGCACTCGCCGAATAGCCCACCTCGGCCATCCCGTCGGTGGTCTCGAACTCCAAGGCGACGCACCAGTCGTACGCGGTGGTGCCCCGCAGCTGCGGCGTCCAGGACCCCTCGAGTTCGGCGGGAACGGATGTTCCCGCCACCTCGTACCCGTCCGGTGTCGCCGTCACCGCGGGCGCCGGGCCGTTCGGGTGGGCCACGGAATAGTCCACGACCGCGTTGCCGATCGCGATGACATCAAGCTCGGCCCGCGCCGTCACCGCGGCCGGCGCGGTCACGGACAGCGCGGCCGCCGCCGCAAGACCGGTCGCCACGAGCGTGGCCACCACCCCCAGCACCAGGCCGGCGAGCGGCCAGCTGCGCCGTGACGCCCGTCCCGAGCGCCAGCGCGCGAGCCCCACGATGCCGAGCACGATCGCCACGGGCCCGAGGCCCAGGCATGCGGTCACGAACGAGGCGATGCCGACCCCATTGCCGCCACGCTCGCGGGGCGCGACGTGGGCGGCCGGCGCCGCATGCGTGTCCGTCATCAGTCCTCCAGAGGTGTGACTGAAAGTCTGGCACGCGCGCACCCCGGGCATCGTCCCCGCGCACGCGTGTCGCTCCCACGCCCGCGTCGCGCCCGTCCTTACCCTCGACCACGTCGCCTGACATGGCGAAGACCCCCGGAATTCGGGTCCGGGGGCCTTGCCGTGTCGCACGAGAGTCCGGGTCCGGCGCGAAGCCGGGCCACGGCGACGATCTCTCGGCCGACTCCCCGGGCCCGTCGCGCCCAGCGCCGTCACCCGCTGATCGCGCCGGCTCGCAGTGCGTGCCAGCGGACATGGACCGCCGTTGTCCGAGGAATCCGATCCGGCGCGCCACCACCCATCCCGCCCCCGGGGGCCGCGTCCGCGCTGCGGAAGCGACCCGGGTCCGGGCGTTCGGGGAAGCGCTCTCTTGCCCCCCGATGGTGCGTGGCGCACCTTCTCGCTAGAGGCGTTTCTACTCGTGTCACCGGGTGCACGCAAGCGCTACGGAGGCCAGTTTCGGGGGCCGATGCGCGCCCACACCGTCATCCACATGTCGCGTGCGGAGCCGGCTGGGTTTACACACACCTGTGGACAAAATCTGTGGAGAGGACCCACTCCGCGACGGCCTAGGCTCGACCCATGAGCATCGCACCGGGACTCATCGCAGCACAGTCCAAGATGGCGGCGGCCGGGGTCGACCAGACGGCCATCGACGTCTTCTCCCACTACTTCGCGGAGCTGGAGGCCGGCGCGACCGGGCTCATTCGCGAGGACACGATCGAGCCGCTCACGAGCCCGCCGGGCCTCGACGGCCTCGAGGTGGATCCGGAGGCGGCGCGCGAGGCACTCGCCCGCACCGCGATCATCAAGCTCAACGGCGGGCTGGGCACGTCGATGGGCATGGACCGCGCCAAGTCGCTCCTGCCGGTGCGCGACGGCGCGACGTTCCTCGACGTGATCGTTGACCAGGTGCGCAAGGCCCGCGAGGCCACGGGGGCGCGGCTGCCGCTTGTGCTGATGAACAGCTTCCGCACGCAGGACGACTCCCTTGCTGCGCTCGCGGCGCACGCCGACCTCGCTGTCGACGGCCTCCCCCTCGACTTCCTCCAGAACGCCGAGCCCAAGCTGCTGGTCGACGGACTCATGCCGGTGGAGTGGCCCAAGGACCCCACCTTGGAGTGGTGCCCGCCCGGCCACGGCGACATCTACACGGCCATCCTGGCATCCGGTGTGCTCAAGGCGCTGCTCGACCAGGGCTTCCGCTACGCGTCCGTGTCGAACTCGGACAACCTGGGCGCGGTGCCGAGCGCCGCGATCGCCGGCTGGTTCGCCGCGTCAGGGGCGCCGTACGCCGCCGAGCTGTGCCGCCGCACCGCCGCCGACCGCAAGGGCGGCCACCTCGCGATTCGCAAGTCAGACGGCAGGCTGATTCTGCGCGACACCGCGCAGACCGCGCCCGAGGAGATGCACTTCTTCACCGACGAGCACCATCACCCGTTCTTCCACACCAACAACCTGTGGTTCGACCTCGAGCGCCTGCACTCGGCCCTGGTCGAGCGGGGCGCCGTGCTGGGGCTGCCACTCATCCGCAACGTCAAGACCGTCGACCCGACCGACCCTTCCTCACCTGAGGTGTTCCAGATCGAGACCGCGATGGGCGCCGCGATCGAGGTGTTTGAGGGGGCGACGGCGATCGTGGTGGGCCGCGACAGGTTCCTGCCCGTGAAGACCACCAACGATCTCCTGCTGCTGCGCTCCGACGCGTACACGCTCGAGGACGACGGCGCGCTGCGGGTGGCCGTCACCCCCGCGCCGCTCGTGGACCTCGACCCGCGCTTCTACAAGACGATGTCGGGCTTCGATGCGCGCTTCCCGCACGGGGCGCCGTCGCTCAGGGACGCGGTGTCGCTGACGGTGCGCGGCGACTGGACCTTCGGCGCCGGCGTGGTGTGTCGCGGTGCGGTCACGCTCGAGGACACCGGCAAGCCGGAGACGATCCCGGACGGGACGGTTCTCGAGGGGTAGCGGTGCTGATGCGCTGTCCTGTGCGGCCCGAAACGCGGGCCTGATCCGCAACGGCACGCGATCTGGGCGCCCGCGACTCGATCAGCGGGCGGATTCCCGATCGACCCGCGAATGAGGTCGGGCCGGCCAAGGTGCCGCCAGCCGGCCTACCGCTCCGGCCCGATCACCGCGCCGGCCCGATCACCGCTCCAGGTCCGCATCCCTGGCCGCGGTCTTCGCGAGCATCGCGTTGTAGGCGGCGAGTTCGGACTCCCCGTCGCGGTCGGCCTGACGATCGCGCCTGCGTCCCTCGCGTGTATCCGCATTGCGCCACGCGACGATGATCCCGATCGCGAGCAGCACCACCGGCAGCTCACCGATGCCCCACGCGATCTGGCCGCCGTACTGCTGGTCCGTGATCGCATCGGGCCCCCAATCGCGACCCATGAGCCCGAACCAGCGCGGCGCAAGCAGCACGGTCGACATCATGATCGCGACTCCAAAGAACGCGTGGAACGCCATGGTCGCGAACAGCAGCACGATCCTGAGCGCATAGCCGGGGCGGCTCGGGCCCGGGTCCACGCCCACGAGCGCGTTGACAAAGAGGTAGCCCACGATCGTGAAGTGGAGCACCATCCACAGGTGTCCCACGTGATTGCGCAGCGCGAACTCGAACAGCGGCGTGTAGTAGAACACCACGAGGAATCCCGCGAAACTCACGGCGGCCACGATGGGGTTGGCCCAGAAACGCATCCACCCCGACTCCACGATCGCGCGAATCCACTCTCGCGGCCCCCGCGAACCGTCCTTGCGGGGCGGGAGCGCCCGTAGCGCCAGCGTCACCGGCGCGCCGAACGTCAGCGCGACCGGCACCACCATCACCAGCAGCATGTGCTCGAGCATGTGCGCGCTGAACGTCACCATGCCGTAGATCGTGGGTCCCGACTGGGTCACCCACACCAGTAGCGCGAGCCCCGCGAGCCAGCTCGCGGTGCGATGCCACGGCCACGCATCCCCACGTCGGCGCAGCCTCACCACCCACACCACATAGACCAGCGCGGCCGCGGCGATCGCCGTCGCGGTGATGATCTCCAAGCGCCATAGCGAAATCCACGTCAGGGCGGTGGGAGCCGGCGGGAGGGGGTATCCGGTGAGGAACTCGGCGGGGGTGGGCTCCTTGAGGGGGACGATGTCCACGGGAGGGGCGGTGGTCCCGAGGACGGCGGCGACGCCCATGACCGCGACGAGTGCGGCGACATCCACGGCCATGAGTCGCCAGAAGCGCTCGCGCACGGCGGCCTCGCTGAGACGAGGGAGGTACACACGGCGGTGCAGGGCCGCGAGCGCGATCGCGACCGTCATCAGCGAGATCTTGAGCACGAGCAGGCGCCCGTACGGGGTGGTCCACAACTCCGACACCGCGGTGAGCCGCAGCCAGCCGCTCACCGCTCCCGAGATCACCACCAGGCCCGCGGCCCACAGCGCGAGGCGAGACGCGCGGGCCATTGCCTCGCGCGTGAGCGAGCCCAGGGGGAACGCAACACGAGCATCGTCCCGATCACGCCCGTCCACACGGTCGCGCCGGCCAGGTGGAGCGCCATCGCGGAGACGGCCAGGTGGTGGTCGGCGGCACCGGCCGCATGGCCGGTCTGCGCGAGCCAGCCCAGCGCCCACACCACCGGCACCAGCGACCACATCGCGAGCCGTGGA
Organism: Demequina sediminis; assembly: GCF_030296675.1. GTDB lineage: Bacteria > Actinomycetota > Actinomycetes > Actinomycetales > Demequinaceae > Demequina > Demequina sediminis. Next base: position 2,137,787 of record NZ_AP027736.1, on the reverse strand, counting down.
GTCTGGACGAGCGTCGCGAGCACCGAGACCACCAGCCCCGCGCCCAGCACCTGCAGGTACGCCTCGAGGAGGTCGACGGAGAGCGAGTAGCTCCACCACTCCTCGATGAAGCGTGACGCGTCGGGGAGCTCGCCGCGGATCGAGGCGTACGAGGCCATCGAGTGCGCGAGCGCCGCGATCACCCACGCGATGGACCCGGCCCGCGCCACCAGACCCGCCCGAGCGGCGGCGGCGTGGCCCGCCGGCAACACCACGGCAATGACCAGCAACGCGCCGGCGGTCGCCGCAATCGACAGGTCGCGCACCCCGGCCGCGAGCGTCACGAAGGCCTCGACAGTCATGAGGTCAAGCGTAGGGCGGTCTCATCCCTCGCGGCTCCGCCACACGGCCGCCCTCTCGCGGCTCCGCCACACGGCCGCCCTCTCGCGGCTCCGCCACACGAGGCACCCCGAACTGGCTCCGATCGCCGCACTGAGACCGAGACACGCCGCCGACACGCCGACGCGTGTGTGGCGGAGCCGCGAATCCGTGTGGCGGAGCCGCGAGGAGCAGCGAAGCAGGACCGCGTCAGCCCCAGACGAGGCCCTGCGCGGGATCGTTCATCACGCGACCGATGTCCGCGAGCACGCGCGCGCCCAGCTCTCCGTCCACGAAGCGATGATCGAAGCTCAGCGCGAGCTGCGTGACCCAGCGGATGGTGATCTCGCCCTGGTGCACCCACGGCTGCTCGCGGATCGCGCCAAAGGCCAGGATCGCGGCCTCACCCGGGTTGAGGATGGGCGTGCCCGTGTCGATGCCCAGTGGCCCCACGTTGGTGATGGTGATCGTGCCACCCGCGAGCGCGCCCGGCGTGGTCTTGCCCGCGCGCGCCGCCGCGGTGAGCTCGCCCAGCTCGAGGGCGAGCTCGTGCAGCGGGAGCCGGTGCGCGTCCTTGATGTTGGGCACCAGCAGCCCGCGCGGCGTCGAGGCCGCGATGCCGAGGTTCACGAAGTGCTTGTAGACGATCTCCTGAGCCTGGTCGTCCCACGACGCGTTGATCTCGGGATGACGACGCACCGCGAGCAGCAGCGCCTTCGCCACGATGAGCAGCGGCGTGACGCGCACGTCCTGGAAGTCGCGATCGGCCTTGAGCCGCTGCACGAGGTTCATGGTCTCGGTCACGTCGACCGTGTGGAACACGGACACGTGCGGCGCGGTGAAGGCGGACTTCACCATCGCCTCGGCGGTGCGCTTGCGCACGGACTTCACCGGCACGCGCGTCGAACGCCCGCCATCAGACGAGTAGCCCGACTGCAGCCACGGCTGGTCGTCGCCGGGGTACGTCGCGAGCGTGCGCACCTCGCGCGACTTCGCGGCCTGCTCGACGTCCTCGCGCGTCACGAGCCCGCCCGGCCCGGACGGCGACACGGTCGTGAGGTCCACGCCCATCTCGCGCGCAAGCTTGCGCACGGGCGGCTTCGCGAGCACGGGGTAGTCGCTCGCCTCGCCGGCACCGCCGATCGGGTCGAGCGCACCTTCCTTGCGGGCGCGCCGATGCGCGGATCCCGCCTTCACCCCGTAGCCCACGAGGACGGCGCCGCCGTCCTCCTGAGGGGACGATGCCGGGGCGGACTGGGTGGGGGAAGGCTGGGTGGCGGCCGGCTGAGTGTGAGCGGGCTCGACGCGGGCAGCCTCCGCCTGCGCGGCCGGCGCGGCCTGCGCGACCGCCGCCACGGGCGACTCTGACGCCTCGGCCACCGGAGCATCGTCCCCCGCGACCCCGCCGGGATCCACGTCGAACTCGATGATGGGGGCACCCACCTCGACGGTCTCGCCCTCGGCGACCAGGATGCGCGTCACGACGCCGTCGACCGGGCAGGGCAGCTCGACCAGGGACTTCGCGGTCTCGATCTCGAGCAGCGGCTGGTTGACCTCGACGGTGTCGCCGGGGGCGACGCGCCACGAGACGACATCGGCCTCGGTCAGTCCCTCGCCGGCGTCCGGCATGTGGAAGATCTCGAAGGTAGGCATGTGCGGCCTCTCAGTGCGTCATCACGCGATCGACGGCATCGAGCACGCGATCGAGGTTGGGGAGGTACTCGTGCTCGAACTTGCTCCCAGGGTAGGGCGTGTGGAAGCCGCCGACCCGGAGCACGGGCGCGTGAAGGAGGAAGAAGGCCTGCTCGGTGACGCGGGCCGAGAGCTCCGCGCCGGGGCCGTAGGTGCTGGGCGCCTCGTGCACGATCACGACGCGACCCGTGCGCTTGGCCGACCTCACCACGGTGTCCGAGTCGAGCGGGGAGATCGAGCGCAGGTCGATCACCTCGATGCTGGTTCCCTCCGCCGCGGCCACGTCGGCGGCTTGCAGCGCGAGGCGCACCGTGGGCCCGTAGGCGACGAGCGTCACGTCCTTGCCCTGGCGCGCGACGCGGCCGCGCGACATGTCGGCGGTGGCGGCCGACGCCCCGCCCGGGGCGTCGAGCTGGGCCTTCACCCGCGACTCGCTCACCTCACCCTTGTCCCAGTAGCGGGCCTTGGGCTCGAGGAACAGCACCGGATCGGGAGAGGCGATCGCCTGCTGAATCATGTCGAACGCGTCCTGCGGGGTCGCGGGCGAGATCACGCGCAGGCCCGCGGTGTGGGCGAATAGCGCCTCGGGGCTCTCGGAGTGGTGCTCGACCGCGCCGATGTGTCCGGCGAAGGGCACGCGAATCACGACCGGCAGCTGGATGCGGCCCTGCGAGCGGTAGTGCATCTTCGCGAGCTGCGTGGTGATCTGGTCGTACGCGGGAAAGATGAAGCCGTCGAACTGGATCTCGATGACCGGCCGGTAGCCGCGCATCGCCATGCCGATCGCGGTGCCCACGATCCCCGACTCCGCGAGGGGCGTGTCCATGACGCGGTCGGGGCCGAAGTCCTTCCACAGCCCCTCGGTGACGCGGAAGACGCCGCCGAGCTGGCCGATGTCCTCTCCCATGAGCAGCACCTTGGGGTCGCGCTCCATCGCGGCGCGCAGGCCGCGGTTGATCGCGCCTGCCATCGTCATGGTGGCGGGTGACGTCGCGGTCATGCGTGGGCCTCCTCGTCGACGAACGATCCCTGGAAGCGGGCGAACCATGCGCGCTCCGCCTCGACGGTCGCGTGGGGCTCGGCGTACACGTGGTCGAACATCGTCGACGCGGGGGCCGCTCCCACGACTTGACGGTCTCGCGCGTGCGTCGCCCGAGCTCCTTGATCTCGGCGCGGGCGGCCTCCACGGCATCGTCCCCCAACTCCCCGAGCCCGCGCAGGTAGGTCTCGAGACGCGCGATGGGGTCGCGCTCGGCCCAGTACGCCTCGTCGGCGCGCGTGCGGTACTTGGTCGGGTCGTCCGAGGTCGTGTGCGCGCCCATGCGATATGTGAAGGCCTCGATGAGCACGGGGCCGCCGCCCGACCGCGCCTTCTCGAGCGCCCAGCGGGTCACGGCGTACGACGCGATGACGTCGTTGCCGTCGACGCGCACTGCGGGGATGCCGAACCCGGCGCCGCGCTGCGCGAGGGGCACGCGCGACTGCCGGGTCGTGGGCTCGGAGATCGCGAACTGGTTGTTCTGGACGAAGAAGACGATGGGGGCGTGGTGGACCGATGCGAAGACCATGGCCTCGCTCACGTCACCCTGGCTCGTGGCGCCGTCGCCGAAGTAGCAGACCACCGCGCCGTCGCGCTCGGGGTCGCCGGTGCCCACGAGCCCGTCGCGGTCCATCGCCATCGCGTATCCGGTCGCGTGGAGCGAGTGGGCGCCAATCACCAGCGTGTAAAGGTGGAAGCCGTGGGCCGCCGCGTCCCACGCGCCGTGCTGGAGGCCGCGGAACAGGCGCAGGATCTCGGGCAGGTCGACGCCGCGCATGAGCGCCACGCCGTGCTCGCGGTAGGACGGGAAAACGAAGTCGGTGGGACGCAGCGCGTGGCCCGAGCCGATCTGTGCGGCCTCCTGACCCAGCGACTGCACCCACAGGCCCAGCTCGCCCTGACGCTGCAGGCTGGTGGCCTCGAGGTCGAAGCCGCGCAGCACCGTCATGTGGTGCCACATCGCGCGCAGGGCCTTGGGGTCGAGGTCCGCGGCGTACGCGGAGAAGTCGGGGTGCTCGACGCGCTCACCCGTGTGGGTGAGTAGCGTCACGAGTCCCTCGTCGGAGAGCGGGCCCAGTGCGTCCACGCCGTGTCCTTCCGTCCTGAGTGCCGTCAGGGGTCCGGACACGCAGGAGCGGCTCCGGCCTAACCTACGCAATCGTAGGTTACGCCTCCGTAGGTTGGCAAACGGTGGGGAGGGGCGTCGCCGCTACTCCTCGCCACGCATGCGCCGCACCACGGCATGCGGCTCGGCATCCATGACCACCACGCCGTGCTCGAGCAGGATCCCTCGGTCGCACAGGTCAGCGACCATGTTGAGGTCGTGACTCACGATCACGAGCGTCTTGCCCTGGGAACGCAGCAGGCGAATCCGGTCGAGGCACTTGCGCTGGAACGGCTCGTCACCCACGGCGAGGATCTCGTCGACCAGAAAGACGTCGGGATCCGTGTGGACCGCGACGGCGAACGCGAGCCGTAGAAACATGCCGGACGAGTAGAACTTCACCTCGGTATCGATGAAGTCCTCGATCTCGGAGAACGCGACGATCTCGGCGAACTTCTCCTCGATCTGAGCCTCGGTCATGCCCAGGATCGCCCCGTTGAGGTAGACGTTTTCCCGACCCGTGAGGTCGGGGTGGAAGCCCGCCCCCACCTCGATGAGCCCCGCGATGCGGCCACGCACGCCGATCTGCCCCTCGTCGGGAGTGAGGACACCAGAGATGCACTTCAGGAGGGTCGACTTGCCCGAACCGTTGAAGCCCAGCAGCGCGACCGTCTCGCCCTCATTGATCGTGATCGAGACGTCGTTGAGTGCCGCGAAGGAGTCGACGGTCTCCGAGCGGCGTCGCACCGCGCGCGCGGCCATTTCCTTGAGGGACCGTACGTGACGAATCGTGAAGCGCTTGCTGACGCGGTCGACGACGATGCTCTGGTTCATGGTCACAGCTCCTGCGCGAACTTGCGCGACATGCGCGTGAAGACCCGGTCGCCCACGACGAGCAGCACGAGGCACGCCGCCAGGGCGATGCCGCCGCGTGCCATGAGGTCGGGCACGAGCGCCTCCTCGCGGAGCGTGACGTCGGCCGCGGGATACCAGAACGCGCGGTGAAAGAGCTCGACGGCGATCGTGAGGGGGTTGGCCATGTACAGGTGGGTGAGCCATGAGTCGGGCCCAAAGTGGTCGCGCACCAAGGACACCGAGTAGAGCACCGGCGAGAACCAGACGGCCACCATCGCGATGAGGTCGACGGTGTTCTCGATGTCGCGGAACGCGACGTTGACCGCGGCGAAGATGAGCCCGAGGCCCAGGGCGAGCGCGATCGTCACCAGGATGCCGAGGAGGGCGGCACCCACCGCGACAAGGTCCGGCCTCCATCCGGTCGCCAGCGCACCGATGACCAGGATCACGAGCTGTGGGAGGAAGTGCACCAGCGCCACGAGCACTGACGACACCGGGAACAGCTGCCGGGGCAGGAAGATCTTGCGCACCAGCGGCCCGTTCTGCACGATCGACCGCGTCGCGTTCGTCAGGATCTCGGTGAAGAGATTGATGATGACGATGCCCGAGAACAGGAAGATCGCGAAGGGGGAAGCGCCCGGGAGAGGTTGAGGAACCCTCCCATGACGAAGTAGAACACCGCGAACTGCGCGCCCGGCTTGACGTAGCTCCACGCGAGTCCCAGCACCGAGGCCTGGTAGCGCACGCGCAACTCCTTGCGCACCAGGAGAGTGAGGAGATATCGATGCGCAAGGATGCTCGAGAGTCCGCGCGCGATTCCAGGCCGCTCCATCCCCTCGGGCAGGGGGCGGAGAGCCGCCTCAGTCATCCGCGTCCACGGCGTTCGCCGCGAACGTTTCCCGCCACTGCTCGGGAGACGTGAACTGGCCCAGCGCAGCCTGGTATTCGCGCTGCATCTGGCTCCACCGGGCGACTGCCTTGCGGTGCAGACGCAGGCTGCGACGCAGGTACGAGCGGAACCGCTTGGGATCGCGGATGTACATCGACGTGCCGGTGCCGTCGGCACTGGTAACCACCGCGGAGTCGAGGTGTGACAGGCGCCACCACTTCGCGGCGGCGGCCGCCACGCGCTCCTCGGGGATGTCCAGCGCCTCGGGACGCACGGGTCGCAGTTGGCGCAGCGCACCGGTCGCCGCGGACGCCGCGAACGCGAGCGGGTTCGAGGGACGATGCGGCAGGCGGCCCTTCGCGACCGGCCGGTGGCGACGCGTGATGGGGTACGCGGCGGGGTCCTTGGTCACCACGGCATCGGGGTGCTCGGCGCGCATGCGCCGCACCTCGCCGAGATTGGTGCCGATGGTCGCGTGGAGGTGACCGGGGCCCTCAAGGAGGTCCTCGAGGGCCTTGAGGCGCAGCTCCACCGCGGAGTACTGCAACGACAACAGGTGCTTGACGTCCGCGGCAAAGCTCATGCGCGGCAGTCCACCACCCTTGCGATACGGGGAGTGCAGCAGCGCCGCGAGCCAGCGGTTGCGCTGGTGGTAGTACGCCTGCCAGTCGATCGAGTCGTCCTTGTCGACCCACGGCACGTGCCACACCGCGGCGCCGGGCAGCGACACGGTAGGAATGCCCACCTCGCCTGCGCGCAGGCAGAACTCGGAGTCGTCCCACTTGATGAAGACCGGGAGCGACAGCCCCACCTCGCGCAGGGCCTCGACGGGGATGAGGCACATCCACCAGCCGTTGTAGTCGACGTCGATGCGTCGGTGGAGCCACGGGGTCGCGCGCAGGGGCCGGTGCCCGAAGTCGTGCTCGGTCTTGGTCCCCGGCATCTCCGCCCACCAGAAGGTGTACGGGTTGATGCGCTCACCCGCCGCGTGCAGCGCGGCCTTGTCGTGCATCGAGAACATGTGGCCGCCCACGATCGTGGGGCGCCGGCAGAAGTCGCCGAACATCACGGCACGGTAGATGCCCTCCGGCTCGTCCTGGACGTCGTCGTCGAGCAGCAGCACGTACTGCGAGTCGCCCGCCTCGAGGGTCTCGGCCATGCCACGCGAGAACCCGCCGGACCCGCCCAGATTGCCCTGACGGATCAGTTCGAGGCGCCCGCCCAGTCCGGCCTCCGCCTCCGCGAAGTCGGGCTGATCCGCCACGAGCTGGTTGCCCTGGTCGATCACGTAGACGCGGTCGATGACGTCCTTAAGGATCTCGTCGCCACCCAGCTGATGCAGCTGTGCGACGCAATAGTCGGGGCGGTTGAAGGTGGTGATCGCGATCGATGCGGTTCCGCGCTGTCGCGCGAACGACTCCGGGACGCTCCACTGTGCGGCAATGAGCTCGACGTCCCCTGCGGTGGCGTAGATGTCGAACCAGTACCAACCACCGTCACCGAAGGGTGACAGGGGAGGTCGAAGGCCTGGTGGCCACCCTCGGAGGCCACGAGTTCGACGCGCTGGGTGCGACCGCGAGCGTTGGACTTGTAGATCACCAGGGTCGCCGGGCCCGACAGCTCGATGTCGAGACGCACGGCGTCGACGTCGGTCCAGCGGCGCCAGTAGGCGGCGGGGAACGCGTTGAAATAGGTCGCGAACGACACATGCGCACGCTCGTGAAGGAGCACCGACCGGCGCCCCGTCACCTTGACGTCGGAGTCCGCGAGCGAGATCACGGGCGCCTGGTCGAGAGTGACGACGGTCGTGGCCTTCGAGGACTCGGCCTCCTCCTCGCGCGGGGCGCGCGCATTCGAGAGGTCGAGGTAAAGCGGGAGCGTGTCTGGATCCGAGTCGGTCGGCAGCACCACCCTGCCCACCACGCGCATCGGCGTCACGGAGTTCTCCTCGACCGGGCTCGTGGGTGCGACCGCCGTCATCGCGAACCCTCGGCGCCGAACATGGGGGCGAGCTTGTTGTCGACCATCGAGAGCGCGGACCCGATCGCCATGTGCATGTCCAGGTACTGATACGTGCCGAGGCGACCGCCGAAGAAGACATCCTTTTCCCCGGTCATCAGGTCGCGATACGTCGCGAGCCGTTCACGGTCGGCGGCGGTGTTGACCGGGTAGTACGGCTCGTCGTCGCGCGTCGCGAACCGCGAGTATTCCTTGACGACCACCGTCTTGTCCTTGGGATAGTCGCGCTCGGGGTGGAGGTGACGGAACTCGAGAATGCGCGTGTAGGGGATGTCCGGATCCGCGTAGTTCATGACCGACGTGCCCTGGAAGTCGCCCACGGGGAGGACCTCCTGCTCGAAGTCGATGGTCCGCCACGACAGGTCGCCCTCGGAATAGTCGAAGTAGCGATCCACCGCGCCGGTGTAAATGACGGGCACCTGGCCCACCACGGCCGCCTTGCTGAACGGCTGCGAGGCGTCGAAGAAGTCGGTGTCGAGGCGCACCTCGATGTTCTTGTGGTCCGCCATGCGCGTGAGCCACGCCGCGTAGCCATCGACGGGCAGGCCCTCATAGGTGTCGTTGAAGTAGCGGTTGTCGTAGGTGTAGCGCACGGGAAGCCTGGAGATGACCGATGCCGGGAGGTCCTTGGGATCCGTCTGCCACTGCTTCTGGGTGTAGCCCTTGATGAAGGCCTCGTACAGCGGGCGGCCGATGAGGTTGACGCCCTGCTCGTCGAGGTTGGCGGGCTCCTTGCCGCCAAGCTCCGCCGCCTGCTCCTTGATCAGTGCGCGCGCGGCCTCTGGCCCGTATGCACTGCGGAAGAACTGGTTGATGGTGCCCAGGTTGATGGGCATCGGGAAGACCTCACCCTGGTGCGTCGTGTAGACGCGGTGCACGTAGTTGGTGAAGGCCGTGAAGCGGTTGACGTACTCCCACACGCGCTCGTTCGACGTGTGGAAGAGGTGTGTGCCGTACGTGTGCACCTCGATGCCCGTCTCCGGCTCCGGCTCCGAGTACGCGTTGCCGCCGATGTGAGGGCGGCGGTCGATCAGCATCACCTTCACCCCATACCGGGAGGCCAGCTGCTCCGCCACCGTCAGGCCGAAAAAGCCCGAGCCCACCACCACGACATCCGCCATGTGCCTGTCTCCCAAGGTCTGGTCGAGCGCACACGGACGTGCGCACAGATACGCGTCAGGGTACCTGCGCCTCGAAACGACGCGCAAAACGACCCGCAGTGGTCACGAGAGGCCGCGCGCCGGTCGCCACCTAGAATTGTCCTCGGTCCCCGCCCCCGCCTGCACTGGAGTACCCATGATCTCCGAGCCCGTCTCGCTTCCTCCGCTCTCGCTGTCGCGCGCCGACGCACGAGACGCCGAGCTGGAGCGCGTGCACGGGGACACACATCGCCGCTGGTGGTGGGGCCTCGCGGTGGTGTCGATCGTCTCGGCGGTCGTGGTGCGCGTGGTCGTGTCGCGCTCCGCGGTCGCACCCCGCACCCCGTGGGACGAGAACGGCCTGTTGCAGATGGCTCGAGTCATCGCCGGCCAGAACGATGTGCCACCGATGTCGGGTGCCGGCTACTTCCCCGGGTTCTCCTTCTTCATCGCCCCCGTGTGGTGGTTCACCGATCACGCACCAACCGTCTACACCGCCTCACTGTGGATCGCGATCGCGTTCGGACTCGGCGCCTATGTGCCGCTCACGCTGCTGGCACGAAGGATGGGAGTGTCGACACCCCAGGCGATTGTCGCCGCTGGCGTGGTGATGCTGCTTCCGGCGCTCACCGCGAACGCCGACTACGTGCTGAGCGAGTCCGCGCTCATGTTCTGGGTCGCGTGGGCCGCCGTCGCCGTCTTCGCGGTGTGGGACAAGCCGGGCTGGGGCCGCATGGTGCTCACGGTCGCGGCGGTCCTGATGGCCTTCCTCACACATGCGCGAGCCCTACTGCTCGTGATCGTGCTAGTGATCTGGCTCCTCGGCTTCCTCCGTCGCAGTGCGCGACATGCACTCCTCGGACTCGCGCTGCTCCTTCCCGGCGCGTTGGCGGTCCAGACGATCGCCAAGACTCTCACCGACGCCGTCCTGATCGGGGAGTTCCGTCAGAACGAGCTCGTGCTGAACACACTTGCCTCGACGAACCCGTCGCTCCTGCTCCAGGTCACCCTCACACAGACATGGGCGCAGCTCGTCGGGTCACTGGGCCTGATCGCTGTCGGTGGCGTCGTGCTGACCGCGTGGACGTTTCGGGACCTTGCGCGCTGGCGCACCCTCGGCCCATCCGCCTACGTGTTTGGCGCGGGGCTCGCGGCCGCCCTGCTGTCCTTCGCGGCATGGTCGGGTCCGGCCGCCCACTTCCGCGGCACGTGGCCGCGCTTCGACTCCTGGGTCTACACGCGCTACATCGACCCCTTCGTGGCGCTCGTCGTGCTCGTGGCGGTCACCGCTCTCATCCGGAAGCTCAGCGGGAGGGTGATCGCCATTGCGATCGCGGCCTCGACCGCCGTCGTGCTCGCGACGGTCTACTGGGCCGCGCGCCCCATCGCCACCTGGGGCAGCATGGACGGACCCGTCAACGCCTCGGGCGTGCTGGCATTCACACGTTTTCTGCCCCGCGAGCCCTTCCCTCTGCCGCATATCCCCACACTCACGAACGGCGGCCGGTTCTGGGTGATCGCCTCGATTGTCGTCCTCGCTTCACTGGTCGTCATGCTCGTGCTGCGGGGGCGACCGCGGGCGCTCGCTGCCGCACTCGTGATCGGCATGTCGGCGCACTCGCTGGCCGCCAATCCCGACCAGGCGCGCGAGACGCCCGACAATCTGCAGTACGGGGTTGAACGGGCGGAGTCGGTCGCGGGCAATGAGGTGGCCATCGACTTCGCTCTCGGATGCGACTCGGTCTCCGGCTTCCAACGCGCGCAGGCGCTCAACTGGATCGGCTTCTGGTTCTCTCCGCGTGACGTCAATGCGGTCGACCCCGCGACCGACGATTTCACCGCAGAGGTCGTCGTGGCGTGCATGGGGTGGGACGACGAGGCGGAGCAGCGTGACGCACGACTCCTCGAAGGCTCCGAGAACTACGGCTACGGCGTGTGGATCCTGCCGGGCGAGATCCAGGACGCCCTGGCCGCGGAGGGAGCGTTCCGCGACTAGGCGCCGCGGGCCGACCGGCTAAGCGCGGGGCGTTGCCGCCGTTGTGCGGACCGTCGGCCCGTACTGCTGCTCCTTGAGACGCTCGAGCGCCTGCTCCTGGAGGATCCTGTTGGTCTTCGACAGGTCTGACAGCACGCCCAGTGCGATCGAGAGCAGTGCCCCGATCAGCAACAGCGTTCCCAGCATGAGCGACTGGAAGTGGTTGCCCTGATCGCCCGCGGCGAGCAGCACCGCGTAGCGGGCGAACGGGAAAAGCCCGATCAATCCGAACACCGTGGCAAGCGTCGCGAAGATGGTCCACGGCTTGAACATGATGTAGGAGCGCAGGATGGCCTGGCCGGACTTGAGCATGTGCTCAAACATGTTGCTGAAGAGTCGCGACTCGCGCGTCTTGGGGTTGGTGTCGATCGCGACGGAGGAAATCGCGAGACGCTTGTTGCCCGCCTGAATGATGGTCTCCATGCAGTAGCTGAACTGGGTGACCACGTTGAGCGCGTAGAGCGAGGAACGCGAGTAGGCGCGAAAGCCCGAGGCCGCATCGGGGAGGTCGGTGCCCGCAGCCTTGTTGACCACCCACGAGCCGAACCTCTGCATGACCTTCTTGAAGCCCGAGAAGTGCTCGATCGTGTGGGTCTGTCGGTCGCCGATGACGATGTCCGCTTCGCCGGCCAGCACGGGTGCGACCAGGTCGCCGATGCGTTCCTGGGGATACTGGTTGTCGCCATCGGTGTTGACCACGATGTCGGCTCCGTGCGACAACGCGTAGTCGACGCCATCGCGGAACGACTGCGCGAGACCCATCGGACGTGGGTGGCGCAGCACGTGCGCACCAAACTCACGGGCGATCTCACCGGTGCGGTCCGTCGAGCCGTCGTCGATGACCAGCAGCTCGATCTCATCGATGCCGGGAATCTCCTTCGGGATGCCCGCGAGGACGATCGGAAGGGTCGCTTCCTCGTTGAGACACGGAACCTGAACGATGAGTTTCACGGAGAAAGCGTAACGTAGCGGGGCTCGTGTGCGTCTTACGACGACGATTGCTGGTCGAAGCGGTAGAGGAACGATGCCATGGCGTCGCGGGTGACGGGGTTCAGGGGCCGGTACTCGCGGCCCCGAGAGGTCTCCCAGCCGGTGGACAGGCCTGACTCGTACATCCACGAGATCTCGGCATAGAACTCCGAGTTCGTGGGCGTCACGTCGACGAAGTAGCTGGTGGCGGGCGGCACATAGCCCTCGGGAGCGGCGAACCGGTAGAGGAACGCGGCCATCGCGTCGCGACCGATCGAGCGCAGCGGCCTGTACTCGGGGCCCGCCGGCGTCTCCCAGCCCTGTGCAAGCCCGTTCGCGGCGAGCCACTCGATCGGGACGTAGAACTCGGACGAGTCCGCGGTGACGTCGATGAAGGTGGGCGTCGCGGGCGTGGCGTGGGTCGCGCCCGCGTACCTGTAGAGGAACGCCGCCATCGCGTCGCGACCCACCTTCTGGAGCGGACGATATTCGGCGCCGAGCGCCCCCTCCCAGCCGAGCGAGATACCCTCGCGCGCCATCCAGAAGATCGCCTCCGCGTGCTCGCTGTAGTCGTATGAGGCCGTCCGCGCCGACACGTCCGCGAACGGATGACCCGTGACGACCTCGCCCCCGACGAGCGCGACCCTCACCTTCTGGAATTCGACCACCTGAATCCCGGCCTCGGACACCGAATCGGTGATGGGCCATCCCCATGCGCCCGACGGCCCGCCCGCGGCGTCATAGGCGGTCGAGATCGCCCATCCATTGCCGCGGTACGTGACGATTCCGGACGACGTCCGGTACATGGTGCCCTTCGCGAAACGCTGGACGATCCCGCCTCCGTTGGCGGACACCGACGTTGCCGGCGCGAGCGCCTCGCCGACCACAGAGAGGCCGCCGTAGGACTCATACGCGGACGTCAGGTTCGCGTGGACGGGATATCCCGTCGTGGGGCCGAACCAGTCCGAGTAGTAGAGGAAGAAGTTGCGGTTGCCGTACGAGCTACACGAGTTGCCCGTGCCATACCCCGCGTTGAGAGCAGCACCGTTGGGGCGGTACGGCGTGTAGATATACAGGCCTGCGGTGGCCTGGTTGCGGATGGTCACGCTCGAGCTTCCGCAAGCCGTGTTGGGGTGGTACTGGATCGAGTTGGCGCGCCCCGCACGGTAGTTATACCCAGACGGATTCGCCTGGTAACGCTTGAACTGCAGCGAGGCGTTGTACACCTGATTTGAGAACCCGTAGTAGAGGGAGTCGCAGGGGGCGGTGTCCGGGCAGCCATAGCCCATGGCGCTGCGGTATCTGAAGGAGCTGGGGTAGGTATTCGTGACGAGCCCCTGCTCCTTCTGCAGCGTCACCAACAGCACCTTCTGGCTGACCCCGCACGCGCGCGCCACGATGTCGATCACCTGCGCGGCGGTCACGTTGGTCCGCGCGGAGATCGCCTTGCACAGCACGGCTCCTGAGGAGGTCTTCACCTCCGCCCTTGCAGCGAAGCTCGTGCGATAGTCCTTCAAGCACGTGATGTCGTCGGGATCCGAGTCCCGCCAGGGCTCGCACGTCGGCACCTTCCCATTGAGGAAGGTCTGGATCTCGGCAGCCGTCATCGCGCTCGAGTCGTAGAACAGCGCGTCCGTGATGATCATGCCGGGGTCGAAGTCGTTGGCGTCAACGGCCGCGGTGGCGGAAGCCGCGGGCACCGCGACACCCACGGCAGCCAGGCACAGGCCGGTCAGGCCCGTGAGGACGCGGCGCAGGCTCACGGCAGGCTCACCTTCTGCGACTCGGACACACCCTCGTAACCGGGCGCCTCGTAGCGGATGCTAAACGTCCACTCGCCGGCGGAGAGGTCGGCCACGCGCACGCGCAGGCCCTCCGCGCAGGCTGACGAACTCGCGGAGCGATTCGCGGACCCGGTGACCGTGACGCGGTCGCCACCCTTGGTCATCACCATGACGCACCGGGCATCGTCGACCACGACGCCCTGGACGAGGGCGGCCGCGTCAAACCAGGTGCCGTCGCTTCCCCAACTCGTGAGATGCACGTCGACGCGGGCCACGTTCGACCCACCCGTGGGGGTGGGCGCGACCACGGGATCGTCGGTGCCCACGCCATCTCCGGGATCATTCGAGGGCACGTCGGCGGTCGCGGTGGGCTCCGGCGTGGCGGACGGCTGCGGCGTCGCGGTCACGGCAACGGAGGGGGTGGTGCTCGGTCCCTCGACGGTGACCGAGGCGCTCGGCGACGGCTCGACCGTGGCCGGCGTGCACGCCGCCAGGAGCATGGCGGCGACGGCCGCAAGCGCCCCACCCAGAAGGGGGCGGCGGTGGGTCGGCGTCATGGTGTCTCCTCGGGATGCGTGCCGGACCGGCGGCACCCATGCTAAACATCCCGCGGGCCCTCCCCTGAGCCATCGGACGCGTGTCGGGGAACCCGGCCGCGGCATCGTTCCCGCGCGCGGGCTACCCTGTGGGCGTGAATCCACCCGCCGGCACGGTCGTCATCGCGATCGTCACCTTCAACCGATCCGCGCTCCTCGACGACCTCCTGCGCAGCGCGGCGGCCATGACCACGCCCGCCGACCGCATCGTGATCGTGGACAACGCGAGCACCGACGACACGCAGGACGTGATCGCGCAGTGGACGCCTCGCTTTCCCGACGGCGTGGTGGTCAACAGGAGGCTCGAGACCAACACGGGCGGCGCGGGCGGCTTCAGCGAAGGCACCCGTGTCGCGCTCGAGTTGGGCGCCGACTGGGTATGGCTCATGGACGACGACGTTGAGATCCTGCCGGACGCCCTCGAGCTCTTTGCCCCGTGGATGGCTCGCTTCCAGGTCATTCACGGTCGTCGCTACGACGTCGACGGCACTCCCTTCTATTGGCAGGCGAAGTTCAACGAGTTCCTGGGCGTGCCCCTGCCGTACTCGGTGAAGACCTTCAACACCGAGGGCTACGCGGTCACCAACTCGGGCACGTTCGAGGGCATGCTCATCCACGCCGACGTGGTCGAGCGGATCGGCCTGCCCGACCCCCGCTTCTTCATCTCGTGGGACGACGCCGTGTACGCGTGGCTCGCCTCCCTCGAGACCGAGGTGGTCTACGTCGACGAGTTCGTGTTGCAGAAGAAGCGCGAGCAGCGCCAGGTCAACCTGGGGGTGCGCCACCTCAACGACTCGAGCCCGCTCGCGAAGTACCACGTGATGCGCAACCGCGCGTATGTGGGCCGCTACTTCGCGGAACACGGGCGCCTCAACCGGGTCGGTTTCGGTCTCGGCACGGGCCTCACCTACGCGAAGGAGGTCGTGCGGCTCGTGGTGGTCGAGCACGGCCTCAAGGGCCTGGGCGAGCTCACCCGTGGGTGGCGCGACGGGCGCAAGATCTGGGCGGACCGGTCCTGGGAGCCGATGCCCGCGCTGGCTCCGCGCACCCCCTCCGAGTAGGCGGGCCGGCCTACCGCTTCCTACCCTGTGCGGCCCTGCCACCGCGCGAGCGCGGCGAGCAGGGCATCGTTCTCCCGCGGTGAGCCGACCGTGACCCGCACGCCCTCGCCCGCGAACGGGCGCACCAGAATGGAGGGCTGCTGCCCGCCCAGGTGAGCGACCAGCGCGCCCGTGTCCTCGCCCACCGCGAGCCACACGAAGTTGCCCTGCGAGTCGGGAATGCTCCACCCGTCCGCGCGCAGCGCGGCGAGCACGCGCTCGCGCTCGGCGACCACGGTGTGCGCCCGCTCCACGAGCTCGTCGCCGGCCTCGAGCGAGGCGATCGCGGCCGACTGCGCCGGCCCGGACACCGAGAACGGCGTCACGCACGCACGCACGGGAGCGATCAGGGCCTCGGGACCCACCGCGTAGCCCACGCGCAGGCTCGCGAGGCCGTACGCCTTCGAGAACGTGCGCAGCAGCACCAGGTTGGGGTGGCGGTCGAGCGCCGCGGGTCCATCGACCACGTCCGGGTCGGTGACGTACTCAAGGTAGGCCTCGTCGAGGATGACCAGCACGCGCGTGGGGACCGCGGCCATGAACGCCTCGAACTCCGCCGTGGTCAGCGCGGGCCCGGTGGGGTTGTTGGGCGAGCACAGCATCGCGACGCGCGTGCGGTCCGTGACCGCGGCGGCCATCGCCTCGACATCGTGACGCGCATCCGCCGTCAGCGGCACCGTCACGGGAGTCGCGCCCGCGATCCGCGTGAGGATCGGATAGGCCTCGAAGCTGCGCCACGCGAACAGGACCTCGTCGCCCTCGCCCGCGTAGGCCTGCAGCAGGTGTGCGAGCACCGCGACGGATCCCGCGCCCGCGACCACGTGCGCGGGCTCGCGCCCTATGTGCGCGGCGATGCGCGCCGTGAGTTCCGAGGCCGCCATGTCCGGATAGCGGTGGATCAGTCCGCCCGCGTCCGCGAGCGCGGCGGTCACCGAGGGCAAGGGACCGTCGGGGCTCTCATTCGAGGACAGTTTGATGGGCGGCACCGCCGCGTCGCCCCGCGCGCCGGGCACGTACGCCGGCAGGGCGGCGATCGCGGGCAGCGGAGTGGGCAGGGAGGGCCCTGGCAGGGACGATGCTGGAGGGGTCTGGCCCGACGGCTCGCTTGGCATGGGCACCAGCATGGCACCCCGTGGAACAATGACGGCCATGCGCTTCGTCATCGTCTCCGCCATCACCGCCGTCGCGGTCTGGATCGTCACGCTGCTCCCGCTCGACGTGGTGGTCGACGGCGGCGAGACCGACACGTGGACCAGGATCGGGGTGTTCCTGCTCATCGGCGCGGTCATCACCGCCGCCAACTTCCTGGTCAAGCCGGTGATCGACCTCCTCGCGCTGCCCTTCAAGATCCTCACGCTGGGCCTGTTCTCGCTGGTCGTGAGCTGGTTCATGCTGTGGCTGAGCGCCTGGCTCACCACGCTCGTGCCCTGGGCGGAGCTCACGATTGGCGGCTTCTGGATCACGCTCCTCGCGGCGCTCATCATCAGCATCATCACCGCGATCCTGTCCGCCGTGGTGCCGGGCGCGCGCCGCGACTAGCGCCGCCCGAGCCTCCGTGTCCCTCCCCTACTTGGGGACCGTCAGCGGGCGGTAGGTGGTCACTTGCGTGGGCCCTCCCTCGAGGAATCCGCTCGCGCCGCCCACCCATGCGCGCGTCGAGGCGCTCAGCCCTCGGTCCACCGTGCGCGCCGTTGCCGCGTAGCCCGGGAGCCCGTGAGACTGTGCGAGGGTCCGCGAGCCGTCGGGGCGTCCGGGTCCCTGGGCGCGCCTGCGGTCCTGCGAGACGGTGACGCGGTGGGGCACGTCCGGGTTCGCGCGCGCATCGAGGCCGGGGACCGGATCGCGCGTGTTCTCGAGGTGAAGGGCCTCGACCGTGCGCGGCAGCGTGAGGCGCCCCGTGGGCGCACCCGCGGTCACCACGTGGGTGATCGCGTACCGGTCCGCGAGCGCGGTCGCGGCCACCACCGCGATCATGCCGCCCTGGCTGTGCCCGGCGATGAGGACGGGCTCGTCCGGCGCGATCCCGTGAGAGTGCATCGCGCTCGCCACGGAGCGCGCCGCGTCGGAGGCGTCGCCCGTGATGGAGGCGAGGTTGGCCTGGAGGTCGGCGGGGTTCGGATCCGTGACGCCCCAGTCCTGCGTGCCCGGAACGTAGACCAGGTGGCGCCGACCCTGCGCGGTCTCGACGGTCTCGATCGCGACCGTGCCGCCGCCCTGCGCATTAAGCCACGACAGCCGCGCGATGAGATCCGCGACGCCCTCGGGAGACTCGCCCTCCCACCGCCCGGTGATGCGTGCCACCGCGAAGCGCTCCTCGGTCGCCTCGGCCTCCGCCAGGGCCGCCGCGAGGGTGCGCGCGACGGCGTCGAAGCGCTCACCCACGGCCCGCGTGGCGGCCTCTGCGGAGTCGCGATTGACCCATGCGGACACCGGCGGGGTCCCTTGTCCGGTCACCAGGTCGAGCGGATTGCGCCCCATCACGATCATGCCCAACCCCGCCGGACCGACTGCCTGGGCAACTCCGTTCGCCACGCGGTGGGCCCACGTAACGGTACCGACGTAGTCCGCCGCCGCCTCTCCCACTCGCGTGGTCCACGCAAGACCGTCGCGCGCGGTGCACTCGGCGGTGAGGTAGGCCGCGGCGGCGACGCGCAGCGCGGTCGACAGCTGCCGCAGGCGGTCCGCCTCGGTCGCGGTGCCAGCGGCGTCGCGTGCGAGGTCACCCGCGAGGGGTGCGGTCTCGGACTGCCATGCCGCCACGTGAGCGGCGACCGCGAGCGCCCGCGCCGCCTGGTCCACCTCCGCGGCGGCGGCTGACAGCACTCCCGTGGCGCGATCGAGGTCCTCGAGCACCGCGGTCGTGCCGCCCCGGCCGCCGTGCGACCAGGCGTAGTCCTCGGTCACCGGGGAGGCCAGCCTTCCCCGCCGGGCACCCGCGCGGGAGTCGCCCTCGCGAGATGGGCGAGCGACTCCGCCTCCCGCTCGAGCGTCGCGACGCGCGCGGCGCACTCCGCCAGGCCAGCGCGGTAGCCCTCGGCAGCAAGCCCGGTCCAGTCCGCGCGACGCGCCGCCGTGAGCCGAGCCTGCGCGACACGCAGGGACTCGCTCGCCTGCTCGATCAGCGCCGTGACGTGCTCCATGCGTCGACGCTAGGCGCGGGGCCGCGACGCGCGAGGGCGAGGGGCGGCGCCTGGGGAGGGCGGGCATCGTCCCGCGGCCTGGGGATAACGGCCGTGGAAGAATGTGCGCGTGAACTGGACGACACTCGCCTCCCTCGAGCCCGCGATCGCGCTCGGCCCCCTCGACGGCCGCTACCGAGGCGCCGTGGCGCCGCTGGTCGACCACCTGTCCGAGCCCGCGCTCAACCGCATGCGCCTGCACGTCGAGGTCGAGTGGTTCATCCACCTGTGCGAGACCGGTGCCGTGCCGGGTGTGCGCCCGCTCACCGCCGACGAGACCGCGCTGTTGCGTGGCATCCCCGCGGGATTCGACGCGGCGGGCATCGCCGAGCACGCCGAGATCGAGAAGGTCACGGTCCACGACGTCAAGGCGGTCGAGTACTACATCAAGCGCCGCATCGAGGGGACCTCCCTCGAGCCGCTGAGCGAGCTCGTGCACTTCGCGTGCACCTCGGAGGACATCAACAACCTCTCCTACGCACTCATGGTCAAGGGAGCGGTCGAGGACGTGTGGCTGCCCGCGGCCCGGTCGCTCGTGGCGGACGTAGCGGACCTCGCGCGCGCCGCGAAGGCCATCCCGATGCTCTCGCGCACGCACGGCCAGACCGCGACCCCCACGACGCTGGGCAAGGAGTTCGCGGTGCTCGCTCACCGCCTGGGCCGTCAGGTGCGCCGCGTCGAGGCGCAGGAGTACCTGGGCAAGATCAACGGCGCGACCGGCACGTTCGGCGCGCACACCGCGGCCGTGCCCGGCACCGACTGGATCGAGGTGTCGCGCACCTTCGTCGAGGGCCTGGGCCTCACGTGGAACCCGCTGACGACCCAGATCGAGAGCCACGACTGGCAGGCGGAGCTCTACGCCGACGTCGCGCGGTTCGGACGCATCCTGCACAACCTCGCGACCGACGTGTGGACGTACGTGTCGCTGGGCTACTTCGCGCAGGCCGCGGCCAAGGGCTCGATCGGGTCGAGCGCGATGCCTCACAAGATCAACCCCATCCGCTTCGAGAATGCGGAGGCGAACCTCGAGATCTCGGCGGCGCTGTTCGACACGCTCGGCGCGACCCTGGTGACGTCGCGACTCCAGCGCGACCTCACGGACTCGAGCTCGCAGCGCAACATCGGGCTCGCGTTCGGTCACTCGCTGCTCGCGATCGACAACGTGCGCCGCGGGCTCACGACCCTGTCCGTCAACGAGGCCGCGCTCGCGGCCGACCTCGACGCGTCGTGGGAGGTCCTCGCGGAGCCGATCCAGTCCGCGATGCGCGCCGCGGCGATCGCCGGCGTGCCCGGGATGGAGAACCCCTACGAGCGGCTCAAGGAGCTCACGCGCGGGCAGTCCATTGATGCCGCGGCCATTCAGTCCTTTGTGGACGGGTTGCCGCTGCCGTCTGAGACGGCGGCGCGGCTGAGCGCCCTCACGCCGGGCGGCTACGTGGGGCTCGCGGAGGAGCTGGTGGACCGCTTCCTGGGCTGAGTCGCCCCGGTCACCTTCACCACCGAGCACTCTCGCGGCTCCGCCACCGAACACTTTCGCGGCTCCGCCACCGAACACTTTCGCGGCTCCGCCACACAGCAGCGCTCTCTTCGCACCCAATCGGGGGCCTCAGCCCCCGACACGCCGGCGACACGCCGAGCCGCGTGTGGCGGAGCCGCGAATCCGTGTGGCGGAGCCGCGAGCACGGAGCCGCGACTACAGCGGGTCGACGCGGACCGGATCGCCCACGCGCAGCTCTCCCGGCGCCACCACATGCGCGTACACGGCGATGCACGCATCGCGGCGCTCGCCGAGCGGCTTGAGCCAGCGCGCGGTCTCCTCGACGCCATCCTGAGCAAGGTCGATCACGCGGCAGCGCTCGTTGCGCGCGGTGACCCGCAGTCGTACGCCACCCACGTCGTCCACCGCACCCAGCACCACCTCGCTCCCGATCCAGCCCTCCTCGACGAAGGGCTCCTCGGTCTCGACCACGACGTTGACGCGCAGGCGCCGGGGGTCCGCGTCGACGCCCAGCTCCGCGCGGCACCAGTCGAGCGTCGCGGTGCCCACGAGCGACACGGGGCTCGCGTCGTAGAACGAGTGCTCGCTGTCGCGCTCAGCGAGCACGCGCATCGGCTCTCCCATCGCCGCGCTGAGGTCGGCGTCCAACGCCGCGTCGCCCACGCGCCAGGCGAGGCCGTCGCGCGAGACCACCACGGCATCGTCCACCGTGCTCGCCGCGTACCCGAAGACCTCGTCGTGGCGGCGGAAGCGGCGCGTGCGCTTGCCGGCCGCGAGCCAGCCCTCCGCGTCGACCACCCCGAACGCGCGGTCGCCCGTGAGGCCGCGCGCGTCGACGGCGGCGCGGTCGAGCGGCTCACCGCCCATGGCCTTCACGGGATAGCGGCGGAGGGAGACGATGCGCATGACGCCAGGGTAGGGGCGGGAACCGGGGGCGCGGGAAGGGTCGTTAGAGTGGCGTGACCATGGAGACCGCCGCCGCACTGCCCACGCGACCGCGGATGCGCGCCGAACTCTGGATCCTCCTGGGGATGTCGCTGGGTCAGAGCGCGGTGTACTCCGCGGTGCGACTCGTGGAGCGCTACCTCCAGCCCACACCGATCGGCGGACAGACCACCACGCTCAACCCCAGCCAGTCCCAGGTCGACGTGATCGACCTGATCATCCAGATCCTGAGGATCGGCTTCTCGCTCATGCCGGTGGTGCTCGCGCTGTACCTGCTGAGCCAGCACGGCGCGTCGTGGCGCGCGCGGCTGGGGCTCGTGGGGCCCGCGCGCGCGTGGTGGAACGATGCCGGGTGGGGCGTCGCGCTCGCCGCGATGATTGGGCTACCGGGTCTCGCGTTGTACGCCGTGTCGCGCGCCCTGGGTCAGACCGTGCGCATCGACACCTCGGGGCTTCCCGAGATGTGGTGGGCCGCCACGATCCTGCTGCTGTCCGCCGCGGCGGCGGGGGTGCTTGAGGAGTTCGTGGTCGTGGGCTTCGTGGTGACGCGACTGCGCGACCTGGGCCGCTCGCCGTGGACGGCGATCATCATCGCGGCGCTCATCCGTGGCGCCTATCACCTCTACCAGGGCTGGCCGATGGCGCTCGGGAACGTGGTGATGGGACTGGTGTTCGGCTGGGTGTTCGTGAGGCGCGGGCGGCTAGCGCCGCTGGTGCTCGCGCACTGGACCCTCGACGCGGTCGCCTTCATCGGGCCCGAGGTGGTGCCGGCCGAGTGGCTCGACGCGCTGGGTGTCGCGTGACCGGCGCTCGTCCGCTGGGGCCGCACGCCCGCCTCGCCCGTAGACTCTCCGCATGGCCGCCGACGCACCCGTGACGCGCGACGGCGCGCCCCGTGCGGATCGTCGATGAGCCCGAGACCAGGGTGCGTCGCTTCACCGACGTCATCGCGCTGCTCGCAACGGGCCTGGGAATCGTGCTGGTGCTGCTCATCGCGGAGTTCGCGCTCGGCACCACCGAGGGCCTGACGCAGGACATCGCCTCGATCTCGCCGCTGCTGCAGCGACTACTCGTGGCGCCGGTCAACATCTTCACGGGGATCCTGTCCGTGGTGATCCCGACGATCATGATCATCGACCTGCTGGTGCGCCGCGAGCCGCGCCGCATCATCGAGGCGCTCGGTGCCGCGATGATCGCGGTGATCCTCACGCTGATCGTCGCGCTGGTGCTGCTCGAGTGGGGCACGCCCGAGCTCCAGGACAGCCTCACGCCGCGCGGGTGGGAGACGCTGCAGCTGCCCGCGTACGTCGCGGCCATCGCCGCTCTGCTCACCGCCGCGGGTCGGCGGTCGACGCGCCGCTCGCTCTCGGTGTCCTGGAACGTCCTGTGGTTCGCCTTGGCGATCGCGGTCATCTTTGGCGTGGTCACGATCCCCGCGGCGTTGCTCACCGTCCTGCTGGGACGGATCGCGGGGCTCTCGCTGCGCTACTGGGTGGGGTCCACCGCCGACCGCGCGTATGGCGAGGCGCTGGTCGAGGGCCTGCGCCGCGCGGGCTTCGAGCCGCGCACGCTGGTGCGCGCGGACATGAGCCACCTGACCACGCAGCCCGAGCTCGACGCGGTCACCGCGGCGCTCGCGCGCACCCGCGAGGGCCGCGTGTACGCGCTCACCACCGTGCAGCAGCACCACCTGTTGGTGGTCGCTCTCGACGGCGACCAGCAGGCGGCAGGATTCGCCTCGAGGCTGTGGACCTCGCTGCGGCTGCGCGGGATCGACACGCGCGCCGACGTCTCGCTGCGCCAGAGTGCGGAGGCGACGGCGCTCGTGTCGCACGCGGCGCGGGTCGCCGGGGTGCGCACCAGCCGGGTGCTCGGGATGGGTCAGATCCGCGACACGATGCTGCTGGTCTATCAACGCCCTCCCGCCGCGCGACCCTTCGCCGATGTCCCGGACGACGAGGTCGGCGACGACCTCTTGGACGCGGTGTGGGCCGAGGTCGGCCGCGCGCACCGCGCGGGAATCTCGCACCGTCGCCTCGACGCGGACACCGTCCTCGTGGGCGTGGACTCTCCGCTCGACGAGCCGACGATCTGGCTGACCTCGTGGGAGATGGGCGAGGTGGCCACGAGCGTGCTCGCGCAGCGGATCGACGTCGCCCAGGTGCTCGCGCTCACCGCCGCGAAGGTGGGCCCCGAGCGCGCCGTCGAGTCCGCGTTCCGCAGCCTGGGCCCCTCCCAGGTGGAGCAGGCCGCCCCACTCCTCCAGGGCATCGTCCTCCCGGCCGGAACCCGCGCCGCACTCAAGGCGAGCGAGCACCCCAAGGTGCTCGAGGCGGTGCGCGAGCAGATCCTCGAGCGGTCGCCGGACGCCGAGGTCTCGAGCGAGAACATCACGCGCTTCGGGTGGCGCACCATCGCGACGCTGGGCCTGGGCATCTTCGCGGTCGGGTTTGTGGCCGTGAAGTTCAACACGCAGCAATTCCTCGAGGCGGTCCAGCAGGCGAATCCGTGGTGGCTGCTCGTGGGATTCGGTTGGGCGCTGCTTACGTTCGTGGGCGCGGCGCTCGCGCTGGCGGCGTTCAGCCCGGTTCGCATCCCGTTCTCGCGCGTGCTGCTCACGCAGGTGGCGGCCGCGTACATCTCGGTCGCGGTGCCCGCCGGCGTGGGTCCCGCGGCGCTCAACCTGCGCCTGCTCACCAAGCGCAAGGTGCAGACGCCGCTCGCGGTCGCGACCGTCGCCCTGGTGCAGGTGAGTTCCGTGGTCGTGACCATCGTGGGACTCGTGGTGCTCACGCTCGGCTCGGGCTCGCAGGGAGTGCTCGCGGCGCTGCCGAGCACGTCCGTGCTGATCGGTCTCGCGGTGGTGGCTCTGGTCGCGGCCGCCGCGCTGTCCGTGCCGCGCCTACGCGCGTGGGCGAAGCGGCGCATCATGCCCACGATCCGCCAGACCTGGCCGCGCCTCACCCAGGTGATCGGGCAGCCGTGGCGCCTCGCGCTGGGGCTGGGCGGCAACCTGCTGCTGACGATCGGATTCGTGGGAGCCTTCCACGCGTCGCTGTCGGCCTTCGGGCGCGAACTGCCGCTGATCGACCTCGCGGTGCTGTTCTTCGTGGGCAACGCGGTGGGTGCCGCCGTGCCGACTCCGGGTGGTTTGGGCGCCGTGGAGCTCGCGCTCACGACCGGCCTCACGGGTGCCGGGCTGCCCTATGCGCTCGCGCTGTCCGTCGTGCTCGTGTACCGCCTGCTGACGTACTGGCTGCGGATTCCGCTGGGCTACGTGGCTATGAAGTACCTGGAGCGGACCGGGGAGTTGTAGGCAACTGCCCCCGCCAACCCACCTACCCGATCCGCCGCCCCCCAGCACCGCGAGCAACCCGGGCACCGCGGAGGCGACCATGAGCACGTTGCCCAGCCCGGCATCGTCCCCCCGCAGAACCGCGCCCGCGATGAGCAAGCCGGCGAACAGGACCGCGGCCACCAGCCGCCTGCCCGTCCGATCCACGCGCGCGATCGCCGCCTCGACGCGTGGCGACGTCACCGCGAGACTGCCGTCCTCGACGCGATCGAGCACTCCGTCGAGCCGCTTGGGCAGGCGCCACGCGATCTGGGCGACCTCGACCGCCTCGCGCGCGACGTCGCCCATGAGATTGCCGCCCTCGCTGCGCAACAGCTTCTGCGCGTAGGGCTCGACCGAATCCCACAGGTTGTACGCCGGGTCCAGCGCGCTGCACACGCCCGAGGTCAGCGACACCGCACGCATGATGAGCAGGAAGTTCTCGGGGAGCTGGAACGGCAGCGTCAGCATCACGTCGCTGAACTCGAGCGCGAAGTCGCGGAACTCGCGCGGGTCGACCTCGCGCAGCTCCGCGAAACCCATCCCGCCAAAGCGCGCGAAGACCTGGGTCATCACCCGCTCAAGCTCGACCGTGTCCGCCGAGGGCAGGAGAACGCCCGCCTCGCGCATCGCGCCCACCATGCCGCGACCGTCCCGCGTCGCCGCCGCGATCACCAGCGAACGCAAAGTGCCGCGCAGCTGGGAGGGGACCTCTCCCATCATCCCGAAGTCGATGAAGGTGAGGGTCCAGTCCGGGGCGCCGATGCCGGCCTCGCCCGGGGTGACAAAGAGGTTGCCCGGGTGGGGGTCAGCATGGAAGAAGCCGTGGAGGAAGAGCTGATCGAACATGACCGCGGCGAAGGCGTTCGCGACGTCGGCGGGGTCGATGCCGGCCTCGCGAAGGCCCGCGTGATCCGTGATCTTGATCGCGGTGACGTCCTCAAGCGTGAGCACCTGCCGCGTGGTGCGCTCCCACACCACGGCGGGGACTCGCACGCGCGGCTCGTCGGCGAAGTTGGCCGCGAAGCGCTCGGAGTTGACCCCCTCGTGGAGATAGTCGATCTCCTCGAGGCTGGTCTGCGCGAACTCCTCGACCAGGGCGGGCATGTCGACGCGGCGATTGACGAGCCGCACGCGGCTCAGCCACCCGCCCACCTTCCGCAGCGCGGCGAGGTCGACGTCCACGATGTCGCGGATCCCCGGGCGCTGCACCTTGACCACCACGTCCGCAAAGCCGGCCTCGGCGGAGTCGTGCTCTCCCAGGCGCGCCCGGTATGCCTGGCCCAGCGACGCGGCGGCCACAGGGACCTCATCGATCGACGCGTAGACCTGCTCGAGCGGCACGCCCAGCTCGGCCTCCGCGAGCGCGCGGATCGCATCGAAGGGCACGGGCGGGACCTCGTCCTGCAGGTCCTCGAGCTCCTTGGTGATCTCCGGCGGCAGCACGTCGAGTCGCGAGGACATGAACTGGCCGAGCTTGATCATCAGCCCGCCCAGGTCCACGGCGAGGTGGCGGAAGCGGCGCGCGAAGGTCTTCATCCGTCCGTTGCGCGTGCGCTCCGCGATGCGCGACAGGCCGATGCTCGGCAGCACGATCTCGTACCACCACGTCACCGCGAGGTGCCAGGCGGCAAAACGCAGGATGCGGCGGTAGCGGGCGCGACCGTGGGCGACGTCGGGCATCGATCCTCCTTGCCCCCGCCGGACCTGATCGACTGGCGTCACTCCTGAGCGAGGATCGAGTACATGCTACGTCGCGCGGCGTCCAGCACCTCGACGGCCTTCGCCTGCTGCTCCGCGGTGCCGGTGCGCGCGACCTGAGACACGGCCTGCGCGAGGTCGATGCCCGCCTTGGGCAGCGCTCCACGGCCCGTTCCCTCGTGGGTCGCGGTGTCCGACCACGGCACGTGAGCCGCGGACTTCGCGGCCTCGGCGCGGCCGTCCTCGGTGAGCGAGTAGATCTTGCGGTCCTGAGCGGTCTCCGCGACCACCAGGCCCTCGTCGGCCAGCAGCTGCAGCGTCGGGTAGATCGACCCGGCGCTGGGCTTCCAGCGCCCGCCCGTGCGGGACTCGATCTCGCGAATCACCTGGTAGCCGTGCATCGGCTGCTCGGAGAGGAGAGACAGGACCGCGGCCCTCACGTCACCGCGCCCCATGCGCGACCCGACGCGCTTCTCGAAGCCCGAGCGCAGCTGGTCCATCGCCTCCCACATCTCGTCGGCCGACGGCAGCGTGCCAAAGCCACGGCCGCCGTGCCCTCCGGTACGAAACTCACCCATGATGACCTCCTTCGGATGTATCGCGAACGATACTGAACGATACATCGCTATCGTCACACGCCGAGGGGCGGTGGCGCAAGAGGGGGCAGCGGCGCGCGCAGAAGCGGCCGAGCCTGTCGAGGCTCGGCCGCTTCCGCTCTCGCAACCGTTAGCCGGTCACGCCGACCATCTCGTTCATCTCGACACCCACCTCGACGGACTTCCACACCTCGCCGCCCGCGTAGTCGACGATGTGCACCTCGCCGGTCGCCGGCTCCGTCACGTAGGCCATGCCAGCGAGCACCGTGAGCGCCGGGTGGGCGGTCTGCCACTCCTCGGGGATCTCCCAGCCGTCGATCACGTCAATGGCGCGCACCACGTCGCCCGTCGCGGGGTCGAGCACGCGCAGCGCCCCGTCCGTGCCGAGCACCAGGGCCTCGCCGTCCGCGCCGCGGGCCAGCCCGCGCCACGTGTACTGCGCATCCGCTCCCGGGAACGCGTCGATCACGGTGAGCGACTCGCTCGCCACGTCCAGCAGCGTCACCTGCGTGAGGCCGATACCGCCCTCGGGATCCGTCTTGTAGTCGGTGAGGACCACGTCGGAGCCCTCGACAGCGAACGCGTTGCCGATCCGCCCGAACGCGTCGGGCGCTGCCACCTTGTGAACGTGCTCGCCGTGGAACACCAGGGCGCCGTCCTCGCAGCCGGTCACGAAGTAGGCCTCGCCCGACGCGCCCGTGAAGGCCGTCTCGCCGTGCACGCCCGGGCACTCCTCGCTCGACGCGATGACGGCATCGTCCTCATCGAGGAGCATCGCGCCAGTGCGCCCGTCCGCGTCGCCGATCGTCACGAGCAGCTCGCCCGACTCCGTCGCGACCGCGACGCCGTGGTGCGCCTCGGCGGTGGTGTACTCGCGGATCGGGTGGAGGTGCTCGTGCTCGACCATGTCCGCCCACTCGCTGGTCTCGACCACGGTGATCTGGCCGGTGCCATCGTCGAAGAAGGCCGTGAGGCCGTCGTGCGGAACCACGTGACCAGGCTCCTCCGCCTCGAGGATCACCTCGTGGAGCGCGGGCTCGGACGTGAAGTGGTGCGCGTGATCGCCGTGCGCCTGCGTCCAGGTGCCGGCGTCGACGATCGCCCAGCCGCCAGTGGTCGACACCGCGACGTGACGCCCGTCGCCCACGGAACTGATGCGATTGAAGCCGGGAAGCTCGAGGGTCGCCTCGGTCTCGAGCGAGTTCGCGTCGAGCACGACCAGCCCGCCGTCATACGTGAGGACGATGCGCGGGGTCGCGGCCGTCGCCTCCGTCGCCTGGGCGGCCTCGTGGGCGTGGTCGTCGTGGTCGTCGCTGGCGCTTGGCGAGGCGCTGAGGGAGGACTCGCCGGCCTCGGTTGAGGCGCACGCGGTCAGTGCGAGAAGAGACAGGGCCGCGACGCCGGCCGTGGTGGCGCGTCGCGCGGAGCGTGAGAAGGACATCGGGTACCAAGGCCCGTCGAGGGCCCGCCTTTCCGTGAACGGGGAGTCCGGGATCGCTCCCGGCGGCGCCTCCTGATCGGCGCACAGCGTGACCCTACCGGATAACGAGAACGATTATCAATCTCGTCGGAGGCGGCGCCCCGACCGCGGCGAGGTGGGCCACTAGCGTGAGCGAAGCATCGTCGCCCGTCCGCCGCCGCCACGTTTCCGAACAGCAGACACCCGAACAGCAGGCACCCGACCCAGGAGTCCCCATGGCCGACGCCGTCGCATACGCCCTCCTCCTCGGCGCGGTCGCCGCGTTCAACCCGTGCGGCTTCGCGCTCCTGCCGGCCTACCTCACGGTCATCATCACCCGGAGCGCGGGCGCCCTGGGAGGGGACGATGCCCCGCCTCCCCGCGCGGTCGCCCTGCGTCGCGCGTTGGGCTTCGCTCTTGCGATGACGGCGGGGTTTGTGGCCATCTTCACGGCGCTGGGCCTGGTCTTCGGCGGCATCAGCCTGGGACTGCAGGCCACCGTCCTGCCGTATGTGTCGTGGGTGACGCTGGCGCTCGGGGTCCTGGTGGTCTGGCTCGGCGTGGTGATGACGGCGCGCGGCGAGCTGCGCGGCCCGGGGCTCGCAGCACTGAGTCGCGCGTCGCACGCCCCGGGGCGCACGTTCGCGTCGCAAGTCGCGTATGGCGCATCCTTCGCGATCGCCTCGCTCAGTTGCACGATCGGCCTGTTCCTCACCGTGGTCACCCAGGCCCTCGCGGCACCGGGTCCCGCGCAGACGATCGCCCCGTTCGTCGCGTACGCGGTGGGCATGGGAGCAACTGTCGTGCTCGTCTCGCTCGCGGCCGCGGTGGCTGGCGCCGGCGCTGCGGCGGCCCTGCGGCGCCGCACCCCGCTGCTCATGCGCGCCGGCGGCGTGCTCATGGTGGCGGCCGGGATCTACGTGGTGGTGTTCGCGCTGGCCGAGATCCTGCCGCGCTACGGCATCACCGCACTCAACCCGGTGTTGCTCGCGACCGCGCGCTGGCAGTCGGGCATCTCGCTCGCGATTCAGTCGTGGGGCACCGCCGTGTTGGTGGCACTCGTGGCGGTGGCCGCGGCGGCGGCGGTCGCGGTCGTGATCGCCGCTAGGAGGACGCGATCTTCTCGGCGTACTCGATGAGGTCCTCGGCGGTCGTGCCGCCACCCAGCTCGTAGGCCTCGCCCGAGTCGTCGATCACCATCAGCGTCGCCTGAGACACCACGTCGAAGCCGCGCCAGATCTCGCCGTCGAGATCCGCGACGTGGGTCATGTCGCCGGTCTTGCTGATCTCGACGAACTCCTGCATGTGCTCCAGGTCGCCCGACAGTCCCGCAAGTCCGACGACCTCGACGCCCTCGGGAAGCTGAGGGATCGCCTCGAGGATCTCGGGCGCCTCGGCCAGGCACGTGGGGCACCACGGCGCCCAGAACCACAGGATGACGTCGCGGTCGTCGAGAGTGAGACCGTCGAACGTGCCGGAGCCGTCGACCAGCGGGCCCGAGAACGCGAAGGCGTGGGGACCGTCGGGAGTCTCCGGCTCGGTCGTGGGCGAAGGGTCTTGCGTCGGACCGGTGCTCGACTCGGTGGTCGATCCGGCGTCCGCCCCTCCGGACGGCGTTGCGGCGGGACTGTCGCCGGCAGCGACGCCCTCACCGGAGTCGGCCGCGCACCCCGCGAGCAGGACCGCTCCTCCCACGAGCGCGCCTGCCGCCCACCCGAGACTCCACCGTGCTGCCATCGCGGCCTCCTCGCCGTTGCCGTCTGTGCGTACGGTACGTGTTCGGAGCCGTGCGAGCGAGGGATGCCTAGAGGTCGGGCGCCATGTCCGCGAAGTGGGCGAAGTCCTTGCGGAACGCGACAGCGATGGTGTCCGTGGGTCCCGCACGGTGCTTCGCCACGATGAAGTCGGCCTCGCCCGGCCGGTTCTCGCGGTCGTAAGCGTCCTCGCGGTGGAGCAGGATCACGATGTCGGCGTCCTGCTCGATCGACCCCGACTCACGCATGTCGGACAGCATGGGCTTCTTGTCGCCGCGCTGCTCGGGTCCACGGTTGAGCTGCGAGATGGCGATGACCGGAGCGCCGACCTCCTTGGCGAGCAGCTTGAGCGCGCGCGAGAACTCGGAGACCTCCTGCTGACGCGACTCGACCTTGCGACCCGAGGTCATGAGCTGCAGGTAGTCGACCACGATCAGCTGGAGGTCGTGCTGCTGCTTGAGGCGGCGGCACTTGGCGCGGATCTCCATCAGTGTCATGTTCGCGGAGTCGTCGATAAACAGCGGCGCCTTCGCGACCGAGGCGGCGGTCTGCGCGAGCCGCTCCCAGTCGCTCGGACCCATGGGTCCCTTGGTGAGCTTCGAGAGCTTCACGCCGGCCTCGGCCGACAACATGCGCTTGGTGATCTCCTCGCGGCTCATTTCGAGCGAGAAGATGACGGCGGCCTTGTTGTGGTGAATCGCGCACGACCGCGCGATGTCGAGGCCCAGCGTGGACTTGCCGATCGCGGGGCGCGCGGCGAGCACGACCATCTGGCCAGGCTGGAGCCCGCCGGTGAGGTCGTCGAGCTCGCGGAAGCCCGTGGGCACGCCCAGCATCGAGCCGTCGCGGGCCGACGCGGCGTCGACCTCCTCGAGCGTGCGCTCCATGATGTCGCCGATGGGCAGGTAGTCCTCGGAGTTGCGGCGCTCGGTCACCGCGAAGATCTCGGCCTGGGCCGAGTCGACGATGGCATCGACCTCGGCGCCCTCGCCGTCGTAGCCCATCCCGGCGATCCGGGTCCCCGCCTCGACGAGCTTGCGGAGGATCGCCTGCTCGCGGACGATGCGCGCGTAGTAGCCGGCGGATGCCGCCGAGGGCACCATCGCGATGAGCGTGTGCAGGTACTCGGCTCCGCCGATGCGGGCGAGCTGACCCTGGCGCTGCAGCTCGGCTCCGACCGTGAGGGCGTCGACAGGGTCTCCCGAGTTGTACAGCTTCACGGTGACGTCGAAGATCGTCTCGTGCGCGGGCTTGTAGAAGTCGTCGGCACGAACGGCCTCGATGACGTCCGCCATCGCGTCCTTCGACAGCATCATCGAGCCGAGCACGCTCTGCTCCGCCTCGAGGTTCTGGGGCGGGAGACGATCAAACGAATTGCGCGACCCTTCGCTGGGCCCGTACGCCGCTTCGAGCTCGTCGACTGACATGCCATCCCTTCCGTGAGCCGGTGAACCCAGCATGGCGCGGGGGTCTGACA
This sequence comes from Demequina sediminis, assembly GCF_030296675.1. Classification (GTDB taxonomy): domain Bacteria; phylum Actinomycetota; class Actinomycetes; order Actinomycetales; family Demequinaceae; genus Demequina; species Demequina sediminis. Next base: position 2,106,265 of record NZ_AP027736.1, on the reverse strand, counting down.
ACGGGCTCAGGCTCGCGACGGTAGGGCGCATTCGCGCCGCCGCCTAATCGGAGTGAGGTCGATCACGTGGACAACTCCGCCCGATCCGTGGATGACTCGGATTCACCCGTGGACAACCATGCGTGGGCCATGTGGACAGACATGTGGATTTCTCGTGACCGGCCCGCGATAGTGGAGCATTACCTGGGCTTTTGCTGCTCCCCCTCTGTGGAGAAAGGTGACGATGAAACCATCGGCGTGTCGCGCATCGGCGTGTCGCGAGGAGGCCCTGGGAGACCTGCCCGACTGCCCGTGAAGGGGGCCGGTTCCGCCCAGGATGCGGGTCGAAACGGATGCCACCCGCATTCGGGGCTGCGGCGGCCCCAAGTGCGGGCCCCTCCGGCATTCGCCCGCGTTCCGGGCCGGACCGGACGGGACCGGACCGAGCCGCACCGAGCCGCACCGAGCCGGGCCGAGCCGAACCGCACCGAGCCAAGCCGGGCCAACCCGCACCGACACCGACACCCACCCCAAGACACAGCGAGGCCCGGCCTCCCCACGGGAGACCGGGCCTCACAGCAGACGCCGGACCAGCCCTCGCGGGCCAGAACTGCAGTACTACTTCGCCGCGACCACCTGGACGGTCACCTTCGCGGTGACGTCCGAGTGCAGGGCAACCGACACCTCGTACTCGCCGAGCGCCTTGATGGGCTGGGCGACGTGGATGCGGCGCTTGTCGACCGTGGCGCGCGAGCCGATCGCGTCAGCGATGTCGGCGGGCGAGACGGCACCGAAGAGACGACCGGACTCGCCGGCCTTCACCGCCACCACGACGGGAGCCGACTGCAGCGCGTCGCGCGCAGCCTGAGCACCCTCGATGGTCGCGATCTCCTTGGCGCGCTGCGCCTTGCGCATGCCCTCGATCTGCTTCTCGGCGCCAGCGGACCACGGGGTGGCCAGCTTGCGGGGAACCAGGTAGTTGCGCGCGTAACCGTCCTTGACGTCGACGACGTCGCCGGCGATGCCGAGCCCGGAGACCTCGTGGGTCAGGATGACCTTAGCCATGTCCTACCCCCGATCAGCGGCCGGAGCCGGCGTAGGGCAGGAGGGCCATCTCGCGCGCGACCTTGATGGCGCGGGCGATCTGACGCTGCTCCTGAACGGTGACCCCGGTGACGCGGCGCGAACGGATCTTGCCGCGGTCGGAGATGAACTTGCGAAGCAGCGCGGTGTCCTTGTAGTCAACCTTGTCGACCTTGGCGGCCTTGAGGGGGTTGACCTTCTTGCGCGGCTTGCGGATGTCGTGCTTAGCCATTGAAGTGAACTCCTGAAGAAAAGTACCTGTTAGAACGGGGGCTCGTCCGACGCGGGGGCCGAGGCCCACGGGTCGTTCGACGAGCCACCGGCGGGCGAGCCGCCGTAGCCGCCGCCACCGGAGTTGCCCCCGCCGAATCCGCCGCCGCCCTGGCCGCCGCGCTGCGTGCGCGTGACCTTGGCCGTGGCGTACCTCAGGGACGGGCCGACCTCGTCGACCTGCATCTCGGTGACGGAGCGCTTCTCGCCGTTCGCCTCCCACGAGCGCGACACAAGGCGTCCGGTGACGATCACGCGCATGCCCTTGGTGAGGGACTCTGCGACGTTCTCGGCAGCCTCGCGCCACAGGGAGCACCGCATGAACAGGGTCTCGCCGTCCTTCCACTCGTTCGACTGACGGTCAAACGTGCGGGGGTGGACGCCACCGTGAAGTTCACGACAGCCGCGCCGGAGGAGATGAAGCGAAGCTCCGGGTCTCCGGTGAGGTTGCCGACCACGGTGATCTGAGTGTCGCCTGCCATGTGTGTGTCCCTTGAGTGTCGTGTGTGTGCTGGTGAGAGTCGGGAGAGATCCGGACTAGTGAGCGTCCGGACGCAGCAGCTTGGTGCGAAGAATGGTCTCGTTGAGGCCGAGCTGACGCTCGAGCTCCTTGGCCGTCGCGGACTCCGAGGTGAAGTTGATCACCGCGTAGATGCCGTCGTTCTTCTTCTTGATCGGATATGCCAGACGACGGCGGCCCCAGATGTCGAGCTTGTCGACGGTGCCCTTGTCGTTGGTGATCACGGTCAGGTACTTGTCGAGCGACGGCTGAACCGTACGCTCGTCGACCTCAGGGTCGAGAATGACCATCATTTCGTACTGACGCATCGATACCCACCTCCTCTGGACTCAAGCGGCCACGGACGTTCCGTGGCAGGAGGGTGATGCAGCCGCGACCGTCCCACCGGGAGGCGGGCAGGTTCGCGACGGTCCAGGATACCCGCTGGCCCCTCGCGGGCGCCACCGGTCTGTGGAGAGGGGACGATGCCGGGGTCGGGGGCCTGGCTAGACTGGCACGGCCCGATCGGAGGAGGTGGCGGTGAAGCAGGTACTCGTCGTGGGACTCGGCGGAGACATTGGCACCTATGCCTTCCAGCGCGCCGCCCACGAGCGGTTCGGCTGGCGGTCCTTGGTGGTGTCGCCCCGCGTCACCACGTTTGGCCGCTACTCGCGCCTCGCCACCTGGGTGATCGAGCCCGAGGTCTTCACCCCCGAGGTGCTGCTCGCCCGCCTCGACGCCATCGCGGCCGACCACCCCGATCACGAACTGCTGCTCTTCACCAATCTCGACTGGCACGTGCGCGTGCTCGCGCAGCACCGTGACCACCTCGACCCGCGCTGGCTGCTGCCGTTCCCCGACCTCGCGACGTTCGACGCGGTCTCCTCGAAGGTCGCCTTCGCCGCCGCGTGCGAGAGGGTCGGCGTCCGGACCCCGTTCACGGTCGCGGTCGGATTTGGTGGGAACGATGCCGGGGTCGCCAAGGGCGACGCCCTCGCCCTGGTGCGGGAGGCGGCCCTCGAGTACCCCCTCATCGGCAAGCCCTCGAACAGCGCGGACTGGTTCACGGCGCGCTTTCCCGGCAAGCAGAAGATCCACCACTTCACGTCCGAGGCGGAGCTGGTCGAGGTGCTCGATCACCTCGAGGAGATCGGCTACCCCAGCGAGTTCCTGGTGCAGGAGTTCGTGCCAGGCGACGAGACCCACATGCGCTCCCTCACCGCGTACCGCGACCGCGCGGGCCAGGTCACGCTCGTGGGAGGCGGTCAGGTGCTGCTCGAGGAGCACACTCCCGGCACGCTCGGCATCCCCGCCGCGATCCTCACGCAGGTCGACCAGGAGGCCTTCGACGCCGCGGCGCGCCTCCTCGATCACCTCGACTACTTCGGCTTCGCGAACTTCGACTACAAGGTGAGCAGCCGCACGGGCGAGCGCGTCTTCTTCGAAGCCAACCCGCGCATCGGCCGCAACAACTTCTACGTCACCGCGGCGGGCGTCAACGTCGCCGAGGTCGCGGCGCGCGACCTGCTGCCCGGCCACGTCGACGGCGACGCCCCGCCGCGTACCCCGCCGCGCGAGGTCCTCTACTCGGTGGTGCCGTACCGGATGCTGCTGCGCTACCTGCTCGACCCGGGGCTGCGCGCGCGCGTCGCGGCGGCGAAGCGCGCGCACGGCGTCTTCCACCCGCTGCGCTACCGCGGAGACGGCAGCCTCATGCGCCGCCTCTACGTGCGCGCGCTTGACGCGCGCCTGGTGCGCAAGTACCTCGAGCACTATCCGCATCCCACGGAGAGTGGCTTCTGATGGGGCAGTTCCCGTATCGCGAGCTGCTCGGCGATCGCACTCTCGTGCCCGTGGTGCTCGGCGGAGACATCGGCGGCTACTCGATCGCGCGGGCGTTCCACGAGGCCTTCGGGGTCAAGGTCGTGCTCATGAGCGCGACCCTCAACGGGATCGTGCGCGACTCGGCGATCCTCGAGAACGTCGTGGTGCCCCAGATGGACGACCCCGCGGTGATGGTCCGCGAGATGCGCGCGATCGCCGAGCGCCACCCGGGTGCCGATCTCCTCGCGGTCGCCTCGGTCGACTGGCTGGTGCGCTCGCTCATCGAGCATCGCGCGGAGCTCGAGGACGCCTACGCGATCCCGTACGTCGAGCGCGACCTGCTCGACATCGTCACGAGCAAGGACTCGTTCGCGGACCTGTGCCGCGAGCACGGACTCGCGCACCCGCGCTCGGTGGTGGTTGACCTCACTCAGGGCCCCGCGGTCGACACGGGCGACCTCGAGTTCCCTGTCATCGCGAAGGCCGACGACTCGGCGGCGTACCACGCGATCGAGTTCGAGGGGAAGGAGAAGGTCTTCACCGTCCCCACGCGCGAGGCCCTCGATGCGCTGCTCACGCGGATCCACGCCGCGGGCTACCGGGGCGCGTTCGTGATTCAGGACCTCATCCCCGGCGACGATGCCGCGCTGCGCATCCTCAACACGTACGTGGGCCTCGACGGCAGGGCCGCGTTCACCGTGTACGGCCACGTGCTGCTGCAGGAGCACCTGCCGGGAACCGTGGGGAACTCCTCGGTGGTGCTCACGATCGACGAGCCCGCCGAGACCGCGAAGGTCGAGCGGCTGCTCGAGTCCCTCGGCTGGCGCGGCTTCGCGAGCCTCGACATGAAGGTCGACGCGCGCACGGGAGAGACCGTGTACTTCGAGCTCAACCCGCGCCTGTCACGCTCGAACTTCTTTGTGACGGGCGCCGGGGTGAACCCCGCGGTCGCGTACGTGCGCGAGTACGTGCTTGGTCTGCCCGCCGCGGGCGACGACTACCCGCCGGCGCAGCGCCAGACGCTCTTCACGATCCTGCCGCGGCCGCTGGTCCTGCGGTACCTCATCGACGCCGACACGCGACGCCTCGTGAAGCGGCTCTACCGCCAGCGCCGCGTGTCACACGCGCTGTGGAACTCGGCCGACCGCGCCCCACGACGCATCGCCTACCTCCTCGCGCACCAGCTCAACCACGTGCGCAAGTACCGGCGCTGGTACCCCAAGGCGACGCAGGCCGCGGAACGGGCCCAACTCGCCGGCCTTCCCCACGCCGAGCGCGCCGTCGGCGTGTAGCGCCTCGGGCATCGTCCCCGCGGCTACGCCCCCTCTTCCTCCGCGGGAGGCGAGGGTTCGGGGGTGGGCGTCACGCTGACCACGGGCTCCGGCTCCTCCGACGGGGTCACGACGGGCTCGGGCTCCTCCGACGGGGTGACGACGGGGTCCGGCTCCTCGGTCTCGGTGGGAGTGGGCGACGGAGTGGGGGTGGTGATGACGCCCTTCGCCTCGCCCACGTTGGCGCGGGGCGGGAAGTCGACCACGTCGTAGCCCTCGAGGATCGGGCCCATCATCGCGATCCACACGTCGATGGGGACAGAGCCTCCCGTGATCTGGTCGTAGCCGCCGAACGGCGTGATCTCCTCGACCTCGCCGTTGGGCCCCACCTGGTACATCGACACGACGCCGACGATCTGCGGGCTGAAGCCGATGAACCACGCGGAGCGGTTGTCGTTCGACGTGCCGGTCTTGCCCGCGAGCGGGCGGCCGAGCTCGGCGGCCTTGCGGCCGGTGCCGCCCTGCACCACCTGCTGCATCGCGAACGTGGTGTCGGCGATGACGTCGGCGTCGAAGACCTGATTGCCGTCGACCGAGTGCTCGAGGACCACGTCGCCGTTCGCGTCCGTGATGGACTGCACCGTGTAGGGGTCCTTCTCGACGCCGGCATTCGCGAGGGTCGTGTACGCGTGCGCCATCTGGAGTGCGGTCGGAGAGGCCGAGCCGAGCACGTTCGAGGGATTCGAGTCGAGGCCCACGGTGTCCTCGGGAAGGCCCGCGTCGATCGCGGCCTGCATGACGCGGTCGGGGCCCACGTCGCGGCCCAGCTGCACGTAGTACGTGTTCACCGAGGCCTGGGTCGCGCGCACCATGTCGATGCGCCCGTAGTCGGTGCCGCCGAAGTTGCGCACCGGCCGGTCGAAGCCCTCGATCTCCATCTCGTTGTTCGACGTATAGGTCGACTCGAGCGAGTAGCCGTCGGACAGCGCGGCGATCATCGCGAAGGGCTTGAACGTCGAGCCCGCCTGCGCGATGTCCTGGGTCACCGCGTTGCGCTGCACCTCCAGGTAGTCGGCGCCGCCGTACATCGAGGTGATCGCGCCGGTCGCGGCGTCGACGGTGGTCGCCGCGACGCGCAGGTTGTCCGCGTGGTCGTCGGGCATGTCCGCCACCGCGGCCTCGGTCGACTCCTGGTGATCCTGGCGGAAGGTCGTGACGATCCGGTAGCCGCCCATCTCGATCTGGTCCTGATCGAGGTCGAGGACCGTCATGGCCTCGTTGAGCGCCGTACGCAGCAGGTGGCCGGTGGGCCCGCCGAACGTGTCGGAGGCCACGAACTCGATGGTCTCGGGGAACTCCTGGGCGTCCCGCTCGGACTGGTCGAGGAAGCCCGCCTCGACCATGCCGTCGAGCACGTAGTTCCAGCGCTGCTCGGCACGCTCGGGGCTGAAGCGCGGGTCCCACGCGCTCGGAGCGGGGATGATGCCCGCGAGCAGCGCGGACTCGGACACCGTGAGCTCGGCGGCACCCTTGCCGAAGTACGCCTTGGCGGCGGCCTCGATGCCGTATGCGCCGCGCCCGAAGTAGATGGTGTTCATGTAGTTCTCAAGGACCTCGTCCTTGGTCTGCACCGAGTCCACCTTGAGCGCGAGCAGCGCCTCCTTGATCTTGCCCGGGATGTCCGTGGTGGTCTCGCCAAAGAAGTAGCGCTCGACGTACTGCTGCGTGATGGTCGAGCCGCCCTGCTTGTTGCCCAGCACCACGGTGTTGAACAGCGCGCGGGCGGTGCCCGTGAAGTCGATGCCCGGGTTGGTATAGAAGCTGCGGTCCTCGGCGGCGACCACGGCGTGCGGCACGTGATCGGGAAGCGTGTCGAGGGCGATGATCTCGCGGTTCGCCTCGCCCACCCGGCCCATCTCGGTCTCGCCGTCCGCCCAGTAGACGGTCGAGGCCTGCGCAAGGGCGACGTCGGAGGCCTCGGGCACCTCGAGGCGCGAGTAGACGACCATGAGCGCGATCGCTCCGACCGCGACCGCGACAAAACCGGTGATGAGGGCCGCGATGCCCGTGCGCTTGAGGATGCGCTTCCACCGCGGCTGCTCGGGCGTCGCCGCGCCCTTCTTGCCGCCGCCCTTACCGCCGCCGCCAGCCGCTCCGCCACCCGCCGCCTTGGGCGCGGTCCTTGGCGCCGCCTTCGCTGGCGCCTGGGAGGCGGACGATGCCCTGGTCGCCTGGGGCGGCCGGGCCTGGTTCGACGCGGTGCGCGTCGAGATGCGCTTGGGCGAGCTGGGGCGATCGGTCACGTGTCCACCTTAAGGACTGGTCATGGGCTGGGGCGGGAGCGCGCGTCGCGATACGGACGCCGTGCCCCACGAGGTCTCTGCGGAAACAACGCTCGAGCACGGCATTGCGTGCCGAGTCGCGTCCGGCTCGCGCGTCACGATTCCGTGATGTACGGTTCTCGATGTATCGGAGCGATACAACTGGACGATGGATCGCCGCGCGAGCGGCGAGCCGACGGGGAGAGGAGGCGAGCGCATGGCCAAGACGGACGTCCTTGCCCTCGCGATCCTCGGCATCCTCAAGGACCAGCCGCTCCACGGCTATCAGCTTCGCAAGCGCCTCGGCGCCGAGCTCGGCCCCTTCCGCGCGCTCAGCTACGGGTCTCTCTACCCGTGCCTGCGGCGCATGGTCGAGGCGGGGCTCATCACCGCGTCGGGCGAGGAGGCCGCCGCCGCGGCACCCGCATCGTCCCGGCGTGCGCGAATTGCCTACAGCCTGACCGAGGCGGGGCGTGCGCGCCTCGCGGAGGAGCTCGCGAGCGCCGGCGCGTCGTCGTGGGACGACGACACGTTCGACGTGCGCTTCTCGCTCTTCGCACACACCGATTCCGCGACCCGGCTGCGGATTCTGGAGGGACGGCGCAGCCGTCTCGCCGAACGGCTGGAGGAGGTGTCGGAGGGGCTCAAGCGCATGCACGAGCGCCACGACGCCTACACGGCCGAGCTCCAGCGCCACGGCCTCGAGCGGGTCGAGCGCGAGGTCGAATGGCTCGACCGCCTCATTGAAAATGAACGATCCGCCCCCGGCGGGGACAACCCCGGCACCGCCTCGGCGGGCCACTAGTCAAGGAGATTCACCATGGCCAAGCTTCGTGCCGCCATCGTCGGCGTGGGCAACTGTGCCACGTCGCTGATCCAGGGCGTCGAGTTCTACAAGAACGCCACCGCAGGAGAGACCGTTCCCGGCCTCATGCACGTGCAGTTCGGCGACTACCACATCTCGGACATCGAGTTCGTGGCCGCCTTCGACGTGGACTCGCTCAAGGTGGGCAAGGAGCTCGTCGAGGCGACCACCGCCTCGGAGAACAACACCATCAAGATCTGCGACGTCCCCAAGACCGAGGTTCAGGTCCAGCGCGGCGTGACCCTTGACGGCCTGGGCAAGTACTACCGCCAGACCATCGTCGAATCGGACGAGACCCCCGTCGACGTCACGCAGGTGCTGCGCGACAAGCAGGTCGACGTGCTGGTCTGCTACCTCCCCGTGGGCTCCGAGGAGGCCGCCAAGTTTTACGCGCAGTGCGCGATCGACGCCGGCGTCGCCTTCGTCAACGCGCTGCCCGTCTTCATCGCGTCCGACCCGGAGTGGGCCGCCAAGTTCGAGGCCGCCGGCGTCCCGATCGTGGGCGACGACATCAAGTCACAGGTCGGCGCGACCATCACCCACCGCGTGATGGCGAAGCTGTTCGAGGACCGTGGCGTGCGCCTCGACCGCACGTACCAGCTCAACGTGGGCGGCAACATGGACTTCAAGAACATGCTCGAGCGTGAGCGCCTCGAGTCCAAGAAGGTCTCGAAGACGCAGGCCGTGACGTCCAACCTCACCTCGGGTCCGCTCGCGGGCCTGAAGGACGACCGCAACGTGCACATCGGCCCCTCGGACTACGTCGCGTGGCTCGACGACCGCAAGTGGGCGTACGTCCGCCTTGAGGGCTCGGCCTTCGGCGAGGTGCCCCTGAACCTCGAGTACAAGCTCGAGGTGTGGGACTCGCCCAACTCCGCCGGCATCATCATCGACGCCATGCGCGCCGCGAAGATCGCCAAGGACCGCGGAATCGGCGGCCCGATCCTGTCCGCGTCGACGTACTTCATGAAGTCGCCGCCCGTCCAGACCGAGGACACGCTGGGCCGCCAGCACCTCGAGGAGTTCATCGCGGGCACGCGCGAGCGCTAAGCCTCACACTCGCTGACGCACGGCAACGGGCCGGGTCTGCCTCCCCTCGGGGGCGGGCCCGGCCCGTTGCCATTGGCGGGTGCGTCGGGGGTGGGGCGGGGCCCCGGCCCCGGCCCCGGCCCCGGCATCGTCTCCGCAAGTCACACATCTCACGCCGGGTGTCGCCGATTCCCCGTTCAGCTCAGCCACACCTGTCACCAGATGTGTGACTTGCGCATCGGGGCGGGCGGGGCGGGCGCGCCGGGGGTGACCTCAGGAAGACGCGGCCGTCAACCGATCCAGCACGGCGCCGATGGGCTGCGGGCCCGTGACGATCTCCCACTGATGGCCCGCCGTCGCGGGGCGCGACAGGCACGAGGCGACGGTCTGCGCGACGTCGACGCGCGGAATCGAGTGATGCGGCACCGTCTCACCGATCGTGATGCATCCCGTCCCCGGCCCGTCCGTCAGTGAGCCGGGCCGCAGGATGGTCCAGGCCAGGCCCGACTCCCTCAGCGCGGCGTCGGCCTCACGCTTGGCGCGCACGTAGGCCGCCCACACCTCGCCCCGCTCCGGGTCCGGATCGACGTCCACCCCGATCGCCGACACCTGCACGAACCTCCTGATGCGCCGCCGCTTGGCCGCCGCGATCGACTTGAGCGAACCCTCGAGGTCCACGGTGCGCTTGCGGTCGATGTTGCCGTCCGGCCCGCCGCCCGCCGCGAACACCACCGCCTCGCAGCCCCCGAAGGCCGCCGCGAAGTCCGCCTCGGTGGCGGCCTCGATGTCGAGACGGCGGGCATGGGCTCCCAGCGCGGACAGCGCGCTCAACTGGTCGTCCCGGCGCGCGAGCGCGACTACCTCGTGGCCGCGGTGCAGCAGGATCGGAATGAGCCGGCGGGCGACCTTGCCGTGCCCGCCGACGATGGCGACGCGTTGCGGGATGCTCATACCTCCACCCTGGCGCGCCCGTCCACGGGTCGCAACCGGGGCATCGGCCCCTCGCGAACTAGCGGCCCGCCGCCACTCGGGAATGCACGCGTGGATCGGGGCCGTACTTGTTGGCGCCGGGTTGGCCCTGGGGAATCGCCATGATGAGCGGGATGATCCCCAGACCCACCACCGACAGCAGGATCCACGCCGAGCTCATGCCCGTGTCATGGAGCCTGCGCGCCCAGACGGACAGGCTCGGGATCACGACCACCACGAGGTAGACCACCACCACGCCGAACGCGCCGGTGAGTGCCCCCACCCGACGGCATCGGGGTTGATTGCGGGATCCTCGGCGGGGGCGAGAGAGCCCTCGAAGGCCGCGCCCCACAGCAGCGAGAACGTGGCGACGGTGGGCAGCCACAGCACCGCGGCGAAGAGCTGGAACCACCAGAACTCGCTGCGGCGGGCGCGCCCACGGATGCCCGCGTACGCACGCAGGCACGTCGACACCGCCTCGCCAAAGGTCATCCTTGGCTCCCCTCTGCCTCCGCCACTCTACTCACGCGCCTCACCGCCGCCTCCGCAAGCACCGCGGCCGCGACGGTCAGCCCCAGGGCGGCCCAGGCCGTGACGGGCAGTCCCACGAGCCGGCCCACGTAGCCGCTCGCCGCGCCACGGAATCCCACCACGGCGAACGCGAGCATGCCGACAATCGCGCACGCGACCGCGAGCGCCGCCACGGCGGCTCGCGCGCGACCAACCCCGACGAGCCCGTCCCGCCGCGGGGGGCGGTCGAAGCGCCGCCATGCGGCCACGAGGCCCGCCACCACAACGAGGAAGACCGGCAGGAGCGCGAGCTTGGTCCACCAGAACGATGCCGTGGTCGGGTCCGCCTCGAGGTCCACCCCCGCGACCCACAGGGCGGCATAGATCGCGACCAAGGCGGTGAAGTGCCACAAGAAGGCCGTCATCGCCACCGCGCCGCCCGCCACCACCACGGCCCACACGCGCCGCTGCGCGAGCGCCCGCCGCACCGGCCCGCGCACGAGCAGCGCCACCCCCGCCTGTGCGACGCCGAAGGCCAACAGCGCGACCGTGGGCGGCGCGAGGTTCGACAGCTCCTCGCCCTCGTACGACACCATGGACAGCCCGTACGGCCCCCATGCCACGAGCGCCGCGACGGCAAGCGTGCCCACGGCGAGCATCGTCGCCCCGAGCCGGCGGGGACCCCAGCGGTCGGCGACGCCGTCCGCATAGAAGAAGCCCAGCTGATGAATCGCGAGCCACACGAACGCGAAGTTCAGCCACTTCACCCCGTCGACCCCACCCGCGAGGCGTGCCGCATCGACCGCGATCGCGGCGAGCATGAGAACCGCGATCACCCACCCGCCCCACCGCCGATGGGCCGCGTGCAGGGCCGGGGCGAACGCCGCCGCGATGAGGTAGATGCCGATGAACCACAGCAGCTGGCCCGCGATCTGCAGCAGCGGGCCGGTCGCGGGAGAGTCGCCCCACACGGTTTCGATGACCACCGCCGCCGCCATCCACACGGACACAAACACCAGCGTCGGCCGAATGAGGCGGCCGATGCGCGCGTGCACGAAGTCGGCGTATCCCCCGCCCCGGCGCCGCAGCGACACCCACGCCACGGCGTGAGCGAAGCCGCCCACCACGAAGAACAGCGGCATCACCTGGAACACGAGCGTGAGCGGCCGCGTCCACGGCGCGGACTCGAGCACGTTGGCGATGTCGACCGTCCCTGTCGCGTGGTCGAGCGTCACCGCCGCCATCGCGAAGTGGCCCAGCACCACGCCCACGAGTGATCCAACGCGCACCAGATCAACGAAGCGGTCTCGCGTGTCGGGCGTCGCCGCCACCGCCGCGGCCACCGTCATGTCCCCCATGACCCCGATGCTAGCGAGCGGGAGGGAGCGCGCCGCGGCGCCACCACGCACGGCATCGTCCCTGCATGGGAGCCGTCGCCCCCTAGTCTGAGCCCATGACGCTGGCCCGCGACCTCGCCCGCCTGTGGCGCGCGCGCGGGTTCCGCCGCCTCACCTACTCGCGCCTGCTGTCGCAAGGCGGGGACGGGATGTTCCAGGTGGGGATCGCGACCGCGTTCTTCTTCGATCCGACGCAGGCCGCGACGCCTCAAGAGATCGCGGTCGGCTTCGCGACCCTGCTCGCGCCCTTCACGCTGATCGGGCCGTTCGTGGGGCCTCTCATCGACCGGTGGCAGCGGCAGCGGATCCTGCTGGTCGGGAACCTGGTGCGCGTCGGGCTGGGGCTCGGGATCATCGCGGTGCTCATGCTCGACGGCCCGCTGTGGTCGCTCTACGGCCTCGCGCTGCTCACGCTGTCCGTCAACCGCTTCCTCCTTGCGGCGATGTCCGCCGGCATCGCGAACGTGGTTCCGCGCGACGAACTCCTCGCGGCGAACGCGATCATGCCCACGCTCGGCACGGTGGCCGCGGCGGTCGGGGCCGGAATCGGCGGCGTCGTGACATTCGTGGCCCCCTCCGCGACGGACTCGTCGCTCGCGCTGGCCTCGCTCACGGCGGCGTGCGTGGCGTTCGCGCTCGCCTCGTGGGCCGCGACGCTGCTGGGTCGCAGGGAGCTGGGCCCGCTGCATCCGCTCGACGCGCTGCATGTGCGCGCGCAGATCGCGGCGCTGGGCCGGGAACTCGGCGAGGGCGTGCGCTACCTGCGGGCCCGCGTCACGCCGTTCCACGCGTTGGCGGTGATGGCGGCGCAGCGGCTGCTGTACGGCGTGATGTTCGTGGCGTCGATCCTCATCTCGCGCCACCTGCTGGGCGACCCCGACCGTCCCGAGCAGTCGCTGGGCGCGTTCACCGTGGTGCTGGGCTTCGCCGCGGTGGGGTTTGGTCTCGCGGCGGTCGTCACGCCGTGGCTCGCGCCCCGCGTGGGTCCGCACCGGTGGATCGCGGGAGCGCTCGTGGTGGGAGCGGCGGGACAGTCACTGCTCGCCGCGACCTCGGCCCGGTGGGCGCTACTCGCGGCGGCCGTCGTTGTCAGCCTCGCGGTGCAGGCCGCGAAGATCGCCGTCGACACGATCGTGCAGCGCGACACCGCCGACGAGTACCGCGGCCGCGCCTTCACCCTCTACGACATGGCGTACAACGTGGCGTTCATCGCGAGCGCGGCGATCGCGGCGGTGGTGCTGCCTGCCTCGGGGTACTCGTCGCTGGTGATGGCGGGGCTGGCCGTCGCCTATCTCGCGGTCGCCGCGCTGTTCGTGCAGGCCCCGCGCACCCCCGCCTGACCCACCGCGCTCGCCCCGGACATCGTCCCTAGCGAATGGGGCCGCGCATGGCCGCGAGGCCGCCCGAGCCCAGGTGCTCCTGGCCGATCAGGTGGTCAAAGACGATGTTGGTCTCGGTCGAGGCGACCACCGGATCCATGCTGAGTTCCGTCGCGACGAAGTCGCGCAGCTGCGCGGTCGACACGCACGCGACGTGGATGAGGAAGTCGATGGTGCCTCCCACGAAGAACACCGAGAGCACGTTGGGAAGCTGGATCACCTTCGAGGCGTAGCTCTTGATCTGGGGTCGCGCCTGCGCGCGCAGCCGGACCGAGACGATCCCCTGGACGTCGAGTCCCAGCGCGGCGTAGTCGATCTCGACATGGGACGAGCGGATGATGCCCGCCTCCCGCAGCGCCTTGACACGCGCGTGCGTGGTCGACGGCGCCACGTGAAGCCGCGCCGCGAGTGCGGCGTTGGGGATGCGGGCGTCGCGCATGAGTTCCCAGACGATGCGCTCGTCGAGGTCGTCGAGTCGAACAGGCTTCGGCGCGGGGCCGCCCTGAGGGGTCACGGTCATCGATTCTTCGCCCTTTCGCGCACTATGGCCATATGTGTTCGAGTTTGCTTGTGTGACGGGAACTTCCTCCAAGAATTGCAGGTGTCCGATGAAGAAGGTGCGCGAAGCGCCGAGAGGGGTGGGGCCATGCTGATTGGGATTCCGGCAGAGGTGAAGGACAACGAGCGTCGTGTGGGCGCGACCCCGGGCGGGGTGCGCGAGCTTGTCGCGGCGGGCCACGAGGTGGTGGTCGAGACGGGCGCGGGGCTCGGGTCGGCCTTCGCCGACGACCACTACGCGCTCGCCGGCGCGAGGCTCGGCACGGCCGCCGACGCGTGGGGCGCGGACATGGTGATCAAGGTCAAGGAGCCGGTGCCGGCCGAGTACGGGTACCTGCGCGCTGGCCTGTTGCTCTTCACCTACCTCCACCTGGCGGCCAACGAGCCGCTCACGCGTGCGCTCGCCGAGTCAGGCACCACCGCGATCGCCTACGAGACCGTCACCCTGGCCGACGGCTCGCTTCCGCTGCTCGCCCCCATGAGCGAGGTGGCCGGTCGCATGGCGACGATGGTGGGGGCGTACCACCTCATGAGTCCGCAGGGCGGGCGCGGGGTGCTGCTGCCCGGCGTGCCCGGGGTGCGGCCCGCGACCGTCACCGTGATCGGGGCGGGGGTCGCGGGCGCCAACGCCGTGTCGCAGGCCGTGGGTATGGGCGCGGAGGTGACGGTGCTCGACCTGTCGGTGCCCCGGCTGCGCCACCTGGACGACCTGTACGGCGGCCGCGTGCGCACCGTCGCGTCGAGCGCGGCGGCGATCGAGGAGGCCGTCACGGAGTCTGACCTGGTGATCGGCGCGGTGCTCGTGACGGGCGCGCGGGCCCCGCGGCTCGTCACCCGCGAACTCGTGTCGCGGATGCGCGCGGGCGCGGTGCTGGTCGACGTCGCGATCGACCAGGGTGGCTGCTTCGAGGACTCGCGTCCGACCACTCACGCCGAGCCCACCTACGCGGTCGAACAGACCACGTTCTATTGCGTCGCCAACATGCCGGGCGCGGTCGGACGCACGTCGACACTCGCGCTCACGAACGCGACCTTGCCGTATGCGGTGCGCTTGGCCAGCCTGGGCTGGGAGGCAGCCTGCGCGGCCGACCCCGCGCTCGCGGCGGGACTCGCGACCACGGGAGGGAGCATCGTCCACGCGGAGACGGCGGCCACGTTCCCTCACCTCGTGGGGTGAGGGCGTCGTCAGGAAGACTGGCGGGCCGCCCACCAGGCCTTGAGCTCGGCCTCGGCGCGCTCGGGATCGAGCGGTCCGTGCTCCATGCGTAGCTCCAGCATGTGGCGGTAGGCCTCGCCCACCGCGCGGCCCGGAGCAAGCCCCAGGATCTCCATGATGCGCGTGCCGTCGAGATCGGGACGGATCGCGTCGACCTCCTCCTGCTCGCGCAGCTCAGCGATGCGGTGCTCGAGGTCGTCGTACGCGAACGACAGCCGGTCGGCCTTGCGGCGGTTGCGGGTCGTGACGTCGGCGCGCGTGAGCCGGTGCAGCCGCTCCAGTTGGTCCCCCGCGTCGACCACGTAGCGGCGGACCGCGGAATCCGACCACCGCGCATCCGCGTATCCGTGGAAGCGCAGGTGCAGGGAGACCAGGTGTTGGACGGCCTTGACGGTGTCCTTGTCGAAGCGCAGTTCCTTGAGACGGCGGGCGGTCATCTTGGCGCCCACGATCTCGTGGTGATGGAAGCTCACGCCCCCGCCCGGCTCGAGGCGGCGCGTGGGCGGCTTGCCGATGTCGTGGAGCAGCGCCGCGAGGCGCAGGATCAGGTCCGGACCTGGCACCGGTCCGTCGGGGCCGGTCTCGAGATCGATCGCCTGCTCGACCACCGTGAGCGTGTGGTCGTAGACGTCCTTGTGATGGTGGTGCTCGTCCACCTCGAGGCGCAGCGCGGGCAGCTCGGGAAGGACGCGCTCCGCGAGCCCCGAGTCCACGAGCGCCGCGAGGCCCGCGCGCACGTCCCCGCCCAGCAGCAGCTTGGTGAGCTCGTCGCGCACGCGCTCGGCGGACACGATCGCGATCCGCTCGCTCATCGCCGCCATCGCAGCGAACGTCGCCGGCTCGATGTCGAAGCGCAACTGCGACGCGAAGCGCGCCGCCCTCATCATGCGCAGGGGATCGTCTCCAAAGGACACGTGCGGGTCGATGGGGGTGCGCAGCAGCCCGCCCGCGAGATCCTCGAGGCCCCCGTAGGGGTCGACGAACTCGAGCGACGGCAGCCGCACCGCCATCGCGTTGACGGTGAAGTCGCGCCGCGCGAGGTCGCCCTCGAGGGAGTCGCCGAACGCGACCACCGGCTTGCGCGTCGCGCCGTCGTACTCGTCGGCGCGATACGTGGTGATCTCGACGACCACGTCGCCCCTGCGCCCGCCGATCGTCCCGAACTCGCGACCCATGTCCCACGTCGAGCGCGTCCAGCCCCGCAACAGCGCCTCGATCTGGTCGGGATGGGCGGACGTCGCGAAGTCGAGGTCCGCACTCGAGCGCCCCAGGAAGGCGTCGCGCACGGGTCCGCCGACGAGCGCGAGCTCGTGACCCGCGGCCGCGAAGGACTCGGCGAGGCGCGTGATGTCGGCGGGCAGCGCGGCCCACAATCCGACCGCGCGGCGGCGCAGCACGTCGAGCGAGGGGGAGGCGGCGGGGTGGTCTGTCACCGGTCCAGTGTCCCAGACGGGCGCGGCCCGCCTCCCTCGGGCCCTCTGCGGGGTCGTTAGAGTTGGGCCATGCCCACGCCGCCCGTCCCGCGTCCCGGCCCGGTGCCGATGCCGCCCACGGGTGTGCCGGCCCGCCAGCGACGCGAGACCGCCGCCCACCGCACGCCTCACCTGCCGGTGAGCAACGAGACCTCCGCGGGAGGAATCGCGGTGCGCGTCGAGGACGGGATCGCATACGCCGCGTGCATCGGGCGCCGCAACCGCGCGGGCCGCCTCGAGTGGTGCCTGCCGAAGGGTCACATCGAGGAGGGGAGACTCCCGAGATCGCTGCGGTGCGCGAGGTCGCGGAGGAGACGGGAATCGATGCCGAGATCATTCAGCCGCTGGGCGTGATCGACTACTGGTTCACGGGCGATGATCGCCGCGTGCACAAGGTAGTCCACCACTACCTTCTCGAGGCGCGCGCGGGCATCATCACCACGGACAAAGACCCCGATCATGAGGCGGAGGTGGCGCGCTGGATCGCGGTGGCCGACCTCATGCGCGAGCTCGCCTATCCCAATGAGCGGAAGATGGCCCAGGCGGCCGCCCGTCTCCTCGCGATTGCTCCGTGACCCGACCCATGCGCACGACCGCACTACTTCCCTCCCGCCTGCGCCGCGCCCTCGCGGGCGCCGCCGCCCTCGTGATCCTCGGCGTGGCCGCGCCCGTCGGGGTAGCCACGGCCGCACCGACGGACACCCCGGCGACCCTGGTGGCCTCGATCGAGTCGGATCCCTCGCCCACGGTGCGGGCGGGCGAGTCGATGACGTCGATCGCGACGGTCCACAACGAGGACTCCGTGCCGCTTGACGACGCGCGCGTCGAGATGCGCGTGACGAACGCACCACTGGGCGACCTCGGGGCCCTCGACGCCTTCCTCGCAGGCTCGCGACCGCGGATGACAACGGTCGGCGCCGCGAACGTGGGCATCTCGCTCACCCTGCCTCCCGCCGCGGGCACCCCGGTGGCGCCGGAGGACGGCGAGGTCGAGCCCGAGACGGTCCACCGCCTCGCGCCGGGCGGCTCCGCCACGGTCTCGGTGACCGCCGCCGCCGCGGACCTTCCGTTCGCCCCCGACACGTGGGCGGTGCACGGCGTCGAGGTGGTGCTCGTGACCGACCAGGAGACGCGCGTGCTGCTCAGCGGAGCCGTGACCTGGATCGATGCGTCCATGCCGCGCCTCGAGCTCGCCACGCTCGCGACCGCGACGGGCATCAGCGCGCGGGTGCGCGCGATCACCGCCGCCTCCGACATCCCCGGCGTCACGCTCGCGATCGACACCACGGCGCTCTCGGACCTGGGCAAGAGCAGCCTCGACATGGCGGATCGCGACGTCATGGCCATCCCCGCCGGCGACCCCGACCTCGTGTCGCTCGCCCATGCCGGCGAGGAGACCCTGCTCGACTTCGCCCTGTCGCGCGTGCGGGGAGGCTCGAGCCCCCTCACGGACCTGCCGTGGATCGCTCACGTCGCCCATGCCGACACCCCCACCGCCGAGCTCGCCGCGGCGAAGGGCGCGAGCGCCCTCGTGGTCACAGGATCCGAGGGGGACGATGCCGCGGTGCGGACCGTCCAGACGGTCGCCGTGGGCGACGGGATCCTCTCCGTGCTGACCCCCGACGAGGTCCTCTCCGATAGCATCTCCGGGATCGGATCGACACGCCCCGGCGGAGTCGGCGCGGCGGTCGCCACCGGCGCGCTCACCGCCGCCGAGTCGGACGGACCGGTGCTCGCGTGGACCGGCGCCGACTGGGCACCCACCGGCCCCGAGTCCGCCATCGCGCTCTCCGCGCTCATGACCGCCGAGTTTGTGGATCCCATCTCCGTCGCGGAGCTCGCGGAGGGCGCCGGGCCGCGCACGGTCCTCCCCACCGTGGTGGACGAGGACGGGGACCTCGACGCGGCGACCATTACCGGACTGGCGCGCAGGCTCGCCCGGCTCGGGGACCTGTCGCTCACCGCGCAGGACCCGTCCGCGATCCTCAATCCGGGAGGCCGTACCCTGCTGTCGCCGCTCGCCACATCGCTGCGCGACCAACCTCAAATTCGCGGTCTGCGCGTGACACAGTCCACCGCGGCGGTCGACCAGACGCTCGGCGCGCTGACGGTCGCGGCGGGCTCGGACGTGAACTTCATCGCCGACAGCGGCAGCGTCCCCGTCACCGTGCGCAACGATCTCGACGTGGACGCCACCGTCACGGTCGACATGACGTCGTTCGCACCCAACCTGCAGGTGAGGGACGCCCCCACCGTTACGATCCCTGCGGGGTCCAGCATGGCGGTGCCCGTCGAGGTCGAGGCGGTGTCCTCCGCGAACGTCAACGCGACCATCGTGCTGCGCAACCCCGACGGCACGGCGATCGGCGCCCCGGTGAGCATGAGCGTGCGGGTACGGGCGGACTGGGGAACGGCGATGACCGCCTTCTTCACGGCCGGGCTCGTGTTGCTCCTCGTCATGGGCGTCGTGCGCACGATTCGCCGAGGCCGCAAGGAGACCCGCACCGGCCCGCGGCCGGACCCGCTGGAGGCGACCGGCGGCGAGGCCCTGCCGTGACCACCGACTCGCCGGAGGCCCCCGCGGATCGCTGCGGCGGCACACGCTCGTGATGGCGTCCGGCACGCTGGTCTCGCGCGGACTGGGCTTTGCGCGCAACGCCCTGCTTGCCGCCGCCATCGCGGTCAACACGGTGGCAGGCAACGCATACGACGTCGCGAACAAGATCCCCAACGCCCTCTACGCCGTCATCGCGGCGGGCGTCCTCAACGCGGTGCTCGTGCCGCAGATCGTGCGGGCCTTCCGCCGCGAGGACGGCAAGCGCACGGTCGACAGAATCGTCACGCTCGGCGTGGCGGGTTCGCTCGCGGTCACGGTGCTGTTCACCATCGCAGCGCCCGTGTTCGTCGTGATGTACACGCAGGACTGGTCCGTCGCGCAGCGCCAGCTCGCGATCGGATTCGCGTTCTGGTGCATCCCGCAGCTGTTCTTCTACAGCGTCTACACGATCCTGGGCCAGGTACTCAACGCCAAGGAGCAGTTCGGGCCGTACATGTGGGCGCCCGTGCTCAACAACGTGGTGTCGATCGCCGGACTCGTCGCGTATCTCGCGATCTACGGCGGCTACGCCCTCGACGCGGACGTCGTCGAGCCCGACTGGTCCGCCGCCCGCATCGCGCTCCTCGCCGGGACCGCGACGCTCGGCATCGCGGCGCAGGCACTCATTCTCATTTGGCCGCTGCGACGCGGAGGCTACCGGTGGGCTCCGGTCTGGAAGGGCCCCAAGGAGAGCTCCGCGGCATCACGAGCGTCGCCGGCTGGGCGCTCGGCGCGGTGCTCCTCGACCAGGTCGGCGTGGTGATGGCGACCAGGGTCGCGTCCGCCGCGAGCGCCGCGGCCGAGGACCTCAACGCCGTGGACATCGCCGGCAACGCGGCCTACTTCAACGCGATGATGCTCTACCTCGTGCCGCACTCGATCGTCACGGTCTCGCTCGTCACGGCGCTCGCGACGCCGATGGCAAGGCACGCTGCCGCGGGGGACCTCGCGACGCTGCGCGCGACCACGCAGCGCGGGCTGCGCATGGTCACTGTCTTCGGTCTGTGGTCGACCGCCGTGTTCGTCGCCCTCGCGCCCGCACTCACGCGCATCGCGCTGCCCGCACAGCCGGAGGCGGAGGTGCAGTCGGTCGCCTACGTGCTCATGGCCCTCGCGCTCGGCGCGGCCCCGCTGGGGCTGCTCTCGGTGTTCAAGCGCGTCTTCTTCGCGCTCGAGGACGGGCGAGCAGTCTTCTTCATCCAGATTCCCGTCACGATCGCGTGGGTGGGAGGCATGTTCCTCCTGCGCGAGACGCTGCCATTCGCGTGGTGGACCGCGGGCGTCGCGCTCGCCCTGAGCCTGTCCAACGTGGTGGGTGTGGTGCTCCGCGCCAACGGCGTCAGGCGCCGCATCGGCGGCCTGGGCGGCACGCGCACCCTCAGCGTCATCGCGCGCGCGACCGCGGCGGCAATCGCGACCGGAGCGCTCGGCTGGTGGCTGATGCGCCTCATCCCGGCGGCGGAGTCGGGCGACCGGGTCGCGAGGCTGGTCATGTCGATCGGCACGGTTGCGGTGCTCATCCCCGTGATGGGGGTCGCCTACTGGGCGCTGCTGCGCCTCCTCAAGGTGCCCGAGGCCCAGGAACTGGTGGCACCGCTCCTTCGACGTCTGAGGCGCACCGTACGATAGGCGTAGCGATACGTCGGGGGTGCGGAACAGGTGCAAGAGGGCAGGGTCTTGGGTGCGCGTTTCACCCTGCTCGAGGAGGTCAATCACGATATCCCGGGCATCGAGCGGCACCTCGCACACGACGGGCGGCTCGATCGACTCACGGTGGTGGACATCGTTCACCTCGTGTCGGCCGGCGCGGTGCGCAAGGTCGCGACGCGGGCCTCGCGCCTGCGCGACCCCCGTCTCGCACGCATCGTCGCGACGGGACGGGACACCGTCGAGGGCCGCCCGGTCACGTACGTGGCGATCGAGCACGTGCCCGGCGTCACCCTCGACGAGGTGCTTGCGACGCGACGCATCGATCCCCGGCGCGCGATGGCGATCGTGGGCGGCGCCGCACGCGCGCTCGCCGCGGCCAAGGCGGAGGGCCTCACGCACGGATTCGTGCGCCCCGGCTGCATCACGGTGACGGAGCGCGGCCGCGTGGTGGTCGCCGGGGTCGGCGTGGATGGCGAGGCCGGTGCGCAGGCCGGGATCGTCGAGCAGGCCTCGGAGGAGGCAGACTCGCGCGCCCTGGGCGAGATCCTGGTGCGCGCGCTCACGGGTCTCGACCGCGGCGAGTCGACGGCCGACGACCTCCCGGACGGCATGCCTGCCGCGGGTCGCGCCGTGGCCCTCGATGTCCTCACGGGCGCGCCGCCGACCACGCTTGGTGCCCTCATCGACGCCCTGTCCCCCTTCGACGCACGCGCGCTCGTGGGCTTCACGGCCGCCGTCGAGACGCTGCGGTGGATCCCGCGCCTCGAGAGCGAGCACGAGGCACAGGCGGCGCGCGAGGCGGCCCGACTCGCGCAGGAGGAGGCCGAGCGCCTCGAGGCGTCGCGCCAACTGATCGCCTCGGAGACGCTCGAAGCGGCGCGCTTAGCCGCCGAGGAAGAGGCCGCGGAGGCGCTTGCCGACCCTCAGTTGCAGGAGACGATGCGGTCGGCGGCGCACGACGAGGCCGCGGAGGTCGCGGAGACACCACTTCCGGGCACGCACTCGCGACCGGCGGACAAGCACGAGGCCGCCTTCGACACCCTCGAGATCATGGTGGCCGACCAGAACCGGGTGCGCGAGCGCGGCACCTGGGAGCTGGTGCTCGAGGCGCTGCACCGACGCTGGCCCGCCTCGGCCCCGATCACCCACAGCCTCGAGCGCGCCCGTGTGCGTGCGGAGTCCGGCGGCCCCCTGAACGGCTCGCGCGTGGTCATGACTCTCGCCGTCGCCGGAATCGTGCTCGCGGTGTTCGTCGCCTTGGCCTGGCTGGCTCAGCCGCTGAGCGACAGCATCGTGATCGAACCCGCCCGCACCATCCAGCCGCGCCCGGTCGATCCCGCCGCTGACTGAGCGGGAACATCGGACCCCTACCATCTGTTCATGTAACGCCGTCCCGGCCGGGCTCGGCGCCCCATCACACAAGGAACAACCGTGAGCGAAACGCGCAACCTCATCATTGTCGGTTCTGGTCCTGCCGGGTATACGGCGGCTATTTATGCGGCGCGTGCGGGGTTGGCGCCGTTGGTGGTGGCGGGGTCGGTGACGGCTGGTGGGGCGTTGATGAATACGACCGAGGTGGAGAACTTTCCTGGGTTTGTGGAGGGTGTGCAGGGTCCTGAGTTGATGGAGACGTTGCAGGCTCAGGCGGAGCGTTTTGGTGCCGAGGTGCTCTTCGATGATGTGACGGAGCTGGATCTTGCCGGTGACGTGAAGCGTGTGGTGACGGGCATGTCGGGTGAGTACACGGCTGCCGCGGTGATTCTCGCGACTGGGTCGGCGTATAAGGAGCTCGGTCTGGATGATGAGAAGCGTCTCAGTGGTAAGGGTGTGTCGTGGTGTGCCACGTGTGATGGGTTCTTCTTCCGTGACCAGACGGTCGTGGTCGTCGGTGGTGGGGACTCCGCGGTGGAGGAGGCGACGTTCCTGACCCGGTTCGCGGCGAAGGTGTATCTGGTGCATCGCAGGGATGAGTTGCGGGCGTCGAAGATCATGGCGGATCGTGCTGTGGCGGATCCGAAGATTGAGTTCGTGTGGAACTCCGAGGTCATTGGCCTTGATGGTGACGTGAAGCTCGAGGGTGTGCGGATCCGTAACCGTGTGAGTGGTGAGGAGTCGACGCTGGCCGCGACGGGATTGTTTGTCGCGATCGGTCACGATCCTCGCTCCGAGCTGGTCAAGGGACAGGTCGACACCGACAGCGAGGGCTACGTCCAGGTCATCGGACGGACCACCGCGACCAACGTGGAGGGTGTGTTCGCGTGTGGTGACCTGGTCGACAACCGCTACCGCCAGGCCATCACCGCCGCCGGCTCGGGCTGCGCCGCCGCCCTCGACGCCCAGCACTACCTCGACGCGCGCGAGGCAGCACGTGCGTCCCAGGAGGCTCCGGACGCGGTCGAGGCCGTCACGGCTCCCGTCGAGTCGCCCGCGGCCGCGCTGCCGGCGGTCCCCGTCGCCGCCACCGTGGACACGTTCCAGGCGGAGGTGCTCGCCTCGGACGTCCCTGTCGTGGTCGACTTCTGGGCGACGTGGTGCGGACCGTGCCGCGCGGTCGCCCCTCTCCTTGACGAGCTCGCCGAGGAGTACGCGGGCCGCCTCAAGGTGGTCAAGGTGGACACCGACGCCAACCCGCAGCTCGCGATGGCCTACGGCGTCACCTCGATCCCGACCATGAGCTTCTTCAAGGGCGGCGAGGTCGTGAAGTCCGTGGTGGGCGCTCGCCCGAAGCCCGCGCTCTCCGCACTGTTCGACGAGGTCCTCGCCTAACCCGACCCAAGCATCGTCTTGCAGCACGGGGGTCCAGGCGCGTGATGGCTGGACCCCCGTGCGCGTGCCAGACTTGCGCCATGAGCGACGGCACCCCCACCCCGCGCGAAGGCACTCGTCTCGATCCCTGGTACGGGTCCTATGCACAGCGCGCGCACCAGATGCGCGCCTCGGAGATTCGTGCCCTGTTCGCGGTCGCGAGCCGCCCCGAGGTGGTCTCGCTTGCCGGCGGCATGCCGTTCATCGGCGGCCTCCCACTCGAGGAGCTGGGTGAGATGTCCCGCCGGATCATCGTGGAGCACGGCGAGGTCGCGCTCCAGTACGGCTCCGGCCAGGGCGACGTCACGCTGCGCGAGAAGATCCTCGAGGTCATGGCGCTCGAGGGCATCGTCGCCCATCCGGACGATGTCGTGGTCACCACGGGCTCGCAGCAGGCGCTCGACCTGGTGACGACGATCTTCATCGATCCTGGCGACGTCATCGTGGCCGAGGCGCCGTCGTACGTGGGAGCGCTCGGCGTGTTCCGGGCGCACGAGGCCGATGTAGTCCACGTGCCCATGGACGCGCACGGGCTCATCCCCGAGGCTCTTGAGCAGACCCTCGCGCGCCTCACGGCCGAGGGTCGTCGCGTGAAGTTCCTCTACACCGTTCCCAACTTCCACAACCCCGGCGGCGTCACGCTGTCGCTCGAACGCCGCCCGCAGGTGCTGGAAATCTGCGAGCGGTACGGCGTGCTGGTGCTCGAGGACAATCCCTACGGCCTGCTGGGCTTCGACACCGAACCGCTCCCCTCACTGCGCTCGATGAGCCCCGAAGGCGTCATTTACCTGGGGTCTTTCTCGAAGACCTTCGCTCCGGGATATCGCGTCGGGTGGGCGGTCGCGCCGCACGCGGTGCGTGAGAAGCTGGTCCTGGCATCCGAGGCGGCGATCCTCAGCCCCTCGAACGCGTCGCAGATGGCGATCGCGACCTACCTTGAGCACTTCGACTGGCAGGGCCAGATCAAGAAGTTCCAGGTCCAGTACCGGGAGCGTAGGGACGCGATGATCTCCGCGCTCGGGGAGCACATCCCCGAGGCGTCGTGGAACGTGCCCGACGGTGGGTTCTACGTGTGGGTGCGGCTTCCCGACGGTCTCGACGCCAAGTCGATGCTTCCCCGCGCGATCACGGCGCGCGTCGCATACGTCTCGGGCAGCGCGTTCTACATCGACGGCTCGGGCACGGATCACCTGCGACTGTCGTACTGCTTCCCCACCCCGGAGCGCATCAGGGAGGGCGTGCGCCGCCTCGCGACGGTCGTGGACGCCGAGCTCGAGACCGTCCGCATCTTCGGAACCTCGGGGGCCGCCGCGGCGACACCGTCGACTTCCCCTCGCCCGACCTCTACTGACCGCTACGACCTCCGAGAGGACCGCACCTCATGCACGTACTCATTCTGGCCGGCGGGCTGTCACACGAGCGCGACGTGTCGATTCGCAGTGGCAGGAGGGTCCAGGAGGCGCTCAAGGGACGCTTCGACCAGGTTTCTTTGCTTGATGTGGACACGGAGTTGATCCCTACTTTGCGCGCCGGCGACGTCGACGTCGTGTGGCCGCTTCTCCACGGTGCCTCGGGAGAGGACGGCTCGCTCCAGGCACTCCTCGAGTTGCTGGGTGTGACGTTCGTGGGCACGGGGTCTCGCGCGGCCCGGGTCGCGTGGAACAAGGCGGTCGCCAAGGCGGTGATGATGCGTGAGGGCATCTCGACGCCCGAGTACGTCACTCTCCCCCAGTCTCTCTTCCGGGAGGTGGGTGCCGAGCAGGTGCTCGACGCGATCGTGGCGCGCTTCTCGCTCCCGCTCGTCGTGAAGCCGGTGCGCGGCGGTTCCGCGCTGGGCGTGTCGATCGTCAGGGACCGCGCCGACCTCGCCCGCGCGATGGTCCACTGCTTCGCCTACGGCGACGTGGCTCTCATCGAGAGGCACGTCGAGGGCATCGAGCTCGCGGTGAGTGTCCTGGGCACGGGGGACGATGCCCGGGTGCTGCCCGCGGTCGAGGTCGCCGTCGAGGGGGCGTACGACTACGACGCGCGCTACAACGCCGGCAGGGTCGAGTACTTCGCGCCCGCGCGGCTGACCGCCGAACAGGCCGAGGTCGTCTCTGCCGCCGCGCTCACCGTGCACCGCACCATGGACCTTCGCGACCTGTCGCGGGTCGACCTCATTCTCGATGGGGACGGCGCCGCTCAGGTGCTCGATATCAACATCGCCCCTGGTATGACCGAGACCTCGCTGCTTCCGCAGGCCGCCGAGGCGGCGGGTCTCGACCTTGGTTCGGCCTACAGCGCGCTGGTCGCCGACGCCCACGGTCGCGGGATCGTCGACTAGGCGGTTCGGCTAGGAGTCGCTTCCAAACACTCCCGGATCCGTGGGGTCCAGGAGGCCGACGATCCTGTTGAGGTCATCGACGGTCGCGAAGTCAATCGTGATCGATCCGCGCGTGCGACCCAGCTTGACCTTGACGCGCGTGTCGAAGCGGTCACCCAGCCTGCCGCCGAGCTCGTCGAGCGCCGCGGTGCGTCCGCCGGCCCGCACGGCTCCCTTGCGTGGCTTCGGGGTATCGACGCCGAGCGTCACCGCCTCCTCGGTCGCCCTCACCGAAAGGCCCTCAGCGACGATGCGCGTCGCGAGGAGCTCCATGGCTTCGGGAGACTCGAGCCCCAGCAGGGCGCGGGCGTGGCCCGCCGAGAGCACACCGGCCGCAACCCGTCGCTGCACCGGCGCCGGGAGGCGCAGGAGCCTCAGGGTGTTCGAGATCTGGGGACGCGACCGGGAGATCCTGGTCGCGAGCTCCTCATGCGTGATGCCGAAGTCCTCAAGCAGCTGCTGATATGCCGCGGCTTCCTCGAGCGGATTGAGCTGGCTGCGGTGGAGGTTCTCGACCAGCGCGTCACGCAGCAGGTCGTTGTCGTCGGTCGATCGAATGATCGCCGGGATCTCGGTGAGCCCCGCCTCCTTGGACGCACGCAGCCTGCGCTCGCCCATGATGAGCTCGTAGCCCTCCCCTCGGGATTGGGCCGCACGACGATCGGCTGCAGGACGCCGATCTCCTTGATCGATCCGACGAGCTCGGCGAGGGCCTCCTCGTCGAAGACGGTGCGGGGCTGACGCGGGTTGGGTACGACGGCGTACGGGTCGATATGGGCGAAGGATGCCCCGGGAACGGGAACGAGCTCGCCGTCCTCGGAGACCTGCGTGATTGTCGGAATCGCGCCCGTGGTGTCCGAGAAGAAGACGTCCCGAGGGCGCTCCTGGACGGGTCCCTCGGGCTCGGTCGGGATGAGCGCTCCGAGTCCGCGCCCCAGGCCCCTCTTGGTCTTGCTCACTAGTGCTCCGTTCCTGCGGCGCCGCGCACCGCGATGTCACGCGCGACGGCCATGTAGGCCACGGCTCCTGACGAGTGTGGGTCGTGGGTGATGACGGTCTGGCCGAACCCCGGCGCCTCCGAGACGCGCACCGATCTCGGCACCGTCTGGTCGAGGGTCTGCTCCGGGAAGTGCGAGCGCACCTCGGATGCCACCTCGCGCGCGAGGTTCGTGCGGCCGTCGTACATCGTGAGGACGATCGTCGAGACGTGGATGCCGGGATTGAGGTGCTTCCTGACCATCTCGACGGTCTTGATCAGCTGGGTCAGGCCCTCGAGCGCGTAGTACTCACACTGGATCGGGATGAGGACCTCGGTCGCGACCACCATCGCGTTCAGCGTGAGTAGACCGAGGCTGGGCGGGCAGTCGATGAAGACGTAGTCCAGTTCCTTGCCCGCGCCCTCGAGCAACTCCTTGAGCGCGTCGTGCAGGCGGAACTCGCGTCGGACCATCGACACGAGCTCGATGTCCGCGCCCGCGAGGTCGATCGTCGCCGGCACACACCACAGCGTGTCGATCTCGGGGCTGCGCTGCGCGACACGCGCCATGGGCGTCTCGTCGAGCAGGACGTCGTAGATCGAGGGCGTGCCCGACCTGTGGTCGACGCCGAGCGCCGTGGAGGCGTTTCCCTGGGGATCCGCGTCAATGACGAGCACGTTGGCACCTCGCTTGGCGAGCGCCGCGGCCACGTTGACGGAGGTGGTCGTCTTGCCCACCCCGCCCTTCTGGTTCGAGACCGCGATGATGCGGGTACGGGCGGGGCGAGGGAAGGCCGCACTCTCGAGCGCGCGCCGACGCCGCTCCGTGGCTATCATCTCCGCCGCGAGCGGGCTGTCGCCGTCCTCGCTCAGGCCCTCGAAGGGGTCGATCGCCGTGAAGGGGTTGGTGGTTTCACGTGAAACACCGTCGGGGGTGCGGTCACGCTCCGGCCCGGTCGTCGGCCTCGCATCGTCAAACGCCACTCGCACACCTTCCCCACATCTGTATCCGCCGCCGGCCCGTCTCGCCCGGAACTGGGCATGCCTCTCGTACTCGCGCCCCGCACCGTGAATGGCGACGGGGGTGGAAGCCTCTCCTTGAGGAAACGCCTCGTGATCACGCGTCGCGGTCAGACCGGCGACTCACCTCCGCCCATGTTTCACGTGAAACATGGGCGGCGCAACCGCCAACAGCAAACCTTTGTGGGTCCGCTGAGCACCTCCTCCGGCCCGACGACTCTACCCCAGGAGGCGCCTGGAAGAGGTCCGGGATCGGCGACAGCGTGCGGGCCTGGTGCGGCTATGGCATCACGATGCGCACGCATTCGGGCCGCGCACCACCTCTCGGACTCCTGTGGAGAAACCCGCGTCCGCCGCCACTCTCACGCACAAACGCCTGTGGACGACCGTGTGGACAGCGAGGGGGAAGAATCACGACCGGGTCAGCACCACGACGGTCGTGGCGTCGACGCCCGCGATGGTGCCCGCCGTGTGGATCTCGCCCGTGAAGCGCTGCTTGCGCAGGGTGTACTTGGCGCGGTCGAGCTCGTCGGCCGCACTCCGACCCTTGAGGAGCACCAGACGCCCGTGGGGACTGAGCAGCGGTGAGCACCACTTGACCAGCTTGTCGATGGCCGCGACAGCGCGGGCGGTGACGATGTCGGCCTCGACCGACTCCGTGACTTCCTCGGCACGCCCCCGCACCACAAGTACATTGTCGATCCCGCATCGTTCCGCGACCTCGAAAAGCCACTGAATGCGTCGCTCCATCGGCTCAATCAGCACGTAGTCGCGAGAGGGATCCATCGCGGCCAACACCATGCCGGGGAGGCCGGCGCCGGAGCCGACGTCGGCGACTCGGCCATCCCCGAGGTACGGCGCGAGCGCCGCCGAGTTCAGGATGTGGCGCTCCCAGAGCCTCCCGACCTCGCGGGGGCCAATCAGTCCTCGCTCGACACCTTCAGCTGCCAGCATGTCGGCGAATGCCAGCACTCGTGGATACGTGTCCCCGAAGTACTCGCGGACCGCGGCACTGCCGCTGAGGGGGTCGATCTGAGGGGGCTCGAGGACGTCGTCGGTCATAGGTGTTTCACGTGAAACGTCAGGAGGGAAGCACCACGACGTAGCGCTGCGGGTCCTCGCCCTCGGACTCGGAGGCCAGGCCGGCCTCAAGAACGACGTCGTGAACCACCTTGCGCTCGAACGCATTCATCGGCTGCATCTCGACGCGCTCGCCCGTCTCCCGCACCACCGCGATGGCCTCGCGGGCGAGCTCGGCGAGCCGCTCGCGACGACCGGCACGGAAGTCCGCAATGTCGAGCATGAGCCGGCTGACCTCGCCGGTGTCGGCCTGGACAGCGAGACGCGTCAGGTCCTGGAGCGCCTCGAGCACCTCCCCTCGGGACCCACGAGTCGCTTGAGGTCCTGGCTCGGGCCATCGGCCACGATCGCCACCTTGGCTCGTCCGGCCTCGACCGAGATGTCGATGTCGCCATCCATGTCGAGGATGTCGAGCAGTTCCTCGAGGAAGTCGGCTGCGACGTCACCCTCGGCGTCGAGCTTCTTGATGCTGTCGGTCATGAGTTGTCCTTCTCCTGATCGCCGCCTGCGGCGGACTGAGGCTTCGATCCGCCACGGCCCTTGCGCTTGGGCTGCTGTCGCTGACCGGAACGCTTGGGCTCTTCGACCGGCTCCTGCTCGATGACCACGACCGCGGGGTCCTCGCCCCGGCGAGCGGCGCGACGCGCGGCCTTGGCCGCGAGGCGCTCCTGGTGCTGGCGGTCCGCCTCGGAGCCGGGCGTGGGGTTGTTGCGGATGACGTAGAACTGCTGGCCCATGGTCCACAGGTTGGTGGTGGTCCAGTAGATGAGGACACCCACGGGGAAGTTGGGGCCGGTGATCACGAAGATGAACGGCAGCGCGTACATCAGGATCTTCTGCTGCTGCGCCATCGGGCCCTCAAGGGCACTCGCCGGCATGTTCTTCATGGTGAGCTGACGCTGAGTGGTGAACGTCGTGGCAACCATGGCGATGATGAGGACGGCGGACAGGATCTTCGCGGCCGCACCCTCCGAGTTGAAGAACGTGTCCGACAGCGATGCACCGAACAGGTCCGCCTGCTGCGCCTGCGTGGCGAGCTCGTTGGTGAGCATGCCGATGCCGTCGGTATTGCCACCGCCATTGACATTGCCCTCGAGGCGGTAGTTGAGCACGCGGAACAGGGCGAAGAAAATAGGCGCCTGCACCAACATTGGCAGGCACGAGGAGAACGGGTTGGTCTTGTGCTTGGAGTAGAGCTCCATGGTCTCGCGGCTCATTGCCTCGCGGGACGCTTGGTCCTTCTTGCCCTTGTACTTGTCCTGGATCTTGCGTAGATCCGGCGCGATCATCTGCATCGCGCGCGACGCCTTGATCTGCTTGACGAACAGTGGGATCAGCGCCGCGCGGATGGTGACCACAAGTCCCACGATCGCAAGCGCCCAGGTGATACCCGCGGCGGGATCTAGACCTAGCAGCGTCCAGAACTTGTGCCAGATCACCATGATGTTGGCGACGACCCACTCGAGTGGGAAGAGGATGGTGTCGATCATGAAGCCGAGGTTCCTTATGTCGTGTGGACGGAAGTCTGGTCAGCCGTCATCGCGGCATTATTCCTCGTGAGGCGAAATAGGCGCTCTCCACGAGCAGGCACGTCATCGACGCCGCCGTTGTTCCACGGGTTGCAGCGCAGGATCCTCCACACGGCCATCAGTGAGCCGATGCCTGCGCCGTGCACACGCACGGCCTCCATGCCGTAGTGCGAGCACGTGGGATGAAACTTGCAGGTAGGTCCCGTCAGGGGAGAGACGGTGAGCTGATAGCCCCGGATCGCGGCCACGACGACTCGCTGCATGCCGTTCATCGCAAGGCCCGCCGGGTCGCGGCACTCAGGGCGCCGTCGAGATCCGCACCCAACGTCGCATAGTCGGCCAGCGCGGCCTCGGGCAATGCGCGCACCACGAGTCGCGCGCCCTCGGGTAGGTGCTCCAGGCGCTCGGCCACGAGCGCTCGCAGGCGCCGCTTCACACGGTTGCGAACCACGGCACCTCCTACCGCCTTAGAAACAGCGAAACCGGCCATGCGTCGAGCATCGCCGGTGAGCGCCACATACACCACCACGGTGTGCCGACCGCTTCGGGCCCCCAGTCGCATCGCGGACCGAAAGTCCGCGGGCGACCGCAGGCGCGAGCCGGCCGGCAGCAACCTTAGGCCGACAGCTTGCCGCGGCCCTTACGGCGGCGGGACGCCAGAATCGACCGACCGGCACGCGTACGCATGCGCAGACGGAAGCCGTGCGTCTTGGCACGCTTGCGGTTGTTCGGCTGGAAAGTCCGCTTGCTCACGGTAACTCCACGACGTTTCAGGGAATGGT
This sequence comes from Demequina sediminis, assembly GCF_030296675.1. GTDB lineage: Bacteria > Actinomycetota > Actinomycetes > Actinomycetales > Demequinaceae > Demequina > Demequina sediminis. The sequence goes on along the minus strand of NZ_AP027736.1, from coordinate 2,074,820 downwards.
CAAATCAGCGCACTCACGTTACGCGCTCGAGCCCACGGAAGCAAATCCCGCGGCTCACCTTGGGGCGCACTTGTCAAACAGGATAGGCTCCACCATCACGGCCCTGCACCAAGTGAGCGACACGCGGCGACGCGGTAACGAACAGGTGACCGGCCATGCACCGACTGTGAAAAACGCTGTGGATACACACCTTGGGGGTGACGGCCAGTGGTGGCAGAGCCTGCCTCGGACTCGATTGACGCTGTATGGCGCGGAGCCCTCGACTTTCTCGCCGACGACGGCGGGCTGAGCGCGCAGAACCGTTCGTTCCTGCGCCTCGTCAAGCCGCTCGCGGTGGTCGAGGACAACGTGTTCCTCGCGGTCGCCGAAGACTTCACCAAGAACTACGTCGAGACCACGCTGCGCGGTCAGGTCACCGAGGCGCTCAGCGAGGTGCTCGGACGTGACGTGAGGATCGCCGTCACCGTCGACGCCTCGATCACTCCGCCCCCGCCGGCGGACGGCGAGACCGACGAGCCGCGCCCGCCCCAGGTGCGCCGGCCCGAGGTGGTGCCTCCCCCGTGGTCGAGGACCCGCACCTCAATCCCCGCTACACGTTCGACACCTTCGTCATTGGCCCGTCCAACCGCTTCGCCCACGCCGCCGCCCTCGCGGTCGCGGAGTCACCAGGCAAGACATACAACCCACTGTTCATCTATGGGGGATCGGGGCTGGGCAAGACGCACCTGCTGCACGCGATCGGTCACTACACGCGGCATCTCAAGCCGCAGACCAGGGTGCGCTACGTGAACTCCGAAGAGTTCACCAACGACTTCATCAACTCGATTCGAGACGATCGCTCGCTGAGCTTCAAGCGTACGTACCGCGAAGTCGACGTCCTCCTCATCGATGACATCCAGTTCCTGCAGGGCAAGGAGCAGACCCTTGAGGAGTTCTTCCACACCTTCAACGCGTTGCACAACGCCGGCAAGCACGTGGTCATCACCTCCGACGTCAGCCCCCGCAACCTCGACGGGATCGAAGAGCGCATGCGCACCCGCTTCGAGTGGGGACTCATGACCGATGTCCAGCCGCCCGACCTCGAGACGCGCATCGCGATCCTCAGGAAGAAGGCGGCGGCCGATGCCGTCCAGGCGCCGTCGGACGTCCTGGAGTACATCGCGTCGAACATCACGAGCAACATCCGCGAGCTCGAGGGTGCCCTCATCAGGGTGACGGCCTTCGCGGCCCTCAACCGACAGCCCGTGGATCTCTCGCTCGCGCAGGTGGTCCTCAAGGACCTCATCTCCGACGACGACTCGGAGATCACGGCCTCGACCATCATCGGCAAGACCGCCGACTACTTCGGGATCACGATCGAGGAGCTCACCGGCACGAGCCGCTCGCGTGTCTACGTCACGGCGCGTCAGATCGCGATGTACCTCTGCAGGCAGCTGACCGACCTCTCTCTCCCCAAGATCGGCGATCACTTCGGCGGCAAGGATCACACCACGGTGATGTACGCGGTCAAGAAGGTCGAGGACCAGATCGCTCAGCGCCGCCAGATGTACAACCAGGTCAACGAGATCCACGCGCGCATCAAGCAGTCGCGGGCCTGACGCCTCCCCGACACACGGCCTCTCCACGCCCCCTGGACGCCCTCGCGACCCCTGTCCACGCATCGTCCCGTCTCACGATGCGCTCACGCACGTCCCTCACAATTGTGGAAAACCCTGTGGACGCCCGTGGACAGCACGCTCAATCCACAGGGGATGGCCTGTGCAGAATCACAAGAACCATGTGAGTCGAGCGGATCCGCTCACAGGCCCAGGGCGCCAACCCGACCTCTCATCCGCAGGCCATACACACGCGGATCACGGCGCTTTCCAGCCCGGACAGTGCTCATCCACAGATTCCACGGTACCTATGACCACTACTTCTCTAGATTCTTGTCATTCTCCACGCGACCTTCATTGGCGCCGCGACGTCGCCAGGGGCGAGGCACCCCCTCAACTGTCCGGACCGTGGCATAGTCTGTGCCAAGACCAGAGGAGCACCCGATGAAGTTCACCGTCGAGCGCGACGTCCTTGCGGACGCCGTCGCATGGACGTCCCGCGCCGTGCCGGCGCGACCGCCGGTACCCGTTCTTGCCGGAGTCCGCATCACGGCGGATACCGAAGGCACCGTGCGACTGGCCAGCTTCGACTACGAGGTGTCGGCGCGCGGCGAGTTCCCCGCCGAGGTCGACCAGTCGGGCGAAGTGCTCGTGTCGGGTCGCCTCCTGCGTGAGATCGCGAACGCCCTCCCTCACAAGCCGGTCACGCTGTCGCTCGAAGGCACCAAGGTTTCCGTCACGTGTGGCGCGTCGCGATTCACCCTCGCGACGATGCCCGTGGACCAGTACCCCTCGCTTCCCGAGCTTCCCGAGCAGTCGGGCACGATCGACGGCGCGACGCTGCAGCAGGCGGTCGCCCAGGTCACCAGCGCTGCGTCCCGCGACGAGACCCTCCCCATCCTCACCGGAGTGCGCGTCGAGATCGAGGGATCGCACATCTCGCTGCTCGCCACCGACCGCTACCGCCTCGCGCTACGCGAGCTTGAGTGGAAGCCGTCGAAGTCGGACATCTCGGCCGTCGCGCTCGTGCGCGCCAAGACTCTCGGCGACACGGCGAAGGCGTTGGGCGCCGGCGAGGTCACCGTCGCGCTGAGCTCGGGTCAGGGACTCGATCTGATCGGCTTCGAGGCGGGCGGCCTCGTCACCACGTCGCTGCTCATGGACGGCGACTACCCCGCGGTGCGTCGCCTCTTCCCCGAGTCCAGCCCCATCACGGCGACCGTGCGCACGCAGGACATCATCGACGCGACGCGTCGCGTCGCGCTGGTGGCGGAGCGCAACTCCTCGGTCAGGCTCGCGTTCGCCGAGGGCGAGGTCACGCTCGATGCCGGACAGAGCGACGACGCGCAGGCGTCCGAGGCCCTCACGGCGGCGCTCGAGGGTGAGCCGATCACGGTCGCGTTCAACCCGCAGTACCTGCTCGACGGACTCACGGCCCTCGGCAGCGAGTACGTCCGGTTCGGGTTCACCCAGGAGACCAAGCCGGTCGAGTTCGTGGGCGTCAAGGAGCCCGGTGGCGAGATCGCCGCCGATTTCCGCTACCTGCTGGTGCCCATCCGCATCGCGTCGTAGTGCGCGTCACGCATCTTCAGCTCGCCGACTTTCGCTCGTACCCGCAGGCGGAGGTCCAGCTGGAGGCCGGCGTCACGACGTTCGTGGGTCGCAACGGCCAGGGCAAGACCAACCTGGTCGAGGCGATTCGCTACCTGTCGGTGCTCGGATCTCACCGGGTCGCCAACGATGCACCGCTCATCCGGGCAGGCGCCGAGCGCGCCGTCGTGCGCGCGAGGGTCGAGAAGGCCGGGCGCTCTCTCGCGCTCGAGGTCACGCTCAACGCGGGCCGCGCCAACCAGGCACGGCTCAATCGCGGCGCCGCCCGACCCCGGGATCTCGTGGGAATCCTCCGCACGGTGCTCTTCGCGCCCGAGGACCTGAGCCTCGTCAAGGGCGATCCCTCGGGGCGCCGCTCCTTCATGGACGAACTCTGCGTCGCGCTGCAGCCCGCCCTGGCGGGAGACATCGCGGACTACGAGCGCGTCCTGCGTCAGCGCACATCAATGCTCAAGAGCGCGCGGCACGCGCGCGGGGACCTCACCATGCTCGACATCTGGGATGAGAAGCTCGCGGAGCTCGGCGGCAGGATCATCGCGGCGCGATTGCGCGCCGTGAGTAGCCTCGCTCCTCACGTGTGGGCTGCGTACCAGGACGTTGCCCCCGACGGCGGCGACTGCGCGATCCGCTACGCGTCGGCGCTGGGCGAGGACCTCCCCGCCGACTCGACCGTGCTGGCTGAGCGGCTCCTGGAGCGCCTCGCGGAGGTTCGCCCCAAGGAGCTCGACCGCGGCGTGACGCTCGCGGGCCCTCATCGCGACGACCTTGAGATCCGCCTGGGTGACATGCCCGCCAAGGGCTACGCGAGCCACGGGGAATCGTGGTCGTGCGCGCTTGCGCTGCGGATCGGCACGTATGACCTGCTCACGTCGGACTCAGGTCCGGACGCGGATGACGACGGCGAGCCGGTGCTGATCCTGGACGACGTCTTTGCTGAGCTCGACTCGGGCCGACGCACGGCGTTGGCCGCCAGGCTCGAGCGCGCGAGCCAGGTACTGATCACCGCGGCGGTCGCGGAGGACGTGCCCGCCTCCCTCGAGGGGCGCGTGATCCCCGTCGTGAAGGGACGCGTGGGGGAAGAGCCCGCTGATGACTGACAACCACGGGGACGATGCCACTCACGCCCGAACGTCCGACGTTCCGGATCCCCTGGTTCCGGCGGATGCGGCGAAGCTCGCGCGTGACGCGATGGAGCGAGCGCGCCAGGCGGCGCGCGCCCGTGGCGCGCGTCGCACGAGCGCGAATCAGGGGCGGCGGCAGCGCGAGGAGCGCAAGCGCGGATCGGAGCCCTACGGCGGTGGCCGCGATCCGCAGCCGATGAGCGACGCCGTGCAGACCCTGCTGCGTCGGATGGGGTGGACCGAGCAGATCGAGGTTTCCTCGGTGACGGCGCGGTGGCGCGAGGTGATCGGCGATCGCATCGCCGACCACTGCGAGCCGCTCGGCTTCGAGGATGGCATCCTCACCGTCAAGGCGTCGTCGACCGCATGGGCCACGCAGCTTCAGATGATGGCGGGCCAGATTCGCCATCGCATCAACGAGGAGTTTGGCCGCGATATCGTTCGCGAGCTCAAGGTGCTCGGCCCGACCGCGCGTTCGTGGACCAAGGGTCCGCGGACCGTGCGAGGCCGGGGGCCGCGCGACACCTACGGGTGATCTCGACCCCCGTATCGTCCCCTCGCGAGGCCACCCGCCCGCGACGGCCACCGGGGCAGGGGGACAACCTCGCCGAAATGGCCTGTGAAAGGCGCCAGATCGGGCCTCAGAGCCACTAGAATGAGCCGAGATAGCACGCGACCCCTCTCGGGGCGCGTCAGCGGCTTGAAAGGCGAATCTGTGGCGAATGACCAGGCGCGGGCTAATGAGCCCGCCTACGGCGCCGAGAACATCACCGTCCTGGAGGGCCTCGAGGCCGTTCGCAAGCGCCCGGGCATGTACATCGGCTCGACGGGCGAGCGCGGACTGCACCACCTCGTGTACGAGGTGGTCGACAACTCGGTCGACGAGGCGCTCGCCGGATACTGCGACACCATCACCGTGACGCTGCTCGCGGACGGCGGTGTGAGGGTCACCGACAACGGACGCGGCATCCCCGTCGACATGCACCCGACCGAGGGCAAGCCCACGGTCGAGGTGGTCATGACGATCCTCCACGCGGGAGGCAAGTTTGGCGGCGGCGGCTACGCGGTCTCGGGCGGTCTGCACGGCGTGGGTATCTCGGTCGTCAACGCGCTGAGCTACAAGGTCGAGACCGAGGTCAAGCGCCAAGGACACGTGTGGCGCCAGACCTTCGCCGACGGTGGCAAGCCGCAGGGCACGCTCGTCAAGGGCGAGGCGACCGACGAGACCGGAACCCAGCAGACGTTCTGGGCCGACCCCACGATCTTCGAGACCACCGACTTCGACTACGAGACGCTGCGTGCGCGCTTCCAACAGATGGCCTTCCTCAACAAGGGCCTGTCGATCACGCTGACGGACGAGCGCCCCGAGCACATCGCGCCGGCGGACGATGCCGAGGGCGACGAGGCGCCGACGTCGCGCGCCGTGACCTACCGCTACGACGGTGGGCTGGTCGACTACGTCACGCACCTCAACGCGACCAAGAAGGCGGAGCTGGTCCACGCCGAGGTCATCTCCCTCGAGAACGAGGACACCGAGCGCAAAATCTCGCTCGAGATGGCGATGCAGTGGACCAACGCCTACTCGGAGTCCGTCTTCACGTACGCGAACACGATCTCCACCACCGAGGGCGGCACGCACGAGGAAGGGTTCCGTGCGGCGCTGACCACCCTGGTGAACAAGTACGCGCGCGAGAAGGGCATCCTCAAGGAGAAGGACGATAACCTCACGGGCGACGACGTCCGCGAGGGACTCACCGCGGTGATCTCCGTCAAGCTGGGCGAGCCGCAGTTCGAGGGACAGACCAAGACCAAGCTGGGCAACACCGAGGCCAAGACCTTCGTGCAGCGCGTGGTCAATGAGCAACTCACGGACTGGTTCGACGCGCACCCCAACGAGGCACGCGACGTGATCCGCAAGGCGATTCAGGCCTCGCAGGCGCGCATCGCCGCCCGCAAGGCGCGCGAGGCGACGCGGCGTAAGGGACTGCTCGAGTCCGGCGGCATGCCGGGCAAGCTGTCGGACTGCCAGAGCCGCAACCCCTCCGAGTGTGAGATCTTCATCGTCGAGGGTGACTCGGCGGGCGGCTCGGCGAAGGCCGGCCGCGAGCCCTACAACCAGGCGATCATGCCGATCCGCGGAAAGATCCTCAACGTCGAGCGCGTGCGCCTCGACCGCGCGCTGTCGAACCAGGAGGTCCAGGGCCTCATCACCGCGTTCGGAGCGGGACTGGGTGAGGACTTCGACATCACCAAGGCGCGGTATCACAAGATCGTGCTGATGGCCGATGCCGACGTCGACGGCCAGCACATTCGCACCCTTCTGCTGACGCTGCTCTTCCGCTACATGCGGCCGCTGATCGAGGCCGGGTACGTCTACCTCGCGCAGCCGCCGCTGTTCAAGATCAAGTGGACCAACGCGGACCACGAGTACGTGTACTCCGACAGGGAGCGCGACGCGGTCATCAAGGACGGCACCGCGAACGGCAAGCGCATCCCCAAGGAGAACGGCGTCCAGCGCTACAAGGGTCTGGGCGAGATGAATCACGAGGAGCTGCGCGTCACCACGATGGATCCGGCGACGCGCACCCTGCTCCAGGTCACCATGGATGACGCCGCACAGGCGGACGAGATCTTCTCGGTGCTGATGGGCGAGGACGTCGAGTCCCGCCGCAGCTTCATCCAGCGCAACGCGAAGGACGTGAGGTTCCTTGACATCTGAGAACCCCGAGGCCGTGCAGCACGGCCGGATCGAGGCGGTCGACCTCAACACCGAGATGCAGCGGTCCTACCTGGACTACGCCATGTCGGTCATCGTGGGCCGCGCGCTACCCGACGTCCGCGACGGACTGAAGCCCGTGCATCGTCGCGTGCTCTACGCGATGTTCGACGGCGGCTATCGCCCCGACCGCGCGTTCTCCAAGTGCTCGCGCGTGGTCGGCGACGTCATGGGCAAGTACCACCCGCACGGCGACAGCGCGATCTACGACGCGATCGTGCGCATGGTCCAGCCGTGGTCGCTGCGCTACCCGCTCATCGCGGGCCAGGGCAACTTCGGCTCCGCCGGCAACGACGGCGCCGCGGCCTCGCGATACACCGAGTGCAAGATGGCCCCGCTCGCCATGGAGATGGTGCGGGACATCGACAAGGACACGGTCGAGTTCGAGGACAACTACGACGGCCGCGAGCAGGAGCCGACCATCCTGCCGGCGCGCTTCCCCAACCTGCTCGCGAACGGCTCGGCCGGCATCGCGGTGGGCATGGCCACCAACATCCCTCCGCACAACCTGCGCGAGGTGGCCGAGGGTGTGCAGTGGCACCTCGACCACCCTGACGCGAGCCGCGAGGAACTGCTCGAGGCGCTCATCGAGCGCATCCCCGGCCCCGACTTCCCCACCGGCGCGACCATCCTGGGCCGCAAGGGCATCGAGGACGCGTATCGCACGGGCCGCGGCCTCATCACGATGCGCGCGGTGGTCAACATCGAGGAGATCCAGGGACGCATGTGCCTGGTCATCACCGAGCTGCCGTATCAGGTGAACCCCGACAACCTCGCGATCAAGATCGCGGAGCTCGTCAAGGACGGCAAGGTGTCCGGCATCGCGGACATCCGCGACCAGACCTCCGGCCGCACGGGTCAGCGCCTCGAGATCGTGCTCAAGCGTGACGCGGTCGCGAAGGTGGTGCTCAACAACCTCTACAAGCACACGCAGCTGCAGGAGACGTTCGGCGCGAACATGCTCGCGATCGTCGACGGCGTGCCGCGCACGCTCGCGCTCGACGGGTTCATCCGTTACTGGACGGCTCACCAGCTCGAGGTCATCCAGCGCCGCACCGCGTACCGCCTGCGTGAGGCGGAGCGCGAGGCGCACATCTTGCAGGGCTACCTCAAGGCGCTCGACGCGCTCGACGAGGTCATCGCCCTGATTCGTCGCTCGCCGTCCGCCGACGAGGCGCGCGTGGGACTCATGGAGCTCCTCGACGTCGACGAGGTGCAGGCGACCGCGATCCTCAACCTCCAGCTGCGCCGCCTCGCGGCCCTCGAGCGTCAGAAGATCACCGACGACTACAACGCGTTGATGACGGAGATCACGGATCTGCGGGACATCCTCGCGTCCGAGTCGCGTCAGCGCAGCATCATCTCCGAGGAACTGAGCGAGGTGGTCCGCAAGTACGGCGACGACCGCCGCACCGAGATCAGCCCGTTCGAGGGCGACGTGTCGATCGAGGACCTCATCGCCGAGGAGGAGGTGGTGGTCACGATCACCCGCGGCGGCTACGTCAAGCGCACGCGGTCCGACCAGTACCGGGCGCAGAAGCGCGGCGGCAAGGGCGTGCGCGGGGCGACGCTCCGCAATGACGATGTCGTGGATCACTTCTTCGTGACGACCACGCACCACTGGCTGCTGTTCTTCACCAACCTGGGTCGCGTGTACCGCGCCAAGGGCTACGAGCTTCCCGAGGGCGGCCGTGACTCGAAGGGTCAGCACGTCGCGAACCTGCTCGCCTTCCAGCCGGGCGAGGAGATCGCGCAGGTGCTCGACCTGCGCTCGTACGAGGACAAGGACTTCCTGGTCCTCGCGACCAAGCGCGGCCTGGTGAAGAAGACCGAGCTCAAGGCGTACGACTCGAACCGCAGCGGCGGCCTCATCGCGATCAACCTGCGTGAGGTCGAGTCCGAGGACGGCGAGCTCAAGCCGGACGAGCTCGTGTCCGCGCGACTGGTCTCCGAGACCGACGACCTCATGCTCGTGTCGCGCAAGGGTCAGTCCCTGCGCTTCACCGCGACCGACGAGGCCCTGCGTCCCACCGGACGCGCTACGTCGGGCGTCAAGGGCATGAGCTTCCGCGGCGACGACGAGCTGCTCGCGATGGATGTCGTGACGGAGGGCTCGTTCTCGTTCGTGGTGACCGAGGGTGGCTTCGCCAAGCGCACCGAGATGACGGTCGAGAACTACCGTCAGCAGGGCCGCGGCGGACTCGGCATCAAGGTCGCGAACCTGCAGGAGGCGCGCGGCGACCTCGTGGGTGCGCTCCTGGTCGAGGAGGCGGACGAGGTCCTCGTGATCATGGAGTCGGGCAAGGTGGTGCGCTCCGCCGTGGCGGAGGTTCCCGCGAAGGGACGCAACACCATGGGAGTGATCTTCGCCAAGCCGGCCAATGGCGACAGGATCATCGGCATCGCCCGCAACGTCGAGCGCAACCTGGACGCCGAGGAGGCTGTCGAGGAGGCCGTCGTGGAGGCCGCTGAGGGTGTCGCCGAGGGCGTCGCCGAGGGCGAGACGGTCGAGTCCGGCGACTCGGCCACGGAGGCACCCGCCGCCGAGTAACACGTGACAGCACAGGAGGGGCCGGTCAGCAGACCGGCCCCTCCTGCTGTGTACGCGTCGGCTCCGCCACACGCCTTCGCGGCTCCGCCACACGGGCCTCGGCGTGTCGTCGGCGTGTCGCGGTTGTGGAGGCCGTTGGGGGCCGATGCTGGGGCGGCTTGTGTGGCGGAGCCACAGGTGAGCAGTCTGTGGCGGAGCCACAGTTGAGCAGTCTGTGGCGGAGCCGCAAGTGAGCGCGGTGTGGGTCGGGTGACCTAGATAAACAGCGTGGTGCCCGACTCGTTGGCCTCACCAAGGAAGGTCGCGACGCCGCCCAACTCGACCCCCTCGAGGAGGTCGGACTGCGCGATGCCCAGCAGGTCCATCGTCATCGTGCACCCGATGAGCCTCGCCCCGGCCTGTTGTGCGGATGCGATGAGCTCCGGCAGGGGCTGGACGTCGTGCTGCTTCATGACGTTCTTGATCATCGCGGTGCCCGCACCGGCCATGTGCATCTGCGACAGCGTGAGCTTGTCCGCACCGCGCGGCATCATCGCCCCGAACATCTTCTCCATCGCCTTCTTCTCCCGCCTGGGTGGGTCGACGCGGCGTAGCGCGTTGAGGCCCCAGAAGGTGAAGAACATCGAGACGTCGTCGCCCATCGCGAGGGCGCCGTTCGCGATGATGAAGGCGGCCAGCACCTTGTCGAGGTCGCCCGAGAAGACCACCATCGAGGTCTTGTTCTTGCCCTGCGGGGACGATGCCGTCACGGGGGCCACCCCTCCCTTGCGGAAGGTTGCCACGTAGCCCGGCCCCTTGGGGTCCATGCTCACGAGGGTGTGACCGTTCTTCGAGGCCCATGCGGGACCGTCGAGCGCGAAGCCCGGATCGGAGACGGTGACGCGGATCTCGTCACCGGCGTTCGCCGCCTTCATCGCGCCTGCGAGACGCATGATCGGTCCCGGGCACGCGAGTCCCGTGCAGTCGAGGTCCGTGGTTTGTCCCGTCGCCGCGGCCACCGACGAGGCGACCGAGACCTTCTCGGCGTAGTTCTCCATCGGCGGCTGTGGCTCGTAGGACTCGGCGTGGCCGTGGATGTGGGTGAAGGTGGTCGAGCCGCCCGACAGCGTCGCGACATCCGCGAAGCCGCTCTGTACCAGGATGCGGTGCGCAAGGTAGGAGCGGAATCCCACCGCGCAGTACAGCCGCACGGGCTGCGTGCGGTCCCAGTCCGCGATGGCGTCGCGGAACGTGGCGAGCGGGACGTTCTCGGCGCCGGGGATGTGCCAGATGTCGTACTCCTCGGGCGTGCGCACGTCGACCAGTCGCGTGCCCTCGGTCGCGGAGGGGAAGTCCTCGGAGTACCAGAGGGTGAGGTCGCCGCGCAGCACATTGGAGGCCACGAAGCCGGCCATGTTGATGGGGTCCTTCGCGGAGCCGAACGGCGGCGCGTAGGCGAGTTCCTGCTCTTCGAGGTCGTAGACCGTGAGTCCGGCGCGGATCGCCATCGCGAACAGGTCGAGTCGCTTGTCGACGCCGTCGAAGCCGCACGCCTGAGCGCCGAGGACGCGCCCGTCGTCGGGGGAGAACAGCACCTTGATGTGCATCATCGCGGTGCCCGGGTAGTAGCCGGCGTGACCCGAGGGGTGGACGTGCACCACGCGGTACTCGACACCCGCGGCGTCGAGCTGCCGCTTGGTGGCTCCCGTGCCGCCAGCGACCATGTCGAAGACCTTGACGATGCTCGTGCCCTGGGTCGAGCGATAGTGCGTGTCGCGCCCGCAGATGTTCTCCGCCGCGACGCGCGCTTGACGGTTGGCCGGTCCCGCGAGCGGCGCCAGGTACGAGCCGGGAAGGACGGGGTGAGGAGTCTCGACCGCGTCGCCCGCCGCCCAGATGTGGGGATCCGACGTGCGCATGCCGGTGTCGACCTTGATGCCGCCGCGCTCGCCCAGCTCGATCCCGGCCGCCTTGGCGAGGTCGACCGCGGGCCGTACGCCAGCGGCGAGGATGACGAGGTCTGCCTTCACCGTGGTGCCCGAGGTGAGCTCGACGCTGACCCTGTTCGGACCGTCGGAGTCGGCGAGCGGCTGAAAGGCGGCCGCGGCGGTGGACAGGTGCAGGCCTATGCCGCGCGAGCGCAGGTGCTGCTCGACGGGGGCCGCGATGTCGGAGTCGACGGGAGGCAGGATCTGGTCGGCGAGCTCGACCACGTCGACGCGCACACCCCGGTGGTGGAGGTTCTCGGCCATCTCGAGGCCGATGTATCCAGCACCCACGACGACGGCCGTCACGACGCCCCGGCGGCCCGCCTTCTGAGCCGCGAGGGCATCGTCTAGGCGCGACTTGATGCGATCCATGTCGCCGATCCTGCGCAGCACCTCCACCGCAGGGTGGTCGATGCCGGGCAGGGGTGGGCGCACGGGCTCGGCGCCCATGCACAGTGCGAGCTTGTCGTAGGACTCGGTGTACTCCTTGCCCGAGTCGACCTCGCGGACCGTGACGGTGCGCTTCTTGCGGTCGATCGCGATGACCTCCGTGCCCACGCGAACGTCGAGGTTGAGGGATTCGCGCAGGCTCTCGGGGGTCTGGAGCAGCAGGCGCGAGCGCTCCGTGATGACCTCGCCCACGTGGTACGGCAGGCCGCAGTTCGCGAACGAGACGTGGTGGCCGCGCTCGAAGACGACGATCTCCGCCTGCTCATCGAGGCGGCGTGCGCGTGCGGCGGTGGATGCTCCGGCGGCGACTCCGCCGACAACGACCAGCTTCATGATCCCTCCTGGGGTATATGGCTCTGATCTCGACGATAGCCCCGGGGGTATATCGCGAGGAGGGTCGAAGGTCACGCCCACGGCCCACCAGCACGGCTCCCCAGCCCTCCCTCAGTCCTCCCTCAGTGCTCGCTCAGCCCTCCCCCAGCGCGGCTCCGCCACACACTTTCGCGGCTCCGCCACACGCGCGCGACCATGGCCGTCCCATGACGCGCTCCGACCGGCCAGAACCGACCACCACGGTCCCACTGGGGTCGCGGCGTGTGGCGGAGCCGCGGGGACAGGCCAAGGAAAGATTTGAGTTACTCAAAAGAAGCCACTACGGTGGAGGCATGATCCCCGTCGACGCACCCGCGCTGCTCCGCGGCGCAGGCCTGCGCGTCACTGCGCCTCGCGTCGCGATCCTCGAGACGCTCGCGAGCCGCCCGCATTCGTCGGCCGATGCCGTCCACGCCGCGGTGGGCTCCGGGGCCGGCGGGCAGGCCCCCGAGGTCACGCTGCAGACCGTCTACAACGTGCTGCACGACCTCGCCGAGCACGGACTGGCCCGTCGCATCGAGCCGGCCGATCACCCCGCGCGCTTCGAACTGCGCGTGGGCGACAACCACCACCACGTCGTGTGCACGCGGTGCGGAGAGATCGCCGACGTCGACTGCGTCGTCGGTCACGCACCGTGTCTCACCCCCTCGACCACCCACGGCTTCACCCTGACCGAGGCCGAGGTCACGTTCTGGGGGTGTGCGCCGCCTGTAGCGGAGCATCGTCCCCCGTCATCCCCCACTGAAGGAGCAGCAATGTCCCAGCACTTCACGACCACGAACGCGGGCGCGCCCGTCGCCTCGGATCAGCATTCGCTGTCCGTCGGCACCGACGGACCCATCTCGCTCACCGACCACTACCTGGTCGAGAAGCTGGCGCAGTTCAACCGTGAGCGCGTCCCCGAGCGCGTGGTGCACGCCAAGGGCGGCGGCGCCTACGGCACGTTCACGGTGACGAACGACGTGTCCGCCTACACGCGTGCCGCGCTGTTCCAGCCCGGCGTCGAGACCGAGATGTTCGCGCGCTTCAGCACGGTTGCCGGCGAGCAGGGTTCGCCCGACACGTGGCGCGACCCGCGCGGCTTCGCGCTGAAGTTCTACACGTCCGAGGGCAACTACGACCTGGTGGGCAACAACACGCCGGTGTTCTTCATCAAGGACGGCATCAAGTTCCCCGACTTCATCCGTTCGCAGAAGCGCCTGCCCGGCTCGCACCTGCGCGACAACGACATGCAGTGGGACTTCTGGTCGCTGCAGCCCGAGTCGGCACACCAGGTGACGTGGCTCATGGGTGACCGCGGCATCCCGCGCTCGTGGCGCGAGATGAACGGCTACGGCTCGCACACCTACCAGTGGATCAACGCCGCCGGAGAGCGCTTCTGGGTGAAGTACCACTTCATCTCGGAGCAGGGCGTGCACAGCCTGGGCAACGACGAGGCCTCGCAGCTTGCCGGGTCCGATGCCGACCACCACATCCGCGACCTCTACACGCACATCGAGGACGGCGACTTCCCGCGCTGGACGCTGTACGTGCAGGTCATGCCCTACGCGGACGCGGCGACCTACCGCTTCAACCCCTTCGACCTCACCAAGGTGTGGCCCAAGGCGGACTACCCCCGCATCGAGGTGGGCGTCATGGAGCTCAACCGCAACCCCGCGAACTACTTCGCGGAGGTCGAGCAGGCCGCGTTCGCGCCGTCGAACTTTGTCCCCGGAATCGGCCCGTCGCCCGACAAGATGCTGATGGCGCGCATCTTCTCGTACGCGGACGCGCACCGCTACCGCGTGGGCACCAACCACGCGCAGCTTCCCGTCAACGCGCCCAAGAACGCCGACCCGCACGGTCACTCGTATGCGAAGGACGGCGCGATGCGCTACTCGTTCGCCTCGCCCGAGACCCCGGTCTACGCGCCCAACAGCACGGGCGGCGCGCACGCCGACCCGGCCCGGGCGGCGGAGTCGGGCGGCTGGGAGACCGATGGTGAGATGGTGCGCGCCGCAGCGACGCTCCACTCCGAGGACGATGACTTCGGCCAGGCGGGCACGCTGTATCGCGAGGTCTTCGACGATGCCGCACGCGCGCGCTTCCTCGACCAGATCACGGGTCACGTGGGCGCGGTGGTCTCCGACGAGATCCGCGAGCGGGCGATCCAGTACTGGACGTCCGTCGACGCGGGCCTGGGTGCGCAGCTGCGTGCGGCGCTGGCCGCCGAGGGTGCCCCGATCGAGGCCGGCGAGCCCGGCACCGCCGCGGAGCCCGTCCAGGTCTGACGCGACGTTCGCCTCCGGCCCGGTCCCCGTCGCGGGGGCCGGGCCGGAGTTGTGTCCGGGACCGGCGCGCGCTGCTTCCGCGCTGGCCTGCTCAGCCCTCCTGGAGCGCGCCCGCGGGACGGCGGTTCGTCGCGCCCGTCGCTCCGGTGGCGGCGCGAGGCCACGCCCACGCGGACCTCAGGATGACCGCCAGGATCGCGAGCTCGAGTCCGATGGAGAGCGCGTAGAAGGCGGCCCACTCCCACGACTCCCCCACGGCGTTGAACACTGTGACGGGCACGTACAGCGAGGCGACGATCAGGTTGACCGCCCGGCTCGCGCGCGGGCGCAGCGTCATCGAGAGCATCACCATGAGCGACGGGATCGCGATGAGCGCGAGGAATCCGGTCATGAGAGCCGGGCTGATGTCGAACTCGAAGACGACTCCGTTGGAGATCCCGTCGATCGTGCCGGGCTTGTAGAGGTGGAAGTAGTCGACGTAGACGTACAGGAGCATGAAGCTGGTCCACGCCGCGGCCAGCTTGGCTTGCACGGGGAGGGCGGCGTGGTCGAGGTGGTCCGCAGACGCGGGTCGGGTGGTCATGGGGTTGTCCTTCGTGTGGGAGTGGTCCGTTCGCCGGAGTGGCGGCCGGTGGTGGCGTGCCTGGGTACGGGCGGGAAGTGTCGCGGGACGCCGCCGCCTCGGGGCTTCGTACACCGTGTGCCGTACACCGTACGTCGTACGCTGTACTATGTGCAGTACACCGTACGATTGTCAAGGCCAGAGATCGAGTGAGGAGACCCGTGACTGCACCGCAGCGGCGCCCCGAGGGCTCGGAGCCCGGGCTGAGCAAGCAGCTGGTGGTCGCCGAGGCCCTCCGGCTCGCCGACAGCGAAGGCGTCGACGGACTGAGCATGCGTCGGCTGGCGCGCGACCTCGGTGCGGGCGCGATGTCGATCTACCACTACGTGGCGAGCAAGGACGAGCTGCTGGACGCCATGATCGACATCGTCTTTGCCGAAATCGATCTGCCGCCCGAGGACCTGGACTGGCAGGCGGCGATGCGGCTGCGGGCGGCCTCCGCCCGGCAGGTCCTCGCACGACATCCATGGGCCATCGCCTTGATGGAGTCGCGCACCACGCCGGGGCCCGCCAACCTCCGCCACCGCGAGGCGGTGACTGCCTGCCTGCGGCGGGCCGGCTTCGGCATCGTCATGGCGGCGCATGCCAACTGGTTGCTGGACAGCTACGTGTACGGGTTCGCGCTCCAGGAGGCGAGCCTCCCCTTCGACACCGCCGGCGGACTCGCGGACCTCACCGAGGACGTCTACCTGCCCCAACTCCCTGCCGACGAGTTCCCCTACCTCCACGAGTCGGCGGCCGCGCTCATGGCCGACGGCTATGAGCCGGCAGGCGAGTTCGACTTCGGCCTCGACCTCATCCTCGCGGCGCTGGAATCACTCAGGGCGCGGGGATAGCGACGGGACGATGCCGTGGCGGCCGCGCCCGAGCGTGACCTCCGCACAGGGCTCGGTTACGCTTAGACGGATGTCCGCGCGCCCTCGCGCGGAGGACGAGACCGCAGACGCGTGTCAGATGACAGGGAGCCTGGATGAACGCGGACGACCGCACCACGCCGCCGAGCAGGGGCCTGTACACCCCCGTCCGGCCGAGCCGACCACCGGGTCCATCCCGGCGAGGCGTGCGTTCATGCCCGTGTCCCCTGAGGCTCCCGCCACTGCACCCACCACCGGGCAGACGCCGACCACTCCCCAGCCTCCCGCCGCGCCGCAGGCGCCCGCGCAGGCTGCCCCCGCATCGTCCGCACCCACCACCGGCTCGATCCCCCAGCGCACCCAGCTGCGCCCGCAGTCCGCACCGGGCGGCATCCCCACGACGTCCGCGCCGCAGTCCGCGCCTGCCGCTCCCGCCCCGGCCACTCCGGCGCCCGCCGCTGCGCCCCGCGAGGAGCACTCGCCCCTGCAGGGAGCGCTCGGCACGGGCACCGCGAAGCTCAAGGATCTCGCGGGCCGCGCCGCGGAGAGCTTCAAGGCGGGCGATGACCTCGCGACGCCGTCGAGCAAGGGTGGACCGCGCAAGGCGCGCGTCCTGCTCTCTCGCGTGGACCCGTGGTCCGCGCTCAAGCTGGGCTTCCTCATGTCGATCGCGCTGGGCATCATGCTCGTGGTCGCGGTCTTCGTCATCTGGAACGTGCTCAACGGCATGGGCTTCTTCGCCCTGGTCAACGAGTGGGTGCTGCAGCTCTTCACACCCGAGAACGAGATCAACATCATGCAGTTCTTCGACCGCAACAAGGTCATGAGCGCGGCGATCCTGGTCTCGGTCGTGAACGTGGTCCTCATCACCGCGCTCACGACGATCGGCGCGTTCCTGTACAACGTGGTCTCCTCCGTCGTGGGCGGCGTCTACGTCACCCTCACGGACGACTAACAGGGGCGACTGCCTCACGCACGGCCCGCGGCGGGCGCGATTTTGGTTCGCGCCTGGCCTGCGGTATCGTTTATCGCCGCGGCACTGACGCCGCGGGACGGGCCCATAGCTCAGGCGGTTAGAGCGCTTCGCTGATAACGAAGAGGTCGGAGGTTCAAGTCCTCCTGGGCCCACCGAGGTGATGCGATGAAGATGACGCTGATTCTGGCGGCCGCCGTCGCGGCGGGAGCCGTCCTCTACGTGCTCGTCACCGAGAACTCGCATCGCGACCTATGGGACGATGTCCATCACCCGGTCAGATGACCACCGGGGGCCTTAGCTCAATTGGTAGAGCGCCTGCTTTGCAAGCAGGAGGTCAGGGGTTCGATTCCCCTAGGCTCCACGTAAGTTGAGAAAATCGAAACCTGCCCCGTCTGATGGCGGGGCAGGTTCGCGTCCGGGCCCGGATCGGTCGTCCCACCGCTGTGAGCGTGGGCCAGGACGGTCGCTGCGGGCTCGGCAGGGACGAACGTGACGTTCTCGTCTTCGTCGACGACGATCTTGGTAAACAGCGCACGGTTCAGCATGCGGCGTTCAGTAGGTTCGCATCGGGCGTAGAGGTCGCCGAGGTCGGTCAGGACGCCGAGGATCTGATCGAGCCCGTCGTGGGCATCGCGGTAGGTGGTCGCGAGCGCGTCGAGGCGGTTGGTGATCGCGTCCAGACTGGTGCGGATACGGTCCTGTTCGGTCTTGAGCAGATCAAGTGGGATCGCGTCGGCGTAGTGGGCCTGGACGAGCTTGAGGCGTTCGGCCTCCAGCTTGTCCCGCTGCGTTTCGAGGAGCTTGCGTTCGTTGTCACTGGAGGCTTCGAGCTGGCTGAACACTCGGTGCAGCACCGACGCGACGTGCTCGGCCTCGGTGGCGGCGAGGCCGTTGGTGCCGTAGTCCCGGTCGATCCGGTCCTCGACCCGTGGCGCCAGCACGGCGGAGCGGGTGCAGCCCTTCTTCTTCCGCCTGCCGGAGCAGGTGAAGTACTCGTACCGGTCGCCGTTCTTGTCCCGGGGCCGTTCGATCATGAGCTTGGCCCCGCACGAGCAGTACAGGTTGCCTTTGAGGTAGTGGTCGTACTTCTGCGGGCGCTCGCCGACGGCGTTCTTCGCGTCGAGCTGGGTCTGCACGCGCAGCCAGGTATCCGAGTCCACGAGTGTGGTGTGGGCACCGTCGTAGGTGACGCCGCGGAAGGTGACGGTGCCCTGGTAGTAGGGGTTCGTCAGGATCTTGTGCAACGCCGTGGTCGTCACCGGACGGGCCGGCTGGGACGGTGTGGGGCGTGTAGTGAGCCCGCGGGTCTTCAACTTCCGGGCGAGAGAGGACAGCGACTCCTCCCCGGTGGCGTAGGCGGTAAACGCGAACCGCACCAGCTCGGCCCGCTCGGGGTCGACCTGCACGTCACGGACCTCGCGGCCCTTGGAGTCAGTGGTGCGCACGTTGAGGTAGCCCAGTGGCGCCTTCGTGGGGGTACCACCGAGGGTGGCCTTCTGGACCATGCCCTTGGTGACCTCCTGGGCGAGGTTGAGGGAGTAGAACTCCGCCATCGAGGCGAGAATGCCGTGCATCAGCATCCCCGAGGGCGTCTCATCGGTGTTCTCCGTCACCGAGACCAGGATGATGTTCGCACCCCGCAGAGTGGCGTGGATGATCGCGTCATCCAGCCGGTTGCGGGCGAGCCGGTCGACCTTATTGATGATGCAGTACCGCACCGGATTCGCAGACAGGTAGTCGAGCATCTCCTGCAACGCACGCCGCCGCGCCGTCTTGGCCGACTCGCCCGGTTCGATGAACTCCTTGACGATGACCGCGCCGAGCTGCTCGGCCTTCCTGGCGGCCGCTTCACGCTGGGCCGGGATGGACAGTCCTTCTTCGAGGCCGTTACGGGTGGCCTGGTCCTTGGTCGAGACCCGCAGGTAGGAGACCGCCGGCACCAGCCCTTCGGCCAGCGGCTCGTCAGCTTTCTGGGATGGGCCAGGGTTGCCTGCGGCCAGAGCGCGCAGGGCGCGTAGGTCCAGGCCGGAGGGGAGGTCGGTGAGCGTCATCAGGGTGACCGCCTTTCAGATGCCCGACGGGTGTCGGGCGGCTGGGGCGCCGGGTGGCGGTCACGTCAGATTCGCGAAAAGAACACCCCGAGGTGCGGGGTTTACGGTCGGGTGCCAAGGGCGCCGTGATCGTAGTTCGTACCCTCCAGTCTACCTCCGCGACTGGAGCAGACCGCGGAGGTGTTGGCCGGTGTCTCCGGTGGCGGTGCCGTCCCCAGCAGCACGCAAGGCGAGACGGATGAGGACCTCGGCGACCTTCTCGGCGTCGATCTGCTCCCGCTCGACAAACCGCACCCGCACCGGCCGGTCCGCGTCGGCCCGGCCGGTCTTGCGGTCATAGGAACGCACCATCGCCGTGCACCCACTCGTCCGACCCGCGCGCGTCACCGTCAGCGGCTCGGGCGTGGAGGGAAGCGTAGAACTTCTCCTCGGCGTCGCGTCGGCGGGCGAGGTCGGCGTTGACGAAGGCCACGAAGTCCGCGTCCCGGTCAGCGATCAGGCGCTCCTCGACCGGCTCGGGGGCGTCATCGCCGGGCCAGACGGCCTGACGGGTCGGACGGTCACGATCGACCCTGGTGCCCGAGGCGGCTACCCAATCCCGCAGCCGGAGCCTGGCTTCGGCGAAGTCGTGGTGCCAGCCGATCGCTGCTGACCCGTCTTGTTCGGGGTCGTAGCTGCACAGCCAATGCAGGTGCAGCGCGGACAGCTCCCACACCAATTCGGTGTGGCGATACCAGAAGGGCGGAACCACGCTTGCGGGTAGCCCGTAGGCGTGGCGCAGCCAGTCCACCCAGGCGTTCAGCTCCCGCCACTCGATCACGGCCTGCTTGGCGGTCAGCAGGTTCCAGTTCACCGGGTGCGGGGGCTCGTCGAGCACTCGCACCTCGGCCGCTGTCTGGTCCGTGGGGTCAGACAGCGCAGCGGGATCGGCTGGCGGCGTGTCGGGTTCGGGCTCGTCCGGCTCCGGCGGGACCGCAGGCGCATGCTCACTCATCGCCGTGGCCTCCGGTCACAGTCCGAGCGCGAGCTGCCGGCTCGCGCTCGCGCTGCGGGAGGGCTCGGTCCGCGTCGACGCGCTGCGTGCTGGTCCGTCACGGCCCGCGTCCCGGTCAGGGGCGGGCTCGTCGCGGCGGGTGCGCGCGACGTCGTAGGTGGTGCGGGCGGTGTCGTGGCCGATCTTCTTGGCCACGAACTCCTCACCCTCGATCTGCTGCCCGTCGCGGGTGTAGGAGTACTCGTGGGCGTAGCCCTCGGCGACGAAGCTGTCGCCCTTCGCGAACCGCTCGTAGGCGCGCTCGGCGGACGCGCGGTAGATCACGAGGTTGTGGAAGTCGGGCTCGAGCTTGGTGAACGACCCGTCCTGCTCACGTCGGTAGTTCTCCTGCCCGACCCGTGCGTAGAACCTCGCCTCACCCTTCTCGGTGTAGGTCAGCTGCGGATCGGTCGCGATGAACCCCGTCAGAGACTGCTGCGTACGAATAGTCATGGGTCTGCCGCACTGAGTGGTGACATCTGATCTGGCTTGCCCGTTCGGGTGGCCTGGAAGGATGTTGCTGTGCCTAAGCCCTACCCGAGTGAGTTCCGTGACGACGTGGTCCGTGTCGCGCGTAACCGTGAGCCCGGTGTCACGATCGAGCAGATCGCCCGTGACTTCGGGGTTCATCCGATGACGTTGCAGAAGTGGATGCGTCGCGCCGACATCGACGACGGCGTCAAGCCCGGCGTGACGCGCACCGATTCCGCCGAGCTGCGTGAGGCGAAGAAGCGAATCCGCCTCCTCGAGCAAGAGGTCGAGGTCCTGCGCCGTGCGGCCGCGTACCTGTCCCAGGCGCATCTACCGGGAAAACGCTCTACCCGCTCGTGAAAGAGCTCGCCGTCGACGGGATCCCCGTCGCGGTGACGTGCCGGGTACTCAAGCTCGCCCGCCAGCCCTACTACCGGTGGCTGGCCACCCCCATCACCGACGCCGAACTCGTCGCTGCCCACCGCGCCAACGCCCTTCACACTGCGCACGTTGACGATCCCGAGTTCGGCTACCGGTTCCTCGTCGACGAGGCCCGTGTGGCCGGTGAGCCGATGGCTGAACGCACCGGCTGGGCGATCTGCCGTGACAACGGCTGGTGGTCCACCTTCGGTAAGAAGAGCCGGGGCAAAAAGGGCAAGGCCGGCCCGCCGGTCCACGACGACCTCGTGCAGCGGGTCTTCACCGCGGACGCACCGAACCAGGTGTGGCTGACGGACATCACGGAGCATCGGACGGCTGAGGGCAAGCTGTACCTGTGCGCGGTCAAGGACCTGTACTCCAACCGCATCGTGGGATACTCGATCGACTCGCGCATGAACTCCCGCCTGGCCGTCAACGCGCTCAACAATGCGGTCGCACGCAGGGGTGATGTCGCCGGTTGCGTGCTGCACAGCGACAGAGGATCGCAATTTCGTTCCAGGAAGCTGGTCCACGCTCTGCTGCGCCACAGCATGGTCGGATCGATCGGCCGTGTCGGTGCGGCCGGGGATAACGCAGCCATGGAGTCCTTCTTCGCACTCCTGCAGAAGAACGTCCTCGACCGACGCTCCTGGGACACCCGCGAGGAGTTGCGCATCGCGATCGTGACCTGGATCGAGCGGACCTACCACCGCCGACGCCGACAGGCCGCCCTGGGCAAGTTGACGCCCATCGAATACGAGACCATCATGACCACCAACGTGGCCCTCGCCGCGTGACTAACCCCTGTCACCTATCGGTGCGGCAGACCCGAACGTCAGTGGGACCGGCTCGACGCCCTCTTCGACGCCGACGACCACGCTGAGGTCGAAGTCACCTGGGGCGTCTACCAGCGGATGATCACCGCCTACCGCAACCCCGACCGGGCTGCTGCGCGCGCCGACTTCGCGGCGCTGATCGAGTCGCTACGCACCGGCATCCCGGCCGCACTCGTCGAGCTGCGCCGGCTCGGCCGCACGCTGAACAACCGAGCCCACGACATCCTCGCTTTCTTCGACCACCCCGGAACATCGAACGGCCCCACCGAAGCGATCAACGGCCGACTCGAGCACCTACGCGGCTCAGCCCTGGGCTTCAGGAACCTGACCCACTACATCGCCCGCTCGCTGCTCGAAGCCGGCGGCTTCAGGCCACAACTACAGCCCCATCTGTGAAGAGCCCCTCAACCACCGTCTCGCCGAAATCGCCAGACAGAAGCGCCGAGCCCGAGCGGACGATGATCAGCTTCACGCAGTCGTACGTCGCTGGGCCGACCGGTGCGCGGACAGTCGCAGTGCGGGCAAGGATTGGCACGAATCGCACGGGCTTCCGCGGGTGTGCGGAACTGGAAGCGTGGTAGTTCGCCGCGCGGTCGTCGTGGTTGCGGGCGCTGTACTGTTCGTCGCGCAGGTCTACACATGCTTCATCCCTTGCCCCCGTCACGCAGAGCCGCCAGCTAGGAGTCTGTGGGGTGGTGTGAGTCGTGTTCGATCGGGTCTGCCGGTTCGCTCGGTAGCGTGGGGGAGTGTCTAGGGTGCCGCTGATCGTGGGGCCGAAGACGAGAGTGGAGATCAAGAAGGCGCCAATGAAGGTCATCAGTGCGATCGCTGGTGCCCACCAAGAGTTGAAGCGTCGGCGCAGTCGGATCAGCATTGGAGTCGCTGCCCCGAGTCCGAGCGCACCGAACAGCGCGGTACCGGTGGTGCCGGCAACGAGTGCTGTGCCGAAAATGGGCGCGACGTGGTGCAGGACGTGGGGGCCAACCCGACAACGACGCCAGTAGCTCCGGTGAGTGCTGTCCAGACCGCGCGCAGACCTGTGGCCCGCGCTGCGGGAGGTGTCGGCGAGGCAAGTTCCTCAGTTGGCGGTGGCGTCTGCATCATCCAGCTCAGGTTGCCTGGTGCCCGCACCCGGTTGCGTTGAGCGGCGATCAAGTTCTGACGAAGGTTCGGCCGGACCCGTTGCGCCTGAAGCGATCGCGGCACGGTCACGCCGCGAACTTCCCAGCGTCGTTACGAGCCTGCTGAGCAGCGCCACCAGGGACAGCGCAACGATGGCGATTGTCGGCCACTCGCCGAGCTGATCGGCAGGTGTCAGGGATGTGCGTAGGGGAAGCGCGGCGAGCATCTGGTCGGATGTGAAGAGTTGGGTCTGTTGAAGCACGCTGCCGTCGGGGGCGATGATCGCGCTGACTCCGACGGTGGAGATTTGGACGGTGGCGCGACCGTGCTCGACGGCGCGTAGCCGGGACATGGCGAGTTGTTGTGTGGACTCGGCGGTGAAGCCGAAGGAGGCGTTGTTGGTGGGGACCACGATCAGTTCGGCGCCCTGGACCACGGCGTCGCGGATGAGTGCGTCGTAGACGACTTCGAAGCAGATGACGGTCGCGACGGGGACGTCCCGGTCGAGCCTTGGAACGAGGATGGGGACGATGGCTGGTTCTTGGCCGGGGATCATGTCGATGGAGACGCGGTCGACCTCGGCGGAGAAGAGGCGGACGAAGGGCCGCAGAGGGATGTACTCCCCGAAGGGTGCTGGTCGTTGTTTGGAGTAGGAGAACGTCGGCCCGTCGCCCGGTTCCCACAGCAGCATGTCGTTGTAGCGGCCGGCGTCGATGTACCGGTCGGTGCCGACGAGGATCGGGGCATCGAGGGCCTGCGCGGCCTCGTCGACGGCGCGCCAGGCATCGTCGTCGGCTCGGGGGTCGATGTCGGTGGCGTTCTCTGGCCACAGGACGACGTCGAGGTCACCGGGGGCGACCTGGTCAAGTAGGGCGAGGGTTCCGGCTACGTGGTTGTCGAGAATGACACGCGACCGGGAAGGGCCCTGGGTGTCGTCGTCGGGGACATTGCCCTGGACAGCGGCGAGCCGCAGCGTCCCGGACTGTGGGTCGGTGTCCAGCGGGATCGCGGCACCGGCCAGTGGCAGCGCGATGGTGGCGGCTGCCGTCAGTGCGGCTGAGCGGAGCCGGTGGGCTCGCACCAGGGTGAGTGTGGCCGCGAGGGTGAACCCGCCGAAGGCGACGGCGGCAGAGACCAGGGGCGCGCCTGCTAGCCATGCGAGGGTGAGCAGCGGGCCCTCGGTCTGGGAGAAGGCCAGACGCGCCCAGGGGAACCCCCGAACGGCCAGCTGGAGCGCAGTTGCTCGGCGGCGGCCCAGACGAGGGCGAACGCGGCTGCCGGCAGCGGCCCGTATCGGTTCAGGCGTGGCACGCGTCTGGTCAGCGCCCAGGCTGTGGTGCCGACGGCCACGAGCGCTGCCTGCAGGACGGACAGGGCGAGCCAGGGCAGGACCCCGGCTGCTTCGTTGGCCCAGTACAGGTGCGGGACGAACAGGCCCAGCGCCCACACGAAGCCGACCAGCCCAGCCCATCGTGGGGAGTCCCTGTCCAGTGCGAGTACGAGGAGTGCGACGCCGACGAAGGCCATCGGCCACCATGACCGGTCCGGGAAGGCGGTCTCGGTCAGCAGACCACCGGCGGCGGCCTGCAGCACGCTGACCAAGCGTGCGGATCGTGTTGCGGCACGTCCGGCTCGTGGTGCGGTGGTGCCGCCGGCGGGTCGCGGTGGACGGTGAGACAGCAGGACCATGGTTCAGTCCCTCCGTGCCGGGCACGGCGCATCGTGTGCGTCGTGGTGCCCGCCGTCGTGGTCGACGTGAGCGGCCGGGCTGGTCCCGAAGCGCTCGGGCGGACGCGGATACGGATGCGGGGCCAGGGGGCGGGTGTCGGGTGCGGTGGCCAGGGCCTCGCCGATGAGATCGGTCAGGGGTGCGAGGTCGAGGTGGCCGTCGTAGCGGCGGTTGTTGATGAAGAACGTGGGGGTGCCGATCACACCAGAGTCGTCGGCGGAGGTGATGTCGCGTTCGATGCGCGGGGCGTGGCGGCGCGAGCGTAGGTCGGCGGTGAACTGGTCGGTGTCGAGCCCGAGACCGGCGGCGATCGTCGTGAGGTGCTCGCGGGAGAGGTCATCCTGGTGGTCCAGCAGGGCGTCCCACATGGCCTGGAACCGGCCTTGGGAGGCTGCGGCCTCGGTTGCCTCAGCGGCGAGCTGGGCGTGTGCGTGGATGTCGGTCAGCGGCAGGTGGCGGTGTGCGATGGCCAGGTCGGCGCCGAACCGGGCGCGGAGGTGGTCGATGGTGGTGGTGGCGTGCGCGCAGTGGTGGCATTGCAGGTCGGCGTACCAGACCAGCATCACCGGGGCGTCGGGATCACCGAGGACGTGATCGATGTCGGGTTCGACCGGTGCGGCCAGGTCGGGCAGCGGTGCTGCCAGGTGAGCGGCTCCGGCCGTGCGCACGTGACTGGGCAGTGCGGCCACGACGCGGAACACGGTGAAGCCCAGAGCGGCGGCCAGCGTCGAGCCGACCAGGACGCCGAGCTTGGCCTCCTCCAGTTGGTCCCCGACGAAGGAGATGTCGGCGATCAGCAGGGAGACGGTGAAGCCGATGCCCGCGACCGCGCTCGCGCCGATCAGGCTGGGCCAGGCGACGGTGATGGGGAAACCACCGAACACAGGACGCGAGGCCAGCCAGGTGGAGCCGACGATCCCGATCATCTTGCCGATGACCAGGCCCACGATGATCCCGAGGGTGATCGGCGAGGTGGCCGCGCGCGAGAGCGTGTCCCCGTCCAGGGCCAGGCCGGCGTTGGCTAGGGCGAACAGCGGGACGATCAGATAGCTGGACCAGGGGTGGAAGATCCGTTGCAGCAGCTCGTTGGGTGAGATGGCTTGGGCCATGGACCGGCTGGCCCGGTGCGCCAGCTCGGGGGTGGGTGCCATCCGGAAGCGGTGCCACCACACCCCGGCCCGGCGCAGCCCTTCGCGTCCGGGCGGGTAGGCGGTGGCCACGAGCCCGGCGGCGACCCCGGCGATCGTGGCGTGCAGCCCCGAGGCTGACACTGCCAGCCACATCCCGACCGCGACCAGGGCGTAGACGGACAGGTGACGGACACCGGCGGCACGCAAGGCGAGGATCAGGCCGAACGCGGCCACGGCGATCAGGAGCCACAGTGGGGACAGGCTGTCGGTGTAGGCGACGGCGATCACGGTCAGGGCGATCGCGTCGTCGATGACCACCAGAGTGAGCAGGAATGTGCGCACGCGCGGGGACACCCCACGCGAGAGCGACAGGACACCGAGTGCGAAGGCGGTGTCGGTGCCGACCACGATGCCCCAGCCGCGCATCGAGTCCGCCCCGGCGTTGATGGCCAGGTACAGCAGTGCGGGCACGACCATGCCGCCCAACGCGGCGAACACCGGGGCCGCCAGACGTCGCCTCTCGCGCAGCTCGCCCATGTCGAACTCGCGGCGGATCTCCAGCCCGGCGACGAAGAAGAACAGCGCCATCAGTCCTTCGTTGACCCAGTCCCGCAGGCTGTTGGACAGCTCCCAGGTTCCGACCTGGATGCCCAGCCGGGTGGTCCACAGCGCCTCGTAGGTACTGGCCCAGGCGGAGTTGGACCAGGCCATGGCGGTGATGGTGGCCACGATGAGGACGATCGCCCCGGAGTTCTCCATCGCCACGAACCGGCGCAGCGGTCCGCGGCGGGTGCCGGCGGGCATGGTGCGTGCTGTGACCGGGGCGGCCTGTCGGTCCATCACTGCCGCTTGTGCCGACGAACGCGGGCGCGAGGCGGGAGCGGTCGCGGCTGCCGTGGTTGCGGCGTGTGCCGCATCCGTGCCTGGTGCGCCATGTCGGTCTCCATGGGTGGTCGTGGGCCGGTTCAAGGCCGCAGCGGTGCGCCACCGAACGAGTCGGCGGGTCAGGGGCGTTGGTGGTTGGGCAGGGCCGCTAGCTGCGTACCAGGCGTGCGATGGCCTGAGAGGCTTCGGTGACCTCGGCGTCCATGTTCGGCCCGGCTCGGGCGGCCTCGGTGAGGCAGTGGCGCAGGTGGTCATCCAGGAGCAGCAGAGCCACCGACTGCAGGGCGCGTGAGGCAGCGGCGACCTGGGTCAGGACGTCGATGCAGTAGGCGTCCTCCGTGGCCATGCGCTCGATACCTCGGACCTGTCCTTCGATCCGGTGCAGCCGGTGCACGAGGGCCTCGCGGTCGGTTCCGTAGTCATCATGGCGGTCCTTCCTGGGTCGGGTCGGTCGTGGTGTGCGTGCCTTCACGGCGTGGTCGGCGGTGGTCCTAGTGGGCCGGGTGCGGGTGGCCGTAGCGGTGGGGGTCGGCGTCGAAGGTGGCGGCGCAGTGGGCGGAGCAGAAGGCGAACGTGACGCCGTCGTGCTCGCGGGTGGCCGCCGCGGTGGCCGGGTCCACGCTCATCCCGCACACCGGGTCGGTCACGGTGGCGTTGTGGTGCGAGGCGTGCTCGTGGTGGTGGGTCATGGCGGTCTCTTCCTTGGTGATCTCGTCGTTGTTGGGGTCGTGTCCCACCTCGACCTCCGGTTCGGTGGCCGTGGACGGCGTTGTGATGGCCGCGGGCACGGGTGCGGGGTGAAGCGGCGCAGCCGGTTGGAGTTGGCGACCACCGACAGCGAGGACAGCGCCATGGCCAGGGCGGCGATGATCGGGCTGAGCAGCAGCCCGAAGGCGGGGTAGAGGACTCCGGCGGCGATGGGGATGCCCAGGGCGTTGTAGCCGAAGGCGAATCCGAGGTTCTGCTGGATGTTGCGCATGGTGGCCCGGGAGAGGTCGACCGCGGTGACCAGACCGGACAGGTTCCCCGAGATCAGGGTGATATCGGAGGACTCGATGGCGACGTCGGTGCCGGTGCCGATGGCTGAGCCGACATCGGCCTGGGCCAGGGCTGGGGCGTCGTTGATGCCGTCGCCGACCATCCCCACGATCCCGCCGCCTGCTTGCAGGCGCTTGACCTCTGCGGCCTTGTGCTCGGGCATGACCTCGGCCAGGACACGGGTGATGCCGACCTGGCGGGCGATGGCCGCTGCGGTATCGCGGTTGTCGCCGGTCATCATCACCACGTCCAGCCCGCGTGCGTGCAGGGCGGCGATCGCCTCGATGGAGCCGTCCTTGAGGGTGTCGGCCACGCCGATCACCCCGGCCGGGCGACCGTCCACAGCGGCGAGCATGGGGGTCTTGCCGTCTCGGGCGAGACGTTCGAGGTCGCCGGTCAGGGTGTGGGGTCGATCCCGGCGCCGGTGAGCAGGCGCTTGTTGCCGACCAGGACCTGGCGGCCCTTGACGAGGGCGCGCACGCCCTGGCCGGTGATCGAGGTGAAGTCCTGCGTTGCGCTCAGGGTGAGTCCGGCGCTGGCGGCGCCAGCCACGATCGCGGCCGCGAGCGGGTGCTCAGAGTCGCGTTCGGCGGCGGCGACCAGGCCCAGCAGCTCGGTGTCGTCGAACCCGTCGGCGGGCAGCACGTCGGTCAGCGACGGGGCGCCCTTGGTGATGGTGCCGGTCTTGTCCAGCACCACGGTGGTGAGCTTGTGCGCGGTCTCCAGTGCCTCGGCGGAACGGATCAGGATGCCGTGGGTGGCGCCCTTGCCGGTGCCGACGGTGATCGACAGCGGGGTGGCCAGGCCCAAGGCGCACGGGCAGGCGATGATCAGCACCGCGACCGCGGCCACCAGGGCGAAGATCCCCGCCGGCGGTGGGCCGACCAGCGACCAGATCGCGAACGTCCAGACCGCGATCACGATCACGGCGGGCACGAAGTAGCTGGAGACGTTGTCCACCAGGCGCTGGATCGGGGCCTTGGATCCTTGTGCCTCGCGGACCAGGCGGATGATCTGGGCGAGCATGGTGTCCGCCCCGACCTTGGTGGCCACGTAGCGGAACGCACCGGTCTGGTTGATCGTGGCACCGATGACCGTGTCCCCGGTGGACTTGACCACCGGGATCGGTTCGCCGGTGACCATCGACTCATCCACGGCCGAGGTTCCCTCGCTGACCTCGCCGTCCACGGGCAGCTTCTCCCCGGGGCGGATCGCGATCACGTCGCCCACCTGGACGTCGCTGACGGCGATCTCGAACTCCTCACCGCCGCGGATGACGCGCGCGGTGCGCGGTTGTAGGCCGATCAGGGCGCGGATCGCCTCACCGGTGCCGGCCTTGGCCTTGGTCTCCAGCAGCCGGCCCAGCAAGATCAGGGTGATGATGACCCCGACGGCCTCGTAGTAGACCTCTTGGGCATCGGCCGGCAGCACGTCCGGGACGAAGGTCACCACCAGGCTGAACCCGAACGCCGCGATCGTGCCCAGCGTGATCAGGGAGTTCATCTCGGCGGTGCGGTGGGACAGCGCCAGCCACCCGGTGCGGTGGATCGGCCAGCCCGTGTAGACCATCACCGGGGCGATCAGCACCAGCTGCAACCACGGCTCCAGCAGCACCCCAGGCCACATCGCCCCGAACAGCTCATGGGCCATCACCGCCACCAGCACCGGGAAAGTCAGCACAGCACCGACGATCACCCGCCGACGCAGATCGGCGACCTCGGCCGCGCGCTCGGCGGCCTCCGCATCGACCGACTCATCCTCGGCCACATGCATCGCCACCGGCCCACTGACCACATCCGCAGCACTGCCGCCGCCCCCGTGGCCGTGCGGGCCGCCCGCAAGGGGCGAGGTCTCCTCGGTCGGGCGCGGGGGTGCGATCACGCCACCACTCCCGGGCGCGCTCGACGATGCCGCGGCACCCGAGTCGGCACCAACAGCGCTGGCGGCGCCCGGGACCACGCGGACCTTGCCGTGCAGCATGTTCATCCCGCAGGCGAAGCCGTACTCACCGATCTCCTGGGGGTGAAGTCCACCGCCGTGGTCGCATAGGCGGGAAGGGACTGGTTGACCTTGAAGTCGGGGAAGACCACCCGGGAGGAGCAGTCCCCGGACTCCTGACGGTCGAAGACCATCCGCACCGGGACGCCCTGGACGACCTCGACGACGTCGGGGCTGTAGCCGCCCTTGACCGAGACGGTCACGACCTGCACGCCACCGTCGACCTGGGCGCGCCGGGACTTCTTCGGGCCGAAGAAGTACCAGCCGATCAGGGCCGTCAGCAGTAGGGCCGCGGCCAGCGTGGCGAGGGTTCCCATGACGTCGTTCCTTCCTGTTGGGCCAGATGGCTCGAACCCCTCGGATGCCCGGTGGGGGTATCTATGACGGTAAGCGCGTAGACCCTGCGCTGCCCTAACAGATCGATGGAGATTCGATGAAGGCGACGGATCTGCGGGACATGCGTTGCGCGTTCTGAAGGAATGACGAGGCCGGCGCGGGCGTGCGCGCTGCAGGGGGTCAGCGGCTACGCCCGCGCCGGCCGGAACGGAAGGGCCGACGGCTCGCGGGATGGCCTCAGGGGATGCGTTCGTGATCCTCACGGGTCGGCGTGGTGTGCTCGTGCCCCGCGTCCTGGCCCGTGGAGCCGCCGTGGTTGTGACCGCCTTGTCGGTTCATGAAGAACATCATCGCGACCATCCCCAAGGGGCAGGCCAGCAGGATCGCGTACGGCAACGCCTGGCCGAGATCGACGCCGAAAGCCAGCAGGACGGCGAGGATGACGACCGCGCCGATGGCCATGTGCTTGAGGTGGTGCTTCATCGTGGTCCTTTCGTCGTGACCGGCTCAGGGTCGGCCAAGTGGGGGGAGTAGGCGAGGTGGGACTGCAGTGTCCGGTAGGTCTCGGGGTCCACCTCGCCCGAGGCGAGGCGGGCATCTAGGAGCGCCTGCGGGTCGACGTCGCGGTCGGCCCGCTGATGGGGGTGGGGAACATCCGGCACACCGCCCAGATGACCACGGCCAACACAGCGACCCACAGCGCGATCATCGCGACCCAGCCGCCCACGCCCATCTGGTTGCACCACAGGCCCATCACGGTCTCCTTGCCCTGACCCCGGTGGGTCCCCACCGGTGGCTTGCTTCCAGCCTGGGCCAGGTGGATCAAGAAGAGACGGTCGCTCTATGAAGTCTCACTGAAGATCGGCGGCGTACCGATCGCTCGCGGCGGTG
This sequence comes from Demequina sediminis, assembly GCF_030296675.1. Classification (GTDB taxonomy): domain Bacteria; phylum Actinomycetota; class Actinomycetes; order Actinomycetales; family Demequinaceae; genus Demequina; species Demequina sediminis. Next base: position 2,043,715 of record NZ_AP027736.1, on the reverse strand, counting down.
GTCGCTGCCGCTGCGGGGAGGTCGATGACGAACCTGGTGCCGGTGCCGGTGCCGGCGCTGTGGGCGGTGATCGTGCCGCCGTGGGCGTGTACGAGCGCCCGGGTGATGCTGAGTCCGATACCTGAGCCGCCGTGGTCTCGGTCGCGGGCGGTGTCGACGCGGTAGAAGCGCTCGAACAGGTGGGGCAGATGGACGGGGTCGATGCCCTCGCCGGTATCGGTCACCACCAGCCGCACACCGGCGCCGTGGCGGCTCGCGCCCAGGGTGACCCGGCCGCCGTTGGGGGTGTGGCGTAGCGCGTTGTCCAGCAGGTTGGCCAGGACCTGCCCGAACCGGTCGGCGTCCACCGACACCACGGGCAGGTGTGGGCCAGCTTCGACGACCAGGGTGACGCCGGTGGCGGCATACCGGTCGCGGGCGGACTGCGCGGCCACCTCCAGCAACTCTTCCGGCGCTACCGGCTGCCGGTCCAGGTGCAGGTCGCCGGTCTCGGCCCGGGTGACGGCGGCGAGGTCGGCGGCCAGGCGAGTCAGGCGTGAGGCCTGGGTGCGCAGGACCTCGACGGTCTGCGGGCTCAGCTCCTGCACCCCGTCCTCCAGGGCGTCCACGGTGGCGGAGATTGTGGTGACCGGGGTGCGTAGCTCGTGGTCGACGTCGGCCATCAGTCGGCGTCGTAGGTCCTCGTCGTGATCGAGGTGGGCGGCCATATCGTTGAAGGCGTCGGCCAGCTCATCGAACTCCGCACCGACCCTTGGCTGTGCGACGCGGGCCTCGAACCGCCCTGCGGCGACCTGCGCGGCGGCGGTGGACATGGTGCCCAGCGAGGTGCCGATCCGGCGGGCCAGGATCAGGCTGGCGGCCAGCGATGTCACCACGGAGGCCCCCAGGGCGATGGCGAGGGTCAGCGTGCTGGCCGAGATGAAAGCGGCTTCGGCGTGCTCGAAGGTCGTCCCGGGAGAGTTCTCCACCTCGATCAGGTGGCGGTGGAAGAACACCGGGCCCACCAGAGCCGCGACCAGCAGAGCCGTGATTCCCCCGGCGAGGATCACCAGGGCCATCGCGATGATCAGGCGCACAGCGATCCCACGTGCGCGCCCCGAAGTCTCTCGAGCGCTTACTGGCCGGTGCCCATCCGGTACCCGACGCCGCGCATCGTGCGGACGTACTTCTGTTCCGTGGCGCTGTCGGCGAGCTTCTGGCGAATGTGCAGGATGTGCACGTCCACCAGATGCTCATCGCCCACCCAGTCCCCACCCCACACCACGTTGATCAACGCTTGGCGCGTGAACACCTGCCGGGGATTGGCCGCCAGTGCGGCCAGCACGTCGAACTCCGTACGCGTCAACGCCACCGGCTCGCCGTCGAGATGCACCTCGCGTCCCAGCACGTCAATACTCAACGCGCCGAACCTCAGGGGCTCGTGGGCGGCGTCTTGGGGTCCTGTGCCGCGGGGTCGTCGCAGCATGACGCCGATCCGGGCGATGAGCTCGCGGGTGCTGAACGGTTTGGTCATGTAGTCATCGGCCCCGACCGACAGCCCGATCAACGTGTCGATCTCCTCGGCACGTGCGGTGAGCATGAGGATGTAGCAGTCCGAGAAGGTGCGGACCTGCCGGCAAACCTCTATCCCATCCATGCCCGGCAGGCCCAGGTCGAGCACGACCACCACCGGGTCGCCCTGCCGGGCCAGCTCCACCGCGGAGTGCCCGTCGAAGGCGAGGTCGACCTCGAAACCGTCCCGTTCCAGATAGCCGGCCAGCACACGCGCCAGTGCCTGCTCATCGTCGACAACCAGGGCACGGCGACCGGAGGAAGGGGAGGTACTCATGACTCCAGTGTGTCTGCTCACCCCCGCAAAGGGCAGTCAGCGCGACCTTCCTCGTAGGCGCCATGGGTGGGAAACAGCGACGGCGTGACTGCGACGTGCGGGTCTCGGGCGGCGCTCCGGGCTTGCACCGCGCGCCGCGTGGACGTGCTCCCGTCCTGAGAACTTCTCGTCTGGCGGAGCATCTCTGCCGGGTCAGGAGGGGGTCGAGGACGAGAGATCTCCTGGCGCGAGTGAGCGACCGGGCGCTGCCACAGGTGATGCGTCGATGTCCTGCGGGTTGCGTCGGCGGACAATGGCGATCAGGACGGCACCGGCGAGCACGCTGGCGATCGACCACAGCTGTGGCTGGGTCAGGCCCAAGAGCGCCGGGTCGTTGATGCGCAGGAACTCGACTGCGAACCGGGCACCACCGCTGAGGATCATGTAGCCGGCGAAGATCGTCAGGGGTGGCCGTTGACGGCGGGCCAGCCTCCACAGCACAGCCGCGATCAGAACCGCCGCGAGAGCTTCGTAGAGGGGCGTGGGGTGGACGGGCACGTCGGTCGGAACCGCACCGTCGGAGACCGTCATGCCCCACGGAAGTGTGGTGGGCCTGCCGTAGGTGCCGTCACCAGAGAACCAGCACCCGAGACGGCCGACACCGTAGGCCAGGGTCAACGGGATGGCGGCCGCATCGGCGACAGCAGCGACGGGCAGGCGCCTACGGCGGATGACGATGAGCGCGGAGGCGACACCAGCCAGCAGTCCGCCGTACCAGGTGAACCCGGTTCCGCCCAGATGATGCCAGGTGAGATTCGGCAGGTTCTCGAGCAGGTGGTAGATCTTCGCACCCACGAACCCCCAGACCGTCGCCCAGAGGACCAGTGCGTGAGCGTCATCCTTCTTCAGGCCGAGGCGCTCGAAGGCACGTCCGAGCAGGAAGGCGCCGAGCAGCGCCGCCAACGCCTTGCTGACACCGTAGGTCTGGATGTCCAGGCCGAGGACGGAGAAGAGGATCGGTCGCATCATGTGCTCCTGTGGTGAGGCTGCCGCCGGTTAGGTCGCTCGGTCGGAGGCTTCGCTGAGGCGCTCCGAGCCGTCGGGCGTCATGCAGCAGGCGTCCTGGCCGGTGGGCGACTGCGTGGCGGCGTGGGCACCGCAGCACTGCCGGTCCGCGGCGGGCGTTCGGTCAGGCGAGTTCTCGCGGCAACAGGTGGTCATCGTGTCCTCCATCGGGGTGTCGGTGAGCGGGGGTGGGTGGGCTAGAGGTTGTCGAGGGCGATGTCGAGCAGCTCGTCGGCGTCACTGTCGAGCGCGACGTGCTCGACAGCAATCACGAACTCACCCTCCAGTTTCGCCAGAGCCTGGTCGGCGTCCTCGCAGAAGTGGCACGCTGGTGCCGACACCACGGTGACGCGTGGCACGGTCGTACTTGCTGGACTCACGGGGCCCTCCGATCTCGTCTCGACCTTCTCGCACCGGCGCGCGAACTTGCGGTCGGGCCCATGTTCGTCCCCGCGTTCCACGCAACCGGTCGGGGTTCGATCAACATTCGATGAAGCACGTCACGCTGCGATGCACCGGCAACGTTGCGACAGGGTGCTACAGTCAAGATCCCTCGAGCATCTGCTCCATCTCAGCGATCTCCGCTTCCTGTGCCGCGATGATGTCCTCGGCCAGAGCGATCGCGTCCGTGTTCTGACCGTTGTCGATCTGATCCTGTGCCATCTCGATGGCCCCGCGGTGGTGCTCGATCATCAGCTCCAGGAACAGCTGGTCAACCTCGGCGCCGTCGGCGTTCCCCAGGGCCTCCATCGCCTGCTGCTGATCCATGCCTCCCATGTCCATGCCGCCGTGGTCCATCCCGCCGTGGTCCATGTCGGAGGGCAGCTCCTCGCCCCAGGACTCCAGCCAGCCGGTCATCTGCTCGATCTCAGGACCTTGGGCATCGCGGACCCGCTCACCCAGTTCGCGCACCTGCTCGGTGCTGGCCCGCTCCACGATGAGGTCGGCCATCTCGATCGCGCCCTCGTGATGGACGATCATCATCTGCACGAACTCGGTATCGGCCTCGTTGTGCTCGACCGCTGTACCGGTCTGAGTCGAGTCCGCAGTCGGCGACTCCTCGGCCCCGGATGGTTCAGACTGCGACCCGCAGGCCGCCAGCACAATCGCCAGCGTCGCTGCCCCGACTACGGCCGTCAACTTCGTCTTCGTACTCAAAAGATCTCGCTCCTCATCCTGTGCATGCGGCTTCCACCAGAAGTCGTCACGATCGAGCTGTCACCACCCGTCGCAGACATCGAGCCTTCAGTCTCGTGTGTCGGGGTCAATGCCCGATCGTCGAACCATGAAGGTCCGATCAAGATCGGCAGTGCCAGCAACAGCGTCGGCCGTCTGGCTGCGCAGAACCGGGATCGTCTCCCACTGCCTTCGTGCGCCGGAGCAGTTCACAGGACACCGGACTCTCCAGCGGCCCCTATAGAAGCGCAGCCGGCCCTTCATAGCGGTCCGGGCGAAAAGCCCCGAGGGGCGCCAGCACCTGAGAGAGGACCGGTCACGAGCACCCACGCCGTTCACGAGAGACACGCGAGGGAGCCCATGCGGTAGGCCGGAGAGGACGTAGCCGGCGGGGCCCCCGGCTCCGTGAGGTCAGACAGGACAAGTCAGGTTCGCGGGGGTGCTTGACGTTGCAGGCCGGATCCGAGTCCTGAGGTTCCCCCACACGGTTGGCACCAAGGGTGCAGAGCGGGCGTGCCGGGCGCACCTGACCGCTGAGGCGGCCCCTTCCGAGATCGTCTCGGAAGGGGTCGGCCGTGGTGATGACGATCCGCGTGATGTCGTCGGGCCGCGGGTACGAATACCTGTTGAAGTCGGTCGCCGCGGGCGACGGCGAGCGGGACATGGGCACCCCTCTGACCCGCTACTACACCGAGTCCGGCTGCCCTCCAGGAACGTGGCTTGGCACGGGCCTGTCCAGCCTCGACACCGGCCAGGGTCCGGCCCTCGCGGACGGCGACACTGTGACCGAGGAGCACCTCGCCCGGCTGCTCGGCGAGGGTGTCCATCCAGTGACCGGGGAGAAGCTCGGGTCGCCATATCCGCGGTTGCGACCCCCGCGCGAGCGGATTGCAGCGAGGGTTGCACGGCTGGATTCGTCGTTGACCGGCGCGCAACGGCAGGACGCCATCGAACGCATCCGTGAGGAGGAGGTTGCGAAGAAGTCGCGCACCGCGGTTGCAGGCTTCGATCTGACGTTCTCACCGCCGAAGTCGCTGAGCGCAGTGTGGGGTGTCGCCGATGCCGGGACGCAATCGCTGATTGCGCAGGCCCATCACACGGCGATGCGCGACACGATGACCATGCTGGAGGAACGGGTCGCGGCCACCAGGGTCGGGCGCGGCGGGATCGCGCGGATGCCCGTCACCGGGGTGATCGCCACCGCCTTGGGCGTGGTGAACGGTTAGGTGACATCTGATCTGTGGTGCCGGATGGTGCTGCTGGAAGGATGTGACCTGTGCTCAAGCCCTACCCCAAAGAGTTCCGTGATGATGTGATTGCTGTCGCTCGTCGCCGTGAGGCTGGCGTGACGATCAAGCAGATCGCCCACGACTTCGGGATCTCCCAGACATGCCTGCAGAACTGGTTGCGCTCCGATGATGTCGAGACTGGCCGTAAGAGCGGCCTGACGGCCGCCGATGCGGCCCAGACCCGTGAACTGAAGAAGCGCATCAAGCTCCTTGAGCAGGAGAACGAAGTGCTGCGACGCGCGGCCGCCTACCTGTCCCAGGCGCAGCTGCCGGGAAAAGGTTCTACCCGCTCGTGAAAGAGCTCGCCGCCGACGGGATCCCCGTTGCGGTGACGTGCCGGGTCCTCAAGCTCGCTCGCCAGCCGTACTACCGGTGGCTGGCCAATCCCGTGACCGATTCCGAGTGGGTACAGGCTCACCGCGTCAACGCCCTGTGGGACGCCCACACGGACGATCCGACGTTCGGCTACCGGTTCCTGGCTGGTGAGGCCAGCAGTGCCGGCTGGCGGATGAGCCGACGGACGGCATGGAAGCTGTGCTCCCAGTCGGGCATCACGTCGGCGGCGCAGCGACGAAGGCGCGGCAAGGGCAAACGCTCCGGCCCGCCCGTGTTCGACGACCTCGTGCAGCGGGTCTTCACCGCGGACGCACCCAACCGGGTGTGGCTGACCGACATCACGGAACACTGGACGGCTGAAGGCAAGTTGTACTGCTGTGCGATCAAAGACGTCTTCTCGGGCCGGATCGTGGGCTACTCGATCGCCGATCGGATGCCCGCCGAACTCGCCGTCGATGCCCTCAAGATCGCCGTCGCAACACGCGGTGACGTCGCCGGCTGCATCCTGCATGCCGACCGCGGTAGCCAGTTTCGTTCGAGGAAGATGGCCAAGGCGCTGAACCGTCACGGCATGGTCGGCTCGATGGGCCGCGTCGGTGCTGCGGGCGACTGTCAGGCTGTTCTGGTCCCGTCCAGCGAGGATGGGGAAGTCCTGGCCGACGCGGTCTGACCCTTGCTGGCGACTGACCCGAGTGGTGTCTTTGCGTTGATCTGTCGACCGCCCGGCCGGGCACGCAGCAAGCGCTGCCGCCGGACGGGTGTGACCTGATAGGAGCATGGAGCAACACCTCGAAGCGTCCCCGTGACAGTCCTGTCCACCCGCCGGCGACAGCGTGTATCCCACGCTAGCTCGCATTGAGGAGGACAGAAATGGAGTCACCGGAACAGCCGCGGTCCAGGCACGTCGTCGTGGGTGTCGACACCCACAAAGACATTCACGTCGCAGCCGTGATGGACCCACTCGTCGGTATCGTCGGTGTCCCGCGTCAAGTTGTTGGCAGGATTTCTTCGGCTTCAAAGGTGGGGATGGTCGGGTCGGCCAGCCCCTGGTGGACCTCGGCGGGTCTGTTCCAGGCGATCGCCTCATGAGGTCGCACGTGGTTGTAATCGGCGCGATACGCCTCGATCTGCGCGACGAGGTCCAGGGCGTCATCGATCTCGTGGCGGTACAGCCACTCGTACTTCATCGACCCGAAGCCACGCTCACGCGAGCCGTTCTGGCCGGGCGTGCGGACGCGAGTGCGGACGTGTCGCAGCTCAGGATGGGCGGCGATGAACGCCTCGAACGTGAAGGAACGGAACGGGCCGCCGTTGTCCGTCACGATCGTCACCACCGGAGTCAGCAGACCCGTCTCGCGGTCCTCCACCGCCATGTCCCGCAGGGGTCGACCCAACATCCACTCGGCCTCGGCCAGGGCCTTCTCGACCGCGGCGATCGCGTCGAACATGTTCGCGGTTGGTGACACGTGAGCGTCGAACTCGAACGTGGACCAGTAGTCCCTGCATGCGGCGATGCGCCAGGTGCCGCCCGCGGTGGTCTCGAACTCGCTGAAGTCCAGCTGCCACACCTGGTTCGGACCCGTGGGATCGGTCGCGAACGCCGCCTTGCGCCGCTGTGCGAGCTGCTTGCGTTCACGCTGATAGTGGGCCGGCAGCAGCAGTCCCTCGTCGCGCAGCGTGCGCAACACGGTCGCCTCGGACGTGCGCACGCCGTCGTGGCGCACCAGCGCCCAGATCTTGCGATGCCCCCACGCCGGGTGCGCGGTCGCGTGAGTCACGACGTGCTCGCGCACCATCGTGCGGGCCGGCTGCGGCCACGGACCCTTCACCATCTCGCCTGCACGCGCACGGGCCTGCCATCGCCGCCACGTCCGCTCGGGCATGTCGAAGATCTCGCAGAACCTCGAGGTCGACATGCCCGCCTCCACGCGGATCATCTCGAGGTCCGTGAAGGGCCCAAGCGGCCCTCGGCGGACTTCCTCCACACCCGGATCTCGACCGCCGCCTCGCCAAGGGCCTGGGTCAGCTCAGTGACCTCAGCCTCAAGCTGTTGCTCTCGGGTCGACGGGCCCGTGCGGCCTGTCGTGAGGGCGCTCTTGCCGGCCTCGAGGAAGTCGGCCTTCCACCGCCCGATCGACTGCTCCGAGACCTTCTCCTTGCGAGCGGCCTCAGCGATCGACAGCTCGCCAGCCAGCACCGCCAGGACGATCCTGGTCTTCTTCTCCGCGGGGATCTGCGGGGGTCTTCCCATGACTGACTCTCCGTTCAGGACTCAACTAACAGCCCTGCCACTAAGTCTGACGCGCGACACCGCCACACCGCGCACCCTTGCGGCTCCGCCACACAAGCCGCCCCGGCATCGGCCCTCAGTGGCCTCTGCGGGCGCGACACGCCGGCGACACGCCGAGACCTGTGTGGCGGAGTCGCGAATCCGTGTGGCGGAGCCGTCGCTCGCCGCACGGGGTCGGAAGCTGCCACACCGCGCTGTCCTGCGGCTGCGCCACACCGCGCACCCTTGCGGCTCCGCCACACACGCGCGCCCTGCATCGGCCCTCAGCGGCCTCCGCGGTCGCGACTTGCCGGCGACACGCCGAGACCCGTGTGGCGCAGCCGCGAAACCGTGTGGCGGAGCCGCGAGGGAGAGGAGCAGGAAGGAGCGGGGGCTAGCAGCAGCCCCCGCCGCCGCAGCACGACTCACCGGCGTCGGCACCGGCAGCGGCGGCGGTCGCGACATCCGCGGACTCGACGGTGTAGCCGGCGTCGTGCACCGCGGCGTCGGCGTCGAAGGCGAAGGCCTCGGGATCGGCGTCGGCCTCGAGGAGCACCACCGCCTTGCCCGACACGTGATCAACCGAGGCGGCGCGCACGCCGGGGAGCGCGGTCAGGGCGGCCTCCACGGTGCCCGAGCATCCGGTGCAGGTCATTCCGGACACGGTGAGTTCGACGGTGGGGGCGGAGGTGGCGTTCATGACACGACGGTAAACCCTCCAGCCCGGGGCAACGTCAAGGCGGAGGTCCCGGACGCGCGTTTCCGACCACGCGAAAGGGGCGCCGCGCGGCTCGACAGTGGAGCCACGCGACGCCCCCCGGGCGGCGGTGCTACTTCTTCTTGGCGTCCTTGACGGCGTCCGTCGCCGCGTCCGTGGCCTCGGCCGCGGCCTCCTTGACGTCATCCGCGACGTCCTCCCAGACGTCCTCGGCGTCGTCCATGACGGAGACGACCTCGTCGGTGGCGCGGGAACGAGCCTCGTCCGCGGCGTCACGCACCCGCTTGGCCTCGGCCACGGCGGTGTCCTTGACCTGGGTGAGCGCGGGACCGGCGACCTCGGCGACCTTCTTGGCCTCGGTCACGACCGTGTCCTTGATGGCCTCCGCGGCGGGTCCTGCGGCCTCGCGCACCTTGTCGACCGTGGGACCGGCCGTGGTGGTGATCGCCTCGGCTGCGGCGTTTGCCGCTGCGGTCGCGGCATCCGCGGCCTTGCGTGCGGCGTCCGCGGCGGCGTCGACGGCCTTGTTCACTCCGCGGCGCAGGTTGTCCTTGAAGTCGGCCTCGCCGGCGAACTCCCACTGCTCGTCCTCGCCGGCCCACGCGTCGCGGCCCGGGTCGCGACGCGCCCATGCCACGAGAGCGGCGCCTGCGGCCGCGGCAAGCACGACGGGAACCAGCACGCGCCCCCACGAGCGGGACGTCTTCTCCTCCGGGGTGCGCGCGGCATCGTCCACGGCGGCCATGACGGCAGGGATCACCGCGCCGATGATCGCTGCGTGCGCGACATCGGTCCACTCGCTGGCCTTGTCGCCCGCCTTGTGGACGTACGGCTTCGCCTTGCGGGCGCCGGCGTGATACGCCTGCTCGACGCGCGGCGTGGCCCACTCGACCGCGTGCTCGACGCGCGGTCCCGCCCATTCGCGAGCGTGCTCGACCTGGGGCTCGGCCCACTGCTTGGCACGCTTCGCGGCCTTGCGAGCGGCGACGGATGCCTCACGAGCAGCCTCGCGGGCCGCCTTGGCGGCGTCCGCGGCCTGTGCGCGCGCCTTGTCGGCGTCGAAGTCCTGGATATCGACCTTCTTCATGCTCAGCTCCTCGTCGTCGGTGGGGGACACTGCCTCCCCGGGGTGACAACCGAATCCCAGGGCAAACTCTTCCATCCATCGTGCCACTTGCGGCGCGCGGTAGCGAGGCCCATGGAACAATGGCCAGCATGATCGCAACTCTTCAGACCACCGCAGGCGACATTCGCATCGAGCTCTTCCCCAACCACGCCCCTCAGACAGTCAAGAACTTCGTGGGCCTCGCCACCGGCGAGAAGGAGTGGAAGAACCCCGAGACCGGCGAAAAGTCCAACGACCCGTTCTACGACGGGCTCGTCTTCCACCGCGTCATCTCCGGCTTCATGATCCAGGGCGGTTGCCCGCTCGGCACCGGCACCGGCGGCCCCGGCTACAACTTCGACGACGAGATCCACCCCGAGCTGCGCTTCGACGAGCCCTACCTGCTCGCGATGGCGAACGCGGGCCAGCGTCTCAACCCCATCACCGGGCGTCCCGGCGGCACCAACGGCTCGCAGTTCTTCATCACCGTGGACCAGCCCAGCTGGCTCAACGGCAAGCACACCATCTTCGGCAAGGTCGCGGACGACGAGTCCCGCGCCGTGGTCGACGCGATCGCCGCGACCCCGACGGACGGCCGCGACCGCCCGCTCGAGGACGTGATGATCACCGGCGTCACCATCGCCGAGTAACACGTGAGCTCGGAGCCCGCCGCGCCGCCGGTCTGTTCGCGACACCCCGAACGCGTCTCGTACGTGCGCTGTCAGCGTTGCGAACGTCCCGCGTGCCCGGAGTGCCAGCGGCCGGCCGCGGTGGGCATCCAGTGCGTCGACTGCGTCCGCGAGGCGCAGTCCGCCGCGCGTCCCCTGCGCAATCGCCTTGGCTTCACCAGCGCGATGGGGACCCCGTATGTGACCTACGGCCTCATCGCCGCGAACGTGCTCGCGTTCCTCTTTGGCACGTTCGTGCTCGGAACCGAGGCGTGGCAGGACGCCTGGGGGCTGTGGACCGGAGTCGGCCCCGCCGAGGTGGCCATGTACTCCAACGTGGGCACCGAGTGGTACCGCTGGATCTCCGCGGGCTTTGTGCACTTTGGTCTGCTGCACCTCGGCATGAACATGCTGGTGCTCTTCCAGTTTGGTACGCAGCTTGAGCCCATACTTGGCCGCGCGCGCTTCGTGCTGCTCTACGTCGCCTCGCTGCTGGGCGGCTCACTGGTCGCCGCTCTCATCGCCCCGTCGGTCGCACTTCACGGCGGCGCCTCGGGAGCGATCTTCGGCCTCATCGCCGCGTTCGCCGTGGTGCTCTTCAAGCTCAAGCTCGACTACCGGTCGCTGCTCACCACGGCCGGACTGTGGCTCGTCGTGGGCTTCGTGGTGCCCGGCATCTCGTGGCAGGGCCACCTGGGCGGCGCGCTCGCCGGTGCGGCGACGATGCTCGCGATGCTGCGCTGGGTGGATCGCCGGCCCTGAGGCCACCCCCACTCGCGGGCCGCGACGGCGGACCCCCACCGCGACGGCGACGCGCCCGGACCGCTCTCCCCGGCATCGTCCACAGCTGTGAATGACACCGGTGTAGTTATCCCCAATCTTGTGCACAGCGGGGGATAACTACACCCGTGTGGTTTCTCCACCGGTGTGGAGGAACCTGGGGACAACGCCCGCGGGTGGGGTCACTTCCAGCGGGTCAGCAGCACCATTCCGGCGGCCATGAAGACGAATCCGACCGCAAGGTTCCAGTCGCCGATCCCCGGGATCGGGTAGTTCGCCTTGGACACGTAGTAGACGACGATCCAGGTGGGGCCCAACGCCAGCGCCGTGAGCGCGACAGGCAGCAGCCACTTGGGGTTGTCGTTGCTGGGCTTGCCCAGGTTGCGGGGGCCTTGAACGCCTTGACGGCCTTGTCGTCGCGCTTCTTCGAGACTGCCACTATCACTCCGTACGTCGTGGCCTTGCGCCCGAGCGCGCGAGGTCAGGGTCCTAGGGTACCGAGCGCGCGCGAGAGTCAGGGATTCCGCGCCCTGCGTGGCCTCCCGTAGACTGGACTCCTCATGACCGCGCCTCCCCACAGCCCCGCCGACGCCGGAGCCCCCCTGGCTCCGCGGCAGTCGCGGCGCCCGCCGCCGCCCGCCGTCCAGGGATCGGCGCGCGCCTCGTCTCCCTCGTGGGTGAGCTGCTGATCCTCGCCGGCGCCGTGGTCGGGCTCTACGTGGTGTGGCAGCTGTTCTACACGGACGTCACCGCGGCGCGCGAGCAGCAGGAGGTCCTCGAGACGCTCGACTGGGCGTATACGGGGGAGATCGAGGCGGAGGAGCCGGGTGACGCTGCCGAGCCGGCCGGCCCGCTGGTGATCGCCGATGCCGACAAGCAGTCTCCCGACACCGCGCCCGTCATGGAGGAGCCCGAGTTCCGCACGACGTTCGCGACGCTGTACGTGCCGCGGTGGGGCACCGACTACGTCAAGCCCATCTCGGAGGGCGTGACGCGCCGCGAGGTGCTCGACGTCCTGGGCATCGGCCACTACCCGGGCACGGGTATGCCGGGAGAGCTGGGCAACTTCGCGATCAGCGCGCACCGCACCACGTACGGCAAGCCCTTCAACAGGATCGCCGAGCTCGAACACGGCGACGCCCTCGTGGTCCAGACCCAAGAGGCCTGGTACGTCTACCGCGTCACGGACGACAGCATCGTCCTGCCGCACCAGGTCGAGGTGATTGCCCCCGTCCCAGGGCAGCCGGGCGCCGCTCCCGACGGCCACTACATCACCCTCACGACGTGCCACCCGATGTTCTCCGCGGCGGAGCGGTTCATCGTGCACGGAGAGCTCGAGTACTGGGCGCCCGTGGGCGACGCCGTTCCCGCCGAGATCCTCGAGGAGGTATCCCAGCCATGATCTTCCCTTGGGTGTGGCGCGTGCTTCCCGGGCCGGCATGGGTCCGGCTCGTGATCCTTCTCCTGGTGATCACCGCGGTGGTTGGAGTGCTGTTCCAGTGGGTGTTCCCGTGGTTCTCCGTCACGTTCGACATCCAAGAGACGAATGTGGAGGCGGCGCCGTGACACGGATCCTGGTGGTCGACAACTACGACTCTTTCGTCTACACGATCGTGGGCTATCTGCGTCAGATGGGCGCGGAGACGGTGGTCGTGAGGAACGATGCCGTGGGTACCGCGGGCGCGATCGCCGACTACGACGGGGTGCTCATCTCCCCCGGTCCCGGGACGCCCGCCGAGGCCGGCGCGTCGATGGACGTCATTCGCCAGTGCGCGGAGACCGGAACCCCGATGCTGGGCATCTGCCTGGGTCACCAGGCGCTCGCGGAGGTCTTCGGTGGCGTGGTCTCGCACGCGCCGGAGCTCATGCACGGCAAGACGTCCTCGGTGGCGCACGGGGGCGAGTCAGTGCTCGCCGGGCTGCCATCGCCGTTCACCGCGACGCGCTACCACTCGCTGGCCGTGGAGAACCCGACCGTGCCTGATGAACTCGAGGTCACGGCGTCGACTGCCAACGGGATCATCATGGGACTGCGGCACCGCTCGTTGCCGCTTCATGGCGTGCAGTTCCATCCCGAGTCGGTGCTGACCGAGGGCGGGCACCGCCTGCTCGCGAACTGGCTCGAGGTGTGTGGGATGCCGGATCCCGAGGGCCGCTCGGCCGGCCTGTCGCCGCTCGTGCGCCGCTAGGACTCCGTGGCGCGCTTCCCCGCGGCGCCCGACGGGCCTAGAGCCAGTCTCTCCAGACCGCGATCACGAGCATCGTCACGGCGAAGCCCACCGGCTGATTGAGCCACAGGAACGTGCGCCAGCCGCGATTGGCGTCCTCACAGGTGTCATCCGTGACGCGCACGAACCGCGCGACCGACGCCACGTACACGAGCGGGAGCACCGCCGCGAGCACTCCAGGCCACGGGAGCAGCAGCAGCACCAGGGACGATGCTACGTAGAGCGCCAACGCGACCCCTACGGTGGCGCGCGCCCCGATCACCGTCGCGACCGACCCGATCCCGCCCTCGCGGTCCGCGCGCACGTCCTGCACGGCCCCGAAGGCGTGACTCGCCATGCCCCACAGGATGAACGCCACCCACACGGGCCACGTGTCGCGCGCGGTGAGCGAGGCTCCCGCGATCACCAGGCCGTAGAGCAGCGGGCCGCAGAAGTGCAACGCCGAGGTCAGCGAGTCGAGGAAGGGGCGCTCCTTGAAGCGCAGACCCGGCGCGGAGTAGGCGACGACGCCGAAGAGCACCAGCAGCAGCGTCACGCCGGCCGCGACCGTGCCCTGCGTCAGCAGCCACGCCAGGGGAGGAAGCACCGTGATCGCGCAGGCCCACAGGATCGCGCGATGCACCCGCCGTGCGCGCTCGCGGTCGCGAATCACGTCGCCCTCGATGCCGCCCTTGCGGGGGTTGGCGAGGTCCGACTCGTAGTCGAAGACGTCGTTGATGCCGTACATCAGCAGGTTGTACGGGACGAGGAAGAACAGCGTGCCCACCACGAGGACCGCGTCGACCTCGCGGGTGACGAGCAGATACGCGGCCGCGAAGGGGAAGGCGGTGTTGATCCACGAGACGGGGCGAGAGGCCTTGACGATGCTGGCGAGGGTGGTCATGAGTCCTGAGTGTCCCGAGAGGGCCCAGTGGGCGGGGTTGACGAGTCCTGAGTGTCCCGAACGGTGGATGGCGAGGAGGGGCCGGAGGGGTGCGAGGGGCGGGCGAGCCAGGTCCACAGGGCGGGGACCAGCATGATCGCGCCCAGGCTGTACGCGAAGTCCTCGATCGGGGCGTGCAGCAGCCGTAGTCCCGAGATCTTGTCGGGGTCGTAGGCCACGATCCCCAGTCCCACGATGAGGTTGTCGAACACCGCGGTCAGCGCGATCAGCACCAGGCCGGTGAGGAGGATCGGGCGCGCGGGAAGCCGGCGCAGCGTGGGCACGGTCACCGCCGCCACGATCGCCAGCACCGCAAGCGAGAGCACCACGTACGTCATGCCACGGCTCCCGCCTGAGCGCGGCGCCCGTCGAACCAGCGCCACAGCAGCAGCGTCTGGTACACGAGCAGGATGAGGAAGAACAGCTCCTCGAGAGGGATCTCCGGCGCGAGCATGATGCCCGTCTGATACGGCGCCTCGCCCACGAAGAAGATTCCGAGGCCCACCCCGATCGCGTCCCACACCAGGAAGAACGCGACCCCGATCGCGAGCGTGAGGAGGGCGGGGCGCGGCCGGTCGAAGATCGCGATCCGGTAGCGCGCATCGAGCGTGACGAGTCCCGCGATCGACACCACCAGCGCGATCAGATAGAACGCGTGGGTCATGCGCGCGCCCGTCGCGCGAGGTTGCCCAGCACGCCGCGTGCGCGCGAGCGGCCCAGGAAGCCGCGCGGCGCAGGCGTGGGCAGCGGTCCCGCGTCCGTGGCGCCCAGCAGGCGCTTGGCCACCAGTTCCGCGGAGATGAGGCACAGCGGGACGCCGATGCCTGGGGTGGTCGAGGCCCCCACGTACAGCAGGTTGGGGATGCGTGAGGAGACGTTGGCGGGGCGGAACATCGCGGACTGGAGCAGCGTGTGCTCAAGGCCGAGCGCGCCGCCCTGCCAGGCACCCAGGCGCCCCTCGAAGTCGGCCGGGGTCGTGAGCGAGAGCACGCGCGATCGGCCGGGGAGGTCCTCGACGCCGGCCCATGCGCCCACCTGTGCGATGTACGCGCGTGCCACCTCCTCGAGACGCTCGCGCGAGGGCTCGGTCGCACCCAGGGCCGTGTCGGCGGGGAACGGCACCAGGAAGAACAGGGAGTCCTTGCCGGCGGGAGACACGCTCGGATCCGTCGCGCCCACGCGGGACACGTAGACCGAGGCTGGCACGGGAGGCAGGCGGCGTCCCATGATGGCCTCGAAGTTGGCGTCCCAATCGCGCGAGAAGAACAGGCTGTGGTGCGCGAGCTCGGGCACCTCTCCGTCGACCTCCACCATCGCGAGGAGCGTGCTTACGCCGGGCTTGCGACGGTGCCAGCGGCGCTCCGGGTGGGCGCGCCACCTCTCGGGGACCAGCGTGGTCTCGGTGTGGTGGAGGTCCGCGCCCGACACCACGGAGTCGGCACGAATCACCTCGCCCGACTCGAGCTCGACGCCCGTCGCGAGGCCGCGGTCGTCGACGAGGATGCGCGCCACGGGGGCGGAGGTGCGCAGCTCCGCGCCCTCCTCGCGCGCGATCCGCGCGAGCGCCTCGATGATCGCGAACATGCCGCCGCGCGGGTAGCGCACGCCGTCCGTGAGGTCCAAGTGGCTCATGAGGGAGAACAGCGACGGCACGCGCGAGGGCGCGGAGCCGAGGAAGACCGCGTGGAAGCCCAGCACCTGCCGCAGCCGCGGGTCGCGCACGCGTGCCGCAATGCGCCCTCCCAGCGACTGCACGAGCAGCGGCACGAGCGTGGTCATCCGCCGGATCACGCCAGCGTTGAGCACCGCGAGCGGCCTCTCGAAGGTCGTGTAGAGGAAGCGGTCGAGCGCGATCCGGTAGAACTCGCCCGCGTCCTTCGCGTACGCGCGCATCGCGTCGCCCTCGCCGGGGCTCATCGCGTCGAAGCGGCGCCAGTTCTCCTCGGAGTCGGCGCTCACGTCGAGCACCTCCGCGATGCCGTCGGGCTCGGCGCCCTCGAAGAACACGCGGTAGCGCGGGTCGAGCTCGATGAGGTCGAGCTCGACGTCGACGTCCCTGCCCATGAGCGCGAAGTACTGCGCGAAGGCCTCGGGCATGAGATACCACGAGGGGCCGGTGTCGAACGTGTGGCCGTCGACCTCGAGGCGCCCCGACCGCCCGCCGAGCTCCGCGTGCCGCTCGACGAGCGTGACGTCGGCGCCGCCGCGCGCGAGCAGCCCCGCGGTCGCGAGTCCCGACACCCCTCCGCCGATCACGACGATGCGGGGACGGGCGGTGCTGCCCCGCTGCGCGGCGTCCGACACGGCGCTCATGCGGTCCTCCCGCGCAGTCCGCACGCGTTGCGTGCCGCGAGGGCGGCCTTGATCGGGTCCGCGACGCGCACGCGGCGGCGCTCGAGCTCGCGCGCCGGGGTGGCCTCGATCTGCCGCAGCAGCCGGGCGTAGATGTCGACCGTGGTGCCCACGGCGACGCGCGCGCGTCGCGGCAGGGCGGGCAGCGTCGCCTCCGCCGCGCGAATGTCCGCGCGGCAGTCCGCGACCAGCTCGGCCAGCGTCGCATCCGTCAGGGTCGTCGCCGTCACGCCGGGAAAGTACGACCGGCCTAGGTTCGAGGTGTCGCTTGCGAGGTCTCTCAAGAAATTCACCTTCTGATAGGCGGCGCCCAGGCGCCGCGCGCCGGCACGCACGTCGGGATCCAGCGGACGGGGGCCGTGTCCCGTGTTGACGAAGACCGCGAGGCACATCTCCCCCACGACCTCGGCGGAGCCGAAGATGTACGCGGCGAGCGAGTCCCGCGTGTGGACCGTCCGCGTGAGGTCCATGCGCATCGACGCGAAGAACGGCTCGGTCTGTTCGCGCGTGATCCCCACCTCGCGCGCGGTGAGTCCGAACGCGTGGGCGACCAGGTCCGTGCTGAAGCCGCCGTCCATCGCCGCGTGCACCTCGGCGACGAACCTCTCCAACTGGGCCTCGGCATCGTCCCCTCGATAGGTGTCGACCACCTCGTCGGCGACCCGCACCATCGCGTAGATCGCCTCGATGTGTGCGCGCATCGCGCGGCCCAGCAGCCGCGTGCCCAGCCCGAACGAGGTCGAGTAGCGCGCGATCACGCGCGCGGCTGCGTCGCGGGCCGTCGCGTCGTAGAGGGCGAGGGAGGGGGATGGATCGGAGGGCTGGCGGTGCGAGGGGCTCACGACGAGCGCCCCTCCAGCTCGTCCATGAGGTCGACCAGGAAGCCCGACAGCGGCGACGGGATGCGCTCGGAGGCGATGCGGCGCGCGACCTTGGTGTGCTGACGCGCGACGGCGAGAGCGCGCTTGCGGGCGCCCGACTCGATGAGCACCTCGCGCACACGATCCGCTCCCGCGTCGTCGAGGCGCGAGTTGCCCACCGCGGCGGCGAGCACCGCACGGCCGGGGGCATCGGCCTGCTGGAAGCCGAGGCGCAGCAACTCGGTGCGCTTGCCCGCCCGCAGGTCCGACAGGACGGACTTGCCGGTGAGGGCCGGGTCGCCGAACACGCCCAGGTCGTCGTCGATCAGCTGGAAGCTCAGCCCGAGCGACGCGCCCAGCTTCTCGAGGTGGCTCACCATCGTGGGGTCCGCCCCCGCGAGCTGCGCGCCCGCCAGCATCGGCACCACGACGGAGTAGGTTGCCGTCTTGAGCTCGGCGACCAGGAGCGAGTTCGCGTCCTCGGGAGCGAGCACGTCCGCATACATGTCGAGGAGTTCGCCTGCGATCGTGGTGCGGATCGCGCGCGTGACGAGGTCGAGACACGCGATGCGGTGGTGCGCGGGAAGCTTCGCGCGCGAGATGAGGTCGTAGGACGATGCCAGGGCCAGGTCGCCGCCCAGGAGTGCGGCGGACAGCACGTGAGCGTCCACCTGGGCGGGCGCCAGCGTGCTGCCGGCGAGCGCGCGCCGGCGCGTGCCCGCGACGTTCGGGCGGCCCCGCCTGACCTCGTCGCCATCGAGGATGTCGTCGTGGATGAGCATCGCGGTGTGGAGCATCTCCATCGCGGCGGCCACCGGCACCACGGCCTCGGGCTCGTCGCCGCCCAGCCCCGCATACGCGGCGAGCGTGAGCGACGGCCGCAGGTTCTTGCCGCCCAGGTACTGGTCGCCGATCGACGCCCACAGGTTGCGGTAGTCGGTGCCGGCCGCAGGCAGCTCTGACATGGCCTGGGTGACGTGGTCGTCGAGGGCGCGTTGGACCGCGGGCAGGCCGCTGACGACAAAGTCGCGCACCCCGTCGACGGTGGCGAGGGGCATCATCATGCCAGCATAGACAGCGCCGCCCCCGGGGGTATTCCCCGGGGGCGGCGCCGTCATTGAACCGTGACTATCGGCACTCGAAATGCTGCTCGGTGGCCTCGGGGTTCTCGGGGTCGGGCGTGACCGTCACGGAGCGCACGTCGCACCACAGCACCAGGTCGACGACCGTGCCCGGGGTGACCTGCGTGCCGCCGCGCGGGTTGGTCGACTTCACGGTGCCCGCCTTGTCGGGGTCGGCGGCGGACGTGTCCGTCGACACGTTGCCCACCTCGAGGCCCTGGCCCGTGATGTCGTTGCGGGCCGCGCCCTCGGAGCGTCCCACGACGTCGGGCACGGCGACCGTCGACGGCGCCTCGGCGACCGTGAGCGTCACGGTCGAGCCGCGCGCGACCTTGCCTGCGCCCGGCTCCTGCTTGAGCACGCGGCCCGCCGGCTCGTCGCCGGTCTCGCGGTACGTGACGCTGGGCACGAGCCCCAGCTCGCTGATCTGTGCGCGGGCGTCCGACTCGGTCGACCCCACGAGGTTCGGCAGCTCCACCTCGCCCGTCGACAGGTAGAGCGTGACCGCGGTATCGCGCGGCACCTCCTCGTTCGCCGCGGGATCCGTGCTCGACGCACGGCCGGCATCGATTCCGCCGTCGTCCTCGGTGTCGGTGCGCACCACGCGCAGGCCGGCATCCTCGAGCGCCTTACGGGCCACGTCCTCTTCGAAGCCGCGGACATCGGGCACGATGACGACGTCCGCGCCCGACGACACGAACACCTCGACCGTCGAGCCCACGGGCACCATGAGGCGCGCCTCCGGATCGGTGCGCGTGACGAGCCCCTCTTCGACCGTGTCGGAGGCCTCTGGCGTGAAGGTGCCCTCGAGGCCGAGCGCCTCGAGTTCTGCCTCGGCCTCGGCCTGGGTCATGCCCGCGAGGTTGGTGAGGGCGATGGTCTCGGCGGACGGACTGGGCTCGGCGCCCGGTGTGTCGCGCGTCATCATGAACAGCGCGATGATGAGCAGGATCGCGGCGAGGAGCGCGGCGCCCAGGATCGACCACTGGATGATGCGGCGCTTGCGCAGCGCCGCGGCGTCGTCCTCGTCCTCCTCGAGCGTGCCGACCGCTCCGGTGACGGGGTCGCCCTGGGGAGAGATCGACGGCGGCTGTCCGACGGCGGCCCACGGGCCACCCTCCATGACGGCCGTCTCGCCTGTGACGGGAGCGCTCGGCATGATCTCGGTCGCTCCGGTCTCGGGACCGCCCGCCGCGGCGGCCACGCCCGCGACGCCGGCTCCCAGCGCCGCCGAACCCAGCGCCGCCGAACCCAGCGCGATCGCCCCGGTCGACGGCGAGATCTCGTCTCCCGCCATGACCGCGCGCAGGTCCGCGAGGAACTCCTGGGCGCTCGAGTAGCGCTCGTCGCGGTTCTTGCTGAGCGCACGCAGCACCACGCGGTCGAGCTCTTCTGGCACGTCGGACGCGAACTCCGACGGACGCGGCGCGGGCTCGCGCACGTGCTGGTACGCCACGGAGACCGGCGAGTCGCCCACGAAGGGCGGCCGTCCGGTCAGCAGCTCGAAGAGCACGCAGCCGGTCGAGTAGAGGTCCGACCGGGCGTCGACGTTCTCGCCGCGCGCCTGCTCGGGAGAGAGGTACTGCGCCGTCCCCACGACCGCCTGCGTCTGGGTCATGGTCTGGCCGGCATCGGCGAGCGCACGCGCGATGCCGAAGTCCATGACCTTCACCGCGCCCGTGGGCGTGAGCATGATGTTGGCGGGCTTGATGTCGCGGTGGACCAGCCCGGCGTGGTGCGAGTAGTCGAGGGCCGCGAGCACTCCCGCGGTGATCTCGACGGCCTCGTCGATGGGCGCCGCGACGTCGCCCTTGAGGATCTCGCGGACGGTGTGACCCTCGACGTACTCCATCACGATGAACGGCACCGCCTGAGGGTTGCCGTTCGCGCCCACGATCGTGTCCTCGCCCGTGTCGTACACGGCGACGATGCTGGGGTGGTTGAGGCCCGCGGCCGCCTGGGCCTCGCGGCGGAAGCGCGTCTGGAAGGACGGATCGCGCGCGAGGTCCGCGCGCAGGATCTTGATCGCTACGGTGCGGCCCAGCCGCGTGTCGTAGCCGACATGGACCTCGGCCATCCCGCCGCGGCCGATGAGGTCGCCGACCTCATACCGTCCGGCGAGGATCTTCGGCTCTTCGTTCATGGAGTGTCCTTCGTGGTCCGTCGTGCTGGGGGCCATTGTCGCACCTACCGGGGTCGCGGCCGGCGACGTTCGACGTCGGGGCGTGGTCGGAATTCTCGTGGTGCGATCGAGGGGGCATCGCGCGGCGTGCGGGCGCGGCAATCGGCACCGCGCTCGAGGCGGGCACCGGCACTTCGCTGCCCGCCTCGATGAGCTCGAGGCTCGCGAGCATGCGGTCGAGCTCGAGGGCGGAGTGAGGGCGGCGGCGCGGGTTCTTCTCGAGAAGCTTCAGGATGAGCGCCGCGAGGTCGGGCGATACGCCCTCAGGCAACGGCGGCACGGGGTCGTTGACCTGCGAGATCGCGATGTCGACCGCGCTCGCGGCCGTGAACGGCCTCTTGCCCACGACGGCCTCGAACGCGATGATGCCCATCGCGTAGAGGTCCGAGGCTGGGGTCGCGGGCTTGCCGAGCGCGAGTTCGGGGGCGAGGTACTGGGCGGTACCCATCACCATGCCGGTCGCCGTGAGCGTGGTCTGGTCGGTGCCTCGACTCACGCCGAAGTCCGTGATCTTGACGTGGTCGCCCTCCTGGACCAGGAGGTTGCCCGGCTTGACGTCGCGGTGCATGACGCCGGCGGCGTGCGCGGCGTCGAGCCCGCGGCACGTGTGGCGCAGGAGCGTGACGAGCCGGGCCTCCTCGAGCGTGTGCTCGCGCTCGAGGATCGTCGACAGCGGCTCGCCCTCGACGAGCTCCATGACTAGGTAGGGCGTGCCGTCGTGGTCGCCAAAGTCGTAGACCTGCGCGATGTTGGCGTGCAACAGCCCCGCCGCGTTGGTCGCCTCGTTGCGGAAGCGCTTGAGGAACGTCTCGTTTTCCGCCGCGCCGTCCTTGAGCACCTTGACGGCGACGTCGCGTTCGAGGTCGGCATCCGTGCCGCGCCACACCTCACCCATGCCGCCCACCGCGAGCAGCGAGCGCAGTACGTAGCGTCCGCCAAGCGTGGTCCCCGCGTGAATCGCCATGTCAGCCTCCCGCCCGTTCCGTGAGGGCGGCCTCGATCACGGAGCGCGCGATCGGCGCCGCGACCCGGCCGCCCGTGATCTCGCCGTCGGTCGACCCGCCGTTCTCGACGAGCACCGCGATCGCGATGACCGGGTCCTCGGCGGGGGCGAAGCCGACGAACCACGCGTGCGGCCGCTCGTCGGTGCCCGTCTCCGCGGTGCCGGTCTTGCCTGCGACGCGCACGCCGGGGATCTGCGCCGATGTCGCGCTGCCCGACTCGACCACGCCGACCATCATCTCGGTGAGCGTGTTCGCGTCCGCCGTCGTCATGGGCGAGGAGAACTCCTCGGGCTCCGAGTCCTCGATGAGGCGCAGGCTCGCGTCGCGCACCTGGTCCACGAGGTAGGGGCTCATGAGGACGCCGTCGTTCGCGATGCCGGCGGCCACCATCGCCATCTGCAGCGGAGTGGCGCGGTCGTCGTACTGGCCGATCGACGCCATCGCGGTCTGCGCCCTGTCGGGGTTCTCGGGGAGGCGTGACGGCGTCACCGCGAGCGGGATGGAGAGCTGCTCTCCCCAGCCGAACTCCTTCGCCTTGCGCTCAATGACGCCCCACCCGAGCGTCATGCCCAGGTTGGCGAAGGCGGTGTTGCAGCTGATGCGCAGCGCGTCGGCGAGGGTCTGGCGCTCGTCGTCGGAGCACGCGGCTCCGCCGTAGTTGCCCAGCACGTTCGAGCTCTGCGGGAGCGGTAGCTCGTCGGGCGCGTACAACTCCGAGTCCGCCTCGTATCCGGCCTCGAGGGCCGCGGCGGACACGATGAGCTTGAAGGTCGAGCCCGGCGGGTAGGTGTCGCCGGCGATCGCCCGATTGACGAGCGGACCGTCCTCCTGGGCGAGCAGCTCCTGGTAGTTCGCGTTGACCTCGGCGGAGCTGTGGCTCGCGAGCAGGGCGGGGTCGTACGTGGGGCTCGTCACCATCGCGAGCACCTCGCCCGTCGCGGGGTCGAGCGCGACGACCGCTCCGGTGTTGTCGCCCAGCGCGGCGGCGGCGGCCTCCTGGATCGCGGCGCTGAGCGTGAGCTCGACGCTCGCGCCGCGCTGCGTCTCTCCCGAGGCGAGGTTGCCCAGCCTGGTCCAGAACAGCGAGTCGGCCGTGCCGGCGAGAAGCTCGTTCTCGGTCTGCTCGATCGCCGTGCGGCCGAACACGATCGAGTAGTAGCCCGTGACGGACGCGTACAGGGGGCCGTCGGCGTAGGTGCGCTGGAAGTTGAAGGGCGAGTCGACGGACTGCGACCACACCACGGACTCGCCGTCGACCACGATGGGCCCACGGAAGGTGCCGTACTCGCGGTAGAGCGTGCGTACGTTGCGCGGGTCCTGGTTGAGGTCGCCCGCGGAGATCACCTGGATGTACGAGGCCGCCGACATCAGGGCGAGGAACATCACGAGGACGACGACGGACAGTCGACGCACGGGCTCGTTCACGCGCGCACCTCCTCGGGGCGGCGGGCCTGGTCCGAGATGCGCAGGAGCAGGCCCACGATCACCCAGTTGGCCAGCATCGACGAGCCGCCGTAGGCGAGGAACGGCGTGGTGAGGCCGGTGAGGGGGATGACGCGCGTGACACCGCCCACGACGATAAAGACCTGGAGCGCGATCGCGAAGCCGAGCCCGGCCGCGAGGAGCTTGCCAAAGCCGTGGCGCACGCCGATCGCGGTGCGCATCGCGCGCTGCACGATGATCACGTACAGCGTGAGGATCGCCATCAGCCCCGTGAGGCCCAGCTCCTCGCCGAGCGAGCTGACGATGAAGTCGGACTCGGCATACGGCACGAGGTCGGGTCGCCCCTCGCCCCAGCCGGTGCCGAACAGCCCGCCCGAGGCCATGCCGAACAGGCCGCGCACGAGCTGCTCGGACGCGCCCGAGCGGTAGACCTCGGGGTCGAGCGCGTGCAGCCACGCCGTGTAGCGCGAACCGACGTGGCTGAACAGTGTCCCCGCGAGCACCGCGCCCGCCGCGAACATGCCCATGCCGACGATCACCCAGCTGAGCCTCTCGGTCGCGACGTAGAGCATCGCGACAAAGATCCCGAAGAGCAGGAGCGAGGTGCCCAGGTCGCGCTCGTAGATCTGCACCATCATTGCGGCGACCCACACGAGCGCGAGCGGTCCCATGTCGCGCGGGCGCGGGAAGCGCATCCCGAGGACCTTGGGTCCGGCCAGCGCGAGCGTGTCCCTGTTCGACACCAGATAGCCCGCGAAGAAGATGACGAAGGCGATCTTGGCGAACTCGGCGGGCTGCAGCGACCGCCCGAAGACCGTGATCCAGATGCGCGCGCCGTTGATCTGCGTGCCGATCACGGGCATGAGGGGAAGCACGAGCCCCACGAGACCGAGCACGCCGGCGGTGTACGTGAAGCGCCGCAGCAGGCGGTAGTCGCGCAGCAGCAGGATGACCGCGACCGCCAAGGCCGCCCCGAGGAGGCTCCACACGATCTGCACCTCACCGAAGGAGGTGTCGCGGCCGCGATCCGCATAGGCGAAGTCGATCCGGCGGATCATCGCGAGGCCGATTCCGTTGAGCGCGAGCACCGCGGGGAGCAGGACGGGATCGGCGAAGGAGGCCCACCGCCGCACCGCGAAGTGCAGCACGAGGCTCACCGCGATCCAGCCCAGCGCGTACGCGCCGAGCCCCCGAGCTCGAGGACGTCGGCGTGATAGTCGACGAGTCCGCGCGACAGCACGGCCACGCCGGTGGCGAGCGCGAGCAGCCCCAGTTCGGAGCGCCGGCCCGTGCGGACCGTCACCTCGGCGACGGTCGCCACTACGCGCCCGTTCCCAGGGAGGCGACGACGGCCGTGGCCTGCTCAAAGGTGCCCACCCGGATCGCGTCGCTCACCCGCTCCCGCTGATAGGGCGCGAGCTCATCGACGGGGACGCCGGTCTTCTCGACCACGGTCGACAGCGTGAGAGAGCCGAGAGACTCGGGGATGCCCCGGTAGATCGTCACGAAGCCATCGGATTCGCCCACGAAGTACTGCTGCTGCGACCACCAGTACCCGCCCCACGCGGCGCCCACCAGGGCGAGCAGCACGACGAAGGGCAGGATCCACGGGCGCAGGCGCTGCCAGCCGTCGCGCGCAGGTTCGTCCTCGTCGTCCGGGTCTTCGCGCGCGGCCAGGCGGGCCGCCTTGCCCGCGGGGGTGTCGCCGCCCGCCGAGGGCTTGCGGCGGTCGCGCGCGGCCGATCCGACGATCTGCGACGCGGTCGGCGGGCCTACGCCGTCGGGTGACGCGTCGATGTCGACGATGTCCCCGATCACGCACGTGACGTTGTCGGGCGCGCCGGCGGAGAGGGCGAGGCCCACGAGCGCGTCGGCGCAGTCGCCCGGGTCGGCGACCTCGAGCATCGTCTCCCGGATCGTGTCCTTGCTGACGACCCCGGATAGGCCGTCGGAGCACAACATCCAGCGGTCGCCCGCACGCGTCTCGCGCACCGAGATGTCGACCGGGATGTCCGCGTCGATGTCTCCCAGGACGCGCAGCAGCATCGAACGCTTGGGGTGATGCTCGGCATCCGCGACGGACAGCCGGCCCGTGTCGACCAGATGCTGGACGAACGAGTGATCGGTGGTGACCTGATCGAGCACGCCGTCGCGAAGCAGGTAGGCGCGCGAGTCGCCGATGTGCGCCATCGACAGCGTCGCGCCCGAACGCAGCAGCGCGGTCACCGTGGTGCCGAGCCCCGACAGTTCCGGGTCGTTGCGCGCGCGCATCACGATCTGCGCGTGGGCGTCGGAGATCGCGGACTTGAGCTCGTCAAGCGCGTCGTCGGGACCGTGGGCCTCGCCCTCGAGGGCCGCGAGGCGCGCGATCGCGATCGAGGAGGCGATGTCGCCGCCCGCCGCGCCGCCCATGCCGTCCGCGACGGCCAGCAGATGGGGGCCCGCGAAGCCGGAATCCTGGTTGCTTGAGCGCACGAGACCCACGTCGGAGCGCGCGGCAAAGTGGATCCCGAGGAACATCAGCGGCGCAGCTCCAGGGCGGTGGCGCCGATGCGCACGACCTCGCCCTCGCGGAACGGCACCGGGTCCGTCACGCGCTGATTGCCGAGGTAGGTGCCGTTCGTCGAGCCCAGATCCTCGATCATCCAGCGGTCACCGTCGGGATAGATGCGGCAGTGCTTGGCGGAGCAGTAGTCGTCGTCGATGACGAGAGTGCAGGTGCTCGCGCGGCCGACCAGGACGGGTGCCGAGCCCAGCGGGATCGTCGTGCCCTTGAGGGGGCCGGCCGTCACTGCGAGGTGGCCCGCCGCGGGATCCTTGGTCGAGATCGACCCCGTGCGTACCCCCGTGGACGCTCGGCCGGGCGCGGCGGTCTTGTCGGCCCGAGCATCGGCCGCCCGTCGTGACTCTCGACCGCGGCCCCTCGCCGTGATGCGCGTGCCATAGAGGTCCGCGCGAAGCACGGCAATCGCGGAGAGCACCAGCGCCCACAAGAGCACCAGAAAGCCCATCCGCAACAGCGTGATCGAGAGCTGGCTCACTCGTCGTCCTCGTCCCCATCGATGGCGTCCCAGTACATCATGGTGGTGCGGCCTATCGTGACCGCGTTGCCATCGAGGAGGGTGGCCTCACTGACCTTCTGATCCTCGACGAACGTGCCGTTGGTGGACCCGAGGTCGGTGAGGATCGTGCCGTGCGCCGTGACCTCGAGGCGCACGTGACGCCGGCTGACGCCGGTGTCGTCGACCACGATGTCCGACTCCGAGCCGCGGCCGATCACCGTCGCGTCGCCGGTGAGGTAGTAGCGCGTGCCGTCGATGTCGAGCAGCGGGTAGCGCGAACTGGGGTTCGAGGTGGTCGCGGGGGCCACCGGCCCGCGCGTGGTGCGCGACACCACCGCGTAGCGGCCGGTCGCGAGCGTGTCGTCGACGTCGAAGGCGACGTCGACGGCGCCCACGAAGGAGTAGCGCTGACGTTCGGCATGCGTGCGCAGCGACTCGACAATCTCGTGGCTCAGTGCGTCGAGACCCCACTGTTCGACGGTCTCCATGTCCGTGGGAGACAGCGCGATCCCGTACTCGTTGGGGGCGACCGTGCGGCCGCGGTCGACCACCGCCGCACGCGCGTCGCATTCGCGCTTCACCGCGGCGGCAAGTTCGACGGGCTTGACCCCGGACTTGAATGTGCGCGCGAACGCGTTCTGCATGACGTTCTCGACGCCGCGCTCGAAGCGGTCTAGCACACCCATGCGGCCCATCGTATAGGCCCTGCGAAACGTGCTAGAGTTGCTCGGCGCGCGCGAGTGGCGAAATTGGCAGACGCGCACGGTTCAGGTCCGTGTGCCCGAAAGGGCGTGGGGGTTCAAGTCCCCCTCGCGCACCATGTGATGTCTCACGACATCGTGAACGGGTGAACCCCCAGTGATGGGGGTTCACCCGTTTTTGCGTCGGTAGTCGTGGCTGGGGTTGGCGCTGATGATGGTGGTGTCGCGGTCGTGGATGAGGGCGATGACCTTCGTGCGTGGTGGAGGGGCGTTCCCCGTGCTCAAGCCCTTTCGTGGGCGCATATCCGCCCGCGTGATTGACGGGCCGATATGCGCCCGTTAGTCTCGTGGGAAGATATCAGCCCGTGAGGAGTGCAGTCATGGAGGGTTCAGAACCTGCACGTCTGCCCATCCGCTCGCCGGAGGCACTCGGAGAAGCGATCGCCCGTCGGCGTATCGAGGTCGATCTCACCCAAGATGAGCTTGCGGAAGCGATCGGTGTGAGTCGGCGCTATGTCTACAACATCGAGTCTGGCGAGCCCAACCTCTACGCTCGCCGTCTCTTCGATTCACTTCGCGAGCTCGGGCTGCGTATCGAACTTGTCCCTGACGCAGCAGGGCGTCGTCATCAGGCACGCGCCCGTCGCTCGCAGATTGCCGCACGCGGCGAGAGCGATGGGCCCTGACATGAGCGGGCGCGAGTCGCTCGGCGTGTGGATCTATGGCACCCGAGCGGCCACGATCGCCGAGTCCACCAATGACCGGCTCTCCCTTGCATGGACCAGCGAGGCCGCGGAGCGCTGGCCGCTCGGGTCCCGCATCTTGTCCGCCAAGTTGCCCATTGGCGAGCCCGTCGGCTCTCCGATGGTGAAGAACTACCTCGATGGGCTCCTTCCTGAAGGCAACGCCCGCACGAACCACGCATTCGACGCCGGCATTCCTCCTGACGACACGTTCGGACTGATCCGCGCGTACGGGCTCGACACTCCAGGCGCGGCCGTCTTTGCGCCCGACTCGGCACGGGATCCCGAGCGGACCGGCCACTACGAGCCGATCGATCTGGCCGAGCTCGAGGCCAGGATCGTCCACGCCGACACGCGATCGCCAGCAGCGGGCACCGCTGACTCGTCGACGCTTCCCGGAATGGTTCCCAAGATCGTCGCCCATCGAGCTGAAGACGGCACCTGGCTCGCGTGCAAGGAGGGCGCGGCATCGACCTGGATCATCAAGCGTGGCAACCCTGCCGACTCACTCACCGCGGACACGATCGACACCGAGGTCGCCGCGCTGCACTTGGCCCGCACACTCGGCCTTACTGACATCCGTGCCGAGATCCTCGAGTTTGAATCCACGCGTGCAATCGCGGTCTCGCGGTACGACCGCACCATCGATGACAGTGGCGTCGTCGAGCGATGGCACCAGGAGGATCTCGCGCAAGCCATCGGCCTCGATACACGCGACCCGAATCGCAAGTTCCAGTGGGGCTCAACGATGCCCTCGCTCAGGCACGCAGCCGCTGTGATGCGTGCCGATGGGGCCGACCTGCGCGCCCTCCTGCGACTCGTGACCTTCTCCACGTTGGTCGGGAACACGGACATGCACGCGAAGAACATCTCGTTCCTCCGCTACGACGACGGCACCGCCGAGCTCTCGCCGGCATACGACATCGCGATGCACCTGCACCATGAGCGCGACGGCCGCAGGTTTGCACTGGACGTCAACAGCAAGACCCTCGTTGACGACATCACCGTCTCAGACGTGATCGCCGAGGCCGAAGCATGGGGAATCCCTGGCCGACTTGCACGGAATACGGTGAGTGCGGTCATCGGTGACCTCTCCACAGTGCTCACCGAGATTGATCGCTCGGCGTACCGCGGAGTGAGCGATCAAGCGTGGGAGATCGTCTGGGAGCGGACCGAGGCTGCGGCGAGCCAGATGGGCACCACGGCATCGAGCAGATCGGTCGCGCGGCGTGGCCCGCGCCGCCCCCGATGATCGCTCGATCTCGGATTGAATCGGCTGTAAGTCTGTGAGTGGCTGGCCTGGGGCCGGCTGGCAGGGTTGGTGTTGGCGTTCCTGCTCGGGTGTGACCCCTGAATCGACTGGCCGCCGCGGCTGCGGTGTGCCTTTCCCGGGATCTGTCCATCCGAGCGGGATGCCGACGCCGACCCGGCCCACTCCGATGGCTTGATCAGAAGCTTGCCCGACCGTTGCAGCGGTCGTGACCCATTACAGGCCTGCCTCGAAGTGATCTCTCCCGGGTCGACGCCGACGACAGTGACGTCACCCACGGAAAGGATCACGCACACCATGTCTATCGTCGCAAACGAGGTCGGCTTCGTCATCGGGGCCGACACCCACGCCCGCACGCATACCCTCGCGATCATTGACGCAACCACCGGCGCGAGGACCGCGTCGGATACGTTCCCCGCCACGAACGCCGGGATGGCGCGCGCGGTGAACTGGATCGCCAAGCGCACCACGACACCCGCCTCGACGCTCGTCGTCATCGAGGGCATCGGCTCATACGGTGCCCGCCTGGCGCGCGCTTGTCATGACGGCGGCTATCGCGTCGTCGAACCCTTCGCCACGCCCGCGGCAGCGCGCCACGGCCGGGGCAAGAGCGACGACATCGATGCCGAGCTCATCGCCCGCTCCGTCCTCGGGGCCGACATCGACCGACTGCGCGATCCACGCGACGACACAGGTGTACGAGGGGCTTTGCGCGTCCTAGTCAGCGCCCGCGAGTTGATGAACACCGAACGCACTCGCGCGATCAACGCCCTCACCGCGCTCGTGCGCACGGTCGACCTCGGTATCGACGCCCGTCGTTCGCTGAGCCGCACCCAGTTCGAAACTATCGCCGGTTGGCGCACCCGTAGCGAGGGCCTCGCGATCGCCACAGCACGATACGAGGCAACCCGGCTCGCTCGGCACGTCCTCGCCTGCGATGTCGAACTCGCGGCCAACCGCGAGCAGATCACCGCGCTCGTGGCGGCCAGCGACGGCGCTCACCTGCTCGAACTTCCCGGCATCGGCCCGATCAACGCCGCGGTCTTGATCGCCGCGTGGTCGCACGACGGCCGCATCCGTTCCGAAGCGGCGTTCGCGGTCCTATCGGGC
Organism: Demequina sediminis; assembly: GCF_030296675.1. GTDB lineage: Bacteria > Actinomycetota > Actinomycetes > Actinomycetales > Demequinaceae > Demequina > Demequina sediminis. Next base: position 2,013,504 of record NZ_AP027736.1, on the reverse strand, counting down.
ACGAGCCCGCTTCCAGCGTCCTCCGGAAACACCAACCGCCATCGCCTCAACCGCGGCGGCGACCGCCGCCTCAACCGAGCACTGTCCTCGATCACGCTGACACGGATGTCCCACCACGAGCCCACCCGCGCCTACGTCGAACGACGCCGCGCCGAGGACTATCGACCAAGGAGATCCGCCGCTGCCTCAAGCGATACATCGCCCGACAGGTCTACCGGCAACTCCACCACTCCGAGGCCTTGACATGACATAGAAGCATCCTGAGTTTCGTTCCGCTCAGTTTCCCTGTCCGGCAGGTACCGGCTGGGGTGATTCGAGGTCAGCGTAGTAGGCCTCTTCGACCTCGAGTGGTGTCCGCATCCCGAGCTCGCCGTGCAGGCGCTGGTTGTTCCACCACCACACGTACGCAAGGGTCGCGAGCTCGACCTGCTCGACGGTTCGCCAGGGGCCGCGCTGGCGGATCAGCTCGGTCTTGTAGAGGTTGTTGATCGCCTCGGCGAGGGCGTTGTCGTAGCTGTCGCCCACGGTTCCCGTCGAGGGCTTCGCGCCGAGCTCGACGACGCGGTCGGTGTAGACCATCGCCATGTAGTTCGAGCCGTGGTCCGAGTGATGCGTCAGCCCGCTCAGGTCGCCGCCGGCGTCCCACGCGGCCATGTCGAGCGCCTGCAAGGGCAGGATCTCGGCCTTCAGGGTCGACGCGACGGTCCAGCCCACGATCCTGCGTGAGAAGACGTCAGTGACGAACGCGACGTAGGCGAAGCCGGACCACGTCGCGACGTAGGTGATGTCAGCGACCCATAGCCGCCGTGGCGCGTCGGCCGCGAAGTGCCGATTGACGAGGTCCCGCGGCAGCGCCGCCTTCGGATCGCTCTTGGTCGTGAAGACGCGCTTGGACTTCTTCACGCCGCGCACGCCGGCGGCGCGCATGAGGCGTTCGGTCTGGTCGCGTCCGATGTCCCATCCTTGCCGGCGCATCAGCGCGTGCATCTTGCGACGCCCGTACACGCCGTAGTTCTCTGCGTGCAGGCGGGCGACCTCGGGGATGAGCAGGTCGTCACGCAGTTGCCGTGCCGACGGCGTGCGCGTCTTTGCTGCGCGGTAGCCACGCGACGTGAGGAAGCCATGGACTGCCCGTCTGAGGACGCGGCAGATGAGCTCAACCCCGAACTGATCCCGATGTTCGTCTATGAACCGGATCATGTCGGTCAGGGGCGGTCGAGCTCCTTGGCGAAAAACACGCTCGCGGCTTTGAGGATCTCGTTGGCCTTGCGCAGCTCGGCGTTCTCACGCTTGAGGCGCTTGATCTCCTCGGCCGCATCGCTGGGCACGCCAGGCTTAACGCCGGCGTCGACCTCGAGGCGGCGATGCCACACGCGGAGCGTCTCGGGGCTCATCCCCAGCAGCCCGGCGACGTGCCGCACCGCGCTCCACAAGTTCGGGTGATCCGGCAACGCCTCCGCGAGCATCCTCAGCGCGCGCTCACGCATCTCCGGGGTGTAACGAGTCATGGGTTCCATCCTTGTCGATAGGACGGAACAAAACTCAGACCGATTCAGATCGCTGTTCGGTCATTGGCGTGGGAAGTGGCGCGTCCGGGTCTGCTCGAGAAGAGGCTGACTCCGCGCCCGTACGCGGATTGCGCTCTGTCGACGGCGCGGCCGCACCGTACGCGGACCCCGCCTGGTCGCAGCCTTGCGCGGCCGCGCTCCGTGGGAAATCGCGCCGACCGCTGTGGGAAACGGACATCCGCCCCGCTTGATACGGGCGGCCTACCAGGGCCGACGGAATTGCCCGAACCGGCCACCATGTGATGTCTCACGACATCGTGAACGGGTGAACCCCCAGTGATGGGGGTTCACCCGTTTTTGCGTTGGTAGCCGTGGCTGGGGTCGAGGGCTGTCTTGGCCGGTTCCGGGCATGCTTTCGCCTCCGGCTCCGGCGGGTCCGGAAGCGAGTCGCGCTACTCGGTTCCGGAGGGTCGCCCTCCATGCGACAGCACCCCAGAAGTGGGGGCTTGCAACTCGCCGTACTCGTGAGATAGCAGGAGGGATGCGCTCTCGAGAGGAACCTATGTCGCTATTGCCTCCCAGCTCCCGGGTCGCTATCTTGTGCCTCGCAGGCCCTACTGGGGGGGTCGGCCCGCTCGAGGATGAGCGGATTGACGAAGGAGCAAGTCAGCGTGAAGAGAAACCTGCGTGTGGGCATTGCCGTATCGACGGCATGCCTCGTGATCTTCGGCGGCGGCACCGTTGCGAACGCGGTAGCGTTCGCGACGGCGACCTCGCCGTTGACCCTCAGCGAGGATGGTGCGAACCTCGCCCAGGCTCGGGGCGAGATCGTCCCAAAAACGTGGCAGACGTTCGAGTATGACTCCGCCTACCAGCGTGACACGAGGTCGAACGGTAACGGCGTGTTCACCAAGGTCGACACCGACTACTTCGCCAGGGAGTACGGCATTTCGGGCAACCTCCTGGGCTACTTCAACAACTACAACGTCGAGCGCGTGCGCACCAAGGCGACCTCCTCGGCGGCCTGGACCCGCCAGACGGACGTCACGAAGACGGTGGTGGGCACGGATCTCACCGAGGATCTGCTGGGACAGTCGCACGTCGTCGACGTGCGGATCTGCGAGGATCGAGGAGTCCTACGCGCTGACCCGTGCAAGACCACGTCGCTCACGTTCAGCCACTGACGGCTGCCGCAGAAGGATAGGAAGCACATGCTCACGGTGTCGGGCGTTGCCCATACGTATGGAGGTGTGGTGGCGCTCGACGCTGTGAGCATCGCGGTGGCCGGGGAGCGCATCGGTCTGGTCGGGGTGAACGGTGCGGGGAAGACCACCCTGCTCTCCGTCGCAGGCGGTGCGCTCAAGCCCACGAGCGGCGACGCCGCCATCGGCGGTGCGTCGCTGTACAGCCGAGCCTCGCGCCGTGTCGCACTTCGCAGGGTCGCGCTCATGCCGCAGAGCCTCGCCCTCCCATCGCACCTGACCGCGCTCGAAGCGGTCGCCTATCTCACGTGGATGCGAGGCGCGCGTTGGCGTGATGCCACCCGGGCCGCGCACATGGCGCTCGTGGATGTGGGTCTTGCAGACCGCGTCGGTACACGTATTCGAACGCTCTCGGGAGGCATGCATAGGCGGATCGCGCTCGCGCAAGCGATCGCCCTCGACCCTGAGGTGCTCCTGCTTGACGAGCCCACCACTGGTCTCGACCCGCAGCATCGGCGCGAGATCCTTGACCTTGTCGCAGGCCTCGACCATGAGCTTGTTATGAGCAGCCACCTCATCGAAGACGTGGCAACCATCTGCTCGCGCGTGGTGGTGCTTCATAGGGGGCGCGTCGTGTTCGACGGCACCACAGAGCAGCTGCGCACGCTGGCTCCCGACAGCGCGTCGCCACGCGCGCTCGAGGACGCCTTCCTCGCCGTCGTCGACGCCGCGAAGGTGCCATGAGCGCAGGACTCGTGGGCTTCACCGCGCGGCGGTCGAGCGCGCTGTGGATGCTTCTTCCCTACATCGCGGTCGAGGCATATGTCGCCTCGAGCCGCGACACGTGGACGCAGTCGAGCTTGGCGGCGGTGAACTGGGTCTCAGGCGCGTTGCTGCTGACCACGCCGCTGATCGTCGGTGCCACGGCGTTCGACGCGTGGCGGTTCCATCACGGTCAGTGGCGCGACGACCTGCTGCAAACTCTGCGCGCGCACCGTTCGGCGGGCGCGTTGTGGCTGGCGCACGGGGCGAGCGCGCTGCTGGCATGGCTCGTCGGTTGCGTGGTTGCGGTGGCGATGACGAAGAGGAACGGAGCGTCGATCGAGGTGAGCCTCACCATGCTGGCTCACCCCATCGTGGTGATCCTGTTCGCTGCGGCAGTCGGCGTCACCGCGGGCATGCTCGTGCCGCGCTTGTGGATTCCGGCCGCGGCGGGGTTCGGCTACTTCTGCCTGGCGGTCCTCGCGGAGAACTACGGTCCGTACCGCAGGTTCATCGTTACCCTCGGGTTCCCTGCGTGGACGCCGTACACGAGCCTCGACGGCGTGCTCGTGTGGCTCAAGTGCGCGGGGTTGCTTCTCTTCGTGGCCGCAGGCATTGCCGTGTGGCGCACGTTCGGCCTGCCACGAGGCCTGCGGCGCTCGCCCTGGCGAGCGGCAATGGTGATGGGCGGGGGCGGAGCGGTCGTGCTCGCCGTCGCCGCCGGGATGCAGGACCCTGGGAGCAACGGAATTGTGGGGTCGGAGCCGGACCTGTCGTGCGTCGGTGCGGCGACGCAATATTGCACCTCGGAGCCGCCTGCGGCCGCTCAGCGCTCGGCGAGCAAGATAGATCAGACATTCGCGTCGCTAGTCGAGTGGGGAATCGTCGCGCCGACGCGGTATGTCGACGATCGCGCCATCAGCGAGCCTGATCCCGACGTCGGGTTGTGGGCCGTCGACCCCGCCTACCTGGAGGACGACGGGTCTCCCGGCATCGACGCCGTGGCGTTGACGCTTTCTCGGCCCGCCGCGTGCGAGGCCTACTTCTCCGACATTCCAAGCGCCGATGGCGAGCGCATCCTCACCGCGAGCGCCTACGTCGACGAGTGGGTGCGCGCACGCGTCACGTTCGGTTCGGACGAATCGGCGGCCGAAGCGGCTTGGGACGCCCGGGATGCGGGGATCGGCTGGGGGAGATCAGCGTCGCGATTCCGTCGCTGTACCGGGCCCTCGCCGCGTGCGATGCCTCCCAGCTTCCGGCAGTGCTGCCGTGATCCGGGTCGCACTGAAGGCCGCGCGCCTCGTCCCACTCGTCGTCGCTGCGGCGGTCGCCGCGGTCGTTGGGCACCTGTCGCAGGGAGCGTTGCTCGACACGCCCGTGCTTCCTCAGGGCATTCCGGCGAGCTGGCTCGTGGTGATGGTGAGCGCGCTCCTCTTCAGCGTCGCGATCCGTTCTCCGTGGGACTCATACGCGGCGTCGTTGCGAAGGCCTGTGGTGGTGCAGGCGCTGACGGTCGGCATCGGCTTGGCGCTTTCCTTCGGTGCGTACGCGCCGCTGCTCGTGGCAGCGCGACGGACCTCGGAGCACGTCGCGTGGGTGCTTCTCCTCAGCATTGGTGCGGTCGCCGCCGCCATCGATGCGCGGCTGGCGTGGATGCCGGTACTCCTCGTGGGACTCGTCCTCGAGGCCGCGAACAACCTGGGTCGCGGGCAGGTCGAGCTGTGGCTCGCCGGTCACGCGACGGAGGTGACGTGGATCGCGGCGCTGTTCCTGTGCGCGGGCGTGGCCGGGGTCCTCGCGCGCGCCCGCGACGCCAGGTGGTATCGCTAAATGGCGGCTGCCGAGGATCGGACTGCGGCCGGGCGCCGCTGCCGTGTGCCGACCCGCGGGAGATCGTTCGACCGGCCGCGAGAGACGGACATCCGACCTTGGGTGGCGCCCCAGGTCCAGGGCCATTCCGTACAGCCGACCACAGGAGAAGGCCCCCGAGAGACCTCGGGGGCCTTCTTGCATCCCCGGCCCGGGCATCGTCCTGACGCGCGCGTCGGTCGCACCGCGGCCCCGATCGCAGGCTCTTCGGGAGACCGCCCGCGATCCCGGTCGGCGCTGCTCGGCACGCGGGTGGTCTCGGAACTGGCGCGCGTGCCGGGTCAAGGGACGCGGAGGCTAGTGACCGCCCGCCGCGATGTAGGCGATCGCCCCGACGATCGCGAGCACCACCACTCCGAAACACGCCGCTGAGGCCAGCCTGCGCGCGGGCAGCACCCGGCCATCGACATCGCGCGCACCGGGCCCCGCGAGGGCCCGCACTCCCAGCGCGAAGAGCGTGGGCAGGCCGGCGCCCACCACGAGTCCCATGAGGACCACGTTGGCGAGGGCGCCCCACTCGACGAATTCACCCATGACCGTGCCCCCTACAGCTCGCGCTCACGGTCCGCGGGGACCGTCATGAGCGAAGGATCGTGATCGACGACCGACTCGGCCAGGATCGACTCGTTGTCGTCCGCCGGCTCCCAGTCGTCGTTGACGTTGTGGTGTCCCACCGGGTGGCGGCGCGACCATGCCCAGATCACCCATGCGATGACCACGAGCGCGGCGAACACCACGTAGGACCCTGCGGTGCCGCCCACGAGCACGTCCAGCCCGTACGCGGCGGCGCCCACCACGGCCGCGGCGGGAACGGTGATGAGCCAGGCCAGGAACATCCGGCCCGCGACCGACCAGCGCACCTGCGCACCACGCATGCCCACGCCGGAACCCAGGATCGAGCCGGTCGCGACATGGGTGGTCGACAGCGAGTAGCCGAAGTGGCTCGACAGCAGGATCACCGCGGCCGATGACGTCTCGGCGGCCATGCCCTGCCGCGACTCCAGCTCCACGAGGCCTTTGCCCAGCGTGCGAATCACGCGCCAGCCACCCAGATAGGTGCCGATCGCCATGACGAGCGCGCACGACAGGATCACCCAGAACGGCACTCCGGAGTCCGCGGGCACGGCGCCCGCCGCGATCAGCGCGAGCAGGATGATGCCCATCGACTTCTGCGCGTCATTCGTGCCGTGCGCGAGCGAAACCAACGACGCGGACCCGATCTGGCCCCACCGGAACAGCCGGTCGTTGGTCTCCTGCGGGACGTCGCGAGTGATCCGGGCGACCAGCCACGTCGCGACCGATCCCACCAGGATCGCGACCAGCGGCGCCACGAGCGCGGGGATGAGCACCTTGCCCACCACGCCGGCCCACTGCACGCCGCCGGTGCCGGCCGCGGCCAGCACGGCTCCCACCACGCCGCCGATCAGCGCATGCGAGGAGCTGGACGGGATCCCGAACAGCCACGTCACCAGGTTCCACACGATTCCGCCCACCAGTCCGGCGAGCACCACGTCGAGAGTGACCACCCCGGCATCGACGATTCCCTTGGCGATCGTGGCGGCCACGGCGAGCGAGAGGAACGCTCCCACGAGATTGAGGGATGCGGACAGCAGCACCGCCTGCTTGGGCTTGAGGGCCCGCGTGGCGATCGAGGTTGCCATCGCGTTGCCGGTGTCGTGGAAGCCGTTGGTGAAGTCGAACGCGAGAGCGGTCGCGACAACAACCGCGAGGAGGAGGGGCTCGGTCGCCGCACTATTGTGGGGCCTCCGCGGAGTTCTCGCGTGGGCATAGGGTCACAAGGCTTCCGTCAGGACGCGGTGACGTCCCCGTCGACGTAGAGCCAGCGCCCGTCGACCCGCATAAACCGGCTCGTCTCACGGTGCGCGCCCATCGAGATCGCGCCCGTCGCGTAGTGCGCGACGAAGGTGACCGTCCCGGTGTCGTCGTCCTCACCGCCGCCTGTGGCGGACAGCACCTCGAGCGCGCGCCATTGCACATCCTCGAACTCCGACTCCAGGTCGAGCGGGCGCGTAGACGGGTGCCAGGTGCGCGCGAGATGCGCCGCGTCGCGGCGCACGAAGGCGCAGTAGCGCGACCGCATGAGGGCCTCCGCGGTGGGGGCGTCGGCCTCGCCGCGCAGGTACGGGCGGCAGCAGTCGGGGAACGATGCGCCGCTTCCGCACGGGCACAGGGCCGCCATCAGCGCGTCCCGCCCGGCCGGCCCAGCGCCTCGGCGACCGCGGCCGCGAAGCCATCCACGTCATCGTCCCCCGTGTCCCATGCGCACATCCAGCGCGCCTCGACGGTGTCGGGGGCGGCGCCGGGCTGCCAGTCGTAGAAGCGGAAGCGCTCGCGCACCGCGTCGGCGGCGGCGCGTGGGAGCTCGACGAACACGGCGTTGGCCTCGGTCTTCTGCGTGAAGCGGATCTCGCCCGCGGCCGCGAGCGGGGCGAGGGTCGCCCTCAGCCGTGCGGCCATCGCGTTCGCGTGGCGCGCATTGCGCAGCCACAGGGGGTCGCCCGCCGCGTCCGTCGAGGTGAGCAGCGCCGTGAGCTGCGCCGAGACGTAGCGCATCTTCGAACCCAACTGCATGGTCTGCTTGCGCAGGTAAGGGATGTCGTGCGCGAGCGTGTCGCGCAGGTCGGGAGCGAGCACCACGACGGCCTCGCCCAGCATCGCCCCGTTCTTGGTGCCGCCCAGGCTGAGGATGTCGGCGCCGGCCGCGGCCTGCGAGAGCGACACGCCCAGCGCCGCGGCCGCATTCGCGAGGCGCGCGCCATCCAGGTGCACGCGCATGCCCAGGGCGTGCGCGGCATCGGCGAGCGCGCGCTGATCCTCGAGGCTGTACACCGTCCCCAGCTCCGTCGACTGGGTGATGGACAGCACCACGGGCTGCGCGCGGTGCTCGTCGCCCAAGTCTCCCAGGTAGCGCTCGAGTTGCGCGGGGCGCAGCCGGCCATCCGTGGACGGCAGGGTCAGCACCTTGAGGCCGCCCACGCGCTCGGGGGCGCCGTTCTCGTCGACGTGGATGTGAGCGTGCTCCGAGGCCACCACGCCGCCCCACCGCGGGCTGATGGCCATGAGCGAGACGATGTTCGCTCCCGTGCCGTTGAAGACCGGGAAGCCGAGCGCATGCTCGCCGAAGGTCGCGGCGATCGCGGCGTCGAAGGCCGCGGTGGCGGCGTCCGCCCCATACGCGACGTCGTGGCCGCCGTTCGCGGCGATGATCGCGGCGATCACCTCGGGGTGGACGGACGCGTAGTTGTCGGAGGCGAAGTGGACCTGGTTCACCTCAGGATCATGGCACGCCGGCGCTACAGTTCGCGGACCCAGCGCGTGCCGCGGGTCTGGAATCCCATGCGCCGCAGGTACTCGCGGTCAAGCGCCTCGTGCGTGTCGATCTCGACGCGACGGAAGCCGGCCTGCTTGAGCGCCCCCGAGTCACGATAGACGAACTCGCCCGGCGTGAAGTCGCGGAATCTCGGCTTGACCCAGTCGAGCTCGACCAGTCCCGTGCCCGCGCCCTCGTTGCGCACGGCGACCACGCCGACGGCCTCGTCGCCCCTCGTGATGAGAAAGGTCGCGCGCCTGCCGTCCTGCGACATCGCCCGCGCGGCGAAGCTGGGCTGATGCGCCGCGATGTCCTGCGCATGCGTCGCGAGCACGTGCTGAAGGAACGGGTCCTCGGGGCCCACCGCGAGCACCTTGTAGACGTCGGTGTCGTGGCGCTCGCGATACAGGCGGGTGAGCCAGTACGCGTTGATGATGACGATCGCGCCGTTCATCGCCGCGAACGGCCAGATCTCGAACAGCACGTTGTAGGCGGTCGCGATCACCGAGCCGGCAAAGTTCATCCACCGGAACCGCAGCACCCGCGCCTGCGTGAGCGACCACACGATGAGGATCGATCCGACCCAGCCGATGATCTCGATGACGGTCTGCATTCCCCCAGCGTACGGGCGCAGCGGCGGCGGCGTGGGAGGGGACGATGCGCGGGTGAGGCGGCGCGTCCGGCGTAGGCTCGGCGGGTGGCTGAGTCGGTGCGGGTGGACGCGTGGGTGTGGGCCGTGCGCCTGTACAAGACGCGCTCGCAGGCCACCGCCGCCTGTCGGGCGGGGCACGTGCGCGTCAACGACGAGCGCGCCAAGCCCGCGGTGCGGGTGAGCGCCGGCGACAGGGTTGAGGTGCGTGGCGGAGAGCGCGTGCGGATCGTCGAGGTGACGCAGCTGCTCGCCAAGCGCGTGGGCGCGCCCGTAGCGGCGGCCGCGTACATCGATCACAGCCCTCCCCTCCGCCCAAGGAGCTCGCGTCGCCGTTCGGCCAGCGCGAGCGGGGTGCCGGACGGCCCACCAAGCGCGAGCGCAGGCAGATCGACAGGCTGCGGGGGCGGTCGGGGGTCTAGCGGGGGCCCCGGCCGGTGCCGGGGCCGGTGCCGGGGCCGGTGCCGGGTGTCGGTGCCGGCGCTCCGCCCGCGCGGGCCTTGGCATCATGGAGGCATGCCCTCACCGCTTCGCATCATGACCGTCTGCACCGGCAACATCTGCCGCTCTCCCATGGCGGAGGTGGTCCTCAAGGCGCGGCTTGCGGAGGCTGGCCTCGGCGACCGCGTCGAGGTGACCTCCACCGGCGTGAGCGATGAGGAGCACGGCAGGCCGCTCGACCGGCGCGCCGCCGCGGTGCTCCGGGAGGCCGGTTACCAGGTGCCTCGCAGGGCCGCACGGCAAGTCACGCGCGCGGACCTGGGCGCGAGCGATCTCGTCCTTGCCATGACCTCGGCCCACGCGCGCCGGCTCCGGTCACTCGATCCGGAGGCGCCCATCCGCCTGTACCGCGAGTTCGACCCCGCGGCACAGGGCCCGGCGCTCGACATCGACGACCCCTGGTACGGCACCTCCGAGGACTTCCGGGTGACGCTCGCGCAGGTCGAGGCGGGAGTCGACGGGATCCTCGCCCACGTGCGCGAGGCGCTCGCGGACCGCGCACGCCTCGCTAGCGGTTCTGCGTGACGGGACGCGCCCCCAGATCCGGTCCAGGTAGTCCTGGATCGAGCGGTCCGAGCTGAAGAAGCCGGTGCGCGCGACGTTGAGCACCGCGGAGCGGCTCCACGCCTCGTGGTCCGCGTACGCGGCGTCCACGCGCGACTGCGCGTCCATGTACGAGCGGAAGTCCGCGAGCGCCATGAAGCGGTCGCGCTCGGTGAGGCTCGCGAAGATCGACGCCACCGCGCCGCCGCGCTCTCCGCCCGTGAACACGCCGGAGGCGAGCAGGTCGAGCGCGGCCTTCAGCTGGGGGTCGGACTCGTAGTACGCGCCGGGATCGTAGCCGCGTGCGGACAGGTCCGCCGCCTCGGGCTCGGTCATGCCGAAGAGGAAGAAGTTCTCGTCGCCCACGAGCTTGCGGATCTCGACGTTCGCGCCGTCGTCGGTGCCCACCGTGAGGGCGCCGTTGAGCGCGAACTTCATGTTGCCCGTGCCCGACGCCTCCTTGCCCGCGAGCGAGATCTGCTCGGACAGGTCCGCGGCGGGCACGAGGTCCTCCGCGAGCGTCACGTTGTAGTTCGCGGGGAAGGCGACCTTGAGTCGGCCCTGGAGCGAGGCGTCCGCGTTGATCGTGGCACCCACCGCGTTGATGAGCGCGATGGTCTCCTTGGCGCGCACGTATCCCGGCGCGGCCTTGGCGCCGAACACGAACGTACGTGGGGTGACCGCGTCGAGCGGGATGCGTCCCGAGGTGATGCCCTCGTAGAGCGACACGATGTGCAGCAGCTTGAGGCTCTGTCGCTTGTACTCGTGCAGGCGCTTGACCATCGCGTCGACCATCGCGTCTCCCGCGATCTCGATGCCGTCACGCGCGAGGAGCACGTCCGCGAAGTGGCGCTTGTTGGCGGCCTTGATCTCGCGGAAGCGGCGGCGGAACTCGGCGTCGTCCGCGAGCGGCTCGAGGCCCCGCAGCTGCTCGAGGTCGGTGATCCAGCCGTCGCCGATCGCCTCGGTGATGAGCCCCGACAACCCCGGGTTCGCGAGGCGCACGAAGCGACGGGGGTCACGCCGTTGGTGACGTTGGTGAACTTGCCCGGCCACATCTGCGCGAAGTCGTGCAGCACCTTGTCCGCGAGCAGCTGCGAGTGCAGCTCCGCGACGCCGTTGACCTTGAAGCCCGCGACGGTCGCGAGGTGTGCCATGCGCACCGCACGCTCGGGCTGCTCCGCGATGATCGACATGCGCCGCACGCGCAGCTCGTCCCCGGGGAACGCGGCGCGCACCTCCTCGATGAACTCCTCGTTGATCCGGTAGATGATCTCGAGGTGGCGCGGCAGCAGGCGGCCCAGCAGGTCGACGGACCACACCTCGAGCGCCTCGGGCAGGAGCGTGTGGCACGTGTAGGCGAACACCTTCTGGGTCACGGCCCAGGCATCGGCCCAGTCCCACCCGCGCTCGTCGACGAGGATGCGCATGAGCTCGGGCACCGCGATCACCGGGTGCGTGTCGTTGAGCTGCCACGTGATGCGGTCGGGGAGGCGGTGCAGGTCGAAGTCCGCGGGAAGCACCGTCTCGAGGAAGTCGCGCAGCGAGGCCGCGACAAAGAAGTACTGCTGCTGCAGGCGCAGTTCCTTGCCCTGCGGCGTGGAGTCCTCGGGGTAGAGCACCTTGGAGATGTTCTCCGCGAACGTGCGTGCGCGCACGGCCTCGGCGTAGTCGCCGGCGTTGAAGATCTGCAGGTCGAACTCGTGCGTCGCGCGCGCGCTCCACAGGCGCAGCGTGTTGACGCGTCCGTTGCGGTAGCCGGGCACCATGTAGTTGTAGGGCACCGCGGCGACACGCCAGTCGGGCACCCAGGTGCGCGCGCCATCGTTGCCGCCCTCGGCCTCGACCGTGTGGCCTCCAAAGGAGACCTCGACCGCGTGCTCGGGGTGCGGCAGCTCCCACGGCGATCCCAGGCGCAGCCACGTGTCCGGCTTCTCGACCTGAGCGCCGTCCTCGAAGGTCTGACGGAAGATGCCGTACTCGTAGCGGATGCCGTAGCCGACGGACGGCACGTTGAGGGTTGCGAGGGAATCGATGAAGCATGCCGCGAGGCGGCCCAGGCCGCCGTTGCCCAGGCCGGGCTCGATCTCGAGGGCGCGCAGCTCGTCGAGGTCGACGCCCAGCGCGCGCAGCGACTCGTTCGCGATCTCATCGAGATCGGCCGCGAGCATCGCGTTCTCGAGCTGGGGCCCCAGCAGGAACTCCGCGGACAGATACGCGACGGTCTTCGCCTGGTCGCGGTACTGGTTGCGCAGCGTCTCGAGCCACCGGGTGGTGAGGTAGTGACGCACGGTGCGCGACAGCGCGAGGTACTTGTCGTTGGCCGATGCTCGGTCCAGGTCGACGCCCTGGCCGAAGTTGAGTTCGCGCAGGAACTCGCGGGTGAAGCTCTCGACGGTGTGCTCACGGGCGGCCACGGGGGGCGTGTTCTCGATCACGAGGACAATGTACGCGCTTGCATGGGGAGTCGTCGCGCACCTTCGTCCTAGGCGCACGCATCGTGCGCGACGCGTCTCGAAGGAGGGGTTCGGCACGTGGCGCGCCGCCGCCGCGCTCGCGGCTGGCCTAACCCACACGCTACACGGCACAATGGCCCCCATGCGCGGAATCATTCTCGCGGGCGGCTCCGGCACGCGCCTGCACCCCATCACCATGGGGATCTCGAAGCAGCTGGTCCCGGTCTACGACAAGCCGATGATCTACTACCCGTTGTCGACCCTGCTGCTCGCGGGCATCCGCGAGGTGCTCATCATCTCGACTCCGCACGACCTTCCTCAGTTCCAGCGTCTGCTGGGCGACGGGTCGCGCTTTGGCATCACCCTCGAGTACGCCGAGCAGCCCGAGCCGAACGGACTGGCCCAGGCCTTCGTGATCGGTGCCGACTTCATCGGCGACCAGCCGGTCGCACTTGTCCTCGGCGACAACATCTTCTACGGGCCGGGACTGGGCCTGCACCTGCAGCGCTTTGAGGAGATCAAGGGCGGCGCGATCTTCGCGTACCGCGTCGCGGACCCGCGCGCGTACGGCGTGGTCGAGTTCGACGCGGACGGGCGCGCGCTGTCACTTGAGGAAAAGCCCGAGCACCCGCGCTCTCACTTCGCGGTGCCGGGTCTGTACTTCTATGACAACGAGGTCGTGGAGATCGCGCGGTCGATCAGCCCCTCGCCTCGCGGCGAGTACGAGATCACGGACATCAACCGTCACTATCTGGAGCGCGGCCTCCTTCAGGTCGAGGTGCTTCCGCGTGGCACCGCATGGCTCGACACCGGGACGTTCGAGTCGCTGCTCGAGGCCAGCCAGTTCGTGCACGCGGTCGAGCGTCGTCAGGGGCTCAAGATCGGATCGCCGGAAGAGATCGCGTGGCGCAGGGGCTTCTTGACGGACGCCGACCTCCGCGAGCGCGCGGAGGCGCTCACGAAGTCGGGCTACGGCGACTACCTCCTGACCTTGCTGGACCAGGACGCGAAGGGAGAGCCTTCATGAGGCTGCTGGTCACCGGTGGTGCCGGGTTCATCGGTGCGAACTTCGTGCGCCTCACTCTCGCGGAGCGCCCCGACGTCGATGTCACCGTCCTCGATCTGCTCACCTACGCGGGAAACTCGGCGTCGTTGCCGGAGGACCCGCGCGTCACGCTGGTGAAGGGAGACGTCGCGGACCCCGAGGTGGTCGACTCGCTGGTGCGCGATGCCGATGCCGTGGTGCACTTCGCCGCGGAGTCGCACAACGACAACTCGCTCGACGAGCCATGGCCGTTTGTGCACACCAACATCGTGGGCACCTTCCACCTGCTCGAGGCGGCGCGCCGGCACGGGGTGCGCTTCCACCACATCAGCACGGACGAGGTCTTTGGCGACCTGCCGCTCGGCACGCCCGAGCGATTCACGCCCGACACTCCGTACAACCCGAGCTCGCCGTACTCGTCGACCAAGGCGGGTGCGGACCTGCTCGTCCGCGCGTGGGTGCGCTCCTTTGGCCTCGAGGCGACGCTCTCGAACTGCTCGAACAACTACGGTCCGTACCAGCATGTCGAGAAGTTCATCCCGCGCCAGATCACGACGCTCCTCGACGGCGGTCGCGCCAAGCTGTATGGCGCGGGCCTCAACGTGCGCGACTGGATTCACGTCGACGACCACAACCGCGCGGTGTGGGCGATCCTCGAGCGCGGCAAGATCGGCCAGACGTACCTCATCGGGGCCGATGGCGAGATGGACAACCGGACCGTGATCTCCACGCTGCTCGAGATCATGGGCCGCGAGGCGGATGACTTTGACCACGTGCCCGACCGGCCGGGCCACGACCTCCGCTACGCGATCGACGCCTCGTTGTTGCGTGACGAACTCGGGTGGGAGCCCGAGCACCGCGACCTGCGCGCCGGGCTCGTCGCGACCGTCGACTGGTACCGCGAGCACGAGCCGTGGTGGCGCGCGCAGAAGCTCGAGACCGAGTTGCGGTACCAGCGCCTGGGTCGGTAGCGCCGCCGCGTTAGGAGACGATGCCGTGGAACAGGGCGCGGTAACCCGCGCCCACCGCGTCAATCGAGTAGGTCTGGGCACGCTCACGCGCCGCCGCGCCGAGTGAGGCGCGCAGTTCCGCGTCCTCCGCGACCACCTCGATGGTGCGGGCGAGCGCGGCGACGTCACCAGGCGGCACCAAGGCGCCCGAGTGGCCCTCCTCGATCGCCTCGTTGAGTCCGGGCAGGTCCGAGGCGATCACGGCGCAGCCGGCTCCCATGGCCTCGAGCATCGCGACGGGCAGCCCGTCCTGGTCGCCCGTCGATGCGCGGCGGGAGGGGAACACCGCGATCGCCGCCTGATCGTACTGCGCGTTGAGTTCCGCGCGGCCCAACTGTCCCAAGAACTTCACTGGCAGACCCGCCGCGGCCGCCTCGAGTGTGGCTCGCTCGGGGCCATCGCCCACGATCACGAGCTCAAGCCGCGACTGGGCGGCCCGCAGCGCGGCCAGGAGGACGTCGAAGCCCTTCTTCTCGACCAATCGACCCACGGCGAGGACCCGCACCGGATGCCTGCGCGACGGCGGCGCGACCTCGCGCGCGGTCGTGGCCTCGAGCGTCGCCAGCCGCGCGCCCATGGGCATCACATGCGTGGTGGCGGGGTCGGCGCCCAAAGCGATGGCGCGCTCCCTCATGTCTTCGTTCATCACGGTGACCGCACGCGCGTGCCGGAGCGCCCGGCGCTTGAGGGCCGTCGCCGCTCCGTTCTCGAGCGCATAGAGGTCTCCTCCGAGCGTCGTGATGACCAGCGGCACGGAGCGGGCCACGCCGGTCGCGACCACTCCCTGCGGGATCACCCAATGCGCGTGGATGGCATCGGGCCGGAACTCCCTCACCTGCGAGCGCACCGCCCAGGCGAGGCCGGCGAGCAGCGGGGGCACCTGCATGAGGCGTGAACGCTTGGCGCGCACGTTCTCCAGAATCGCGCCGTCGGCGAGGTCCTCCCAACGGCGCGGGAAGTAGCGGTAGCGGATGACCTCGACGCGATCGTCGAGTCGCGTGCGCGCCGGAGCACCGGGAACCGCGGGCGCGAGGATGCGCACCTCGAAGTCCTGGGCAAGCTGAGCGGACAGGTCCGCGACGAATGCCGGGGTCCCGTCGCCCTCTCTCGCCGGCATCGTCGACGTCAAGATGAGCAGGCGCCGGGAGGCCATAGGATGAGATCCAATCTGAAAGGACACGACGGTTGCGCAAATCATACGACGTGGCCGTGGTGGGAGCGCGGGGCTTCCTTGGCGGCCCGATCTCTCGGGAACTCGAGCGCCGGGGCCACGCGGTGGCGCGTTTCACCAGGGAGAATCCGCTTCTGTCGGACGGCGTGTGGGCGGACGATGCCGCGCAGGTCCACACGGTCGTGTGGGCGGCGGGGTCGCTCACGCCGGCGCTCGCGCAGCAGCGACCCGACCTGGTCGAGTCCGATCTCGCCGAGTTCGCCGCATGTGTGGAGGCGCTGGCCGCGCAGCCGCGCAGCCCACGCCTCGTGCTGCTGTCGTCGGGCGGCGCGGTCTATGGCCCGCCCCTGCGTCCTCCCTTCCGGGAGGGCGACGTGCCCCATCCGGCCAACGCGTACGGTGCGTACAAGCTCGCTCAAGAGGACATCGTCCATGCCGCCGGCGTGCCCGCGACGCTCGTGCGCCTCGCGAACGCGTACGGCCCGGGCCAGCAGGGCAACGGAGGCCAGGGTGTCCTTGCGATCTGGATGGACGCGGTGCTCGCGGGAGAGCCGATTCGCCTGTTCGGAACCGGCGACGCGCAGCGAGACTTCATCTATGTCGACGACATCGCGGACGCCGTCGCGGCAATCGTCGAGCGTCCCGATGCGCCCACGGTCCTCAACCTCGGATCGGGGCACCCCACCCGCCTCGGCGACCTCGCGGGACTCGTGCGCGACACGGCCGCGCCGCGTGACGCGGTGATCGAGATGGTCGACCCGCGCGCGATCGACCCCGCCTCGACGTGGCTCGACATGTCCCTCGCGCATGAGTCGCTCGGTTGGCGCGCTCGCGTCGAGCTCGAGGACGGGATCGCCCGCATGTGGAGCGCGAGAGTCTCATGAAGCAAGCGCTCCGCTGGGTCTTCCTCGCCGTCGCCACCGCCCTCCTCGCGTGGGCCCTCGTGTCCACCTGGGATGACGTCACGGCCGCATGGCGCTCCCTCACGTGGGGCGCGATCGCGGGCGCCTTCGCGCTCACGCTCGTCGCACTCGTGCTCGCGGCACTGGCGTGGCGTGAGGTGATGCGCGCGGTGGGTCTCGATGCGACCGTCCCCGAGGCGCTGCGCGTCTTCCTGCTCTCTCAGATCGGCAAGTACGTCCCCGGCTCCGTGTGGCCGGTCATCGCGCAGGCCGAGTTCGCGCGCGACCACGGCGTGAGCCGAGCGCGGGCGATGACCGGCTCGCTGGTTGCGATGGTGGTCGGTGCGGTCACCGCGGCGATCGTCGGCACGGTGGGGCTCATCATCTCGGTGCCGGGGGCGCTCGCGGAGTACTGGTGGGTGATCGTGGTGGCGGCGGGCCTCGCGGCGTGCCTCGTGCCGGCCGTGCTCGTGCGGATCGTCGGAGTGGCCTTCCGGATCACCCGCCGGACCGAGCAGCCCGTGCGGATCGGCGCGCGGCCCCTGCTCGCCGCGGTGGGGCTCAACGTGGTGCAGTGGCTGGTGCTGGGCGCGCACGCGTGGCTGCTGCTGCGGGAGCTCGCTCCGGGCACCGACCTCATCCTGGCGACGGGGGCGTTTGCCTTCGCGTGGCTCGTGGGCTTCGTCGTGGTCATTGCTCCTGCGGGTGCAGGGGCGCGCGAAGCAGCGCTGGTGCTCGCGCTCCAGTCCGTGGCGACACAGGGGGCGGCGCTCAGCCTCGCGCTCATCAGCCGGTTCCTCATGACCCTCGCGGACGTGACAGGGCTTGGCGTCGGCTTGGTGATCGGGGCCCTCAGGCGTCGAAACCGGGCGGATCACAATGTTGATGTGACGGACATGTAACGCGCGAGTAAGGATTGGGTGAAGACTCTCCGTCTCCCCCTGCGCGACGTCGCCCTGGGGTCTAGGTTGCGAAGAGGCGCGCCGTGCCACAACGCCGGCCGTCACCGTCACCAAAGGAGAGACAGCATGAATCGTCCCGCGTCGCGGGCGCTAGCCATGGGGGCCGCCGGCGCGGTCGGACTCATGGCGACCGCACTCGCAGTACCCGCGCAGGCTGCCGAGGAGCCCGCCACCACCGAGGTCCAGATCCTGGGCATCAACGACTTCCACGGCCGCATCCTGCCGGACTCCTTTGGCGAGGCCGCAGGTGCCGCGTCACTGGCGACCGCGATCGCCGACCTGGAGGAGGACTACGCCAACTCGGTGTTCGTTGCCGCAGGCGACCTGATCGGCGCGTCGACGTTCGAGAGCTTCATCGCCAAGGACAAGCCCACGATCGACGCGCTCAACGCCGCTGGTCTGGACGTCTCCGCGGTGGGTAACCACGAGTTCGACGGCGGCTACGACGACCTGATCTCGCGCGTGATGGCCCCCTTCGACGCGGAGACCAACCCGCTGGGCGGCGCCGAGTGGAAGTACCTGGGAGCGAACGTGCGCCTCGTGGGTTCGGGTGACCCCGCGCTGCCCGAGACCTGGATTCAGGACTTCGGCGACGTCGAGGTGGGCTTCGTGGGTGTCGTGACCGACGAGACCCTCGCTCGTGTCGCCCGACGGCGTGGCCAACCTCACCTTCGAGGAGGAGGCAGTCGCCGCAAACCGCAGCGCCGCCGACCTCGAGGAGGCGGGCGCGGACCTCATCGTGCTGCTGGTGCACGAGGGTGCCCCGACCACCGCTTACGCGGACGCGGTCGACACGTCGAACGACTTCGGTGCGATGCTCGCCGAACTCGACCCGAGCATCGACGCCGTGGTCTCCGGCCACACGCACCTCGCGTACGACCACCGTGTGCCGGTGGCCGAGTGGATCACCGAGGGCCGCGCGGTCACCGAGCGTCCGGTGGTCTCCTCCGGTCAGTACGGCATGAACGTCAACCGCCTGGTCTTCGAGGTCGACGATGTCACGGGCGACGTCGTGGGCTTGTCGACCGAGATTGTCGACCTGTGGGTCGGCGGCGCGGCCGTGTATCCGCAGGACCCCGAGGTCGCCCAGATGGTCGCCGATGCGACCGCCGAGGCCGACATCCTGGGCGCCGAGGTGCTCGGCGAGCTCGAGATGCCGCTGTACCGCGCGCGGACCGCGTCCGGTGCGACGGGTTCCACGCGTGGAGCGGAGTCGACGCTGGGCAACGCCATCGCTGAGGTCCAGCGGTGGGCCACGGCGGGCAACGGCGCCGAGATCGCGTTCATGAACCCGGGCGGACTGCGCGGCGACATGCTCGGCGTGGCCAACGGCACCGGCGACTACCCGAGCGACGTCACCTACAAGCAGGCGGCGGGCGCGCAGCCCTTCGCCAACACGCTCGTGACCATGACGCTCACCGGCGTCCAGCTCGCGGAGGTCCTCGAGGAGCAGTGGCAGCCCGCCGGCTCGTCCCGGCCCTTCCTGCGACTGGGAACCTCCGAGGGATTCGGCTACACCTACGACCCGACGGGCCGCACGATCACGCAGATGTGGGTCGGGGAGGACTTCATCGAGCCCACCGACACCGTCACCGTGGCCGTCAACTCCTTCCTCGCGGCGGGTGGCGACAACTTCACCACGTTCGCCGAGGGCACCGACCGTGCCGACTCGGGCCGCGTCGACCTCAACGCGATGGTCGACTACCTCGCGGAGAACGGCTCGCTCGGCACCGACTACGCCCAGCACGCCATCGGCGTCTCGGGCGACCTCACCCCCTACGAGGGCGGGATGGTCGACCTCGACCTGAGCTCGCTCGCGATGACCGGCCCGGGCGACCTGGTCGACTCGACGGTGACCGTGACGCTCCAGGGTGAGGAGCTCGGCACGTTCCCGGTGGACAACGCGCTGCCGACCGACACGTTCGACGAGCACGGCAAGGCGACCCTCGCCTTCGAGCTGCCCGCTGGCGTGACCGGCGAGCAGATCCTGGTGGTCGAGGGCGACACGACGGGCACGATCTTCCCGATCGTCATCGACATCGTGGAGTTCGGCGACATCTCGACCGACCCGGCCTCGCCCGAGTACAGCGAGCACGCCGAGTCCATCCAGTGGCTCGCGCGCGAGAACATCTCGCAGGGGTGGACGCTGCCCGACGGCACCGTCGAGTTCCGCCCGCTCGCCCTCGCGGGACGCGACGCGCTCGCGGCGTTCATCTACCGCCTCGCGGGAGAGCCCGAGTTC
This sequence comes from Demequina sediminis, assembly GCF_030296675.1. Classification (GTDB taxonomy): domain Bacteria; phylum Actinomycetota; class Actinomycetes; order Actinomycetales; family Demequinaceae; genus Demequina; species Demequina sediminis. The sequence goes on along the minus strand of NZ_AP027736.1, from coordinate 1,993,351 downwards.
GAGCCGCCGGCGGAGCCGACGTTCTCGGACGTGACTCCCGAGTCGACCGAGTTCTACACGGAGATCGAGTGGCTCGCGGCTCAGGGCATCACGACGGGCTACCCGGACGGCACCTTCCGCCCCACGGCCAAGATCAGCCGTGACGCGGTGGCGGCGTTCCTCTACCGCCTCGCGGGAGAGCCCGAGTTCGAGCCGCCGGCGGAGCCGACGTTCTCGGACGTGACCCCCGAGACCTCCGCCTACTACGTGGAGATCGAGTGGCTCGCCTCGGAGGGCATCACGCAGGGCTGGTCGGACGGCACCTTCCGTGCCACGGCGAAGATCAAGCGCGACGCGATCGCGGCGTTCCTGTACCGCTTCGCCGAGGGCTGGATCGCCTAGTTCGCGGCACCCGCACGATGGCGGGGTCGGGCCTCACGGCCCGGCCCCGCCGTCGCGTCTGGGGTGGAGTGCGCCACATCCTCCCTCGCCACGCTGGCACGATGCGCAACAATGGGCCGGTGACCTCCTTCGCCGACCGCCATATCGGTCCCGACGCGCCGGCCCTCGAGACGATGCTGGCCGCGGTGGGGCAGCCCTCCCTCGACGCGCTCATCGACGCGGCGGTGCCCGCCGCGATCCGCCTCGACGACGTCGTGGTGCTGCCCGAGCCGCGCACGGAGCAAGAGGTGCTCGCGGCGCTGCGGACGATGGCAGGGCGCAACACGGTCGCGGTGTCGATGATCGGCCAGGGCTACTCCGACACGGTGACGCCCATGGCGATTCAGCGTGGAGTGCTCGAGAACCCCGCGTGGTACACCGCCTACACGCCCTATCAGGCCGAGATCTCGCAGGGCCGCCTCGAGGCGATGCTCAACTTCCAGACGTTGGTGTCGGACCTCACGGCACTGCCCGTCGCCGGCGCATCGTTGCTCGACGAGGCCACGGCCGTCGCCGAGGCCATGCTGCTCATGCGCCGGGCTGTCCGCGGTCGCGAGGGCGGCAGGATCGTCCTCGACTCGGAATGCCTGCCCCAAACGATCGCCGTGGTGAGCGCGCAGGCGGAGGCGATCGGGCTGCCTCTCGAGGTGCACGACCTCGGGGACGGCTGGCAGGCCCCTGGCGACCTCGTGGGCGTGGTGATTCAGCAGCCCGGGCAGTCGGGACTCGTGCGCGACGTGACGCCGGTCATCGAAGCCGCCCACGCCGCCGGGGGCCTGGTCACGGTCGCCGCGGACCTCCTGTCGCTGTGTGTGGTCAAGGCGCCAGGGGAACTGGGAGCCGACATCGCGGTGGGCTCGGCGCAGCGCTTCGGTGTGCCGATGTTCTTCGGCGGCCCCCACGCTGCCTTCATCGCGGTGCGCGAGGGGCTCGAGCGCCAGCTTCCCGGTCGACTGGTCGGGGTCTCGGTCGACGCGGACGGCGACGTCGCGTACCGCCTCGCGCTGCAGACGCGCGAGCAGCACATTCGCCGCGACAAGGCGACCTCGAACATCTGCACCGCGCAGGCGCTGCTTGCGATCGTCGCCGGCTTCTACGCGGTCTATCACGGGCCCGAGGGGCTGCGAGAGATCGCGCTGCAGGTGCACACGATGGCGGCGACGCTCGCCGATGCGCTCCGCGCGCGCGGCGTCGCGATCCGCCACGAGCACTTCTTCGACACCGTGGTGCTCGACGTCCCTCGCGGAGCAGACTCGGTGATCGCGCGCGTGGCCGCGCGCGGCATCAACATCCGTCGCCTCGACGCCGACTCCGTCGCGATCGCGTGCGACGAGCGCACCACCCCTGAGATCCTCACGACGATCGTCGAGGCGGCGCTCGACAAGCCCGCCCCCTGGCGCGTCTACACCGGACCCACCGTGACCATCCCGGTGAGGATGCGCCGCACGTCCGACTACCTCACACACCCCGTCTTCCACGCACACCGGTCCGAGACCGCGCTCATGAGGTACATGCGCCGCCTCGCCGACCGCGACCTCGCGCTGGACCGCACCATGATCCCGTTGGGGTCGTGCACGATGAAGCTCAACTCGGCTGTCGAGATGGCCGCGGTGAGCTGGCCCGAGTTTGCGCAGATCCACCCGTTCGCGCCTGCCGAGCAGACCGCCGGCTACCGCGAGATGATCGCTCAGCTCGAGGGATGGCTCGCGGACATCACCGGGTACGCGGCGGTGTCCGTGCAGCCCAATGCCGGCTCGCGCGGCGAGTACGCCGGCCTGCTCGCGATCCGCGGCTACCACCTGGCCCAAGGCCAGGGCGAGAGGACGTGTGCCTCATCCCGGCATCGGCCCATGGCACCAACGCCGCCTCCGCGGTGCTCGCGGGCATGCGCGTGGTCGTGGTGGCCACCGCGGCCGATGGCGAGGTGGACCTTGTCGACCTGCGCGCGAAGCTCGCGGCACATGAGGGTCGCGTGAGCTGCATCATGATCACCTATCCCTCGACCCATGGCGTGTTCGAGGAGCACGTGGGCGAGGTGTGTGCCGCGGTGCACGAGGCCGGTGGGCAGGTCTACATCGACGGCGCGAACCTCAACGCGCTCGTGGGCATCGCGAAGCCCGGCCACTTCGGCGGAGACGTCTCGCACCTCAATCTGCACAAGACGTTCTGCATCCCTCACGGTGGGGGCGGTCCCGGCGTGGGACCCGTCGCCGTCGCTCAGCACCTGGTGCCGTTCCTGCCCGGATCGGATGCGCCCGTGCAGTCGCCCGCCGAGCTCGCGCGCACCGGCGCACCCGTGTCGGCCGCGCCGTATGGATCGGCGGGCATCCTGCCGATCTCGTGGGCGTACATCGCGCTCATGGGACACGAGGGTCTGCGTCGCGCGACCGAGACGGCGGTGCTGGCCGCCAACTACGTTGCCGCGCGGCTCGAGCCTCACTTCCCCGTGCTGTATCGCGGGCCGGGTGGGCTCGTCGCACACGAGTGCATCCTCGACATTCGGCCGCTCACCGCGACCACCGGGGTCACGGCGGAGGACATCGCGAAGCGCCTCATCGACTTCGGGATTCACGCGCCCACGATGTCCTTCCCCGTCGCCGGCACGCTCATGGTCGAGCCCACCGAATCCGAGGACCTGGGCGAGATTGACCGGTTCATCGAGGCGATGGTAACCATCCGCGAGGAGATCGCCGCGATCGAGCGCGGCGAGATCGCCGCGGAGGACTCGGCGCTGCGGCACGCGCCGCACACGGTCGCGATGATCGCTGCCGACTCGTGGGCGCAGGCGTATTCGCGTGAGCAGGCCGCGTTCCCCGTGCGGGCCCTGCGGGTCGACAAGTACTGGCCGCCCGTGCGACGCATCGACAACGCTCACGGCGACCGCAATCTCGTGTGCGCGTGCCCTCCGCTCGGCGAGTATGAGGACGTCACGCACGAGCGCTGAGCCGCCGCGCCCGGCTCCCGTACCCATGCTCGACGCGCCCCCAGTTACCCTGTCGTCATGACCGCGCCGTCCCCGACCCGCCGCCCGCGAGCCGGGCTCGGACGGTCATGACACGCCCGTCGCTCCAGCCCCCGTGCTCCCCGGCTACACGCATGTGCGGCCGCTCGGGCAGGGCGGCTTCGCGGATGTCTTCCTGTTCCAGCAAGACATGCCGCGCCGCCAGGTCGCGGTCAAGGTGCTGCACGCGAAGGTGCGTGACGCCGCCGTGCGCTCGCTCGCGGTCGAGGCCGACGTCATGGCGGCGCTCAGCTCCCACCCCTCGATCCTGACGCTCCACGAGGCCTCGGTATCGAGCGATGGACGGCCGTACATGGTGGTCGAGTATTGTCCCGGTTCGCTCGCCAACCGCTACCGCGCGGAGCAGATTCCGGTGGCCGAGGTGCTCGCGGTGGGCGTGCAGGTCGCCTCTGCAGTCGAGGCGGCTCACCGCATCGGGATGCTGCACAGGGACATCAAGCCGTCGAACATCCTCGTGACGCAGTTCGGCCATCCGGTGCTGTCGGACTTTGGTGTCGCCACCGCGGTGATGGCGGGCGACGCCGACGACGTGGCGATGAGCCCGCCGTGGAGCGCCCCCGAGGTCGTGGACCGCATGAGTTCGGGCACGGTCGCGTCTGATGTGTGGTCGCTCGCCGCGACCGTCTACACGCTGCTCGCGCAGCACAGCCCCTTCGACGAGCCCGACCGCAGGCTCGGCTCGGACGAACTGAAGGCCCGCATCCTCAAGGCGAAGTACCGTCCCACCGGCCGTGCGGACGTCCCCGCGTCTCTCGAGGCGGCGCTCGCGGGCGGCCTGCGACGCGTGCCGGGGGACCGCCACCACAGCGCGCTCGCGTTCGGCGCGGCCCTGCAGGAGGTCCAGCGCGAGTTGGGCCTGCCCGTCACACCCCTCGAGGTGCCCTCCGAGGCCTGGTCGCAGTCCTCGCGCGTGACGGTCGACGAGTCTCCGCGAGGTCCGGCGCGGTCGACGGTGCCCGTCGCGCCACGCCGCCACGTGACGTCGTCGTCGACTCTCGCGCGGCCGCCCCGCACGAGCCCGCGCGCGATCGTCGGATGGGTCGTGGGAGCGGTGGTGATCGCGACGCTCACCACGGCCCTGGTCATGTCGCTGGCGGGCGGCGGGTGACGGACGTCGGACGCGCCACCGCCGCGCGACGTCGCCGCGCCGGTCGCATCGTCGCAGGCGTGGCGCTGGTCGCGGCCGCGATCGGCATGGTGATCGCTCCCGGCTTCGACGAGCGAGAGGCCGATGCCGTGGATCCGTCGGTCTGGGCGCTCCAGACCGGCGCGGGGCAGCGCTATGCGCGGGTCAACACGGAGATCGCGGAGGTCGACACGGTCAAGGACGTCGACGCCCCGTCCGACATCGTGCAGGACGGCGACCGCCTCCTGGTGCTGTCGGCGAGCCTCACGAACGCGACGATCGTCGAAGCAGCCCGACCCGCCGATGTGACCGGCGCGGGCGCGATCGCGACCCCGCCAGGCACCACGGCCGTGGTCGCGGGAGGGGACATGGTCGCGTACCTGGCTGGTGACGGCGACGTGCTCGTCGGCCGACTGTCGGACGGCACCGCGACGGCGCCACGTGAGGTCACCCTCGACGGCGGCCTGGGGCTGCGCGCGGTGGCCGTGGCGGTCGACGCGGCGGGTGTGATCGCGGCCTACTCACCCGTCGCCGGAGGGGTCGTGCGCGTGGGAGCGGACGGGACCGTCGACGGTGTCGATCCCGTGCCGGGCGTCCCGGTCGACGGTGACGTCCAGGTGACGCTTGCCGCGGGTCGATGGGCTCTCCTTGACGCCGCGACGGGGCTGCTGTGGCGCGAGGGGGTGGACGGTTCGGTCGCGACGGGGGTCGACCCCGACGCCAGGCTGCAGCGCGCGACGGAGGCGGCCGACGTGCACATCGCCGACGGTCGGGGGCTGGTGGTCGCGGCGGCCGATGGCGGCGCACCGGTCCGCGTGTTCGGTTCCGATGCGATCGCGGGAGCACCCGCGGCGCCGGCCGAGCTGGACGGAGTGGTGTACGCGGCGTGGCTGGGCGACGGCGACGGCGGCGGGACCCTGTGGAGTTCCGCGGGACCCGCGGTGCCGCTCGACTATGCCGGGGGAACTCGGTCAGCGGCGTGAGCCCGTCCTGCGCGGCAACGGCTCTCGCATGGTGCTCAACGAGTCACGCAGCGGATGGGTGTGGGACGTCCCGTCCGGCACGCTCGTGCGCTCGTCCCAGGATTGGGAACCCGATCGCGAGTCGGCCACCGAGGCCGACGAGGACGAGACCACAGTCGAGGTGAGGGATCCACGCCCGCCGGTCGCGGAGGACGACTCGTTCGGCGTCCGCGCCGGACGCCAGGTGCGGCTGCCCGTGCTGCTCAACGACCACGATCCCAACCGTGATCTCCTCACGATCGATCCGGCATCTCTCACGCAGCCCGATCCTCGATTTGGCACGGTCGCGCTCGCCGACGACGGCCAGTCGATCGTGATCGAGGTCGCGGACGCCGCGAGCGGCACGGCCACGTTCTCGTATGCGATCACCGACGGCACGGGTGACGAGGGCCGGTCCGCTCCCGCGACGGTGACGGTCGCGGTCAAGGGAACGGACTCTGCCCCCGTGTGGTGCGGTGTCGAGGACTGCACCGCGCCGTGGCCCGCGCCCCAACTTGAACCGGGCGGCATGGTCGCGGCCGAGGTTCTCGAGGGGTGGGTTGACCCCGAGGGAGACCCGGTCTACGTCGCACACGCGGCCTCGGCGGATCCCGATGTCGCGGTGGCCGCCTCCCCGGAGGGGACCGTCGTCGTGCGCCACGCAGGCGACGCGACGGCCGTCGAGGTGGAGGTCACCGTCGCGGACGCGACGGGCGCCAGCGAGACGCGCACTCTCCGCATCGGGGTCGTCGGACAGCCGCGCCTCTCGCTCGAGCCCGTGTCGGTGACCGCTCTGCAAGGGGTGCGCGTGACAATCGACGCCGCCGCGCGCGTGACGGGCGGCAGCGGCGCACAGGTGGTCACGGAGGCGAGTGTCGATCCCGTTGACGGCGCCGCGGTTGAGGTGGCTCCCGACGGGTCCGGAGTGGTGTTCGAGGCGGACCGCTCGGGCACGTACACGGTGGGCATCACGGTGGTCGACGGCGCGAGCCAGGTGCGCGGCACCGCGCGGGTCACGGTGCTTGCCCCCGAGGATGAGGCCCTCGCCGCGGTCCCTCTCACGGCCTTTGTGCGTCCGCACGAGGACGTCACGGTCGACGTGGCGGGTGCGGTCACCAACCCCGGCGGACGGGTGCTGTTGGTCTCCGATGCTTCTCCCGCCCCCGAGCGGGGCGCGCGTCTCGAGCAGTCGATCGTCGGTCACGGGGCACTGCGGCTGTCGGGCACCACGGGCGACGGCCAGCCCGGTGCACTCGGCGTGGTCGCGTACACGGTCTCCGACGGCTCGGGCCGCGAGGCGATGACTGTCCGCGGCGAGATCACGGTGATCCTCCTGGACGCTGCGGTGCCGGCTGCTCCCGTCGCCGCGAACGACGTGATCACGGTGCGTGCCGGAGGCCAGGTCGACGCTCGCGTGCTGGACAACGACCTCGCCGCCGCCGGCGCCGTGGTCGCCCTCGATCCCGGATCCGTCGCGGCTCCCGACGGGGCTGGTCTGGCCTTTGGGGCGGGGCCGCTCGTGCGCATCCTGGCTCCTGACCGGCCGGGTACGTATGAGATCCCCTACGCGTCGTACGTGCTGGGCCATCCTTCGCAGCGCGACACGGCCGTGCTCACGGTGACCGTCACGGCGGGCGAGGACAACGCCGCCCCCACGCCCCGCGACCTTGCGGGCCGCGCGTCCTCGGGTGACGAGGCGCGCATCGTCTTCGACGGCGCCGGGCTCGACCCCGACGGCGATGCCGTCCGTCTCGACGCGATCCTCGAGCAGCCCGCGCAGGGAGCGGCGCGCATCAGCGCGGACGGCACCGCGCTGGTCTACGCCTCGTCCCCTGGCTTCGCTGGCCAGGACGACTTCGTGTATCAGGTCGTCGATGCGCGGGGACGCACCGCGACCGCCACCGCTCGCGTGGGTGTGGTGGCGGCCGATGCCGATCCCGCACCCGTGACGTACACCGACTTCGTGCAGGTGCAGGCGGCCGAGGGCCGGCGCATCGTGGTGCAGCCGCTCGCGAACGACCTCGACCTCACTGGCGGGGAGCTCGAGCTGGTGGCGGTCCGACCGGATGCGATCGCGGGCACGCCGGAGTATGCCGCGCTCGCCGCGCTCATGCCGGACACCGGCGCCCTCGCGCAGGGACTCGTGACCTTCGAGGTCGGCGCCGACGCAGGCACCTTCGCCTTCCTCTACTCCGCGCGCAACGAGACCGGCTCGATCGCCCAGGGGAGGATCGTCCTCAAGACCGTGCGCGAGGCCGTGGTCGACGTGCCCGTGGTCGCGGACACCGTGCTCACGCTCGAGACGCGGGAGTCCTTCCCCACCGGCGTCGACGTCCTCGACCAGACCGTCGCGTGGGCCAGCGGCGACGCGGCCGGACTGACGCTCTCGCTGTGGGGTGAGCAGGAGGGCGTGACCGTCGACGGCTCGGAGGTGGCGGGCCCGCTGCCCGAGCGCACGCGTGTGGTGCCCTTCCGGGTCGATGGCGTCGACTTCGCGGGCGAACCCGCCACGGGATATGGCTTCCTGCGAGTGCCCGGCGACGAGGACCTGCGCCTCGCGCTACGCGAGGAGGCCCGCATCGAGGTCGCCGAGGGTGCCTCCGCGACGGCCGACCTGCGAGACCTGCTCGCGGTGCCCGCCACCACCGCCCTCGAGATCGACCCGTCCCAGGTCAGCGCGGGGGCACGCGCGACGAGGCGCGCTGCACGGCCGAGGGCGCATCGGTGGTGCGCTACGACGCGGGCAACGGCGCCCCCTACGTCGACACGTGCCTGGTCGGCGTGCGCATCGTGGGACAAGAGCGGTGGACGGTGCTTCCGGTGCCGGTCATGGTGATCCCCGCGGACCCCGTCCCCACGCTCGTGTCCGCATCCATCGAGGTCGCGCCCGGAGAGACCTCCGCGTTCGATCTTGCCGGCATGGTGACGTGGCCGCCCGGTGCCGTGGCGCGTGCGGTCGACATCGCGACCAGCCACACGGGGACGCTCTTCGACGTGTCGCGGCGCGGCACCGTCGTCACCGTCACCGCGAGGGACGATGCCCCGCCGGGACGCGCGGAGTCCGTCTCCGTGTCGCTCGCGAGCCATCCCGAGACGCGGCCGATGGTGTTGTCGCTCGTGGTCGGCCCCGCCCCGTCGGAGCTCCCCAAGGGAGGCACGGTCGTGCAGCGGTGCTCGCAGGCCTCCGGCGACGGCTGCCTCATCACCGTGAGCGGGGCGCGCGGGGAGGTCAACCCCCTGCCGGGGACCCCTCTTGAGGTGGTGGACGTCACCGCGTCCGACGACTGCCCCGCGGTCGACTTCGCCGTGGCCGGCCCCGGGACGGTGCGCGCCTCCTGGAGCGCCGATGCCCCTGGCGGGGTGTGCGACGCGGTGTTCAGCGTGCGCGACGCGCAGGGCCGCGTGAGCGCGGCCGAGCGGTCGGGAACCATCAGCCTCGACCTGCAGGGGTTCCCGCGCGGGGCCGCCGCGCTCACGCAGACCGCGTACGGGGACGGCACGCTGACGCTCGCGGTGGACCCCGGCGCCGCGGCCGGCGCGTACCCGGCGCTCACGGGCTTCGACATCCTCGCGGGCTCGACGCGCGTGGCGACCTGCACCGCGAGCGGTGTGTGCGCACCCCTCACGGGCCTCGCGAACGGTGACAAGGTGACGTACACGGCATACGCCGTCAACGCCGTCGGGCGGTCCCGCGACGCGGCGAGCGTCACGGCGTGGGCGTACGCACCCCCGCACCGCCGCGGCTGGTGTCGTGGGCACCCTCCGTGACCAGCGGCGACGGCGAGCGCATCGACGTGGTGGTCGAGGTGACGGACCGCTCGACTCGTGAGCTCCGCGTCGAGGCGGGAGGCACGGCGCAGACGGTTCCCGTGCGTGCGGGTACGCAGCGGCTCACGGGCGTCGCGATCGGATCCAACTCCCCCGTCCAGGTGGTGCTGACGCCCCTGACCGGCCTCGACCTGCCCCCGTCGACGGCGCCGTCGCCGCCGGGGAGTCCGTCGCCTTCACGGCGAACGGCGTGGGCCGCCCCACCATCACCGGCACCTCGCACACGTACGACGACGGCGCATCCACGGCATCGGTCACCGTCACCGTCGCCTCGGGCGGCGCCGGCTCGACGACGTGGGTGGGCCACGCGACGGGAGGCGTGTGCCGCCCCGACACGCGCGCGACCTCGGGCACGGCCACCTTCGAGGTCGCCGTCACCCCCAACGCGACCAACACCGTGACGGTGTGTGCCGAGAGCAGGGTCGAGGCGGACGTGCACGGACGTGCCCCCGATGTCGACGTGATCTTCGCGGCGTTCTCCGACCCTGGGGCGCCGGTGCTGCAGCGCGGCTATCGCGTGGCGACGGAGTGCGTCGGGTCGGGTGACTCCTGCACGACCGCGCTCGCGGGAGAGCCTCAGTGGCAACCCGAGCGGGGAACCGAGATCTGGTATCGCGGCTCCGATGGCGCGACCTCACGCCAGTTCGCGGACATCATGGTTGCCGGCCGCGCGGTCGAGGTCGAGGCGTACTACTGCGTCGACTTCGGCGGCGGTCAGCGGTCCTGTTCCGACGAGAGCACCCCGGTCACCGCCGAGTCGGGTGCCCACTACCGCCCCACCGCGGCCTTCCAGCAGTGCACCGCGGGCACCGAGCCCGTCGCGGTGCTCGGCGGCCGCGCGCAGGACTTCGCGACCACCGTGACCATGCTCGATGAGGACCGCGCCGTCACGAGCGACCCCACGCTCATGCGTGCCGCGTTCGTCACCGTTGACTTCCAGGACGCCCTCGACGGCATTGCGGACTGGACCAGTGCGACCGTGACGTGCGGGGCCGCGGCCGCCGCGGCATCGTCCCCTCCGACTCCACCACCGACCTCGCCATGACGGCGCAGAAAAGGAGGCCGCTGTGGCCCTGACTCCCGAGCACACCCAGTGGTTCGAGACCACGTTCTCCAAGCTGGTCGACAACGTCGAGAGCGCCATCGTGGGCAAGCGGCACGTGGTCGAACTCGCATTCACCGCGATGATCGCCGAGGGTCACCTGCTGCTCGAGGACGTGCCAGGCACCGGCAAGACCTCGCTCGCGCGCGCGATCGCCGAGACGGTGCGCGGGACGAGCGCGCGCATCCAGTTCACTCCCGACCTGCTGCCGGGCGACGTCACGGGCGTCACGGTGTACGACCAGGGCCGCTTCGATTTCCATCACGGCCCGGTCTTCGCGAACGTGGTCCTGGCGGACGAGATCAACCGCGCCTCCCCCAAGACGCAGTCCTCGCTGCTCGAGGTGATGGAGGAGCGTCAGGTCACGACGGACGGCGTCACGCGCGAGGTGGGTGCCCCGTTCATGGTGATCGCGACGCAGAACCCGATCGAGCAGGCGGGCACCTACGCGCTGCCCGAGGCGCAGCTCGACCGCTTCCTCATGCGCACCTCCCTGGGCTATCCCGACCACGCCGCGACGCTGCGCATCCTCGAGCCCGCGCGGCCCGTGCGCGTCACCGTGCCGGCGATCGCGGAGCTCGACGCGATCACCACGATGACGGGCCTCACCCACGAGGTCCAGCAGCATGCGCTGATCTCCGACTACATCGCGCGCCTCGTGGCGGGCACGCGCACCGCGACCCAGGTGCGCCTCGGCGCGTCGATGCGCGGCGCGCTCGCGCTCGCGCGCGCGAGCCGCACGTGGGCGCTCGCCCACGGCCGTTATTACGTCATTCCGGATGACGTGAAGGCCCTCGCCGAGGTGGTGCTCGCGCATCGGCTCATCCTCGACCCCGAGGCCGAGTTCGACGGCGTCACCCAGGGCGCGGTCGTGCGCCAGATCCTGCTCGACACCGAGCCGCCCAGCCAGCGAGACCTCGCGTGAGCGAAAGCCCCGACCGCACCTCGACGCGCGGCGTCGAGCGCACCCGCACGGGTGTCACGACCACGTACGCGACGCGTACCGAGGTCGCCGACGCCCCGCGCGGGCGCGTGGTCGGGGCGCGCCTGCGGGTGGACGATGCCAGGGATGCGGCGGTCGCTGGCGTGCGGTCCGCATGGGCCGCCGTGCGCGGCGTGGTCACGGTGGCGGGATGGACGGTCGCCGGGTGGACCCTCGTGGGTCTGGCCACGGGCCTCGCGTGGGGATGGGACGAGGGCGTGGTCGCCGGCGTGGCCGGGGCGGTGTTGCTGGTCGCGGCGCTGCCGTTCCTGCTCGGGCGTGCGCGCTATCGCGTCGACTTCTCGCTCGACCGCGATGCCGTGGTCGCGGGTGAGGACGCGGGTGGCGCGATCGTCGTGACCAATGAGGGCGCGCGCGCCGCGCTGCCCGGGCGCGTCGAGCTGCCGATCGGGCCCGCGCTGGTCGACTTCCACGTCCCGTTGCTGCGTGGCGGGGGCGAGCACCGCGAGCGGGTGACGATTCCCGCGCGGCGGAGGGGGATCGTCGCGGTCGGTCCCGCGACGTCGACTCGGTCGGATCCGCTCGGCCTGGTGCGCCGGCGCTTCACGTGGGAGGACGTGCGCACGCTGTACGTCCATCCGCGCACCGTCGCGGTGCCCAGCACGTCGCTCGGGTGGGTGCGTGACCTCGAGGGTCAGGCGGTGCGGGTGCTGACCAGCGAGGACATCTCGTTCCACGCCGTGAGGGAGTACGAGCGAGGCGACGCGCAGCGCCACATCCACTGGAAGTCCACCGCGAAGACGGGCACCCTCATGGTGCGCCAGTTCGAGGAGACGCGACGCTCGCTGCTGACTCTCGTGCTCGATGTCGACGCGCATTCCTACGCCTCCGAGGACGAGTTCGAGATGGCCGTGAGCGCGATGGCCTCGCTCGGGGTGCGCGCGATCCGCGACGGCCGCGAGGTGCAGGCGGTCGCGAGCGGCGACGTGCCGCAGTTCGCGCGCGCCACGGTGCGCGCGCTGAGGGCGCTGCGCGTGACTTCGCCGCGTGCCATGCTCGACGACCTCACGGGCATCGAGGCCTCGGACGCTGCCATGGAGCTCGGCACGGTGACGCGCATGGTGGCCGAGTCGGACCGCGGCACCTCGCTCGCGCTCCTCATCACGGGCTCCGCCCTGCCGCTCGAACGCCTGCGGAGCGCGGCGCTGCGGCTGCCGTCCGATGTCACGGTGGGTGCCGTCGTGTGCGACCCCGCCTCCGAGCCGGGCCTGCGCGCGCTGGGCGGTCTCGAATTGGTCTCCCTGGGTGTCCTCGACGACCTTCGCCAACTGCTGGCCCGTGGGGTGGCGCGACGATGACGGAGACGCCGCACGCCGCCGCCAGACGGCCCGGCTCCCGCGAGATGCGGCAGGCCGTGCCTGCGCCGGTGCTGCTCGCGGGCTGCCTCTACGCGATGGCGATCGTGGGCATCGTGTGGCTCACGCTGCGGCCGGTCTTCGTCCCCGAGGGGGAGGGGCCGCACCGCTACGGAATCGTCGCGGCGACGGGGCTCGCCGTCGGGGTGCTCGCGGCCCTCATCGCGGTCGCCGTCAGGCGCGGGCCCTGGCTCGCGGCGGTCCTCGCCTTCCTGGGCTATCTGGCGGCCGCCATCGTGGTGGCCATTCCGGGGGCGATGACGGACGGCTTGGGTGGCGTCGCGCGGGGAATCGCCGATGCCCTGCGTGCCCCGGTCTGGGGGTGGCGCGACGTGGTGACGCTGCCCGTTCCGCTGGGCGAGTATGAGGCGACGCTCGCGGTTCCGCTCGTCCTCATGGTCGCGTCGGGAGCCGCGGTCACGTGGGCGGCCACGCGGCCGCGGCGGTGGGGCGTGGCCGGCGTCATCGGCGGCGCTGCGGTCGTGGCCGCGATCGCGCTCGGTCCCGCGGCGCGCCGTGATCTCGCGGAGCTTCCCGGCCCGCTCGCCTCGCTCAGCCGCGAGATGGTCCTGGGCCTGCTCGCGCTGGCCGCCACCGTCGGGTGGGTGCTGTGGCGCACCGGGCACGAGCGCCGGCGCGCACTCGCGGGAGTGGGGGCGGGGTGCGTGGCGTGCGCGTGCGCGGACGCGCGCTCGGCAGGGTCGCGATGGGTGCCGGGGTGGTCGGGCTTGCTGTGGTGTCCGCGGCGGCCGTCGCGGTGCCGGTCGCGGGGAGTCAGCCCCGCGAGGTGGGGCGCTCGGCGATCGAGCCGCGGCTCGTCGTCGATCGCGCCGTCTCGCCCCTGTCGCGCTATCGCGCGTACTTCGCCGACGACCTGTACGACGCGCCGCTCTTCACGATCGGCGACCTCGCCGGGGATGTCGAGCGCGTGCGCATCGCGGCGCTGCCGTTCTTCGATGGCAGCGAGTTCACCGCGGTCGCGCCGTCCGGCTACACCCCGCTGCGCTTTCAACACGTGCCCTCCGCGCTCGCGGTCTCCGGTGATGGCGTCTCCGCGACGCTCACCGTCGACGCGCTCGAGGGACCGTGGGCACCGCTGCCAGGGGAGCTGGGCGGCGTCACGTTTGGCGGGCCGCGCGCGACCGCTTTGGTCGACTCGTTCTACTATGCGCCGCAGGCTGGCATCGCGGTGGTGGCGTTGGACGGCGGCGTCGCGGCGGGCGACGCTTTCACGGCGAGCGCCGCCGCCGCACCCGACATCGACCTCGCCCAGGCGGGTCCGTCGCCCGGTGCCGCCGCCGTGCCCGCGGACCTCATCCCCAGTCGCTGCGCGACTGGGTCGAGGCGCAGGGAGTGACGCGTGACGGCGCCGGCCTCGCGACGCTCGTGGACAGGCTCCGCTCGCGCGGCTACCTGAGCCACGGGCTCACGGATGAGGGCAATCCGCGCTGGCTCGCTGAGCTCGGCGCGTACACGTTCGAACCCTCGCCCGCAGGCCACTCCTACGATCGCCTCGACAGGCTCTTCGCGGCGCTCGTGGAGCGCGAGGCACAGGTGGGGCCGGGGGCATCGGACGCGGCGCTGGTCGCGGCGGCCGGTGACGACGAGCAGTTCGCGGCCGCCGCCGCGCTCCTCGCGGCCGAACTCGGCTTCCCGTCACGCGTGGTCGTGGGGGCGCGGCTGCTCGACACGGATCCGCGCGGCTGGACGCCGCCGTCGTGCGCGGACGGCGTGTGCCGCGGCCGCCACATGACCGCATGGGCCGAGGTCCAGTCCGCCTCCGGGGAGTGGATCCCCGTCGACGTGACGCCTCAGCACACCCAGCCGGTCACGCCCTCGGTCGCGAGCGAGCGCGACCCCGAGCTCCCGACCGCGACGGATCCGGACCGTGCCGAGGCGATCGACGCCGTCGCTGCGCTCAAGGGCCGCTCGGGAGGGGACGATTCCGTGCCGGCCGAACCCGTTGTGGAGCCGTGGTTCACGGGCTGGGTGCGCGTCGCGGTGGTCGGGATCGCGGTGCTGATCATGACGCTGGTCCCCGTCGTCGCGATCGTCATCGCCAAGGCGGTGCGTCGCGCGCGGCGACGTCGCGGCACCGCGCGCGCGGCGGCTCAGGGCGGTTGGGACGAATACGTCGATGTGGGAATCGACGCGGGCAGAGCGGCCATGCCGCTCGCCACGCGGCGAGAGCTCGCGGCGGCCTACGGCACGCGGCACGGGCGGGAACTGGCGGACATCGCGGATCGCGCGACCTTCACCACCGAGGGGGTCGAGGACGGCGACGCGCGCCGGGCTTGGGAGCTGGTCGCGGCCGACCGCGCGGAGTTCCGGGGCAGGCTCACGCGGTGGCGTAGGCTCGGCACGCGGTTGTCGACGAGGTCGCTGCTGGGGCGGGCCACTGCCCCGCGCCGGCGTCCCACCACCCCCACCGCACACGTCGACGAGCGGTGGCGTGCGGTTCGCGTGCCGACCTCGTCTGCGCGGGGCCGCCGATGACGCGACACGGAAGGGAGCACCCGGATGAGTGCTGAAGTGGTCACCGCGGTGGCAGGCGAGCCGGCCGTGGACGTGCCCTGGATGGTTCTCGCCGTGCTCGCGTCGCTCGCGCTGTCCGTCGTGTGGATGGGCGTCGCGCTCGGCGCCGTCTATCGCAAGGCAGGCGGACGCGCGGGGCTCGCGTGGGTGCCCGTGGCCAGGTACGTCGAGATGGCCAGGCTCACCCAGTCCTCGGTGGTGGGGACCGCTGTCGCTCGCGCCACCGCCGCGACGGGTCTGACGCTGTGGCTCGTGGGAGCCTCGATCGACGGCTTGGCCGATGCCGCGCTGGTGGGACTGTCCGTCGCGGGAGTGGCGGGCATCACGGCCTGGGTGATGTGGATCCTCCACGTGCGCCGGTTCGGACTCGATCATGTGCTGCCCGCGGGCCTGCCCGTGCTCGCTGCCGTGAGTGCGCCCCTGTGGGCCTCGGTGGTCGGCTGGAGCGGGATGCTGGTGGCGCGCACGCAGGGTCCCGTGTCGATCGCTCCTCATGAGCCGGCCGCGATGGTGCCCGCGCACCTTCCTCACCGCGAGCCCGTCCCCGCACCCGAGCTCGTTCCCGAGCCCATCCCCGAGCCGGAGCTCGAGCCGGTGCCCGAGGTCGTGCCGCTGCCCGAGGTCGAGCCGGAGCGCGAGTCCGCGATGGCGGCAGCGCCCGAGCCGGAACCCGCGGCGGCGCCCGAGCCTCCGCGCGCCGAGCCGGCCTTTCCCGCCGCCGCGCCGCCGATGCGCGTGTCCCCGTATGCGGCGCTCGCGCGCGAGGACCTGCCGAGCGAGCCGGCGGCCGAGCGCGTCTCGCGCTACGCGGCCCTTGCCCCCCGTGAGGCGACTCCTCTCGACCTGGCGCCGCGGGAAGAGGATCCCCGTGGTGGTGGCCCCCGCGAGGATGCCCCCGGGAGTCCGTCGCGTGGGAGGCCGCATGGCTCGACACGAGCGCAGCACCGTCCGAGGAGCCGGCATCAGACGACGCCGCAGCCCTCGCTCCCGCGGCCCCCGCTGACGAGGCCGCCGCTCCCTCGGCGCCTCCCGTCTACATCGAGCCCACGCCCACGCTTCCCGTGAGCCCGTACATGCGCGGAGGCGCCGCCGCCCCGCCCCCGTGCCCTCCGCGGTGCCCATCTTCGAGATGCCCGAGCCGGCGGCGGTGCCGGAGCCTGAGCCCGAGCCGCAGCCCGTCGCCGCACCGCCGGTCGCGCCACCCCCGCCGGTCGCGCCACCCCCGCCGGTCGCGCCACCCCCGCCGGTCGCGCCACCCCCGCCGGTCGCGCCCGCGCCGCCCCCACCCCCGTCCGCGGCGCCGCCCCCGGCATCGGCCGAACCGGAGGACGACCGCACCCGCGTGTCCGCGCGCCAGCGCGAGGCGTGGGAACTCGTGACGAGCGACGGCGCCGCGTACGGGTTCGACTCCGATCGCGTGCTCGTGGGACGCGCGGGCGGCATGCCGCCCATCGACGGCACCCCGCGACTCGACATCGCCGATCCCACGCGCACGGTGTCCAAGTCCCACGCGCGCCTCACGCTCGCGCGCGGGGAGTGGACGGTCGAGGACCTCGGTTCGACCAACGGCACGTTCCTGGTCGACAGGGATGGCTGCGAGGTGCAGGTGCCCGAGGGCGTCCCGACGCCCGTGCTGGGCCGCTTGCTCCTGGGAGACGTCGAGATCGACATTCGCCGCAGGGGCGATGCGCGATGACCGATACGGGTGCCGTCAGCGGCGCGGGCGTCTCGGTGATCGGCGGACGTGCGCGCAACGAGGATGCCTATCTCGCCGAGTCGCCCGTGTTCGTGGTGGCCGACGGCATGGGTGGACACATCGCGGGTGCCGAGGCTGCCTGGGCCGCAGTGACCGCCTTCCGCGCGCTCGCGGGAGAGCCCGCGACACCGGCAGACGTCGAGCGCGCGCACCTCGAGGCCCGTCGGCTGGTCGACGGCGTCCAGGAGGAGGTCGGAGGCGAGAGTGGCACGACCCTCACCGGCGCGATCGCCGTCACGCATCGCGGCCACCCGTGGTGGATGGTCATCAACGTGGGCGACTCGCGCACGTATGCCCTGGAGGGTGGAGTGCTGCGCCAGATCAGCGTGGATCACTCGCACGTGCAGGAGCTCGTGACCGCGGGCCGCATCACACCTGCGCAGGCGCTGGTTCACCCCGACAGGAACATCCTCACGCGCGCCGTGGGCGACCACCAGACGCGCATGGACGCGTGGCTCGTGCCGCACGTGCCCGGTCGCCGACTGGTCATCGCGAGCGACGGCCTCATGAAGGAGGTCGAGGACGCGGAGATCGGCGAGATCGTGGGCCTCATCGGGGACGCGGAGGCGGCCGCGGCGGCCCTTGTCGAGCTTGCGGTCGGGCGCGGCGCGCGGGACAACGTCACCGTGGTCGTCGCGGATAGCGACCTGGTCACCCCGGTCGACGCCGACCCCTCGCCGTGGACCCTGTGGGGGACGATGCGCGCGCGGACACCGGCGCCGACACCACCGCGAGCGAGCGGCGCAGGGGCGACGCATGACGGACGACGACCGCACCGAACTGTCCCGCCGCGCGGCTGCCCGCGCTGAGGCGTCCGCCCGCGCTGAGTTGTCTGACCGCGCTGAGTTGTCTGACCGCACAGAGCTGTCGGGGCGCACTCGTCCGTCGCGGCGGCGCATCGCGGAGCATGACACCCAACCCGCCCCCACCGAGCCGGCCGCGCCGCCGACCGCGGCGGACGCCAAGGCCGGGCGTGAGGGCGCGAGCGGCGGCGCGGGCGTGCTGCGCCCGCCGCCGGATGTGGTGGCGCCGCCGAGCAGGGCCGGCGAGTTTGGCGAGCAGCCGCATCACTACTTTCCGCGCCTGAGGCATTCGCAGGAGGCCAGCCCGGTCGGAGTGTGGCCCTCACCCGACCTGTCACCGCGACCCTCCTCGGGCGGGATCGAGGTGCAGGACTCGGCGCTTCTCGATCCCGAGGCGCGGCGGGCCCGCGACACGGCCGCGAGGCGACGGCGCGCGTGGCGGATTGTCGCTGCGGCGGGGGGCACCCTCGTCGCGATCGGCGCGGCGGCAGCGATCATCGTCCTCGCGCTGTAGCCACGTCCGGCGGGCGCGAGGCGGGATTACGCTGGGCCCATGTCAGATGCCGCGTTGCGCTCTCCCCTTCATGCCGAGCACGTCGCGCTCGGCGCGACCCTGGTGCCCTTCGCCGGATGGGAGATGCCGGTCCGCTACACGGGTGACATCGCGGAGCACACCGCGGTGCGCACCGCCGCGGGGCTCTTCGATCTGTCGCACATGGGTGAGATTTCCGTGCGCGGAGACGGCGCGGCCGCGTTCCTCGACCACGCGCTCGTGGGCCGCATGTCCGCCGTCGGGCTGTGGGGCGCGAAGTACACGATGATGTGCACGCCCGAGGGTGGCGTGATCGATGACCTCATCGTGTACCGGCGTGACTGGGACCACTTCATCATTGTCGCCAACGCGGCGAACAAGGACACGGTTATCGCGGAACTGGGCGCCCGGCTCGCGGGCTTCGACGCGGCCCTCGAGGACGTCTCGGCGGAGATCGCGCTCATCGCGGTGCAGGGCCCCCGCGCGGAGGAGATCGTCGCGCGCATGTGCGTGCGCGGCGACGACGACATTCACGCGATGCGCTACTACACCGCGGCAAACATCCTGCTCACGGGCGATATTCACGCGTTCGCGGCGCGTACCGGCTACACCGGTGAGGACGGCTTCGAGCTGTTCGTGGCCGCAGACCAGGCGGCCGCCGTGTGGGAGCTCGCTCTCGCCGAGGGTGCGGGCGACGGACTCGTGCCGTGCGGGCTCTCGGCGCGCGACTCGCTGCGCCTCGAGGCGGGCATGCCGCTCTATGGCCAGGAACTCACGCGCGACACGACGCCCTTCGACGCCGGCCTCGGGCGCATCGTCGCGTTCGGAACGGCGGCCAATCCGCGCGGCGCCTTCGTGGGCCGGGATGCCCTCCTGAGGGCCAAGGCGGCCGGGCCGGCGCGCGTGCTCGTCGGCCTCGTGGGCGACGGCCGAAGGGCCGCGCGGACCGGGTATGCCGTGACCGACGATGCCGGGACCCAGGTGGGCACGGTGACGTCGGGGGCCCCGTCGCCCACTCTCGGACGGCCGATCGCGATGGCCTACGTGCCGCCGGCGCTCTCCGCGCCCGGCACGGTCGTCGGGATCGACGTGCGCGGGCGTCGCGAGGACATGACCGTGGTGGCGCTACCGTTCTACTCGCGGGCCTCGTAGGCTCGTCCCAAGGCCCGTCACGGCGGGCCGCCACACGTCGCAGCGTTCTCACGACGCCGTTCCGAAAGGGGTCCACCATGGCGACAGTTCCCGAGGAGCTGGCCTACTCCGCCGAGCACGAGTGGGTGTCCGGAGACACCGACGCGGGCGTGGTGGTGACGGTGGGCATCACCGAGCACGCCGCGGAGGCGCTCGGCGACATCGTCTACGTCGAGGCGCCGCGCGTGGGCGACACCGTCGTCGCGGGCGAGGTCTGCGGAGAGCTCGAGTCGACCAAGGCGGTCAGCGAGCTGTACTCCCCTGTGTCCGGCGTGGTGACGGCCGTCAACGAGGCCCTCGAGCGCGCTCCCGAGGCGATCAATGCCGACGCCTACGGCGACGGCTGGATCTTCAAGGTCGAACTGTCCGAGTCCGCGACGGACCTGCTCGACGCCGAGGCGTACGCGGCGTCGGTCGCGTAAGGCAGCCGATGCCGGCCAACACTCGACTGGTGGTCGCGGCGGCGATCACCGACTCCCTCGAGGCGCCGCGCCAACTGCTGGCCGCGCGCAGGAGCGCGCCGTCCGCGCTCGCGGGGTTGTGGGAGTTCGCGGGCGGCAAGGTCGAGCGCGGAGAGTCGCCCGAGCACGCGCTGCGCAGGGAGTTGCGCGAGGAGCTGGGCGTCGAGGTCGAGATCGGCGACGAGATCGTGGGACCGGATGACGGCCACGGCATCGAGGATGCGTGTGGGGACGACCCGGTGTGGATGCTCCGTCCGGGCGACGCTGACACCGACCGCCTGGTGATGCGCGTGTGGTGGGCGAGGATTCTCCCCGGCGCGGACGGCGCGGCCGTCGAGCCGCGACCGCTTGAGGACCACGATCAGATCCGCTGGCTCGAGCCGGGCGGCTGGCGAGACGTGCCATGGCTGCCCGCCGACAAGAGGATCGTCGAGGCGCTCATGGCCGACGCGATCGAGCGCCACCGCCGCGCGTACTGCTAGTCGCGCCAATTCGGACATATCCACATGAAGTGGATATGGGTGTGGGCAACTTCGACCAATCGCTAGCGTCGCGCGCTCACGCAGCCCTCGATGTGATCGTCGACGAGCCCACACGCCTGCATCGCGGCGTACATGGTCGTGGGGCCCACAAACACGAAGCCGGCCGCCTTGAGTGCCTTCGCGAGGGCGACGGACTCCGCCGTCGAGGCGGGCACCTCGGACCATGAGGCGGGTGGGGCGGGGCGTGGCTCGGGCGCGAACTGCCACACGAGTTCGGTGAGGGTCGTACCGGTTTCGCGCAGTCCCACCACGGCGCGCGCGTTGGTCACCGCGGACTCGATCTTGCGGCGGTTGCGCACGATTCCCGGGTTGAGCATGAGCTCCTCGATGCGCTCCTGGTCGAAGGCGGCCACCGCGTCGGGGTCGAAGCCCTCGAACGCCTCGCGGTAGCCCTCACGTTTGCGCAGGATGGTGATCCACGCGAGGCCGGACTGGGCGCCCTCGAGGACGATTCGCTCGAAGAGCTCCGCGTCGCTGCGCACGGGCACGCCCCACTCCTCGTCGTGATAGCGCTCGTACAGCGGGTCGCCCGCGCCGAAGCACCTGGTGAGGTCGTTGGTCTCGGTGATCATGGCTCCAGTGTGGCCTGGGGGTCCGACGATGAGCGAGGCGCGCGGGCGTGCGGGGGACAGCCCCGGCGGCACGTGGCGCTGGGGACATCGGCTCTTTCCGCGCGCGGAGGCGCCGGGTAAGGTGAGCGCGCCATGACCATCCGTGACCTCCTCGCCGCGCGTCGGCCCACGCTGTCGTACGAACTGTTCCCGCCGCGCACGCCCGCCGCCGAGTCGACCCTCGTGGAGACCATGTCGCTGCTCGCGCGCACGGGTCCGGACTTCATGTCGATCACCTACGGGGCGTCGGGGTCGACGCGGGGTGCCTCGCGCGATGTGGTTCAGCGTCTCGCGGCACGACACACGATCCCCCGCTCGCGCACCTCACGTGCGTCGACCAGTCACGCGCGGAGCTCATCCACGTCATCGAGGAGTACCTTGCGGAGGGCGTTCGCGACTTCCTCGCGCTGCGCGGCGACCCACCCAAGGGGCAGCATGACTGGCGCCCGCACCCCGATGGCCTGCTCTACGCGTCCGAGCTGGTGGCCCTGCTGCGTGAGGTCGCGCATGGGCACGGTCTCGATGACCTCAGCGTGGGCGTGACCGCGTTCCCCGCGCAGCACGCCGTCGAGCGATACCGACGGCTGGGCCTCGACGTGCTACGCGCCAAGCGCGACGCTGGTGCCGACTTCGCGATCACCCAGGTGTTCTACCGCGTCGAGCACTACACCGCGCTGGTCGAGGACGCGGCGGCCGAGGGCGTCGAGATGCCGATCATCCCCGAGGTCATGCCGCTCGTGAGCGCGCGCCGCGCGACCCGGGCCCAGGAGCTCACCGGCGTCGAGACCCCGGCGGATCTGTTCGCGGCTCTCGAGGCCGCTCAGGACGACGACTCCGCCCGTGCGGCCGGCGTCGACCACGCCGCGCGCCTGTCACGCGGGCTGCTCGACGCGGGCGCTCCCGGCATCCACATCATCACGTTCAATCAGCACCGCGCGGCCCTTGAGCTCGTGGACGCGATGGGACTCGTGCGCGGCTAAGGCGCGCGTTCCGCCGCGGCGCGCGGTCATGCGACCATCGACGCATGACCCGCACCTCATCTCCGCGCACCGTCACGCTCGCCCGTGAGTCCGAGGCCGTCTACGTCGCCACCAACGCCGCCGGCGCTCAGCTGCGCTTCGGGCGCGGCGAGGGCCTGCTGAGCCCCGTCGAGCTCCTGCTCGCGGCGATCGCGGGCTGCTCGTCGGTGGATGTCGACGCCATGACATCGCGCCGCTCCGAGCCCGACCGCTTCGACGTCACGGCGTCCGCGCAGTACGTGACGGAGGACGGCGCCAACATCCTCGAGGACATCCGCGTGCTGTTCGACCTCGCCTTCCCCGAGGGCGAGGAGGGCGACGCCGCCCGCAAGCGCATCGGCGCCGCGCTGCGCGCCTCTCACGAGAAGTACTGCACCGTGTCGCGCACGGTCGAGAAGGGCGTTCCCGTCGCCCTGATCGAGGCGGAGCGCCAGGGGGCGTGAACGGACGCGTCACGATTGACCTCGACGCGGGCGCCGCGGCCGCGCCCGAGGTCATCGCGGTGATGCACGCGGCTTTCACCGAGTACGCACGCACCGGGCAGCCCTCGGGCGCCATGACCGAGACGGTCGAGTCCCTGCGGGGGAGGTCGCGGCGGGCACCCGTCTCGCGCTCGTGCGCCGCGATGGCGTCGTGGTGGCCTCGGCCAAGCACGAGCGGACTGATGACGGGGCGCTGTACTTCGGCCGCCTCGCCGTGATCCCCGAGGCGAGGGGTCAAGGCTGGGCGGGCGCGCTCGTGCGCGCGCTGCGCGAGCACGCCCACGCGAGTGGCCTCGCCGGTCTCACGTGCCTGGTGCGCGCGGATGAGCCGGGCAACATCGCGCTGTATGAGCGCCTCGGGATGGTGGTGAGCGGTCGCGGCGAGAGAGCGAGCCGCACGGGCGCGATCCTTGCGGTCGTGGAGATGCGCGACGCGCCTGTCCACTGACCGCCGCCGACAACTGTCCATCCCTTGGGACGCGCCGTCCACTTCTTGGACCGTGCCCCTGGCGGCGGGAGGCTTCGCGGGTTAGAATCGCGGCGCAACTCGGCGCATCGACAGCGTCGACCAAGCGCAATGGCGAGCCCGCCGCGCACCGAACCTCCATGAGGAACCATGACTGAGCAGAACACCGCCCCTGCCCCTGCGCCCGCCTTCCCCGGCGGCACCATCCTTGGTTACCCGCGCATCGGCCGAATGCGTGAGCTGAAGAAGGCGCTCGAGTCGTTCTGGAAGGGTGCCACCACGGCCGCCGACCTTGAGGCGACCGCCAAGGACCTGCGCCTCGCGAACCTCGCTCGCCTTGCCGACCTGGGACTGTCCACGGACGGCTCGGCGATCCCGAGCAACTTCTCGTTCTATGACCACGTGCTCGACGCGGCCGTGACGCTGGGCGCCGTGCCCACGCGCTTCGCGGACCTGCGCGCCGCCGATGGCTCGGTGGACCTCAAGGGCTACTCGACCATCGCGCGCGGCGTCGACGCCAAGGCGCCGCTCGAGATGACCAAGTGGTTCGACGCGAACTACCACTACCTGGTCCCCGAGATCGGACCCGAGACCGAGTTCGCGCTGTCGAGCACGCGGTGGGTCGACGAGTTCGTCGAGGCCAAGGCCGCCGGCTACGTCACGCGCCCGGTTATCACCGGCCCGCTGACGTTCCTCTACCTCTCCAAGCCGAGCGACGAGGCCCCTGAGGGCTTCCGTCCCATCGAGCGCCTCGCCGACGTCCTCGAGGTCTACGGCAACCTGCTGGAGGCCTTCAAGGCGGCCGGCGCCGAGTGGGTCCAGATCGACGAGCCGATTCTGGTCGCCGACATCGACGCCGACCGCTCCGAGGTGCTCGCGAACGCCGCCACCGTGTACGGCTCACTTGCGGCGCTCGCGAACCGCCCCGCGCTGTTCGTGGCCGCGCCGTACAACTCGCTCGACGACGCCCTCCCGGTCCTCAAGGACTCGGGCGTCGACGCGATCGGCATCGACCTGGTGCGCGGCTCGGTTCCCACTGGTGTCGACCTGTCGGGTGTGACGGTCGTCGCGGGTGTGGTCGACGGCCACAACATTTGGCGCACTGACCTCGACGCCGCGCTGCGCAAGGCCGGCGAGGTCGAGGCGCTGGGCGCCACCGTGACCGTGTCGAGCTCGACGTCGCTGTTCCACGTGCCGCACACCCTGGAGGGCGAGGAGCACCTGGGCGAGGAGCTCATCAGCTGGCTCGCGTTTGCCGACGAGAAGGTTGCGGAGATCGTGACGCTTGCGGCGGCTCGCGAGCAGGGCGAGGAGGCGGTGGCCGATGCCCTCGCGGCGGCGCGCGCCGCCCTCGCCTCGCGCAAGGCGCACCCCGGCACGAACAAGGCCGACGTGCGGGACGCCCTCGCCGCCGTCACGCCCGCGGACCTGTCCCGGTCGGCGTACTCGGTGCGTGCGGCCGCTCAGGACGCGCGCTTCGCGCTGCCGGAGCTCGCGACGACCACGATCGGCTCGTTCCCTCAGACCCCCGAGATCCGCAAGGCGCGTGCCGCGTGGGCCAAGGGCCAGATCGACGATGCCGCGTACGAGGAGGCCATGAAGGCCGAGATCGCGTCGGTCGTCAAGCTCCAGGAGGACCTGGGCCTGGACGTGCTGGTGCACGGCGAGGCCGAGCGCAACGACATGGTGCAGTACTTCGCGGAGCTGCTCGACGGCTTCGACGTGACGGTCAACGGCTGGGTGCAGTCGTACGGCTCGCGCTGCACGCGCCCGTCGATCCTGTGGGGCGACGTCACCCGCCCGGAGCCGATGACGGTGCGCTGGGCCGCGTACGCGCAGTCGCTGTCCGACAAGCCCGTCAAGGGCATGCTGACCGGTCCCGTGACGATCCTCGCGTGGTCGTTCGTGCGCGACGACCAGCCGCTCGGCGTGACGGCGAACCAGGTGGCGCTCGCGCTGCGTGAGGAGATCCGCGACCTTGAGGATGCCGGAATCGGCATCATCCAGGTCGACGAGCCCGCACTGCGCGAGCTGCTCCCCCTCAAGAAGGCGGACCAGCCGGCGTACCTCGAGTGGTCGGTGAACTCCTTCCGCCTCGCGACCGCTGGCGCGAAGGACGACACCCAGGTGCACACCCACCTGTGCTACTCCGAGTTCGGCGAGATCATCGACGCGATCGATGGCCTGGATGCCGACGTCACCTCGATCGAGGCGGCGCGCTCGCGCATGGAGGTGCTTCCCGCGATCAAGGGTCACGGCTACGAGCGTCAGATCGGACCGGGCGTGTGGGACATCCACTCGCCGCGCGTGCCCTCGACTCAGGAGATCACCGAGCTCCTCGAGCTCGCCAAGGAGTCGATCCCGGGCAAGCAGCTGTGGGTCAACCCCGACTGCGGACTGAAGACCCGTGCGTACGCGGAGACCACCGCGTCGCTCGAGCACATGATGGAGGCGACGCGCGCGGTCCGCGGGTAACTCCGCCACGGTTCACGGACGGCCCGACTCCCGAGAGGGGGTCGGGCCGTCCGCGTCTACGGGCAGGTGCCGGGTTCGAGCCCGTCCTGCGCGTGTCAATGCCTCGCCACCGGGAGTGCCCTTCCGCGCTCCTTGCGCATTTCATGCACGACGCTCGGCCGATGCCCCCGGCCCCCGCGCACACCTTTGGGGCATCCTTGCGCATTTCATGCACGAAGCGGCGCGGGGCGTGGGGGCTTCGGGCGTGAGGGCTGGGAGCGTGGGGGCTTGGGGTGTGGGGCGCCCGGGGTGATGTCCCCGACCCTGGGGAGCGCGGTGCGCGTCCACCGGAGTGCGTGGTGACGATGCCCCGGTCACCTTCGCTGACCAGTCTGGTGATCGGGTCGCCCGGACGCGGTTCGACCGGGCGTCCGGTGGGGTTGAAGGGCTGGCGAAAGGGGTGACGCTTCGTGCATGAAATGCGCAAGCGCTGGGGAGAGATCTTGGGATGCGCTCCCCTGGCCCGCGTCGCCGACTGGCACTCAATCGTGGGTCCCCGCGCCGAGCTCACTCCGCTCGCCTATCCCCTATTCGCCACCGCTGACGTGCGCGCCGTCCGCGAGGGCGCGGACCGCGTGCTCCGAGACGCCCGCTCGCGCGGACTCATCGTCACCGTCGCTCGGGGACTGCACGTCGCGGTCCCGCTCGACGCCGGGCCCGAGTGGCGGCCCCGCGTCGTCGAGGTCGCATGGCTGATCGCCGTCGCCCGCCACGGCCGCCACCCCGCGCCGCCCGCGGCCCCGCCGTACCTATGCGGCATCACCGCCGCGTCCCTCCACCGCGCCGCCAACGCCGCTCGCGGCATCGTCCACGTGACCGTGCCCCGCCAGACGCGGAGCCTCGAGCTGCCGGCGCTCCGCGCGAGTGTCGTCTTTCACCAGCGATTTGAGCGCTGCCTGGGCAGTCCGTGGTGGTATTCACAGGTGCCTGACCGCGAGGACGCTGGCCCCGAACTCGAGGATCTGCCCGGTCAACTGTGCCGCCCGCTGATGACCAGCAGGAACCAGACTGCGCTCGACCTCCTGCACAGTCCCGCGCGCATGGACGTGTGGGGCGAGACGCGCCCCATCGTGAGGCGCCTCCTCCTGGGTGGCGACTACCGGGCATTCTTGGCGGTCGCGAAGAACCAGCGCCGCCACAGCGCGGCCGAGCGCCGCTCCTACGAGAGGCCGTGGCCGGACGCGTGGTTCACAGCGTGAGCTGCCAGTAGCCGACGTCGATCCATCGGTCGAACTTGAAGCCCGCGTCCTCGATCGTTCCCACGTGGCGGAAGCCCAGGCGGGAGTGCAGCGCCACCGAGCCGGGGTGCGGCAGCGCCACCACCCCCATCACCGAGTGCACCGGGGCGTGCTCGCCCGCGGACAACCCGCGCAGCCGCTCGATGAGCGCCGCATACAGCTCGGTTCCCAGGCCGCCACGCCTGACCTCCGGTGCGAGATAGACGGTGGCCTCGAGCGTGTGCCGGTAGGCCACGCGGTCGCGGAAAGGGCCGGCGTACGCGTACCCGGCCACGGCATCGTCCCTCTCGAGGACGATCCACGGCAGGCCGCGCGCCTGGATGCGCGCGATGCGTGACGCCATCTCCTCCGCACCGATCGGATCGAGCTCGAACGTGGCCGTGTCGTGGACCACGTAGTGGTCGTAGATCTGGGCGAGACGGGCGGCGTCTGCGGCGGGGTCGGCGTCACGGATCACTCGCCCATTATCGGGTCAGGCCGCGACGGGAAGCGACGGGTCGCGCGTGACCTGCTCGTCGTATGCGCGCTTGCGCCGCAGGTAGCGCCACGAGCTCACCGCGATGACCACCCCGAGCGCTCCCGCGACCGCGGTGACCACGAAGCCCCCGTGGGAGCCGGTGCGGTCGATCACCGCTCCGCCGATCCACGCGCCCGCCGCCACGCCCAGGTCCATGCCGGTGCGCGTCCACGTCATGCCCTCCGTGAGGCGAGAGCGCGGCACCAGCGCGTGCGTGACTCCGTCGCCCACGGCCATCGTGGGGGCGATCGCGAGTCCCGTGAGGAACATCATCACGCCCAGCGCGACCAGCCCCGGCGCGAACATGAAGGACACCGCGCCGACTCCCGTGACGGTGACGCCCCAGAGCAGTCGCGACGCGAGCGTGCGCGCCCACACACGAGAGCCGTACGCGAGGCCACCCACGAGCGAGCCGAGTGCCCACACCGCGAGCACGAGGCCCGACCACTCCTTGTGGCCCAGCTCCTCGGCGAACGCGACGGTCGCGGCGTCGACCGAGGCGAACATCGCCCCCTGGGTCGCGAAGATCGCGGTCGTGATGACGAGTGCCGGGGTGGTGACGAGCAGGTGCCCCCGCAGCGCTCCCCGGTAGCGGCGGAGCCCCCGCGGCTGGGGAGGAAGGCCGATGCGCGGCAGGTTGCCGTCGATGACCAGCGCCGTGCCGTGCGCATGCGCGGCCTGGCGGCGCCTGGCATCCGCGCGGCGCGCGGGAGGCTCGGTCGCGCGCAGCGCGAGGAACCCGTATCCGCCGATCGCGAGCGTGACCACCGCGATCGCGGACGGAAGCCACGAGCTCACCTGCGTCGCGAGGATGGTCGCGAGCGCGGGCCCGCCGATGAACAGCACCTCCTCGAGCGAAGACTCGAGGGAGAACGCGGTGTTGAGCGCGTGCTTGTCGGGCACCACATGCGTCCACCTGGCCCGCGTGTGGGTCGACTGCGTGCCGCCCGCGGCGAACAGCGGCGCGATCGCGAGCAACACCCACAGCGGCTGATGCGTGAGCGCGGCAGCGATCATCGCGACGCGGCCCAGGATCGCGATCGCGTACCCCCAGCGCAGCACGCGCGACTGGCCGTGCGCGTCGATGAGGCGGCCCACCTGCGGCGAGATCACCGCGTAGGACACCGCGATCGCGGCGAGCACGAGCCCGCCGTACTCGTATCTCCCGTACTCGATCTGCACCATGAGGAAGGTCGCGAGACCCGTGAGCCCCATCTGGATGCGCGCGACCAGGCCCCACGCGGTGAACGCGCGGGCGCCGGGCAACGCGAGGATGCCGCGGTACGGAGAGAGCATGGCGAAACCTCACAGCGAAACTGAGATGTTGCGCGTCATCGCGCGCCACGCCAACTGCGCGACGTGGCCGGCGCATCGTCCCCGGGCGGTGCCTCACAGGGACAACGGCTCATGTTCTCACACGCGTGGGCGGGACCGTGACCGCGCGGAGACCAGCCCGGGCGGGGCCGGGATCCGGTCCGCAAAACGCATGAGGATCGACCCGGCGACAGCGAGCATGAGCACGTACGCGGCCGCAAGCGGGCCGAGGAGCGGCTCGATCCCCGCGGTCACGCCGAGCCCCGCGATCACGATCGAGAACTCGCCGCGCGGGATGAGCGACAGCCCCGCGCGCCACTGACCCTTGGGTCCGATCCCGGCACGCTTGGCCGCCCACACGCCCGTGTACGTCTTGGTGACAGCGGTGAGCACCGCGAGCGCGAGGGCGGGCAGCAGCACGGGAGCGAGGTCGCGGGGGTCGATGCCGATCCCGAAGAACACGAAGAAGATCCCGCCGAACACGTCGCGCAGCGGCGGCATGAGCCCGCGCACCTGATCCGCGACGTTGCCCGACAGCGTGAGGCCCAACAGGAACGCGCCGACCGCCGCGGAGACCTGCACGGCTTCGGCGAGCCCCGCGACCAGGAAGGCAAGCCCCAGCACGCCGAGGAGGAGCAGCTCGCGCGAATGCGAATGCACCACCTTCGAGACGTGGCGCGAGAAGCGCAGCGCGAAGAGGAACGCAAGCGAGACGAGACCGATCGCGATCGCCGCCGCGATCGCCCCCTGCATCACGCTCGCCCCCACCAACAACACCGCGAGGATGGGCAGGAACACTGCCATCGCGATGTCCTCCATGACCAGCAGGCTGAGGATCACGGGGGTCTCGCGGTTGGCGAGGCGGTCGAAGTCGTCGAGCAGGCGGGCGACGATGCCGGAGCTGGAGATGTAGGTGACGCCGCCCAGGAGGATCGAGGCCGTCACCGACCAGCCGAGCAGGAGGCCGACCGCGAAGCCGGGAACGGCGTTGAGTGCGAGGTCGAGCAGTCCCGCCTTCCATGAGGTCCGCAGTCCCACCCGCAGATCGTCGGGTGAGTACTCGAGCCCCAAGAGGAGCAGGAGCAGCACCACCCCGATCTGTGCTCCGGTCGCGAGGAAGTCCTCGCCCGCGCTGATCGGGATGAAGCCGCCCTTGCCCATGAGGAGGCCGGCGAGCAGGTACAGCGGAATCGACGGGATGCCGATCCGCGAGGCGACGCGCCCCACGACCGCGAGGACGAGGAACACGATGCCGAGCTCAATGAGCACGGTCGCGGTCTCGCCCGAACCGTGGGGGCTCGCCGCGAACAGGCCCATGCCCGCCAGGGGTGGGGTCGCGGCGAGCATGGCTCAGCCCGTCAGGATGTGCGCCGCGCGGTCGACGGCCTCGTCGGAGCCGAGGACCAGGACGGTGTCGCCCGCCTCGAAGACAAACGACGGCTCGATGCCGGGGATGCCCTGGTCGCCGCGGATGACCGCGACCACTGAGGCGGAGGTCACGGTGCGGATGCGACCCTCCCCCAGCGTGCGCCCCACGAGCCCGCCCGAGGCTGGCATCGTCACCCACTCGATCGCGAGCCCCACGATCGTGTGCTTGAGGTCCTCGAGGCGCGCGATGATGTTCGTGCCGCCCAGGAGTTCCGCCATCTTTCCCGCGTCGCCCTCGGACAGTTCGACCGTGCCACGGCACGCGTCGGGGTCCTCGCGGTCGTAGATCGCGATGTCGCGTTTGCCGTCACGTCGCACCACCACGCCCACGTGGTCGCCGCCCTCGGCGGTGAACTCGTAGCGGACGCCGACTCCGGGGAGCGGGGTCTCGAAGATGTCCATGGCGCTCACTCTCCCACGCGGGGGCGCGACCGGGCTACGGGTGGCCCGCGCGCGGTCGACGTGTCAGGGCACCTCGACCGCCGTGACGACCACCGTGAACTCGTCGTCCTGAGCGTCCGCGCTCATGTCGACCTCGAGGCGTGAGAGCGCGCCGGACTCGTCCCGCGTGAGGCGCGCGGTGGCCGCGCCGCCCGCCACGGCATCGGCGTACATCTGCTCATACTCGGCGAACGTGAGGAAGTCCTCCGTCGTGGCGCCCCCGTCGACGTCGGAGAAGCGCGCCACGTCATCGAGGGGTTCGACCTCGGTGACATCGCCGCCGCGCACGGTCACGCGCCACTGGCCCGAGGCGGGGCCGAACACCTCGATGGTGGCG
This sequence comes from Demequina sediminis, assembly GCF_030296675.1. GTDB lineage: Bacteria > Actinomycetota > Actinomycetes > Actinomycetales > Demequinaceae > Demequina > Demequina sediminis. The sequence continues at coordinate 1,962,307 of NZ_AP027736.1, read as the reverse complement.
TCGTACGTGTAGTCGGCGGGCTCGCTCCACGGGGGAGGCGGGGACGATGCGCATCCGGCCACGAGCGCGACGGCCACCACGAGTGCCCCTCGCCTCGCCATGGCCCCCCATCGCCGCATCGTTGCTCCCCAGCCCTCAGACCTCAGGCCTCGCCGACGAGCCCCAGCTCGATCATCCGCTCCCACGCCAGGCGCGCGAGGAACGGATCGTCGATCTCGACATAGCCGAGCGCGGCGAGCAGTTGATACGAGCGCGCCCGGCGTGCGGTGGTGGGGGAGACGCCGCCGTATCCGGCGTGAAGGTCGGCGAGCATCTCGAGCGGGATCGCGGTCGCGGCGCCGCCCAGGTCCGCGGCGGGATCGCCCGCGCCGAAGTTCTGCCAGATGAGGATGCCGCAGAAGTGTCCGCGGTCCGACATCAGGGCGCGCGGCTCGATGCGCCCGTGGGTCCATGACCACCCTGCGTCGAGGGAAGCGTCCACGCCGTCGCGGAACATGGCGGTCGCGGCGTCGACGTCGAGCACGCGGTTCTCGGGAGCGCCGCGGTGCACGGCGCCCGCAAGGAGCCGTTCCCACTCGGGAAGGAGGTCCGCGAGGCGCGGCGAGGTGCGGGGGTTCGCGGGCGAGGCGGGCGGGGCGGGCGTGTGGATCTGACGCAGCGCGGCGCCCAGGAGGCCCGCGGACTCACCTTGAAGGGGGACGAATCCCGCGGTCGACGCTGAGACCCAGTCGACGAGCGTCCAGTGGCACGGGTAGCCGTGCCCGGGGCGACCCGTCGCGGTGGGGGCGCTCACGGGGAAGGTCCACCGCTCGAGGTGAGGGGCGAGCAGGTCCGCGGCCCTCGCGAAGAGGAAGTCGTCGTCGACATAGCGGGGGAAGAGCGCGCCGTGGTGGTCGCCGATCCTGATCGCGAAGTGGTCCTCGAGCGTGTAGCGCCGGCCCAGCTCTTGATCCGCGAGGTGCGGGAACTGATCGTCGACGAGCGCGCGGATCGCATCGTCGGTGACCACCAGCGGTTTGCCGGAGCGAGTTCCGTCAGACATGCCGCTCACCCTACTGGCAGACGCGGCGCTCGCGGACGGGTGAGGCTAAAGCCGCATCGCGTTGCGTCGCGCACGCCACTCGCGGGCGAGGAGGCCGAAGATCGCGTCGTCCGAGACCTCGTCCTCGACCCAGTACGCCTCGCGCTTAACGCCCTCGGCCAGGAAGCCCAGGCGCTCGAGCACCAGGATCGAGCGAGAGTTGTCGGGATGAGTCGCGGCCTCGATGCGGTGGACGCCCGCGGTGTCGACCAGGTAGTCGATAAGCGCGGCTGTGGCCTCCGTCGCGTAACCCTTCCGGCGCGCCCACGGATGCAGCGTGTAGCCCACCTCCGCGGTGTGGCCGTGTTCATGCAGGTAGACGGCCACGTCGCCGACGGTGCGGCCGTCGGCGCGGCGCTCGACGTCGAGCTGGTACCAGCCGCCGGGGACCGGGCCGTCGTGGGCGGCGGACTCGCGGATCAGGGCGAGCGCCTTGTCGACGGAGTAGGGAACGCGCCAGGCCTGGTACATCGCGGTCTCGGGGTCCGAGCGGCGCGTGGCAAAATCCTCGGCGTCCGCCTCGGTAAAGGGGCGGAGCACAAGACGCTCGGTGTGCAACGGTGCGAAGGCCACGGCCTCACGATAGTGGGATATCACACTGTTACCCCAGCAATTCGCGAGGCAACCTCCGGGGTGCAATTAGGCAACACAGGCGTTGCGGATGTGGTTTACACTGGGCGGCGAGGTGAGCCTCACCTTACTTCGAGCGCGATCGCGCCGCCCACGGGAGGGAGCCCCATGGAGACCAGCCACGCCGCGACCGTCGCCTCGGTCGAGCAGGTGACGCCCCACATGATGCGTATTGGGTTGCGTCTCGATGAGCCCTCCGCGTGGCAGTCGACCGGTCGCCCCGACGAGTTTGTGCACGTCGAGGTGGGCGCGGACACCATGGACGCCGACGGTCACGACTCCCGCCACTACACGGTGAGTCACGTGACCCCTGACGGCTTCGAGATGGAGATCTTCCTCCACGGCGACGGGCCTGGCGCGACGTGGGCGCGCGGCGCCCGGGTGGGCGATCGAACCGCGGTCTCCGAGCCCAAGGCCTACTACGGCCCCCTGCAGGCCCACGCACCCGCGTACTGCTGGGCGACGCGACCGCGCTGCCCGCGATCGCCCGCATTCTCGCCGAGGCCCGTGAGGAGGAGTCCTTCCGCGTCATCATCGAGCTCGCCGACATGGCCGATGCCAGGGACCTGGCGACCGTGGCCGAGGCCGCGGTCGAGTGGCGCGTGGGCGGCAACGGCGGCGGGGCGTCGATCCTCAAGGACCTGCTGGTCGACCTCGCGGGCGACCAGCTCGACCCCGCCGCGGGGGCGTACATCTGGGTCGCGTGTGAGTCGGTGCACTCGCGCCGAATCCGGCAGCTGCTGCGGCGCGAGTTCGCGCTGCCGCTCACGCACTATCGCATCGTGGGCTACTGGCACGCCGACCTCGAGCGCGCGCTGCGCGTCTGGGAGTCCGCGAGCGACGAGACCAAGGCGCAGTACGCGGCGCTGTGGCGCGAGGACCGCTCGGACGAGGAAAACTGGCTCGAGCTCGAGCCCTTCCTGCAGCGCATGGGCGTCTAGCCTGGAGGCATGACGACGATGGGGCACCTGCTCGACCCCGAGCATGCGCCCACGCCCTTCACCGCCGAGCAGATCCGCGAGGCGACGCCCGACGGCTGGACCGTCCAGACGCGCACTCACCGCGACGGAGTGATCGAGCGCGACGTCACGGTCTTCCGCGATCCCGACGATCACGAGGTGACGCTCGACACCCCCATGGGGCCGCTCGAGTGCCTGCGCTACGGGGTCGTGGGCGAGGGCTCGGCGGCGACCTTCTGGTTCGCGCTCGCGCACCCCGGGATGCCCGTGCGCTACGAGGCGGGGCCGGCGGACGCGCGCGAGGTCACGGAGGTCGTGGAGTACCGGCGCGGCTGACCTGGGTGCGAAAGGGTCTCAGCCGGGCACGACGTCGAGGTCGACCAGCGCGGCGCGGCCCGCGGCCGCGTACGGCTGCTCGTCGAAGGACGCGAGCGTGACCGCAAACGCGAGCGCCTCGGCGCGGATCCGCTGCATCGCGGACTCGTCGAGCGGCGTGACCGCGTCCGCGTAGCCCTTGAGGAGGTCGCGCATGCGCGCGCTTCCCACGAGACACCAGGCCTGGCCCAGGTCGGTCGCTGGGTCGCCGATGCCCATGTCGCCCCAGTCGAGGATCCCCGCGAGACGGCCGCACTCGGTGAGCACATTCGCGCCGTGGAGGTCGAGGTGACACCACGTCTCGATGGGCCGGCGTCGCACCGCGCCCGTGCGGAACTGCGCGCGCGCGAGGTCCGCATCGATCGGCACGCCGAGGTCGATGAGCCTCTCGACGCGATCATCGAAGCGCTCGGCACGGTCCGCGAGAGGCGCGCTGCGGAAGGGATTGCGCGGCGCATCGGGCGGAGCGGGGGCGTGAACCTGCGCGAGCGCGCGGCCGAGGTCCACGGCTCCCCGTGAGGACAGCGGCGTGTCGTATGCGGAGTCGCCGGCCATCCACGGCACCACGGCCCAGGGCCACGGCACCTCGGCGGAGGCCGCGCCGATCCGCACGGGAGCCGGCACCGCGAACGTCCACGCGGCCGCGAGCCGCGGCAGCCACACGTGCTCGCGCTCGATGAGCGAGCCGGCCCGCGCGTGACGAGGGATGCGCACCGCGAGACTGTCGCCCACGCGCATCGTCACGTTGTCCCATCCCTCGTACGTCTCGCCCAGGGCGAGGCCCGCGAGATCGGGATGCTCCCGTTCGAGGAGGGCGCGCACCAGGGCCGGGGTGACGGCAAGCTCGGCGGCGGGGGATGACCACGACGTTGAGCTCATGCGTCGAGGCTACGGGCGCCCTCCCCGAGTCGCCACTCGACGTCGCCTGCACCCGCATTGCGGCTCCCGCCACCGACCACCCAGTCGAGCACCGCCTGCCACGGCCCGTGGCCGTCGTCGGGGTTGAGGTGGCCCGCGCCGGGAAGCACATGGACGGCCAGCCCCCAGTCTCTGGCGAGGTCTCCCGCGGGGCCGGGCCGGTAGGGGTCGGTCTCCCTGGCGACGATGCGCGTGTCGCGGGCCACGCGCGCGAGCGCCGGGGCCTCGGTGCCGTCGAGCGCGAACGGCGCGAGCGCGCCGGTGAGCCGGCTGGGATGAGGCGGCGCGACCATGAGCACGCGGTCAGCGAGGAGCTCGGGGTGGGCGTGGCGCACGGCCTCGCTCGCGACGTGCTGCCACAGGATTCCGCCCAGCGAGTGGGTGACGACCACGCGCTCGCCGTCCCCGAGCATCTCGAGCTCGGCGCGCGCGAGCGACGCCCACTCCTCGAGCGAGGGGGCGTGCGGCGTGGGCAGCTGCGGGTACTGGACGGGCACCCTCCGCCCGCGCAGGCTCTCTGCGAGCCACCACATCCAGTGGGTCCGCGGCCGCGTGTGCTCGAATCCGTGGAGGAGAAGGACGCGCGTCATCCGCTCATGGTGACACGCACTCGGCTCACGCGAACAGGGTCTCGCCGATGAATCCTCCCTGCTCGCAGCCGGGAGGGATCGCGAAGACCGCGGATCCGATGGGCGTGGTCCACGTGTTGAGGAGGTCGGCCTCCGCGAGGCGCCGCTGCATCGGCACGTATTGCCGCGCGACATCCCGCTGCCACGAGCCGAACAGCAGTCCCACGTTGGACACGGCGGGGCGTCCGCGCGCGTCGAGGGCGCCGGGCTCGACGGGGACGTCGTAGGAGTACCCCAGGCGGACGATGCCCTGGGCCGGGTCCTCGACGCGCGCACGGGCCGCGTGGGCTGCCGGATTGATGACCGTAAACCCTCCCGGTCCTTTCGCCTCGAGGTCGAGCGGGTCGCGCTCCGTGCCGCCCGTGAGGGGAGCGCCGTCCGCGATCCGCCGGCCGACCGCGGCCTCGCGCCCCTCGACGCCCACCTCGTCCCAGCCCTCGAGATTCATCGCGATGCGTCGCAGCACTAGCGAGGTGCCGCCGCGCAGCCAGCCCGGCGCCTCGGTGCCGGCCCAGACGGTCGCCCCGAAGGCATCGTCCTCCGGCCCGAGGTTGGACGAGCCGTCCACCTGCCCGAAGAGATTGCGCATCGTGGTGCCGCTCGGGTCCGAGCCGTAGGCGCGACGGAAGCCGTCCTGGCGCCAGCGCACGGTCGCGAACGATCGCGAGTCGCGCGCCAGCATGCGGGCGAGGTGGCTGATCGCCGTGGGGTCGTCGCCATGGAGGAGCACCATGGCGTCGCCGCCCGACCAGCGATCCTCGAGCCGGTCGATCGTGAACGCGGGCAGGGGGCCCAGCCAGTCGGGTGGCTCGGCGCCCGCGCGCAGCACTGCCTCGCGGCCCAGGCCGAATGTCACGGTGAGGCCCGCGGGCCGCACCGCAAGTTCGGGCTCAAGGTCCGCGAGCGCGCCGCGGCCCTGGGTGACGCGGGCGGCATCGTCCGTGAGCAGGCTCAGCCACGCGCGCAAGCGTTCCCGATCCGTGTCGGGGAGCAGGTCGAAGGCCAGGTAGGTCGCGTGCGCGCCCGGCCTGGCGGTCACGCCGGCCTGGTGAGGGCCGTGGAACGGGACGGTGCGCTCGCCGTTGAGGCCGGCGGAATCGGCGGTGGGCGCCGGTGTCGAGCCGGGCAGCGCTCCGGCGCGCTCCGCGCCCAGGGTGACCGCGGCGCCCGCGCCGGCGGCGGCCCCTCCGAGGAGGAGCTGCCGCCGGCTGGGACGGCGCCGGTCCGAGTGTCCGGCGGAGGCCATCATGACGAGTGCGACTCCATGCCGCCCTCGTAGTCCTCCTCGCCGCCGTCGAAGTCCTTCGCGGTGGCGGTGAGGTCGACCGTGCTGCCGTCCGCGAGCTCGAGGGTGAACGCGACGGTGTCACCCGCGACGATGGGCCCGGAGAGCTCCATGAGCATGAGGTGGAGGCCCCCGGCTCGAGCGTGAGCGACTCGCCGGCGGGGACGGTGAAGCCGCCGTCACGCTCCTGCATGACGCCGTCGACCACCTCGTGAAGCTCGACCATCGCCGCCGAGTCGGTGGTGGCAGCGGTCACCGTGAGGTCGTCGTCGGTGGGGTTGGTGAGGGTCGCGAAGGCGGCGGTCATGCCGGACTCGGCGGTCTTGACCCAGGGGTCGGTGATGGTGAGCATCGCGGTTGCGGGCGAGTCCGCGCTGCAGGCGGCGAGGGGCGCGGTGAGCGCGGTGGCGAGCGCCGCCGTGAGGGCGAGCGCGGGCAGGGTACGACGGGGACGAGTGAACATGACTCTCCTGTGGTGGGGTGCGCGGCGGCGCGAAGGGCGCGGCCGCGCGGGTGGTCTGAAAGGGGCGCCGGACGGGGTGCCGGCGATGCGAGATCTCAGACCGGCAGGGGAGGCCCGCGCCGCGCGGGAAGCGTGAGGCAGACGCGCCGGGCGGGCGCGGGGACGTGTGAGGGGACGATGCCGTGGCGGGCGGCGACGGGCGCCGTCCGGGCGGCCGTGGGGCGCGCGAGCAGCGCCGCGGCGAGTGCCTCAGCGACGAGCGCCGCGAGGGAGCCGAGCGCGTCGATGAGCGTGGCGGCACGACGAATCCCCACGTAGGTGATCACCGCGGCACCGAGGTGGGCCAGGGGCATCGAGGCGGCGTGGTCGCCGGCGGTGGCGGTCACGAGGGAGGGCGCGGCGTGGCCGGCAGGGGCGGCGTGTCCCGCGTGTCCGGCGTGGCTTGTGGTCGCGGAATCCGCCGCCAGAGGCGCCCCGGCGCCCAGCGTGAACGTCGCGTGGAAGAACACCTGGCTGGCGACGGCGATCGCGGCGAGGCGCAGGCGGCCCAGCGGACGCCCCGCCAGCTGCACGGCGACCGCGAAGGAGCCCGCGAGGGGCACCAGCACCGCGGCGGCGGTGGGGACGTGTCCGCCGGCGAGGCCGTGCAGGCCCAACGCGGACAGCGTCGACAGCGCGGCCGCTCCCGCCGCGCGCGCCAGCCTCACGCCTGCCTCGCTCACGCCGCCGATTCTCGCACGCACGGGGGACAGAGGTCCTACCTGGGGCAGGCGACAATGGACACATGACGGAGCAGACGCCCGCGAAGGAGCGGCCCGACCACCAGCGGTGGAACTACAACATCCACTACATGCGCGAACTGGTGCCCATCATCCCCGAGTCCGCGCGCACCGCTCTCGACGTGGGCTGCGGCGAGGGATACCTGGCTCGCCAGCTCGCGGCCCGCGGCCTCGAGGTGACCGGCGTGGACGCGAACCCCGCGGCCATCACGCGTGCGCGCGCGCAGGGTCACACGGTGGACCTGCTGGACTCGGAGGACGAGCCGCCGGCGCAGTCCCCGTCCATCACGTATCGGGTGGGCGACGTGCTCACCGAGGAGTTGGGCGAGTTCGACGTGGTGACCGTCTCGGCGACGCTTCACCATCTCGAGCTCGAGCAGGGCCTCACGCGACTGCGCGAGCTGGTCGCCCCCGGCGGCCGACTGCTGGTGGTGGGGATGGCGAAGTCGAGCTGGCCGCAGGACCTCCCGCGCGACGTGTGGGCGACCTTCGTCGACAAGTTCCACCGGCTGTTCCGCGGCTACTGGGATCACGGCTGCGACTGCGTCTGGCCCGCGCCGCACACCTTCCGCGACGTCGAGGAGGCGGCCGCACGGCTCCTGCCTGGCGCCGAGTTCACGCGCGAACTGCTGTGGCGCTACACGCTCACGTGGGAGAGGCCCGTCGAGTAGTCGGGGGCCGTTGTCCGCGGCGGCGCCAACGCGTCGCCGGTGCGTCCGTAGTGCGCCGAGGCTGATGGGAGCCGGGGACGGTTCAGCTGGCGTTGTGCTCGGCGCCACAGTCGGCAGTGCACACCATCCATCCTGCGCCGTCCGACCCGACTACGCGTTTAGGCTCGTACCCATGACCGCCGACCCGTTCATCGTCCCCCTCGAGCGACTCCGCGAGCGCACGTCCGCCAAGTGGCGCTACTACGCCCCGGATGTCCTGCCGCTGTGGGTCGCGGAGATGGACGTGGACCTGGCACCCCCATCCGGGAAGCGCTCGAGCGCGCGGTGCGGGACGGCGACATGGGCTACCCCGGCTCGACGCCCTATGTCGAGTCCTTCGCGGCCTTCGCCGCCGCGCGGTGGGGCTGGCGCGTCGACCCCGCGGATGTCACCCCGGTGCAGAGCGTGATCCTCGGATATGTGGATGCCCTGGTCGAGCTCACCGACCTCGGCGGCGCGGTGATCGTCAACCCGCCCGTCTACCCGCCGTTCTTCTCGTACCTGCGACAGGCCGGGCGTGAGATCGCCGAGGCGCCGCTCACCGCGGACCTGCGCCTCGACCTGGACGCGATCGAGCGGGCCATGCAGCAGGCGACTACGGGCGGGCGCCGCGCCGCCTACCTCCTGTGCAACCCTCACAACCCGGGCGGCACGGTCCACACGCGCGCCGAGCTCGAGTCCGTCGCCGCCCTCGCCGCCCGCTACGGGGTGGGTGTGGTCTCGGACGAGATCCACGCGCCGATCGTCCTCGAGGGCTCGCGCTTCACGCCGTACCTTGACGTCGATCCGACGGGGCTCGCGCTGCACGCGGCCTCGAAGGCGTGGAACCTTGCCGCGATGCCCGCCGCGCTGCTCGTGGGCGGCCCGGGCTCGGCGGCCCTCGCATCGTTCCGCGCGGGCAAGCATCACGGCCCGGGGCACCTGGGTGCGATCGCGCAGGAGGCCGCCTACGCTCACGGCGGCGACTGGCTCGACGGCATGCTCGCCGGCCTCGACCGCAACCGCTTCCTGGTGCGCGACCTTGTCGCCGCCCACCTGCCCGGGGTGACCCACACGGTCCCCGAGGGCACCTACCTGACGTGGCTGGGATTCGGGACGATGCTCGGGGAGGACCCCGCCGCGGTGCTCCTCGAGAAGGGTCGGGTCGCGCTGAACAGGGGCCTCGACTTCGGCACGGGGGGCGAGGGGCATGCGCGCCTCAACATCGCGACCAGCCCGGCCATCCTTGAGGAGGCCGTGCGCCGGATCGCGAGCGTGCTCCCGCAGCAGTAGGGTCTGCCGCGGTCGAGCCGCTGTCGAGCCGCGGCGTGCGTAGGTCAGGCCATGGTGCGCAGCAGCGCGTCGAGGCGCTCGCTCGCCTCGCGCATGCGCGCGACCCCGCCCAGGTTGAGAAAGCCCGTGCGGTGGTAGTCGTCGGGGAAGCGGTGGCTGGTCACGACCATGGTGCCCGCCGCCGTCGCCCCCATGTCGACGCGCATCCAGGTGAGGACGTCGGGGAAGATCTCGCTCACGAACGTGAAGGCGAGGAGAGCGCGGGGCTCGACGCGCTCGTAGCGCCCGTAGAACGCGAAGGTGTTGCCCTCGGGGTCCGCCTGCACCACGCGCCACGCCCCGCCCGGCTCGACATCCATGTCGACCACGCCGTTGGTGTAGCCGTGCGGCGCCCACCACTGCTTGACGAAGAGCGGCTCGGTATACGCCGTCCAGACGCGCGACACCGGATGCGCCAGGCGGGCGGTCTGCGCCAGCACCGGCGGCTCCGCGGGCACCTCGAACGTGATGTCCATTGCGACCTCCCGGGCAGGCGCCGGGCACCGTGCCCGTGCCTCCAGCCTGGTATCCGGGAGGTCGCGCGTCAACCCGTGGGGACTAGGTGCCCGGCCGGAGCACTCCCTTGCCCATGCGCAGGCCCTTGGCGATCTTCGAGTCGGGGCCGCGACTGGCCTCGACCCGCTCCGCGATCTTCCCCAGTGCCGCGGCGGCGAGGGGGATGGCAATGGCCATGAAGATCCAGCGTCCGAATCGTCGTCTCATGTGTGTACCTCCGGTGGCGACAACGCCACTGCCCCGCGAGACCTTCCCCGCGAAGGCGGCCGGGGCATCGTCCCCGCAGGAACGATGCCCCGGCCGGGCCTACGCGCCCGGTCCGGGGCGACCGGGGCCGGGGGTGGGGTCGATGAATGCGGGGTGCTCCTCCTGGAGGGCGGCGAGCTCCGCCTTCTTGGAGGCGCGCAGGCTCGTGGCGACCGTCACCGCGAGGACACCCACGATCACCAGCAGCGACCACGTGGTGGGCACGGTGGGGACGCCGGGCCACACGCCGTGCGCCCAGTGCAGCACCAGCTTGATGCCGATGAATCCGAGGATCACGGACAGGCCGTAGCCCAGGTGGACCAGCTTCGACAGCGCGCCCTCGAGCACGAAGTAGAGCGCGCGCAGGCCCAGCAGCGCGAACGCGTTGGTCGCGAACACCAGGTAGGGGTCGGAGGTGATGCCGAACACGGCGGGCACCGAGTCGACCGCGAAGACCACGTCCGTGGTGATGATCGCGGCCATCACCAGCGCGAGCGGGGTGAGCGCGCGGCGACCGTTCATCGTGACCGTGGCCTTGGAGCCGTGGTACTCGCCCGTCACGGGGAACACCTTGGACATCATCTTGACGATGCGCATGTTGCTGGGATCGACGTGCTCGTCCTCGGTGCTCTGCGCGTCGCGGAACACCTTGACGGCGGTGGCGAGCAGGATCGCGCCGAACAGCAGGAAGGTCCAGTCGAACGTCGCGATGAGGCTCGCGCCGAGCGCGATGAACACGCCGCGCAGGATGATCGCGCCGGCCACGCCGATCAGCAGGACGCGCTGCTGGAGGATGCGCGGCACCGCGAAGGCGCTGAGGATGAGGATGAAGACGAAGAGGTTGTCGACGGACAGCGACTTCTCGACGATGTACCCGGTGTAGTACTTCACGCCGATCTCGGACCCGTGCGCGGCCCACACCCAGCCGCCGAATGCGAGCGGCAGCGCGATGTAGAACGCGGACCAGCCCACGGCCTCCTTGAAGGAGACCTCGTGGGGCTTGCGGGTCACGACGAAGTCGAAGACCAGCAGTGCGATGACGGCTGCGATGGTGCCGAACCACAGGCCGGGGGTCGCGATCGACTCCAGCGCCGCGGGGGCGGGGGTGGTCTCGAGGACAAGCGGGGACATGGGTCTCCTCAGGTACGGGTCAGCGCCTGAGGTCTCCTTCGCCGTGTCGAGGACGCGGCGTCCGCCCGGGAGATCCACGAAGACCTCGTACTGACCGGGACGAAACTTGGGAAGTACTCCCCTCGGGGGATAACAGTAGGTCACGCGGGCGCTGGTGGCTACCTACTCCGCGATTTCCACCTTTTCCGCGGCTCCGCCACACGCCTCGCGCGCTGGTGGCCGCCACCACCTCCGCGGCTCCGCCACACGCCGCGGGCGCATCTGGCCTCAGATCCGGCTTGCGGAGCGCGACACGCCGACGACACGCCGACCGGTGTGTGGCGGAGTCGACATTCGGTGTGGCGGAGCCGCTGGGAGGCCGGGGCTGCGGCGGGGCGGGGCGGGGGGCGGGGCGCGGAGGCGTCAGGTCAGCAGCGCACGGAAGGCCTCCGCCGCCCGCTGGGGCGCCCCCTCGCCCAGCGCGAGGAACAGGCTGGGCTCGGTGAGCTCGAGTTCGAGCAGGACGGGCCCCTCCGCGGTGGGCAACAGGTCCACTCGCACATACGCGAGGTCGGGGTGGCCGAGACCGGGCAGCGCCGCGATCACGCGGTCGGCGAGGGCGCGCTCGGCAGGCGTGGCCACGGTCGCCGCGACCTTCTCGTCGGCGTAGAGCCCGGTCTCCCAGGACATGTCGCGCGACAGGATCGCGGCCTTGCGCGCGGCGTGCGAGAAGCGTCCACCCAGGTAGATGAGCGCGGTCTCGCCCGCGGTGTCGACCTCGGCGAGGTAGGGCTGGAGCATCGCCACCTTGCCCTGGCGATGGAGCTCAGCGACGTGCGCACCAGCCCCGGCGGCGTCCCCGTCGAACAGCTTCGCGCCGTTCGAGCCGGCGCCCACCGACGGCTTGACCACCAGGTGACCGCCCAGGGCGACCACGGCATCGGCCGGAACCCGTTCTCCCGGCGAGACAAAGGTCGTGGGAACCACGGGGATCCCCGCGGCAGCGAGGTCCGCGAGGTAGCGCTTGTCGGTGTTCCACTCGACTGTCGCCACGGGGTTGACCAGCCGCGTCACCTCGGCGGTCGCGCGGGCCCAGGCGAGGAACTCGTCGAGGCGGTCGTGATAGTTCCAGGTGCTGCGCAGGATCGCGACGTCGAAGGCGGCCCAGTCCACGCCGGGGTCCTCCCACGCGACCAGCGCGGCCTCGGGGAGATGGGGCAGGAGCAGGTCCTCGTCGGCATCGGGGACGGGCAGGTCGCGCGTGGTGACGATGGCGATGCGGGCGGTCATGCGACTCACGGTAGCCGGTGCCGGAGTGGCGCCGGGACGATGCCCGCGTCCGGCGATAGCGTCGCGACAAGGGGGTGGCCATGGCGCGGTGGCAGCGGGGCCTGGCGGTCGGTGCGGCGCTAGTTGCCGGGGCGGCTCTGGGCTTCACGGCGTACCTGACTGTCGTGCGCGTCCTCGACGCCGCCTCACCGGCCGCGGCGCCCGCTCCCACGGCATCGTCCACACCCACCGCCACTCCCACGGGGGATGGCACGTGCCACTGGGTGAACTTGCCGGAGGACGCCAAGCCGCCGGTCGCGGAGCAGGCCGAGGGACTACCCGAGGCGCGCCTGCTCACCGACGCGGTGTGGGACTGCGTCGACGACACGTGGGTGGTCGAGACGCGGCGCGTCGAGACCGATGGCGCGCCGATCGGGGGACGGCGCAGGCGCTGTACCTGTCGCCGCCCGAGGGTGACCTGGTGCTGCTCTACGAGCTACGCACGGACGTGCAGGTCGAGGTCGTGGCGTTCGACCTGGCGGCGCGCCTCGCGTGGACGGCACGCCTGACCGGCGGAGACGGTTACCAGGTGGTGCAGATCGAACTCGAGGACGGGCTCGTGGTGGAGGACTGGGGCGCTGGCGCGGTGCCTCCCCTGCAGCGCTGGGGTGAGGGAGGCCGGGTCTTCTCCGTCGCGCCGGTGAGGGACCTCGCGGACGGCACGGTGCTGTGGGCGGGGTACTCGTATCGCTCGACCGTGCAGTCGCTGTTCCTCTACGTGGGGGACGGCGAGTTCCAGGCGCTCGCGGCCCAGCGCGCGATCGGGGGCCTGCTCACGGGTGGCGGGGTGGACTCCCACGGCGACGTGGGCGCGGAGGTGTGGCTCGATGACGACGGCACCGTCGCGGTGATGCTGATCCAGCGCGCGGCGGGAAGCGAGTTCCTCGCCTCGGCGGGAGGGACGTGGGTGGTCATCGACCTGGTGACCGACCAATGGCGCCTCGTCGAGGCCACGTCGTTGCCGGGCGGGTTGTGTGGTCCCGCCGAGGACGCGCGCGTGACAGGAACGGCGCAGTCGCCTGGGGCGCTCGCGGCCGTGTGCTGGACGGGGCCCGAGTCTCAGGAGAGCGTCGAGCTGGTGGTCGAGTAGGCGCTCCGAGTCCTGAGCGTCGCGAAGGGACCGCGGAATGGCGCGGGCGCGCGCGGTGTCGTATCCGGTGGGAGGTGACGCGTGAGCACCGATGCTGAGGGCGACGAGGTCCTGATCGTGGGCGGAGGCCCCGTGGGGCTGACCCTCGCGCTCGGGCTCGCGCATCACGGGGTGCGGTCGACGGTCATCGAGCGCGACCTCACGACGCCGCGCGGATCGCGCGCCTTCGGCATCTGGGGGCGCACCCTCGAGATCCTCGAGGATTGGGGCCTCGTGGAGCCCTTCCTCGCCGAGGGCGACCGGCGCGCCCGTGTCGCGCCCGCCGACATCCGCACCGAACGCCCCATCTTCTCCCTCGACTTCTCGCCGCTCGAGGCCGAGTCGGCGATGCCGGGCATCGTGCTCCTGCCGCAGGCCTCGACCGAGCGCCTGCTGCGCGACGCGATCACGGCCGAGCCGCTCGCGACCGTGGTCGGAGCGGAGTGCCTGTCCGCGCGCGACGAGGGTGACCACGTGGTCGCGGTGGTGAGGGACGATGCCGGGGTCAGGGAGCTTCGCGGCTCGTATCTGGTCGCGGCGGACGGCTCGCGGTCGGTGGTGCGCGAGGGACTTGGCATGCGGCACCGCGGTCAGATCATCACCGTCAACCTCTTGGTCTTCGACGTCGAGCTCGAGGACGGCGGCCTCGAGCCGATTCGCATCGACCCCACGCGGCGTGGCCTGTTGGCCGCGCTGCGCTTCGAGCCGGGCCGCTGGCGCGTGCTCATGACGATGCCCTCGGATCCGGTGCCGGTGTCGTTGCCGACCGAGGGGCCGCCGCCGCGTCGCCCCGACGTCCCCGTCGAGGAGTTGGCCCCCGCGGTGAACCGGCTCTTTGGCGAACGCGCTCACCGGGTGACGTGGCAGTCCCAGACCACCCTCTACCAGCAGGCGGTGCCGCGCTTCCGGGTGGGCCGCATCGTCCTCGCGGGAGACTCCGCCCACCTCATCTCGCCCGCGGGCGGCCAGGGCATGAACCAGGGCTTGCAGGACGCGGAGAACCTCGCGTGGACCCTGGCCGCGGTAGTGGAGGGCGCGGATCCCGACCTCATGCTCGACGGCTACGACCGCGAGCGCCGCGACATCGCGACCGCGGTGCGCCGCCGTGCCTACCTCAACTCCCTGCTGGAGTTCCGCACTCCGGTGTGGACCCGGCCCGCCGCATTCTGGGCCATGCGGATCCTGCTGCGGTCGCGGACCGCATCGCGCCTCCTCACCCGTCGGTTGTCGATGCGAGACCTCCGCTACCGCAGCCGGCACAGCGGGCGGTTGCTCGGCGGTGGGTGGTGGGGCGCCCGCCGGGCGGTGGGGCGCCGCGTGCCTGACGCCGTGTTGCGCTCGGGCGAGAGGCTCGCGTCGCTGCTCGGCGGTCGCGCGGCGGTCGTGGGGATCGGGGTCGACCCGCCCGCGATCGACGGACTCGCCACGGTGGTCGTCGACTCCGGTGAGGCGCGCCGAGGTCTGCGCCGGAGCCTCCGCCGCGGCCACGTGCTGCTCGTGCGGCCGGATCGGCACGTCGCGGCGGTGCTGCGTGGCCCCACCGCGGCCGACCTCGCCGCCGCGGCCCGCGCCACGGGGCTGGTCCCATGAGCCGCCGGGTGCGGCTCCATCGTTCGGACTGCTCGGGGCCCGGTTACGGGCGAGTGCGCTCGGGCAAGGGCTTCTCGTATCGCGACCGCCACGGCGCGACGGTGCGGGACGCCGCCGTACGCGCACGCATCGAGGCACTCGCGATTCCGCCCGCATGGACGGACGTCTGGATTTGTGAGTCTGACCGCGGTCACCTCCAGGCGGTGGGGACGGACGATGCCGGGCGCCGCCAATACCTCTACCACCCGCAGTGGCGTGAGGACAGGGATCGCGAGAAGCACGACCGCATCCTCGATGTGGCGCGCCGCCTTCCCGCGGCCCGTGCCGCGGTCGCGGAGGATCTGGCTCGCGCCGACATGTCCAGGGAGCATGTGCTCGCGGTGTGCTTTCGGCTCCTGGACCTGGGTCTCTTTCGTGTGGGCGGGGAGAGCTACGCCGCGGACAATGGCTCGTACGGACTCGCGACGCTGCGACGCGACCACGTGAGGATCGACGCCGACTCCCTCGAGTTCTCGTACGTCGCCAAGCACGGTCGCGAGCGCAGGCTGGTCCTCCAGGACGCTGCCTGCGCGGATGCGCTGGCGACGCTCAAGCGGCGCCGTGACGGCGAAGCCGAGCTGTTCGCGTGGCGTGAGGACGGGCCGCCCGTGGTGTGGCGCGACATCACCAGCGCCGACATCAACGCGTACGTGCGCGAGCGCCTCGCGACGGAGGCCACCGCGAAGGACTTCCGCACGTGGCACGGCACCGTGGTCGCCGCGCGCGGGCTGGGCGCTCTGGCTCCGGCGGCAGACCTGAGCCCGACGGCGCGCAAGCGCGCGGTGGCAGGCGTGATGAGGGACGTGGCCGAGGCGCTCGGCAACACCCCCGCGGTCGCGCGCGCGTCCTACGTCGATCCGCGCGTCGTGGACCTGTGGGAGGACGGGGTGTCGCTGGCTCCCGTGGTGGATGCCCTCGGTGTCGAGGGCCTGGGCGTGACCGGTGGCGAGGCGGTGCCAGGCGAGAGGCCCGAGCACGCTCAGGATGCCCTTGAGGCGGCCGTGCTCGACCTGTTGACCCGCTCGCCGGAGGCGGCGAAGCGACGGATCAGGGCCGCCGCGCGCGAGGTGTCGTCGGGGCCTGTGGGAAGGGCGCGCGACCGCTCACGCGCCTGAGCGTGCTTTGCGCGGCGTGCCACTCTCCGCCACACGATGTGCCGCGGCTCCGCCCCACCATTCTCCGCGGCTCCGCCACACGCGTCTGCGCCAATGGGACACCCATGGTCGTTTCCGCGAGGTTGATGCGCGCCATGGGACACCCATGGTCGCCGGCGTGTGGCGGAGCCGCGAGAAAGGGTGCGCGAGTGCGAGCCGCGAGAGTCAGCGGCGAGTGATCCGGCGTCGGCGTCCCTGGGGGAGGGAGCGGGACGCCGACGCTCGGAAGGGGTGCGGCCCGGGCGACCAAGTCCCCGGATGGTCGCCCGAGCCACGCTCTAGAGGATGGCTTCCTTGCCACCCCACGTCCTGTGACAACGACGGTAACCGTCCCGCGGCGCCCCCAGCGGGGACCTAGGTCCCTGAGTGGGGAACTCTTACATGTGGGGCGGCAGCGGAGGCTGCTCGACGGACTCCTCGCGCTCGGACGGGGGCGGGGCATCGTCCGCGCCCTCCGCGTCGCCGCGTTCGGTGCCGCGGCGCAAGACGCCGGCGAACGCGATGACCAGCACGAAGGCGAGCCCCGCTCCCAGGGCGGACATGCCCAGGCCGGCGCGTGCGTCGGCCTGCTCGATGAGCCCGCCCGCGATCCACGCGCCGAACGCGATGCCCACGCCCATGCCGATGCGCAGCCACGCCATGCCCTCGGTGATCTGGTCCCTGCGCACCACGCGCTGCACGACGGTGTCGGCGTTCGTGAGGGTCGGCGCGATCGTGAGTCCCGCGAACAGCCCCAGCACCGTGAGCACCGCGATGTTGGGCGCGAACACGAGCGAGCCAAACCCGGCCGCCATGAGCAGCGCGCCGATCACGGTCCGCTTCCACAGCGCCGTGCGCCAGTGACGCGCTCCGTACAGCAGGCCGCCCAGCAGCGAGCCGGCGGAGACCACCGCGATGATCACGCCCGACAGCGTCTGATGTCCCGACTCCTCCGCGAACGCGACCACCGAGATGTCGAATGCGCCGAACATCGCGCCGATCCCCAGCGCGACCAGCGACACCGCGATCACGGCGGGCGGCAGCTTCCAGCCGAGCGAGCTGCCCGAGTCCGCGCCGCGCGGGGCGGGCTCGGTGCCACGCTGGGCGAGCAGGATCGTCATGCCCACGACGAGCCCCACGAGGCACACGACCACGCCCAGCGGCGGCCACACGAGCGTCGCGAGGATCGTCGCGAGCGCGGGTCCGCCGACGAACAGGACCTCGTCGAGCGCGCCCTCGAGAGCGAACGCGGTGTGGATGTCCTTGTCGGAGTGCAGCAGGTGCGACCACCGCGCGCGGGTGAGAGATCCGAGCGGCCCCTGCAGCGACGCGATCGCGACCGACACCCACAGCAGCCACTCGGGGCCGCGCGTCATCGCGGTCCAGATGGCCATGCTGGCCCCCGCCACGAAGATGATCGTGAGGGGGATCATCGCGGCACGCTGCCCGATCCTGTCGACGAGCCGCGCGGTCGGCACCGTCTGTGCCGCCCACACGAGCGTGCCGATCGCCGCGACGCGGCCCGCCATCGCGTAGCTGTCGTACTGCAGCTGCACCATGAGGATCATGGAGATGTTGAACATCGAGATCGGCAGGCGCGCCAATAGCCCCGCGAAGGCGAAGGCCTTGGCGCCGGGGTGAATCAGGATCGAGCGATAGGTGTCGAGCACGAGGGCAATGCTCTCACTCCGCGGGGACACCCGCGGGGCGCCATGGCACCGTGTGTCAGGACGATGCGGCGGGCGGGGTGTCGTCCCCTCCGGGGAGCGAGGCGTGCCGCCTTCGCCGAGCGTGCCGATGCCGTCGCCCGCGGTGTCCCGCGGCGGCGGCAGATGCGTGCGCGAGCGACGCCTGCGGTCCTGAACGATGAGGGCCGCGGCGCCGCCGATGAGGATGAGCGCGCCCAGCGCGACCAGGCCCCACCGCACGAACGGGCCCCAGTCAAACTGCGACTCGGCGCCGCCGACCACGCGGATCTCGTCCGCCGACAGCAGGTCGCCGAGCCCCAGGCGCACGGTGTTGCCCGTGATCTCGCCGGCGCTGGCCTCGCGCACCAGCCCGGGGAACGTGAAGGCGACCTCGACGTCGACGGCGCTCTCGATGAGCGCGAGCTGATCGCCCGCTCCTCCCAGGGAGGCGGCCTGGCTCGCGGCGCCCGTCTCGATGGTCACCACGAACGCGTCGCCCTCGCGGACGATCGCGGTGCCCGCGCCGAACGGCGTGGACCCTGCCGCCTCGGTGATCGCGTCGAGCGGCACGTCGACCACGTCGATCTCGACGCCCTCGCGGCCGTCGTCATCGCTGTATTCGGACACCGTGACCGAGCCCGGATACGCCTCCTCGAGGGGCGCGAGCTGCTCGCTAATCGCCTCGACGTCGAGCAGCGAGTCCACGTCGAGCGGCACGTCGGGGACCTCGACGCCGTCGGGAAGGTCCATCCCGGTGAGGTCGCCCAGCTGCTGCGTGAGCGCCGTGCGCGCCTGGCTGGTCATCGCGACCACGGCGTGCTGAGAGAAGGTGTCGTCCTCGCCGAGCGTGGTCTCGGTCGAGACCCGCACGCAGCCCGTGAGGACCAGCGCGAGGCCGGCGAGGACGACACCGAGTCGCCTCATCGCGAGGGGTTCTCCTCCGGAGCGTCGTCGCTGGAAGCGGGCTCCGTGGACGCGGTCTCCACCGGCACGGACGGCTCGATCGGCGCCGTCTCGGCAGCCTCGACCGCCTCCGGCGTGGCGGGCGGAGCGAACACCGCGGTGTCGCCCGCAGCGGGCGCGGGGACGGGCTCGAAGGTGCCGGTCGGTGCGGGGGCCGCGGCGGCATCGGTCACCGGCGCGTAGGGAGCGAAGGCGGCCTCGCCCGCGGGCGCCGGACGGCGGCGCACCACCACGAGCACCACGGCGATGCCCGCAAGCACCAGCACGCCGGCGCCGATCGCGATCCAGGCCCACAGCGGCAGTCCGGTGTCGGGGCTCGCGGCGCCGCGGGCGCTGAGGTCCTCGTCGAGCGTCATGAGGTCCCACGTGACCGTGGTGCCCTCGAGCGTGCCGTTGTGCTCCGACACGGGGCCGGGGAACGTGATCGCGAGCGTCATCTCCGCGCCGGGGATGGAACCCATGTCCTCGCCGCCGGTCGCGTCGAACGCTCCGGCCACGACGTAGTCATCGCCGTCGCGGGTGATGCTCATGGAGCCGTCGCCCTCGTCGAGGCCCGCCAGCGGCTCGCCCGTGAAGGTGATGAGCTGGCCGATGTGGGTGTCGTCCTCGTAGGGCTCGACGGTCCCGTTCTCGAAGTCGGCCCCGGTCTCGGACGAGAACTGCTCGACCAGGTCCTCGTCGGTCATCTCGAACGCCTCGCCCGAGCCCTTCTCGACGGCCATGAGGAACGAGCCGTCGGCCGTGTCGTCCTCGTTGAGGGTGATGGACATGTCGATGCGCAGGCAGCCCGCGAGGGCGAGCGTCGCCACCAGGCCGAGGGCGATCGCGCGGAGAGTGGTTCTCATGCCCTGAACCCTCCCATGAGCGGGGTGGCCGCGCCAACCCCTACCGAGCGTGGGGCGGGGGTGGACGCAGGGACGATGCCGTGGCCGGGCGGGGCGCTGCCCTCCGCGCCTGGGTGGGCCGGGAAGGCCTGCGCCGGGCCGCCACGGTGGCCGCCGCCGCGCCGATCACGACGAGGGCGGCCAGGACGCCCGGCACCGCCGAGGTCTCCCGCACTGCCGAGCCGCGCGCCTCGAGCACCTCGGGACCGCCGACGAGGTCCCACGTCACGGTCCTGCCGTCCACCTGACCATTCGCGGATGCCACCGGCCCGGGGAAGGTCACGGACACGGTGAGGCGCGCGTCCTCGAGCGACGCGGCGTCCTCCTCCGTGACCGCCGACGCGGGGCCCGACACCACGAACTCGTCGCCCTCGCGTGTCACGCCGAAGCGATCGGCGGTGGGCGCGAACTCCGTGAGCGGCTCGTTGCGGAACGTGACCTCGGTGCCCACGAGTTCGCCCTCGCTCCACCCGTGCTGGCGCGCATGAGACAGGGTCGCGGACAACCCGGACTCGGCGTAGAGCTGCTCCGCGGCCTCGCGGTCCGACGTCCCCAGCGCGGCGCCCGTGCCCTCGCGGACCGCGAACACGTAGGCGCCGTCGACCGTGTCGTCTGGTGAGAGCTCGAGGTGGGCGTCGAAGCGCATGCAGCCGGACAGCACGACGGCGAGCGCGAGCGCACCCCACACGGTCGCTGTCCTCATGCGCACCAGGGTGGCACGCCGCCCCCGGGACGTCGCGCAGGCGCGCTCAGCCCTCGAGCGCCTCCGACACGACCTCGCGCGCGGCGGCCTGGACCTCGCCCAGGTGCGACTCGGACACGAAGGACTCGGCGTAAATCTTGTACACGTCCTCGGTGCCGGACGGGCGCGCGGCGAACCAGGCATCGTCCGTCGTGACCTTGAGGCCGCCGATCTTCGCGCCGTTGCCTGGCGCCGCGGTGAGCTTGGCGGTGATGGGCTGGCCCGCCAGGGAGGTCGCGGGCACCTGCTCGGGAGCGAGCGCGCCCAGGCGGGCCTTCTCGTCCTTGCTCGCCGCGGCGTCCACGCGGGCGTACCAGCTCTCGCCCAGGCGCTCCACGAGACTGCGGTGAAGGACGGCGGGCGACGCCCCGGTCACGGCGGTGATCTCGGACGCGAGCAGGCACAGCAGGATGCCGTCCTTGTCGGTGGTCCACACGCCGCCGTTCCGGCGCAGGAATGATGCCCCCGCGGACTCCTCGCCGCCGAAGCCGACCTCTCCCGACAGCAGGCCGGGCACGAACCACTTGAAGCCCACCGGCACCTCGAGCACCGGGCGACCGAGGTCCGCGCCGACGCGGTCGATCAGGCTCGACGAGACGAGCGTCTTGCCGATCCTGGCATCCGCCGGCCACTGCGCGCGCGCCCCGCCGTAGAGGTAGGCGATCGCGGCGGCGAGGTAGTGGTTGGGGTTCATCAGCCCGTCGCGGGTGACGATTCCGTGGCGGTCGGCATCGGCATCGTTCCCCGTCGCGATGTCATAGGGCGCGCTGTCTCCCGCCATGAGGCCGCGCAGCGAGGCCATCGCGGACGGCGACGAGCAGTCCATGCGGATCTTGCCGTCCCAGTCGAGGGTCATGAACGCCCAGCGCGGGTCGACCTCGGGATTCACGACGGTGAGGTTCAGCCCGTGCTCCTCGCCGATCGCTCCCCAGTAGTCGACGGCCGCGCCGCCGAGCGGGTCAGCGCCGATCCTCACGCCCGCCTCGCGGATCGCGTCGATGTCGATCACGGACGGCAGGTCGCGCACGTAGGCGGCCATGAAGTCGTGCTTCTGCGTGGTGTCGGCGGCGAGCGCCTTGGCGAGCTGGAACCGCGGCACGCTCCTCCAGCCCTTGGCGAGGATCTCGTTGGCGCGGTTCGCGATCCACGACGTGGCGTCGGTGTCGGCCGGGCCGCCGTGCGGGGGTTGTACTTGAAGCCGCCGTCGCGAGGGGGTTGTGGGAGGGCGTGATGACGATGCCGTCCGCAAGGCCCCGCCCCGACGTGCGCAGACCCTGGGGCGAGGTGGCGCCGTTCGCGACGAGGATCGCGTGGCTCACCGCGGGGGTGGGGGTGAAGCGGCCCTGCGCGTCGATCATGACGCGCACGCCCGCGGCGGCGAGCACCTCGAGGGCCGTCTCCCACGCGGGTCCCGACAGCGCGTGCGTGTCCTTGCCCATGAAGAGCGGTCCGTCGTAGCCCTGGGCGGTGCGGTACTCGATGATCGCGGCGGTGGTCGCGACGATGTGTGCCTCGTTGAAGGCCGTGTCGAAGGCGCTGCCGCGATGCCCCGAGGTGCCGAACGCGACCCGCTGATCCGGGACCGAGGGGTCGGGAACCTTGTCGTAATACTCACCCAGCAGGGCGTCGACGTCGATGAGGTCTTCGGGAAGGGCGATGGTGCCTGCGCGCTCATGCATGACCCCTACTCTTCCACGCCGGTCCGACAGGTGCCAGGGACCGTGTGTCGGGTCACGGAATGTTCACGAAACGGCAAAGACGGGTGAGAGGGATGGTCACGAGTGACTAGGCTGGACGACGTGTCAGCAGCCGAGGGATCTGCGCCGCGAAGGGCCGCCGGAGAGGGCGCCAGGCCCGCGCGGGGACGACTGCCGCGCCTGCGCTCCGGGCCGCCCGTCACGCCCGGTCCCGCGGCCGCCGCGCTGATCGTGGCGCACGACCAGGCGCGCCGCATCGCCGCCACGGTCCGGGCCGCGCTCGCGATCCCCGGCGTCGACCTCGTGCTCGTGGTGGACGACGGCTCGACGGACAACACCCAGGACCTCGCGCGCCGGGCCGGCGCAGTCGTCGTGCGCCACTCCCACGTGCGCGGACGCTCCGCGGCCGTCGAAACCGGCGCCTCGGTCATCGCGATGAGGGACGAGCCGGGCGCCCCGCCCCGCGCGGTCCTGCTGCTCGACCCCAACCTGGGCCACTACGCGATCGGTGCGGCGCCCCTCGTGCCCGCCGTCCTCGAGGGCGTGTGCGACCTCGCGATCGCGCTCACCGATGCGCAGGCGGTCGCCCCCGGAGTGCCCTCGGGGATTGCGCGCACCGCGGTTGAGCGCGCGACCGGATGGTCGCCGCGCCAGCCGCTGAGCCGCATCCGCTGCGTCACCCGCGAGGCGCTCGAGGCGTCGCTTCCGCTCGCCCGCGGATCGGGTCTCGAGCCGGGCATGACGCTCGACGTGCTCGCGGCGGGACTCGCGATCACGGAGGTCGAGTGCGACATCAGGCACAAGGGCCCGTCGATCGACGACCGCACTCCCATGGGACGCGCCAACCGGTACCGTGAGGTCCTGACGGCGGTGAGCACGCGCCGCGTGCGCGCCTCGATCGACTCGACCCGGGCCGCCATCGTTCGTCGCCGCCCCGAGGCGGCATCCGACCCGAGGGAGGACGCGTGACGCTTCCGCGCTACGCCTACCTGGGTCCCTCCGGCACCTTCACCGAGGCCGCGCTGCTCGCGATGGTCGACCCCTCCGAGGTCGAGGCCGTCCCCGCGATCGACGTGTTGACCGCGCTCGCGGCCGTGCGCGACGGTGACGTCGACTACGCGGTGGTGGCGATCGAGAACACCGTCGAGGGTGGCGTGACCGCGACGCTCGACACGCTCGCGGCGGGTGCGCCGCTGGTGATTCTGGGTGAGGTCGTGCTCCCCGTGTCCTTCGAACTCGTCGCGCGCCCCGGCACCGCGATCGAGGACGTCACGGCCGTCGCGGCCCACTCGCACGGCCTCGCGCAGTGCAGGCGCTGGCTCGCCGATCGCCTACCGGGTGCCGTGCACGTGTCCGCGACGTCCAACGCCGCCGCGGCGGGAGAGCTCGCGCAGGGCGCGACGGGGTTCGAGGCCGCTCTCGCCCCTCCCGGGCTGGGCGCCCGGCTCGGGCTCGAGGTGCTCGCGGCGGGTGTCGCCGACAACGCCCACGCGGCGACGCGCTTCGTCAAGGTGGGGCGACCCACCGCGGTGCCCGCGCCGACCGGCGCGGACAAGACCACGCTCGTGGTGCATCTGCCGGACGACCGTGCGGGAGCGCTGCTCGAGATGCTCGAACAGTTCGCCGCGCGCGGGGTCAACCTCTCGCGCATCGAGAGCCGCCCGCGCTCTGACCGCCCCGGTGAGTACTCGTTCTCGATCGACGCACTCGGCCACATCGACGAGCCGCGCATGGCGGAGGCGCTCATGGGCCTGCGGCGCACCAACCCCGTGGTGACCTTCCTGGGTTCGTATCCGGCCGCGACCGGCTATCCGACGCCCATCACGCCGGGCACCTCGGCCGAGGACTTCTCCGAGGCCCGCGCCTGGGTCCAGGGCCTGCGCTCCGGGCGCCACTAGCCCCCTTACTCGTCGCGCGCGACGTCCTCCGTGCCCTCGGTCGGCTCGGCCTCGGGATTGGCCTCGGCGTCCTCGACGGCCTCGGCCCCCGCGACCGTGGATGCGGGCACCCTCAGCACCAGGGCATCGGCCTGAACCTCCGCCTTGATGCGCGTGGCTCGGCCGAGCGACTCGCCATCCACCTGAACCTTCTGCGGCTCCTTCACACGAATCTCGAAGGCCTCGCCGCGCGCGTGGTCGATCCGCGAGTTGCGCCAGAAGCGATTGACGCGCGGCTCCTTGAGACCGGCGCCCTGCGCGACCACGGTCCCGAACAGCTCGGTCCATCCGACGATGCCGCCGCGCGCGTCGAGCGTCGCGATGTCGATCTTGCCGTCGTCGAAGCTCGCGTCGGGGATGAGCTGGATGCCCGCGGGCAGCCGTCCGACGTTCGCCATGAGCACGGTGCGCATGCGGCCCACCACGGGATCGCCGCCGTCGACCGAGATCGACGCCTCCATGCGCTTGCCCAGGTGGCGGATCGCCGCGAAGAAGTACGCGACCCAGCCCAGGCGCTTCTTCAGCTGATCATCTGCACCGGCGACCATCTCCGCGTCGAGGCCCGCACCCGCGATGACGAGGAAGATGTGTCGCTCGCCGTCGCCCTCGCCGTCCGGCGTGCGTGCGAGCTCGAGCCAGCCCACGTCCGCGCGGCGCTCGGCTCCCTCGAGAGCGGTGCGCAGCAGCGCGGGGGTGTCGCCGAGCGGCAGGTCCAGGTTGCGCGCGAAGAGGTTGCCCGTCCCCATCGGCAGGATGCCCATGGGCGTCCCGGTGCCCGCGAGGGCCTCGGCGACCGCCCGCACCGTGCCGTCGCCGCCCACGGCGACCACGACATCGGCGCCCGCCGCGAGCGCTTCGCGCGTCTGGCCCACGCCGGGATCATCGGCCGTCGTATAGAGCCACATCGGCTGGGGGAGATAGCGAATCGCGCACGCGCGCATCGCGTGCTCGCGGAGCTCGGCGACGCCGGCCTTGGTCGGGTTCGCGATGAACGCGACCCGCTCGTGCGCGTCGGCGCGCGCGGCCGCCGCGCCCAGGTCGAGCGACCGCATGGTCTGGATCCGCAGCAGTCGCCGCCACGTCGGGGGCACCGCAGCGGGGTCGCGGATGCCGATCCTCCTGGCCAGCCCCACGACGAGCGCGAGCGCCACCAGGGCGAGGAGCAGCGCGACCGCTCCGAATGTCAACGCCACGACTGTCATGGAAAGAGCCTAGTTGCGCACCTCTAGACTGGCACGCATGATCGACCTCAAGCTGCTGCGCGCCGCACCCGACGTCGTCAAGGCGAGCCAGATCTCCCGAGGCGAGGACCCCGGCACGGTCGACCAGGTGCTCGCCGCGGACGCGGCGAATCGCGCGGCGATGCAGGAGTTCGAGGCGGCCCGCGCGGAGCAGAAGGCGCTGGGCAAGGACGTGGCGCGCGCGCAGGGCGAGGAGAAGCAGGCGCTGCTGGCCCGCACCAAGGAGCTCGCCGCGCGCGTCAAGGAGTTGCAGGCGGCGGCCGATGCCGCGGCGGCCACCGCGGTCGAGCTCGCCCGGTCGTTGGGCAACCTCCCCGAGCCGGGCGTGCCTGCCGGCGGCCCCGACGACTTCGCGGTGCTGCGCCACGTGGGCACCCCGCGCGACTTCGCCGCCGAGGGTGTGACGGTCAAGGACCACCTCGAGTTGGGCGAGGGACTGCGCGCGATCGACATGGAGCGGGGCGCCAAGGTCTCGGGCGCGCGCTTCTACTTCCTCACCGGGATCGGTGCGCGACTCGAACTCGCCGTCCTCAACGCCGCGATGGCCACTGCGCTCGACGCGGGTTTCACGCCCATGATGACGCCCACGCTCGTGCGACCCGAGGTCATGGCAGGCACGGGCTTTCTGGGCAAGCACGCCGACGAGATCTACCGCCTCGAGCGTGACGACCTCTACCTCACGGGTACCTCCGAGGTGGCCCTGGCCGGCTATCACTCCGGCGAGATCGTCGACCTCGAGCCGGGGCCGCTGCGTTACGCGGGCTGGAGCGCGTGCTACCGCCGCGAGGCGGGATCGGCCGGACGGGACACGCGCGGCATCATCCGCGTCCACCAGTTCCACAAGGTCGAGATGTTCGCGTACTGCCGCCCCGAGGACGCCGCCGCGGAGCACGCGCGCTTCCTCGAGACCGAGGAGCGCATGCTGCAGGCGCTCGAGCTGCCGTACCGCGTGATCGACACCGCGGCGGGCGACCTGGGGTCGAGCGCCGCGCGCAAGTTCGACTGCGAGGCGTGGCTGCCGTCGCAGGAGCGGTGGATGGAGGTCACGTCGACCTCCAACTGCACCACCTATCAGGCGCGCCGCCTCGCGATTCGTGAGCGCCGCGAGGAAGGCAACGAGCCGGTGGCGACGGTCAACGGCACGATCGGCACGACGCGATGGCTGGTTGCCCTCCTCGAAAACCACCAGCAGGCCGACGGCTCGGTCTACGTCCCCGAGCTGCTCCGTCCCTATCTGGGCGGGCTCGAGGTGCTCGAGCCGGTGCGCTGACCATGAGCGACCGCGAGATGCGCCCCCCGCTGACCAACGATGCGTGGCGACTCGTGGGCCTCGACATCGACGGCACGCTCATGCACTGGGGCGGCGACATGTCCGACGCCGTGGTCGACGCGGTCGAGCGCGCGCGCATGTGCCGCAATCACGTGGTGCTCGCGACGGGGCGCAACATCGTCGGCATGATGCCGGTCGCCCAGCAGCTGGGGATCAGGCGCGGATGGGCGGTGTGCTCGAACGGGGCCGTCACGGTGCGCCTCAACCCCGGCGCGGCGGGAGGCTACGACATCGTCGAGAGGGTGACCTTCAACCCCCGGGCCGCGCTCGAGCTCATCCGCACCGAGCTCCCCGACGCGTTCTACGCGGTCGAGGACCTGGGTGTGGGATTCCTCGTCAACCGTGAGTTCCCCGAGGGCGAGCTCGTGGGCCGCCAGCGCGTGGTCGCCGACTTCGACGAGCTGTGCCACGACGAGGCTACGCGCGTGGTGATCAGGGCGCCGGGCGTGGACGTCAGCCACTTCGACACGCTCGTGCACAGGATCGGGCTCAACGACGTCACCTACGCCGTGGGGTATTCAGCGTGGCTCGACCTCACCCCGCCCGGGGTGTCGAAGGCCTCGGCGCTCGAGACCCTGCGCCGCCAGCTCGGCGTATACCCCGACCACACCGTGGCGGTGGGAGACGGCAACAACGACATCGAGATGTTGCGCTGGGCGGGGCACTCGGCGGCGATGGGCACGGCTCCCGACCACGTGCGCGCCGCCGCCGACGAGGTGGTCGGGTCGGTCGAGGAAGACGGCGTCCTGACGGTGCTCGACCGCCTCATCGATCCGGACCGGCTCGCCGTCCTGTAGGGCCCTCCTCCTCGATCGTCAGCACGACCTTGCCGAAGGCCTCACCCGACTCAAGCAGGCGATGGGCCTCGTGCGCCTCCGCGAGCGGGACGGTCGCATGCACGATCGGGCGCACGGCGTCGGGCACGAGCGGCCACACCTCGCGCGCGACACGAGCGACGATCGCGGCGCGCTCCTCGAGGGGACGCGACCGCAGGGTGGTGCCGAGGACGCTCGCGCGCTTGGCAAGCAGCATCCCCAGATCGAGCTCGCCACGGCTGCCCTTGAGGAGGCCGATGACGACGAGCCGCCCACCGGTGCGCAGCGCGCGCAGGTTCGCACCCAGCGCCGCGGCGCCGATCACGTCGAGGATCACGTCGGCGCCGCCCTCCGCCTCGACCAACGCCGACCACTCCTCGCCGCGGTGGTCGAACGCGCGTGCCGCCCCCAACTCCTCGCATCGGCGTGCCCGCTCGGGTCCGCCCGCGGTGGCCAGCACACGCATGCCGCGCGCCGCCGCGATCTGAATCGCGAGCGTCCCCACCCCGCCCGAGCCGCCGTGCACGAGCACGGTGTCCCCGGCCACGGCATCGGCCGCATCCAGGGTGGACACGACCGTGCAGGCCGCCTCGACGAGTGCGGCAGCCTCGACGTCACTCACCTTGTCGTGAACCGGCAGCACCAGCGACTCGTGGACGGCCACACTCTCGGCGTAGCCCCCTCCGGGCAACAGCGCGCACACGCGCTGACCGACCCTCCATCGGGACGATGCAGGGGCGGCCGAGACCACTCCAGCGGCCTCCAGCCCGGGCCACGCGGGCGCCCCGGGGGCGGTGGATACAGGCCCCGACGCTGGAGGAGGTCCGCCCTGTTCACCCCCGCGGCTGTGATCCGCATCACGATCTCCCCGGTGGCGGGAACCGGGTCGGGGGCCTCTTCCAGGGAGGACACGCTCGCGTCTGCCGATGCCGTCGCGAATGACACCTTCATGAAATATCTCCGGTTCTCGCGTCATAGTTCGCGCCGCATATCCTCTCAACGTACATCCCGCGCGGATGAGAGCTCAGGTTTCCCCGTTGTACGCCGATACACGGGGGGATCGGCCGCTCGAATCCATGCACAGCGACGTCAGGGCTGTGCGGCGGCACGTGAGGGGAAGGTTTCATGCTCCAGAGGCTCGGTATTCGGGGAAAGCTCCTCGCCGTCGTCATGGTGCCCGTTCTCGTGCTGCTGTCGACGGTCGCGTACATCGGTCTGTCCGCCATCGGCGACTACCGCACGTCCGCGAACGCGCAGCAGCTCGTCGACACGCTCGGTGAGGCCCGCGAGACGCAGGACAGCCTGCAGCTCGAGCGTGAGGCCGCGCTGAACTTCGTGCACACGATCCAGGACTCGACGGAGAAGCTGGCCGTGGCGCGCGACGAGGTCACGACCCGCTACGACGCCCTCGCATCCGCGGCCGGACGCTCGGAGGACCCGCGTGCCGAGGGCATCCTGGCCGCCGCCACCGAGGCGGTCGGCGGCTCGGGCGACGCGATGCTGGCCGCACCGCGTGCCGTGAGCATCACCCCGGCGAGCGCGGCGGGTGAGTGGATCGGCCTGCCGACCACCGAGGAGACGGACGCGATGATCGCGGCGTATGACGCCGCCATCGAGCGTCTCGACGAGATCGCCGCTGGCACCCCCGACGAGCTCGACCTGCGCATCCCCCTCGCCGCGTTGTCGTACTCGATCGAGAACGAGCGCGTGTATGCGCGCACGATGTTCATTGACCCCGCGGAGTACAAGGCGACCCTCGAGACCACGTTCACGACCATCGACGAGGGCCTCGACGCCATCGCCGCCGCCGCCGACAAGGTCGCGGTGACCGATGAGAACGCGCAGGCGCTCGCCGCCGTCGCGACGGGTGCCGAGCTGCGCGACGCGCTCCCGCAGGTGCGCGAGGGCGTCATGTCGGGCCAGGCCTCCACGGCCACCGTCACGAACTTCTACACCGAGGTGATCGGCACCTTCGTCGCCGCAACCGACGCGGTCGCGATCGCCGTCCCCGACCGCGAGGTCGTGTCGACCCTGCAGGCGTATGGCGCGCTCGACCAGCTCATCGAGTCGATCCGCTACGAGGGCGACGTCTTCAACCGCCTCATCCGTCAGGGAACCTTCGTCACGGCGGAGATCGCCCAGACTCGTACGATCGTCGAGCGCACGCGTATCGCGCTTGAAGACGCGCAGGCCCGCGGCGCGGGTGTGTCGCCCGCGATCGAGGTGCCCGCGCTGGGTGCGTCCGGGGGCTCGACCGCGAACTCGTTCTCGACGCTCCAGAACCGCATCCTCAACGGACTCGACTCGTCGCTGGTGTCCGCGCGATCCGCCGACTGGCCCGCGAAGGTCGACGAGGAGGTCGCGCAGTACGCGCCCCTGCGTGATCAGGCGTGGGAGATGACCGAGGCTCGCGTCAACGAGACCACGTCGAGCGCGCTGACCCAGGCGATCGTCACTATCGCGATCGGCATCGCGGCGATCGTCGTCTCGCTCATCATTACGTTCGCCATCGCGCGCCGGATCGTCAACCCGCTTCGCCGCCTCACCACGACGGCGACCGCGGTCCGCGAGGAGCTCCCTCGCCTGGTGGAGCGCGTCGCCCAGCCCGGCGAGACCGTGGACGTGTCCGAGGTGCAGATCCCCGTCGAGACGCAGGACGAGGTGGGCCGCCTCGCAGAGGCGTTCAACGGCGTCAACGCCGCGACCATCGAGATCGCGCGTGAGCAGGCCGCCCTGCGTGGATCGATCTCCGAGATGTTCGTCAACGTCGCGCGCCGCGACCAGGTGCTGCTCAACCGCCAGCTCGCGAGCATCGACGAGATGGAGCGCACCGAGGACGACCCGAACCGCCTGACGCGCCTGTTTGCCCTCGACCACCTCGCGACCCGAATGCGTCGAAACTCCGAGTCGCTCCTGGTGCTCGCCGGCATCGACACGGGCCGTCGCCTGCGCAGGGCCATGCCGCTGTCCGACGTGGTTCGCACGGCATCGTCCGAGATCGAGTTGTACGAGAGGATCGACCTCGAGCTCATCGTCGACCCCGCGATGCTCGGCCACCAGGCCCTCACCGCGGCGCACCTGTTCGCGGAGCTGCTCGAGAACGCGACGGTGTTCTCCGACCCCGGCTCGCGCGTCGTCATCCGGACGGGCCGCACCGTGGACGGCTTCACCGTCGAGGTCATCGACTCCGGAATCGGCATGACGCCGGAGGAGCTCGCGGAGGCCAACGCCCGCGTCCAGTCCTCGGCGGCCTCCGAGATCCTGGGTGCGCAGCGCCTGGGCCTGTTCGTGGTCGGCCGCATTGCTCGCCGTATCGGCGCGCAGGTGGCGATCGCGTCGGAGGAGGGTCGCGGCACTGTCGCGACCGTGCTGCTGCCGTCCGCGCTCTTCGAGGCCGTTGACGACTCCGAGCCGGACGCACTTCCCGCCCCCTCTGCCCCGTCCGAGACGGCGGCACCCGCGCCCGCCATGCCGGAGCCGGCGGCACCCGCCGTGTCGGCCGCTGCGTCGCTCGTGCCTGCCGCGGACGCGTACGCTCCCGCCGCGATGGTCGAGGGCGCGAGCCTGTCCGGCCGCACGGTCGAGGAGGACGACGACTCGATCCCGATGCCGGCCGACATCGAGGCGCTGATCGCCGCGGACGCCTCCGCGGCGCCCGTCGCGACGCCGGTGTCGCACGCCGACCTCACCGAGGGTGTCTCGGGTGTCGGACTGCCGACCCGTCGTCGCCGCTCGCAGGACGACGACTCCGCGTCGGGCGAGGAGCGCAACGTCATCGGTCTGCCCGTGCGTGCCACGGCCGACCAGCTCAGCGCGCTCGAGGCGGAGCAGGCTGCGTTCACCCCCGCCGTGTCCGCCGCCGAGGTCGCTCCGCAGACGCCCGAGGAGCGCGCCTCCGTGTTCCGCGGGTTCCGCCCGCGTCGCGAGAGCGAGCCCGCGCCGACCACGGGCGCGGTCCCCGTCGTGCCGCCCGCCGCCGAGCCGACTCCCGAGGTCCACGAGTCCGGTCCCACGCCGGCCTCTGTGGGAGGGGCGTTCGCCGCGTTCGACGCGATCCGCCGCGCCGCCGCCGCTCAGCAGGAGGCATCGCAGCAGGCCGTGTCCGTCCCCGAGCCCGTCGCGGACGCCGAGCCCGTCGCGGACGCCGAGCCCGTCACGGATCTCCAGCCCGCGGCGGACGCCGAGCCCGCCGCCGACCCCGAGCCCGTCGTGGCCCCCGAGCCCGAGGCGCCGGCCCTGCCGACGTTCTCGATGCCCAAGCTGTCCACCTCCGAGATGCCGCTCGCGCCGCTCGCGCGCCGCAGCCCCGCTGTCGAGGAGCCCGCTGTCGAGGAGCCCGCGGCACGCGAGGTCGTGTCCGAGGACCCCCTGCTGCTCCCGCGTCGCCGTTCGCTCGCTCCCCCTATGGAGCGCCGTTCGCCGCCGCCGAGCCGGCCCTGCAGCCCGACGCTTTCGCCCCCTTCGACCCGGCCTCGATCCCGGGTCTCGAGCCCGACGAGCACGAGGTCGCGGCGCTCGCCGCCGACGAGCACGAGCCCGCTCCTGCCTCCGTGCCGGTGCTCGAGGACGATGCACCGGTTGCCACTCCCGAGCCCGAGCCCGTGGCCCTGCCCTGGGCCCAGGCCCCCGCGCCCGCGGCAATCGCCGAGCCCGTCTACGAGCCGGAGCCCGCGATGGAGGCCGCCGTCGAGCACGAGGAGGCGTCGGCCCGCGCACCGTGGCTCGATGCGGCCGCGTTCGCGACGGCCGCGGCGGCGGTCGCGGAGGCACCCGCGGAGCCCGCCCCGTATCAGCCGCTCGTGACCGGTCCCACGACGCCCGAGCCGCAGCCCGAGGCCGCTGCGGACGCCGGCGTCACCCAGGTGGCGCTGGGCGACCCGTACGGCTACGTCGCGCTGCACCCGAGCATGGACGACATCATCGCCCAGGCCTCGGGCGAGGAGGCCGGTCGCGCCGGGTTCTTCGGCCGGCTCTTTGGCCGTGGCCGCAAGGACGACGAGCCGTCGCCCGCATCGGCCATGCCCACCCGCGCACCGTTCGCCCCCATCTCGAACGAGCCCGTCGCACCCGCGCCCGCGGTCTCCGCGTTCGAGCCCGAGGCGACCGCTCCGACGGCGCCGGCGGCCTTCGCTCCCGCGCCGTATCTGCCCCCCACGCCCGCGCCGACACCGCCCCCGGCATCGTTCGCGCCGGAGCCCGGTGCACCCGTGGCGGAGCCCTTCGCGTTCACCCCCGCGCCAGCGGCACCCGAGCCCGCGCCGGCTCAGCCCGCGGCGTTCTCGCCCGAGCAGCTTGCCAACCCGCTCGGCTGGGAGGCCGCTGGCGCCTCGGCACTCGAGGCGGCGACGTTCGAGGCCGCCGCGACCACGTATGAGCCCAGGCTCGACACGGACCACCCGTCGGGTCGCTACCACGCGGACGAGGAGGCTGACCTCACGAGGTCGGTGTTCTCGGAGCTCAGCTCGCTGTCGGAGTCGCGCCCCAAGGTGGAGAAGACGCGCGCGGGACTGCAGAAGCGCCGCGCGGTGACCGAGAAGCCCGTCGAGGTCACCCCGATCGCCGAGGAGGTCACGCTGACCCCCAAGGACCGCGACGCGGAGGCCGTTCGCCACCGCTTCAGCAGCTTCTACTCGGGCACGCAGCGCGCCCGTTCCGACGTCGAGGAGCTCGAGCTGCGCTCGACTCCGCAGCCGGCGAACGAGTAGACCATGACCCTTATCGACCACACCCGCACGGCCCCGCAGGCCACCACCCTCAAGGAGTACTAGTGACCGCCCTCAGCACCGAGGCCACCAATTTCGGGTGGCTCCTGGACAACTTCGTCGAGTCCGTTCCCGGCACCCGCCACACGCTTGTGGTGAGCGCCGACGGCCTGCTCATGGCGATGTCGAAGAACCTGGACCGCACGGAGGGCGACACGCTCGCCGCGATCGTCGCGGGCATGTCGAGCCTCACGCGTGGCGCCGCGCGCCAGCTGCAGGCCGGCGAGGTGCGCCAGTCGATCGTCGAGATGGACGAGCTATTCCTGTTCCTCATGAGCGTGTCGAACGGCTCGGTGCTCGCGGTGGCCGCCGACTCGACGTGCGACGTGGGCCTCGTGGGCTATGAGATGACGCTGCTCGTGTCGCGCTTCGAGAACGCGCTCACGCCTCAGCTCATCACCGAGATGCGTCAGAACCTCCCGACGGACGGCCAGACGCGGGCCTAACCATGAGCGACGCGACGATGCCGCACGACGGCGAGGAGGAGGCCTACACCGTACGGCCGTACGCCGTGACGGGCGGGCGTGTCAGCGCCGCGAGCACGGACCTCCCGATGGAGGCGCTGGTCGAGACCACGACCGACACCAAGGCTTTGACGGGGCTCACCCCTGAGAAGAAGAAGATCCTGGAGCTCGCTTCAGGGGAGTACCAGTCCGTGGCCGAGCTGTCGGCCCACACCCGGCTTCCGCTGGGTGTGGTCCGGGTGCTGGTGACGGATCTTGCCGCAGTCAATTATCTGAAGATCCACGTGGGCGGAACCGCGCAGGATGAGTCGACTCACGACTCGTCCGGCGGACTGTCCCTGAGCCTCCTGGAGAGTGTCCTCGATGGCATCGCAGCCCTCTAACGCGGCGGTCGCCGCTCCCGCGGTCAACGCCGCGCCCACGGTCGTGAAGATTGTGATTGCAGGCGGTTTCGCCGTCGGCAAGACGACCTTCATCGGCTCCATCTCCGACATCGACCCGCTGAATACCGAGGCCGCCATGACCGAGCACTCGGTGGGCGTCGACGATGCGGGTGGCGTCACCGACCGCAAGACCACCACGACGGTCGCCATGGACTTTGGCCGCATCGCGCTGCCCGGGTCGCTGTGGCTCTACCTGTTCGGCACGCCGGGCCAGGATCGCTTCCTCTTCATGTGGGACGACCTGGTGCGCGGCGCGATCGGCGCCGTGGTGCTGGTCGACACCGAGCGTCTCGATCAGTGCTTCCCCGCGGTCGACTACTTCGAGGGCCGGGGCATCCCGTTCGTCGTGTGCGTCAACTGCTTCGACGGCGTGGCGCGCCACACCCTCGAGGACGTCCGCGAGGCGCTCGGCATCCCGGACGACGTCCCGGTGATGTACACCGACGCCCGTGAGAAGGCCGCGACCAAGCAGGCCCTCATTTCGGTGGTGCAGCTCGCGATGCGTCGCATCAAGGACCGCTGACCACCACCATGAACGGGGAGCGCCCCCGCATCCGGGCTGAGGCCGGTTGCGGGGGCGCTCCCGTGTCCGGCGCTACCCTTGCACAGTGATCTACGTCGATGGCTCGGCCCTGTGCAGGTTCCTGCCGGGCGTGCGCTACTTCGACGAGTTCAACGACTTCGCGGTCCCGCGCATCGGGGAGCTCGCGACCACCCAGCTGGGATTCACGGAGCTGCGCCAGGCCGCGGAGCTGTATCCGCGCGAGCAGAAGTCCAAGGCCTTCGACGTGGTCGAGATGGTGCGAGCGTCGATCCCCGTGATCCGGTTCTCGGAGCACAACATGTCGGTGTCGACGCATGCGGTTGCGGTGCTCAAGCCCTTCGCGGCGCTGCACCTGGGTGCGGCCGTCGCTCATCCCGAGATTCACGCGATCCTCACGTACGACGCGGAGCTCGCCCGGGCCTCCGAGCTCTACGAGCTGCAGGTGCTGAGCCCGGGCCTCGCTCCGGGCTGGCACAATGTCACCGGCGCCTAGGCGCCAAGGAGAGTTGACCGAGCGGCCGAAGGTGACAGTCTTGAAAACTGTTGAGGCGTAACCCGTCTCCGCGGGTTCGAATCCCGCACTCTCCGCTCAGTGTTCGGCCTGGCCCGTCGCGCGTGCCGCGTCGGGACCCAGCGGGAGGGCTTTTGCCCGCGCCACCCCGAGCCCGCTATCCTGGGCACCCTTGGAGACGTCGCATAGTCAGGTCTAGTGCGCGGTCCTGCTAAGACCGTGAGGGGCTTATACCTCCTCCGTGGGTTCAAATCCCACCGTCTCCGCTTCAGAAAGGCCCCTCCTCGGAGGGGCCTTTCGACTGCGTGAGGACGATGCTCCGATTCAGTCTCCCGGCAGCACGAGAGGACGGCCGGGAGACAGCGGCCGGTGCAGGTGGCGGTTGAGGAAGCCCCGTACGAGCCCTTCGAGGTCGACCGCGGTGCGGTCGAGCAGCCACTGCACCTGCAAGCCGTCGAGAAGGGCGATCACCTGCGCGGCGATCTCCTCGGGATCGGACTTGCGGCGCAGCTCTCCTCCTCTTCGAGCTCGCGCAGCGCGTCGATCAAGAGCTCGCGGAGCCACGCGTAGCGCTCGCGGAAGTACTCGTGGCCGGGGTGGTCGGGCGCGGTCGCGGCGGCGGACAGGATCGCGAAGAGCTTGACCGAACCCGGTGTCTCGCTCGAGAAGCGCGCGACGTCGATGAAGCCCTGGAGCAGGGCTCGGCCGTCCCGCTGCGCGGCGGGAAGCAGGTCAATCCCGAGGTCGTCGCGGTACCGCAGCGCGTCCACGAGGAGCAGCCGCTCGTCGGGATACCGCCGGCACAGCTCGTCGGGCTCAAGCCTCGCGCGACGGGCGATGCGCGCGAAGGAGCCGTCGCGATAGCCGTGCTCGCGAATCTCCTCGAGTGCCGCGGCGAGTACCGTGCGCTCGTCGTCGGCGAGGCTGAGGCGATCGCCGCCGGGCCCCTGAATGCTCACCTGCTGTGTCATGACCGCCTCCCGAACGTCGTTGTCCCGGTGTCTCGACTCTAGACCCGCGTGGTGGCGGTGATGCATCGTTGAGACGAGCGGCGCGAGCGTGCGCAACCACGCCTCGAGACCCTGTATAGTTGTGTCTCGGCTCGCAAGGGTCATGCGCCCGTAGCTCAACGGATAGAGCATCTGACTACGGATCAGAAGGTTGGGGGTTCGAATCCCTCCGGGCGCGCCACAGGCCGGACCTCAGGGTCCGGCCTTCGTCGTTTTCCGGGGCTTGCCAGGCGCTGAGGTACCCCCCAGGGTCTAGCGTGCGAGTTGTCAGCCCGGACGCCCGTCCTCGCTGCGGAAAGGCACTGCGATGGACTTCCTCTCTCACTTTGTGGACATCCTCCTGTGGTCGCTGTGGTTCGCGATCTGGATCTCCTTCATCTTCCTCGTCATCCGGTTTGTCATGGACATCTTCAGGGACGAGCAGCTCTCGGTCGCCGGCAAGATCGCGTGGACCCTGCTCCTGGTGGTCCTCCCGATCCTCGGCTCGCTCATCTACATCTTCGCGCGGGGCCGCGGGATGGCCGAGCGCGACCTCGTCGCCGCGAAGCAGGTGCGCGCCGCGCAGGTCGAGTACACGCGCGGCCTGATCGACGAGGCCGGACCGGCCGCGGAGATCAAGGCGGCCAAGGAGCTGCTCGACGCTGGCGCGATCTCCCAGGCGGAGTTCGACACGCTCAAGGCCCGCGCGCTCGCGTAGTCCTCACGCCTCCGTCACGGCGGTCTGGCCCTGCGGGGTCAGGCCGCCGTGTCGCGTCCGTCCTCGTCGAGCGCGAGCCGCGTGACCGTGTCGCCGGCGATCGCGACGACGGTGAGCGCCGCCTCGCGGCCGGGAGGCAAGAGTCTCACCGTGACCGTCTCGGTGGCATCGCCCAGGATCCGCGCGACGCGCGTCTCGACCCTCGCCATCGCGTCGCCGCCCGCGAGGCCGGTGCCGCGGTCGTCGAGGAGTGTCACGTCGACTCCCCTGCTCCGCGCGGCCGCGGCGGCGTCGAGCACGGCCGGGGTCGCGAGAGAGCGTCCGCGCACGCCGTCTCGTAGCCGCGCCTCGCCCTCGCGCCCCGCCGCGCGTTCCTGGTCTGTGAGCGGCTCGCCCGTGGCGATGCGTTCGAGGAGTGGCCTCGAGGCGACCGCGACCTCTGCGGCGCGCTGCAACCGCACCTGGCGCCCCGCCTCGGCGGCCGCCGCCGCTGCCGAGGCGTCGACGGAGCGCTCGGTCAGGGCGTTGATGCGATGCGCGGTGCGGCGCAGGCTCGCGACGAACAGCGTCGCGACCACCAGCAGCCCAAGCTGCGTGTCGACCATCATCACCCCCGTGAGCACCGAGCGTCCGGTGCTCACGGTCCACGCCGCCGTGATGGCGGTCATGAGGCCCGCGGCCATCCATGCGAATCCGGCCCGCCCGCGCAGGATGAGGAACCACAGCAGCCACGTGTTGGATCCCAGGTGCCACGAGGCACGTCCCGTCGGACCCTCGGTGGGCAGGCACCAGGAGATCAGCGCGGTCGACACGATCACCGCCCCGATCACGAGCAACGAGTCTCGCAAGGGGAACGGGTCGGGATGGGGGCGCGCGAGCAGCACGCCGGCGGCGGAGACGATGACCGCGGCCACGTAGGCGGGCCAGGCCACCGACAGCGTGTCGATCGTGGTGACGGTGAAGACGATGTTGGTGACGACGAAGACGCCGAGAATGAGCGCGGCACCCTCCGACCGCAGCGCGAGGAGCCTACTGACGTCCACCGTGCGCGAGGCCTGAGGCGCCGTCACGCGATCCGCCCGACTCACGGCCTGCTCCACGCGAGCGTCACGGTGGTTCCCGTGCCGGGGCTTGAGCTGATCTCAGCGTCTCCGCCCGCGACGGCGCGCATGCGCTCGAGGATGCTCACGCGGATGCCGAGCCGTCGCTGGGAGACCTTGGCGGGGGAGAATCCTGGCCCCTGATCGGACACCACCACGCGGGCCGTGGAGTCGTCGACATCGATCTCCACGCGCGCGCCGCAGTCGGGACCGGCGTGGCCGAGCGCGTTGCGCATGGCCTCCGCCGTCGCCTCGGCGAAGGCGGCCACGACCCCGGCGGGAAGCGGCGACTCGCCGTCGACGGCGTACCGCACGGGGACCTCGGGTGCGAGCGCCGCCGCGGTCGAACGCACGACCGCGACGAATTCTTCGGGATCGTAGTCGCGCGACTCGCTGCGCCCGCTCGCGAGCGTCTCGACGCGCGTGATCGCGCGTCGCGCCTGGTCGGCGAGCTCCGCGGGTGGCGTGACGCGCGAGGCGGCAAGCAGGACCGACATCACGTCGTCGTGCACGATCGCATTGATACGGGTCTGCTCGGCCTCGCGCGTGCGCCGCGTGGCCTCGAGGGCGGCCTGTTCGCGCGCGTGCTCGGCCGCGGCGTCCTGGCGATCGCCAGCGGCGATGAGGGCCACGGACACCCCTGTGACGATCAGGCAGAAGATCACCGCCCCCAGGCCGTCGAGGACGGCCTCGAGCGCGGCATCGTCCCTCACCTGGACCTGCACCATTGCGACCACCGGGCCCTGGAGCAACGGGAACAGCCACACGAGGGGTCGCGGCCACGCGATCGCGAGCGCGGTCGCATGGATCGCGGTCACGCCTTGGAGCCATGGCGTGGTGTCGTCCGCGAGGACGTCGTCGATCATGAAGGCGGGCCACGCCACCTGGATCGCGAGGAACGCCAGCGACGTGCCGCCCGCGAGGCCCAGCAGCGGACGGATCGGCATGGTGCGCGACAGCACGGGGTACACCACGGGGATCCCCACACCCACCACGACCGTGGCGATGCCGAACGGCGAGCGGAGCTGGCCGATCTGCGCGAGGAAGCCCGAGCCGCCGGTGGCCATCAGCGCCCCGAAGATGAGTCCGCCGATGCCGAGCGCGAAGAGCAGGGTGCGCTGAATGCGCTCGCGTGCCGGATGCTCGGCGACGGTCACTGAGGTCCCTCGAGAAGACCGTCCTCGAGGGCACGCTTGTACAGGTCGACGCGAGACTGTGCGGGGCGGCCCGCGTCGGCGTACTTGCGGCGGATCCTGCTCACGTAGTCGGCCACCGTCTCGCGCGACACTCCCAGGTGACGCGCGACCGAAGAGGCGGTGAGGCCCGAGGCGTACAGCGACAGGATCTCGCGTTCGCGCGCGCTGAGCCTGGCGTCCGCGATCGAGTCGTCGGAGTCGATCGCGGCGGCCCAGTCGGTGCCGAACACCTCCTGGCCCGCGGCAGCCGTGCGAATCGCGTCGAGAAGGACGTCGGGTTCGGAGGATTTCCGAATGAGGCCCAGCGCCCCGGCCCGCGCGGCCGACTGGATGAGGCGCCGGTCCTCGCCTCCGGTGTAGATGAGCACGTGCGCGCCCAGCGCGTGTATCGCGGCGATGTTGGACTCGGGTGTCGACCCGTCCGCGAGACGCAGGTCGAGCACCACGAGATCGAGGGTGCGGCCCAGGCCGGGCAGCGCATCGACGGTCTCGACGAGTCCCGCGAGATCGAGATCGGGCGTCCCCTCGACCAGGTCCCGGAAGCCCAAGGAGATCAGCGCGTGGTCCTCGACCAAAGCGATGACCCGGCGTGCGGACGCTGCGGCCACGGTTCACCCCCTTCTACGAGACCGAATCCTAGTCGATTCTCGGTCGTCATCCCTGGATGAAGGCGTATTCGAGGTGGTGCCCCCATAAATGGGGGCTTGAGCGGGGTGCGCGCCGGTGGGAGTTTCTTCGTGAGGTACACGCGGGAGGTGGAGAGGGGTTCGAGTGGTGGGCTGGTCGAGTGAGTCAGTGGCACTCGTCGTCACCGGGGGTTGCTCGCACTCGTCGTCATCACCTCTCTTCACCCCCGCGTGGCCCTGACGCCAGGCTCGAGGATCGTGTTCCTCGCCGGCGCCGTGGCCTTCGTGGGCTTTGCACTCGTCGCCGAGTACGTGGTCGACGTCACCGTCCCGCCCGTGGTGCTGGCGCTGCCGGTGCTGCCGCTTGCGGTGGGCGCCGTGCTGATTCGCGCTGCCGTGAGCGAGCCGCGGGGTGCGCGGCAGGCTCCCGCCGCGAGCGTGCCTGCACGACCGGCCGTCGAGTTCCCGGTCGCGCCCGCGCCGTTCGGCGCGCAGGGTCCGGGCGCGGAGCGACTCCTCGCGTCGAGCCCCTATGCGACGCCCTCCGAGCTGTCCGAGCTCGCGTATGGACACCCCGAGCTGCGCACCGCGATCGCCGCGAACCCGTCGTCACCCGCGAGCCTCCTGCAGTGGCTCACCGAGCAGGGCGAGCCCGCGGTGCTTGCCGCGATCTCCGCACGCGGGCGCCTGCTGGGCTAACAGCCCGCTGCGTCACCAGGGGGCGCCGCGCTCACTCCGGTGACGCGGTCCCGGCCTCGAAGGACCCGGTCCACGCCTGCGCGGAGGTGACCACGCACACGGCAGTGCGATCGCCCGCCTCCCACGTCTCACGCGACGGCGCCCACACGCGCCACGCGAGGCCGTCGACCACGCCCGCCGCGGCATCGTCCGCCTCCTCGCGCAGCAACGCGACCCGACCGGCGCAGAACTCCTGCGAGCGCGTCGCGATGGTCCCGGCTCCGATCCACTCGGGCTCGGTGAACGTCAGCGCGGCAATGGTCTCGGCACGGTGCGGCTCGGCGCACGGCACGGCCATGACCTCGCCCACCGTGGCGCCGTCACCCGGCACATCCTCGAGGCACAGGCCCTCGACCACCGCCATGCCCGACACCGCGCCCGTCGCCCCGCGCTGCACCGGCTCGATCGACCGCGCGCCTGCCTCGAGCACGACGTCGGCAACCACCCCACCCGCGATCGCGAGCGCGGTCGCGCCGCCGAGCATCCATGCGAGCACCACTCCGCGCCGGCTCCGCTTGCGTGGGCGCGCGGGTGCCCCACCGTCGAGGAGCGCCGATGCCGGGGCGGCGGCCTCCGCCGATCGGGTCGGGCGCACGGGGGCCGTCCCGAGGGCGGGCGGGGGTGCGAAGTCGTCGCTCATGCTCACGCGTCCGCGAAGTCGATGACGACGGGCACGTGGTCGGACGCGCCCTTGCCCTTGCGCTCGTCGCGCACGATGCTGCCGGCCGTCGCGCGAGCGGCCAGCGGCGCGGAGGCGTAGACGAAGTCGATCCGCATCCCCTCGCCCTTGGGGAAGCGCAGCTGCTTGTAGTCCCAGAAGGTGTACGTGCGCTCCGCGGGCAGGAAGCGGCGCGAGAGCTCAACGTAGCCGGCGTCCTCGAACGCGTGGAAGGCCGCGCGGGCCTCGGGCGTCACGTGAGTGACGGCCTCGGAGTCCTCCTCCGACCAGATGTCGGTGGGTAGCGGCGCGACGTTGAAGTCGCCCACGAGGGCGGTGGGGGAGTCGGCCCACGTGGAGGCCGCGTCGCGCAGCCGCGCGAGGAAGTCGAGCTTGTACGTGTAGTGGGGATCCGCGAGGCCGCGCCCGTTGGGGACGTACAGGCTCCACACCCGCACGCCGCCGCATGTGGCGCCCAGGGCGCGCGCCTCGACGATGGGATCGACGCCGGCCTTGTCGAAGCCCGGCTGAGCGGGGAACGCGCTCTCGACGTCGGCGAGACCGACCCTCGACGCGATCGCGACGCCGTTCCAT
The DNA here is from genome assembly GCF_030296675.1 of Demequina sediminis. GTDB lineage: Bacteria > Actinomycetota > Actinomycetes > Actinomycetales > Demequinaceae > Demequina > Demequina sediminis. Next base: position 1,920,435 of record NZ_AP027736.1, on the reverse strand, counting down.
TGGTTGAGACCGTGGATCGCGAGCTCGTAGCCGGAGGCCTCGAAGGCCTCGCGCGGAAACTGCTCGGGCTTGCACTTGATCTCTTGCATCGCGAGCACGTCCGTCTCGGACCGCTCGAGCCAGTCGACCACGCGGTCGACTCGCGCGCGGATGGAGTTCACGTTCCAGGTGGCGAGGCGCATGGAGCCAACCTACCGGCGCGCGCGCCGCCGGTAGGTTGGAGCCATGGCCATCGCACTCGTCACTGGAGCATCCGCCGGACTGGGCGAGGAGTTCGCGTGGCAGCTCGCCACCGCCGGCCACGACGTGGTGTTGGTCGCCCGTTCGCGCGACCGGCTCAGCGAGGTCGCCCACCTCGTGCGATCCGCGACGGGGAGATCCGCCGAGGTCATGGCGGCGGACCTGTCGACCGACGACGGCCGCGAGGCGGTGGCCGCCCGGCTGTCCGCGACGGACCGCCCGGTCAGCCTGCTCGTCAACAACGCCGGGCACGGCATCGGCGCCCCCTTCACCGCCTCGACGTGGGACCAGGAGCGCGCCCTGCTCGACGTCCACGTGACCGCGCCGCTGCGCCTCACGCACGCCGTGCTGCCCGGCATGATCGCGCGCGGCCACGGCGCCGTGGTCAACGTCGCATCGATCGCGGCACACCTGTCGAACAGCACGTATGCCGCCCACAAGCGGTGGGCCGTCGAGTTCACGCAGGCGCTCGCGGGCCAACTCGCGGGCACGGGAGTGACCGCCACCGCGGTGCTCCCCGGCCTGGTGCGGACGCGCTTTCACGACGCGGCCTCGCTGCGGCACATGCGCGACGAGTTCCCCGACGCCGCGTGGCTCGACCCCGAGCAGGTCGTGACCGCCGCGCTCGCCGCGGTGCGCCGCGGCCAGACCGTCGTGACCCCCTCGGCACGGTACGCGGTCGCGGGAGCGCTGCTCGGCGTCCTTCCCGGTCGCCTCACGCGGGGGCGCCGCAGCCAGCAGCGGGACTGAGCCGCCGCTCACCGTCCGCGCGACCGACGCCACTAGTCTGGGCGCCATGACCACCGGAATCGCCCTCACGGGAACGCCGCGCGAGCAGCTGCGCGACCTCATCACGGAGCTGGCCGTCGTGCGCGGCCGCATCACCCTCGCGTCGGGCCGCGAGGCCGACTACTACGTGGACCTGCGGCGCATCACGCTGCACCACCGCGCGGCCCCGCTCGTGGGGCACGTCCTGCTCGACGCTCTCGAGGAGGCCGGGTACGGCCCCGCCGACATCGACGCCGTGGGCGGGCTCACGCTGGGCGCGGATCCCGTCGCGACCGCGCTGCTGCACGCCGCCGCATCGCGCGGCCTCGACCTCGACGCCTTCGTGGTGCGCAAGGAGTCGAAGGCGCACGGACTGCAGCGCCGCATCGAGGGACCCGACGTCGCCGGCCGGCGCGTCGTCGCCGTCGAGGACACCTCGACCACGGGCGGCTCGGTGCTGACGGCGGTCGAGGCGCTCCGCGAGGCGGGTGCGGAGGTGGTCGCCGTGGCCGTGATCGTCGACCGCGCGACCGGAGCGCGCGAGGTCATCGAGGAGGCGGGCCTTCCCTATCTCGCGCTCTACGGCCTCGAGGACCTGGGCCTCCAGTAGGAACGATGCCGGGCGCACCTGCTGGCGCCCGGCGCCGCCCGCTAGGGTGAGCCCCATGCGCACGCTGATGTCGATGAGGGTGGGCACCGGCGTGCTGGCGAGCATGGTGGCTATCGCCCTCGTCTCGGGCGCCCTGCCGGCGGTCCCCGCGGTCATCATCGCGGGGGTCGCGTTCGTGGTGCTCGGCGGGTGGGAGGCGTACTCCGCGTACACGCACCGCGACCAGGCCGAGAAGTTCGCGCGGGCGCACGGCTGGGAGCACGTGCCGCGCACGGCCGCGTACTCGACGCGCTTCACCGGCATGCCGTTCGACCTGGTGGGTGACTCGGTGCGCCAAGAAGACGTGCTGCGCGGCACCTATGCCGGGCTGCGGTGCGCCGCCTTCACCCACGTGGTCGAGACCACGCGTCAGGGTGAGAGCGCGGTCGTGCAGTCCTTCCACGTGACGCTCGCGGAGCTGCCGGTCGCGCTGCCGCGCCTCGACATCGTCCCCGAGAACCTCGCCCATCACGTCGCCCAGGCCCTCGGCGGCATTGACATCGAGGTCGAGTCTCATGAGTTCAACGCCCGCTGGCGCGTGATCGCCCGCGACCGTAAGTACGGCCACGACGTGATCGACCCGCGGATGATCGAGCGGCTCCTCGCGTGGGACGCGCACGGCAGGTCGATCCGCATCGATGGAGGCGCGGTGATGGTGTGGGGGCCGGGCCGCGAGGCCGTCGACACGCTCGCCAAGCGGCTCGACGTCGTGGTGGGCGTCGCGCGCCGCATCCCGGCCCACGTGCTGCGCCGCTACGAGGAACAGGGCCACGCGATGCGCGAGCCGGACGCCCCGCTCACGGGCCCGGACTGGGCCACCACCCCAGGCGCCCTGACCTCTCGCCGGTACACCGGCATCGGCGCGGAGGACGAGCCACTCAACCCGTGGCGCGATCCCGAGGAAAACCCCTCGTCTGGCGCGTGAGGGTGCCGCGCGCGGACGTTCCTCGCTAGAGTCGCGAGAGACGTCAGGAGAGACACATGCTGGAGTGGTTCTTCATCGCGCTCGCGGTGATTCTTGTGATCGTGGCGCTGTGGGCCGTCGCCGCCTACAACGGGCTGGTCACGCTGCGCAACCTCGTGCAGGAGGCGTGGCGCCAGATCGATGTCGAGCTGCAGCGCAGGCACGACCTCATTCCCAACCTGGTCGAGACCGTCAAGGGTTACGCGAAGCACGAGCGCGAGACGCTCGAGGCCGTCACCCAGGCGCGCACGATCGCGGCCGCTCCGGGCTCCTCGCCCGCCGAGCAGGCCGCCCAGGAGAACATCCTCACCCAGGCGCTGGGCAGGCTCTTCGCGGTCGCCGAGGCGTACCCGGACCTCAAGGCCAACCAGAACTTCATGCAGCTCCAGCAGGAGCTCACCAACACCGAGGACCGCGTGGCGGCGGGCCGACGCTTCTACAACGCGAACGTGCGCACGCTCAACACGCGCATCGAGACCTTCCCGACGGTGATCATCGCGAACATGTTCGGCTTCGCTCGCGAGGAGTACTTCGAGACCGAGGACGCAGCGCGCCAGGCGCCCAACGTTCAGTTCTAGCCGTGGGGCCGGGCTTCACGGTCGATGCCTCGAACGGGGTCACCTCCGCGGTCATGATCGCGCTGGTGGCGATCGCGGCGGCAGTGGTCGTCGCCGGCGCGGTGCGCTACTACCGCGCGGAGCAGGAACGGCTCGCGCGCGTGCGCGCGCTGGTCGACTCGCGCGGGTGGGTCTATACCCCGCGGGACGACTCTCTTGCCGAGCGGCTCACCACCAGGCCCTTCGGTGGCGGGGACGAGCGCGAGGCTCGCGAGATCATCACCGGCTCTCGCGAGGGCCGGCCTTTCCAGGCCTTTCGCTACGTGGTGATCGATCACTCGCGCGACTCGAAGGGCCGCCGCACCACGACCCGCACGGACCACCAGGTGGTGTGGATCCCGCTCGCGAGGGCGCTGCCCGTGCTGCGCCTGTCTCCCGACGACGGCCTGCAGCGGCTCCTCACCGGGCTCGGCTGGGGCGACGTCGACACCGAGTCGCACGCGTTCAACCAGCGATGGCGGGTCAGCGCGCGCGACGACGCGTACGCGCACGCCGTGCTCGCGCCCCACGTGATCGAGGAGCTGTTGCGCAGGGAATGGTGGGGAGCGACCCTCGTGATCGAGGGGGCCGTGCTCGCGCTGGTGCGCACCGGGCGTCCCGACTTGTCCACCCTGGACGCGTCGCTTGACCGGCTCGAGGCGTTGGTGGGCCTCATCCCGCCGTTCGTGCTCGCCGACTACGGCAGCTGAGGAGGCCCGGCGGGCGAGGAGTCGGCGTCCTCGCCGGTGATGTCCTCCGCGATGGCCTCGACGGCGCGGCTCGCCTCGCGGCGGTGCTTGATCGTCTCGATCACGATCGGCAGGACGGACACGAAGACGATCACCAGCGCGGCGACCTCGAGGTTGTCGCGGATGATCGCGACGTTGCCCAGGAAGTAGCCGAGCACCGTCACGCCCACGGCCCAGACGAATGCGCCGATCACGTTGAACTTGATGAAGTGCCCGTAGTGCATGCGGCCGATGCCGGCCGCCACGGGGATGTACGTGCGCACGAACGGCACGAAGCGGGCGAGCACGATCGCCCTTCCCCCGTAGCGCTCGAAGAAGGCGTGCGTCTTGTCGATGTGCTCGCGCTTGAAGAACCGCGAGTCGGGCCGGTTGAAGATCGCCGGCCCCGCCTTGTGGCCGATGAAGTAGCCGAGCTGGTCGCCGATGAAGGCCGCGAGGAACAGCGCGAGGCACGCGACCCACAGCGGCACGTCCAAGAGGCCCGTGCCGATGAACAGCCCCACCGTGAACAGCAGCGAGTCTCCCGGCAGGAACGGAAACAGCAGCCCCGTCTCGATGAGGATGACCACGCAGATCGCGGCGAGCGCCCAGCCGCCAAAACTCGAGATGAAGGACTCGATCATGGTCTCGGGGTCGAGCCACCCGGGTCCGAGGGTGGGCAGGCTTGCGGCAAGTGCGGCGGTGTTCACGTCGGTAATCGTACGTCCGCACTGCGAGGATGAGCCCATGACCGTCACTCTCGGCACCCCGCTCACGCCCACCGCGACCAGGGCGGTGCTGCTCGGCTCGGGAGAACTGGGCAAGGAGGTGGCGATCGAGCTCGCGCGGCTGGGCGTCGAGGTGATCGCCGTCGACCGCTATCCGCACGCCCCCGCCATGTCCGTCGCGCATCGTGCCCACGTGGTCGACATGCTCGACCCCGTTGCACTACGCGCCGTGATCGACGCCGAGCGTCCCCACCTGGTCATCCCCGAGATCGAGGCCATCGCGACGCAGGTGCTCGCGGAGGTTGAGGAGTCGGGGCTGTCGACCGTGATCCCGACCGCACGCGCGACGATCCTCACGATGGACCGCGAGGGCATCCGGCGCCTCGCGGCGGAGGAGCTCGGGCTGCCCACCTCGCCGTACCGGTTCGTCGACACGCGCGATGACTTCGCCGCGGCTGTCGCCGAGCTCGGCACGCCGTGCGTGGTCAAGCCGGTGATGTCGTCCTCGGGCAAGGGGCAGTCCGTCGTGCGCACGCCTGCCTACATCGACGCGGCGTGGACGTACGCCGTCGAGGGCGGCCGCGCCGGCGGCTCGCGGGTGATCGTCGAGGGCTTCGTCGACTTCGACTACGAGATCACGCTGCTCACCGTCCGCCACGCCGGAGGCGTGACGTTCCTGCCGCCCGTGGGCCACACGCAGGTCGACGGTGACTATCGCGAGTCGTGGCAGCCGCAGGAGATGTCCGAGTCGGCGCTCGCCGAGTCCCGCCGGATCGCGGGGGCGGTGACCGAGGCGCTGGGCGGTCGGGGCGTCTTCGGGGTGGAGCTCTTCGTCGCGGGAGACCGCGTGCTGTTCTCGGAGGTCTCGCCGCGCCCCCACGACACGGGCCTCGTGACGCTCGTCTCGCAGGACCTGAGCGAGTTCGCGCTGCACGCGCGCGCGATCCTCGGGCTGCCGGTGCCCGGGGTGCTGTCGCTCGGCGCGGCGGCCTCGTGCGCGGTGCTTGCCGAGGGCTCGGGCGTGCCGGTGTTCGCGGGCGTGGACGATGCCGTGGCGGAGCCGGGCACGGACGTGCGGCTTTTCGGCAAGCCTCGTGTGGAAGGACGGCGCAGGGTGGCGGTGACGCTTGCGCGCGGGGAGGACGTCGCCCAGGCGCGCGAAAAGGCGAGGGCGTCGGCATCGGCTCTGCGGATTGAGCTCGCGTGAGCGGCAGTTCGGTCGAGACAGGCGACCTCGCGCCTCACCACGGGCTGGGCCCGTGGGAGGGCGAGTGGCCGGCCGACCCCCGCTACGACCGCGAGCTGCTGGCATATGGCGACCGTCGCAACGTCGTGGACCGCTACCGGTATTGGACGCTCGAGGCAATCGTCGCGGACCTCGATCAGCGCCGTCACCCGTTCCACGTCGCGATCGAGAACTGGCACCACGATCTCAACATCGGCTCCGTGGTCCGCACCGCCAACGCGTTCCTCGCGCGTGAGGTGCACATCGTGGGCCACCGTCGGTGGAACCGGCGTGGTGCCATGGTGACGGACCGCTACCAGCACATTCGCCACCATCCGACGGTCGAGGACTTCGCCGCATGGGCCGACGCCGCGGGGTTGCCTGTGGTCGGCGTGGACAACCTGCCCGGCTCGGTGCCGCTTGAGACGTATGAGCTTCCTCGCGAGTGCGTTCTGGTCTTCGGCCAGGAGTCCGTCGGCCTCTCCGAGGCGATGAGGGAGCGCGCGGTCGCGACGCTGGCGATCGCGCAATACGGGTCGACGCGATCCATCAACGCCGGGGCCGCCGCGGCCATCGCGATGCACGCGTGGGTGCGCCTCCACGGTGACGTCGACGCGGGTCACGGCTGACCGCTCGCCCTAGGACCTTCGCCACCCCGACACCTGCGTTATCTGACAGAATGGACCGCGGTTCCATCCGCACAAGCTCAGGAGTTACCCATGGCTATCGCCACCACCGAGTCGTACGCCGCGATGCTGGACGCCGCCAAGGCCGGCGGCTACGCGTTCCCCGCGATCAACATCACGTCGTCGTCGTCCGTCACCGCAGCCATCCAGGGCTTCGCGGAGGCCGAGTCCGACGGCATCATCCAGGTTTCGGTGGGCGGTGGCCAGTACGCCTCCGGCTCGACCATCAAGGACGCGGTTGTGGGTTCGCTCGCGCTCGCCGCGTACGCCCGCGTCGTCGCGGAGAAGTACGGCGTCACCATCGCGCTGCACACCGACCACTGCCACAAGGTCTACCTCGACGAGTGGCTGAAGCCGCTGCTGAAGCTTGAGGCCGAGTCGATCGCCGCGGGCAAGGGCCCGATCTTTAACTCGCACATGTGGGACGGCTCGTCCGTGCCGATGGAGGAGAACCTCGCGATCGCCGAGGAGCTCCTCGAGCTCTCGCAGGCTGCTGACACGATCCTCGAGATCGAGATCGGCGTCGTCGGCGGCGAGGAGGACGGCCACTCGGCCGAGGTCAACGACAAGCTCTACTCGACCCCCGAGGACGGCATCGCCACGATCGAGCGCCTCGGCCTCGGCGAGAAGGGCCGCTACCTGACCGCCATGACGTTCGGCAACGTGCACGGCGCGTACAAGCCGGGTGCCGTCAAGCTGCGTCCCGAGATCCTCGGTGACATCCAGGCCGCCGCCGCCGCGAAGTTCGGCAAGGAGAAGCCGTTCGACCTCGTGTTCCACGGTGGCTCGGGCTCGACCGCCGAGGAGATCGCCACGGCCGTCTCGCACGGTGTGATCAAGATGAACATCGACACGGACACGCAGTACGCCTACACGCGCCCCGTGGTCGACCACATGATGAAGAACTACGACGGCGTCCTCAAGGTCGACGGCGAGTGGGGCAACAAGAAGGCCTACGACCCGCGCGCGTGGGGCAAGCTCGCCGAGGCTGGCATGGCCGCTCGCGTCGTCGAGGCCTGCCAGCAGCTCGGCTCGGCCGGCAAGAAGATCTGAACGACCGACTCGTGAGGGAGGCCTCCGCGGTCGTTTGACTGCGGAGGCCTTCGCACGTTTCCACAGACATTAGGGGAGGGGCACGATGCCCGGAGCAGTGATCGTTGGCGCGCAGTGGGGCGACGAGGGCAAGGGGAAGGCGACGGACCTCCTGGGCTCGCGCGTCGACTACGTGGTGAAGTTCAACGGCGGCAACAACGCCGGCCACACGGTCGTCATCGGTGACCAGAAGTTCGCGCTGCACCTGCTCCCGTCGGGAATCCTCACGCCGGGCTGCACGCCCGTGATCGGCAACGGCGTCGTCGTGGACCTGCGCGTGCTGTTCGAGGAGCTCGACGCGCTCAATGAGCGCGGTGTCGACACCTCGGACCTCCTCGTCTCGAACGCCGCCCACATCATCGCCCCCTATGCGCGCACGCTCGACAACGTGACGGAGCGCTTCCTCGGCAAGCGCAAGATCGGCACGACGGGACGCGGAATCGGTCCGGCCTATGCGGACAAGATCAACCGCCTGGGCCTGCGCATGGGTGACCTCTTCGACGAGTCGCTGCTCCGCGACAAGATCGAGGGCGCGCTCGTGGCGAAGAACCACCTGCTCGTGAAGGTCTACAACCGCCGCGCGATCTCGGTCGACGAGGTCGCCGACGAGCTGCTCGCGTACCGCGACCGGATCGCGCCGCACGTCACCGACACCTCACTCGTGCTCAACAACGCCCTCGACGCGGGCGAGACCGTGCTCTTCGAGGGCGGTCAGGCGACGATGCTGGACGTCGACCACGGCACGTACCCGTTTGTCACGTCCTCGAACGCGACCGCGGGCGGTGCGTGCACCGGCTCCGGCGTGGGCCCCACCCGAATCGACTCGGTGATCGGCATCGCCAAGGCGTACACCACGCGCGTGGGCGAGGGACCGATGCCCACCGAGCTGCTCGACAAGTGGGGCGACCGCCTGCGCGACGTGGGCTACGAGTTTGGCACCACGACGGGACGTCCGCGCCGTTGTGGCTGGTACGACTCTGTGATCACGCGCTACGCGTCGCGCATCAACGGCCTCACCGACATCGTGCTCACGAAGCTCGACGTGCTCACCGGAATCCAGGAGATCCCCGTGTGCGTGAGCTACGACGTTGACGGCGTGCGCCACCAGGATCTGCCTCTCGACCAGGCTGCCTTCGCGGCCGCGGAGCCGGTCTACGAGACGTTCCCCGGTTGGGACGAGGACATCTCGGGATGCCGCGAGTTCTCGGACCTGCCGCGCAACGCCCAGGACTACGTCAAGGCCGTCGAGGAGCTGAGCGACTGCCGCATCTCGACGATCGGCGTGGGCCCCGGCCGCGACGAGATCATCCAGATCAACGACCTCCTGCACACCCGCGCGTAGGCGCGGGCGGGTCGGGGGCCTGCTAGCGACTGGCGAGGCCCCGCCGGTGTAGCCACTCGACGGCTGCCGCGGCGGAGCCCCGCTCGACGTCGTAGTACCGCCACGTGCCCTCGGTCTCGACGACCACCAGTCCGGCGCGATCGAGGACTGTCAGGTGCTGCGAGACGCGTGATGCGGAGATCCCGAACATTGACGCGGCCGAAGCCGCGAGGTCACCCGCCGCAGCCGACTCGGGCTCGAGGAGCTCGAGGATGAAGCGGCGCACGGGGCTCGCGAGGGCGTGGAACGTCGCGTCCAGTTCGAAGGCGTCGTCGAAGAGGTCCGTGTCCCGCATCTGCGCATCGTAGGTCGGGGAGCTCCGGGACGGGCGGCCTCGCGTGATTCTGTGGAGAGCCGATGCTCCGGCCTCCCTGTGGCGCGCTGCCCCGGTTCTTCCGTGCGGCCCAGCCTCCGTCCGGCAGGCGCCGTCCGTCCGGGGTTGTCTCGTGGCTGTTTCAGTGATTCCTCAAACAGCGCGCCCATGGTCGGCTCTCGCCGGGAGTGGGTAGAGATCTACCTGGGGTGTCGCATTTCTCCTGGTCGCGAGGGAGCGCCGTGCCGGAGCTGTGTGAGCGATTGCTGAAATGTCGCGGAGAGGGGTCCGGAGGAGCGAGCCTTCCGGGGGGCGGCGACGGGGACGGGGACGGGGACGGGGACGGGCGCCCCATCCATCCGGCCGACTCTCCCCCTTTCCCAGACCCCGTCGTGCCCAGACCTCGTCTTGCCCAGACCTCGTCGTGCCCAGACCCCGTCCAGCCCACTCCCCGTCGTGCCCAGACCCCGTCCAGCCCACTCCCCGTCCGTCAGGCTGCGCGCGTCCGAGGTTGTCTCGCGGCTGTTTCAGCGATTCCTCGAACAGTGCCGCCATTGTCCATCGTTGGTCGGGGCGGGGTGCCATCTACCTGCGGTGTCGTGCTTCTCGTGGTCGCGAAGGAGCGCCATGCCGGAGCTGTGTGAGCAAAGGCTGAAACAGCGTGGAGAGGGGTCCGGAGGGGACGAGGAGGAGGGGAGCCTTCGGGGGCGACGGGGCGACGGGGCGACGGGGCGACGGGGCGACGGGCGGCCCCGCCCCCTTAGGTCGGCGGTGGTTGCGCGCCCTCGGCCTTGCGCGAGCCCGCCGCACGCAGGGAGCTCGTCGCCGCGAGTCCGATCAGCACGCCCAATGCGATCGCGACCATGGTCGCCGCGGTCGTAACCAGCGTGGCGGCGCCCGAGTCGCTGCCATCGATCACGCCCGTTACCCCCACGAGGCCCAGGGCGCCGGGGACCAGCAGCCAGAACGCGGGCAGGAAGCTCACGATCGCCGGGGTCCCGAGCGCTGGCGCGCGACGAGGATCGCGACGGGGGTCATCGCCGCCGCACCCACGAGGGCTGACAACACCCCGTCGAGGAACAGGTCTCCGATCACCTGCGCTCCGTACGCGACATAGAGAACGATGAGGATCCACCCGATCGCTCCGCGACGCGCGCTCTGGAAAACCCCGATCGCGAGCCCGAACAGCGCGACCGCAATCCACGGGGCCACCGGACCGAGCGGATCCGCGGCCGCACTGAGCTCGACCTCCGGCACGCCCACGAGCGCGCCCGCGGCGACGATGCCCGCCGCGAGCAGGACCAGCCTCATCGCGCCGGCCGCGGCGCGCGCCGCTCCCGACACGATGTGCCCCGTCGCGAGCTCGATGACCGCGGTCGTAAGCAGCCCTCCCGGCAGGAACATGACCAGGGGAGCGACCACCGAGGGGAGCACGCCGGGATCGACCGAGGTGCGCGCGACGAGCAGCCCCACGATCGACACGCCCAGTGCGGCGCCGACGATCACGAGCGCCGAATAGCTGGGCCGCACCGTCTCCGCGAACACGAGCAACAGCCCGACCCCGACTCCCAGCAGCCCGGCGACCAACACTCCGGCCCACGACGCACCCAGCAGCACCGCGATCGACGCCGACAGCACGGGGTACGCCGCGAGTCGCAGCGCGCGGCCGAAGGGTGGATCGGCGGCGGTGATCTCCGTGAGGCGGTGCGGAATCGCCGCCGCGGAGATGTCGCCGCGGCGAGCCTGGGTCTGCAAGGTATCGATCGCGTCGATCTGCGCGAGCGTGTAGGCGCCGCCGCCCGCCGAGACCGCACGGGTCTTGGTGCGACCGCGCTCGGCCGTGGACACGATGATCGAGGTTGGCAGCACCACGGCGTGCGTGCCGGGGAGGCCGTTGACCGTGGCGATCTCCTCGAGTGCGTCCTGGACGAGTCCGACGGGATAGCCCGAGCCGATCATCGCGCGGCCCATCGCGGTGAGCGCCTCGAGCGCCGCACCCGCGGGCACGTGACCGGTGCGGGCGGGACGCGAGCGCGACGCCGCGGCCGCCCATCCGTCCTCCCCGTCCGGCGTGCGCTGGGTGCGAACCAGGTACCACAGCAGCAGGATGCTCGCCGCGAGCACCGCGAGGGCGATCACGAGCGTGGTCGTCGACACCTCCGACGTCACGATTCCCGGCTGTCGAGCCGGCACCACCACGGTGGGCTGCGACGCGGTGGGCGAAGGCGTGGGGGAGGCGGTCGGGCTCGCGGACGCCGTGGGGGTCGCGCCGGCGGACGGGCTCGCGCTCGCCGTGGGCGACGCGGTGGGTTCAGCGGTGGGTGTCGCGGTGGCGGTTGCTGTGGGGAGCGGAGTCGCGGTCGGCGCCGGGGTCGTGGTGGGCGTGGGCTCGGCGGTCGGTGACGGCGTGGAGGTCGCTGCGGGAGTCGCGCTCGCGGTCGGCGTGGGCGTCGCGTGCGCGGGCCACGCTCCCGCCCCGAGACCCAGCACGGCCACGGCGCCGGTGAGCGCGAGCGCGGCGAGCGCGCGGAGAATCACCGTGCGTGCCATGTCGCGTGACCCCCTCGCACCGGTCGTGGTCCTGGCCCCCGATTCGCACCCTATCGGGCACAGCGTGCGCGCGCGGCGGCTCGGTAGACTCGCGCCCGTGATCATCCTTCTTGTCGGCACCGGCGCGCGTGAGCACGCCCTCGCCCGCGCCCTGTGCGCCGACCCCGCCGTCAGCCAGCTCCACGCCGCCCCGGGCAACCCCGGCATCGGCACGCTGTCGACCGTCGACGGCACACCCGTCGTCCTCCATGGGGTGGACGCGCTCGACCCCGTGGCGGTCGCGGCGCTCGCCGCGGCCGTGAAGGCCGACCTCGTCGTGGTGGGTCCCGAGGCGCCGTTGGTCGCGGGTGTCGCGGACGCCGTGCGCGGTGTGGGCATCCCCGTCTTCGGTCCCAGTGGCCGCGCGGCCATGCTCGAGGGCTCGAAGGCCTTCGCCAAGGAAGTCATGCTCGCCGCCGACGTGCCCACGGCCGAGCCGCGCGTGTGCCGCACCTCGTCTGACCTCGAGGACGCGCTCGACGCGTTCGGCGCACCGCACGTGGTGAAGGACGACGGCCTGGCGGCAGGCAAGGGCGTGGTGGTCACGGACGATCGCGCGGCGGCGCTCGCTCACGGCGAGGCGATCCTCGATGCAGGCGGAGTCGTGGTGGTCGAGGACTTCCTCGATGGGCCCGAGGTCAGCCTCTTCTGCCTGTGCGACGGCGAGACGGTGGTGCCGCTCCAGCCCGCGCAGGACTTCAAGCGCGCGTACGACGGCGACGCCGGTCCCAACACCGGCGGCATGGGCGCGTACTCGCCGCTGCCGTGGGCCCCCGCGGACCTTGTCGACGAGGTCGTGCGCACGGTCGCACAGCCCACCGTCGACGAGATGGCGCGCCGCGGCACCCCGTTCGTGGGCGTCCTCTACTGCGGCCTCGCGCTCACGTCGAAGGGCGTGCGCGTGGTCGAGTTCAACGCGAGGTTCGGCGACCCCGAGACGCAGGTGGTGCTCGCGCGCCTCGCGACCCCGCTCGCCGGGGTGCTGCTCGCCGCCGCGGAGGGCCGCCTGGGCGACCTCACTCCCCTCGAGTGGAGGAACGATGCCGCGGTCACCGTCGTCGTCGCGGCCCACGGATATCCGGCGGAGCCCCGCAAGGGCGACTCCATCACGGGCATCGACGCGGCCGAGTCGGTCGACACCGTCCATGTCCTCCACGCCGGCACGTCGCTCGACCACCGCGGCACTCTGCTGAGCAACGGCGGCCGCGTCCTCAGCGTCACGGCGCGGGGCGCGACCCTTGCCGAGGCAAGGGAACGCGCGTACGCGGGCGTCGACCGCATCGTCCTCGAGGGCAGCCACCACCGCCGCGATATCGCGGCGGCCGCCGCGGAGGACGCGCGCTGATGCCCGGCCACGCCACGCCACCCACGCACCTCGAGCTCGAGGGGTGGCGTCACGTCTACTCGGGCAAGGTGCGCGACCTCTATGAGCCGGTCGCCCCGCACCCGCGCGGAGACGTGGTGCTGGTGGTCGCGTCAGATCGCATCAGTGCGTACGACTGGGTGCTGCCCACCGAGATCCCGGGCAAGGGCGGCATCCTCACGGGCCTGAGCCTGTGGTGGTTCGACCAGCTGGTCGACATCGTGCCCAATCACACGGTCGAGGCGCCCGTCCCCGCCGAGGTGCAGGGCCGCGCCATGGTGTGCAGCCGCCTCGTCATGTTCCCCGTCGAGTGCGTCGCGCGCGGCTACCTCACCGGCTCCGGCCTGGCGGAGTACCGCGCGTCGGGAACGGTGTGCGGGATCGAGTTGCCGCCGGGTCTCGAGGACGGCTCACGGCTGCCGTCGCCGATCTTCACGCCCGCGACCAAGGCCGCGGTCGGGGAGCACGACGAGAACGTGAGCTTCGAGGCCGTGGTCGACATGATCGGCGAGGAGGACGCGGCCGCGCTGCGCGACCTCACGCTCGCTGTCTACGCCCGTGCGCACGCGATCGCCGCGGCGAAGGGGATCATCCTCGCGGACACCAAGCTCGAGTTCGGCAGGGACGCGGCGGGCGACATCGTGCTTGGTGATGAGGTGCTCACGCCGGACAGTTCGCGTTTCTGGCCCGCCGATGACTGGGAGCCCGGCCGCGCCCAGCCCAGCTTCGACAAGCAGTTCGTGCGCGACTGGCTGAGCTCGCCCGACTCGGGCTGGGACAAGTCCTCGGACGTCCCGCCGCCCGCGCTGCCCGCCGACGTGGTCGAGCGCACTCGCGCACGCTACGTCGAGGCCTTCGATCGCCTGGCGCGCGCCTGACGAGTACTCGACGCGCCCCGATGCCAGGTGCGCGGCCCCAACGTTTGTTCGCGTGGGTGCGTCCTACCTGCATGGGGAGACTTCAGCTCACCGCAGTGCTGACGCTGGTGACCGCGATCGTGGTCGGGACGCTGCTCACCGCCTGCGCGCCGCGGCCGTATGGCCCCGAGTCCTCGCTCGACCTGGGCGTGCCGGGCGACGTGGTCGACACCGTGACGGACGTGCAGTTCTACCCCGCGTGCGGCAACGAGCCCGTCACGGTGGACGGCGTCACCTGGTACCCGTTCGTGCCGGCGAATCTCCTCGAGTTCCCCGAGGTGGCGGCGCTCGCAACGCCCGCGGGTGAGGGCGGGATGGGCGGGGGACGATGCGTGCGGCGCTTTCGGCCGTGGCGGCGCTTCCCGCCGTGGCAGCGCCGGGACCGGGCGACGACTCCGGCACGCTCACCGTCTACGAAGGCGGCCTCGCGTTCTGGGTCTCCGACAGCGGAGCCCTCACGACGTGGCTGACCGATCAGGAGCTCGAGTACAGCTGGGTCTGCTGACCTTGTGGGGTCAGGCGTGGTCCTCGGTCTGGCGGTCGCGCTTTTCGACCACGGCCACGGTGGGGACGCCCCAGCCGAGCGTGAGCGACAGGCCGCGCAGCGCGAGGATCACCAGCAGCGGCATCCAGAAGATCACCTCGGGCGGCAGTCCCAGCGCCCACAGCGCCCAGTACACGAGCGCGCCGCCCAGCGCGGCGGTCGCGTACAGCTGACCGTTCCAGAACACCTCGGGCACCTGCGCCGCGAAGAGGTCACGCAGGATGCCGCCCCCCACGCCATTCGCAACGCCCACGATCATCGCGGCCGCGGGGCTTGCGCCCAGGTCGAGCGCGAGACCCGTGCCGATCACCACGAAGATCGCGAGACCGAGCGCGTCGGAGGCCTCCACGATGCGATGGCGCGCGAGCGCGTCGAGGTCACGTCTGCGCGCGAGCGGAGCGATCACCAGCGCGGTCGCGATCGCGACCAGCACGAGCGTGGGGTTCTCGATCCAGAACACGTCCTGGCGCAGCAAGAGATCGCGGAGGGTTCCGCCGCCCACCGCGACCAGTCCCGCGAGCACCACCGCTCCCACGAGGTCCATGCGCCGCCTGCTCGCGGCCACGGCCCCCGAGATCGCGAAGGCGACGGTGCCCACGTACTCGAGCACGATCCTCAGGGTCGACAACGCGTAGTCGATGATCGCGTCCGAGTCGACGCTCGTCAGCAACTCCTGCATGAGGGTCTCCTTCGCGGCGGCGCACCACGATACCGCCGCGTCGCGAGGGTCCCGGCACGGGCATCGTCCCTCCTGCTAGATTGTGCGCGCGGGCGCCACTGCGGCGCCAACCTCGCGCCCTCGTGGAAGGTCTGTCATGCGCCGTGCCCTCGCCCTGTCGTCGATCCTGATGCTCCCCGCCCTGGGTGGCTGCGCGCTGCTGGGCGGCGCGACCGTCGAGGAGCTGCAGCTCGCCGTGGGCGAGTGCATCCTCAACACCGCGGTCTCTGCCGAGGGCGAGACCGAGGTGAACTCGCTCCCGCGCGTCGACTGCGCCGAGGCGCACGACGGCGAGGTGTTCTACGTCGAGGAGATGACCGAGCTCACGGAGGAGGCCCTCTTGGCCGGGGACGAGACCTGCTACGCGCAATACGAGGCCTACGTGGGCGTCCCCTACGAGGAGAGCGTCTACTACTACACGACCATGACCCCGACCCAGTCGTCGTGGGATCTGGGCGACCGCCAGCTCGCGTGCATCCTCGTGGGCGAAGAGGGCGAGCAGCTCACGGGCTCGCTCAAGGGCGCGGCCGCCTAGCCGTCCCCGCCCGCCCGGAGCCCGGTCGGCGCCCGACCGGTGCTGCCCGCGCGCGCCGGTAGACTGCCGCCATGGCCACGATCCTCGTTCACGTCATGCCCAAGCCCGAGATCCTCGACCCTCAGGGCAAGGCCGTCGGTGCCGCCCTGCCGCGGCTGGGCTTCGACGGCATCGCCCAGGTCCGCCAGGGCAAGCGCTTCGAGCTCACTGTCGACGGCGAGGTGACCGACGAGGTCCTCGCGAACGTCCGCAAGGCCGCCGAGACGCTCCTGAGCAACCCCGTGATCGAGGACGTCGTCCAGGTCAAGGTGGTGCGCGAGGGCGGCTGCGGCTGCGGCGGCAACGGCGGCGGCAAGGGTCACCGCCCGGCCCCCGAGAACGGCGCCAAGGACCTGCTCGGATGACCGCTCGCATTGGGGTCGTGACGTTCCCCGGCACGCTCGACGACCGCGACGCGTCGCGCGCCGTGCGCCTCGCCGGGGCGGAGGCCGTGCCGCTGTGGCACAACGACGCCGACCTCAAGAACGTCGACGCCGTGGTCCTGCCGGGTGGCTTCAGTTACGGCGACTACCTGCGTGCCGGTGCGATCGCGCGCTTCGCCCCCGTGATGGACACCCTGGTGGATGCCGCTCACGGCGGCCTGCCCGTGCTGGGCATCTGCAACGGCTTCCAGGTGCTCACCGAGGTCCACCTGCTGCCCGGCTCGATGATCAAGAACGAGCACCTGCACTTCGTGTGCCGTGACCAGACGCTGCGCGTCGAGAACGCCGAGACCGCGTGGACCTCCGAGTACCGCGAGGGCGAGGAGATCGTGGTGCCGCTCAAGAACCAGGACGGCCAGTACGTCGCGGACGAGCGCACCCTCGACATGCTCGAGGCCGAGGGCCGCGTGGCGTTCCGCTACGTGGGGTGGAACCCCAACGGCTCGCGCCGCGACATCGCGGGCATCACCAACGAGCGCGGCAACGTCGTGGGCCTCATGCCCCACCCCGAGCACGCGGTCGAGGCTGGCTTTGGCCCCGACTCACGCGAGTCGGGACGCACCGGCACTGACGGCCTCGCGTTCTTCACGTCCGCGATCAAGGGCCTGCTCGCCTCCGCCTGAGTCTCGGTGCGCCGTGATCGTCGAGAGCGTGGTGCTGCCCGTCGTCGCGGGCCGCGAGGACGACTTCGAGGCGGCCTTCCGTGTTGCCGAGCCGCTGCTGGCCCGCCAGCGCGGCTACCTGGGCCACTCGCTGCGCCGCGGAGTCGAGGACCCCTCGACGTATCTGCTCACTGTCGAGTGGGAGACGCTCGAGGACCACACCGAGGGCTTCCGAGGATCCGCGGACTACCAGGAGTGGCGGGCGCTGCTGCACGACTTCTACGTCGCGGTGCCCCCGGTTCCCCACTATCGCGACCTCGATGCGGTCGGCGCGTCCGGCGCCACGATTGGCGCCTTCTGGGAACGATGCCGGGCACGGGTTCCCGGGCTGCCCGAGGCCCTGCCGGAGGCGTGGGCCTTCGGCGCGACGCCCGCCCACGCGGACGGGCTCCTCGCCTTGGTGCTGGACGGCATCAAGACGGGCACGGCATCGTCCCTGTGGGACGACGACGCCGCGGGTGACCCGCTGCCGCGCGAGGGTGAGTTCAGCATCATCCTCGACGGCGCCGGCCTGCCGCGCGCGGTGATCGAGACCACGAGCGTCCGCGTCGTGCCGTTCGGTGAGGTTGACGCCGCGCACGCCGCCGCGGAGGGCGAGGGAGACCTCACGCTCGCGTACTGGCGCGCCGTGCACGAGCGCTACTGGCGCGAGCACTCGGGGAATGACCGCGGCTTCGAGCCCGACATGCCCGTCGTGTGCGAGCGTTTCCGGCTGGTCTATACGGAGGAGGGCGTGGCGGAGGCGAGCGCGAGCCGGTAGGGCTGCATCGCGTAGTCGCCGATTCCGTGGGGACGGGCGACGCCGTACGCCGCGAAGCCCGCCGCGCTGGCATGGTCGATGGCATCGGTCATGAGCGCGGTGCCGACCCCTCCGCCCGTGCCGCCGGGATCGACCGCCAAGAAGTGCAGGAAGGCCTCGTCGCGAACGGACCCGGAGGGCACCGTCAGGGCGAAGCCGGCGCGGGGTGCGGTCGCGACGGCGAGCCTGATGAGGGGTCCGGCGAGTGCGGAGCGCACGCGCCGGGCCATGGGCGCGGCATCGACCGTGCCGTCGCGGGCCTCGATCGCGCGCACCCACAGGCGCGCGCAGGTCTCGGTGTCGTCGGGAAGCAGGCCGGTGCGGATCTCGATCACGGGAGCCATTCAACCGCGTGGCGGGCGGTCGCTGACGGCCGGTCAGGCCGCGAGACGGTCCCTCAGCTCGGCGAGCGCCCGGAACGTGCCGTGGTTGAAGTCCGCGCCCAGCTGGTTGGGGATCGTGACCAGCAACGTGTCGGAGGTCATCACCGCCTCATCCTCACGGAGCTCGCGCTCGAGCTTGTCGAGGTCGCCCACGTAGGTCTTCCCGAAGGTCGACAGCGTGTTGTCGATCTCGCCGATCTGGTCATTGTTGGCGCCCATGAGGTCGCGCTCGAGGTAGGGGGTGAAGTAGGTGCGCGAGAGGTCATCGGTGATGGGCATGATGCTGCGCGACACGGACACGCGCGGCTCGCCCGCGTGACCCGCCTCGCGCCACGCCGACCTGAAGGCCTCGATCTGGCGCGACTGCACGGTGCCGAGCGGCTCCCCGGTGGCCTCGAGCACCAGCGTCGAGGACATGAGATGCATGCCCAGCTCTCCCACGCGACGGGCGGAGTCGATGCCGCCCGCGCCGTACCAGATCCGCTCGCTCAGTCCGGGGGACTGCGGCTGGATGGGCAGCAGCTCGCCCGCGCGCACGTGGGCGTGCGAGCCGGGCTCCGCGATGCCCGCGCCCGAGATCGCCTCGCGGAAGCGCGCGATCCGACGTGCGGCCTCCTCGGCGGGGCTCATCCCGAAGGCGAGGGGATAGCCAAACTCCGCCGGGCCGTCCGCCGCGGGCTCGGGGCTGCCGCGGCTCACGCCCAGCTGCAGCCGTCCGCCCGCGATGAGGTCGGCGGTCGCGGCGGCCTCCGCCATGTACAACGGGTTCTCGTAGCGCATGTTCGTGTTATGGCTCTCGTTTTCTCGGTCCGCGTCCCTCTACAGGTACCGGCAGACCTGGTCTGGGCTGCATGTGTCGGGGTCCGGGTGCGCGGCGTCGTGCCGGAGGTCGGCGATGGTGCCGTGCAGGGCGGTGAGCTGGGCGATCTGCTGCTCGATCTCGGCCAGGCGCGCGTCGAGGAGGTCTCGCACGTGCTCGCAGGGCGCGTGGCCGCTGTCGCGGATGTCGAGGATTTGGCGGATCTGGGCGAGGGTGAGGCCTGCGGCCTGGCCACGGTGAACGAAGTCGATCCGGGCGACGGCGTCGGGCGCGTAGTCGCGGTACCCGGATGGCGTCCGGTCGGCCGGGGGCAGCAGTCCCTGCTCTTCGTAGAACCGGAGCGTCTTCGAGGTGGTGCCCGCGCGTTCGGCGAGTTCTCCGATGCGCATTGCGGCCTCCGATCATTCGGCAGGGGCCACGCTTGACCTTCCCTTGCACTGGAAGGTCCAGTATGGCTGAAACGGAACAGAAGTCCAAGCCTTGACGGGAGCAGCGATGCCTACGAAGTACGATCTCGCCATCATCGGATCGGGCGGCGGAGCGTTCGCCGCCGCGATTCGCGCGACCATGCTCGGGAAGTCGGTGGTGATGATCGAGCGTGGCACGCTCGGCGGCACCTGCGTGAACACGGGCTGCGTGCCGTCGAAGGCCCTCATCGCCGCCGCCGATGCACGGCACGTCGCCGCCGACGCCGCCGACCGGTTCCCGGGGATCGCGACGACGGCAGGCCCAGTGGACATGCCCGCGCTGATCGCCGGGAAGCAGGCGTTGGTCGAGACGATGCGGGGCGAGAAGTACGCCGACGTCGCCGATTCATACGGGTGGCACGTCCGGCGGGGAGACGCCGGGTTCGCGGGCACCCCGGACGCGCCGGTGTTGGAGGTCACCGCCGCAGACGGAGCGGTCGAGACGATCGAGGCCGAGCACTACCTGGTCGCCACCGGTGCGCGGCCGTGGGCTCCGCCGATCGACGGCCTGGACGAGGCCGGGTACCTGACCTCGACCACGGCGATGGACCTGACCGAGGTCCCCGAGTCGATGCTGGTGCTCGGCGGCGGCTACGTTGCCCTGGAGCAGGCGCAGCTGTTCGCCCGCCTCGGCTCCCAGGTCACCGTGCTGGTGCGGTCCCGGCTCGCGTCGAAGGAGGAGCCGGAGGTGTCCCGGACACTGCAGGAGGTGTTCGCCGACGAGGGCATCCGGGTGGTCCGCCGCGCGGTGCCGACCCGGGTGTCCCGGGACGCGGCGACCGGGCAGGTCGTGGTTACCGCGGACGTGTCCGGCGGCTCGCAGGAGTTCCGCGCCGACCAGGTGCTCGTCGCCCTCGGACGCCGTCCCGTCACCGACGGCTTGAACCTCGATGCGGTCGGGGTGAAGACCGGGGACTCCGGCGAGGTGGTCGTCTCCGACCATCTGCAGTCGTCGAACCCGCGGATCTGGGCCGCGGGCGACGTGACCGGGCACCCGGAGTTCGTCTACGTCGCGGCCCACCACGGCACCCTCGTTGCCGAGAACGCGTTCGCCGACGCCGACCGGTCCGTCGACTACTCCCATCTGCCGCGGGTGACGTTCACCGGACCGGCGATCGGCGCGGTCGGGATGACCGAGAAGGAGGTCGTCGCCGCGGGGATCCGCTGTGACTGCCGCGTGCTGCCCCTGGAGTATGTGCCCCGGGCGGTGATCAACCGCGACACCCGCGGGTTCATCAAGATCGTCGTGAACGCCGATACGAGCGAGATCCTCGGCCTCACCGCCGTCGCCAAGGACGCCGGTGAACTCGCCGCCGCAGGCGTCCACGTGCTCGGCAAGACCATCGCCGAAGTCGCCGACGCCTGGGCCCCCTACCTGACCATGACCGAAGGCATCCGGATCGCCGCGAAGTCCTTCACCACCGACCCGTCACTGCTCTCGTGCTGCGCATGAACGGCAACGCATGCAATCGGGGAGATCTCATCCGGAAGAGGTGCAGACGATGAGCGCCGATCACGACCGCGACGAACGGCGCGCCGGTCCCATCGTCGCCGCAGGGACCGGGCTGCTCCTACTGGCATGCTGCGCGCTTCCGTTGCTGCTCTGCTGCGGCCTGCCGCTCATCGCGGCGGGCGGAGCACTCGCAGGCGTCGGAGGGCTCCTCGGCAATCCCTGGATCATCGGTGCCGGGATCGCCGTCGCGATGGCCGTCACGGCCGGGATGCTCGTCAGGCTACGGCGGCGGCACCGAGGCCGCAGGACTGGCTGCTGCGAAAATCCTTCGACTGCTGATCGGAACCGGTAGCTCGATCGGATCCAGCCATCACCGCCAACGGGGCCACCTCGGCATCCCGCGGCCCTTCCAGGTCTCCACGAGACCGGCGACCCAGCGGACGGACGCGAAGAGTCCGTAGCCGGCCCCGGCGAGGCCCATGGAGACCACGAGCCAGCGACCGATCCCGAGCCACACGCTCCCGTCCACGTCGAGGGCCCACTGAGCGCCCGTGATAAGCCCGGCGACGGCCATCCAAACACCCGCGACGATCACTGCGACCGGCAGCAGCGCGAGGCACATCGACGCGGCGACAGACCAAAGCTGACGGGCCTCCAGCTTGGCCGTTGTGGCGATGATCTTTTCGGCCCGCTCGTTCGCGGCGTCAATCTTGGCTGTTGCCACGGCCCCGGCGTCGGCAGCGGCCCTCTCGATCGACTGCACAGCCTGATCCCGGGCCGTGCTGATCGCGCTCGTCGCCTCGGCGCTGGCTTGGGTGATCGACTCCCGCCAGGCCTTCTGCGCACCGTTCGCGGCCCGCTCGAACTTAGCCCGGCTCTCATCGAGATGCTTGGCGGCAGCCTCGGACTTAGAGGCTGAGCCCTTCAGACGCTCCCCGTTGAGGTTCACGCTCATACCCGCGAGAGTGGACGCGATTCCGGCGAGCAGTTCGCTGTTCTCGTTCGACTCCGGCGGCGGCGACGTTGAGGTCAGCTGATGCGAGATCGCGGAGAGCTGCTTCTCCTGCTCCTCGCTGTCCACCTTCACGAACCCCGCGAGCTTCTTCTGCTGCTCGGTCAGAGTGGCGATCCTCGTATTCTGCGCCTCGACGGCGGCGAGGATCGAGGTCAACAGCTCCATCGTCTCCGGACTGCCGAGCGGTTGCGGCGACTGCACGGGCCCGTTCTGCTGCTTCAGCCTGTCGAGTGCTGCGCTCATGTTCCTGCTCCTTCTGCTGCTGGTGGTAGTCGAAGAACGCCTGCGCGCCCTCCGGGGTGAAGTCCGCCGAGAGTGCGCTCGTGCGCTTGCGGCGCTCGGCACGCCCGGACTCGCCGCGGCGGTCCTCGATGTAGAGCGTCCAGGTCTCCTGCCCGGCGCGTTTGCCCTTCTTGCTGACGGGGCTGTGCAGCCGCATCCGTGGCACCCGATCCCCGTCATCACCGAGCTGCTGGTTCTGCTCCTCGATCACCGAGACCAGACCGGCCTTGTCCACCGCGCGGGGATCGGCCAGCGCCGCACTCATCCGGTCGCCCATCTCGCGGTCGAGCGACCCCTCGGCGAAGTCTTCGCGGCGCAGCTCCCAGTCCTTCGGCGCGTGCTCCAGCCGCTTCACGACCGAGAGCCCGTGCTCGCGCATCAGCTCGTCGTTCGCCGACTGCACGCCCTTCTGATTCCCGGCCTTGCGGTCGTGGAACGTGCGATAGTCCGAGAGCGCCTTTCCCGTGCGGTTGTTGTGATTGAGAACCAAAATATGGTTGTGCGGCTTCTTTCCCCGCCCATCCACATGACTGACGACGAGGCAGTCGGAATCCGGGTGCATCTTCTTGGCGAGCTGGTAGCCCAGGTCGTTCACCCGCTGCACGTGTTCGGGGTTCTTCGGGTCGAACTCCTCGTCGCTGAACGACTGGCGGTAGTGCAGCGCCTCGACCTCGCGCGTCGTGTTCTGCGTGAGCGCCCGAGCGCGCCGAGAACGCGCCGGGGCCTCCCGGCACATCGCACGTGATCGCGACGCCCCGCTCGTCCTCCTTGCCCCGGATATAGCGCTCCGTGTCGGCGGCGCTGGCGCTCGGGCTGTAGTGCGTCGTGCTCATGACGCCGTCCGATCACCGAGCAGGGCGCGGACCTCGCGCAGCAGCTCGATCAGCTCGGGCACCTCCGACGACAGCGCCACCGCCTCACCGGCACGTGCTCGGTGGTCCAGGTCGTTGACGTTGATCGCCAGCGGGCGGATCTGCGCGGCCAGCTCGCGCGCGTCCGCCGACACCTGCGCGCGCGCCTCGACGCCGAGCAGGTGCGCGGCCACGGCGGCGTCCAGCTCCTCGCTCCGAGAGGCGTGGAGGGCATCGCGCACGACGGCCCGCACCCACGTGCTCGGGCTGGCCACTCTGGCGTACAGGTGGAGCAGCAGACCGACTGCCAGGTGAACACCGGTCGGGCTGATGCGGAGGCTGTGCGTCAGAGTCACGGCGGCGCGAAGCGTCGTCGTGGCAGCGGCGGGCGGGGTCAAGTCCCGTGGAGTGGTGTAGCGGGTTCCTTCGTCAGGCGGTGAGTGCGAGGGTTTCGGTCACCTCCTCGATGCCGGTGTTGGGCACGGCGGTGAGGCGGCAGCGGGCGAGGACTTCGAGTCCGAGGTAGCGCTTGGTCTCGACCCACTCGTCGGTCTGCTCGGCCAGGACTGCGCCGACGAGCCGGATGATGGCGTCCCTGTTGGGGAAGATCCCAACGGCGTCGGTACGACGACGGATCTCCTTGTTCAAGCGCTCGGCGGGGTTGTTGGACCAGATTCTTAAGTCCACACGTCCTTAGGTGAAGTGGTGAACGCGAGGAGGTCGTCGCGGGCTGCCTCGAGGTGGGCGAACACGGCGGGGAGTTTGTCCTCGACGTAGTCCAGCAGGCGGTCGATACTCAAGCGTGCACGGATGCCGCGTCGGGCTGGTCGTACACGGAGTGCAGCATGGACTTCACGGCCGGCCACGCGTGCTTGGGCGTGACCGCCATCAGGTTCGCCGCGTAGTGGGTGCGGCAGCGTTGCCACACCGCTCCGGGCAGGTTCGCCGCGATCGCCTCCACGAGGCCCGCGTGGGCGTCGGACGTGACGAGGCGGACGCCGGCCAGGCCGCGGGCGACGAGGTCGGCGAAGAACGTGTTCCACGCCGCGCCGGTCTCTGACGTGGCGACCTGGAGTCCGAGGACTTCGCGGTGGCCGTCGCCGTTGACGCCCGTGGCGACCAGGCACACGGCGTTGATGACGCGGCCGCCCTCGCGGACCTTCATCGTCAGCGCGTCCGCGGCGACGAACGTGAACGGGCCAGCCTCGTCCAGTGGGCGGTGTCTGAAGGCGGCGACGGCTTCGTCGAGGTCGGCGGCCATGCGCGACACCTGGGACTTGGACAGCCCGTCGATGCCGAGGGTCTTCACCAGCTTGTCCATCCGTCGGGTGGACACGCCGGCGAGGTAGCAGTCGGCGATGACGGTGATCAGCGCCGACTCGGCGCGCTTGCGGCGCTCGAGGAGCCACTCCGGGAAGTACGTGCCCGAGCGCAGCTTCGGCACGGCGACGTCGATCGTGCCAGCGCGGGTGTCGAGGGGCCGGTGGCGGTAGCCGTTGCGCTGCGCGACGCGGTCAGCAGACGGCTGGCCCCATTCGGCTCCGCAGACGGCGTCCGCGTCGGCGCTGAGCAGCGCGTTGATCATGGTCTGCAGCAGCGAGCGCATCATGTCCGGCGATGCGTCGGAGAGGAGATTGCCCAGCACGCGGGCAGGGTCGACAATATGGGGTGCGGTCATCGCGGTGATCCATTCGAGAGAACTTTGCAAGGGTGAACTCGAAGGCCCCGCGGTGGCCGCTTCCTCTGTCTACGAGGAGCCTTGCCACCGCCGGGCGCTACACCACTCTAAGGGGCACTACTGCGGGCGGCTCGATACCCGCTTCGATGACGCCACACTCGGGGCGCTTCGCACTCGTGCGACGCGGCTCGGGCTGGCTCCGAGCACGTGGGTGCGGACCGTCGTGCGCGATGCGCTCCACGCCTCTCGGAGCGAGGAGCTGGACGCCGCCGTGGCCGCGCACCTGCTCGGAGCCGAGTTGCGCGTGCAGGCCTCGGCGGACGCCCGCGAACTGGCCGCCCAGGTGCGCCCGCTGGCGATCAACGTCAACGACCTGGACCGCCGCGCGCGGGCCGGTGAGGCGGTGGCGCTGTCGGCGGAGGTGCCCGAGCTGATCGAGTTGCTACGCGAGGTCCGGGCGCTGCTCGGGGACCGGACGGCGTCATGAGCACCACGCACTACAGCCCGAGCACGAGCGTCGGAGACACGGAGCGCTACATCCGAGGCAAGGAGGACGAGCGCGGGGCCGCGGTCACGTGCGACGTGCCGGGAGGCCCCGGCGCATTCTCGGCCCGCGCCCGCGCGCTCACGCAAAACACGAAGCGCGGCGTCGAGGCGCTGCACTACCGGCAGTCGTTCAGCGACGAGGAGTTCGACCCGAACAGCCCGGAGGACGTGCAGCGGGTGAATGATCTGGGCTACCTGCTGGCGAAGCGGATGCACCCGGACTCGGACTGCCTCGTGGTGACGCATGTGGATGGACGTGGCCGCAAGCCGCACAACCACATCTTGGTCGTCAACCACAACAACCGCACCGGGAAGGCGCTCTCGGACTACCGCACGTTCCACGACCGCAAGGCAGGGAACCAGCGGGGCGTGCAGTCGGCAAACGACGAGCTGATGCGCGAGCACGGCCTCTCGGTCGTAAAGCGGCTGGAGCACCCGCCGAAGGACTGGGAGCTGCGCCGCGAGGACTTCGCCGAGGGGTCGCTCGACCGGGAGATGGGCGACCGGATGAGCGCCGCTCTGGCCAATCCCCGGTCGATGGACAAGGCCGGTCTCGAATCGGTGATCGCGGAGCAGAACCAGCAGCTTGGCGACGACGGGAAGCAGGTGCCGCGGATGCGCCTGCACACCGCCGTGAGCAAGCGGGGCAAGAACGTCGGCAAGGAGACGTGGACGCTCTACATCGAGGACCGCCGAGGTGAGTCCGGGCGCGCCGAGCGCCGTAAGCGCACCAGCGCCCTCTCGGCGGACTTCACCCCAGAGGGTGCGCAGGCGTTCTTCGACTATCACCAGCAGCAGAAGGAGCAGGACCATGAGCGCAGCGCTCGACAGGCTGAAGCAGCAGAACGCGCAGGACGAGCAGCGGCAGCAGCTCGGCAGTCCGGAGACGATGGAGACGTTGACCTCGATCCTCGCCGCCGTCGAGGCACAGAACGCGCGGCTCGACCGGCTGGCCGAGCAGCAGAAGAAGCTCGCGGGGCTCGTGAAGGTCATGGACGAGGAGATGAGCAAGCGCATCGACCGGGCGTCGACCTCGCAGCCGTCCGTCAGCACGTCACCGCAGATCGAGAGCGTCGAGAGCAGGCTGAGCGAGATCGAGAGCACGCTCAGCGAGTTCGTGCAGAGTCTCGACGGGAAGCGGCTGAGCGCCGCCTCGCAGAGTTTGGTCGCCGAGGCGCAGAAGAACCACGCGGCTACGGCCTCGGCGATTGAGGGACTCAAGGCACAGGCCGCGGCGAACCAGAAGCTCGTGAGCCAGGTCGGCGGGGCCGTGCAGCGGATCGAGAAGCGCGCCGAAGAACGGGTTGAGAAGGCCGTCGAGCAGGTCGCCGGGGAGGCCTCGGCCACGATGACGGCGAACCTCGACGCGTCCAACGAGCGCGCCGAGCGGATCATCGCCGCGACGGCGAAGCTGGAGGCTCGACAGCTCTGGTCGGCTGCCGCTGCGATGTGCCTCGCCCTCTTGCCGGTGGTCGTGGTCGTCGCTGGGCTCTGGATGGGCATCGCGGGGCTCATCACAGGCGCTCAGTGGGCCCTCGACGTGGACGGGAGCCTGTGGCTCGGCATCGGGCGCTGGCTCGTGGTTGCCGTGGGCCTCACCGGGGCCGGCTACGGGCTCTTCGCGTCCGTCCGTTGGGTCGCGTGCCTCGTTGAGACCTGGAGGGGCCGCGGGATGCCGAAGTGGCCCCGCTGGCGCAAGTAGGTGAACCCGGTTCCCGAGGGCAAGCGCGCGGAGCGCGTGCGGCAGCCCTGACGAGTCGACAATGAGTCAGCACACGCTGTATAGTTCAGTGCATGCTGACCATTGCTTCACGCCTCGACGTCATGAACCGGCTTGGCCGGGCCATGGCGGACCCGACGCGATCCCGCATCCTGATGACCCTGCTCGACGGCCCAAGCTACCCGGCCGTGCTTTCGCGCGAGCTGGAGCTGACGCGCTCGAACGTCTCGAACCATCTGACCTGCCTGCGCGACTGCGGGATCGTGGTCGCCGAGCCCGAGGGTCGGCAGACGCGCTACGAGATCGCTGATCCGCATCTCGCGGCGGCGCTCACGGCGCTCGTGGACGTGACGCTGGCCGTCGATGAGCACGCGCCGTGCGTCGACGCCGAGTGCGCCGTGCCCGGCTGCTGCGGGACGGGGGCGGGCGAGTGAGCGCGGCGTGCGGATGCGACGAGACCGAGACCGCGGTCGGTGAAGCAGTCGACGAAGAACAGGAGCGCCCCTGGTGGCGGGACCGCGGGATCATGGTCCCGGTCTTCTCGGGCGTCGCCTTCCTGACCGGTCTGGCGTTGGAGTGGTCCGGGATGGAGATCCCGGCGCAGGTGCTCTTCTGGATCGGCCTGCTGCTGGGAGCGTCGACGTTCACCCCTGGCGCGATCCGGAAGCTGTTCACGGGCAAGTTGGGGATCAGTCTCCTGATGACGATCAGCGCGATCGGTGCGGTGATCCTCGGCTACGTCGAAGAAGCCGCGGCGCTGGCGTTCCTCTACTCGATCGCGGAGGCGCTGGAGGACAAGGCGATGGACCGCGCCCGCGGCGGGCTGCGGGCGCTGCTCAAGCTCGTCCCGGAGACCGCGACCATCCGCCAGGACGGCGCATCGGTCGAGGTCGCCGCGAAAGATCTCGCCGTCGGTCAGCTGATGCTGGTGCGGCCGGGTGAGAAGATCGCGACCGACGGCATCGTAGTCACTGGTCGTTCGAGTTTGGACACCTCCGCGATCACCGGCGAGTCGATCCCGGTCGAGGTCGAGCCCGGCGACACGGTCTCGGCCGGCGCGATCAACACCGCGGGTGCGTTGGAGGTCGAGACGACCGCGGCGGGCACCGACAACTCGCTGACCACCATCGTCGAGCTCGTGGAGGAGGCGCAGGCAGAGAAGGGCGATCGTGCCCGGCTCGCCGACCGCATCGCTCGTCCCCTTGTGCCGGGCGTGCTCATCCTCGCCGTCCTCGTCGCACTCATCGGTTCGCTGTTCGGCGACCCCGAGCTGTGGATCACCCGCGCCCTCGTCGTGCTGGTGGCTGCGTCGCCGTGCGCACTGGCGATCTCGGTCCCGCTGACCGTGGTGGCCGCGATCGGTTCGGCGAGCAAGTTCGGTGTGATCATCAAGTCAGGGGCTGTATTTGAACGGTTCGGCGTGATCCGCCACGTGGCCGTCGACAAGACCGGCACCCTGACCCGCAACGAGCCCGCCGTCACTGCGGTGCTCACCGCCGACGGGATCACCGAGGCGCAGGCGCTGGCCTGGGCTGCCGCGCTGGAGCAGCACAGCACCCACCCGCTCGCGGCCGCGATCACCGCTGCAGCGCCTGAGGCCCCTGCTGCCGAGGACGTGACCGAACAGGCCGGGCACGGCATCGAAGGCAAGCACGACGGCGCGCGGATCACGGTCGGCAGTCCCCGCTGGTTGGACGCCGGGCCGCTCGGCGACCAGGTAGCAGGCCTGGAGGAGCAGGGCATGACCGTCGTCATCGTGCACCGCGAGGGCGTCCCGGTCGCCGCGATCGGCATCCGCGACGAGCTGCGCCCCGAGGTCCCCGAGGTCGTCCGCACCCTTACCGCCCAGGGCGTCGGGATGACCATGCTCACCGGCGACAACGCCCGCACCGCCCGCGCCCTGGCCGCGCAGGCAGGGATCGAGGACGTGCGCGCCGAGTTGCGCCCTGAGGACAAGGCCGCCGCGATCGGCGAGCTCGGCCAGCACGGTTCGGTCGCGATGATCGGCGACGGCATCAACGATGCCCCCGCCCTCGCTGCCGCCGACATCGGCATCGCAATGGGGGCGACCGGCTCCGATGCCGCGATCGAGTCCGCCGACGTGGCCTTCACTGGTCACGATTTGCGGCTGCTGCCGCGCGCGTTCGACCACGCCCGACGCGGACGCCACATCATCAACCAGAACATCATCCTGTCGCTGCTGATCATCACCGCGCTGCTCCCGTTGGCCCTCTTCGGCGTCCTGGGCCTCGCCGCCGTGGTGCTGGTGCACGAGATCGCCGAGGTCGTCGTGATCCTCAACGGCCTGCGCGCCGCCCGGACTCGGAAGGAATCCATCGCATGAAGGTCGAACTGCTGCACATCGTCGACTGCCCGAACACGGCCATCGCCGAAGCCAACGCACGCGCGGCGCTGGACGTTGTCGAGCTCGGGGCCGTTCCTGTCGAGCTGGTGACGATCTGGACCGAGGACGAGGCGGCGAACATTAGGTTCGGAGGCTCGCCCACGATCCTCGTCGACGGCGTCGACCTGTTCCCGACGACACCGGTTCGCTCGCTCGCGTGCCGGGTCTACGCGACGGAGAGCGGGTACGCCGGATCCCCGACTGTGGCACAGATCGATGAGGCGCTTCGCGGCCGTAGGCGAGGCGGCGGAAGCGATCGATAGATCCGGTGTCACAACCAAGACATGCGCTAGGGCGTGTCTCCTATATGGCTGACCAGATGAGACAGGCGGCGAGGACGACGGCTGCGCGGTAGGTGATGGCGAGCTTGTCGTAGCGGGTGGCCAGGCCTCGCCATTGTTTGGCGAGGTTGAAGTGGCGTTCGACGACGTTGCGGCCGCGATAGGCGGTCTTGTCGTACGTTCGCGGGCGTCCGCCCCGACTGCCGCGGCGTTGGCGTGCGGCTGCTTCGTCGGACTTTTCAGGGATGACGGTCTTGATGCCGCGGGCGCGCAGCTCGCGCCGGTAGGTGCCAGCGGAGTATGCCTTGTCAGCGATGACGGAGTCGGGTCGGGTGCGTGGCCGGCCCGGACCGAGGCGGGGGACGTGAATGTCGGCCAGCACGGCGCCCAGCATCGCGCCGTCATTGCGTTGCCCGCCGGTGATGACCGCCGCCAAGGGACGGCCGTGGCCGTCGACCGCAGCATGGATCTTCGTTGTCAGGCCGCCACGCGAGCGTCCGATGCCGTGCCCGGCCGGTTCACCGGCGCGTGTGCCCGGACTCCTGTAATTCGATGTGGCCCCCTGTGTCCTGATCGGGGCGGGTCGTGTTCGTCGCATGCTGATGGGCGCGCGTGATCGTCGCGTCGACGGACACGTTCCAGTCCACATCGCCAGCCGCATCGGCTTCCGCGAGCAGCTGTGCGAGGATCCGATCCCACGTGCCATCAGCGGCATACCTGCGGTGACGCTTCCACGCGGTCTGCCACGGACCGAAGTGCTCACGCGGAACGTCCCGCCACGGAATGCCCGTGCGATACCGATAGGCGATCGCTTCGACCACCCGCCGGTGGTCACCGAAAGGATGCCCGCGCCGCCCTTCGTTTGAAGGCAGCAACGGCTCAATCCGAGCCCACTGTGCGTCCGTGAAGACCTGATAGCGCGAAGAAGACGACGTCACCAATCAAGACTGCCGCGCGTCACCACCCCAATTTGGGAGACACGCCCTAGCGCATGTTGATGACGCCGGTGCCGAGCTCGACGCGCGACGTGCGCGCGCCCATCGCCGCGAGTAGCGGGAAGGGAGAGGACGTGTTCTGCTCGAAGTGGTGAATGCGGATCCACGCGCCGTCCATGTCGGCGTCCTCCGCCGCCTCAGCGAGCCGGATCGTGTCCGCTATGAGCTCGCCCGCGGTGCGCACCTTCGAACCGGGCGCGGCGGACCACCACCCGAACGACAGAAACCCAATGTTCCTCATGCCCACTCCCTCCGTTGACGCGTCAACAATCTATCGCCCCAACACCCGGAGGCGCACACCGATTCCACGCCGACGCCCCGGGTATCTCTCCATTCTGGTCCGCCCCGAGCCGCGTGTCGCGGTGGCGGCGAACGCTGTCGCTAGCCTGAGCGCATGATCACGATCCGTCGGGTCGAACCCGATGACGCCGACGCTCACGCGCTGTGGGCGGAGCAGCAGGAGGACCTCGCGCGGCGCTATGACGCCCCCGACCTCGTCCTCGAGACGCGCTTCGACACGCTGGTGGCCTCGCTCGTGGGCTACTCGGAGCAGGGAGAGCCCGTCGCGAGCATCGTCCTGCGCTGGTCGCCCTACGACACGGGCGCGGGCTCGCTCGAGCTCAAGCGGCTCTTCGTGCGCCCCCTCCACCGCGGCCATGGCCACTCCAAGGTGATGATGGGCGCCGCCGAGGCGATCGCACGCAAGGCCGGCGCCACCCGCATCGTCCTCGAGACCGGCACCGAGCAGCCCGAGGCGCTCGCGCTGTACGACCGCCTGGGCTACACCCGCATTCCCGGATACGGGGAGTACAAGGACGAGCCGGACTCGATCTGCTACGGGCGTGACCTGCCGTTCCGGGTGCTCGTGGTGACGGGCGCGATGGGGGCGGGGAAGACGTCGGTGGGCGAGTCCGCGCATTCCGCCCTTGCCGTGCGGGGGCCCGCACGGCGTTCATCGACGCGGACACGCTGTGCGAGGCGTACCCGTCTCCTCCGGACGACACCGTGAACCAGTCGCTGCTCATGGAGGCGCTCGCCGCGCTCGCGCCGGTGTACCGGCGCCGCGGCTACGGACTCCTCGTGATTCCGCGAATCCTCGAGGACCCGGCGGACCGCGCCGCCATCGCGCACGCGCTCGCGGGTCCGGGAGGGATCGCGGACGTCGCCGTCGTGCGCATCACGGCGCCGCTTGAGGAGCGCATCGCGCGCCTGCGCCGCCGCGAAACCTCGCAGCGCTGGCTCGACTGGGCCGTGCCTCGCACCGCCGAGCAGGCCGACGAGCTCGAGGAGCTGGCCATCGAGGACGCGGTGGTGGACAACAGCGGGCGCCCTCCCGAGGATTCTGCGGCCGAGGCCCTCGACGCCATCGGCTGGTAGCGGCCCGCGCGCGCGCCGGGCGGAGCGCGGAGCGCTCAGTCCGCCAGCGCGAACCTCACCGCGGCCGCGGCGTGCAGCTCGAGCGCGTCGAAGTAGGGCACGTCGACGTCGCCCGCCGTCATCACCATCGGGATCTCGGTGCACCCCGCGATGACGCCGCCGGCTCCCCGGCCCACCAGTGCGGACGTGACATCCCTGACCAGGGTGCGACCGGCATCGTCCACGATGCCCCGCGCGAGCTTGTCGTAGATGAGGTCATGGACCTCGGAGAGCGCGGGCTCCTCCGGGACGATCGCGGTCACGCCGTGCGCGGCGAGGCGCTCGCGGTAGAACGGCATGCGCATCGTGAAGCCCGTGCCCAGCAGGGCGACCGTGTCGAGGCCCGCGGCGCGGATCGCGTGCGCCGTCTCGTCGACCACGTGGATGACCGGCACGCCGGCGGCCTCCTGCACCTCGTCGGCCACCGCGTGCATGGTGTTCGCGCAGATGAGGATCGCCTCCGCGCCGCCGTCGACGAGCCAGCGCGCATCGCGGCCAAACGTCGCGGCCAGCCCGTCCCAGTCGCCCGCCTCCTGAGCCTGCGCGATCGCGCCGAACTCGTAGTGGCGAATCACGAGGTCCGCGGTGCGCCCGGGCAGGGCCGCCGCGACGCCGTCGTGGAGGAGTTGCTCGTACACGAGCGTCGAGTGCCAGGTGATGCCTCCCAGGAGGCCGATGCGGCGAGGGGTAGAGCGCATGCCTCGAGCCTAGGAGGGGCGGTGGTGCCACGGGCCGTGAGGTTGGCCCCTGTTCGCAAGGGCGACCTTCCTGTACGATGGAACGATGCAGATTGGCGAATTGGCCGCGCGCGGCGGCGTGACGGCGAAGACCGTGCGGTACTACGAGAGCATTGGCCTCATGACCGCGCCCGAGCGGCGCGCGAACGGCTATCGCGAGTACGGCGAGGGGGCGCTTGAGCGACTGCGCTTCATTCGCGACTCGCAGGCGGCGGGGCTCAGCCTCAGCGAGGCGGGCGAGATCCTGCGCATGAAGGACGAGGGCGAGAGCACGTGCGAGCACAGCCGCGCGATGGTCGACAGGCACCTGCGGGACATCGACGCGCAGATCGCGAGCCTGCTCGCCGCGAAGGCCGAGCTGACCGCGCTGTCGCGGCGTGCCGAGGCGCTCGACCCCGCGAACTGCACCGACCCTCACCGCTGTCAGGTCCTCGCGCTTGACCTTGCCGTCAGCGGGAAGGTTTAGCCTGCCGACATGAGCACCGACACCACCACCCCGGCCGAGCCCGCCCACCGTCCCGCGATCGATCTCGCGGTGGGCGGCATGACCTGTGCCGGCTGCGCGACCGGCATCCAGCGCGGACTCGCCGCGCTGCCGGGCGTCGACAGCGCCGCCGTCAACATCGCGACCCGACGCGCCACGGTCCTTCCCGACGGCACTCTCGACGCCGACGAGCTCGAGGACCTCATGCGCGCCGCGATCACGGGGCTCGGCTACGAGGTCCTCACGCGCGGACGCGACGCGGGAGCGGACCCCGACGGGACGGACCCCGACGGGACGCGGCCCGACCGGCATCGTCCCCCCGAGGGCGACGCCGACTCCCTCGCCGACGAGCACGCCGCGCACCTCGCCTCGGACGCGCGCCGCATCGCGGACTACAAGCGCCGCTTCCTCGTCGCTCTCGCGCTGTCCGTGCCGGTCACCGCGATCTCGATGATCATGCCGTTGCAGTTCGCCGGCTGGGAGTGGCTGGTCGCCGCGCTCGCGACCCCGGTCGTGTGGTGGGCCGCGTGGCCGTTCCACGCGAGCGCCGCGCGCAGCCTGCGCCACCGCACCACGACCATGGACACGCTCGTGAGTCTGGGATCGATGGCGGCGTGGACGTGGTCGACGGTGGTCCTGCTCGCGGGGATCGACGGCGGCCACGTGTACTTCGAGACCGGCGCCGTGATCGTGACGCTCATCCTGCTGGGCAAGTGGCTTGAGGTGCGCTCGACCGCGCGAGCGGGCGACGCCCTGCGGGCGCTGTCCTCGCGCCAGAGCGCGACCGCGCGCCTCGAGGACGGCACCGAGATCCCGCGCGCCGCGCTCGAGGTGGGCATGCGCTTCGTCGTGCGTCCCGGCGAGACCATCGCGACGGACGGCGTGGTGGTCGACGGCGAGGCCGCGGTCGACGCGAGCGTCGTGACGGGCGAGTCGGTGCCCGTGGCCGCGCGTCCCGGCGTCGAGGTCGTGGGCGGCACCCTCGCCGCGGACGGCGCACTCACCGTCGAGGCGACCCGGGTGGGCGCACAGACGATGCTCGCGCAGATTGCGCGCATGGTCGACCAGGCGCAGTCGGGCAAGGCGCGCGTGCAGCGCCTCGTGGACCGCATTTCGGCGGTCTTCGTGCCCGCCGTGGTGGCGCTGTCCCTCGTGACCTTCGCGCTGTGGCTCGCTCTCACGGGCGACGCTAACGCCGCGATCACCGCGGCCGTGGCGGTCCTCATCATCAGCTGCCCGTGCGCGCTGGGCCTCGCGACCCCGCTCGCGATCCTCGTGGGCACGGGTCGCGGCGCGCAGCTCGGCGTGCTCGTGCGCGGCGCGCCCGCGCTCGAGGACGCGCGGGCGGTGCAGACCGTGGTCCTCGACAAGACCGGCACCGTCACCGAGGGACGCATGAGCGTCACCGCGACCCACGCGCCGGGCCTGTCCGCCGAGGCTGCCGATGCGCTGCTCGACGCGGCCGCCTCCGTCGAGGATCGCTCGGAGCACCCGATCGCGCGCGCGATTGCCGAGTCGCGGCTCACGCGCGTGCCGCTCAAGGGCT
This sequence comes from Demequina sediminis, assembly GCF_030296675.1. Taxonomy (GTDB): domain Bacteria; phylum Actinomycetota; class Actinomycetes; order Actinomycetales; family Demequinaceae; genus Demequina; species Demequina sediminis. The sequence goes on along the minus strand of NZ_AP027736.1, from coordinate 1,885,378 downwards.
TCCGGTCGACGCCGGGCCGCGGCGTCACCGCGACCGTGCGCGGCGCGGGAGTCGACGGCGCGAACGCCGACCTCACCGTGGGTGCGCGTGGGCTCTTCGACCGGGTGGACGATGCCCTCGAGGCCTGGGCGGCCGGGCGCGAGGAGGCGGGCGAGACGGTCGTGTTCGCCGGGCGCTCCCGCCCGCTGGGCGGAGGCCTCTTGGGGGCGGCGGCGCCCGCCGTGCGCGAGCCCCTCGCGGCCGAGGTCGCGATCGCGGTGCGCGACCGCGTCAAGGACTCGACTCCCGAGGCGCTCGCGGCGTTCCGCAATCTGGGCCTCGACGTGGTGCTGCTCACGGGCGATGCGCGTCGGGTGGCCGAGGCCGTGGGCCGCGAACTGGGCATCGATCGCGTGATCGCCGAGGTGCTGCCGCAGGACAAGGCCGCCGTGGTCGCGAGCCTGCAGGAGGGCGGTCGCCGTGTCGCGATGGTCGGCGACGGCGTGAACGACGCCCCCGCGCTGGCTCAGGCGGACCTGGGGATCGCGATCGGCACGGGTGCGGACGTGGCGCGCGAGGCATCGGACCTCACCGTCGTGTCGGGCGACCCGCGAGCGGCGGCGGACGCGATCGCGCTGTCGCGGCGCACCTACGCGACCATCCGCGGCAACCTCATCTGGGCCTTCGCGTACAACGTGGCGGCGATCCCGCTGGCGGCGCTGGGCGTGCTCGACCCGATGATTGCCGCGGGTGCCATGGGCGCCTCGAGCCTGTTCGTGGTGGGTAACTCGCTGCGGCTGCGCCGCTTCAGGAGCCTCCGCACGGCCTGAGCCGGCACGAGGGCCGTGCCGCCAGGGCCCGGTTCAGCGCCCCGCGACGGACCACGCGAGACGCGAGCGTGCGGCCGTCACCCGACCCGCGGCATCGGCCGCACGCGCGGACACCATCCCGTCCGTGTGTGCGGCCACCAGCAGCGCGAGCTGGGCACGCTGTAGCGCGAGCAGGTCGCGAGCGGCCTGCACGCCGTGGCGATCGAGCATGTCGAGCCGCGCCCTGCGCCGCCTGCGCCGGGTCGACAGCCCCTCGAAGTCGACGGGGGAGACCAGGTGATCGGGAACGGTGTCGCGGGCCATGCGCGCGAACACCTCCCGCTCGCGTTGATGGCTGACGTGGAGGGTGGTGGCGAGCACCACGACGATCGGCACGCCCTTGATCAGAGCGGACAGCACGGGCGGCCCCGAGATCAGCGGGGAGTTGAGGAAAGAGTGGAGCACCATGGCCGCGCCAAGCGTCGCGAGCATCACGCCCCAGCGCCACCACGCGGGCGCGACGGACACGAAGAAGTAGCCCACGCCCGCGCCGGCGAGCGCGGAGAAGGCCGCGTGGCTCCACACGCCGGAGACGAGGCCGCGCATCACGAACATCTGCACCACGGTGTCCATCGCGTCGCCCGCGAGGGCGGCCGTGCGTGCCGTGTAGAGGAAGCCCTCCACGACCTGGAAACCGAGCCCGACCATTCCGCCGTAGAACGCGCCGTCGGCGACCGTGCGGATGCGCGCGCCGGGGATGAGCGCGAGCGCGACCACGCCGAGCGCCTTGAGCGGCTCCTCGACCAGGGGTGCCGCGATCGCCGACAGCCAGGGCGAGTCCTCGCCCAGCCAGCCGCCCACGATCTCGTGCATCGCCGGACCGCCGATGCGCGAGACGCCGACCGCGACCACCGCTCCCCACGCGAGCGCGCCCAGCACGTTGACGACCGGCCGTCGCTCATAGAGCTCGAGCTGATACACGACCGTCGCGAACACGAGGCCGTACAGCAGCCACAGCCCGGCGGCGAGCGCACCCGACGCGGGGTTGGCGAGCAGCGACTCGAGAATGAGCGGAGCGACCACGGTGAATGCGGCCGCACCCATCGCTAGGAAGGTCCAGAACACCCACGAACGCAGATCGATGAATGTCGCGGTGCGCGGACGCGGAATCCCGCCCCGCACCGCGGGCGGCCGCGCCGCGGCCCGGGTCACGCCGTCTCCTCGGGGAAGCGCAGCGAGCGCACCAGGAGCTGAGCCGAGGACGAGGCTGCCTCCCATGCGGTCAACGGAGCGGTGAGCACCACCGTGACCTCGCTGGCGCCGTTTGAGACCACCCAGGCCTGCACCGTCTGCTGCGGCTCCTGGAGGATCACCGTCGCGGCGGAGTCTCCTGCCTCGGTGTCGAACGCGCGCGGGGCGGTGGCCACGGCGCCCTCGGTCGCCTCCTCGCTCCACTGGGCGATGAGGGCGTCGAGCGACTGCGCGGGATGTCGCTCGGCGGCCTCGGGTGCGCCGATCACCAGCGTCGCACCACCCTGAGTGAACGTGGTGGCCCCGGCGGTGGAATCTGCGGGCGTCCACGTGTCGGGCACCGTCACGGTTGCCCCGCCGCCAATTCCGACGGCCACCGGCGGTGGAGGTGCCCCAGCCTCGGCCAACCCGGGAAGAAGCAGGGCGTACGCGGCCACCACGACGCAGATCACGAGCGCTCCCGCGAGAGATCCGCGCCCGATCAGCCGCACGGACAGCGGCTGCGAGGCGGGCCGGGCGCCCGGCGCTCCGGCTCCCGAGGTAGCCGCATCGGCGGCGGAAGAGGCGCCGCTGCTCATGGCTGCGACGCTAGCACGCGGCGGGCCTCGTTCCTGGGTGGTTTCGACCGTTTCGTCGTGATAGTCCGGGGGCGTTGCGGGGGCGAGGGACGTCCCCCGTGTTCAGACCGCGTCGAGCGCGCGTGCGAGGTCGGCGCGCAGATCCTCGACGTCCTCGAGGCCCACGCTCAGCCGCACGGTCGCGTCGCACATGCCGACCGCGGCGCGCCCCTCGGCGCCCAGCTTGCGGTGGGTCGTGGTCGCGGGATGCGTCGCGATCGACTTCGCGTCGCCCAGGTTGTTCGAGATCGCGAAGACGCGCAGCGCGTCGAGGAAGCGGAAGGTCGCGGCCTTGGCCTCGGGCCCGTGGGGATCGGTGCCCTCGGGCAGGGCGATGTCGATGGTGACGAGCGTGCCGCCCATCGTCATCTGGCGTGCCGCGAGCTCGTACTGCGGGTGCGAGGGGAGCAGCGGATAGCGAGCGACGGCCACCTTGGGGTGGGCGTCGAGCCACGCCGCGAGCTCGAGCGCCGCGGCGGACTGCGCGCGCACGCGCACCGGGAGCGTCTCGAGGGACTTGCCGAGCACCCACGCGGTGAACGGCGACATCGTCGCGCCCATGGTGCGGACCATCGTCCTCACCTTGTCGACGTACTCCGCGCCACCCAGGACGGCCCCTCCCAGCACCCGGCCCTGGCCGTCGATGTGCTTGGTGGCCGAGTAGACCACGGCATCGGCGCCCAACTCGAGGGGGCGCTGACCCAGCGGGGTCGCGAACACGTTGTCCACGATCAGCAGCGCGCCGGCGCGGCGCGCGAGGGTCGCGACGTGAGCGATGTCGACCACGTCCTGCATGGGGTTGGTGGGGGACTCGAGGTAGATCGCGTCCGCCGGCTCGGCGAGCGCCCGATCCCAGTCGGCATTGTCGTGCGCGTCCACGTAGTCGACGCGGATGCCCCACTTCGCGAAGTAGTCGTTGAAGACCGTGATCGACGAGCCGAACAGCGCGCGCGCCGCCACCAGTCGCGACCCCTGCTCGAGGATCGCGGCGAGCGACACGAAGACCGCGGCCATGCCGGTCGCGGTCGCGAAGCACGACTCGGCGCCCTCGATCGCCGCGAGCCGGTCCTGGAACATCGTCACGGTCGGATTGCCGTAGCGCGAGTACTGGTAGCGCTCGATCTCGCCGGCGAAGGCCGCCTCCGCCTCCGCTGCCGTGGGGTACACGTAGCCCTGCGTGAGGAACAGCGGCTCCGACATCTCATCGAACGCGGTGCGCGTGACGCCGGCGTGGACGGCGATCGTGTCGGGGCGGAACGGGGGACGGCGTCCGAGGTCATGCGCTCAGGCTACCGAAGCGAGAAGGGACGATGCGGCGGCCGGGAAAGGAGGCACCCGCCGCCGCATCGTCCGTTCAGCCCTCGCGGACGGCGTAGACGCGACCGGATGCGGCGGTCGCGCTCAGCGAACCGTCGCGGGAGACGACGGTGACGGACTCGCTGGTGCCGTCCGGCGAGTGCAGGGTGACGGTGCGCTCGGGCGCACCGCCGGGGTAGGCCACCAGCTCGACCTCGGACAGCAGGTCGTAGTCGGGGCGATCGCTCCTGGTGCCACGCGCGATGACCGCGCCCGGCCGGACGTACAGGGGCATCGACGCGAAGCCGTGCGTCTCGCGGACCCACCGCCCGCCCTCGACGCGCTCTCCCGTGAGCAGCGACGTCCACGTGCCGGCGGGCAGGTAGACGTCGACCTCTCCGGACTCCGAAAACACCGGCGCGACCAGCAGGTCCTCGCCCAGCAAGTACTGCCGGTCGAGGTGCTGCGTCGCCGGGTCGCCGGGGAAGGCCATGAACATCGGGCGCATGAGCGGCACCCCGGTCTGCGTGGTCTGGACCGATGCCGCGTAGAGGTACGGCATGAGCGACAGCTTCAGGGTGGTGAAGGTGCGGGCGACGTCCACGGCCTCCTCGTCGAAGGCCCACGGCACGCGGTACGAGTTCGAGCCGTGCAGGCGCGAGTGCGAGGACATGAGACCGAACGCGAGCCAGCGCTTGAACACGCCCGCGTCGGGCGTTCCCTCGAAGCCGCCGATGTCATGGCTCCAGTACCCGAAGCCCGAGCTCATGAGCGACAGCCCGCCACGCAGGGTCTCCGCCATCGACACGTAGGACGACGAGTTGTCGCCGCCCCAGTGCACGGGCATCGTCTGACCGCCCGCGGTCGCCGAGCGTGCGAAGAGCACGGCGTTGCCCTCGCCCTTCTCCGCGACCAGCACCTCCCACACTGCCTCGTTGTAGAGCTGCGTGTAGAGGTTGTGCATGGTCTCGGGGCTCGAGCCGTCGTGCCACACGACGTCGGTGGGGATGCGCTCGCCGAAGTCGGTCTTGATCGCGTCCACGCCCTGGCGCACCAGGGTGCGCACGAACTCCTGGAACCAGGCCTTGGCCTCGGGGTTCGTGAAGTCGACCAGCGCCATCCCGGCCTGCCACATGTCCCACTGCCAGATCGAGCCGTCGGGACGCTTGACCAGGTAGCCGCGCTCCGCGCCCTCCGCGAACATGCGGCCGCGCTGCGCGATGTACGGGTTGATCCACGCGGAGACGTGGAGGTCCTTGTCCTCGTGCATGCGCTTGAGCATGAGGTCGGGGTCGGGGAACACGCGCTCGTCCCACACGCCGTCGGTCCAGTTGAACTCGCGCATCCAGAAGCAGTCGTAGTGGAACACGGAGAGCGGGATGTCGCGCTCGCGCATGCCGTCGACGAAGGACGTCACGGTGTCCTCGTCGTACTGCGTCGTGAACGACGTCGACAGCCACAGCCCGAAGGACCACGCGGGCACGCGCGGGGGCCGGCCCAGCAGCGCCGTGTAGCGCTCGACGGCATCGGCGGGAGTGGGTCCGGCGAAGACCAGGTACTCGAGCGACTCGCCGCCCGTCGAGAACTGGACACGCTCGACGGCCTCGGTGCCGACCTCGAAGCTTACGTGCTCGGGCTGGTTGACCAGCACGCCGTAGCCCTTCGAGGACAGGTAGAACGGGACGTTCTTGTACGACAGCTCGGAGGAGGTGCCGCCGTCCGCGTTCCAGATGTCGACGGTCTGGCCGTTCTTGACGAACGGGCCGAACCTCTCGCCCAGTCCGTAGATGGTCTCGCCCACGCCCAGGTCAAGCTGCTCGTGCACGTAGGTCCGGTGCGGCGCGAGGCCCGACTCCGAGTAGCCGGCGATGCCCGCCGGCTCGGCGGCGACGGGAGCGTCCTTGGCGAGCTTCACGTACGCGACCGAATGGTGGCCCGAGCCCGTGATGCGCTCGCCGTCGACCTCGAAGTCGAGGCGCCAGGGCGCGCCCGGCGCGACCCGTGCGGTGAGGCGCCCGGAGGTCAGGGTGCCCCCTGCATCGTCCACCCGCGCGGTTCCCGCGCCCTCGACCGCTCCCGGCATCGCGAAGCCGGGCGACCGGCGTGTGCCCTGATGGTGGTCGATGCGCACGCGCACCACGCCCTCGAGAGGGGAGCTAAGCGTGACCGTGAGCACCGCGCGGTTGAGCGTGTCGCCGCGGGTCGCGATGACCTTGGTGGGGGCGTGGACGGTGAGCGTGTCGCCGTCGGCCCAGATGTCGTACGCCTCCTCGGCGTACAGCGCCTCGACGCCGGGACGGCGATGCCAGAATCCGTCGGTGAACTTCACTTCACTGCTCCTGCCGTGATGCCCCTCGTCAGCGTGCGCTGGAAGAGGAGGAAGAAGATGATCGTGGGGATGACGCTGATGAGCGTTCCCGCGATGAGGGTCGTGGTGTCCGTCTGGCGCTCTCCGTTGAGCTGCTCGAGCAGCAGCGGCACGGTGAGCGAGTCGGAGGTGTTGAGGAAGGCCAGCGGCAGCAGGAACTCGTTCCACGTCCAAATGAAGAAGAACACCATGAGGACGGACAGCGTGGGCCGCAGGATCGGCACGATCGCCGAGCGCAGCGTGCGCCAGCGGGTCGCGCCGTCGACGGCCGCCGCCTCGAGGATTTCCTTGGGGAACGTGCCCAGCAGGCTCGACAGCAGGTACGTGCCGAAGGCCGACTGGATGACGACGAACGTGAGGATCACCGACCACGGGTTCGACAGCAGGCCGAGGTCGTCGTAGAGCTGGAACAGCGGGTCGAACAGCATCTCCTGCGGCACCAGGTTGGCCATGAGGAACGCGAGCACGATCCACGTGCGACCGCGGACACGGCCGATCCCGATCGCGAACGAGTTGAGCACGGAGACCACGACCGCGATCACCGCGACCATGGTCGAGATGAAGATCGAGTTCCACAGCGCGCGCGGGAAGTTCTGCGTCTCCCAGAAGGTCTGGATGCCGGTGAAGTCGAGCGCAGCGGGGAAGTCGAGTGGGCTCGAATTGGCGTAGTCGACGGGCGACTTGAACGCGTTGAGCAGCAGCAGCAGGATCGGGAAGACGATGATGAGCGCGCCGACCGCGGCGAGCACCAGCAGGATCCATTCGGCGGCGGTACGCGGGCGGGCCTTATTGCGCGCCGCGCGGCCGGGGTGGACGAACCGGTGGGGGTGGGGGCGGCCGGGGTGGCCGCCGGAACGGTGGCGGTCATGTCACGCCTCCTTACGCTCGGCGCGGTTCTGCACGCGGATGAAGATGATGGCGACGATCACGACGAGGATCGTGATGGCCGAGGCGATGGTCGCGGCGTAGCCCTTATCCGTGCCGCGGATGAACTCCTGGTAGGCGTAGAACGAGGGCACATAGGTCGACTTGCTGGGTCCGCCGTTGGTGAGGATGAAGACCGGGCCGAACACCTTGAGGGCCGCGATGGTGGTGGTCAGCGCCACGACGAAGACCTCGGGCTGGATCATCGGCGGCGTGATCGCGCGGAAGCGCTGGAACCAGTTGGCGCCGTCGAGCTCCGCCGCCTCGTACAGCTGCGGGTCGACGCGCTGGAGCGCGGCCATGAAGATCACGACGGGGTAGCCGATCTGGATCCAGATCATCAGCACCATGACCGAGGCCATCGCGGTGCTGTACTGGCCGCCCAGCCAGTTGATCTGCACGTCGGAGCCCGTGACGGTCGTGAGGAACTGGTTGAGCACGCCGTCGGAATTGGGCTTGAGGATCCAGCTGAACATCACGCCGGCGACCGCGATCGGGAGGATCTGCGGAAGGTAGTACGTGGCGCGCAGGAAGCTCGACAGCTTGGCGCCAAAGCGGCGGCCGACGACGTCGAACAGCAGCGCGGCGATCACGAGGCCCAGCAGTGTGGGCACGATCACCATGGCGATGATGACGAGCACGATGTTCTGGAAGGACTGCAGGAACTCCTGGTCGGAGGCGAGCGCGATCCAGTTCTCGAGGCCGGCGAACTGCTCCTCCGCGCGTCCTCCGCGCCAGTGGAAGAAGCTCAGCCGGAGGTTGCGGACGATCGGGTAGAGGATCACGATCGAGACGAGTACGGCTCCGGGGATGAGGTAGAGCCAGTACCCGCGCTTGCTCGCGTCGCGCTGCGGAATGCGAGCCGGGTCGTCCTGCGCGGGCCGCTTCGCGGCCTTGCCGGCCGGGCGCTGAAGGGTGGGGGTCATGCGAGGTCCGTCTCCGGTGGCGGCCCCGGGAGCGCCGGGGCCGCCACCTTCGTGAGGGTGGGTGGTGGACTAGCGGAGGTCCGCCACGTAGCTCTCGTAGTACTCCATGAGCTGCGCCTGAGCGCCGGCGGCGTCAACGGTGCCGTTGACGAGGCTCTGCATTACGGAGTTGAGGTCGCCGTAGAAGGTCGGGGTCGGCCAGTCGGGGTAGAAGGACAGGCCGTCACGGTCGTTGACCTCGTTGAAGAGCTCGATGAGCGCCTGCGCGTCGGGGTCCGTGATGTCCGCGGGGTCGGCCGCGACGGGCAGGCCGCCCGAGTCGCCCAGCAGCGCCTGGATCTCGGGGCGCATCGTGATGTCGATGAACACCTCGGCCAGCTCGGGCTGCTTGGACTCGACCGGCACCACCCAGATGTTGCCGCCGGAGCCGGGGGTGAGGGTCGCGCCGGGCCAGTTGGTGATGCCCAGCTCGAAGTCCGCGATCTCGTTGAGGAAGCGGCCGTACCACCACGAGCCCGAGTAGAACATCGGAACCTCGCCGTTGATGAACTGCAGGCCGGCGTCCTCGGCGGTCATGCCGGACACGTCGGCCGAGATGAAGCCCTTCGACACCCAGTCCGACACCGTCTCGGTGGCATAGCTGATCTCGGCGCCGTTCCAGTCGACCTCGTCCGTGTACAGCTGGTAGGCGTTGACGAAGTCACGGTCGGCCTGGCTCAGCACCAGCTGGTACCAGAGCTGACCCATGGGGTACTCCTGCGCCGAGGTGGTCAGCGGGGTGATGCCCTCGTCCGTGAATGCCTGCATCGCGGCCTTGAGCTCCTCGGGGGTGGTGGGCACCTCGATCCCGTACTCGGCGAACATGTCCTGGTTGAAGTACAGGAACACGAACTCGCCGTAGTTGGGGACGCCGTACCAGGAGCCCGAACCCATCACGCCGTTCTCGTCGTACTTGGCGATGGTGTCGATTCCCGCGCCCAGCTTGTCGGCCCAGCCGTAGGTCTCGTAGGCCTCGTCGAGCGGCAGGATCACGCCGGTCGCGGCGAGCTGGCCGGCGGTGCCGTTGCCCTTGTTGTATTCCGACACGTCGGGCGCGTCGGACGAGTCGAACAGCTGCTGCGCGGAGGCGTTGAGGTCCTCGAACGCGGTGGTCTCGAGGTTGACGGTCGCGCCGGTCTCCTCCTCGAAGATCTCGATGGCCCGGTTCCAGGCGATGCCCATGGCCGAGTCCTCGCCCTCCTAGTGCATGACGGTGAGGGTCTCGCCCGCCCAGTCGCCGCTGCCTCCGGCGCCGGTCGTGGGGTCCGTCTCGCTGCCCGAGTCCGAGCACGCGCTGAGCGTGAGTGCGCCCACCGCGAGTACTGCCGCGGTAGCTCCGATGCGGTACTTCATTGTCCGTTCCTGCTTCCCGATCGTGGCCCGGGGGCCGGGTGGGGAGCGCCGCCGTCGCGCCGCTTCGAAGCGCTTCGACGATGCACGTGCGTGCGAATCACTGCGGGTGCGTCACGGTGATCCGACGAACGAGGGCTGCGCGGCGCGGGTCGCGACGGAGCCCTGGTCTATGTAGGTCGGGGGGATGAGGACGATGCGCGGGGTGCGGTCCCCCCATCGATGGCCTGGACCAGCAGGTCCACGGCGACGGTGCACGACGCTCGCGCGTCGAGCGGCATGGTGTCGAACGGCACGGCGAAGCGTGCGGTCGAGAAGCTGACTCCGGCCGCGACCACCGACACGTCGCGCGGGGTCTCGAGGCCGAGCGTCGCGAGGGTCGACGTCAGGGAGGAGGCGACGTCGGCGGTCGTGTTGAGCACGATCGCGTCGAGCTCGGGCAGCCGCTCGCGCAGGCGGCGCACGCTTCCCTGTGCCGTGTGGCCGCCCGGGTGCGCGACCGCGATCTCGACGCCGAGTACGGCGGCGTGGTCCTCGAACGCGCGCAGGAAGCGGCGGGGAAGTTCGAGCCGCGGTCGAGGGTCTCGCGGCGGTGAGAGATGAGGCCGATCTGGCGGTGGCCGGTCTCGACCAGGCGGTCGATCGCGGTGCGCGCCGCGGCCTCGAAGTCGAGGTCGACGCAGAGGAGGCCCTCGGTGTCGGCGGGAAGGCCGACGAACACCGTGGGGCACGCGAGCGTGCGCGCGAGCGGAACCCTGGCATCGTCCTCGTCCACGTCGAGGACCACGATGCCGTCGGCGAGCTGCGTCGCCGCCGAGCGGCGCATGCCCGCGAGGGCGTCGTCGTGCACCAGCAGCAGCGTGTCGTAGTTGTGGCTGCGCGCGACCTTGGTGGTCTCCATCGCGAAGGACATGTGGGCCGCGTCGTCGGTGTCGGGGTGGACCGGCTCGGACACCGCGATGATGTGGGAGCGATTGGCGGCGAGCATGCGCGCGCTGGCGTGAGGGAGGTAGCCGAGCTCCTGGGCCGCCGCGAGCACGCGCTCGCGGGTGGCCTGAGTGATCGAGCGCTTGCCGCTGAGGGCGTATGAGACGGTGCTGATGGACACGCCCGCGGCCTGCGCCACGTCAGCGATGGTTGCCATCTCGACTCCGTCGTCTCGGTCCTGTCTGCGCCTCCCCAAGGCCGGGAAGACGGGGTCGAAGCGCTTCGACGGCGCCTCGATGTAGCGAGAGTATGTTTCCCGTCGCAACAAAGCAAGCCGCTTTATGGAATCGTGACCTGCGGCCGCGCGCCCCCGCAGACGCCACGTGCCCCGCCCCTCGGGGAGGGGCGGGGCACGCGGGTCGTGCGGCCGGAGCCGGTTCAGCGGTCGAGAGCGTCCCACCGCTGGAGGAACGCGGCCACCGCGTCGCGCGTGATCGCCGCGCGCGGACGGAACGTGCCGTCGGTCCAGCCCGCGGTGATTCCTCGCTCCGCGAGCCACGCGATCGCTTCCGCGTGCTCGGAGCTCGACGCCGTGACGTCGGAGAACCGGTCGAGCGCACCCAGGTTCACGCCGGACGGCGAGCCCGCCGCGCGGTAGAGGAACGCCGCGACCGCGTCACGCGTCACGAGCGCCCGGGGGCGGAACGTGCCGTCCGACCATCCCTCGACGATCCCCTGAGCCGCGGCCCATTCGATCGCGAGGTAGTGCTCGGAGGTTGCCGGCGTGACGTCGGGGAACGTGGGCGTCGCGGGTGCCTCGAACGCGGGCGATCCCGCCTCGCGGTAGAGGAAGGCCGCGATCGCGTCCCTCGTGGCGTGCGCGTACGGGCGGAACTCCTGTCCCGCGGGCGTGCTCCACCCCGTCGAGATGCCTCGTGCGGCCATCCACAGGATCGCCTCGTAGTGCTCCTCGTCGCCGGAGAGGTCGCCGAACTCGACGGTCTCCGTCACGCACGGGAGCGATCCCGAGCGCAGCGAGAAGCCGTCCGTGTCGGCATCGTCGGCGTAGAACGTGGGCACGGCGCCACCGACGCACATCGAGGCATCGCCCACGGCGAAGCCCTCGTTGGCGATGTTCGCCATGCCCGCGGGACGCTCGTAGACCGCGGTGGCCTCGAACGCGCCGTCGACCAGGGCGAAGGCGGCGATCCTGCCCTCGCAGGCCTCGTCGCAGACCACCCACAGCTGCGAGCGCTCGGCGTCGAACTGGACGTCCGCGACGAGCGAGAACGCGACGCCGTCCGTGGGGATCGACGCGACGCGGACGAAGGAACCGTCAGCCATGAGTGCGTACGCGTAGGCACTCGCCGTGCCCTCGACGCCCACCACGAAGAGCCCGCCGCCGTGGCCGGGGTACGTGGCCGGGTCGTAGGCTGCGCCGGTGGAGGCGTCGAGCAGCCCGCCGTCGACCAGCCAGGCGTCGGGGATCCACGTGACGCCCTCGAGGCCGCCGTTCGCGGCGAGGCCGGGGAAGTCCGCCGCGAGGTTCCACTCGGCCGTCGCGACCAGGGTGCCGGAGTCGCCCGAGACCTCGTAGCGCAGCATCGCGGGGCGGCTCACCGAGCTCGCGTCGTTGTTGCGCTCCGAGGACACGTACACGGTGCCGTCCGCGGCGACGTGGACGCCCTCGGCGTCGACGGTGCCGGTGCCGCCCGGATACGTGAGCGTCCACTGGCCGGTGACCTCACCGGACATCGCCATGCGGTAGAGCAGGCCGTCGCCGTTCTGCACCGCCCACAGCTCACCGTTCGCGACGTCGACCCCGGACAGGTCACCGCCGAAGGTCGGCTCGGAGTCGAGCACGCTCACGTCCGCGCCGCCCGGCCACGGCAGGGCCGTGACGATTCCCGCGCACGCGTTGGCCGCGCCCTTGGTGGTTGCCTGCGTGGTCTCGAAGTCGCCCACACCGTCGGGGCAGCGCCCATAGGTGGTGCCGGCGTGGCTCGCCCACTCGTACGTGTCGAGCAGGGTGACGCCGTCGGCGTCGAAGAGGCGCACCGAGTCGGCTCCGCCCAGTCCGTACCCCAGCGCGTCGAAGGCGACGAACGCCCCCGACGCGAGCATCGTCCCCGCAGGAACGGTGAAGGCGTGGTCGTCCTCGGCGTCCTTGATGACCAGGCCGCCCAGGTCGACCTCGACCGCGCCAAGGTTGATGAGCTCGACCCAGTCGGTGGTGTCGCCGTTGGACTCGACCTCGTTGATGCGCACGGGGATCGCGCACGAGTTCGGCTCTCCCTTGGTGGAGAACGGCGCGTCGATCCACTCGCCCACGCCGTCGGCGCAGCGCGACCACGACACGAGCGCGTGCGCGGGCCAGGTGGTCTTGGCGGCCAACTCGCCGGTCAGGTCGTAGAGGCGGAACTCGTCGCCGTTGCCCAGCCCGAACGTGAAGCCCTCGGGGTAGGTCGCGCTCTGCTGGTCGATCACCAACAGCCCGCCCGCGGGGACCACGGAGCCGGCGGGCACCACGTCCGTGCGGGTGTCGTCGTTGTCCTTGATCGCCCAGCCGGAGATGTCGATCGGCGCATCCGTGAGGTTCGCGACCTCGACCCAGTCGGTGTCATCGCCGTTGGACTCGACCTCGTTGATCGCGAGGCTCGTGGACAGCTCGGCCGGCTCGTCGATGGGTGGCTCGATGGTGCCGCAGTCGTTCGCCGCGCCCTTGGTGGTCTGCGCGGTCGTGACGATCTCGCCCAGCCCGTCGGGGCATCGTCCATACGAGGTGGTCGCGTGTGAGGTCCATGCGTGAGCGTCGACCAGGGTGGTGCCGTCCGCGAGGAACACGCGCGCGGTGTCCGCGCCACCGAGACCGAAGCCGTGCGTCGCGTCCGCGTCGACGTCGATCGCGAGGAAGGCGCCGGGGGCGATCGTGGTGTCCGCGGGGATCGCGAGGGTGCGCGAGTCGTTGTCGTCCTTGACGACCCAGCCGGACACGTCGACGGGCGCGTCGCCCATGTTGATCAGTTCGATCCAGTCGGTGGCGTCGCCGTTCGACTCCACCTCGTTGATCACGACGGAGGGCAGTTCCTCCGCTACGGCGACGGGAACCGCGAGGCCCCCGATCGCCAGTGTGAGTGCCGCCGTTGCGGCCGCGCGAGAGCGCACGTGCATGATGCCACCTTGTCATCGTCGAGGGACCTAGCAGGGGCGACGCTAGTCCTCGGGCGTGAACTCCCGGTGGCGAGTGAGTGGCGCGTGGGTGGCCCGGCGGTGTCGAGCCGGTGACGGGCCCGTGTGCGACGGTGCCTAGCCCTGCTGCCAGGGAAGGCCGGCGCCCTTCCACCCCTGCCAGCCGCGGTGGCCGTGCTCATCCGTCGTGCCCTCGAAGCCCTCGAGGACGTTGTACGCGGGGCCCAGTCCTGCGGCGGTGGCAGCGACGGCAGCGCCGATGGAGCGCTGACCCGAGCGGCACAGGAAGACAATGGGCTGACCCGGCCGGGCGCCCGTGGCCTGGAGCTGGGCCACGAAGTCGGGGTTGGGGGTCATCGACGGATACGACGCCCACTCGATGAGGGCGGCCTGGCGTCCGAGCGAGGACGCGTCGGGGACGCCGACGAAGCGCCACTCCGCCTCGGTCCGCACGTCCACGAGCAGCGCCTCCGGCGTCTCCTCGAGCAGCTTCCATGCCTCGTGCGGGGTGAGGTCTCCGGCGTAGCTCATCGCGGTCCCTTCGTGTGCGGGTGAGTTCGCCTGCGGGCGAGTCTCGGCTGGCGTCAGTGTAGGCGGAGGGCGAGTCCTACGGGGCGACGGAATCCTCGAGGCCCTCGGGAACTGCGCCGTTCCACCACAGACTTCCGTCGGCGACCACGGCGTCCCCGCGACCGTCTCCGATGTCGTACCTCACCACCGAGTAGGCGCGTGCGAGCGTGACCGCGTCCTCCCAGGCGGCGACGCCGAAGCTCTCTTCGGGCGAGAAGCCCACCACCTCGAGGGATGCGAAGGGCGCCTCGCCTTGCTCTCCCGCGGCGAGGTCGAGGCGGTCGCCCAGCTCCCACCCGTGCTCGTCGCGATAGCGCACCGACACGACCACCTCGCCGCTCGCGGGGGCGCGGCCCTCGACGATCGTGCCGTCGGGCAGCGGGCCGTCGTACGCGGAGAGCGGCGTACGGCTTGCCTCGCGGTCGGCGAAGAGCACCGGTGCGGTGACCGAGACGAAGGCGTCGGGATCGACCGCCCTGACGGCCCCGACGTGGTCCTCCCACTCGGTCATCGTCACGAACGTGACGCCGTCCATAACCGGCTCCGGGCTAGGGCTGTCCGTGATCCACACGGCGAACCAGGCTGAGTGTTCCGTGTCGGGCACTCCCGGTGCGGACTCCCATGGCCGAGTGATCGCGAGGGTGACCGCCGCCCCCGCGGCCAGCACCGCGACCGCGGCCACCGCCCATCGAACCCACGTCGGCCGCACCTTCGGCGCGACCGCAACTCCCGCATCGTCCCTGATAACCCCCATGGGGTCACCCTAGCGGCTACCCCTCCTCGGGATGCGGCTTGTGCGGGGTAACCGGCGGCAGCGCGGACCACGGGAACGTGATCCACCTGTCCGTGCGCTTCCACACGTAGTCGGGGTCGATCACCGAGCGCGGCTTCGCGTAGAGCACCACGGTCCGCACCTCGGCCGCGTGCTCCTCCATGAGGCGCTTCACGAGCGCGAGAGTCTCGCCCGTGTCGGCGACGTCGTCGGCGACCAGCACCTTGAGCCCGGCCATGGCGTCGGTGTCGAGCAGGGGCGGCAGGACCACCGGCGCGGGAAGGCGCTCGTCGATCCCGGTGTAGAACTCGACGTTGAGGGTGCCCACGCCCTTGGTGCCCAGCGCGTAGGACAGCGCCCCGCCCACGGGAAGCCCGCCGCGCGCGACGGCCACCACGACGTCGGGCTCGTAGCCGGAGTCCGCGACCGCCTGCGCGAGCTCGCGCGACGCATCGCCGAATCCCTGCCAGGTGAGGATCTCGCGCTCGGGTGCCTCGGTCATGGTGTCTCCTTGTCGCGGGTTCCGCCGTGAGGCGAGGGTACCGGCCCGCGAGGGGACGATGCTCGGGCCCGGCTAGCCTGGTCCGATGGGCTTCTTCACGGGTGACGGCGACTCGCGGCGCTTCTACGAGGCGGATGCCTGGTTCACGCAGTGGCTGGTCGCGAGCCCACGCTCGAGCGCGTACCTCGCGACGCAGGTGCGCAAGGCGACGGGCCACGACCTTCGATTCACGCCGGCGGAGCTGCGGCCCACGATCGACTGGGCCGTGCGCGACCTGCGCCGCGACCGCTCGGCGGTCAGGCCCGACTGGGCGTACCGCAGCGAGCTCGGCCAGTCCCTCACGATGCACGGCGCCGCGCTCATCGACGGACTGCTCGTCTACCTGGGTGGGCTCGCGGACGACCACCGCCCGCTCGAGTGGTTGCTCGACCGCAGGGAGGGCTCGCCGACCTACCTGGACCCGATCCTGGGACCCGACGGGCCGCCCATCGCCGCACTGCCGTTCGCGCTCGCGGCCATGGGGGAGGGGCGCGCGGCGTGGGACACGGTCGAGGACGTGCTGCGATGGTTCGGCTCGCCCGGCACGCTGACCTACGAGGCATTCGACACCCCGCGTGACGTGCGCGAGTCCTTCATCCCTCGCGGCGGACTGCTGAGGCGCGTCGAGCGTCCCAGCGAGATCCCGCAGGTGCCGCCGTCCGCGGCGCTCGGTCCTCTGGAGGAGGGCGACCCCGGCCTCGTGGTGCACGATGCCGGGCCGGGCCATGCGCCCGGCACGCCGTCGGACGCGACGCACCACGCGATCGTGATGCTCGCGGCGGGCGCGATCGACGAGCCCGCGCTCTTGCGTTTCCTGCGGGCGGCCGATGCCGCGCCCGGCATCACCCGCGTCGCGTTCCGCAGCCACCATCTGCTCGAGGTATGGGCGCCGGGGATGCTGACGGTCGAGGTGCTGTCCGAGCTGCGCAGGGCCGCACGCAGCGAGCTGCCCGCACGGCCCGACGATGCCCCGCTGAGCGAGGACGACCGGCGCGGACTGCTCTTGCGCGCACCGTTCCTCGAGAGGCTGGGCAAGGCCGAGGACCTCGCGACGCGCGTGCTCGAGGTCGACGGCTTCGACGCGACGGTGACGGTCCAGACGCCGTGGCTCGACGACTACACGTACACGGTGGCGCTTCATCCGCGGCTGGTCGAGACCCTCACGCAGGACCGCATGGAGGCGGTCGCGAACGCCGCGGGCGAGCTGCCCGGCGTGGACCGCGTGCTGTGGGAGGACGCCGAGGCCGTTCACGTCCACGCGCCGGGCCTCGCGGCCGACTCTCTCGCGGATGCGGTGGCCGACGCGCTGAGGTGAGGCGGAGCGGCGACGCACCGGTCGCTCTCCAAAGTCCCTGGTGAATATGGTCACCAAGGTGCACAATGCGTTCATGGGGGCACCATCGCAGGGGCGCACCGACGCGCCGGTGAGGCATGCCGCGCTCGCGGGCATCATCGTCGTGAGTGTGAGCGTCGCGCTCATTCTCTTCAGCACGGGCGTCGCGGGGCGCGTGTTCGGCTCGGTCGAATGGTCCGATGCCGCGCTGCCGACGTATCCCGCGACCGCATGGTCGGGCGAGGCGGAGCCGGTGGCCGAGGGCCTGACGCTCGAGCTCGTGGTGCCTCAGACCATGTGTCCGCGCGCGAGATCGCTCGACGGCGGCCATATCGGGGTGATGGTCGCGAGCTCGTGGACCGGCTCCTGGCCGTCCGTCTCGGGCTTTGTTTCTGGAGACCACTACCCGCGCCTCTACGGCGGGCCCGAGGGTGCAATCCTCGAAGCGAACCCTGAGGCGAGTGAGGTGACGGTTGAGGGCCGCATGCTCGACCTCGAGGATCCGGCCGATGCCGTGGTCGCGCGGTCGTGGACCGACGCGTGCGGCGAGGTAGAGGCCATAGCGATCGCGGCACCGGGGGTCTCGCGGGTGGAGAGGTGGGGGTAGAGGGATGAACGGATCGGCGAAGGAGACGGCCGGTGCGGCGGGGACGTCGCTCACGGGGGACTCGGGTCCGCGCCACGACTCTCCGACCAAGCGCGCCGCGATCGCGGGGATCGTGCTTGCGGGCCTCGCGCTCGCGGTGGTCGGGGTCGCGACCGTATGGGACCGGCCCGCGCAGGTGCCCACCTACGCCGCGGACGCATGGACGGGCGTGGCCGCGGCCGTGGCGACGGGAGCCGATGCGGCGTCGCGCGGGATGTTCACGGCGTGCCCGACCGCGACCCTGTCGGACGGCGGCGCCGTCGCCGGCCTGCTGCTCGTCGAGGGGTGGGGCGCGACTATCACGGCGCCGATGGGCGGCGAGTCGCGGGTGCCGGTCGAACTGCGTGCGGCCCCAGGCATCGTGATCGATCACGACGACAGGAGTGAGCCGCCCGTCATGGGCCGCGTCCTCGACACCGCCGTGGCGTCCGACGCCGCGCTCGCGGACGCGTGGACCGGCATGTGTGGGGAGGTCGAGGACGTGGTGCTCGTGGCGCCCGACGCGGTGGTCGAGGTGCCGATCGTCGTGCCGTAGCGGCGGCGACGTCCCTCACATCCCGCGGCTCCGCCACACGGCGCTCCACTGTGGCGACGGTGAGCGTCCCATGGGAGGCCGCGACCTCGTGAAAGCGACCACCAGCGTCCCATTGCGCTCACCGCGTGTGGCGGAGCCGCGGGGGCGGGAGCGGGGCCAGCCGGTCACCCCTGCGCCGGTAGGATTGCCCCATATCCGCCGGCTCCTTCCGTCTCACCTTCGAGGACTTCATGACCGACGCGCCCGACCCGTTCGACGCCCCCGCCCAGTCCGCCGCCCACCTCGACACCGTTGAGCATGCGGCCGCCACGCCCGACCAGGAGCAGCCGTGGGGCGACCTCGGCCTCAAGGCCGGTGAGTACCAGCGCATCCGCGACATCCTGGGCCGCCGTCCCACCAACGCGGAGCTCGCGATGTACTCCGTGATGTGGTCGGAGCACTGCAGCTACAAGTCCTCCAAGGTGCACCTGCGTCAGTTCGGCGAGAAGACCACGCCGGAGATGAAGGAACGCCTCATGGTCGGGATCGGCGAGAACGCCGGCGTGGTCGACATCGGCGACGGCTGGGCCGTGACGTTCAAGGTCGAGTCGCACAACCACCCGTCCTATGTGGAGCCCTACCAGGGCGCCGCGACCGGAGTCGGCGGAATCGTCCGCGACATCCTCGCGATGGGCGCACGTCCGGTCGCGGTGATGGACGAGCTCCGCTTTGGCGACATCGACCACCCCGACACGGGCCGTGTGGTCCACGGCGTCGTGTCCGGCGTGGGGGCTACGGCAACTCGCTCGGTCTGCCCAACGTGGGCGGCGGCGCGCGCTTCGACTCGTGCTACCAGGGCAACCCCCTCGTCAACGCGTTGTGCGTGGGCGCGATGAAGCACGAGGACATCCACCTCGCGTCCGCCGAGGGCGTGGGAAACAAGGTCGTGCTCTTCGGCGCCCGCACCGGCGGCGACGGAATCGGCGGGGCGAGCATCCTCGCGTCGGAGACCTTCGAGGACGGCGTTCCCGCAAAGCGTCCCAGCGTCCAGGTGGGCGACCCGTTCATGGAAAAGGTGCTCATCGAGTGCTGCCTCGAGCTCTTCGCGGCGGACGTGGTGCAGGGCATCCAGGACCTGGGCGCCGCAGGCATTTCGTGCGCGACGAGCGAGCTCGCGAGCAACGGTTCGGGCGGCATGCACGTGTGGCTCGACGATGTCCTGCTGCGCGACCCGAGCCTCAATGCCGGCGAGATCCTGATGTCGGAGTCGCAGGAGCGCATGATGGCCGTGGTCCGGCCCGAGAAGCTCGACGAGTTCCTCGCGATCACCGGGAAGTGGGACATCGAGAGCTCGGTCGTGGGCGAGGTCAACGACTCGGGCCGCCTCACGATCGACCACCACGGCGAGCGAATCGTCGACGTCGACCCGCGCACGGTCGCGCACGACGGCCCCGTCTACGACAGGCCCTACCACCGCCCCTCGTGGATGGACACTCTCCAGGCGGATCGGGCATCGTTCCCGCTTCCCGCCACCGCCGCCGAGCTCCGCGAGTCCTTCGTGACGCTCCTCAGCAGCCCCAACATGGCCGCGCGTGACTGGATTACCAGCCAGTACGACCGCTACGTGCAGGGCAACACTGCGGCCTCGCGGCCCGACGCCGCCGGCGTGATCCGCATCGACGAGTCCACCGGCCGCGGCGTCGCGATCGCGACCCGCTCCAACGACCGCTTCACCAAGCTCGACCCCTACGAGGGTGCGCGTCAGAGCGTCGCGGCCGCCTACCGTGGCGTCGCGATCACGGGCGCCGAGCCCACCGCGGTCACCGACGGTCTCAACTTCGGCTCGCCCGAGGACCCGGACTCGATGTGGCAGTTCGCGGAGGCGATCCGCGGCCTCGCCGATGCCTGCCAGGAGCTGGGCGTGCCCGTCACCGGCGGCAACGTGAGCCTCTACAACGGCACGGGTGAGCCGGGCAGGATCGACAGCTCGATCAACCCCACCGCAATCGTCGGCATCTTGGGGATCCTCGACGACGTCGCCCGCGCTGTCCCCAGCGGCTGGCGCGAGGAGGGACAGCTGCTCTTCCTCGTGGGCGAGACGCGCCGCGAGCTCGACGGCAGCGAGCTCGCCGCCGTCAACGGCCACCTGGGCGGACTGCCCCCGCGCGTGAACCTCGCGTGGGAGCGGGAGCTCGCCCAGATCCTCATCGCGTGCTCGCGCGACGGGCTGGTCGATGCCGCGCGCGACGTGTCCGAGGGTGGACTCGCCGCCGCGGCCGCATACGGCGCGCTGCGCTACGGCGTGGGCGCGCGGATCGTGCTCGACGAGGTCTGCGAGCGCGACGGGCTCACCCCAGCGCAGGTGCTGTTCTCGGAGTCCCAGGGGCGCGCGCTGCTCACGGTGCCGCGCACCGAGGAGCCGCGCTTCACCGCGATGCTTGAGGCCCGCGGCGTGCCGTTCGCGCGAGTCGGCGTGACCGGCGGAGACGTGCTCGAGGTCCAGGGTCAGTTCGATGTCTCGCTGGCGGAGCTCACCGAGGCCTGGCAGGCGCCGCTTCCCGCGCGCTTCGCTTGAGGACGATGCCTCCGCGTCGCAGGATTCCCGTTGCCGCCGGCCGCGAGGCCGTCGCCCAGTGGTCGGCGCTCTCCGCCGCGGGCGATGTCGAGCGCGGCCTGACGGCGACGGCCGTGCGCTTCAGCCTCGAGGAGCTCGCCGCCATCGCGCCCGGGCGCTCGCTCGAGGTGCGCGTGCCGCCCTTCGGGGCGGTGCAGTGCATCGAGGGCTCGGTCCATCGTCGCGGCACGCCTCCCGCCGTGGTCGAGATGGCGCCCGACGTGTGGCTGGGCCTCGTGACGGGCGCGGTGCGGTGGGACGATGCCGTGGCCGCGGGCAGCGTCGACGCGTCGGGGGAGAGGTCGGACCTGTCAGACCTGTTGCCGCTCGCGCTGTAGCGTGCCGCCGCGTGAGGAGCGCGCCGGGCGCAAGGCCGCCACCACCGCGGCGGCGATCGCGATGGTGGCCGTTCCAACCAGCGTGACCGCGAGCAGCGGAAGGACCGCGTGGCCCGCATGCTGGGCGGCCCACGTCCATCCGGCCACCACGGAGCCGCCCTCGGCGTCGACAGCGACGGATCCACGGAACGTGCCCACCGCGAGCAGCGCACCCAGGGCGAGCCCGGCGGCGAGGCCGTTGAGCAGGGGAAGCGCGAAGTGCGCCGACGCCGCGATGCGCGCGTTCCGAGCGGTCAGTCCGAGCGCGGACCGGGCATCGTCGTCCTGGGCCGTCGCCTGACGCGATGCGACAAAGGCGGCGAAGGATGCGAGGGCGAGCATGGTGAACGTCAACGTTGCGGCCACGAGGAGCGGCGTCGCGTTCACGCCTCCAGGACCCAGGCGCGGCGGGAGCGCCACGGGGCTGTCGAAGGCAGAGCTTCCAGGCTCGAACGTCATGAGCGCGTCCGCCCACATCGCGAGCGAGAGCCACACGGTGATGACCCCGAACGCCAGACCCGCGACCGACATGACCGTCGCGGGCACGGCCGCCTGGCGTGGGTGACCCGTCAGCGCGTCGCCTGCGGCGAGCGCCCACGGCCGCCTCGAGCGCCGCAGCCGGCTCCCGAGACCCCTGACGATTCCCCTGTTGAGTTCCGCGAGCATGGCGACGGAGGCGATCGTCGCGGCGCCCGCGGTGATCCACACCAGACCGAGCCAGGGTGACGTCCCGTCCCCGCCCGGCCCCTCACCGGTCTGGCTCAGGACGATCAGCACCGCCACCAGCGCGCCCCACAGCCCGTAGATCCATGCGGGAGAGATGCGCCGCGAGAGCTCTGCCTCGGTCACGGGCGAGACGGGCTTGAGGGCGGCGACGGGGGTGACGCGCGACGCCCAGAAGGCGGGCAGGGCACCGAGCGCCGCGGCCAGCACGACGCCGAATCCCACCGCGCCCGCGAGCAGCCAGCCCGGCCACGTGAGCCCCGGGGGAGCAGCGCCAGCGGATGTGACGAGGCAAAGGCAGACCACGCCACGGCGTGCGCGGCGGCGGCGATCGCCGTGCCCGCGAGACCCGCGAGCAAACCTGTGAGCGCGACCTCACCCAGCGTTGCGGCCGCGACGTGGTGGCCGCGGGCGCCCAACACGCGCGCGGTCGCGATCCACTGCGAGCGTGACTGCGCCCGCGCGCGTCCGACGGTCATCGCGATCCCGATGAGCCCGACCACCAGGACCCCCGCCGCGAGTCCCGCGACCTGGACTGTCGCCTCCTGCAGGTCTCCCACCCAGGGGCTGCTCCGCTGGCCCAGCGCCGCGATGTCCGCGCTCGGCTGACGGGTCGCGACCTGGACATAGGCAAGGTCGAGCGGCGCGCCCGCGTCGTCCGAGAACTGAGGAGGCGTCTGGCCATGGAGGTCGACCGCGTCGTCCCACGCCAGCACGCCCGCGGCCACCCGCAGGTCATAGCGCCCCTCAAGTCCCGACCGCAGCAGTCCCGACACCGTGCGCGCGCCCAGGTCCTCCGGCGCCCCCTCCCACTCTCCCGTGGAGAGCGGCACCGAGTCCCCGATGACCACGCCGGCGCGCTCGGCCCACGCCGCGTCCACGACGATCTCTCCCGGAACGGGAGGCGTGCCCCCGAGCAGGACGCGGTCCCAGTCAAGGTCTCCGCGCGACCCCACCACGGGTGCGAGTGCCTCCCACGCCGTCGACTGCTCGCCGTCGGCGTTCGTGAGCGACAGGTTCCACAGCTCGAGAGTGGCGGTCGGGCGCGCGCCGGACTGCTCGGCCGCCGCGAAGGCCCCCTCAAAGCGATCGGGCGCGACCGCGTCGGGGACGTCCCGCCCGACCATGAACCCGACCGTGGTCGCGCCCTCGGTACCGTGCGCGTCGGTCGCATAGGCGTGAATCGCCGACTGCTGAACGACGTCGAGCGCCGCGAAGGCGGCGAGAGCGACGGTGAGCGTGAGCAGGGCGCCCGTCCACGCGAGGTAGGCCCGATGCGCGCGGGCCTGCTCCCTCATCAGGCGCCCGATCATCGCGCCACCCCCACGAGCCCCTCATGCATCGCCTGCGCGGGTGTCTCGAGGCGGACCATCCATGCCCCCAGCGTCGCCACCGCGCCGAACACCGCGGTGAACCCGACCGCACCCGCGAGTGCCGCGGTCCCGTTCACGGAGTCGAGGCCAGCCCCGATGTAGGTGTCGGTGATCACCCCGGTCAGGGATACGCGCGCCCGCTCGAGCATGGTCATCACGATCCGCACCGCCGCACCCGCGACCGTGCCCACGCCGACCGCGACCGCGCCCACCGCCCACACCTCGAGCGTGATGGCCCAGCGCTGTGAGCGGGCATCCGCCCCCAGCGCGGCCATGGTCGCCGCCTCACGCGCGCCGGCACGAATCACGCCAAGCGCGAGCGCCGCCATGGGAATCGCGAGCACGATTCCCCCTCCGAGAAGGCTCAGCAGCATGTCGGTGAACCCGCCGGAGTCGGTCGAGGCGGGAACGCTCATCCCGAAGCCCGCGTCGTCGCCGCCGGTGCGTGAGACGCCGTCCATGCCGCTGGCGACGGCCGTGAGATCCGCGGTGTCGGACACATAGATCAGGTAGGCCGTGCGGTCGGCCGCGCGCTCCCAGGCGGGCGTGGCGTCCACATACGCATCGGTGCACGTGGCGCACGGGACGATGCCCGTGGGGACGGCGGTGCCCACGCCGAGGTCGGTGACACTCGTGATCCTCCCTGCGGCGGCCGCTCCCGGGTGCCGCGTGAGGGCCTCGGCGAGCTCGGGGTCGACCGCCCGCAGCCGCTCGGGCTCCACCGCGACGATGGTCTTCCACGTCGACGCGACATGTGCGGCCGGCGCGACGATCACGGTGGCCACGCCCTCGATCCGGTCGAGCCGCGCGGCCGTCTCCTGCCGGTCGTGGTCACCCCAGACGAAGAACGAGCCGAAGTAGCGATCGGACTGCTCGATCCCTGGGTTGCTGGTGACGAAAGCCGTCCACATGAACGCGAGTCCGCCCAGCGCGACCACCGCGCGTCCCATGGCGCGCGAGCCCGTGCGCGAACGGGCGTCGAGCACCGCGCCCACGCGGGTGGCGCCGAAGCCCGCGACCGTGCGCGAGGCGGCCGCCAGCGTCCGCACCGCGAGCACGCGCGCCCACGGCAGGGCGACCCCGAAGGCGAGGGCCACGCTCGCGAGCCAAGCGATGCCCACCGCGATGCCGGCGGCGTTGGTGACCCTGTACCCCGGCATCGTCCCGTGCGAGGCGGCGAGGCCCACGACCACCCCGGCCGCGAGGGCGCCCACGACCGCGACGGCGAGCGCGCCGCGGCGCGGCATGCCCGTGGCCTGGCGGCGTGAGTCGGCGTGGAGGCGGTCGACCGGGGTGCCGCGGCGGCGCAGCGCGACCACGCCGTGCGCGACGGTGAGCGCGACGACCGCCGCAAACGCCTCGACGAGGCGCATCTGCCATGCGTCCGCCGACGCTGAGAACGGCTCCCAGCCGCGGCTCACCTCGATGCCGACGTGCAGGGTGCCCGCGATGACGTACGCGAAGGCGACCGCCGTGGCGCCGTCGCGCAGCCCGATCACGAGTGCGCGCCCCAGGCTCGCGTGCGTGGTCTCGCCGAGTGCCGCGCGCACCGCGGACTCCTCGGGGGCCGCGGCGTTCCGGATGCCGAGCACGGGCACCAGGATGAGCGCGAGGATGGTCGCGAGGACCAGCGCCTCGACCAGGTACACGCGGAGGAGCGCGACATCGGGAAACAGCGACGTCTCCTCGCCCGCGCATCCGGCGACGCATGCCTCGAGGTTCCACGGCACGGTGAGCAGCATGAATGCGAACGCCGCGGCGCCCGCGATGATCGCCGCCGTGCGCCTCACCGCTCGACCCCCGCGAGCGCGTCGAGGCCCGCGAGCACCGCATCGGGCGTGGGATCGGTGACGTGGCCGGCGACCTTGCCGTCCGCGAAGAGCAGCACGCGGCCGGCGTAGGACGCCGCGGTCGGGTCGTGCGTGACCATCACCACGGACTGCCCGAGCTCGCGGCAGGACTGACGCAGGTGAGCGAGGATCTCGGCGCTCGCATGGGTGTCGAGGTTGCCCGTGGGTTCGTCGGCGAGGACGATGCGCGGGCGGGTGATGAGCGCGCGGGCGATCGCGACGCGCTGCTGCTGGCCGCCCGACATCTCGTACGGGCGCCGCTCGAGCTCGCGCCCGATCCCGAGCATCGTCACGAGAGAGTCGAGCCAGTCCTCGTCGTGCGGCAGCGCGTTGAGGCGCAGGGGGAGCAGGATGTTCTCTCGCGCGGTCATGGTCTGCAACAGGTTGAAGCCCTGGAACACGAATCCGACGATCCGCCCGCGCACCCGCGCGAGCTCGCGGTCGCGCATCGCCGTGATGCGCTCGCCGCCCACCCACACGTCACCGGCGTCGGGACGATCGAGCCCCGCGAGCAGGTGCACGAGCGTGGTCTTTCCCGAGCCCGACGGCCCCATGACGGCGGTGAGCACGCCCGAGGGGACGTCGAGGTCCACGTGGTCGACCGCGACCACGCGCGCCGCGCCGCGTCCGTATGCCTTCGTCAGCCCGCGCGCTCGCAGCGCGAGCGGCTGGTCCTCCGGGATGTCCATGCCAGCGAAACTATCGGCACCCGGGCGCGCAGGGCATCGTCCCCCGGCATGGACCTGGGGTGATACCCGGGTATGACGCGTCAGTGGTGGGGGCGCACCAGCCCGGCCTCGTATGCGATCACCACGGCCTGCACGCGGTCGCGCGCCCCGAGCTTCGCGAGCACGCGACCCACGTGCGTCTTGACGGTCGGCTCGGCCAGGAACAGCTCCGCCCTGATCTCCTGGTTCGACAGCCCGCGTGCCATCAGCGTGAGCACCTCGCGCTCGCGATCCGTCAAGGCGCTCAGTCGCTCATCCTCCTCTGCGGCCTCGCGCCGGTCGGGAAGCGCGGCGACCCGCGCGAGCAACCGCTTGGTCGACGAGGGCGCGATCACCGCGTCGCCCGCGTGCACGGTCCGCACCGCGGCCAGTAGGTCCTCGGGAGGGGCGTCCTTGAGCAGGAAGCCCGAGGCGCCCACGCGGATCGCCGCGACCACGTACTCGTCGAGGTCGAACGTGGTGAGGATGATCACCCTCGTGGGAGACGTGGCGGTGAGGGCCTCGCACGCCGCGATGCCGTCCACGCCGGGCATGCGGACGTCGACGAGCGCGACGTCGGCCGGCGGGTCGAGCGCCGCGAGCGTCGCGATGGCGGCCGCCCCGTCGCCGGCCTCCGCGACCACCTCCATGTCCGGCTGGGAGTCGATCACCATGCGGAAGCCCGCGCGGATGAGCTGTTGGTCGTCGACCAGCGCGACCCGGATCATGCGTCCTCCTCGAGGGTCGTGGCGGGTGCGGTCGTGGTCGCCGTGCGCGGTGTGAGAGGCAGGCGCGCGCGGACCAGGTAGCCGCCGCCGGCGCGCGGGCCCGCGGTGAGCGCCCCGCCAAAGACCGTCGCGCGCTCGACCATGCCCGCGATGCCCAGACCGGCGCCGTCGCCCACCGACGCCGCGCCCCTGCCGTCGTCGGACACCGTGACCACCAGGGCATCGTCCTCCCAGCGCAGCTGGACGAACGCCGTCACGTGCGGGCCCGCGTGCTTGAGCACGTTCGTGAGGGCCTCCTGGACGATGCGGTAGGCCGCCAGTCCCGCGCCGATCGGCAGCGGGCGGGGGTTCCGGTGGTGATGTACGAGACCTCGAGGCCGCCCTCGCGGATGGACGCGACGAGCGCGGGGATGTCCGCGAGCGAGGGCTGCGGACCCAGCGCGGCCTCGGTGTCTCCCTCACGCAGCACGCCCAGGAGCGCGCGCATCTCGGTGAGAGCGGCACGGCTGACGTCCGCGATGGTGTCGAGGCTCGTGAGTGCCGCCGCGGGATCCGTGCGACCGGCGAAGCGGCCGCCGTCGGCCTGGGCCACGACCACCGAGAGGGTGTGCGCGACGACGTCGTGCATCTCGCGCGCGATGCGGGCGCGCTCGTTGGAAGCGGCGAGCGCGATGGCCGCGGAGTCGTCCGACCGATGGCGACGCTCAGCAGCGGCGGCACGGCGGCGCGAGCGCCCCAGAGCCACCGCGAGGATGGCGGCCGCGACGGCGCTCACCGCCGCCACCGACCACGCGAGCCACTCCATGGCGCTCACCGTAGCGCGGCACGCGCGGGTGCGACCGCATCGCCCCAGGTCACACGCGGGTAACGATTCGGCGGCGAGTCGGTGCACCGGTTGCGGGTCGCGCGCGTGCCGGGCTACGTTCGATTGCAAGCGCTTGCGTCGATGAGGACGCATACTCCTCACGGTGCGGGCGCCGCTCCCCGGTCATCGCATTCCGCGGTGTGCCGGGGGCGTTTCTCAACGACGAGGAGGCGCAGTACACATGAATCGACGTTTCATCCTCCCGGTCACGGCGCTCGCGCTGGGTGGCCTGGTGCTCGCCGGATGTTCCGGTGGCGACGACCCCGAGGGCGGGTCCACGAGCGGCGGCGGCGGAACCATGGCCGAGGGCTGTGAGGACTACGCCGACTACGGCATGCACGAGGGCGAGACCGTTCAGGTCTACTCGACCATCCAGGAACGCGAGGCCGACGACCTGGTGACGTCCTTCGAGCAGTTCGAGGAGTGCACCGGCATCACGGTCGACTACGTGGGTACTCAGGAGTTTGAGACCCAGATCAACGTCCGCGTCGAGGCGGGCGACCCTCCGGGCATCGCGATCATTCCGCAGCCCGGTCTGCTGGCTCGCCTGGTCGAGGCGGGACACGTCATGGAGGCCCCCGACGCGGTCGAGGCCAACGTCGACGAGTTCTGGTCCGAGAGCTGGAAGGGCTACGGCACGTTCGACGACGTCTTCTACGCCGCCCCGCTCATGGCCTCCGTCAAGGGCTGGGTCTGGTACTCGCCCTCGGAGTTCGCGGAGAAGGGCTATGAGGTGCCCACGACGTGGGACGCCATGATGGAGCTCACCGCGCAGATGGCCGCGGACGGAGCGGACAACACGCAGTACCGTCCGTGGTGCATCGGCTTCGAGTCGGGTGACGCGACCGGTTGGCCGGGCACGGACTGGATCGAGGACATCGTCCTTCGCCAGGCCGGACCCGAGGCCTACGACCAGTGGGTCGCCGGCGAGCTGCCCTTCGCCTCCCCCGAGATCCAGGGAGCGTTCGACACGTTCGGCGAGATCGCCCTCAACCCCGAGTACGTCAACGGCGGACTCGGCGGACCGGAGTCGATCATCTCGACGTCGTTCAACGACGGCGGCCTGCCGATCCTCGATGGCAACTGCTCGATGCACCACCAGGCCTCGTTCTACGAGGCACAGTGGCCCGAGGGCACCACGGTTGCCGAGGACGGCGACGTGTGGGCCTTCATCACCCCGCCCGTCGCGGAGGGTGACCCCGCCGCGGTGACCGGTGGTGGCGAGTTCGTGGCCGCCTTCAACGACGACCCCGCCACGGTCGCGCTGCAGACCTTCATGTCCTCGGACACGTGGGCCAACATCCGCGTCTCGCTCGGCGGCGTCATCTCCGCCAACCAGGGACTCGACCCCGCCAACGCCAGCTCGCCGATCGGCCAGCAGGCGGTCGAGATCCTGCAGAACCCCGACACCATCTTCCGCTTCGACGCCTCGGACCTCATGCCCGCGGCCGTGGGTGCGGCGTCCTTCTGGACCGGCATGGTGGACTGGGTGAACGGAACCAAGACCACCGAGCAGGTCACGTCGGAGATCGACGCAACCTGGCCGTGATGTCTGAGTGCGGTGCCGGTCGGGTCTCCCGACCGGCACCGTCCGTCCGTGGAGAGAGGAGTCGACGATGCTGTCGACGGTGATGGCCCCCGCACTGCAGTTGCCGATGCGTTCCGACAATTTCTGGGCCGAGTCCGGCGGGAAGGTCGGCGGGGCGCTCATCGCCGTCGCGATCTTCCTCGCCGTGGTCGGCCTGCTGATGTTCTTCGCGGACAAGGCGCCCAAGCGCGGCCGCGACGCGATCCAGTTGGGGCTCTTCGTGGCCCCCGCCCTGTTGCTGCTGATCTTCGGCCTCGTGTGGCCCGCGATCCAGACCATCCGCCAGTCGATGACCGCGGACGACGGCACCTGGAACGGCTTCGACAACTTCGTCACGATCTTCACGGATCCCGTGATGACGACGGTGCTGCGCAACACCATCATCTGGGTGATCCTGGTGCCGCTCGGCGCGACAATCATCGGCCTTGCGTATGCGGTCTTCATCGACCGCTCCAAGGGCGAGAAGGTCCTCAAGTCCCTGGTGTTCATGCCCATGGCGATCTCCTTCGTGGGCGCGTCGATCATCTGGGGCTTCATGTACGAGTACCGCGCCGAGGGCTTCGACCAAATCGGATTCCTCAACCAGGTGCTCGTGTGGTTCGGTCAGGAGCCGCAGCAGTTCCTCAACACCCCACCCGGGAACACGTTCTTCCTGATCATCGTGATGATCTGGATTCAGACCGGTTTCGCGATGGTCGTGCTGTCCGCGGCCATCAAGGGGTGCCCGCCGAACTCCACGAGGCCGCGTCGCTCGACGGCGCGAGCGCGTGGCAGCGCTTCTGGTCGGTGACGGTGCCGTGGATCCGCGGATCGCTCGTGGTCGTGGTCACCACCATCACCATCGCGACGCTCAAGGTCTTCGACATCGTGCGCACCATGACCGGTGGTCAGTTCGAGACCTCGGTGGTCGCCAACGAGATGTACTCGAGGGCCTTCCGGCTGGGTCAGCCGTCGATCGGTGCCGCGCTCGCGGTGGTGCTGTTCGTCATGGTGATCCCGATCATCATCTACAACGTCCGAGTCCTTCGTCAGCACAAGGAGGCGCGCTGATGTCCGTGCCCACCGCCCCCAAGACCGTCGAGGATCCCGACCTCACCCCCACCGAGCCCAAGAAGGCCAAGCGCGTCAAGACACGGCTCACGTCGCGCGGCGCCACCATCGCGGCGATCGTCATCGCGACCCTGTGGACCATCCCGGTCTTCGGCCTCGCGATCTCATCGTTCCGTCCCGAGCGCGAGGTGAAGACCACCGGCTGGTGGACCATCTTCGAGAACTGGGGATGGACCTTCGACAACTACAACACGATTCTGTTCGAGTCCGGAGCTTCCTCCGCGAGCCTCGGCCAGTACTTCGTGAACTCGATCGTGATCGCGATTCCCGGCACGATCTTCCCGCTGGTGCTCGCCCTCATGGCCGCGTATGCCTTCGCGTGGATCCCGTTCAAGGGGGCGTCGTGGATGTTCGTTGCGGTGTTCGCCCTGCAGATCGTGCCGCTGCAGATGGCGCTCATCCCGCTGCTGCGCATCTTCAACTACGACTGGATCGACATCTCCGGCACGTTTGCCGCCGTGTGGGTCGCTCACACGATCTTCGGCCTGCCGCTCGCGATCTTCCTGCTCCACAACTTCATCTCGGAGATCCCGCGCGACATCATGGAGGCCGCCAAGGTCGACGGCTCGAGCCACACCCAGACGTTCACCAAGATCGTTCTGCCGCTGTCCCTGCCGGCCATCGCGTCGCTCGCGATCTTCCAGTTCCTGTGGGTGTGGAACGACCTGCTGGTCGCGCTGGTGTTCTCGGGCGGCACTGTTCGCACGGCGCCGCTCACCCAGCGACTCGCGGAGTTCGCGGGCGACCGCGGCTCCGACTGGCAACTGCTCACCGCGGCCGCCTTCGTTTCGATCATCGTGCCGCTCATCGTGTTCTTCTCGCTGCAGCGGTACTTCGTACGCGGTCTGCTCGCCGGCTCCACCAAGGGCTGACGGGCATTGAGGGGGACCGAGCGGGGTCGGGGGCCAAGCGGCTCCCGGCCCCGTTGATCGCCGTCCCCGCCCCGCGCCGCCACCGCCTAGAATTGGCCCGTGAGCGACGCCCCCGAGTACGACAACGCCACCGCCTCCTCCGAGCAGCCCGTGCCGGAGAACCTTGAGACCGTGGCGACCCCGGTGCGCGTGCGCCGGTCACCGCTGTTCGGTCGGTTCATCGGCACCGGCGTGGCGATCGGGATTCTCGTGTCGATGCTGTTGGCGCTCTTCCTGCCGAACTCGACCGGCGTGGGCCGCTTCATGGTCTTCGTCGTCCTCACGCTGGGGCTCGGCCTGATCGGCGCCCTGGTGGGCGGCGCCCTCGCCACGTCTCTTGATCGCGGGCTCGATCGAGCATCGTCCCCACGTCCGGAAGGTAACCGATGACCGCTCGCCGCCCCGACGGCACCCCCTCACGCCGCGACGCGGCGGGGACGGGCTGCTCGGCCACGAACTCATGCCGGGCGAGAAGGCGCCGCAGGACGCGTGCGGCGTGTTCGGCGTGTTCGGGCCGGGCGAGGAGGTCGCGAAGCTCGCCTACTTCGGTCTCTACGCGCTCCAACACCGCGGCCAGGAGTCCGCGGGAATCGCGACGTCGAACGGCGACAACATCCTGGTCTTCAAGGACATGGGACTCGTGTCGCAGGTCTTCGACGAGGGCGCGCTGGAGGCACTCCAAGGGCACATGGCGGTGGGCCACACGCGCTACTCGACCACCGGTGCCTCGGTGTGGGCCAACGCCCAGCCCACCCTCGGTCCCACGGCCCACGGCACGGTCGCGCTGGGCCACAACGGCAATCTCACGAACGTGCCCGAGCTGCTCGACCTCCTCGCCTCGCGTGAGGGCATGGCCAAGCGCCTCGACCTGAGCGGCGGCAAAGGGACCGACACCGCGATCGTGACGGCGCTCCTGGGTGCCACGGGCTTCGACAGCCTCGAGGAGGTCGCTCTCGACCTGCTCCCGCAGCTGCGCGGCGCGTTCTCGTTCGTCTTCATGGACGAGCACCGCATGTACGCCGCACGCGATCCCCAGGGGATCAGGCCGCTCGTGTACGGGGCGCTGCCCAGCGGCGGCTGGGTGGTGGCATCGGAGACCGCGGCGCTCGACATCGTGGGTGCGCGCCTCGAGCGCGAGGTCGAGCCGGGCGAGCTGCTCGTGATCGATGAGTCCGGGGTGCGGTCGCAGCGCTTCGCCGCGGCCGACCCGAAGGGCTGCATCTTCGAGTACGTGTACCTCGCGCGACCCGACACCACCATCGCGGGCCGGTCGGTGCAGGCGGCGCGCCTCGCCATGGGGCGCACGCTCGCCGCCGAGCACCCGGTTGAGGCGGATCTTGTCATCCCCGTGCCCGAGTCCGGCACGCCGGCGGCGGTGGGCTACGCGCAGGCCTCGGGCATCCCGTTCGCCCAGGGGCTCGTGAAGAACTCGTATGTGGGTCGCACGTTCATCCAGCCGTCGCAGACGCTGCGCCAGTTGGGCATCCGTCTCAAGCTCAACCCGCTGCGCGAGGTCATCGCGGGGCAGCGCCTCGTGGTGGTCGACGACTCGATCGTGCGTGGCAACACGCAGCGCGCGCTCATCGCGATGCTGCGCGAGGCCGGCGCCGCGGAGGTCCACGTGCGGATCTCGTCGCCGCCCGTGCAGTGGCCGTGCTTCTACGGCATCGACTTCCCGACGCGCGACGAGCTCGCGGCGGTGGGCCACAGCCTCGACGAGGTCCGCGACCAGATCGGCGCCGACTCCCTGGGCCATATCTCGCTCGAGGGCATGCTCGCCGCGACGGAGCAGGCCGAGTCGCGCCTGTGCACCGCGTGCTTCACCGGCACCTACCCGGTCGAGCCGCCCGTTGACGCTCGCCACCTGCTCGTTTCCCAGCCCGTGGAGGTCCGTTCGTGAGTGCAGCTTCGCCCGAGGGCATCACCTACGCCGCCTCTGGCGTCGACACCGAGGCGGGTGACAAGGCGGTCGAGCTCATGAAGTCCGCCGTCGCGCGCACCCACGGACCCGAGGTGCTCGGGGAGTGGGCGCGTTCGCCGGGCTGTTCGACGCCTCCGCGCTGAAGTCGTACGAGCGCCCGCTGCTGGCCTCCTCGACCGACGGCGTAGGCACCAAGATCGTCATCGCCCGAGCCCTCGACGTGCACGACACCATCGGCCAGGACCTGGTCGCGATGGTCGTCGATGACATCGTGGTGTGCGGCGCCAAGCCTCTGGTCATGACCGACTACATCGCGTGCGGCCGCGTGGTGCCCGAACGGATCGCGGACATCGTGCGCGGTATCGCCGTGGGCTGCGAGATGGCCGGCGTGGCGCTCGTGGGCGGCGAGACCGCCGAGCACCCCGGCGTGATGGAGCCGGACGACTACGACGTCGCGGGCGCCGCGATTGGCGTGGTCGAGGCCTCCGAGCTGTTGGGCCCGGACCGCGTGCGCTCCGGCGACGTGGTCGTCGCGATGGCCTCCTCGGGACTGCACTCGAACGGCTACTCGTTGGTGCGATCCGTGGTCGCACACGCCGGCTGGTCGCTGTCGACATCGCTCCCTGAGCTGGGCCGCACCGTGGGCGAGGAGCTGCTCGAGCCCACCCGCATCTACGCGAAGCTGTGCGTGTCGCTGGCCGCGTCGACTCCTGGGTTGCGAGCGTTCTCGCATGTGACGGGCGGCGGACTCGCCGCGAACCTCGCGCGTGTGCTCCCGCGCGGCCTCGCGGCGACGGTCGACCGCGGCGCGTGGGACCTGCCCGCGGTGTTCTCCGTGGTGCAGGCCGCCGGCTCCGTGCCGTGGAACGACCTCGAGTCGACGCTCAACATGGGCATCGGAATGGTCGCGGTGGTCTCGCCGTCCGATGCCGATTCCCTCATCGCCGCCTCGGGCGCCGCGGGAGTCCCCGCATGGGTGCTCGGTTCCGTGGTGACGGACCCGGCGCTGCCGGTGGGACCCGACGTGGTGCGCGGCGCCAAGGGAGTCGACGGCGGCTCGGTGCTGATGAGCGGCACCTACCGGGCGTAGACCGCTCGGGGCCTGTCCGCGCGCGCCTTCTTTCGCAAGTCACACACCTGGCGCCACGTAGGTCCGCGATCCCGCACGATGCGCGGCTCACCTGTCGCGAGATGTGTGACTTGTGAACGCAGTGGGGAGCTGCACGTCGAGAGACTCTCGCCATCGTCACGCCGGCCTGGGGATGGCCCGACGCATCCTGAGGAACCGCCACACCTCATCCACCATGAGCGCGGGACGGTTGATGACGTCCCAGGCGGTGTAGCGCATCGTCGCGGAACCCGACAGGAGCGTCGACCTGTCTCTCGCGCGGTCGCGACCGAACGACGAGTCGTCCGAGTGGTAGCTCCACCCGTCGACCTCCACCACGAACAGCCCGCCGATGAGGAAGTCCACCCGTCCGGTGCCTGGCCAGGAGTACTGGAACTCGAACGGGATCTTCGCGGCGTGGAGCGCCACCCGCGCGAGCGTCTCGGGAGGCGACTGGGTGCGTTCGTCGGCGAGGGCGAGGAGCCAGTCGCGCCGGCGCCGGGATGTCACGTCGAACGCCGCGACATCGTCGAGAGTGACCGTGCGTTTCGCGAGGGCCGCATCGAGCGCGATCAGTTGGTCGACGCGGCCGATGCACCGCGCGGACTCGTCGAGAGCGAGTGCGGGTGATACCCATTGGAGCCTGCCCATGGGCGAGAGGTGCCAGCGAACGTGAGCCGGAGTCGAGAGGTTGCGCCCTGACTCGCTGCGGTGAAATCCACGCGTCAGGTGAATGAGGCCTCCGGCAGGCGGGACGGGCAGGCCCAGACGATCGAGCTCGGTCACACACGTGGCCGTTCCCTGCCACGCGACCTCGGCACGTCGCACGGGATCCGCGCCCCGAACCGTGTAGCAGCCCCGGCGGACGCGGTGCAGCTCGCCGGATCGGACGGCGGCGGTCAGTGCCGTGCCGGGCACACCGAACGCGGCGAAGGTCGAGCGCTCGACGGTTCCTCCGAGCGAGGCGGCGAATCGCGCAAGGTCCATGACCCGACCTTGTCGGCGCGAGCTGTCACCGTCGAGCGGCCCACCCAGACCTGTGGAGAGCCGGGCGCTGACTCGAGCCTGTGCATACGTGCGGTCGCCGCCCGTACCCGTTCACAAGTCACACATCTCGGGACCCGTAACGCTGGAAGCGAGCACAAACCAGCGCCTACCCGGCGTCAGATGTGTGACTTGCGGAGGAGAAGGGGGACAGCAGGCGGGACAGCGCGAGGACTCAGTCCTCGTCGTCGGCCCAGCGGTCGTAGTAGTCCTCGGGCTCGTCCACGACGGGGGCAGCCACCGGGGTTCCGTCGCGAGAGATCAGCTCGCGCTCAAGCGCACGGATGTCGGTTCCGTGGTTGGTGTACTTGAGCTGGCGTGCGATCTTCGCGTCCTTAGCCTTCTGACGGCCTCGCCCCATGTCGCCGTCCCTTCCGCTCTCGCGCGCCTCGCTGTGGGCGCCGCGTCGTCATTCCTGACCCGCAGTTTACAACGCGCGTCAGGCCCGCCGCGACTTCCCTCCTGAGGTGCCGCGCGGGTCACCCGACCTGCGCAGGATACTCCAGCACCCCCAGCGACGCGCCCGAATGTGACACAAATCGCATATACAGGAAAACTCGCCCCATCGCCGTCATAATCGGAGGTGTCGGGCGTCTCAATCGGCAGCCAGGCCTCCCCCCAGAGGCGCCACGATCGACTGAGGGATAGACACGATGACTGACACCGTTCACGAGCCGGAGAAGCTACTCACGCCATCCGAGGTTGCCGCGATTTTTCGCGTCGACCCCAAGACGGTCACCCGCTGGGCCAAGGTCGGCAAGCTGAGCTCGATCCGCACGCTCGGCGGCCACCGCCGCTTCCGTGAGGCCGAGGTCCAGGCGCTGCTCGCCGCGGCACAAGAGGGTCGCTGACCCTCGCCTGACCGCCCCTCCTCGGGGAGGGGTGCCGCGCGCATCGTCGCCGTGTCCGAATCCCGCCGGACCGGTGTCGGACCCCAGGCGTAGCCTGCTCTCATGATCGACTCACCGCTCATCGCGGCGTCCTACGAAACGCCGTTCGGCACCCTGACCGTGCTGCTCACCCCTGAGGATGGGGTGGTGCGGTCCTCGGGCTTCAGGACGATGCTCGATACGGCCTCCGCGCTGCCGTCGCGCCTGCAGTCGCGCGGCTGGGTCGAGGGGGACCAGCCGGACGTGGCCGCCGCCGTTGCAGCCTGGCTTGAGGGCGACGCCGACGCGATCACCGACGTGCCCGCGGCGCAGGACGGCGGGCCGTTCTTCCAGGAGGCGTGGGCACAACTGCGCGCCGTTCCCGGCGGCACCGTGGTGTCGTACCAGGAGCTCGCGACGCTCGCGGGCCGCCCGCGCGCGATGAGAGCCGCGGGAACCGCGTGCGCGCGCAACAACCTCGCGCCGTTCGTGCCGTGCCATCGGGTCGTGAAGTCGGGCGGCGAGCTTGGGTCGTACGGCTTTGGGGGAGCGAGCGCCAAGGCAGCGATGCTCGAGCTCGAGGGACAGCGCCCCCGCACCGCGGCAGTCGTCTCGTGACCCAGGCGCCCGCCCGCGCGTGGGTGCCCGCGTTCATCGTCGCCGCGGTGTCCTGGGGGTCAAGCTTCCTGTTCATCTCACTCGCGCTGCGCGGCCTCACCGCCACCCAGGTGGGCTTCGGTCGCGTGCTGATCGGTGCGGTGGTGCTGTGGGCCATGCTCCTCGTGGCCCGTCGCAAGCCGCAGCTGAGTAGGCGCGACGTCGCGAGCATCGGCGTGGTGGCGATCGGCCTGTCGACCGTGCCGTTCGTCCTCATCCCGCTTGCCCAGCAGCACATCACGTCCATCCTGGCGAGCCTGCTCAACGCCACCACGCCGCTGTGGACCGCGCTGTTCGTCGCGCTCCTCATTCCGCACGAGCGCGCGACGCGTGCGCAGGTCGCGGGCCTGGTGGTGGGAGCGGTGGGGATCGCGGTGCTGCTCGGCGCGTGGAACGTGAGCGAGCTGCCGCTGTGGGGAGCCGCGCTCATGCTGCTCGCGACCGCGTTCTACGGGGTGGGGTCGACGATGTCGCGCATGCTGCTCACGCGCGTCAAGGAGGGGCCGACCACCCTCTCCGCCGTGCAGATCGGGATCTCCGCGGTGCTGTTGTTGCCGTTCGCCCTCGCCGCCCCGGCTCCCGCGGAGGGCGCCCTCGCGCTCGACTCCGAGGTGCTGTGGGGGCTGCTCGCGCTCGGGGTGCTGGGGACCAGCTTCACGTACGTCCTCTTCTGGCGCGTGGTGAAGCTCGCGGGCGCGACCACCGCGGCGTCGGTGACCTACGTGGTGCCGATCGTCGCGACGGTCCTGGGCGTGCTCGTGCTCCACGAGGAGCTGCTGTGGCACGAGCCGGTGGGCGCCGTCGTGGTGCTCGCGGGGGTGTGGCTCGCGCAGCGCAAGCCGCGTGAGCGCGCTCGCTCCGAGGTGGTCGGTAGCGGTGCGGTGCCCCCGGCGGCCCCTGCCGTGGAGGCCAACGAGCGGGTGTGAGCGAAGGCTAGGACAGCCCGACCGCCGACTTCACGTTGTCGATCGACTCGTGAGGCGTGAGGTCCTTGTTCTTCTTGATGAGGCTCGCGCCGATCCCGGCGAGGATCAGCACCAGCAGGAGCAGCGCGCCGCCAACGGTCAGCGCGGCGAGCCACGCGGGCCAGACCTCGGCGAGGCCAAGGATCGCGGCGGTCACCAGCACTCCGGTCGCGAAGAAGCCGAACACCCCTGCGCCCACGAGCAGGCCGATCCCGACCCCGATGCCCTTGAGCTTGCGTGCAATCTCTTCCTTGGCGCGCGCGATCTCCGCCTTGATCACTCCCGTGATCCGGCCCAGCAGGCCGGCGACGATCGCATTGACGAAGTAACGTCCGAAGTTGTCGGGCATGCGGAACCTCCCAGTAGATGTTCCCTAGTCAATCGTCTATCGGCACGGGTGCGCAAACGCGTGAGCCTGAAGCAGGGACGATGCCTCAGTTGCTACGGTCGTGGCCGTGACCTCAACTGCCCTCGCGTCCGAGCACGCACCCGTCCCCGTCCCGCTCATTGTCGACACCGACACCGCGTCGGACGACTGCTTCGCGCTGCTGCTCGCGCTGCTCGATCCCCGCGCCGACCTACGTGCGATCACGATGGTCCAGGGCAACGTGGGCTTTGACCAGCAGGTCCACAACGCCTTCCTCACGCTCGAGGTCGCGGGCCGGCTGGGCGAGGTGCCGGTTTACCTGGGCGCACGCGAGGCGCTGGGCGGAGGCTGGGTGGGCGCCGAGGACGTGCACGGCGACGGCGTGGGAGGCCAGCGTCGCACCAATGACGCCACTCCGGAGCCCGAGCATGCGGTCGACGCGCTGGTGCGCCTCGCGGCCGCGTCGCCGGGCGAGATCACGGTGGTGGCGATCGGTCCTCTCACGAATCTGGCGCTGGCCATCGAGCGGGACCCGAGCTTCGTGAGCAACGTCCGTGAGTTGATCGTGATGGGTGGCTCGCTCGACGGAGTGGGGAACATCACGCCCGCGGCGGAGTACAACATCTACGCGGATCCCGAGGCCGCGGCAGCCGTGGTCGGCGCCGGCTTTGCGCGCCTGCGGTTCGTGACCTGGTCGCCCGTGACCCTGCGCGACGCGGTCTTCGACGCGAACCGCGTGGCCCGCATCGAGGCGACCGGCACGCAGCGTGCCGCGTTCTTCGTGCGCGCGAACCAGGCGCCGTTCGACTTCGACACCGCTCACGGCGCCGCCGGCTCGACCCACCCCGACACGTTGTCGGTGCTCGCGGCGATCGACCCCGCCGTGGTGGTCGAGGAGGTCCCGTTCGTGATGACGGTGGCGCTCGAGGGGGAGCGGCGCGGCGCGACCGATGTGGTGCCGGCCAACCCCGGCGACGCGAACTGCACCGCGATCACGCTCGCGGACGGCGAGCTTCTCTTCGAGACGATGCTGGGGATCCTGTCGCGCTGAGGCAGCACCTTCTCGCGGGGCCGGCGCGGGCATCGTCTGATGTGGCCCTGTCTCGTCAGGCACGTGGGTGCCGGGCGCGAGAGGGCGGTCAGGCGAGTCCGGTCCTGAACACTCCGCCGTGGCTACTCTTGGCTTCTCGACTGTCGCCGCATGCGCGGAGCCAGGTGGGTGGGCGTTTGCCGGTATCGCTCTGAGTCTGTGGGGGTGTTGCGCATGACAATGGCCAGAGTCGTTCGCCTCGTCGCGGCGGTCGGGATGGCCGTGATCGGGGTGTTGTGGGCGTCGTCGCCGGACACGAAGTGGCCCGGGGTCGGGCTCGTCGTCGTGGCCGTTGGCATGGTGGCGACCGAGGTAGGCAGGATTCGGCGCGAGGCGCATCCTGAGGACCTTGTTTCCCGAGACGACTAGGTAGAGCCGACCAGCAGGCAGCAGTCCTGACACAGACCTCGTCGCGAGTGCTCATTCGAGCACCGCGATGGGGTCTGTTCTCTTTCATCGCGACGCTCTGACCGCCGACATCGCTGACGTTGGCGGCGGATGACGGTCTGGGCTGAGCGGGCGTGCGAACCAGGCAGTGTCGCCAGTCGGCGGTGACGGGCCTCGCGCACGTCGCCGTCGAGTCGGTCGGCTGCGTCGCGCAGCGCCCTAGAGTCCGCGGCGGGTGGCGCGTGCCGCGAAGTCATCCATCGCATCGAGGACATCCTTCGCCTGCCACAGCTGGTTGCGGCGATCCCTGGAGGTCTGAGTGAGGACACCGGCGTCGACGAGAGTGCCGATCGCGTTGAACGCGCCCTGTGGGGATGAACCGAGGAAGCGGGCGACGTGCCCGGAGTTGACGACGGGCTGGGCGAACAGGTGGTCGGCCAGGCGCCAGGCTCCCGAGTCGGAGCGGGCCCTGATGCGGGCACGCCAGTCGTCGTGGATGCGCGTGGTGTCGTTGGCGAGGCGGCGGCCGTTGGCGACGGCGCGCATTGCTGAGGTGGCGAAGGTGTCGACGATAGGGGAGATGTCGCCTTGCCGGTAGGCGGACAGTGACCGGAAGTAGCCGTCGACGTCGCCGAGCAGGCCGGAAGAGACGGGCACGGTGGTTGCCATCGCGTGACCGGTGTTCCTCAGCAGGGTGTGGACGATGGCGCGTCCGGTGCGGCCGTTGCCGTCGACGAAGGGGTGGATGGTCTCGAACTGGGCGTGGGTGATTGCGGCGAGCACGATCGCGTTGAGCTCGAGGCGGCGCGAAAAGGCGGTGAGGTCGTCGACGCAGTCGTTGATGCGTTCCCAGCGGGGCGGGATGAAGTCGGCGCCGTGCGGGGACAGGTTGGGCTTGCCGATCCAGACGGGCTCGCGGCGGAAGTGGCCGGCGATGTCGGGCTCGGAGCGTTCCATCAGCGTGTGGTGGATGTGCAGGATGTGCTCGCGGGTGAGGTCGCCGCTTCCAGTCATGGCTCTGGTCATGGCTGCGACGTTGTCGGCGACGAGGTCGGCGTTCTGGCCGGCGGTGATACCGAGTGCGGCGGTAGCGAGGTTGCGGGAGTTCGCGGTGAGGTGCTCGATCTGCGAACTCGATGCGGATTCGGTGCGCAGGAGCACCGCAGGCATGGGCACGGGTAGGGCGGCGGCTTCGCGGTCGAACATGAGGATCTGCGCGGCGGCATCGGCGGCCTGCTCGATGCTGGCGGGGGAGAGCTCCGCGAGCGGGTCAAGGTCAGCGATGGTTGCGGGGATCGCTGCTTGGTAGGGGCGCGCCTCGAGCCGGATGACCTGCTGGATCGGCGCTGCGCCGCGCAGCTCGTCGGACAGACGCCACTGCACGTCTTCGTAGTCGAGTGCGGGCCAGCCGCGGTTGGGTGCGGTCAGGTTGAGGTCGGCTTCGGCGCCGCTGGCGTTGTAGGCGTACTGGCCGCCGGCGGGGGTGCCTGCGGTGCGCCGTGGCCGCTCGCTCATATCGTTGACCTCTCCGGACTCTTGTTCAATGATAATCTCATAGCCTTGAATATGGAAGGGCGGCGATCAAGGTTGAAGTAGTGCCGTTGAGCAGCAGCGGAGTTCCGTCACGGCTGCGAGCGGTCAGAGGCGGCCCTCGAGCATCCGGTCAAGGTATGCGCCGCGCATGTCGGGTCTGCCGCGCCGATAGGTGAAAGACCTCACCTCACCGTTCACCACGCCCCGCTGCGGCAAGTGCCCCCAGAAGTGGGGGCAGCGGCGAGTTGCTGAGTCTCGATAGCGTCTTAGCAGGTACTTCGATGAAGCAGTCCACACAGGGAGGGGCTCATGAGCACTGTTGAACCGCGTCCGGGGAATGGATGGCGCCATGAGCGCAGCGCCGCCGGCATCAACGCGGCCGCCACGGTGGTACTCGCGGCGGTCGGTGCCGCATTTACTGCGGGCATCCTCACCTCTGCCGAGAGCTCGGCGCCGATAGTGATGATCGGAGCTGTCGCGGCGCTTCAGGCGCTTGCGTTCGCGTATGCCACGGACTTGTCGCTCAGGTACCGCATCCTGTCAGCGCTCGGACTGCTTGTCCTATTCGCATCGGCATTCGTCCCCGGGGTGATCCACGAGACACCGCTTACCGTTGGCGCTGCCTTGGCTTTGTCAGCTCTCGGCTCGATGCCGATATGGGCTATCGCGGTCTGGCGCGTGACTCTCACTCGCCGTGCCCTCGGGTGAGCGCGCTGTCAGTTGCAGCACTCGAACACAGACGTGACGCCTCTGCGGCGTCGCCATAAGGCACGCGGGAAACGCCTGCGTGCTCAGGTCTAGATGAGCCAAGGGGGCTTGGAAGGTGCATAGATCGACGCGGATGGCTGTTCACGGCGTGCTCGGAGCAGTATTGATTGACCGGAGCGTCTGAGCCTAGGTTCCCCCGTATGTAGCAACACGTGCTCGTGCGTGCCAGTGCGGGTCCAGGCGCAGATACCCCAGCCACGCCAGAGTCCCGTTGTCGGTGCGGTGGCACAGCCAGCGGGTGCTGATACCCGCAGGTGGTGCACTCACTCGTGCCCGTTCGACCGAGCGATGGTGGCGTCCGCCGCGGTCAACCCGGCTCCGATGAACGCGATCATCGCACCGATGAACTGCGCCGTGACGGGTCCGTCCCAGCCGGCGGCGCGGGCGATCCCGTCACCGACAAGGATGCCGAGCGCGAGAACGCATAGGAGGATGCCGGCCAGTCGGCGGCGGGTGAGAGTCACACGCATCGGTCATCCTTGAGAAGGAGCGACACGCCGAGGCTCCTGCCCTCGGCCGCGACGTCGGTCGCGCCGGGACTACTTGCGACGGCGACGGCGGTCGCCCCTAACGTGGACATGGGCATCACGCGCCCCCGGAATCGTGATCCGCGACTGGTGTCCGGGTCGCCGACACGGGCATGGCGGGGCCGGTGCGAGCATCGTCCCCGGCAAAGCAAAAGGCCCCCGGGATCCGGGGGCCTTGCTGGTGGCTCCGACGGGCGTCGATCCCGTGACCTCACGATTTTCAGTCGTGCGCTCTACCAACTGAGCTACAGAGCCTGGCGTAGAGACGTCTCCCTACTGTGAAACGTAAGGCCCCTTCGTTGAAGGGGCCCACGTGTCGCGACCCTGACGGGACTTGAACCCGCGACCTCCGCCGTGACAGGGCGGCGCGCTAACCAACTGCGCTACAGGGCCTTGAGACTCGCAAACGCGAGCAAGACGTATGAAGTTTAGACCATCTGGAACCCGACCTCGTACCCCCAACGGGATTCGAACCCGTGCTACCGCCGTGAAAGGGCGGCGTCCTAGGCCGCTAGACGATGAGGGCTCATCCACGCGTGGTGCATGTGCGTCGAAGACCTAGAGAAGAATAGTGTCTCCGCCGGGAAAACACCAATCGCCTCTCGCGCCTAGCATCGAGCCATGGTGGAGATGACCCGTGAGGACTTCGAGAAGGCCGTCGACGACGCCCTCGATTCGATCCCCGACGAGCTCTTGGAGATGGTCGACAACTGCGTGATCCTGGTGGAGGACGAGCCCGAGGGCGACGACCCCGACCTGCTGGGTCTCTACGACGGCGTCGCCCTCACCGACCGCGGCGACCTGTGGGGCGGCGACCTCCCCGACCGCATCTTCATCTACAGGAACCCGACGCTGCGGATGTGCGAGGACGCCGACCACGTGCGCGAGGAGGTCGCGGTCACCGTGGTGCACGAGATCGCACATCATTTCGGGATCGACGACGCGCGCCTGCACGAACTGGGCTGGAGTTAGCCTGGATCGAGCCGGATTGCCAGCAAGGGAGCGCACCATGGACCACGACACCTTCGAGTTCGGCCCCGTCCCGACGGGCTGGATGTGGGGACCGCGACCGCGGCGCACCAGATCGAGGGTGGAAACGTCGGCAACGACTGGTGGGACTTCGAGCACACCCCGGGAAGCGGGACGCGCGAGTCGAGCGGCGACGCATGCGACTCGTGGAACCGCTGGCGCGAGGACCTCGCGCTCGTCCGGGCCGCCGGACTCGAGGCGTATCGCTTCAGCATCGAGTGGAGCCGCATCGAGCCCGCCGAGGGCGAGTTCTCGATCGCCGCTCTCGAGCACTACCGCGAGATGCTGCTCGCCGCGCACGCCATGGGTCTGCGCACCGCCGTGACGTTTCACCACTTCACGACCCCGCGCTGGCTCGCCGCGCAGGGCGGATGGGCCAACCCGATCGTGGTCGAGCGCTTCGCCCGCTTCGTGGACATCGCGGCGCAGCACCTGGGCGACCAGATCGACCTCGCGTGCACCATCAACGAGCCCAACGTCGTCACGCACGCGGGCTACGTGGGAGGGATCTTCCCGCCCGGGCGACCGGGAGACCTCGACGGCTTCCGGGCATCGTCCCTCCACATGCGCGCCGCCCACGAGGCCGCGCGTGAGGCGCTGCGCCGAGGGCCGGGCGACTTCCCGATCGGCCTCACGCTCGCGCTGCCCGACACCGTCCTGCACGAGGACGGCTCGCGCGAGAGCGCGGGTGTCCGCGTGAGCGACCTCGGGCCAGACGGGCCGCGCGGCGAGCTGGGCTGGCTCACGGCGGGCCAGTACCTCGAGACGGCACGCGACGACGACTTCATCGGCATCCAGACCTACTTCACCGAGCACGTCGATGCCGCGGGTGAGCTGCTGCCCGTGCCGCCGGGCGAGCGCGTCACCCAGATGGGCTGGCCGTTCACGCCCGAGGCGCTCGGCCGGTCCGTGCTGCTCGCGTCGCGCGTCGCGGGCGTGCCCGTAATCGTCACGGAGAACGGCGTCGCGACCGAGGACGATGCCGAGCGCATCGAGTACTACACGCGGTCGCTGCGGTCGCTGCGCGAGGCGATGGACGCGGGCGCGGACGTGCGCGGCTTCTTCGCGTGGAGCCTGCTCGACAACTTCGAGTGGGCGATGGGCTTCGAGCCCGCGTTCGGCCTGGTCGCGGTGGATCCGGTCAGCTTCGCGCGCAGCCCCAAGCCGTCCGCCGCGTGGCTGGGCAGGGTCGCGGCGGCCAGCAGGAGGAGCTAGGGGCGTCGCCTACCCCAGCTCGGTCCATCCCTGACGCGCGAGGTCGTGCACGAACTTGTTCAACACGCCCTCGGCCTCGGCATCCGACTCGCACACCTCGTAGCCCACGTGCGGCGGCGCGTCGGGGCGCGCGGTGTCCGTGGTCGTGATGACGATCGTCGCGCCATCGTCCTCGAGGCTGAAGGTGCGCACCTGGGTGCCGAGCGTGAAGGCGAAGGGTTCCATCCCACCAGGCTAGAGGCGCGCCGATGCCCGGGTCGCCCACGCGCGGCGGGCGGCCCGGGCATCGTCCCCCAGGGCTACAGGTCCTCGGGAACGGTCGCGATGTTGGGGGTGACCTCCTCGGCGCCGCGCAGGCGCGCGACCCAGCCCAGTCCGTGGAAGATCGCGAGGGCCGCGATCGAGCCCAGCGCGATGCCGTTGAAGACCATCGAGCCGGCGTGGGCGGTGAAGTCCGCGGTGCCGACGATC
This sequence comes from Demequina sediminis, assembly GCF_030296675.1. GTDB lineage: Bacteria > Actinomycetota > Actinomycetes > Actinomycetales > Demequinaceae > Demequina > Demequina sediminis. The sequence goes on along the minus strand of NZ_AP027736.1, from coordinate 1,840,530 downwards.
AGCGCGACGGCGGCGGTCACCAGGTTCACGGGACGCGTGAAGTCGACCTTGTTCTCGACCCAGATGCGCGCACCCAGGATCGCGATAAGGCCAAACAGCAGGACGGACAGTCCGCCCAGGATGCCGCCGGGAATCGCGGCGACCATCGCGCCGAACTTGGGCACGAGGCTCAGCACGAGCGCGACCCCCGCCGCGGCCCAGTACGCGAGCGTCGAGTAGACGCGGGTCGCGGCCATCACGCCGATGTTCTCCGCGTAGGTCGTGGTGCCCGATCCGCCGCCGAGGCCGGCGACGGTGGTCGCGAGTCCGTCGGCGAACAGCGCGCGGCCCGTCTCGGGGTCGAGGTTGCGGCCGGTCATCGCGGTGACGGACTTGAGGTGGCCGATGTTCTCCGCGATGAGGATGAGCACGACGGGGATGAACGCGACCAGCACCGAGCCGTCGAACGTGGGCGTGTGGAACTCGGGCAGTCCAAACCACGCGGCGTCGCCGATGAACTCGACGGGGGACTTACCGCCCAGCGAGTCGAGCGCCGTGGTCCACTCCCCGCGAATTGCCGCGAACACCGCGCCGACGAGCGCGCCCACGAGAACCGCGATGCGACCCAGGAAGCCCTTGAAGGCGACCATGGCGACCAGCACGCACGTGAGGGTCACGAGCGCGGTCCACGGGCTCGCCTCCCACTGGCCGCGCGCCGCGCCCGCCAGGTTGAGACCGATGAGCGCGACGATCGAGCCCGTGACCACGGGCGGCATCGCCTTCTCGATCCACGTGGCGCCCGCGAGGTGGACCACGACGCCCACGAGAGCGAGGAGCACGCCCGCGAGCAGCACGCCTCCCAGCCCGCGAGAAATGGTTGCGGCGTCGAGGGGGCGTTGGCGCTGGTGACGCCCGCCGCCGCGAGCGGCGCGAGGAACGCGAACGAGGACCCGAGGTAGCTGGGCACGCGGTTGCGGGTGATGGTGAGGAACAGCGCGGTGCCGATCGCGCTGAAGAACATCGTGGTCGAGGCGGGCATCCCCGTGAGCGCGGGGACCAGCAGGGTCGCGCCCATCATGGCGAGCACGTGCTGCGCGCCGATGCCGATCGTGCGGGGGTACGTGAGGCGCTCGTCGGGGGCGACGGCCTCACCCTGCCGCACGGACCGCCCGTCTCCGTGAAGCTTCCAGGTGAACATGCTCATGCATCGCTCCTTCGCACGCGGGATTCGCCGGGTCGGCGTGCCGCGCGCATGCGCGGCTGGGCGCAATCTAGCGACGATGCGCGGGTGGCGCCAAGGGCCTCAGGTCCCGGGAGGGGCGGTGGACTCGCGCACGGTGACCGACCCGACCTCCGTCACGGTGTTCGCGGGCGCCCCGCTCGCGAGCGTGCAGGACGCCGCGCCGACCTCCGTCGACGCGCAGGACTTCGCCGCTCCCGGCGAGGTCACCGTGTCCGGCGCCGCGCAGACCGCATCGGGTGCGCTCGACGCGAGCCTGACGGTGCTCATCACCGAGTCGACGCTGGTTAACATCAACCCCGACTCGACCACGACGGCGTCCGCGACCTCCACCGAGTCCGGATACCCCGTGGACCGCACGCGCAACCGTGTGCAGAACGACAAGGGCTGGTCGAACTGGGTGGGCAGCAACAAGCCCCTCCAGGACACGCTCACGTACCAGTACGCGGGTATGCGCGACCTCGGAAGCGTGGCCGTCTCCTTCTACGCCGACGGCAACATGTCGAGCTGGGCGCAGACCACCGCGATCGAGTACCGCGACGCGGACGGCGCTTGGCAGACCGTGCCGGGGCTGGGCGCGATCACGCTCAGCAACTCGACAGCTGGCGGGGCTCCCGTCATCGGCGAGACGTTCGAGCCGGTGCGCGGCGACGCGCTGCGCGTGGTGCTCAACGCCTTCCCGAACACCCACATGGTGGACTCCGAGGTCGAGGTGGGCGCCCTGGCGCCCAGCCCTGCCGCCGAGGCCGGCCTGGCCACGCTCCGCGTGGATGGCGTCGAGGTCGACGGCTTCGACCGCGACGTCACCGAGTACGAGGCGACGAGCGTGGGCGCCCAGTACCCGACGGTGTCCGCGGTCGCGGTCGACCGCGAGGCGCGGGTCACCGTGACCCAGCCGAGCGGCGACAACGGCGGCGTCGCCACGGTCACCGTGCGGTCCGCGGATGGCTCCGTCACGGAGTCCTCGACCGTCGCGATCACGCGCCAGGTGGGCGTCGAGGCGGCACTGCCCGCGCGGGTGACCACCGGCACGGCCGTGACGGCCACCGTCGAGACGGATCCGGCCGATGCCGCCCTCGCCTTCGAGTGGCTGCTCGACGGCGACGTCGTGGGCAAGGACTCCACGTACGAGGCCCCTGCCTCGGCGGTGGGTGCCGAGCTCGCGGTGCGCGTCGCCGCCACCGCCGACGGCTTCACCGCGGGCTCGATTACGAGCGCGACGGCGACCGTCGAGCCTCCCGTGTCCTTCGTGGATGTGGAGGGTTCGGAGCATGCTGTGGCGATTGGGTGGCTTGCTGCGGAGGGGATCAGCACGGGTTGGTCGACGCCGGCAGGTCAGGAGTTCCGTCCGTTGGCGGACATCACGCGTGATGCGATGGCGGCGTTCTTGTACCGCTTCGACCAGCTCGACTAGCGACGTCCACCAGAGCGGAACCCCCGCGGCTCCGCCACACAAGCCACCCCGGCATCGGCCCTCAGCGGCCTCCGCGGGCGCGACTCGCCGACGACACGCCGGGACCTGTGTGGCGGAGCCGCCTCGACGGGCGGAGCCGCGAATCCGTGTGGCGGAGCCACCTCGATGGGCGGAGCCGCAGCGAGACAGAGCCGCAGCGCAGGGGCGCGGCTAGCCCTTGGGGTGTGCCGCCCAGGCGCTCTCGACCATCTGCGTCACGTCGTGGCGCATCGCCCAGCCCAGGTCTCGCGTGGCAAGGACGCCGTCGGCGACGATGATCGCCGGGTCGCCCGCGCGGCGCGGACCCTCGACGGGCGCCATGTCGGTGCCGGTCGCCGCCACGATCGCGTCGACGATCTCGCGCACCGAGGTCCCCGCGCCGGAGCCCAGGTTGTAGACGGGCTCGAGGGCATCGCCGGCGTCGAGGCGCTGCGCCGCGACCACATGCGCCGCCGCGAGATCGCTCACGTGCACGTAGTCGCGGATGCACGTGCCGTCCGGGGTCGGGTAGTCGGTGCCGTTGACCTGTGGGGCCTTGCCCGCCTGGATCGCGGAGAAGACCTTGGGGAAGAGGTTGTGCGGCGAGGCGTCGTAGATGTCCGCGTAACCCGAGCCCACCACGTTGAAGTAGCGCAGGCTCGTGGCGGCGAGCGGGGCGCCGGCCATCGTGGTCGCGCGCACCTGGTCCCGGATGAGCCATTCCCCGATCAGCTTGGACTCGCCGTACGGAGACTCGGGGCTGGTGGGCGTGGACTCGGTTACGACGTCCGTGGGCGGGGTGCCGTAGACGCCCGCCGAGGAGGAGAACACCAGGCGCGTCACGCCCGCGCGGTCCATGGCCTCAAGCAGGCAGCCGGTTCCCTCGACGTTCTGGCGGAACGTGTGAACGGGGTACTTCACGGACTCGCCCGCGTACTTGTAGCCCGCGCAGTGGATGACGCCCACGACGCCGTGCTCGGTGAGGGCGGCAGCGACGGCATCGGTGTCGAGGATCGACGCGTTGACGAACGGCACGCCCTCGGGGATGAACGCCTCGATGCCGCTCGAGAGGTCGTCGAGCACCACCGGCGCGATGCCGGCGTCGAGCAGAGAGCGGACCACGTGGGATCCGATATAGCCGGCTCCGCCGGTGACAAGCCAGGACATGTTCCTCCTTGAGTGGGGACGATGCGGGGTGGAGTGACGCGGGGCGTCAGAGATCGCGGTGGGCGCCAGCGGCGGGGTTGACCACGAAAATGATAGGAGCGGTGAAGCCGGAGTCCGCGAAGGCCGCCTCGATCGCGGCGCCGACCTCGTCCGCGCGCCCCACGTCGATGAGCGCGATCGCCGCGCCGCCGAATCCGCCGCCGGTCATGCGGGCGCCGATCGCTCCGTTGGCCAGCGCGGTCTCGACGGCCAGGTCGAGCTCGGGCACCGAGATCTCGAAGTCGTCGCGCATGGAGGCGTGCGACTGCACCAGCAGGTCACCGATTGCGCGCGGGCCGTCCGCCTGGACCACCTGCGCGGTGCGTGCGACGCGGGCGTTCTCCGTCACGACGTGCTTGACGCGGCGGAAGGTCTCGTCGTCGAGGACCTCGGCCGCGCGCGGCAGGTCGGACTCGGACAGGTCGCGCAGCGAGGGCACGCCCATCGCGGCGGCACCTTCCTCGCACGAGCGGCGGCGAGCGCCGTAGCCACCCGTCGCGTGCTCGTGGTGCACCCGGGTGTCGATCACGAGCAACTCGAGGTTCTCATCGGCGAAATGCAGTGCCACGGGCTCGGCGGTCTCGGCGCGCACGTCGATGAGGACGCCGTGGCCGGCCTCGCCCATGAGCGACGCGGTCTGGTCCATGTTGCCGGTCGGGGCGCCCACGGCACCGTTCTCCGCGAGCTGGCACACGCAGATGAGCTCGCGGCGGCTGAGGCCCAGGTCCCACAGGTCGTTGAGCGCGAGCGCCACGCCGCACTCGATCGCGGCGCTCGACGACAGCCCGGCGCCCAGCGGAACGTCGGAGGTGAGCATGATGTCGACGCCCACGCGGCCGTCGAGGCTCACGCCGCGCTCGCGCATCGCCCACACCACGCCGAACACGTACGCGCTCCAGCCGTCGAACTCGCTCGGGTCGAGCGCGTCGAGCGACGCCTGCGCGGGCTCGGGCATCGCGCCGGAGTGCACGGTGAGCAGGCGGTCCTCGCGCATGCCGACCGCGGCCCACGTGCGACGCTCGATCGCGAAGGGGAACACGAGGCCGTCGTTGTAGTCGGTGTGTTCGCCGATCAGGTTGACGCGGCCGGGGGCCGACCACACGCCGTCGGGGCGGCGTCCGTAGCGCTCCTCGAATGCGCGTGCGGTGGATTCGGGCGAGGGAATGTCGATCACGATGCCTCCACGGGCTGCTCGTCGTCTGCTCGAGCGATCGCGTCGCGGAGCGCGCTCACCTGATCTTCCTGCGGGATGTCTGCCACCCATGCTCCCATGGCGGCCTCCGAGCCTGCGAGGAACTTCATCTTGTCCTCCGCGCGTCGCGGGCTGGTGATCTGCAGCATGAGCCGAACGCCGGACGTGGTGTCGACCGGGGCCTGGTGCCACGCGGCGATGTAGGGCGTGGGCGTCGAGTACCTGGCATCGATGCCGCGCAGCAGGCGGAGGTAGATGCCCGACAGCTCCGCGCGCTCGGCCAGCGAGGTGTGTGCGAGGTCCGGCACGTCGCGGTGCGGCATCATCTGGATCTCGACGGGCCAACGCGCGGCGAACGGCACGTACGCCGTCCAGTGTTCCCCGGCGATGAGCACGCGCGGGCCGTTCGCCTCGCGGTCGAGCACGTCCGCCATGAGCGACGGCCCGTAGGTCCTGATCGAGTCGAGAAGGCGCTGCGTGCGCGGGGTGACGTAGGGATAGGCGTAGATCTGACCGTGAGGGTGGTGCAGCGTCACGCCGATCGCCTCGCCCCTGTTCTCGAACGGGAAGACCTGGCGCACCGCGGGCACGGCGGACAGTTCCGCAGTGCGGTGCGCCCACGCCTCGATCACGGTGCGCATGCGCGAACGGGTCTGGGTGGCGAGCGAGCCGTCATGCTCCGGGCTGAAGCACACCACCTCGCAGCGTCCCGCAGACTGCGCGGCGCGCTCGAGACCCACGCCCTCGAGGGAGGCGTCGAGCTCGCCCGCCGGGCCGAACGACGGCGACTTGTTCTCGAACACCGCGACGTCGTAACGGTCCGGGATCTCCGAGGGGTTGTCCGGAGTCTGCGGCGCGAGCGGGTCGAGGTGGGCGGGCGGCAGCATCACGCGGTTCTGGCGTGCGGCGGCCACCGTGATCCACTCGCCCGTGAGCGGGTCCTGGCGTAGCGCCGCGGTGGCGGGACGGGGAGCGAGGTCGCGCTGGTCCCGGCGGCGCTCGGGAGCAAGGGTCGTGTCGGCGTCGTCGAAGTAGAGCAGCTCGCGGCCGTCGGCGAGGCGGTCGCGCAGGACCCGGACCGCGGGGTCGCTGATCGGGCCGTGCGCAGGGCCGGAGCCGGGGGTCGGGGTGGGGGTGAGTGTCTCGGGGCTCATCGGCTCTCCGTCATGAGTCGGTGGGTGCATGTTACCGTCAACATGTTATCGTCAACATGGCGGGTTGAAGACCGGGACCTCGGGCCCGGCATCGCCTGATCCTGGTCCGACCACGCATCGTCGCCGCGCGCATCGTCGCCGCGCGCATCGTCGCCGCGCGCATCGTCGCCGTGCGCATCGTCTCCGCGCGCATCGTCTCCGCGCGCAAGTCACACATCTGAGGCCAGGTGAGTCGGATTCCCCGTTCAGCCGCGAGCCACGTGTCGCCAGATGTGTGACGTGCGGTTGGTCGGGTGGTCGGCCGGGTCGGGTGGCCGAGCGCCAGCGAGCCCCGAAGTGCACGCCGCGAGCCGGGTGCCGTGGGGTCGGATAGCCTGGCCGCCATGACCCACGACCGGAGGGTGGCGTGAGCAAGTCCGCGCGTAACCCGAGCATGCACGACGTTGCGGCGCGTGCCGGCGTCTCCCACCAGACGGTCTCGCGCGTCCTCAACGACTTCCCTGGAATCCGTCCCGAGACCCGCGAGCGCGTCCTCTCCGCGATCCAGGAGCTGGGCTATCGCCGCAACATGGCGGCGCGCGCGCTCGCGACGGGCCGCTCCGAGGTGATCGGCGTGATCATGCCCGAGGTGCCGCACTTTGGGCCGACGAGCACCCTGTACGCGATCGAGCACGCCGCCAAGCGCGCGGGCTTTAAGCCGCTCATCACCACCGCGTCGTGGGATGCGGAGTCGATGGGCGAGGCGCTCGACTTCCTCCTGGGGCGCTCGGTCGACGCCCTCGTCGTGATGGCGCAGCATCCCGCGGTGCTCGACGCGGTGGATTCGATCACCGATGTCCCCGTCCTCTTCGCGCTGACCGGCAACTCCCACGGAGCTCGGTCGATCGCGGTGGACCAGGTGCGCGGCACGCGGCTCGCGCTCGACCATCTCTACGAGCTGGGCCATCGTCGGTTCCAGCACGTCACCGGCATCGCGGGCCTCACCGAGGCGCAGCTGCGGCGCGACACGTTCCTCGAGTTCCTCGCGGAGCGCGGTCTCGAGCGCCTCCCCATTCTCGAGGGCGACTGGAGCGCCGATGCCGGCTATCGCGCCGGTCTCGCGATGGAGGAGGGCGTCACCGCGCTGTTCTGTGCGAATGACCCCATGGCGATCGGCGCGATCCACGCCCTCGAGGAGCGCGGGCTGAACGTGCCGGACGATGTCTCCGTGGTGGGCTTCGACGATGTCCCCGAAGCTGCCTACGCGCACCCGGGGCTCACCACGGTCCACCAGGACTTCACCGAGGTGGGCCTGCGCGCGGTCGCGCTGCTGGTTTCGGCGATCAACGGGCGCGATCCGGGGCAGGTCGACCCCGTCGAGCCGTGGCTCGTCGTGCGCGATTCGACCGGCGCCGCACCGGTGTAGGTCGTCTGTCTGTACGGTCCGCCACACGCCAGACTCTCAATGGGACGGTGGTGGTCGCTTTCCGCAGGCGCGTGCGCGCCATGGGACGCTCATGGTCGATCCCGTGTGGCGGAGCCGACGCCGCCGCGCGCGAACCGACCACCCCCACACGGGACCTGCGGCCCTCGCGCGACGGCCGGGGCGCGGTAGATTGGCGCTGTATGTTAACGTTAAAACCGTCGGCTCGGACGACGCGGCAAAGGGGCCTCGCATGGCCCCCGCGCGGCATCGTCTCGAGCCCGGCGCGGCGTCTGGGCCCCGACTCGTCGCCACAGAGTCCCGCAGTCCGAGGGGCGAATACGTAGGAAACAGCACGCTGCCGTACACAGCACGAAGCAAGGAGGCTCAACCGTGATCAGCTTCACTCCCGAGCAGGTCCAGGCGATCCGGCGCAGCCGGGAGAAGGTCGCTCGGCTGCACTCGGAACTCACCCGCTACAACCTGGTGGCCTGGACCGCGGGCAATGTCTCGGAGCGCGTGCCCGGCACGCAGCACTTTGTCATCAAGCCCTCGGGCGTCGACTACGACGACCTCACGCCGGACAACATGATCCTGTGCGACCTCGACGGCAACGTCATCCCCGGCTCGGCCGGCTCGGACCGCAGCCCGTCGTCCGACACCGCGGCGCACGCCTACGTCTACCGCGCGATGCCTCATGTGGGCGGCGTGGTCCACACGCACTCGACCTACGCGACCGCCTGGGCCGCGCGCCGCGAGCCCATCCCGTGTGTGATCACCGGCATGGCCGACGAGTTCGGCGGCGAGATCCCCGTGGGTCCGTTCGCGATCATCGGCGACGAGTCGATCGGCCGCGGAATCGTCCAGACCCTCGAGGGACACCGCTCGCGTGCCGTCCTCATGGCCAACCACGGCGTGTTCACGATCGGCAAGGACGCGCGCGACGCCGTCAAGGCCGCCGTCATGTGCGAGGACGTCGCCCGCACCGTGCACATCGCGCGCCAGGGTGGCGACTTGGTCCCCATCGAGCCGCACTACATCGACGCACTCTTCGACCGCTACCAAAACGTCTACGGACAGACGCCGCAAGGAGGCATGGCATGACCAGCATCGTCCCGAACCTCGCCGAGTACGAGGTCTGGTTCCTCACCGGAAGCCAGACGCTCTACGGCGACGAGGTCCTTCGCCAGGTCGCGGAGCAGTCCACCGAGGTGGTGGAGACGCTCCAGGCCTCCCGCGACATCCCCGTGACGGTGGTGTGGAAGCCCGTGGTGAAGAACCGCGACGAGATCCTCGCGACGATCATGGAGGCCAACGCGGCCCCCAGGTGATCGGCGTCATCACGTGGATGCACACGTTCTCTCCCGCGAAGATGTGGATTGCGGGCCTCAACGCCCTGCAGAAGCCGCTGCTTCACCTCGCGACGCAGGCCAACCTCGAGCTCCCGTGGTCGACCATCGACTTCGACTTCATGAACCTCAACCAGGCTGCTCACGGCGACCGCGAGTACGCGTACATCGAGACTCGCCTGGGCGTGCCGCGCACCACCGTCGTCGGCCACGCCTCGACTCCCGCGGTCACCGAGAGGATCGGCGTGTGGTCGCGCGCCGCCGCCGGCCGCGCCGCCGCCAAGAACCTCAAGGTCGCGCGCTTCGGCGACAACATGCGCTTTGTCGCGGTGACCGAGGGCGACAAGACCGAGGCCGAGGTCAAGCTGGGTGCCCAGATCAACACGTGGGGCATCAACGAGCTCGTCGAGCGCGTCGACGCGGTCGCGGATGCGGACGTTGACGCCCTGACCGACGTCTACCTCGCCGAGTACGAGGTGGCGCCCGAGCTCCTCCCCGACGGCGAGCGTCACCAGTCGCTGCGCGACGCCGCCGCGATCGAGGTCGCGCTGCGCGCGTTCCTCGTCGAGGGTGGCTTCCAGGCGTTCACGGACTCGTTCGAGGACCTCGGCGGCCTCAAGCAGCTCCCCGGCCTCGCGGTCCAGCGCCTCATGGCGGACGGCTACGGCTTTGGCGCGGAGGGCGACTGGAAGACCGCGATCCTGGTGCACCTGTGCGCCGTGATGGGCGCGGGCCTGCCCGGCGGCTCCTCGCTCATGGAGGACTACACGTACCACCTGGTGCCCGGCCAGGAGCTGTCGCTCGGCGCGCACATGCTCGAGGTCAACCCCGCGCTGTCGTCGAAGAAGGCGCGGCTCGAGGTGCACCCGCTCGGCATTGGCGGCAAGCAGGACCCGGTGCGCCTGGTCTTCACGGCCGACGCCGGCCCCGCCGTCGTGGTCGCGCTGTCCGACATGCGCGATCGCTTCCGCCTGGTCGCGAACGTGGTCGACAACGTCGACCTCCCCGAGCCGATGCCCAAGCTCCCCGTGGGTCACGCTGTCTGGAAGCCGCGTCCCGACTTCCCGACCGCCGTGGGCGCGTGGCTGCAGACCGGCGGCGCGCACCACACCGCGATGTCCACCCAGATCGGGGTCGACGTGGTCAAGGACTTCGCGCGCATGGTGGGCATCGAGCTGCTGGTCATCGACCAGGACACCACGCTCGAGGGCTTCGAGAACCAGATCCGCTGGAACAACGCGTACTACGCGATGGGCGGTCGCTGACCGTTCCGTCCCAGGAGGCCCCGGCGTACGCGCCGGGGCCTCTTGGCGTCTCCGTGGGGAGGGGACGATGCCCGGGTGGGGGACGATGCCGGCGGTCGCCGGGCGCCCGGCGGGCCCAAGCATCGTTGCTGGTTGAGGCACTGTGAGCGCTCTCGTGACGCAATCGTGACCTCCTCGAGTTGGATTACGTTGCCTCTGCCAACAAAGTAGAGCGCGGGCCCGCGACCGTTCGAGCCGATTTCTCAAGGAGGAGAGATGCAACTCAAGAAGTTTCTTGCGGCGGGCGCCGGAGCGGCGCTTGCCCTGACGCTCGCGGCGTGCGGTGGGGGTGGCGCGGGCAGCGAGCCCGAGGCCTCCGGCACGGCCGGCGGTGGCGGTGGCGCCGCGGAGGAGGGCGGCACGATCGGCGTCGCGATGCCCACCCAGACCACCGAGCGGTGGATCGCGGACGGCAACTTCGTCAAGGAGGGTCTCGAGGAGGCGGGCTTCGAGGTCGACCTGCAGTACGCGGGTGACGACATCCCCACGCAGTCGCAGCAGATCGACAACATGATCACCAACGGCGTCTCCGTGCTGATCATTGCCGCGATCGACGGAACCGCGCTGTCGAGCCAGCTCGCCGCGGCCGCGGAGGCGGGGATCCCCGTCATCTCGTACGACCGCCTCATCCGTGACTCGGAGAACGTCGACTTCTACGTGACGTTCGACAACTACAAGGTGGGCGTCCAGCAGGCGACCTCGCTGCTGACCGGCCTGGGCATCCTCGACGAGTCGGGTGCGGAGACCGGCGAGACCGGCCCGTTCAACATCGAGATGTTCGCCGGATCGCTCGACGACAACAACGCTCACTTCTTCTGGCAGGGCGCGCAGGACACGCTCGCTCCGTACCTCGAGTCGGGCGTCCTTGTCGTGCCCTCTGGACAGATGGACATCGAGCAGGCGGCGACCCAGGGCTGGCTCCAGGAGACCGCACAGAAGCGCATGGAGGACCTCCTCACCGCCGGCTACGTGGGCACCGACAAGAAGGTGCAGGCGGTGCTTGCTCCGAACGACGGCCTCGCCCGTGGCGTGATCACCGCGCTGCAGAACAACGGCTACGCCGGCACGATCGCCGACGGCTTCCCGATCGTCACCGGCCAGGATGCCGAGATCGCGTCCGTCAAGCTGATCCGCGACGGCGTCCAGTACTCGACGGTCTTCAAGGACACCCGCAAGCTCGCGGCTCAGGCCATCACGGCGGCCGAGGCGTTCCTGGCGGGCGAGGAGCCCGAGGCCAACGACACCGAGACGTACGACAACGGCGTCAAGGTGGTCCCCTCGTACCTTCTCGAGTCCGACACCGTGCGTGCGGATGAGGTCCAGTCCGTGCTCATCGACTCCGGCTACTGGACCGAGGAGCAGGTCGAGGCGGGCGTCGCCTAAGCGCTCCAGGGGCCCGGTGCCGGCGGACTCGCCGGCGCCGGGCTCTTGTCATGAGGGGCCCAAACGCCAGCCCTCGCGCCGGCCCGCGGGCGGTGCCGCAATGGCCGCGAGCGAGGCTCGAAAGGGCACGATGCGGGGCCCGCTGGGACCGCGCACGGGGCTCCGCGGAGTGCTCGCGGGGTGCTCGCGGGGCCCTCGCGGGGATGCGACTTTGGTCCCGGCATCCCGTGCCGGAAACCTGGAACCGCTCCCAAGTTTGCAGAGAACAACCTGGCAAACGTATTTAATTCAAGGTGTTGGGTGCTTGTGACCACATCGTGACGCACGGCGTTCGACTTGTCATGTGAACGCAAACACACTGAGTACCGCACGGCCCGTGACGATGCGGGCCGGTATCTCGAGGAGGAGATATGAAGTTCAGGAAGATCCTGGCTGCGGGCGCCGGTGCGGCTCTCGCGTTCACCCTTGCGGCCTGCGCCGGCGGCGGCGCGGGCAGCGAGCCCGAGGCTTCGGGCACCGCAGGCGGCGGTGGCGGCGAGGTCGAGGCCGGCGGCACGATCGGTGTCGCGATGCCCACCCAGACCTCCGAGCGCTGGATCGCCGACGGCGACGCCGTCCAGTCGGGTCTTGAGGACGCCGGCTTCGAGGTTGACCTCCAGTTCGCCGGTGACGACATCCCCACCCAGTCGCAGCAGATCGACAACATGATCACCAACGGCGTCAAGGCGCTGATCATCGCGGCGATCGACGGCACGGCCCTCTCGCAGCAGCTCCAGGCCGCCGCGGATGCCGGCATCCCCGTCATCTCGTACGACCGCCTCATCCGTGACTCGGAGAACGTCGACTTCTACGTCACGTTCGACAACTACAACGTGGGCGTCCAGCAGGCGACCTCGCTCCTCGTGGGCCTGGGCGTTCTCAACGCCGACGGCACCGAGGGTGACGCTGCCGGTCCGTTCAACGTCGAGCTCTTCGCGGGCTCGCTCGATGACAACAACGCGCACTTCTTCTGGCAGGGCGCGATCGACACGCTCCAGCCCTACCTCGACTCCGGGGTGCTCGTGGTGCCGTCCGGTCAGGTCGACATCGAGCAGGCGGCGACGCAACGGTGGCAGCAGGAGACCGCGCAGAAGCGCATGGAGGACCTCCTCACCGCCAACTACGTGGGCACCGACAACGAGGTTCACGGCGTGCTGTCGCCCTACGACGGTCTGTCGCGAGGCATCATCACCGCGCTCCAGAACGACGGCTACTCCGGCACCGTCACCGACGGCTTCCCGGTCGTGACCGGTCAGGACGCTGAGATCGCCTCCGTCAAGCTGATCGCCGATGGCGTCCAGTTTGCGACGATCTTCAAGGACACCCGCAAGCTCGCCGAGCAGGCCGTGGTCGCTGCGACCGCGTACCTCAACGGCGAGGAGCCCGAGGCGAACGACACCGAGACCTACGACAACGGCGTGAAGGTTGTGCCGTCGTACCTGCTCGAGTCGGACATCGTCTACGCGGACAACATCCAGTCGCTGCTGATCGACTCCGGCTACTGGACTGAGGAGCAGGTCGCCTCCGGCGTCGCCTAATCCCCACGGTGGTGCCGGTCCCCTCGGGGGCCGGCACCACCGCCCCTCCCTCCGACCCCCTCTCACACCCTTGGAGGTGAGACATGACGAAGCACATCCTTGAGATGCGGAAGATCACGAAGGCCTTCCCCGGTGTCAAGGCGCTCTCCGACGTCGAACTCAGCGTGATCGATGGTGAAATCCACGGCATCTGCGGCGAGAACGGCGCAGGCAAGTCGACGCTGATGAAGGTTCTCTCCGGTGTCTACCCGTACGGCACGTACGAGGGCGACATCGTCTACGACGGCGAGATCCAGAAGTTCCACTCGATCCCAGACTCTGAGTCCAAGGGAATCGTCATCATCCACCAGGAGCTCGCGCTCATCCCCTACCTGTCGGTAGCGGAGAACATCTTCCTCGGCAATGAGCGCCGTGGGAAGAACGGGATGATCGACTGGAACCAGACCAACCACGAGGCCATGAAGCTGCTCAAGCAGGTGGGCCTCGACGAGAACCCCATCACCCCCGTGATGCAGCTGGGAGTGGGCAAGCAGCAGCTGGTCGAGATCGCGAAGGCGCTGTCCAAGGACGTGCGCCTGCTCATCCTCGACGAGCCCACCGCCGCGCTGAACGACGACGACTCCGAGCACCTGCTCAGCCTGCTGCGCACCCTCAAGTCGCGCGGTATCACGTCGATCATGATCTCCCACAAGCTCAACGAGATCGCGGAGGTGTGTGACCGCACCACGATCATTCGTGACGGCCACACGATCGAGACGCTCGACATCGCCGACGAGCCGGGGATCCAGGACCGCATCATCCGCGGCATGGTGGGCCGTGACCTCACGAGCCGCTACCCGTCGCGCGAGCACGTGGTCGGCGAGGAGGTGCTGCGCGTCGAGGACTGGACCGTATACCACCCCACCCAGCCCGGTCGCATCGTGGTCGACAAGGCATCCTTCAACGTCCGCAAGGGCGAGGTGGTCGGCATCGCCGGCGTCATGGGCGCGGGACGCACCGAGCTCGCGATGAGCCTCTTCGGCCGCGCGTACGGCCGCGACATCACCGGCAGCATCTACATGCACGGCGAAGAGATCCAGGTCCGCGACGTGTCCGAGGCGATCCGCCACGGCCTCGCCTACGCGACCGAGGACCGCAAGCGCTACGGCCTCAACCTCATCGATGACGTGCGCCGCAACATCTCCGCCGCCGCCCTGTTCAAGCTCTCGAAGCGCGGATGGGTCGACCAGAACAAGGAGATCAAGGTCGCGGAGGAGTACCGCGGCTCGATGAACATCAAGACACCCACCGTCATGCAGACGGTCGGCAACCTGTCCGGCGGCAACCAGCAGAAGGTGGTGCTGTCGAAGTGGATCTACTCGGACGCCGAGGTCCTGATCCTGGACGAGCCGACCCGTGGCATCGACGTGGGTGCCAAGTATGAGATCTACACGATCATCAACCGCCTGGTCGCGGCGGGCAAGGCAGTCATCATCATCTCGTCCGAGCTGCCCGAGCTGCTCGGCACGTGCGACCGCATTTACACCCTGGCGTTTGGCGTCGTGACCGGCGAGGTGCCTGTCAAGGACGCGACCCAGGAGAAGCTCATGACCCTGATGACTCAGGAAAAGACCAAGGACAGGGAGGTCCGGGCATGACCGGCACCGCTAATCTTCGGGAGCTGCTGACCCGGAACATGCGGACCAGCGGCATCTACATCGCGTTCGTCGCGATCGTGGCGCTGTTCGCATTTCTCACCGGAGGCACGCTGCTCAGCCCGGGCAACGTGACCAACATCGTCCTGCAGTACTCCTACATCCTCATTCTTGCCATCGGCATGGTGATGGTGATCATCGCGGGCCACATCGACCTGTCGGTCGGTTCCGTGGTCGCCGTGACGGGCGCCATCTCCGCGGTGCTGGTGATCAAGAACGGCATGCCGTGGTGGGTGGGCATCCTCGCCGCACTCGGCGCGGGCGTGCTGATCGGCGCGTGGCAGGGATTCTGGGTCGCCTTCGTGGGCATCCCGGCGTTCATCACCACGCTCGCGGGCATGCTTCTGTTCCGCGGCCTCACGCTGCTGGTCCTCAACAACATCTCGCTGTCGCCGTTCCCCGCGGAGTATCAGAAGATCGCGGGCGGCTTCCAGAACGGGTTGTTTGGCGGGCCGGGCTACGACGTCTTCACACTCGTCGTGTTCGCGGTCGCGGTGGCCGGCTACGCATTCGCCGCCTACCGCACCCGCCGTGCGCGCATCGCGTACGAGCAGCCCGTCGAGGCGATGCCGCTGTTCATCCTCAAGCTGGTCGCGGTCGCCGCGGTGGTCATGTGGTTCGCGTGGCAGCTCGCCAACGCTCGCGGCCTCCCGAACGTGCTCATCATCCTCGCGGTGCTCGTGATGGCCTACACGCTGGTCACGACCCGCACGGTGTTCGGCCGCCACGTGTACGCGATCGGTGGCAACCTCGCCGCCGCGATGCTCTCGGGTGTCAAGGTGCGCTGGGTGAACTTCGGCGTCATGCTCAACATGGGCATCCTCGCCTCGGTCGCCGGTGTGGTGTACTCGTCCCGCTCGAACGGCGCGCAGCCCGCGGCCGGAAACATGTTCGAGCTCGACGCGATCGCGGCGTGCTTCATCGGTGGCGCCGCCGTCACCGGTGGTGTGGGCCGCGTGACCGGCGCGATCGTCGGTGGTCTCATCATGGCGATCATGTCGAACGGCATGCAGCTCATGGGTGTCGACCAGTCGGTGCAGGCCGTGGTCAAGGGCCTCGTGCTGCTGCTGGCCGTCGCGTTCGACGTCTACAACAAGCGCCGCGCCGGCGCCCGCTAACGCAGTCACGGCGTGCGAGGGGCCCCGGGAGACCGGGGCCCCTCGTCGCATCCCCGGCCCCGCATCGTCCGCCCACCATCAGGGACGATGCCGTGGGTCGCGGCGAAAGGTGCGCCTGAGAGCGGTCCTAGTCCATACTCGTTCCAGAACCGTCGAGGAGATGACACCGGTGAACAACGTGCGAGGACGCCGTCCCACGATCGATGACGTGGCGCGAGAGGCCGGCGTCTCCCGCGGCACCGTGTCGCGAGTGCTCAACGGGGGCCACTGGGTCTCCGAGGGCTCACGCGAGCAGGTCGAGAAGGCCATCAAGGCCACCGGCTATCGGATCAACCCCCACGCGCGCTCTCTCGCGACGAGCCGCACGGGCTCGGTGGGCTTCCTGCTGAGCGAGTCCTACGAGCGCTTCTTCTCCGACCCGAACTTCCTGCTCATCCTGCGGTCCTCGGCGGATGCGCTCGCGGCGCACGGCATGACGCTCATCCTCATCATGGCCGACACCCTCGAGGAGCGTCGCCGCGCGACCGAGTACCTCACGGGCGGCCACGTCGACGGTGCGCTCGTGGTGTCCTCGCACCGCGACAGCCAGGAGTTCCTGGGCACGCTGCTCGAGTCGCGGCTGCCGGTGGTCTCGGCGGGCATCCCGCTGGGATTCGAGGACAAGGTGGGCTACGCGACGGCCGATGACGAGGGCGGCGCGCGCGCGATGGTCGAGTATCTGTTGCGGCGGGGCTGCCAGCGGATCGTGCACATCGCCGGACCTCAGGACACGTCGGGAGGCACGGGCCGGCTTCGCGCGTTTCGCGCGGTGCTGGGCGACCGCTTCGACGAGTCGCTGGTCGCCTACGGCGACTACGGGCGGCCGTCGGGAGAGGCCGCGATGCGCGAGCTGCTGTCGCGCGAGGTGCCGTTCGACGCGGTGTTCTGCGCGAACGACCTCATGGCGGCTGGGGCCATGGACGTGCTCGAGCGCGCGGGCATCCGGGTGCCCGAGGACGTCGCCGTCGCGGGATTCGACGATGCCCCGGTTGCCGTCGAGACCACGCCGCAGCTCACGACGGTGCGCCAGCCCTTCGACAGGGTGAGCGAAGAGATGGTGCGCCTCCTCGTGGACGAGATCAACGGCCGCATGGCCGGTCGCGTCACGCTGCCCACCGAGATCGTGGTGCGCGGCACCGCGTAGGTCTAGGGGCGCGGCGCGCTCGTCGACCGCCGCACCACGAGTTCACACGGGATCAGCTCGGCAGGCTCGGCCGGCTCCGCACCGGTCCCGCCGCGGGGTCCCCGTCCGGTCTCGATGCGAGCGAGCACCTCCTCGACCAGGCGCGCGCCCACGCGCGCGAAGGGCTGGCGCACCGTCGTGAGCGGGGGAGACAGGAACGCGGCGAGCGGCACGTCGTCGAAGCCGACCACCGAGAGATCCTCGGGGATGCGGCGTCCGCGCTCGTGACACGCGAGCATGAGGCCGGTCGCCATCTCGTCATTCGCGCAGAACACCGCCGTGATGTCCGGCCGGTCCGCGATCGCGATCCCCGCCGCATGGCCGGACTCGGCGGTCCAGTCACCCTGGACGGGCTCCGGCGCCGCGATTCCGTGCTCCGCGAGCACCTCGCGCCACGCGGTCAGGCGGGCGCGTGCCGGGATCGAGTCGGCCGGCCCCGCGACGTGATGCACGGTGCGGTGGCCCAGGCTCAGCAGGTGCTCGACCGCGAGCCGGGCGCCTCCCGCGTGATCCGAGCCGATCATCGGCAGGCGGCCGCCGAACGTCGCGTCCTGCACCACCGCCGGCAACCCCGTGGGGAGGAGCAGCCGGTCCGCGTCCTCGATCTCCGCGCGAATGATGATGAGGCCGTCGATCGCCTGGTGCGACAGCCGCGAGGCCGCCTCGGCCACGTCGGCGTGCTCGGTCGAGTCGAGGTCGAGCAGCGTGACCGTGTGGCCGGCCTCGCGCGCGGCACGCGCGACGGCCTCGACGGTGCGCGACTCTCCCGTGCGCGCGAGGCGATGGGCGATCACGCCGATGGTCTCGAAGCTGCCGCTACGCAGCGCGCGCGCCGCGGTGTTGGGCGAGTAGCCCAGCGACTCCATCGCGTCGAGCACTCTCCTGCGCGTCTCGGGGCTGACATTGAGGGACCCGTTCGCGACGCGGGACACGGTCTGTCCCGACACGCCCGCGAGGCGGGCGACGTCGATCATCGAGGCCCGTGGGGTTGATGGTCGTGGCGTCGACGAGCGCGCGGCGGGCGAGCGCGGGGTCGCGCGACCCCGCACGGGGGGCGACGACGAGGCCATGAGGGCATCTTAGGCGCACTCGGTGCCACGTGATCAGCGCAGATGCTCTCCGGTGACCTCCGCGAGGCGCGCGATGAGTCGCGCGCGCAGGGCGGGGTCGTGCGCGGCCGCCGGTGCGGCCTCGGCCCGGCGCCGATGCACGTACTGGCCCCCTCGCCGCGCGATCGCCTCGTCCGACGTCGCCAGCCACACGGGGGTGTCCGCGCCGTCGGACAGCGGGAGCGCCGCGCGCGGCCCGCCCATGCGGGTGCGCACCCATCCCGGGTGGACCACGTTGATCTGGCGATCCGTGTGGCGGTGGGCAAGCTCGAACGCGAGCATCGTGAGCAACAACTTCGAGCCCGCGTAGGCCGCGTGGCCGTCCCACGGGTCGGGCGGGGCCAGGTCGACCGCTGGGCTCCCGGAGAAGGCCGCGTCCGATCCGACGAACACGATCCGTTGCGGCAGGCTCAGCATCGTGCTCAGCAGATACGGAGCGACCACGTTGACCTGCAGGATCCTCTCCAGGCCGTCCTCGGTGAGGATCGCGCGATCCTGATCCGGACCCAGCGCCGCGTTGTGGACGATCACGTCGTACGGCCCCCTGCCGCGGGCATCGTCCCCGAGCAGTCGCGTCGACGCGAGCGAGTCCAACCTGCCCGTCACCGAGGCGACGGCACCGGGGACGCGCGCCCTCGCGACCTCGGAGCGGGCGGCGTCGCGGCCGTGCACGACGACCTCGTATCCAGCCTCCGCGAGGCGGCGAGCGACCTCGGTACCCAGCCCCTGAGAGGCTCCGGTGACGAGGACGCGTGGCATGGGCTCATGGTGCCACGCCGCGGGCGCGTGGCCATAGGCCTGGCACCTTAGGCTGTGCCCACACGGCATCACTCACACGGCTGTACCCACACGGCTGTGCCCACACGTCGGGGAGGACACATGGGAATCGCGGACGAACTGCTCGCTCACAACCGCGCGTATGCGGAGACCTACACGCCGGACCGGCCGCTGCCGCCGCGCCGTCAGCTCGCGGTGGTCGCGTGCATGGACTCGCGACTCGATACGTTCGCGATGCTGGGTCTCGAGGTGGGCGACGCGCACGTCATGAGGAATGCGGGCGGCGTCATCACGGATGACATGATCCGCTCGCTCGTGATCTCGCAGCGCAAGCTTGGGACGCGGGAGATCATTCTCATCCACCACACCGACTGTGGCGCGCTCACCTTCACGGACGACGAGCTGCGCAACCAGCTGCTCGACGAGACGGGCCTCAAGCCCACGTGGAGCCCCGAGTCCTTCCGCGACCTCGACGCCGACCTGCGCCAGTCGATGGAGCGGATCCGCCGCAACCCGTTCATGGTGGACACCTCGCAGGTGCGCGGTTTTGTGTTCGACGTGCACTCGGGGGAGCTGCGCGAGGTTCGCTGACGCATACTGGAGGACATGTGGTGGTCCTTCCTCAAGGCGGTACGCAGCGGTGAGCACCGCGTCGCGCCCATGACCTGGGTCGCGGCGGTGGGCGCCCTGCTCTACGGCCTGTGGCCGGTCGACCTCATCCCCGAGCTCGTCCTGGGCCCCCTGGGGCTGGTGGACGATGCCGGGGTGTGGGGCATCCTGCTGGTGCTGGTGACGCGCGAGAAGCAGCGCTACGAGGCACGCGTGAGGGACGAGGCCATCAACGTCGCCGGGACAGTGCGCTGATCGTGCCGTAGCGTCGGAGGCATGGCTCCCGATGCTTCTCAAGGAACCGACTTCTCCGACCTCACCGCCGTGGTGGTGAACTGCACGCTCAAGCCCTCGCCCGCGCTGTCCCACACGCAGGGGCTTCTCGACAACGCGATCGCGATTCTCGAGGCCCAGGGCGTGAGCGTGGACGTCATCCGGGCGGTCGACTTCGACATCGCTCCCGGCGTCTATCCCGACATGCGTGAGGACGTGCCGGGTGGCAACCGCGACAGTGACGACTGGCCAGCGCTCGCGGACCGCATCCTCGCGGCGGACATTCTGCTGCTCGGCACCCCGATCTGGCTGGGCGACAAGTCGTCCGTGGCGACGCGCGTCATCGAGCGGCTCTACGGGCTGTCGGGTGAGACCAACGGCCGCGGCCAATACCTCTACTACGGCCGCACGGGCGGAGTGGTGGTCACGGGCAACGAGGACGGCGTCAAGCACGTCGCGATGAACGTCCTCTACTCGCTGCAGCACCTGGGGTACACGATCCCGCCCAACGCCGATGCCGGGTGGATCGGGGAGGCCGGCCCGGGGCCGTCCTATCTCGACGAGGGCAGCGGCGGTCCCGAGAACGACTTCACGCGCCGCAACACCGCGTTCATGACGTGGAACCTGCTCCATACCGCCCGATGGCTCAAGGACGGCGGCGGCTTCCCCGCGGGGGCAACTCCCGCAAGGAGTGGGATGCGGGAGCGAGATTCGACCACCCGAACCCGGAGTACCGCTCATGACCGATTCGCCCGCCATCCTCACTGAGCCTCGCGAAGCGCTGCGCTACGTCGCCGAGCCGCTGGTGGCCTCCATCGAGGAGATGCCCCAGGTCGTGGGCGACGCGTTCGCGCGCGTCGAGGCGTGGCTGGGCGCGCGGGGCACGGCGCTGTCGCCGGGCGTGCTCCGCTACACGACGGCACGCGCCGACGGCAGCTTCGCGATCGAGGGGGGCATATCGTCGAGGGTGACGTCGCGGTCGAGGCCCCGTTCGTCGCGGGCGAGCTGCCCGCGGGCACCTACACCGTCGCACGGCATACCGGACCGTACATGGCGGTGGGTGACGTGACCCGCGCCCTGATGGAGTCGTGGGGGCCGGCGGGCGTCGAGCCCGCCTCCGCGCGGACGTCGACTGGCGACGACTACGCGTCCTGGTACGAGCTGTATACGGACGTGCCGACGATGGGTCCGACCGGCCCCGAGGGCACGGTCGAGGTGTGCGTGCTGGTCCTGCCGGCGTCGAGTTAGGCGGCGAGCGCCCAGAGGTCACGGGCCGCCATGTCGCCCTCCTCGTCCGCCTCGCGGTAGGCGAGGGCGGTGCCGGCGATGTCGCAGCGGCCCGAGCCGTGATCGGCGACCACGAGTCCCACGGAGAGCGCAGCCGTGGCGGTCGCGTGGACGCGCCACAGGATGATCGCGTCGCCGTCGGACATCAGCGCCCAGTCGCGCCCGACCTCCATGACCGTGCGCAGCAGCGGTCGAGTGCCGTGGACGAGGACGGGCGGGTTCACGATTGCCTCCGATCGGTCGCGGCGCCCCGGGACGGGGCTCAGCCGCGCTGGTCCTCCGACTGTAATCCCTCCCGACCGGGACCTACCCCCTCGCCCGCCAGGACTTGAACGACCCCACGTTGAGCAGCCTGATGAGCCGGTCCAGGCTCGCGAGCGTGAGCTTGCCGCCGCTGGCCATCGCGATCATGCGCAGCGGCGCCTCGCGGGTCGCGGCCTCGAACATCGCGATCGTGGTGGCGTCCGCATGGGTGGTGTCGAACTGCTTGCCGGCCTCCTTCGACAGCATCGCCGCCGCCGCGCGGCCCGCGGCGGTCTCCCTGAGGTCCGCCGCGGTCGAGTCGCGGTGGAAGGGAACGCTGCGCTCGGGGGTGGGGATTTCGCCGCCCAGCATGGTGCGGAACTCGTTGTCCGTGGCGACGAAGGCCGCGGGCCCGTGGGAGGGCGACACCGCGGTGCCCTCGGTGATCGAGACCGTGCGGGTCGAGCGGATGTCGGTCGACGAGGATCCGACCCGGATCTCGAAGTCGCCCGGCTCGGTGCGCCACTCTTGCGAGCGCACGTCCCACACCGCGAAGGCACGCTGGTCGAGCTTGATCGTGACCTTTTCCGACGCGCCTGGCGTGAGGTGGACCTTGGCGAAGCCCTTGAGCTCCTGGTGCGGGCGGTAGGCCGCCGACTGCGGATCGCGCACGTAGACCTGGACCACGTCCGAGCCCTCGCGCGGCCCCGCATTGGTCACCGTGAGTGTCACGGAGTAGCCGTCTCCCGACTTGCGCACCGTCGGCGTCGAGTGGTGGAAGGCCGTGTAGCTGAGTCCGTGGCCGAACGGGAAGCGTGCGGGCATGCCAGCGGAGTCGTGGAAGCGGTAGCCCACGTAGAGGCCCTCGCGGTACTCGACCTGCTTGGGGTGGCGCGCGAAGTCGCGGTCGGAGGGCAGGTCGCTCGCGGCCATGGGGAAGGACTCGGCGAGGCGCCCGCCGGGAGCGACGTCGCCCAGGATGACGTCCGCGAGCGCGGATCCGCCGGCCTGGCCACCCAGGTAGGCCTCGAGGATCGCGGCGGGCCGGTCCGCCCACGGCAGCTCGACGGGAGAGCCGTTGAGCAGCGCGACCACGGTGCGCGGGTTCGCGTCGAGCGCCGCGTTCACCACGGCCGTGTGGCCGTCGGGCAGGCGCAGGTGCTCGCGGTCGAAGCCCTCGGACTCGAATGAGCTGGGCAGACCCGCGAGCACGATCACCACGTCCGCGCGGGACGCGACGCGGCGCGCCTCGTCGAGGAGCGCGTCCTCGGTGGCGCCGGTGGTGGGGTCGTAGCCGGGCGCGTAGTGCACCTCGGCGGCGTCTCCCACGGCAGCGCGCAGCGCGTCGAGGAAGGTGTCGAGCTGAGTGGGGTTCACCAGCGAGGACCCCGCGCCCTGATAGCGCGGTGTCTTCGCGAATGCGCCCACCACGGCGATCGAGCCGGTGCGCTCAAGCGGCAGGATGCCGTTGTTGGTGAGGAGCACGGTGCCCGCGGCGGCGGCGCGGCGGGCCAAGCGGTGGTGTGCCTCGGGGTCGACCTGCGAGGTCGCGGTGTCGTTCTGCGAGCGCAGCGCGAGGTCGATCACGCGGGTGGCCGCGAGGTCAAGTTCCGCGGTGGTGAGCAGCCCCTTCGCGTGCGCGTCCGAGACCTCCGCGTCCCACGTGCCCTTCGAGCCGGGCATCTCGAGGTCCAGGCCGGCGCACAGGCCCAGCGCGCGGTCCGACACGGCGAACCAGTCGGACATCACCAGCCCGTCGAAGCCCCACTCGTCGCGCAGGGTCTCTGTGAGGAGTCCGCGGCTGACGTCGGCGTGCTCGCCGTTGATCTTGTTGTACGAGCACATCACGGTCCACGGCGCGGATTCCTTGACCGCGATCTCGAAGCCGGTGAGGTAGAGCTCATGCAGCGTGCGGTCGTCGACGATCGTGTCGACCGACATGCGGTAGAACTCCTGGTTGTTGGCCGCATAGTGCTTGAGGCATGCGCCCACGCCCTGCGACTGGATGCCGCGCACCATCGCGGCGGCGAGTTTGCCGGAGACGAAGGGGTCCTCGGAGAAGTACTCGAAGTTGCGTCCTCCCGCGGGGTGGCGCTTGATGTTGAGTCCCGGGCCGAGCAGGACCGCGACGTCGTTCGCCCGGCACTCGCGGCCGAGCGCCGCACCCACCTCCTCGATGAGCGCGGGGTCCCACGTCGACCCGAGCGTGACCGCCGGGGGAAGCACGTCGCGGGCACGGACTCGTTGATTCCCAGGTGGTCCGTGCTGCCCTTCTGCTTGCGCACGCCGTGCGGCCCGTCGGTGAGCATGATCGAGGGCACGCCGTGCTCGTCGAGCGCCTCGGTAGTCCAGGCGTCCCGGCCGGACACCAGCCTGATCTTCTCGTCGGTCGAGAGGCGCGAGACGATCTGCTCGGCCTTCTCATAGGTGGCGCGCATGGGGCTCCTTGATGCGGAGAGGGGGACGTCGTCGTCGGGCAGTTTCATCCTATCCATGCAGGGTCAAGGGGCGATGCCCATGACGAGTGGGCTGTCGGGCCCGGTCCCTTCAGCGGCGCGGCGCATGCTGAGGCTTCGGGGTGCGTGGAAGCGGGCGCGTCCTCCTTGGCGGGGTGTCTGGAGCGGGTCGATGCTTGCGGGTGGGGTGAACCAGACTTCGGTGGTGGTGGCGTGGATGGTCCAGCCCTGGTGGTGGATCGTGTGGTGGCAATGGCGGCACAGCAGGACGCCGTTGGCGATCGACGTGATGCCGAGGTCGCGGCTCCACCATTCGATGTGGTGGACCTCTGCCCAGCCTGGTGGAGCTCCGCAGAAGGCGCAGCCGCCGTCGCGTTCGATGAGGGCGAGCCGTTGAGCCGTGGTGAAGAGCCGACGTTTGCGGCCCCAGTCGAGCAGTTCACTGTGGGAGCCCAGCACGGCGGGGATGACGTGAGCGTTGGCGGCCATGCGCCGTGCGGTGGAGATGTCGATCGCGTGAGAGGTGCCGTCGATCTCGGCGTTGCCCAGCCCGGTGTGGAGGTCTGTCTCATGGACGCGGACGACGACCGTAGTCGACGCGAGCGGGAGGTCGGTGGCGGTGCAGGCGAGCGCGTGGCGGGCGAGGTCCGCGAGGGCATCGGCGCGCATCTGGGCGGCTGTTCTGGTCGTGGCGGTTGTGGCGGCGAGTGGTCCCGCGCCGGCGCTGGTGCCGGTTCCTGGGTTGGCGCCGCCGGTGCCTGGGTCGGTGGCAACGTTGTCGCGGGCGCGGCGCATCGCGTCGTTGACGAGTGCGTCGAGGGCGGCGCGGACGGGGGCGGCGGTTTCGGGGTCGAGGCGTGCGTCGATCGCGAGCATGCCGTCGCGGTCCTCCCACACGTGGAGGTAGCGGTTCGCGCGCAGGCGTTCGAGGGTGGCGGGCGTCGTGTCGACCGTGAGCGCGGTGCGGAAGTGGGTGACGATGCGGCCGAACGTGGTCGCTGTCAGTCCGGGCGCGCGAGAGACGAGGTCGAGTTCGGCGCTCCGAAGGTGCTCGGTGGGGATCGTCTCGGGAAGGGCATCGAGCATGGACGTGATGGTGCTCGCGCAGTCGACGGAGAGTTCCCGAGAGTTCAGCGCCTCCGCCACGTGTGGATGGTGGCCGGGTTCACCGTCGGGCGCGGGCTCCTGTGTGAGCACCCGTCCCACGTCGAGCAGCCGGCCGGCGTGGGCGCGCGTGGAGCCCAGGACGGAGGCGATCATGTCGACGGTCCCGCGGTGTCCCAGGCGGCGCGCCACACCGCCACCGGGCTCGGTGTCGCCGTGGCGTTCGATCGCGCACGCTACCTCGGCCAGGAGGAGGTCGACCTCCCGGGCGAGTTGCCCGGCGATCTGAGCCCGCGCCGCGAGCACCGCCGCATCCACGCCCACGCCGTTGTGCCCGTCCCGCCCGTCCCGCCCGTCAGGCCCGCCAGACCCCCGCGCGGCATCCCGCACCCCGGCCACCGCCGCGATCGCCACCGCGCACGCGGCCGAGAACGCATCCACCACGACGGCAGCGCCGCCGGGTTCGCGATCGAGAAGGCCCGAAATGTCCATGGCTTCATCCCACCACCAGGGTCCGACAATCAGGACAAAAGGTACCCAAGGAGCCTGGGAATGACTCGGAAATTCCTCATTTGCCAGGCATGACGCCCGCAGGCCGACGGCTCAACTCCCCCGGCATCGTCCCCATGCACACCACACAAGGCGCCCCTACATCTCCTCGTGACGCTCGGGATCGCCGTCGAACAGTCGCCCGTCCTCGCGCGCCAGCGCGGTGATCGCGGCAACCTCCTCGGGCAGCAGCGTGAAGCCGTCCACGGCCAGGTTCTCGGCCTGGCGCGAGGGCGTCGCGGACTTGGGAAGAGGCAGCGTGCCCCGCTCGAGGTGCCAGCGCAGGATCACCTGTGCGGGGGTCACGCCCAGGCGCTCCGCGGCCTCGACCACCACGGGCTCGCCGTACGGTGCCTGACGCTTGCCCAGCGGGCTCCACGCCTGCGTGACGATCCCGAGCTCGGCGTGCTTGGCGAGCAGGTCGACCTGGGGGAAGTAGGGGTGAAGCTCGACCTGGTTGATCGCGGGCACCACGCCGGAGTCCTCGATGATCTCGTCGAGCAGGCGCGGCGTGAAGTTCGAGACGCCGATGGTTCGCACCACGCCGCGCTCGCGCAGCTCGACCAGCGCGCGCCACGCCTCGCGGTACTTGCCCGTGATCGGGTTGGGCCAGTGGATGAGCAGCACGTCGATCCGGTCGAGCCCCAGCCTCGCGCGCGACTCCTCACCCGACGCGAGGGCGCGGTCGAAGTCGTGGTGGCGCCCGGGCAGCTTGGTCTGCACGGTGACGTCGCCGCGTGCCACGCCGGTCTCCGTGAGGAAGCCGCGCAGCGCGGCGCCGACCACGCCCTCGTTCTCGTAGTTGACCGCGGAGTCCAGCAGCCGGTAGCCGTGGTCGAGCGCCGCGCGGATGGCCGCGCCGCCCGCGTCTCCCACCAGGGGATAGGTCCCGAAGCCGAGCGCGGGAAGGGTGTGGCCGTCGTTGAGCGTGACTGTGGGAAGCGTCATGGTGTCACCCTACGACCGCCATGCGACGGGACGATGCCGGTGTGAGTGCGGATGCCGGGTCTAGGGTGGAGGAGGAAGGGAGCCTCGCGATGGCGCGCCTCATCTACTCCATGATCAGCTCGCTGGACGGCTACGTCGCGGACCAGCACGGCGGCTTCGACTGGGCCGAGCCCTCGCGTGACGAGCACGAGTTCTTCAACGAGATCTCCAGGGGAATCGGCACGTACCTGTTCGGGCGGCGCATGCACGAGGTGATGTCCGCGTGGGAGACGATGCCCGACGACCCCGCCCTGCCCGGCTACCTGAGGGAGTTCGCGCGCCTGTGGCGCGACACGGACAAGATCGTGTTCTCCTCCACGCTGGCCGCGCCCGGTACCTCGCGGACCACGCTCATCCACGCCTTCGATGCCGACGCCGTGCGGGCGCGCAAGGCCCACGACCAGCGCGACCTCGCGATCGCCGGCCCCACGCTCGCGGCACACGCGCTGCGCGCGGGCCTGGTCGACGAGCTCCAGGTGATACTCATCCCCGTCGTCGTGGGCGGGGGACTGCGCCTCCTGCCCGGGGGCGTCCACCTCGAGCTGCACCTCCTCGAGCAACGCACGTTCCCGTCCGGAGCGGTGTTCCTGCGGTATCGGGTGGGCTGAGCCGTCCGCCGGCTCTACGCCAGCCCTAGTGCGACCCGTAAGCGTGGGGCGCTCATCTGGGTCGGATCCTCGGTCTGGGGGAACGAGTTGAGCAGGCGGACCAGGTCGTCGCGCCGCGTGGGATCCGCGGCCGCCTCTCGGGGTGTGAGGCCGTCGAGCGCCGGGATCTGCTCGTCGAGCCACTGTGCCTCGTGTTGCGCCATGACCTCCGCCAGGACGGCCTTGACCGTGGCGTCTTCGACGCCGGATCCCCCGGTCGCCGGTCCACGAAGGGAAGCGCCTCCCGGCGCATCGAGCATGTCCGCGATCGGCACCCGGCGGTCCGAGAGGACCGTCAGGCCCGGGATGGCCGCGCGGAGCAGATCAAGCGCAGCGTCCAGCCGGTTGGCGCTGGAGGCCTCGAGCGTGAGGAGGTCACCGTTGAGAGTCATGCTTGCGAGGACCGTGCGCCCTCCAGCCTTGCTGCCCGAGCCCAGGTGGAGCCATGTCGGCGGGGCGTCATCGGTCCGCTCGAATCCGCGATCGAGCGCGGCCTCGGCATCGCCTGTACGCGTGACGCGCATCACGATCTCCCCCATCACCATGGCGTCGCCGTCCGAGGTCACGAGGCGTGTCGGGGCTAGGCGGACGCTGAGCGCCTCGACAAGCGCAGCGGGATCGGTGGGATCGTCAAGCAATGCCAGCACTGCGGCGCGCTGGCCCATCGCGACTGGCTCGACACCTCCGAAGATCTGCCAGGTCTCGCCCGCGGGGAGGACCCGGCAGCACACGAAGTCGCCCGCCTTCAGTGTGCGACTCGCGGTGGCCTCGCGGACGTCGACCTGGTCACCCGTCCGGACATCGCGCATCGTCATGCCGCGCGTGGGGCGTGACTCCACCACCTCCCACAGCGACCGCTCAATCATCAGCCACTGCTCCGCGAGCGCGAGCTCGTCCTCGGGAAGTAGGTCCCGACGGTCCCGGAGGAACCGCGAGAACCCACCGCCCTCGACCAGTGCGACGTCGGTGACAAGCGGGTCCCGCAGCCCATCGAGGAGCCCGCCGGGCAGGTGGCGTCCTCGCGCCACTGCGAGCGGAAGCACCGTCTCCCGACCCGTACCGCGATCAAGGTGCATGCACGCCTTCTGATACGTCCACGTCGCGCGCTCCTCCAGCGGCAAGTCCTCCAGGCCCTCGTGGCACACCTTGTACTTCTTCCCCGACCCGCACCAGCACGGCTGGTTGCGCCCCAGCGAGCGCACGCGGATTCGGCCGAGGTGGGCCAGCACGGCTGCCAGAGGATCATCGAGCGGGAGTCCAGCCCTCCGTGCCAGGGCGGTACTTTCGGCAAGCATTCCGCGGTCGGAGGCGTAGTACGCCAGGTCCGCGAGAAGGGGTGCCCACTGAGGAGACGCCTCGAGACCCTCGCGAAGCTCGTACTCGGCCTCTTCGACTGCGCCCAGGCGCTCCGACGCACGGGCGGCGAGCCATGAGATCGCGGCACGCGTATCGGCCGTCGCGGCTGTCGCTGGCTCATCGGCCGCGACGTGCATCGCCTCGGTGAGGATGCCAAGCGCGACGGCGTCGAGACCGCCACCGGTCGCCATGGTTGCGCCCAGCACGGCGGTCGCGACGTCGGGATCCGCGATCCAAGGCAGCGAGGCGATCACCGGCGCGCGCAGGTCGGCATCCCATCCGCCGGTGGCGGCGATGTCATTCGGGTCGCTCCCGAGGACGTCCTCCGTGTTCTCGAGTGCTTCGACGATGTGACGGTACGTGTCGGCCACGGCGACCACGGCCATCGCTGCGTCGAGCGAGATCCGATGATGCGTCGCGACGCTCCGCGCCTCCTGCTCCGACCGCCACGCCTCGGGGTCCGTGCCGGGAGGCAGGAGGTGCTCGCCCCAACTGACCGCGCCGGATTGCGCGACGAGGTCACTGAAGGGCGGCGTTGGCGCGCTCCACAGGTCGGCGAAGCGCGCGGCCATGGCCCACGCGGCACCCTCCGCCTGGACACTGCCGTGCCGCGGCTGC
Source organism: Demequina sediminis (assembly GCF_030296675.1). GTDB lineage: Bacteria > Actinomycetota > Actinomycetes > Actinomycetales > Demequinaceae > Demequina > Demequina sediminis. The sequence continues at coordinate 1,811,263 of NZ_AP027736.1, read as the reverse complement.
GAGGCGATCTCGCGCAGCGCATCGATGGTCTCCGAGGGATAGGGGGCGACCTTGGTGCGTGCGGTCAGCCGCGTCACGCGCATCCCTTGCGGGTGTGCCGCGACGGCCACGATGTCGCCCTCGCGCCACGCCGTCCGGCCCCGCGCTGAGGCAGGAACGGGGATCGCGCCGTCGTCGGGCAGAACCTCGGCCGGAATGCCCCAGTCGCCGTCGTCGGCCCACTCGGGATAGACCACCTCGACGGGCGACCCGTCCTCGAACGTGCCGATGGCTTCGAACGCTGCGAGCAGCGGCGCCATGTCGGGAAATGCGGCGATGAACCCGTGTGCGGCCTCCGTGGCGGAGAGCCGATGGGTGGCCACCCGGTTTCGCATGAGCTCGGCGACATGACACCACCTGCCGTCGGGAAGATGGCCCACGGCGTTGAGGAGGTTGCTGTCGAGGAGATCGTCGAGGAGGAGTCCAGCATCGATGCCGCGCAACTCGGGGCGGCGGCTGAGCGCTGTCGCGAGCGACGTGCCGGTACTGGGTCCGCTGCGTGCCAGGGTGTCCAACACGAGGTCGGCGGCCTCGGTGCGTGAGAGAGGTAGGACCATGGCACAAGCGTAGGGGGAGGCCAATGCGGGGTGACGGTCTCCACAAGAACCGCGCGGCCGGGCGCGACACGGCAGACTCGGGGGATGACCGCGCCCGCCCCGAGAGCCCCGAGAGCGCCGCGTTCCCCTCAGCCGCCGCGCGACCGCGTCACGCTGGTGGCCGACCCCTCCCGCGCGGTGCTCCCCGTGAGCGACATCCTCCTGGGTGCCTTCCTCGAGGACATCAACCACGCGATCGACGGCGGCCTGTCCGCGAACCTCATCGCGAACCACTCGTTCGAGGGCGCGTACGTGAGCCGACGCCTCCACACGAACACCATCGCGGCGGTGACGCGGCGTCGCCCGCGGCCCGTCAGCGATCCGCTCCGGCACTGGCGCGTCAGGAGCGGGACGCTCGCGGCGCCCGCCGTGGATGAGGCCGGGACCGGGGACGATGCCTCGACGCCCTTGGTGCCCGGCGCACGTTTCGCTCGCCTCACGTCCGAGGGAGCGGCGGTGGTGCGCAACGTCGGGCACGCGCGGCGCGGTGCGGGAATCGGCGCGCGGCGCGGGGTGGTCTATCACGTCGACGCGCGCGTGCGGCTCGGCTCCTTCGACGGATCCCTTGTCGCCCGACTGGTGGACAGGCGCGGACGTGCCTTGGCATCGTCCACTCTCACCCTCACCCCGGACCCCGACCACCCGGGCTGGCACGTGGCCACGGCGGCCCTGCGGCCGCCGCGCACCGCGCTCGTGGCGTTCGAGATCGCGGCGCGCGGCGCCGGGACGCTCGACCTGGACGAGGTGAGGCTGATCCCTGCCGATCACTGGGGCGCGGGCGATCCGCGGTGGAGCCAGGGCGTGCTGCGCAGGGACCTCGTGGAGGCCATCGCGGAGCTGAAGCCCAGGTTCGTGCGCTTTCCCGGCGGGTGCATCGTCGAGGGCCTGGACTGCGCCAACGCGTACGACTGGAAGCGAACCGTGGGGCCGCTCGCGGGGCGCAGGCCCGACTACAACCTGTGGGGTCTGTCGACGCGCGGAGGCGACTATTCGCAGTCCTTCCAGGTGGGGTACTACGAGTACTTCCTGCTGTGCGAGGACCTGGGGGCGAAGCCCCTGCCCGTCGTGGGTGCGGGGATGGCGTGCCAACTGCGCGCCACCGAGGTGCTGCCGCTCGACTCGCCGGAGTTCGCGGCCGTGGTGCAGGACGTGCTCGACATGATCGAGTGGGCGACGGGGGATCCGGCGAGCTCGCCGTGGGCGCGGCTGCGCGCGGAGGCGGGCCATCCCGAGCCGTTCTCGCTCGACATGATCGCCGTGGGCAACGAGAACGCGGGGCCGCAGTACCTGCACCGCTTCCGGGCGATTCGCGAGGCGGTGCGCGCGCGCCATCCGCACATGGACGTGGTGCTCTCCGCTGGGGCGCTCGCGTGGGGTGTCGAGTTCGAGCAGGCGTGGGAGGAGGCGCGGCGTGATCCGCGCGGGCTCATTGTCGACGAGCACTTCTACAAGAGCCCCTCGTGGGTGATCGACGCCGCCTCGCGCTACGACGCGTACCCGCGGGACGTGCGCGTGGCGGTGGGAGAGTACGCCGCCAATCTGCCGTCGGGGCTGGTGCCTGCGCCCATCCGGCCGGTGCCCAACACGTTCCGCTCGGCGCTCGCGGAGGCCGCGTTCCTCACGGGGGTCGAGCGCAATGCCGACGTGGTCGCGATGGCGTCCTTCGCGCCGCTGCTCAACCTGGTCGGGCACGGGCAGTGGGAGCACAACCTCATCGACTTCAACCCGTTTGCGGTCATGCCCACCGCGAACCATCATGTGCAGCGGATGTTCGCCGCGACGGTGCGCGAGAGGATCGTGCCGCTCGATCGCGACGGACTGCCGCCCGGCTTGCTGGTGTCGGCGACGGCGGGGGCCGGGCTGTCGGGGGAGGTGCCGGTGAGGGACGGACTGCCGGCGGACGATGCCGTGGCGGTGAAGCTCGTGGAGGTCGCGGGGCGCGCGGCGCGGGTGCGGCTGCGGGTGCCGGGGGCCGCCGAAGGTGCGCCGGTCCGCGTCGAGGTGCTGGCCGCGTCGGACGAGGCACGCAACCGGCTGCGGTGGGTCGGGCGCGGCAGGCACGAGGTCAGGCCGCGCGTGTCTCGGCGCGTCACGGGTCCCGACGGAGTGGTCGAGGTCAAGGTGCCGGGACGGTCCGTGACGATGGTCGAGGTTGACCTCAGCGCACCGTCACGTACGGCGGAGTGATGAAGGCATTCCTGATTGTCCTGCTCATTGTCGCCGTCGCCATCGGAATCGTGGGGTTCCTCATCGAGGCGCTGCTGTGGCTCGCCGCGATCGGAATCGTGCTGTTCCTGCTCACGAGCGCGTACTGGTGGTTCACGTTCCGCTCCTCGCGGGGCGACGCGGCGGAGGCCGGCGCCGGGAGGTAGCGGCGAGACGGAGCGGCGGGCCGTGGGCACGAGGACGAGCGACTGGCTGGCGGGTTACATCCGCGCCTGGGAGTCGAAGCGCGAGGAGGACGTCCGCGCGCTGTTCACGGACGATGCCGAGTACTGGTTCCGTCCCGACGACGACTGCCCCGCGGTGGGCATCGAGGCGATCGTCGCGAAGTGGGGCGAGCCCGAGCCGAGCTTGCCCGTGCACCACCTCAGCGTGCTGATCGAGGACGAGCGGCTCGGCATCATCACCGGCACCGTCGACTACCCCGGGCACGAGCGCTACGCGAACCTCTGGGAGGTGTGGTTCGCGCCGGATGGGCGGGCGCGCAAGTTCGTCGAGTGGTACATGACGCGCGGCGGTTCATGACGCTGACCGCGTAGCCTCACTCGCTACATGTCGCAGGCGCAGACCTCGTTGTAGGACACCACCTGCTCGCCGTCCTCGGGGCGCGCCCATGACTCGGCCTCCTCGCGGTTGGCGAAGGCGCGTGGAGCGAGACGCCCGTTCGCGAGGAGGACGCTGAACTCGATCTTCTCGCGGGGGTCCGACCACGCCGTGGGGGCGGGGTGCTCGGTGGTCATGCTTCGAGGGTACGCCTGTGGTGCGGGGGCTCTGGGGTGGGGGACTCCTGTTGGGCGGCCCGGGTGCGGCGCACGCTGTGTTCACGTTCCTGGCCATTAGCGCGCTTAATGGCCACGATCGTGACCATAGCGCGGGTGGCGCTCGGGGGGTCTGCCGCAGGAGTAGGTCACATCTGATCTGCCTTGCTCTTCGGGGCGGCCTGGGAGGATGCTGTTGTGCCTCAGCCCTACCCCCAGGAGGTCCGCGACGACGTGGTCCGCGGCCGCGAAAGCGGCGCGGCGCTGGGCGCGTGCCTCCGTGACTCCTCGGGAAGCCCTATTCCTGGTAAATCCTGGTGGGCCCCGTGGGGCTCGAACCCACGACCTACGGATTAAAAGTCCGCTGCTCTGCCAACTGAGCTAGAGGCCCGCCGCCCATGGTAGCCGCGCCGCCGCATCGGCCCCACGCCTGGCCCGCCCCACGCACACCCCCACGCCCACTCACGGCGCGGCGACCACCGCGTCCCTGCCGCCCGCCTTGGCCGCCAGCAGCCCCGGGTAACGGCCCTGGGCGATCACCATCCGGATGCGCGCCGCGAGCGCCAGGAGCTGGTCCGTGCCGGCGACCTCCGTCAACACCACGAACTCCCCGCCGCCAAAGCGAGCCACGCCATCGTCCCCACGCGTCGTGTACGTGAGGCTGCGCGCGATAGTCCGGAGCATCGCGTCGCCGGCGGCGTGCCCGGCGGAGTCGTTCACCGCCTTGAAGTGGTCCACGTCGATCATCAGCGCGCCGAACGTCCGCCGACGCGTCTCCCACTCCTCGAGCCGCCGCTCGAGGCACTCCTCGAGGTGGCGGCGGTTGCCGATCCCCGTGAGGGCGTCGGTGGCGGCGCGGCGCTCGGCCTGGTGGAGACGATGCAGGGCCGAGCTCATCGCGGAGTCGTCCGTGAAGGTCTCGACGGCCCCGATGATCTGGCCGTCCTCGTCCCGCAGCGCGGAGGCCACGACGTTGACCGGCACCAGGTGGCCCTCGCGATGGTGCAGGTAGACCCTGATGCTGCGGGTGCGGCCGTCGGTGATCGTGGCGGGCAGCGGGCAGCGGCTCCCGCACAGGGACGCGCCCGACTCGTCGACATGGTTGAGCATCCCGTCGCCGCAGAAGCGCCCGATCGCCTCGGGCTCGGAGTAGCCAGTGATGCGGGTCGCGGCGGCGTTCCAGTACGTGATGGTCCGGCTCGGGTCCGCCACGTACATGCCCTGGGTCATCGCGTCGAGGAGAGCTGCAGGGTCGATGCTCTGAGTCATCGCGCCTCCTCGCGGACGGTGGTCACCCAGTTTCGGCAGTGCGGGGCCCCGAACCGCGGGACCAGGGTCCCGCGAAAGCCGCCGCGACCAGGGCGCCCACGAGGGCACCGCCGGTGTTGAGGACCACATCGTCGACATCCGCGACCCGGCCCAGCAGAAACTGGACCGCCTCGATGGACACCGAGAGCGCCGCGGCCAGCACGGTCGCGGTCGCGATCCTGCGCAGCGCGCCGCCGCGCACCAGCAGCGCGACCACCGCGCCGAACGGCACGAACAGCACGATGTTGCCCACGAGGTTGGTCCACGGCGCGGAGGCCCCCGAGTCGAGTGCGCGCCGAATCTCCTGGCCCCAATGGAGGTTGACGGTGCCCGTGCCCAGGTCTCCCTGGACCACCGTGAGGCCGATCGTGATCCAGCCGATCACCGCGAGGCACGTGAGCAGCGCCACCCACGCGGCGGTGCGGCGCCCGTGCCCGAAGATCGCGCCGACGCCCCACGCGAGCGCGACGAGCACCGCGCCGACGAGCGCGATCGGCAGCGCTCCCTCGGTCCCGTGCACGTCGAGCGGGCTCATGTCTGTCCTCCAGGTGGTCGCCGAGTCAACGTGCAAGGGTACGCGCGCGTGCCCGGGGCGCGCACGCCCGTCACGGCGACGCGACCGACCAGAACCCGGACGCGCGCCAGCCGCACCCGGCGCAGATTCAGAAACAGCAGCGCAGCCAGGGCATGAACCACTCGGGCTGGGAGGGCCAGGGCTAGCAGTACACCGCGGCGGCCTCAGTCCTCGAGCACCCCGAGGCCTCCGAACCCTCGCCACGCCATCGCGATGTTGAGGGGCCGGTCGAGGACGGCCCAGGACGCGCACTTCGCGACCGCGATCCCGCGCAGTCGTGCCTCGAGCCCCGGGTCCTCGCACCCGGAGGCCTCCCGGTACGCGCGCACCGCCGCATCCACCCCGGTCGCGCCGAGCGCGGTGTAGAGGAACGACAGGTCGACCGCGCGCTCGCAGCCGGCCATCTTTCCCCAGTCGATGATGCCGCCAAACGCGCCTCCGTCGACCGCCAGCAGATTCGAGCCGTGGGGATCGGCGTGCGACCACACCACCTCGGCGGGGGCGGGCGCGGACAGGGCCTCGTCCCACAGTTCGCGTACCCCGGCGATGTCGAGCCGCTCGCCGTCCGGCCCCGTCGCCCCCTCCAGCAGCCCGAGCGCCCACTCGAGATTCTCGGAGCGCTCCGTGAGGGAGATCGACTGCTCCGGGTTGAACCACGCCTCCTCGCCCGCGGGGGCGTGCACCTGGGCGAACGCTCGGCCGATCTCGGGCCCGGCATCGTCCCGCAGCGGTGACGCGTCCGCGGCGGCGCCTGGCAGCCACGTCACGACGGCCCACGGCCACGGATAGTCGCCCTGGGCGACCCCGCTCGCGACCACGCGCGGGTGAGGGAAGGTCCACGCGGCGCCGACGGTCGACAGCAGCCGCGACTCGCGCGCGAGCGGACCCACGGCGGCCTCGACGCGGGGCAGGCGCAGCCCAAGGTCGGGGCCCAACCGGTAGACCACCATGTCCCAGCCGTCGAAGCGTTCGCCCACCTCGAGATGCGCGAGGCCGGGCAGCTGCGTCTCGATGAGCTCGCGCGCGAGCGGGCGCGAGATCGCGGGATGAGCGGGCGGGGGACCCGAGTCGCGGATCACGGCGCCGCCGCCTCCACGCCAGCAGGCCGGACCGCGCTCACGCGCTCCGCGTCTGCGGTCACCACCCGCAGCCCGGTCGCGCGGAACAGCGCCGCCCCCACGGCCAGCCCCGCCGCGATGATCCCCGCCACGACGACCGCGATGGACCCGTAGCCGTTCGCGGGGTCGAGGAACGGGTACGGAAACCAGCCGTCGGTGGCGCCGCGGATCAGCACCACGGTCACCCACACGCTCGGGTACACGATCACCACCCACAGCCGCCCGAGCGGAAGGGGGCGCCTGGGCCCCACGAGCAGCCAGTCGGCCAGCAGTGCGACCCCCGAAAGTTCGTGGACCACCAGGTTGGTCCAGTGCGTGACGTCATCCTCGAGCGGCGCGAGCAGGATCCAGTACACCGACACCACGATGCCCAGGTAGATCGCCGCACACACGCGCAGGTACTCCACCCACGCGGGGGCCGTGCGGCGCGCGAAGGCCGCGGCGGCGACCAGCGCGGCCACCCCGATCAGGTTGTTCTGGACGGTGAAGAAGCCAAAGAAGTTCCACACCACGAACGTGCCGGCCTCGACGCCGTCGAGCAGTAGCCGCGTCACGGCGGCGAGCATCAGCGCGGCGACCGCGAGCCTGGCGGCGGTGACGGAACGGGCCATGGCGGGACGCTATCAGCGCGATCGGCTCAGGCCTGGAAGGGGCGCACCTCGATGGGCCCGCTCACCGCCACCGAGGCGCGTTGCGCCCACGTCACGGCGGACTCCACGTCGGGGACGTCGATCACCCAGAACCCGCCGAGCGCCTTGCCCGTCGGGACCACCGGACCATCGGTAACCACCAGCTCGCCGTCGGCGACCTCGACCACCTGCGCGGTGCCCGGGGTCTCGAGGCCTCCCGCGAAGACCCACGCGCCCGTGGCCTGCAGTTCCTCGTTGAACCGCGCGACCGCCGCGTACATGGGCTCGACGTCCACGCCCGGCTCGACCAACGGTCGCGAATAGTCGTGATGAACGGACAGCATGAACTCGGGCATGGCGTCTCCTTGTCGGGGAGTCCAGCGTATGACGCGGGCCCCCGTGGGGCCCGGGGAGCGGCGCCTGCGAGGGGACGATGCCCGGGTCGGGTCGCGCTCGATCGCGCCCTACGCTGGGGGAATGGAGAACATCGAGCTCGAGGCCCTGCTGGCACGCGCGACGTGGACGGAGGAGCCGGTCGCGGCCGAGGTGCGCGACGGCCGACTGCTGGTGACGGCCCGCGAGGAGTCTGACGCGTGGCGCATCACGGCCTACGGCTTCATCCACGACAACGCTCACGCGCTGGTCGAGCCCCTGGGCGCCGAGGCCGCGATCGAGGTGTCGTGGATCCTGGACTACGACCTCCAGTTCGATCAGGCGGGAGTGATGCTGCGCGCGCGCGTCGAGGGCGAGCCGTGGCGCCTGATCCGGGTGGCTCCGCTCGCCCCGGACGCGCACGTGCTGGCGGGGCCGATGTGCTGCGCCCCGACTCACGGCGGCCTCGAGGTGACGTTCACGCGCGTCGCGGTGGGCGAGCCCGACGCGGAACTCCACCCCGAGGACTGACTAGAGCCCCGCGAGCAGGAGCGCCGCGAACGTGAGCGCGCCAGCGAGCATCGTCCATCCCGAGGACCTGCGCCACAGCGCAACCCCCACCGCGACGAGCGCCGCCGCGTGCCACGCGCCCAGCGCGCGCCACTGACCCTCGTCGAGGAGCAGCGAGTTCGCGATGATCGCGGCCATCGCGGCGGGGCCCACGAGCCGCAGCGCGCGCGTCACACGCTCCGGCAGCTCGCGGCCGTCGCCCAGCAGCATGACGCCCGAGATGCGAATCGCGTACGTGCCGATTCCGGCGGCGAGGAAGATCAGGAAGGCCCTCATTCGCCGGCTCCTTGGTCGTGAGCGAGGCCGTCGTCGGGCACCGGCCCGGCCGTGGCCGCGCGACGCTCGGGCACGAAGGACCCGACCGCGATGCCCGCGAGCGCGCCCGCGAGGACGTTGAGGCCGAACGGCAGTCCGCGCGCCGCGACCACGACGATCGTTGCCACCGCGACGGCGGTCAGCGCCGGCGCGCTGCGCAGTCCGGGCACCATCACCGCGAGGAACATCAGCGGCACGATGAACCCGATCTGCCAGGCATCGGGGATCACGGGCCCCAGCGCGATGCCCGCCGCGGATCCCACGACCCACACCGCGACAAACGGCAGCGCGCCGCCCAGGATGAACCAGCGCCGGCGCACGGGGTCGGGCCAGTCGGCGGCGCGTTCGAGAGAGACCACCGCGGACTGGTCGGTCATGAGATGCGCGAGGCCCAGCCGCCACCGCAGCGGAAAGGCCGCATAGACCGGCGCGAGCGCGGCCGAATACAACGCGAACCGCGCGTTGATGACCAGCGCGGTGATGACGGCGATCGCGGCGGGCGCGCCGGTGCGGATCGCCTCCACGATCGCGATCTGGCTCGCGCCCGCGACCACCGACACGGACGCGAAGTTGCCGGCCCACGGGTCGACGCCCGCCACGCGCACGAGCGCCCCGAACGCGAGCCCAAACAGCGCCGATCCCGGCATCAGCGGCGCGATCGCGCGCAGCCCGGCCCAGGAGTCGGCCCATTGCTGGGCGCCGATGCCGAACACGGCGCGGCGCGGAGAGCGCGCGGAGGGTGCTGGTGGGGAGGGGGTGTGGACGGTGGGCTCACCGGCCGAGTCTCGCACGGCCGTGTGACAGCCAGGTGACGTGCGTCGCGCTATTCGCCCTGGCGCTCGGCCGCGCCCGAGCCAGGCACGGGCGTGAGGCGAGCGGAGGCCTCCCCGAGCCGGATGACCGCCGCGTCGCCCTCGCTGTCGACCTCGAGCTTGCGCCCCAGGTGCGATGCGAGCTGCTTGAGGTAGCGCTCGGGGCGGTCGGTGGGGAAGCGGCCGGTGGTGGCGAGTGTCATGGGGACTCCTGTCGGTGTCAGGCGAGGATGGAGGATGCCCTGGTGGCCAGAGATGGCGCGAGACGGGAACAAATCCCGCCTTGGCATCGTCTTCAAGGGTGTACCCACCACGGCGCGAGCCGCGCGGGACAATCAGGTGAGAACGCGTGGCGTCCGACCTCCTCCCCCTCGGAGGTCGGGCGCCTCGCGTCTTCCCCAGGAGCAGGCTCGGTGCGCTGTTCGGGCGCGCGCCGCCCCCGTACCCTGGGAGCGAAGGAGGCAAGCATGAGCCCCAACAAGATCGTCAAGACCGACGCCGAGTGGCGCGCCCAGCTGAGTGACATCGAGTATCAGGTGCTGCGACACGCGGCCACCGAGCGGCCGTGGACCGGCGAGCTGATCGACGAGAAGCGCGAGGGCGTGTTCCGCTGCCGTGCGTGCGGCGCGCAGCTCTTCCCGTCCGGCACCAAGTTCGACTCGCACTGCGGGTGGCCGAGCTTCTACGACGCCGACGAAGGCGCGGTGACCCTCCACGAGGACCTCGCGCACGGCATGGTGCGCACCGAGGTGCGCTGCGCCGCGTGCGACTCTCACCTGGGACACGTGTTCCCCGATGCGCCGCAGACCCCGACGGGGGAGCGGTACTGCATCAACTCGGTGTCACTGGTGTTCGACGAGTCGGAGCCCGCGTAGTGGTCGAGCCCCGCTTCCACAGGCCCGCCATGCTCGACATGGAGATGGCGGATCAGCTCGAGGGAGACATCGACCCCGCCGACCGCGGGCTGATCGCGCACGAGACCGCGGCCGCGATCGTGTCGCAGGCGCGCGAGTCGGGAGACCCCGAACTGGTCGAGCGCCTGGTGCGCCTCGTGGACGAGGAAGGCATCGACACCGTCGCGATGATGTGGTCGAAGGCCGGCGCGCACACGCTGCCCGGCGCGCTGTGGCGTATCTACATGATTCGCGAGTGGGTCAAGCACGATGCCGCAGCCGTCGCGCGGTCGTATCACCAGGGCGTCCACGCCGCGCACGTGCGGCACGCCATCGCGGGTGTCGAGGACCCTCCGGGCCCCGATGAGGTGCGCACGCTGGCCGACGCCGTGCTGTCCGGGGTGTTCGCGGGTGACCTCGCCGTGGCGCTCGACCGTGCGGGCGCGTTCTGCCGCGTGGTCGCGACGGGTGCGGCCTTCGAGGCGGGCTCGGACGAGGGCCACGCCGACGCCAGGGCCCACCGCACCACGCTGCGTGCCGCGCAGCTCCTGCGCACCGGCGAGGATCTCGAGCGCTGCGCCGCGATGTGGCGCGAGGGGCGGCTGGACTAGCGTCCGCTGCGGCCCGCCTGCCTTCGCGCCCCCTTTCCGCTCCGGCTCCGCCACACGCTTTCGCGGCTCCGCCACACGCGCATCGGCGTGTCGCCGGCGTGTCGCGCCTCGCGGGGGCTCAGAGGGGCCGATGCCGGGCTACCCGTGTGGCGGAGCCGCGGGTAGGCGCGGGGCGAGGAGCCGCGGGTGGGTGCGGGGCGAGGAGCCGCGGGTGGGTGCGGGGCGAGGAGCCGCGGGTGGGTGCGGGGCGAGGAGCTGCGGGTAGGCGCGGGGCGAGGAGCCGCGGGTGGGTGCGGGGGAGAGGGAGACTCGCGCGTCCCCGAGGGCGTATGGTGGAGTCGACGTCGGACCGCGGTAGCCCCGGGCTCCAACACAAGCCGCCACGAGCGGCCTTCGCGCCGACTGGCGCTCCCGGTCCGACGTCGCTTCTCCCCTTGAGGTCCCGCGCGTCAGCGCCGAATCCGGAGCCTGAGCCCCAAGCCCGGCGCCGTGTCAGACGTGGACGCGCAGCAGGTGGGTCTCCACCGCGACCACCACGGGACCCGACTCCCAGTCCGCGACGTGCGCGACCAGCACTCCGCCCGCGGGCAGATACGGGTTCTTCCGCGGCAAGGCTCCGCGCGTGTACGGCCGCACCGCGGCGCGCAGCATCTCGACGATGGTCGGCAGCGTGGGCCGGTGCACGCACACCGCGCGGGGCGAGGTCTTGCGGAACAGCGCGGTGAAGGTCTTCGCCGTGTCGAGAGGCCGCTCCGCGTGGCCGGTCTCCGTGAGGGAATCGTGGGTGCGCACCGTGGTGCCGATCGCATCGGCATACGGCTTGACCGAGTCGAGGCACCGCTTGGCGGGTGAGGAATCCACCTTGGTGATCCCGAAGCACGCGATGAGCGGAACCAGATCGAGCGCGCGACCCACCCCGTTGCGGGTCAGGGGACGGCGGTTGTCGGGCAGTCGCCACGCCTTGCGGCGCTTGGCGCGCGCGTGCCGCACGAGCATGAACGGCCTGGTGTCGAGCCGGTCCGCCGCGTACGCGTCGATCAGCGCGTCGAGCGGGCGCAGGTCATCGGGGAACGTGATGATCTTGTGCGCCTCGCCCACGGGCAGCCAGCGCACCCGGTCGATCTCGTGCTTCGCGGTGCTCTTGACCGGCTTGCGGCCCCGCAGGGACGGCGAGGTGTGCGGAAGCACCTGCGCGGCCCAGTACTTCACGACCTTCTGCTTCTCGCCGATCGGATAGCGGATGGTCGGCAGCGGCTGGCCCAACTCGATCTGCTTGCCGGTCTCCTCCGCGACCTCACGCACCGCGCACTCGGGCAGCGACTCTCCGGGGTCGAGCTTGCCCTTGGGCCACGACCAGTCGTTGTAGCGGGGACGATGCACGGCCAGGACCTGGAGCTCGCCGTCACGAACGCGCCACACGATGGCCCCGGCCGCGACGACCGTCCCCTCGGGGTGGTGACTCACTTGCCCTTGATCCTGCGCTTCGGCTGACGCCGGATATAGATCTCCTGCAGGTCCTTGAGACGGGTGCCGTTGCCGTCCGTCACCGTGCGGCCCCACGAGCCGTCCTCGTGAAGCTCCCACCCGATCACGTGATCGCTCATCGCCATGTCGATGTTCTCGATGAGGTTCGCGATCTGCTGCGGCTCCTTGACCGAGATGAGCGCCTCGATGCGGCGATCGAGATTGCGGTGCATGAGGTCGGCCGAGCCGATGAACACGTCCGGCGAGCCGTCGTTCGCGAACGCGTACACGCGCGAGTGCTCGAGGAAGCGGCCCAGAATCGAGCGCACGCGGATGTTCTCGGACAGCCCCGGCACTCCCGGACGCAGCGCGCAGATGCCGCGCACGTTGACGTCGACCTTCACGCCGGCACGCGCCGCGCGGTAGAGCGCGTCGATGGTCTTCTCGTCCACGATCGAGTTGACCTTGATCTTGACCCAGGCCTCCTTGCCCGCGGCGGCGTTGCGGGCCTCGTTGTCGATGCGCTCGATGAGGCCCATCCGCACGCCGGTGGGCGCGACGATCAGGCGGCGAAACTTCGCCTTGGGTGCGTAGCCCGAGAGCTGGTTGAACAGCTTCGTAAGGTCGGCGCCCACGTCGGGATCCTTGGTGAGCAGTCCGTAGTCCTCGTAGAGCCGGGCCGTCTTGGGGTGGTAGTTGCCGGTACCGATGTGGCTGTAGCGCTGGAGTCCCTCGTCCTCCTGGCGCACCACGAGGGACAGCTTGCAGTGCGTCTTGAGGCCCACCAGGCCGTACACGACGTGCACGCCGGCCTGCTCGAGCTTGCGCGCCCACGAGATGTTGCGCTTCTCGTCAAAGCGCGCCTTGATCTCGACCAGCGCAAGCACCTGCTTGCCCGAGTGGGCCGCCTCGATGAGCGCGTCGACGATGGGCGAGTCGCCCGAGGTCCGGTACAGGGTCTGCTTGATCGCGAGCACGCGCGGGTCGGCCGCGGCCTGCGCGAGGAAGGCCTGCACCGACGTCGAGAACGAGTCGTACGGGTGGTGCAGCAGCACGTCGGAGCGGCTGATCGCGTCGAACACGTTCTGCTCGTCGGCGGTCTCGACGGGCGCGAGCTTGTGGTGCGTCGTGGGCCTGAACGGCGCGAACTGGAGCGACGGCCTGTCGAGGTCCGCGATCACGTGCAGGCCGGTGAGGTCCAGCGGCGCGGGCAGGTGGAACACGTCGTTGTCGGTGATGCCCAGCTCGCGCACCAGCAGCTCGCGGATCTTGGGAGGGAGGTCGTCCGCGACCTCGAGGCGCACCGCGGGGCCGAACCGGCGCCGCAGCAGTTCCTTTTCCATCGCCTTGAGGAGGTTCTCGGCATCGTCCTCCTCGACCTCCACGTCCTCGTTGCGTGTCACGCGGAACGTGTAGTGGTCGATCACCTCCATGCCGGGGAAGAGGTAGTCGAGGTGCGCGCCGATCACGTCCTCGAGCGGCACGAAGCTGCGCGGCTCGTCCGACAGCGCCGCGGCATCGGTCACCTGCCCCACGTGGCCCGCCGCGTCGACGGACAGGAAGCGCGGCAGCGTCTCGGGGACCTTGACGCGCGCGAAGTAGTCCTTGCCGGTGTCGGGGTCCCGGATCTCGACCGCGAGATTGAGCGACAGCCCGGAGATGTACGGGAACGGGTGGGCGGGGTCGACCGCGAGCGGCGTGAGCACGGGGAAGATGTCCGAGCGGAACAGCTTGCGCAGGCGCTCCTGCTCGGGGTCCTCGAGGGCGTCGTAACGCACCAACTGGATGCCCTCGTTGGCGAGCGCGGGCCGCACCTGGTCCTCGAAGGTCTCGGCGTGGCGGTCCATGAGCTCGTGCGAGCGTTCGATGATCGCCTCGATCTGACGCGACGCGCTCATGCCGGTCGCGGCGGGCACCGCGAAGCCCGCGGCGATGCGCCGCTTGAGGCCCGCGACGCGCACCATGAAGAACTCGTCGAGGTTGGAGGCGAAGATTGCGAGGAAGCGCGCGCGCTCGAGCAGCGGCGTCTGCGGGTCCTCTGCCATCTCCAGCACGCGCTCGTTGAACGCGAGCCACGAGAGCTCCCTGTCGAGGTAGCGGTCCTCGGGCAGGGGTGACGGCGACTCGTCCTCCTCGAATGCGACGGTCGGGAGCGGGTAGGTCTCCTCGGACTCGACGCTGGGGTGCTCGTGCGGGGCGGGCGGGGACGCCGGTGCGGCGTCGTTGAGGTCGAGGCTCTCGGACATGGTGCCCATGCTTGCATGCGCGCACCCCTGGTGCCAGCCCCGTCCGCACTCCCTCGCGCGGGAGACGCCGGGTTCCGGTGGGCATGCGGCACCGGGATTCGAGATGATCGAAGGGTGGGCGTGGACGATGCCCGGCTCGCCTTCGCCCCGCCGCTCGGGGCCGCGCGGCGCGGCCCCCGGAAGGGACCGTCATGACCGCCACCCCGCGATCGAGACCGTGGGCCTCACCGAGCACTTCGGGAACGTGATCGGGGTCGAGGACGTGTCGCTGCGCATCGAGCCGGGAGAGGGCGCCGACCCCGAACAACGCGCCGGCCTCGTCGCGCGCAGCGACGTCGGGCGTGGCGGGATCCGTCGTTAGGCGGTGCACGGCGCGATTGTCGCATCCGCGTTTAGGGTGGACCGCATGACCAGCCCCCGCCTGCGACCGTCCGAAGCCGTCCTCGCCCTGTGGCCCGCCGTGGTGCTCATCCTGCTGGGTGCCGGCGGATTCGCGCTCCTGCTCGAGAGCGTGAACGAGGGCGAGTACCTGTCCGCGTTCGACCAGCCGCTGGTCGAGTGGCTCGCGGACAACCGCACGGACACGCTCACCACGGTGCTGACGTTTGTGACCAACATGTTCGGTTCCCTGGTGTTGCCGATCATCGTCGCCGTGATCGCGCTCGTGTGGTGGCGCGTCACCAAGTCCTGGTGGCATCCCGCCCTGCTCGTGGGCGCGATGCTGCTGTCGACGGGGCTGTCCAACCTGCTCAAGCACCTCATCAGCCGCGACCGCCCCGACGCGACGCTCATGGTGGTCCCCGGCTACGAGACCACGTACTCGTTCCCCTCGGGGCATACGATCGGCGCGACCACCCTCGTGTTGGTGGTGAGCTACCTGCTGTGGCACGACGACGCGCAGGCCTCGTGGCGCCTCTCCCTGTGGTCGGCCGCCTCGGTCCTCATCATCGCGACGGTCGCCTTCAGCCGCATGTACCTGGGTTTCCACTTCCTGACCGATGTCCTGGCCGGCGCATGCGTCGCGGTCGTCGTGCTCGGGGTGGTCGTGGGGGCGGAGCGTTGGCATGACCTCGCCCTCGAACACCGTGACCCACCGGCACGGTCGACGCCGCTCGCACGCACCTCGGGTGACGCGGTGGGCACGTACGAGGAGGACCTCGCCGCCCGATGGGATGAGGACGACGACGATGCGCCAGCGTCGCGCGAGGAAGACGAGGGAGCCCGGAGCCAGTAGCGGCTCGCACGGGCGGTGGTGGGCGTCGGTGCCGAGAACCGTCAGGGCCCAGAAACACAGGTGCCCCGGGCGGGCGGCCGCGCTGGGGGCACCGCGGCCGCCCCCTCCCGGGGACGTCTGTGAGCGTTCAAGGCCGGTAGTCCAGCCCGTCGCCGTTGATCAGTGTAGGGGGTCAGCCGCGGCTCGGCAACGGTTGAGGCGGCACGGCGTGGCGCAATCTTCATCATGCCTGGTGGCACCGGGTGTCGGTACTGCGGACTGTGACCGCTCACCCAAATACGTGACTGGCGCGTCGCGAAAATCGCGGCTACGCTCCCCGCGTACCCCACCTCCCCTTACCCCTCGGAGAACTCATGGCTCACGTCCGCACGCTCGGCGCAATCGCGCTCCTCGCCACCGTCACCCTGACCGCCTGCGCGGGCGGCGACGAGTCCGGCGACGCGACCCCGAGCGGCTCGACTACCGCGGCACCGACGGCGGAGGCCGACGGCACGCTGACGCTCTACTCGGGACGCGAGGAGGAGCTCATCCAGCCGTTGCTCGACCAGTTCACCTCGGAGACCGGCATCGAGGTCGAGGTCCGCTACGCCGGCACCACCGAGCTCGCCGCGCTGCTCCAGGAGGAGGGCGACGCGACTCCGGCCGACGTCTTCCTGTCGCAGGACGCCGGTGCGCTCGGCGCCGTCTCCAAGGCGGGCCTGTTCACGACCCTCCCCGCCGAAATCGCCGACACCGTCGCGGCCGGCTTCACGTCCACCGATGCGTCGTGGGTGGGCGTCACGGGCCGCGCCCGTGTGCTCGCGTACGACAGCGAGGCGCTGACCGCGGACGAGGTGCCGAGCTCGGTGCTCGACCTGGCTGAGCCCGAGTGGGCGGGCAAGGTGGGCATCGCGCCGTCCAACGCCTCCTTCCAGTCCTTCGTGACGGCACTTCGCGTGCTTGAGGGCGAGGACGTCGCGCGCGAATGGCTCGAGGGACTGGTCGCGGGCGGCGCGCAGATCTACCCCAAGAACACCGCGATCCTCGAGGCGGTGCAGGCCGGTGAGATCCAGATCGGCCTCATCAACCACTACTACTGGTTCCGCGCGCTCGCGGAGCAGGGCGAGGGCGCGATGCGCGCGCAGCTGTCCTTCCCCGAGGCCGGCGACGCCGGGTCGATCGTCAACGTGACCGGAGCGGGCCTGCTTTCCGGCGCCGCGAACGACGCCGACGCTCTCGAGTTCATCGAGTACCTCGTCTCCGACGCCGGCCAGCAGTACTTCGTGGACCAGACCTTCGAGTACCCGCTCGCGGGTGACGTCACGGCACCCGAGGGCCTGCCCGCCCTCGACACCCTCACCAACCCCGAGCTTGACCTGTCCGACCTCGACACCCTGGGCGAGACCACCGCGCTCCTCACGGAGACGGGTCTGCTCTAACCCGTGTCCCGCCAGGCGACGCTGCGCACGGGGGTCGGGCCGCGACGGCCCGGCCCCCGTGCGCGCGCGTCCGTCGCGCGGGCGGTGCTCACGGCATCGGCCACGGTGGCCGCGGGACTCGCGGCAATCCCCCTGGTGTACCTGCTCATCAGGGTGCTGGGTGCGGATGCCGATGCCGTGCTGGCCGCGCTGGTGCGTCCACGCACCCTGGAGTTGGCCGTGTCGACGGTGGGCCTCACCGCGGCGGTCGCGGCGGCATGCCTGGTCGTGGGCGTCGCGACCGCGTGGCTGCTGAGCGCGACGGACCTTCGCGGACGTCGCGCCTGGGTGGTCGTCACGACGCTGCCGCTCGCGGTGCCGTCCTACGTCGCGGCATTCGGCTGGGTCGCGCTCACCCCCGTTCGCGGGTTCTGGGGTGCGTTCCTGGTGCTCACCGTCTGCAACGTGCCGCTCGTCACGCTGCCCACGCTCGCAGCCCTGCGGCTGTCCAATCCCGCGCACGAGGACGTCGCGCGCACCCTGGGCCGCAGCCGCGCTCGCGCGTTCCTCGAGGCGACCTGGCAGCAGATCCGGCCCGCCGCTCTCGCGGGCACGCTTCTTGTGGCGCTGTACGTTCTCAGCGACTTCGGCGCGGTCGCGCTCATGCGCTTCGAGGCCTTCACGTGGGCGATTCACTCGGCGTACACGAGCCAGTTCGACCGCACGCTCGCCGCCGCGCTGTCCACGGTGCTGGCCGCGATGGGTATCGCCCTCGTGTGGGCGGAGCGCCGGCTGCGCGGCGCTCACGCCCGGCATGGGTCGTCGGTCGCGTCGCGTGCGCCGCGCACTCCCGTGGTCCTGGGCCGATGGAGGGTCCCGGTGCTGCTCGCCCTCGCCACCGTGCCGGTGGGTGCCGTCGCGGTTCCGGGCTTTGCGCTCGGGAGGTACCTGCTCGGGCGCGCGGGAACCGCGACGAGCGTGGACGGTGCGGACCTGGTCGGCGACGCCGCCACGACGGTGGGCTTCGCCGCGGGTGGCGCTCTCGTGGCGCTCGCGCTCGCGCTGCCGATCGGCCTGCTCGCGTCCCGCTACCGCTCGCGCGTCTCGGCCGCCCTCGAGTCCGCGAGCTATGTCGGACTCGCGCTGCCGGGCATCGTGGTGGGCCTGTCGCTCGTGTTCTTCTCGCTCGCGGTGGTCCCCGCGCTGTACCAGACCGCGTGGATGCTCGCCTTCGCGTACGGCGTCCTCTTCCTGCCCAAGGCTGTGGGGGCCGTGCGCGCGAGCGTCGACCAGGTCGAGCCCGGCCTCGAGGACGTCGCGCGCTCGCTCGGCTCGACGCGGGCCGCGGTGTGGTCCAGGGTGACGGCAAGGATCGCCTGGCCGGGGATCGGGGCGGGCGTGCTCTTGGTCGCGCTCACCGCGATGAAGGAACTGCCCGCGACGCTGCTGCTGCGCCCCACGGGCACGGATACGCTGGCGACGTCCCTGTGGCGACTCACCGAGAGCGCGGCCTACGGCGCCGCCGCACCCTACGCGCTCGTCCTGGTCGCGGTCGCCGCGGGACCGGCCGTGCTCCTCACCAGGGACGCGGTAGCCACGGTCAGGGAGAGGGGCGAGGCGGCGTGAGCGAGCTGCAGGTGCGCAAGGTGGTCGCCGCGTACGACGGCGCGCCCGTGCTCCACGGGGTTTCGTTCACCGTCCCATCGGGCGCCTTCGCCGCCGTGTTGGGGCCCTCGGGCTCCGGAAAGTCGACCCTACTGCGGACCATCGCGGGGCTGCATGCACCGCTCGAGGGCGCGATCGTCGTGGGCGGGCGGGTCCTCACCGGACCCCGGGTGGCGATGCCGCCCGAGCGCAGGAGGATCGGCATCGTCCCTCAGGACGCGGCGCTGTTCCCACACCTCGACGTGCGCGCCAACGTTGCGTTCGGCCTGCCGCGCGCGCAGCGCGGCGGTGCCCGGCCCGACGAGCTCTTGGAGATGGTGGGGCTCGCTGACCTCGCCCACCGCATGCCGGGTGAACTGAGCGGCGGGCAGCGTCACCGCGTCGCGCTCGCTCGCGCGCTTGCGCCCGAGCCCGACGTGATCCTGCTCGACGAGCCGTTCTCCGCGCTCGACGCGTCCCTGCGTGCCGAGGTCCGCGCCCAGATCCGTCAGGTGTTGCGGCGCGCGCGCACCACTGCGGTACTCGTCACTCACGATCAGGACGAGGCGTTGTCGATGGCTGACATCGTCGCGGTGCTCGACCAGGGACGGCTCGTGCAGGTGGGTCCGCCCGAGGAGATCTACCAAGAGCCTCGTTCGCGCTGGCTCGCGCAGTTCGTGGGCGGAGCCGTGGTGCTTCCGGGCGCGTGGCGGGGCGATGCGGTCGAGTGTGCGCTGGGCGACGTGCCCGCGCACCTGGGAGCAGGGGAGGTCGCCCGCGAGGGTGACGCCGTCGAGCTCGCAATCAGGCCCGAGCACCTCACGCTCGCGCCCGTGGGGGAGGGCCTGGGCGGCGTCGCGGATGCCAGCGTGGATGCCGGGGCCGATGCCGGGACCGTCGCGCTCGTGCGCCACGTCGCCTACTTCGGCCACGACGCCGTGGTCACCCTGGACCTGCCGGGCCTCGACGAGCCCATCGAGGCTCGCGTGCTGGGCGTCCACCACATCCGGCCCGATGCCGAGGTGCGGGTGTCCGTCACCCGGCCGGGCATCGCCTTCGCGGCGCGCTAGTCTCGCGCCTCGCCCGCCCCTCCCACCTCGCCTCGCCTCGCCCCGCCCCACCCTGCCCCGAAGCCCGCGGCTCCGCCACACGGTTGCCCCGGGCATCGGCCCTCGCCCCGCCCCGAAGCCCGCGGCTCCGCCACACACCTGCGCCCGACATCGGCCCTCGCCCTTTCCGAAGCCCGCGGCTGCGCCACACAGTTGCCCCGGGCATCAGCCCTCAGCGGTCCCCGTGAGAGCGACACGCCGGTGACACGCCGATGCTCGTGTGGCGGAGCCGTGATTCCGTGTGGCGGAGCCGCGGCTGCGCCACACAGTTGCCCCGGGCATCCGCCCTCGCCCTTTTCGAAGCCCACGGCTGCGCCACACGGTTGCCCCGGGCATCGGCCCTCAGCGGCTCGTACGCGCGCGACACGCCGGCGACACGCCGATGCTCGTGTGGTGGAGCCGTGATTCCGTGTGGCGGAGCCGCGCTGGGTGCGGGGAGTGCGGGGGGAGCAAGCGGGCCCAGGTCAGTCTCCCGCGCCCCCTCGAGCCCCGAGCGGATCGCGTCCATGACGGACGAGTCCGCGAGGGTCGTGACGTCACCCACCTCACGGTGCTCCGCGACGTCGCGCAGCAGTCGCCTCATGATCTTGCCCGAGCGCGTCTTGGGGAGCTCCGCGACCACCAGGATGGTGCGCGGCTTCGCGAGCGCCCCGATCTGCCTGCGGACGTGCTCGCGCAACGCGGACGCGACCTCGTCGCCGTCGGCGGGGATGCCGTCGGCGTCGGAGCGCACGATCACGAAGGCGACCACCGCCTGACCCGTGACCTCGTCCGCCGCTCCCACGACCGCCGCCTCCGCGACCCACGGGTGTGCGACCAGCGCGTGCTCGATCTCGGTCGTGGTGAGGCGATGGCCCGAGACGTTCATGACGTCGTCGACCCTGCCCAGCAGCCACAGGTCGCCGTCGACGTCCTTCTTCGCGCCGTCGCCGGCGAAGTACAGCCCGTCGAAGTGATTCCAGTACGTGGAGACGTAGCGGTGGCGGTTGCCCCAGATGCCGCGCAGCATCGAGGGCCACGGCTCGGTGACCACGAGGTAGCCGCCCTCGCCGTTCGCGACCGGACGCCCGGCATCGTCGACCACGTCGATGCTGATGCCAGGCACGGGCGTCATCGCGCTGCCCGGCTTGGACGCCGTCACGCCTGGCAGGGGCGAGATCATGATCGCGCCGGTCTCGGTCTGCCACCACGTGTCGACCACGGGGCAGCGGTCGCCCCCGATCACGCGGCGGTACCACATCCACGCCTCCGGGTTGATGGGTTCGCCGACGCTGCCGAGCAGGCGCAGCGAGCTCAGGTCGTACTGGTTCGGAATCGTCTCGCCCCACTTCATGAACGTGCGGATCGCGGTGGGCGCGGTGTAGAGGATCGTGACCTTGTACTGCTCGACGATCTCCCACCAGCGGCCCTCGTGCGGGGAGTTGGGAGTGCCCTCGTAGAGGACCTGGGTCGCCCCGTTGGTCATGGGCCCATAGACGATGTATGAGTGGCCAGTGACCCATCCCACGTCCGCGGTGCACCAGTAGACGTCGGACTCGGGCTTGAGGTCGAACACGATCCTGTGGGTGTGCGCGACGCCGGTCAGGTAGCCGCCCGTCGAGTGGAAGAGCCCCTTCGGGGTGCCGGTGGTGCCGGACGTGTAGAGGATGAACAGCGGGTGCTCGGCCTCGACCCACGCGGGCTCGTGCTCGGCGCTCTGGTGATCGACGGCATCGTGCCACCAGACGTCTCTGCCCTCGACCCACGCGGTGTCCTGGCCGGTGCGACGCACCACCAGCACGTGCTCGACGGATTCGCACACGCCGGGGTGCGCCGAGCCCTCGCCGTGGCTCGCGAGGGCCTCGTCGACCAGGGGCTTGAGTGCGAGGTGCTGGCCCCGGCGGTTGCCGCCGTCCGCGGTGATGACCAGCTTGGCCTCGGCGTCGTCGATGCGCTGCCGCAGGCTCTCCGTGCTGAAGCCGCCGAACACGACCGAGTGGATCGCCCCGATCCTCGCGCACGCGAGCATCGCGACCACGGCCTCGGGGATCTGAGGCAGGTAGATCGCGACCCGGTCGCCCTTGGTGAGCCCCAGGCTCACGAGCGCATTGGCGGCCTGCTGGACGCGCACGTGCATGTCCGCGTACGTGAGCGTCTGGGTGTCCCCAGGCTCGCCCACGAAGTGGAACGCGACGCGATCCCCGCGGCCCTCGCGGACGTGCCGGTCGACGGCGTTGTCGCACGCGTTGAGGGTCCCGTCGTGGAACCACCGCGACACGGGAGCGTCGGACCAGTCGAGGATCTCGGTGAACGGGGTCTTCCATGACAGACGCAGCGCCGCCTCGCGCCAGTACTCGAGCCGGTCGACTCCGGCCTTCTTGTATTCATAGCTCGTGGCGTTCGCGTGGGCCGCAAAGGAGGCGGGCGGCTTGAAGGTGCGGCGCTCGGTGTGCAGGTTCTCGAGAGTATGGGCGACGTTGACCATGCGGGCCAGCCTAGGACCTTGGTCCCTGGCGCGGAACCCTTTGTTAGAAGGGCTGGTAGATCGCGGGGTGGCGCGGCCGGGCGGCCGCGTGGGCGCCGCGCCGCGGGGGACGATGCCCTGGTTGCGTTCGCCTTTCGCGCCGCCACGTGCGAGCCTGGGCCTATGTCAGCTCCCGAAGGTTACGACTACCGCACCCGCACCAACGGCGAGGTGCACATCTTCCATCACGGTCGGCTCGCGAAGATGCTTAAGGACGAGCCGGCGCAGGCGTTCCTCGCGGCCGTCAAGGATGGCGACGCGCAGTCCGTGATGGCGGAGGCGGCGGGCAGCAGCTCGCACAGCAGCGGCGTCCATGGCAACACCACCGGGCCCAGCGCTCACCTGCACGGCAACGGTGCCGCCCACGGTCAGAAGGAGTTCCGCCGCAAGAGCGGCTGAGCACCACGAGCGGCTGAGCGCTACTCGACCGTGAACTCGGCCGCGAGCGAGAACGCGACGGCCGGCGGGATATCGGCGATGTACTCGACGGGCACGTCGCGCGTGAGGATCTCGGCGAGCACGTCCGCGGGGACGTCGCAGTTGCGCGACAGCAGGTTGCCCTCGGCATCGGTCTGATCCGTGCAGTGCTCCTGCACTCGCGGGTCCTGGTACAGCGAGGTGTAGCCGATCGTGTACTGCAGACCCGCAAGCCCCGTGATGCCCTCCTCGGAGAGCACGCGCGCGATCGCGGCCGGCTCGCCCAGCACGATCGGCGACCACTGATACACCTTGTAGTCACCCGCGGGCAGGGTCTCGTGCGCGGCGTTGAAGGCCTCGGTCTCGGCCTGCTTCGCGGCGATCTCCTCGGGCGTCGCGGTGCCCCAGTCGAAGCCGTCCCAGATCGCGGCGAGCTCGGCGGCCACGTCGCACAGCGTCGCGCCCGTGAACTCGACGTTGTTCTGCGTGAGGGTCGTCTCTCCCGGCGACGCGACAAAGTACTCGGGCACGAACTCGGCGCCCCACTCGGGGGTGACCACGACATCGTCCCTGGTCACGATGATCGCGCCCTCATTCGCGAGGAAGCCGAGCCCCGCGGTGGGCGTCGTGTAGCCCGGTACCACGGTCACCGTGTCGACGCCGGCGACCTGGCGCAGCGAGGCGTCGACCGCGGGCAGGACGCCGTTCGCCTCGGACGAGGGCGGGGTCCACTCGGCCCCGCATTCCGGAGGGCTGAAGAGGTCCGCGACGGACGCGTTGACATCCGCGACGCGGAACGCGAGTTCGACGGTCTCGCCGCTCGGCTGCGCGGACTCCGACACCGTGGGCTGCGCGACCGGGGCCTCCTGCGAGGAGCGCCACGCCTTGACCCCGAACCAGCCGGCCGCGGCCGAGCCGATCGCGATCGTGAGGGCGGCGAGCGTGAGCAGGATCTTGCGCATTGATGTCCTCGGGAAGGGGTGGCTCAGCCCTCCGTCATCGCGAGGGGGCTGTGCCGAGGATACGTCATCGAGAAGGGCCCGACGGAGCGGCTCGCCCGTACCAGGGGTGCCCCATTTGTGGGGTCTTGTGCGGCCGTCCGGCGCGGGTTAGGACGATGCCGCAGGGGAGGGGCTGGTCGAGGTCGAGGGGCCCTCGGTGCCGGTCGAATTCGCGGCGTCGCCGCCGCTGAATTCGTCCCACACCCAGCCCGCTCCGAAGCCGAGTGCGAGGCCGAGCACGCCGACGAGCGCGGCGATGATCGCCTTGTTCATGGTGAGTCCCTCGTTCCGCCCGGTGCCCTAGCCCGGAGGTTTCCGGCTATCCACTGTACTGCAGGCGTGCGGCCGGGTGCCGGGCGGGGGCTCGTCAGGCCTCGCGGTCGCGGCGCGCGAGCACCGCAAGGGCCCACACGCCCACGACGGCTCCCACCGCGATCGCGGCGACGATCGCGGGCCGGGTGGCGTTGCTCGACCGCAGACCCACGGGTCGCTTGAACGTGAGGACGCCCCAGCCGTGGCGATGAGCCGCGCGGCGCATCGTGCGGTCCGGGTTGACCGCGAAGCCGTGGCCGACGGCGTCGAGCATCGGGGCATCCGTGATCGAGTCGGAGTAGGCGTACGAGGCGCGCAGGTCGTAGCCGCGCGCGGCGGCGAGCTCGCGGATCGCGGCCTCCTTCGCCGGGCCATACGCGTAGAACGAGATCTCGCCCGTGAAGCGACCGTCCTCGACCTCCATGCGGGAGGCGACCACGGCATCGGCTCCCAGCAGTTCCGCGATCGGCTCGACCACCTGCGCCGCCGACGCGCTGACAATCACGACGTCGCGGCCGTTGGCCTGATGACGGCGGATGAGGTCGAGCGCCTCTTGATAGACGATCGGGTCGATGTGCTCGTGGAGGGTTTCGGCGACGATCGCGTCGACGTGCGCGACGTCCCAGCCCGCGATGAGCTCGGAGAGCGCGTCGCGCAGTCGCGTGGTCTGGCGCTCGTCCGCGCCTCCCACCTCGAAGAGGAACTGCGCGAACGCGGTGCGCAGCGCCTTGGTGCGCGTGATGAGTCCGCCCTCGTAGAACGAGCGCGAGAACGCCATCGACGAGGACCTCGCGATGATGGTCTTGTCGAGGTCGAAGAAGGCCGCGCTGCGCCGCGGTCCGAAGGCGTCCATGCGGACCAGCCTAACGGGGAGCTATGACGGTGCGGCGGGCGCGGGCGCGGCCGATGCCCACGGGTCTTCCGAGGGACGGTGTCCTCCACGGTCGAGGGCCTCGTCGTGGCGTGGGCTCGGGCGGAGTGCGACGGTCGAACGGTGATGCCCGACCCCGAGACAGCGCGCACCGAGACAGCCGGCGCAGAGACAGCCGGCGCAGAGACAGCCGCCTCGCGTCCCGACCCCGCGGGCCGGCTCGCTCCGCTGCTCGCGATGCCGGGCGTGACGGACGTGCTCGTCAACGCCCCTGATCGCGTGTGGGTGGACAGGGGCAGAGGCCTCGAGCGCGCGCCGGTGATGCTCGGCGGGCCGGAGGAGGTGCGCGCGCTCGCGGTCGCGCTCGCGGCGAGCGCGGGCAGGCGGCTCGACGACGCCGAGCCCACGGTCGACGCCCGGCTCCCCGATGGCACGCGGCTCCACGCCGTGCTGCCGCCCATCGCCGAGTCGTGCGCGGCGATCTCGCTTCGTCGCGTGCGCGCGTCGCCGCTGTCGATGCGCGACCTCGTGACCCGCGGGACGCTCACGACCGACACCGCGGACCTGCTGTCCGGGCTGGTGGCGGCCCGCGTGCCGATCCTCATCTCGGGCGGGACGGGTGCGGGCAAGACCACGCTGCTCGCGTCGCTGTTGTCGCTCGCCGACCCCGGCGAACGCATCCTGCTCATCGAGGAGGCGGGCGAGATCGTCACCGCCCATCCGCATGTGGTGAGGCTGGTCGAGCGGCGTCCGAACGTCGAGGGGGCGGGGGGCGTGGGACTTGCGCGACTTGTGAGGGAGGCGCTGCGCATGAGGCCCGATCGGATCGTGCTGGGGGAGTGCCGGGGCGCGGAGCTGCGGGAGGTCCTGGCCGCCGCGAACACGGGCCACCGCGGCTCGCTCACGACGGTGCACGCGAACTCCGCGCAGGCCATTCCCGCGCGGCTCGAGGCGCTGGGCCTGCTCGCGGGGCTCACCCCCGCCCAGCTGGCGGCACAGGCGCGCGCGGCCTTCGCGGTGGTGGTTCACGTCGAGCGCGCCCCGCAGGGTCGGCGCGTGACCGAGATGGGCGTGGTCGAGGCCGACCGTGACGAGCTGCGCGTGGTGACGGGCGTGGAGGCGGCCGGGGTGGGGGTGCGTTACGGACCCGCGTGGCCCGCGCTGCGCGCCATGGCGACACGGAGCGCGGCGTGAGAGAGGGTTGGGACGAGTCGCTGCCGCGCGTCGTGGGCCTGCTGCGCGCGGGCCTGCCCGCCGAGGAGGCGTGGCGGCGCGCGGGCGTGACCCCTCCCGAGTCGCCCGCGACGGCGATTGACCGGGCGGTCGCGGCGGCCGGACACCTCGCGCGGCGGACCGGTGCGCCCCTCGCCGCCATGCTGCTCACGCTCGCGCGCACCGCGGCCGACGAACGCGAGGCGCAGGCGCTGCGCGAGGCCGCCCTCGCCGGCCCGCGGCTCAGCGCGCGCGTGCTGCTGTGGTTGCCCTTGGTCGGTATCGCTCTGGGGGCGCTCGTGGACGTGCGGACGCTTCGGGTGCTCGCGTTGACGCCCGTGGGCTGGGTGCTGGTCGCGCTAGGCGCGGTGCTGACGTGGGCCGGGCGGGCGTGGACGCGGCGCATCGTCGAGGGGCGGCGGCTGCCGGGGGTGGGGCCGATGCCGTGGTCACCGGCGCCGCCCTGGTGGCGGCCGCTCTCGGGGCGGGGTCCACGGTGGCAGACGCGCTACGCGAGGTGGGTCAGGCGCTAGATGAGCCGGGTCTCGAGGCGCTGGCGACTCGGGGCGCGGCGGTCGATCCCGCGTGGCTCCCGGTCGCTCGCGCGCTCGCGCCGGCGATCGATGCCGGGGCAAGTCCTGCGGCCTCGCTCGAGGCCGTATCCGTCTCCGCCGCGCGGCGGGTCCGCACTGACGCCGCGATCGCCGCGGGGGAGATGGGAGTAAGGGTCGCGCTTCCCCTCACGCTGTGCCTCCTGCCCGCGTTCCTTGCGGTGGGCCTGGCGCCGTTGCTCGTGGCAGTGATGGGCGGAGCGTTCGCAGGCGTGCCCTAGGTGCCGTGCCCGTGCCGCCAGAGGGGAGAACGACTCTCGAGGCGTCAGCCCGCAGGAGGCGGACTCGCCACGGCGACGCCTCCCGCACCTTCGCCGGGGGCCGCATCGCCGATGCGCGTCCACCCACCGCAGCCATCGGAGCGGAACTGTTGACCGGTCTCGATGACTGTCTCGAGATCGTCCTTGTTGGCGATCCTCATATCGAGGATCTCTGCCTCCCAGTCGCGCCAGTGGGAGTCGATCTCCCACGCACACCATGCATCGGGATCATCGGGATTGCCGTAGGAGTGTGCGCGCCACCTGCCAGGCGCAAGGTCCTCGCCCACGAGCCAGATGCCGTCGCCAATCTCCGTGGGCGCTGCATCAGGTGCCGTGAAGAGCGCGTCCTCATCGACCCGCGACCACCGTCCACAGCGCTTGGAGGAGAACTCCTGGCCCTCGGCGATGGTCATGGTGGGGCGTCCCGCGTCGTTCTCTCCTACGGAAAGCACTCCCTCAAAGCCGCTGGAACCGCCCTCGCGCAGTCCCCACACACAGGAGTGGTCAAAGAGGAGTCCGCGGCTGCCGTCGGGTTCGATCGTCAGCGGATCGGTGCGATACGTCCCCGGCGAGATATCGACGCCCGCGACGACCGTGAGCGCCTCCAGCCCCGGGTCGGCACCCGTCACGACGAAGTCGTCAAACTCGACAGCGAGACCGCTGACAGGGTCGACGGCCGCGGGGCGTGCTGCCGCCTGACGGGGAGATTCCTCGGGGGCTGCTGTCGGCAGGCGCGTCTGACCTCCGTCGAGAGTCGAGGGATCCCCACCGCATCCCGTCAGGGCGACCACGGCCACCGCACTTATCGCTATCGTCACGCGCCCCACCAGCATGGGCACACGGTAGCGCGTGATGTCCCCAACCCCCGCGCAAGATGCGCCCATGCACGGAACCGTGTGGGGGCCTGGCCGGGCCCTGCCTCGCCAGGGAGCGTGGAGGGACCGGAGAGAAAGGGAGAAGGGCATGGAACACCGCTACGACGACGAGGGGATGGCGACCGTCGAGTACGCACTCGTCACGGTGGCCGCGGCGGGCTTTGCGGGCCTGTTGGTGGTCATCCTCAAGTCGACCGAGGTGCGCGAGCTGCTGCTCGACATCCTCCGCGGCGCGCTCGGCGGTTGAGCGTGTCACGGGACCGTGGATCCGTGGCGGTCGAGCTCGCGCTCGCGTTGCCCGCCGTGGTCCTGCTGCTGGCCGCCATGTTGGCGGGCGTGCGGGTCGCGGCCGTGGGGACAGCGCTCCCCGCGGCCGCGGTCGCGGGCGCACGGGCGGGTGCCATCGCGGGGGATGACGCCGCCTTGGCGGCCGCGTCCCGCGTCGCGGGGGCGGGGGCGCGCGTGGGGGTCGACCGCGGTGGGGGTGGGTCGACGTCACGGTGACGCTCGACCTGGGCTGGCCGTGGGGAGAGCGCGTCGCGCGGGCGTCGCTCCCGCTCGAGCCGGGTGTGGGGTGACGATGCGTGCGGCGCAACGTGGCCGGGCGCGGCACGGCCGGGCGCGGCAGGACGATGCCGGGGCGGGCACGGTGCTCGCGCTCGGCGTCGCCGCGGTGGTGATGGTCGCGGTGATCACGGTCGCGACCATGGCGGGTCTGGTCGTGAGGCAGGCGGCGGCGCAGGGCGCCGCGGACGGGGCCGCACTCGCGGGAGCGATCGAGGCGCGTGCGCGGCAGGCCCGTGCCGAGCCGGCGAGCCCGGCGCAGGTGTGTGCGGTGGCCGCGGAGGCGGCGGCGCGCGCGGGTGGCATCCTGCACGGCTGCCACGTGAGCATGGACGGCGACGTGACCGTGTCGGTCGCGCGGGACGGGAGGAGGCGGCGGCCCGCGCTGGAAGGTTGTCGGCGGCGGCCCGAGCTGAGGGGATTCGGACCGCCGCCGACGTCATTCCTGAAAGCGGACGGCTGAGGGATCGTGCCGCTGTCAGGAAATCCAGCGCGGCGCCTCGCGGCGCCTATGCCCCGATTCAATACGGGGCCAGACACCTATGCCACCACCTCGACGGCCATTTCGTGGCCTTCAGGCGCGAAATGTGACAGATTCCACAGCCTCACATCGCCGTGCGAGGGGTCTAGCTGACCCGAATCTCGCCCAGCGCGGTCCACACCTGGAAGTCGACCGCGTCGTACGACTCGGGTGCCGGAAGGATCGCCGCATCGCTACCGCTCGCCTCACGGTCGAGCCCACTGCCCAGGTCCACGGGCGCATCCCCGAGCGAGCCGGCGGAGCCGTCCGTGAACGCGCCGTCGGCGGGAGAGGGCTCCGTGAAGTCCTCACGGGGAAGCGCCTGGGGCACGTCCTCCATGATCACCATGCCTCCGCCCACGGACAGGTAGTGCATCGCGAGCAGCGTGTAGGTGCCGGGCGTGACCTCAGCCTGACCCGACTCTCCCCAGCATCCGCTGACGTCGCGCCACAGGTACGTGCCGCCCACCGAATCGCCCGCGGCGAGTCTGGTCTCGGGAGCGGGGAAGCTGGTCATCGCGGCATCGCCCGACGCCATCGCCGCTGCGTCAGCCTCGGCCTGCGCGGCCATGTCGCCGCGGCCCATGTCGGGGTCGACGGGATAGCCCTCGGCCACCACGCGGCCGTCGCGCACCAGCACCAGCTGCACCGAGTCGCGACCCCAGAAGTCGGTGAGGTCCCACTCGGAGGTGTTGGTGACGCGCGCGGTCAGCTCGGGGTTGCCCTCGACGATCCATCCGTAGCTCACGTCGATCGCGGACGGCGCGTCGACCTCGACACCCAACAGGTCCATGACGGAGGACTCGGCGGGGAAGGTCCCGTCGCCCTCGAATCCGCATCCGTACCAGGCGGACCCCAGTTCGCCGCGCGAGTCGCTCGACACCAGCCAGCGCTGCGAGCCGGGAGCCATGTCCCAGGCGCCCGTGAGCCCGGCGAGGTACATGTCGCGAGCCATCAGCGGGTTGAGCGCGCCGTCGGGGAGCTCGGCGACGGGCGGCTGCGGGTCGACCGGGCTCGGCTCGACAGGTGCGCCCAGGTAGGCGCCGAAGGGGTCCTCGACGGGATCGCCCGCGACCGCGAATCCGACGGCGGGTGCCACGACGCGTGCGCCGCCACCCGACGCGATCCCGGAACCGGCGGATCCGGCCCCCGTCGACTCCTCCGTGGGCGTCGCGCTCGGCTCGACCGGCTCGACCGGCTCGGTCGCGACCGCCCACAGCTCCTCGGTCACCACCAGCTCGTACTTGCCTGCCGGGAGGGCCGCACCGTCCCAGCAGTTGACCAACGGCACGGTGAGGCTGGTGGTCGTCTCCTCGCCTGCCGCGAACTCGAGCGTGGTCGGCTCGGCCGCCACGGCATCGTCGCCCGATCCCCCGAGCGTGCCCACGACGAGCCCGTCCCAGAGGATCACCCCGTCGAGGCCGAAGGTCTCGAAGGTGCCATCGCCGAGAGCGACGGTCGTGACGGTCGCCTCGACCGACTCCCCGGACACCTCGTCCGCAGCGAGCGAGGTCGCGAGCGTCACCGGCCCCGCGATCTCGGGCATCGCGGGCAGCGGCTCTCCGCACATCCCCCACGCGAGCGAGGAGCCCGCGGCGCTGCCCGCGGCGTCCTCAGCGGAGGACGTCATCGCCCCCTCGCGCCCGCCGGCACCGCCGGACTCGGGCGCGTCGAGTGCGACGGTGCCGGCCCCCGGGCCGACCACGCCCACCGCGAACACGGCGACCATGCCCGCGCCCAGGACGCCGCTCGCGCCGGCGCGCAGCCCGCGCTGGGCCGACACGCGTCGGCGGGCACGCCCGGCGTCGACCGCGAGGCCGTCGAGGGGAGCGCGGTCCGCGGCGCCACGCAGCGCATCGGAGAGCTTGACCATGTCAGTCGCCTTTCGTCTGCCGACGCATCACGTCGGCGGTTTCGTCACCACGCGCGTCCTCGACCGGGCCGAGCAGCAGCTCGAGCCGGCCGAGACCATCGTGGAGATACCTCTTCACTGAGCCGGGCGCGAGGCCCAGGTGCTGCGCGATCGCAGGCACCGTGAGGTCGTCGAAGTAGCGCAACACCACGCAGGCCCGCTCGCGCGGGGTCAGCGTGGACAGCGCCTCGATCACGTCCGCTCCCGCCTCGACGCCCGCGAGCGGGTCGGGACCGGACTCGGCGGGCCGGAACAGGTGAGACACGCGGCGCCATCGCTGCTCGCGCCGGTAGCCGTCGACGTACACCGTGGTGATCGCCCGGCGGACGTAGGCCTCCGCCTTGAGCGACGTCAGCCCCGGCCGCGGACGCGAGAACGTGCGCACGAGCGCGTCCTGCACGAGGTCCTGAGCGACCACGCGGTCGCCGCACACCAGGTACGCGTAGCCGAGCAGCGCGCGCTCGCGATCCCTCACGAGCTGCGCCATCACGTCGCGCCAGTCGCTCATGCCCCGCCCCTTCGCCGTGGTCCCGCCCGTGCCGTCTTCCCGGTCCTGCAGTGTCGACGCTTGGCCCGGGTGAAACGTTGGGGCGTCACCCGGCCCCGCCCGAGCATCGTCCCCTAGAGTGGCCTGGTACCCCTTGCGGGCGCGACAACGAGGTCGTGCCGGGGAGGACGTCGAGGAGGACGTATGCACGCGACCCGTGCCGCCGTAGAGGTCACCTCCGGCAGCCTGACCATCGTCGTGGTGATCGGACTGATCGCCGCCGCCGCGCTGCTCGCCTCGTGGCTGCTGCGCGCCCAGGTGCTCAAGGCACCGGCGGGCACCGAGAAGATGAATGAGATCGCGACCGCGGTCCAGGAGGGCGCGAGCGCATACCTCAGCCGCCAGTTCCGTACCCTCGCGCTCTTCGCCGCCGTGGTGTTCGCGCTGCTCTTCCTCCTGCCGGGCGACACCGGCGTGCGCGTGGGGCGGTCGATGTTCTTCCTGCTCGGTGCGGGATGCTCGGCGACCATCGGCTACATGGGCATGTGGCTCGCGGTGCGCGCGAACGTGCGCGTCGCGTCCGCCTCGACGCGCGCCGGAGGGCGCACCGAGGGTGCGCGCATCGCGTTCCGCACCGGCGGCGCGGTGGGCATGTCCGTGGTGGGCATGGGCCTGGGTGGCGCGGCGGCCGTGGTCTTCCTGTATCGGGACGATGCCGCGGCCGTGCTGGAGGGATTCGGCTTCGGGGCCGCGCTGCTCGCGATGTTCATGAGGGTGGGCGGCGGCATCTTCACCAAGGCGGCCGACGTGGGGGCGGACCTGGTGGGCAAGGTCGAGCAGCACATCCCCGAGGACGATCCGCGCAACGCCGCGACCATCGCGGACAACGTGGGCGACAACGTGGGCGACTGCGCCGGAATGGCGGCGGACCTCTTCGAGTCCTACGCCGTGACGCTCGTGGCCGCGCTCATCCTGGGCAAGGCGGCGTTCGGCGAGCAGGGGCTGGTGTTCCCGCTGATCGTGACCGCGATCGGCGCTCTCGTGGCGGGGCTCGGCGTGCTCATCACGCGCATCCGCGGCGCCGAGCCCGGCCTCGCGGCCATCAATCGCGGCTTCTATACGTCGGCCGCGGTGGGCGCGGTGCTCGCCGCGATCGCGTCCTTCGTCTACCTGCCGTCGACCTTCGCGGGCCTCACCGGGGGATCGCTCGTGGGGGAGGACGGCGACCCGCGCATCGTCGCGACGCTCGCCGTGTTCGTCGGGATCGGCCTCGCGGGGCTGATCCTGTGGCTCACCGGCTACTTCACCGACACCGCCTCGCGCCCCACCAAGCGCGTGGCACGGTCCTCGCTGACGGGAGCGGCCACCGTGGTGCTGTCCGGGATCGGCGTGGGCCTCGAGTCCGCGGTCTACACCGCGACGGTCATCGCGGGGGCGATCGTGGTGCTGTTCACGATCGCGGGAGGGTCCGTGCCGCTCGCGCTGTTCCTCGTGGCGCTCGCGGGCTGCGGACTGCTCACTACCGTGGGCGTGATCGTCGCGATGGACACATTCGGGCCGGTGTCCGACAACGCCCAGGGCATCGCGGAGATGTCCGGAGAGGTCGACGAGGAGGCCGCGCAGACGCTGACCGACCTCGACGCCGTGGGCAACACGACTAAGGCCATCACCAAGGGCATCGCCATCGCGACCGCGGTGCTCGCGGCGACGGCCCTGTTCGGCAGCTATTCCGACGCCGTCACCCAGGCCTTGTCGGACGCCGCGGCGACCGCGGCATCGTTCTCCTACGAGATCATCCACCCGCTCACGCTCGTGGGACTGATCATCGGCGGCGCGACGGTGTTCCTGTTCTCGGGCCTCGCGATCGACGCGGTCACGCGCGCGGCGGGCGCGATCGTGTTCGAGGTGCGGCGCCAGTTCCGCGAGATGCCGGGGATCATGACCGGCGCGCAGCGGCCGGAGTACGGGCGGGTGGTCGACATCTGCACGCGCGACTCGCTGCGCGAGCTCGCCACTCCCGGGCTGCTCGCGGCAATGGCGCCGATCTTCGTGGGCTTCGCGCTGGGCATCGGGGCGCTCGCGGGATTCCTCGCTGGGGCGATCGGCACGGGCGTGCTCATGGCGGTGTTCCTGGCGAACTCGGGTGGCTCGTGGGACAACGCGAAGAAGATCATCGAGGACGGCCACTATGGCGGCAAGAACTCGCCCGCGCACGAGGCCACGGTGATTGGCGACACGATCGGTGACCCGTTCAAGGACACCGCGGGGCCCGCGATCAATCCGCTTATCAAGGTGATGAACCTGGTCGCGCTGCTCATCGCGCCAGCCGTCGTGATGCTGTCCTACGGCGACGATGCGAACGCTTGGCTGCGCGCGTTGGTGGCAGGGGTCGCGGGGCTGGTCGCGGTGGGCGCCGTGGTCGCGGCGTCGCGTCGCGCGCATCAGGGCGGGATCGCGAGCGAGGCCGATGCCGCGGCGGCCGAGGAGGCCGGGCGCGTCGCACGGGGTGAGTCCCGGGACGCGGCGCACGACGCTCCCGTGGGCGGGGCTGGCGAGGGCTGACGGGCCGACGAGGGATAGCCCGCGCGGCGACTCACCTCTCTCGCTTCGTGCATAGGATTTTGCGATTCTCGAGCCCGAATGGGCCTTAGCGCATCGGATTTTGCGACGCGTTAGTCTCGAGCCATGCATCGCTGGGCGCTCTGGGGCATCGTCCTTGGCGCCCTCGTGGTGTGGGCCGGGCTTGTCTCGCTTCTAGCCGAGAGTGTCCCGACCTGGGTGTGGTGGCTGCTCTTCTGGGTTCCGTTGCTCGCGCTCCCGGGCACGGTGCGCCGATTCGTGGGGCCCGACGCCGAGAGGACATCGCCAGGGCGCGAGCCTGGGTCCTCCCAGATCGCCGTGATCTCATGGCGGCCGCGCGCGATCGAGGTCGTGAAGGCGATCCGCGAGGAGCAGGAGAGTCCGTCGGCAACCATCCTCCTCGAGGCGATGCGGCGGGCAGAGTCGCTGACGGTCTTCTCCGGCCTCTCTCGCGACTCCGCGCGCGACGTCGCGGCCGTGCTCGAGGCCCGGGGTGCGACCGTGGCGATCGAAGACGCGGAGTCCTGAGTGTCCCGAACGGTGGGCGGGGGCGGGAAGGGCGCCACGGGCCGCGCGCTGCTCACCTCGGAGCGACTCGGCTGAGCCGCGCTAGCCTCGAGCCGTGACACCGCGACTCGTCCCCACCCTCACGCCCGCCTCCGCCGGCGCCCTGCGCGCGGCCCTCGAGGGCTGGACCGTCGACTCGGTCGAGGCGGTGATCGGCGAGCGCGCCGCGCGTGCCTTCGCGCGCGAACAGGTGCTGCCCGCGCGCCTCGCGGCCAGGGCATCGTCCCTCCCGGCGGCCGTCCTCACCCGGCTCTTTCTGCTGGGCGACGCGGTCACGCGCGCCGAGCTCGATCGCACCCTGCCGGGCGTGGGCACCGCGGGAGCGGTCGAGGCCGGCCTGATCGAGACGGCGGGCGAGGGAAGGGACGATGCCGTGCGCGCCCTGGTCGACCTGCGCCCCTACGCGGCGGTCGGGGCCGGGGGAGAGGCACGCTGGTGGGTCGCGTCGGATCGCGGCGAGGCCGTGACCGGCGCGCGGCTGCGCGAGGATCACGTGCTCGGGATCGGCGGCGCGTCCCTCACGCTCGCGGGGATGACGATGCGCACGCCGGTGGGCCGCGTGCTGGACCTGGGGACGGGGTGCGGGGTGCAGGCGTTGCATGCCTCGCTACACGCGCGTGAGGTGGTCGCGACCGACGTGTCGCGCCGCGCGCTGGCCTTCGCCGCGTTCAACCAGGCCCTCAACGCCGAGGCGCTCGGCGCCGCCGCGCTCGACACCCCGTGGGACCTGCGCGAGGGGTCGATGCTCGACCCCGTCGAGGGGGAGCAGTTCGACCTGGTGGTGTCGAACCCGCCGTTCGTCATCACGCCCCCGGGGCGCCCGCCTTCGAGTATCGCGCTGGCGGCGAGGCGGGCGACGGGATCGTGGCGGGGCTCGTGTCGCGCGTGGGGAGCGTGCTGGCGCCGGGAGGCGTCGCTCAGCTGCTGGGCAACTGGGAGGTGCGCGGCGAGGACTGGTCGGAGGGGCTGGAGGCGTGGCTCGATGCCTCCGCCGCGGCCGGTCGACCGCTCGACGCGTGGGTCATCGAGCGCGACAGGCTGGACGCTGCGGAGTATGCCGAGACGTGGCTGCGGGACGCCGGCGTGATCCCCGAGCGCGGGCGCGCCGAGTTCGAGGCCGCCTACCGGGCCTACCTCGAGGACTTCGACGCGCGCGGCGTGCGCTCGGTGGGTTTCGGTATGGTGCTGCTGCGCCGGCCCGTGTCGGGGACGCCGACCCTGCGCAGGCTTGAGCAGCACGAGGGAGCGCTGCAGGAGCCCTTTGGCGCCTACCTCGTGGACGCCCTTGCCGCTCACGACCGCGTCGCGGCCATGAGTGACGGGGACGTGCTCGCGACCGCATGGACCGCGGCGCCCGACGTCACCCGCGAGTCCTACGGCCCGGTCCTGCAGGCCGACCCCAGTCACCTGTTGCTGCGCCAGGGCGCGGGGCTGGGGCGCTCGGTGTCGATGGACACCGCGCTCGCGGGATTCGTGGGCGCGTGCGACGGGGACCTCACCGCGGGGCAGATCGCGCACGCGCTCGCGGCACTGCTGGACGTCGAGTCCGACCGCATGGTCGCGGGACTGGTGCCCGCGATTCGCGAGCTGGTCAAGGACGGCTTTCTCGCGTAGTTCGGCCCCATTTTGCCGGGCCTTGGTCAGGCCCTGACGGAGGCCTCACCAGACTCGGGACCCTGGTCCGGGACCGTGGTCCCGGGGTGCGACGTAGCGTGGAGAACGTGACATCGACGTTCGCAGCCGGCCCCGGAGAACCCGGGGTCTTTGACCGCCACGGTGGGTCCTGCGATGCGGTCTCAACCTTCACCCCTCTCGACGCACGGGCGCCTCGCGTCCGGGCGTTCGCCATGCCCGTAGGAGCGGGCGACACCCGAGGGCGGCACGCGGCGATCCCGCACACGCCGTCCGCCACAGGAGGCACACCCCATGTCCACCACTGAGCTCGACCTCACCGCAGTCCCCGGCATCGCCGCACACGCGCTCTCGATTGCCGCCTTCACCCCGTCGGGGTGCTTCGACTGGCCCGGCCGCATCGCCGCGACCGTCACGCTCCAGGGCTGCCCGTGGAAGTGCGCGTACTGCTCGAACCCCGAGGGGCACGACCCCGCCGCTCCGGGCCGTCTCGCGTGGTCCGAGGTGCGCGACCAGCTCGAGGCGCACCGGGGCACGGTCGAGGCCGTGGTGTTCGGCGGCGGAGAGCCCGCGCGTCAGGACGGGCTGGTCGCCGCGGTGCGCGAGGCGCGCTCCCTCGGATACGCGGTGGGACTGCACACGATGGGCGCGCACCCCGGGCGCCTTGCCTCGGTGCTGCCCGAACTCGACTGGGTGAGCTTCGACCTCAAGGGCACGCCCGAGATGTACACGCGCATCACGGGCGAGGACACCGCGGGTTACCAGGCCTGGGCGTCACTCGAACTGATCCAGCACTCGGGCGTGGACTATGAGGTGAGCTTCACGGTCGACCCGACGGTGCACACGCGCGAGGACGTCTTCGCGACGGTGCGTCACGCGATTCGTGGAGGCTTCCACGCGCCCGTGCTCGAGGGGCCGCGCGCCCGCCGTGCGTCTCGGGAGTACCGCGCGGCGCTCGGCGGACGTGGACTCTACGACGTCATCGCGCACGACGACCTTCCAGACCTCGCGCGTCGCTGAGCTCCCTCAGACCTCCCTTCGCGTTCTCAGACGCCCAGGTGGCGTGCGAGCACCTCGCGCACCGACTCCCATCGGTCCGTGCGCGCCGCGAGCAGTGGTGCGCCGCTCTCGATTGCGGGCCGGTAGCCGCTGCCATCGATGCGTCCCACGGTGAAGCCTGCCTCGGCCGCAATCGCCGCGCCAGGGACGTGATCCCAGGGCTTGGCGCGCGTGTAGAGGAGATAGCCCACCTCCTGCGTCACCAGGTCCGCGTAGTCGAATCCGGCGCACATGCGCAGGTCCACGTAGCCGCCCAGTTCCGCCTCGGCTCCCAGCAGCCCGTCCCGCACCGAGTCCACCGCGTACTTCACCGACACCGCACCCCGGGGGTGGCCCTCCAAGGCCGCCCTGGCATCGTCCCCGCGCGAGCGCTCAACGGCCGCCGCGAGCGACTCGCCGTCGAGTGACGCCCCGACCCCGCGCAGTCCCTCGAACATGCGTCCCTGTTCGGGCTGGTAGATCCACCCGCCCACGGGCTCGCCGCCCTCGACGAGGCCCACCATCACCGCATACGTGTCGGAGCCCGCCACGAAGTTCGCGGTGCCATCGACAGGGTCCACGGTCCACGCGGCCTCGCCGGTACTCAGCACCTCCGTGACGCTCGGGTCGAGGGACGATGCCTCCTCACCGACCACGGGCACGTCCAGGATCGCGCGGAGGAGGGGAGTGAGGGCACGCTCGGCCTCGATGTCGGCCTCGGTGACGTAGTCGCCCGGCCCCTTGAGGCGAATGTCGCCCTCCGCGAGGGCACGGAATCGGGGGCGGATCTCGGCATCGGCGACGGCGCGCATCGCGTCGCCGACGGCCGCGCGGGCGGTGGCGTCGAGGAGGGGCTCCATGCGCCCATCGTTCCATGACGATGCGGGGGTCATGGCCGCCCGCACGGGCACCGTTGTCCCCAGGTCCCGGTGGACGCGTCGTGCCCCCTATGTATATTGAGTGCGTCTCAGGCCGCCACAGGCGCCGGGGCGCGAGTCCCACGGCCGTCCGGTACGGCCCCAGAGAGAAGGTTTCATGGCCCGCAAGCTCGTGATCGTCGAGTCGCCCACCAAGTCGCGCACGATCGGCGGCTACCTGGGCGACGATTACGACGTCGTGTCCTCGGTGGGTCATATCAGGGATCTCGCGGAGCGATCCGAGCTGCCCGCGGAGCTCAAGAAGTCCGACATCGGCAAGTTTGCGATCGACATCGACGGCGGCTTTCAGCCGTACTACGTCGTCAACGCGGACAAGAAGAAGATCGTCGCGGACATCAAGAAGCGCCTCAAGGAGGCCGACGAGCTCTACCTCGCGACTGATGAGGACCGCGAGGGCGAGGCCATCGCGTGGCACCTGCTGGACGTGCTGAAGCCCAAGGTTCCCGTGAAGCGGCTGGCGTTCCACGAGATCACCCGCGAGGGGATCGCGAGGGCACTCGAGCACCCCCGCGAGGTCGACATGGAGCTGGTCGAGGCGCAGGAGGCGCGCCGCTTGCTCGACCGCCTGTACGGCTACGAGGTCTCGCCCGTGCTGTGGCGCAAGATCCAGTCGGGGCTGTCCGCCGGCCGCGTGCAGTCCGTGACGCTGCGGCTCGTGGTCGACCGTGAGCGCGAGCGCATGGCCTTCCAGTCCGCCGAGTACTGGGACCTGCGCGGCACCTTCGTCGCCACCGAGGGCAAGGACGCGGGTCGCTCGTTCGACGCGCGGCTGACCACGGTCGACGGCAAGCGCGTCGCGACCGGCAAGGACTTCGACGACCGCGGCGTGCTGACCAACGACCGTGTGGTGCACGTGCACGCGGCGCTCGCGGGCGCGCTCGCCGCGGGTCTGGCCGACGCCGCCTTCACGGTCGCGGGCGTGGACTCGCGGCCCTACAAGCGCCGCCCCGCCGCTCCGTTCATCACGTCGACCCTGATCCAGGAGTCGAGCCGCAAGCTGCGCCTGGGCGCGCGGCAGGCGATGGGTGTGGCGCAGGCGCTGTACCAAAAGGGCTACATCACCTACATGCGTTCGGACTCTCCCGTGCTGTCGGGTGAGGCCGTGCGCGCCGCGCGGTCGCAGGCCGCCGAGCTCTACGGCTCGGACTCGGTCGCGGCGAGCCCGCGCATCTACGCGACGCAGGACTCGAACGCGCAGGAGGCTCACGAGGCCATCCGTCCCGCGGGCGACCGCTTCCGCA
This sequence comes from Demequina sediminis, assembly GCF_030296675.1. Lineage (GTDB taxonomy): Bacteria > Actinomycetota > Actinomycetes > Actinomycetales > Demequinaceae > Demequina > Demequina sediminis. Next base: position 1,771,810 of record NZ_AP027736.1, on the reverse strand, counting down.
CCCCGGACTCGGTGCGCGCGGAGCTCACGGGCGACGAGTTCCGCATGTACGAGATGATCTGGAAGCGCACGCTCGCGTCGCAGATGGCCGACGCCACGGGCACCACCTCGACGGTGCGCATCGGCGCCACCACCGCCGCGCACCATGCGGTCGAGTTCTCCGCGTCAGGCACGATCCTCACTAGCCCCGGCTTCATGGCGCTGTATGAGGAGTCGCGCGACAAGGCACGCTACGAGGAGGACGAGCAGAAGGTCGAGAAGGAGTCGCGACTGCCGGTGCTCGCGGAGGGCCAGAAGGTCGACGCCTCGGGCGTCGAGCCGCTGACCCACGCGACCACGCCGCCGCCGCGGTTCACGCAGGGCTCGATGATCAAGGAGCTCGAGGACCGCAAGCTGGGCCGACCGTCCACGTATGCCCAGATGGTCGACACGATCATCGACAAGGGATACGTGCGCGTCGAGAAGCAGGCGCTCATCCCCACGTGGCTCGCCTTCGCGATGATCCGCCTGCTCGAGGAGCACTTCGCGTGGCTCATCGACTACGCCTTCACCGCGGACATGGAGGAGGACCTCGACAAGATCGCCTCCGGCCAGCTGTCGCGCCTCGACTGGCTCACCGCGTTCTACTTCGGTTCCGGGGCCTCGGACGACGACGGCCGTGCGCAGGGGCTCAAGCGCCTGGTCGAGGACCTGGGCGACATCGATGCCCGCGCCAACTCGACGTTCGAGATCGGCGACGGCATCGCGCTGCGGGTGGGCAAGTACGGCCCGTACCTGGAGCGCGAGGTCGACGGCGAAAAGCAGACCGCATCCGTTCCGGACGAGCTCGCTCCCGACGAGCTCACCGTGGCGAAGGCCGAGGAGCTGCTCGCGAACCAGGGCGGCGACGAGCGCGTGCTGGGCACGCACCCGGTCAGTGGGCTCGAGATCGTGGCCAAGGCGGGCCGCTTCGGTCCGTACGTGACCGAGGTGCTTCCCGAGGACGCGAAGGGCCGGCCCAAGACGGCGAGCCTGTTCGCCTCGATGTCGATCGACACCGTCACGCTCGAGGATGCGCTGCGGCTCATGAGCCTTCCGCGCGTGGTGGGCACGGACCCGGCCACCGGCGAGGAGATCACCGCGCAGAACGGCCGCTTTGGTCCGTACCTCAAGAAGGGCACGGACTCGCGCACCATCGCGAGCGAGCAGCAGCTGCTCGACATCACGCTCGAGGAGGCGCTCGCAATCTACGCCGAGCCCAAGCGCGGGCGCGGCCGGGCCGCGACGCCGCCGCTCAAGGAGTTCGGCGACGACCCGACGTCGGGCAAGCCGATCGTCGCGAAGTCCGGGCGCTTTGGCGACTACCTCACGGACGGCACCACCAACGTGACGATTCCGCGTGGCGAGACGCTCGACGCGATCACACCCGAGCGCGCGATCGAGCTGCTCGCGGAGAAGCGTGCCAAGGGACCGGCGAAGAAGCCCGCGAGGCGTGCCGGAGCCGCGGCCAAGTCGGGCACGAAGTCCGCCTCGACGTCGCGGGCGCGCAAGAAGTGACGTCGCGTCCCGAGTCGTGGCGGGAGGTGCCGGTGGCGTCCCTGCTGCTGACGCTGCTGGGCATCGCGGTGGGCCTCGGCCTGATCTTCGTGGGCGCTGGCATGGAGCCCATCACGATGCTCGGCGTCGAGGTGCGGCCCGCGGTGCCGCTGCTGCTCGTGTACCTCGCGGGCATGCTGGTGGGGCGGTTCGGCAACACTCGGCGATAGGGTGGCCGAGGTCGAGAGGAGACCCGCCATGACCGACAAGAACCCTCCCGCAGGCGCGACGTCCGTGAATCTGCGCTGGCTCGGGTACCTGGGGCTCGCGCTGGGCCTGGGGGCCGTGGTGCTCACGGTCGACTCGGGCTCGGTGAGCGTCGCAGGGCTGGGCCTCGACGTGGCCGTTCCGATCATCGCGGCCGTGGCCTTCCTGGGTGGGCTGCTCGGCGGCCGCTACGGGCCGACCAAGGGCGACCTGTAGCGGCAGAGCTCGTGTCGGGACCACCCCGCGCCACCTCGCTAGGCTGACCCCATGAGTGCACCGCTGCCCATGTCCGCGCCTGCTGTCCGCTGGGGAATCCTCGGCGCAGGAGGCATCGCCCACAAGCTGGCCGAGGCCGTCACCGAGTACACCGCGTCGACCGTCGTCGCCGTCGGCTCGCGTGACCTCGCCAAGGCGCAGCACTTCGCCGACGAGTTCGGCATCCCGACCGCGCACGGCTCCTATGAGGAGCTGGTGGGCGACCCCGAGGTCGACGTGATCTACGTCGCGACCCCGCACAGCCACCACCACGAGCACGCGTTGCTCGCGATCGAGGCGGGAAAGCACGTCCTGTGCGAGAAGGCCTTCACGCAGAACGCCGCGCAGGCACGCGAGGTGGTCGCCGCGGCGCGCGCCAAGGGCGTCTTCCTCATGGAGGCCATGTGGACGCGCCACCTGCCTCACATGTACGCGATCCGCGAGCTCATCGCGCGCGGCGAGATCGGCGACATCGTGTCCGTCCAGGCCGACCACGGCCAGGCTCTCACTCACGTCGAGCGCATGTTCCGTGCGGACCTTGCCGGCGGCGCGCTGCTCGACCTGGGCGTGTACCCGATCGCCTTCGCTCACGACATCCTGGGTGTCCCCGATCGCATCACGGCCGCCGGCCGCCTCCGCGACACGGGAGTCGACGGTCAGATCGGCATGGTGTTTGACTACGCGACCGCGCAGGCCTCCCTCACCACCACGATGGAGGCGCGCACGCCGTGCACCGCGCACATCGCGGGCACTGAGGGTCGCATCGAGATCGACGACACCTTCTACACGCCCACGTCCTTCACCGTGACGCGTCACGACGGCACCTCGTGGTTCTACGACGGTGACGTGCCCAACGGGTTCCAGTTCGAGGCCGCCGAGGTCGCGCGCCGCATCCACGCCGGCGACACCGAGAGCGCGCTGCTCACGCTCGACCAGTCGCTCGAGATCATGGAGATCATGGATGAGGTGAGGTCCCAGATCGGCCTCGTCTACCCCAACGAGTCCTAGCGGGTCGGAAGCCCCCAGACACAGCGAGGGCCGCATCCCGTCGGGATGCGGCCCTCGCTGCGAGACGGCTGGATCAGCCGGTGAACGTCGGCTCGGCGACGACCGGCTCGGCCACCGGGGCCTCCTCGACCTCGTCGTCCACGTCCGTGGTGGGCTCCTCCTCGACGAGAGAGAAGACGAACGAGCTCACACCGTCCATGTCCAGCGCGGGCGCCTCCGAGTCGCACCACGCGGCCTCCTCCTCGGCGGCAGGCGAGATGGTGCCGGTGGGCGATGGGGAGGGCTCGGGCTCCTCGTCCTCGAGGACCAGTCCGCAGGTCGACCAGTACGCGTCGAAGATGCCGCCCTCGATGCCGTACCACTCGAGCAGCGACTCGCCCTCGAACAGCGTGTCCTCGGTGACCTCGGCCTCGAGGTTGTTGAGGACAGTGCCGCCGTAGAGCTCGACGGCCAGGTAGGCCTCCTGGAAGTCGCAGTAGTCCTCGCCGCCGGTGAAGGTGATGGTCATCGCGGTGAGGTCGATGTCGACCTCGGCGTCGCCGCACCACCCGGAGGGGTTGGCGATCTCGTCATCACCGGTGAGTTCGGGGCCGTCGCCAACGAGCACGTCGAGTGCCTCGAACTCCATCGGGCCGCCGTCGCTGTAGTCGGGAAGGTCGATCGCGACGTAGATGTTCGCGTAGGTGGGCTCGTCCTCGGCGGCGCCTGCGGCGGTCGCGGTGGCGAGAAGCGCCGCGGTCGCGGCAGCCGCGCTGGCGGCGGTCAGGAAGGTGCGCTTGTGCACGATGGATCCCCCTCGGATCAGGTGATAACCCTGGTGATCCCTCGCATCCGCGCGAGGGCAGGCTGGCTTGAGACGAGCGCAACGGGTGCCACGGGGGAAGGATGGAGGGCGGCCTCTCGAGGTCGGAGGCGAACGGTAGATTCGTGCCCATGGCAAACGCTGGCTTCTGGGTGGTCTTCGAGGGCGCCGATGGCGTGGGCAAGACCACGCAGATCGACCTTCTCGCGGGGTACCTTCGCGGTCCCGCGGGTGGTGGCCGCGACGTGCTGACCACGCGCGAACCAGGGGGACGCCTCTCGGGGTCGAGTTGCGCCAGGCCATCATGCACGGCGACCACGTCGCGCCGCGCGCGGAGGCGCTGCTGTACGCTGCGGACCGCGCGCACCACATCGCGACGCTCGTGCGCCCGGCGCTCGAGGCCGGAGCGGTGGTGGTGCAGGATCGCTACCTCGACTCCTCCGTGGTCTACCAGGGAGGCGCGCGCGGGCTGGGAGACGAGGTCGAGCGGATCTCGATGTGGGCCACCGAGGGCCTGCTGCCCGACCTCACGATCGTGCTCGACATGGCGCCGGACGCCGCGCGCGTGAGCCGCGACCTCGACCGCGTCGAGCGCGAGACCATCGCCAAGGCGGCGCAGATGCGCGCGGGCTTCCTCGCGCGCGCGGACCTCGACCCGGGACGCTACGCGGTGGTCGACGCCGCGCGGTCGATTGACACGGTGCACGGGTCGGTGGTGGCCGCGGTGCTCGAGCGACTTCCTGGTCTCGCTGCTGGCATGGGGATCGAACCGTGGGGTACGCCGTGAGCGTGTGGGACGAGGTCGTGGGCCAGGAGCGCCAGGTGGAACCCTTGCGCGCCGCGGTGGCGGATCCCGTCGCAATGACCCACGCGTGGCTCATCACGGGTCCGCCCGGCTCGGGACGCTCGTATGCCGCGCGCGCGTTCGCCGCCGCGCTGCAGTGCCCCCAGGGGGTGCGGGACGTGCCGCGAATGCGTGACGGCGCTGTCGGGCGCGCACGCCGACGTCACCCTGGTCGCCACCGAGAAGGTCACGATCTCGATCCAGGAGGTGCGCGACCTCATCTCTCAGGCGGCATCCTCGCCCAGCCAGGGCCGCTGGCGCGTGATGGTGGTCGAGGATGCCGACCGCATGACGGAGCGCACCTCGAACGTTCTCCTCAAGTCGATCGAAGAGCCCCCTCCGCGCACCGTGTGGCTGCTGTGTGCCCCGAGCCCGCAGGACGTCGCGGTCACCATTCGCAGTCGCTGCAGGATCATTGGGCTGACCACGCCGGAGCCCGAGGACGTCGCGCGGCTGTTGGCGTCGCGCGACGGCATTGAGCCTGGTCTGGCGCTCGAGTGCGCGCTCGCGGCGCAGAGCCACATCGGGGTGGCGCGTCGCCTCGCCCGGGATCCCGAGGCCCGCGCGCGCCGCGACCAGGTGCTCGCGCTCGCAACCGAGATTCGGGGCGTGGGCGACGCGATCTTTGCGGCCGCGGACCTCGTGGAGGTCGCCGAGGCGGATGCGAAGGCGGCCACCGAGGAGCGCGACGGGGCGGAGCGGGCGGAACTGCTCGCGATGTTGGGCGTCGAGGACGGCACCCGCATGCCTCCCGCGCTGCGCGCTCAGCTGCGCCAGCTCGAGGAGGACCAGAAGCGGCGCGCGACCCGCCACAAGCGCGATGTGCTCGACCGCGCGATCACGGACCTCATGTCGCTGTACCGCGACGTGGCCGTGGTGCAGACCGGGGCCACGGTGCGGCTGGTCAACGTCACGCACGAGGGTCACGTGCGTGACCTCGCGGCACGCACGACTCTCGCCGACACCATGAGGTGCCTCGACGCCCTCGGCACCGCGAGGGAGCGGCTCGCGGGCAATGTCGCGCCGCTGCTCGCGCTCGAGGCGATGGCCCTCGACCTGCGTCCGCACGGGCCGGTCGGTGGCACTCGTTAGGGTGGCGACATGAACCGCCGCCTCGCCGCGACCATCGCCGTCCTCACGGCATCGTTCCTCCTGGCCGCCTGCACTCCGGAACGCACTCAACTCATCCCCGAGGAGTCCGCGGTGACCGCGGCGCCCACCGGGGAGGCAATCGCTCCGGAGGACTCGCCCGTGTACCAGCAGGAGGTCGAGTGGAGCCGATGCGGCGAGCTTGAGTGCGCGACGCTGCAGGTGCCCGTCGACTGGACCGACCCGGCCGGTCCGACGGTGGACCTCGCGATCAACCGTCACGGCGCGACCGATCCTGACGCGCGGCTCGGCTCGCTGCTGATCAACCCCGGTGGCCCGGGAGGCAGCGGTCTCGACCTCACCGAGAGCTTCGTGGTGAGCGCGGGCGAGGACCTGCTGGCGGCCTACGACGTGATCGGCTTCGACCCGCGCGGAGTGGGGGCCTCCACGCCGATCGCATGCGGCGACGCCGAGCAGATCGACGAGTTCTTCCTCACGGACCTCACCCTCGACACCCAGGAGCAGATCGACGCGGCGGTGGCGTCCACCACGGCCTTCGCCGAGCGCTGCCGCGAACTCAGCGGACCGCTGGTCGAGAACGTCGACACGTCCTCCGCCGCGCGCGACATGGACGTCATTCGCGCGGTGCTGGGCGACGACCAGCTCCACTACCTGGGGTACTCCTACGGGACGCAGTTGGGTGCGGTCTATGCGGAGCTCTTCCCCGCGAACGTGGGCCGCATGGTGCTCGACGGCGCGGTGGACTTCCTCCTGCCGGCGGTGGAGCAGGCGGCCGGTCAGGCGCGCGGCTTCGAGGGCGCGCTCATGAACTTCATCGACTGGTGCCGCGGCGAGGAGGGCTGCCCGCTCGACCCCAACCCCGAGCGTGCGGCGGCGCAGGTGCGTGACATCGCGCTCACCGCGCGCGACGAGGGCTACGAGTCGCTCGACGGCAGCCCGGTCAACGGCAACGTCATGGTCTACGGGATGGTCGTGACGATGTACGACCAGAACTCGTGGGTCTACCTCCAGGCCGGGCTCGACGAGGTCATCAACGAGGGCACGGCGGATATCTTCTTCCAACTTGCGGGCTTCTACCTCGACAAGGACCCCGCGACGGGCGAGTACCTGTCCAACTCACAGTGGGCCTTCACGTCGATCGGCTGCCTCGATGCGGTGGGCGACGAGCCCACGACGGTCGCCTCGCTCGACCAGATGAGGGCCGCGCTCGACGAGGCGTCGCCGACGTTCGGTTGGTGGTTCGCGTCCTCGGTGGGCTGCGACGGCTGGCCGTGGGAGGCCAAGGAGCCGGTGACGGCGCTCGAGGCGGCAGATGCGGCCGCGCCCCTCCTGGTGATCGGCACCACGAACGATCCCGCGACGCCCGTCGAGTGGGCCGAGTCCCTCAGCGAGCAGCTCGCGAGCTCCGAGCTGCTGATCTTCGACGGCGAGGGACACACCGCGTACGGGCGCTCGAACCAGTGCGTGATCGACGCCGTCGACGGCTACCTCGTGGACGGACAGATGCCGGTTTCGGGAACGCGGTGCTGAGGCGCTAGTATGTCTACCCGTGCCCCTCGCGGGGCGCGACCGCGGTCCTCGGACCGCACGCCGCCTTAGCTCAGTCGGCAGAGCGATTCACTCGTAATGAATAGGTCGTGGGTTCGATTCCCACAGGCGGCTCTCACCGAAGCCCCTGGTATCCGTTGAGATGCCGGGGGCTTTGCCGTATCAGCGCCTCGCGGCTCGCAGCGCCGTCGCCGTCGCCGTCGCCGTCGAACTCGAACACCCACCGCTCGTAGCAGTCGTGGTCGCCCGTCCGCATGGTCTCGCCCCACAGCGCGTCGCCCGCTCCGGTCACGGTGACCTGCACCTCGCCACTGTCGACGGTGAGCGTCGTGAGAACCAGGTCAGCGTCGTCGCCTCACCACTCCGGCGCGGCGCTGCCAGCCGTTCACGATCGCTCCCGCGAGGCCCATGAGGGGCGTCATGAGCGGGGGGACCGGTATCGCCCCGATCACGACCGCGGTCGAGTCGCCCAGCACCGCGAAGGTTGCGATCGCGACGGACAGCACGAGCATCACCCACTACGTCCCGAGCTTGGTGAGGCGGCCGGGGTTCTCGAAGTAGAGGCCCTCCGCCTGAGCGGCGCGCTCCCGGCGCCCGATGTCCGAGCCCACGACCCAGTCCCACAGCACGTCGGGGATCGAGGCGGTGGCGGGGTCGAGCGCGCCGTCGCCCTTGCCCATGGTTTCCCGGTCACGACGCATGCTCCACGCGACGAGCACGGCCCCGACGAGCAACGACCCCGCCGCGGCGGTGACGATCGCGGCATCCGTGAGCGAGGCGGGCACCACCACGGCGAGTACCCCGACCATGATCGCGATCGAGCCGCCGGCGAGCGCGGGAATCGGGTCCCGCTCGCGGCGCTTCGATACGGCCGTGATCATCGCGATCGCGCCGCGCAGCTCCGTGGAGAGGCCCAGCGCCTCGACGGCCGCGACCGGGCTCAGCCGCGTCGCCCCGGCGAGAGCGACCAGCGCGAGCGGAACCGCGAGCACCACCGCGACCAGCCCGCGGAGTGCGCCCGTGTTCGCGAGCGCGCGGACCAGGCCGCGGACCTGGTCGCGCAGGGGTGGGTTGGCCGAGACGATGCTGGAGTCCGGCGGTCTTTGGTCCTCGGTCTCGCTCATGGCGACCCCCTCTGTCCCCGGTGGGGTGAATCGTGCGGCCGGGCATCGAACTGAGGGCGGTGATGGGCTACCATCGTGGCCAGACGCTCATTTACAACGATGAAGAAGCGGCGCGAAGGCGCCGGCAAGGAGGCCAGCCCGTGTCCATCGATGCCGCCGCACGTGCAATCGGTCAGCCGAACCCGCGGCCGAGCACACATCCGATCCAGAACCCGATCCCCAACCCGATCCCCAACCCGATCGTCCTGCAGCGCGCCGATCCCTGCGTGCTGCGCCACGAGGGCCACTACTACTTCACGGGCTCCCACCCGCTGTACGACCGCATCGTCCTGCGGAAGGCCGAGCGCCTCGAGGACCTGCAGGACGCACCCGAGGTCGCGGTGTGGACGCGCCACGACTCGGGGCCGCAGTCGGGGCTGATCTGGGCGCCAGAACTCCATCGCGTCAACGACGCCTGGTACCTCTACTACGCGGCGTCGCCCGACGGCGCCCCCTCGGCGGACCGGCCCGGCGCGGCCGAGACCTTCAATCACCGCAACTACGTGCTCGAGTGCACGGACCCCGACCCGATGACGGGGAGCTGGGTCGAGCGCGGGCAGATCGACACGGGGTGGGAGTCGTTCGCGCTGGACGCGACATCGTTCGTGGTGGGCGGCGTCCAGTACCTCGTGTGGGCCCAGCAGGACCTTGCCATCCCGGGCAACTCGAACCTCTACATTGCGCGCATGGAGAACCCGTGGACGCTCGCGAGCGAGGCGGTGTTGCTGTCGCGCCCCGAGTTCGAGTGGGAGACCCGCGTGTTCGCGGTCAACGAGGGGCCGAGCGTGCTCGTCCGCGACGGACGGCTGTACCTCACGTACTCGGCCTCGGGCACCGGCATCGAGTACGCGATGGGTCTACTGACCGCCGACGTCGACGCGGACCTTCTCGACCCCGCGTCGTGGGTCAAGAGCCCGGTACCGGTCTTTGTCTCGGAGCCGGACGTGGGGATCTACGGACCGGGACACAACTCCTTTACTCAGACGCCCGATGGCGAGACGGTGCTCGTCTTCCACGCGCGCACCTACACCGAGATCGTGGGTGACCCCCTGTGGGAGCCCAACCGTCACGCGTGCGCGCAGGTGCTGCCGTTCGACGAGTCCGGCGACCCGCAGTGGGGCCGGCCGCTCCCGCTGACGCGGCCCGTCCCCACCTCGATCGACGTGCTCCCGTAGTTCCGGCACCCCCGCCCCCCACCCGCCCAGAGCCACCCACCCCCCACCCACCCACCCCTGCACGCCATGGGACGCTCATGGTCGAATCCGGGAGGTCTCCGCCTTCCATGGGACGCTCATGGTCGGCGACCTCGTGCCGAGGCCCCTTCCGCGCTCGCCCGCGGCCACGTACGCTAGGGCAGTCCTAGGGTCTGAGGGAGGTCCGATGCGTCGCATCGTGGTGGTGTCCGTGCTGGCGGGCGCCGCGGTCGCGGTGGCGGGCTGTTCGCCCACCCCGGATCCCGAGCCGTCGGCGAACATCCCCACCGCCGCATCGTTCCCCGACCGTTCCGCGACCCCCGCGCCCAGCGCGTCCGCGTCCGAGGTTGCCGACCCGAACGTGTCGTACGTCGCGCGCACCGAGGAGTCGGAGATCACCGTGCTCACCGAGCCGGGCGGCGGCGAGGAGATGACGGTCCGCGCGCAGGATGTGCTCACGGTGCCGGACCAGACCCCGTTCGTTTTCCTGGTCAAGGAGGTCCGCGGCGACTGGGTCGAGCTCTACCTGCCGGTGCGCCCCAATGGGACCACGGGATGGGTTGAGGCTGACTCCGTGACGCTCAGCGCGACCACCAAGCGCATCGAGGTGTCGCTCGACGACTACCGCCTCACGGTCTTCGACGGCGACGAGGAGATCCTCACCACAGAGATCGGGCTGGGGCAGGACGAGCTGCCGACGCCCGGCGGCGTCTACTACATCCGCGAGCTGCTGCAGCCGCCGGATCCGACGGGCACCTACGGCCCGTACGCGTATGGGCTGTCGGGCTATTCGCCGGTGCTCGACGAGTTCGCGGGCGGCGACGCGGTCATCGGCGTGCACGGCACGAATGATCCGACGTCGTTCGGCCGCTCCGTATCGCACGGCTGCATCCGCATCCCCAACGACGTCATCACGCAGCTGGTCGAGGAGATCGGAATCCCGCTCGGGACGCCCGTCTTCGTCGACGAGCGCGCGTAGGGCTTTCGCCGCACACGCAAAGCGGACCCGGTGGGCGCTCGACCTGCTGAGGTTGGTCGGAGCTGCCCACCGGGTCCGGTGGCGCCGGTGATCAGCCGGCGTATTGGGCCTCGGCCACCACCGGGGTGGCGGGAGGCGCACCTAGGACCTCGACGATCTCCTTGGGCGGCGCCGAGTTGCAGTTCGGGGTCGCCGGCGGGTAGTTGACCGTGAAGGTCGTCGAGGGGTTGACCTCGATGAGCACCGTGGTGTCGGCGGCGCGGGTCCAACCGAAGTTGCCGTCACCCACGCTCACCCACTCCTCGGTGGCCTCGTTGTACTCCCAGCCTGGCCAGCCATCGGCCTTGCCGTTCGCACCCAGGCTCGCGCCGGGCCACAGGATCCGGCCGGAGCCGATCGGCACGGTGGCCGACCAGTTCTGTGCGGGATCGGTCGGGTGGACGAACGTGATCGTCGCGGTGCCGTCATCCGTCGACAGGTCGTCGGGGTCGTTCAGGACCACGTCGTAGTCGAGGAACGGCGCATCGGCGGAGCAGTACTCCGTGACGATCGTGCCGTCGAGAGTGACCTCGCCTGGCAGGACCCCACCGCAGCCCTCGGTGAGCTGCGACGCGATCGTGTAGGTGACGTCGAGCTCGCTCGAGCCACCGGGGAAAACGTGGCCGGGCTCGGCGACGAAGGTCACCGTGTGCTCGCCAGGGGTGCTCGGCAGCGACTCGGGTGCGATCGCGTTGGTCGTGAGCACGGTGCCCACGGAGCCGTCCGCGTCACAGCTGGCGGGCTTCACGGAGACCGAGGCCGCCGCGTCGACACACGGCTCGTTCGAGTCGGTGTCCTCCCACACCATCGTCGACTCGCCGCCGGGGAACACGTACCCCTCGGCCGCGGTGGCGACGACGGCAAGCTTGCCCTCATAGCCGTAGGCGGCATAGGAGTAGTGCTCGGTGTCCTCCGGGAGCGTCCAGTACGCGTTGTCGAAGCCGCACGCGTCCGTCCAGGTGGGAGCGTCGGGCGTGTCGAGGACGCAGGGCTCGTTGGAGTCCTTGTCCTTCCACGTCATGACGGTCTCGCCGTTGGGGAACACGTAGCCGTCCTGGGCCGTCGCGGTGACGACCAGGTAGCCGTGCCACGTCGACTGGGTGTACGTGACGTGCTCGGTGTCGTCCGGCAGCGTCCAGTACGCGTTGTCGAAGCCGCACTGATCCGTCCACAGCGGGGCCGCGGGCGTCGTCGCGCAGTGCTCGAGGCGCTCGTCGTCGGTCATGTCGCGGTCGCGGGTCTCGGTGGTGGTCGAGCTCGATCCCACCCACTCCCATGCCTCGGCATCCCACGTGTACGTGGTCGTGGTGACCTCGCGGGTCTCCGTCACCGCCTGCGCCTCGCAGCTCGTCGACTCGACGCCCCACTCGGTGCGCTCGACCTTGTCCTTGGGCTGCTCGGGCGGCGGGCAGTACTCCACGCGCTCGCCGGCGGTCATGTCGCGGTCACGCGTCTCGGTCGTGGTCGTGGGGGCGGCGGCCACCCACTCCCACTCCTGGGCGTCCCACGTGTACGTGGTGGTGGTGACCTCGCGGGTCTCCGTCACGGACTGAGCGTCACAGTCATAGTCGGAGACGGACCACTCGGTGCGCTCGACCTTGTCCTGCGGCTGCTCGGGGATGTCGGGCTGTCCGCAGACGAGCCCCTCCTGCCAGTGGTAGTTGGTGCCGTTCACTTGGACCCAGTCGACCGAGTAATACCCCGTCGCGGCGATGTTCACCGTCACGACCTGGCCGTCGGTCGCGCCGACGTTCGGGTGATAGTTCTGGGTCTGCTGCGAGCCGCCCGGCAGTGCGGTCCACTTGATGTTGACGTCGATCGAGTCGATGCCCTGCGGATACGTGATGGTGACGGCCTCGCACGTGACCTCGTAGTCCACGGGCACGTCGCCCTTGCACACGATCCAGTGCGAGACGGCCGCCTGCTGTCCGCCCGCGTTGAGCGGCGGCTTGTAGGAGGTGCCGGCGTTGGGGAACATGTAGACCTTGTTCCCCGCCCCGTCCTCGCCAGCGGAGCCGCCCTTGACGATCAGGGCGACGTAGCCGGTGCCCTCCCAGTTCGGGTCGAAGGGCGACAGCGAGACCGCCATGCCGTTGTCGACCACGCGGCCGTGGCTGTCCTTGTAGCAGGACACATTCCCGCCCCCGATGTCGTTCGAAATCACCGTCTCCCAATACTCCGGGCTGTTGGTGTTGTCCGTCCCGCCGCCGCCGTTGGCGCTCGCGGGTGTCGCTCCAATGATCACAAGCGCGCCAAGCAGCGCCGTGATCATGAGTTCCCTCAGTCTCATGATTCCCTCCCAGCCGCGGGAGTTCGAAGGCACCCTCAGCGATGCCCTAGCCCCTCAGCTGTCGCCATGCTCGTGGGGCGCCGGAGGGGCGTCAACGACGCCAGAGGTGCCATGTCACCTCATGTGACTCGGAGATACGGGCGTGAAGGATGTGACGCAAGGGATTGCGTTATCGGCGTTCCGCGTCGGTGGCACGGCTGCCGCCCGAACATCTCGCGGAGGGACGATGCGCGGGTCGCCGCACCCGACCAGAAGTGGATACTTCAACATGGGTTGAGATAGAATCGCGGCATGGAACCAGGCCGCGGCGACCGCCCCGTCGACCGCCTCGCGCTGCTCGCGGCGCTCGCGGATCAGCACCGGCTCGCGATCGTCGATGCGCTCGGTAGCGGGGACCTCGCTCCCAGCGAGCTCGCCTCCCACACGGGCCTCAGCTCGAGCCTGCTCGCCCACCACCTGCGTGTCCTCGAGGACGCCGGCGCCGTGGTGCGTCGCCGCTCGGATGCCGATGGCCGCCGCGCCTACCTCTCCCTTGACTGGTCGCCGGTGCTCGAGGCGGCGGTGGCCGCGGGGCAGGCCGGCGCCTCCCACTCGTCGCTCCCGGGCAGGCCGCGCCGCGTGGTGTTCGCGTGCACGCGCAACTCCGCCCGATCCCAGCTCGCCGCCGCGATGCTGGCCGCCACGGGCATCGTCCCCGTGGCCTCCGGCGGCACCCAGCCGGACCCCGCGATCCATCCCCTCGCGCTCGCGGAGCTCGAGCGCCGCGGGCTCTCCCCAGTCGCCGCGACTCCGATGCATGTGGACCGCGTGCGCGCCGAGGGCGACCTCGTGGTCGCTGTGTGCGACCTCGCGTATGAGTCGTGCGGGGGAGACCTCCACTGGTCGATTCCGGACCCCGCCGTCGAGGGCACCTCGCGCGCGTTCGGCGCAGCCTTCGACGCCCTCGAGCCGCGCGTGCGCCGGCTCGCCGCCACGCTCACCTCCACCCCACACCAAGGATCACCATGACCGCAACCCCTGCCGTGCTCTTCCTCTGCGTCAAGAACGGGGGCAAGTCCCAGATGGCGTTGGGCCTGTTCAGCCACTACGCGGGCGACCGCGCGACCGCGTGGTCGGGCGGCTCCGAGCCGGGCGAGTCGCTCAGCGCTGGCGCGGTCGCCGCGATGGCGGCGGTCGGGATCGACATCACGCATGAGCACCCCAAGCGCTGGACCGACGCCCAGCTCCACGAGGCGGACGTGATCGTCACCATGGGCTGCGGCGACGCGTGCCCGTACGTCCCCGGCAAGCGCTACGAGGACTGGGCGATCGAGCCCGGCCCGTCCGAGGCGCAGCGCGACGAGATCGACGGCCGCGTGCGGGACCTCATGGTGAGCCTCGGCCTCGAGCCGGGCCCCTCGGTGGTGCAAGCCTGACGGGACGATGCGGGGACGGGTCTCCCCGCATCGTCCCTGGGCCCCCTCAGCCCGTGTAGTCGACGTCGGCCGTGACGGGTGCGGCGGGCAGCTCATCCTCGAGCTCGACCACCTCCGGCACCACCACCTCGGGCTCCTCGGGCACCACTTCCTCGGGTAGCACCGAGATCGTGGGCGACGGAGACGGCTCCGGGGTCACGGACGGCTCCGGGGTGACCGACGGTTCCGGCGTCACGCTGGGTTCCGGAGTGACCGACGGCTCCGGGGTCACGCTCGGCGACGGGGTCACCGACGGCTCGGGCTCGACGGGCTTGCACCCGTTCTCCCACAGTGCCGCGGTGTCGTCATTCCAGTTGCTGCCGGGGAAGTCCGCGAACGGAGGGATGATGTCGCCCTCGTGGTCGCCGTGCCCGTTCCAGTCGATGTTGTACCCGTTATCGGTGGAGTTCCACGACACCCAGTTCACGGTGTACGGGTTGGACTCCGAGGCGGTCGCGTGACAGATCGTCACCTTCTCGCCCTCGACGTGTGGCCCCCGTCGACGGCAACCGCTGCGGTCCCTCCCACGGCGAGCACCGCTCCGATGCTCGCGATCGTGACTATTGCCCTCAGCTTCATGATGACCTCCTGTGCCGAAGGGTCATCAAGGAGGCGCCCTCACGCCTCCGCTACCCTCAGCTACCTTCAGTGTTTGCCTCCCCCGGAGTCCCCTCAACGAGTTGCTCAGGACCGTGTCGACGCGTGCGACGCAGATATACGCGTGTGACGGATGTGGCAGAAGTGACAGAAGGTGGCGGGCGGGTCGCGTGCTCGGGTGGGGTCCGTCCCGACCGGTGCGAGAATGGCGCTCGTGACCGCCACCGCATCCGTCGCCACCACCCCCGAGTCGGCCGCCCAGGACGCCGCCGCCAGGGAGTTTGCCGCAGCGCTCTCGCGCGCGATGTCGGGCGAGGTCGACGCGAGCTCGCGCCGGCGAGCGGAGTACAGCACCGACGCCTCCAACTACCGCATCCCGCCGCAGGTGGTCGCGTATCCGCGCGACGCCGACGACGTGCTCGCCGCGCTCGCGACCGCGCGCGAGGCGGGAGTGCCCACGACGATGCGCGGCGGCGGCACCTCGGTCGCGGGCAATGCGATCGGGCCGGGGCTCGTGCTCGACGTGAGTCGCCACATGAATCGCGTGCTGGACGTCGACATCGAGGGCAAGACCGCGCGCGTCCAGCCGGGCGTGGTGCTGTCCGATCTGCAGAAGCGTGTCGCGGGCGCCGGGCTGCGCTTTGGGCCCGACCCCTCGACGTCGACCCGCGCGACGCTCGGCGGGATGATCGGCAACAACGCGTGTGGCCCTCACGCGGTGGCCTTCGGGCGCACCGCGGACAACGTGGTCGCGCTCGACGCCGTCGACGGCATCGGGCGCAGGTTCACCGCCGCCGCCCGCGGGCTCGACGCGGTGCCGGGCCTCGAGGAGATGGTGCAGGCCAACCTCGCGCTGATCCGCACGGAGTTCGGTCGCTTCTCCCGTCAGGTGAGCGGCTACAGCCTCGAGCACTTGCTGCCCGAGCTCGGCGGGGATCTCGCCCGCTTCCTCGTGGGCTCCGAGGGCACGCTCGCGACCACGCTCGAGGCGACCGTGCGCTTGGTCGACGTGCCGCCCGTGCGCCTCACGGCGGCCTTCGGCTACGAGGACATGCCCGCGGCCGCCGATGCCGTGGTGCCGATGCTCCGGCACTCGCCCCAGGCGGTCGAGGGTCTTGACGCCCGCCTGGTGGCGCGCGTCGCGGCGGCGACGGGCGCGGTGCCCGAGCTCCCCGCGGGGGCGGGTTGGCTGTTCGTCGAGGTGGGCGGGGCCACGGAGGAGGAGGCGCGCGCGACCCTCGCGGCGCTCGCGGCGGACTCGGGGAGCTCCGCGTGGCGCGAGGTCGTCGACCCTCGCGAGGCGGCGCGCCTGTGGGCGATCCGCGCGGACGGCGCGGGTTTGTCCGGGCGCACCCCGCAGAACACCGAGGCATGGCCGGGCTGGGAGGACGCCGCGGTGCCCCCCGAGCGCTTGGGTGCCTACCTGCGCGACTTCGACGCGCTCATGGATCGCCACGGCATCACGGGGCAGCCCTTCGGCCACTTCGGCGACGGCTGCATCCACGTGCGCCTCGACATCCCGCTCGCGGACGAGCCGGAGATGCTGCGCACGTTCATGGAGGATGCGGCCGCGCTGGTCGCGTCGCACGGCGGATCGCTATCGGGAGAGCACGGCGACGGACGCGCGCGCTCCGAGTTGCTGCCCGCGATGTACTCGCCGGACGCGATCGCGCTGTTCCGCGGCGTCAAGCACCTCTTCGACCCCGAGAACCTGCTGAATCCCGGCGTGCTGGTCGACCCCGACCCGCTCGACGCGCACCTGCGCCGCCCGGCCGCCCCACCCAGCCCCGGCATCGGCCTCACGCTGCCGCACGACCATGGCGACCTCACCGAGGCCGTCCACCGCTGCACGGGCGTAGGCAAGTGCCGCGCGGACGCGATCGGCACCGGTTCGGGCTTCATGTGCCCCAGCTACCAGGCGACGGGTGACGAGAAGGACGTGACGCGAGGACGTGCGCGCGTGCTCCAGGAGGCGCTCACGGGGGCGTTCCCCGGCGGAATCACGGCCCCCGAGGTGCGCGAGAGCCTCGACCTGTGCCTCAGCTGCAAGGCGTGCAGCTCGGACTGCCCGAGCGGCGTCGACATGGCCGCGTACAAGTCCGAGGTGCTGCACCGCACGTACCGGGGCAAGCTGCGCCCGGTCACGCACTACTCGATCGGATGGCTGCCGCGCTGGCTCAAGGTGATCGGGATCGCGCCGCGACTCATCTCCGCGGTGCTGCGCCCGGCGTGGGTGCAGCGGATCGCGGTGTCGATCGCGGGCATGGACACACGGCGGCGGTTGCCCGAGTTCGCGGTGCCCTTCCGGCGCAGTGCCACGGCCCGCTCTCGCCGTGCCGATCCCGCGCGGGCCAAGCGCCTCGACAACCTCGTGGTCCTGTGGGCGGACAGCTTCACCGACGGCCTCGAGCCGGACATCCCCGAGGCGATCGTGAGCGTGCTCGAGGACGCGGGGCTCGATGTGGTCGTGGTGGCCGGCGACGCCTGCTGCGGCGTGACGTGGATCAGCACCGGTCAGCTCGACGGCGCCAAGCGGCACCTCGATCATCTGCTGGGAGTGCTGGGTCCGTGGGCCGTCAACGGCGTGCCGATCGTGGGCGTCGAACCCTCGTGCACCGCGGTGCTGCGCGGCGACCTCACGGAGCTGCTCCCGGACGATCCGCGCGCTCACGCGGTCGCGCGGCAGACGTTCACGCTCGCGGAGGTGCTCACGGGCCGGTCGCCGGTGAAGCCGCGCGACGGCTGGAAGGTGCCCAGCCTCGCCGACGTCACCGCCGTGGTCCAGCCGCACTGCCACCAGTACTCGGTGATGGGCTACGCCGCGGATCGCGAGCTGCTCGCGCGCGGCGGGGCGACCGTCACGGAGACCGCGGGCTGCTGCGGGCTCGCGGGCAATTGGGGCACCGAGAAGGGCCACTACGAGACGTCGGTCCTGGTCGCGGAGAACTCGCTGTTGCCGGCGCTGCGGTCCGCACCCGAGGGGGCCGTGTACCTCGCGGACGGGGTCTCGTGCCGCACACAGGCCGACGACCTCGCGGGAGTGCAGGGCCGCCACCTCGCGCAACTGCTCGCGGAGCGGCTCGGTGGTGCGTCGTGACCGCCCCCGTTCGCTTCGCGGTGGTCGGGACGGGCTGGCGGACGCGGTTCTTCCTGCGCCTCGCGGCCATGGCGCCCGACCTCCTCGAGCCGGTGGCGATCGTGGGCCGCACGCCCCAGCGGGCGCGTGAGGCGCTCGAGCAGGCGCGCGTGGCCGCGGCGCCGTTCGCGGCGCACCTTCACGATCGCCTGCCCGCGGAGGGGCTCGACCACGCGCTGAGCCTGCGCCCCGACTTCGTGATCGCGGCGGTGCCGTGGGAGACCAGCCCGGAGGTGATTCGCGACGTCGTGGCGGCCGGGATGCCCGTGCTCGCGGAGACACCGCCCGCCCCCGACCGCGAGGGTCTGCGCGCGCTGTGGTCCGACGTCGGAGCGTCCGGGCTGGTCCAGGTCGCGGAGCAGTACACCCGCATGCCGGGCCACGCGGCGCGCATCGAGGTGGTGCGGCGCGGGGTGATCGGCGCGCCCCACCAGGTGCAGGTGTCCTCGACTCACCTCTATCACGCGGTGTCCCTCATGCGGACGATGCTCGGGTCGGGTGATGTGGCGGCGGTCACCGGGGCGAGGGTGACGGCGCGTCAGGCCACGGCGCCGATGGTCGACCCGCTCACGCCCGACGGTTGGGTGGGCGCCGGCGTGCCCGCCCCCGAACCCCGCACCACCACCATTGCGACGCTCGACTTCGGCGAGGGTCGCCTCGGCCTCTACGACTTCGTCGACAACCAGTGGTGGAACCCCTACCTCCACCGGCGCATCGTCATCAGGGGCAGCCTGGGCGAGATCGCCGACGACTCCGTGCTCCGCATGACCCCCGACGGTCCGATGGGCTCGCGCCTCGAGCACCGCCGCACTGGGGTGGACCTCAACCTCGAGGGCAACGCGTTGTGGCACACGTCGTTCGACGGCGAGGTGGTCTACCGCAACGCGTGGCACGACGCGCGGATGTCCGAGGACGACCTCGCGGTGGCGCAGCTGCTCGTGGACATGGGCGCGTGGACGCGCGGCGAGGGGCCCGAGCCGTATCCGCTCGCGCAGGGGCTATGGGACCACGCGTTGTCGCTCGCGATCGGCGACTCGGCGCGCACGGGCGAGGACGTGACCGTGGGCGCCGAGCCTTGGGCCTGAGGCGTGCGCTCGCGGCGGGCGTGCTGGGGCTCACGATGACCGCGTGCGCGCCCGGGGAGTCGGGGGTGCGACCGACGACGGCGGGACCGACGGCGGCGCGGGCGTGCTTCACGTCGCCGTGGTGGGGGACTCGCTGTCGTTCGGCAACTCGACGTCGTTCACCGCGGATGGTCTGGGCGACGAGTCCTATGTGCGCTGGGCGTTCACCGACGGCATCGGGCTCGCGGGCGGCACCGCGGTGCCCGGGGCGACCTCGGTGCAGCAGGCGGCGCGGGTGGTCCCGGTGGATGCCGATGCACTGGTGCTCGCCCTCGGCACGAACGACCTCGCGTGGGGGTTGCCCTTCGAGGAGACCTCGGGCGCGCTCGCACAGATCGCCGACACGGTCGGGGCGCCGCGCGTGCTGCTGCTGTCCATCCCGCCCCTCGACTATGGGCAGGAGGTTGACGTCGCCGGCTTCAACCGCCGGCTCGAGGCGCTCGCCGCGGAGCAGGGGTGGGAGTACGTCGACGCGACCGCGCCGGTGCGCGAGGGCGACGGATGGGCGCCCGGCATGACCACCGACGGCGTCCACTACACGGTCGAGGGGGCCCGCGCGGTGGGCGAGAGCCTGCGCGAGGCGCTGCGGAACGGCTAACCCCCGCATCGTCCCCATCCCAGCCCTCCGCAACCTGCCGTTCGGGACACTCAGGACTCCATTTCGCCCCGAGAACTGAGGTTCGGGACACTCAGGACTCGGCGAACCCGCGCTAAAGTGCGCGCGTGGGGCGCAAGCTGAAAGTCGCGACGGCCGTCGCCGTGGTGGCGGGTGCGATCGCGCTCGCGGGCGTGCCGCTCTACGTGATGCCGGCTCGCGACGAGCCTCGCGCCGTGGACGCGGTCTACGTGATCGGCCCGCCCACGGACACGCGCATGGAGCTCGCTCAGTCGCTCGTCGCGGAGGGCATGGCCTCGACCCTGGTGGTGTCTCTCTCCGAGGAGCCCGAGGACCGTGCGCGCTACCCGCTCGCCGTCGCGGCCTGCGAGAGCGCCGACCCGGCCGTGGTCTGCGCCATGCCCGAACCCTTCACCACCCGCGGCGAGGCGCGCTGGCTGCGCGACCTCGCGGACAGCCACGCGTGGGAGTCCGCCGCCGTCATCACGGTCACGCCGCACATCACGCGGACGCGCGTCATCATGGAGAGGTGCTGGGACGGGGACGTCGCGTACCTCGACTCGGGTGAGCGGCTCGCGCCGCACTACTGGGCCTACCACTACGCGTACCAGAGCGGCGCCTTTCTCAAGGTGGCGCTGGAGGACGGATGCTGACCAGGGACGATGCGCGCGCCGGAGGGCGCTGTCGCAGCGCCCTGGCGCGGGTGGCGCGGGTGGCGCGGGTGGCGCGTGCAGGAAGGGCTGCCGCCGTCGTGGCGGTGGCGGCGACAGTGGGCGTTGTGGTGACGGCATGCGCGCCCGCCGCGCCGGTGGGCGTCGACGAGCTCGCCCGCGAGATGTTTGACCTCACCAACGCCGAGCGGGTCGAGGCGGGTCTCGCGCCGCTTGAGTGGAGCGACTGCCTCGCGGACAAGGCCCTCGAGCGCGCCGCGCCGTTCGCCGACGACCCGGACCTGGTCCACGACACCCTGATCGCGACGTGTCACGAGGGCGCGATGGCGGGGGAGAACCTGTCCCGGAGTGAGCGTGCCGCGGCCGAGGTCGTCGAGCTGTGGATGGACTCTCCGGGGCACCGCGCCAACATCCTGCGCGCCGAGTTTGTCATCGCGGGCATCGGCTGTGTCGAGGGCCCCGACGGCGTGCGGGCATGCGCTCATCTCTTTGAGGGCGCCGCGGACTGACCGCCTCGACTGCCTCCACCGCACGAAACGTGCGCCTGCAAGGGGAGGAAAGAGAAATTGGCGACAATTCGGACAGCCGGTGCTACTGTCGGAATCGCGAGCGCAGGTCAGGGGGCCTGTCGCGCGAATGAGGGGGAGTAGGCGCAATGATTCGTCGCTCGATTGCAGTGGGGGCCCTCGCGGCCGCCATCATCGCTTTTCCAACGGCCGCGATGGCGGAGGAGTACCCGGCTGGCGAAGCCAGCCTGGTCTGCGACGCCACCGTTGTCACCGCGGGTGACGAGTTCGGGTGCAAGGTCATCACGAACTATGGCGAGATGGGGAACATCCAGGTCTCGAACCCGAGCGTCGATGTCACCATCGCCGGCACGGTCACGTCCGCCGAGAAGTCCGTCGCCTCGGGTGAGGCGCCGTACGTGGTCGACACTCCGCTCGGTTCCTCGGGCATGCTCGACATCACCGGATTCGTGGATGGTGACCCCGTGGGGGTCGCTCAGGTCCAGGTGATCGCGGGTGGCGTGCTCGATGAGGAAGTCGTGGAGGAGGAGGGGACCCTCAGCGCCGGTGGCGTCGTCACCGCCGAGGAGACGCTGTCGGCCACCGGCTTCGAGAGCCTGCCGATGGCAGTGGGCGCGGGAGTCCTGCTCCTGGCCGGTGTCGGAGTCGTCATGGTGGCAGCCCGGCGCACCGCCGCCGGCACTCGCTCCTAGCGGCCTCACCGGCGCCCCGCTTCGCGGGGCGCCGGTTGCCGTTGAGGCGAGTCACGTCCTGCCTGGGGGAGAGCGTCGTGAGCATTGCCGCAGCAGCGCCGCGCTATGCGGCCGCACCCATCTCGGTGCGCCGCGTCCAGCGGCGCATCGCGTTCACCGATGCCTTTGTCATCGTGCTTGTCATGGTGCTCGCGCATGGCATCCGCTTCGGATGGGATCCGTTCTCCGCGATCGTCGGCCCCGCGGGCCCCGCCTACTGGTGGGTCACGGTCGCCGTCGCGGGACTGTGGATGCTGCAGCTCGGGTGGACGCGCTCGCGCGACATCCGCATCCTGGGCCAGGGGCCCGAGGAGTACCAGCGGATCGGCACCGCGGGGTGGCGGACGTTCGCGATCGTCGCGATCATCGGCTTCCTCACGCAGTGGCAGGTGAGTCGCGGCTATCTGCTCTTTGCGCTCCCCGTGGGCACCCTGGTGCTCTTCGGCTACCGGCGCGCGTGGCGTGCATGGCTGCGCGAGCAGCGCCAGCTCGGGCGACTGCGCCAGCGCGTGGTGATCGCGGGGCCACAGCGCACCGCGGAGCAGATGATCCGACGCCTCGACCGCGTGCACCGCGATCACTCGTATGAGGTCGTGGGCGTGTGTCTCTCGGGTGACGCCTCGAGACCGCTCGCCGCGGACCTGTCCCATGTGCGCGTGCTGAGCGGGATCGGCGACGCGCCCATGGCGGCGTCGGCGGCCGGCGCCGAGTACATCGTGCTCGCCGGCACGGAGGAGGTCTCGCTGCGCGAGGCCCGCAAGCTCGAGTGGGCGCTCGAGGAGACGGGGATCGGGCTGATTGTCGCCCCCACCGTGTCCGACGTGACGATGCCCCGGGTGGCCGTCTCGCAGGTGGCGGGCCTGCCGCTCATGCATGTGGACCCGCCTCAGTTCACCGGGCCTACGCGCGTGCTGAAGTCGGCGGCGGACCGCGTGGGGGCGCTCGCGATCCTCGCGGTGCTCGGGTTGCCCATGATCGCAATCGGGATCGCGGTGAAGGCCAGCAGTCCCGGACCGGTGCTGTTCCGTCAGCAGCGCGTGGGGCTCGCGCATCAGCCGTTCGAGATGCTCAAGTTCCGCACGATGTACGTCGACGCGGAGGAGCGACTGGCCGCGATCCTCGACGCCAATGAGGGCAACGGCGTGCACTTCAAGATGCGCGAAGACCCGCGCGTCACCCCCGTGGGCCGGATCCTGCGGCGCTTCTCCCTTGACGAACTTCCCCAGCTGCTCAACGTGGTCAAGGGTGACATGTCGATCGTGGGGCCGCGCCCGCCGCTCCAGCGTGAGGTCGAGCTGTGGGACGAGGACGTCTCCCGTCGCCAGCTGGTTCGACCCGGAATCACGGGTCTGTGGCAGGTGAGCGGTCGCTCCGACCTCTCGTGGGAGGAGAGCGTGCGGCTCGATCTCCACTACACGCAGAACTGGACCCTGGGGCTCGACGCGGTGATCGTCATGCGGACCGTGTGGGCCGTGGTCGCGGGTCGCGGCGCGTACTGACCCGCGCCGCTCCGCCGGGGCCCATCGGGTCCGCCCCGGGGGCCCGCTACTCGGCGCGGCTGGCACCCACCGCGCGAGCCCTGCGCTCGCGCTTGGTGAGCGGGGCATCGGGCTGGGCCTGCGCGCCGCTGGAGGGGGATTCGCGCCCGCGGCCAACTCCCGCTCGCGGGTGCCGGCGCCGCCCGTGAGGCCGGCACCGCCCGTGACGCCGGCATCGTTCCTCGCTCCGGCATCGTCCCTCACCCCGGCACTGGAGCGCCCGCGCGTCCGCTCGGCCTTGCGGGCCGCTCGCGCCGCACGGCGGCGCCTCCGCCACGAGTCCTTCGTGTCCGGCGTCGAGTACGCGTAGCCGTGGCCGCGGCGGCGGTACGTGTAGCCGTCCGCGCCACGCAGCGGCAACATTGACATCACCACGCCTGCGGCCGGCACGCCCACCTGCTCGATGCTCTCGAGCGAGGCGCGCACCTCGGGCGTGTGTGCGGTCCCCACGCCCACGAGCACCACGGCGGTGCCGACATGCTGGACGAGCACCGCGGCATCGGTGACGGGCAGGAGCGGTGCGGCGTCGTAGAGCACGAGGTCGTAGCGCTCCTCGAGCTCGCGCGCGATCCCCGCCATCGTGGGGGAGCCCAGGAGCTCGGACGGGTTGGGCGGGATGCCACCCGCGGACAGCACGTGCAGGCCGGAGGTGCCCCAGGGGTGGATTGCATCGTCGAGGGAGACGCGCCCGATGATGATGTCGGTCAGCCCCACGCCGCCCTCGAGCCCCATGAGCTCCGCGACCTTGGGGCGGCGCAGATCCGCCTCGACCAGGAGGACGCGCGTCTGGGTCTCCGCTATCGCGATCGCGAGGTTGGCCGAGGTGGTCGACTTGCCCTCCCCGGGGACCGAGGACGTGATGACGATGCTGTGCGCGGTGCCTCCCGCCTGCAGGAATTGCAGGTTGGTGCGCAGCGACCGGTAGGCCTCGGCGAGCACTCCTTGGCTGTCCTCCTTGACCAGGAGCGGCCGCGTGCGGGCGCGCGGGTCATAGGGAATGCCACCCAGGATGGGCGACGTGGTGATGCGGCGCAGGTCGCGCTCGGTGCGGACCTTGGTGTCGAGCGCCGAGATCAGCAGCGCGACCCCGATCCCGATCGACAGCCCTACGACCAGGCCCACCGCGACGTTCATGGTGCGTTGCGGACTCGTGGGTGCGCCGGGCACCTCGGCCTCCTGTGCGACCGTGAGTGACACGGGCGAGGCCTCCATGGTGCCGGTCTGCTCCCAGTCCTCGACCACGGTGATGAGCTGGCGGGCGACCTCGGTCGCGAGGCTCGCGGCCGCCCGGCCGTCCGAGCCCTTCGCGGTGATGTCGATGATCGTGGTGTTGGCGGGTGAGGTCGCGGACACGCGGCCGCGCACCGCTCCCACCGAATCCGTGAGCCCCAGCGCGTCGATCGTGGGTTGGATGACCGCGGCGGTCTTCACGAGCTCGGAGTACGTCTGCACCCGCTGCATCGTGTACGAGTTGCCCTGGGCCAGCTCGGAGGTGGAGCCGGCGCCGGTGGTGGACACGAAGACCCGCGCCAACGACGTGTAGACGGGCGTGGTGAACGTCGCGTACGCGAGGCCGGCACCCGCGGCCAGCACGGTCAGCGCGACGATCACCAGCCAGTGCTTCCTGAGGATTCTCAGGTAGTCCCTCAACTCCACAGCGGCCCCCCATCGTGGCCGGCCCCCCGGCACGGCCATGCCCCGTTGATTCGGACACTACAGCAGGGGTGGGCCTTCGCGGGAGGGGGTGGGCGGGCATCGGCCCTCGAACCTGGGGGGTCGTTCGCGAAGTGGACCTTCTGGACGAACCGGATGAGTGTCTATAGTCGGGAGGTGAGGGACATGGGGGGCATGAGGGACATGAGCGCGAGCCTGGTCACGGTGGTGATTCCCACCTACAACGTCGGGGCCTTCGTGCGCGATGCCGTCGAGTCCGTGCTCGCTCAGACCCACACCGCGCTCGAGGCGATCGTGGTCGATGACGGCTCGACAGATGGCACGCTCGCGCATCTCGACGGCCTCAGGGATCCGGCGATCATGGACCCCCGACTGACCGTCCTCACCAAGGACAACGGCGGCGTCTCGACGGCGCGCAATCTGGGCATCGACAGGGCGCGCGGCGAGTTCATCGCATTCCTCGACGCCGACGACCTCTGGGATGTCGACAAACTCGAGCGCACCCTGCCGGCGCTGGACGCGCCCGGGGTCGTCGCGGCGGGCACGATGATGCGCTACGTCGACGAGTCGGGCCGCGACCTGGGATCCGCGGCCGGCGAGGACCCCACTGTGGGTGACGCACCCGAGCGGATTCGCGCGGCACGCCTCATGCCCTTCCCCTCTCCGGGATCGTCTTCCGTGCGGACGCGGTGGCACAGGCTGGGCCGTACGATCCGGGGCTTCGGCTGGCGCAGGATCTCGACTTCCTGGCGCGGATCGCGAGGCTCGGCGAGCTCGGCTACGTGCCGCACCCGACGGGCGGGTACCGGCTGCGCACGACGGCCGCGAGCGCGCGCTCGTATGCGCGTCAGCGCAAGCACATGCGGTTCATCCAGGAGCGACTCGCGCGCCGCGACGCGGGCGGGGACCTGGGCTGGGACGAGTTCGACGCCACCTACGCCCCGTCGTGGCGCACGCGCCGGCGGGACTATGCCGCGGCCGCGTACCGCGACGGCGGACTCGCGCTCGCGCAGGGGCGCTGGGCGGGCGCCCTGCAGGTGATGGGGGCCGTCGCGGTCGACCCGACCTACGCGGTGCCGCGCTTGGTGCGGCACGTGCGGGCGCGCCGGGCGTAGGGACGATGCGCGCGCCCAGGGGGTGGGCGGCCTCCTCTCCCTCGCTGATGCGGGGACGGCCTCGGTGGCCACGTTCCTCGCGGGGCTCATCGCGCTGCGCACGCTCGACGATGACCGGCTGGCCCTGTATGCCCTGGTCTTCGCGGCCGTGACGGCGCTGACCATCGCGCCGCAGTACATGGTCTACATCCCGCAGCGACTCCATGCCAACCGCCATGCCGAGCCGCGCCGCACCGACCTCCGCGCGGACCTGCGTGCTGCGGCGCCGCTATGGGCGATCACCGCGGTCGGGGTCGTGATCGCGGGGCTTCCGCTGTCGGGAGTGGTGGATGACCGGGCGGCGTTCGCGGCGCTGTGCGGGACCGCGGCGGTGCTGACGGGCCTGTCGCCGCTTCAGGATCACGTGCGGGCGTCGCTTCACGTGGTGGGGCGACACGGCGGGGCGGCGGCGGTGTCGGCGGTGAATCTGGCGACGGTCGCGGTGGTGTTCACGGCCGTGCTCGTGGGGGCGGTGGGGCCGCGGACGCGGGGGCGGTGGGGCCGCGGGTGCGGGCGTCGCCCTGATCGCCCTTGCTCCCTTTGGCGCGCTGGTGGCGGGCAACCTGGTCAGCGTGATCGTGGGGGTGCGGCTGCTGCGCGGTGTCGCGCTGATGGAGGACCGCGAGCTCGTGTCGGTGCCGCGCGCGATGCTCATCGCGTCGACCGGCTTCTCGCGCCACGGCGCGGGCTACGTCACCAACCTGCTCGTGGCCGCGCTGCTGTCGCCCGCCGCGCTCGCGGGCCTCGAGGCGGCGCGCGTGGCGGCGCAGCCCGTGCTCATCCTGGGCACCGGGGTCGCCTCCGCGATGATGCCACGGGCGGTGCGGGCGATCGGCGCGGGCGACCACCGCCGTGCCGCCAGGGTGATGCGGCGCATGGTGGCCGTGGTCTCGGGGACTGGGGCGGCGTATGCGCTCGCGCTGCTGCCGCTGGCGCCACTGCTCGCGGTGCTGTTCGGCCGTCCGGTCGAAGCCGGGCTGGCGAGCGCTCGCGCTGGCGCCTATGCGCTCTCCGCCGCGGCCAACCCGTTCAACGCGTACAACATGGCTGAGCGCAGGTATGGGCTCGCGCTCGGCCTCACGCTCGGGTCGGAGCTCCCGGCGCTCGCGGTGCTCGTGGCGCTCCTTCCGTCGCTCGGCGTCTTTGCGGTGCCGGTCGCGGGTGCGGTGTCGGCGCTGTTGAGGATCGCGCTCAACCTCGTCGTGCGCGCGCGGCGGGAGC
The DNA here is from genome assembly GCF_030296675.1 of Demequina sediminis. Classification (GTDB taxonomy): domain Bacteria; phylum Actinomycetota; class Actinomycetes; order Actinomycetales; family Demequinaceae; genus Demequina; species Demequina sediminis. Next base: position 1,744,355 of record NZ_AP027736.1, on the reverse strand, counting down.
GTAGACAGTGACAGTCCCCGCGGATAGCCTGGGCGACGGGGGAGAAATGACCGAAATGCGTGGTCTTCCGCGTGCCGGGCTGAGGGACGCTGGTCGGGCAAGCGTGCTCGCGCCCACGACGCTCGTGCCCACCCCGCCCGGACCCACCACACCAGTACCCACCACACTCGTGCCCACCCCGCCCGGACCCACCACACCAGTACCCACCACACTCGTGCCCACCCCGCCCGGACCCACCACGCTCGTGCCCCGTGCCCCTCGCACGGCCCTCCACGCGGGAGCGGCGCTGATCATTGCCGGTCCGCTGGTCGCGGTCGCGGGCGGTCGCTGGGGCAGCTACATCGGCATCCCCGGCACGCCGGTCTTCCTCGCGGATCTCCTGGTGATCGCCGGCCTCGCGCTCTTCGCACTCGACTCCGCGCGCCACGGGTCCGTCCCCGGAGTCGCGCGCTCCCCGCGCGTGCTGCGGACCGCGGCGACGCTGTGGGTCGGCGCGCTCGCGCTCGGCGTGATGCGAGGAACGGGAGACCTCTTGGCGGTGCGCGACGCGTTGCCGTTCGCATACCTCGCGCTCACTCCCGTCCTGGTGCGCGCGGTGAGGATCGTGGGCCGTGGGCGCGTCCTGCGCTGGGTGACGGCGGCGGCAGCGGTGCACTCGGTGTGGTTCGGGGCGGCCGTGTTCGGCGTGCTCCCGGAGATTTCGATGCCGCTCGCCGGCATCCCGGTGTTCACCACGCGCGGCGACTTTGACGGGCTGGTGTGCGGGATCGCGATTGCGACCATGCTGGCGGCGCGGCGCGTGCCGCTCGCGGTGCGGCTCGGAATCATCGTGCTCAGCGCCGCCGCGGTCATGGCGCATGGCTCGCGCGCGGGGCTCGTGGCGGCGCTGCTGGTGGTCGCGGTGACCGTGGTGGGCGCGCGCCCGTTCAGGGACGAGCGCCTCGGACCCGTCCGGCTCGCCGCCGTCTTTCTGGCATTGCCGATGCTCCTCGCGGCCTTCGTGGTGGCCGCGCGGTCCTCGGCGGGATGGGCGAGGGGCTTCGAGCGGCTCGTGGCGGGTCCCGCGGTCGAGGGGTCGTCCAACACGACATCGGCGAGGGTCGATGCGTGGGAGAGCATCGTCGCGCACGTCGCTAGCGACCCCTGGAGCAGGTGGCTCGGGGAGGGGTTCGGGTCCTCGTTTGTCGCCGACTCAGGAGCACTCGTCCACCTCTCGGGGGACGCCGCGGTGCGCCAGGCGCACAGCTTCGTGATCGGCTGGTTCGCGATGCTCGGAATCGTGGGTGCCACGCTCGCGCTGAGCGCGGTCGCGGCCGTGCTGATCGCCTCCCTGCGACGCGTGCGGACCGCGCGGGCCGCGAGGATCGGAGCGGCCATCCAGGTGGGGCTGTTGTTCGCGGCGCTGGTGGGCGTGATCCTCGAGTCCCCGTTCGGGTACATGACCTATGCGCTCGCGGTCGCGCTCACGTTCGCCGCCGATCCGGACCTCGATCATGCCTCCTGAGCGCCCCGTCCTTGACCCCGCGCGCATCCTCGTGACGGTGTGCACGTACGACCGTCCCGACGGGCTGGCCGCGTTCCTCGACACCTACCTCGCGGATCCGACCACGCAGCGCGCGACCCTGCTCGTGGTCGACAACAATCCGGACGGGAGGGCCGCCGCCACGGTCACCGCGGCATCGTCCCGGGCGCCGGGTCGGAGCATCGTCTACGCGCACGAGCCGCGTCCCGGCATTGCCGCCGCCCGCAACCGCTGCCTCGACCACGTCACCGCGGAGGTGGACGCGTTCGTCTTTGTCGACGACGACGAGCTCGTGCCTCCCGGCTGGCTGGGCGCGCTGCTCGACGCCGCACACGACCACGACGCAGACATCGTCAACGGCAACGTCGAGACCGTGCTGCCGTCGGACGCGCCGGGCTGGGTGCGCCGGTCGGGCCTGTTCGAGCGCCGCCGCCGCCCCACGGGAAGCAGCGAGGGCCTGCCCGCGACCAACAACACCCTGGTGCGGCGCGAGGCGTGGGAGCGCGCGGGCGCGCCGCGCTTCGACGAGCGATTCTCGGGCACCGGAGGCTCGGACACGCAGTTCTTCTGGGGGCTCATCCGCGGTCACGGCTGCACGTTCGTGTGGAGCGAGGAGGCGACGGTGCGCGAACCTCTCGAGCCCGCGCGCATGAGCCTGCGGTGGGCGTGGAGGCGTCACCTGCGCGCGGGCAACGTGCTGGGCAGGGTCATGCTCGCCGAGAGGTCGCGTGCCGCGGTCGCCGTCGGCGGCGTGGGGAGGGTGGCGAAGGCGCTCGCGACGGGAACGCTCGCGGCCATCACGCTGCACGACCCCACGGGGCACTTCGTGGGTCGGGTCGCGCGCGGGGTGGGGATGGTGGGTTCCGCGTCGCGGCACGTCGTGGTCGAGTACGGCCGTGGGGGTACGGGCTGAGCGCGGTGCCGGCTAGCCTTCCCGCCTCAGACGGACGATGCCCGGGCTGGCCACGGGGGCGCCCATGTAGGCGGCCCCGAGGGTCTCCGCGAGCGCGCCGAGCGTGAACTCTCGCGTGGGGCGCGGGCGGTCGCTGGGGTCTTCCGCGGCCGCCGCGACGAGCGCCTCGGCGAATCGGCGGGGGAGCGAGTCGGCGTCCGCGGTGCTCACCACGCGGGCGGCCTCGCCGGCCATCATCGCGACGCCTCCCAGGTCGAGGCAGACCACCGGGACGCCCAGGGCGGCGGCCTCGGCAGCGGCCCAGGGAGCCGAGTCGTGCAGCGAGCCGAAGGCCAGCGCGTCCGTCGCAGCCAGGAGCGCGAGCGCCCGGTCGCGCGGGAGCGAGCCGTGGAACGTCACGGGCGTCCTGAGATGAGTGAGCGCCGCAGCGGCGTCGCGATACGCGGACGCGTCGGTGCCCGGGCCCGCGATATCGATCACGGTGTCGGGCGGGAGGTGCGCGGCGGCGCGCAGCAGTAGCGGCAGTCCCTTCCATCGCGTGCCGCGTCCCATGAAGAGCACCCGCGGCGCCGAGCCTGGCCGGTGATCCTCGCGCAAGGGCAGCGCCGCGTAGTCGATCACGGCGTTGGATGTCACGCTGACGCGCGGAAAGCCGAGGCGCGAGAGCTCGGCCCGCGAGTCGGGGTTGAGGGCCAGGGCGTGGTCGACGCGGCGCCGAAGCCGTGCCGCCATGAGGCGTCGCGAGGCCCGCGTCGACCAGCGTCGGACGAGCTCGCTGGCGAGGGTGGCAACGCCGCCGCCCGCCGCGGCGCGCGCGATCGCCACGGACGGGTAGGTGGCGCCGCCGCCCGGGCCGGCGACCCACTGCTCCCCGGGGGCCTTGCGCAGCAGCATCAGCGGATTGAGGAACCAGTCCGAGGCATACGTCGCGTGGTGAAGGACCTGGTAGTCGCTCCCGGTGCGGTGGGCGCGCCGCCACGCGGCCGCCCGCACGCACCAGGCCGCGTAGCGCACGTGCACCGGCAGGCGCGCCTCCCAGGCACGCGACGGGATCGCGACCGCACGGGTCACCCCGCAGGCGGCCGGGATGTCGACCGCCGGGTCTCGGCCGGGCTCCGCGCGGGTCAGCACCGTGACGTCTCCCACGAGTGCGGCGGCCTTCGCGATCGCCGCCCCTGCTCCGGGCTCGGAGCCGCGGTGAGGGTCGCACGCGAACGCGAAGACCAGCACCCGCGGACGCGCTTCGCCATGGGTTCGCGCGGCACGAGCCGGCGCGGCGCGATCACTCGCCTCAGGCATCGTCCCTCCCCCCGGTGCGACGCAGAAACTACCCCCGCAGTTGCTCCACGTTCTCGTGGTACCACTCGACGGTACGCCGCAGGCCCTCTTCGAGGGAGATCTGCGCGGTCCAGCCCAGCGAGGTCAGGAGCGAGACGTCGAGCAGCTTCTGGGGCGTGCCGTCGGGCTTCGTGGTGTCCCACTCGGTGCGGCCGCCGTAGCCCACCACTCCCGCAATGGTCTCCGCGATCTCGCGGATGGTGACGTCGGAACCCGTGCCCACGTTGACCTGCGAGGGCCCGTCGTAGTGCTCGAGGAGGTGGAGGCAGGCATCGGCCATGTCGTCCGCGTGGAGGAACTCGCGGCGCGGCGTGCCGGTGCCCCAATTGGTGACGGAGGCAGCGCCGCTCGCGACGGCCTCGTCGTAGCGGCGGATCAGCGCCGGCAGCACGTGGCTTCCCTGCGGCGAGAAGTTGTCGTTCGGGCCGTAGAGGTTGGTGGGCATCGCGGAGATCCACGCCTTGCCGTACTGGCGTCGGGCGGCCTGGATGTGGAGGATGCCGGCGATCTTGGCGATCGCGTACGCGTCGTTGGTGGGCTCGAGGTGGCCGGTGAGCAGGCTGTCCTCGCGGATGGGCTGCGGCGCGAGGCGCGGATAGATGCAGCTCGAGCCCAGGAACAGCAGTCGCTCGACGTCGTGCGCGATAGCGGCGTCGATCACGTTGGTCTGGATGCGCACGTTGTCGCTGAGGAAGTCCACCGGGTAGGTGTTGTTCGCCATGATGCCGCCGACCTTCGCGGCGGCCAGGACGACGTAGCGGGGCTTGGTCTCCGCGAAGAATGCGAAGGTCGCGTCGCGGTCCTTCAGATCAAGATCGGCCGATGCCCGTCCCACCACATGCGTGAATCCCGCCTTTTCGAGGCGGCGGACGATCGCGCTGCCCACGAGCCCGCGGTGGCCCGCCACATAGAAGGTGGCGTCGCGGTCGAGAGGGCCGGGCGTGAACTCGACGCCGTCGGACGCGACGTGGGATCCGCCGTGGGACTCGCCGTGGGACGCCGGCCCGGACGTCACTTGGCGGTCCACGAGTCGAGCGAGACCTTGTCGATCCACGCGGAGCCCTCGTGGGTGAGGGCCTCGACGTCAGCATCGGCCATGAGGCGGGCGAGGGCGCGGCCGTCCACGGTCGCCTTCCAGCCGAGCTTTGCCTCCGCCTTGGACGCGTCGCCGATCAGGGCGTCGACCTCGGTGGGGCGCAGGTAGCGCTCGTCGAACTTGACGTGGTCCTCCCAGTTCAGGCCCAGGTGGGAGAAGGTCTCCTCGAGGAAGTCGCGGACGGTGATGCCCACGCCCGTCGCGAGCACAAAGTCGTCGGGCTCGTCGACCTGGAGCATGCGCCACATGCCCTCGACGTACTCCGCGGCGTAGCCCCAGTCGCGGACGGCGTCGAGGTTGCCCAGCCACAGGTCATCCTGGAGCCCGGCCTTGATGCGGGCGGCGGCGCGGGTGATCTTGCGGGTCACGAAGGTCTCGCCGCGGCGCGGGGACTCGTGGTTGAAGAGGATCCCGTTGACCGCGAACATGCCGTAGGCCTCGCGGTAGTTCTTGGTCACCCAGTACGAGTAGACCTTCGCGGCGCCGTACGGGCTGCGCGGGTAGAACGGGGTGTCCTCGTCCTGCGGCGGCGGGGTCGCTCCGAACATCTCGGAGGACGATGCCTGGTAGAAGCGCGTGTTGATGCCTGCCATGCGGACGGCCTCGAGCATGCGCATCGAGCCGACTCCGGTGGTGTCGCCGGTGTGCTCGGGCTCGTCGAAGCTCACGCGCACGTGCGACTGGGCGGCGAGGTTGTAGACCTCGTCGGGCTTGATGGCGGCGAGGAGGGACACGAGCCTGGCGCCGTCGCTCAGGTCGCCGTAGTGGAGGAAGAGCTTCGCCTGAGTCTCGTGGGGGTCCACGTAGAGGTGGTCGATGCGGCTGGTGTTGAACGTCGAGGCGCGGCGGATGAGTCCGTGAACCTCGTACCCCTTCGAGAGGAGCAGTTCCGCGAGGTAGGACCCGTCTTGTCCCGTGATGCCGGTAATGAATGCGCGCTTCATGATGCTCCCCCAGTCAGTGTGGTGCGGTCGACGGGGCCGAGTTTACCGAGGTCATGTGACACTCAAGCGACCAGGTGTCGCCGACACCGTCGAGAGCGGGCGAGTCCCCCGGTCCGCGACGCCCCCCATCGCCGCGAACCGCCCCCTCGGGCCCCTGTTCCCCCGGTTCCCGCCCGTCAGGCGACCCGATGCCTCTCGCGCCACATGATCCGCTCGTACTCGTAGATGCCCACGGTGTACCGGCGCCACAGCCGCTGCGGCTCGCTGAGGAAGCGGAAGGCCCACTCGAGCTTGGCGCGGCGCATCCACAGGGGTGCGACGGACTTGGTGCCGGCCACGAAGTCGAACGCGGCGCCCACGGCCGCGGTGGTGAGTCCAAGGTCCTCCGCGATACGGGTGGCCACGATGTCCTGCTTGGGCGTACCGAGTCCCACCCACACCAGGTCCGGCTTTGCGATGGCGATGCGCTCAAGGAGTTCCGGTGCACAGAGTTCCTCAGCCGTGCCGAAGGGCGGCGCCAGCCGGCCCGCGATGATCGCTCCCGGATAGCGCTGGTTGATCACGGTCACGAGGCGGGCGAGGGTCTCGTCGTCCGCGCCGTAGAAGAAGTGGCGCGTGCCGGTGAGGCGTCCCCTGTCGAGTACCGCCTCGAAGAACGACGGGCCCCTGACATGGGCATCGTCCATCCCGCCCTTCTTGGCGACGGCGTCAGCGACGGGGCGGCCGTCGGCGAAGTTCTCTCCGCTCGCGTTGAGGAGTGCTTTGTATCCCGGGTTCCGGTCGGCCAGCACGATGCACCACGTGTTGGTGAAGCGCAGGCACGTCGAGTCGTGGCGGTGGGCATGTTCGAGGGCGTCTTGGACGGCCTGGTCGAGACTCGCGGGGGCGATGCTGACGCCACCGATGGACATGCCGGGGCAATGGTCACGGTTCACCTCTACTGGGGACGAGCGCGTTCCCAGTGATCCCCCCAGGCCGCGCGACGGTGAGTGCTATGTCCGCTTTCGCGTTATTTATGCAGTTCGGACACTACACAGATGTGACATAGGTCACAAGGGGTGCGAAAGGGATATTTGGGCGACCGTCGGACGGGAGTGGCGACCGGTGGGGTCAGCGACTCGGGGGTCAGCGACGCGGGCGTCAGCGACTCGGACGGCAGTGGCGACCGGTGTGGGGTCAGCGGCCGCGCAGTCCGGTGGGCGGTGGCTAGCTGGCGACGTCGGCGACCGCGGCGTCGACCTGCTCGCCCCTCAGCCACAGAGAGACGTCGCGGACCGCGCCCCTGATCAGTGCGTAGGAGTCGTGGTACGCGCGCTGCGAGCGGCGGTAGGGGTCGGGGACGTCGTCGAGGTCGAAGCCGGCGAGCGTGTACCGGTGGGCCGCGATCGCGGACGGAAGCTCGCGGATCCGCTCCACGACCGTCGCGGACTCCAGCACGGCCCCCGTGCCTGCCGACGCGGCGAGCTCCGCCAGTGTGAACGTGCGCTTGAGTGCCGATGGCGCGATCTGCACCGCTCTTTGCCTGTGCTCGCGCGTCATGGTGATGATGAGGTCCGCCTCCTTCATCAGTTGCTCCGTGAGCAGGCGACCGCGGTGGGCGGCTCCGTCGATGTCGTCGGTGCGGAGCTCGAGGAGCATCTCCTCCGGGATGGGGGAGTCGACCATCGCGTGGGTGCCCGCGCTGCCGACCAGTGCGTGGCCCTCGAGTTCTCGGGCGAGGAGGAGCTCGGCGGCAGGTGAGCGGCAGATGTTGCCCGTGCATACGGTCAAGATGCGTGCCATGCGGTCACCCCCTGTTGGCGCTATGCCCGCCGAGCATCGGTTTGTCCGAATTGTCGGATTCCACGGCGCGGTCCGCACCCACGGTACCAGCGCCTGGCACGGATGCCGAGAGGTGGGTGCGATTCGTGCGCGCGGCTCGCCGCAGCGCGCACCCGCCCCGCCGGCACCCGCCCCGCCCCGCCCCGCGACCACCCGCCCCGCCACCCGCCCATGTTCCCGCCTCACCCACCCGCGTAGAGCGGAGGCCCGTGGGTGACGCGGCCGACCCCGCGGTGAGTTCCCGGATGGACATACTCACGTGTGATGTCGAGTGCCGCCCTGCCGCCAAGCCGTGGGGTCTGGCTCTCGTCGATGTGGGAGGGTGGGATGAACCACACCACGCCGTCGATGATGTCGATCCCCCAGCCGTCGTCGTGAATTCGATGATGGCATCGGACGCAGAGCATGATCGCGTTGTCGAGACTCGTGTGCCCCAGATGTCGGGACCACCACCTGATGTGGTGCACCACGCACCAGGCAGGTGGCGCATGACAGAATGCGCAGCCTCCATCCCGCTCTACCAGGGCAATCCTGTGCCGCTTGTCGAAGAGCCGCTGTGCGCGGCCCATGTCGAGGACCTCCGACTGGCTGTTCAGGACCAGCGGGAGGAGCTCCGCGTCCACCGCCATGTGGCGTAGCGACGCCGCCGAGAGGGGCGCGTCGAGCTGATCGCAGTCGCCCATGGAGCCCACGGAGTCGGCGACCCGCTCGCGAAGCGCAGACTCATCGATCCGCACGATCACCTGAGTCTTCACTCCGCCCGTGAAGCGGTCGCAGTCGAGTCCGTGGGTGAAGAGCATCACGAAGGCGTCCGCCATGATCTGAATCCGTGGTCGCGTGTCGCGCATCGCGGGATCCTGGTCCTGCCGACGCTGATATGCAGCCCGGACGTGCGCGTCGAGGTATGCGGTCACGGCCGCCGACGATGCCGGATCGAGGCGGGCCGTCACTACCACCATCCCCTCGTGATCCGTCTGCACGGTGACGGCTCGCTGCTCGTACTGCGCCCGCTCGCGCTCGTGCGCATCCGTGGACTGCGCGAGGCTGACGAGCCGGTCGCACGCCCGCCGCAGGTCTCGCATGCTCATGCGCAGGGCCTTCTCCAGCAGCCGAGCCTCCGTGCCCTCCCTGAGCCCCGCCGCCGAGCCAGCCAGCTTTTCGAGCGTCCGGCGTAGCAGTGCTGCCTGCTCCGCGGTGAGCCGGCCCGCCGCGAAGGCCTCGAGGATGAGCGGATAGGGCGGCGGCGCGGACGTCGAGCCCTGTGCGCTGGCGTCACGGCCCTCACCGCCAGCCCCACCGCCGCCAAACAGTTCACCTGCCTCGATGGTCTCGCGCACGCGCCTGCCGCTGCGGCCCGTCACGGTTCCCGACATGTCGGGATTGCTCTGGTGGCCGTTCTTGCGCGCATACTCCATGGGCCGATGCGCGAGCACCGTGTCCGCCATCGCGAGCGGCACCTCCGCCAGGTTGCGCACCAGCACGGCCGCGCGCTGCACTTCGACCACTTGGTCGGACGGCAGCGCGGACAGGTCGCGGCCGGCAAAGGCGCTCAGCGCCTCCACCGCGACCATCAGCCTGTCCGTCGAGAACTCCATGCTCACAGTCCATCACGCACCTCTGACATTCAGGACAAACCGGACTCCAATGCCCCCTCGCCTGTGGATAACTTCTCCCCTATAGTCGGATTTGGGTGGAAATGGCGGGGGGCTCGCGCCGGCCGCCCGCTGGGGAGGCCCGCTGGGGAGGCCCGCTGAGGGGAGGGCGCGTGGGTAGGGACGATGCTCGGGCTGGCGAGGATTCGCCGCGCGCCGAGTCCCCCCACGAGCCACCCCCGGCCACCCCACTCCCGGCCACCCCACCCCCCGCCAACCGAGCAAGCGGGCGGGACTGGCCCACGGCATCGGCCTCACGCTGGCATTCCTCACGACGGCCGCGCTCCTCGTGACCGCCGCCCTGCTCGCCTACGACGCCACCCGCCTCCAGCGCGCGGCGACGGACCTCGAGACCCACGCCCAGGCCGCCCGCGACGCGCTCGAGGACCGCGACGCCCCGGCCCTCGCGCGCGAGGTCGAGGCCCTCGAGGTCGCCGCCACGGCCGCGAGCGAGTCCACCGACGGCCCCCATTGGTGGCTCGCCGCGCGCACCCCGTGGATCCGCGACCAGGCCATACCCCTGCGCACCGCGGGCGCCGCCGCCCACGCGATCGCCACCCAGGCCCTCGCGCCACTCAGCGATACCGCCGCGCGGCACGACGGCGGCCTCGACAGCATCGCGACCCTCCAGTTCGAGAACGGCCGCCTGGACCCCGCCATGCTCGAGCCCTTCAGGGAGCCCCTCGCGCAGGCCGCGCAAACCCTCCGCGACCAGCAACAACGCCTCAGGGACGCGGCGACGGAGTACACGCTGCCGCCCATCGGCGACCCGTTGGCGCGGCTCGCGGCCCAGCTCGATGACCTCGCCGCTCAGCTCCAGAACGCGCACGTGACGGCCGAGTTGCTCCCGGGAATGCTCGGCGAGCAGGGGGACCGCACGTACCTGATCGCGGTCCAGAACAACGCCGAGCCGCGCGCCACTGGCGGCATTCCTGCCTCGCTCATCGAGGTCACGGCCAGCGACGGCACGCTCACGCTCGGCGGCTTCACGCCCTCGTATACCCTCACCGGCCCCGCAGGCCACGCGACCGCGACCCTCACCGACGACGAGCTCGCGCTCTTCTCCGCCCGCATGTCCCGCTTCCCGCAAGATGCGACCTTCACCCCCGAGTTCCCGCGCGCCGCCCAGGTCCTGCTCGACTTCTGGGAGGCCGCGCACGGCACGCGCCCCGACGGTGTCCTCGCGATCGACCCGGTGGCCCTGGGATGGCTGCTGGACGATGCCCCCGTCACCCAGGTGCCCCCTTCGAGATCGCGGGGGACACGTTGGCAAGCATCATGCTCGCCGACGCGTACCTAGCCTTCCCCGACCCTGGCGACTCGGACGCGTTCTTTGCCAGGGCATCGTCCGCGTTGTTTGAGACCCTCCTCGAGGAGGGACCGTCCGCGGACGGGATCGACCGCGCGATCGAGGGCGGGCGCCTCATGCTCTATTCGGACCGTCCGGCAGAGCAGGAGCTGCTCGCGACTACACCGCTAGGTGGCACGTTCCTGTCTCGAACGGACGCGCTCGGCGTGTTCCTCAACGATGGCTCGGGCTCGAAGATCGGCTACTACGTCGACACCGCTGTGACGCTCACGGACCACCTCTGCACGGACGGCCGGCTCGCCGCGCAGACCCTCGAGATCACCCTCACGCACACCTTCGATGGGGACCTGGCGGCGCTCCCCAGCTATGTGAGCGGCGGCGGCAACTTCGTGCCGGACGGCGAGTTTCACGCGAATGTGCTGGTCTACCCGTCGGCGGGGATGGGGGTGACGGCCATGACGCGCGACGGCGAGCCCGGTTTCCTCGCCCCGCACACCCACGATGGCCGACCGATGTCCCAGGCGCGAGTCGACCTGGCGCCGGGCGGGTCCACCACGCTGACCTATGACCTGACGGCCACCGCGGTCGCCGCGCCGCCCACGCTAGTCCTCACCCCCGGCCCGCGTGAGGCCACCGCCGACCGCGTCACCGAGGCGGCCGCGGGCTGTTAGCGACCGGCCTGCTAGCGACCCCGCACCCAGCTCGCGACGTCTCCCACCATCTCGCGCAGCAGCAAGTACGCGATGCGATACGTGGTCTGGTCGTGGCCCATGGGATCGGGGATGTCGGTCGAGTCTGCCTCGTCGACGACGGCCAGATGGAGCGCCGCGACGCGCGGGACATCGAGGATCCGGTCCCTCACCGAGTCGCCCCGCAGCACCGCGCCCGCACGCGCCACGGCCGCGAGGTCGCCCAGGACAAAGGCGCGGTCGGCGGCGCCCGGAGCGAGAGGCTCCACGTAGCGCAGCTGTCTGCGCGACGCCGTGAAGATCAGGCCCGCGTCCTCGAGCATCCCGCGCGTGAGAGACCTTGCGCGGTGCCGCTTGGCATCCACGCCGTCCCGCTTGAGCTCGATGCGCATGTTGCGCGGCATCACGGCGCCCTCGCGCGCATGCGTGCCAGCGCTCGTGACGCGCGCCTCCTGCCCCAGATGGGCGCGCAACAGGATCTCCGCGACGGGTGAGCGACAGACGTTCCCCGTGCAGACGGCAAGGATGTCGGTCACGGTGCCCCCCATGACGGTGCCCTCGGTCGGCGCTTTCGCGCCATCCTGCCAGCCACGGGCGTGCTTGGGAAGGGAGGGAGGCGCGCCCGGTGCGCCGGTGCAGCAGGCTACGGTGGCGGGTTCTAGGGAGGGACGATGCCCGCCACGCGGCCGAGCACGGCCGGTCCGTCGCCATTTCCGACGCACGCTCGCGATTCGTGAATCACCCTGGCGTCAGCGTGGTCGCGCTCCGCTCCCGAGCACCCTCACTCCCGCGAGGCGAGCCACTCCTCGAACTCGGCGGCGGGCATCGGCCGTCCGAAGAGGAAGCCCTGGGCGTACTCGGCCCCCAACTCGCGCAGACGGGTTGCCTGCTCGGGGGTCTCGACGCCCTCGGCGATGGTCGCGAGTCCAAAGTTCTGAGCGAGCGCCACGATGGTCGACACCAGGTCGCGGTCGGGCTTGCTGGTTTCCATCTGGTCCACGAAGGAGCGGTCGACCTTGACGTAGTCGACCGGGAAGTCCTTGAGGTAGCGCAGCGACGAGTACCCCGTGCCGAAGTCGTCGATCGCGATCCGCACGCCAATCCCGGCAAAGCGGTGGAGCTGGTCCACGACGATCTCGGACTGGGACGCGATCGACTCGGTGATCTCGAGCACGAGCGACTCCGGAGAGATCCCCGCGAGCTCGATGGCCGCCTCGAGGTGGTGGGCGAACTCGATGTCGTAGAACTGGTCGACAGAGATGTTGACGGATATGAGGATGTCCCCCAGCCCGGCGTCGCGCCACCGTGCCACCTGGGGTTGGTACGCGAGCGAGAGTTCGCGGTTCGACATCGCACTCCGCAGGGCGAGCTCCATGCGCTGGCCGCGCGCCTCCTCCTGGCCGGAGAGTTCGTGGTGCAGTGCCACGCGCCGCCGTCCCACCTGTTTGGCGGCCAACATGGCGGAGTCGGCCCTGCGCAGCAGCGTCTCGGGATCCGTGCCGTCGGCGGTGATGATGGCGGTCTCGTACTGCACGGTCTGACCCTGGGCCACGCGCCCAAAGTGCGCGGCGGTCTCCTCGATGCGGTCCGCCGCGATGAACGGCAGAAAGTTCTTGCCCACGACCTCGTCGGGCGAATACCCCATGAGTTGCGCGGTGGCATTGTTGGCGTACATGACCTTGCCGTCGATGTCGATGGTCGACACGGCGTCGACGTTGTCCTCGTAGAGCGAGCGGTAGCGCTCCTCGCTCTCGCAGAGCTTCAGCTCCATCTGGCGGCGGTCGGTGATGTCGCGCGCGCGTCCAAAGATGCCCACCACCAGGCCGTCTTCGATGTAGGGGCGGGCCAGCACATCGAGCAGGACCACGCGGTCGTCACTGGTGATGAGCCTGGCCTCGAATTGCTCGACGGAGCGGTGCAGGACGCGTGTGAGGCGCGCGTCGAGGTCCGCCAGGTCATCGGGGTGGACGCGCATCCGGTGGTCGCGGCCGACGATGAGGTCCCGCGGGAAGCCGACCTCGACGCGCCGGCCTCATTGATATCGATCACGGTGCCTGCGGTGTCGAGCACGTACGTCATGTCGGGGCTGTCGTTGACCAGCCGCCGGAACTGCTCGCGCGTGGTGCGCAACGCCCGTGTGAGCGCGTTGGCATCCAGTTCGCGGGAGGAGACGATGCGCAGGGAGGGGTCCTCCCCGCAGGAGCCACGGTGAGGAGCACTTGGGTGGAGCGGCCCAGGGGCTCGCGTGTCTCTGCTTCGACGCGCACGGGCTGGGCGGCCTGGTCCGCGTCGAGCGGCATCGCGTCGAAGTCGGCGTGATAGAACCGGCGCAGGTCCTGGCCACGAGCCGCTGAGGGGGCCACCGCGAACAGTTCGGCAAAGGCGCCGTTGACGGACACGATTTCCCAGCCGGCAGACCCGGTGCTGGTGTTGCGCACGCGTGCGGTCGCGACAGGGACCGGCAGGTGTGCGATCACGTCCTCGATGCGGGGGGCGTCTCCGGCCTCGTCGAGAGTTCGGGTGCTATGCATGCTCAACGTCCGTGCCCTCCCTCTTGGCTCGGTACATCGCCTGATCCGCGGCGCGCAGCAGATTTTCGAAGCTCTCCGATGCTGATCCCATGGCTACGCCAGCGGACACGCCGATCGAGAACTCCTGACCGTCGATGTCGAGCGGGGCGACCAGGGCTTCGACCAGACGCGCGGCGATCGCGTGCGCCTCCTTCGGTTCCACGTCGCGGCACAGCACCACGAACTCGTCTCCCGCGAGCCGGGCCGGCAGGTCGCGGTCACGCGTGACGCCCGCGATGCGCCGGCCGAGCGCGGCGAGCACGGCATCGCCGACGTCGTGACCGTAGTCGTCGTTGACGTCCTTGAAATCGTCGAGGTCGAGGAAGATGGCCGCGACGCGTGACCGGCGGGTGGAGGACAGCCGCGCACCGAACTCTTCGAGGTAGCGCCTATTGGGAAGGCCGGTGAGCGTGTCGTAGCGCGCCAGGTCCGCGAGGTGGGCGTTCTTGCGCGCGGTGACCGCGGCGCGAATGTCCTCGCCCAGGTCCAGCGCCTCCTCCGCGGCGCGTGCCCACGGCAGGGAACGTCCGGCAACGGTTTCGCGCCACAGCGCGAACTCGCGGCGCGGGGACACGGGGGTGCTCCGGTTGGCACGCGTCTGTTCGCCCAACCAGTGGACGTCGCGTTCGGCTTCCCGACGCATGAAGACCAGCATGTCGTGCGTCTCGCCGTGCTGGGGGTCGCTCAAGGGGAGGTAGATCACGCCGGCGACGCCGGGGATCTCGGCGTATGCGGAGGGGAACTCCTCGGCGAGCGCGTCCGTCACCACGGGATCGTCTCCCGCGTCTGTGCGGCCCGCCGCGAAGGCCTTCGCGGCGGCCGCGAGCGCCTCGCGCGGCGGCACCGCGCCGTCAGAGCGTTCCTCCTCCCCGATCTTCAGGTACACGCCGTCACAGGGGACCATCTCGCGCAACAGGCCCACGGCATCGTCCATCACCCCGTCAAGGGGGCGGTGCCGTAGAACGGCGCCACAAGCTCCGCGCGCTTGAGACGCAGGGAGATTTGGCGCTCAAGCCGCGCGATCCGGCGGGTGGACTCGATGCGTGCGGAGAGCAGGCGTGCGACCACTTCGAGTTGGCGCCGCACGGGACGCGGGAGGTGGCGCGGGCTCCGGTGTGAGCAGATGATCATGCCGGTGAGGCGATCGCCGTCGGTCATGCTCAGTGACACGGTGGCCACTTGGCCCATGTTGCGCATGAACTCGAGGTGGTGGGCCGCGGGGACGCGCAGGTCCGTGGAGGTGAGGTCAACGGGCTCGTGTTCACCCTGGAGGTAGCGCATGGGAGACACGGGCGCGATCGCGTCGACAATGCTCCGGGACAGCTTGCGCACGTACAGCTTTCTCGCCTGCGGCGGGATGTCCGATGCCGGGAAATGCAGGCCCGTGTACGGGTCCATGCCTGGTTCGTGCTCGTCCGCGATGATCAGGCCGCGGCCGTCGTCCAGGAACCTGTTGATGGTCACGCGATCGAACCCGGTCAGCACCTTGATCTCGGCGGCGGCGGCGTGGACCAACTGGTCGGGGTCGGTGATCGAGGCCAGACGATGGATGGCGTCCAGCGCTCCTGCGACGGTCGCCGCGGAATCGGCGCCGGTGGGTTCGAGCTCGACCAACAGGTGGGTGGGATGCGTGCGAACGGCCACATAGTGGGGAACGTCCTCGAGGACGATGGTGGCCTCACCCTCGCTGCCCTCGCTCACCGCGCGCGGGAGGTCGGGGTGAGCGCGGTCGAGGGTGCGGCCTAGCCAGGATGCGCGGTTGGCGCTGACGGCGTTGATGACGCCGCTCAGGGGAGAGACGCGGAGCACCGCGCCGATGCTTTGGACCTCATCGATGGTGTGGAGGGGGATCGCCCCGCACTCGCGGTGACGGCGGCGTTCGTCCTCGCTGAGGTGGGGCCGGTCCGCGCGGGGACGCGCGAGGGGTGGCTCCGCCGTGTGCGGCGTCTGCTGCACGGTGTCCTCCCCAGGTCAACATCGAGTGGTGGCCAGAGTGTAAGCACCACTTGTCACGCTCAGCGCCCGTTGTGGCGAAGTCCACGCTGGCCGAGTGACAAGTGCCACATCTGCGGGGGTCCGGGTAGCCTGGCGGCACTGGTGAGACGTCGTCCGCCGCCACCACCACATACCCGCTGAGGAGCCGCATGACCCCGCGACCGCACGCCTCCGGCGCGCGTTGGCGCTCCGGCGCGCGCCGCCGTGCCGGCGCCCAGCACGCCAGCGGCCAGCGCCCGCGCCGCGTCTGGCCGTGGGCCGTGGGCATCCCAGTCCTGGCACTGATCGCGACGGGGGCGGCCTTCGCGTGGGATGGCTACCAGCTCCTGCAGTCCAAGGACGCGCTCACGCAGCACGCCGCCGCCGCGCAGGACGCGCTCGCGGCCCGCGACCCCAATGCGCTCACACACGAGGTCGCGGAGCTCGAGAAGGCCGCCACCACCTTCGCCGGCGCCACCGACGGCCCGCATTGGTGGCTTGCGGCCCGCACGCCGTGGGTCCGCGACCAGGCCACGCCTCTCGCGCAGGCCGGCGCCGCCGTGGAGGCCATCGCCACGGATGCGCTCGCGCCACTCGCGGACATGGGCAGCCTTGATGCGCTCGCGGTCCCTGGCTTCACCGACGGCCGCATCGACCCCCTCACGCTCGAGCCGTACAGGGACGCGCTCGCCCAGGCGGCCGCCACCCTCGAGACGCAGCAGTCCACCCTCGAGTCCCAGGACCTCACCGCCACCCTCCCGCAGATCCAGGAGCCGTTCCTCGAGCTGCGCACGCAAGTGAACGCGGTGGCGGCGATGGTCCAGGGCGGCCACGTGGCGGCGGAGCTGCTCCCCGCGATGCTGGGCGGCGACGGACCCCGCACGTACCTGGTGATGGTCCAGAACAACGCGGAGCCGCGCACCACGGGCGGCATCCCTGGCGCCATCATCAAACTCACCGTCACCGACGGCCGGATGACCATGGGCACCTACGCCCCGGCATCGGCGCTCGTCAGTCAGGACGGCGTGGGCGGCCTCACGGAGGATGAACTCCGCATCTTCACCCGCCGCATGGAGGTCTACCCGCAGGACGTGAACTTCACGCCCGAGTTCCCGCGCTCGGCGGAGCTCATCACGCGCTTCTGGGACGCCGAATACGACCAGCAGGTCGACGGCGTGATCTCGATCGACCCCGTCGCGCTGGGCTGGATGCTCGAGGGCGCACCGGCCACGGCCGTGGGCCCGTTCGAGATCACGGGGGAGAACCTCGCGCAGGTCATGCTGCGGGACAGCTACCTCGAGTTCCCCGAGCCGGCGGAGCAGGACGCCTTCTTTGCGCGCGCCTCGGCGGAGCTGTTCGGGAGGATCGTCTCGGGGGAGGCCACGGCCCTCGCGGGGGTGGAGCGTGCCATCGAGGCGGGGCGGTTCATGCTGTGGTCCGCGCAGGGCGAGGAGCAGGCCCTCCTGGCGTCCACGCCCATCGCGGGTGGCTTCCTGGAGAGGGCCGATGCCGTGGGCGTGTTCGTCAACGACGGCTCGGGTTCGAAGATTGGGTGGTATGTCGATTCCGAGACCACGGTGACGGACCACTTCTGCTCGGATGGGTCGCTGGGCGGGCAGACCATCGAGGTCACCTACACCCATACTTTCGATGGGGACGTGGCCAGCCTTCCCGAGTACGTCTCGGGCGGAGATGTCTACGTGCCGGCGGGGGAGTTCCACGCGAACGTGCTTGTCTACCCCGCGGTGGGAATGGGTGTGGCGAATCTCACTCGGGATGGTCGGCCGGGATTCTTCAACCCGGAAGTCCATGACGGCCGGACGGTCGCGAGCACGCGCATTGTGCTCGAACCCGGACAATCCACCACGCTCGTGTTCGGACTTATCGCCACGGAGCCGTCGCTCCTGGCACCGGCCGTGGTGGAGACCCCGGGTTCGAAACCTAATGTTTACACCCGGACTGCCGATTAACTGCTAGATGGCTGTTAACATGAACGCGAATCCATGGCGGTGCAGAGAGCGCCGCACGCTGGGAGGCAAACAATGATCGCTCGTACTTTCGCATCTGTGGCGCTGGCAGGCGCCGTGGTGCTCGCACCCACCGCCGCTTTCGCGGAGACCTACCCCGCCCCTGACGACGCGCTGACGTGCTCGGCGACCGTTGTCGACCAGGGCCAGACGTTCGACTGCACGGTCGAGGGCCCCAACGGCGCCTCGGCTCAGCTGCAGACCACCACCTCGGGTGACGACGCCACCATCGCTGGCACCGTGACCTCTGCGCCCAAGACCATCGTCAACAACGTCGCGGAGTTCACCGTGACGGCGCCCGGCACCGCCGGCGTGATCGGCATCTCCGCCATCATCAACGGCGAGGCCGTCGACACCGCCTCGGTCAACGTCGCGGCCGCGACCGGTGGCACGGACGAGGAGCTCTCGAGCACCGGCTTCGAGAACGCCGGCCTGGCGATCGGTGCGGGCGTCCTGCTCGTCGCCGGCGCGACCACGGTGTTCGTGGCCGGCCGTCGCCGCGCGAACGTCAACGCGTAAGGCTCACTCGCTTTAGAGCAAGGCCCCCGCACCTCACGGTGCGGGGGCCTTTGTCATTGCCGGCGGGACGATGCCGGGCTACTTCTTGCCGTCGGTCTCCGCGTAGGTGTAGCCGTAGCGGCCGTAGCCGTACGCGTCGGGCCCCTTGGTGGGCAGCATGGTGAGGACCAGGCCGGACAGCGGGGCGCCCACGGTCTCGAGTGCCGCCAGGGCGCTGTCGACCTGGTGGGCATGCGTCGATCCCGCGGCCACGATCAGCACGGTGCCGCCCACCAGGCGCGCGAGCACAGCGGCATCGGTGACGGGTAGCAGCGGGGGAGCGTCGTAGAGCACGACGTCGAACTCGGCGTTGAGGCGCGTGATCAACGTCTCCATGAGGGAGCTGCCCAGGAGCTCGCTGGGGTTGGGCGGGATCGATCCTGCCGGCAGCAGGAACAGATCGCTCCTGCCCCAGCGCTGCACGGCGTCGTAGAGCTCGACGCGGCCGATCAGGACGTCGGTGAGGCCCACGCCCGACTCGACACCCATGTAGGCGGCCATCTTGGGGCGGCGCAGGTCCGCGCCCACCAGGAGCACGCGCGCACCGGCGTCGGCGAGCGTGATCGCCAGGTTGGCGGCGGTGGTCGACTTGCCTTCGGAGGGCATGGAGGACGTGATGACAAAGCTGCGCTCGGAGCGCTCTGCGTCCAGGAACTGGAGGTTGGTGCGCAACGTGCGGAAGGACTCGGCCCGGGGGCTCATCGCGTCCTCGTGGACAATGAGCGGCCGCTGCTTGGCCTTGGGGTCGTACGCGATCCCGCCCAGCACGGGGGCGTCGGTGACCCGCTCGAGGTCGCGCTCGTTGCGCACGCGAGTATCAAGCGTCGCGCGGACAATCGCGAACCCCACCCCGAGGGCGAGGCCCAGGAGCAGGCCAAGCGCCACGTTGAGGTTCCGGTTGGGTGACGTGGGCGCCCCGGGGACCTCGGCCTGCTGCACGACGGACAAGCGCACGGGTGAGCCGGCCGCGGCATCGGTGGTCTCGATGTCCTCGACGGTGGCGATCAGCTGGTTGGCGGTCGCGGTCGCGAGCGAAGCAGCGAACACGGCGTCCGCGTCGGTCACCGTCACATCGATCACGGTGGTGTTGAGGGGCGTCGAGGCGGAGACCTGACCCCGTACCTCCGACACGGCGCGTCCCAGGCCTAGGTCGTCGATCACGGGCTGGAGCACCGCGGAGGTCTTCACCAGGTCCGAGTAGGTCTTGACGCGCTGCTGGGTGAAGGTGTTGCCCGTTGCCAGGTCCGCCACGTCGCTCGAGTTGGCCGTCGAGACAAACACCTTGGCGGAGGCTGTGTAACTCGGCGTCGACACGACGGAGAACGCGAGCCCGGCGCCGGCGCCCAGCGCCGTGAGGACCACAAGGGCGATCCAGTTCTTACGAAGGATGCGAAGGTAATCCTGCAGTTCCACGGTTCTCCTCACGCGCAGCCGTCCGGCGGCGCCCCCGCAATTGTTCCATGGCTATGTCGGCGTTTCGTGACTTTCGAGGGAGGTCCTGAACAATTGTCATAGAGCGCCGCTACTCTGGGCACCGTGACACCGGGGGACATCGCAGCGGACCAGGCGGCGCCGAGCGCCCACGCATCCATCCAGCGCATGTACGGCGCGCGCGGCTGGGCGCACAAGTATCAGGCGCGCCTTTTCCTCTCCGACACCTTTGTGGTGGCGCTGGTGATGGTCTTCGCGCACGCCGCGAGGTTCGGAAGGGACCTCTGGGCGCCCGTCGCTGGAACCGGGAATCAGACGTACGCGGTCGTCACCTTGGCCATCGGGATCCTGTGGATCATTCAGCTCGGAGTGACCGGATCGCGCGAGGCCAGGATCCTCGGACACGGTCCTCAGGAGTTTCAGCGGGTGGTGGCTGCGGGGTGGTGGACCTTCGCGATCGTCGCCATTGTGGGATTTCTCACGCAGTGGCAGATCAGCCGCGGCTACCTCCTCTTTGCGCTTCCCCTGGGCACCGTCGTGTTGCTCATCTATCGCGCGGTGTGGCGCACCTGGATCCACGCTCAGCGGGACCGCGGCGAGATGCAGGCGCAGGTGTTGGTGGTGGGTCCGCTCTTGGTCTCCGAGCAGATGGTGAGACGCCTTCATCATGCGCGGCGCGCGGGTTACAACGTCGTGGGGATCTGCACGCCGCCGGGCACCACGACCCCTGCGGTCGCTGACATCGACGGTGTGCCGGTCCTGGGTCCGCTTGACGACGGAGTAGCGCAGGCATCCGCCGCGGGTGCGGAGTTCATCCTGCTCTCGGGCAACGACGCCATGTCGTTGCGCGAGGCGCGTGCGCTGGGCTGGTCGCTCGAGGGCTCGGGAATTGGGCTCATTGTCGCCCCGTCGATGGTTGACGTGGCCGGCCCCCGCGTGAAGATGTCTCCGGTCGAGGGCTTGCCGTTGCTCCACGTGGAGGCGCCGCAGTTCTCGGGCCCCACCGTGGCGCTCAAGCTGCTCACCGACCGCATTGGTGCCGCGCTGATTCTTGCGGTGCTGGCTGTGCCGCTCGCGATCATTGCCGTGCTGGTCAAGCTCTCGAGCCCAGGGCCGGTGCTCTACCGCCAGGTGCGCGTGGGGCTCGACCACCAGCTCTTCGAGATGCTGAAGTTCCGGTCCATGTACGTGGATGCGGACGCCCGTCTGGCGGATCTGAGGGAGTCGAGTGACGGCAACGGCGTGCTGTTCAAGATGCGCGAAGACCCGCGCGTCACGCGCGTGGGCCGGGTCCTGCGGCGGTATTCGCTTGACGAGCTCCCGCAGCTGCTCAACGTGCTCAAGGGAGACATGTCGCTGGTGGGTCCCCGGCCCCCATTGCCGAGCGAAACCGAGCACTGGGACGCTCGCGTCTCGCGCAGGCAGCTGGTGCGCCCGGGCATCACGGGCCTGTGGCAGGTGAGCGGACGTAGCGACCTTTCGTGGGACGAGAGCGTCCGGTTGGACCTCTACTACACCGAGAACTGGAGCCTGGGCGGCGACGCGATGATCATCCTGCGCACCCTGTGGGCCGTCATCGCCGGTCGCGGCGCCTACTAGGGAGCTAGCTCGCGTGCTGCGACGGTGTTGAGGACCTCGCGCCAGGCGTCGATCGCCGAGTCTGCAGAGAGGTTCGCGCGCCAGTAGTCCGACCTGAGTTGGCTCATTCGCTTAGTGCGTGAGTTCAGGATCGTTCGAGTGCGTCGAGGATGGCTTGCTCCGCGTCTGGGATCTCGGGTGTGAAGGTCTGTTCGGTGCCGTTGATCGCGATGGTCGCGGATCGCAGGGGCCGTAGCTGACGGATCACGTTGCGGATCGCGAGCCCGCTTCGGGCTTGGACCTCGCGGCTGACGGCCAGTGCGGTGAACACGATCGTCAGGTGTGCCTCGATCGCGTCCCGGGTGTGGTGGAACATCGGCCGGGCGCGTAGGTCGGTCGGGTCTGCCCCAGCATCGGTTGACTCTGACCGTCACGGATCTCGGTCCGTGCTGGAAGGATGTTTCCCGTGCCCAAGCCCTATCCCGCTGAGTTCCGTCGTGATGTCGTTGCGGTCGCCCGTCGGGGCGGCTCGATCAAGCAGATCGCGAGGGACTTCGGTATCACCGAGTCGTGCCTGCGCAACTGGTTGAAGAATGCCGACGTCGAGGACGGTGTCCGTCCCGGTGTCGTGGCTGAGGAGTCGGCCCAGATGCGTGAGCTGAAGAAGCGCAACCGTCAGCTCGAGGAAGAAGTCGAGATCCTCCGCCGCGCCGCCGCGTACTTCGCGAGGTCCCTCTCCCCAAAATGACGTACCCGCTGGTCCTTGACCTTGCCGCTGACGGCCTCCCCGTCGCGGTGACCTGCCGGGTGCTGGGCTTTTCCAAGCAGGCGTTCTACAAGTGGAAAGCCAACCCGATCACGGACGCTGACCGTGATCGCGCGTACCTGATCAACGCCGCCCTCGACGTCCACGCCGACGACCCCGAGTTCGGCTACCGGTTCATCGCCGACGAACTCCACGCGCTCGGCCTCGAGGTGTCCCGCAACACGGTCCACGCGTTGTGCAAGGAAGCGGGCATCATCGCGGCCGTGCACCGCAGGAGGGGAACGGGGAAGACAGCCGGCCCGCCCGTCCACGACGACCACGTCCGACGCGTCTTCACCGCCGACGCCCCCGACCGGGTGTGGCTCACGGACATCACTGAGCACCCCACGGGCGAAGGCAAGTTGTACCTGTGCGCGTTCAAGGACGTGTTCTCGAACCGCATCGTCGGCTACTCGATGAGCGACCGGATGACGTCATCGCTGGCGGTCGCGGCGCTCGAGCAGGCCGTCGCCCGACGCACCCTGACAGGTGCTGATCTGAACGATCTGACCTGCCACTCGGACAGAGGGTCCCAAGGCGGATTCAACTGGTCGTCGCAACACCTCGATCTAGAGGTGTGTGATGGCACGTCGTCAGCAGAATGCGGATCGCGCGATCAGGCCGAAGCTCAGGTCGCCGGGGCATCCGAAGTTCCAACGTCACGTCGAGGTCGCGTTCTGGGAGCAGATCGCGAAGGGTCTGCTCGCGGAGGAAGCCGCGGCGGTCGTCGGCGTGGCGCAGGCGGTAGGCGCGCGGTGGTTCCACAAGGCTGGCGGCATGCCGCCATTCGACATCAAGCAGCAGCATTTGGGCAGGTATCTGTCGTTCGCTGAACGCGAGGAGATCGCGCTGCTGCACGTTCAGGGCCGGGGTGTACGCGAGATTGCCCGCGTCATCGGACGCGACCCAGGTACCGTGTCGCGGGAGTTGCGCCGCAACGCGGCCACCCGCTCCAACTCGAGTGGCTATCGGGCGTCGGTGGCGCAGTGGAAGGCCGATATGGCCGCCAAGCGGCCGAAGGTCGCCAAGCTCGTCGCCAACCCTCGATTGCGGGCCTACGTCGAGGAGCGCCTGACGGGGCAGATCTGCTTGGCGGACGGCACGATCGTGCCCGGCCCGACACCACCGCGCTTCACCGGGCGGGGCAAGCCGCACCGCAAGGACCGGGCGTGGACGCAGGCGTGGAGCCCTGAGCAGATCTCGAACCGGCTGCCGATCGACTTCCCCGATGATGAGTCCATGCGTATCAGCCATGAGGCGATCTACCAGTCCCTCTTCATTGAAGGGCGTGGTGCGCTCAAGCGTGAACTGGCTCTTCACAATTGAGGCTGTAGCGGCCACTCGATGGTGAACGGTCGGGGGTAGGGGTCGAGGTCCTCCAGGATGGAAGTTCCTAAGCTCACCGTCCGGAAGACCTCGACGTGTCTCACGCTACCTTCGGCGCGCCCGATCTCACGACCTTCTGCAACCTCGACGACCTGGGCCTGACGGTCACTGGGCAGCGGATCGCGGCCGATCGGGCGGTGCTCGAGTGCCGCGTCGCTGTGATCGACGATGTCTGCCACGGGTGCGGTGATCGTGCTCGCTCGCTGGGTACGCAGTCGCGCTTCCTCGCTCACGAGCCCTTCGGGTGCCGGCCCACGACGCTGCTGGTCCGGGTGCGCCGCTACCGGTGCGAGCCGTGTGGTCGGTTCTGGCTCGATGACCTTCGCGCTGCGGCCGATCCACGGGCGAAGATCTCGCGGGGTGGACTCGCGTGGGCACTACGCGCACTCGTCGTGGACCACCTCAGCGTGTCGCGGATCGCGGCGGGGCTCGGGGTCGCGTGGAACACCGCGAACGACGCGGTCCTGACCGAAGGCCACCGCCAGCTGATCAACGACCCGACCCGCTTCGACGGCATCGCCGTGATCGGAGTCGACGAGCATGTGTGGCGGCACACCCGTTTCGGCGACGAGTACGTCACCGTCATCATCGACCTCACCCCGGTGCGTGACAGGGTCGGCCCGGCCCGCCTGCTCGACATGATCCCTGGCAGGTCCAAGGCCGTGTTCAAAACATGGCTATCGGAACGGTCCAAGGCTTGGGCCGACGGAATCGAAACGATCGCGATGGACGGCTTCGCGGGCTTCAAGACCGCCGCAGCCGAAGAGTTGCCTGCCGCGACGGCCGTGATGGACCCGTTCCATGTCGTGCGTCTCGCCGGCGACGCCCTCGACCAGTGCCGACGCCGCATCCAACAGGCCATCCATGGACATCGCGGTCACGCGGGCGACCCGCTCTACATGTCCCGCCGGGTCCTGCACACAGGGCTCGAGTTCCTCACCGAACGCCAGTGGGATCGGCTCGACGCCCTCTTCGACGCCGACGACCACGCTGAGGTCGAGGTCACCTGGGGCGTCTACCAGCGCCTCATCACCAACTACCGCAACCCCGACCGGGCTGCTGCGCGCGCCGACTTCACGGCGCTGATCGAGTCGCTACGCACCGGCGTCCCTGCCGCACTGGTCGAGCTGCGACAACTCGGCCGCACCCTGAACAACCGCAAGTCCGACGTCCTCGCGTACTTCGACCGCCCCGGCACATCCAACGGACCGACGGAGGCGATCAATGGACGCCTCGAGCACCTGCGCGGCTCGGCCCTGGGCTTTCGGAATCTCACCCACTACATCGCCCGCTCACTCCTCGAGGCCGGCGGCTTCAGACCACTCCTACAGCCTCATCTGTGAAGAGCCCGTTTCGCGCCGACGAATCATCCAGGGTGCGGCGTGGGCGACGCCGGCGATCGTGCTCGCGACGGCGGTGCCGGCGCGTGCCACCAGCGACAATCTGGTCCACGTCGGTGCGTCGACCGATCCCGGCACGCTGACGCTTGACGTGACAGCGCCGCGCGCCGCCTCCGCGTACACCGTCACCGCGACGATCACCTACGAGTTGGGCCACTTCTCGTCTGCGGGCTCCTACAGCGGGGCGGCGTGGACCTTCGGCAACCCCGGAACCGTCGTGGCGCAGTTCACAGTGCCCGCCGGGTCGGGCGACGCCGTGTTCTCCGCGGAGTGGACGCCTGTATTCAAGTCGGCTCCTGACTCGGTTGTCCAGACGGTGACGTTCACTTCGGCTGGTCCGGCGGTGTTGAGCCCGAACCAGATCGTGGTCACGCTGACCGCGGCCTCCTAGGCCGTGTTGATCAAGAGGTTTCGTTCCTCGGTGGGCAAGTCTTGAACGGTGACGCGACAGGAGATCTCTGACGAGGTGTGGGCCGTGATGGAGCCGTTGATGCCGACGGCGACCGGGAGGTCGCGGCCGTGGACAGATCACCGACTCACTGTTGAGGGGATGGCGTGGAAGTACCGGACCGGGGCGCCGTGGCGGGACGTGCCGGATCGGTTCGGGAAGTGGAACTCGATCTACAAGCGGTTCAACCGGTGGGCCGAGGACGGCACCTGGGAGCGACTGCTCGCCGAGGTGCAGAAGCAGGCTGACGCTGCCGGGAAGATCGACTGGGTCGTCTCGATCGACTCCACGATCGCGCGTGTGCATCAGCACGGCGCGACCCTCGCCCGGGACACAGGGGCTCTGCCGAATCACAAGAATCCGTGGTTCGAGCCGCCTGATCACGGGATCGGCCGCTCCCGGGGCGGGCTCACGACCAAGCTGCACCTGGTCTGCGACGGTCGCGGCCGGCCGCTGGGGATGATGATCACCGGCGGGAACATCAACGACACCACGATGATGACCGCCGTGCTCGAGGACATCCGCGTGCCCCGCGACGGGAAGGGCCGGCCCCGCACCCGCCCCGACCGTGTACTCGCCGATAAGGGCTACCCATCGAAGGCGAACCGGGCATGGCTGCGCGAGCGAGGGATCGCGGCGACCATCCCGGAGCGCGACGATCAGATCGCGCACCGCCGCAAGAAGCCGGGCCGGCCGATCGACTTCGGCGACCAGCAGCAGGAGCGATACAAGGGCCGCAACGTCGTCGAGCGCTGCTTCAACAGGCTCAAGCAGTGGCGTGGCATCGCGATGCGCTCCGACAAGCTCGTCCGCACCTACCGCGCCGCCGTCAGCCTCGCCGCCACGCTGATCTGGATCAAATCAGACTTGATCAACACGGCCTAGCCAGCCGGACCTCGCCCGCCCAGACGCTCGGCTCGCCCGGGCGTCTGGAAGGTAGCACCCCAGCAAGCGCTTCTTCAGATTCGCGCGCTGCATGCCGATACTCAGGTAGAGTTTCGTGCTCAGGATGTGGCGCTTGTCACATGCTTAGTTGATCTCTACCCTATGAGTGACCGAGTGGCAGCTGAGGGGCGGCCGCGGATCCCCGACCGAGGAGCGACATGACCGAGAAGACCACTGGCGTCTCCCGCCGACGCGTGATGCAGGGCGCAGCCTGGGCGACTCCGGCGATCATGCTCGCGGTCGCGAGCCCCGCGACAGCGAGTTCGACGGGCCTGACTGTCACGGGGGGATCACCACGGGCCGTAGCAACGAAGTCAACTTGAACGCGAATGTTCCGCGCAACGTCACGTCGCTGTCACTGTCGCTTGTCTGGACCGTCACGTCGCCGGCGACGATCACGGGTGTGTCGATCAGCGGGTGGACGTATGTGAGCGGTGCTCTGGGCAACATGCAGTTCACGCGTTCTGTGACTGCGGGCACGGGAGCGACCGTAGATGTGCCGCTCGTCGCGGTATTCACCTACGCGAGCGGAACCGGCGCCTCGCCGATGGACGTGACGTTCCAGTTGACCTCGACGCCTTCGTACCCGAGCTGGAGCAACACGTTCAAGGTCAAGCGGCCATAGCGCTCCGAGGCGAGTTCCGCTTGACGGTTGTGACGCGCAGGTAAACTCTCGCGATCGCGCCTAGCGCATGTCCCATTTGTCACTTTAGAGTGCTGCCGTACCGGTGCGGGGCTCGGGGGAGTTCACATGGGACGTCGACACGTGGGTCGCAAGAGGCATTCGCTCGACAAGCCGTGGATGATGCGTGATCACGCCGGTGCTCCTGGCTGGGCGATCGTGCTCACCGTTGTGGTGATCGCGCTGATCGCCGCGTACGCGTTCGTCGCCCCGGATACGGCGTCCCCGGCCTCGCTGGCTCCGACGCTCGGCGGGCTCGACCCGATCGCGTCCGGCGGCTGAACCGCCGCGCCCAGCCTCCGAACTTGCTGTGAGGTGCGTCTCGTTGCCGCACGTCCCAGGTATCACGCCGTGATGTTGGCGGGGTGTGGCGCTCGCTGAGGGGCGCCCCCGTCCTGCTGAGGTTGTGATGCCAGAGTCTGCACCCGCGACGTCGCGCCCGCGGTCCGTGTCGCGCCGGCGCGTCCTTCAGGGCGCCGTCTGGTAGGCCCCCGTGATCCTGATCGCCACGGCGGCTCCGGCCGCCGCCACCTCCGTGCGCGAGGCCGGCCAGCTCATCTTCGCGACGTCGGGCGCGACGTACGCGAACCAGACGGCGTCCAAGGTCAACGTCGGAGCGGTGCTCGGCTATCTCGACGACGGCGTCGCCCCCGACGGGTACCTCGTCGGCGACGTGACGCTCACGGTCGCGCTGCCCAAGTCGGTCGTCTCGACCAACGCCCCGAGCATCGTCGGCTCGGCGTGGACGCTCACCAGCGAGAGCAACACCTCGACCGACCGCGTGCTCGAGTTCACGTATCAGAGTGGATCCCTCGACGCGACCAGCTCGGTGACGGCCGCCCTCGAGTTCTCGGTCGACAAGAAGTCGAACGCCGGCCTGGGTGCCTTCACCGTCGCCTTCGCCGGCGACGGCACCTCGAACGGCGTGGCCGTTCCCCAGGTCACCACCACCCGCACCGCCGCCGTGCAGGGCGTGCTCGTCTGGAACAGCGCGTTCTCGTCGGGCCACAACGGCGGCGGCTACCGCGTCGGCTTCCGGTTTCGCCATGCCGGACCGTACAACCCCAATCCCGGCAGAGCGGTCTCGAGCATCGTCGCCATCGCATCGTTCCCCGCGACCGCTGCGGGCGCGCCGATGTCCGTGACCGGAGCCAACTGGACCTTCGAGGAGATCGGGGTCTCCGGCGGGGTGCGCAGCGTGCGCTTCCGCTACAGCGGGGCGGACCTGACGCCGAACGGGCAGACGTCCACCCTCAACGTCACGTTCCCCGAGGGCGCGAGCCCGACCGCGTCGCTCGCGGTCACGCTCAACGCCATGGCGAGCTCGGCGGGGTCCACGCTGACGCTGGCGCCCGTATCGCTCACGGTCCGCTGAGCCCGCGGCGTCGGGCCTCCCGGCGCGGTGTCCGCACTGTCCGAATCACCCCTGATGTTCCCCGGTGAGACGTTTCGCACTCGCGCTGTCGCACGGGCCGCATGACACGGTAATTTGCGTCTGTCAGGCACGACGACGGCCGCGGTGCCTGAGGGGGTACCCGGCCCGACTTACGGGAGAGGGCCCGGTGGACGCACATCTGACGCAGGGGCAGGCGCGCCGCATGGCGGCAGCCGCGCCGACCACCTTTGTCGACGCCACGCTCGCAGGCGGCGCCTCGCACGAGGCGCCGGTTGAGGCCGCGCCGATCGGCCAGCTGCACCTGTCCGACATCGCCGCGATGGAGGCCGCCGGCGACGGCGCCGCCGCACTGCTGCTGCGCGCGAGCGTGGTCTACGAATCCGCCGACGGCACCCCGATCCGTCGGGCCACCCTCACCGTCGACGCCCCCGGCGTGTGGTTCGACGCCGACCCCGCGTGGCACCTGCTCGACCGCGGCGCCGAGGAGGGCTGGAGCCTCGCCGTCGACGCCGCCCGCGGCCGCGCAACCTTCACCTACGTGGGCGCGCTCGGCCACTGCGGCAGCGCCGGGATCACCGCGCGGCTCGGCATCGAGCCGGGGACGCGGATCGCCGGGCGGGAGATCGTGCTCACGGCATCGGTGGACGATGCGGGCGCCGGGAACGCGGCGTCCGTGCGTCGCGTCACCGTCGCCTGACCGCTCGCGCACGCCCGATCGGGAAGGATGGGCGCATGAGCACGCCGTCCCCGTTGACCCGCCACGAGGGCCTCGCCGAGGTCACCTCCGAGACCCGCGCCACCGTGCTGAACCTCCCGCGGCTCGAGGAGCAGCAGGTGCCGTACATTTTCGAGGGCACCGCGTTCGAGATCTGGACGCGCATCGACGGCACGCGCACCGAGTCCGCCATCGTCGACGAGCTCGCCGAGGCCTACGAGGCGCGGGCCGAGGAGATCGCCCCCGAGGTGCACGCGTGCGTGCCATAGCCACTTGAGCGGCTCCGTTCGCGGTTGGAGCCTGGTTGTCGTTGGGCGCAACCGT
The DNA here is from genome assembly GCF_030296675.1 of Demequina sediminis. Taxonomy (GTDB): domain Bacteria; phylum Actinomycetota; class Actinomycetes; order Actinomycetales; family Demequinaceae; genus Demequina; species Demequina sediminis. The sequence goes on along the minus strand of NZ_AP027736.1, from coordinate 1,714,832 downwards.
GAAGTGTGGGCGAAACATCCAGGCGGTACACTTCCCGGGAAAAGCCCGAGCCGCGACGTCTGTGGCGCTGTCGGGACCGAGCGTCTCCGTGCCCGCGTCGTGCTCGGCAGGTTCGCAATCTGAGGGGGCTGCATGAGCGAGCGACGAAGTCCAGGCGCACCTGCCGTCGCCGATGCTGCCGCACCGAATGCCTCTGATCGGCCGAGGGCTGGGTCGCTCGTCCGCCAGATCATGGGCTACGGATGGACAGCTGCTGTCGGCCTCATCGTCGATTTCTGCACGTTGGCACTCCTTGCCGACGTGTTCTCTGTGCACTACCTCATGGCGAGCACGTCGGGTTTCTTGTCAGGCCTCGCAGTCGTCTTCGTCCTGAGCGAGCGGTTCGTGTTCCGGGACCCGCGCGTCGCTCATCCGTGGGTGCGTTTCTCGCTATTCGGCGTCATCGGCGCGATCGGACTCCTGCTGCTCAACGGTCAGATGTGGGTCTTTGTTGAGAAGCTTGGTTGGTACTACCTCGTCGCCAAGGCCGTCGCCACGGTGACCGTGTTCGCGTGGAACTTCCTCGCACGACGATGGATGTATCGCCGGTGACCGCACGCTCGGACGCGATCGTGATCGGTGCAGGTTTCTTCGGCCTGCGCATCGCGCTGTATCTGCGAGAGGAGCTGGGGCTGGCTCGGGTCACCGTCATCGAGGCCGAGTCCACGGCGATGGAGCGCGCCTCCTACGTCAACCAGGCGCGCGTCCACCACGGGTACCACTATCCGCGCAGCATCCTCACGGCCTACCGGTCGAGGGTGAGCTCGCGCGCCTGGTCCGACGAGCACTCGCCCGCGCTCTACACGTCCTTTCGCCACTTCTACGCCATCGCGTCGACCTTCTCCAAAGTCAATGCGCGTCAGTTCGAGACGTTCTGCGAGCGCATAGGCGCGCCGCTCTCCGAAGTGCGACCACCGCAGCAGGCGTGGTTCTCACCGGGACACATCGAGAAGGCTTGGGAGGTCGAGGAGTTCGCATTCGATGCGCGCGTCCTGCGCACGCTGATGCTCGACCGCGTCGCTCGGGCTGGCGGGGTGGAGATCCTTCATAACCGCAGGGTTGCGAGAATCGAGAGCTCCGGGTCGGTGGTCAGTATCACGACAGCGGACGGCGACGTCTATTGCGCTCCCCTCGCGATCAGCAGTGTCTACGCTTCCACCAACGAGCTCCACCGTTCCGCGGGGCTGCCGTTGATCCCTCTCCAACTCGAGATCACCGAGATGGCCCTGGTAAGGGTGCCCGACCAGCTGCGCAACGCTGCGATCACCGTCATGGATGGGCCCTTCTTCTCGCTCATGCCGTTCCCGGCGCGCGGGCTGCACACCCTCTCTCACGTCCGCTACACCCCTCACGCCCGCTGGTTCGACTCCGCGGAGGCGCCGGACCCCCGACCCATCGCGAGCCGGGTCGATCTGGCTGCACAGCCCTCCAACTTCCGCCCGATGATTGCCGACGCCCGCCGGTACGTTCCGAGTCTCGCCGATCTCGAATACGTCGATTCGGTCACTGAGGTCAAGGCGGTTCTCAGGTTGTCCGACGCCTCCGACAGCCGCCCGATTCTGGTTCGCAATGACGCGGGCATCGATGGCTACTACTATGTGCTGGGCGCAAAGATTGACAACGTGGACGATGTCCTCGAAGAGCTATCCCACGCCCTGGTCCAACACGGCAGAGGTGTGAAGACGGAGGTGCGCCAGTGATTCCCAGTGAGCCAGTCGTCGTGCGAGACGATGTGTTCGTGAGCGTGGTCGGAGTGTTCGATGCGACCACCTCGAACGCGATCGGGATCGTGAGCGATGTCCAGCGCACGCTGGCTGACCGCTACACGAACTTCGAGCTGGTAGTGGTGGACAACGGACTCGCCACCGCGCAGGTGGTGGCCCTGCGCGAGGAGTTGCGCACGCTGTCCTGTGTCCGCGTCATCCGACTCTCACGTCGCTTCGACTATGAGACCGCGCTCTTCAGCGGGCTGGACACCGCGATCGGTGACTTCATCGTGCTCTTCGATCCGTCTCTGGATCCGGTCGCGGAGATCCCTCTGGTCGTGGCGCGGGTGCAGTCGGCGGACATCGTGCAGGGCGTGAGCGTGGTTCCCCTCACTCGTGGCGCACGCGCCTGGGGCAAGGCGCTGTTCTACTGGTACAACAGCAAGATCCTCGGCATCCGTATCCCTGCTCAATCGACCTACCTGACCGGCTTCACGCGACGTGCCGCGAACACCCTGTTGAGCGCTCGACGCCGGCACCGCTATCTTCGGCACCTGATCCGCCACGTGGGCTTCGAAGTGGTCGAGTTCGACTACAGCCCGCAAACGCCGTCGGGCGAGAACACAAGTGCGGGCCGCAAGCGTCCCGGATCCGACTTCCGCGAAGCCGTGGAGATGATCACGAGTTACTCTCTCGCGCCCCTGCGGCTGGTCGCGACGACCGGAGTGATCGTCGCGCTCGCAAACCTCGGCTACGCGGGCTACGTGATCCTCACCTACTTGCTCGCTGATGGCGTCGAACGTGGGTGGGCGACCACCAACCTGCAGCTGGGGATCATGTTCTTCTTCACCTTCCTGTCGCTCGCGGTCGTCTCCGAGTACATCGGTCGGCTGTTGTCGGAGGCGCGGAACGAACCGGCGTACTACCTCATGGAGGAGATCGTGAGCGACCAGCTCATCGCTGACGAGACCAGGAGGAATGTTGCCTGAGAGCGCGCTGACCCGCGAGGTGCCCGCGTACCGGACAGACAAGCTGCGGCCCCGCAACCATCAATACGCGGTGTGCGTGTTCGTGATCAACGAAGGCGACAAGGTGCGGGCGCAGCTGCGCCGGATGCAGGACGTGGCGCCAGCGGCCGACGTCATCGTCGCCGACGGTGGGAGCACAGACGGGTCGCTCGACCTTTCGTACCTGGAATCGGTGGGCGTGACGGCGCTGCTGACCAAGCTCGGGCCCGGGAAACTCAGCGCGCAGATGCGCATGGCGTTCGACTTCTGCCTCGAGCAGGGGTATGCCGGTGTGGTCGTGATCGACGGGAACGGCAAGGACGGCGTCGAGGCGATCCCCACCTTCCTGGAACTGCTCGAGTCGGGCGTCGACCACGTCCAGGGGTCGCGCTTCATCCCGGGCGGCCGGGCCATCAACACGCCGCTGTCACGGCTCGTCGGGCTCAAGGTGCTGCACGCGCCGCTCATCTCGCTGGCCTCGGGCGTCCGTCAGACCGACACCACCAATGGGTTCCGGGCGTACAGCGCACGCCTCCTCGGCGACGCCGAGGTGGACACCTTCCGGGATGTATTCGTCACCTATGAACTGCACTATCACCTGGCGATCGAGGCCGGTCGCCTCCCGAGATTCGCGACCGCTGAGACGCCCGTGACCCGGACGTACCCGAAGGGCAAGGTCCCCACGAAGATCAGCCCGATCAGAGGCAACGCCCACGTCCTCGGTGTCCTGTTCCGGGCCGTCGCGGGACGGTATCGCTCGACCCGGTCACAGGAGGCGACGACAGCATGACAACAGCATTGATCGGCTATACGGGATTCGTCGGCAGCAACCTGCGGGCGGCTCGCGAGTACGACGAGCTCTACAACTCGGCGAACGTGGCAGAGATCGCCGGTCGCTCCTTCGAGACGGTCGTGTTCACTGCGGCCAAGGCGGAGAAGTGGCGGATCAACCAGAACCCGGACGACGACGTCGCGCACATCGAGCAGCTCAAGCGGACTCTCGAGTCGATCGATGCGGAACGTCTGGTGCTGGTCTCGACGATCGACGTGTACCGGGACCCCGTCGGGGTGACGGAGGAGACCGAACCGCCAACCGACGGTCTCCATCCCTACGGGCTCCACCGGCTCGGGCTCGAGGCTTTCGCGACGGGGCAGTTCCCGTCGGTCCACATCGTGCGCCTGCCGGGCCTGTTCGGGCCCGGGATCAAGAAGAATGTGATCTACGACCTGCTGCACGACAACAACGTGGAGCGCATCCATGCGGACGGGGTGTTTCAGTACTACGACCTGCGCTGGCTCGCCGAGGACCTCGACCGGATCATCGCGCACAATCTGCCGCTGGTGAACCTCGCGACGGAGCCCGTCTCGACCCGGGACGTAGCGCGTCACGCCTTCGGACGCGACTTCGACAACCGGCCCGACGGTATGCGGTCCGGCCTCTATGACATGCGCTCGGTGCACGCGCATGTGTGGAACGGACATGACGGCTACCTCTACGGCCGAGATGCAGTGCTTGACGGCCTCGCAGCCTTCGTGCGAAGCGAGCGCGCGGCATGACCGCACCGCGCTTGGCGATCTCCAACATCGCGTGGCCCGCGGAGGAGGAGGCAGAGGTTGCCCGTGCGCTCCAGGGCCTGGGGGTCGCCGCGGTCGAGATCGCGCCGACCAAGGTCTTCAAGGATCCGACCAATGTCTCTGACGTCGAGCTTGGCAGCTATGTGTCCTTTTGGAGTGATCATGGGATCGAGGTCGTGGCATTCCAGTCCATGCTCTTTGGGCGTGAGGACCTGACCCTGTTCCAGGACGCGTCGACGCGGCGTGCGGCCATCGATCACCTTGCGAGATTCGTCGAGCTTGCGGGCCGCATGGATGTCGGCGTCCTGGTGTTCGGCTCGCCTCGCAACAGGCAGGTGCCTGACGGCGCGACAGAGGCGAGCGTCTGGCCTCTTGCAGTCGAGGTGTTCTCCGAACTGGGCGCGATCGCGGCCGCAGCGGGCACGTGCCTATGCATCGAGCCCAATCCCCCGCAGTACGCCTGCAGCTTCGTCACGACCGCCGCCGCCGGTGCTCGCCTGGTCGAAGATGTCAACCACCCCGGCTTCGGGCTTCACCTTGACGCTGCCGGCATGACCTTGGCGGGAGACCACATCGGTGACGCGGTGCGCGAGCACGCCAGCTTGCTACGGCACTACCACGTGAGCGCACCTCAACTTGGGGAGATCGAGAATATGGTGGTCGACCATGCGGCGGGATTCTCCGCGCTCGGCGACGTCGGGTACCAGGGCGCCATCTCGATCGAGATGCGCCCCGGAAGTCCGGGTGAGGGCGCGGCGAGGGCCGCGGCGGCGATCGATCTGACCCGCTCGCTGCTCGCTGAGTCGCGCGGCGAGGAGCGCTCCCGTGACCACCCCCGTACCTGTCACGCGCAGTCGTCAGCGATCACGAGATTCGCAGGATGTGCCGCGCTCGGGGGTCCGGCTCGTAGCCGAGATCGCGCTGGCTGCGGTGCTTGTCGGCGCGCTCGTCGCCTTCGGACAGGCGTGGTTGCGCGCGCCCGCGCTGGGCTATGCGCTCAACGACGATGCTCCGTCGCACGTCGCAGCCACGGTTCTCGCACTCAGCGAGCACGAGGTTGACGAAACCCGCCTGCTGCCCGTGTTCACGTTCGGAGACATCGCCGACCGGGGGATCGACAACCTCCCAGGTTCGAGCGTGGAATCGGACGCTGGGCTCCTCTTCTATACATCCTTCCCGCCGGGCGCTTTCGTCCTGGCTGCGGCGGTATCTGCCGTCGCCGAGCCTTCGTTGGCCGTCATCAGAGGTTTGGGGCTGACGCTCGCGGCAGCAACGACAGCTCTGCTCTTCCTGACCGCGCGTCGTCTCCTCGTGGGCCGACCCGCGGCACGGCCTGGGCAATCGTCATCGCGGCGGCCTACCTCGTATCCCCCGTGGGTCTACAATCGGCCTTCTTCGGCTACTGGGGCCACTCGGTGGTGCAGGTCGCGTTGGCTGGAACCCTCCTCCTCCTCGCGACAGCTCCCGAGGCACGGTACGTGCCTGCGGTGCTCTTGACCGCCAGTTTCGCCGCAGCTTATAGCGAGTGGACCGGAATCCTGATCTTCGTGGTCATCGCGGTCGCGCTCTGGTTCCGTCCTGGGAGCGTGCGGCTGAATCGTGCCGCGGCGCTGAGCATTGGTGCGGGCGTCCTGACTGCGCTCGCGTTGACCGCTTACCAATGGAGTGGCCTCGTCCCGCTCTCAGAGATCGTGGCGCACATGACGCAGCGAGCTGATGCTCGAGGTCTCAACATCGTGCGTCTGGCGAAGGTTTTCTGGGCATGGGCGCTCGCGATGGTGCCGCTGGTTGCGATCACCCTGATGCTCCGCCCGCGAGTGCACCGCGTGATGACGATTCGCCTCCACCGGATCGACTGGTACGCCCGCTTGCTGTGCACAGTGCTCCTTGTGGGTGTGGCAGAGAACCTCGTGCTCGCGGGTCACGCCGGCACCTATGTCTACGACACGAACAAGGTCACGCTCGCGGTGGCGCTCCTTGCCGCCGTGGCTGTGCGAAGCTCTGGCGCGCCTAGGCTCCGGTGGGCTGCCGTCGTGCTGGTCGCGAGTCTGGTGGTATCGGTGGCGTACATCGATCTGACAGTTCGCAGCGCGCTCGAACATGCGTCGGCTCGGGTTGCAGTGTGGAGCGCGGCGAGGCAAATTGCGCAGCCCGGCGATCTGGTCGTATCGAGCGACTGCTCGGTTCGCGGAGCTCAACTGATCTATGTCCAACGTAATGTGGTTGAGTGCGCCGATAGCGAGCTTGTGGACGAGCTGACGCAGAGCGGCGTCGGGCTGGTCGACGTCAGCCGCGCCGGGGGAGATGACTATGCCATCCATCGATATGTTGACGGTCAGCTCGTCAGCGATTGGCTCGAGTCCGAACGCAACTAGACGTATGGGCGGCGCGGGCTCCGACTACCAGGGAGGATCGATGCTACCGATGAGCGGCCAAAGCGACGAGTTGACACAGCGAACCAGTGCGCCGACGGAACCCCGTTTCGCAGGTCCGCATCGTAGTGTTGCGAACACACGAGCGATCTGGTGGGTCCTTGGCGGCCTCCTCGCCGCCAACGCGCTGATCGCAGTGGCTCTGCCGGGCCGCCCCGATGAGGTGACCTGGTACCTGCCGGTTGTCGAGCACAGCGGCGCGGTGTGGCCCGCGCTCAACACAGAGGTGGTCGGTCAGGGCATCAGCCCCCTGTATTCGTGGTTGGTCGGAGGGATCGTCGCTACGGGCGCCCCCGCCCTGCTCGTGGGACGCCTCGTCTCCCTCGCCGCGGCGACGTGCGCGGCTGTCCTGGTCGGGCGCCGGCTCGGCGTGGTGGCTGTCCTTCCTCTCGCCGCGTACTCGCTCGCGCTGTTCAGCGCTCGGGTGCATCCGATCTGGCCCGCGGTGCTCGTCCTCGTCCTCGCATTCCTGACACGAAGGCGCTGGGGACAGGTCGTCTTGGTGGCGATCGCGGTCAACCTCCAGCCCTCGCTCGCGCCGCTGGCGCTGGGACTCGCCATCGTGGTGGTGGCCGAGTCGACACGGCGCCGACTCGTGGACTGGGCTGTGTGGCTCGGGGCATTCGGGCTAGCGGCTGGCGCGGGCATCGTCGCCACGTGGGCCGTCTACGGCGGCCAGTACACCGAGGAGTTCCTCGAGACATTCCCGGAGGCGCGCGATTTCGACGGCGTCACCGTCGCGTACGCACCGCTCGTCGCTCTCACTGCGGGAGTGCTGCTTCTCGTGGTCCTCCCGACGTTGCGCATGCCTCGTGGTTGGTCGAACTGGCTCGCGGTGGGTGCCGCAGGCGCTGCCATGGCGGTTGTCGCGGTGCTCGCGCCGATGCCAGTCGGGCCGCTCGGAAGGGTGCTGGGCGCCCTGGGCGGTCTTGGGTCGGTCGCCTACGGGGCGATGGTCGCGTTGGCGACAGGTCTGCTGGTCGCGGGGTTGCTCGGACTGTGGCGGGAGCAGGGACCAGCCGGGCAGGTTGCGGACCCATGGAGGGTCATCGCCTTGGTCGCGACGCTCGTCGCGGGCTTCACCGTGCTCTCGCAACTTCCCTGGCTGTACGAGCGGTACGCCACATTTGTGGTCGCTCCCGCTGTTGCGCTGCTGATGGGACCGGTCATGGCGGGTCGTTCGCGCGGACGACACGTTGCGATTGCCGGGGTGCTGGCACTCAGCGCGGTCGGCATGAGCCTGGTCGGATCGCTCTAGCTCTAGAACTGACGGACGTTGTTGACAGTTGGGTCTCGTGATTGGGAGGAAGACCTCATGTCATCAACAGAACGCGAGCTCGAGCGGCCCGGCCGTCGCGTCGTCGAGCTCCTCGCCGGGCGCGGGGACAACATCGCGGCCGAGCGGTACCGCTCACGGTAGGTGAGCAGGCAGGATGAACCCATGACCGAGCCGACCCCGCTGACCCGCACCGAGGGGCTTGCCGAGGTGGCCTCGGAGACCCGCGCCACCGTGCTCAACCTCCCGCGCCTCGAGGAGCAGCAGGTGCCGTACATCTTCGAGGGCACAGCCCTCGAGATCTGGGTGCGCATCGACGGCACGCTGAGCGAGGCGGCCATCGTCGCAGAGCTCGTGGAGGCCTACGATGTCCCCGCCGAGCAGATCATGCCCGAAGTGCGAGCCTTCGTCGCCCAGCTGCTTGAGCTCGGCCTGGTGGTGGGGGAGGCTTGAGCGTTGTGTGATCGGGCTGTTCCGGCCCTGAGCGGAACAGCGCCGACGGGACATCGGCGGTTGCCGGGGTAGCGGCAAAATCCCCACTACTGCGATTGCGGGATATTTCCCACATCGGGCAGTGTGGCGACATTCCCACATCTCGGAGACCGGGGCCGACGCCACGCAAGGAACGGTGCCATGCCGAAACTGACCGCACGCAAGCCGCAGGACCTCGCCGCCGTCGTCACGGACGCGCGTGAGGAGGCGGGCATCAGCCAGGCAGCGCTGGCGGAGCGGCTCGCGCTCACCCGCGACTACATGGTCGATCTCGAGTCGGGGCGCACGACCTTGTGCATGTCGCGCATGTTCCGGGTGCTGAACGAGCTCGACGTCGCCATCGTGGCCAGCTACGGCCGCGACGACGCCTCATCCAGAGGTCCGACCTGCTTGCCGCGCCCTTGTCGAACCACCCCAGCGTGGACCGAGCGATGTTGGACTCGACGCTCTACGCGCCCACCCCCACCGCCACCCGCTCGAGCAGCCCGGCCACCGCATCGTTCAACCCCGAATCGGGCACCAGGAAGCCGTCGTGCCCGATGTCGCTGTGGAGCACCACCAGCTCGGCGCGCGGGATCGCACCGGCGAGCCGCTCGGCGTCGGCCAGGGGGTAGAGGCGGTCGGAGTCGATCGCGACCACCAGGGCCTCGCCCTCGTAGCGTGACAGCGCGGCCTCGACGCCGCCGCGGCCGCGGCCCACGTCGTGCGTGTTGATCGCGTGCAGCATCCGCAGGTACGAGTTCGCATCGAACCGCCGCGCCAGCTTGTCCGCGTGGTGGTCCAGGTAGGACTCGACCTGGAAGAACCCCTCCGGGCGCAGCGGGTCGCCGTCCTGGACGGACCGGCCGAACCGCTCGTTGAGCTCGGGCGCGGACCGGTAGGTGGTGTGCGCGATCACGCGCGCCAGCCCGAGCCCGTGGTGCGGGCCCTCGCCGTCGGGCGCGTCGTAGTAGTCGCCGCCGCGGAAGTTCGCGTCCAGCCGGATCGCGGCCGCCTGCGACGCATGCCAGGCGATCTGGTCGGCCGTGGTGGCCGCCGTTGTGCCGATCGCCGCGATGGCCCGCACCCGCTCCGGGTACGTGGCCGCCCACTCGACGGCCCGCATTCCGCCCATCGACGGGCCCAGGATCAGCGCCCACGCGTCGATGCCGAGCAGGTCCGCCAGGCGCGCCTCCGCGACCACCTGGTCGTGGAGCGTGACGTACGGGAAGCTCGAGCCCCACGGGCGCCCGTCCTCGGGGTGCGGGTGCGCGGGCCCGGTCGAGCCCTGGCAGCCGCCCACCACGTTGGCGCTCACCACGAAGAACCTGTCGGTGTCGATCACCTTGCCCGGCCCGACCAGGTCGGACCACCAGCCGCCGGTGGGGTGGCCGGGGCCGGCGTCGCCCAGCACGTGGCTGTCGCCCGTGAACGCGTGCGCCACGTACACGGCGTTGTCGCGCGCGTCGTTGAGCTCGCCCCACGTCTCGTACGCGAGCGTCACGTCGAGCGTGCCGCGAGGGTCGCCCTCGAGTGGGATCTCGCCCAGGTGCGCGAACCTGCGTTCGCCGGGGTGGTCGCCCGGGCGCCAGGCGGACGATGCGGGAATGGGCCCGGCCTCATCCCTCGCCTCGCCCGCCGGCGCCCAGGCGGTGTCGACGTGGTCGGTCACGCCGGTGCTGCCACGTTCGAAACCGCCTCTGCCAGCGCATCGTCCTGCCGCCGCGCGACCGCGGCTGCGGCCTCGAAGCCCAGGGCGAGGTCGCCCAGGATGTCGTCGATGTTCTCGATGCCCACCGCGAGGCGCACCAGCGCGGGGGAGACGCCCGCGGAGAGCTGCTGCGCCTCGTTGAGCTGCGAGTGCGTGGTGGTCGCCGGGTGAATCGCGAGCGAGCGCACGTCGCCGATGTTCGCCACCAGCGAGTGCAGCTGCAGCGCGTCGACGAACGCCTGGCCCGCCTCCTTGCCGCCCACGATCTCGAACGCGAGCACGCTGCCGCCGCCCTTGGGGGCGTACTTCTTCTGGAGGTGGTTCCAGCGGGAGCTCGCCAGGCCGCTGTAGGCGACCGACGTCACCTGGGCGTGACCCTCGAGGAAGTCGGCGACCTGCTTGGCGTTCTCGACGTGGCGCTCGACGCGCAGGCTGAGGGTCTCGACGCCCTGGGCGATGAGGAACGCGTTGAACGGGCTGATCGCGGCGCCGGTGTCGCGCAGCAACTGCACGCGGGCCTTGAGGATGAAGCTGAGGTTCACCCCGAAGATGCCGTCGACGCCCAGGTCGCGGCCGTAGACCAGGCCGTTGTAGCTCGGGTCGGGCGTGTTGTAGTTGGGGAAGCGCTCCGGGTGGGCGCCGAAGTCGAACGAGCCGCCGTCGACGATCACGCCGCCGATGGCGGTGCCGTGGCCGCCGAGATACTTCGTGGCCGAGTGGGTGACGATGTCCGCCCCCCACGCGAGCGGGTTCACGAGGTACGGGCTCGCGACGGTGTTGTCGACGATCAGCGGAACGCCGACCTCGTGCGCCACGGCCGCGACCGCCTCGATGTCGAGCACGTCCTGCTTCGGGTTCGAGATGGACTCTCCGAAGAACGCCTTGGTGTTGGGGCGAACCGCGGCGCGCCACGACTCGGGGTCGTCCGGGTTCTCGACGAACGTCACCTCGATGCCGAACTTGGGCAGCGTGTGCGCGAACAGGTTGTGTGTGCCGCCGTAGAGCGAAGGGCTCGACACGACGTGGTCGCCCGCCTCCGCGATGTTCTGGATCGCGAGGGTGTTCGCGGCGGATCCGCTGGCGACCAGAAGCGCGCCGACGCCGCCCTCGAGCGCCGCGATCCGGTCCTCGACCGCCTGCTGGGTCGGGTTGCCGATGCGCGTGTAGATCGGGCCCAGCTCCGCGAGCGCGAAGCGGGCCGCGGCCTGCGTGGTGTCCTCGAACACGAACGAGGTGGTCTGGTAGATGGGCAGAGCACGGGCGCCCGTCTCTGAATCGGGGGTCTGACCGGCGTGGATCTGCTTGGTCTCGAAGGCCCAGGTGGGGTTCGTCATGATGGCTCCTTGGAAGTCGGTGTCGGTGCGGGTCTGGCGTGTCGCGTCTGGTGAGACTGCTGCTGGACTCGGATCCGCGGCCCTCGGGAGCGGTGCCGTGTCGCTGGCCACCGGGCGTGCAAGCGCACCGGCAGTCCGCGACCCCGAGGGGCGCGGCGCGCGACGAGGCGGTGCCCGCTACGGGAGAGATCTGGCCTGCCACTCCGTCGTGAGGAGGAGGCCGGCGCCCGTCACGGGCGCACGCCGAACGTGCGCGGGGTCAGCGACACATTCGACGGAACATGGGTGGGACTGTAGCCCGGACGCGGCGTGGCTGGCAAGCGGGCGGCGAGTGAGTGCTCGCGCGTGCTGCGGCTCCGCCACACGCTTTCGCGGTTGCGCCGTGCTGCGGCTCCGCCACACCGTTTCGCGGCTGCGCCACACAGGGCTCGGCGTGTCGTCGGCGAGTCGGCCGCTGCAGCCGCTGATTGCGCCCGTGGGGAGGGCTGTTGTGTGGCGGAGCCGCGGGGCGGGGGCGGAGCCGCGGGGCGGGGGCGGAGCCGCGGGGCGGGGGCGGTCGCTTCGCCGGGGGCACCCCCGCGATACGCTCGGCGCACCATGAGCCGCATGCCTCGCGCCCCGCGCACTCCCCGCACCCGCTCCTCCCGTCTCGCCCGCTCCTCCCGTCTCGCCCGCGCCGCGCGGGCGACCGCCGCCCTCCTGATGGCCGCCGCGCTCGGTGCAGCGGGCATCGTCCCCGCGCAGGCCGCGGAGACCTACTCGCTCTCCGGCACGGTCACGCTTCCGCCGTTAGTGCCGCCCGAGGCCATGGACGCGATCCAGGTGCAGGTGCGGTCGTACGACCCGTGGGTCGACCAGACCGTGTCGCCCGACGCGACCGGCGCGTACGTGGTCGAAGGGCTGCCAAGCGCCGTCTACACCGTCGAGTTCCTGGTGGGCACCTACGTGGACCCCGCCACGGATCTCAAGGTGACCCCCAACGCCGTGGGCGAGTATTGGCGCGGCGCGTCCACGTACCACCTGGCCACGCAGGTGCCGGTGGGCCAGGGCGCGAACCCGGGTGACGTCACGGGAATCGACGCGGAACTCGAGCACGGCAGGACCATCGCGGGCACCGTGACTCTCGCGCCCGGCGCGGACCCCGCCCTGCTGGCCCAGGGGATCGAGGTCTTTGCTGAGCCGGTCGATGCGGGGATTTCCACCACCGCGACCGCGGCGGTCGACCCCGCGACGGGGGCCTACAAGCTCACCGGGCTCAAGCCGGGCACGTACATCCTGGAGTTCGACGGGGCGGGCGAGGGGGCGGACCGCACCAACGTGATCCGCGAGTTCTACGCCGACGCCCTCACTCGCGAGGACGCGACCCCGGTCAACGTTGGGGGGAGCAATTTCATCGGGGTGAACGCCGAGCTCGCGCAGGGCCGCACCATCACCGGGGCACTCGCCGTCGAGGACGGCGCGGACCCGGCGGCGCTGCGGGGAGTGCAGGTGATGGCGTTCGGGCCCACGGGCACGACGTTCGGCGTGGTGGATCCCGAGGCCGGCACGTATTCGCTGTCGGGGCTGGTGCCGGGGGAGTACACCGTCGAGTTCTCCGACTCCGGCTATCGCGACCCGGGCTCGGGCGCGTGGGTCGAGTCGAGCCTCGCGATCGAGTACCTCGAGAACAGGCGCACGCAGGGCACCGCCAACGTGATCGACGTGAGTGGCGGCAGCGTCGAGCGCGACGTGCGGCTCGAGCTCGCCCGGACCATCAGCGGGACGGTGACGCTGGCATCGACCCTCGACCCGCGCGAGGCGGACACGCTCCACGTCCACGTGCTTGACCCCGTCTCGAAGCTCAGCCGCACGGGCTGGGTGCGTCCCGACGGCACGTACGCGATCCCGGGGCTTCCGCCGGGCGAGTACACGGTGCGCTTCTACGGCGAGGGCTATTGGGACGATGCCACCGGCAGGGAGGTCTCGCGCGTCCAGTCCGAGTATTGGGACGATGCCGAGACCCTCGCATCCGCGACCGCCGTCGACCTCACCGCGGGTGACGCGCGCGGCATCGATGCGGAGCTCGCCGAGCGCCCGCGGATCGAGTTCGCCGACGTGGATGGCTCCGCGTTCACGACGGAGATTCAGTGGCTCGCGGACGAGGGCATCTCGACGGGTTACCCCGTCGCAGGCGGGCAGCAGGAGTTCCGGCCGCTCGGCAGGGTCACGCGCGACGCGATGGCGGCCTTCCTGTATCGCTTCGCCGGCTCGCCGCACGTGGACCTCGACGAGGGCTCGCCGTTCGTCGACGTGCCGACCTCGCACCCGTTCTACGAGGAGATCGTGTGGCTCGCACAGACCGGGGTCACCACGGGGTGGGAGGTGCCCGGCGGACGCGAGTTCCGACCGTCCCGGCCGATCACGCGTGACGCCATGGCCGCGTTCCTCTACCGCTTCGCGGGGTCGCCCTGGTGGGAGACCCCGTCGATCACGAAGTTCTCCGACATCAAGCCGAGCACGCCGTTCTTCCACGAGATCACGTGGCTCGCGGAGATGGAGATCTCGACGGGCTGGACCGTGGGGCGGCGGACCGAGTTCCGTCCGCTCGAGAACATCAAGCGCGATGCGATGGCGGCGTTCCTCTACCGCTACGCGGGGCTGGGGCTCGGCGCGCCCGCCTGAGCTGGGTTCCGCGCCCGGCATCTCCGCGGCTCCGCCACACGCCGGACCCCCCATGGGACGCTGGTGGTCGCTTTTCGGAGGAGTCGGCGCGCCATGGGACGCTCACGGTCGCTGGCGTGTGGCGGAGCCGCGAATCCGTGTGGCGGAGCCGCGAGAGAGTCAGCCGCGACTGCGCGAACCCGCCCCTCACAGCTCGCGCTCGAACTCCTCCATGAACGCGTTCATCTGTGCCGTCTCGACCAGGAAGCCGTCGTGACCCACCGCGGAATGCACCACCTTGACTCCTGCGGAGCCCGACAGTGCGGCATCGAGCCGCTGCGAGTTCTGCAGCGGATACAGCCGGTCGGAGTCGATCGCGATGACCAGCGCAGGGTCGGTGTAGCGCGCGAGCGCGGTCTCGACGCCGCCGCGACCGCGTCCCACGTCGTGCGACTGGATCGCCTGCGCGAGGCGCACGTAGGTGTTGGCGTCGAAGCGCCGCGCAAGCTTGCGCGCGTGATGCTGGATGTAAGACTGCACCGCGAACAATCCGCCCCGGCCGATCGGGTCGCCTTCGCCCTGGTAGGAGCGCCCGAAGCGATCGTTGAGCTCCCCTGCACTGCGGTACGTGGTGTGCGCGATCATGCGCGCGATGCCTAGCCCCACGTGCGGCCCGTCGCCGTCCGCCGCGTCGTAGTAGTCGCCACCCCTGAACCTCGGGTCGGCTTCGATGGCTGCGAGCTGCGCGGTCGACCACGCGATCTGGTCCGCGGTCACGGCCCCCGTCGACCCCACGGGAGCGATCGCCCCGACCCGCCCCGGCGCCATGACCGTCCACTCAAGCGCCCTCATGCCGCCCATCGACGGGCCGGTCATGAGCCTCCACCGGTCGATCTCGAGATGGTCCATCAGGGCGATCTCCGCGCGGGCCATGTCGCGCATCGTCACGTAGGGGAAGCGCGATCCCCACGGTCGCCCGTCCTCGGGGTGAGGGGAGGACGGCCCGGTCGAGCCCTGGCACCCGCCCACGACATTCGCGCACACGATGAAGTGGCGCGCCGGGTCGATCGGCTTGCCCGGCCCGACCATCGCGTTCCACCAGCCGCCCGTGTGGTGGCCCGGCTCCGCGGGACCGAACACGTGGCTGTCGCCCGTGAGCGCATGCGCGACGTACACCGCGTTGTCGCGCGCGGCGTTGAGCTCGCCCCACGTCTCGTACGCGAGCGTCACGCCGGGCAGCACACCCAGCGGATCCGCCTCGAGCTCGAGGTCGCCCAGCGCGAAGAACAGCCGTCGGCCCGGGTGGTCGCCGTCGCGCCATGCGGCGCTCGCGGGGATCGGCGCGCCGGGGCCCGGCCCCTCGTCGGCGGCCCTCGCGTCGGTCTCGATGCCGTCGTCATCCATGGCGCTCAGCCTAGGGGACGGTCGCGCGCGCACGCCCGTGCTCAAGTGCGGTCTTGTGAATGCCGATGTCCGAAGAGAGGGACGATGCCGCGTGGACTTTCGCACACGGCGGTTCCGCGCGCGGATGGTCCGGTTTAGGATGAGCGCGGAAGTGACAGATGTGACAGATGTGACTCGCGAGACGAGAAGGAGGCAGGGGTGATCCTGCGCAGACGGGTGGCCGCCCTGGCCACCATCGCCGTGGCCGCGAGCGCGCTGGTGATCGCCGGACCTCCTCACCGTGCGACCGCGGACAACTACCCCGGCCAGGACCAGATCGATGCCGCCCGCGCGGCCGCAGCATCGGCCGCCGCGAGCGTCGACACGCTCGATGCCGCGATCGTCTCGCTCGAGACCGCACGCGCGGACGCGGAGACCGCCGCCGCGCTCGCCGCGGACGAGTACTCGCTCGCCAACGCCCACCGCGAGGAGGCGCAGGCCACGCTCCACGCGGCGCAGTCTCGCGCCGCGGAGGCCGAGGAGGCGCTCGCCGCCGCCCGTGCACAGCTCGCCGTCGTGGCGCAGGCCGCGTACCGCGACTCGGGTGCGATGAGCTCGCTCGGCGTCGTGGTGGGTTCCGAGACGGTCGAGCAGGTGGTGGTGCGTTCCGAGGCCATCACGCGCTCGTCCGACGAGGCCGACCTCCTCATTCAGGAGGTCAAGGCGGCCGAGCTGGTCGCGACCACGATGCGCGACCACGCCGCCCGTGCGGCCGAGGACGCGGAGGCCGCCGTCGCCGCGGCCGCCACCGCACTCGCCGAGGCCGAGGACCTCCAGCGCAACGCCGATGAGGCCGTCGCGGGAGCCGCCGCGGCGCGCGCCTCCGCGATCGAGCGGCTCGCGCGGATGCGCGGTGTCTCGGTCGCGCTCGAGGAGCAGCGGCAGGAGGGGCTCGAGGCGGACCGGCGCGAGGCGGAGCGCGAGGCGTGGGAGCAGGCGCAGCAGGAGGCCGAGCAGTCGGGCGGTTCGGGCGGTTCGGGTGGCTCCGACGGCTCGGGTGGCTCGGGTGGCTCCGACGGCGGGGCATCGACGCCGAAGCCGACCACCACGTCGACCCCGAAGCCCACGACCACGTCGACGCCCAAGCCGACCACGACATCGTCCCCCAAGCCCACCGAGACACCGGCCCCGCCGGTCACCGGCGGATGGAAGTCCTCCGCGGCGCAGGGTCAGCAGGCGGTCGACAAGGCGCTCACGCTCATGGGGACCGACTATCTGCTGGGCGGAAACGGCCCCGCGTATGACTGCTCGGGCGTGACGTATGCCGCGTGGCGCTCCGCGGGCATCATGATCCCGCGGTCATCGCAGACCCAGTACAACGCGCTGACCAAGGTGCCGATCTCGCAGATGCGCCCCGGTGACCTGGTGTTCTACGGCTCGGGGCGGTCGACGTCGGCGATCTATCACGTGGGCATCTACATCGGCGGCGGCATGATCGCTGAGGCGACCAAGCCGGGCGATGTGGCGCAGATTCGCGCGTACGACGCGAGCTGGCGCGTCGGCAACCTCATCCCCTACGTGGGACGGCCGTAGTCACGGGTTGCGGCTGTCTCAGCTCACGGCTCCGCCACACACGCCCTGCACCGTGCGACAACGAGCGTCCCATGGCGCGCTCGGACCTGCGAAAAGCGACAGTGAGCGTCCCACAGCGCGCGGGCGTGTGGCGGAGCCGCGATTCCGTGTGGCGGAGCCGCGAGGGAAAAGCAGAGCAAGAGCCGGAGAGAACCCGGGCTCAGTGGTCCTGCGGCGGGTGCAGCGGGTTGAGCGTCGCAAACGGCGTGCCCTTGGCGCGCTCGAAGGAGGACCGGATCTCCTCCTCGGCCTCCTCGCGCGAGACCCAGTGGGCGCCCTCGACGGACTTACCGGGCTCGAGGTCCTTGTAGACCTCGAAGAAGTGCTGGACCTCGAGGCGGTGGAAGTCGGAGACGTCGGTGAGCTCCTGGCGCCACGTCTGGCGCTGGTCGCCCACGGGCACGCACAGCACCTTGTCGTCGCCGCCGGCCTCGTCGCGCATGCGGAACATCCCGAGCGCACGGCAGCGGATCTGGCAGCCGGGGAACGTGGGCTCCTCGAGCAGCACCAGCGCGTCCAGCGGGTCGCCGTCCTCACCGAGCGTGCCGTCGATGAAGCCATAATCATCGGGGTAGCGCGTCGAGGTGAAGAGCATGCGGTCGAGGACGATGCGGCCGGTGTGGTGATCCACCTCGTACTTGTTGCGCGAGCCCTTCGGGATCTCGATGGTGACGTCGAATTCCATGCTGGGTCCTTAACGGTAGGTCTGAGGTCCTAGAGCGGTCCGGGTACTAGTGTGACGCATGTTCGGAGGTCGTGGGTGCGAAGAATCGTGGCGGGCGTGGCGGGCTCCGTCCTGCTGCTCGGCGGGGGTACGCGTACGCCGACGCGCGCGACGTGGTCCCCGGCTGGATCACCGCCGCGCCCGTCGAGGTGCCGCAGGCGCCCTTCATCACCGCCGCGCCCGTGGCTGCGGCGCCCGATCCCACCGCCGCGCCCGTCGCCGACCTCGACCCCGACGCGCCTCGCCCTGACACCGCGACCGTTCAGTCGCTCGCCGAGGCAGTGCGGGCCGACCCGCGCACCGGCGAGTCCACGAACATCTCCGTGATCGACTACCTCGACGGCACGGTCTACGCCGACCTCTCCGCCGCGGACCCCCAGGTCCCCGCCTCGACCACCAAGCTGCTCACCGCGGTCGCGGCCGTCGGTCACCTAGGAGCGGACTTCCGCACCCGCACGACTGTCACCTGGAACCCAACCACCCGCACGCTCACGCTGGTCGCGGGCGGCGACGTCATGCTCGCGGCGGGCGAGGGACACGGCGGCACGGTGGGCGCTGGCGACGACCCCGCGCAGGGCTGGGCCGGGCTTGGGGACCTCGCCGCGCAGGTGGCGGCGGCGGTGGGGGACGATGCCGCGGGCCTCACCGTCGTCGTCGACGACCTCGCCTTCCCCGGCCCCGCGTGGCCCGAGGAGTGGCCCGACTACGCGTTCGACATGGGATACGCCGCCCCCGTCACCGGCCTCGCGGTCAACGGCGCGCGCCTCAGCGATGACAACTACGCCCAGCGCGCCGCCGACCCCTCGCTGCACGCCGCGGGCCTCTTCATTGCCGCGCTCGGGGAGCGCGGACTGACCGTCGAGGGAGAGGCGACCAGGGCATCGTCCCCCGTGAGGGACGATGCCGGGGCCACGGAGGTCGCGGCCGTCGAGTCCGCGCCGCTCGCGGAGGTCGCGCGGCACCTGCTGGCCGTGTCCGACAACACGGTGTCCGAGGCGGTCGCGCGCGTGCTGGCGCTCGCGATGGGCAGGCCCGCGACTCCCGCGGGTGGGGCCTCGGCGATCACGCTCGCGCTGCGCGACCTGGGGGTGCCGACCGCGGGACTGGAGTTGTACGACGGCGCGGGGTACTCGGACCGCAACCAGATCGCTCCCGCGATGCTCACCGCGGCGCTCACGGTCGCGCGTGAGGAGCCGGGACTGTTCGGGCTGCTGTCGTGGCTGCCGCTCGCGGGGCTCGAGGGCACGGTCGAGTCGCGCTACGTCGGCTCTCCCGTCGCGGGCTTCTGGCGCGCGAAGACGGGTTCCCTGACGGGGGTCACCTCGATCGCCGGGGTGATCGTCACGGCGGACGGTCGTGCACTCGCCGTCGCGATCCTTGCGGACGGCATGCCGTACGGGCAGGAGCGGCCGCAGTCGGCGTTCGACGAGTTCCTCGCGGCGCTGGCAGAATGCGGATGTGAAGGATGAGGGCAATCCGTTGACGGGACCGCATCCCGCGGTCGCGGCGTGCCGCGTGGCGGTGCGTGACGCCCTCGGCGAACTCGAACTCGGCACGCGCGTGTGGGTCGCCGTCTCGGGTGGCCCCGACTCGCTGGCGCTGGCCGCCGCGGTCGCCTTTGTGGCCCGCAAGCAGGGACTCTTCGCCGGCGCGATCATCGTGGACCACGGCCTGCAGCCCGACTCCGCGGTCGTGGCCGAGCGCGCGGCTCACCAGGTGCGTCGCGCCGGCATCCACACGGTCTACGTCGAGAAGGTGACGGTGGGACGCGCGGGCGGCATGGAGGCGGCGGCGCGCGAGGCGCGGTACGCGGCGCTCGAGGCGCGGATCGACGCGGAGGGCGGCCTCGCGCCGTTGCTGCTCACGGGACACACGATGGACGACCAGGCGGAGACCGTGCTCCTGGCCCTCGCGCGCGGCTCGGGTGCCCGCGCGCTCGCGGGGATCCCCGCCAGGCGCGGGCGCATCGTCCGTCCGTTCCTCACGATCCGTCGCAAGGACACGATGATGGCGTGCGAGGCGCTCGACCTCGAGCCGTGGCACGACCCCACGAACTTCACCGAGGACGGCCCGCGCCGCTCCGCGCTGCGCACGCGCGTGATGCCGTCGCTGGTCGAGGTGCTCGGGCCCGGGGTGGTGTCGGGGCTCGCGCGATCCGCCGCGCTGCTGCAGGCCGATGCCGACGAGCTCGACCGGCAGGCGCGCTCCGCGATGGGGGCGTCGGTGTCCGCGGTGCGCTCGGACGACTGGCGCTGCGACATGCTCGCGGCCCTGCCCGACGCGATCCGCACGCGCATGCTCAAGATGCTCGCGGAGAACCGCGGGGCCGGGCCGCTCACCGCGACGCACGTGGCGGCGCTCGACTCGCTGGTCACCGCGTGGAAGGGACAGGGCGCGATCTCGCTTCCGGGCGGATTCGAGGCGCGCCGCGAATATGGCAGGCTGGTCATCAGCCACCCATTGGAGGAGAACCAGCCGTGAGCTTCCAGTACGACATGAGCGACTTCTCCGAGGTCCTGGTCTCCGAGAACGCGATCGGGCGCAAGCTCGACGAGATGTCCGCCGCGATCCGCGCCGACTACGAGGGCAAGGACCTGCTGCTCGTGGGCGTGCTCAAGGGCGCGGTCATGGTGATGGCCGACCTCGCGCGCCGCATGCCGCCGAGCGTGCAGATGGACTGGATGGCGGTGTCCTCGTACGGGTCCGGCACCAAGTCCTCGGGCGTGGTGCGCATCCTCAAGGACCTCGACGCCGACCTCACCGGACGGCACGTGCTGATCGTCGAGGACATCATCGACACCGGAGTGACGCTGTCGTGGCTGCTGGGCAACCTGCGCTCGCGTGGGGCGGCGTCCGTGGAGATCGCGGCGCTGCTGCGCAAGCCCGCCGCCGCCGTGGTGGACGTGCCGGTGCGGTACATCGGCTTCGACATCCCGCCGGACTTCGTGGTGGGTTACGGGCTCGACTTCGCGGAGAACTACCGCACGCTGCCGTTCGTGGCGGTGCTCAAGCCCGAGGTCTACGAGCGGTAACCGGCTGCAGGTCTCTCGCGGCTGCTGGCGTCTTGCGCCTGCTGGCCGTGGAGACGCGGCTCCGCCACACCGCGCTGTCTTGCGGCTCCGCCACACGGATTCGCGGCTCCGCCACACAGCGCTCGGCGTGTCGCCGGCGAGTCGCGGGCGAAAGGCCGGGATAGCGCGACCTGGGGGCTCCTTGTGTGGCGCAGCCGCGGGAGATGCCGGGCGGCACCGCTGCGCGGCGCCGGTGGTGCCGATGCTCACAGGGCCGGCGGTGCGGGGGCGGGCCGACCTGTTTTTGGGGATGAGGCGTCGCACACGCGCGGCGGGTCCACAGTCGATCCGTGGATGCGCGACGAGTCTTGGACGAATCTGGAGGCGCCGCGCGCCTGGAGACCTTGCTGGCGAGCGGCGTCACGGAATCGCGCCTGCGCCGCGAGGTCGCCGGTGGCCACGTGGTCCGTCCACTTCGAGGCTGCTACGCGTTGCCGCACGCGTCACGAGCGGCGATCCTCAGGGCCGCGTACCGCGCGGAACTCTGCTGCCTGAGCCTGTGCGAGGCGCTAAAGCTGCCCATCATCGCGGCCGACCCATGCGTGCATCTGGTCGTCCCCAGGGACCGAGCTCGGCGCGCCACGGACAAGCGACCGGTGTCGGGGGTGACGCTTCACCGCCTCGACACCCCGGGGGATCCGACTCCGCGACCATTGCGGTCGGGCTTGACCTCCTAGGTCGCTGCGCGGACCGCATGCAGCAGATCGTCGCGCTCGATGCGGCGCTCAACCGTGGCTTCCTGGCCCGCGGCGACATCGCGGACTTCACCTTCACCGAACCGCACCGGCGCCAGTGGCTGATGGACATGGTTGATGCGCGAGCCGAGTCCTTGCTCGAGACGATCCTTCGCGTGGCGCTTGTCGAACGCGGATTCGAGGTTCGGCCACAGGTGCGGATCGCAAGCGCGGGGCGGGTGGACCTGGTGGTGTCTGGCAAGGTCGTTGTCCAGACCGATGGCAGCGAGCACCACAGTTCCCCGGCCCAAGTCATCGAGGACAAGCGGCGCGACCGCGTGTGTGTGGTCGCCGGCTACCGGGTGTTGCGCTTCTCCTATGCCGACGTCATGTTCCACCTCGACGAGGTCGTCGAGCAGATCACGGCGGCGCTCGCCTACTGAACCCGCGGGCCCGCGGCCCCGCCACACGACCCGGGCGCGGCTCCTGCGGCTCCGCCACACAGCGAGCCGGCGCATCGTCCCTCAGGAGGGCTTTCGACGGCGACACGCCGCCGACACGCCGAGCGGCGTGTGGCGGAGCCGCGAATCCGTGTGGCGGAGCCGCGGGACAAGCAGCGGTTGAAACACCCCCACCACGCCGTGAGCGAAACCTTTACCTTGCGTCGGTGCCACCGCGTAGAGTCGACCTCACGATGAAGAACGTCCTCAACTTGCGCCTGATTATCTTCTATGTCCTGGCAGCCCTGGTGGTCGGCTGGGCCGTGTCGGGTCTGCTCGGCCCCCGTGTCGAGAGTGTCGACACCTCCGAGGGGCTTGCCATGTTGCGCGCCCAGGTGGCCGAACAGGTGAAGATTGTCGACGGCGATCAGCGCGTCGAGATCACGCTGATCGACCCCGCGGAGTTCCCCGATGACTCCCCGGCGGAGTGGAGCGAGTTGGGCGACCGTGTGCAGTTCTTCTACGTCGCGCCGCAGGGTGACGAGGTCGTCGAGGCGATCCGCACCGCCGAGCCCGCGCAGGGCTACAACTCCGAGGTCCCGCAGAGCTCGATCTGGGCGACGCTCGCGTTCACGTTCCTGCCGATCCTGCTGCTCGTGGGCCTGTTCTGGTTCATCATGTCGAACATGCAGGGTGGGGGCGGCGGCCGCCTCATGAACTTCGGCAAGTCCAAGGCCTCCCTGGTCACGCCCGACACCCCCACCGTGAAGTTCGAGGACGTCGCGGGTGTGGACGAGGCCGTCGAGGAGCTCAAGGAGATCGAGGAGTTCCTCGAGAACCCCGCGAAGTTCCAGGCCGTGGGAGCCAAGATCCCCAAGGGCGTCCTGCTGTACGGCCCTCCCGGCACGGGCAAGACGCTGCTCGCGCGCGCCGTCGCGGGCGAGGCGGGCGTGCCGTTCTTCTCGATCTCGGGATCCGACTTCGTCGAGATGTTCGTGGGCGTGGGTGCGTCGCGCGTCCGCGACCTCTTCGAGCAGGCCAAGAAGAACAGCCCCGCGATCATCTTTGTCGACGAGATCGATGCCGTCGGCCGTCACCGCGGCGCCGGCCTGGGCGGCGGCCACGACGAGCGCGAGCAGACGCTCAACCAGATGCTCGTCGAGATGGATGGCTTCGACATCCACACCAACATCATCATGATCGCCGCGACCAACCGCCCCGACATCCTTGACCCCGCGCTGCTGCGCCCCGGCCGCTTTGACCGGCAGGTGGGCGTCGATGCACCGGACCTCAAGGGCCGCGTCAAGGTGCTTCAGGTGCACGCCAAGGGCAAGCCCATCTCTCCCGAGGTGGACCTCGACGGCCTCGCGCGCCGCACCCCCGGCTTCACCGGCGCCGACCTTGCGAACGTGCTCAACGAGGCCGCGCTGCTCACCGCGCGCCGCGAGAAGCAGCTGATCGGCCCGTCCGAGATGGACGAGGCGATCGACCGCGTCATCGCCGGACCGCAGAAGCGCACGCGCGTCATGAACGACCACGACAAGCGCGTCACCGCGTACCACGAGGGTGGACACGCCCTAGTAGCAGCGGCGATGCGCCACACCGACCCCGTCACCAAGGTGACGATCCTTCCCCGCGGCAGGGCGCTCGGCTACACGATGGTCATGCCGCAGGAGGACCGCTACTCCAAGACGCGCAACCAGCTGCTCGACAACCTCGCGTACGCGATGGGTGGCCGCATTGCGGAGGAGCTCGTCTTCGGCGACCCGTCGACGGGCGCCTCGAACGACATCTCTCAGGCCACCGAGATCGCCAAGCAGATGGTCACCGAGTACGGCATGTCCACGCGCATCGGCTCGGTGCGCCTCACGGGCAGCTCGGGTGAGGTCTTCCTGGGCCGCGACATGGGTCACGGCCGCGAGTTCTCCGAGTCGGTGGCGTCGACCATCGACCAGGAGGTGCGCGCGCTCATGGACAACGCGATGGCCGAGGCCACTCTCGCGCTCGTCACCAACCGCGCCATGCTCGACACGCTCGCGGAGGCCCTCCTCGAGAAGGAGACCCTCAACGAGGGAGAGCTCGCGGACATCTTCGCGAAGGTCGAGCAGATCCCCGCGCGCGACGAGTGGATCTCGGGCGCCTGGATCGAGGCGGCCCCCGCATCGGCCAAGGGCGGTGCGATCCCTCTCGTCGCCTCTCCCGAGGTGGGGGACGATGCCGCGGCTGGGTCGAGCGAGGACGGCACCGCCGCCGGCGGCGGCGAGGGTGAAGGCGAGGGCGGCGGCGAGGATGACGGCGACGACTCCGCACCCGCGCCCGACCTGATCGAGCCGAAGGACCAGTGACGATGGCGGTCGACAAGCCGCGCATCGAGGCCGCGGTCCGCGAGATTCTCGCGGCGGTCGGGGAGAACCCCGACCGTGACGGCCTGCGCGACACCCCCGCACGAGTCGCGCGCGCCTACGAGGAGTTCTTCGGTGGCCTCCACCAGGATCCCGCCGACGTGCTGTCCGCGGTGTTCGAGCTGGGCCACGAGGAGATGATCCTGGTCAAGGACATCGAGCTGTACTCGATGTGCGAGCACCACCTGGTGCCGTTCCACGGGGTCGCGCACGTCGCGTACATCCCGGGCACGGACGGCCGCATCACGGGCCTCAGCAAGCTCGCACGGCTCGTGGATGTGTTCGCCAAGCGCCCTCAGGTGCAGGAGCGCCTCACGACGCAGGTGGCCGATGCCCTGGTCGACGAGCTCGGCGCGCGCGGCGTGATCGTCGTGGTCGAGGCAGAGCACCTCTGCATGTCGATGCGCGGGGTGCGCAAGCCCGGCTCGCGCACGGTGACCTCCGCCGTGCGCGGAGCGATGCGCGACGGCGCCACCCGCGCGGAGGCGATGAGCCTGATCGTCGGGAAGTAGGGCGCGGCCGTGACGCTCGTCATGGGCATCCTCAACGTGACGCCCGACTCGTTCTCCGATGGGGGTCGGTTCTCGGAGCACGACGCGGCGATCGCCCGCGGCCTCGAGCTCTTCGCGCAGGGTGCAGCGCTGGTCGACGTGGGCGGCGAGTCCACCCGCCCTGGTGCCGTGCGCGTGCCGGTCGACGAGGAGATCCGCCGCGTGGTGCCCGTCATCCGGGCGCTCGCGAGCGAGGGCGTCGCAACCAGCATCGACACCATGAACGCGGTCACGGCCCGTGCCGCCGTCGAGGCCGGGGCGAGCATCGTCAACGACGTCTCCGGCGGGCTCGCGGATCCCGAGATGGCCGCCACCGTGGCCGGACTCGACGTCGACTTCGTCGCGATGCACTGGCGCGCTCACTCCACCGAGATGGACGGCCGCGACACCTACGAGGACGTGGTCGCCGAGGTGGGGCGCGAGCTCGACGCCCGCGTCGCCGCCCTGGTGGCGGCGGGCGTCCCCGACGACCGCATCGTCCTCGATCCCGGGCTGGGATTCTCGAAGGTGACCGACTCGAACTGGCCGCTGCTGGCCCGCATGGACGAGTGGGCGCGCGGCCGGCGCGTGCTGATCGGCGCGTCGCGCAAGCGGTTCCTGGGCGCCGCGATCGCGCGGCCGGGCGTCGACGCCGCGGACCCCTCCGCGCGCGAGCACGCGACCACCGCGGTGACCGCGCTTGCGGCGGCGGCGGGGGCGTGGGGCGTGCGGGTGCACGATGCGGGGGCGGCCGTGGATGCGGTGCGCGTCGTGTCGGCTTGGGAGAACGCGGCGCGAGCGCAAGGATGGGACGCATGACGACTCCGGCTGTGACTCCGTACCTCAAGGATGGGGTCGAACTCGACCAGATCATCGTGCAGGGCATCCGGGTGACCGGTTTCCACGGGGTGTACGCGCCCGAGAAGGAGACGGGTCAGCTGTTCCTCGCGGACGTGGTCGCCCACGTGTCGACGCGCGCCGCCGCGGGGCGTGACGACCTCGGGCGGACGGTGAACTACTCCGACATCGCGGACCGCGCCGCCGAGATCCTGGGCGGCGACCCCGCGGACCTGCTCGAGACGGTCGCCGAGCACATCGCGCGCGCGATCCTCGAGATGGACGGCGTGCACTGCGTCGACGTGATCGTCCACAAGCCGCAGGCACCGCTGCACGTCGAGTTCCGCGACGTCGCGGTCAAGATCCGCCGCGACCTGCGCTCCGGCGGGCTGTGGGCGGACAAGCGCATCGGGTCCTCGGCGGGCGCGCCGGGCGATCCCTTCGCGCCGGTGCTGGTGCCCAAGGGGCCGGCGGACACCCGTCCCGCACAGCCACTGCGCGCGTACCTCGCGCTGGGCGGCAACATCGGCGACGTCGACGCGACCTTCCGCGAGGCGCTGTGGGAGCTGCACCGCATCCCGGGGATCTCCGTGCAGAGGGCATCCTCCCTGTTCAAGACGCGGCCCGTGGGTGGTCCCGAGCAGGACGACTTCCTCAATGCCGTCGTCGAGGTCGAGACCGCCCTCGCGCCGCGCGAACTCCTGGCTGCGTGCCAGGGAGTCGAGGTGCTGCACGGGCGCGAGCGCCTGGTCGAGAACGGTCCGCGTACCCTCGACGTCGACATCCTCGCGTATGGCGACCTCGAGATCGACGCCGAGGACCTGGTCATCCCTCACCCGCGCGCGACCTCGCGCGCCTTCGTGCTGCAGCCCTGGGCGACTCTCGCCCCGGAGTTCGAGGTCGCCGGTGCCGGTCGCGTCGCCGACCTCGCCGCCGCGGTTGGCACGGAGGGCGTCGAGCTGGTGGCCGCGCAGTGGCCGGCGTCGCCCGAGGCGCCTCACCAGGCATGACGATGCCTGGCCCCGGTCTGTGTTCCCTCAGGCGACGCTCGAGCGAGAGTCCGCGATGACGCCGCTGAGCAAGACGCGCCTCGCGATCATCGCGGTCGTGATGGCCGCCGTCGCGTGGGGCATCACCCGGCTGGGACTCGCGGCGGGGCGCTCGCCGCTCGCCGTGCCATGGACCGTGGTCGTGGTGGCGGGTGCCGGCGCGGCGCTGGCCCTCGCCTTCGGGTGGTCCGTGCGGCAGTATCGCGCCGGGCACAACCCGGGGCTGAGCGCGATGCGTGCCACACGCACCGCGGTGTTCGCCCAGGCGTGCGCGTACACGGGCTCGATCATCGCGGGAGCGTTTGGCGGCTATGCGCTCGCGCTGGCCCTCGAGTGGTCGCATGCGCCGCGCCGGGAGGTCGCAATCTCCGCGCTCGTGGCGGTCGCGGGTGGCTTGGTGCTCGCGGTGGCGGGACTCGTCGCCGAGCACTGGTGCAAGCACGACGGCGGCGACCGCGAGGACTCCGCCCCCGCGTAGCGGGCTCACTTGCCTCTGCTCGCCCCCGTCCCTGTTTCGCGTGCCCCCCGTCCCTGTTTCGCGTGCCCCCCGTCCCGCACGCTATGGGACGCTCATGGTCGCCTTTCGGAGTTCTTGGCGCGCCATGGGACGGTCATTGTCGCGGGGCGTCATCCCTCCGCGCCGACCATGGATGTCCCATGGGAGGCGCCAACCTCTCGAAACCGACAATGGCCGTCCCATGGCGCGCTCCGGTGGGTGAAGCGGCGGGTGGCGCGATGCTGGCAGACCCGGTGCGAAGTGGAACACTGATCCCATGACCTGGTACACCAACGCAGATGCCCCCTGGACCCACGTGTCGCGCCGCCTCATCACGGCTCGGCTCATCACGTTGTGGATCTGGATGGCGCCGCTGGTGATCGCGGGACTGGTGATCACCGCGCTCTCCTCCGAGCCCTGGTTCCTCGCCCTCACCGGCGCCGGGCTCGCGCTCGGTGCGTGGTTCTCGTGGATCGTGGTCCGTCAGGTCACCGTGCACGCCTGGGCCGAGGGCGAGGAGGACCTGCTGGTCCGCCGGGGACGCATGTTCCGCTCGGTCACCGTGGTGCCCTACGGACGCATGCAGTACGTCGACGTCAAGGCGGGGCCGCTCGACCGCGCGCTCGGCCTCGCGACGGTCCAGCTCCACACCGCGTCACCTGGCACGGACGCCTCGATCGCGGGGGTGCCTGCCGAGGAGGCCGCGCGCCTGCGCGACCGCCTCACCACGCGCGGAGAGGCGAGGCTCGCCGGGCTATGAGCGACACCCCCGTCTACGAGGCGCCTCGCGAGTGGACGCGGCTCCACCCCGTCTCCCCCTGCTCGGCGGGTGGGCCGTGGTGGGTGCCGTCTTCGCCTATTTCCTCTACCAGAACATGCCGTCCTGGGTCGTGGGCGACGACTACGACTTCCTCGACGAGTTCCCCGTGCTGTGGGTCGCGATCGCGGCCGTGATCGGCTTCGCCGCGGTGCTGAGCGTCTCGTACTGGCAGTGGCGTCGCACCGAGTTCCGCCTGGGTGACGACACCGTGTACCTGCGCCAGGGCATCGTCACCCGTCAGCAGCGCCAGGCACGCCTGGACCGCCTCCAGGCGGTTGACGTGGTCCAGCCGCTGCTCGCGCGCGTGTTCGGGTTCGCGGCGCTCAGCATCCAGGTCGCCGGAGGAGAGGACTCGAGCGTCGAGCTCAAGTTCCTGCGCCTGGGCGACGCGGAGGCCCTGCGCAACGAGATCCTCTACCTCGCCGCCGGCCTCAAGCGCGAGCGACAGAACCAGCAGGACCCCCAGGCGCCAGGGGAGGAAGGCGCCCACGTCGCCCCGGCATCGTCCCTTCGCGACCTACGGGCACATCTGGGCGAGCGCGCGGAGGCGCTGGGCCGCCCGGAGGACATCCTGCGCGGCACCGAGACCGCGCGCACCGCGATCGCCGCGGCCGTCGAGCGCGAGGTCTATAAGGTGCCGACCGGGCGACTCGTCGTGTCGACGCTGCTGAGCGGCCCGGCGCTGCTCGTGATCGCGCTGCCGATCGTCGCGGGAATCGCGGTGCTGTTCTTCCACCTCGACATCGTCGAGGCGGTCGGCGCGATCGTGGGCACCAGCCTCGTCGCGATGTTGGGTGCGCTCGGCGCGCTGTTCAGCTTCTTCTGGACCCGTCTCAACGGAGGGTTCGGCTTCACGGCGGGCATCTCCGAGGACGGGTTGCGCTTGCGCCACGGGCTCATGGAGACGCGTCGTCAGACGGTGCCGCCGGGGCGCGTCCAGGCCATCCGCCTGCACCAGCCCCTGCTGTGGCGCTGGACCGACTGGTGGCGCGTGACCATCAACGTCGCCGGCTACGGCGAGGACAGCGAGTCCGTCTCGGTGCTGCACCCCGTCGCGACCAGGCAGGAGGCGCTCACCGCGGTGTGGCTCGTGCTGCCCGACCTGGGCGACCCGGACCCGCACGGCACGCTCGGCTACGCGATGCACGGGACGGGCGACGAGGGTGGGTTCCTCACGAGCCCGCCCGCCGCACGCAGGGTCGATCCGTGGCAGTGGCGCTTCCGTGGCGTGCGCGCGACCGAGCGGGCGCTGCTCATCCGCCGCGGCCGCTGGGAGAAGGAGCTCTTCGTGGTCCCGCACGAGCGCACGCAGTCGCTCGGCCTCTCGCAGGGGCCGATCCTTCGCGCGCTCGGACTCGCGAACGTCGAGGTCCACTCCACCTCGGGCCCCGTCACGCCCATCGCGGCGCACCTGTCGCAGGAGGACGCGTTCGCGCTGCTCGACGCACAGGCCGCGCGCGCCCGCGCGGGCCGGCGCCGCCAGACCCCCGAGCAGTGGATGGCGGCGGTGGGATTGGACGATGCCGTGGTCGCCGATGCCTGACACGACCGGTCCCGCCGCGCGCGGCCACGAGGTGCGCGGGAACACGCGCCGTCCCGGCCGCCTCCGGATCGGGCTCGTGGGGGCCGGCCGCGTGGGCGCGGTGATCGCCGCCGCCCTGCGCGAGGTGGGCCACGAGGTCGTCGCGGCCTCGGCGGTGTCGGACGCGTCGCTCGCGCGCGTCGAGGCGCTGCTTCCCGGCGTGCCGATCGCCCCGCCGGACGAGGTCGTGCGCGCCGCCGAGCTCGTGCTGCTCACGGTTCCCGACGACGAGATCGCTGCCGTCGCCGCCGGACTCGCGGCCGTCGAGGCCTGGCGGCCCGGGCAGCTCGTGGTCCACACGAGCGGCCGCCACGGGATCGCGATCCTGGCGGACGCGGCGACCCCTGGCATCGTCCCCTTGGCGATCCATCCCGCGATGACCTTCACCGGCACGTCCATGGACCGCGCGCGGCTGCACGATGCCGTGTTCGCCGTGACCGCGCCGCCGGGCATGCTGCCGATCGCGCAGGCGCTCGTGGTCGAGATGGGCGGCGAGCCGATCGTGGTCGAGGAGTGGGACCGGCCGGCGTATCACGCCGCGCTGGTGCACGGCGCGAATCACGTGGTGACCGCGGTGACGCAGGCGAGCGCGATGCTCGCGAGGATCGGCATCGAGGAGCCGGCGCGCGTGCTCGGGCCGCTCACGCATGCGTCCGTCGATGGGGCGCTGCGCGAGGCCCCCGGCGCGGTCGCGACGCTCACCGGTCCGGTGGTGCGCGGCGATGCCGGCACCGTCGCGGCGCACCTCGAGGCGCTCGCGCGTCAGCCCGAGGCGCTCTACGCGTACCGGGCCATGGCGCGCGTCACGGCCGACCTCGCGCTCAGCGGGGGACGCATCGGCCCCGCGCAGTACGCGGACATCATCGCGACGCTGGGGCCCGACGCGCCCCTCGTGGCGGGCGACACGGACACGGAGGCCTGATGCGCATCGTCCATACCGCGGCCGAGCTGCGGGGCCCCGCGATCCGTCCCGCGCGACGCGCGGGCGACCGCCCCAGCCGTGCCGTCGTCATGACGATGGGTGCGCTGCACGAGGGCCACCTGTCGCTCGTGCGCGCGGCCCGCGAGGCGGCGGACGAGGTCGTGGTGACCGTGTTCGTCAACCCTCTGCAGTTCGACGACCCCGCTGACCTCGATCGTTATCCTCGTACCCTTGAGGCGGACGCCGCCCTGCTCGAGCCGCTGGGCGTCGACGTGGTGTTCGCGCCCTCCGTCGAAGAGGTCTACCGCGGCTGGCCGCCGGTCGTGACGGTGTCTGCGGGGGAGATCGGCCGGGTCTTCGAGGGGGAGCACCGTCCGGGACACTTCGACGGCGTGCTCACGGTGGTGTGCAAGCTGCTGGGGCTGACGCAGCCCGACCTCGCGTTCTTCGGTCAGAAGGACGCGCAACAGGTGATCGCCGTGCGCACCATGGTGCGGGACCTGTCGATGCCGGTCGAGGTGGTCGCCGTCCCCACCGTGCGCGACGCGGACGGCCTGGCGCTGTCCTCGCGGAACGTGTTCCTGTCTCCCGCCGAGCGCACGCGCGCGCTCATCCTGTCGCGGGCACTTCGTGCGGCCGATGCCGTGGCCAGGTCGGGCGGCACGCTCGCCCAGGTGGTGGAGGCCGGGCGCGGCACGATGGCGGAGGTGCCCGAGGTCGAGCTCGACTACCTCGATGCGCTCGACCCGGTGTCCGCGCAGCCACTCGACGCGGGTTACCGTGGTGTGGCCGTGATCGCCGTCGCCGCCCGCGTGGGCGAGACGCGACTCATCGACAACGTCGTGACGCGCATCGGCCCCCTCGCCGACTGACGCGACCTCGGAAGGACCCCATGACCTCGCTTCAGCGCACCATGCTCACCGGCAAGATTCACCGCGCCACCGTGACGCAGGCGGACCTGCACTACGTCGGCTCGATCACGATCGACGCGGACCTGCTCGATGCCGCCGGTGTGCTGCCCGGGCAGCAGGTCGACGTGGTCGACGTCACCAACGGCGCGCGGCTCAGCACGTACGCGATTCCGGGCGAGCGCGGGTCCGGCGTGGTGGGCATCAACGGCGCCGCGGCGCATCTGGTGCATCCGGGCGACGTGGTGATCGTGATCGCATACGGCCTGTTCGCGGACGCCGAGGCGCGCGTCTTCGAGCCCAGCGTCGTGTTCGTCGATGCGTCGAACCGGATCGTGTCGCGCGGCGCCGACCCCGGCCAGGTGCCCGAGGGCTTCGGGCTCGAGGCGTCGGGCGTCCCGCTGAGCTGACGCGCGGCTCGCGCTCCTTCCCGGCCTGCGCCGCCTGCGCCGCCCACCCCGCCTGCGCCGCCTGCGCCGCCCTTCTTCGCGGCTCGACTGCGCTACCCCGCGGCTCCGCCACACGTTTTCGCGGCTCCGCCACACGGGCATCGGCGTGTCGTCGGCGTGTCGGGGCCTGAGCCCCGCGAACTGCGCCGATTCTCGCGTCCTCGTGTGGCGGAGCCGAGGGCGGGCGCAGGCGAATGCCGCGAGCGGGTGCGGGCGAATGGTGCGAGCGGGTGCGGGCGAATGCCGCGAGCGGAGGGGGCGAGTGCCGCGAGAAGGCGACACAGCGCGCCGGCGGTAGCCTGAGCGAATGACCGCCTTCGTGCGCCGCCTCGCCGCGCCTCAGCCCGGCTGGACCATCGACACCGACGTCATCGTGGTGGGATCAGGAATCGCCGGCCTCACCACGGCGCTCGACCTGCGCGAGCGGGTCGACCGCGTGCTCGTCGTGACCAAGGGCGTGCTCAGCTCCGGCAGCACGGTCTGGGCTCAGGGTGGAATCGCGGCGGCGATGGATCCCGATGACACCCCCGAGGAGCACCTCCAGGACACCCTGGTGGCGGGAGTGGGACTGTGCTCCGAGGAGGCGGTCCGCGTGCTTGTCACGGAGGGTCCGCATTCGGTGCGCAAGCTCCTGCGCCGCGGTGCGCAGTTCGACCTGGGTCCCGACGGCGACCTCACGCTCACGCGCGAGGGCGGCCACCACCGGGACAGGATCGCGCATGCGGGCGGCGACGCGACCGGAGCCGAGATCTCGCGCGCGCTCGTCGAGCAGCTTGAGGCGGTCCGCAACGATCCCGGCATCGAGGTGATCGAGCACGCGATGGTGGTCGACCTCCTCACGGCCGCGCCCGATGCCGACGGTCGCCCCGGTCCCGTGTGCGGCGTCACTCTCCACATCATCGGCGAGGGCTCGCGCGACGGCGTGGGCGCAGCGCTCGCGAAGGCCGTGATCATCGCGACCGGCGGAATCGGCCAGGTCTTCCGCTCGTCCACCAACCCGGCATCGTCCACGGGCGACGGACTGGCCGTGGGCCTGCGCGCGGGCGCGGCCGTCGCGGACGTCGAGTTCGTGCAGTTCCACCCGACCGTGTTGTGGCAGGGCGCGAATGCGCGCGGGCAGCTGCCCCTCATCTCCGAGGCCGTGCGCGGAGAGGGCGCGTACCTGCTGAGCGCCGCGGGTGAGCGCTTCATGGTGGGCCGCCACCCGCTCGCGGAACTCGCGCCGCGCGACGTGGTGAGCAGGAACATCGTCGACGTGATGCGCGAGGAGGACGCCGACTCGGTCTTCCTCGACTGTCGCCACCTCGACGGCGCGTTCCTCGAGAGGCGCTTCCCGTCGATCTGGGCGTCGCTCGCCGAGCACGGAATCGACATGTCCCGCGACCTCATCCCCGTTGCGCCGGCGCAACACTTCCACTCCGGCGGCATCCTCACGGACCTGCACGGACGCTCGACGCAGCGCGGCCTCTACGCGATCGGCGAGGCCGCATGCACCGGCGTGCACGGCGCCAACCGGCTCGCCTCGAACTCGCTCCTCGAGGGGCTGGTCTTCGCGCGCAGGGCCGCGCGGGACGCGGCCGCCATGGTGGACGATGCCGTGCTCGAGCAGCTCGAGCCCGTCGAGCGGGCGGGGGAGTCGGCCCTGGTACCGGCGACGATGCGCGCGAGGGTGCAGGCGATCGCCCACGAGGGCGCGGGGCCGGTCAGGGATGGCGACGGTCTCGACGATGCCGCGGCCAGGCTCGACCGCATCCGCGCGCGCTTCCACACGGAGCCGGTCACGGCGGTCATGCCCCAGACCGCCGAATGGGAGACCACCAATGTGGTCGCGACCGCGTCCGTGCTGGTCCAGGCGGCGCTGATGCGCGAGGAGTCCCGTGGCGGGCACCTGCGCGAGGACTTTCCCGACACCGATCCCGCGTGGGCCGTGCGCCTCGGGGCGCGGCTCGACCCGGACGGCGAGCTCGAGTTCATGAAGGCGCCGCTCGAGCTGGGGTGACGGGGGCTCTCTGCCTTGTTTTGCCTTGTTTTGCCTTGTTCTGCCCTGCTCTGCCTCGCTCACGGCTCCGCCACACGCCGGCGACCATGGATGTCCCATGGCGCGTCGCCACGTCGCAGAAGCGACCACCAGCGTCCCATTGCGGGTCAGGCGTGTGGCGGAGCCGCGAGAGCCGCGGGAGAGCGGCGCGTGTGGCGGAGCCGCGAGAGCCGCGAGAGCCGCGAGAGAGCGGCGCGTGTGGCGGAGCCGCGGGGCGGTCAGGCCGGTTGGAAGGCCCCCGTCGCGAGCTCGAGATCGCGGACGGCCTCGACGAGCGTGAACATGCCGCCATCGAGCGTGGCCGAGTCGAACCCGTGCTGCGCGAGCACGCGGTGCGCGTAGTACGACCGCACGCCCGAGGCGCACAGCACGCGCACGGGACGGCCGGCCGCGAGCTGCTTGACGCCCTCGATGTACTCCCTGATGTGCGTGTGCGGGAGGTTGATCGCCTCGGGCAGGTGGCCCATGGCGTACTCGCGCTCCGAGCGCACGTCGAGAATCAGGGCGTTGTCCCGAGCCCACGGGAGGTCACCCGCTGTCCACACCTTGGTGGTCCCGTTGACCACATTCTGCGCAAGGAAGCCCAGCATGTTGATGGGGTCCTTGGCGGATCCGAAGGGGGTGCGTATGCGAGTTCGAGCTCCGCGATGTCATCGGCAGAGAAGCCCGCCCGCAGCGCGGTCGCGAGCACGTCGATGCGCTTGTCGACGCCCTCGGGGCCCACGGCCTGTGCGCCGAGTAGCGTCCCCTCGGGGGAGAATACGCCCATGAGGTGAAGCACCTCGGAGCCGGGGAAGTAGCCCGCGTGGTTCCCGGGGTGGGTGTGCACCACGAAGTACTCGATGCCGGCCTGGTCGAGCATGCGCGGGCTCGCGCCCGTCATGGCGGCGGTGAGGTCGAAGGCGCGCACGATCGCGGTGCCCAGGACGGGCTGCGCGGCGTCGGCGCGCCCCATGATCGCGTCGGCGGCGCGGCGGCCCTGACGGTTGGCGGGGCCCGCGAGCGGCACGGGTCCGACCTGGCCGGTGACGCCGTGGCGCACGGCGATCGCGTCGCCGGCGGCCCAGATGTGCGGGTCCGAGGTCTGCTGACGCTCGTCCACGAGGATCGCGCCACGCGGGTCGAGCTCGAGGCCCGCCTCGCGTGCCAGCGCGGTGTTGGGGCGCACTCCCACAGAGACCACCACGATGTCCGCGGGCACGCTCGAGCCGTCGGACAGCGCGACGGTAACCGCGGCATCGTCCGCAGCCGAGCCCCCGGCAGCGGAGTCCCCGGCAGCGGAGTTCGCCTGCACGCCCGTCGCCGCCACGCCCACGCGGACGTCGACGCCGTGAGCGATGAGCTCCTTCTCGACCAGCGCGCTCATCTCGGGCGCGAGTGGGGGCAGCACCTGCGGCGCGAGCTCGACCAGGGTGACGTCGAGGCCGCGGTGGCGGAACGCCTCGGCGGTCTCGAGGCCGATGAATCCGGCGCCCATCACGACCGCGCGCTTCGCGGTCGAGGCACGGGCCGCGAGCTCGCGTGCCTCGTCGACCGTGCGCAGGTGCGTCACCTGCGGCAGGTCCATGCCGTCGATCGGGGGCAGGATCGCGTCCGCGCCGGGGGACATCACCAGCGCGTCATACTCAAAGGTCTCGGTGCCCTCGGGGGTCGCGACCAGGACGGTCTGTGCGTCACGGTCGATCCCGATCACCTCGTGCTCGATGCGCACGTCGAGGTCGAGTTCCGCCTTGAGGGAGGCGGGGGAGTGGAGCAGCAGGTACGACTCCTGCTCGATCTCGCCGCCCACGTGGTACGGCAGCCCGCAGTTGGCGAACGAGACGTACTTGCCCTTCTCGAACACGATGATCTCGGCCTGCTCGTTGAGCCTGCGGGCGCGGGCCGCGGCGCTCATGCCGCCGGCGACGCCTCCGATCACGATAATGCGCATGGGAGTCCTTCCGGTGAGGGGGGTTGCACCCATGCTAACAGATACCCCCGGGGGTATATTCCGACCTTGGTCCCAGGTGCTCCGCGACGGCCGTCAGGCCAGCGACATGAACATCTTCTGGAGGCGCTCCTTGGCCTCCGTGGTGTCCTCGTCGGCGCGCACGCACTGCTCGAGGCCGGTCGCGATCATGGTGAATCCGGCGCGGTCGATCGCCTTCGACACCGCCGCGAGCTGGGTCACGACGTCGGCGCACTCGCGACCCTCGTCGATCATCTTCAGCACTCCCGCGAGCTGGCCGTGGGCGCGGCGCAGGCGCTTGACCACGGGGTCCATCTCCTCCGCGGACAGGTGAATCTCGGCCATCGCATCCTCCAGATGGGGTCGGCTTGTGGGGATCAGGATACCCCGTGGGGGTATATCGGGGAATGCCCGAAAGGTCCCGGGTATGCCGCGCGTAGTCCCCACCTGCCCCGTGCCCCCGAGAGCCTCCGCTCCCGCGCCCCCGAGAGCCTCCGCGCCCGCGACCACGCCGCGCCGCGCCACAATGGCCCCATGACTCGCGTCCCGCATCCCGAGGAAGTTGCCCTGGCCGCCGCCACGATCGCCCCGCTCGACCGCGCCGCGCTCGCGCGCATCGTCCGCACGTCTCTCGACGAGGACCTGGGCAGCGACCCGGGCCGTGACGTCACCACCCAGTCGACCATCGCTCCCGAGGCGCGCGTCGCGGGCGTGGTCGCGGCACGCGAGGACTGCGTCCTCGCGGGCATCGACGCGATCGAGGAGACCCTCGCGCAGGTCGCCGAGCGGCTGAGCCTGCCCGCCCCTCACGTGACGCGCGAGGCCAGCGACGGGGACCGCCTCCCCGCCGGGGGGTCGTCGCGCGCCTCGAGGGGCCCGGACACGTGGTCCTCATCGCCGAGCGCACCCTGCTCAACCTGCTGTCGCGCGCGTCGGGCGTCGCGACGCACACGCGTCGCTGGGCGGACGCGCTCGAGGGCACGGGTGCGCGCGTGCTCGACACGCGCAAGACCACGCCGGGCCTGCGCGAGCTCGAGAAGTACGCGGTGCGCGTCGGCGGCGGGACGAACAAGCGGATGGGCCTGTTCGACTGCGCGATGGTCAAGGACAACCACATCGTCGCCGCGGGCTCCGTCGCGGCCGCGATCGCGCGCATCGGTGAGCGCTTCCCCGACGTCCCCGTGCAGGTCGAGGTGGAGTCGCCCGCGCAGGCGCGAGAGGCGATCGCTGCCGGCGCGCGCTTCCTCATGCTCGACAACATGAGCGCCGATGCCATGGCCGCGCTGGCGGCCGAGGTCCGGTCGGGCGAGCGCGGGTCGGGAGAGGGCGAGTCGGGAGAGGGTGGGCCGGGCGGCACGGGCAAGGTGTGGCTCGAGGCGACCGGAGGCCTCACGCTGGCGAACGTGCGCGACGTCGCGGCCACGGGCGTCGACTTCATGTCGGTGGGCGCGCTGACCCACAGCTCGCCGATCGTCGACCTGGGTCTCGACCTCGCCTGACCCCGAGGCCCATGAGTGCCGCACTCACCGCCGCCGATAGACTTGCCGCCGTGACTGAGCAGACCGCCGCGCCCGCCGCGCCCCCGCCCCCGCCGAGGACATCCCCGAGCAGATGCGTGTGCGCCGCGAGAAGCGCGACCGGATCATCGCCGCGGGAGGCGAGGCCTACCCCGTCGCCGTGGACCGGACGCACGAGATTGCGGACGTCAAGGCGACCTACGCGGGCCTCGAGGACGGCGAAGAGACCCAGGACATCGTGGGTGTCGCGGGCCGCGTGGTGTTCATCCGCAACACCGGCAAGCTGTGCTTCGCATCGATCCAGGACGGCGCGGGCGAGCGCCTGCAGATCATGCTGAGCCTCGCCGAGGTGGGAGAGGAATCCCTCGCTGCGTTCAAGGCGGACGTCGACCTGGGCGACCACCTGTTCGCCAAGGGGCGCGCGATCAAGTCGCGACGCGGAGAGGTGTCGGTCTTCGCTCACGAGTGGGCGATCGCCGCGAAGGCGCTTCGCCCGCTGCCGGTGCTCCACAAGGAACTCTCGGAGGAGTCCCGCGTCCGTCAGCGCTACGTCGACCTCATCGCGCGGCCGCTCGCGCGCGAGACCGCACGCAACCGCGCCGCGATGATGCGCAGCCTGCGCGAGAGCCTGCACGCGCGCGGCTACATGGAAGTCGAGACGCCGATGCTGCAGACGCAGCCGGGCGGCGCCGCTGCCCGTCCGTTTATCACGCACATGAATGCGTTCGATATCGATCTCTACATGAGGATTGCCCCCGAGCTATTCCTCAAGCGCGCCGCCGTGGGCGGAATCGAGAAGGTCTTCGAGATCAACAGGAACTTCCGCAACGAGGGCGCGGATTCCTCGCACTCGCCCGAGTTCTCCATGCTCGAGGCGTATGAGGCCTACGGCGATTACGACACCATGGCGACCCTCACGCGGGACTTGGTGCAGGGTGCGGCGGACGATCTCTTCGGCACCCGTGTGGTGACGCTCGTCGACGGCACGGAATATGACCTGTCGGGAGACTGGACGAGCCTCACGATGTATGGCTCGCTCTCCGAGGCGCTGGGTGAGGAGATCACGCCCGACACGACGGTCGCTCGCCTCCAGGACCTGTGCGACGCGGTCGAGCTCAGCGTCGACCCGAAGCGCATCAACCACGGCAAGCTGGTCGAAGAGCTGTGGGAGCACCACGTCGGGTCGACGCTGAGCGCCCCCACCTTCGTGCGCGACTTCCCCGTCGAGACCAGCCCCCTCACCCGCGACCACCGGTCGATCCCTGGGATCGTCGAGAAGTGGGACCTCTACGTGCGGGGCTTCGAGCTCGCCACCGCGTACTCGGAGCTGGTCGATCCTGTCATCCAGCGCCAGCGCTTCGAGCAGCAGGCACTCATGGCGGCGCAGGGCGACGACGAGGCGATGCGCCTCGACGAGGACTTCCTCACCGCCATGGAGTACGCGATGCCGCCGAGCGGCGGCATGGGCATGGGGATCGACCGCCTGCTCATGGCGCTCACCGGACTGGGCATCCGCGAGACCATCCT
Source organism: Demequina sediminis (assembly GCF_030296675.1). Lineage (GTDB taxonomy): Bacteria > Actinomycetota > Actinomycetes > Actinomycetales > Demequinaceae > Demequina > Demequina sediminis. The sequence goes on along the minus strand of NZ_AP027736.1, from coordinate 1,675,692 downwards.
CTTCCCCCTGGTCAAGCCCACCGAGGACTGACGTGGACACGTGGGTGGCGGTCACCGTCGGCATCATCCCGTCGATCGGGGTGGGCCTGCTGTTCTGGTTCTCGATCCGCGCCGTGATTCGTGCGGATCGCAATGAGCGGGCCGCTCTCGCCCGCGAGGATGCCGCCTTGTCGGCACAGGATCGCGCCGAGGCTCCTGACGAGCCGCCCGCGGCGTAGTCCCCACTCGCACCGCCGCGCATACAGCACCGAGGTCCAAAATTCTCCGCGCGCGATTTATTCCCGGGCATTTCGCATGGCATCAAATTGACGCCCTAAGTCAAAGGTGCGAATATCGGGTCACCCCCTGTGAAAGGAATTCCCCGTGGCTCAGAAGGTTCAGGTTGTTCTGGTGGACGACATCGACGGCTCGGCAGCCACCGAGACTGTCGCATTTGCCCTTGATGGCTCGTCGTACGAGGTGGACCTCACCGCGGCCCACGCCGCCGAGCTTCGCGACGCCCTCGCGCCGTGGATCAAGGCTGGCCGCCGGGTGTCCGCCCGCAAGTCGCCCGCGCGTTCGCGTCGCGCCGCGTCGGACGCCTCGACCATCCGCACGTGGGCCAAGGCCAACGGCGTCGAGGTGCCCGAGCGTGGACGCATCCCCGCCAAGGTCCGCGAGGCCTACGACGCCGCCCAGTAGGACGGTGTGGTGACGCTGCTCTGGGGCACCTACCCGGCGGCGGGGCTCGGCACTCCCGCCGGGTTGGGCGAGGGCATCTGGGCCCAGGCCGGCACCGGCGTGGGTGGTGCGGCGCAGGTCCTCGACCTGCCCGCGCCGTCCTTCCTGCTGGCCCACCCGCGGCTTCCGCTCGCCTACGCGGCGAGCGAACTGCCCGCCAGCACCCTCACGGTGCTGGATGTCTCGCGCCCCGCCAGCCCGCGCATCGTCGCGTCGCTGTCTACCGGCGGCGCGGACGCCTGTCACCTCCTGCTCGCCCCCGACGCACGCACGCTCTACGTCAGCCACTATTCGAGCGGCGACCTCGCGGTCGTGCGGCTCGGCGAGGACGGCCTGCCGGTGGACGATGCCCCGGCACAGTCGTTCTCGCACGCGGGCTCGGGCCCGAATGAGGACCGCCAAGAGGGACCCCATGCGCATTCGGCGGTGCTCGCGCCGGGCGGGGGCACCTCCTGGTGTGCGACCTGGGCACCGACGAGCTGCGCCGCTACCGCATCCTGGAGGACGGACTGCTTGAGTCCGACGGGATCGCCGCGACGTTCCCTCCGGGGGCCGGTCCGCGCCACGCCGCGGTGCGCGGCCATCTCATTTACGTGACGTGCGAGCTCGACCACGTGCTGCGCACGCTGCGCTGGGACGCGGCGAGCGCGACGGCGCAGGTCGTCGCGGAGACACCGGCGACCCTTGCGCCCGCGCGCTCGGCCGAGCCGCAGGACGCGCACGTCGCGCTCGTGACGGCCGAGTCACGCCGTCACGGCGGCGACCTTGTGCTCGTGAGCGTGCGCGGGGCCGACGTCATCAGCGTGTTCGACGTCGCACCCGAGGGCGAGCTCACGTATCGCGGCGCATTCGACGCCGGCCACTGGCCCCGGTACTTCGCGGTCGTGGGCGACAGGCTGCTGGTGGGGGAGGAGCGGGGCCACCGGGTGAGGGCGTATGCGCTCGCGGACGTGGTGGGACTGCCGCCCGAGCGGGGCATCGGCGACATCGCGCAGCTGCCGTGTGCCGTGGCGGAGGTCACGAGCCCCGCATGCGTCATCGCGGTCTGATACGCCGCACGCGAGAAGGCCGGGCGCCGGGACGTTGGCCACACCCGCACGGGTCGCGCCTCCGGTTAGGCTGGGCACCATGACCTACACCCTCATCCTGCTCCGCCACGGCGAGAGCGAATGGAACGCAAAGAACCTGTTCACCGGCTGGGTGGACGTCCCGCTGAACGAGAAGGGCTGGGGGAGGCCAAGCGCGGCGGCGAACTCCTCAAGTCCGAGGGCATCCTGCCGGACGTGGTGCACACCTCGCTCCTGCGTCGCGCGATCATGACCGCGAACCTCGCCCTCGACGCGGCGGACCGTCACTGGATCCCCGTCAAGCGCGACTGGCGCCTCAATGAGCGTCACTACGGCGACCTTCAGGGCAAGAACAAGGCCGAGACCCTCGAGCAGTTCGGCGAGGAGAAGTTCATGATCTGGCGCCGCTCGTACGACGTGCCGCCGCCCGTTATCTCGGACACCAACGAGTTCACGCAGGAGGGCGACCCGCGCTACGCCGGTGAGGCCATCCCGAAGACCGAGTGCCTCAAGGACGTCCTCGAGCGCGCGCTTCCGTACTGGGAGTCCGCGATCGTTCCGGACCTCAAGGACGGCAAGACGGTCCTGGTCGCCGCGCACGGCAACTCGCTGCGCGCGATCATCAAGTACCTCGACGGCATCGCCGACGACGACATCGTGGGCGTCAACGTTCCCACCGGCATCCCGCTGGTCTACCACCTGGACGAGGAGACGCTGAAGCCCACCAACCCGGGCGGCACGTACCTCGACGCCGAGGCGGCCGCTGCGGCCATCCAGGCCGTCGCGAACCAGGGCAAGAAGTAACCCCAGGCCACACAAGCGAAGCGCCCCCGACCGCGAGGTCGGGGGCGCTTCGTTGTCTCGCGAGGGCTCAGATCTTGGAGCGGTCGCCCGAGTGGTCGCCCGTCACCAGGTAGACGATGCGGCGGGACACGCCCACGGCGTGGTCGCCGAAGCGCTCGAAGTAGCGGGCGAGGAGCGCGAGGTCGAGCGTCTCCTGCGGAGAGCCCGTGTACGAGCCGTCGATGATCGCCTTGTAGGCGCGCGAGTGCAGCGCGTCGAGGTTGTCGTCGTCCGACACGATCGCGGCCGCCACGTTGAGGTCGCGGGTCTCGAGCAGGCGCACGGTCTCCGACGCGGCCTCCTTCGCCGCGGCACACATGCCCTCGAGGATCTCGCGGTGAGACTCGGGCACGGCGGACGCGGGGTAGGCGCGGCGGGCGGACTCGGCGATGTGCTGCGCGAGGTCACCCATGCGCTCGAGCGATGCGGAGATCCGCAGCGACGAGATGATGGTGCGCAGGTCGAGGCCCACGGGCTGCTGCTGAGCGATGAGCAGCACGCAGCGCTCGTCGACCAGGCCCTCGAGCTCGTCGAGCGCGGCATCCTCGGCGATGACGGTCTGCGCCAGCTCGACGTTGCCCGTGAGTAGTGCGTCGGAAGCGTGGGTGATGGCGGTCTCGACGTGACGCGCCATCGCGATGAGGTCGTCCGCGAGCTCGGACATCTCGGCATTGAACAGGGTGCGCATGGCTCTCCTTCTGGCTTAGCCCTCCCAGTCTGGCACTGGTGCGAGGGACGATGCGCGCGTCGCCCCGCCGAGGGGGTGAACAATCGGTGGCGCGCGTGAACATTGGGTGAACCCGCATCGGCGTGGTTACTGTGTGCCCATGAGTCCGGAGGTGTGGGTCGCCGCGATCGTGGGCGCCGCCCTCGGGGCCGCGGTCACGGCCGCGTACCTGCACATTCGGGGCCGCAGGCTGCAGGCGGCCGCGACCCTGGTGCCGCACCGCACGCGTCAGTTGATGTCCGTCTTGCAGTCCGGTGCCGTGGTGATCAGGCGCGACAGGCGCAGCGCGTTCTCGAACCACATGGCGGCGGTGCTCGGTGTCGCGCGGCCCGACGGAGCGTTGAACTCGGATCTTGCCGACCTCGCGGAGGAGGCCTGGCGGCGTGACCAGCCCCTCGAGGACGAGATCGCGGTCCAGCGCGGGGTGCTCGGCACGCCGCGGTTCGTGCACGCCCGCGTGACTCCGCTCGATGACGACCTCTGCCTCGCCGTGGTCAACGACAACACCGAGGCGCGCGCCGCCGAGCAGTCCCGGCGCGAGTTCGCGGTGAACGTCTCTCACGAGCTCAAGACGCCGATCGGCGCGCTGAGCCTGCTCGCAGAGACCATCGAGGAGGGCGCCGACGACCCCGAGATGGTGCGGCGCTTCTCGAAGAAGATGCGCAAGGAGTCACGGCGGCTGTCCAAGCTCATCCAGGAGATCATCGAGATCTCGCGCCTGCAGGGCGGGGCGTCGCTCCTCGAGCACGAGGTGCTCGCTCTCGACGGCGTGGTCCATGAGGCGGTCGAGGCCGCGCGGCTGGGTGCCGACGCCAGGAACATCCGCCTGGTCACCGACGTGCGCGAGCGACCCACGGTGCTGGGGGACCGCGACCTGCTCGTGATGGCGCTGCGCAACCTCATCGACAACGCGGTGCAGTATTCGGACGAGGGCGCCGAGGTCGCCATCTCGGTCGACGCGCGCGACGGCGTCGCGGCCGTAGCCGTGATCGACAGGGGAATCGGCATCGACCCCAAGGACCAGGAGCGCATCTTCGAGCGCTTCTATCGCACCGACCCCGCCCGATCCCGCGACACCGGCGGCACGGGACTGGGCCTCAGCATCGTCAAGCACGTCGCTCTCCAACACTCGGGCTCCGTCGCCGTGTGGTCCGAGCCCGGCGTGGGATCCACGTTCACCTTCAAGCTGGCCGTACATCAGGAGGCATCATGACCGAGGCGCGCATCCTCGTCGTCGAGGACGAGGAGTCGTACCGCGACTCGCTGCAGTACCTGTTCGAGCGGGAGGGCTTCGCCGTCGCGCTGGCCGCGACCGGCACTGCCGGCCTCGAGGCCTTCGTGCGCGACGGCGCCGACCTCGTGCTCCTCGACCTCATGCTGCCCGGCATGTCCGGGCCCGAGGTCTTCAAGGCGATCCGCGAGCGCTCCGACGTGCCCGTCATCATGGTCACCGCCAAGGACGACCAGGTCGACAGGATCATCGGCCTCGAGCTGGGTGCCGACGATTACGTCACCAAGCCCTACTCCGGCCGCGAACTGGTGGCGCGCGTGCGCGCGGTGTTGCGGCGCTACGCGGCCGGCCAGCGGGATATCGTCGACGAGCCGGAGCGGCTCACCGTCGCGGGCATCACGCTCGATCCCGAGCGCCTCCAGATCACGCGCGAGGGGCAGACGACATCGCTGCCGCCCAAGGAGTTCGCTCTGCTGCACCTGCTGGCCCAGAACGCCGGCCGCGTGCTGCCGCGACAGGTGATCATCGACAGGGTGTGGGGCTCGGACTACTTCGGCGACACCAAGACGCTCGACGTGCACATCAAGCGCATCCGCAGTCGCGTCGAGGCGGACCCGGCTGAGCCCGTGCTGATCCAGACCGTCCGCGGCGTGGGCTACACGTTCGAGGCCTGACCCCGCCCCACCCCGCCCCACCCCGCCCCACCCCCGCGGCTCCGCCCAACCCCTGCTCCGCCCCACCCCTGCCCAACCCCTGCCCAACCCCCGCGGCTCCGCCACACCAGTTCGCGGCTCCGCCACACGCGCATCGGCGTGTCGTCGGCGTGTCGCGCAGCGCGGGCGCCCAGACGGGCCGATGCCGGGCTACTTGTGTGGCGGAGCCGCGCCGTTCAGCCGGGGGCGGGGGGCTGGAGGGGGAACCGCAGGGGGCAGACGGTCACGATTCGGTCACGGGATGCCGGGTTCACCCGAAGTTCACCTTGCGTTCAGAATCCCCCCAACGAGCCGTTACCTCGCGTGCCTAACGTGAACGTCATCCGGCAATGAGCCGGGACCCCATGAACGTGAGGAAACCGAAGTGAAGCTTGTCACCCGTACCGGCGTGGTCATGACCGCCGCCGTGCTGTCGCTCTCGCTCGCCGCGTGCACCGCGAGCAACGAGGCCCCGGCCGAGAACGAGTCCGCGACCCCCGGCACTTCCGAGACCGCTGCGGCTGTCGAGCTCGCCGGCTCGATCAACGGTGCCGGCGCCTCGTCGCAGGAGTCCGCGATGGAGGCCTGGCGCGCCGGCTTCCAGTCGCTCAACCCCGACGTCACCGTGAACTACGACCCGGTCGGCTCGGGCGGTGGCCGCACGCAGTTCCTCGACGGCGCCACCTCGTTCGCCGGCTCGGACGCCCAGATGGACGAGGAGGAGTACGCGCTCGCGATGACCCGTTGCGACGGCGACAGCGGCGCGATCCACCTCCCGATGTACATCTCGCCCATCGCGGTGATCTTCAACCTCGAGGGCGTCGACTCCCTGAACATGGACGCGGACACCATCGCGAACATCTTCAACGGCACGATCACCACCTGGAACGACGAGGCCATCGCAGCGCAGAACGAGGGCGTCACGCTCCCCGACACCGCGATCACGATCGTCCACCGCGCCGACGAGTCCGGCACCACCGAGAACTTCACCGAGTACCTCGCCGCCGCCTCGACCACCTGGGGCGAGGAGCCCTCGGGTGACTGGGTTGGCGCCGCGGGCGAGTCGGGCCAGGGCACCTCGGCCCTCGTCCAGATCGTTCAGGACAACGTCGGCACCATCGGCTACGCGGACGCCTCGCGCGCCGGCGAGCTCGGCACCGTCGCCCTGAAGGTCGGCGAGGAGTACGTGCCGTTCTCCGCCGAGGCTGCCGCCGCGGTCGTCGACGCCTCTCCCGCCGCGGAGGGCACCAACGGTGAGAACGACCTCGCGATCCACCTCGACCGCACCACGACCGCCGCGGGCGCCTACCCACTGGTGCTCGTGTCCTACTCGATCGCGTGCCAGTCGTACGAGGACGAGACCGAGCGCGCGCTCGTGACCGGATTCCTCAAGTACATCGCCTCCGCAGAGGGTCAGGCGAAGTCCGCCTCGGCCGCGGGCTCCTCGCCCATCTCGGCGGACCTGTCCGCGAAGATCACCTCGATCCTCGACGAGATCGCGGCCGCGTAACACACCCAGGATTGGACCGGTGGTGGACTCGTCCGCAAGGATGAGTCCACCACCCGTCTGTCCGCCTTCCTCGGGAGATCGAGCGTGACCACCACCCAGAACGCATCAGGCGTGACCCCCGACTCGACGCCGCTCACGGCGAAGACGGAGACAGCGGCCAACAAGGTCTTCTTCGGCCTGTCCGCCACCGCAGCATCGTTCATTCTCGTGACCCTGGCGGCGGTCGCTACCTTCCTCCTCGTAGAGGCGTGGCCCGCGTTGACCGACACCTCGGGCGAGGTCGCGGCGAAGATCTCCTGGATCCGTCCCGACGACGGACAGAGCCTCCTCGAGCTCGCCGGATTCCTCGTCTTCGGCACGGTTCTGATCTCCGCGATCGCCCTGCTGATCGCGACCCCGCTGTCGGTCGGCATCGCGCTCTTCATCTCGCACTACGCGCCGCGCAAGCTCGCACAGACGCTCGGCTATCTGATCGACCTGCTCGCCGCGATCCCCTCGGTGGTCTACGGGCTCTGGGGTGCGATCGTCGTCATCCCCGTGCTGCAGCCCTTCTACGAGTGGCTCACCACGTACCTGGGCTGGATCCCCCTCTTCGCCCCCGCCGAGGACGGCACCATCTCCTCGACCGGGCGCGTCGCCATGTCCGCGGGCATCGTTCTCGCGATCATGATCATCCCGATCATCACGGCCGTGACCCGTGAGGTCTTCCTCCAGACCCCCAAGCTCCACGAGGAGGCCGCCCTCGCGATGGGCGCCACCCGCTGGGAGATGGTGCGGATGGCGGTCTTCCCGTTCGGTCGCTCAGGAATGATCGGGGCGACGATGCTCGGGCTGGGTCGAGCGCTCGGCGAGACGATGGCGGTCTACATGATCCTGTCGGTGGGCCTCAGCTACTCGTGGGGAATCCTCAACGCGTCGAGCCACAACACGATCGCCTCGTTCATCGCGGGCCAGTTCCCCGAGGCCAACACGCAGGGAGTGTCCGCGCTCATCGCGCTCGGACTCGCGCTCTTCGTCATCACGCTGCTCGTCAACATGCTGGCGCGCTGGATTGTCTCCCGCCGCGCCGAGTTCTCTGGAGCCAACTGACATGGCCACCACCGCATCGTCTCCCCGCACCCCGTCCTCCCCGCTCGGAAGCCTCAGCGGGCGCAGGAAGTTTGCCAATGGCGGCATGACCGTCGTCGTGTACCTGGCCTTCCTCCTCGCCGTCATTCCGCTGGTGTGGCTCACCGTGACCGTGGTGACGCGCGGTCTCGACCGCTTCTTCATCGACGCCAACGGGGACAGCAACTTCAACCTCGACTTCCTGCAGCAGTCGATGCGCGGCGTCTTTGGCGGCATGCCCGAGGGTGGCATCATCCATGCGATCTGGGGCACGCTGCTCATCACGCTGGCCGCGACCGTCATCTCGGTGCCCATCGGCCTGCTCACAGCGATCTACCTGGTCGAGTACGGCCAGGGCTGGCTCAAGCGGTCGGTGACGTTCTTCGTCGACGTGATGACGGGCATCCCGTCGATCGTCGCGGGTCTGTTTGCCTATGCGGTGTTCGCGATCATCGTCGGGCCGGGCACCAAGACGGGAATGGTGGGAGCCGTCGCGTTGTCGGTGCTGATGATCCCCGTGGTGGTGCGCTCGTCCGAGGAGATGCTCAAGCTGGTGCCCAACGAGCTGCGCGAGGCCGCGTACGCGCTGGGTGTGCCCAAGTGGCTCACGATCCTCAAGGTGGTGGTGCGCACCGCGATCGCGGGCATCACCACGGGCGTGACGCTCGCGATCGCGCGAGTGATCGGCGAGACCGCGCCGCTGCTCATCGCGGTGGGTGTCGCGGACTCGATGAACCTCAACCTCTTCGACGGCCGCATGATGGCGCTGCCGGTCTACATCGTGTCCGAGTGGCGCAAGGGGTGCAGCCGTGCAACGACCCTGGTATCCCGTGCGTGGGTGAGATCACGGAGTACCGCGCGTGGGCGGCCGCGCTGGTCCTCATCCTCATCGTCATGGCGCTCAACCTCATCGCACGTCTCATCTCTCGTTACTTCTCCCCCAAGTCCGGCCGGTAAAGGAATCACTGTGGCCAAGCGCATCGACGTCAACAACCTCAACGTCTACTACGGCAACTTCCTTGCCGTGGAGGACATCTCGCTCGCCATTGAGCCCAGGTCGGTGACCGCGTTCATCGGCCCGTCGGGCTGCGGCAAGTCGACCTTCCTCCGCACCCTCAACCGCATGCACGAGGTCATTCCCGGCGCGCGCGTCGAGGAGAGGTGCTGATGGACGGCATCAACCTCTACGACTCCGGCGTCGACCCCGTCGCCGTGCGTCGCCACGTGGGCATGGTGTTCCAGCGCCCCAACCCGTTCCCCACGATGTCGATCGCGGAGAACGTGCTGGCCGGCGTGAAGCTCAACAACAAGCGCATGTCGCGCGGCGACGCCGACGACCTGGTCGAGGGCTCGCTGCGAGGCGCCAACCTGTGGGACGAGGTCAAGGACCGCCTCGACAAGCCCGGCTCGTCGCTCTCGGGCGGTCAGCAGCAGCGACTGTGCATCGCCCGCGCGATCGCGATCAAGCCCGACGTCCTGCTCATGGACGAGCCCTGCTCGGCTCTCGACCCCATCTCGACCCTCGCGATCGAGGACCTCATCCAGGAGCTCAAGAACGACTACACGATCGTGATCGTGACCCACAACATGCAGCAGGCCGCGCGCGTGTCCGACCGCACCGCCTTCTTCAACATCGCGGGCACCGGCAAGCCGGGCAAGCTCATCGAGATGAACGACACCCCGGTGATGTTCTCGACGCCGTCGGAGAAGGCCACCGAGGACTACATCTCGGGCCGCTTCGGATGATCCGCGCCTGACCTCGCGCGTCGCGCGTCACCGCACGCGAACCCCGACGGCTCCGCCACACGGCGGGGCCGTCGGGGTCTGCGGGGAGAGTAGGGTGGCCGGCATCGTCCCTGCTACCGGACGATGCCCCGGGCGGCTCGTGTGGCGGAGCCGGGTTCTTGTGTGGCGGAGCCGCGAAGAAGCCCGGTGTGGCGGAGCCGCGAGAGAGCCCGGTGTGGCGGAGCCGCGAGAGAGCCCGGTGTGGCGTGTGGCGGAGCCGCGAGACGGCGCTGCCTACGCGGGCAGCTCGCCCGCGTACTCGGGAAGGGTGCCGTCGAACACCGGCACCTCCTCGACAATCTGGCCCGCGGCATCGGTCTGCAGCGTGATCTCGTGGCTGCGGCCGGGCGCCGCGGTCGAGGTTCCGGTCACCTGCGTGTCGCCTTCGGCTCCCAGGCGCACGGTTCCCCGCGCGGGCACCTCGACCATGGCGATGGTCTCGCCATCGAGGCTGACGGCGACCTCGACCGCCTCGTCGCCGGTGTTCGTGAAGGCGCCGATCAGCGAGGCGGGCGCACCCTCGGCCTCGGTGATGACCAGCAGGTTCAGCCCGCGCACGTCGCCGATCTCGACGCTCACGCCGTCCGAGGCGTCGTACGCCTGCTGCGTGGTGATGGGGTTGATCGCGCTGCAGCCGGCCGCGACGACGGCGAGGGCGGCGACCGAGACGAGTCGTGCGGGGAGCTTCACGGCGGGTCCTTTCGGGGAACGTCCCTCGAAGAATAGTCGGTGCGTGCGAGCGGGGACCACCTGCGCAACGGCGCTCGCGCCGCCCGTGAGGGACCATAGGCCCGAATGCAGGCAGGATGCTTCTGTTATGGGGCAAATACGCAATGGTAGAATGGAGTTCCGTCGAGAAGGGGATTACTCCACCATGAACTTCGTCGTTGGCGAGACCGTCGTCTACCCCCACCATGGGGCGGCCCAGATCCAGGACATCAAGACGCGCGTCATCCGCGGCGAGGAGAAGATCTACCTCAAGCTCAAGGTAGCCCAGGGCGACCTGACCATCGAGGTTCCCGCCGAAAACGTCGACCTCGTCGGCGTGCGCGACGTGGTGGACCAGGCCGGACTCGAGAAGGTCTTCGGCGTCCTGCGCGAGCCCTACATCGAGGAGCCCACCAACTGGTCGCGCCGTTACAAGGCCAACGTCGAGAAGCTCGCGTCCGGTGACGTCATCCGCGTCGCCGAGGTCGTGCGTGACCTGTCGCGTCGCGACAATGACAAGGGCCTCTCCGCCGGCGAGAAGCGCATGCTCCACAAGGCGCGCCAGATCCTCGTGAGCGAGCTCGCGCTCGCCGAGAAGTGCGAGGAGCCGGTCGCCGAGCAGCGTCTCGACGCCGTCCTCGCCTCGTGACCGTCGCGGCCGTCGTCACGGCCGCCGGATATGGGACCCGGCTCGGGTCCACCCTTCCCAAGGCGCTCGTGCCCGTCGCGGGCGAGGCGCTCGTGGTCCACGCGGTGCGTGCGATGCTGCGGGTCGCCTCGACCGTGGTGGTGACGGCGCCGCCGACTCATCTCGACGCCTTCCGCGAGGCTCTCGAGGGTCTCGACGTCAGCATCGTCGCTGGGGGTGAGACCAGGCAGGACTCGGTGAGAGCCGGCCTCGCCGCACTCTCGCTCGCGCCGTCCGACATCGTCATGGTGCACGATGCCGCACGCGCGTTCCAGCCGCCGGCGACCATGAGCGCGGTAGCGGCCGCCGTCGAGGCCGGCGCGGACGGCGCGATCCCCGTGGTCCCCGTGGTCGACACGCTCGTGTCCGCTCCGGGGCCCGACGGCGCACTTGGAGAGCCGGTTGATCGCGGCGACTTTCGCATCGTCCAGACCCCCAGGCCTTCCGCGCGGACGTGCTCGCGGATGCTCATGCGCGCGGCGGTGCCGGCGCGACGGACGATGCCTCTCTCGCGCGGGCGCTCGGATACCGCGTGGTCGCGGTCGAGGGCCACGAGTGGGGATTCAAGGTGACGCATGCCGGCGACCTCGCGCTGGCCGAACATGTGGCGGTGGAGTGGACATGAACATGCCCCGGACGGGAATCGGCGTCGACGTGCACGCCTTCGGCGGCGACCGCGAGCTGCGCCTCGCCGGCCTCGCGTGGCCGGGGAGCCCGGTCTCGAGGGGCACTCGGACGCGGATGTCGCCGCACACGCCGCATGCGACGCGCTGCTGTCCGCCGCGGGGCTGGGCGACCTGGGCGCGAACTTCGGTACGTCACGGCCCGAGTGGGCCGGTGCCGCGGGGGTCGCGCTGCTCGCGGAGAGCGCGCGGCTCGTGCGCGAGGCGGGCTTCGAGATCGGGAACGTGGCCGTGCAGGTCATCGGGAACCGCCCCAAGCTCGCTCCGCGCCGTGCCGAGGCGGAGTCGGTGCTGTCGGTGGCGGCGGGCGCGCCCGTGAGCATCGCGGGCACCACGACTGACGGACTGGGGCTCACCGGTCGAGGCGAGGGCATCGCGGCGATCGCGACCGCCCTGGTCTTCCCCGCCTAGGGCGCGCACGTCTCGCATCCCCCGCACGCGCCCGACCGGTAGCCTGGGCGGGTGACCCTGCGACTGTTCGACACCGCTACCCGCGAGGAGCGCGAGTTCGCGCCCCTGACCCCGGGCAAGGTGGGCATCTACCTATGCGGACCCACCGTGCAGAGCTCGCCGCATGTGGGTCATCTGCGCAGCGCCGTCGCGTTCGACGTGCTCCAGCGCTGGCTCGAGCGCTCGGGCTACCAGGTCAGCATGGTGCGCAACGTGACCGACATCGACGACAAGACCCTCGCCAAGGCCGCCGAGGCGGGCTGGGAGTGGTGGGCGTGGGCGCTGCGCTACGAGCGCGAGTTCCAGGCCGCGTACGCCGCGGTCGGGGTCAAGCCCCCCGCCGCCGAGCCGCGCGCCACGGGCCACATCCCCGAGATCATTGCGATCATCGCGCGCCTCATCGACAACGGCCACGCCTACGAACACGGTGGCAGCGTCTACTTTGACGTGCGCTCCTACGCCGCATATGGCTCTCTCACGCGCCAGGCGCTCGAGGACCTCACCCCCGCCCCCGACGCCCCTGCAGACGACAAGCGTGACCCGCGCGACTTCGCGCTGTGGAAGGCGCGCAAGGACGGCGAGCCCGAGACAGCGTCGTGGGAGTCGCCGTGGGGACGCGGACGGCCGGGCTGGCACATCGAGTGCTCCGCGATGGCGCAGCGCTATCTGGGCGACGAGTTCGACATCCACGGCGGCGGCCTCGACCTGCGCTTCCCCCACCACGAGAACGAGCAGGCGCAGTCGCGTGCGGCGGGCTACGGCTTCGCGCGCCTCTGGATGCACTCCGCGTGGGTGACGCAGTCGGGCGCCAAGATGTCGAAGTCCCTGGGCAACGGGCTGCTGGTGTCCGAGGTCCTCGAGCCGCACGAGCCCGCCGCCCTGAGGCTCGCGCTCGCCGCGGTGCACTACCGCTCGATGCTCGAGTACTCGCCGTCGACCCTCGACGAGGCGTCCGCCCAGTGGGCGCGCTTCCAGGGATTCGTCTCGCGCGCCACGGAGCGCGTCGGTGCCCCGACGTCGACCGACCTCGCGACCGCGACCCTCCCCGAGGGCTTCGTCGAGGCCATGAACGACGACCTTGGCGTGCCGCGCGCGCTCGCGGTCATCCACGAGACCGTGCGAGCAGGCAACGCGGCTCTCGCCGCGGGGGACGATGCCGCGGTCGCGGGCGCCCTCGTGGGCGCGAGGGCGATGCTCGATGTCCTGGGCCTGGACCCGGCCGCTCCGGAGTGGGCCGCCGAGCGCGCGGGTGCGTCCGACACCGCGATGGCCGCGCTCGACTTCCTGGTACGCGCGGACATCGACGCGCGCGCCGCGGCGCGTGCGTCCAAGGACTGGGCCACCGCGGACGCGATCCGTGACCGCCTGGCCGGCGCGGGCATCGTCATCGAGGACGCGGCCGACGGCGCACGCTGGTCCCTCGCCGCCGACTCCTGACTACCCGCCCTCTCGCGGCTCCGCCACACAAGTCCCCCGGGGAATGGTCCAGATCACGGACTCTGGCCGCGACACGCCGGCGACACGCCGAGCCGCGTGTGGCGGAGCCGCGAAAGCGTGTGGCGGAGCCGTGCGTATGTCTGGCTGCGCGCGGCGGCCTATGCGCCGCCCCCAGTACCCTTGAGCCATGGCTGGGAACTCGAAGCGCCGTGGCGCGACCCGCAATGCGGGCTCCAAGAAGGGCGCAAGCGTCGGCACCGGCGGTCACGGCCGCAAGGCGCTCGAGGGCAAGGGCCCCACGCCCAAGGCCGAGGACCGGCCGTATCACAAGGCATACAAGGCCAAGCAGCGCTCCGAGCGTGACGCCGCCAAGGCTCCCGGTACGCGCGGAAAGACCACGCCGCGCGACCGCACCTCCGGCTCGCTCGAGCTGGTCGTGGGCCGCAATAGCGTGCTCGAGGCGCTGCGCGGGGGCCTCAAGGCTCACACGCTGCACGTCTTCAACCGCATCGACGCCGATGACCGTGTGACGGAGATCGTGTCACTCGCCGTGGAGCACGGGCTCACCGTGCGCGAGGTGACCAAGGCGAGCCTCGACGCGCTCGCGGACGGCTCTCCTCACCAGGGCGTCGCGCTCGAGGTGCCGCCGTACGCGTATGCCCACCCCGAGGACCTGCTGGAGGCCGCCTCGCCGGTGCGCATCATTGCTCTCGACGGCATCCAGGATCCTCGCAACTTGGGTGCGATCGTGCGCTCCGCCGCGGCATTCGGCGCGTCGGGCGTCGTGGTGCCCGAGCGCCGCGCGGCGGGCATGACCGTGGCCGCGTGGAAGGTCTCGGCAGGAGCCGCGGCCCGCATCCCCGTGGCACGCGTCACCAACATGGTGCGCACGCTCGAGGACTACAAGAAGGCCGGCCTGTTCGTGATCGGCCTCGCGGGTGACGGCGAGGTCGACCTGCACGAGTCGAGCCTGCTCGACGGCCCGCTCGTGATCGTCGTGGGCGCGGAGGGCGAGGGACTGTCCCGGCTCGTGCGCGAGGCGTGCGACCAGGTGGTGTCGATCCCGATCGCCGCGACCACGGAGAGCCTCAACGCCTCGGTCGCGGCATCGATCGCGCTCTACGAGGCGTCCAAGGCCGCGAAGGCGGCGGCAGCCGCCGGCTAGAAGCCCGTCTCCTCGGCGGCCTCGGCATCGTCCGCCTCCGCGGCCGCCGCGGCCTCCGCGCGCTGGCGCCGCTGGGTGAGCTCTCCCGACAGCGGGGCGCGCTCCGGGGGAGCCACGCGCGTCGTGACGCGCTGGACCTGCGGCGGCGGGGCGTTCTCGGGCACGGGGACCTCGCCCCACGCGTACGTGTTGTCGTTCTCGAAGGGGTCTCGCCGCTCGAACTCGGTGCCGACCTCGTCGGTGAGCGCGGGCAGCTCCGCCGTCATCTCTGCGAGGGAGCGGCCGAGCACGGCGCGCTCGTCGGGACGCAGCGGCAGCACGTTCTTGACGTAGGAAGCCGTGGCCACCGGCATCGGCACATCCTCGTTGGCGGCCTCCGCGAGATACCAGCGGTGGTCGAGGACCTCGTGGAAGACCTGCGCCGGCTCGAGCTTGCCGCGCAGTTCGCGCGGCACGGCGCGCACCGTGGGTTCGAAGATCGAGGTGAGCCATTCGTGGGCCGCGAAGGCCTCGTCGTCCGCGACATCGGGGTGGACGGCGCGGAACTCGTCGAGGTCGTTGAGCAGGCGTCGCGCCTGGTTCTCCTGCACGTCGAGCCCCGTGAGGCGCATGAGGCGGCGCGAGTGGAAGCCGGCGTCGACCACCTTCGGGCGGATCCTGAGTCCCGTGCCGTCAGGGGTGGACAGCATGTCGAGCTCGCCCACGTCGAAGCCCATCTCGTTGAGGTGGCGCACGCGCTCGGAGACGTGGAAGGGGACGTTGGAGTCGAAGACCTCGGTCTCGGTGAGGGCCTTCCACAACTTCGTGTACTTGCTCTCGAGGCGCTCGCCGATCTTGAACGGGTCGATGCCCTCGTCGAGGTCCTCGTTGGCCTGCAGGTCCAGGATCTCGCCGATGATGTTGGTCGTCGCGATCTCGACGTCGTAGCCGCGCTGGCCGTCCGTGAGGCGTTCATGCAGCTCGCCGGTCTCGGCGTCGACCAGATAGGCCGAGAACTCGGACGCGTCGCGCCGGAACAGCGCGTTCGACAGCGACACGTCGCCCCAGTAGAAGCCGTTGAGGTGAAGGCGCACCAGCAGCACCGACAACGCGTCGATGAGGCGGTTGAGCGTGCCCTTGCGCAGCGCGGTCGAGAAGAGCGCGCGATAGGGGAGTGAGAACGCGAGGTGCTCCGTGACGAGCGCGGCCGACAGCTCCTCGCCCATGGGGGTGCGCCGCTGCGTCACCACCGCGACGGCCTTCACGCAGGGTGCGTCCATGCGCTCGAGCCCCCGCAGCATCTCGAACTCGCGGTACGCGATCTCGCGGTTGGTCTCCTTGACGGCGAGCACGTTCGCGCCGTGGCGGACGAACCGCACCACGTGGCGCGACAGTCCTCGCGGCAGCGCGGCGATGCGGTCCTCCGGCCACGCGGACAACGGGATCTCCCACGGGAGCTCCATCAAGGCAGGATCGGCGGCCCCGGTGATGTGCGGCATGTCCTCAGCCTAGCGAGGGCCAGCCGGGGGGAACGATGCCCACCCCGGCACGCGCAGAAGGAGGCGGCCCCCGAGGGGACCGCCTCCTTCATGACCTGCGAGTGTTACGCCTTGATCGCGCCGGACGCCGCGGTCTTGACCGCGTGCGGGGTGAGGCGCTGCTGCGTCGAGGCGGAGAACACGTGCTGCTCGTTCGGGCGGATGGTGACCCAGATGGTCTCACCCTTGCCGGGCACGTCGCGGGGGTCGACGCGGACGATCACGTCGCCCGATCCACCCACGGTGACGTCCTTGCCGGTCGCGACCGGTGCGGGGATGTTGCCGTACACGAACGCGTCCGAGCCCAGCTCCTCCACGACGTTGACCTCGACCGGCACCGCGCCGGGCGTGTTCGGGGCGACACGGTCGAGCGACTCGGGGCGGAAGCCCAGCACCACGTCGCCGTTGTCGGCTGCGGTCATCTTGGCGACGACCTCGCGCTCGAGCGGGACACGGGCCGAGCCCACGATCGCGTGACCGTCCTCGACGCGGAACGTCGAGAGGTTCATCGCGGGCGAGCCGATGAAGCCGGCCACGAACACGTTCGCGGGGGTGTCATACATCTCGCGCGGGGTGCCGACCTGCTGGAGGACGCCGTCCTTGAGCACCGCGATGCGGTCACCCATGGTGAGGGCCTCGACCTGGTCGTGGGTCACGTAGACGGTGGTGGTGCCCAGGCGACGCTGGAGGGCGGCGATCTGGGTACGGGTCTGGACACGGAGCTTGGCGTCGAGGTTCGACAGCGGCTCGTCCATGAGGAACACCTGCGGCTGGCGGACGATCGCACGGCCCATGGCGACGCGCTGACGCTGACCACCCGAGAGGGCCTTCGGCTTACGGTCCAGGTACTCGGTGAGGTCCAGGATCTTCGCGGCCGCCTCGACGCGCTCGCGGATCGTCGACTTCTCGACCTTGGCGATCTTGAGCGCGAAGCCCATGTTGTCCGCAACGGTCATGTGGGGGTAGAGCGCGTAGGACTGGAACACCATCGCGATGTCGCGGTCCTTGGGCTGCACGTGGGTGACGTCGCGTTCGCCCACCCAGATGGATCCGGCGTCGACGTCCTCGAGGCCCGCAAGCATGCGCAGCGACGTGGACTTTCCGCAGCCGGAGGGGCCAACGAGAACGAGGAACTCGCCGTCGGCGATCTGGAGGTCGAGTGCATCGACCGCGGGGCGCTCGGTGCCGGGGTAGATCCTCGACGCCTTGTCATAGGTAACGGTGGCCATGGCCGTGTTTCCCTTCACCGGCAGGTACGTGCCGGACGATCCGTAGTGAAGAAATGCCGTTGTGTGTGTCCACACTGACACTTGCCGAGGCAGTCGCCTCGGCCCACCCATACTCTCACACCGCGTGCGGGACCAGGAACCCCGTGTCATGCGCCGGAGAGCGAGGGACGATGCTCCGGGTAGGTTGGGGCCATGGCCGGACTCCAGCGCGAGGTGGGCGACACCGTCGGTGGCTACCGCATCCTGGGGCGCCTGGGAACGGGAGGATCCGGTTCCGTATATCGCGTCGCGGACCAGTCCGGACGCGAGGCCGCGCTCAAACTCGTCGACGCCAAGGACGACGAGGTCGCGGCGGCCAGGCTTGCGCGCGAGGTGCGCGCGCTGCAGTCGCTGCGCCACCCGGCCGTCCCCCACATCCTCGACGCGGAGCTCGACGAGGACGAGACCTTCGTGGTCTTCGAACTCGTCGCGGGCGAGACCCTGTTCGACCACATTCAGCGCCACGGACCGCTCACGGGCGACGCGCTCGCGGACTTCGCCGAGCGCACCGCCTCCGCGCTCGAGGCCGCGCACGCCGCAGGCGTCATTCATCGCGACGTCACGCCGTCCAACATCATGATGGGGCCCGACGGTCCGGTGCTCATCGACTTCGGGCTCGCTCACCGCGCGGAGGACAGCCGTCTCACGCGCGAGGGGCTCGTGAGCGGCACGCCGGGCTACGTCGCCCCCGAGGTCATCGACGGCGCCGAGCCGGGCACGCAGGCGGACCGCTGGTCGTGGGCGGCGACCGTCGCGTATGCGATGACCGCGCAGGCCCCCTTCGGATCGGGCACCGGCGCCATCAGCCGGACGCTCGAGGCCGAGGTGCGGCTGCCTCCCGTGCCCGGAGCCGAGGCGCTGCGCGCCGCGCTGGGTCGCGACCTGGCCGCGCGCCCGGGGATGCGCGACGTGGTGGCCGCTCTGCGCGGTGCCACCGAGGTCATGTCGACGTCGCTTCCCGCGACCGCGGTCGCGCCGGTGGGCATGGAGGGCTGGTCGGGAGGAACGCCCGAGGGCGCCGCACCCACCGCGGTCCTGCCCAGCGGCGAGCAGCGCGTGGATGATGTCGCCGCGGGTGGCGACGACACGACCGCACGCGACGACGAAGGGGACGACGACGGGGAGTGGGACGAGCGCGGCGACCTCGAGCCGGAGGCCGAGCCCGCGCCGCGCGCGCCACGCCGCCGCATGCTGCTCGTGTGGGCCGCGCTCGTGGCGATCGCCGCCGCGCCGCTGGCGCCGATCATGACCTTCCTGGTCCTCGCCGCCGTGGCGATCCTCGCGCGCGGCGTCTACCGGCGCGCGCTGGCCATCGAGGCCGCGCGGGTCAAGCGAGGCCATCGGCGGACGGCCGACTCGGTGGTTCACACGCTCGGCCTGCCGTGGCACACGCTGCGTGCCGCGGCGGAATGCGTCCCCGCGATCCTCACCGCGGCCGCGCTCGGCGCGGGAACCGCGACGGGAGCGTGGTGGCTCGTGAGTTCGGGGACGGTGCTCGGGGGCACCCGCGACGCGCAGGACTACGGCCATGCGGGGGCGCTCGCGCTCGGCGCGGTGGTCGCCGTGATCACCCTCGGCTACGGGCCGTTCATGGCCGGCACGCGCGAGGGCGCCCATCGGATGGCGGCCGCCGTCTCGCCCACGAGCGGCCTGAGGGTCGCCTGGACCCTCGTCGCGATCGTCGCGATCCTCGTCGCGGTGATCGGCGTGTACGTCTCTCCGGAGGCCGCCTGGTGGCCGCTGCCCGACCTGCCCACGGCATCGTCCTGACGGCCGGACACTTGTACCCGGAACAATCGCGGCGCCCCGGGCGTTCGCCGGTCAACGACAACCGTGAGTGCGTCCGCACGCGCGGCGAGAAGGGGTGGGGATGAGCACGGAGACCGCCGAGGCAGCCGTCGAGGCGCCGGCAGGCCGCTGGGGGACCGTTCAGCCGTGGCTGAGCCTGATCGTGAGGCTCGGGATGGCGGGCATCCTCATCGCCGCCGCGATCCCCAAGCTGGTCGACATCCCGCAGTCGATCCGCGCGGTGCGCGCGTACCGCCTGCTGCCCGAGGCCGTGGTCCCGTTCGTGGGGACGATGCTGCCCTTCCTCGAGCTCTTGCTCGCGATCTTCCTGCTGGCGGGCCTGTTCACCCGGCTCGCGTCCCTGGTGTGGCTGCTCATGATGGCCGGATTCCTCGTGAGCGTCATCTGGGTGTGGGTCAAGGGCTACTCGATCGACTGCGGCTGCTTTGGCGGCGGCGGCGACGTCGAGGAGGGAACCACCAACTACCCCGTTCACCTGGCCGAACGCCTGGGCTTTGTCGCGATGGGCACGTATCTCGCGATCTGGCCACGCAGCCGCTTCTCGCTGGACCGCTGGATGCGGGCCGCGTGAGGCGCATCGTCTAGATTTCTTCCCAAGCACACCCAATCCTGGAGAGACAGATGTCGAGCAAGAACAACAAGGCGGGTGACGCGCGTGCCGCGGCCCGCGCGCAGGCGCAGGCTCAGGTGAAGGCGCAGGAGCGCCGGACCACCCTCATGATCGTCGCGGGCTCGATCGTGGGACTCGCGCTCTTCGGTGCGCTCATCTTCTTCATCGTCAACCAGGGCAAGGTGCCCGAGCTCGGCGCCGAGGGTGCGACGCAGCCGGCAGGCGCGGACGCGACGGGCGGCATCCCGGTGGGCACGGGCGGCGTCGTGGGCGTGGACGTCCCGACCGACGCGCCTCGCGTCGACATCTACCTCGACTTCCTGTGCCCGGTGTGCAACGTGTTCGAGGAGACCAATGCCGCCGACCTCGACGAGCTGCGCGAGGCGGGCACCATCCAGGTCTTCTACCACCCGATCTCGATCCTCGACCGCCTCTCGAGCGGCTCGCAGTACTCGACCCGCGCCGCGGGCGCGGCCGCCGTGGTCGCCGACCAGGCGCCCGAGCACTTCCTCGAGTTCCAGGCGGCGCTCTTCGCCAACCAGCCCGCGGAGAACACCACCGGCCTCACGGACGAGCAGATCGCGCAGATCGCGATCGACGCTGGCGTTCCCGAGGACGTCGCGAACGCCCTCGACAACGCCGACATGCGCAAGTGGGTCACCGCGGCCACCGACCAGGGATCGCAGGATGGCGTGGGTGGCACCCCGTCCGTCCGCGTCTCCACCACCGGCGACTTCGCCGACGGAGTGATCCTCAACTCGGACGACTCCGCACCGTCGGTCGACTACTTCACGGCGGGCGTCCTGCGCGAGTACCTCGAGGGCCTGTCCTAGGCCGCCGTCTCACGGTGCGGCGCCGGGTGTCCTATCCTGGCGTCGCCCGGCTGGCATGGCGCAATGGGTAGCGCACCGCTCTTGTAAAGCGGGGGTTGCGGGTTCGAGTCCCGCTGCCAGCTCCACGTCTCCCTAGCGCGGTGTCCCCCACCGCACGGGAGTAGCCCCCTGCGCCTCGAGCGCGGCGTTCACGCGCGAGAACGGGCGCGAGCCGAAGAACCCGCGCGACGCGCTGAGCGGGCTCGGGTGCGCGCTCTCGACTCGCGCGACCCCCGCGAAGGCGGGGGCGAGGGCCCTGGCATCGTTGCCCCACAGGACCGCCACCAGGGGGCCGCCGCGCGTCGCGAGGGACTCGATCGCGAGCATCGTCACGTGTTCCCACCCGCGCCCGCGGTGCGAACCCGGCTCCCCAGGGGCGACCGACAACACGCGGTTGAGGAGCATGACGCCCTGAGCGTGCCAGTGTGTGAGATCTCCCGAGGTGAGCTCCTCGCCCGTGTCCTCCTTGAGCTCGCGCGCGATGTTGCGCAGCGAGCGCGGCAGCGGACGCCCCGGCGCGACCGCGAAGCTCAGCCCCACCGCGTCCCCCGGGGTGGGATACGGATCCTGACCCACGATCAGCACGCGCACATCGGCGAGTGGCAACGAGAACGCCCGCAGGAGCGCCGGCGCGGGGGCAGGAACGCGGGCTCGGCGCGCAGGAAGGCCTCGAGCTCGCGCAGGGCGGGCGCCGCGGGCGCCAGCGCCGCCTCCCACCCGTCGCCCAGTCCGGCGGTCGCGAGAAGGTCGCCCCCGGCATCGTCCATGCGGACACCCTAGTGAGCGGACGATGCGCGGCGGGGCCGGGTGCCCCGCGCGCCTGCGCGGAGGGCCGGCCGCCCGCCGGTAGCGTGGTGTCCGACGAATGGAGGACGGATGGACGCGGGAGCCGCACGCGTGGTGGACGCCAGCACGCTCGACGAGCGCGACGCCGACATCCTGTCCTTCGAGCGCCGGTGGTGGCGGTACGCGGGTGCCAAGGAGGACGCGGTGCGCGATCTCTTCGGGATGACCGCGACGCAGTACTACCAGGTGCTCAACGCCCTCATCGACACGCCGGGCGCGCTCGCGCATGACCCCATGCTGGTCAAGCGGCTGCGACGCATGCGCGCGGCACGCCAGCGGGGCCGCCACGCGGGCGCCGACGAGGCGTGAGCCCACACCTGCGAGCCGGACGATAGGGTGACCGCGTGACCAACGAGTACCAGCGCGACGAGTTCGACGAGATCGCCGAGCGCGGAGGGCCCGTCGGGGTCCACCGTGCGCCGCGACCGTGGTGGACGCTCCTGCTGGTGCCCCTGCTGGTGTTCCTCGCCGCGGGACTCGTGGCCTTCCTCTACGCGACGTTCCTGTGGAACAGCGGGTCGACGGCCGACCCGAGCGCCTCGCCCACTCCGTCCGCGACCGTGACGACCGAGCCGACGACCGAGCCGACCGCGAGCGCGGCGCCCGAGCCGTCCGAGACGGCCTCCGCCGAGCCGGAGCCGACCGAGACCGCGGAGCCCGAGCCCGTGATCGTGTTCGACACGCCCATCGCGGTACTCAACGGCACGGGAATCGGCGGTCTTGCGGCGGGTCAGGCGGACCTCCTCACTGCGGGTGGCTTCACCGACGTCACCGCGGCCAACCTGGGCGGTGACGAGCCCGACGTCAATACCGTGGTCTACGCGGACGAGTCGCTCGCCGACACGGCCGCCGAGGTCGCGTCGCTGCTCGGCTTCGACGCGGTCGAGCAGGGCACGCCCAGCTCTGACGCCGACATCGAGGCGCAGATCGTCACCGATCCCCGCTAGCGCGTCGCGTACCCGCCGGGCGAGTACCCGACGGACCCGCACACGCCGAGGGCGAACACACCCTCTCGGCGTTTGCACTCGACGGGGGAGAGTGCCAGAATCGGCGTTAGCACTCGGCTGGTCCGAGTGCTAACAGACCTAGGGTTCTCCGCCGAGGTGCGGAGCGCGGCGTGACGTGAACGCCGCGATCCGGGCCGTCCGTCGCGGGCGGTGGGGGACCGTCATCCATCGGAAGAGGAACTACCCCCATGGCAAAGATCATTGCCTTCGATGAGGAGGCCCGCCGCGGTATGGAGCGGGGCATGAACGCCCTCGCTGACGCCGTCAAGGTCACGCTCGGACCCAAGGGTCGCAACGTGGTGCTCGAGAAGAAGTGGGGCGCCCCGACCATCACCAACGACGGTGTCTCCATCGCCAAGGAGATCGAGCTCGAGGAGCCCTTCGAGAAGATCGGCGCCGAGCTCGTCAAGGAGGTCGCCAAGAAGACCGACGACGTCGCCGGTGACGGCACCACCACCGCCACCGTCCTCGCCCAGGCGCTCGTGACGCAGGGCCTGCGCAACGTGGCCGCTGGCGCCAACCCGATCGCCCTCAAGAAGGGCATCGAGAAGGCCGTCGAGGCCGTGACCGCCGAGCTGCTCAAGGCGGCCAAGGAGGTCGAGACCAAGGAAGAGATCGCCGCGACGGCTGGCATCTCCGCCGGTGACCCCGCGATCGGCGAGCTCATCGCCGAGGCGATGGACAAGGTCGGCAAGGAGGGTGTCATCACCGTCGAGGAGTCCTCGGCTCTGGGCCTCGAGCTCGAGCTGACCGAGGGCATGCGCTTCGACAAGGGCTTCCTCTCGGCGTACTTCGTCACCGACCCGGAGCGCCAGGAGGCCGTCCTCGAGGACGCCTACGTGCTGCTCGTCGAGTCGAAGATCACGTCCGTCAAGGACCTGGTCCCCGTGCTCGAGAAGGTCATGCAGACCGGCAAGCCCCTCGCGATCATCGCGGAGGACGTCGAGTCCGAGGCCCTCGCGACGCTCGTGGTCAACAAGATCCGTGGCACCTTCAAGGCCGTCGCCGTCAAGGCTCCCGGCTTCGGTGACCGCCGCAAGGCGATGCTGCAGGACATGGCGATCCTCACCGGCGGTACCGTGATCTCCGAGTCGGTGGGCCTGTCACTCGACAACGCGGGTCTCGAGCTGCTGGGCCAGGCGCGCAAGGTGGTCGTCACGAAGGACGAGACCACGATCGTCGAGGGCGCCGGTGCGGCCGAGCAGATCGAGGGTCGTGTTCGCCAGATCCGTGCCGAGATCGACAACTCGGACTCGGACTACGACCGCGAGAAGCTCCAGGAGCGCCTCGCCAAGCTCGCCGGCGGCGTCGCCGTCATCAAGGCGGGCGCGGCCACCGAGGTCGAGCTCAAGGAGCGCAAGCACCGCATCGAGGACGCCGTCCGCAACGCGAAGGCCGCCGTCGAGGAGGGAATCGTCGCCGGTGGTGGCGTGGCCCTCATCCAGGCGGGCACCACCGCATTCGCCACCCTCGAGCTCGAGGGTGACGAGGCGACCGGTGCGCGTATCGTCGAGGCGGCCATCACCGCCCCGCTGCGCCAGATCGCGATCAACGCCGGCCTCGAGGGCGGCGTTGTCGTGGAGAAGGTCAAGGGCCTCCCGATCGGTCACGGCCTCAACGCCGCGACCGGCGTGTACGAGGACCTGCTGGCCGCGGGCGTCAACGACCCGGTCAAGGTGACCCGCTCCGCGCTGCAGAACGCGGCGTCGATCGCGGCGCTGTTCCTCACGACCGAGGCCGTCGTGGCCGACAAGCCCGAGCCCGAGCCGGCCATGCCGGCCGGCGGTGGCGACATGGGCGGCATGGGCTTCTAAGCTCAGCCGAACCACCGTCCGATGGCCCCCGGGGATGTCCCCGGGGGCCATCGGCGTGTTCGAGGCGTCACCGCTACGTCCGCTCCGCCCACTCAGCCCGCGCGACGCTCTGCCGCGGTGACCCTGAGGCCCGACGCGCGCAGCCTCACGATGAGTTCGCGCGTCGAGACCTCCGTCGCACCCATCGCGACAAGCTCGTGACGGCGCGCGATGGGGTAGTCATAGTGGTCGCGGTCGAACGCGCGTCGCGGAATCCCGGCCCTCGCGGCGAACTCGTGGAGCTCCGCGAGAGAAGCGTCGGATACCAGGTGTCCCCACACCGTTCCGTGGTTGGGCCACAACGGCGGATCGATGAGGATCATGCGTCGAGCCTACGCGCCGGGCGGCGAGCCCTGACCGTCCCGGCCGGGGAGTGGGCGGGCGACAGGGGACTACCGCGAGAAGAGTCGCGCCGCCGTCGCCTCCGCCTCTTCGTAGGAGCGCGCCGCGTGCGCGAGGGCGGTCGTGATCGCGTCGAGAGCCGTCTCGACGTGGACCTGTGCGCCTCGCCACTGTTCGCGGGCGTCGCCAAACGCTGCCGCAGCCGATCCCTGCCATGTGGAGTCGAGGGCGTTGAGCTGGGCCATGAGCCCCGCGACCTCGGCACGGATCGCCTCGGCCGAGCGTGCGGCACGGGCGGAGGCGGCGGAGACCTCCGCCGCGTCGACGTGATACTGCATGGTGTCCTCCTCGGGTCGTGGTGACTCCGAGGCTAGGAAGTGGCTGGCGCGTCGCGCGCCGCGCGCCGTGCGATCAGGGGACGGGGTGTCCCGCGTCGGGGGCCGTGGACATCGCCGCGATGGCCTTGTCGAGCCGTGCGAGTTCCGCGGTGAGGTTCTGACGCGCCTGCGACTCCCAGTTGGCGCCCAGCGGGCTCGTGTAGAGGCGCTCGCGCCCGAGCAGCTTCATGACGATCTCCCTGCGGCTGCGCAGGAAGCGGTCCTCGGGGATCTCGGCGTACTCGGCCCTCACGTCGTGCAGATACGCCTTGTAGCGCTGCGGATCCGCCGCGAGGATCGCGAGGTCAGCGTCCGACAGCACGGCGGCATCGGGCGACTCCGCGGCCATCGCGTGGCGCGACAGGCCATGGACCATCGTCGCGACGGCGTCGATCTTCGCCTCGGGAAGACCCAACACCCTCAGCTCGAGCCTGGCGAACTCCGCGCTGGCGTCCTCGTCCTCGCCGCCGCGTGCCGCGTATGCGGACTCGGCATCCGACGCGAACACGGCGCCGTGATACCAGGCCGCGAGCCTCACGCAGTGGGGAAGCCGCGTCTCCTGCTGAAGCTCGTCCACGCGCGTCAGCAACTCGACCAGGTGGCGAACGTCGTGGAAGTGGCGGGCCGGGTTCTCCCAGCGGCGCAGCAGCCGAGACCCCGCCTCGGCGATCTCATCCTCGGATGCGGTTGCTCCCGCGGCGACCGCTTCCCGCACGAATGCGGGCAACAGCCAGGCTGGCGTGGTGGCCGGGGGCATGTTCACCTCAGGTGGATTCGAGTACCGCAACGCCTCCAGTCTGCCCACATCGGACCGTCGCGCGCAAAGGCCATCCGGCGCGCCGCGTGTGAACGGAGGCTCCGGGGGCCCAGGTCGCGGGCGCCCGCTAGAATCGTCGGAGCGCCGAGACGCGGCGCGAGCAGGACGAACGAGGTTGATGTGCCCACCGGACATGTGAAGTGGTTCGACTCCGACAAGGGGTTCGGATTCATCGCGAGCGATGACGGCTCGGAGGTCTTCCTCCACGCATCGGCGCTGCCCGCCGGCGTGACCATCCGCCCGGGCGCGAAGGTCGACTTCTCGGTGGCCGACGGCCGCCGCGGTCCCTCCGCGCTCAGCGTCACCGTTCTCGAGCCCGGTCCCTCGGTCGCGGCCAACCTGCGCAAGCCGGCCGACGACATGACCGTGATCGTCGAGGACCTCATCAAGATGCTCGACGGCGTCTCGAACTCGCTGCGCAAGGGCCGCTACCCCGAGCCCGCGAAGAGCAAGCAGGTGGCCGCCGTGCTGCGCGCCGTCGCGGAGCAGCTGGACGTCTGATGGCGAAGGATGCCGTCCTGATCGGAGCGACCGACCTCGCGCGCGAGGTCGCCGTGGAGGTCGCGGGAGGCGCCGAGGCCGTCGGCGAGCACCTGTCGGCGCACGTCGAGGGCGAGCGCCTGGTCACCCACCTGTTCGCGTGCACGATGCCCGGGTACCGCGGGTGGGTGTGGTCCGTCACGCTCGCTCGCGCCCCGCGCCAGAAGGCGGCGACGGTGTGCGAGGCGCACCTGGTGCCCGCGGACGATGCCCTGCTCGCCCCCGCGTGGGTTCCCTGGGCCGAGCGCATCCGCCCCGGCGACCTCGAGCCCTCGATGGTCCTCGCGTACATCTCCGACGACGCGCGGCTGGTGCCGGGCTACGAGCAGACGGGCGTCGGGCAGGCGGGCGACGAGGACGAGGATCGCGTCGCGAACTGGGAACTGGGGCTCGGTCGCGCGCGCGTCCTGGGTCCCGAGGGACGCTCGGACGTGGCGGACCGCTGGTACCGCGGCTCGCACGGGCCGACCGCGGCCTCCGCGATCGCGTCGCCCTCGCCGTGCTCGACCTGCGCGTTCTTCATCCCCCTGACGGGCTCGATGCGCATGCGCTTCGGCGCATGCGCCAACGAGTGGTCGCCCTCGGACGGTCGCGTCGTGAGCGTCGACCACGGCTGTGGGGCTCACTCGGAGACCGACGTCGAGCGTGGAGCCACCCAGTGGCCCGATCCCGACCCCGTGTTCGAGAACGAGGTCGCGGTGAGCGTCGATCTCGCCGAGCCTGCACCCGAGCCCGAGCCTGCACCCGAGCCCGAGCCCGAGCCCGAGCCCGAGCCTGTACCCGAGCCCGAGGAGACCACGGCTGACTGACCAGGCCCCCGGCCCGGTCAGTCCGCGGCGCGACGTCGCACGTGCGCTCGCCGCGCGCGCCTACGTCCCCACCTTCATCGCCGAGATCGGAATCGGCGCGATCCTGCCCGTGCTCGCGCTGAGCGTGGTCGGCATGGGCCATTCGGCGGTGCTCGGTTCGCTCGCCGTGGCCGCCTACCAGGCGGGACGCCTCCCTGGCTCCGCGTGGGGCGGTGCCCTCGCACATCGTTCGGGGGCGTCGCGAGCCGCGATGCTGTCGCTCGGCGTCCTGGGGACCGGCGCCGTGATCGCGGGAGCCAGCCCCGGCATCGTCCCCTTCATGGCAGGGGCGGCGCTCGTGGGGCTCGGCCACGCGGCGTATCACGTCGCGCGCCAAGAGCAGATCCTCGGCGTGATTCGTCCCGCCTTCACGGCACGTTCACTCACGACGCTCGCGGGGGTGTGGCGGATCGCCAACTTCATCGGCCCGCTGCTCGGCGCCGCGCTCATCGCGATCGCCGGCGTGCGCACCACGTACGTGCTGGGGGCTGTGTGCGTCGCCGCGGCGATGGTCGCGCTGGGGCTGTCGGGTGGCATGAGGGCCGGCTCCCGTGCGACGGAGCGCCCGCCGCGCCTCCCGCTGTCCCGCGTGGCGCGCGACAACGCGCGGCTCCTGCGGACGCTCGGAGTCGCCGTGGTGGCGACCGGGGCGCTGCGTCAGGCGCGGCTCGCGGTGATCCCGCTGTGGGCGACTCACGTGGGCCTCAGCCCCGAGGCCGCGACGCTCATCTTCTCGATCTCCGCGGCCATCGACATGCTGCTCTTCTACCCCGCTGGCGCGGTGATGGACCGTCGCGGACGGCTGTGGACCGCGATTCCCTCCACGCTGCTGCTGGCGGCCGGGACGCTCGCGTTGCCGCTGACCGAGGGCGCGACCGCGGTCGCGGCGGCCGCGCTGCTCCTCGGAGTCGGCAACGGCTGGGGCTCGGGGCTCATCATGACGCTCGGAGCGGACGTGGCGCCCGCCCAGGGCAGGTCAGTCTTCACCGGCCTGTGGATGATCCTGCAGGATGCGGGCGGACTGCTCGGACCCGCGATCGTGTCGCTGGGGGCGCTGATCGCGCTTCCCGTGGGCTTTGTTGCCGTGGGCGGCGCGGGACTCGCAACGGCGGGCGCTTTCGCGGTGTGGGTGCCGCGCGGGCCCCGCGGGGCCCACGCGGTCGAGTGACGGCTAGCGGAAGTTCTCCGTCGCGTACCAGGTGGTTCCGTCGGATGTCGACGCCGCTCCCGCGCCCATCTGGGTGTACGCGGGGTTCATGATGTTCGCGCAGTGGCCGGGGAGTACATCCAGTTCACGTGCATCTTCGCGATCGCGGTCGAGCGCGCGTAGCCCGTTGAGCGGTAGACCATCGCGACGTTCTCGGCACCCGGCCGGTTGGGGTTGTGCGCGAGCTGGTCCGCGATCTCGCTCGTCTGCTCGTCCGCCGCCGCGAGGTGCTGCGACCACGCGGTCGCCGCGGAGGCGAGGGAGCCCGACCATGACAGCGGCGCGTAGCCCAGCCGCGCGCGCTCGGCGTTCGCCGCGCTCAGCAGTCCCTCGACGCTCGTCGCGGACGCGGGGGAGGAGGGGCTCGCGCAGTACGCGGCGAAGCCGCGGGAGGACGATGCCTGGGTCGCGCCCCCGATGACGTGCGGCGCCCGTTCGAGACGGCCGGCGCCGCGGGCTCGGGCGGCGGCGGAACCGTCACCGTGATGCGGGGAGTCGAGTCGGCCATGTCGACCTCGACGTCGGGCGCCGCGATGGCTGCCACCGTCGCGCGGAAGGTGGGTGCCTCCGCGACCGCGGGCGACGACGGTACCGGCGCGGGGACAGGCGGTCCCGGCGCGTAGGTGAAGGCGCCCACGAGGGCGGTGGACGCGATCGCCACGGGCAGCCCACCGAGCAGGAGGGCCGGAGCGTGGCGTCGACGAGGGCGCGTGTGCTCCAGCACATCCTGCGGCTCGGTCATGTCAGCAATTTCTCCACGAGGTAGTCCATGCACTGCACCAGGGACTCGACGTCGCGCGGATCGACCGCGGGGTAGACGCCCACGCGGATCTGGTTGCGGCCAAGCTTGCGGTACGGGTCAATGTCCACCACGCCGTTGGCGCGAAGGTGACGACGCAGCTCGGCGCTATCCACGCTCTGGTGCAGGTCGATGGTCGCAACCACGGGGGACCGATGGGCAGGGTTTGTGACGAACGTCTCAGTCCACGGGGTCCGCTCCGCCCAGTCGTACACGACCCCCGAGGAGCGAGCGCTGCGGTCCGCGGCGAAGCCCAGTCCTCCCGAGGCGATCATCCATTCGAGCTGCGCACGCATCATGACGAGGGTGGCGATAGCAGGGGTGTTGAGGGTCTGGTTGGCGCGCGAGTTGGTGAGCGCCACGGCGAGAGAGAGGGACTCGGGGATCCACCTGCCGGAGGCCGCGATCTCCTCGATGCGTGCGATGGCCGCGGGAGAGACGATCGCGAACCACAGCCCGCCGTCCGAGGCGAAGCTCTTCTGAGGCGCGAAGTAGTAGACGTCCGCCTGGGCGATGTCGACCCGCACTCCGCCTGCCGCGGACGTCGCGTCGACCACCGTCAGCGCGTCCCCGATGTCCGCGGGACGCTCGACGGGGGCGATCGCGCCGGTCGAGGTTTCGTTGTGCGGCCACGCGTAAGTGTCGATCCCGTCTTCCGCGCGCGGCAGCACGATCTCGCCCGCGGGGGCGGTGAGGATGCTCGAGGCCGCGAGGTGGGGTGCGGAGTCGGTCGCCTTGGCGAACTTGCTGCCAAACTCGCCGAACGCGCAGTGCTGAGCGCGCTCGCGCACGAGCGAGAACGCCGCGGCGTCCCAGAACAGCGTCGATCCGCCGTTGCCGAGCAAGACCTCGTAGCCCTCGGGCAGCGCGTAGAGCTCGGTCAGCATCGCACGGATGTCACCGACGAGATTCTTGACCGGCGGCTGGCGGTGCGACGTGCCGAGCACGCCCGGCTGGCTCGCGACGAGCGCCGCGATCTGGGCGTCGCTGACCTTCGAGGGGCCCGATCCGAAGCGGCCGTCCTGCGGAAGAAGGTGCGCGGGAATCTCGATGATGTCCGTCATGGCATCACTGTAATGGCGCCGGTACTGGCATCATGGCGGGCGTGTACCGCCTGCAACCCGCCCTTCAGCGCTATGCGTGGGGCATGACCGACGTCATCGAGTCCCTCGTGGGTTGCGAGCCGTCCGGGGAGCCCGTCGCCGAGGCATGGTGGGGGGCGCACGCGTCCGCGCCGGCGCTCGCTCGCGTCGATCCGCACGCCGCTGCGGTTCCCCTCGATGCCGTGATCGCAAGCGACCCGCGCGCGATGTTGGGGGACGAGCACTCGACGCGGTGGGAGCGCCTCCCGTACCTCCTCAAGGTGCTGGCCATCGCCCGGCCGCTGTCGCTGCAGGTGCACCCGACCCTCGACCAGGCTCACGCGGGCTATGCGGACGAGGACCGCCGCGGCACGCCCATGGGTGATCCGCGGCGCACGTTCAAGGACCGGCTCCACAAGCCCGAGATGGTGGTCGCGCTCACGCCGATGACGCTGCTCACGGGCTTCCGGCCCGTGGCCGCCGTCGCGCGGGACCTCGTGACGATCGGCACTCCCCTCACGCGCCGGTGGGCGACGCTCCTCCTCGACGCGGGCACGGAGCCCGCTGTCGCGCTGCGCGACTACGTCGCCGAGGTGTTGCACGACCCCGAGGCCGCCGGTTCGATCGACGCCCTCATCGCGGCGGGAGAGGCGCCCGGCGCGCCCGAGACGCTCGCGATCGCAGCGGCCGCCGCACGCCAATACCCGTGGGATCCGGGCGCCTTTGTCGCCGTCGCCCTCAACGTGGTCCACCTCGCGCCGCGTGAGGCGTGCTTCACCGGCGCGGGGGTCATCCACTCGTATCAGTCGGGGCTGGGCCTTGAGGTGATGGTCAACTCCGACAACGTGGTGCGCGCGGGGCTCACGCCCAAGCCCATCGACGTGGACCTGCTGATCGCGCTCACGGACGGCACGCCGACCCCGCCGCCGCGTGTCATCCCTCACATCGAGGGGCCCGTCGCGCGCTACATCGCACCGGTCGAGGAGTACGCCCTCTCTCTGGTTGAGCACGGCACAGCGACCTTCCCCGCCGGCCCGCGCATCGTCCTCACGTTCGCCGGCACCTCGCGACTGCGCACGCACCGCCAGGAGGTAGAACTCGCCCGCGGCGAGGCGGTCTTTGTGGCCGCCGCCGAGGGCGAGATCGAGGTTGAGTCCACGGGCGTCGCGGTGGTGGTGGAGGTGCCGTCTCCCACCCGCTGACCGGGGCCGATACCCTGGGCGCATGTCACTGCGTATCTCCGTCTTCGGCACCGGTTACCTGGGTGCCACCCACGCGGCCGGGATGGCCGAGCTCGGACACGAGGTCATCGGCGTCGACATCGACCCCGCGAAGATCGAGCGCCTGCAGCGAGGCGAGGTCCCGTTCTTCGAGCCGGGCCTGCCCGAGTTGCTGAAGAAGCACGTCGATTCGGGTCGGCTGCGCTTCACGACGGACGCCGCCGAGGCGGCAGAGTTCGCCGACGTCCACTTCATCGGGGTGGGGACGCCCCAGAAGAAGGGCGAGTACGCCGCCGACATGAGTTTTGTCGACGCGGTCATCGAGACCCTTGCGCCGCGGCTCACCCGGCCCGCCGTCATTCTGGGCAAGTCGACCGTCCCTGTGGGGACGGCGGCTCGCCTCGCGGCGCGCGTGAGGGAGCTCGCCCCCGTCGGGGGCGAGGCCCAGCTGGGCTGGAACCCCGAGTTCCTGCGTGAGGGCTTTGCCGTCGAGGACACGCTGCGGCCGGACCGGCTCGTGCTGGGTGTCGACAAGGACAACCCGGGGCGGATCGAGGAGGTCGCGCGCGAGGTGTATGCCGACGCGCTCAGCCGTGACACGCCCATCGTGGTGACGGACCTCGCGACCGCGGAGCTGGTCAAGGTCAGCGCCAACGCGTTCCTCGCGACCAAGATCTCGTTCATCAATGCGGTCGCCGAGGTCTGCGAGGCGACGGGCGCGGACGTCGCCGACCTCGCGGATGCGATCGGCTACGACGAGAGGATCGGCCGCAAGTTCCTGGGTGCCGGACTGGGCTTCGGCGGCGGCTGTCTGCCCAAGGACATTCGGGCGTTCATGGCGCGCGCCGACGAGCTCGGCTCGGGCCAGGCGCTGCGTTTCCTGCGCGAGGTCGACGACGTCAACCTGCGCCGCCGCGATCACGTGGTCGACCTTGCCGCGCGCGAGGCGGGCGGCTCGCTCAAGGGCGCCCGCATCGCGGTCCTGGGTGCGGCCTTCAAGCCCAACTCCGACGACGTGCGCGACTCGCCCGCGCTCGACATCGCTGGTCGTCTGCACCTGGGCGGCGCCGACGTGCGGGTCTTCGACCCCGAGGCGATGGCCAACGCCGCCGCCGTGTGGCCGACCCTCCACTTCGCCGACAACGCTCAGCAGGCGTGCGCGGACGCGGATGTCGTGATCGTGGCAACCGAGTGGTCGGAGTTCCGCACGCTCGACCCCGTGGCGCTCAAGGACGTGGTCGCGAAGCCGACCGTCATCGACGGCCGCAACTGCCTCCCCGCCGAGTCGTGGATCGGGGCAGGTTGGCGCTACCTGGGCCTGGGGCGCTATTCGTCATGAGCGACCTCATCGACACGACCGAGATGTATCTGCGGACTATCTACGAGTTGATCGAGGACGGCGTGACGCCCATGCGCGCCCGGCTGGCCGAGCACTTCGGTCACGCCGGGCCCACGGTCTCGCAGACCATTGCGCGCATGGAGCGTGACGGTCTCGTCGTCGTGTCGGAGGACCGTCATCTCGAACTCACGCCCGCCGGAGAGGAGGTCGCGATGCGCGTCATGCGCAAGCACCGCCTCGCCGAGCGGCTCCTCACCGACGTGATCGGTCTGGACCTCGCGCACGTCCACGACGAGGCGTGCCGCTGGGAGCACGTGATGAGCGAGCGGGTCGAGCGGCGCCTCCTCGAACTCCTCGACAGCCCGACCGTGTCGCCCTACGGCAACCCCATTCCCGGGCTTGCCGAGCTCGGTGTCGTCGAGGGAGCTCGCTCGGCCGGAGAGGGGCGCGTGACGGACCTTCTCGACGCCGGTGTGACGGATGTCACACTCACCAGGATAGGCGAGCACCCGCAGGCGGACCTCGATCTACTAGCGGTGATGGTCGAGAACGGCGTGTTGCCAGGCGCGATCGTGCGCCTCGCGCCGGCCGATGCCGGGGTGGGTATCACGAGCACTCAGGGCGGTCTCGTGATGGGCCGCGAGCACGCTCGTCACATCTTCGGCTTGCCTTCTTGAGGATGTTTGATAAATTTTCGGTAACAACGACGGCCTTCAAGGCAAGGAGACTTACTCCGCGGTGCCCCTCACAAGAGGACACGCTCGAAGATGACGCGAGCGGCGGGGCACAGAAACATCGACGCGCAGACGGCGCGGAAGGAACGGAAATTTGAAGTACGGATACATGCGCGCCAAGACGCGCGCCGTGGCCGCAGCAGCGGGCGCAGCGCTTGTCGTGGTCCCGCTGACCGGTGCCGCCGCGGCCGCCCTGGTCACCACTGAACCCCTCGAGACTGACACCGGAGTCGACGTCGCCTCGGCCTACACCGCCGACGTGGCAGCGATCCCCGCGCTCACCACCGACGAGGAGGCCGGCGACTACACGATCGACACCCCCACGGTGCAGGTCAAGGTCCCGCCGCCCCCGCCCCCGCCCGAGCCCGAGCCCGAGCCGGTCGCGGAGGCCCCCGCCTCCTCGTCCTCCTCCAGCGGAGCCACGGCCGTCGCGAAGACGCAGACGGTCCAGCCGTCCGCAAACGTGCAGGCCGCGATCTCCGGATCCGCGATCATCGCGGAGGCCGCCAAGTACGTGGGCGTGCCTTACGTCCTGGGCGGGAGCACCCCGTCCGGCTTTGACTGCACAGGATTCGTGTCGTACGTCTATCGGGCCTTCGGCATTTCGCTGCCGCGCTCGTCGGGCGCGTACTACAACGTGGGCACGCGAGTCTCCGACCCCCAGCCCGGCGACCTGATTGTGTCGCCCGGCCACGTGGGCATCTACGCGGGTCCCAACCTGCAGATCGACTCGCCGCGTCCCGGCAAGACCATCCAGTTCCGCCCGATCTGGCAGTCGAACCCGATCTACGTCCGCGTCACCGGCTGATCGCGCACGCCCCACGAAGGCCGTCACCCTCCCGGGTGGCGGCCTTCGTCGTGTGTGGGCCCGGGCATCGTCCCCGCATCCCCCGGTTCGCGTCCCGACGTGGCGTTGAGTGCTCCCGGACCGGGCTACCGTGGAGCCATGAGGACGACAACGGTGCCGAATCTTGGACGCGAGATCTCCCTGGTGGGACTCGGAACGTGGCAACTGGGTGGCGACTGGGCCACCGTCGGCGACGAGACCGCGCAGGAGGTGCTCGCGGCGGCCGCCGACGCGGGAACGCGCCTCTTCGACACGGCGGACGTGTACGGTGACGGCCGCTCGGAGAAGGCGATCGGGCGGTTCCTTGCGGGCCGCACGGACCGCGGCGAGTTCACGGTCATCACCAAGATGGGCCGGCGTGCGAACCCGCACACCCCCGAGGAGTACACGCTCGACCACTACCGCGCGTGGACGGACCGCTCGCGCGAGAACCTGGGCGTCGACACCCTCGACCTGGTGCAGCTGCACTGCCCGCCCACGGCGGTGTTCGGCGACGAGCGCGTCTACGACGACCTGCGCACGCTGCAGCAGGAGGGGCGGATCGCGCGGTGGGGCGTGTCCGTCGAGCTGGTGGACGAGGCCCTCGCGGCGCTCGAGCAGCCCGACCTCGCCACCATTCAGATCATCGTCAACATCTTCCGCCGCAAGCCGCTTGAGCGAGTGCTTCCCGAGGCGCGCGAGAAGGGTGTCGGGATCATCGCGCGCCTGCCGCTCGCATCGGGGCTGCTGTCGGGCAAGTACGACGAGCACACGACGTTCGCGCCCGAGGACCACCGGACGTGGAACCGCGACGGCGCCAAGATGAACATCGGCGAGACGTTCTCCGGCATCCCGTTCGAGGTGGGAGTGGCGGCTGCCCGCGAGGTCGCCGCGCTCACCCCCGAGGGCTGGGCGACGTCGCAGATGGCGCTCGGCTGGCTCGCGCAGGTGGGCGTCGCCACGATGATCCCCGGCGCCTCCAAGCCCTCACAAGCGCGCTCCAACGCCGAAGCCGCGGAGTTCCCCGAGCTTCCGGCCGCGACCATGGCGGCGCTCGAGGACATCTACGACCGCTTCTGCAGGGAGCACGTCCACCACCTGTTCTAGGCCGATGCGCGAGCGGGTACCCTGGTGCGGTCACCCCGGCGCCTGTAGCTCAGGGGATAGAGCACCGCTCTCCTAAAGCGGGTGTCGACAGTTCGAATCTGTCCAGGCGCACTTCTGCGGTGTCGTCTCCACGCTCGTAGACTGAGAGTGATCTCGTCGAGGAGGTCCGGTGATGAGGCGCCTGCGGCGGCGTCGCTGGCCACGATGGCTTGTCGGCATGCTCGCCGCGATGATGGTGGCGACGGGCTGCTCCGGTGGCTCGCAGCCAGTCCCGAGCGCGGCCCCGAGCGGCGGCGTCACCGAGACCCCGCTACCCACCTCCATACCCGACCCCCTGCCGACGCACGGGCCGTCCGCGACTCCGACCGGCATCGTCGCCCCGAGCACTACGCCGACCCCGACCGCCGCCCCGCGCGTGACGCCTACCCCCACACCGCCGGCGCCCCAGCCACCAGCGCCCCAGCCGCCCGCGCCCGCCACCCTCGACCGGGCGGTGTGGGTCCACCTCTTCGACGGGTCGCTCAAGACTCGCGAGGGCATCGCGCGGGTGGTCGAGCGGCTCGACGGCGCGCGTGCCACGGCAATCGTCGCGGAGGTGGTGCGCCGCCACGACGCGTACTACGACTCGGACGTCCTGCCCCGCACGCCGGACCCCGCTCTCGAACCGGGTCTCGACGTGCTCGCTACGCTGATCTCCGAGGCGCATGCGGCGGGTCTCGAGGTGCACGCGTGGATTCCCGTCGCCCCGACCTGGCACGCCGCATACGACGGCCTTCCCGCCCCCGCCGGCTGGCTGCCCGCCGAGCACGGACTTGCGGCGCCCGAGCGCGACCGATGGGTCACGCGCACGGTCGACGGCGAGTGGACCGAGTACCTGGATCCGGCGCTTCCCGAGGTGCGCGAGCACGTCGCGGCCGTCGTGCGCGAGATCGCCGAGGACTACGACGTCGATGGCATTCACCTCGACTACGTCCGTTACGCCTCGCAGCGCCACGGATATCACCCGCGTGCACTCGCGCGCTATCGGGAGGCGACGGGCACCACGGCCACGCCCGCGCCGGACGACGCCGCGTGGTCGCGATGGCGCCGCGCCCAGGTCGACGCGCTCGTCGCGGACGCGGGCCGCGCGATCGATGCCGCGGGAAGCGACGCCGTGCTCTCGGCGGCGGTGATCGCGTGGGGGGACGGGCCGGGTGGGTCGTCCGTGCGGGACTTCGAGGACACGGCCGCGTTCCGCGAGGCGCTCCAGGACTGGGAGGGTTGGGCCGAGCGCGACCTGGTCGATGTCCTCATGCCCATGGACTACTTCCGCGAGGCGGACGCCCAGCAGTCGGCGTGGCTGCGGCGCTGGCTCGACTACCAGGCGGGACTCGAGCGCCGCACGGGCACCCCCGTGGTGCCGGGGATCGCCGGCTACCTCAACTCGCCGCGCGACGCGCTCACCCAGGTGGGCCTCGCGGACGCTCGGCTCGGCTCGGTTGCGGTGTACTCGTATCAGGGCTCGACCAACGATCCGGAGCGTCCGCTGTGGGCCAGCCTTGCGGCCAGCGACTGGGGCGGGTAGTCACCGGGACCATGGGCACTGTCGCGAGCGCGCGGCCGCTGCGAGACTGCCGCCGAGCGACCGGGGGAGACGGCGGTGACGTCACGCGACCACGCCGATGCCGTCGACGCCGAGTCTTTCGACGCCGTGATCGTCGGAGGCGGCGCCGCGGGGTTGTCGCTCGTGTGCCATCTCGCACACGCCGGCTGGCGCGGGCGGCTCGCGATCGTCGACGACGGTGACCACCCGCACGCACACCGGTCGTGGGCGTGGTGGGGTCGCGGAGCGGGCCTGCTCGACGCACACGCCACCGCTCGCTTCCACCACCTTGAGGCGGCCGGTCCCACGTGGCGTCGCCACGCCCCTCTCGCTCCCCACACGTATCTCTCGATCACCGGCTTCGCGCTCGCCGAGGCGGCGCAGGCCGCGCTGGCCGAGCTGGACGGCGGCGTGCGGGTCGCCGGGCGCGCGCTCGGGATCGCGCAGGAGGACGATGCCGGGGTCGTGACCGTCGACATGCCGCGGGGCGGCGTGACGCGCCTGCGGGCGCCGTGGGTCTTCGACAGCGTGGGCCCCGGCGCCACCCGGGTCGATCCGCGGTCGGCCCCTCATCTCGACTTCCTGGGACTCCACGTCGAATCCGATCGGGACGTGTTCGATGGGGACGCGGTGACCCTCATGGACTTCCGCACCGGCCAGCGTGACGGCGTCGCCTTCGTCTACGTGCTGCCGTCGTCGCCGCGGACGGCGCTGGTCGAGCGCACCGTCTTCGTCCACCCTGGCGCGCGCGGGCGGGTTCGCGGCGGCCACGAGGCCGAGCTCGCCACGTATCTGCGCGACACTCTCGCCCTGCCCGACGCGCGCGTCACGGGTCGCGAGGAGGGCCTCATCCCGCTCGTCGCCCACGCGTCCGCCCGACCCGGCGGGGGCATCGTCCCCATCGGGGCGCGTGCCGGAATGGTGCGCGCGAGCACGGGCTACGCGTTTGCGCGCATCCAGCGCCACAGCGAGGGGATCGCGCGGCGGCTCGTGGCCGAACGCGACCCTCGTCGCGCCGCGGCGCCCGAGCGCTGGCCTCGGCTGCTCGACGCCGCGCTGCTGCGGGTGATCCGCGCGGATCCCGACGCCGTGCGCGAGGCCTTCGCCGCGATGCTCACGGCTCACCCGCCGGCCCGCACGCTGCGCTTCCTCGACGGCGAGGCGAGCCTCGCCGACCACGTGCGGATCTTCGCCTCGCTGCCGTTGCTGCGCTTCGCGCGCGCACAGGTGAGCGACCTTCGTCCCACCGCGAGCCGGCGTCGCCGTCCTACCGTGGACAGATGAGCCGCTGGTTCAGGCGCCACCTCGAGATGATCGTGCTGGTCACCTCGGCCTCGCTGCTGGCCGGGGAGGGCTCGCGTGGTGGGCGGGGCTCTCCGGAGCGGCGCGCTCGGCGTGGATCGCGGGAGCCCTGCTGGGGCTCGCCTTCGCTCTCGCGGCGACCGTGGACGCCGCCCGCCACCGCCGCCCCACGGTCGATGTCATCGCCGTGCTCGCGCTCGCGGGGGCGCTGTGGGTCGACGAGCCCCTCGCTGGCGCGATCATCACCCTCATGCTCGCCACGGGTCAGGTCCTGGAGGCACGCGCGGACGCCCGCGCGCGTCGCGAGCTGAGCCTGCTCACCGCGCGCGCGCCGCGCACCGCGCGACGCGTCACGCCCGGCGGCATCGTCGACGTGTCGGTGGACGATGTCGGGGTCGGGGAACGCCTGCTGGTGCGCCCCGGCGAGGTGGTGCCCGTCGACGGGCGCGTCGTGAGCGCCTCGACATTCGACGAGGCCGCGCTCACGGGTGAGCCGATGCCCGTCGCGCGTCCCGCGGGTGACGACGTGCGCTCGGGAGTGGTCAATGTCGGCGCGCCGGTGGAGATCGTCACGACCACGACGGCGTCCACGTCGACCTATGCGGCGCTGGTGCGCCTCGTGGAGCAGGCGCAGGCGTCCTCCGCTCCGTTCGTGCGCGCCGCGGATCGCTGGGCAATCGCGTTCGTTCCGCTGACGCTCGTGCTCGCGTGTGTCGCGTGGTGGGCCGCGGGCGATCCCGTGCGGGCGGTCGCGGTGCTCGTGGTCGCGACGCCGTGCCCGCTGCTGCTCGCCGCCCCCATCGCGATCGTGTCCGGCCTGTCGCGAGCGGCACGGATGGGCGTGGTGATCAAGGGTGGCGGCGCGCTCGAGCGACTCGCGCGGGCGCGCGTCGTCGTCTTCGACAAGACGGGAACGCTCACGCGGGGCCGCCCGACGCTCACCGACGTGCTCGTGCGTGAGGCGACGGCCGACGAGGCGTTGCGCCTCGCGGCCTCGCTCGAGCAGGTGAGCGCCCACGTGCTCGCGGGTCCGATCGTCGAGGCGGCGCGTGCGCGCGGCCTCGCGCTCGAGCTGCCCGAGGCGGCCGAGGAGATTCACGGCCAGGGCGTCGCGGGCACGGTCGACGGGCGGCGCGTGCGCGTGGGTCGGCCGTCGTGGATCGTGGGGGAGCGCCCCGACGCGTGGACGCGCCAGGTGCGCAGGCGGGCCGACCTGGACGGGTCGATGTCGGCGCTCGTCGAACTCGACGGCCGTGTCGCGGCGGCGCTGCTCCTGCACGACCCCATTCGCCCCGACGCGCCCCGCATGGTGCGTGCGCTGCGCGCCGTGGGGGTCTCGCGCATCGTGCTCGCGACGGGAGACCGCGACGACGTCGCGGCGATGGTGGGACGCATCGTGGCGGTCGACGCGGTGCTCGCCGAATGCACGCCGGCGGACAAGCTCGCCGCGCTTGAGCGAGAGGCGGCACACGGCTCGACCGTCATGGTGGGGGACGGCATCAACGATGCCCCCGCGCTCGCGGCGGCCGACGTGGGCGTCGCCCTCGCCGCCCGCGGATCCACCGCCTCGTCGGAGGCCGCGGATGTGGTGCTGACCGTCGATCGTGTCGACGCGCTCGCCGACGCGATGCTGATCGCGCGTCGCTCACGCCGAAT
Organism: Demequina sediminis; assembly: GCF_030296675.1. GTDB lineage: Bacteria > Actinomycetota > Actinomycetes > Actinomycetales > Demequinaceae > Demequina > Demequina sediminis. The sequence continues at coordinate 1,635,319 of NZ_AP027736.1, read as the reverse complement.
CGCGCTGCAGGCCGTCGCCGTCGGCATGGGGCTGTCGCTGGTGGCGATGATCGCCGCGGCGCTGGGATACCTGTCGCCGACCGCGGGTGCCGCCCTCCAGGAGGCAATCGACCTGCTCGCGATCGCGATCGCATTGCGCGCGGTGGTGCCCACGCGCATGCATTCGATCGTGCTGTCTCCCGAGGACCGTGCGACCCTCGCTTCGCTGCGCGTCGAGCACGACTCCCTGGCGCCGCTCGTCGAGAGCGTCGCGAGCGTGGCGGATGCCCTGACGAGCGCGAGGCCCGATCTCGGCGACGCCCGCGCGTTGGTCGCGTCCCTCGAGAGCGACCTGCTGCCGCACGAACGCGCGGACGAGGAGCGGCTGGTGCCCGTGGTCGCGCGCGCGCTCGGTTCCACGGAGGCCGTCGCTGCGCTCAGCCGCACGCATGCCGAGATCGAACACCAGGTCGCGCGCGTCAGACGGCTCCTCGACACCGTCGACGGCGGCGCGACCGCGGAGGACGTGGTCGAGCTGCGGCGCATGCTGTACGGGCTGTATGCCGTGCTGAAGCTCCACAACGCCCAGGAGGACGAGGGCGCGTTCAGCCTGGTGCCGGTGGGCTCGGCGTGACGGCACGGTGGCAGGATGGCGAGATGCCGCACCGTCATCTCGAACACGAGCCGTGGGACCCGCATCTCGCCACCGAGGGGAGGGACCCGCGCGACGTCTATGACGAGGCGCGTGGACGATGCCCGGTCGCGCCGCGCGTGGGTGGCGGGTGGACGGTCTTTGGTCACGCAGCCGCCGTGGAGGTCGCGTCGCGCTCCGACCTGTACTCGAACGCGGTGTCGCGCTTCCTGCAGGTGCCCAACGGCCTCGACGGCCCTCGCCACGCCGCGGTGCGGCGCGCCATCGACCCGCTCTTCGAGGCGGCGCGCATGCGTGACCTCGAGCCGCGCATCGCGCGCGTCGCGAGCGCGCTGGTCGCTGAGATCGCGCTGCCCGCTCGCGTCGACGCGGTCGCTTTGGGGGCGCGCTTCGCGGTCCGCGCGCAGTGCGCGTGGCTGGGCTGGCCCGCCGACCTCGAGGAGGAGCTCCTCGCGTGGATGGCCGACAACCACGCCGCGACCCGGTCCAGGGACACGAGGCGCACGGCTGCCGTGGCCGAGCGCTTCGATGCGATCATCACGCGCCTCACCGCGGAGCGCCGCGCTGCTGGCACCGATGCCCCGGACGACGTCACCACCGAGTTGCTGCGCGTGCGCGTGGAGGGTGAGCCACTCACGGATCCCGAGGTCACGTCGATCCTGCGCAACTTCACCGGCGGCGACCTCGGGTCCATGGCGCTCTGCGCGGGAGTGATCCTCACGTACATCGCGGACCACCCACCACTTCAGTCGCGCCTCCGGTCGGGAGTCTCCGACGCCGAAGGTGACGCGATCCTCGACGAGATCCTGCGCATCGATGACCCGTTCCTCGCGAACAGGAGGCGCGCGAGCGTCGACACGTCGCTCGCCGGACACGAGATCGCCGCGGGAGACGTGGTCATCGTCAACTGGACCGCGGCCAACCGTGACCCCGCGGCGTTCGGCGATCCCGACGCCTTCGCCCCCAAGGCGAACCGCGACGCCAATCTGGTCTACGGCATCGGCCCTCACGTCTGTCCGGGACGGCCCCTCGCGACCCTCGAACTACGGGTCCTGGTGCGCGAGGTGCTCGCACGCACCTCGGAGATCGCGGTCGATTCCGAGCGGACTCGCGTCCGCTCCATGCCGCCGCTCGGCGGGTTCGAGGAGGCGCCGCTCGTCTTGAGGTGAGCCGCGCGCGCGTACCCTTGCACACCATGGGAATCGTGCCGGAGTCCGGCCGCGGCGCCGCGGCCCGAGTCGGCGCACACCTCGACGCGTCCGCCGCCGCCGATCCTCACACGCTGCGTGCGCACAATCTGGGCATCGTCATGCGCATGCTGCGTGACCACGGCAGCCTCACGCGCAAGGACATCGAGCAGTCGACCGGGCTGGTGGCCGCCTCGGTCACCAATCTGCTGGCCGATCTCTCGGGCAGGCGGCTGGTGCGCGACGTGCGCGGCGGCGGCGCCGAGGCGCGCGGCCGCGGGCGCCCGCGCGTCATGGTCGAGCAGGTGCCCGACCGATGCCTGGCGCTGGCGGTCCGCATCGAACGCACCCGGGTGACCGCGGAGGTGCACTCGAGTGCCGGGGTGCTGCTCGACTCTGCCTCGCGCTCCGTGACGCTCGCATGGGGTCAACCGGGCGATGTCGCGCACGCCGTCGCCGGCCTCGTGGCGCGCGCCGAGGGCATCGCCGCGGATCACGGCGGGCTGCTCCTCGCGTGTGTCGTGACGGTCCCCGGGCCCGTGAGCCACGAGAACCGGATCGCGGACTCGGTCGAGTTCGGGTGGGGTCACCTTGAGCTCGTCGAGCTCATCCGCGCCGCAGGGGTGCCCTCGGAGCTGCCGCTCGAGGTGATCAACGACTCGAACGCCGCCGCGCTCGCGGAGCACTTCGCGCTGCCGTTGCCGCGTCCGGGCGTCATGCTCTATGTCGAGGCCAGCATCGCGGCAGGAGTGGGCGGCGGCGTGATCGCGGACGGGCGCATTCTCACCGGCGGTCGCGGTTTTGGCGGCGAACTGGGTCACGTCACGGTCGATTGGCGCGGGCGGCCGTGCCACTGCGGAGCGAACGGTTGCCTGTCGGCGTACATCGGCCCGGACGCGCTGTTGACGTCGGCGCGGCTCGTGGATCACGCGCAGCTCGCGGGCCGTCAGGCGGCCATGGATGAATTCCGCGCGCGACTGACCCGCGGGGAGAAGCGCGCGGTCGACGTCGCGCTGCGCGCGGGCGACATCCTGGGCGCGGGAATGCGCTCGGTCTATGACGTCATCAACCCCACCACGCTGGTGCTGGGCGGATACCTGGCGGGCATGAGGCGCTGGATCGAGCCCGGCATCCAGATGCAGCTCGCTCCGCGCACCGAGAAGCTCGCGCCCGTGGCCGTCGAGTCCGGCCGACTCGGCAGGCGCGCGGGCCTCGTGGGTGCCGCGCGACACGGGCTGCTGCCGCTGTTCGACGACCCGACCCTGGTGCCGCCGGCCTCCTAGCCGCCTCCTCACCTGCGCGGCTCCGCCACACGATTTCGCGGCTCCGCCACACGGGCCTCGGCGTGTCGCCGGCGTGTCGCGCCCAAGAGGGCGGTTGAGGGCCGATGCAGGGGGGCTTGTGTGGCGGAGCCGCGAGTGGGCGCGGTGTGGCGGAGCCGCGAGTGGGCGCGGTGTGGCGGAGCCGCGAGTGGGCGCGGTGTGGCGGAGCCGCGAGTGGGCTTGTGTGGCGGAGCCGCGAGTGGGCGCAGGGTGACCTTCGTCCCGCGGCGCCACCATCTAATAGACATACGCTCATTAGTGGATGGACTGTCCCCCATCCGAAGGAGCCAACGATGTCGACCGCCTTTTCCCACGTCCTGCAGCCCGGTCGAATCGGCGACCTTGAGCTGCGCAACCGCGTCATCATGGTCCCGATGGGCACCGCGATGGGTGACCACGACGGCCACCTCACGGACCGCGAGATCGCCTACTAAGCCGAGCGCGCCAAGGGTGGCGCGGGGCTGGTCGTGACGGGCATCAATGCCGTGACCGACGACTACGAGGTCATCAACGAGGGGCTCGGCCGCGTCGACTCCGACGCCGCGATTCCTGGACTCACCAAGCTCGCCGAGGCCGTGCACGCGCACGGCGGCGCGATCTCGGTCCAGCTCACCGCGGGACTGGGGCGCAACATCAACAACGTCGACCCCGCGCGTCCGCCGATCTCCGCGTCCGACAACCCCCACTGGCTCGTTCCTGGAGTCGTGTGCCGCGCGCTCGAGGTGGACGAGATCGCCGTGATCGTGCAGCGCTTCAGGGAGGCCGCGGCCCGCTGCAAGGCCGCTGGCATCGACGCGATCGACATCCACGGCCACACCGGCTACCTGATCGACCAGTTCATGTCCCCCCAGTGGAACCGCCGCGAGGACCAGTACGGCGGCTCCGTCGAGAACCGCTGCCGTTTCGCGACGGAGATCATCGCCGCCGTCAAGGAGGGGGCGCCGGGCCTGCCCGTGAGCTTCCGGCTCAGCGTTGACCACCGCTACGAGGGCGGGCGCACGCCCGAGGACTCGAAGCAGATCGCGCGCGTGCTCGAGTCGGCCGGCCTCGACCTCATGATGGCGGACGAGGGCTCGTACGAGGCCATGGACTATGTCTTCCCGCCCTACTACCTGGGCGACAACTGCATGATGGGCGCCGCGGCGGCCATGAAGGAGGTGCTGTCCATCCCCGTGCTCGGCTGCGGCAACCTCACCCCCGAGCGCGCCGAGGCGGCGATCGCCGCGGGCGAGATGGAGTTCGCCGGAATCGGCCGCGCCCTCATCGCGGATCCCGAGTGGGCGCTCAAGCTCGCCGAGGGCCGCCGCGAGGACATCCGCCCGTGCATCCGCTGCAACCAGCTGTGCGTGGGCAACGCGTTCGTCGGCAAGCCCCTCGGATGCGCGGTCAACCCGGCGGTCGGCTACGAGCGCGAGCGCGTCCTCACCCCCGCGCCTGCGAGCAAGCGCGTCGCGATCGTGGGCGCCGGCCCGGCCGGCCTCGAGGCGGCGCGGGTCGCCGCCCTGCGCGGGCACACGGTTGACGTGTACGAGAAGGGCGAGCAGCTGGGAGGCGTGCTGTGGCCCGCCGCAACCCCGGAGTTCAAGAAGGAACTGCGCTCGATGATCTTCTGGTGGGAGCGCCAGCTGAGGGACCTGCCCGTGACGGTGCACACCGGCGTCGAGATCGCCCCGGACTCGCCCGAGCTCGACGGCGCGGATGCGGTGATCCTCGCGACCGGCTCGACCCCGCTCACCCCGCCCATCCCTGGCCTCGACGGCGAGCACGTGGTGGACGTGATCGACGCCCACCTGGGCGCGGAACTCGGCCACCGGATCGTCGTGTGCGGCGGCGGGCTGTCGGGCGCCGACTTCGCTCTCGAGGCTGCCCAGGACGGCCACGACGTCACGATCGTCGAGATGGCCGACGGCATCGCCGCCGACCTCCTGATGATCAACCGCATCACCCTCATGCGCGACCTCGCGGAGGCCGGGATCACCCTCCTGACCGGCCACACCGTGACCGCGGTGGACCCCACCGGCGTGACCGTGGGCGGCCCCGACGGGCCCGTTCACATCGCCGCCGACACGGTGGTCTCCGCATTCGGCGTCCGGCCGGCCACCCGCCTGGTCGAGGCGCTCGCGGACCGGGAGGGCGTGGTCGCTATCGGCGACTGCGTCCGTCCCGCCAAGGTGGGCGACGCGATCAACGCCGGCTTCGAGGCCGCGTTCGCGCTGTAGCCCACCGCAGGGGGACGATGCGCGGGTCACCCGCCCGCGCATCGTCCCGTCTCGCGGTGGTCGTGCGGCCCTGCCGCACGCCATCCCTGGGTCCGAGGTCCGGCGCGAAGGCCGCGCCACGCCCGTAGCGTGACCGCAACCGAGGGAGGAACCGTGACCGCCGCGCGCCCGGATGCCGCATCACCTGATCGCGCGCGCGCCCGCGCCGCGTGGGCCGTGCTGTTCGCAGGCATCGCGCTGTACTTCGTCGCGGTCGTCAACCGCACGGCCCTGGGTGTCGCCGGCGTCGAGGCGATCGAGCGATTCGGGATCGAGGCCACGTGGCTGTCGATTCTCGCGGTCGCGCAGATCGCGACGTACGCGGCGCTGCAGCTCCCCGCGGGCGCACTGCTCGATCGGTGGGGGCCGCGCCGCGTCATGATCGGCGGCGCGGTGCTCATTGCGGCGGGCACCGCACTGCTTGCCGTGACGACGAGCCTGCCCCTCGCGATCCTCGCGCGCGTGCTGATCGGCGCGGGCGACGCCCCCATCTTCATCTCCGCGTGTCGGCTCATCCCGCAGTGGTTCCCCGCGCGGCGCGTCCCGCTGCTGGTGCAGGTGACCGGCTTCGCGGGGCAGGCGGGTCAGCTCGCCACCGCGGTGCCCGTCGCCTGGCTGCTGCGCGAACAGGGCTGGACCGTGGCCTTCGCGACCCTCGCCGCGGTGACGTTGGGACTCGCGGCCCTCGCCGCGGCGGGCGTGCCGGCGCGCGCGCCCTCCGCCACGGCATCGTCCCCTCGCCAGGTCGAGCCGCTGCTGCCCGCGATCCGCGCGGCCACCCGGCCCGCTGGCACGCGGCTGGGCTTCTGGACGCACTTCCTGTCGCTGTTCTCCGCGAACACCATGGCGCTGCTGTGGGGCGTGCCGTTCTTCGTGACGGCGCAGGGCCGGTCCGCCGCGGAGGCGAGCCTGCTGCTCACGGTCGTGACGCTCGCCAAGATGGCGGCGGGTCCCCTCGCGGGCATCTACACCGCCCGGCATCCGTTGCGCCGCAGCTGGCTCGTGCTCGCGTCCGCCGTCGCGACCGCTCTCGCATGGCTCGCCCTGCTGGGCCCGTCGACGCCGCGCCCGCTGTGGCAGCTGTGCCTCTTCATGGCCGTGATCGGGGCGGGCGGGCCCGTGTCGCTCATCGCGATGGACTACGCCCGAACGTTCAGCCCCGAGGAGCGGCTGGGAACCGCGACCGGATTCGTGAACATCGGTGGATTTGTCGCGACCATCGTGTCGATCCTGCTCGTCGGCGTGACGCTCCAGCTGGTGTCGCCTCCCGGCGCGGACACGTACACGCTCGACCAGTACCGGATCGCGTTCGCGACGCTCGCGATTCCGTGGGCGCTGGGGCTCGCGGGAGTGCTGCGCAACCGCCGCCTCGCGCGCGCCGACATGGCCCGCGACGGCATTCACGTGCCCCCGCTGCGCGAGGTGCTGCGCCGGCGTCGCTGACCTCCCATGGTGGCGTTCACATCCGGTCTCTCGGCCGGTTTGACGCGGGGGCGGGGTGCGGCCCACAATCAGGCCAACAGTGCGTGTCGGCTGCACAAGTCGGCGCGCACTGTCTCTTTGTCCGGGCAGGCTCCGCGAGGGCTTCCGATGGGGGACGATGCGGCGGTCGCGGGCGGCGTGGTGTGGAGGGGCGCCGTGACCGAACCGTTACCGTAGGACAGTGGTCGACTACATCGGGCGCGCCCTCGTGGCGGAGGCCCTTCAGGAGTGGAGAGAGCAGCTGCAGCAGCTCGCGAGCGTCTCTCCGCTGCGCGACCTCGCCCTGAGCGAGGCGACCACTGTCGACCTGCGCGGCTCCCACCCCGGTGGCCTCGCTCCGCTCTTCGCGGGACGGCCCGCCTCGCTCGCCTCGCTGCTGCGCGATCCCGAGCACTACGCGCAGGCGCTGCACCGGATCCGCATGATCCGCGAGGGCGCCGACCGCGTCAAGGCCGCGACGGGGGTGTGGACCGCGGCCATGGTGATCGGCACCGTGTCGTGGACCGAGCACGACCGCCGCCGCGAGCTCCCGCTGCTCATGCGGCCCGTGCACTTCGAACCCGCCCGCCAGGGCGACGTCCTGCTGACGATGCTCGACGAGGTCGCGGTCAACCCGGTGTTCCTCACCGAGGCCCGCGCGCGCGGCGTCGGCGAGGGTCTCGCGGGCCTCGCCCCGCAGGCGGGACCCGGCGTCGAGTTCGATCCGCGGCCCCTGTGGCAGCGCGTCCGCGAGCTGGACACGGCATTCCCCGACATCGAGGTGGTCGACAGGCTCTTCGTGGGCGCGTTCGACGACCCCGAGCAGCGCCTCCTCGACGACCTCGACGAGATGGACGCCGTGATCGGGGCCTCCGACATCCTCGCCGCGACCGCGGGCGATCGTGACGCGCAGGCCCTCCTCGCGCAGCCGTTGCCCGCTTTCCCGCTGGGCGACCGCGATCCGTTCGCCGAACGCGGCGTGGGCGACCTCGACGACATCGAGTTCGCGGCGCTCGACCTCATCGCGACCGGGCGCTCGGTCTTCCTGCAGGCGCCTCCGGGCGCGGATCCGCTGGGCACGGTCGCCGCGATCGTGGCCGATGCCGCCGCGTCGGGTCGTGCGGTCATGGCCGTGGGAGGCACGGAGCAGTCCGTGCGCGCGCTCGCGAAGCGCCTCGACAAGGTGGGGGTGTCCGACGCGTACGTGTCCGGCGCAGTCGCGTCGTGGAACGAGGTCGCGAGGCGACGCCTGCTCACGTCGATGACGATGGGCGTCGACGAGGTCGACGACGACTCGCTCCGCCGCGGCGGGGAGGACCTGCTGGCGGCCCGCCACGAGCTGCAGGCGCGCTTCGACGCGCTCCACCGCTCGCATCGTCCCTGGGACGTGAGCGCCTACGAGGCCGTCCAGGCCGTCGTGAGGCTCATCTCCACGTCGCCCGCGCCGGCGACTCAGCAGCGGCTGGGCGGCGAGGCCGCCGCGCTGGTCGCCGAGCATGGGTTCGCGTCCGTCGCGCATGCGATGGTCGAGCGGCTGCGCCCCGCCGCGCCGGCGGAGGAGGAGGCCGCGCCGCGCGTCGCCGAGCCCGAGGTGACGCTCGTCCCCTGGTGGTCCGAGGTCACGGACGATCCCGCGGAGGGCGCTCGCCTCGACGAGGCGCTCGCGACGCTCGTGGTGCGCCACCTTCCTAAGATGCGCGCCGAGGCGCAGGCCGCCGCGCACGAGACCGGCATGGATGAGCCCCCCACGATCGCCGCGTGGGCCGACCAGGTCGGGCTGTTCACGGATCTGCGCGAGACCCTCGAGATCTTCTCGCCCGCGGTGTTTCACCGCTCGCTGCACGACCTCGTCGCCGCGACAGCGCCTCCTGGCTCGCCGCAGGCGGGTGAGCTTGCTCGCCGCGACCGCCGCGCGCTCCGGCGCCGCGCGGTCGAGTTGCTGCGGCCTGGGCGCTCGAAGGACTCCCTCCACGAGCACCTGGTGGCGGCGCACGCGCAGGCGCTGCGCTGGCGCGCGCACTGCTCGGCCGGCGGCTGGCCCGTGGTGCCCAACGACTTCGACCTGTACGCGGACCGCATCGACAGCGTGCTCCGCCTGTGGGGCAGGATCGCCGAGCCCGTGACGCGCGTCGCGGGCGAGGAGGACCTCCTCGATCAGCCGTGGGACCGCGTGCGCGAGGTGCTCGAGCGCCTGGCGGAGGGCGTGCCAGGCACGCTCGAGGCCGCCGAGGAGGTGCCCGTCGAGCGCGATCTCGAGTCCGCAGGGCTGGGCACGCTACTCGCGGAGCTGCGCGCGCGCGACGCGTCGCCCGAGCAGGTGCGACGCGACCTTGAGTTCGCGTGGTGGGCCTCGGCCTTCGACGCGATCGTGTCGGCGGAGCCCCGGCTCACCGAGGAAGGCGCGCTGGGTCGCGTGGTCGAGCGCTTCCTGCGCCGCGATCACGAGTTCGGTGCCGCGCGCGTGGGGCCGCTCATGCGCGCCGCCGCCGAGCGCAGGCGGATCGCCGTCGCACGCCACCCCGACTTCGCGCGGGACCTGTTCGCGACGCTCGTCGAGGGAGCTGACGCCCCGTACCGTGACCTGTGGAGAGACTTCCAGCCGCTCGTGAGCGCGCTGCGCCCCATCACGGTCGCGACGGCCGAGCAGGTGTCGCGGCTCGCCCCACCCTCGCGCTGCGTCGACCTCGCCGTGGTCTTCGCGTCCGAGTCGCTGGCGCTCGCCGAGACGGTTCCGACGCTCGCCCGCGCGCGCCAGGTGGTGGTGATCGGCGACGCCGAGTCCGCGACCCGCAGCGCCGTGGCCGTGTTCGCCCACCTCCTCCCGCGCGTGCCGCTGCACGCTCTTCCGCAGCCGCGCGACCCGCGCGTCACGGGGGTGCTCGGCGCTCTCGCGTACGGTCGCTCGCTCAGCTCGCTGCCCTCGGCGGGTGAGCCCGATGCGCTGCGCGTGATCCGGGTCGAGGCGACGGGGACCCCGGTGGCGGGGGAGCGCACCGTCGAGTCCACGCGCGCCGAGGTCACCGCGGTGCTCGACCACGCCGACCGCGTGGTCCACGCGATGCCGCGGCGCGACCTCGTGATCGTCGCGGGCAACGAGCTCCACGCGGCGCGGCTGCGCGACGCTCTCGACGAGCGGGGGCACGGCTCGCGGAGTCGGTCGCCGTGGTCACTCTCGGCAACGCCGCCGGAATCGACGCCGACGAGGTGATCCTCACGCTGGGCTACGCGTGCGATACGCGTGGCACGCTGCCCGCGCGGCTCGGGGTGCTGTCCGAGGAGGGCGGAGCCCACGCCCTCGCGCAGGGGATCGTGGCCAGCCACGAACGCCTCACCGTGGTCAGCGCCCTCGACGAGGACCAGCTGGCGGCGATCGCGGAGGGTGGCGACGCCGACGGCGTCGAGGGCCTGCGCGAGCTGCTACTCGCGGAGCGCGCGGCGCCCGTGCCGCCGGAGCGCCCCGAGCCCGCGCCGGGGGACTGGCTGCTTGCCGACGTCGCGGCGCGGCTGCGCGCCGCCGGCTACGCCGTCCACGTGCGCTACGGGTCGGGAGCCGACGCGATCCCGCTGGTCGTGGGCGGTCGCCACGATCGCGGCTACAAGGTCGCGGTCGTGACCGACGAGGCGGCGCGCGTGGGCACCGCGAGTGTGCGCGACCGCATGCGCCACCAGTACGCGGGCCTCGAGGCACTCGGCTGGAGCGTCGTGTCCCTGTGGACGCTCGACGTCTTCATGGATCCCGAGGTCGCCGTGGCGTCGATCATCGACGCGGTCGAGGGATATCACGAGCCCCTCGTGTGGGAGCAGCCCAGCCTCGACCTGGGCGTCGAGACCTCCGCGGTCAGGGTGCCGGCTCAGGAGGTGTTCGACCTGGACGCCGTCTCGGACGTCACCGGCGCGATTCCCGCGCTGCGGGCGGACGATGCCGGGGTCGCCACGGACGAGCCCGCGGCCGCACCCGCGGCTACCGCCGAGGCCCCCGACGTCACCCTGGGGATCTCGGTCTTGCTCGCGGAGCAGATCCTTGCGGACAAGGTCGAGACCCGGGAGCGGTCGGCGACCCAGGAGAAGGAGCAGGACATGGAGGACGTGCAGGAGGAATTGGAACTCGAGACCGAGCACGCCGCGCCCGCCGCGACGGAACCGGAGGCGACCCAGGCATCGTCCCTTCCCTCACCCCCGCCGCTGCGACCCGCCGGGCAGGGCACGGGCCGCCCGCTGATCCCTACGCGCTCGCGCGAGGACCTCGACGAGGGCTGGGGAGGTGGACACGGCGGATCGAGCCGTGACGACGAGATCAAGCGGGAGCGCCCGCCGCACTGGTGAGCGCGCGCCGCGCCTCAGGAGGTGCTGGCCGCCTTGGTGGTCTCCGCACGGGAGTCCGTGCGGTAGAAGCCGGAGCCCTTGAAGGTCACTCCGACCGAACCGAACAGCTTGCGCACGGGGGCGGTGCACTCGGGGCATTCGGTGAGCGCCGAGTCGTGGATGGACTGCACCGCATCGAACGCGTTGTCGCACGCGGTGCACGCGTAGGAGTACGTAGGCATGCGCACATTCTACGCGGGAAGAGCGAATGCCCCCTCGGGTGTCACCACCATGTCGACCCCGAGGTCATGCGGCTCGCGCGGGAGCGGGTCCGTCACGGCGTCCCTGACCTCGTTTGCGAACGCGAGAGCGATGATCGGCGTGCCCGGTCGCGCGTCCATGAGCGCGCGGTCGTACCACCCGCCGCCCTGACCCAGGCGCGTGCCGCGCGTGTCGACCGCGAGCGCAGGGACCACGATGACGTCGGCCTCCGCCAGGGTCGCGGACGGGAGGAAGTCGCCGCTCGGCTCGGGCGGGCGGCCGGGGGCGCGCTCGACCAGGTCCTCGACGCCGCGGTACACGCCCCAGCCGCGCTGCAGCCCGTCTCCGAGGAGGGGAATGAGGACGCGCACGCCGCGGCGGTGGAGCTCCTCGATCAGCGGGTCCGTGCCCGGCTCGTGCGGCCGTGAGGCGTAGACGGAGACGCAGCGCGCCTCCTGAATAGCGGGCAGCGCGAGCAGGTGGTCGCGGAAGGCCGCCGCGGCCTCGTGGCGGCGGCGTTCGCTCCTGTGGAGCCTCTCGCGTCGAATGGTCGCCCGGAGATGGGCCTTCGCCTCGTCCGGCTCGGGCGTGCGAAGAAGACCTTCGGACATCGGCGTCATGGGAACCATTGTGCCAAAGTTCGGTAAATCTTTGTTCCACTGTGGGCAAGTCCCTAGGCTCGAGCCATGTGTCCGCCGCCCGTCACGCGCAGCCTCGACCAGCATCGTGCAGCCGTGAACGCCGCGCTCGCTCCCATCCCCGAGCTCAGCGTGCTCGTCGGGGACGCCGCGGGGGCCACGCTCGTCGAGCCGCTCGTGGCTCCGGCGCCGCTGCCGTCGTTCGATGTGGCCGCGTGGGATGGCTACGCGGTGCGCGCCGCGGACGTCGCGGAGCCCGTGGTGCTGCCCGTCGCGCACGAGGTGTCGTTTGCCGACCGAGGACCCCGGCGTCACCTGCCGGCGACGGCGGCGCGGATCGCGTCGGGGCAGGCGGTGCCCGCCGGAGCGGATGCCGTGGTGCCGCTCGCGGCCACCGACCGCGGTGCGGCAAGGGTCGGGCTCGCGGGGGGCATCGTCCCTGGCAGTGGAGTCCTGCCTGCGGGACACGGGGCCGCGGAGGGCCGCGTCCTCGTGCCTGCCGGGCGTCGACTCGGGGGCCGTGAGGTCGCGCTCGCCGCGTCGATCGGGCGCGCGCGTCTCACGGTGCGTCCCGTGCCGCGGGTGGTCGTGGTCGCCACGGGTTCGGAGCTGATCGACCCCGGCACCTCGCGCGCGGGTGTTCCCGAGGCGACCGCGCACCTCATCGCGATCGCCGCGCGCACGGCGGGGGCACGAGCCTCGCGCGTGGGCCCCGTCCCCGACGATCCGGCGACGTTGCGGACCGCGCTCGAGGACCAGCTGGTCCGCGCCGACCTCGTGATCGTCACGGGCGGGCTGAGCGACGGGGAGAGTGACACGGTGGTGGCGGTCCTGAGCGAACTGGGAGAGGTGGACGATGTCTCGCTCGCCTTCGCGCCGGGGTCTCGTCACGCATTCGCGATGGTGGGGGAGGACGCGCGGCGCGTTCCCACGATCGCCCTTCCGGGCAATCCCGCCGCCGCGGCGCTCGCGTTCGAGGCGTACGTGCGGCCCGCGCTGCGCCAGATGTGCGGATTCACGGAGGTGGCTCGCCCCGCGGTGCGGGCGCGCCTCGACCGTGGGTGGTCGTCTCCCGCCGGCGTCACCCAGGCCGTGCCGGTGCGCCTGGGGCTGGACTCCGGCGGCGTGGTGACCGCGGCCCCGACGTGCGAGCCGGGCCGCGTGTCGCTCGCGGCGCTCGGAGACGCCGACGGCATCGCGTGGGTCGAGCCTGGCGTGACGGCCGTACAGGCGGGCGACGTCCTGCGGTGCACCGTGTGGGACGACTGAGTGTGGGACGACTCATGGGCGACGCCGACGTGATTGAGTCCTCGGGGCTGCGCCTGCGGCCCTGCGTGCGCGCGACGCCCGCGCGTGGATGGATCTGCGCGAGGCCAACCGTGACTGGCTGAGGCCGTGGGAGGCGTCCGCTCCCCCCGAGGCCGGTCACGAGCCCATGTCGTTTCGCGCCTTCGTGCGTCTCGAGCGCGCGCAGCGGCGCCGGCTCGAGGCGATCCCGCTCGCGATCGAGGTGGACGGCGCCCTCGTGGGCCGCGTCGCGATCGCGGGGATCCAGTGGGGCGCACAGCGGGCCGGTTCGCTCGGCTACTGGATCGCGCAGGACCACGCGGGTCGAGGAATCGCGACCCGCGCTGCCGCGCTGCTCGCGGATCACGGGTTTCGGGCGGGGCTGCACCGCATCGAGATCGCGATCCGCCCCGAGAACGCCGCGAGCCGGCGCGTCGCGGAGAAGTTGGGCTTTACGGAGGAGGGCATCCGCCGCTCTCACCTCTACATCGACGGTGCCTGGCGAGACCACGTGGTGTTCGCCCGGACTCAAGACGAGCCGCGGACCGGCCGATATTGGGAGACCGGCGCCTGACACGCCGCGCACCCTCCCGCGCTCGCGGGCCGGGCGGCCGTACCGTCGTGCCATGCCTCCCGCTGGACTCCTCGCGATCATCGCCCTCGGCATGGTGCTCGCCTACGTGATCCCCCAGCGGATCAAGGAGCGCTCGGACTATGCGCTCGTGCGCACCGAGGACCGCTTCTCTGCCGAGATGCGGGTGGTGAAGACCACCGCCGAGCGTCTCGAGAAGCCCGTCTCCCGTGCCTCGTCCGACTCCGGCGAGGTGCCCCTGTTGGTGACCGGCGCCGCGAGGGCATCGATCGTCAAGCTGGGCGCCGACGCGATGTCCCGTCCCGCGGGCCCGATCGACAAGGCCGCTACCTCGGCGCAGCGTCAGCTGATCGCGATGCGCGCGGACCGTGCGAGCGTGCTCGCCGAGCGTCGCGCTCGTGCGCGTCGGCGTGCCCGCGTCGCATTGGGAACGGCCGTCTTCGCCGCCCTCGCATGGATTCTCGTGAGCTTCGGGGTGGTGCACCCCGCCGTGGCGGCGGTCGCCACCGGACTGTTGGCCGGAGTCGTCGTGCAGGGCGCACGCGCCGCCGCCGCTCAGCGTCGCGTCGACGCCAGGATCGCGCTGGTAGCCCGCGAGGTGGGCGCCGCCGCGACCGCGACGCAGGCGCTGCGCCAGGTGAGCGCCGAGCGTGCCGCCGGACGCGACGCCCAGCCGTCCGACGTCGCGACCCAGGCGATCAAGATCGTCACCGCGGCGGACCTTGCGCCGCTCGCGGCACCCGCACCGACCCCCGTGGTCACTCAGGCGCCCGCGGTGGCCCGGACCGCCGAGGAGTCGGCGGCGTGGAGCCCTCGCGAGATGCCCGCGCCGTCGTACACGCTCAAGGCGCAGGTGCGTCCGGGGCAGGCCCGACCGCTCGAGGACGGCGATATCGCCGCCGCGTCCTACCGCGCGGTCGAGGGTGAGGCCGCTCCCGAGGCCGCACCCGCAACCACGGGGTCGCTCGACGCGATCCTCGCTCGCCGCCGCTCCGCTTCCGCGTAGCGCTTCAACCCTCGACGGCGCTCGGGTCCTGCGCGCTTGCTCGCGCCTCGATCGCCTCTCGGACCACCTGGCGGAGCGACTCGATGATGATGGCGGCCGCGATGAGCGCCGCCGCCATGGGGAAGGCCGCGCTTCTGGTGAGCGTCATGATGAAGGAGAAGGCCCACTCGCCGACCTCGGCGTTGGCGCCCATGCGCTCGACGACCGCGGTGTAGAGGTTCGTCCCCCACGTGAGGACGATCGTTCCCACCGCGGCGAGGGCGATCCCCCAGCCGAGGCACTTCTTGGACGAGTCGAGCATGCTTCCCCCAGGATGCGGTGTGCGTCGAAGGCCACGGTGCCAGGCAACTCGTGCCGCCGCAACCGGTCGCCGCGTCTCGCGCATCGCCTGGTGTGATTCTCAGGCCGAATCCGGCCTTAGCGCATCGTCTGGTGCGATTCGCCGCTGGTCCCCGGGCGGTGCCGAGGCTGACAGAAGGCGGCGACCCCCACCACGACACTGCAGCAGCTACGCGCCCACCCGTGCCCTGTCAGGGAGCAGCGCGAACAGCCTGTCGAATACCTCGACGCGGTCGAACTGCATCGCATGCTCGCGCGCGCGGTGCTCCCACCACTCGCGGTCGGCGTCGTCGAGCCCAGCCGCGCACACGTTGAGCGCGACCGTCAGCGCCGACGGGTCGCCGTGCGGCACCACTACCGCGGTGTCGCCCACCGCCTCGAGGATTCCGCCGGTGTCGCACGTGATGACGGGCCCGCCGCCCGCGAGCATCTTCTCGACCAGCGCGATCCCGAAGGTCTCGGTGAACTCCGGAGCGGGACGGGACGGCAGCGCATACGCGGAGCACGCGGCCATGAGGTGCGCCTTCTCGTCGTCGCCCACGTCCTCGAGGAAGACGATCCTGTCGCGCGCGGCGGAGCGCGCCGCGACCTCGCGGAAGTACGGAAGGTCGGGACCGCGGCCCGCGATCACGAGCGTCTGGTCCGCGCACGACTCCGCCGCCGCGAATCCGCGGATGAGGTCGTCGACGCCCTTGGCACGCTGGAGGCGCGACAGGTAGAGGACGTAGCGGCCGCGCGCGAGGTCACGCGCCGCGAGCACGCGATCCGTCTCGGAATCGTCGCGCACCAGGTATGCCGAGGTGTCGATCGCCGGATACGAGATGCGCACCCGTGCCTCGCACTGCGCCGCAAATGAGGTCCCGTACACCGCGTCGAGCTCCGCCGCCGAGGCCACGATCACCTCCTTGGTGTACCGCGACACCGCGACGCACACGTCCTGCGACAGGTACGTCGACAGCACCGCTGCGGCCGCCCCGAACTCGCCGTGGTCCACCGCGGAGCGCACCACATCGGTGATGTCCGAGCCCACCGCCTCGGCGATGGTCGTGACGTTGACCGGCAGCCCCGTGGTGCGCGCGATGCGCAGCGCATCGGCGACGGCGGTCGTGTGGGGGTGCAGGTAGAGCGACATCGCGACCGTGGGCACGCCGTCCGTGAACAGCTCGACCAGCCGGCCCACCATCCCCGCGAGGTAGCGCCCGTCGGGAATCTTGTAGCCGCCCACCGGTCCGGGACGCTCGACCGTGATGCCCGCCGAATAGGGCAGCACGGTGTCGAGTGGCTTGAGCGGCAGCCCCGTCTCCTCGAGGCGGTCCAGCGGCCACGTCACGATCCGCACGTCGTCGAAGCCGCGCGTGAGCGCGACCTCGGCGAGGTTGCGCGCCTCGCCGGAATGCCCGCAGATCACCGGATCCGCGCGGACCACGATGACCAGCCTGCGGCGAATCTTCTGGGTCATGATGCCTCCTTCACGGGTGCCGGCTCGGGCGATGAACTCAGGGAGGGGGACGATGCTCGCGGCCCCAGTCGCTCGGGGAGTCGCCGAGCACGAAGCGCAGCTCGCCGCCGCGGTGGACGTCGCAGCCGTCCAGCCAGGCGCCCTCGACGGGCTCGCCGTCGAACGTCACCGACCTCACGTATTGCACCGGCCCGCCAGGGATCGGCTCGACGAAGTTCTCCGCCACGATCGTCAACTCGCCGCGCGCGACGCGCATCGTGGCGCGCGCAAACGCCGGCGGGTGGAGCAGGAACAGGTTCTGGCCCGCGACGGGGAACAGCCCCAGGCACGCCCACACGAACCACGAGGACAGCCCGCCCGAGTCGTCGTTTCCCGGCAGTCCCCCGCGTCCCGGCCCGAACATCTGATGGACGATGCCGTGGACCACCTCCGCGGTCCGGTCCGGCCTCCCCGCGTAGTGGTAGGCCCACGGGGCCTCCATGTCGGGCTCGTTGTTGAGTCCCTCGAAGCGGCCCAGCCCGTAGCCGGCCGCCATCTCCTCGGGGCTCGGCCGCTCACCCGGTTGGACCACGGCATCGGCCCCGTAGCCGAAGAACGTGTCGAGGAGCGCGACGAAGGCGGCGTCGCCGCCGGCGAGCGCGATGCGCGCGGCCATGTCGTGGAGCAGGCGGAACGAGTAGTTGAAGCGCGTGCCCTCGTAGTACGTGGACGCGCCCAGGAGCCCCGTGGCGGGGTCGAAGGCGTTGCGCCAGCGGTCGGCGAGGGGCGCGTACTCGGCGACCAGGGCATCGTCCCCCAGGAGGCCCGCGACCTGCGCGGTGCACCAGTAGCCGTAGGCGATGTCGAGGGTGTGGCTGAGCGGCTCGGCGCGTCCCTGCAGCAGGAACTCCTCGCCGTAGGTGCGGCGCAGGTCGGTCTGCATGTGGACGAGCGCCCAGTCCCAGTCGATGCCGGAGATGCCCAGCTGCGCGAGGTCGGACAGCAGGGTGTGCGCGAGGGCGCTGCCCTGGCGGCTGAAGCGGTCCGAGCCGCGCGCCATGCGATAGCCGATGGGCAGGTTGCCCTCCTGCTCGCAGATGCTGAGCAGCGCGGTGGCGAGCTCGGCCGCGCGGTGGGGGAGCAGCGCCGTGAGCAGGGGCAGCTGAGTGCGGTAGATGTCCCACATGGTCGACACGTCGAAGACGAAGGGGCCCTTCTGGGGCCAGAACGGGCTCTCGTTGGGCGCGAAGCACGGCTTGATGAGCGAGTGGTACAGCGCCGTCGCGAAGACCTGCCGGCGCTGGGCGTGGGGGGTGTCGACCGTGATCGCGTCGAGCAGTCCTCGCCAGGTCTCGCGCGTCCCGGCGAGCCGGGAGTCGAACGTGCCCAGCTCGCCCAAGTCAGCGTGGAGGTTCGTGCGCGCCTGCTCGACGCCGCGCAGCGAGAAGCCGATCCTCAGCTCGACCGCCTGTCCCTCCTCGGACGGTCCCGCCCACATGAGCCCGAAGCTGCGCAGCGTGGTGGGGCGGATCGAGTCGAGGTCGAGGCGCTGGCCTGCGGGCATGAGGCGGCGGTCGTACCAGAGCATCTGGCGCCAGGACTCGGCGTCGCACTCGACGTAGATCGCGAGCGGCACGCCCTCCACGACGATCTCGCCCTGCGCGATCCCAGGCTCGACGGACTCGAGACGGGCGCGCAGCGGCACGGTCGCGCCGTAGGGGATGGTGAGCCCTCCCGTCGACAGGTCGACCACGACGCGCGCGTTGGGGTGGGCGGGGAAGCGGTAGCGGTGGATCATGCTGCGCGGACCGGCGACCAGCTGCGCCTCGATGCCGTTCTCGAGGGTTGCGGAGTAGAGGCCCGGCTCGGCGTGCTCGTCGATGAGGTCCCACGTGCGTCCGAGCTCGTCGAGCGGCTCGATCATGGGCGTGACGCGGAAGTAGTTGTAGTACTTGCGGATCGCGCCGGTGCCCGACTGCTGGAAGTGCGTGAATCCGGAGGCTAGTGGGCGGTCGTGCAGGCGCGTGGGGACGCCCTCGGTCGAGAGGTCATAGAGGCCGTAGCCCGTGGGGTAGGCACCCGAGTAGGCGCAGGCCGACACCATGCCGAGGGGGAAGCACGCCCCCGGGTGGGTGTTGCCCACCTGCGGCTTGGGCCACCACCACGTGGCGGCGAGACCGGTCGGGGCGGGCAACGCGGTGGCCTCGGTGCCGATGAATGGATCGACGTCGTCGTACACGGCACCTCCTCCCGAGTGGCGGGCGCGCTCCCTTGCGCGTCCCCTTGGTCGAGACGGTAGGCGCCCGCCGTGTCCGTCCCATTGCGCAAGTGTGACGAACTCTTTAACTCTTCGCGCGGCGAGGCAGCGGGGCGGGTGGCGGAGGGACGATGCCGGGGCCGGCTCGGGCGGCCGCAGTCGGTGTTCGCGGGCCATCCGGCGGGGTGCTAATCTATTCGAGCACTTGGGGCTGTGGCGCAGTTGGTAGCGCGTCTCGTTCGCAATGAGAAGGTCAGGGGTTCGATTCCCCTCAGCTCCACCACGGAAGGGCCCGCCACGGCGGGCCCTTCGACGTTTCCGCCCCCGCCGGCGACGCGGCATGCTGGTGACCTCAGCCACGGACGGGGAGCACACATGTCACAGCGCACGGCGGTCGTCACCGGAGCCAGCAGCGGAATCGGCGCCGCGAGCGCACGCGCCCTGGCGGCGGACGGGTGGCGCGTCATCGTCGGCGCGCGGCGGGTCGATCGCCTCGAGGCGCTCGCGGGAGAGATCGGCGCGACCGCGATCGAGCTCGACGTCACGGACCAGTCCTCAGTGGACGCCTTCTGCGCTCGCCTTGACGCGTGCGACCTGCTGGTCAACAACGCGGGTGGAGCCTTCGGCTCCGCGTCCATCGCGGACGCCGACCTCGACCAGTGGCAGGCGATGTACGACGTCAACGTGCTCGGGACGCTCCGCATGACCAAGGCGCTGCTGCCCGCGCTCATCGCGAGCGGTGACGGCCAGGTCATCACGATCGGCTCGATCGCGGCGCGCGAGCCCTATAGGGGCGGCGGCGGGTACAACGCGGCCAAGCACGCCGTCGCGGCCCTCACCAGGGTGCTGCGCATCGAGATGCTGGGCCAGCCGGTGCGCGTGTGCGAGATCGACCCCGGCATGGTCGAGACCGAGTTCTCCCTGGTCCGCTTCGACGGCGACGCCGACAAGGCCGCGCAGGTCTACCAGGGCCTTACCCCCATGGCGGCCGAGGACATCGCCGAGGCCGTGCGCTGGGTCGCGGCGCGCCCGAAGCACGTCAACATCGACCAGATGACGATCCTCGCGACCGCGCAGATCTCCGCGCAGGTCGCCCACCGCGAGCCCTAGGCGGCTCCGGGCTCCGGCTCCGGCTCCGCGCGCGCGGTGAGTTCGACGCTCGCCCACACGTCGAGGTAGACCTTGAGACCGAGCGTGGTCGCGCGCACCCGTGGACATGGCAGCCCCATGGATGCCGTGGCGGACCAGGCGCCCCGGCATGTGCGGCCCGCCGCGATGAGCGAGCGCAGCCCGCCCGCGTGCCACTGTGCGCGCTCGGCCGCGATGAGGTCCGAGCCCGGATCGAGCCTGCCGAGCCATCGCGCGAACAAGAGCGATGCGATGCCGCCCGCGCTCGCGACCGCATAGATCGGCGGCGAGGCCTCGGTGGAACGGGGCACGAGACCTCCAGGTGGCGCGCACCGTTCGGGTCTCATCCTGCCGTGCCGATGCCCGGAGCGCGCGGGGTACCCTGGTCGGGCGCTCGCGCGCGTTGGCTCACAGTTTGCTGAGAATCGACGCGATCGGGGAACCAGAAGGACCGCCCGTCGGTTGCCTGGGCGAACCCGCGCAGCGCGCCTGCCGCGACGGCCGCGGAGAACCCCGTGAGGAGATTCATGAAGAAGAACGTGCTCACCGCGTCCGCGCTCGGCATCCTTGCCGTGCTCGGCCTCGCCGCGTGCAGCCCCGCGTCGGAGACGGGCGGCTCGCCGTCGCCCTCTGCCTCCGCCTCGGCAGACACCTCCGCGGCCGATGCCGCGGCGCTCGAGACCATCACGTGGGAGGACGTCGACGGCGTCCCCTCGCTGACCTTCGACACCCCGTTCACGGTGGGCAACGTCGCGACCCGCGCGATCAACGCCGGCGATGGCGACACGATCGAGGCCGGCCAGAACGTGGCGCTCGACTACGTGGTCTACGCGGGCGCCGACGCGTCGCAGATCTACTCGACCTACGACTCCGGCGTCCCCGAGGTCGTCAGCCTCGTCGAGGGCCAGGTTGTCGCCGACCTCTACGACGCGCTCGTGGGACAGCAGGTGGGCGCCGACCTTCTCTACGTCTACCCCGACGACTCGACCGAGGACGGCACGGCCGTCATCATGGCCGTCACCGTCGCCTCCGCGGTGACCCCGCTCGAGAAGGCCGAGGGCACGGCCGTCGAGCCGGCGGCGGGCCTTCCCGCCGTGACGCTCGACGAGACCGGCAAGCCGTCGATCGACTTCGCCGGCGCGGGCGACATGCCGACCGAGCTCGTGGTCCAGCCGCTCATCGAGGGCGAGGGTGCCGAGGTCGCCGAGGGCGACCAGGTCACCGTCCACTACACCGGTTGGCTGTGGGACGGCGAGCAGTTCGACTCGTCATGGGACCGCGGCGCCGCGGCGTCGTTCACCCTCTCGTCCGGCTCGCTGATCGACGGCTGGGTGCAGGGGCTCGCGGGACAGACCGTCGGCAGCCAGGTGCTGCTCGTGGTGCCGCCGGAGCTCGCGTACGGCGAAGAGGAGTCGGATTCGATTCCCGCGAACTCGACGCTCGTGTTCGTGGTCGACATCCTCGCCGCGAACTAACGCGGCACACACGACAGCGGCCCCGGCGGAAGCCGGGGCCGCTGTCGTTGTCTCTGGGGGGGACGATGCCCCACGTGCCTACGCGGCATCGTCGCCTTCCGCGGCATCGTCCTCAATGACTGCGTACGTGTGGCCGGTGTTCTTGACGATCGCGGCAAGGAGCGGCGCGGCAGGTAGCGCCAAGGAGGCGCACCTCGGGTCGGCGCGCGCGACGCTCGGCTCCATGGCCATGGAGGACAGTCGGGGGCTGGTGACGTCGTTCGCGATCCGTGCATCGATGAGCACCCACGCCAGCAGCACGACTTCCCCCGATGCCTGTGCCGATGAAAGGGACACGCGTCGACACGAACCGTACGAACAGCGCGGGCGGAGTGGTGTCGATCAGGTCGAGACCCCGGTGGTCAAGACGACATTGGCGCGACGACGCCCACGACTCCGCACAGTGCATCCACGGCGGTGGCTGACATACCGGTCAGCTCGCTCGCGACCGGTCTGCCGCTTCTGCGCCCGGGCTCTCCGGGGGTGGAGGGGGCCGTGACAGGATGCGCACATGGAACGTCGACTCAGCGCCCGGCTCGATCTGCACGCCTCGGGTCCCGCACGACTCGTGCTCGCCGTGGCGGTGAGTGACGGCCACGACCGCGAGGAGTCCCTCGCCGTGACCCAGGCGGGGCGCGAGTGCGCGTGGAGCGAGCTCGCCGATTCCCACGGGGGCCGCCTGCACGTCGTGGACGTGGGGGAGGGGCCCGTGAACGTCGCGTACGACGCCCTGGTGCGGGGCATGGCGGCTCCGGTCGCCGTTGCGCCGCTCGACGAGGTGACGTACCTGCGGCCCAGCCGCTATTGCGAGTCGGACACGCTGGGGCCCACGGCGGTCGCGCAGTTCGGCGGACTCGCGGGGCACGCGCTGGTGGAGGCGGTCGCCGCGTGGGTGCGCGGGAGCCTCGCGTACGTGTCGGGGGCGAGTTCCCCCACGGATGGGGCGGCGGCGACGATGCTCGCGCGGGCGGGTGTGTGCCGTGACTTCGCCCACCTGGTGGTCGCGCTGCTGCGTGCGTGCGACCTGCCCGCGCGGGTGGTCGCGGTCTACGCCCCCGGCCTCGAGCCGATGGACTTCCACGCGGTCGCGGAGGCGCTGGTCGACGGCGAGTGGTGGGTGATCGACGCCACGGGTCTCGCGCCGCGGTCGACCATGGTGCGCATCGCGACCGGCCGCGACGCGGCGGACACGGCCTTCCTCACGAGCATCGGCGAGGGCGTCGACCTGGTGTCGATGTCCGTGAGCGCCACCGCGCAGCCCTTCACGGTGGAGGACGCCGTCGACGGCCCGGGCGCGCGTGTGCGGCTCGGCTGAGACTCGCGCGGACTCTACGCCAGTCGCCACGCGACGCGGGGCGCCGCGACCAGCGAGAACAGGTCCTTGGGGTCGGCGGGATCGGCGATGAGGTCGACGCTGCCCGCGTGCGCGGTGCCGCCCACGCGATCGAGGAGGAACCGCAGGGCGGTGAAGTCCTCGAGCGCAAAGCCCACCGAGTCGAAGAGCGTCACGTCCGCCTCGCTCTCGCGCCCAGGTGCCCCGCCCGTGAGGACCCGCCACAGCTCCGTCACGGGATGGTCGGCCGCCACCTGCTGAATCTCGCCCTCGACGCGCGTCTGCGGCTCGTACTCGACGAAGACGCTTGAGCGGCGTACCAGCGCCGCATCGAGCTCTGTCTTTCCGGGGCAGTCGCCGCCGATCGCGTTGAGGTGCACGCCCGGCGCGACCATGGCGTCCGTGAGAACCGTCGCGTAGGCCTTGTCCGCGGTGCATGTGGTGATGATGTCCGCGCCCTCCGCCGCGTCCGCCGCGGAGCGCGCCCTCACGAGCTCCACCCCAAGGGAATCGGCGTGACGCTCGAGCTTGTCGAGGGCCGCGGGGTCGGTGTCCCATGCGCGCACGGTGTCGATGCCCACGACGTCCCGCATGCCCAGGATCTGGAACTCCGCCTGGCTGCCGGCGCCGATCAGGCCGAGCACGCGGGAGCCCGGGCGCGCGAGGTGGCGCGCGGCCATCGCCGAGGTCGAGGCGGTCCGCAGCGCCGTGAGGATCGTCATCTCGGCGAGCAGCACGGGATAGCCGCTCGCGACATCCGCGAGCATGCCGAATGCGGTCACCGTCTGGAGCCCGCGCGAGGGATTACCGGGGTGTCCGTTGACGTACTTGAAGCCGTAGGATGCCGCGTCCGCGATGGGCATGAGCTCGATCACTCCCACCGGGGAGTGGGAGGCCACGCGCGCGACCTTGTCGAACTCCGGCCACCGCCGGAAGTCCGCCTCGAGGTAGGGAACCAGGTCGCGAATCAGCGCGGCGGCGCCGTGCTCTCCGACCCACTGGCGCATGAGCGGGACGTCGACGAAGGTCACCATGGTTGCTCCTCGGTGGTGAGGGGAGTGGCGGGAACTCTCGAGGCCTCCCAGGGGTTGAGGGAGGGGGACGCGACGATGCGCGAGTGGCCGAGCATGGACGTCATGGTTCCTCCTCCCACGCCCAGTGTTTCAGTGAATAGTTGATGGTTTCGTCCTGAGTGCGCGGCATCCGTGCGAGAATAGGCGCTCACGTGCAGGTTGCTTGCGAAGGGGTGGAGATGTCGATCGACGATCTGGACCGGCGGATCATCGACGAGCTGCGGATCGACGGTCGCGCGAGCTACGCGGAGATGGGCACGCGGATCGGGCTGTCGCCCTCGGCGGTCAAGAGGCGTGTCGACCGCATGGTCGCCGACCACGTGATCCAGGGCTTCCGCGTAAGGCTCGACCCGGATCTCGACGGCGCCGGAACCGAGGCTCACGTCGAGCTCTTCTGCCGCGGCACGGTGGCGCCCGAGGACCTGCGCCGCATCCTCGAGGGCATCCCCAACGTGGTCGAGGCGTTCACGGTGACCGGTCAGGCCGACGCTATCGTGCGCCTGCGGGCGGCGACGATGCCGGACCTAGAGGCGGCGCTCGAGAAGGTGCGCCTCGCGCCTCAGGTCGACAAGACTCGCTCGGCGATCATCCTGTCCAGGCTGGTCGAGAACCGCGAGGGATAGCCGCGCGGCTCATACCCAGCTGGGCAGCCACATGTGGAGTTGCCAGTAGCCGAACGGGATGGGCGTGCCCACCCATAGCGGCATGAAGAGCGCGGACACCACGAGGATGGCCGCGACCACGCCGCCCGCGACAAGGACGCCCCTGCGCGACCACCCGCCTTCCAGCCGATCCGGCTGGGCGATCCGCCGCAGCGCCCACACGAGCACGAGCACCATGAAGGGCGCGAACGCGACCGAGTAGAACGTGAAGATCGTGCGGTAGGCGTACGGCAGCCACGGCACCCAGCCCGCGAGCACTCCGGCCGCGACCGTGAGTGCGAGCACGTCGCGGTGGCGGAGCACGCGCCACAGCGCCCACGCGAGCGCGGCGGACGCGAGCCACCACAGCACGGGGTTGCCCAGCGCGTGGATCGCGCTCACGCACCGCTCGGCTCCGCACGCCGCGTCGACGTCCTCGAAGTGGAAGGCCGTGGGCCGCCACTGGAGGGGCCAGAACCACGGATTCGACATGTACGGGTGTTCCGTGGTGAGCCCCGTGTGGAAGTCCCACATCTGCTGGTGGTAGTGGAGCAGGGAGTTCAGCGAGTCGGGCAGCCACGTGACGCCCTCGCCGGGGTTGTCACGCGCCCAGTTCCTGCCGTACGAGCCGTCCGTGACGAACCAGTTCGCCCACGTCGCGACGTAGACCACCGGGACCATCACGAGCGTCGCGACTCCCGCGGGCACTGCGCGCGCCAGCGTCCCCGCGAACCACCGCTCGACCCCGACCGCGCGGCGATCGACGGCGTCCCACAGGACGGACAGCAGCAGGAAGGCCGCCGCGAAGTACAACCCCGACCACTTGGTCGACGCCGCGAGGGCGAAGGCGAGGATCGCCGCGAGCCGCCACCAGCGCACCCCGGTGCGAGGGCCGAGGCCCGCGAGCGGGGCATCGGCGCCCCATCCCGCCGCGGCGCGCGCTGCCGCCGCGCGGCGCTCGAGGAGGGCGCGGGTGCGGTCCCTGTCGATCACGAGCAGCCAGAAGCCCAGCACCACGAAGAACGTGAGGAAGCCATCGAGCAGCCCGGTGCGCGACAGCACGATCGCCTGGCCGTCGACCGCGATGAGCACGCCGGCCACTGCGCCCCACACCGTCGACCGGAACAGGCGCCGCGCGGCGAGCGCGACCATGACCGCGATCGCGGCGCCGAGCACCGCTCCCACCACGCGCCAGCCGAACGGCTCGTTGCCGAAGACCGCGATGCCCAGCGCGATGAGCAGCTTGCCGACCATGGGGTGCACCACGAAGTCGCCCTCGGTGGTGAGTCCCGAGGTGTCTCCAGTCGCGAACGCGGCGTCGTCGCCCGTCCAGTCCCCCTCGAAGCCGAGCGCGGTGAGCGAGTAGGCGCCGCGCACGTAGAAAACTTCGTCGAAGACCAGGGCATGGGGCTCCGAGAGCGCGGCGAGGCGCAGCAGCGCGGCGAGGGCTCCCACGCCGGTGGCCATGAGGGCGGCGCGCCAGCGCCACAGCGTCGCGAGATTCACACGCGAAGCCTAGCCGGGAGGCTCCCGCGCGAGTGCCGTGTGGGACAGTGGGGGCATGACTGGCCGGATCGTGCTCGCGGCGACCCCGATCGGTAACGCGGGGGATGCCTCCGACCGGCTCCGTGACGCGCTCGCGACCGCCGACGTCGTCGCCGCAGAGGACACGCGCCGCACGCGCGACCTCGCGACGCGTCTGGGGCTGCGGATCGGCGGCGAGCTGATCGCCGTGCACGACCACAACGAGGGCGAGCGTGCCGCCGTGCTCGTCGAGCGTGCGGCGGCGGGCCAGACGGTCGTGGTCGTGTCCGATGCCGGGATGCCCACCGTCTCTGACCCCGGCTTCCGCGTCGTCGAGGCCGCGGCCGCGGCGGGCGTGGACGTCACCGTCCTGCCCGGGCCGTCCGCCGCGCTGACGGCGCTCGCGCTGTCGGGACTGCCCACGGATCGCTTCGCGTTCGAGGGTTTCCTGCCGCGCAAGGCGGGCGAGCGCGCGGGCAGGCTCGCGTCCCTCGCGACGGAGGACCGCACGCTCGTGTTCTTCGAGGCTCCGCACCGGCTCGCCGCCACGCTCGCCGCGATGGCGCACGCGTGGGGCGGCCAGCGCCGCGCGGCGGTGTCGCGCGAGCTCACCAAGACGTATGAGGAGACGCGGCGCGGCACGCTCGACGAGCTGGCGGAGTGGGCCAGCGCGTCCGAGCCGCGGGGAGAGATCGTCATCACGGTCGGCGGGCGCCCGGTCGAGTCGCTCGGCCTGCCAGCTCTCGTGGCGGAGGTGCTCGCGCGCGCCGCCTCGGGTGAGCGCGCGAAGGACGCGGTCGCGGACGTCGCGGCGACCGCTGGCGTGCCCAGCCGCGAGCTGTACGCCGCGGTGCTCGAAGCGCGGTCCTCGCGATGAGGGTCTCGCACGCGCCGGTGTATCGGCGCAGGCGGTTCGTCGCGGCCGCGTGCGCGGTGGCGATCGTCGGCATGGGGCTGGGCATGCTGACTGCGGAACTGTGGAGCGTGCACTTCGGCAGCCGCGTGGAGGCCGCGCCCGTGGCCCCGGTGACGCCGGGCTCGGCGACCCCGGCATCGTCCCCCTTGCCTCCGACGCGCCCACCTCGAGCGCCACTCCCGTGGTGACGGCCTCGCCAGCGCCGGTCGCCTCGCCGGTGCTGGGTTTTGACGCCAGCGCCCACAGCGTGGACGACCCCGACTCGATCTGGGTCGTGGTCAACAAGGCGCGGCCGATGGTCCCCCAGGACTACGAGCCCGCGGATCTCGAGACCGTCGAGGGGGCGAGTGGCACGCGTCTGCGTGCGGAGGCCGCGGCGGCGCTCGCGGGCCTGCGGGACGCGGCGCGCGCGGCGGACGCCGACTTCGCGATGTCGACCGGCTTCCGCGACCGCGACCTCCAGGGCTCGCTCTACACGACCTACGTCGAGCGGTCGGGCCAGGTGCGCGCGGATCGCTATTCGGCGCGCCCCGGGTTCTCGGAGCACCAGACCGGTCTCTCCGTCGACGTGCACGCGGGAGGCTGCGACCTGCAGTCGTGCTTCGCGGTCACCCCGGCGGGGAGGTTCCTCGCCGAGCACGCGTGGGAGCACGGGTTCATCGTGCGCTATCCCGAGGGCAAGGAGGACGTCACGGGATACATCTTCGAGCCGTGGCACCTGCGCTACGTCGGCACCGAGTTGGCGGCCGAGATGAGGGCGCGCGGGGTCGCCACGCTCGAGGAGTTCTTCGGCCTCGATCCCGCCCCCGACTACTCCTAGCGGCCCGGATTCGGGCCGCCCGGCGAACACTAGGATGGTCGCCATGTCACGCATCCTGTCCGCCGTCGCCTGGCCGTACGCGAACGGTCCCCGCCACATTGGTCACGTCGCCGGCTTCGGCGTCCCGTCGGACGTCTTCAGCCGGTACATGCGCCTCGCGGGCCACGACGTCCTCATGGTGTCGGGCACGGACGAGCACGGGACGCCCATCCTCGTGCAGGCCGAGGGCGAGGGGGTGAGCCCCCAGGAGCTCGCCGACCGCTACAACAGGGTGATCGTCGAGGACCTCACGGCGCTCGGCCTCAGCTACGACCTCTTCACGCGCACCACGACGGGCAACCACTACCAGGTCGCGCAGGCGATGTTCCGTGCCGTCCACGCGAATGGCTACATGATCTCGCAGACCACGCGCGGCGCGATCTCGCCGTCGACGGGCCGCACCCTGCCCGACCGCTACATCGAGGGCACGTGCCCCCTCTGTGGCTACGACGGCGCGCGCGGCGACCAGTGCGACAACTGCGGCAACCAGCTCGACGCGATCGACCTCAAGAACCCCGTCAGCCGGATCAACGGCGAGACCCCCAAGTTCGTCGAGACCGAGCACTTCTTCCTCGACCTGCCCGCGCTGGTGCAGCCCCTCACCGACTGGCTGGGCGCGCGCCACGGTTGGCGCCCCAACGTGCTCAACTTCTCGCGCAACCTGCTCGCCGACGTACGCCCGCGCGCGATGACGCGTGACATCGACTGGGGCATCCCCGTCCCGCTCGAGGGCTGGGAGGACAATCCCGCCAAGCGACTCTATGTGTGGTTCGACGCGGTGATCGGCTACTTGTCCGCGAGCATCGAGTGGGCGCGCCGCTCGGGCGATCCCGACGCGTGGCGGCTGTGGTGGAACGACCCCGCCGCGTTGTCCTACTACTTCATGGGCAAGGACAACATCACCTTCCACTCGCAGATCTGGCCCGGCGAGCTCATCGCGGCCAACGGCCGCGGGGCGCGCGGCGGACAGCTGAGCGAGTTCGGGGACCTGCAGCTGCCCACCGAGGTGGTGTCGAGCGAGTTCCTCACGATGGAGTCCGCTAAGTTCTCGTCGTCGCGCGGACACGTGATCTACGTGCGCGACATGCTCTCGCGCTACCAGCCCGACGCGCTGCGCTACTTCATTGCCGTCGCGGGCCCCGAGACGTCGGACGCGGACTTCACGTGGGCCGAGTTCAAGCGCCGCACCAACGACGAGCTGGTCGCGGGCTGGGGCAACCTGGTCAATCGCACCGCGTCGCTGCTGCACAAGAACGTGGGCGAGATCCCCGCGCTGGGAGAGCTCGCGGACATTGACCGCGCGGCCCTTGCCGCGTCGGAGGCCGCGTTCGGGCAGGTGGGGGAACTCATCGCGACGCAGCGTCAGCGCGCCGCGGTCTCCGAGGCCATGCGCGTGATCGGCGATGCGAACAAGTACCTCGCCGAGACCGCGCCGTGGAAGCTCAAGAACGAGGACCCCGCGCGCATGCGCACCGTGCTCGCGGTGGCGGCCCAGCTGGTGTCCGACGCGAACACGATGATGTCGCCGTTCCTGCCGCACAGCGCGCAGAAGGTGCACGAGGCGCTGGGCGGCACGGGCGTGCTCTCCCCCATGCCCCAGATGGTCGAGGTCGACGACCTTGACCTGCCCGACCGCCACTACCCCGTCATCCAGGGCGACTACCGCGGCGGGGCGTGGGAGCGCACCCCGCTCGTGGCGGGCACGCCGGTGCCTCCGCCGTCACCGGTCTTCACCAAGCTCGACGACGACATGGTCGAGTCCGAGCTCGCGCGGATGGCGGACGAGTAGCCGATGCGTGCGGGAGCCTGGCCCCCGCGCCCGAGGCGCTGCCGGTGGCCGTGGTCGACAACCACTGCCACCTCGAGTTCCCCGCGGGGGAGCCCGAGCTGACGGTCGAGGCGCGCCTCGCCGAGGCGGCGGCGGTGGGCGTGGACCGCGTGGTGCAGATTGGCTGCGAGCTCGAGTCGGCGCGCTGGACGGCCGATGCCGTGGAGACCTTTCCGTCCCTCGTGGGCGGGGTGGCGCTCCATCCCAACGAGGCGCCTCTGCACGCGGCGGGCACCCATCCGAGCGGGGTGGGTTACGCCGACGCCTTCGCCGAGATCGCGGCGATCGCGCGGGGCGAGCGCATCCGCGTGATCGGGGAGACCGGCCTGGACTTCTTCCGGACCTCCGAGGACGGGCGCGACGCCCAGGTGGCCGCGTTTCGCGACCACATCGCGCTCGCCAAGGAACTCGACCTACCCCTGCAAATCCACGACCGCGACGCCCACGCCGAGGTTCTCGACGTGCTCGAGCGAGACGGCGCCCCCGAGCGCACGGTGTTCCACTGCTTCTCTGGCGACGCCGCGATGGCGCGGCTGTGTGCTCACCGCGGCTACTACCTGTCCTTCGCGGGAACGGTCACGTTCAGGAACGCGGCGGGCCTGCGTGCCGCGCTCGCGGTGACCCCGCTCGAGCGCGTCCTCGTCGAGACCGACGCGCCCTTCCTGACCCCTCATCCGCACCGCGGTGCGCCCAACGCTCCCTATCTGGTGCCGCTCACGATGCGCACCATCGCGCAGGTCAAGGAGGTCGATCTGGGGCTCGCGTGCACCACGATCTCGCGGACGACGGAAAGCCTGTACGGTCCCTGGTAGACCGGCGGATGTGGGCCATCCCACACGTCGTGCCCTTCAGGCTCGGCTGGCGCGTTCCGTGATCACTATGAGATAAAGGGCGTCAGAGAAGGCGACCGTGGCGGCTGTGATGCCCGGCCGCAGACGAGAGGACCTACGTGAGTTATCGACGTTCCAACCCCATGCCCGGGGGCCGGCGCGAGCGCCGCAACCGGCGCGGTGCGAGGATCCGAGTGCTGACCCAGGTGGGCGCCTCCGTCGCGATCGGATCCTTCGCGATCGGCTCGATCGCGGCCGCCGCGGTGCCCGCGCTCGACGCGAATCGCGAGCTCGCCATTCAGGCTGACCTCGCGGCGCTGCCCGAGATCGCCACGGATTCCGATGCCGCGGTCGTGACCACCGAGACTGAAGAGGTCGCGCTCGAGCCGGGCTCGGTCAAGAAGGACGACCCCAACCTCGAGAAGGGCACCGAGCAGGTGGTGACCGAGGGCAAGGCAGGCTCCGAGGTCGTGACGTACGACGTCACCTACGTGGGCGGCGTCGAGGTGTCGCGCGTCGAGAGCGTCACGGTGACCGTCGAGCCCCCGACTGACGAGGTCATCGCGGTCGGCACGCGCGAGGAGCCCGCCGTCCCCGCGACCTCCTCCGTCTCGCCGGGCACCGCCCGCGCGCTCGGTCAGCAGATCGCCGCGGACATGTATGGCTGGTCGGGAGACCAGTGGGCATGCCTCGACGCGCTGTGGGCCCGCGAGTCCGGCTGGAATCCCAACGCCCACAACCCGTCGTCGGGTGCGCACGGCATCCCGCAGGCGTTGCCGGGATCCAAGATGGCATCCGCGGGAGCTGACTGGGCCACCAACCCGTCGACGCAGATTCGCTGGGGACTGGGCTACATCAAGGGCCGCTACGGCACGCCGTGCGGAGCGTGGAACCACTCCGAGACTAAGGGCTGGTACTAGAGCCGGTGGCGCGCCTCCTTGGTCCCACCGACATCCGTCACCTCGCCCAGGCGCTCGACACCGCCCCCCACAAGAAGTGGGGACAGAACTTCGTGGTCGATGCCGGCACGGTCCGCCGCATCGCCCGACTGTCCGGCGTCGGCGCGGGCGACCACGTGGTCGAGGTGGGGCCTGGGCTCGGCTCGCTGACACTCGCGCTGCTGGAGACGGGCGCCGACGTCACCGCGGTCGAGATCGACCCCGTTCTCGCCGGTGCGCTACCCGCCACCGTGGCCGAGCGCGCGCCCGAGGAGGCCGCCCGCTTCACGTGCCTTCCCGCGGATGCCCTGCGCATCGGCGCCGCCGACCTGCCCGACCCGCCCACGGCGCTCGTCGCGAACCTCCCGTACAACGTGTCCGTGCCGGTGATCCTGCACTTCCTCGAGACCTTCCCGAGCCTCGAGCGCGTGCTCGTCATGGTGCAGGCCGAGGTCGCCGATCGGCTCGCCGCCCCGCACGGGTCACGCACGTACGGCGTGCCGTCCGCGAAGGCCGCGTGGTACTGCGCCGTGCGCCGCGCGGGCGACGTGGGCAGGGCGGTGTTCTGGCCCGTGCCGCGTGTCGATTCGGCCCTCGTCCTCATGGAGCGGCGCGAGCCGCCGGCGACCACCGCCTCGCGGGCGGAGGTCTTCGCTGTGGTGGACGCCGCGTTCTCGCAGCGGCGCAAGGCACTGCGCGGTGCGCTGTCGACGCTCGCGGGCTCGCCCGCTGCCGCGGAGGCGGCGCTGCGCGGCGCGGGCATCGAGCCGCTCACGCGCGGCGAGCAGCTGACGATCGTCGACTTCGCACGGATTGCCGAATCTCTCGCCTCTGGCAGGCTGGACCAATGACCAGGACCGTCCGCGCGAAGGCGCCCGCCAAGGTGAACCTGCAGCTCACCGTGGGCCCCCGCAGCGAGGACGGCTACCACCCGCTCGCGACGGTGTTTCAGGCGCTCGACCTGTGGGAGATCGTCGAGGCGACTCCTCGCACCGACGGCCGCATCACGCTCGCGGTCGACGCCGCGGCCGGATCGCTGATCGACACGGCCGGGGTTCCCGTCGACGAGTCGAACCTCGCGTGGCGCGCCGCCGAGCTGCTCGCGGAGTCCTACGGCATCGCGGACGGCGTCGACCTGAGGATCGTCAAGGGAGTCCCCGTCGCCGGCGGGATGGCGGGAGGATCGGCCGATGCTGCCGCGGCCCTCGTCGCGTGCGCGGAGGCCTGGGACGTGGGGGCCTCGCGCGGGGCACTCGCTGGCCTCGCGGCCCGCCTGGGTGCGGACGTGCCGTTCAGCCTCCACGGCCACACGGCGGTCGGCATGGGCAGGGGCGACGTGCTCACCCCGGCGATGTCACACGGACAGTTCCACTGGGTGATCGCGACGCAGGCCGCGGGGTTGTCGACGCCGCTCGTCTTCGCGGAGTACGACCGCAGGGTCGACGAGGGCGCGCAGTCGCCCTCCGAGCTCGCGGTGTGCACCGAGGTCATGACGGCGCTCATGGCGGGGGACCCGGTCGCGCTGGGGGCCTCCCTCACCAACGACCTCGAGGCGCCCGCCCTCGCGCTCATGCCCCGACTCATGCAGGTGCTCGAGGCGGCCGAGGCCGCCGACGCGTGCGGCGCGATCGTGTCGGGATCGGGCCCCACGGTGGTGGCGCTCGCGCGCTCGCGTCAGCACGCGCTCGCGATCGCGGCTCACCTGCGCGCCGCCAAGGTGGCCGATGCCGTGCTCACCGCATCGGGCCCGGCCGGCGGGACCGTGGTGATTCAGGACTGACCCGAGGTCAGGCGGAGGGCCTGGCCTTGAGCGCGTCGCGGATCTCGGTGAGCAGCTCGATCTCGGTGGGCGAGACGGCCTCGTCGGGCGCGGGCTCGTCCTTCTTGCGGCGTGCGGCGAGCGCGTTGAGCGGCGCGACCACCATGAAGTACACCGCAGCGGCGACGGTAAGGAACGTGAAGAGTGCGTCGAGCACGAGGCCGATCGAGAACTCGGCGCCGTTGACCGTGAAGTTGCCCACCGACGTGAGGTCGGGCTCGCCGAAGATGGCGGCCACGAGCGGCGTGATGACGCCGGTGACGATCGCGGTGACCACCGCGGTGAAGGCGGTGCCGATCACGACGGCGACCGCGAGGTCGACCACGTTGCCGCGCGTGATGAAGGCCTTGAATCCCTGGATCATTGCGTCTCCCGAGGTAGCGGTGCGCCCGTGCCGGCGCACACCAGCACTCTAGCGACTGGCGGCTCAGCTTTCAGGGAGATCCGGGCGCCTCTCGAGCGAGGACAGCCCATTCCACGCGAGATTCACCAGGTGGGCAGCGACCACGTGCTTCGACGGCTCGCGGACCTCCGCCCAGTGCTGACCCGTGAGCGCGACCATGCCCACCAGCATCTGCGAGTAGAACGGCGCCGCGGCCGGATCCAGTCCACGCTTGCGGAACTGGTCCGCGAGCAGGCCCTCGACCTGGGCGGAGACGTCGCCCAGCAGCGAGGAGAACGTCCCCGAGGCCTGCGCGACGGGGGAGTCGCGCGCGAGGATGCGGAAGCCGTCGGGGGAGTCCTCGATGTAGCCCAGCAGCGCGAGCGCCGCGCGCTCGACGAGCTGGCGGGGATGCGCCTTCTGCGACAGCGCCCCGGTGAGCGCCCCCAGCAGCCCCTCGACCTCGCGGTCGACGATGACCGCGTACATGCCCTCCTTGCCGCCGAAGTGTTCGTAGACCACGGGCTTCGAGACGTCGGCGCGGGACGCGATCTCCTCGACGGACGTGCCCTCGAATCCCTTCTCTGCGAAGAGAGCGCGACCCACGGTCAGCAGCTGCTCGCGGCGCTCGCGCGCTGTCATGCGCGAGCGGGGGATGCGGCGTGGTTCGAGGGTCACGGGGTCCAGTGTGCCGTGAATCCTGGCAGACTGGTCGCCCGGGAAGCGGCGCGCCCCGCGCGACCGCCCCGTTCCGCCCTGGTGTAACGGCAGCATGCGGGCCTTTGGAGCCCTGCGGTAGAGGTTCGAATCCTCTGGGCGGAGCCGTGACGGTCGGCCTCCCGGCGACGGGACGGCGCGGTCGCCGGGATAGACTGACCCCACCGTCCGCCCCGCCGGGGTTCGCTACGTGAGGAGACCCGTTGACCCCGACTCCACCCGCAGCAGTGATGATCCTGGCCGCAGGGGCGGGCACGCGCATGAAGTCCTCCACCCCCAAGGTGCTGCACCGGATCGCCGGACGCACGCTGGTGGAGCACGCGCTCGCCGCCGCCGCGGAGCTCGACACCCGTCGTACCGTCGTCGTCGTGCGGCACGAGCGCGAGGCGGTCGCCGCGCACGTCGCGCAGGCCGCGCCGCATGCGCTCATCGCGGATCAGGACGCCGTCCCCGGCACCGGCAGCGCGGTGCGCTGCGGGCTGTCGACGCTCGATGCGACCACGGTCGCCGCGGCGGTCGCCGCCGGTGCGGTCGGCGACCGCGCCGTCCTCGACAGCCAGGTGCAGGGATCGATCGTCGTCACGAGCGGGGACGTGCCTCTGGTCGACGGCGCGCTGCTCGGCGCGCTCGTCGAGGCGCACGACGCGCAGGGCAACGCCGTCACTGTCCTCACCGCGGAGGTGCCCGACGCGAGCGGCTACGGACGGATCGTGCGCGACGCCACGGGCGCCGTGCTGAGGATCGTCGAGCACCGTGACGCGACGGACGCCGAGCTCTCGATCCGCGAGATCAACGCGGGCATCTACGTGTTCGACGCCGGACACCTGCGTGACGCCCTCGCGCGCCTCACGACCGACAACGCCCAGGGCGAGCTCTACCTCACCGACGTGCTCGGACTCGCGCGCGAGGCCGGCGGGCGCGTGGGCGCGCTCGTCGCCCCCGACGCGAGCGCCGTCGAGGAGTGAACGACCGCGTCCAGCTTGCCGCGGCGGGCGCCGCGCTCAACACGCGGATCGTCGAGCGGTGGATGCGCGACGGCGTCACCGTCGTCGACCCCGCCACGACGTGGATCGACGCCGGCGTGGTGCTCGAGCCCGACGCGGTCGTGCTGCCCGGCACGCAACTCCACGGTGCGACGCGCGTGGCCGCGCACGCCTCCGTCGGACCCGACACGACTCTCACCGACGTCGAGGTGGGTGAGGGCGCGACCGTGATCCGCACGCACGGCTCGGGCGCGCGCATCGGTCCCGGCGCCACCGTGGGCCCCTTCACGTTCCTGCGCCCCGGCACCGTGCTGGGTGCCGACGGCAAGATCGGCGCGTTCGTCGAGACCAAGAACGCGTCCATCGGCGCGCATTCGAAGGTCCCTCACCTCAGCTACGTGGGCGACGCGACCGTGGGCGAGCACTCGAACATCGGTGCCGGCACGATCTTCGTCAACTACGACGGCGTCACCAAGTCCTCGTCACATGTGGGCAGCCACGTGCGCATCGGCTCCGACAACACGCTCATCGCGCCCGTCGAGATCGGTGACGGCGCCTATACGGGCGCGGGGGCCATCGTCCGTCACGACGTCCCCGCGGGGGCGTTGTCCCTCAACGCCGTCCCGCAGCAGGTGGTGGAGGGATGGGTCGAGCGTCGCCGCCCCGGCACGCCGTCCGCCGAGGCCGCCAGGGCCGCGCAGGACGGAGCCGTCGCGAGGGCACTATCGTCGGGGGCGCAAGAGGAGCGGGCCGCGGCTGCGCATCACACCGTTAAGGACAAGGGAGAAGCATGAACGCCGTCATCTCGAACCCGAGCGAGCGCCGCCTGGTCCTCGCGGGTGGCAGGGCCCACCCCGAGCTGGCCGAGGCCGTCGCCGAGAACCTCGGCATCGACCTCCTCCCCACCACCGCCTACACGTTCGCGAACGGCGAGCTGTACGTGCGCTTCGGCGAATCGGTGCGCGGAGCGGACGCGTTCGTGCTGCAGTCTCACGCCGCCCCCATCAATGAGGCGATCATGGAGCACCTCATCATGGTCGACGCGATGAAGCGCGCCTCCGCCAAGCGCATCACGGTGATCATCCCCAGCTACGGCTACGCGCGACAGGACAAGAAGCACAAGGGACGCGAGCCGATCTCGGCGCGACTCATGGCGGATCTGTTCAAGACGGCGGGCGCGGATCGCGTGATGTCGGTCGACCTGCACACCGCGCAGATTCAGGGTTTCTTCGACGGCCCCGTCGATCACCTGTGGGCGATGCCGATGCTCGCGGACTACGTCAAGAGCCGCGTCTCGCCAGGCAACCTCACGATCGTCTCTCCCGACGCGGGCCGCGTGCGCCTCGCGGACCAGTGGTCCGACCACCTGGGTGCGCCGCTCGCGATCATCCACAAGCGTCGCGACCCCTCCGTGCCCAACCAGGTCAAGGTCCACGAGCTCGTGGGTGAGGTCGAGGGCCGCACGTGTGTCCTGGTCGACGACATGATCGACACGGGCGGCACGATCGTCCAGGCCGCGGAGGCGCTGTTCGAGAACGGCGCCAAGGACGTCATCGTCGCGTCGACGCACGGCCTGCTGTCGGGTCCCGCGGTCGAGCGCCTCCAGAACTCGGGAGTGTCCGAGGTCGTGGTGACGGACACGCTGCCCATCTCGGAGGACAAGAACTTCGAGAAGCTCACCGTGCTGTCGATCGCGCCGCTCATCGCGCGTGCGGTGCGCGAGGTCTTCGACGACGGCTCGGTGACGAGCCTGTTCGACGGCAACGTCTGAGCCTTC
Organism: Demequina sediminis; assembly: GCF_030296675.1. Lineage (GTDB taxonomy): Bacteria > Actinomycetota > Actinomycetes > Actinomycetales > Demequinaceae > Demequina > Demequina sediminis. The sequence continues at coordinate 1,598,078 of NZ_AP027736.1, read as the reverse complement.
CTCCGCCCGCCTAGGTCCTAGGTCACCCCGCGCATCGTCGCGGCGCGCCTAGCCTGCGAATCGTCCCCCCATTTCGGTCGATTCCAGGGGTAAGAATGTTCCAAAGGCGGAACCGGTTCCTTGTCATGGCGCTCGCCGGCGGCGGCGCCCTCGCGCTGTCCGGCTGCACCGGCGGCCACATCGACGGCGGCGAGGCGAGCCTCACGCTGCCGGAGCTGTCGGACGTGAGCATCGCGGGAGGCGTCTCGGGCAGCGCGCTGCTCATCGGCGGCCTGCTCGTCACCGTGCTGGGCCTCGCGTTCGGCGTGAGCGTGCTGTCGCGCATCCGGCGGCTGCCGGTGCACGCGTCGATGCGCGAGGTCTCCGAGCTCATCTACGAGACCTCGAAGGCGTACCTGGTCCAGCAGGGCAAGTTCCTGCTCGCGCTGTGGGGCGTGATCGCGTCGGTGATCGTGCTCTACTACGGCGTCTTGGTCGGCTTCGGGTGGGGTCGCGTCGCGGTGGTCATCGCGTTCAGCCTGATCGGCATGGCGGGGTCGTACTCGGTCGCGTGGTTCGGGATTCGCGTCAACACATACGCGAACTCGCGGACGTCGTTCGCGGCGCTCGATGGCAAGCCGCTACCGCTTCACCGCATCCCGCTCCAGGCAGGCATGAGCATCGGCATGGTGCTCATCAGCCTCGAGCTGCTCATGATGCTCGTGATCCTGCTGTTCCTGCCGCGCGAGATCGCGGGAGCGTGTTTCATCGGCTTCGCGATCGGCGAGTCGCTCGGCGCCGCGGCCCTGCGCATCGCGGGTGGAATCTTCACCAAGATCGCGGACATCGGCTCCGACCTCATGAAGATTGCGTTCAAGATCAAGGAGGACGATGCCCGCAACCCGGGCGTCATCGCGGACTGCGTGGGCGACAACGCGGGCGACTCGGTGGGCCCTTCGGCGGACGGCTTCGAGACCTACGGGGTCACGGGTGTCGCGCTCGTGACGTTCCTCCTGCTCGCTGTCCACGACCCCGGCATCCAGGCGATGCTGCTCGTGTGGATCTTCGCGGTGCGCGCCGCGATGCTGCTCGCGTCCTCCGTGTCGTATCTCCTCAACGACGCCTGGGCGCGGCGCCGCTACGCGAGCGCGACGCGCATGGACTTCGAGCACCCGCTCACGTCGCTCGTGTGGCTCACCTCCGCCGTCTCGATCGGCGCGACGTACCTCACGGCGTTCTGGGTGATCGGCGACATGGCCGACGGCATGTGGTGGAAGCTCGCGACCATCGTGTCGTGCGGCACGCTTGCCGGCGCGCTCATCCCCGAGCTCGTCAAGGTCTTCACGTCGACCTCGAGCCGCCACGTGCGCGAGGTCGTCAAGAGCTCTCGCGAGGGCGGGCCGTCGCTCAACATCCTGTCGGGACTCGTCGCGGGCAACTTCTCGGGCTACTGGCTGGGCATGGCGATCGTGGCGCTCATGGGCGGCGCGTATCTCATCTCCGAGCTGGGACTCGAGCAGATCATGCTCGCGCCCGCGGTGTTCGCGTTCGGGCTCGTCGCGTTCGGGTTCCTTGGCATGGGGCCCGTGACCATCGCGGTCGACTCGTACGGCCCGGTCACCGACAACGCGCAGAGCGTCTACGAGCTGTCCGTCATCGAGGAGGTCGACGGCATCGACGAGGAGCTGCGCCGCGACTTCGGCATCGACCCCCAGTGGGACCGCGCGAAGCAGATGCTCGAGGAGAACGACGGAGCGGGCAACACCTTCAAGGCCACCGCCAAGCCCGTGCTCATCGGCACCGCGGTGGTGGGTGCGACCACGATGATCTTCTCGATCATCATCTCGCTCACCGACGGCCTCACGACGGGCATCGAGAACCTCTCGCTCATCCATCCGCCGTTCCTGCTCGGCCTCATCACGGGCGGCGCGACCATCTACTGGTTCACCGGCGCGTCGATTCAGGCCGTCACGACCGGCTCGTACCGAGCCGTCGAGTACATCAAGGACACGATCCGGCTCGACGGCGCGTCCAAGGCCTCGACCGAGGACTCGCGTCGCGTGGTCGAGATCTGCACGCAGTATGCGCAGCAGGGGATGATCAACATCTTCCTGGGGGTGTTCTTCGCGACGCTGGCCTTCGCGTTCGTCGAGCCCTACTTCTTCATCGGTTACCTCATCTCGATCGCGCTGTTCGGCCTCTACCAGGCGATCTTCATGGCGAACGCGGGAGGGGCGTGGGACAACGCCAAGAAGATCGTCGAGGTGGACCTGCACGCCAAGGGCACCGCGCTCCACGAGGCGACGATCGTGGGCGACACGGTGGGCGACCCCTACAAGGACACGTCCTCGGTCGCGCTCAACCCGGTCATCAAGTTCACGACGCTGTTTGGCCTGCTCGCGGTCGAGCTCGCGGTGGGTCTCACGGCGCAGGGCAATCAGGTGCTCGTGTACTGGCTCGCGGCCGCATTCCTGGCGGCCTCCGCGTTCTTCGTGCATCGCTCGTTCTACGGCATGCGCATTCGCGCGAGCCTCGAGGGGGACAGGGACGATGCCGGGGAGGCCGCTCCCGCATCGTCCGGTGACGAGGTGGCAGGCGGTCGCTCGGCCGAGGCCGCGGCGCGCGCATGACCGCGGTCGCGATCCTCTGCGACGGCGTGACCGTCGTGGAGGGTCGCGTCGCGGGGCACGATGCGCGGGCCACCCTGGTGCGCCGCCTCCAGCGGCTCTTCCCCGGGGCCGCTCTCGTGGGGCCGCGGGCGCAGCGGGCGGAGGGCTTCGCCGTGGTGCCGCTCGCGCTCGTGGACCCGCGCACCACGGTCGTGATCAACATGGACGTGGTGAGCTCGCCCGCGGTGTGGCGCACGCTCGCCGCGGGCGGCGCCGAGCCGCGAATCGCGAACTTCGTGTGGTGGAACACGTCGCAGTTCACCCATCCCGTCCAGCGCGCCTCGCTGGCCCTCGCGTGCGCCCTGTTTCCCACGTTCGCGAACTCGGAGCGCACCGCGACCGAGGTACGCGAGATCGTCGCGGCGCTAACGGTCCCGTCACTCGCCGAGGGGGCCCGCATCGACTGGTCCAACCTGGGCATCCGGCTGGGCCACGTGCAGCCTCGCGAGGAACCGGCGGTGCCGGTGGTGCTCTATCCCGCGATTCGGCTGTCCGAGCGCAAGCAGCCGCGACTGTTCCTCGACGTGGTCGAGAGGGTGCGTCGGCGCACCCCGATTCGCGTCGAGATGCGCCTTGAGGAGGCGCACCTCATCTCCGAGGACGCGATTCGCCTGTCGCGCAAGGACTGGGCGTGGGTCGGGCCCCTCACCGCGACGCGCGAGGACTACTACTACCGGCTCGCCCGCACCACGGCCTTCCTCGCGACCGCGCGGGACGAGTCCTACGGGCTCGAGTACGTCGAGGCGATGGTGGCCGGCGCGGTCGGGGTGTTCCCCGACCGTCCCTGGGCGAGGGCGCTGCTGCCCGCCGGCTACCCGCTGTTGTATGCCGACCCGGCATCCGCGGAGCACCTGCTGCTGCGCGCCGTCACGGATCCCGCGGGCTGCCGCGCCGAGCTCGACGCTGTCGCGGGTGGCGACTTCGTGGGCTGGCTCAGGCGCCACCACGACGACACTCAGTTCGAGGAGCGCTTCTCCGCCGCGCTCGCGCGCTGGTTCCCCGAGGACTGAATCCCCGAGGACTGGTCGCGCGCGGGGAGCCAGCACCATGCGATGAGTGCGCACGTCGCTCCCACGGCGAGACCCGCGACCACATCGGTGGGATGGTGCATGCCGCGATAGACGCGCGCGAGCGCGACCCCGACCGGCACGAGCGCGCACACGACGATCACCACGACGCGCAGCCCTGCATGACGAATCCGCGTCGCCATGAGCGCGAATGCGAGGTACACCGCGGCCGAAGCCCCCGTGTGGCCGCTCGGGAAGCTCGAGGTGGGCGGGGCGTGGTCGAGCTGGTCGACGTCGGGGCGGTCGCGGCCCACCACGATCGAGCTCGTGAGGAACACGGCGGCCTCGAGCGAGAGGGCGAGCGGGGGGACCACCGCGAACCACCATTGGCCCGTCCGCCACCACACGAGTCCCGCGACCACGAGGCACGTCGCGATCATGACCTGCGTGTCCGCGAGACCCGAGACCACGGCGGTGACGGAGTCGAGCGTGGGAGTGCGGTTGTCGACGAACCACTGGCTGATGTCGCGCTCGGAGACGTCGAGCGCGGCGAGAGCGAATCCCGCTCCCACCACGACGATCCAGAGGACCGCCGTGGGGACGAGGACGCGCGTGAGAAGAGCACGGCCCGCCTGCGCCGCGGTGGGCGCGACGGCGCCGGGTCCGGGGTGCATCGCCGTCACATCCGCGCGTAGCGCGCGCGGGCGAACGAGTACAGGCCGTACGCGGCGAAGCCGGCTCCGACGAGCACGACGATGACGGCGCCGCCCGGCAGGTCGAGCAACTGCTCGACGGCGCCGTCGATGCCCTGCGCCTTGTCGGGATCGGCGGTCAGGGCGGCCAGCGCGAACAGCACGCCGACGACCCCGAGCGCGATGCCCTTGGCGATGTAGCCGACCGTGCCGAGCGCACGTACTCCCGTGCCGAGCTCGCGACCGGGCAGCGCGCGGAGGTCCCGCAGGAATCTCTTGGTCGCACCCTTGTGCACGTGATAGACGGCGCCCGCGAGCAGGCCGACCCCCACGGCGGCCACGAGGATCCGCCCGGCGGGCGCACCCATCAGCGTCGCGGCGAGGCCCTGCGCCTCTTGGTCGCCGCTCGAGCCGCCGCCCGAGCCCCTCGCGATCGACGCGGCCGACAGCGCGAGGGCCCCGTACAGGACGGCCTTGCCCGCCGCCTTGGCACGGTCCATGCCGTCGCCGCGGCCGCGCAGCGCGTCGGCGAGTTGCCACAGCGCGAGCGCGACGAACGCCGCGGCGGAGGCCCACAGGATCGCGGCACCCGCCGGCGCATCGCGCAGGCTCTGGAGCGCGGAGTCGGAGTCCGCCTCGCCCCCGAACCGAGTCCGATGCGGATGATCACGAAGCCGATGACCAGGTGAAGGACCCCGGAGACGGCGTATCCCGCCCGTGCCAGCTTTTCCCAGATGTCGCCCGAGGTTCCGGCGCGGGCGCTACTCGCCGATGAGGTGGCCATGCTCCCTCCAACGGCGTTCCCGCCGAGCGCATTCCGCCCACCCGGCCCCGGCTTCGTCTCCGCTCCTGCCCGCGAGTGGCGCGGGGTGCCGCGCGTCGGGTAAAGTAGCGCAGTTCCTCGGCGAGGCTGGGACGCGTACCCGGCGTGATCGACGCGGCAGATGCGTGCAGCCCTGCCTTGCCTTGGCCCCATCTGACGCAAGAGGAGACCTCATGTCCGACAAGCTCACGCTCACCGCCGAGAAGCGCACCGAGTTCGGCAAGGGCGCGGCCCGCCGTGCTCGCGCCGCTCACCAGACGCCCGCCGTCATCTACGGCCACGGCACCGAGCCGGTCCACATCGTGCTCCCCGCGCACGACACGATGCTCGCGCTCAAGCACTCGAACGCGCTGCTCACCATCAAGCTCGAGGATGACTCGCTCGTCGCGATCGTCAAGGACGTTCAGCGCGACCCGGTCCGCCGTCTCATCGAGCACGTCGACCTGCAGCTCGTGAACAAGGGCGAGAAGATCACCGTCGACGTGCCGCTGCACATCGTGGGCGAGTCCTTCCCCGGCACCATTCACGTCACCGAGTACTCCTCGCTGCAGCTTGAGGCCGATGCGACCGACCTTCCCGAGGGCATCGACCTGTCGATCGAGGGCCTCACCGAGGGCACCAAGGTCCACGCGTCCGACGTTCCGCTGCCCAAGGGTGCGACGCTCGTGACGGACCCCGACGCGGTCGTCGTGACCGTGCTGGCCCCGCGCGGCGCGGCCAGCGACGACGACGAGGCGGGCGCCGAGTCCGCCGCGGAGTAAGCGCATCTCGATGTTCGCCCGGCTCGCCCACCTGTGGGCGCGCCGGGCGTCGTCGTCTGTGGGAGAGGACATCGACGTGACGGACCTCGTGGTGGGCCTGGGCAATCCCGGTCCCGAGTACGAGCACACGCGGCACAATGTTGGCGCGATGGTGGCGGACGAGCTCGCGCGCCGCGGCGGGGGAGGGCTCGCCGTCAACAAGAAGACGCACACGCGATCCGCGACCGTGAGGCTGGCGGGCCGCGGCGTCGTGATCGGCGTGCCGATGTCGTTCATGAACCTCTCGGGCGGCCCCACGTCCTCGCTCGCGAAGTATCACTCGGTCGCCCCGACCGAGGTCATCGTGGTCCACGACGAGCTCGACATCCCGTTCGGGACCGTCAAGATCAAGCGCGGTGGAGGCTCTGCCGGCCACAACGGGCTGCGCGACGTCACCAAGGCGCTCGGCACCCCCGACTACGTGCGGGTGCGCGTCGGCATCGGCCGCCCGCCGGGGCGCATGGACGCCGCGACGTTCGTGCTCAAGCCGTTCTCCGCCGCCGAGCGCAAGGAGCTGCCGTTCCTCGTGGACGATGCCGCGGACGCCGTCGAGGAGATTCTCGCCTCCGGCGTCGAGGCCGCACAGATGAGGTTCCACACCAAGGGTTGATCGGACGGACGGCACCGGCTCGACAGCACGGGGGAGGGCGTCGCTAGTATCGATGAGACGAGCCGCGCGTGCCGCCGGATGACCCTGGGGCACGCGCGTTCGACTGAGTGCGGTCCCCCCGGCCGCCTCTCGAGCTGGAGGGAGACCCCGTGACGACCGAGACCAGCCCCTGGCGCATCCCGCTCGCGCCCGACGCGAGCTTTGGGGCCGCGCTGTTCGACCTGGATGGTGTGCTGACGCCGACGGCCGACGTGCACATGGCCGCCTGGTGGCGCATGTTCACCGACTACTTCGACGCGCATGGCATCACGCCTGCCTACACGGACGCGGACTACTTCGCCCATGTGGACGGCAAGCCTCGCTACGACGGTGTGCGCGCATGCCTCGCCTCGCGCGGCGTGACGCTTCCGGAAGGAAGCCCGGACGATGCCCCCGGCACCGAGACAATCTGCGGCGTGGGCAACACCAAGAACGAGGCCTTCTCCGCGATCCTGCGGGACGAGGGTGTGACGCCGTACCCCGGCTCGGTCGCGCTCATCGATCACCTCGAGGAGATCGGCTGCCCCATGGCGGTGGTCTCGAGCTCGCGCAACGCGCCGGCCGTGCTCGCCGCGGCGGGACTCGCGCACCGCTTCGAGGTGGTCGTCGACGGTCAGCTCGCGGCGGACCACGGCATTGCGGGCAAGCCCGCTCCCGACACCTACCTGTATGCCGCCGAGCTGCTGGGCGTGCCGCGCGAGGCCGCGGTCGTGGTCGAGGACGCGATGTCGGGCGTGGCGGCCGGCAAGGCCGGCGGCTTCGGCCTCGTGGTGGGCGTCGATCGCGGCGCGGGGGCCGAGGAGCTGCTCGAGGGCGGCGCCGACGTGATCGTCACCGACCTTGCCGAGCTGGTGGCGCGGTGAAGGCCGCGCACCGCGCGCTCGGCGACACGAGCGCTCCCGACTACGTCGACCGCCTGCGCTTTCCCGCCGACCCGTGGCGTCTGGTCGAGACGGAGTTCGACGCGTCCGACATGGGCACGACCGAGACCCTGTTCGCGGTCGGCAACGGCTACCTCGGGCTGCGCGGCAACGTCGAGGAGGGCCACGACGCCCACGCGCACGGCACGTTCATCAACGGCTTTCACGAGACGTGGCGCATCCGCCACGCGGAGGAGGCCTACGGCTTCGCGCGCACCGGCCAGACCATCGTCAACGTGCCGGACCCCAAGACCATCCGCCTCTACGTCGACGACGAGCCCCTCCTGCTCTCGGTCGCGGACCTGCCCGAGTATTCGCGCACGCTCGACATGCGCACGGGGGTGCTCACGCGCGACCTGCTGTGGCGCACCCCCGCGGGCAACCGCGTGCGGGTGCGCTCGCGGCGCATGGTGTCGTTCGTCCAGCGTCACCTCGCGATCATGCAGTTCGAGGTGACGCTGCTCGACAAGGAGGCGCCCGTCGCGATCTCCTCGCAGCTCCTCAACCGCCAGGCGGGGGCCGACGAGTACCGCTCGAGCCCCGGCGCGTCCGCGGCATTCGACCCGCGCAAGTCCGAGTCGCTCAGCGAGCGCGTGCTCGAGCCGCGCATCCACCGTGCGCACGGGGACCACCTCATGCTCGGCTACGAGTGCGCCAACTCCGGCATGACGCTCGCGGTCGCGATGGAGCACGAGGTCGAGTTCGACGGCGAGGTGGAGCGCGACACCGAGGTCCAGCCCGACTACGCGAAGGCCGTCTTCCGCTTCCGTGCGGCGCCCGGGCGCACGTTCACGCTCACCAAGGTGGTGTCGTACCACTCGTCCCGCGTGGTGCCCGCGCGCGAGTTGGGGGACCGCTGTCACCGCACGCTCTCGCGCGTGCGCTCGGAGGGCGTGGCCAAGCAGTTTAAGGACCAGGAGGACTGGCTCGCGGACTTCTGGTCCCGGTCCGACGTCGAGGTCGACGGCGACGACCGCGTGCAGCAGGCGATCCGCTGGAACCTCTTCCAACTCGCGCAGGCTGCCGCCCGCGGCGACGGTCAGGGCGTGCCTGCCAAGGGAGTCACCGGCTCCGGCTACAGCGGCCACTACTTCTGGGACACCGAGATCTACGTGGTGCCCTTCTTCGTCTACACGTCGCCGGGGATCGCCAGAAACGCGCTGCGGTATCGGTACACGATGTTGCCCAAGGCCGTCGATCGCGCGGGCGAGCTCGCGCAGCACGGCGCGCTCTTCCCGTGGCGGACCATCAACGGCGAGGAGGCCTCGGCGTATTACGCGGCGGGCACCGCGCAGTACCACATCGACGCCGACATCTCCTTCGCGATCGACAAGTACGTCAAGGCCACGGGGGACGACGAGTTCCTCGCGCGTGAGGGCATCGACATCCTGGTGCAGACCGCGCGCATGTGGGCCGACCTGGGCTTCTGGCGCAACCTCAAGGGCGACGGCTCAAGCTTCCGCATTCACGGCGTCACGGGCCCGGACGAGTACACGACGGTCGTCAACGACAACCTCTACACGAACGTCATGGCGCGCTCCAATCTCCGCTCCGCCGCGGCATCGGTCCGCAAGCTGGCCTCGCTGTGGCCCGACCAGTACCGCAAGATGGTCGCGCGGCTTGGCCTCGACGATGCCGAGGTGGTCGAGTGGGAGTCCGCCGCCGAGGCCATGGCGATCCTGTGGGACGAGGACCTGGGCATCCACCCGCAGGACGCGCTCTTCCACGAGCGCGAACTGTGGGACCTCGAGAACACGCCTCCCGAGAAGCGGCCGCTGCTGCTGCACTTCCATCCGCTGGTGATCTACCGCTTCCAGGTGCTCAAGCAGGCGGACGTGGTGCTCGCGCTGTTCCTCCAGGGCGACCAGTTCACCGCCGAGGAGAAGAAGGCGGACTTCGACTACTACGACCCCATCACCACCGGCGACTCGACGCTGTCGGGTGTGGTGCAGTCGATCATGGCGTCCGAGGTGGGCTATCACGAGCTCGCGCTGCGCTACTTCTGGGACGGGCTGTTCGTCGACATCGCTGACCTTCACTCGAATACCGCCGACGGCGTGCACGTCGCGTCGGCGGGAGGAGTGTGGTCCGCCCTCGTCCACGGCTTCGGCGGGATGCGCGACTACGGCGGCGTGTTGTCGTTCGACCCGCGCCTCCCGGCGAGCTGGCCCGAGATGCGCTTCCGGCTCACCCAGCGCGGCACGCGGCTCCTCGTGACGCTGCGTCAGCACGAGATCGCGTTCACCGTGGAGGAGGGCCAGGGCCTCACCGTCATGGTGCGCGGCGAGCGCGTGAGCATCCTGCGCGGCGAGGACGTGGTCGTCGACCTTCCGGATCAGGGGCCGCGCCTGAGGGGCGCCCCGGATGCGGCGGCGTTCCACGGGACGATGCGCGCAGACGGGTCGGTCGTGACGGCGTCGCTTCCCGCCGTGGTCGAGCAGGAGGCCGAGGGCGAGTAGCCCGCGTGGGGACGACTGTCCGGATTGTCCGGTTCGCTGTCGGTGGGTGGTGATGGACTTGTTCCATGACCACGATGGCGGTGCCGGAGGTGCGCGACGCACGCGGTGCGCTCGACGTCCGCGAGGCACTGCGCGCGCGCGTCGACGCGGCGGGCGACCTCACGGACTGGGACCTCACCGCGCTCGCGCGTGATCTGGTCGACCGCCGTCGCGAGGTCGACCTCATGCTCGCGCGGGTCACGGCGGAGGTCGGCGCGCGTTCCGGTCAGGGCGCGAGCGGGCTGGCGCGTCGGCGCGGCTTTCGCGGCTCGGATCAGCTCGTCGCGAGCCTCACGGGCGGGACGGTCGCGGAGGCCGAGCGGCTGCGCGTCCTGGGCACGGCGCTCGAGGGGCGGGTGGACGATGCCCCCGGCGGGGCCGCCGTGCTGCCTCACCTGGCGTGGGCGGCGCGCGAGCGCCACCTCAGCCCCGATGCGTTCGTGCTCCTGCGCGGGGTGCTGATGCGCCATCCGGACGCGTGCGACGGCGACGGGGTGCCCGTGGATGCCGCGGTGCGCGCGACGCCGCTCGGGCGCCAGCCGCTCGCGCGCGTCGAGCGGGTCGCTGTCGACAGGGCGGTGGCGCTACCGCTGCGCTCGGTGCGCGCGCTGGTGGCGCAGCTCGAGGCCGGGCTCACGCCGGCTCGCGTGGCCGAGGAGAACTACGAGGAGCTGCACGCGTCGCGCCTCGCGTCGTTTCGCGAGGAGGCCAACGGCATGGTCTTCGTGTCCGCGATGCTCGATCCGCTGACGGCCGCCCCGCTGATGGCGGCGGTGGACGGTTACGTCGCGCACGCGCTGCGGGCGCGTCGAGATGACGGTGTGGGCGGGCAGGATGCTGGAGATCGCCCCACCACCGCGCAACTGCGCGCCGACGCGCTCGGCTGGCTGGGGCGGCACGCGACGGGTTGCCGCCAGCCCCACGATGCCGTGAGGACCACGGTGTCGATTCGCGTGTCGCTTGCGGACCTGCGGGCGGGCGACGGCTACGGCACGGTGGACGGCATCACGATGCCGATCCCCGTGGGCGTGCTGCGCAGGCACGCGGTCGACGCGGAGGTGGTGCCGACCGTGCTCGGGATGGGCTCCGAGATCCTCGACCACGGCCGCGCCAAGCGTCTGTTCACCGCCGCGCAGCGCCGCGCGATCGCCGAGCGGGACAGGGGCTGCGCGTTCTGCGGAGCGCCGCCGCGCTTCTGCGACGTGCACCACCTCCACGAGTGGCAGTACGGCGGGCTGACGAACGTGCGCGACGGGATCATGCTGTGCGTCGGGTGTCACCACTGGATCCATCGCGAGGGGTGGGCGATCCGCTGGAGGCGGGGGAGCCCCGAGTTCGTGCCTCCGGCCGCTGTGGACCCGCGGCGCACCCCACGTCAGGGCTACCAGGCGCGCGTCAGGCTCGACCGGGTGACGTCGCCGCGCCTCGACACGCTGGGCGTGAGGCGCACATAGGGCGACGCGGCCAACCGAGACGGACGCGTGCCGCGACCTAACGGTGCGTGATGCGCGCGAGGAACTCGCGGGTCTCGGGCTCGCGGGGCGCGTCGAAGATCTGCTCGGGGGTGCCGGTCTCGAGGGGGCGTCCGCCGTGCATGAAGACGATGCGGTCGGCGACGGAGCGTGCGAAGGACATCTCGTGCGTCGCCATGAGAATCGTCGAGCCCTGGTTCTTGAGGTCGCGCACGAGGTCGAGCACCTCGCCCACGAGCATGGGGTCGAGGGCCGAGGTGATCTCGTCGAGCAGCAGGAGTTCGGGATCGGTCATGATCGCGCGCACGATCGCCACGCGCTGCTGCTGACCGCCGGACAGCCGGTCGGGGTAGTCGCGGACCTTGTCGCCGAGGCCGAAGGTCTCGAGCAGCCCGATCGCGCGGTCGCGTGCGACATCGGGAGCGATCCCGTGGACCTTGCGGGCCGCGAGCGTGACGTTGTCGATCACGCGCATGTGCGGGAACAGGTTGAAGTGCTGGAAGACCACGCCGATGCGCGCTCGCACCTTGTCGACGTCGACCGCGGGGTCGGTGATGTCGTCCCCGCTGAGGAGGATGCGGCCGTCGTCGAACCTCTCGATGAGGTTGATCGTGCGCATGAGCGTGGACTTGCCCGAGCCCGAGGCGCCGATCACCACGACCACCTCGTGGCTCGCGATCTCGAGGTCGACCCCACGCAGCACGTGGTTGTCGCCGAAGAGCTTGTGAACGCCCTGCAGCTCGAGGACTGTCGCGTGGGCGGCGGAGGGGTGGGCGGCGGTCATACGGTGCCTCCCGTCTGCTCTCGCGTGGCCATGCGCGCGGAGACGTGGTCGGTGAGACGGATCATCGGGAAGCTGAGCGCGACGAACAGGAGCCCGGCGACCACGTAGGGCGTGAAATTGTAAGTCGTCGCCTGCACGATCTGCGCCTGGCGAATCGCGTCGACCGCGCCGAGCACGGAGATCAGGCCCACGTCCTTCTGCATCGACACGAAGTCGTTCATGAGCGCGGGCACCACCTTGCGCAGCGCCTGCGGGATGACCACGAGGCGCAGGGTCTTGGCATGGGACAGGCCCAGCGACCGCGCCGCGACGCGCTGCGACGGGTGGACGGCTTCCATGCCCGCGCGCAGCACCTCGGCGACGTACGCCGAGTAGCACAGCGAAATCGCTATCGTGCCGAGCACGGCGACCGGGATGCGCACCTCGGGGTTGAGCCCCGGAATGCCGAAGCCCACGAGGTACAGCACGATCAGCACGGGCAGGCCGCGGAAGAGATCCGTGTAGCCGGTCGCGAGAGCGCGCACGGGGAAGAACACCGGCCCGCGCAGCGACCTCATCACGGCCAAGAGCGTGCCCACGATCGCGACGACGATGGTCGCGAAAAACAGCACCCGGATGTTGAGCCACAGGCCCTCAAGGATGCGGGGGAAGGACTCCGCCGCAATCTCGACGTTGAAGAACGTCTGGCGCACCGCCTCCCAATTGGGAGAGGTCACCACGAGCCAGCCCGCGATCGCCGCGAAGGCGACCGTCGAGACCAGCGCGATGAGGACCGAACGGCGCGAGGCGCGCCTGCGGTGAAGCCTGCGATCGAGTTCGAGCGCGCTCGGCTGCCACGCTGCCGTCCGGTCCGTCATCGTGCGACTACTGCAGGACGGGGACGCCGGCGGCCTCGGACAGCCACTCGGTCTCGAGCGCCGCGAGCGTGCCGTCCTCGCGCAGGGCGTCGACGGCCGCGGTGACGGCGGTGGTCAGCGCGGAGCCCTTGGGAAGCACGAACGCGAACTCGTCGCCGCCCTCGGTGCCCTCGAACTGGCCCACGATCGTGCCGTTCTCGACCTCGACGTAGGCCGAATAGAACGCGCCGGGCAGGTCCGTCACGAAGGCGTCGATCTGGCCCGCGTTGAGCGCACCCACGACATCCGCAACCGAGTTGTAGACGGAGAGGTTGTCCTCGCCGAGCGCCTCGGCGGCCACGGTGTAGGAGGTGGTGCCCACGGCGACGCCGACGGTCGAACCCGTGAGGTCGGCGATCGAGGAGGCTTCCGCCGCGGGGCTGCCGTCGACCGCGACGAGCGCCTGCGACGTGACGTAGTAGGGGCTCGAGAAGTCGACGGCCTGCGCGCGCTCCTCGGTGACCGAGAACTGCTGGATGTTGAGGTCCCAGTCCTTGGCGCCGGGCGCGATCGCGGCGTCGAAGGCCGAGCGGACCCACACGACGTCCTCGGCCGCGAAGCCCAGCTCCTCCGCGACGGCGTAGGCCACGGCGGCCTCGAAGCCCTCACCGGACTCGGGGGCGTCGCCGATCACCCAGGGCTCGTACGCGGGCTCGCCGGTGGCGATCGTGAGCTTGCCCTCGGTGAGGGTCTCGAGGGCGGCCTCGGCGGCGGGAGCGGAGGCGGACGGCGACGGCGTCTCCTCGGCCGATGAGGAGCAGCCGGCCATCATCACCGCGGACAGAGAGGCGGTCGCGAAGAGGGTGGCACGCACACGGGTATTCATGGTTGCTCCTTGGAAGGAAAAGGGGGTGGGAGGCGCGGCGCCCGTGGCCGCGCGGGATCATTCTAGCCGCGACGCGAGGCGCCAATCCGCGAAGTCGAAGCCGGGGGACACCATGCAACTCACGAGCGCCTCGGCGTCGTCCGTGAGGCGCGCCGACTGCCACGTTCCCGCGGGCACCAGGCACTGCGCCACGTGGCCCGACGCGAGGTCGGGGCCGAGCGTCACGGACACGGGAGAGTCGGAGGGGTGCTCGCCGTCGCCGCCCAGGCTCACCTCGAGCGCGCCCGGTCCGTGCCAGAGCCACAACTCGTCCGAGCTCACGACGTGCCACGCGCTCACCTCGCCGGGAGTCAGCAGGTAGTGGATGCAGGTCGCCGCGGGCCGCGCGCCACCGGGGGTGACCACGTGGTGAGAGGCGGTGTAGGTGCGGCGAAACCAGCCGCCCTCGGGGTGGGCCTCGAGGCCCAGGACGCGCGCGGTGGTGGGGATGGCGGTCATGCGGGGGACGCTCCCGTCTGCTCGGTGAAGGCCGGGCGCGCGGCTCGCACCCGACCGGAGATCACGGTGGCCGCCGCGCGGCCCTCGCCCGCCGCGGCCACCTCCGCCAGCGCATCGGCCGCATTCGCGACCGGCACGTCGAGGAAGGTGAGGTCCGCGCGCGCTCCTACCGCCAAATACCCCGTGCGATCGGGTCCCACGTGAAGACCCATCGCGCGGGCGCCGCCCAGCGTCGCGGCCGCGATGAGCCGCTCGGGCAGGTCCGCGCCGCGGTATCCCTGGGCGCGGGCGATCCGGTGGAGCTCCGCGACGTCGGCCAAGAGGTCGAGGCTCGGGGAGCTCGACAGTGAATCCGTGCCCACCGCGATCGGGCTGCCCTCGGTGAGGTAGGCCGCGACGGGAGGCTCGTCGAGGCCGATGACCGCGTTCGAGCGCGGGCACAGCGCGACCGACGTTCCGCGCGCGCGCAGGATCGCGCGGTCGGACTCGGTCATGTAGACGCCGTGAGCGATGTGGCAGTCCGGGCCGAGGACCCCGAGGTGATCCACGTAGTCCGTCGCGGACGTGCCGTAGCCCGCCTGGCGCAGGTCGGCGAGGCTCGTGAGGCCGCGGGCGTGCCAGGGCTCGGCGACCGCGTCGGCGTCGGACGCGGCATGCTGGAACTCGCGCTCGATGGCCGACTCGCCCAGGTGAATGTGGAGGCGGCTGCCGCGCTCGCGGACGATGTCGGGGATCTCGAGCAGCGGCGCGATCTCGAGCGAGTAGGGCGCATGCGGGGACAGCCCGGTGCCGGGAGGCGAGGGCAGTGCCGCGAGCGCGGCCTCGACCTGGTCCCTGCCGCGGGCGACCCACTCCTCGTTGGTCCAGTCGATGACCTCCCAGTAGGTGATGCCGTGCAGGCCGGCGTCGTGCAGCGCGCGCATCGCCTCGAGGTCCGTCACGACGTCCGCGACCGCGGTGGTGCCGGCCTCAAGGGCCAGCCGTGCACCGGTCGCGGCGTCGGCGGCCCAGTCGTGCGGGTGCGCGTAGACCGGGTTAAAGGCGCGCGCCCAGTCGTCGAATCCCTGGTAGGAGCCGCGTCCGACCTCGGCCATGCCCGTGTACTGCAGGTGCGTGTGCGCATTGACGAGCCCGGGGATGAGGACGCCGGGCCAGTGCACGTGGCGAGCGTCGAGGCCACGCTCGGCGAGGGAGCCCGCGACCCAGTGGCGCTCGCCCACGTGCAGGATGCGGCCGTCGCGCACCGCGATCGCGCCGTCGAGGATGGGAGGCGCGGTGACGGGCACCACGAGCGCGGCGGAGTACAGCGTGACGTCGCTCATCGGGCGCTCCGGTAGCGGCGCGAGCGCCAGTCGGAGTCGGCGGCGGTGCGGCGGGCGGGCGAGAGGACGATGCCGCGCTCGCGGGCCGCAACCGCGGCCACGTGGGACACCGCGGGCTCGGGCAGCGCGTGGACACCCACGCCGGGCCGGAACTCGACCAGGTGGCGAATCGCCGCGAACTGCGTCGCGAAGGACAGATCCATGATCTCGATCGGGTTGCCCTCGGCCGCGGTGACGTTGATGCAACCCCCGCGGTCGAGCACCAGGGTGTCGGTCGCGAGGTCGAGGTCGAGGTGAGGGATCCGCGTCGGCCCCAGCGTCACGGGCTCGAGGTCCGCGCCATCGAGGTCGACCTCGTCGGGCACGCCGCCCGCGACCGCGACGATCGCCGCCGCCTCGAGCAGGTCCCGCGTGATGGTGTGCGCGACGCCCGTGCACGAGATCACGAGCGCCCCCTGCACAAGGTCCGCGGCCCGTCCCACCGCGAAGCCGTCGTGCGCGGCCAGCAGCGCGCGCAGGGGATCGGCCTCGGCGACGCTCACGTGCGCGCCGAGCGCGTCGAGGTGCGCCGCGACGCCCTCGCCCACCGGCCCGTAGCCGATCACGAGGACGGGGACGTCGCGCACGGTCGCGTCTACGTGCTCGATGAGGTCGGCGATCGCGAACACGCAGCTCTGACCCGTGCCGTAGCGGTTGTCGAAGCCGGTCTTGGTCGCGGCGTCGTTGACCGCGATCACGGGGGTCGCGAGCACCCCGACGCGGCTCATGGTCCGCAGCGGTGCGAGTCCCGAGGTCGTCTCCTCGGTCACCCCGATCCATGCCGCGACGAGCTCGGGCGCTGACTCGTGCGCGAGCCGCACCAGGTGGCTGCCGTCGTCGACCACGACGTCGTAGCCGCGGTGCAGCCAGGCGAGGGCGGCCTCGCGCTCCGCGTCGCCCGCGAGCGTCGCGTCCGCATCGACGGTCACGCCGCGCTTGCGCAGGGCATCTGCCACCTCGGGGTCGGTCTCGTCGGGGTGGGCGTACACGGACACGTCGGCCCCTGCGTCGCGCAGCAGCAGCGCGAGGTTCGCGGTCTTGGGCTCGAGGGTCATCGACACCCCGATCCTGAGCCCGGCCACGGTGCCCGCGCTCGCGAGCTCGGCGGCCAGCGCCGTCGAGACGGGCATGTGGGCGCGCGCGAAGTCGAGCCTGCCGGCGGCATCTCCTCGCGAGGCCAGCGGCCGCCCGCCCAGGGCGAGCGAGGCATCGTCCCCGCGCACCTCGATGTCGAGCACGTCGGGACCCTCGGCATCGTCCTCCACGAGCACGGCGCCGAGCGCGCGGGCCATCCTCGCGACGGCGAGGGCAACGGTGGTGTCCTCGGACTCGGCGCTCACGCGGACCGGCCGGCCGGCGATCAGCAGGTTGGTCTCGCGGGCGAAGCGGCGGAGGATCCGCTCGGCGGTGGCGTGCGGATCGGTCATGGCCAAAGTCTAGGAGCGCCGCGGGGGACCGCTCGCGTCCACACCCCCACCCGCATTACCCTCGAATGTCCGGCGGCGCCGACGATGAATGTCATGCAGGCGAAGCGTCGGACCGCCGCCCCCCGTGCAAGGAGCCTTCCCGTGACAGACATGCCAAGGATGAACGTCGAGTCGTTCAACCTCGATCACACCGCGGTGGCCGCGCCGTTCATTCGGCTGGCCGACCGCAAGGAGTTGCCTCACGGCGACGTGCTGACCAAGTTCGATGTTCGCTTTACCCAACCCAACGTCGCGCACCTGGATATGCCCGCGGTCCATTCGATCGAGCACGCGTTTGCGGAGTGCGTGCGTCGCCACAGCGCGGACGTCATCGACTTCGGCCCCATGGGCTGCCAGACGGGCTTCTACCTGATCATGAGCGGTGATCACACGCCCGAAGCCATCAGGGACCTCGTGTTGGCGACGATCGCCGAGATGCTCACGCTCGATGCGGTTCCCGCCGCCAACGAGGTCCAGTGTGGCTGGGGCGCGCACCACTCGCTCGCGGCGATGCGCGAGGCGATCACGGCGTTCGCCGCCCACGAGTCCGAGCTGCTGGACGTCATGCGGTGAGCGCGCCCATCATGCCGGCCGTCCTGGTCGCGATGCCCGAGGAGGCGCAGGCCTTTCTCGATCTCGCCGATCACCACGAGGGACTGAACTCGCCCGACGATGCGTGGATCGTCACGTCGGGCGAGCTCACCTACCTGCTGGTGGTCACCCGCATCGGCATGGTCGCCGCGGCACGCGCGACGGCCCTGGTCGCCCACGGCGTGATCGGCGGGATCGCGCCCTCCGTGATCGTGTCCGCCGGCACGTGCGGAGGCATCCCTGGGCACGTCCAGGTGGGTGACATCGTCGCACCGTGCTGCTCGCTGGACTGGTCGGCCGACTCGACGTCCGTCGGCTACGAATACGGCCAGGTGCCCGGCCATGCCGAGTTCCATGAGTCCGACGAGCGGCTGGTCGAGCTGGCGGTTGCCGCGGGGGCGAAGAAGGGCTATCTGGCCTCCGCCAACGCCTTCGCGGTCGCCGAGTCCGTCGATCTCATTCGCGAGCGCTTCCCGAAGGTCATCGCGACCGACATGGAGTCCGCCGCGGTGTCGCAGGTGGCCGCCAGTGCAGGCATCCCCTTCCTGTCCGTGCGCTGCGTCTCCGACATGTGTCAGGGCGACGGCGGGGTCGAGTTCGACGAGCACCTCGACGACGCCGCGGCACGATCGGCACGCGCGACGCTCGATGTCCTCGCGCGCGCGGCGCAGGAGGGCGCCCTGGCCTGACCGCGGGGGCTCGTAGGATGGCGGTGCCGGACGTTTCCGGTCGTTCGGCATGCCCTGGAGGACCCCTGTGACCACAACCGTGCCCGCCGCGCCCCTCGCCCCGCTGCTCGGAGACTGGGCCGATGCGCGCCTGGGCGAGGTCGCCCATGTGCAGGCCCCCACGGTGGCCGCCGCGCCGCTGCTCGCGCGCGCGGCCGCGGACGGCGAGGGTCCGCTGCTCGCGATCACCGCGACCGGCGGCGACGCGGAGAAGCTCGCCGCGGCGCTGTCCGCCTACGTCGACCCGCGCACCGTCGCGCTGTTCCCCTCGTGGGAGACGCTTCCGCACGAGCGGCTCAGCCCGCGCTCGGACACCGTCGCGCGGCGCCTCGCGACGCTGCGTCGACTGGTCCACCCCGAGCGTGCCGAGGCCGAGAGCGGCCTGCCGACCCCGCGCATCGTCGTGGCGCCGCTGCGCGCTGCGATCCAGCCGCTCGTGCCGGGCATCGCGGACCTCGAGCCGGTGCTGCTGCGCGTGGGGGACGTGCGCGACCTGACGGAGCTCACCGCGGCGCTCGCGGATGCCGCCTACACGCGCGTCGACATGGTCGAGCGGCGCGGGGAGTTCGCCGTGCGCGGCGGAATCGTCGACGTCTTCCCTCCCACCGACCCCCATCCGGTGCGCGTCGAGTTCTTCGGCGACGAGGTCGAGTCGCTGCGCTCGTTCTCCGTCGCGGACCAGCGCTCGCTGGCCGACGTCGACCGGCTGTGGGCGCCGCCGTGCCGCGAGCTGCTGCTGACCGAGGACGTGCGGGCGCGCGCCGCGACGCTCGTGGACCGCATCCCCGCCGCCGCGGACCTGCTCGCGCGCATCGCGGACGGCCACGCGGTCGAGGGCATGGAGTCGCTCATCCCCGCGCTGCTCACGCGCCTGCAGGCGCTCACCGACGTCCTGCCGCGCGACACGCGCGTGGTCGCGATCGAGCCCGAGCGACTCGCGCGCCGCGCCGAGGACCTGCAGCGCACCGCGCAGGAGTTCCTGGCGGCGGCATGGGTGAGTGCGACCGCGGGCGCCGACGCCCCCATCGAGGCTGACGCCGCGTTCCTCTCCCTCGAGGAGCTGCGCGACGGCGCCGAGGACCGCGGCCTCGGGTGGACCTCCGTGGGCCCTTTCGGCGCGGCCGGAGCGGTCGAGTCGGGCATCGCCGAGGTCGAGGACCACCGCGGCCGCCTCGCCGCGGCGCTCGATGCGGTGCGCGCGCGACTTGCGGACGGGTGGCGCGTCGTGATCGTCGCGGCGAGCCCTGGCAGCGCGCAGCGCACGGTCGAACAGTGCGCCGAACACGACCTTCCGGCGCGCCTCGCCGCGCACGGGGACGATGCGGGGGACGGCGTGGTCGCGGTGCTCGCCAACGTCGACGGCGGCGGCTTCCAGGTGGCCGAGTCGCGGCTGATGGTGCTCCACGAGAGCGACCTCACCGGCCGCGCCGCGACGGCCGCAGGGCCCAAGGTGAAGACCGCGTCGCGGCGCCGTGCGGTCGTGGACCCGCTGCAGCTGCGGCCGGGCGACTTCGTGGTGCACGAGGGCCACGGCGTCGGCCGGTTCGTCGAGCTCACCAAGCGCACGGTGCGCGGCGTTGAGCGCGAGTACCTGGTGATCGAGTACGCGCCGTCCAAGCGCGGCGGCCCCGGTGACCGCCTGTCGGTCCCCACGGACCAGCTGGACCTGGTCACCAAGTACGTGGGCGGGGAGGCGCCCTCGGTCAACAAGATGGGCGGCGCCGACTGGGCCAAGACCAAGGGCAGGGCGCGCAAGGCGATCAAGGAGATCGCCGCCGAGCTGATCCGCCTCTACAGCGCGCGCATGGCGACCAAGGGCCGCGAGTTCGGCCCGGACACGCCGTGGCAGCGCGAGCTCGAGGAGTCCTTCCCGTTCGTCGAGACCCCTGACCAGTTGTCGACCATCGACGAGGTCAAGGAGGACATGGAGAAGGCCGTCCCCATGGACCGTCTCGTGTGTGGCGACGTGGGATTCGGCAAGACCGAGGTCGCAGTGAGGGCGGCGTTCAAGGCCATCCAGGACGGCACGCAGGTCGCGGTGCTGTGTCCCACCACGCTGCTCGTCAAGCAGCACGTCGACACCTTCACCGAGCGCTTCGCCCAGTTCCCCGTGAAGATCGCCGCGCTGTCGCGCTTCCAGTCCGACAAGGAGGCCAAGGAGGTCATCGCTGGCCTCGCGGACGGCACGATCGACCTGGTGATCGGCACCCACCGCCTCATCACGGGATCCGTGCGCTTCAAGGACCTGGGGTTGATCGTCATCGACGAGGAGCAGCGCTTCGGCGTCGAGCACAAGGAGACGCTCAAGGCGCTGCGCACGGACGTCGACGTGCTCGCGATGTCGGCTACGCCCATCCCGCGCACGCTCGAGATGGCCGTGACGGGCATCCGCGAGATGTCGACCCTCGCGACCCCTCCCGAGGAGCGCCACCCGATCCTCACGTATGTGGGTCCCCACGAGGACGCGCAGGTGATTGCCGCGATCCGCCGCGAACTGCTGCGCGACGGTCAGGTCTTCTACATCCACAACTCCGTGAAGTCCATCGCGCGCGCCGCCCTCAAGATCGGCGAGCTGGTCCCCGAGGCGCGCGTCGCCGTCGCTCACGGTCAGATGAGCGAGAAGCAGCTCGAGCAGGTGATCGTCGACTACTACGACAAGAAGTACGACGTCCTCGTGTGCACGACGATCGTCGAGACGGGACTCGACATCTCGAATGCCAACACCCTGATCGTCGAGCGCGCGGACGCCTTCGGGTTGTCGCAGCTGCACCAGCTGCGCGGTCGCGTGGGTCGCGGCCGCGAACGCGCGTACGCATACTTCCTCTACCCGCCCGAGCGCACACTCACCGAGACCGCGCACGACCGCCTCCAGACCATCGCCGCCAACACGGACCTGGGCTCGGGCATGGCCGTCGCGATGAAGGACCTCGAGATCCGCGGCGCGGGCAACCTGCTGGGCGCCGAGCAGTCGGGGCACATCGAGGGCGTGGGCTTCGACCTCTACATCCGCATGGTGGGGGAGGCGGTGGCGGGCTTCCGCGGCGAGGGCGAGGAGGAGCGGGCGCCGATGACGGTGGACCTGCCGATCGACGCGCACCTGCCCACCGAGTACATCGAGCACGAGCGGCTGCGCCTCGAGGCGTACCGGAAGATCGCCGACGCGGACTCCGAGGAGGCGCTCGCCGGCATCGAGGAGGAGCTCGACGACCGCTACGGCACGCTCCCCGAGCCCGTGTCCAACCTGCTCGCGGTCGCGCGGCTGCGCCTCGAGCTGCGCGCCGCGGGCATCCACGATGTGGTCGCGCAGGGCCGCTACATCCGGTTCAGCCCGCTCGAGCTGCCCGACTCCGCGGCGATGCGCCTCACGCGGCTGTTCCCTGGCACCCTGCTGAAGCCTGCGGTGCGTCAGGCGCTGGTCCCCGCGCCGATGACGGCCCGCGTGGGAGGAAAGCCGGTCGAGGGGCTCGACGTGCTCGACTGGGTGCGCACGGTCCTCCAGGCGACGCGCGCGCAGCTGCCCAGCGCGGCGACATTAGGATGAGGGCCATGACGTTCCGCCCGCGCCTCGCCGCCGCGGCCTTCGCCGCATCGTCCCTCCTGCTCGCCGGCTGTGCCGTCCCCGGGCAGGGCACCCCAGGAGTCGCGCTCACGGTCGACGAGACCACCGTCACGACCGCGGAGCTCGACGCGCTCGCGGCACAGTGGGCCGAGGACAGCGACGGGCTCGCCGTGCCCGATCGCCGCGCGCTCGCGACCTTCGCCGCGATGGGTCCCGCGTTGCTCGCGGCCACCGAGGCGCAGGGCGCCCCGATCCGCGAGGCCGACGCCCTCACGATTACGACCGCGTGGTTCGAGAACGCGGGCGCGACGGATCCGGAGCCGTCCGACGAGGTGGTCGAGTCCTCGCGCGCAATGCTCGCGCTGTACGTGCTCGCGTACTCCGACCCCACGTTCGAGGGCATTCGTGAGATCGCCAACCGCGCCGCGGCCGAGGGCGAGTTCTCGCCCCGCGTGGGCGAGTTCTCGTCGGACGCGCTGATCGAGTCGATCAACGCGGCGGTGGGCACCGCGGAGTCGGCCGGACTGGGCAACTTCTCCTTCATCACCTTCCTGGGCGTGTCGGGCTTCTCCGACACCACGGCACCCTGGGCGGCGCGTGGCTGACGGCCTCGACCGCCTGGTGGAGGTGATGGACCGCCTCCGCTCTCCCGGCGGCTGCGCGTGGGATGCGGAGCAGACCCACGCGTCGCTCGCCCCGTACGCGCTCGAAGAGGCGCATGAGCTGGTCGAGGCGATCGAGTCGGGCTCGCGCGAGCACCTGCGCGAGGAGCTCGGCGACGTCCTGCTTCAGGTGGTGTTCCACGCACGCGTCGCGCAGGAGCACCCCGACGATCCCTTCGACCTCGATGCGATCGCGCAGGTGTGTGCCGACAAGCTCGTCACGCGCCATCCGCACGTCTTCGAGGACGATGCCGGGGCGGCGACTCCCGCGGAGCACCTGCGGCGGTGGGACAGGATCAAGAACGAGACGTCGGGTCGCGAGTCCGTCATGGACGGCATCCCCGCGACGCTCGGCGCGCTCGCGCGCGCGCAGAAGGTGCTCGGCAGGGCCGAGCGTGCAGGTCTCGCGGTCGCTCATCCCCAGGGCGACGGCGTGGGCGACGCGCTGCTCGCGCTCGTGGCCCGCGCGCAGGCCGAGGGCCGCGACGCGGAGGCCGAGCTGAGGGCCGCGACGCGCCGGCTCGAGGCCGCCGCGCGGGCCTCGGAGTCCGGCCCGGATCGCGTCACCGAAGGTTCATCCGAGTAGGACGAACGTCGCTCAGCGCACGCCCGCGCGCATCGTTAGACTCCCTAGAGGTCCATCCATTCAAGCGAAGGAGCATCATGGCCAGCATTGAGGCCGTCGGAGCCCGCGAGATCCTCGACTCTCGCGGCAACCCCACCGTCGAGGTCGAGGTCGCGCTCGAGGACGGCACGTTCGCACGTGCGGCCGTCCCGTCGGGCGCGTCGACCGGCGCGTTCGAGGCAGTCGAGCGCCGCGACGGCGACAAGGGTCGTTACCTGGGCAAGGGCGTCGAGCAGGCCGTTGACGCGGTCATCGACGAGATCGCCCCCGAGATCGTTGGTCTCGACGCCACCGAGCAGCGCATCATCGACCAGATCATGCTCGACCTCGACGGCACCGACAACAAGGGCAAGCTGGGCGCGAACGCGATCCTGGGCGTGTCCCTTGCGGTCGCGAAGGCCGCCGCCGACTCGGCCGACATCGCGCTGTTCCGCTACGTGGGTGGCCCGAACGCCCACGTGCTGCCCGTCCCGATGATGAACATCCTCAACGGTGGGTCGCACGCCGACTCCAACGTCGACATCCAGGAGTTCATGATCGCCCCCGTGGGCGCCCCCACCTTCCGTGAGGCGCTGCGCTCGGGTGCCGAGGTCTACCACGCCCTTAAGTCCGTGCTCAAGGAGCGCGGCCTGGCCACCGGCCTGGGCGACGAGGGTGGCTTCGCCCCCAACCTGCCGTCGAACCGCGACGCCCTGGACCTGATCCTGGTCGCGATCGAGAAGGCCGGCTTCACGCCCGGCGAGGACATCGCGCTCGCGCTCGACGTCGCCGCGACCGAGTTCTTCAAGGACGGCGCGTACCAGTGGGAGGGTGGCACCAAGACCCCCGACGAGATGATCGCGTTCTACGAGTCGCTGGTCGCGGACTACCCGCTGGTCTCGATCGAGGACCCGCTGTCCGAGGACGAGTGGGGCTCGTGGTCCGGCCTCGTCTCGAAGGTCGGCGACAAGGTGCAGATCGTGGGTGACGACCTCTTCGTCACCAACCCGGTGCGCCTCCAGCGCGGCATCGACGAGAAGGCGGCCAACGCCCTGCTCGTCAAGCTCAACCAGATCGGCACGCTGTCCGAGACCTCCGACGCGGTGCAGATGGCGCAGCGCGCCGGCTTCTCCGCCATGGTGTCGCACCGCTCCGGTGAGACCGAGGACGTCACGATCGCCGACCTGTCCGTCGCGTACAACGCCGGCCAGATCAAGACCGGTGCCCCGGCGCGCGGCGAGCGCATCAACAAGTACAACCAGCTGCTCCGCATCGAGGAGGAGCTGGACGACGCCGCCCGCTACGCGGGCAAGGCCGCCTTCCCGCGCAAGTACGCGTAAGCGGTCTCACGGCTCGAACCGACGGGCGCGCCTCCTCACGGGGGCGCGCCCGTTCGGCGTTTCTGAACCGGTGGGGAGCCGCGTCCGGGGACAATGGCGGGGTGTCACCCACCGCCCCCCGCCGTCGCACCGGTCCGTCGACCGGAGGCGTGCGCATCCCCAAGTCCCGCGCCGCGAGCCGCCCGGGCGGTCCATCGAGCCAGGCGCGCACCCAGCCCGCACGCAACCGGATCGAGCCCGCCGCCGCACGCGGGTCGTGGGTGACCGCGATGGGATGGCGCCTCGTGGTGCTTGCCGGGGTCGTGGTGCTCGCAGCCGCGGTGCTGTTGCCCTCGCTGCGCTCGTACTTCCGTCAGCAGGAGGAACTCGCCGCACTGCGTGCCGAGGCCGAGACCGCGCAACAGGAGGTCGAGGACCTTGCTGCGGAGACCGCGCGCTGGGAGGACCCCGCGTTCGTGGTGGCCCAGGCGCGTGAGCGGCTGGCCTACGTGTTCCCCGGCGAGACGCCGTACCGCGTGATCGACCCCGAGACGGTCGAGGGCTCCGCGGATGGCACCGCCGCCGCGACGGGTGCCGTCACCGAGGAGGAGGACGGCACCTGGTACACCCGGCTGTGGAAGTCGGTCGACGAGGCGGGCGACTAGACTCCTGCGGGTGAACGACACCCCTGCCACCGCACGCGACGTCGCGGTTCTCGCCGCGCAGTTGGGACGCGAGCCGCGCGGGATCGTGGCGATTGCCGCGCGCTGCGTGTGCGGCAACCCCACCGTGGTCCACACCGCGCCGCGCCTTCCCGACGGCACGCCGTTCCCGACGCAGTACTACCTCACACATCCCGACGCGGTCGCCGCCGTGTCGACGCTCGAGGCGAACGGCGTGATGAAGACGATGCAGGAGTCGCTGCGCGAGGACGAGGACCTCGCGGCCGCGTACCGCGCCGCGCACGAGCGCTACCTCGGCGAGCGCTACGCACTCGGGGACGTGCCCGAGATTCACGGGATCTCCGCGGGCGGCATGCCCGACCGCGTCAAGTGCCTCCACGTGCTCGTGGGCCACGCGCTCGCCGCGGGACCGGGCGTCAATCCGCTCGGCGACCGCGCGCTCGCGCTCATCGCGGACAGCTGGCGTCCCGATCGCTGCACGTGCGCGGTCGAGGTCTGAGTCGCCGCTGACTAGGCTGGTCCCCATGCGTGTAGCCGCCATTGATTGCGGGACCAACTCGATCCGCCTGCTGATCGCCGACGTCGACCTCGACGCGGGGACCCTGACGGACGTGGTCCGGACCATGACCGTGGTGCGCCTGGGGCAGGGCGTCGACCGGACGGGTGAGTTCGCCGCCGAGGCGCTCGAGCGCACCTTCGCGGCCACGGACCTCTACGCGGCGCAGTGCCGCGAGCACGGCGTCGAGGCGATCCGCTTCGTGGCGACGTCCGCGACGCGCGATGCGCGCAACCGTGACGTGTTCCTGTCGGGGATCGAGCAGCGTCTCGGGGTGACCCCCGAGGTGATCTCGGGCGCGGAGGAGGCAGCGCTGTCGTTCAGGGGCGCCACCGGCGCCCTCGACGCCGCTCACGACGCCCCGTTCCTGGTGGTCGACCTGGGTGGCGGCTCGACCGAGGTGGTGCTGGGCACCGATCGCCCCGAGTTCGCGCACTCGATGGACGTGGGCTGCGTGCGCATGACGGAGCGCCACCTCGCTGGCGACCCGCCCTCCGCGGCGCAGGTGGCCGATGCCGAACGCGACGTGCACGACGCGATCGACCTCGCCCTCGCAGGCGTGCCCGTCGAGCGCACGGCGACTCTCGTGGGGCTGGCGGGGTCCATCACGACGGTGACCGCGCACGCGCTCGGCCTCCCGGAGTACGACCGCGCCGCCATCAACGGCGCCGTGATCGACATCGACGACGCGATCAAGGCGTGCGACGAGCTGCTTGCCTCGTCGCGCGCCGAACGCGCCGCACTGGGCTTCATGCACCCCGGTCGCGTGGACGTCATCGGCGCGGGCGCTCTCGTGTGGAAGACCGTGATGCAGCGCGTGCGCGCGGCCGTGGTCGACGCGGGCGGGCGCCTGCCCCACGTGGTGACGAGCGAGCACGACATCCTCGACGGCATCGCGTTCTCTGCGGCGGAGCGCGCGGCGGAACGGCCCGCCGAGGAGCGCTAGTCCGGCCCCCGTAGCCCAACTGGCAGAGGCAGCCGACTTAAAATCGGCACAGCGCGGGTTCGAACCCCGCCGGGGGCACCGTGGCCGTCGCGGCGGCCCGTAGGCTGGTGCGCCATGGCTGCCGGTGCGACTGTTCACACGTTCGAGACTCACCTCGCCGACGTGGACAGGGCGATCTACGAGGAGTTCTCGCTCCGCGTCGCGCGCCACCCGTCGGAGACGTCCGCCTTCATGGTGACGCGCGTGCTCGCGTACTGCCTCGAGTACGAGGACGGGATCGGCTTCAGCGAGGGCATCTCCACCGCGGACGAGCCGGCCGTGATCGCGCGCGACCTCACCGGGCTCGTCACCGCGTGGATCGAGGTCGGTCAGCCCGAGGCGGAGCGACTGCACCGGGGCAGCCGCCTTGCCGCGCGCACCGCCGTGTATACGCAGCACGACCCGGCAAAGGTGCTCGCGCGCTGGGAAGGCAAGCGCATCCACCGCCGCGAGGAGATTCGCCTCCACAGCTTCGACCCCGGCTTCGTGGAGGCTGCCGCCTCGCTGGTCGCGCGGCGCAACGCGCTCACCGTCTCGGTCACGGAGCGTCACCTCTATGTCGAGCTCAACGGCACGAGCCTCGATTCCGCGATCCACACCCGTCCCCTGGGCTGAGCTGGCGCGTGCGCCCTGCGAGGTGCTCAGTGCCCGTTTTCGACGATTCTGGGCACTGAGCACCTCCGCGCGCGCACGGCCCAGTCGATCGCCGCGTCGAGCGTGCCGAACGTGAACAGGTGGAGGCGCACGTCGCCGTGCGCCGCCTCGAGGCGGCCGGCGAGGTCGGCGACGAAGCGGTCGGGACCCGCGGTGCCCGCGAGCGAGGCGAGAGAGAAGCCGTACTTGCGCGCGATGCCCGCACTCGTGGCGACGCCGCAGCGGCGCGCGAAGGCGACGAGGCGGCGCACGCCCGCGGGGCCGGGCACGCCCACGCGGATCGGAAGGTCGATCCCCGTCTCGCGCACGCGCTCGATCCACTGCGCGACCGCCTCGGCGTCGAACGAGAACTGCGTGGTGATGGTGCCCGCGAGGCCCTGGTCCGCGATCGCGGCGGCCTTGTCGCGCAGCGCCGCCCCCAGGAAAGCGTCCCCGATCGCGGGATGCCCCGCGGGATAGCCCGCGATTCCCACCTCGATCACCCCGGCCGCGGGGAGCAGGCCGGACGTGACGACATCGAGGGCCGAGCCGTAGGGCCCCGCCGCCACGCGCGGGTCGCCGCCCACCAGGAACAAGCGCTCCTGCGCGTGGTGCGCCCGCAGGCCCTCAAGCGTCGCGCGCAGCTCGGCCTCGGACGCGACGCGGCGCGCCGCGAGGTGGGGGACCGGCACGAGCCGGACCCGCCCTGCGGCGGCGGCCGCCTCGCGACGCTCGGCCGCGCTCTCCGTGGACAGGTGCGTGATGCTGACGCGCGTGCCCACGGGCACGTCCGCGGCGCGTGCGACGAGGGTCGCCGCGTCTCGAGCGGTGGTCTCGAGGGACAGGTCCTCAAGCAGGGCGGCGGACCGATGCAACGACAGGCCTCCTTCGGGGCCCCTAGAGTATCGCGGTGAGCTCGGCGCTCGCGGCGGCCCGCACCGCCTCGCGTGCCTCGGACGCGGATCGTGCGGCGCGTGCGCGGCCCGCCAGTTCCCGGCACTCGTCGAGCGTGTGGACGGACAGCGCGAGACGCACCGCGGGCACCTTGGACGGTGCCATCGACAGGCTTGACACGCCGAGGCCAGCGAGCACGAGAGCGAGGTAGGGGTCTCCCGCCGACTCGCCGCACACGCCGCACACGCCGATCGGCTTGCCGGTGACCGCGCCGCCCTCGCACGCCGCCGCGACCACGTCGAGCACGGCGGGCTGCCATGGGTCGAGGAGGTCGGACAGCTCGCCCTCCATGCGGTCCGCCGCCATCGTGTACTGCGCAAGATCGTTGGTGCCCAGGGAGCCGAAGTCGACGTCCTCGAGCACGTGGCGTGAGCGCAGCGCCGCGGCCGGCACCTCGATCATCACGCCCGCCTTGGGAAGGCCCACCGCGCGCACGCGCGCCGCGAACCACGCGGCCTCATCGGCCGTCGCGACCATGGGCGCCATCACCCGCACGTCGGCGCCGGTCTCGCGCGCCGCGATCGCGAGCGCCTCGAGCTGCGAGTCGAGCACCTCGGGCATCGCCTGGCACAGGCGCAGGCCCCGGCGGCCGAGCGCGGGGTTCTCCTCTTCGCCCAGGTTCGCGAACGCGAGCGGCTTGTCGGCGCCCGCGTCGAGCGTGCGCACGACGACGCGGCGGCCGGGGAAGGGGGCGAGCACCCGCCGGTAGACCTCGGCCTGCTCCTCGACGGTCGGCATCGTCTGCGCGGACAGGTAGACGAACTCCGTGCGGAACAGTCCGACGCCCTCGAGGTCGAGCGCGCCCGCGGCCTCGGCATCGTCCACCCCGCCGATGTTCGCCAGCAGGGCGACGGCGTGGCCGTCGCGGGTCGCACCCGCCCCGGACACCCCCGCGAGGGCCGCGGCGAGGGCCTCGCGGCGCTCGCGCTGCGCCTCGATGAGCGCCATGTCGGGCTCGAGGGTGACCTCGCCCGAGTCGCCGTCGACGGCGACGAGCGTCCCGGCGGCGATCGCCGTCGCGCCGTGGAGCTGAACCACCGCGGGGATGCCCATCTGCGCGGCGAGGATCGCGGTGTGGGACGTGCGCCCGCCGAGCCCTGCGTCTCGACGATCATCGTGTGGCCGGCGTCCTTGGCCGCGCGCTCGAGGGCCTCGGCGGCCATGTACGTGTGCGCGATGCCGGTGGGGCAGGACGTCACTCCCACGAGCGTGAGTCCGGACGATGCCGGTGCCGCGGCCGATTCGGGCGCAGCAGCGACGGGGGCGGGGGTGGGTGCGGGGGCGACGGTGACGTCACCGACCTCGGCCTCGACGATCGCGACGACCTCGTCACGCGTGGTCGCGGCGGCGAGCGCCGCCTTGAACTCCTTCTTCATGAGGGCCTTGGCCAGCTTGGGAAGGACCTGCATGTGCGCCTCGGAGGCGCCCTCGGGTGCGGCGATGAGGAACACGAGGGTGGCGGGTCCGTCCTTGGCCCCCCAGTCGATGCCGTCGGCGCGGCCGAACGCGAGGGTGGGCTCCGTGATGGCCGCGCTGCGCGCGTGGGGGATCGCGATGCCGCCGGGCAGGCCCGTCGCCATCGTCTCCTCGCGCTTGCGGACGTCGGCGAGGAAGCCGTCGAGATCGGTGCAGCGACCCGTCGCGACCAGGGTCTCGGCGAGCGTCCGCGTCGCGGCGTGCCGATCCTCCGCGGCGAGGTCGAGCACGACCTGCTGCTCGTGGATGAGTGACATGGGGTGTTCCTTTCTGCGGTCAGCGCTGACCGAGTGCCATTGCGCGTGAGGGGGAATGCGTGAGGTCCACGGGGATGCCGCGGAGATCTGCGGGGGTGGGGACGCGGCTGCCCGGGAGGGTGACCGCCGCGGCGCCCCAGAGGACGCCTTCCGTGAGGGCCTGCGCCGTGGAGACGCCGCGCGACAGGCCGTGCAGGAGGCCGGCGAGCATGCAGTCGCCGGCTCCCACGGTGGACACGGGCGCGCCGATCGTGGCGCGCGCGTGGATGACCTCGTCGGCCGTGACGAGCACGGCGCCGTCGGCGCCCAGGCTCACGGCGACCATGCCGAGCCCCTGACTGACGAGTTCCTGCGCTGCGGCGATCACGTCGCCGAGCG
Source organism: Demequina sediminis (assembly GCF_030296675.1). Taxonomy (GTDB): domain Bacteria; phylum Actinomycetota; class Actinomycetes; order Actinomycetales; family Demequinaceae; genus Demequina; species Demequina sediminis. The sequence continues at coordinate 1,567,353 of NZ_AP027736.1, read as the reverse complement.
TGGGAAGGCTGTGGTCGACGAGCTCGGCGAGCTCCTCGTGGTTGGGCTTGATGAGGTCGGGCGACGCCGCGACGGCGGCGGTGAAGGGCTCGCCCGAGCCATCGATCGCGACGCGGCGGCCGTCCGCGTGTGCCGCGGCGACCAGCTGAGCGTAGAAGTCCGTCGGGGCGCCGGGGGAAGGCTTCCGCAGCCGACGATCCACGCGGCGTCAGCGGCGGCGCTCGACGTCGCGTCGAGCAGCGCGGCGACCTCGGAGGGGAGAGCTCCGGGCCCGGCTCGTTGATCTTGGTCGTGGTCCCGTCCGCCTCGAGCAGGGAGACGTTCATGCGCGCGGCGCCCGCGATGGGCACGGAGAGCCGTGGGACGGCCGCCTCGTCGAGGAGCTCCTCGAGCAGGCGGCCCTCGGGGCCGCCCACCGGCAGGACCGCGAGCGCGGATCCACCCTGTGCGGTCACGGCGCGCGCGACGTTGAGACCCTTCCCGCCCGCGTCGACGCGCACGTGGGTGGCGCGGTTGACCTCGCCGTGCGCGAGCGTCGCGACCGTGACGGCGCGATCGACGCTGGGGTTGGGTGTGAGCGTGACGATCATGCGGTCACCACCTCCGGTCCGGCGGCGCGCAGCTCCTCGGCCGCGTCGTCCGCGAGGTCGGCGTCGGTGACGACGACGTCGACGTGATCAAGGGATGCGAAGCGGTGAAGGTGATCGTCATCCGCCTTCGACGAGTCGGTCGCGACCACCACACGGCGCGCGGCGTCGACCATGGCGCGCTTGACACGCGCCTCTTCAGGGTCGGGCGTGGTGAGCCCGCGCGCGGCCGAGATTCCGTTGGTGCCCACGACCGCGACATCCGCCACGATGTCCGCGAGAGCGCGCACGGCCCAGTCGCCCACCGCCGCGGCCGTGACGCCTCGCACGCGACCGCCGAGCAGGTAGAGCGTGATCCCCGGCCGGGTCGCGAGCACGGTCGCCGCGGGGAGGAGTCGGTGATGACCGTGAGCTCGGCATCGTGGGGGAGGAGCTCGACGATCGCCTGAGTGGTGGATCCCGCGTCCAGGATGACGGTGCCACCCGCGGGGAGCTCCTCGAGCACGCGAGCCGCGATGCGTCGCTTGACGTCGGTGCGGCGCTGCGTGCGGGACGCGAGCGTGGGCTCGATCTCGAGCCGCTCGACGGGAATCGCGCCGCCGTGGACGCGGCGCACGGAGCCGCGGCTCTCGAGCGCGGTGAGGTCCCTGCGAATCGTCTCGGGGGTGACGGCCAAGGCATCGGCCAGCGCGGTGACCTCGACGCGGCCCGCGGCGCGCGCCTCGGCGAGGATGCGCTGCTGTCGCTCCGTCGCGTACATCTGGTGACTCCCTTGTCTGGGTCCGGTGGCCGGATTCCCACATGAAACCACAGACTCAAACACAAAGCAACAGGAACGGAAGTGGGGACGGGTCTGCGTCCCGCTCGGCCGGACGGCGTCGAGCCTGCAACACCGGCGCTTCCTGGGACGTTGATGATGCAGACCGCCCCTTTATCCCCGCGCACCCCATGACTAGACTGAGGCGGTCATCCCCAAGGAGGAACCGTGGCAAGTCCGGTGTTCAGCAACGCCAAGGAGTTCAAGTCCGACCCGCTGCTCGCGCAGACCAGCACCGCCGATCTCGAGCGCCAGTACCAGCAGCCGGCAGGCACGCCCGGGTACGTCGCCGAGGAGCGGATGTCGTACACCGGCGTGATCAACAAGACCACGGGCCTCGTGCTGCTCACGTTCGTCATGGGCGCGGTGGGCTACGTCACGGTCGCCGACAGCCCGTCCGTGATGTTGGCCGCGCTCGGCGCGGGAATCGTCGCGTTCGTGATCGGCCTGGTTGCCGCGTTCAAGCGCACCCCCGGCCCCGCGCTGGTGGGCATCTACGCGGTCGCCGAGGGCTTCTTCCTCGGAGCGATCTCGATCGCTATCGAGCAGCAGTTCAACGCCCCCGGTGCCGCCCTGCAGGCGCTTGTCGCGACCGCGATCACCTTCATGGTGTGCCTGTGGCTCTACCGCTCGGGCAAGGTCCGCTACACGAGCAAGCTGCGCAAGATCTTCCTCATCGGCGGCATCTCGTACCTGCTGTTCAGCCTCGCCAACCTGGGCTACATGATCTTCAGCCCCGACTCGGGCGCGTTCGGCTGGCGCACGGACCTCGAGATCCTCGGCCTCCCGCTCGGCGTCGTGATCGGCGCCGTCGCGATCCTGCTGGCGTGCATCTCGCTGATCGGCGACTTCGACTTCATCGACAACGGCGTGAAGTCGGGCGCCGAGAAGAAGCTCGAGTGGAAGGCCGCATTCGGCCTCTTGGTCACGCTCGTGTGGCTCTACATCGAGTTCCTGCGCATCATCGCGATCTTCTCCGGGCGTGACTAGAGCGCGCTCACCCGTCTGACGACGAAGGCCCCGACCATGCGGTCGGGGCCTTCGTCGTTGGCTGTGGGGACTATGCGTAGCTGACCTGGCAGAAGCCGTGGTTGCAGTAGCCGCCCGGATTCTTGTGCAGGTATCCCTGGTGGTAGTCCTCGGCGTAGTAGAACTCGCCGTCGCCCGCCTCGCGTGCCGCGGCGATCTGCGTCGAGATCACGCCAAACCCGCGCTCCGCGAGGCGCGACTGGTACGTCTCGCGCGACTCCTGGGCCGCGGCGAGCTGGGCCTCGGTGGTCGCGAAGATCGCGCTGCGGTACTGCGTCCCGATGTCGCCGCCCTGGCGGTTGGGCGTCGTGGGGTCGTGGTTCTCCCAGAAGGCCGCGAGGAGGTCGTCGAGCGACACCGCGGCGGGGTCGTACACCACCTGGACGGTCTCGGTGTGGCCCGTGCGTGCGGTGCACGTCTCCTGGTAGGTGGGGTTGCGGGTCCATCCGCCCATGTAGCCCACCGCCGTCGAGTACACACCGGGGGTCTGCCAGAAGATCCGCTCCGCGCCCCAGAAGCAGCCCATCGCGACGTAAAGGACCTCGTGTCCCTCGGGCCACGGGCCCTTGAGGGGTGTGCCGAGTACCACGTGGCGCTCCGCGATCTGCATCGCGATCTCGCGGCCGGGTAGGGCCTGGTCCTGGGTGATCATGGTGGTCTTGTCGAGTCCGAGCATCGGCGCTCCCTTCCGCCTGACGAACGCTCCCGGGCCCGGTTCTGTTCCACCCCCGCGCTAGGCTCGCGACATGCCAGACACGCCCGATGAGCAGCCTCCCGCCGACGTCACGGTCGAGCACGTTCCGTTGTGGCTGAGGGTCTCCGCCGCGTGGTCGTGGAGGCTCATCGTCGTGGGCGTCATCGCGTACGTCGCCTTCAGGGGCTTCACGACCCTGGCGTCGATCATGCTTCCGCTGGGGATCGCGCTGCTCATCGCGGCGCCGCTCGAGCAGCTCGTGAGCCGACTGCAGCGCTGGCGCATCCCGCGCGCGCTCGGCGCCGCCCTTGCCATCGTGGGCCTCATCGCCATCGTGCTGGGCCTCGGGGTCGCCGCCGGCAGTTCCGTCGTGTCGGGCTTCAGCGAGCTCCAGCAGGCCGCGGTGCAGGGCTTCGACCAGTTCCTCGACTGGCTCGTGCAGGGACCCATCCACATGGAGCGCGCGCAGATCGACGAGCTGCTGGGCAACGCCCAGAAGACCCTCCAGGACAACGCGTGGGGCGTCGCGACCGGCGCGTTCTCGGTCACGGGCACGATCGGCACGCTGTTCGCCGGCTCGATCATCGCGCTGTTTGCGCTGTTCTTCTTCCTCAAGGACGGCCGCTCGCTGTGGCTGTGGTTTGTGCAGCTGCTGCCCGCCCGCCGCGGCGCGCGCATCGACCGCGCGGGCATGACCGCGTGGCTCACGCTGCGCCGCTACACCGAGACCAGCGTGTTCGTGGCATTCATCGACGCCGTGGGAATCGGCGTGGGCGCGTGGCTGCTCGGCCTGCCGCTCGCGCTGCCCATCGCGATCTTCGTGTTCCTGCTGTCCTTCATCCCGCTGTTCGGAGCGACCATCTCGGGCGCGATCGCGGTGGCGGTCGCGCTGGTCGACGGAGGCGTCACCACCGCGGTGTGGATGGCCGTGATCGTGCTCGCGGTCCAGCAGATCGAGGGCAATATCCTCTATCCCTGGCTGTTCGGCAAGGCGGCGTCGCTTCACCCGCTCGCGATCCTGCTCACGGTGTCGACGGGCACGATCCTGCTGGGACTGGTGGGTGCGGTCATCGCGGTTCCGATCGTCTCGTTCTGCTACGCATTCGCGCGCTCGCTGCACCGCCAGTACTCCGACGCCGAGGCGCCGACCGACAGTGGCGCGATCCTCACCGAGCACCCGCGTGACGCGCTCCGCAAGGCACGCGAGGCGATCGCGAAGACCGGCGAGATCCGGGTGAGGGGGCGTCCTCACGCGGACGACGACGCGAGCGAGCCGCGCGCCTAGACTCGGCGGGTGCGCTGCGCCTATTTCGACTCGGGGGTGCCGCTCGTGCACCCTCATCGAGGTGCCGCACGCGACACAGATCGCGACCAAGCAGGCCCACCTCGAGGGCCTGATCGGCCGCCCGGTCGACTGGCTGCCGCCGCTCGTGAGCGCGGAGTCGGGCTTTCGCGCGAAGGCCAAGATGGTGGTGGGGGGCACCGTTGACTCTCCCACGGTGGGCATCCTCGACGCCGCGGGCCGCGGCGTCGACCTGCGTGACTGCCCCCTCTACCCACCCGGCCTGACGGCATCGTTCCCCGTCCTGGCGGACTTCATCACGAGGGCGGGCCTCACGCCCTACGACGTGCCCGCGCGGCGCGGCGAGCTCAAGCACGTGATCGTCACCCTGTCTCCGGACGGAGAGGTGATGGCGCGTCTCGTGCTGCGGTCGACCGAGTCGCTCACGCGCATCCGCAAGCACCTGCCGTGGCTGCTCGAGCGGCTTCCGAGCCTCGCGGTGGTCACCGCCAACATCCTGCCCGTCCACGCAGCGGTCCTCGAGGGCGAGCGCGAGGACGTGCTCACCTCGCGCGACTCTCTCGCGATGGACATGGGCGATGTGGTGCTCCACCTGCGCCCGCAGAGCTTCTTCCAGACCAACACGGCGGTGGCGCGCGCCCTGTATGCGCAGGTCGCGGGGTGGGTGGACGATGCCGGGGCGGGCTCGGTCTGGGACCTGTACTGCGGAGTGGGCGGCTTTGCCCTGCACTGCGTCGCGCCCGGACGGACCGTCGTGGGCGTCGAGGTGAGCGAGCAGGCGATCGAGAGCGCGCGGCTCAGTGCTGCCGAGATGGCAAACGCCGGCGTCGCGGGCGCGGACCTCGCGAGCTTCGTCGCGGCGGACGCGACGACGTGGGCCGCGGAGCAGGGCCGCGCGCCCGACCTCGTGATCGTCAACCCCCGCGGCGCGGGATCGGGGCCGATCTCGCCTCATGGCTCGAGGGCTCGGGCGTGCGGACGGTCGTCTACTCAAGCTGCAACGCCGTCACGCTCGCGCGCGACCTCGCGGCGATGCCGAGCCTGCGACCGGTACGCGGCCGCCTCCTCGACATGTTCCCTCACACCGAGCACTACGAGGCCGTGGTGCTGCTCGAGAGGGTCAGCCGGTGAAGGGCTCCGCCGCGATCACGGTGACGGTGATTTGCTTGCCGTTGGGCGCCTCGTAGGACGTCTCGTCGCCCGCCTTGCGGCCCAGCAGCGCGGCGCCCAGCGGCGACTGCGCGCTGAACACGTCGAGATCCGTGCCGTCGGCGATCTCGCGCGAGCCCACGAGGAAGCGCATCTCGCGGCCCATCACCTCTGCCGTGACGACGGTGCCGGAGGCAATCGTGCCGTCGAAGGTCGGCTCGCCCACGGTCGCGTCCGCGAGCTTGCGGCGCAGTTCCTCGATGCGCGCCTCCATCTTCGCCTGCTCGTCGCGCGCGGCGTGGTAGCCGCCGTTCTCCTTGAGGTCGCCCTCCTGGCGACGCTCGTCGATCTCCTTGGCGATCGCGGCGCGGCCCACGTTGACCAAATGGTCGTACTCGGCCTGCAGGCGGTCGTATGCCTCCTGGGTCAGCCAGGTTCCGGTGGTCTCGGTCACGGTTCCTCCTTACGCGACAAGGTAGGTCACCCTATCAAGGTGCCTCGCAGTACTGCACCTGCGCGGTCGTCGCCTCTTCGGTCGTCGTGATGGTCGTGGTGAGGCGCTGCTCGGCGCCGTCCGCGCGACTTACGCGCTGCGTCGCGACGCCCACCTCGGTGAAGCGGGGGTTGAGGGCACGCACCGTGCACTCCGCGTCGCGGTCGGTGTAGAGGTAGACCTCGTACGTCACTGTGATCTCGGTCGCGGACTCGACGGAGAAGCCCACGTCTCTCCAGCGCACGGGCTCGTTCGCCGCGGTGAGCGCGTACCACGCGACCGCCGCGATGAGCGCGGAGATGCCCGCGATGACCAGGATCCACGTGCGACGGCTGAGGCGCGGCAGCGCGGCGGACTCCGACTCGGCGGGCGAGGTGCTCATGATGAGGCAGGATAGTCCGGTCAGGGAGGTGGAGATGTCGACAGACTTCAGCGGAGGACCGGGCTTTCTCGCGTTCGTCGTCACGTTCGGGGTGGTGATCGCTTCCATCGTGCTGTTCCTGTCGCTGAGCCGCCACCTGCGCAAGGTGCGTGCGCGCGAGGCGCGCGAGGCCGCGGAGCGCGAGGCCGCCGCCGGGACGGCGTCAGGCGACAGCGAAGGCCGCGAGCGAGGCGGCGATGAAGTGACAGGTGAAGCCGGCGATCGTTAGCGCGTGGAAGATCTCGTGGAAGCCGAAGTACTTCGCCGATCCGCGAGGCCACTTGGTGCCGTAGATGATCGCGCCCACCGTGTAGCACAGGCCGCCCACGATGATGAGGGTGACCACCGCGGCGCCGCCCGCCTCGTAGAAGGGGCCGATGAAGCCCATCGCGACCCAGCCGAGTGCCAGGTAGATGGGCACGTACATCCAGCGCGGCGCGCCGAGCCACAGCACGCGGAATAGCAGCCCGAGCAGTGCACCAGCCCACACGATCGTGAGGATGGTGCGTGCGGTGGGCCCGTCGAGCAGCAGCACGGTGAGCGGCGTGTAGGTGCCCGCGATGATGAGGAAGATGTTGGCGTGGTCCATGCGGCGCAGGATCGCTCGCGTGTGATCGGACCAGTTGCCGCGGTGATAGATCGCCGAGGTGCCGAACAACAGCACGGCGGTCAGCGTGAAGACCGCGAAGGACACCCGCCCGGCCAAGGTCGGGGCCGCGGCGGTGAGCGCGAGCCCCGCGACGAGCGCCACGGGCGCCGCGCCGAGGTGAAGCCAACCGCGCAGCAGGGGCTTCCCGGGTACGGGGAGGTTCTCGACCATGAACCTACGTTACCGTAGGTTACGCGCTCGGAGTACCGTGGGCGCAGTTCCTCCTGTCACGCGAGAACGGACGTCAATGGGCCTGAACGCGCTGCTGTACGGCACGTACGAGAAGCGGCTCGCGCGCACCCTCAAGAGGTCGGCCAAGCCGCCCCGGCACATCGGCGTGATCCTCGACGGCAACCGCCGATGGGCGCGCCAGAGCGGCGCGACAGCCTCCCACGGTCACCAGCGCGGCGCCGACAAGATCACCGAGGTCCTCGAGTGGTCTCAGGACGCCGGCGTCGAGGTGGTGACGCTGTGGATGCTGTCCACCGACAACCTCGCGCGCGACCCGCGAGAGCTTGCGCCGTTGCTCGAGATCATCGCGACGGCCATCGAGCGCCTCGCCGACGACGGCCGCTGGCGCCTCCAGCATGTGGGTGACGTGTCCCTCCTGCCGCCCGAGGCCGCCGCACGCATCTCGGCTGCCGTCGAGCGCAGCGCCGCCGCGACGGGTCTGCACGTGAACGTCGCGGTGGGCTACGGGGGCAGGCACGAGATCGCGGAGGCCGTGCGCAGCTTCCTGCGCAGCGGCGTGGACGCGGGCCATTCGCTCGAGGAGGTCGCCGAAAGCTTCTCGGTCGAGCACATCGCGGAGCACCTGTACACGAAGGGCCAGCCCGACCCCGACCTCGTCATCCGCACGTCGGGAGAGCAGCGCCTGGGCGGCTTCCTGTTGTGGCAGTCGGCGCACTCGGAGTTCTACTTCTGCGAGGCCTATTGGCCCGACTTCCGCCGCATCGACTTCCTGCGCGCGCTGCGCGACTATTCGCAGCGAGAGCGCCGACTGGGTCGCTGACGCGCGGCCCGTCACACAGGTCGCGAGACACACCCGAGCGCGGGGGCCGAGTTACAGCTGTGTGAACTCTTTGGGCGTGTCGTTCCTCCAGGGCCGCGCCAGGCGTAGCGTCGCCCTCGTGGGAACATCACACCGCCGCATCGGACCGATGCGGACGTAACAGATCGCCGACAGGGCGATCGGCGCCCTGCGGCCAGAACGCTGGGAGCCCCGTTGACCATCTCGCCTAGCACCGTCCCCGCCACCGCCATCACGGCCGACGTCGAGACCGCGGTCCGCACGTTCGTCCTCGACACGTCCGTGTTGCTCTCGGATCCACGCGCGATGAAGCGCTTCGCCGAGCACGCGGTGGTGCTGCCCGTCGTGGTCATCACGGAGCTCGAGGCCAAACGGCACCACCCGGAACTCGGCTACTTCGCGCGCTCCGCGCTGAGGATGCTCGACGACCTCAGGGTGCGGTACGGCAAGCTCGACGAGCCCGTCGCGGTCAACGAGACAGGGGGCACCCTGCGCGTCGAGCTCAACCACACGGACCCCGAGGTGTTGCCGTCGGGCTTCCGGCTGGGCGACAACGACACCCGCATCCTCGCGGTGGCCGCCAACCTGGCGGCCGAGGGTCACGCCGTGACGGTGGTCTCCAAGGACCTGCCGATGCGCGTCAAGGCCTCGGCGCTCGGCATCGAGGCGGAGGAGTATCGCGCGGAGCTCGCGGTCGAGTCCGGCTGGACAGGCATGCGCGAGATTCAGCTGACCGACGAGCAGATGGCGTCGCTGTGGGAGCACGAGTCGCTCGACGCTCCGCCGGCCGCGGACTGTGGCGAGGACATCGGCTCGTTGCCGGTGCACACGGGCCTGGTCATTCACGCGGGCCGCGGCAGCGCGCTCGGCCGCGTGACCGACGAGGGCACGGTGCGGCTCGTGCGCGGCGACCAGGAGGTCTTCGGCATCCACGGGCGCTCGGCCGAGCAGCGGATCGCGATCGACCTGTTGCTCGACGAGTCGATCGGGATCGTCTCGATGGGCGGCCGCGCGGGCACGGGCAAGAGCGCGCTCGCGCTGTGCGCCGGTCTCGAGGCCGTGATGGAGCGCCGCCAGCATAAGAAGATCATGGTGTTCCGCCCGCTGTACGCCGTGGGCGGCCAGGACCTGGGCTATCTGCCAGGCTCCGAGGCGGAGAAAATGAACCCCTGGGCTCAGGCGGTGTTCGACACGCTGGGCGCGATGGTCTCGGGTGAGGTGCTCGAGGAGGTCATGGCGCGCGGCATGCTCGAGGTGCTCCCGCTCACGCACATCCGCGGCCGCAGCCTCCACGACGCATTCGTGATCGTCGACGAGGCCCAGTCGCTCGAGCGCAACGTGCTGCTCACGATGCTCAGCCGGATCGGCCAGTCGTCGCGCGTGGTCCTCACGCACGACGTCGCCCAGCGCGACAACCTGCGCGTGGGACGCCACGACGGCGTCGCCGCGGTCATCGAGGCGCTCAAGGGGCACCCGTTGTTCGCTCATGTCACGCTCGAGCGCTCCGAGCGCTCCGCCGTCGCGGCACTCGTGACCGACATGCTCGAGAGGCTCGATCTGTAGGCCCACACGCGACGATGCCCGGCCTCCCGCGTGGGAGGCCGGGCATCGTCCCGTCACGGGTGCATCAGCCGGCGGTAGTCGCCTCGGGGACCTCGGTGGCGGGGTCGCCGTCGAGGGCAGCCTCGAGCATCGGCACGAACGCGTCGAGAGCGTAGGCGATCGACGACGGCGAGTTCGCGAAGAACGCGCCCTCGAGGACCGGGTCGGTCAGCCACACGCTGCCGCCCTTCTCGTTGAGACCGAGCGAGTCGAACAGCGGCAGCGCCTCGAGCTCGGCGCGGGTCTCGGGGGTGGTCGCGACCTGCCACACGATCGAGTCAAGGTCGCTCAGCACGTCGAGCTGCTCGGCGCTAATCTGCATCCACGCCTCGCCCGTGCCGTCGATCGACGCGACGTCCAGACCAAGGTTCGCGAGGAACTGGTTGCGCGTGTCGTTGGCGCTGTACACGAAGGCCTGGCCCTCGTAGAAGCCGCCCACCTGCGAGGTGAGGCCCTCCCACTCGGGGTGCGCCTCGCGGACCTCCGCGTAGGCCGCGTCGATCTCCTCGATGATCGCCTCGGCCTCGGCGGTGGTGCCGGTCGCCTGCGCGAGCAGCGTGAGCTCGTCGGCCAGGGACACGTTCCACTCGGCGGTCTCGACGCCGGCGGCGTCGGTCGCGGGGCGGGTCACGACGGGCGCGATGCCCGAGAGCAGGTCGTACTCCTCCTGGGTCATCGTGTGGTTGGGGTACGTGGCGACGATGAGGTCGGGCTCGAACGACGCGATGAGCTCCGCGTCGTACGTGGTCGACCCGGGCTCGAAGACCTCGGGCTCGGCGCCGGCCGCGAGGCGGTCCTCCTCGGCCCACGGGCCGGTGCCGTTGTCGTAGCCCTGCCAGCTCACGGGCACCGCGACGGGTGCGACGCCGAGCGCGTAGAGGTACTCGTGCTCGTGCGAGCCGAGCGTCACGACGCGCTGCGGCTCGGACTCGACGGTGACCTCGCCCATGACGGTGTCGAGGGTGACGGGGAAGGCTGCCGTAGTGGCCTCGCCGCCCGCGGACGCGGACGCGGACGCCGAGGGCTCCTCGGAGGAGCCGCCCGACGAGCACGCGGCAAGCGTGAGCGCGGCGACGGCCGCGAGGGCCGTGCCGGTGAGCGTGCGCGTGGTGCGCTGGACCATGAGGGTTCCTTTCGGATCAGGGGTGAGGATCGACGCTGGCGTCGTGGGCGCCACCGGGAAGGGTGGCCGGGACAATCACGGGCGTGCCGGTCACGGGGTCCGGGATCACGCGTACATCGAGGTGGAAGACCGAGCTGACGAGCTCCGCGGTGAGGACCTCCGCGGGGGACCCGACGCCGCGATCCTGCCCTCGGACATCGCGACCACGTGGGTCGCGTAGCGCGCGGCCTGGTGAAGGTCGTGCACGACCATCACCACCGTGCGGTGCTGACGGGTGTGGAGCCGGTGGAGCAGGTCGAGCACCTCGTACTGGTGGGCGATGTCGAGGTAGGTCGTGGGCTCGTCGAGCAGCATGAGCGGCGTGTCCTGCGCGAGGGCCATCGCGATCCACGCGCGCTGGCGCTGGCCGCCCGAGAGCTCGTCGACCACGGCGTCCTGGATGTCGGTGAGGCCGGTCGAGTGGAGCGCGGAGAACACCGCGGCCTCGTCGGCGGGCGTCCACGGCCGCAGGATCTTCTGGTGCGGCGTGCGTCCGCGCCCCACGAGCTCCGCGACGGTGATGCCGGCGGGGGCGAGCGGGGACTGGGGAGGAGGCCGATGCGCCGGGCCACCTCGCGCGTGGGGAGACGATGCACGTCCTCGCCGTCGAGCAGGACCACGCCCTCGCGCGGGGGCAGGAGGCGCGCGAGCGCGCGCAGCAGGGTCGACTTGCCGCAGCCGTTGGGGCCGACGATCGCGGTGATGCCGCCGTCGGGAATCGCGACGCTGACGTCGTGCACCACGACGTGGTCGCCGTAGCCGAGCGTGACGTCCTTGGCCTCAAGCCGGGTCATGCGGGTCCTCCTCGGGATGCGCGCCACACCAGCCACAGCAGGTAGGGCGCGCCGACTGCGGCGGTGAAGATGCCCACGGGGAACTGCAGGGTGGCGGGCATGAGTTGAGACAGCTGGTCGGCGGCGAGCAGCAGGACGGCCCCCATCAGCGCCGACGGGATGAGCGTGACGCCCGCGTTGCGCGTGAGCCGCAGCGCGAGCGCGGGTGCGACGAGAGCGACGAAGCCGATCGGCCCGGTCACCGCGGTCGCGGCCGCGGCGAGTAGCACGGCCGTCACCGCGAGCACGGCGCGAGCCGCTCCGACCCGGATGCCGAGCGCACGCGCGGTGTCGTCGCCCATCTCCATTGTGCGCAGCGAGCGGCCGTGCCACAGCACGACGGGGCCCAGCACCGCGAGGACGATTCCCGCGACCGCGACGTGGGTCCACGTGCGTCCCGTCACCGAACCGACGAGCCAGCCGAGCGCGGTGCCCGCGTCGTGCACGTCCATGCGCGTGAGCAGGTACTGCGTGAGGGCCTGCGCGACGAAGCCGATGCCGATTCCCGCGAGGATGAGCCTCAGCGGCACGATTCCGTGCCGCCACGACAACGCGAGGATGACGGCCGAGGCCGCGAGCGCGCCGATCACGGCGCCGCCCGCGGTGATCCACAGCGAGCCGGTGAAGCCCAGTGCCATCGTGACGACCGCCCCCGTGCCCGCTCCCGCCGTGATGCCGATGAAGTCGGGAGACGCGAGCGGATTGCGCGTGAGCGACTGCAGGATCGCGCCGGCGAGGCCGAGCGTCGCGCCCACGAGGATGGCCGTGAAGGCGCGCGGCGCGCGCACCTGGCCGACGATGAAGTCGCCGGGCGGGCCGACCGAGAGGCCCACGGCAGCCCGCAGCGAGTCGAGGATCGTGATGTCCGCCCTGCCCCTCACGAGCGCGAACACGAAGAGTGCGGCGAGCACCGCGGCCATCGCGATGCCGACGAGCAGCGTGCGACGGTGCGTGGTGACGCCGAGCGGGCCCAGGCGCAGGATCTTCACAGCTCGACTACCTTCATGCGACGCGCCATGATCGCGAAGATGAGGCCACCAAAGAGGGCGGTGGTGATGCCGACGCCCACCTCGGACGGCGGGGCGATGACCCGGCCGATCACGTCGCACACGAGCACGAGTGCCGCTCCGCCCAGCGCGCTCGCGACGAGCAGCGAGGGCAGCGACGCGCCGACGAACGCGCGGACCACGTGCGGCACCGCGAGGCCGATGAAGATGAGCGGACCCGCCGCGGCGGTGGCGGCCGCCGCGAGCAGCGTGACGATCACGATGACGATCGCGCGGGTAACCGCGATGTTGACCCCGAGGGCGCGCGCGGCGTCCTCGCCGAGCCCAATCGCCTGCAGCGGCCGCGACGCGAGCAGCGCCGCCGCGATCGCGACGAGGACGAGCGGGATCAGGCCCGCGATGTGGTCGAGCGGCCGCCCGGTGAGCGAGCCGGCGATCCACAGCCGGAACTGGTCGAGCGTGGCGTCATCGACCAGGAGGATCGCGTTGATGACGGACGTGATGAGCGCGGTCAGCGCGACGCCGGCGAGCGCGAGACGCACCGGCACGCCGGCCGCCGCCCCGCGCGCGCCGATCGCGTAGACCACGAGAGAGGCGAGTCCCGCGCCGACGAAGGCGAGCGAGACCTGCGCGACGAAGCCGGTGACCCCAAACGTCAGCGCCGCCACGACCGCGAGCGAGGCCCCCGAGTTGATGCCCAGCAGTCCCGGATCGGCGAACGGGTTGCGCGTGAGGGACTGCATGAGCGCCCCCGCGACCGCGAGCGCGGCTCCCGCGAGGATCCCGATGATCGTGCGCGGCACGCGCAGCTCGCGCACGATGAGCTGCTCGGGATCGGCGGGGTCGAGGTTCACCAGCGCCTCCCACACCGTGCCCAGGTCGATCGGGCGCGACCCGATCGCGAGCGAGAGCGCGACCGCGAGCACCAGCGCCACGAGGGCGGCGATGCTGACAAGGGCGCGCGTGCGCATGAGACTCCTCGGGCGGGGTGGGCGCACGTCGGGGTGCGAAGTAAGGCTCGCCTAAGGTAGCCGACGGAGGGGAATTAAGGCAACGCGGGCGTGCGCTAAATGGCTTCCGCGTCGATCTCGGGAGCGGGGCACGCGGCGTCGGGCACCGCGACGTCGATCCCGTAGAGAGCGCGGATCGCGTCGAGGTACTGCGTCGACTCGCCGGCCTGCGCGTGCTCGCGCGCACGCACGGTGGGGGTGTGGAGCAGGGTCTTCGCGAAGCGACGCAGTGCGTACTCGATGTCGTCCGCCCGCTCGACGGCATCGGCAGGGCGCCCGCCGCGGGCCGGATGCGGGCCACCTCGCGCTCGAGGAGCCCGAACACGTGCTCGCGCAGGGCGACCACGGCGGGGTCGAGGGACCGCGCGGTCTCTCCGTCGCCGAAGCGGGCCACCGCGTGAGCGACGATCGCGCGGGCCGCGTCGATCGCGCCGACCGACTCGCCGGGAGCGTGCGCACCGATGTCGTCGAGGCCGATCACGGTGACCCCGCGCAGGTCGCGCACGCCGGGCGCGACGTCGCGGTGGAGGGCCAGGTCGAGGATCGTGAGGGGGCGTCGAGCTCGTGCCGCGCGGCCGCCACGAGCGACGGCGTGAGCACCACCGACTCCCCGCCCGAGCACGCGAACACCACGTCCGCGTGCCGAATCGCGAGCTCGAGGCCCGCGGCGTCGATCGCCTCGACGTCGTGGCGGAGCGCGAACTCGAGCGCGCGGCCCGAGGGCGAGAAGACGCCGTCGATGACCGCGCCGCGGCCGTGGAGGGTGCCGACCGCGGTCTCGGCGAGGGCGCCCGTGCCCACGATGAGGACGCGCGCGCCCTCCCAGCCCACCGTGGCATCGGCCAGATCCAGGGCGACCGAGACCACCGAGCGGCCCGACGTTCCCAGGCCGGTGGACGATGCGACGACGCGCGAGGTCCGCAGCGCCGACTGGAAGAGGCGGTCGAGGCGCGGAGTGAGCTCGTGGCGCTTCTGTGCCTCGAGGTGCGCGCGGCGCACCTGACCGCTGATCTCGCGCTCGCCCACGACCATGGACTCGAGTCCCGACGTCACGGACAGCAGGTGCTGGATCGCGTCGTCGCCCTCGTAGAGCACCAGCGCCTCGGCGACGGCGTGGGGGTCGAGCTGGCTCGACTCGGCGATCGCCTCGATGACCTCGGCCCGCGCCGCCTCCGCGTCCTCCGCCTCGACGTAGACCTCGAAGCGGTTGCACGTGGGGAGCACGACGGCCCCCGCGACGGCCCCTTCGCGCGCGAGCAAAGACGCCGCAAGCGTGCCCGCCCCGACCTGCAGCTGCTCGAGCATGGCGAGCTCGCGATTGCGGTGGGACGCGACAAGGGACATCAGGGGCACTCGTCAATTCTGACACGGCCCCGGAACAGGGCAGAATCGGGGTCATGGTCTCTCTCCCCGCCACCCACCCGCTCGCCGACGGACGCCTCGACGGCGCCCCGCTTCTCGCGGCGCTCGCGGGGGAGCGTCCCTCGCATCGTCCCGTGTGGTTCATGCGCCAGGCGGGGCGCTCGCTGCCCGAGTATCTCGAGGCGCGCCGCGGCACGGCGATGCTCGACGCGTGCCTCACCCCCGCGCTCGCGGCGGAGATCACGCTCCAGCCCGTGCGCCGCTACGGCGTGGACGCGGGAATCTTCTTCTCCGACATCGTGGTGCCGATGCGCATCGCCGGGGTCGGCGTCGACATCGCCCCCGGCGTGGGCCCGGTGTTCGAGCGCCCGATCCGTGCGATGGAGGACGTCGACGCCCTGCCCGCGCTCGGGGAGCCCGGCGACGGCGGCGCGTTCGACCGCGGCCTCGAGCCCATCCGCGAGGCGGTGCGGCTCACGGTGGCCGAGCTGGGATCGACACCGCTGATCGGCTTCGCGGGGGCCCCGTTCACGCTCGCTGCCTACATGGTCGAGGGCCGGCCGTCGCGTGACCACCTGGGAGCGCGTCGCCTCATGATCGACTCGCCCGCCGTGTGGGAGGCGCTCACCGCGTGGACGTCGCGCGCCGCCGGACTGTTCCTGCGCGCGCAGGTGCTCGCGGGTGCCTCGGCGGTGCAGCTCTTCGACTCGTGGGCCGGCTCGCTCGCCGAGGCCGACTACGTCGCGCACTGCGCCCCCGGCTCCGCGGCCGCCCTGGGCGCCGTCGCGGACCTGCCCGTGCCGCGCATTCACTTCGCCGCTCACGGCGCTCACCTCCTGCGTCCGATGGCCGAGGCGGGGGCGACCGCGATGGGGGTGGACTACCGGATGCCGCTCGACGAGGCGTCGCGCCTCCTCGGCGGGCATCTTCCCCTGCAGGGCAACATCGACCCCGCACGCCTGGGTGCGCCGGCCGAGGTTCTCGAGCGCCACGTCCTCGACGTGCTCGCGCGTGGGGCCGAGGCTCCGGGCCACGTGGTCAACCTGGGCCACGGCGTGCCCCCGAGACGGACCCCGCGGCGCTGCAACGCGTGGTCGACCTCGTCCACTCGCGTGGCTGAGCGCGTCCTCGTCGTCGGGGGCGGGGTCGCCGGACTGCTGGCCGCGCGTCGCCACGCGCGCCGCGGATCCGTGGTCACCGTGCTCGAGGCGGGGCAGGGATGGGGAGGGCGCGTCTCGCCGCTGTCCCTCGCCGGCCTCACGCTCGACGCGGGAGCCGAGTCCTTCGCGACGCGGACCGATGCCGTCGCGGCGCTCGCGCGCGAGCTGGGACTTGAGGGCGACATCGTGGCGCCGACGCGTTCACCCGCGTGGGTCGTGACCCCCTCGCGCGCCTACCCGCTGCCGACCACGGGATGGCTGGGCATTCCCACCCGGCCGCTGCTGGCCGACGTCCGCAGCGTGATCGGCTGGGGTGCCGCCGCGGAGGCCGCGCTCGAACGCACCCGCCCCCTGGGTGAGGTGAGGGACGATGCCACGGTCGGGTCCCTCGTGAGGACCCGGCTGGGCGCGGGGGTCGCGGACCTGCTGGTCGCGCCCGTCCTCCAGGGCGTGTACTCGCGCCCCCTCGACGAGCTTCCGCTGGCGGCGATCGACCCGACGCTGCCGGCCCAGCTGCGAGCGGCGGGCAGCCTCACCGCGCTGGCCGAGCGGCGCCGCGCGCTCGCGCCCGCCGGCTCCGCGGTGCTGGGGCTGCGCGGCGGGATGTGGAGGCTCACCGAGGCGCTCGCGGAGTCCGCGCGCGAGGCGGGAGTGAGGCTCGTCGCGGGGACCGCCGCGGCGCATGCCGAGCGCGTCGACGGCGCGTGGAGGGTAAGGGCCGGTGGAGGGACGCTGGTCGCCGACACCCTCGTGCTCGCGGTGCCGCAGGCGGCGGCGCGGACCCTCGTGCCCGTCCTGCCCGACCCGCCCGCCCAGCACAGGGTCGCGCTGGTGACGCTCGTGCTCGACGCCCCCGACCTCGATGCCGCCCCTCGTGGGACGGGTGTGCTCGCACTCGACGGCGTGACGCGCGCGAAGGCGCTCACGCATGCGACCGCCAAGTGGCGGTGGCTGCGCGAGGCCGCGCGCGGCAGTCATGTGGTCCGGCTGTCGTATGCGTTGCGCGATCCGGGGGAGGACCTGGTGGCGCACGCGGTGCCGGACGCCTCCCGACTGCTCGGGGTCGACCTGAGCCCCGAGAGCGTGCGGTCGAGCGCGGTGGTCGAGTGGCCCGACGCCTCGCCCGCGAGGGTCGCCGACATCAGGCCCCTGCCCGGCCTCGAGCTCGTGGGCTCCGCGGCGGGGCTGAGCGGTCTCGCGGCGATCGTGGGGGCCGAGGCGGCGGGTTCGGGCCGGTAATTTCCCCTGGGGGCCCCTCTCGACGGATGATGTCCTCATGACCGACACCCCGCACGGCTTCACCCTGTTCTCCGTCCTCGACGGCATGCTCGACGCGCCGGACGAGGACCTCGCCGATGTCGTCGAGCACTTCGACGCCGCGGTCGCCGAGCTCGCCGAGCACGACGTCACGCTGCGCGGCATCTACGACGTCACCGGACTGCGCGCCGACGGCACCGTCATGCTGTGGCTCCACGGCCCCGTGCTCGAGGACCTGCAGCTCGCGCTGCGCGAGCTGCGCGCGACCGAACTCCTCGCGGACACGCGTCTGACCTGGTCCGCGGCGGGTGTCCACCGTGACGCCGAGTTCAACAAGCGTCACGTCCCCGGCTTCTTGCGCGGTGAGCGCGCGCGCGACTGGCTGACCGTCTACCCCTTCGTGCGGTCCTACGAGTGGTACCTGCTGCCGGAGGAGGAGAGGTCGGTCATGCTCCGCGAGCACGGCATCGCCGGCTCGAAGTACGCGGGAGTGATCGCCAACACGGTCGCGGCCTTCGCGTTGGGCGACTACGAGTGGCTGCTGCCGATGGAGGCGGACGACGTCACGGAGCTCGTCGACATGATGCGCGACCTGCGCTACACGGAGGCTCGCCGCCACGTGCGCGAGGAACTGCCGTTCTACACCGGCCGCCGCGTCAGCACCGCCGAGGCAGTGGAGGTGCTCGCGTCATGAGCCAGGACACGACGCTCCCGCCGCTCGCGGCATCGTCCCGCATCCTGCCCGCGACCACGTACGACGCGATCCTGCTCGCGGGATTCGGCGGACCCGAGGGGCAGGACGACGTCATCCCGTACCTGCGCAACGTCACGCGCGGGCGCGGCATCCCGGACGAGCGCCTCGAAGAGGTCGCGCACCACTACCGCCACTTCGGCGGGATCAGCCCGATCAACGACCAGAACCGCGCGCTCAAGGCCGCCCTTGAGGCCGAGATCGCCGAGCGCGGCCTGGGCCTGCCCGTGTACTGGGGCAACCGCTTCTGGGCGCCCTACTTCGCCGATGCCCTGCGCGAGCTGCACGCCGATGGCCACCGCAAGGTGCTGGTCCTCGTGACGACCGCCTTCTCGAGCTACTCGGGCTGTCGCGCGTATCGCGAGGACCTCGCGACCGCGCTCGCGGAGACGGGGCTCGAGGGCGAGCTCGAGTTGCACAAGGTGCGCCAGTACTTCGATCACCCCGGCTTCGTGACGCCCAACGTCGCGGCGGTGCGCTCGGGACTGCACCAGCTGGTCGAGTCGGACTCCGGCGCGCAGCCCCACGTGTTGTTCGCGACGCACTCGATTCCCACCGCGGCGGCTGACCTGTCGGGTCCGCGCGAGGCCCGCCCCGACGGGACGGCCGTGCCCACGGGCGGAGAGAACGAGTGGCACGCGGGCGGGGGCTGGTACGTCGAGCAGCAGCGCGCGGTCGCGGCGCTCATCATGGATGCCGTGGGCGACGAATTCCCTGGTGTGGACTGGTCGCTCGTCTTCCAGTCGCGCTCCGGAGCGCCCGAGGTGCCGTGGCTCGAGCCTGACATCAACGACGCTATCGAGGCGCTGCCGGAGTCGGTCACGGGCGTGGTCATCTCGCCGATCGGCTTCGTGTCCGACCACATGGAGGTCGCGTGGGACCTCGACAACGAGGCCCTCGAGACGTGCGCCGAGCGCGGCCTCGCGGCTGTCCGCGTGCCCACGGTGGGGATCGATCCCGCTTTCGTCGCGGGGCTCGTGGACCTGGTCGAGGAGCGCCACGTGGCGCGTGAGGGCGACTCCCCGCGCGAGCGGGTGGCGCTCACGGCGCTGGGCCCGTGGCAGGACGTCTGCCCGACCGACTGCTGCCTGGGCCGCGCGCCGAAGCCCACCGTCGCATCGGCCTGACGGGCCAGCCGTGAATTAAGCAACGGGCTCGTTGCGTATTCCCGTCGTTCCGCCTACAGTGGGCGGCACAGGACAGGGCGGCACCGCGCCGCCCCCGACGGCGGGAGCACGGCATGGCGATGTCACGGGAGGCGCTCTCCGAGGTCGCCGCGATCGCGGCGGCCTCGCCCCAGGTGACCCTGCGACTCGAGACCCTCGACGGCGCGACCGTTCTGATCGGCGATCACGGCACCGGCGCGATGTGCATCGACGGGTTCCGCCGCCTGATGGCCGCGTGGGTCGACGGCTGCGAGCCGCATGTCGCGCGCGTGGACTTCCCCGGAGCCAGGTACCACGCGGGCATGCTCGCCGTGCCGGGCCTGCGCTACTTCGTGACCCATCTGAGCGCGGAGCACACCGCCCGCTGCCTGCGCGAGCGCACTCGGTGGCCCGACGAGGCGCACGCGATCGTGCGCGAGGACCTGCTGCTCGACATCAGCGTCGTGCAGGTGATGTCGAGCGAGCTCGACGAGGACGCGCTCGAGGATGCCGCGCGCGAGGCGCAGGCCGCCTGCGTGGTCGAGGAGTTGTGCCGCGAGGTCGAGGCGGCGTAGACCTCGCGCCGGTCGGGACAGCCGGCGCGAACAGGCGAAGGGCCCCGGGGCGCGCACCGCGCACCTCCGGGGCCCTTCGCCATGCCCTGAGAGCGTTAACTTCTAGCGGCCTCCTCGAAGGCGCGGCGGGGCTCGTGCAGCCTGCCCATCGAGACCAGGTCGCGACGGAAGAACACGGCCGCCGTCCAGTCGAGGGCCACGCGGGCCTTGCGGTTGAAGGTGGGGATCGCGAGGAGGTGATACGTGCGGTGCATCACCCACGCCGGCCACCCGCGCAGCTTGATGCCCATGGTCGAGGCGACGCCCTTGTTGAGGCCGAGCGAGGCGACCACGCCCAGGTGCTTGTGCTTGTACTCCGCGAGCGGACGGCCCGCGAGGTGCGCGGCGATGTTACGGCCCAGGTGCTTCGCCTGGCGCACGGCGTGCTGCGCACTGGGGGCGCACCAGTCGCCCTCGCCCTCGACGAGGTTGGGCACCTGGGCGCAGTCGCCGGCGGCCCACGCGCCGGGCAGGGGAATGCCAGAGTCGTCGATGACCTGCAACGTCGCGGCCGTGTTGACGTGTCCCCTCGGCCCGAGCGGGAGGTCCGAGGACTGGATCACGGGGGAGGGCTTGACGCCGGCGGTCCAGACCACGGTGTCCGCCTCGAACGCCTCGCCGTTGGACAGCGCCACGTGGCCGTCGATGCAGCTCTCGAGTCGCGTCTCGAGCAGGACGCGCATGCCGCGGCGCTCAAGCTCCGTGACCGTGTATGCGCCCATGTCGGGGCCCATCTCGGGCAGGATCCGGCCCATGGCCTCGACCATCACGAAGTTGAGGTCGTCGTGCTTCAACTCGGGGTAGTACCGCAGCGCGGCGCGGGCCATATCCTCCGTCTCGGCGAAGGCCTCGACCCCGGCGAAACCGCCGCCGACGAACACGAACGTGAGCAGCCTCCTGCGGAGCGCTGGGTCGGTCGTGGTGGCCGCCCGCGCGATGCGCCCGAGCACGCGATTGCGCAGGTTGATAGCCTCCTCAACGTACTTGAAGCCAAGGCCAAAGTCCGCGAGGCCCGGAATGGGCAGCGTGCGCGACACCGCCCCGAGCGCGATGACGATGTGGTCGTAGTCGAGAGTGAGCGTCTCGCCGAGGTCGGTGGTCGCCGTGACGGATCTCGAGGCGTGGTCGATGGTCTCGACCTTGCCCTGCAGGACCCGCGCGCCCTTGAGCTCGCGCCGCAGCGGCACCACCGCGTGGCGCGGTTCGATCGATCCGGCGGCCGCCTCGGGGAGGAACGGCGCGTAGGTCATGTAGGGCCTGCGGTCGATCACCGTGACGTCGACGGCGTCCTTGGCGCGGCGCATCAGCGTCAGCGCGGTGTAGAGGCCGACGTAGCCACCGCCGAGGATGAGGATGCGCGTGCGTGACATGGGGGTACCTCCTGGAGGGAGAACCACGGGTCGCGCGGCGTTCTTCCCCAAGCCGCGAACCCGCGGCAGTGCATGGGGGTCACGCCATTCTACGAGGCGCTCCGCGATGGGCCGAGATAAGTGCCTGGACCCCACAAATCCGGCTCCAATGTTGACGTTGACACGCTCGGTTGTGAGCGCTAACTTGCGTGACAACGGACCACCACAATGATGTGAGGATCGACGATGCACCTGTCCCGCCCTGGCCTCGCGGCCGCCGCCCTCGCCTCGCTTGCCGCGAGCATCCTCGTGTCGGCGGGTCCCGCCGCCGCGGATGTCCTCGAGCCGCATGAGGCCGACCTCCTCCTCCACTACGACTTCTCCGACTCGATCGCCGACTCTCTCGTGTCCGACGTGTCGGGCAACGGGAACGACGGCACCGTGCTCGGCACGGGCGCCGCGGTCGACACCGAGGCGGGCGTCTTGACCCTGCCGGGCGGCGGCAGTTCCTCCGGCGCCGGGCACGTGCGGATCCCCACGGGCACCTTCGACGGCGAGGACACGCTGACGATCTCGACATGGCTGCGCAACCGCACGGGCTCGGGCAACTACGCCGCGATGTTCTTCGGCTCCTCCGCGAACCCGCCGGCCCAGTACTGGCTGCTCAACCCCAGGAACCCCGCGGGACGCTTCAAGACCGTCGTGACCAACGGGAGCTCGCCGTCGTCGCCGTGGAGCACCGAGTACGGCATCAGCCCGACCAACTCGGCCTTTGGCGTCGCTGGCCCGGTGACCCCGGCGAACGAGTGGAGCCTCTACACGACGGTGATCACGCCCACGTCGATCACCGGCTACTTCAATGGCGAGCCGGTGGGCACGGTGGCGACCACGCGGACCGTGACCGACTTCGGCCCCAACCTCGTGAGCTATATCGGCCGCTCCTCGTACGCCGATCCGTACTACAACGGCGACGTGCGGGACGTCCGGGTGTACACCGCAGCGCTGTCGGACGAGGACGTTCTCGCGTCCTACTACGACGGCGTGGACGACCCATCCGTCATCACGGCCGCCCTCGAGGCCGATGCCGACGCGCTGGGCTTCGACCCGCTGGGCATCACCGGCGACGTGACCCTGCCCGCGACGGGGCAGAGCGGTTCGAGCATCGTGTGGGAGACCTCCAACCCCGCCGTGATCGGCCTCGACGGGGTGGTGAACCGGCCGACCGACGTCAACGCCGCCGTGACGCTCACCGCGACGCTGACGCTCGCGGGTCAGGAGCTGGTGCGCACGTTCGACGTCACGGTGATCGCGGACAACCCGCAGGCGGAGCTCGACCGGATCGCGGACGGCTTCGACCTGGGCGTCTCGGTGCTGTGGGACGACATCACGCTGGCGACGGACGTGGAGGGCGCCGCGGTGACGTGGGAGTCCTCCGCTCCAGTCATCGTGTCCGCCGCAGGCGAGGTTGCTCGCGCCGCGACCGATGAGGACGTGGTCCTCACGGCGACGTTTGCCAACGACGGACTCACCGCGGTGCGCACGTACCCGGTCACCGTGCTGGCGGAGGTCGCCGGCTACCTAGGCACGTACATCCGCACGCCGCAGACCAACGACGACACGGCGAGTGTGCACCTTGCGCTGTCCGAGGACGGCGAGACCTTCTCCGCGCTCAACGACAACAAGGGCGTGCTCTTCCCCTCCGCGGCGGACGTAAACACCGACGTCAACCGCGAGATCACGTCGCCCACCGCGTTCCACGCTCCCGACGGGGGCTACGGGCTGTTCGTCACGATTCCCGGCACGACCGCCAACGATGGCTACGTGTTCGAGACCGATGACCTGGTCACCTACGCGAACCAGCGTCGCGTGACCTTTGCGCCAGGGACCGCGGGCGTGACCCGCGTGGACGTCGAGTACGACAACGCGCTCCTCGCGTACCGGCTGCTCTACACCGCGGCGGACGTCAACTACGAGGTCACCACCCCTGACTTCGTGACCTTCAGCGAGCCCGTCGAGGTCGCCCAGGCGCCCTCCTTCACTGCGGGTTCCTTCCCCGCGGGCGCGCTCGCGACCGACGCGATCGGGCTCAGCGCCGAGGCGTATGACACGCTCGCGACCGAGCTGCGGCTCGAGCGTGTGCACTCGACGTCGGTCGACGCGTTCGCTCCCGTGACGGTCGAGGCCGCTGGCGAGGTCGCGCTGCCCGAGTCCGCCACCGTGCGGTACTCGAGCGGGCAGTCGGTCGAGATGGGCGTCGAGTGGGACACCTCGGCGATCGAGTCGGGCGAGCCGGGTACCTACACCGTCGACGGCATCGTGCAGGCCCCGCTGTCCACCACCGACCTCGCTCCGCTCGCGTGGAAGCGCGCGGACCCCGATGTCACGGTGGGCGACGACGGCATGTACTACCTCACGGGCTCGTACCCGATGTTCCGTGCGAGCGACCCGAACGGCTACGACCGGGTGGTGCTTCGCCGCGCGGCGACGCTCGAGGGCCTCGACGCCGCCGAGGCGGAGGAGGTGACCATCTGGCATCAGGCGGACCACCCCGGTTTCAACACCTACGTGTGGGCGCCCGAGCTCGCCAAGATCGGCGACGACTGGTACATCCTCTTCACGACCTCGCGCAACTCGAATGTGTGGGACAAGCAGCCCGCGCTCCTCAAGTACGTGGGCGGCGAGTTCTCCGGCGACGGCCCGCTGCAGCCCGAGAACTGGGAGACGGTTGGCTACGTCCAGCCGGCAGCCACGGACTCCACCGCGTTCACGGGAAACTTCGCGCTCGACATGACGCACTTCGAGCACGACGGCGTCGACTACATGATCTGGGCCGACAAGTGGGCGCTGTCGACGCTGCGCATGGCGTCGGTCGACACGGACAACCCACTGCAGCTGACGAGCGACTCGATCGAGATCACCGCGCCCGAGTACGCGTGGGAGATCGAGAGCGAGTCGGGCACCCCCGTCAACGAGGGCGCCGCCGTCCTCAAGCACGGCGGCAAGATCTTCATCGCCTTCTCGTCGTCCGCGGTCAACACCTCGTACAACATCTCGTTCCTGTGGGCCGACGAGGACGATGACCTGCTCGACCCCGCGTCGTGGCACAAGGCGCAGTACCCCTACCTGGGCACCGGCGATGTCGAGGGCATGTACGGGATGGGTCACAACTCCTTCACTGTCGACGAGTTCGGCAACCCCGTGCTCGTCTACCACGCCCGCTCGTACGCCGACACGGACGTTCCCTCGGGTACCGCGACCGACGGCGGCCTCTTCGACCCGCGCCGCAACGCTCACGCGAAGCTGGTCCACTTCACCTCGACCGGCATGCCGATCCTGGACATGACGGCCACGGAGGAGCTGAACCCCGCCCTCGCCGAGGTCTCGATCGAGGTCACGATCGAGGAGCCCGCGATCGAGTTCATCGACGTCGAGGGTTCGGAGCATGCTGTGGCGATTGGGTGGCTTGCTGCGGAGGGGATTAGCACGGGCTGGTCGACTGCGTCTGGTCAGGAGTTCCGTCCGTTGGCGCAGATTAAGCGTGATGCGATGGCGGCGTTCTTGTACCGGTATGCGGGTTCTCCTGAGGTGACGCTTCCTGCCGAGTCTCCGTTCGTGGACGTGACGCCGACGTCGACGGAGTTCTATGAGGAGATTGTGTGGATGTTCCAGGAGGGCATCTCCACGGGTTGGGAGACGTCTGAGGGGCGTGAGTTCCGTCCGCTTGCTCCGGTGAAGAGGGATGCGATGGCCGCGTTCTTGTACCGGTATGCGGGGGAGCCTGCCTGGACGGATCCTGGTGAGTCTCCGTTTGCGGATGTGACTGCGTCGTCGACGGAGTTCTTCACGGAGATCACGTGGCTGGAGTCGACCGGCATCACGACCGGCTGGTCGACGCCCTCGGGTCAGGAGTACAGGCCGTTGTCGTACACCAAGCGTGACGCGATGGCCACCTTCCTCTACCGCTTCAACCAGCTCGACTAACGACCCCCACCCCCATGCTCGGGGCCTCGCCGGATCTCCTCGCCGGCGGGGCCCCGAGTCACGTCTGGGCTCTGCCACACCGCACCTACTTGCGGCTCTGCCACGCCGCACCTACTTGCGGCTCCGCCACACCGCACCTACTTGCGGCTCCGCCACACCGCACCTACTTGCGGCTCCGCCACACACGCAAGCTCTGCATCGGCCCTCAGCGGCCTCCGCGGGCGCGACGCGCCGGCGACACGCCGAGACCCGTGTGGCGGAGCCGCGAAAACGTGTGGCGGAGCCGACGCTCACCGCGAGGGGTCGGAAGCTGCCACGCCGCACCTACTTGCGGCTCCGCCACACACGCAAGCTCTGCATCGGCCCTCAGCGGCCTCCGCGGGCGCGACGCGCCGGCGACACGCCGAGACCCGTGTGGCGGAGCCGCGAAAACGTGTGGCGGAGCCGACAGGGGGGCGACAGGGGAACAAGCGCCAACCGGGGGGACAGGGCCCAGCTGAGTCGCAGAAGGACGAGGGGGCTAGCGGCCCACCATCGTGGTGACGTCGAGCAGCGCGTCGAGCTGCTCCTCGGTGATCTCGCCGCGCTCCACGAAGCCCAGGTCGATCACCGCCTCGCGGACCGTGAGCCCCGCCTTGACGGAGTGCTTGGCGATCGCGGCGGCGTTCTCGTACCCGATCACCCGGTTGAGGGGAGTGACGATCGAGGGGGAGGCCTCGGCGAGGCGGCGCGCGCGGTCGACGTTGGCGACCGTGCCGTCGATGGTGCGCTCCGCGAGCACGCGTGACGCGTTCGCGAGCAGGCGGGTCGACTCGAGCACGCCCAGCGCCATGACAGGAATCTGCACGTTGAGCTCGAACGCGCCCGATGCCCCGGCCCACGCGACCGTGGCATCGTTGCCGATCACCCGCGAGCACACCATGAGCACCGCCTCGGGCACCACGGGGTTGACCTTGCCCGGCATGATCGAGGACCCCGGCTGCAGGTCGGGGAGCTGGATCTCGCCGAGACCGGTGTTGGGGCCAGAGCCCATCCACCTGAGGTCGTTGCAGATCTTGGTGAGCGACACCGCGATGGTGCGCAGCGCCCCGGAGACCTCGACCAGTCCGTCGCGGGCGGACTGCGCCTCGAAGTGGTTGCGGGCCTCGGTGATGG
Organism: Demequina sediminis; assembly: GCF_030296675.1. Classification (GTDB taxonomy): domain Bacteria; phylum Actinomycetota; class Actinomycetes; order Actinomycetales; family Demequinaceae; genus Demequina; species Demequina sediminis. The sequence goes on along the minus strand of NZ_AP027736.1, from coordinate 1,540,793 downwards.
GCAGGCCGGTGTCCTCGGCGAGCAGGGCGATCACGCGCTGCGGGAAGCCGTCGGGGGTGTTGATGCCCGTCCCGACGGCGGTGCCGCCGAGCGGCACCTCGGCGACGCGCGGCAGGGCCACGACGAGCCTCTCGACGCCGTAGCGCACCGCGGCCGCGTAGCCGGAGAACTCCTGGCCGAGCGTGACGGGGGTCGCATCCATGAGGTGAGTGCGCCCCGACTTGAAGACGTCGGCGAACTCCTCTGCCTTGGCCTCCAGCGACGTCGCGAGGACCTCGAGGGCGGGCATGAGATCGCCCACGAGTGACGCGGTGGCGGCCACATGCACCGACGTCGGGAACACGTCGTTCGAGGACTGCGACGCGTTGACGTGGTCGTTCGGGTGGACGTCGCGGCCGAGAGAGCGCGTCGCGAGCGTCGCGATGACCTCGTTGGTATTCATGTTCGACGACGTGCCCGAGCCGGTCTGGAAGATGTCCACGGGGAAGTGCGCGTCGTGAGCGCCGGCCGCGACCTCGTCGGCTGCGGCGACGATCGCATCGGCGACGTCGGCCTCCAGCACACCCAGCTCGGCATTGGCGCGCGCGGCGGCCTTCTTCACGCGGGCGAGCGCCTCGATGTGGCGCCGCTCGAGCGTGGTGCCGGAGATGGGGAAGTTCTCGACGGCGCGCTGCGTCTGCGCGCGATAGAGGGCGTGGGCGGGGACCCGAACCTCGCCCATGGTGTCGTGCTCGATGCGAAACTCCGTTGTCATGCCGCCAAGTCTGGCACGACCGATCGGGACCGAGGTCCTCCTTCTATGCGCGGTTGAGCTCCTCGCGCGTGGGCGGGTTGGCGCCCGGCCTGGACACCGTGATGGCGCCGATGCGGGCGCACCTGTCGAGCACGGCCGTCAGCTGGGCGTCGGAGATGGTGCGCAGCACCTCGCGGCGCGAGCCGCCTAGGAGAGCCTCGTCCCAGAGTCCGTCGATGATGCCCGACATGAACGAGTCTCCCGCCCCGACCGTGTCGGCCACTGTGACCCGCGGAGCCGCCACCGAGACCTCGCGTCCGTCGTGCACGAAGGCGGTGGCGCCCTCGCCGCCTCGGGTGACCACCACGATGGCAGGGCCGCTCCTCGCCCAGGCGCGCGCGACATCGTCCACCGCCTCGCCGGGAGCGAGCCACGCGAGGTCCTCGTCGGAGGCCTTGACGACGTCGGCGAGAGCGACGAACCGCTCGACCGCGCCGCGCGCCGCGGCGGGCTCTCCCATGAGTGCGGGGCGTGCGTTGGGGTCGTAGGTGATGGTCGAGTGGTAGCGCAGCACCTTGACGAGGCGGTGCACGGCGGTGGCCCCCGGCTCGATCACGGCCGCGATCGAGCCCGTGTGCACCGCGAGCGGCTGCTGGCGCATCCTCACGCCGGGCGCGATGTCCCAGTCGAGGGCGAAGTCGTAGGTCGCGGCGCCCGACTCGTCGAGGGTCGCGGTCGCGACGGAGGTCGGCCCGGGTCCCGCAGACCCCGGGACCAGGTGGACGCCGTTGTCCTGCAGGTGGTCCGCGACCAGCACCCCGTGGGCGTCGAGCCCCAGATGCGTGAGGAGATCGACCTCGCGGCCCAGGCGGGCCAGCCCGAGCGCGACGTTGGCCGGTGACCCGCCGGGGTGCAGGTCCCGCGTGCCGTCGCCGCGCACCACGACGTCGACGAGCGCCTCGCCAATCACCAGGACGTGCTCGGTCATGCGTCGGCGTCCGCGTCGTCGGCGGACTCGTCGCTGACGTCGTCGCTCGCTCCTTCGACGCGCGCGAGGGCGCCGTCGAGCAGCGCCTGGCACCTAGCCGCGAGCGCCTCTCCTCGCTCCCACAGCGTGAGGGAGTCCTCGAGCGTGGCGCTACCCGTCTCGAGTTTCGCGACGATCGCGACGAGTTCGTCGCGCGCGTCCTCGTAGGAGAGGGAATCCACCGGACGGTCGAATGCTGCGTCGCTCATGACCCGTACGCTACCCGCGCGCTCAAGGACCGCACACGTCGTGCCGACAATCGCGTCATAGTCGCACCCGTGGGCCCTCTCATGGGGTACGACCGAACGACTACACAATGGGGTGGGGAATGTTCAGCGACACCAGTGCACAGCAGACGGCCTTGCAGAGCGCCCAGCGCGCGATCGCGGCGGGAGTCACGGACGGCGAGCTCGCGGCCTTGTCGCGCGCTCCCGAGGTCAAGGTGAGGGCTGCCGTCGCCGAACACGCGGGCACGCCGCTCACGACGCTGCTCAAGCTCGCGCAGGACACCGCGGTCGACGTGCGCATCGGCGTCGCACGCAACCGCCGCAAGGGCATCCCGATCGAGCTTCTCGAGGACCTCGCGAAGGACAAGAGCGTCGACGTGGTCTACGCGCTGATCGACAACCCCTCCGTGCCGGAGTCGCTCATCGCCAAGCTCGGCCGTCACCTTCACCGCGAGTACGCGAAGGCGGCCCGCGCGCGCCTGTCCGAGTCGAAGAACGGCACGTGGGCACCGGCCGTGGAGGCCGCAGCCGAGCCCGCGCCCACGCCTACGCCGGCCGTGCCCTCGTTCCCCGCAATCCAGGAGCCCACCGTCGCGCGCACTCCCGTCACGCCCATGGCGGATCGCTCGCGTGCCGACGCGCTCGACATCCTGTTGGGCGACAAGCGCTAGGCGCGCTTCGGCGCGCGGCCCCGTGCGACGGCCTCGATCTCGCCGCGAGCCAGGCGGATCCGCAGGATGTCGCCCTTGGTGATGGACGTCGCGTCCGAGACGACCGTCCCGTCCGGCGTGCGCACCACCGCGAAGCCCCGCTCGAGCGTGCTCTGTGGACTGAGGGCGCGCAGCGTCGCCGCGAGCGTCGCCGTCTCGGACCGCGCCTGCGCGAGAGTCGCGTGCATTGCGCGATGTGAGGCCGCCGTCGCGAGGGAGAGCGCGGTCGCGAAGGGGGCCAACATGGCCTCGGGCCGCGCGAGCACGGGCCGGGCCCTGAGTGCCTCGAGCGCCGCGGCCTCGCGTCGCGCCGTGCGGATCATCGCTCCGGCCAGCGACGACCTCGCTCTCGACAGGCCCGCGCGCTCGGCGGCGGCATCGGGGACGATGCGCTTGCCGGCGTCCGTGGGCGTGGAGGCCCTGTAGTCGGCCACGAGGTCGAGCAGGGGAGAGTCCTTCTCATGCCCGATTGCGCTCACGAGCGGGGTCGCGCACGCCGCCGCCGCGCGCACGAGCGACTCGTCGCTGAAGGGCAAGAGGTCCTCGAACGACCCGCCGCCGCGCGCGACCACGATCACGTCGATCTCGGGAAGCGCGTCGAGCTCGCGGATTGCGGCCACCGTCTCCGGCACGGCCCGTGGGCCCTGCACCGTGACGCGGCGAATCTCGAACGTCACCCCCGGCCATCGTCGGCTTGCGTTCTCGACCACGTCGTGCTCCGCGTCCCCCTGGGTCGCGCATACGAGGCCGACGGTGCGGGGGATGAACGGCAGCGCGACCTTGCGGTCCGCGTCGAAGAGTCCCTCCCGTGCGAGCGCCTCCTTGAGTGCCTCGAGCCGTGCCAGAAGGTCTCCCAATCCGACCTGGCGCACGTCCCTGCCGGCGAGCTGGAGCGTGCCGGATCGCGTCCACCATTCGGGCTTGGCCTGAATGACGACTCGGGTGCCGTCCGTGAGGGCGGTGCCCAGGGCATCGGCCGCGCTGGCGGGGAGCGTCGCGCTGAGCGACATGTTCTCGTCGGTGTCACGCAGGGTGAGGAAGACCAGGTGTCGCCAGCGCTTGACGTTGAGGACCTGCCCCTCGACCCACACGGGGGGCAGGCGCGACACGAACTCGCCGATCTTGGGGGAGAGGTGGCGCACGGGCCACGGCCGCTCCGGCGTGGTCTCGGCCGCAGTCGCGGGAAGCGTGTGCGGGGCCGGCTCGTTGTCCTGCGGGGGCGTGGTCGGCTCGGTCACGCGCCCCAGCCTGCCACGTAGGATGGAGACCATGCCCGCCCCCACCACCAAGCGTGTCCTGCTCGCTGCCCCGCGCGGCTACTGCGCCGGCGTCGATCGCGCCGTCATCGCCGTCGAGAAGGCTCTCGAGCTTCACGGTGCGCCCGTGTATGTCCGCAAGGAGATCGTCCACAACAAGTACGTCGTGGAGACGCTGTCCGAACGTGGCGCGATCTTTGTCGACGAGACGGACGAGGTTCCCGAGGGCGAGCGCGTGGTCTTCTCCGCGCACGGCGTGTCCCCGGCGGTGCGCGCGGCGGCGGACGCGCGCAGCCTGCAGACCATCGACGCGACGTGCCCGCTGGTGACCAAGGTGCACAAGGAGGCGATTCGCTTCGCCCGCGACGGTCGCACGATCCTGCTGATCGGCCACACCGGTCACGAGGAGGTCGAGGGGACCGCCGGCGAGGCGCCTGACCACACGATCGTGGTGAACTCCCCGAGGACGTCGCCACACTCGAGGTGGCGGATCCCGACAACGTCGTGTGGCTCTCGCAGACCACGCTGTCGGTCGACGAGACGATGGAGACGGTGCGCCGCCTGCGCGAGCGCTTCCCCGCGCTGCAGGACCCGCCGAGCGACGACATTTGCTACGCGACGCAGAACCGCCAGGTGGCGGTGAAGAAGCTCGCGCCCGCATGCGAGTTGGTGATCGTCGTGGGGTCGGCCAACTCGTCCAACTCGGTGCGCCTGGTCGAGGTGGCGCTTCAGTCCGGAGCGGACGCGTCGTATCGGGTCGACCGTGCGGCCGAGCTGCGTGACGAGTGGTTCGACGGCGTGACGACCGTGGGCGTGACGTCCGGGGCCTCCGTGCCCGAGATCCTCGTGCGCGACGTGCTCGACTCGCTGTCGGCGCGAGGCTTCGACACCGTCGAGGAGGTCAGGACCGCGACCGAGGACCTCATGTTCTCGCTGCCGCGCGAGATCCGTGCCGACCTCAAGGCCAAGGAGGCCGAGCGCGCGCTGCGCGCCTAGTCGTGTGAACCGTCGTTGCCGGACGTGAGTTCCGGCGCGGCGAGCAGCCGGATGTCGGACTCGACGCGCTCGACGGGCGGCAGCTCGGCGGCGATCTGCTGCATCTCGCCGAACTTGCGGGCGCTCACGAGCACGCGCGACTCGAGCGAGGCGACCGTCGAGTTGTAGGCGCGGCCCGCCTGGTCGAGCGCGCGTCCGACCTTGCTCAGGTGGCCCGCCATGGTCGACAGGCGGTCGTAGAGCTCCTTGCCGAGCGCGAGCACCTGCTGCGCGTCGCGCGCGAGGGCGTCCTCGCGCCACGCGTGCGCGACGGTCCGCAGCATCGCGACGAGCGTGGTGGGCGTGGCGATGAGCACCCCGCGTCCGTACGCGTACTCCTGCAGCGAAGAGTCTTGCTCGATCGCGGCCTGGTGGAAGGCCTCGGAGGGCACGAACATGACGACGAACTCGGGAGCGGAAGCGAACTGGTCCCAGTAGCGCTTCGCGCTGAGCTCGTCGACGTGCCTGCGCACGTGACGCGCGTGAGCCTGCAGTCGCTCGACCCGGACCGCCTCGTCGTCGGTCTCGAAGGCCTCGAGCAGGCCCACGAGCGCGACCTTCGCGTCCACGACGATCGTGCGGCCGCCCGCGAGGCGCACCGTCATGTCGGGGCGGAGCGCGCGGCCCTTGCCGTCCCTCACGCTCTCTTGTTCGACGAAGTCGACGTGGGGGAGCATCCCCGCGAGCTCGACCACGCGACGCAGCTGCACCTCGCCCCAGTTACCCCTCACGTCCGAGCGGCGCAGCGTGTTGATGAAATCGTCGGCCTTGCGGCCCACTCGCTCCGAGGCCTCGAGCATCTGACGCACCTGCTCGGCCAGTGCAGCCTGGCCCGCTGCCCTCGCGAGGTCGGAGTCGGCCGTCTGCCTGCGCATCGTCTCCAGGGTCCGCGCGAGCGGCTCGACCATCTCCCTGATCGCCTGCTCGCGCTGCGCGAGCGTCGCGCCGCCCTGCTGCTCCGAACGCTTGAGGCGCTCGTGCGCGAGATCGAGGAACTGCGCCTGGCTCTCCCGCAGGGCCTCGGCGCTCAGGGCGCGGAACTCCTGGCGGAGCGCGGCGCGCTGGGCGTCGGCGCGTCGGGTGGCGGCAGTCGCCCCGATCGCGGCACCGAGTGCGGCACCGAGGATGAGGCAGAGCAGGGCGATCAGCAGGGTGTCCATGCCACGACGGTCCCACGCGCCACCGACAGGGGACGGAGGTCGGTCCCGCAAAGGAAACGCGACGCAAGAATCCTGCGCGTCACGCATCACTCTTGTGACGCGGACCACATGAAAGCGCTTCCTTGCGCACGGTGGTTACTATTTGGTCACAAAACCACGCCAGGCGGCACAAGGAAACATCGCGTTAACTCGCACGTGTCTAGCCTGGCAGGGTGGCACGTCATCAGCGTGCTCATCAGTCGCCGTCCCGAGACCCGGGACGACGCCTATCCCAGCCCGCCTCAGGCGGGCGCACATAGGAGGAATAGTGAAGATCAGCAAGTCCGTGCTCGGGGGTGTGGCTGTCGCGTCCGCGGCTGCCCTCGTCCTCGTCGGCTGCTCGTCCACCGGTTCCGAGACCGACCCGTCGGCTTCGGCCGGCGGCGGTACGACCGGCGACGCCATCATCAAGACCAACGGCTCCGAGCCCGCGAACCCGCTCATCCCGAGCGCCACCAACGAGACGGGTGGCGGCAAGATCATCGACGCGATCTTCGCTGGCCTCGTGTACTACGACGGCGACGGTGCCCCGCATAACGAGGTCGCGGAGTCCATCACCACCGAGGACTCGCAGACCTTCACGGTCACCCTCAAGGAGGGCTGGACCTTCACCGACGGCACTCCCGTGCTCGCCCACAACTTCGTGGACGCGTGGAACTGGGGCGCGGACCTGGCCAACGCCGAGGTCTCTCTGAACTCGTACTTCTTCGAGGCGATCGAGGGCTTCAGCTGGGACGAGTCCGTCCCGGAGATGTCCGGCCTCACCGTGGTCGACGACCTGACCTTCACGATCACGCTCAAGCAGCCCCAGGCCGACTTCCCGCTGAGCCTCGGCTACTCGGCGTTCTACCCGCTGCCCGACTCGTTCTTTGAGGACCCCGAGGCTTTCGGTGCGAACCCGGTGGGCAACGGCACCTACATGCTCGAGGACCCGGCCGACTGGCAGCACGACGTCCAGATCGAGCTCGCGGTCAACCCCGACTACGCGGGTGAGCGCGTCGCGCAGAACGACGGCCTGCTGATCACGTTCTACGCCACGCAGGACGCGGCCTACGCCGACCTCCTCGCGGGCAACGTCGATGTGATCGACGGCATCCCCGACTCCGCGTTCGCGACCTTCGAGGCCGACCTTGGCGACCGCGCGGTCAACCAGCCCGCCGCGATCTTCCAGTCCTTCACCATCCCGGAGCGCCTCGCGCACTTCTCGGGTGAGGAGGGCAAGCTCCGTCGCCAGGCGCTGTCCATGGCGATCAACCGCGAGGAGATCACCGACGTGATCTTCCAGGGCACCCGCACCCCGGCCTCCGACTTCACGTCGCCGGTCATCAACGGCTGGTCGGACTCGATCCCCGGCTCCGAGGTGCTCGCGTACGACCCCGAGACCGCGGTGGAGCTGTGGGCCCAGGCCGACGCCATCTCCCCGTGGGAGGGCACCTTCGAGATTGGCTACAACGCCGATGGTGGCCACCAGGGTTGGGTCGACGCTGTTGCCAACTCGATCAAGAACACGCTGGGCATCGAGGCCGCCGGCGCCCGTACCCGACGTTCGCGGAGTTCCGCACGTCGATCACGGACCGCGTCATCGAGACCCCGTTCCGCACCGGCTGGCAGGCGGACTACCCGTCGCTGTTCAACTTCCTCGGCCCGCTCTACGGCACCGGTGCAGGATCGAACGACGGCGACTACTCGTCCGAGGCGTTCGACACGCTGCTCGCGGAGGGCTCGTCCCTGACCGACACGGACGAGGCCAACGCGAAGTTCCAGGAGGCGCAGGAGATCCTGTTCCAGGACCTTCCGGCCATCCCGCTGTGGTACTCGAACGTGACCGGCGGCTACGCCGAGACCGTCGAGAACGTGGTGTTCGACTGGCACTCGGTGCCGCTGTTCTACCAGATCACCAAGAACTAGTCGGATCGACGGCCCGTCCCGCTACCCGCGGGGCGGGCCGTCGCACGTCCGGAAACGGCCGGACGTCCCGACGCCGCGTGCCACCGAGTGGGTATCCTCGCTCCGTGCGGGGCACGCGGTCCCGGCCCAGTAGAATCGGCTTCCTTATGCTCAAGTCTCAGACATCGTGGGAGCGCCCATGCTGATGTACGTGGTGCGCCGCCTCCTGCAGGCGATTCCTGTCTTCCTTGGAACAACGTTCCTCATCTACTTCATGGTCTTCTCAATGCCGGGAGACCCGATCATCGCGTTGTTCGGTGACAAGACCCCGAACCCCGCCGTGCTCGCGGCGATTCGCGAGCAGTACAACCTCGACGAACCGTTCATCGTGCAGTACTTCCTGTACCTGCAGAACCTCGTCACGGGAAACCTTGGCGTGACCTTCTCGGGCCAGGAGGTCGTCGACGTCCTCTCGCGTGCCTTCCCCGTGACGCTCAAGCTCGTGGCGATGGCCGTCGTCATCGAGTTCATCCTGGCGGTCGTGATCGGCCTCATCTCGGGGCTGCGCAAGGGCGGCATCATCGACAACGCGAACCTCGTCACCGCACTCGTCCTGAGCTCGGTGCCGCCGTTCGTCGCGCTGTTCGTCGCGCAGTACTTCATCGGGATCAAGCTCGGTTGGGCTCCGGTCACCGTGGGGGCCAATGCGACGTGGGGGTCGATGCTGCTCCCCGCGATCGTCATCGCGCTCACCATCTACGTGACGGGCATGCGTCTCATGCGCGGCTCGGTGATCGAGGCGCAGTCCGCAGACTACGTCCGCACCGCGGCCGCGAAGGGCCTCACCGCGCGTCGCATCATCCCCGTGCACGTCGCGCGCAACTCGCTCATCCCCGTGGTGACCAATACCGCCGCGAGCTTCGGTGCGCTGATCGCGGGCACCACGGTCACGGAGGGCATCTTCAACATTCCCGGCGTGGGCAAGGTCCTCTACGACGCGATCCTGCGAGGCGAGAACGCCACCGTCGTGTCCTTCGTCACCATCCTCACGATCCTCTACGTGATCGTGAACATCCTGGTGGACCTGTTGTATGCCGTCCTCGACCCAAGGATTCGTTATGTCTGAGCGCACCACCGAGCACTATGTGGCGCCCGTCGACCCCGACGAGAAGGTCGAGGTCGACCGCGTTAAGCTGAGCGAGCGCAAGTCGAACCTGTGGCTCGACGCGTGGCGCGACCTGCGTCGCCGGCCGCTGTTCTACATCGCCATGTCGATCGTCCTTGTGGTCGTGGTTGCTGCGCTGTTTCCGTCGCTCTTCACAGACGTCCTGCCCAACAACGACTGCTTCCTCGAGAACTCCAATGCCGGACCCGCCGAGGGCCACCCGCTGGGCTTCACGCGCCAGGGCTGTGACGTGTACTCGCGCATCGTCTATGGCGCCAGCACGTCACTCTCGGTGGGGCTGCTCGTGGTCGCGATCACCGCGGCGATCGGCATCCCCATGGGCGCGATCGCGGGCTTCTACGGTGGCTGGGTCGACTCGCTGCTGTCGCGCGTGGGCGACATCTTCTTCTCGATTCCCTACTTCCTCGCGGCCGTGGTCGTGATGTCGGTGCTGTCCGCGCACCGCAACGTCTTCGTGATCTCGCTCGCTATCGGTGGATTCGCGTGGGCCTCGCTCGCGCGCATCCTGAGAGCGGAAGTCCTCCAGGTGAAGAACCTCGAGTACGTGATGGCCTCGGAGGCGGTGGGACGCGGCAGGTTCAGCACGCTCCTGCGTCACGTGCTTCCGAACTCCCTCACCCCGGTGATCGTGTACCTCACGATCGCGCTCGGTGCGGCGATCACCGCGGAGGCGACGCTGTCCTTCTTGGGAATCGGACTGCCCAACACGATCATGTCGTGGGGCAACGACATCGCTCAGGCGCAGACGTCCATCCGAGTGGCGCCCATGGCGCTGTTCTGGCCGTCGCTCGCGCTAACCATCACGGTGCTCGCGTTCATCGTGCTTGGCGAGCTCATCCGTGACGCGCTCGACCCGAAGGCGAGGGCCCGTCGATGACCGACACCACCGTGCAGACCTCGGCATCAGGCCGGCCCTTGGCCGATCCGAGCAAGCCGCTCGTCCAGGTCAAAGACCTCGAGGTGACGTTCAAGACCGGGACGGGCGACGTTCACGCCGTCCGCGGCGTCTCGTTCGACATCTATCCCGGCGAGACCGTAGCGATCGTGGGCGAGTCCGGCTCGGGCAAGTCCACCACGGCGACCGCGCTCATCAAGCTGCTTGCCGGCAACGGCCGCATCTCCGGCGGCAAGGTGCTGGTCGAGGGCAAGGACATCACCGGCTACAGCGAGCGCCAGATGGCGAGCGTGCGTGGCGGGGTCATCGGCTACGTGCCGCAGGACCCGATGTCCAACCTCAACCCCGTGTGGTCCGTGGGCTTCCAGGTGCGCGAGGCGATCCGTGCCAACGGCGTCGCCAGCGGGCGTAAGGACATCCAGGCCAAGGCGATCGAGGTGCTCCAGCAGGCGGGCCTCGCCGATGCCGAGCGCCGCATGGAGCAGTACCCGCACCAGTTCTCGGGCGGCATGCGCCAGCGCGTGCTGATCGGCATCGGCCTGGGCGCGGACCCCAAGCTCCTCATCGCGGACGAGCCGACATCGGCGCTCGACGTGACGGTGCAGAAGGTGATCCTCGACCACCTCGAGTCGCTCACGCGCGAGCTCAACACGGCGCTGCTGCTCATCACGCACGACCTGGGCCTCGCGGCCGAGCGGGCGTCGAAGCTCATCGTCATGCACCGTGGGCGCATCGTGGAGTCGGGCGACAGCCTCGAGATCCTGCAGCACCCGCAGCACCCGTACACCAAGCAGCTCATCGCCGCGGCGCCGTCGCTCGCATCGCGACGCATCCACTCATCCACAGGCGCCGCCGTGACCGAGGGTGTCGACGCGATCGACATGCTCAAGCTCGCGGTCAAGCACGAGGACACCGAGGCGGTCATCGAGGCCGCTCCCGTCATGGTCTCCGTCAAGGACCTGCGCAAGACGTACTCGATCCGTCGCGGAGGCTTCAAGTCGGAGCCGCTGCACGCTGTCGACGGCATCTCCTTCGAGATCCACAAGGGCACCACGCTCGCGCTGGTGGGAGAGTCGGGCTCCGGCAAGTCCACGGCCGCGCGCCTGGTGCTGGGTCTCGAACCGCCGACCGAGGGCGAGATCGTGGTCGGCGGCCAGAACATGGCGGGCGCCTCCGCGAAGCAGCTGTTCGATCTGCGTCGCCGCATGCAGGTGGTCTTCCAGGACCCGTACGCCTCGCTCGACCCGCAGCGGTCGATCGGCGCGATCATCGCGGAGCCGCTCAAGGTGCACGGCGTGGGCGACCGAGTGTCGCGCCACGCACGCGTCGAGGAGCTGCTCGAGCAGGTCGCACTGCCCACCGAGCTCGCGCACCGCTACCCCAACGAGCTCTCGGGCGGCCAGCGCCAGCGCGTCGCGATCGCGCGTGCGCTCGCGCTCAAGCCCGAGGTCGTGGTGCTCGACGAGGCCGTCTCGGCGCTCGACGTGCTTGTCCAGGCGCAGATCCTGCAGCTCCTCGCGGACCTGCAGGAGGAGCTCGGGCTCACGTACCTCTTCATCACGCACGACCTCGCGGTCGTGCGCGTGGTCGCGGACGCGGTCGCGGTGATGGAGCAGGGCAAGATCGTCGAGGCCGGCCCCACGGACGAGATCTTCGAGAACGCCCAGCAGCCGTACACGCAGCGTCTGCTCGACGCGATCCCCGGAGCGGGTATCGAGTTCGGCAACTAGGACACACACCGAAGGCCCCGGCGATCCTCATTCGGATCGGCCGGGGCCTTCGGCGTGTGTGCGGGATCTACTCGAACGGCGCGAGGTCGCCCGGATCGGGGATGTCGACGTCCGGGACGCGGTCCTGCGCCGGGGGCGCCTCGCCCACGACCTCCGTCGCCGGGCGCACCTTGTCGAGCGCCTGCTGATCGCGGGTATGCGCGAGGCCGGGATTGAAGATCTCCTCGAAGCTCATCTCGCCACAGTAGGGCGCGACGGCGCCCACGTCACCTGCCCGGGGCATCGTCCCCGTGCCGGGTGGCGCGACGAGGGGACGATGCCGGCGCGGCCGCGCCGGTAGACTGGCTCCCCGTGGCACTCACCATTGGAATCGTCGGACTCCCGAATGTCGGCAAGTCGACCCTGTTCAACGCCCTCACCCGCGCCGAGGTCCTGGCCGCGAACTACCCGTTCGCGACCATCGAACCCAACGTGGGCGTGGTTCCGCTCCCTGACGCGCGGCTGGGCCAGCTCGCGACGGTGTTCGGCTCCGAGCGCGAGGTCCCCGCGACGGTGTCGTTCGTGGACATCGCGGGAATCGTCAAGGGCGCGTCGGAGGGCGAGGGCCTCGGCAACGCATTCCTCGCGAACATCCGCGAGGCCGATGCGATCTGCCAGGTGACGCGCGCGTTCGAGGACCCGGACGTGGTGCACGTCGACGGCAAGGTCGACGCCGCCTCGGACATCGAGACCATCAACACCGAGCTCATCCTGGCGGACCTGCAGACGGTCGAGAAGGCGATCCCGCGCCTCGAGAAGGAGGTGCGTGCCAAGAAGGCCGAACCCGCCTTCCTCGCCGCGGTCCAGACCGCCAAGGAGATCCTCGAGTCGGGCACCGCGCTCAGTGCGGGCGCCGCCGCCGCGAAGCTCGACCTCGCGGACGTGCGCGAGCTCAACCTGCTCACCGCCAAGCCCTTCATCTATGTCTTCAACACGGACGATGCCGGGCTGCTGGACGCTGACAAGAAGGCCGCTCTCGCGGCCCAGGTCGCGCCGGCCGAGGCGATCTTCCTCGACGCGAAGTTCGAGTCCGAGCTGGTCGAGCTGACCGAGGACGAGGCCCGCGAGATGCTCGCGGAGAACGGCCAGGACGAGTCGGGGCTGGATCAGCTCGCGCGCGTGGGCTTCGACACGCTCGGGCTGCAGACGTACCTCACCGCGGGCCCCAAGGAGGCGCGCGCGTGGACCATCCGCAAGGGCTGGACCGCGCCGCAGGCAGCCGGCGTGATCCACACCGACTTCGAGCGCGGCTTCATCAAGGCCGAGGTGGTGCACTTCCACGACCTCATCGAGGCCGGGTCGATGGCATCCGCGAAGTCGGCGGGCAAGGTGCGCATCGAGGGCAAGGACTACGTGATGCAGGACGGCGACGTCGTGGAGTTCCGGTTTAACGTGTAGAGGCGGCCCAAGGGCTGGTCGAGCGAAGCAGCGTCCGGCCGGTCGCGCACCTCGGCTGACCTTGACGGCCCCCGACACGACGATGCTCGTTGAGCCGATGCGCGAGGCACCGCTGAGGGCGTCCGTATGCTCACTGGCGTGAATGTGCTCGGAGTGGTCGATATCGATGTGGAGGACCGAGGGCTCGGGTTCGGACCCCTGCGAGGCCTTGCGTTCACTGTCGACGGCATGAGGCTCGCGCGGTGGCACGAGCAGCTCAACGGTGGAACCACGTACGGGCTGATCTGCGCGGGGACCACGCCCGACGGCATTGCAGAAGCGCTTGAATGGCTCGACCCGGATGTGCCCTTCTCGGAGAGCCACCGCCCCGTCGAGGTGTGCTGGTGCCGCGATCCCGGGTGCGGGCTCGTGGGGGCGCGGATCGAACGCCGCACTTCCGTGGTGAGCTGGACTGGGCTGTGCCGGTACGACATCTTCAGTGACGGTCCGCCCGCCGAGACCTCAGTGGAGTTCATGTTCGACGAGAGGGACTACCGCGTGGTTCTGGATGAGATTCGCGCGCGGTGCGCGCAGGCGACGGTCCTTGAGCAGGACCCAAAGCGCAGGTTTCGTCGACAGGAACCGCCTCGCGAGGTCGTACGCCTCTAGAGAGCGGCGGCAATCCGAGCGCTTGCGTCTGTCGGTACGCTCGAAGCTCATGCTCTGAGGTTGCTCGGCTCTCGAACACCGTTGGGTCCAGAGTTAACGCGTAGCGTCATTGACGCTCTCCGTTATGCGATGCTCGTGTGATCAGATCCTTCAGCGACAAGAACGCTGAGCGGATCTGGGACGAGCATTTCGTGAAGGCGATCGATCGGCGGGATCAGCGCGCCGCGCTTCGCAAGCTTGAGGCGCTCCACGCTGCGGCGGAGGTGGAGGACCTGCGGATCCCACCAGGAAACCGGCTCGAACTGCTCACGGGCGATCGCGCGGGTCAGCACAGCATCCGTGTGAACGACCAATGGAGGATCTGCTTTCGATGGAAGGACGGAGGTGCGGATGATGTCGAGCTCGTCGACGACCACTGAGGACGACCTGATCCAGCCGGTCCATCCCGGAGAGGTCCTCATGGAGGACTTCATCGAAGGGTTCGGGATCACCCAGAACAAGCTTGCGGTCGCCATCGGGGTCCCTCCGCGGCGCATCAACGAGATCGTCCACGGTAAGCGTGGCATCACGGCCGACACCTCGGTGCGGCTCAGTGCGTACTTCGGGACGACGGCTGAGTTTTGGATGAGCCTGCAGTCCCACTACGAACTGCGGCTCGAGCGTCGCGCTCTTCGCGACCAGGTCGCGGCGATCATCCCGCTGCAGGTGGCGTAAGCGACTCGTCTTCGGTGTCGAGGTGCTTCACGCTCGACGCCAGAGGGGAAATGCGATCGCCGTGCTCGGCCTCGCGCTCACATCGGTGGCGACGACTGGCGGCCACCAGGCGAGCTGCGCCGCTTCTGTCGAGGCCGAAAGCCGAGACTATTGACAGGGCTGTTGCGGAGTTCCGGTGTGACGTCCCAGGTCACGCATCCGCGCCGCCCGGAGCCTCCGGCCACTCGAGCACGCGCGCGCTCGCGTAGTCCCTCTCGGCGCCGTCGAGGGGGTCGACGAAGCGCAGCCGCCGTGCCACGAGCCTCAGCGGCGAGGAGAAGTCGGCCGGGTCGACATCGAGCACGTCCGGGTACAGCGGGTCGCCCACGATCGGCAGCCCGGCGTCGGACATCTGGAGGCGCAACTGGTGCGTCTTGCCCGTCACGGGCGTGAGCCGGCACCGCGCGTACGCGCCGCGCGCCTCGAGGACCTCCACCACGGTCTCCGCGTTGGGCTCTCCCGGCACGAGTTGCGCCTGGAGGCTCCCGCGCCGCTTCTCGATGCGCCCGACCAAGCGGCGCGGGAAGGTGATCGCCGGGTCAAGGCGCGCGATTGCCTCATACGTCTTCGCGACGTCGCGCGACTGGAAGGCGCCGGCGTACGCACCTCGCACCTCGCGACGCGTCGTGAAGACCAGGACCCCCGCGGTCAGGCGGTCGAGACGGTGCGCTGGCGCGAGCTCGGGCAGGTCAAGCGCGAGCCGCAGTTTCACCAACGCGGTCTCGCGCACGTGCACCCCGCGCGGGGTGGTGGCGAGGAAGTGGGGCTTGTCGATCACCACCAGGGTCTCGGTGCGATCCAGGATCTCGAGCGGGAAGGGGACCGGCACCTCGTCCTCGAGGGGACGGTGGAACCACACGAAGGCGTGCGGGCGGTACGGCTCGTCGCCGGTCAGGACCGTTCCGGAGTGGTCGACGAACTCCCCGGCCGCGAGCCGTGCCTCCACCTCGGCAGCGGCGGGCAGGCGCGACACGAGGAAATCGCGCATCGTCGCCCACGTGGGTTCCCCCTCGGGGCCGCGCCCCGGCGTGCGCACCCACGCGGCGTCGAGCCCGTGGCGCTGGGGCAGGGGAGAGCGCGGCGGCATCAGGCGGGCGTGGCGTCGGCGAGAGGGGGCACGCCGAGCATCGTACGGCCCGCTCACGTCGCACGGCCTTACCGCTACGCTCCGTCCATGACCTCACGCCAGCTCATCTCTTCCGGCGGTCCCTGGGAGGAGCGCGTCGCCTACTCGCGCGCCGTGGTCCAGGGCGACTGGGCCTTCGTCTCCGGCACCACGAGCACCGCGAGCGACGACGTCGCGGAACAGGCGGACGCCGCCCTGGCGACCATCGCCGCGGCCCTCGAGCAGGGCGGCTTCTCGATGGCGGACGTGGTGCGCGTGCGCTATCTCCTGCCCGATGCCGCGGACTTCGAGGCGTGCTGGCCCGTCCTGCGGCGCTGGTTCGGGGACGTGCGCCCCGCCGCCACCATGCAGCAGTGCCCGCTGATCGATCCCGCGATGCGGATCGAGATCGAGGCCACGGCCTTCCGCGGCTGACGCTCCTGAAGGAGCGGCTGGCAGGAAGGCCGTGGCACGTGGACGATGCTGGGGTGGGGTCCTAGCCGAGGGGCCCGCGGGAGGTGGTGTCCCCGCCGCTCACCTCGCCACGCCAGCCGCCCTCCTCGACGCCGCGCTCCTCGATGAACGACTTGAACTGCGCGAGGTCGGCGCGGACCATGCCGTCATCGACCTGCAGGGCCGCTCCCGCATGCTCGACGAAGCCCTGGGGGTCCCAGTTGACGGTGAGCGTGACGCGCGTCGCGTCGGGGCCCACGGGCTCGAACTCGACGCGTCCACCCTGGTCGAGTTCGCCGAGTGCGTGCCACGCGAGGTGGCTGTCGGGCACCTGATCCGTGATCTCGGCGTCGAACTCGCGACGGGCACCTCCCACGGTGGTGACCCAGTGGGTGCGGGTGTCGTCGATCTGCGTGACGCTCTCGATCCCCGACATGAAGCGGGGGAAGGACTCGAGCTGAGTCCACTGGTTGTATGCGGTGCTGAGGGGAACCTCAACGTCGATCGTGCTGCTCGCGGTGGTCATGTGAGCCTCCTTGAGGTGAGCTGTCTCGAACTGCCGCGGGGCCGGTTTGCCCCGCTCTTAGGGACAACCCGGGTCGCGCCGCGAGCCTTCCCGATTCGCGCCCGAACGGTCGACTACGTGGCGTGATGCTGCGACAGTAGAGCGCTCAGGCGCCGACGATCGCCGCCGCGTCCACCATCGCGAGCAGCCGCTCGCGCAGCATGTCGCGCTCCGCCCTGGACGGGGTCGCGGCCCATAGTGCGGCGGTCGACACGCCGTCAGCCGCGGCGAGCACGACGGCCTGAGCGGCGGGCTCGAGTCCATCAGCCGCGAGCTCCTCGCGCCACCTGGCGTTGTCCTCGATCACGCGATCGCGCACCCCGGGGATCGTGAGGAGGCGCCCGAGGAGCAGCGTCCTGTCGCGCTCGGACTCGTCGTCCGCGGCGTCGAGCGATGCGAGCACCACCGCTCGCGTGAGCCGACCCGCGCCGGCTCGCGGGTCGAGATGGGACTCGATCGACGCGCGGTAGCGCCCGAGGACGTCGTCGGCGAGGGCGACGATCAGCGCGTCCTTCGAGGGGAAGTGATAGAGCAGCCCGCCCTTCGAGACGCCCGCCCGCTGCGCGATCGCGTCCATCGACGCCCCGAGTCCGTGGTCGCCGACCTCGGCGGCCGCCGCGCGGAGCACGAGCTCCCGCGTCGCGCCCGCGTCGCGCCCAGTCGTGCGTGCCACGTGCGCCTCCCTCGGATGGACGATGCCGACAGGGTAGCGGACCCTTTGCGCTAGAAACTATACCGACTGGACGGTACAGTAAATGCCATGCAGGCCTCGTCCCCCCTCACTCCTGCGACCGCCTCGCCTCGCCGCTGGGCCGCGCTCGCGGTCCTCACGCTCGCGATCGCGCTGCTCGCGATCGACGGCACCGTCCTGCTACTCGCCGTGCCCTCGCTCGCTGCCGACCTCGGCGCGACGGCGTCGCAGGTGCTGTGGATCGGGGACATCTACTCCCTCGCCATCGCCGGCCTGCTGGTCACGATGGGCGCGCTCGCCGACCGCCTCGGCCGCAAGCGCGTGTTGCTCGTGGGTGCGGCCGCCTTCGGCGCCGCGTCCGTGCTCGCGGCCTTCGCGCCGAGCGCCGAGGTGCTCATGCTCGCGAGGCTGCTGCTCGGCATCGCGGGGGCGAGCCTCATGCCGTCGACCCTCGCGATCATTCGCACGCTGTTCGAGGATCCCCGCGAGCGGACCCGCGCGATCGCGATCTGGGCCGCGGCGGCAGGCGGCGGCGCGGCGATCGGCCCGCTCGTGGGCGGCGTGCTCCTCGAGCACTTCTGGTGGGGCGCCGTCTTCCTCATCAACGTGCCCGTCATGATCGTGCTCGTGGTCGCCGGCGCAGTCATGCTGCCCGAGTCGCGTGACCCGCGCCCCGGACCGTTCGATCCGCTCGCGGCCGCGCTGTCGATCCTCACGCTCGTGCCGCTCGTGTACGCCGTCAAGCACCTCGTGGTCGACGGGCCGGGGGTGAGCGTGGCCGTCGCAGCGGTGATGGGGGCCGCCGCCGGCGCGTGGTTCGTCGCGCGTCAGCGACGCTCGGCGAGCCCGCTCATCGACGTGGCGCTGTTCGCGCGCGCCGACTTCTCCGGCGCGGTCGCCTCCAACTTCATCGCGGTCTTCGCGCTCACGGGGCTGCTGTTCTTCCTCTCGCAGTACCTGCAGCTCGTGCGCGGACTGGGACCCCTGCACGCGGGGCTCGCGGAACTGCCCGCGGCGCTCGCGTCGATGGCCGCAATCGCCGTGGTCGGCTGGCTGGTGGCCCGTGCGGGCCGCGGCAGGGCCATCGCGATCGCGCTCGCCGCGACCTCGGGTGGGCTCCTCGCGGTCGCCTTCGCCGAGGGCGCGAGCTCCCTGGTGTGGTTGCTCGTCGCGCTCGTGCCGATCGGCCTGGGCGTGGGCCTCGCTCAGACGCTCACGACCGATGCCGTCGTGAGTGCGGTGCCCGCACGCAAGGCGGGCGCGGCCTCGGCCATCTCTGAGGTGTCGTACGAACTCGGTGTGGGCCTGGGCATCGCGGTGCTCGGTTCGCTCATGACCGCCCTGTATCGCGCGGGAGTGACGGTGCCGTCGGGGACCTCCGGCGCGGAGAGCGATGCCCTGCGCGACTCCCTCGCGAGCGCGTCGGCCACCGGCGCGCCCGACGTCATCGACGCGGCGCGCGAGGCCTTCGTCGCTGCGATGCAGGCGACCTCGGTGGTGGCGGCAATCCTCACCGCGATCGGTGCGGTGGTCGCGTGGCGCACGATCCGTCCCGCGCCCACCGATGACGCGACGGAGGCGGATCAGCCGGAGGACTCCGAACCCAGCGCGTCGATCGACGCCCGCATGAGCGCAAGCTGAGCGCGCAGTGCGGCGGGCACCCGCTCGCCGTAGGACGCGAGGAACGCGTCGGCGTCCTCCGCCTCTGCCGTGAGCGCGTCCCGGTCGAGCGCGAACAGCGCGGCCCACGCCTCGCGTGACACTCCGGCCGCCTCGTGATCGATCGCCCCCGGTGCCGGCACGCGCCCGAACGGGCCCTCGACGGCATCGGCCCGCCCCTCGAGCCTGTCGAGGATCCACGCGAGCACATGGATGTTCTCCCCGAAGCCGGGCCACAGGAACTCGCCTGACTCGCCGCGGCGGAACCAGTTGACCTGGAACACCGCGGGGGCGCCGCCCGAGCGCTCGGCCGCGGCGCCCACCTCGAGCCAGTGTCGCCAGTGGTCGGCCATGTGCACGCCGCAGAACGGCAGCATCGCGAAGGGGTCGCGGCGCAGCTCGCCCACCGTGCCCTCCGCCGCCGCGGTGCGCTCGGACGCGAGCGTGGCTCCCATGAGCATCCCGTGCTCCCAGTCGCGCGCCTGCGCGACGAGCGGCACAGTGGTCGCCCGCCTGCCGCCGAAGATGATCGCGTCGAGCGCGACTCCCTCGGGGGCGTCCCAGTCGTCGGCGAGCGTGGCGCAGCGGGTCGCGGCGACGGTGAAGCGCGCATTGGGATGGGCGGCGGGGGAGGACGATGCGGGGGTCCAGTCCGCGCCAGTCCAGTCGGTGAGGTGGGCGGGGGTCGGCGGTCATGCCCTCCCACCAGACGTCGCCGTCGTCGGTGAGGGCGACGTTGGTGAAGACGACGTCGCGGTCCAGCATGTCCATCGCGACGGGATTGGTGTCGCGGCTGGTGCCTGGCGCGACGCCAAAGAAGCCGGCCTCGGGGTTGATGGCCCGCAGTCGGCCGTCGGGTCCGGGAGCGATCCACGCGATGTCGTCGCCCAGCGTCTCAACCGTCCAGCCGGGGATCGTGGGCCTCAGCATCGCGAAGTTGGTCTTGCCGCATGCGCTGGGGAAGGCCGCCGCGACGTGGAAGGCCCTGCCGCGCGGGGTGGTCACCTTGAGCAGCAGCATGTGCGCCGCGAGCCAGCCCTCGTCCTGGCCGATCGCGCTCGCGATGCGCAGCGCGAACGCCTTCTTGGCGAGGATCGCGTTGCCGCCGTACGCCGAACCGTATGACCACACCTCGCGCGACTCGGGGAAGTGCGAGATGTACTTGGTCGCGTTGCACGGCCACGCGATGTCGGCCTCGCCCGGCTTGAGGGGCGCACCCACCGAGTGCACGCACCGCACCCACGCGGTGCCGGAGTCGATCGCGGTGAGGGCCTCGCGCCCCATGCGCGTCATGATGCCCATGCTCGCGACCACGTACGGCGAATCGGTGACCTGGACCCCGTACCGCGTGAGCGGTCCGCCCACCGGGCCCATCGCGAACGGGACCACGTACATCGTCCTCCCGCGCATCGTCCCCCTGAACAGGCCGTGCAGCGTCTCGCGCATCGCGGCGGGCGGCACCCAGTGGTTGGTGGGCCCGGCGTCCTCCTCGCGTCGCGAACAGATGAAGGTGCGGGACTCCACGCGGGCGACGTCGCTCGGGTCTGAGCGCGCGAGGTAGCTGCCGGGCCGCGCCTCGACGGGCACGAGCGTGCCGGAATCGACCATGCCCGCCACGAGTCCCCTGCGCTCGGCGGTCGAGCCGCCGCACCACACGACCGCGTCGGGCAGGGCGTGCGCGGCGAGGGAGTCGACCCAGGCCGCGATCGACGGGTGGGCGAGGTCGTGGAGGGTGGTGGCGCGGTGTTCCGTGACGGTCATGATCGCTCCGGGGTCGAGGACCGGCGGTGCGGGAAGCGCCGCCTGTTTTCGACGCTAGGGTCGAGTCCGCGCGGGTTGAGCGCGCTCTCGCCGAGAAGTTTCGCGTTTCTTGTCCTAGCGTGAAGAACATGTCCGATCTCGCGACGCTCGGCCGTCGCATCCGTCACTTCCGCACCGCCGCGGGCCTCACTCTCGAGGAGTTGGGGCGCGAGGTCGACGTCGCGCAGAGTCAGCTGTCGCTCATCGAGAATGGCAAGCGCGAGCCGCGCCTCACGCTGCTCGGCGCGATCGCCTCCCGGCTGGGTGTGACGGTCGCGGATCTTCTCGACGAGTCGGCGCCGTCGCCGCGCGCGGCCCTGGAGATCGAGCTCGAGCGCGCGCAGTCGGCCGCCGCGTATCGCGAGTTGGGTCTGCCCGAGGTGCGCGCGACGCGGTCGATGACCGACGAGGTCTTGCGGGCGCTCGTGGGACTGCACCGCGAGCTCGACCGGCGTGCCCGCCTCGCGATCGCGACCCCCGAGGAGGCGCGCCGCGCGAACACCCGCCAGCGACTGAGGATGCAGCAGGTCGACAACTACCTGCCCGACATCGAGGACCTCGCGGAGGCCGACGTCGCCGCCGCGGGCCACGGCGGGGGAGCACTGACGCACCGCACGGTGTCGGTCATGGCGGAGCGGCTGGGCCTGTCGATCGTACACGTCGCGGACCTGCCCCACTCGGCGCGCTGCGTGCTCGACCTCGAGAACGGCCGCATCTACATTCCGCCCGCCTCGATCCCGGGCGGACACGGACTGCGCTCGCTCGCGCTGCAGGCCATGGCGCACCTGCGACTGGGCCACGGCGAGCCGGCTGACTACGAGGACTTCCTGCGCCAGCGCCAGGACGCGAGCTACTACGCGGCCGCGTGCCTCATGCCGCAGGGCGCGGCGGTCGCCTTCCTCGAGCGCGCCAAGCGCGAGCGCGACATCGCGATCGAGGACTTCCGCGACGCCTTTGGCGTCACCCACGAGGCTGCCGCCCTGCGCTTCACGAACCTCGCGACCGCGCGGCTCGACATCCCCGTGCACTTCGTGCGCGTCGCCGGCGACGGCGCGGTGGTGCGCGCCTACGAGAACGACGGGCTGCCGCTGCCCGTCGACGCCACGCATGCGACCGAGGGGCAGATCGTGTGCCGGCACTGGAGCGCGCGGCGCGCCTTCGCGCGCTCCACCCGCACCACGGAGTACTTCCAGTACACGGACACGCCCGCGGGCACGTTCTTCGAGGCGACCCAGACCGGCACCGCCGAGTCCGACGAGTTCTCGATCACGCTCGGCGTGCCGTACGCGCAGTCGCGGTGGTTCCGCGGGCGCGAGTCGGGTCACCGCGAGGTGTCGCGCTGCCCCGACCTCACCTGCTGCAGGAGGCCGGATGCCGATGTCGCCGCGAGGTGGGAGGGGAGGGCGTGGGCGAGCGCGCGCGTCCACGCGCACATCTTCTCGCCGCTACCGCAGGGCACCTATCCCGGGGTCGACGACCGTGAGTTGTACGACTTCCTCGAGTCCCACGCGAGCGCGCCGGAGGAGTAGGAGCGCCAGCTAGCCGAAGAGGCCCCACGCGCCGCCGGCGATCGCGAGCACCGCGAGCGCGACGCCCACGAGGTCGGGCGTGCGCTCGACCGCGGCGTCGCTCTCGCCGTCGGGGTGACCCGCACGCCAGTCCTCCCACGCGTCGTGGACCATCGCGGCCGCGTCACCCGAGGCCGTGCCGGGGCGGTCGCTCGGGCGGCCCCCGAGCGAGGCATCGTCCTCTCCCGCGGGACGGCGCATCGATGCCGCCGCCCCCGGCGCGGGCGCGGCGAAGGCGCCCCACCGACGGCCGGCGTCGTCCACGAGGGTGAGCGACCAGCGCGTCTCGATCGCGCCGAGCCGGGCGAAGGGAATGCTCACGGCGTGCGTCGTATTGCGCAGCACCACGGCGTCGTCGTGGGCCTCGACGCGCGGGCGCAGGAACGCGGCGGTCCCGACCGCGATCGCCGCGACACCCAGCCCGAAGCCGCCCGTGCCGCGAGAGAAGCCCACGGTGACGAGGTGGAGAAGCGCGAGTGCGGCGCCGGCGCCGACGGCGATCCATCCCCACACGACGGACGAGCGGGCACGAAAGGTCTGCATGCGGTCATCCTTCCACGCGGTCGGGAGGGCCGATGCGGGCGGGTCAGTCGTCGGCCTGGCGAGCCCTAAACGCGGCCTGGGCCGCGCGGTTGGTGCACGTCACCGTGCAGTATTTGCGCGAGCGGTTCCGGCTGAGGTCGAGCACGACCCCCTCGCAGTCCTCCATCGCGCACCGCGAGAAGCGCTGCATCTCGTCGGCGCGGATGACGTCCGTCATCGCCATCGCGGTCTCCACGAGGATGCGCTCGTGGAAAGGGCGGTCGTCCGACGTCGCGTGGATGTGCCAGTCGACGTCGCCATGGCGCACCAGGCGGGGGACGGCGGACTGCTCCGCGAGGATCGCGTTGACGAGCGGGACCGCTTCGTCGCGGCTCGCGAGGAACAGCCTGCGCAGCGGCGTGCGGATCGCGCGGACCGGCTCGAGGTCCGCCGCGGTGGGGCGTCCGCCCGTGTAGGCGAAGCGGTCGAAGAAGGCGCGCAACTCCTCGAGCGTGGTGAGCGTGTCCGGGTCGAGTTCCGAATTCGACAGGAACACGCCGGACTCGAGGGCCTCGGCGGTGTCAGTGGCGAACGGCATTTTGACACATTACCACTCGGTGCCATATTGTCATGAGCCATGACGCCTTTGACTCATGACGCGGCCCGGACGCGGCGCGCCAACGGACTCGCCTTCGCGCTCGTGTCCGCGTGCTCGTTCGGACTGTCCGGCTCGCTCGCGCGCGGCCTCCTCGACGCGGGGTGGACCGCGGGCGCGGCCACGCTCGTGCGCGTCGCGATCGCCGCGGCCGTGCTCGCGATTCCCGCGCTCATCGCGCTGCGCGGGCGATGGGGCCTCATGCGCCGCGCCGCCGCGACCGTGGTCGCCTACGGCGTCTTTGCCGTCGCCGGCGCGCAGCTGTTCTACTTCCTCGCCGTCGGCACCCTCGATGTCGGCGTGGCACTGCTGATCGAGTACATGGCGCCCGTCGTGGTCGTCGGCTGGCTCTGGGTGAGCCAGGGGAGCCGACCGGGGATCCTTACGCTTGCGGGCGCCGCCGTCGCGGTCGGCGGACTCGCGTTGCTGCTCGATGTCTTCGGAGGCAGCGCGCACATCGACCCCGTCGGCGTGGGCTGGGCGCTGCTCGCGATGGTGGGTGCGTCCGTCTACTTCGTGATCTCGGGCGACACCTCGACCGGGCTGCCGCCCGTCACGCTCGCCTGGGGCGGTCTCGTGGTCGCGCTCGGCGTGCTGGGCCTCGCGGGGCTCGGCGGGATCCTGCCGCTGTCCTTCACCGCCGAGACCGTCGAGCTGTTGCCCTTCGCTCTGCCGTGGTGGGGCGCCGCACTCCTGCTCGGTGCGGTGACCGCCGCGCTCGCGTACGTCACCGGCATCGCCGCGACGCGGCGCCTGGGCGCGCGACTCGGTGGCTTTGTCGCGCTCATCGAGGTGATTGCCGCCACCGGCTTCGCGTGGGTGCTGCTCGGTCAGGTGCCCGGGCCGATCCAGTTCGCGGGCGCGGGACTCATCCTCGTGGGCGTGCTGCTGTTGCGCGCCGGAGAGCCCGCCGCCGAGGCCACGCCTGCGCCGATCGAGCTGCCCGAGATCGCCGAGCCGCAGCCCGAGCCGGAGCCGGAGCCGCAGCCGGCCTAGCCCGCCGTGCGGGAGGCCCTTGGGGGTCCAGCGGGCTGACCGGTAGACTGAGGGGCCGGTCCATGTCGGATCGGCTCCCCCTCACACGGAAACGAGTTCCCGCATGCCCCTGCGCTCCGACCTGCGCAATGTCGCGATCGTCGCCCACGTCGACCACGGCAAGACCACCCTCGTCGACGCCATGCTTGTGCAGGGCGGCGCCTACGGCGACCACGCCCACGTCGAGGACCGCGCGATGGACTCGGGAGACCTCGAGCGCGAAAAGGGCATCACGATCCTCGCGAAGAACACGGCGATCCGCTACACCGGAGCCGCGGCCGTCGAGGGCGGCGTCACGATCAACGTGATCGACACCCCCGGCCACGCCGACTTCGGCGGAGAGGTCGAGCGCGGCCTCAGCATGGTCGACGGCGTGGTGCTGCTGGTCGACGCGTCCGAGGGGCCGCTGCCCCAGACCCGCTTCGTCATGCGCAAGGCCCTCGCGGCGCACCTTCCCGTCATCATTGTCGTCAACAAGGTCGACCGTCCCGACTCGCGCATCTCCGAGGTGGTCGACGAGACCCACGACCTGCTGCTCGGTCTCGCGTCCGACCTCCACGACGAGGTCCCCGACCTCGACGTCGACGCCCTGCTCGAGGTGCCGGTGGTCTTCGCGTCCGCGAAGGCGGGCATCGCCTCCCTCGAGCAGCCCGCCGACGGCACCCTGCCCGCCGGCGAGAACCTCGAGCCGCTGTTCCAGGTCATCATGGAGCGCATCCCCGCGCCCTCGTACGACGAGGACGCCCCCTCCAGGCCCACGTCACCAACCTCGACGCGTCGCCCTTCCTGGGCCGCCTCGCGCTCCTGCGCGTCTTCAACGGCACGCTGCGCAAGGGCCAGCAGGTCGCGTGGGCCCGCGCCGACGGCTCGATCAAGCAGGTCAAGATCACCGAGCTCCTCGAGACCAAGGGCCTCGACCGCGTGCCCGCGGAGTCCGCCGGGCCCGGAGACATCGTCGCCGTCGCCGGCATCGAGGACATCACGATCGGCGAGACCCTCACCGACCTCGAGGACCCGCGCCCGTTGCCGCTCATCACGGTCGACGACCCCGCGATCTCGATGACGATAGGCATCAACACGTCGCCGCTCGCCGGCCGCGTCAAGGGCGCCAAGGTCACGGCCCGTCAGGTCAAGGACCGCCTCGAGAAGGAACTGATCGGCAACGTCTCGATCCGCGTGCTGCCCACCGAGCGTCCCGACTCGTGGGAGGTGCAGGGCCGCGGCGAGCTCGCGCTCGCGATCCTGGTCGAGCAGATGCGTCGCGAGGGCTACGAGCTCACGGTCGGCAAGCCGCAGGTGGTCACCAAGGAGATCGACGGCAAGCTCCACGAGCCGATGGAGCACATGACCATCGACGTCCCCGAGGAGCACCTGGGCGCCGTCACGCAGCTCCTCGCGTCGCGCAAGGGGCGCATGGAGTCGATGTCGAACCACGGCACCGGCTGGGTGCGCATGGAGTTCATCGTCCCCGCGCGCGGCCTCATCGGCTTCCGGTCGACCTTCCTCACGGACACGCGCGGCACGGGCATCGCCTCGTCGATCGCTCACGGCTACGAGCCGTGGGCCGGCCTCATCGAGTACCGCACCAACGGCTCGCTGGTCGCGGACCGCGCCGGCGCGGTGACGTCCAACGCCCTCACGGCGCTGCAGGACCGCGGCACGTTCTTCGTCGGCCCCACCGAGGAGACCTACGAGGGCATGGTCGTCGGCGAGAACAGCCGCAACGAGGACATGGACGTCAACATCACCAAGGAGAAGAAGCTCAACAACATTCGCTCCTCCACCTCCGAGGAGCTCGAGCGCCTGGCGCCTCCGCGCCGCCTCACTCTCGAGGAGTCGCTCGAGTTCGCGCGCGAGGACGAGTGCGTCGAGGTGACGCCGCTCAACGTCCGCATCCGCAAGGTGATCCTCGACGGGACCGAGCGGGCGCGCGCCGCCTCGCGCGCGAAGCGCCAGAACGCCTGATCCCGCACCTACCATGACTGGCATGGCTCGCATCGTGTGGTCCCTGCTCGTCATCGCCCTCCTCGGGGCGATCGTGGCCTTCGTGGGCGCGGGTTCACACCGCGCCTACGCGTGGCTGGGGCTGATCGCATGCCTCGCGATGGTCGCGACCGCGAGCGTGTTCTCCCGGGCGTGGCGCGGCCTCACGGGCCTCGCGGTGATGGGCGCCGCGTGGGCCACTGTCACGGTGGTGCTCGCGTCCGAGGGCCCGGGCGGCTCGTTCCTCATCGTGCAGGACGCGCTCGGTCTCGCATGGGTGATCGGCGGCGTCGCGATTATCGCGGCGGCGGCGCTCGTGCCGCGGCGGATCCTGGGACGCACGGCGGGGGTGGCGTGAGCATGGCGGACAAGCGATCAAATGAGGTGGCGGACGACGTCGAGGAGGCGCTGCCGTCGTATCTGACGGAGGACGATGCCCCGGCCGCATCATCCGACAACGCATCATCCGACAACGCGTCGTCCGACGACGCGCCGTCCGACGAGACCGCCGCCCCCGCCCGCGTCGGCGGTGGGCGCGCTGGGGCATCGCGGCCGCGCTGGTGCTCGCGGTGGGTGGCTACGTGGGAGCGGCCGCGTATGCGGCCGACCGCATCCCGTCGGGGACCACCGTGCTGGGTGTCGACGTGGGCGGACTGGGACGCGACGGCGCCCTCGAAGCTCTCGAGCCCGCAGCGGCCGCGGCGGGCGAGGCGCCGGTCGCCGTGACGGCGGGAACCACCTCGGTCGAGATCGTGCCCGCGGACTCTGGCCTCGCGGTCGACGCCGCCGCGACCGTCGACTCGCTGCTCAGCTTCAGCCTCGACCCCCTGACCGTGATGCGCGCCTTCACGGGCGGGCAGCGCGACATCGACCCCGTCACGTCTGTCGACAGCGACGCGCTCGCCGACGCCGTCACGGAGGCGGCGACGGTGCTCGACCTCCCCGCGCAGGACGCTGGGGTGAGCATCGCATCCACCGGCGCGAGCGCGGAGCCCTCGAGCGAGGGCGTCGCCGTCGACGTCGAGGCGACCTCCGCGGGCCTCGCCGACGCGTGGCCCGTCGACTCGTTTCAGGCGGTGACCGCACCGAGCGAGCCCGTCGTGTCGACCGCGGACGCCGAGGAGTTTGCGCGTGTCCTCAACGCCGAGGTGCTCGCGGGGGACGTCGCGATGACCGGGCCGAACGGCGACGTGGTGGTCTCCTCCGAGCAGCTCACGAGGCACGGCTCCGTCGTGGTCGAGGAGGGCGGCCTCGCCCTCGCGATCGACGGCGAGAGCCTCGCGGCCGAGCTCGAATCCGCCGAGCCGTCGCTGGTCAGCGCGGCCACGGGGGCCTCGTTCTCGTTCGACGCCTCGCACCGCATCCAGGTGACCCAGTCGCAGCCCGGACGCGCGATCGACGGTGCCCTCCTGGGCGAGGCCGTCGCGACCGCGGCGCAGAGCGCGAACCGCGCGGGCGAGCTACCGTACCGCGACACCGAGCCGGCCATCACGAGCGACGACCTCGGCGTCAGCGACTTCACGGACCGCGTCGCCGAGTTCTCGACGCCGCTCACCAACGAGACGATCCGCACCAAGAACCTCGTGCGTGGCGCTGAGCTCGTCACGGGAACCGTCGTCAAGCCCGGGGAGACGTTCTCGCTGCTCGACGCGCTCAGCCCGATCACGGCCGACAACGGGTACTACCCGGCCCACGTGATCGTCGATGGCTTCCTCGCGGACGCGCTGGGCGGGGGCCTCTCGCAGATGGCCACGACCCTCTACAACGCCGCCTACTTCGCGGGGCTCGAGGACGTCGAGCATCGTCCTCACTCCAAGTACTTCTCCCGCTATCCCGCCGGCCGCGAGGCGACCATCTACGTGGGCGCGATCGACGTCAAGTTCCGCAACAACACCCCGTACGCGCTGACGCTCAACTCGTATGTGCACGAGGGGCGCCTGCACGTCGACGTGTGGTCGACGCCCCACTTCACGGTCGAGACCTCGGCCTCGGGCCGCAGCAACGTCACGCCGGCAGTGATGGTCGAATCCGACCACGAGGGCTGCATCGACACGCCGATCGGCGCGGACGGCTTCACCATCACGAACACGCGCAAGGTGTTCCTGGACGGCGCGCTGGTGGACACGGAGTCGCTCACGTGGACGTACAAGCCCAACAACGGAGTCACGTGCACGTAGCGGGGACGATGCGGCCGGGAGCGGGCGCGCGCGCCCTCCCTCGCGTCCGACGGGCGCTCCGACGGCGGTATGATGACGGCGTTCCCGCAAGCCCCTGGATGGAGGAGGCGCAGTGACCTACGTCATCGCCCTGCCGTGTGTCGACGTCAAGGACAAGGCATGCATCGACGAGTGTCCGGTCGACTGCATCTACGAGGGTGAGCGCATGCTCTACATCCACCCGGATGAGTGTGTGGACTGCGGTGCGTGTGAGCCGGTGTGCCCCGTCGAGGCCATCTACTACGAGGACGACGTGCCCGACAAGTGGGCGGAGTACTACAACGCCAACGTCGAGTTCTTCTCCGAGATCGGCTCGCCGGGCGGCGCCGCGAAGATGGGTCTGATCGAGCACGACCACGACCTCATCAAGTCGCTGGCACCTCAGAACGGCTGACCCGGGCGCATGGGGCTCAGCCCTCGCTCGCTGCCCGACTTTCCCTGGGATTCCCTCGCGCCGTACCGCGCTCGCGCGGCGGCGCATCCCGGCGGGCTTGTCGACCTCTCCGTCGGCACGCCCGTCGATCCCACGCCTGCCGTGATCAGGGAGGCGCTCGCGGCGGCGGCCGACTCACCCGGCTATCCGACCACGCACGGCACGCTCGCGCTGCGAGAGGCCGTCGCGGCATGGTTCGCACGGAGGCGCTCGGCGCCGCACGTCGACCCCGCCGCGGTGCTGCCGACCATCGGCTCGAAGGAGCTGGTCGCGACGCTGCCCGCGTACCTGGGGCTGGGGGCCGGCGACGTCGTGGTGCATCCGCGGGCGGCCTACCCCACGTACGACGTCGGGGCGCGCCTGGCGGGCGCGACGCCGCTCGCGACCGATGACGTCGAGCAGTGGCGCGGCAACCCCGCGGTGCGTTTCGTGTGGGTGAACTCCCCGTCGAATCCCACGGGCGCGGTGACCGGAGCGAGCGATCTCGCGGCGGTGGTCGCCGCGGCCCGCGAGATCGGCGCGATCGTGGCCTCGGACGAGTGCTACGCCGAGCTGTCGTGGACGGACGACCCTGTGCCGTCGATCCTCGACCCGCGCGTGTGCGGAGACAGCCATGAGGGCGTCCTTGCCGTCTACTCGCTGTCGAAGCAGTCCAATCTCGCGGGCTACCGCGCCGCCTTCGTCGCGGGCGATCCCGCCGTGATCGCGGCGCTGCTCGAGGTGCGCAAGCACGCCGGGCTGATCGTGCCCGCGCCGGTGCAGGCCGCGATGGTCGCCGCGCTGGCCGACGACTCCCACGTGGCCGAGCAGAAGGCGCGCTACCGCGCGCGTCGCGACATGCTGCTGCCCGCCGTCGAGGCGGCGGGCTTCCGCGTCGAGCACTCGAACGCCGGACTGTATCTGTGGGCCACGAGGGGCGAGGACTGCTGGGACACCCTCGGCATGCTCGCCGAGGCGGGCATCCTGGCCGCGCCGGGAGCGTTCTACGGTGAGGCGGCACGCCGTCACGTGCGGATCGCGCTCACGGCGGGCGAGAGGAAGTCTCTGCCGCATCTAGTAGGCTCGCAAAACGCGAGTAAACCGGCGCTCAAGCATTGGGGTACCGGCGCATGGGTTTCGAAGGGGAGAACATGGCACAAGTGGTGGACGCAAGGCTGACCATCGATGGCGTCACGCGCGAACTCCCGCTGGAGCGCGCGACGATCGGCAACGATGGCGTGTCCGTCGCCACGCTGCTGCGCGACACCGGCCTGGTGACGGTCGACCCCGGCTTCATGAACACCGCCTCGTGTGAGAGCTCGATCACCTACATCGACGGCGATGAGGGGATCCTGCGCTACCGCGGCTACCCGATCGAGCAGCTCGCCGAGAGCTCGACGTTCCTCGAGGTCGCCTACCTCCTCATCCACGGAGAGCTGCCCAGCGAGGACCAGCTCACCGCCCTCAACAACCGCGTGTCGCGCCACATGCACGTGCACGAGGGCATCAAGGCGTTCCTGGGGGCCTTCCCGCGCGACGCCCACCCGATGGCCGTGCTGTCGGGGGCGATCTCCGCGCTCAGCACCTTCTACCCCGAGTCCGTGGGCCGGTCGCCCGAGCAGATCGAGCTCGCGACCGTGCTGCTGCTCGCCAAGACCGCGACCGTGATCGCGTACCTGCAACGCCGGGCGAGCGGGGAGAGCTCATCGAGCCCCGCCGCGGCGGTCACTACGTCGACGAGTTCCTGAGGATCGCCTTCGCCCCGCAGTCGGGCGACATCGACATGGATCCCGCGGTGCGCCGCGCGGTAGACCTGCTGCTCATCCTGCACGCCGACCACGAGCAGAACTGCTCGACGTCGACGGTGCGGATCGTCGGCTCGTCCCACGCGAACATCTACGCCTCGGTCGCGGCGGGAATCGGCGCCCTGTCGGGCCCGTTGCACGGCGGCGCGAACGAGGCCGCGCTGCGCATGTTCGACCAGATCAAGGAGTCGGGCGACACCGTCGAGCAGTTCGTGGCGAAGGTCAAGGACAAGGCGGAGGGCGCGCGCCTGATGGGCTTCGGCCACCGCGTCTACAAGTCGTACGACCCGCGCGGGGCGGTCGTGAAGAAGGTCGCCGACAAGCTCCTCTCCGACCTGGGCGGAAGCGACGAGACATTCCAGATGGCGCAGCGGCTCGAGGAGATCGCGCTGTCCGACGAGTACTTCATCGAGCGCAAGCTCTACCCCAACGTGGACTTCTACACGGGGCTGCTGTACTCGGCGATGGGCTTCCCACGCCGATGTTCACGCCGCTCTTCGCGCTCGGCCGGATGCCGGGCTGGATCGCGCACTACAGGGAGATGCTGAACGACCCTCGCACCAAGATCGGCCGCCCCCGCCAGATCTACACGGGCGAGGTCGAGCGGTCCTACGTGCCGCTGTCCGAGAGGGACTGAGCCTCGCCGGCCAGGGGCGTGAGCCTCACGGCCACCCCCTCGCCCGGCCGGGGCACCTCGACAGTGGTGAGTCCCTCGCCCTGCTGCCAGCCGGCATCGTCCACCGCGACCGCCGCGACGGATTCCTCGCGGGCCACCGCGACCGCCCATGCCGCGAAGGCGTCGTTCGCCGTCGCGTCCGCCCCCGACACGGAGAGCCAGATCGCCTCGCTCGTCGCGGAGGCCACCTCGACCGCGTAGGCGCCCGCCCCGAAGTCGCGGTCGATGCGCGCGGCGAAGTCCTGCGCCGTCGTGCCGCCTCCAGCCGACACGTCGCACGTCACGGCGAGCACCCCCGAGTGACCGCGCAGCGCCGAGGCCCACAGCCGCGCGGACGCCTCTCGCGTCGCGTACGCGTCGGGGAAGCCCGACCTCTGCACCGTCTGCGCGGCGACCGTGACCTCCATGTCCTGCCAGCCGTCGACCTTCGCGAGCGCCGCGTAGAACGTGTCCGTCGAGTAGTACGGATCGAGGATCTCCTCGACGGTTCCCCACCCCTGCGACGGACGCTGCTGGAAGAGGCCGAGCGAGTCGCGGTCGCCGTGGTCGATGTTGCGCAGCGAAGACTCCTGCAGGGCCGTCGCGATGCCGATGGTCGCGGCGCGCGCGGGCATCTCAAGGCGCGCCGAGGCCGCGGCGATGAGCGCGGCGTTCGCGGCCTGCTCGGCGCTCAGCGTGTCCGTCGACTCGCCCAGCGCGACCGTGCACTGCTCACCCGGTGGGGGAGTCGGCGCGCTCTCACTCCACAGGTACGAGCCGTAGACCGCGCCGCCCGTCGCGAGGAGGAGCAGGGTCACCGCGGCGGCGGTGCGCCGCGATGCCACGTCAGTTCGCGTGCAGCGCGGCGTTGAGCTCGACGCCCTTGCCCTGGCGCTGCACGGCCTCGAGCGCGCCGGACAGGGAGTTGCGGCGGAACAGGATTCCGTCGCGGCCCGCGAGGTCGCGGGCCTTCACCACGAGCGGGTTGCCGTCGTCGTCGCTCTGGCCCACGAGCAGCACCTTCGAGCCCGCGGTGACATACAGGCCCGCCTCGACGATGCAGTCGTCGCCGAGGGGGATCCCCAGGCCCGAGTTGGCGCCCAGCAGGGAGCGCTCGCCGATCGAGATGATCTCCTTGCCCCCGCCGGAGAGCGTGCCCATGATCGAGGCGCCTCCGCCCACGTCGGAGCCGTCGCCCACCACGACGCCCGCGGAGATGCGGCCCTCGACCATCGAGTGGCCCAGCGTGCCCGCGTTGAAGTTGACGAATCCCTCGTGCATGACGGTCGTGCCCTCGGCCAGGTGGGCTCCCAGGCGGACGCGGTCGGCGTCGGCGATGCGCACGCCGGACGGCACGACGTAGTCGACCAGGCGCGGGAACTTGTCGATGCCGTACACCGTGAGCGGGCGGCCGAACGCACGGTAGCGCAGCCGCACCTGCTCGAAGCCGTCGATCGCGCACGGGCCGTCCGACGTCCACACCACGTTGGTGAGCACGCCGAAGATGCCGTCGAGGTTGAGTCCGTGCGGCCTCACGAGGCGGTGGCTCAGGAGGTGGAGACGCAGATACGCATCCTCGACCGTGGCGGGCGGCTCGTCGAGGTCGATCACGGTGCGCACGACGCGAATCTGGACGTCGCGGAGGTCGTCGGTGCGCTCGGCCGCCTTGAGCTGGGCCGAGGCCTCCGCGCGCACCTTGGGCTCTCCCAGTGCGGGCGCGGGGTACCAGGTGTCGAGGACGACTCCCTGGGCGTCGATGGTCGCGAGGCCGAATCCGAAGGCGGGTCGTGTCATGCGTCAAGATTACGTGGATAGGCTGACCGCATGACGCACCTGGACCTTGCCGTCCCCGTCGAGCTGCTGGCCAAGGCGCTCGTCGACATCCCCTCGGTCTCGGGCAACGAGGACAGGATCGCCGACGCCGTCGAGGCCGCGCTCACGCCCCTCGTTCATCTCGAGGTCACCCGCCTGGGCAACGCGATCGTCGCGCGCACTCACCTGGGTCGCCCCGAGCGCGTGGTGATCGCCGGCCACCTTGACACCGTGCCGATCAAGGGCAACGTGCCCTCCGAGTGGTCCGCCGACGGCGACCTCGTGGGGCGCGGGGCGGTCGACATGAAGGCGGGGGTCGCGGTGCAGCTGTCGCTCGCGGCCGCGCTCACGGCGCCGACGCGCGACATCACGTGGGTCTTCTACGACCAGGAGGAGGTCGAGGCCGACCGCAATGGGCTGGGCCGGATCGCCCGCGAGCGCCCCGACCTGGTCGCGGGCGACTTCGCGGTGCTGTGCGAGCCCACGCAGGGCGTCATCGAGGGCGGCTGCAACGGGACGATGCGCGCCGAGGTTCGCGTCCACGGCAAGGCCGCGCACAGTGCGCGGGCGTGGAAGGGACTCAACGCGGTGCACCGCGCCGCGCCGCTGCTCGCCGTGCTCGCGGAGCACGAGCCCGAGACCTTCACCGTCGACGGGCTCGACTATCGCGAGGGCGTCAACGCGGTGCGCATCTCCGGCGGCATCGCGGGCAACGTCATCCCCGACGAATGCATCGTGACGCTCAACTATCGATTCGCTCCCCGCTGGACGCTCGCGGAGGCACAGTCGCGCCTCGAGGCGCTCGTCGCCTCCTCTGGCATCGACGGCTACGACCTGGTCTACACGGACCTGTCGGGCGCCGCGCGGCCCGGACTCGACGCGCCGCTCGCGGCGTCCTTCGCCGAGTCGGTCGCGCGCACGGGTGTCGCCGCTCCGCGCGCGAAGCAGGGGTGGACCGACGTCGCGCGGTTCGGGGAGCTGGGGATCCCCGCGGTCAACTACGGGCCGGGCGACCCCGAACTTGCCCACGCCGACGACGAGCGCTGTCCCGTCATCGAGATCCACCAGTGCCGCGCCGGTCTCGAGGCCTGGCTTACGTCCTGAGGAGGAACCATGAAGGAGTACCGCAAGGGCCCCGTCCTGTTGCGCGGCCGCAACGTGCCCACCACCTCCACCTCTGAGCGCCTGCTTGACGGGCAGCATCGTCCCGACTGGCTGCATGACGACCCGTGGCGCGTGCTACGCATCCAGTCGGAGTTCGTCGAGGGCTTCGGCGCGCTCGCGGAGCTCGGTCCCGCGATCACCGTGTTCGGCTCCGCGCGGTCCGCCCCCGGCTCGTGGGAGTACGAGGCGGGCGTCGAGGTGGGCAGGCGCCTGGTCGAGGAGGGCTACGCCGTCATCACGGGCGGCGGCCCCGGCTGCATGGAGGCCGCGAACAAGGGCGCCTCCGAGGCGGGCGGCACCTCCGTGGGGCTCGGTATCGAGCTCCCCTTCGAACAGGGCGTCAACGAGCACGTCAACCTGGGCATCAACTTCCGCTACTTCTTCGCGCGCAAGACCATGTTCGTGAAGTACGCCCAGGGATTCATCGCACTGCCGGGCGGATACGGCACCCTCGACGAGCTCTTCGAGTGCCTCACCCTGGTCCAGACCCGCACGGTGCGCCGGTTCCCGATCGTGCTGGTCGGCACGTCCTACTGGGGCGGCCTGCTCGACTGGATGCGTGACACGCTCGCGGCCGACGGCAAGATCTCTCCCACCGACCTCGAGTTGGTGTCCGTCACCGACGATCCGGACGAGGCCGTGGCGCGCATGGTCGCGCTCACCCGTGAGGACGGCTAGGCGCGGGTGATTTGGGCACGGTCTGCCGCGCGCAGTAGAATCGAGCGTAACGCCGTGCTTCGCGGCGCGTGACGCACCCGAGGAGAACCACACGATGGCTGCAATGAAGCCCCGCACCGGCGACGGCCCCATGGAGGTCGTGAAGGAGGGTCGCAGTTACGTGATGCGAGTCCCGCTCGAGGGCGGAGGCCGTCTCGTGGTCGAGATCACGGCCGACGAGGTCAAGCAGCTCGGCGACGCGCTCCACGCCGCGCTCCCGCAGTCCTAGCCGTCACTCCTTGACGGCCGCGAGGAGGCCGTCTCCCGAGGGCAGCAGCGCCACCGTGAGCCGCTCGTCCTCTCGCACTGCCTTGAGGGTCTCCCTCACCGCGGTCGTGTCCTTATCCCGCTGAGCGGGGTCGGGCACACGCCCATGCCACAGCGCGTTGTCGATGAGAAGCAGGCCGCCCGAGCGCAACAGCCGCATCGCGTGCTCGAGGTACGCGGGGTACTCCGACTTGCGCGCGTCGATGAGGACGATGTCGTAGCCGCCGTCCGTGAGGCGCGGCAGCACGTCGAGGGCGCGGCCCGTGATCATGCGGGCGCGCTCGGGCGCGAATCCGCCGGCGGCGATGGTCTGCCGCGCCGCGCGGTGGTGCTCGGGCTCGACGTCGATGGTCGTCACGACGCCGCTCGGGCCCATCCCGCGCAGCAGATACGTAAGCGACACCCCCGCGCCGGTGCCGATCTCGACCGCGGAGCTCGCGCGCATCGTCCTCGCCAGGACCTCGATCGCGCGGGCCGCGCCCGGGAGAACCGGCACGCATCCCAGCTGGTCGGCGACGTCGCGTGCCGCGAGGATCACGCGGTCCTCCTCGACGAAGTCCTCCGCGTAGGCCCAGTTCGCTGCTTCGGTGCTCATCACGCCTCCTTGTGAAGCCCAGCGTATCGGTCCCTCTCAGGGAACTCTCAGGACCGCATGGGAACATGGACGCATCAGGACCCGTTGACACGATGTGATGCACGAGGGGAGCGCACGATGACCGAGACCGCCGCACTGGAGGCCACGATCGCTCCTGCCGCCGCGCCCGAACTCACGTGGGAGCGCATCGTCGAGGACCACTCGGCCCGCGTCTACCGCCTCGCGTATCACCTCACGGGCAACCAGCACGATGCCGAGGACCTCACGCAGGACGTGTTCGTGCGCGTCTTTAACTCGCTCTCGCAGTACAAGCCGGGCACGTTCGAGGGCTGGCTGCACCGCATCACGACCAACCTGTTCCTCGACCGCATGCGCCGCAAGAAGCGCATCCGCTTCGACTTCATGGCCGACGACGACTCCGCGGTCGCGACCTCGGACAGCTTCGACCGCCACGAGCGTTCCGGCCAGCCCGAAGACGCCTTCGACATGTCGAACCTCGGCGACGACATCATCGCCGCGCTCGCGGACCTCCCGCCGGAGTACCGTGCCGCCGTGGTGCTCGCGGACATCGAGGGGCTCTCGTACGAGGAGATCGCGGCGACGCTCGGCATCAAGATGGGCACGGTGCGCTCGCGCCTGTCCCGCGCCCGCGCCCGGCTCCGTGAGTCGCTCGCTCACCGCGCCCCGATGCGAGGTGGCGTGTGAGCGGACGGCACCTGGGGGAGCGGATCCACGATCTGCTCGACAACCGACTCCCGAGGGATGCCGCGGCCGAGGCGATGGCTCACCTCGAGGAGTGCGCCGAGTGCTCCGCGCGCTGGGACGACCTTCGCCTCGCGCGTGAGGCCCTGAACTCGTCGGACGCCGGAATCGACATGTCCTTCGCCCGCAGCCTGCTGGACCGCGACCGGATCGCGCAGATCGCTCAGCACGAGAGCCCGCGCCACGCGCGCGCGGCCCGCGGACGCGACCGCCGTCCCGTGGTCCTCACGCTGTCCGTCGTGATCGTGCTCGCGGCGCTCGTGGGGGCGGCGTACGTCGCGGGCGAGCCCGACGACGTCGACCCGGGCCTCACGGCATCGTCGGAGGACGGCGTCCTCAGTGTCGCCCGCATCGATTCCCGGAGCATGCGCTCCGGGGACGAGCTGGGCGCATGGATCCACCCGGATTGGCAGTCGAGTGGATTCGAACCGGTCGAGGCGGCGCTCAAGGAGGTGCCCAATGGCTCTCCCGTGCTCGTCGCCACCCTGCTGAACGGCTCCGTGCCGGTGCTCGTCCTCGAGCAGCAGGGACGCCTCTCGCCCGAGCTCGTGGCTGACCTGCCGCTGGCCGATGTCGAGGGCGTCGACGCCTACGTGATCGGCACCTCGCCGTCACGAATCGTCTGGCAGGCGGGCGAGATCGTGGTGGCCCTGTCGTGCGACTGCGCACAGGGCACTCTTGAAGAGGTGGCGGCCGCGTTCCCGCAGGACGACGAGCCAGGGTTCGTCGACCAAGTCATGGCCGGCATGGGCGTCTTCGCCGACGCGCTGACCGGCCACTAGCCGCAAGGGATCCCCACGCATGAATGACAACCCCTTCGCGCCTCCGCGCGACCTGA
This sequence comes from Demequina sediminis, assembly GCF_030296675.1. Classification (GTDB taxonomy): domain Bacteria; phylum Actinomycetota; class Actinomycetes; order Actinomycetales; family Demequinaceae; genus Demequina; species Demequina sediminis. The sequence continues at coordinate 1,502,791 of NZ_AP027736.1, read as the reverse complement.
CGGCCTCGACTCCCGAGGCGCCTGCCACGACCACCGACCTCTCGCGGCCGACCCACGACACGGTCGAGCTGCCGTCCGCCGCGCCCGGCGCCTCCTTCTTCCCGCCCGCGGTGCCCCCGCCGAGCCGGCCGCGTTTCCGCAGTCCCCGGCGACCCGCCCCGCGCGGCTGCGCCGCTCGACGGTCGCCGCGATCGTCGCGGGCTCTCTCGTGCTTGGCGCGGGCGCCGGCTTCGGCGGCGCATGGGCCTACGACGAGTTCGGCCCCTCCTCCGCGTCCTCCGGCGCCGCTGCCACGCTGCCGCAGTCGGGCAACTCGACGATCTCGAGCACGGACTCCACCACGGTCGCCTCGGTTGCCGCCTCGGTGCTGCCCTCGGTGGTGTCGATCGAGAACCTTCAGGGCGGCCAGGTCGCCGGTGAGGGATCGGGCTTCATCATTCGCGAGGACGGCTACATCCTCACCAACAACCACGTCGTGTCGGGCTCCGACGGCGACACCGTGACGGTCGTGATGAGCGACGGCACCGAGTACGAGGGTGAGATCGTCGGCGCGACCGCCGACTACGACCTCGCCGTGGTCAAGATCGACGCGACCGGCCTCACGCCGCTCGTTCTCGGCGACTCCGACGCCATGGTCGTGGGTGACGACGTCATCGCCGTCGGATCCCCCTCGGTCTCGAGGCCACCGTGACCACGGGAATCGTGTCCGCACTCCACCGGCCCGTGACGGCGGGTGACACCGAGTCCACCGCGTTCATCGACGCGATCCAGACGGACGCGGCGATCAACCCCGGCAACTCGGGCGGGCCGCTGCTCAATGCGCGCGGCGAGGTCATCGGCATCAACTCGGCCATCGCTTCGCTCGGCAGCTCCGCCAGCCAGTCCGGCTCGGTCGGGCTCGGCTTCGCGATCCCGTCGAACCAGGCGCGACGCACCGCCGAGGAGATCATCGCGACCGGCACCGCGACCTACCCCGTGGTGGGTGTCGTGCTCGACGGCACGTACACGGGAGAGGGCGTCAAGGTCGCCGACGAGGGCGGCGTCGCGTCGGGTGGTCCCGCCGACCTCGCTGGCATCGAGTCGGGAGACGTCATCACCGCGATCGACGGTCGCCCCATCACGCGCAGCGACGAGCTCGTGGTCGCGATCCGCGCGAAGGCCCCCGACGAGGACGTGGTCCTCACGGTCCGTCGCGGCGAGTCCGAACAGGACATCACCGTGACCCTCGTGGCCAACACCGAGGTCTCGTACGGCGACTCGGGTGAGCCCGAGGAGTCGGCGCCCGAGCAGTCCGGCCCCGACGGTGATGGCGGCATGCTCCCCGACCCGTCAGAATAGGGCGCATGCTGGACATCAACGGCGGGGAACTCCTCATCCTCGTGCTGGTCGCGATCCTCGTGGTCGGGCCCGAGCGGATGCCGGAGTACGCGCGCCAGTTGCGCAACCTCGTGATCAAGGGCCGCGACCTCGTGCAGTCGGGCAAGGCGACCCTCAAGCAGGAGGTGGGTGACGAGGTCGACTGGTCTCAGCTCGACCCGCGCCAGTACGACCCCCGCCGGATCGTCCGTGATGCGCTCGCCGAGCCGTCGCCGCCGCCCAGGGCGGCGGCTCCGCGCCCTCTACCCCCGCCCCCGGCAAGGCGCCGTTCGATTCCGACGCCACCTAGGCATCGTCCCGTCCCCCGGGACGATGCCGGGGCCGGGTGGCTGCGGGCGGGGCGGTCCGAGCCGCTCCCGTTCTTTGGAACAATGGGCGCATGACCCGCGTGTTCTCGGCCATGCAGCCGACCTCCGACTCCCTCCACCTTGGCAACTACCTGGGCGCGCTGGTCGAGTGGGTCAAGCTCCAGGACACCCACGACGCCATCTACTCCGTGGTCGATCTGCACGCGCTCACCCAGGCGCCCGAGCCGGAGCTGCTGCGGTCGCGGACGCGCCGCACCGCGGCCCAGTACCTCGCGGCCGGTGTGGATCCGGAGCGCTCCCTGTGCTTTGTGCAGTCCCACGTGCCGCAGCACGCGGAGCTCTCCTGGATCCTCAGCACCTTCACGGGCATGGGCGAGGCGTCGCGCATGACCCAGTTCAAGGACAAGGCGCAGAAGACGGGCGAGTCCGGCGCGAACGTGGGCCTGTTCACCTACCCGATCCTCATGGCCGCCGACATCCTGCTGTACGACACCGACGTGGTGCCGGTGGGGGAGGACCAGCGCCAGCACCTCGAGCTGTCGCGCGACCTCGCGCAGCGCATCAACGGGCGGTTCGGCGAGGGAACGGTCATGGTGCCCGAGGCGCACATCGTCAAGGAGACGGCCAAGATCTACGACCTGCAGGACCCGGTCAAGAAGATGTCGAAGTCGACCGGCAATCCCAAGGGCATCATCGAGATGCTCGACGACCCGAAGAAGGTCGCCAAGAACATCAAGTCGGCCGTCACCGACCTCGACTCCGTGATCCGCTTCGACCGCGAGGCCAAGCCCGGTGTGTCGAACCTGCTGACGATCTACTCCGCGCTCACGGGTCGTGATGTCGACGGCCTGGTCGCGGAGTACGAGGGCCGCATGTACGGACACCTCAAGGTCGACCTCGCCGACGTCGTCGTCGCGTACCTCACGCCGTTCCACGACGCCGCGATGGAATGGATCGAGTCCCCCGAGCGGTTGGACGGGGTGCTGGCCCAGGGCGCCGCGAAGGCATCGACCATCGCCCAGGCCACGCTGGACCGGATCTACGACCGGCTGGGGCTGCTGCCTCCGCTGCATCGATAGGGGAGCATGACGAGCGGTACCGACCTCAAGGACAAGGCGGGCACCCTCGTCGCACGCGGCAAGGCGCTCAAAGAGCGCTTTGACGCGAGCCACGCGGGACGCACGCTCGAGCGCATGAAGGACCGCAACGGCATGGTCCTCGCGGGGGGCATCGCGTACTTCTCGCTGACCTCGATCGCCGCCGCGCTCGTGATCGGCGTCACCGCGTCCAGCTACCTGGTGCAGAACAACCGCGCGTGGAACGAGGCCTTCTACTCGTTCATCGACGGAGTGCTGCCCGGAGTGGTCGGCACGGGCGAGGACGCCCTCGTGGATCCCTCCGCGATCCGCCCGCAGACCATCACGGGAATCGTGGGAGTCGTGGGCCTGTTGCTGCTTCTCAATACCGCGACGCGCTACCTGGGGGGCATGCGCCTGGGCGTGAGGGCGATGCTCGGCGGGGACCTCGCGGGCCCCGTCCAGGGCAAGGTGCGCGACCTTATCGCGCTGTTCTCGCTGTTCGTGGTCGTGGTGCTCGGCTTCGCGCTGCAGGTGCTTGCGTCGCGGTTCGCGGAGGCGCTCGCGGACCTCGTGTCGATCGAGCTCGTGTCGGAGTGGATCGTGCGCGGGCCGGCGCTGTTCGTGGGGGTGCTACTCGACGCCGCCTTCGTGGCGCTCGCGATCGTGGTGTTGGGTCGCTATGAGGGACCGCGCAGGCCCCTCCTGTGGACGCTCGCGGCGACGGCGGTCGCGATCGGGACGCTGCGACTGGGTGTGTCTTATGTGGTCGGCGGCGTGGCTGACAATCCCGTGCTGGGCTCGTTCGCCGCGCTCGTGTCGATCATGATCTTTGCGGACTTCGTGGCGAGGATCGTGCTCATGGGTGCGGCGTGGCTCGGCACACGCGAGGAGTCGCAGGCGACATCCTGACCCGCCGCGACGTCCTGACCTGCCGTACCCCTGTCGCACGTCACACCTTTCGCGACCGGTGTCGCGCGGTTCCCGCACGGCGCGGGCAGTGCTTAGATCTCGCCGGTCGTGAGCGCCTTCTTGACCTCGGAGATCGCCTTGGTCACCTCGATGCCGCGCGGGCAGGCCTCGGTGCAGTTGAACGCCGTGCGGCACTTCCACACGCCGGCCTTGTCGTTGAGGATCTCGAGGCGGTCCCACTGACCCTCGTCGCGAGAGTCGAAGATGAACCGATGCGCGCCGACGATCGCCTGGGGGCCGAAGTACTGGCCATCGGTCCAGAACACCGGGCACGACGTGGTGCACGCGGCACACATGATGCACTTGGTCGTGTCGTCGAAGCGCTGGCGCTCCTCGGGGGACTGCAGCCGCTCGCGCGTGGGCGCGTTGCCCGTGGTCATGAGGAACGGCATGATCTCGCGGTAGGAGGCGAAGAACGGCTCCATGTCGACGATCAGGTCCTTCTCGACCGGCAGGCCCTTGATGGGCTCGACGATGATGGGCTTGGCCGGGTTGAGGTCCTTGAGTAGCGTCTTGCATGCCAGGCGGTTGCGCGCGTTGATACGCATCGCGTCGGATCCGCACACGCCGTGCGCGCACGAGCGACGGAACGCGAGCGAGCCGTCCTGCTCCCACTTGATCTTGTGGAGGGCGTCGAGCACGCGGTCGGTGGCGTGCGCCTCGATCTCGAACTCCTGCCAGTATGCCTCTCCCGGCGCATGGTCCGCGGTGCCCTCGGGGTTCGACCGCAGGATCCGGAGCTTCACCTGAATGGACGCGACCTCGCCCACGGCGGGGGTCTCGACAGTCGCCGTCATGTCAGTACTTCCTCTCCATGGGCTGGTACTTGGTGATCACCACGGGCTTGGTGTCGAGCCGCACACCGTCGGGCGTCGCATAGGCCATCGTGTGGTGGAGGAAGCGCTCGTCGTCGCGCGTGGGGAAGTCCTCGCGGTAGTGGCCGCCGCGGGACTCCTCGCGAGCGAGCGCACCCTCGACCACGACCTCGGCGATCTCGAGCAGGAAGCCCAGCTCGATCGCCTCGAGCAGGTCCGTGTTGAAGCGGCGCCCGCGGTCGTGGATCGCGACGGACTCGTAGCGCTTCTTGAGCTCGGCGACCACGCCGCGCGCCTCCTCGAGCGAGGCCGCGTCGCGGAACACCTGGACGTTGCGGTCCATGGTCTCCTGGAGGGCCTTGCGGACGTCGGCCACGCGCGCGGTGCCCTCGCCGCCCACGGTCCCCAAGAGACGGGTGACGATGCCCTCGACCCTGGCCGCGGCATCGTCCCGCAAGACGGGGGCGGCCTCCACGGAGGCCGCGTACTCGGCGGCGGCGATTCCCGCGCGGCGGCCGAACACGTTGATGTCGAGCAGCGAGTTGGTGCCCAGCCGGTTGGCGCCGTGGACGGACACGCACGCGCATTCCCCGGCGGCGTAGAGGCCCTTGACGACGTCGGTGTTGTTGCGCAGCACCTCGCCCTTCACCGTGGTGGGGATGCCACCCATCGCGTAGTGCGCGGTGGGGTAGACCGGCACCGGCTCGGTGTACGGCTCGACGCCCAGGTAGGTGCGCGCGAACTCGGTGATATCAGGGAGCTTCTCGTCGATGTGGGCGGGCTCGAGGTGCGTGAGATCGAGCAATACGTAGTCCTTGTGGGGACCCGCGCCGCGGCCCTCGCGAACCTCGTTGGCCATCGCACGCGCGACCATGTCGCGCGGCGCGAGGTCCTTGATGGTGGGGGCGTAGCGCTCCATGAAGCGCTCGCCCTCGGAGTTGCGCAGGATTCCGCCCTCGCCGCGCGCGGCCTCGGACAGCAGGATGCCCAGGCCCGCGAGGCCCGTCGGGTGGAACTGGAAGAACTCCATGTCCTCGAGCGGGAGCCCGGCGGTGAGCGCGATGCCCATGCCGTCGCCCGTGAGCGTGTGCGCGTTCGACGTCGTCTTGAAGATCTTGCCTGCGCCGCCGGTCGCGAAGATCACGGACTTCGCGCGGAAGGTGTGCACCTCGCCCGTCGACAGCTCGAGAGCGACCACGCCCGCCACCGCGACCTCCTCGCCGGGGCCGGCCTGCTGAGGGTCGCCGTCGAGGATGAGGTCGAGCACGTAGTACTCGTTGAAGAACTCGACCTCCTGCTTGATGCACTGCTGGTAGAGCGTCTGCAGGATCATGTGGCCCGTGCGGTCGGCGGAGTAGCACGCGCGCCGCACGGCGGCCTCGCCATGGTTGCGGGTGTGACCGCCGAAGCGGCGCTGGTCCACCTTGCCGTCGGGCGTGCGGTTGAAGGGCAGGCCCATCTTCTCGAGGTCGAGCACCGCGTCGATCGCCTCGTTGCACAGGATCTCCGCGGCGTCCTGGTCCACCAGGTAGTCGCCACCCTTGATCGTGTCGAACACGTGCCACTCGGCCGAGTCGTCCTCGACGTTGGCAAGGGCCGCGGCCATGCCGCCCTGAGCCGCTCCGGTGTGCGAGCGCGTGGGGTAGAGCTTGGTGAGCACCGCGGTGCGGGCCCGCTGAGAGCTCTCCAGGGCGGCTCGCATGCCGGCGCCGCCGGCGCCGACGATGACGACGTCGTACTCGTGGTGGGTCATAGCCGTCCAAGTTCCTTGCAGAGTTCGATGTTCAGGAGTTCGGGATCCGTCCCAGTCGGGCACGGGTCGAACGTGAAGATGACCAGGCTACCGAGGACGATGATGCCGATGACCGCCACCCCGAGCGCGCCGTGCAGGAGCTTCTTCATCCACGGGCGCTGCGCGTAGTCGTTGATGAGCAGGCGCATGCCGTTGCCGCCGTGCAGCATCGCGAGCACCAGCATCGTGAGGTCCCAGATCTTCCACAGCGGTGCGGCCCACTTGCCCGCGACGAACGCGAAGTCGATCTGGTTGACCCCGTCGCCCGTCATGAGGTTGATGAAGAGGTGCGTGAGGATCAGGACCACGAGAAGGGGCCCCGACAGGCGCATGAAGCGCCACGACCACTGCTCCGCGCCGGGGCGAAGGCGGCCCGAGCGGACCTGGGGCTCCTTGAGGCGCGGCGCGCGGGGGCGGGCTGTGCCGGCTGTGCGGTGGTCATCAGGCACCCCCGAAGACGTGTCCGAGGTGGCGGACGAGGAACGGCACCATGAGGATCGCGAACAGCACCCACACGGCCCACACGAGCTGCTTCTGGTGGCGCAGCGCCCACGTCGAGTGGTCGACCGCGATGATGCGCAGTCCGTTGAACGCGTGCAGCAGGATGGCCGCGACCAGCCCCGCCTCGACGAGCCCGTAGATCGGGGTCTTGTAGCTGCCGATGACCTCGTTGTAGGCCTCGGGCGACACCCGGACAAGGGCCGTGTCCAACACGTGGACAAGCAGGAAGAAGAAGATGGCGACGCCCGTCACGCGATGGACGACCCACATCCACATGCCTTCATGGCCTCGATAGAGCGTTGTCGTGGGGGACACGGTTCTCCTTCGAACTCAACCGGGTATGTCGCTCATCCTAATGTGGTCCCCATGACCTCCGAGCACAGCGCGCCAGCGTCCGGCGAGACTCCGTCGGCGACCGAGATCGACGACCTCGTCATCGTGATCCCCGCGGGGGAGTGGGCTCGCGGCTGTGGCCGCTGTCACAGCCTCACCGGCCCAAGTTCCTGCTCGATCTGCTGGGCACGGGGGCGACCCTCATTCAGGACACGGTCGCGCGCGTGCGCCCGCTGTCGAGCCGGGTGCTGGTGGTGACGGGGGAGCGGCACGTCGACGCCGTGGCCGGCCAGCTCGACCTGCCCCGCGAGGACCTGCTCACCGAGCCCAGCCCGCGCGACTCGATGGCCGCGATCGCGCTCGCGGCGGCGGTGGTCGAGCATCGGTGGGGGCCGCGGGTCATCGGATCCTTCGCGGCGGACCACCTCATCCCCGACGCCGCGTCCTTTCGTGCGACGGTCGCGCGGGCGGTCGAGGTCGCGCGCGAGGGCAAGGTCGTCGTGATCGGTATCGAGCCCACCGAGCCCTCGACCGCCTTCGGCTACATCGAGATGGGAGAGGCGCTCACCGGCGCGGCGCGCCATGTGGTCGCGTTCACGGAGAAGCCCGACGCCGAGACCGCGGCGGGAATGCTCGCGCGCGGCGGCTTCGCGTGGAACGCGGGGATGTTCGTCGTGAGGACCGATGCCCTGCTGGGCCACCTCGACCGGCTGCAGCCCGCGCTCGCGGCAGGGGTGAGGAGATCGCCGCCGCGTGGGACGGGCCCGCTCGCGCCGAGGTGCTCGCGCGCGTGTGGCCCACGCTGACCCGCATCGCGATCGACCACGCGATCGCCGAACCCGTGGCGGCCGCGGGCGGCGTGGCCGTGGTGCCCGCGACCTTCGAGTGGCACGACGTGGGCGACTTCGACTCGCTCGCGGAGCTCTCGGGCGTCGCGGGAACCGCCGTGAGCATCCACCGCACCGCGCCCGTCGGCGCCGTGGGCGCCGCGGGGGCGCTCGTCGTGGGGGGCACCAAGCCCGTGGTGATCGTGGGGGTGGACGATGCCGTGGTGGTCGAGTCGGACGAGGCCCTGCTGGTCACGGTGCGGTCCGCGGCCCAGCGCGTGAAGGACGCGTCCGCCTCGCTCGAAACGGCGTGAACGATACCCAATCGTTGCCTGGACGCAACATCGGCGCCGTCCCGCGTAACACAACCGCGCGTACGATAACGCTTACACCCAGCCCGGCGACCGCCGGGCAGAAGAGAGGGAAACACCTGATGAAGAACATCATCCGTGTGGGCGCGCTGACCGCCGTGTCGGCGCTCGTGCTGGCTGCCTGCGCCTCGGCGCCCGAGGAGGAGCCCGCTGCTTCGTCCTCCGCCACGGCCGGCGGCGAGACGCCCGTGGAGACCGTCGACTACCGCCCCTGCATGGTCTCGGACGCGGGCGGCTTCGACGACAAGTCGTTCAACCAGGCCGGCTACGAGGGCCTGGTGTCGATCTCCGAGGAGCTCGGCCTGGAGTACAACACCGTTGAGTCGCAGGACGGCAACGAGTACGGCCCGAACATCGACGCGCTCGTGGCCGACGGCTGCGACCTGATCGTCACGGTGGGCTTCCTCCTGGGTGACGCGACCGCCGCTGCGGCCGCCGCGAACCCCGACACCAACTTCGCGATGATTGACAACGCGTTCGACGAGCCGGTCGACAACGTCAAGCCGATCCTCTTCAGCACCAACGAGGCCGCGTTCCTCGCGGGCTACGCCGCAGCGGCCACCACCGCGACCGGCACCGTGGCGACCTTCGGCGGCATCAACATCCCGCCGGTCACTGTCTTCATGGACGGCTTCTACCGCGGCGTTAACTACTTCAACGAGACCACCGGCGGCGACGTCACGGTGCTCGGCTGGGACGGCACCGACGGCTCGTTCACCGGTGACTTCGAGGACGCCACCAAGGGCCAGAACCTCACGCAGGGCTTCATCGACCAGGGTGCGGACATCATCCTCCCTGTCGCGGGCCCCGTGGGCCTCGGCGCCGCCGCCGCCGCGCAGGCGGCCGGTGACACCTGGATCATCGGTGTCGACTCCGACTGGACGCTCACCGCGCCCGAGTACAGCGACATCATCCTCACCTCGATCATGAAGAACATGGGCCCCGCGGTCCACGACGTGGTCAACGAGGCTGCGGTGGGCGCCGGCTTCTCGGCCGAGGCCTACTTCGGCACGCTCGAGAACGAGGGTGTCGGCCTCGGCACCACCGCCTCGGTCGTGAGCGAGGACGTTCTCGCCGAGCTCGAGACCATCACGGCGGGCATCATCGACGGGTCGATCGCGACCTCCTAGTCGCGATTGACGACGGCCCGGGGGCGCGTCACGGGTAGCCCCGTGGCGCGCCCCCGGCTCGTCCCCCCGGAGTACGCTCTGAAACACACCATCAAAGACGTGGAAGGACGCCCGTGAAACTCGAGCTCCGTGGCATCACCAAGAGGTTCGGTGACTTCACCGCGAACGACAAGATCGACCTCCTGGTCGAGCCGGGCTCCGTGCACGCGCTGCTCGGCGAGAACGGCGCCGGCAAGTCGACGCTCATGAACGTGCTGTTTGGCCTGTACGACGCCGACGAGGGCGAGGTGCTGCTCAACGACGAGCCCGTCGCCTTCGCCGGACCGGGAGACGCCATGGCCGCGGGAATCGGCATGGTGCACCAGCACTTCATGCTCGTGCACCCCTTTACCGTGGCCGAGAACGTCATGCTCGGTCACGAGGACGTGCGCGGGCCCGCGAAACTGCTCGACATCGATGCGGCGCGCGCCAAGGTGCGCGAGATCTCCGAGCGCTTCAACTTCAACGTGGACCCCGACGCGGTCATCGAGGACCTGCCCGTGGGTGCGCAGCAGCGCGTCGAGATCATCAAGGCACTGTCGCGCGACGCGCAGGTGCTCATCCTCGATGAGCCCACCGCCGTGCTCACCCCGCAGGAGACCGACGAGCTTCTCGGCATCGTGCGTCAGCTGCGCGACGCCGGCACCGCGGTGGTCCTCATCACCCACAAGCTGCGCGAGGTGAAGGCCGTCGCCGACACCATCACGGTGATCCGCCGCGGCAAGGTGGTCGGCACCGCCGAGCCCACCGCCTCGCAGGAGGAGCTGGCCTCGCTCATGGTCGGGCGCGCCGTCACGATGCGCGTGGACAAGACCGACGCCACACCCGGCGAGACGATGCTGGAGGTCGACGGCCTCACCGTCATCGACGAGGCCGGCGTGGTGCAGCTCGCTGGCGTGTCCTTCGACGTCAAGGCGGGCGAGATCCTCGCGATCGCCGGCGTCCAGGGCAACGGCCAGACGGAGCTCACGGAGGCCCTGCTCGGGGTGGTCAAGCCCGAGGCGGGCATCGCGCGCCTCGACGGCGAGGTCATTACGGGCCGGCCGATCAAGGACGTGCTCCACGCCGGGATCGGGTTCGTGCCCGAGGACCGCACCGAGGACGGAATCGTCGCGACGATGACCATCGCGAACAACCTCATCCTCGACCTGCACGACCGGCCGCCGTACGCCAAGGGCATCGCGCTGCAGCCCGGAGTCATTGCTGACGAGGCACGCAAGCACGTCGAGCAGTTCGACGTGCGTGCCACGTCGATCGACCAGACCGCGGGCTCGCTGTCGGGAGGCAATCAGCAGAAGGTGGTGCTCGCGCGCGAGCTCTCGCGCCAGCTCAAGCTGCTCATCGCGTCGAACCCCACGCGCGGCCTCGACGTCGGCTCGATCGAGTTCGTCCACAAGCGGATCGTCGCGGAGCGCGACGCAGGCGCCGCGGTGATCATCGTGAGCGCGGAGCTCGACGAGGTCGTCGCGCTCGCCGACCGCATTGCGGTCATGTACCACGGCAAGATCGTCGGCATCGTCTCGCCCGACACCGACCGCGACACGCTCGGCCTCATGATGGCCGGCGCACTGGAGGAGGAGGCCGCGTGAGCGCCACGACGGAGGCTCCGGCCACGCCGGAGAAGGACCGCGACGCGCGCGGAATGCTCAAGGAGATCGTCGAGAGCCAGACGCTCGTCGTCATCCTCGCGATTGTCGCCTCGCTCATCCTCGGCAGCGTGCTCATCGTGATCGCCTCGGCGGAGGTGCGCGAGGCCGCCGTCTACTTCTTCTCGCGGCCGGGCGACACGTTCGCTGCCATCGGCGATGCGGTCGTGGGCGCGTACCAGGCGATGTTCCAGGGAGCGGTGTTCAACTCGAACGGCAACAGCTTCGCGGCGCAGATCAAGCCCTTCACGCAGACCCTCACCGTGGCCACCCCGCTGATCTTCGCGGGACTCGGCCTCGGCATCGGCTTCCGTGCGGGCCTGTTCAACATCGGCGCGCAGGGACAGATCGTGATCGGCGCGACGCTGGGTGGCTTCATCGGCTGGACGTGGGAGCTCCCCGCGGGACTCCACTTGCTGGTTGCGGTGATCGGCTGCGTCGTGGGTGGCGCGCTGTGGGGCTTCATCCCCGGCATCCTCAAGGCGCGCACCGGTGCGCATGAGGTCATCACGACCATCATGCTCAACTACATCGCGCTCAACCTGGTGGCGTTCCTGCTCACCAAGGATGCATTCCAGCGCCCCGGCTCGGACAACCCGCAGTCGCCGCTCATTCACGAGACCGCGGAGTATCCGCTGATCCTCGGCGAGCAGTTCCCGCTTCACCTGGGCTTCCTGATCGCGCTCGCGGCCGCTGCGGGCGTGTGGTGGCTCATGGAGCGGTCGACGCTGGGCTTCCAGTTCCGCGCGGTGGGTGCCAACCCGTCCGCGGCGCGCACGGCGGGCATGAGCGTCGCCAAGGCGTACATCCTGGTGATGACCCTCGCGGGTGCCCTCGCGGGTCTCGCAGGCTCCGCGCAGATCCTCGGCACCGAGAAGTCGCTGACGACCGATGTCGCCGCCTCGTTCGGCTTCGACGCGATCACCGTCGCGCTGCTGGGACGCTCGCGTCCCGTGGGCACCGTGATGGCGGCGATCCTGTTCGGCGGGCTGCGGGCCTCTGGCCCCGCGCTGCAGGTCCAGGCGGGCCTGCCGGTGGACATCGTGCTCGTCATCCAGTCGCTCATCGTGCTGTTCATCGCGGCCCCGCCGCTCGTGAGATTCCTCTTCAGGCTCCCGACCCCGACGAACGTCAAGGAGGTGGCGGCGTGACCACCACTGTTGCCGAGCCCATCGCGGCCGCACCCGCCGTCCCCGTCCTGGCGCGCAAGCTGCGCGCGCCGATCACGCTGGGTGCCGTGGGCCTGCTGTCCCTGCTGTTCCTGGGCTTCGGAACCTCGTCGGGCGAGGAGACCACCTTCGCGGTGGCGCGGTCCACTGACTTCTTCCAGATCTCCACGTGGACCGTGCCGTCCCAGCCGACGGCGATCCTGCTGTCGGTCGTCGCACTCGCGCTGTCGGGCGTGGCGTTCTGGCTCGCATGGAACCGTCGCACCATCCCGTGGTACCTCTACGTCGGGTTCGGCTTTGCCGTGATCACCGCGCTCCTCACGTGGGCCGGTGCGGGCAAGGAGGGCACGTCGATGCAGATCACGGGCCTGCTGATCGGCTCCGTGTTCCTGGCCACTCCGCTCGTGTTCGGCTCTCTCGCCGGCACCCTGTGCGAGCGCTCGGGCATCATCAACATCGCGATCGAGGGTCAGCTGCTCGCCGGCGCCTTCCTCGCGGCGGTCGTGACGGGCTACGTGTCGAACGCCTCAGGCTCGCGGGAGCTGGGCGCGTACGCGGGACTCATCGCCGCGCCTCTCGCCGGCGCCCTCGTGGGCGCCGCGCTGTCGCTGTTCGCCGTCCGCTACTGGGTCGACCAGATCGTGGTCGGCGTCGTGCTCAACGTGCTCGTGATCGGCGTGACGAACTTCCTCTTCGGCACCCTCCTGCGCGAGAACACCGAACTCAACCAGGCCATCGGCCTGCCGCGACTGCCCATCCCGCTGCTCCACCAGATCCCGATCATCGGGCCCGTGCTGTTCAATTCGAACGCGCTGGTGTACCTCATGTACGTCATCGTGATCGTGCTGCACATCATGCTGTTCAAGTCGCGCTGGGGTCTGCGCGTGCGCGCCGTCGGCGAGCACCCGCGTGCCGCGGACACCGTGGGCATCAAGGTCAACCGCACGCGCGTGCGCAACACCATCCTGGGCGGCGCGATCGCCGGACTGGGTGGTGCGTTCTTCACCGTCGCGAACGGCCTCGCGTTCGGCAAGGAGATGACGGGCGGCAAGGGATTCATCGCGCTGGCCGCGATGATCCTGGGCCGGTGGAGCCCCAAGGGGGCGCTCGCCGCCGCCCTGCTCTTCGGCTTCGCCGACTCGCTGCGCGAGCAGTTCGGCATCGTCGGCACCGCGATCCCGTCGCAGTTCCTCGCGATGTTGCCGTACCTCGCGACCATCTTCGCCGTCGCCGGACTCGTGGGCCACGCTCGCCCGCCTGCCGCCGAGGGCAAGCCGTACAAGAAGTAGGCCATGGATATCGACTGGGACCTCCTCCGTGCCAAGGCGCGCGAGGCGAATGCGCGCGCGTACGTGCCGTACTCGACGTTCAAGGTGGGGGCGGCGGCCCTCACCGACACCGGCGAGATCGTCACGGGCGCGAACGTCGAGAACGCGAGCTACGGGCTCACGCTGTGCGCCGAATGCGCACTCGTGTCGAAGCTGCACACGGACGCGCTGGGCAGCAGGCTGATCGCGTTCGCGTGCGTCGACGCCGCGGGTGCGCCGCTGCAGCCCTGCGGGCGGTGCAGGCAGTTGCTGTACGAGTTCGGCGGCCCCGGGCTGCTGATCGACGGCCCTGACGGCACCCTCACGCTGGACGACCTTCTTCCGTGGGCCTTCGGGCCCCAACACCTCGAGGAGCACTGATGGCCGAGCGCCACGACGCCGTCGACGTCATTCGCGTCAAGCGAGACGGCGGCACCCTGACCGACGACCAGATCGACTGGGTCGTCGACGCGTACACGCGCGGCGTGGTCGCGGACGAGCAGATGAGCTCCTCGCGATGGCGATCCTGCAGCGTGGCATGAGCCGCGCGGAGATCGCGCGATGGACCCAGGCGATGATCAACACGGGGGAGCGGCTCGACTTTTCTTCGCTGTCGCGACCCACCGCGGACAAGCATTCGACGGGTGGCGTGGGCGACAAGATCACGCTTCCGCTCGCGCCGCTCGTGGCCGCGTGCGGCGTCGCGGTGCCGCAGTTGTCGGGCCGCGGGCTCGGCCACACCGGCGGCACGCTCGACAAGCTCGAGTCGATCCCCGGCTGGCGCGCCGCGTTGTCCAACGACGAGATGCTGCGCCAGCTCGAGGACGTCGGCGCGGTCATCTGCGCCGCGGGCTCGGGCCTCGCGCCGGCCGACAAGAAGCTCTATGCGCTGCGCGATGTCACCGGAACGGTCGAGGCCATCCCGCTCATCGCATCGTCCATCATGTCCAAGAAGATCGCCGAGGGCACCGGCGTGCTGGTGCTCGACGTCAAGGTGGGCACGGGCGCGTTCATGAAGGACCGCGCGCAGGCGCTCGAACTCGCGCGCACCATGGTCGACCTGGGCACCGACGCGGGCGTGGTGACGTCCGCGCTCCTCACGGACATGTCCACGCCGCTGGGACGCGGAATCGGCAACGGCCTCGAGGTGACGGAGTCCGTCGAGGTGCTCGCCGGCGGCGGACCCGCTGACGTCGTCGAGCTCACGCTCGCGCTTGCTCGCGAGATGCTGGTGGGCGCGGGGGTCACGGACGTCGACCCCGCCGACGCGCTGAGGGACGGCCGCGCGATGGACGCCTGGCGACGGATGATCGCCGCGCAGGGAGGCGACCCGGACGCGACGATGCCGGCCGCGCCGCACGTCGAGGAGGTGCGGGCGGAGCGCGACGGCGTGATCACGCGCATGGACGCCCTGGGAGTGGGCATCGCCGCGTGGCGCCTGGGCGCGGGCCGGGCCCGCAAGGAGGACCCCGTGCAGGCCTCCGCGGGCGTGTTCCTGCACAAGGTCGTGGGCGACGAGGTCAAGGCGGGCGACGTCATCATGACGCTGCACACCGAGACCGAGGACCGCATGCCTCGTGGGCTGGCCGCTCTCGCGGAGGCGTGCGACGGCGCGGGCACTCTCGACATCACCCCCGGTGGTTCGGTCACGCGCGAGATCATCCTCGACTCCGTCGGCGCTCACACCCGCTAGATGGCCTGGAATGTGACGGCCGCGGCGGCGCGCGCAGGCGCGCTGCTGCGGATCACGCCCCGGCGCCCCGCGGAGGACCTCGACGGCCCCGGTGGCACGGCCGGTTCGGCCGATGGGGCGGCGCCGGAGGGCCTCTTCGCGCGCGCGTTCTCGAGGGCCGTGGAGGCCGCGAGTCCCGCCGATGCGAAGGCGCTCGGCGTCGCGCACGAGCAGATGGGGGCCGATGCCGCGGTGCTCGACAGGGCCGTCGCGTCGGGCGCCCCGATCCCCGCCGTCGCGGCCCTCGCCGGCGTGTGGGAGACGCTCGCGCCCGAGTCGCGCGGCATCGTCGCTCATCCCGCGGGGGCGGGTGACGGTGCGGTGATGTGGGCGGGAGTGCGTGCGCGCCAGGTCGACCAGACCACATGCGGCGCCGCGGTCATGGGCCTCATGCTCATGACGGGTGACCCGTTCGTGGCGCTGTGGGTCGCGACGGGACGATCCCTGGGCGCCTACGTGCCCCCCGAGGCGTTGCACGCGGAGGCGGAGGGCTTCGAGACGCTCACGATCGAGGAGCGCTGGCATGCGCTCCAGCGGGTGCTGCACGCGCAGACCACCGCGAGCGCGCTGGGGCCCGTCGCGTGGCCGCGATCGCTGGGCACTCCGCCGTGGAAGGTCGACGACCGCACGCGCTTTGCCGGGCTGCGGTTCCGCGGCAGCCTGGTCGACGACTCGTCTCCCGCCGCGCTCGCGCCGTTGCTCGCGCACGCGAGGCGGGCGCTCGCGGACGGCATCCCGGTGCCGATGTTCACCTCCGGGGACGCGTCTCTCGGTCTCGCCACGGTCATCCCGCGCCACGTGGTGCTGCTCGTTGCGGACATGGGGGATGGCTTCCTGGTCTACGAGCCTGGCGCCGGCGCGGTCCTGCCGTTGTCGGACTCGGACCTGCGCCCCGACGCGGGCCGTCTGCCCGCCCTGGGGAACTGGACGCGCGCCGCATGGCTCGTCCTGCCGGTGCCGGCCCGTCGCGGCTAGCCTGGGCGCATGACCCTCACCCCGAACGAGATCCTGGCCCTGCCCAAGGTCGTCCTCCACGACCACCTCGACGGCGGACTGCGCCCGTCGACCCTCATCGAGCTCGCCGCCGAGATCGGCCACGAGCTTCCCTCGACCGACCCGGACGAGCTGGCCCGCATCTTCTCCGACAACGCCGACGCGGGTGACCTGGTGCGCTACCTCGAGGCCTTCGCCCACACCACCGCCGTGATGCAGTCGGCGGACAACCTGCGCCGGATCGCGCGTGAGGCCGTGGTCGACCTCGCCGCCGATGGCGTGATCTACGCCGAGCTTCGCTACGCCCCCGAGCAGCACGTCGCGGGCGGGCTCACGCTGCAGCAGGTGGTCGAGGCGGTCCAGGACGGCATCGAGGACGGCGTGTCCGAGGCTCTCGAGGCGGGGCACGCGATCCGCGCGGCCGCGATCCTCGACGCGATGCGCCACCTCGACCGCTCGCTCGAGATCGCGCAGCTCGCGCTCGACAACCGCGGTCGCTGCTGCGTGGCCTTCGACATCGCGGGTCCCGAGCTCGGTTTCCCCCGGCGCACCACCGCGAGGCGTTCCAGCTGCTGCGCGAGAACCACATGCCCGTCACCATCCACGCGGGCGAGGCGGACGGAGCCGCGTCCGTGGGCGAGGCGCTTGGGCTCGGCTCCGCGCGACGCATCGGCCACGGCGTGCGGATTCACGAGGACATCGACGGCTTCGGGACGGACGAGGTCTCGTATGGAGTGATCGCTCAGCACGCACTCGACCAGCAGATCCCGCTCGAGTGCTGTCCCACCTCGAACGTCCAGACTGGGGCGGCGCCCTCGATCGCGGATCACCCCATGCACGAGCTGCGCGACCTCGGCTTCGCGGTCACCATCAACACGGACAACCGCCTGGTCTCCGGCGTGACGATGTCGTCGGAGTTCGGCGTGCTCGTCGAGGCCGGCTGGACCAAGGAAGACCTGTTCGAGGCGACCCTGGCCGCGGCGTGGGGCGCGTTCCTGCCCTACGACGAGCGCGCGGATCTCGCGGAGTCCGTCATCGAGGGCTACGGGATCGACCTTTAGCACGGGCCCGTGGCGTCGCGTCAGTGGGTCAGCTTGAGACCCACGACGCACGCCACGATGCCGAGGATCAGCGCGATCCGCAGCAGGCTCGCGGGCTCGGCTCCCGTCACCATCGCATAGCCGACGGTGAGTGCGGCGCCGAGTCCCACCCAGATCGCGTACGCGGTGCCGACGGGCAGCTCGCGGAGCGCATACGCGAGCCCCGCCATGCTCGCGATGAGCGAGACGACGAACACCGCTGAGGGAACGGGACGGGTGAACCCCTCGGAGCGGCCCAGCGCGGTGGCCCAGACGGCCTCCAACACACCCGAGACGATCAGCACGATCCACGACATGAGTGACTCCTGTGGCGTCGTCTTGTCGCGTGGCCGGGTACGTCGCTCATCGTCCGGTGCCCGATCGGGGCATCGATCCAGGGTCGCACGCGACCGCGAGGGTGGCAAGCCGTAGGCTGGTGTCAGCACACCCGACCCCCTCAGGAGACGTCATGACCCTGTCCCGCGCCGAGCTCGCCCGCTACGTCGACCACACCCTTCTCAAGCCGGAGGCGACCCCCGCCGACGTCGAGGCGCTCATCGCCGAGGGGGCCGAGTTGGGCGTGTTCTCGGTGTGCGTGTCGCCGTCGATGCTGCCGGTTCAGACGCCCGAGGGGCTCGCGGTCGCGACGGTCTGCGGCTTCCCTTCGGGCAAGCACCACTCGTCGGTCAAGGCGGCCGAGGCGGCACTGAGCATCGAGCAGGGCGCCGACGAGGTCGACATGGTGATCGACATCGCCGCCGCCCTGGCAGGCGACTTTGACGCGGTCGAGGCGGACGTGGCCGCGGTGCGCGCCGCCGTGCCCGAGGGCAAGATCCTCAAGGTGATCATCGAGTCCGCCGCGCTCACCGACGACGCGATCGTGGGGGCGTGCCGCGCCTCGGAGTCCGCGGGCGCGGACTTCGTGAAGACGTCGACCGGCTTCCACCCCGCTGGCGGCGCCTCGGTGCACGCGGTCGAGCTCATGGCGCAGACCGTGGGCGGTCGCCTGGGCATCAAGGCCTCGGGCGGCATCCGTGACGCGGCGACCGCGCTCGCGATGATCGAGGCCGGAGCAACCCGGCTGGGGCTCTCGGGCACGCGCGCGGTGCTCGACGGGACCGAGTCGACCGACGCGTACTGAGCCCGTACGGCACCTGTACTGATCCCGTACCGACGCGGGCGGGGCGGCCGGCGCCCCTCGCGCATCGGCTAGTGCGATTCTGGGTGCGGAACGGGGCCTCGCGCATCGGCTAGTGCGATTCCGCCGCGCCTCGCTGCAGCGTGGTCGCCTGTGCTCGGGTCGCCTGCGCGACCGCACCACGCGATGCGCGAAGCCGAGATCGGGCCGGATTTCCGCACCACGCTATGCGCGAGGCGGGGGAGCCGGGGGAGGCGGGGGAGGCGGGGCGCCGCTGCAGTGCGCCCCGCGCGCCCCGCGCGCCCGCCTCGCTCAGATCCCCAGCGCCGCCGTCACGTCCGCGCGCAGCTCATCCATGGTGGCCGCCGCGGTGGTGCGAGCCGCGGCGACATCGTCGCCCTCGACGGGCACGATGACCTCGAGGTAGGCCTTCACCTTGGGCTCGGTGCCCGACGGGCGCACGATTACGCGCGCGCCCGACTCCGCCGCAAGGTGAAGCCCCGTGGTCGGGGAAGCCCCTGGAAGCCCGCCGACATGTCGTCCGTCGCGACCACGGCCGATCCCGCGAGGGTCGCGGGCGGCGCCGCCATCAGCCGCGCCATGGTCGCCGGGATCTCCGCGAGATCGGCGTAGCGGGCCGACACCTGCGACGTGAGGTACACGCCGTACGCCCGCGCGAGGTCGTCGATCGCATCGGCGAGCGTGCGGCCGCTCGCCTTGAGCTCCGCCACGAAGTCCGCGATGAGCAGGGCCGCCGAGATGCCGTCCTTGTCGCGTACGAGCTGCGGCGCCACGCAGTAGCCGAGCGCCTCCTCGTAGCCGAACACCAGGCGCGGCGTGCGCCCGATCCACTTGAAGCCCGTGAGCGTGTTCGCGTGCGCGAGGCCGTGGCGGCTCGCGATCGCGCCCAGCTGCTGCGAGGACACGATCGAGTTGGCCAGCACCTGCGAGCCGGGCGCCATGCGCAGCAGCGCGCGGTGCTCCGCGATGCGCTCGCCCAGCAGCGATCCCACGACGTCGCCGTGCAGCATCGTCCACTCGCCGTCGATGAGCGTCGCGACCGCGCAGCGGTCGGCGTCGGGGTCGTTCGCGATCACGACGTCCGCGCCCACGGACCGCGCGAGCTCGAGCGCGAGGTCGATCGCCCCCTTCTCCTCGGGGTTGGGGAAGTCGACGGTGGGGAAGTCGGGGTCGGGTTCGGCCTGTTCCGTCACGGTGTGGAGGTCGCCGAAGCCCGCGGCGCGCAGCACGCGATCGACCGTCTCGCCGCCCACCCCGTGCAGGGGAGTGAGGACGATGCGCGTGGCGGCCCGGCGCGCGGCGGTGTCGCCGCCTGCCGAGGCCTCGGGAACGAGCGCGGCGACCTGCGTCACGTACTCGTCGATGACGCCCTCGCCCAGCACGGTCCAGCCGCGATCCGCGCGCTCGACCGAGGCGACCGACTCGACGTCCGCGATCCGCGAGGCGATCTCGGCATCGTGCGGAGGCACGATCTGCGCGCCCTGACCCTCGTCGCTCACGACGCGGCCGCCCAGGTAGACCTTGTAGCCGTTGTCCTGCGGCGGGTTGTGCGACGCGGTCACCATGACCCCGGCATCGGCATCGAGGAAGCGGGTCGCGAACGCGAGCACCGGCGTGGGCAGCGTGCGCGGCAGGAGCAGCGCCTCGTGCCCCGCGGCGGTCATGACCGCCGCGGTGTCGACAGCGAAGTCGTAGCTGCCGTGGCGCGCGTCGTAGCCGATCGCCACGCGCGCTGGCCCCTCGATGCCCTGCACACCCAGCGAGTCCGTGAGGTAGCGCGCGAGCCCGGCGGCCGCGCGGATCACGACGGCACGGTTCATGCGGTTCGGGCCGGCGCCGATCTTGCCGCGCAGCCCGGCGGTGCCGAACTCGAGGAAGCCCGCGAAGCGATCCCTGAGGTCAGCGAGGGCGTCGTCGGAGCCGTCGCTCGCCGCCTCGACCACGGCGGCGAGCTCCGCGCGCGTGGTGTCGTCGGGGTCGTCGACCAGCCAGGCCTCGGCGCGTGCGATGACGTCGCTCATCACATGTCCCTCACGATCGAGGCGAGCAGGGCCGAGATGCGGGGCGCGGCCGCCTGGCCGGCGTCGAGCACCTCTTGGTGGTTGAGCGTGTCGCCGCCGATCCCGGCCGCCAGGTTGGTGACGAGCGAGAGGCCCAGCACCTCCATGCCCGCCTCGCGCGCCGCGATCGCTTCGAGCACGGTCGACATGCCCACGAGGTTCGCGCCCAGGATGGTCGCCATGCGGACCTCGGCGGGGGTTTCGTACTGCGGGCCAGTGAACTGGATGTAGATGCCGTCGGGCAGTTCGGGGTCGATCCCGCGCGCGAGGTCGCGCAGCCGCGGCGAGTACACCTGGCTCATGTCGACAAAGGTCGCGCCCTCGAGCGGCGTCGCGCCCGTGAAGTTGAGGTGGTCCTCGAGCAGGACCACGGAGCCGGGGCCCACCTCGGGTCGCGTCGAGCCGCACCCGTTCGTGAGCACCAGCTGGGTGCAGCCCGCGGCGGCGGCCATGCGGATCGCGTGCGCGACCTTGCCCGCATCGCGCACCTGGTAGTAGTGCTGCCGCGCACCGAGCACCAGCACGCGCTTGCCGTTCGGCGTGATGAGCGAACGGAAGATCGGGTGGTGTCCGGGGACGGTGTGGGCGTCGAAGCCGGGGATGTCGGCGGCGTCCACGCGGCCCGCCTCCTCGCCGATGAGGTCGGCCGCGCCGCCCCATCCGGAGCCCAGGACCAGGGCGATGTCGTGCGTGTCGACGCCGGTCGCGGCGGCGAGCGTGGCCGCGGCCTCCGCGGCGAATTCGGTGGCGGTAGTCATGCTGACGAGCCTAGTCCCGGCGGCGGGCGACGGTGGGGTCCGCGACCGGCGTGCGAAGCGGTAAGAATGGAGGCATGTCCCCTCGCGTCGTGATTGTTGGCGGCGGTCCGGGCGGCTATGAGGCGGCCCTGGTGGCCGCCAAGGCAGGGGCCCAGGTGACGCTCGTCGAGCGCCAGGGTCTCGGCGGAAATGCCGTCCTCACCGACGTTGTCCCCTCGAAAACCGTGATCGCCACCGCGGAGTGGCTCACCATCGCGGGCCGTGCCCCCGAACTCGGCATCCGTCGCCCCGACGGCGGCGATCTCACCGAGTCGCTCACCGTCGACATGGAGTGCGTCAACGCGCGCATCAAGACCCTGGTGCGCAAGCAGTCTTCCGACATCGCGGCGCGGCTCGAGCGCGACGGCGTGCGGGTGATCGAGGGCCGCGCGCGGCTCGCCGGGCCGCAGCGGGTCGAGGTCGGGGACGATGCCCTGGACGCCGATGCCGTCCTGCTGGCCGTGGGCGCGCGTCCTCGCGTCGTGGCGGGCTGTGAGCCCGACGGCGAGCGCGTGCTCACGTGGACGCAGCTGTACGACCTTACCGAGGTGCCCGAGCGGCTGATCGTGGTCGGCTCGGGAGTCACGGGCGCTGAGTTCGCGGGGGCATACGGCCTCCTCGGCAGCGACGTGACGCTCGTCGCGTCGGGCGACAGGCTCCTGCCCCACGAGGACCCCGAGGCCTCGGCGCACCTCAACCAGGTGTTCCGCGACCGCGGCATGACGGTCGTGGGTGGCCGCGCGTCGACCGTGCGCAACACGGGAGCCGGCGTCGAGGTCTCGCTCGAGGACGGCCGCGTGCTCGAGGGCAGCCATGCGCTCATGGCCGTGGGGTCGGTGCCCAACACCGAGGACCTGGGCCTCGCCGAGGCGGGCGTCGAGGTCGACTCCCGCGGCCTCATCAAGGTCGACCGCGTGAGCCGCACCACTGCGAGGGGCGTGTACGCCGCGGGCGACTGCACGGGCGTGCTGCCGCTGGCCTCGGTCGCGGCGACGCAGGGACGCATCGCGATGGCGCATGCGCTCGGCGATGCCGTCACGCCGATCGACCTCAACCTGGTCGCCTCGAACGTCTTCACGGTGCCCGAGATCGCGTCGGTGGGGGCGAGCGAGCAGGAGCTCAAGGAGCGGGGCATCTTCTACGAGGTGTCCCGGCTGGACCTCAAGGGCAACCCGCGCGCCAAGATGCTCGGCATCGACGAGGGCTTCGTCAAGGTCTTCGGCCACACCATCACGGGCCAGGTCTTCGGTGCCGTGGTCGTGGGCCCTCGCGCGAGCGAGCACATCTTCCCGCTGTCACTCGCGGTGGCGCAGCACCTCACGGTCGACGCCGTCGCGAGCGCGTTCACGGTCTACCCGTCGCTCACGGGCACCGTGTCGGAGGCGGCACGTCGCCTCCACCGCGTCACCGCCGTGGAGTAGCGGGCGCGGAGCAGCGGACGCGAGGCCCCTAGGAGGCGTCGACGATGTCGCAGATCGCGGTGCCGGCGGTCACGCCGGCGCCGACGGTCGCGGAGAGCGAGCGCACCACGCCCGCGCGGTGCGCCGTGAGCGGCTGCTCCATCTTCATGGCCTCGAGCACGACCACGAGGTCGCCCTCGGCCACGGTGTTGCCCTCGGCCACGGCGACCTTGACGATGGTCCCCTGCATGGGCGACGACAGGGTCGCCCCGGATGCGGCGCGCGACGGCCCGCCGTTGCCCGCGCGGCGTAGCGGACGCCTGCCCGCCGTGCGCGCTCCAGCCCGGCCCGCCTGCGCAAGCGAGGCGGGCAGCACGACCTCGAGGCGCTTGCCGCCCACCTCGACGATCACCCGCTCGACAGCCTCCGCGGGAGCCTCGTCCTGCTGGGGCGCCGCGGGTGCCAGGGCGGCCACGGCATCGGCGAATCCGGACTCGATCCACGTGGTGTAGACGCGGAAGCCGCCGATCGCGGTGAACTCGGGCGCGTCGAGCACGGCGCGGTGGAACGGGAGCACGGTGGGGATGCCCTCGACGGTCATCTCCGCGAGGGCGCGGCGCGCGCGGGCGAGCGCCTGGTCGCGGGTCGCGCCCGTGACGATCACCTTCGCGATCATCGAGTCGAAGTTGCCCGACACGGTGTCACCCTCGGCGACGCCCGCGTCGACGCGCACGCCGGGACCGCTCGGGAAGCGCAGGGTCGTGAGGCGGCCGGGCGCCGGCATGAAGCCGTTCGCGGGGTCCTCGCCGTTGATGCGGAACTCGATCGAGTGGCCGCGCACCTCGGGCGCGAGGTGCGCGATCGAGCCGCCCGCCGCGATGCGGAACTGCTCGAGCACGAGGTCGATCCCGGTGACCTCCTCGGTCACGGGGTGTTCGACCTGGAGGCGCGTGTTGACCTCGAGGAAGCTGATGGTGCCGTCGATGCCCACGAGGAACTCGCATGTGCCAGCGCCCAGGTAGCCCGCCTCGGTGAGGATCGCCTCGGACGCCGCGACCAGGCGCGCGTTCTGCTCGTCGGTGAGGAAGGGCGCGGGCGCCTCCTCGACCAGCTTCTGGTGGCGGCGCTGCAGCGAGCAGTCACGCGTCGAGATCACCTTGACGTTGCCGTGTGCGTCGGCGAGGCACTGGGTCTCGACGTGGCGCGGGTGGTCGAGGAAGCGCTCGACGAAGCACTCGCCGCGACCGAAGGCCGCGACGGCCTCGCGCGTCGCCGAGTCGAACAGTTCGGGGATCTCCTCGAGGGTGCGGGCGACCTTGAGGCCGCGTCCGCCGCCGCCGAAGGCGGCCTTGATCGCGACGGGAAGGCCGTGCTCGGTGGCGAATGCCACGACCTCGTCGGCCGTCTCGACCGGGTCGGGGGTGCCAGGCACCAGCGGGGCGCCGGCGCGCTGCGCGATGTGGCGCGCGCTGACCTTGTCGCCCAGCGCGTCGATCGCGTCGGGGGAGGGGCCGATCCACGTGAGCCCGGCGTCGATCACGGCGCGCGCGAAGTCAGAGTTCTCGGCGAGGAAGCCGTAGCCCGGGTGGACGGCCTCGGCGCCCGAGCGGCGCGCGACGTCGATGAGTGCCTCGATGTCGAGGTACGTCTCGCGCGCGGTCGAGCCGCCCAGCGCGAAGGCCTCGTCGGCGAGGGACACGTGGGGCGCGTCGCGGTCGGGATCCGCGTAGACGGCGATCGAGCGCAGGCCCGCATCGGCGCATGCGCGGATGATGCGAACCGCGATCTCGCCGCGATTCGCGACCAGGACGGAGGAGAAGGCAGTCACCCCGAAACCGTAGCGCGGGCATCACCGGGGAGTGCCTCGCCGGGCGCGGCACGGGCCAAGACTGTGCCGGGCGACAGGTGGGGCGGGCCCGTTTTGTGGGATAGGTACAAAGTCCCGGGGGACGATGCCCTGCCAGGGGTCCGGTCGTTGTGTCGCCTCTACAAAGGGCGGGGTGGTGCCGGGCGCCGGCGCTCAGGCGCGCAGGTCGTGAAAGGCCACGCCGAGTTCGAGGAGCAGCTCGCGCACGAGGGGCAGGCTCACGCCGACCACGCCGTGATAGTCGCCCTCGATCGCCTCGACGTACGGGCCACCGAGGCCATCGACGGTGAACGCGCCGGCGACGCGCAGCGGCTCACCCGTGGCGACGTAGGCCTCGATCTCCGCGTCGCTGAGCGAGGCGAATCGCACCACGGTCGACGACGTCGCGCCGAGCGTGGCTCCCGTCCCGCTCTCGCGATCATCGACGATCCAGTGGCCGGTGTGGAGCACGCCGGTGCGGCCGCGCATCGCGTGCCAGCGGGAGATCGCGGTCGCGGCGTCGGCGGGCTTGCCCAGGATGTCGCCGTCGAGTTCGAGCATCGAGTCGCAGCCGAGCACGATCGCCTCGGTCGCATGCGCGGCGGCCACGTCCTCGGCCTTGGCACGCGCGAGCACGAGCACCGCGTCGGCGGGCTCGAGTTCGCCCCAGCCCGCGGCCGCGTGGGAGTCCCGCGCGGCCGCAAGCGCGGCGTCCTCGTCGACCTCGCTCACGATCACCCGCGGCTCGACGCCGGCCGATCTCAGGGTCGACAGCCGGGCGGGGGACTGAGAGGCGAGCACGAGGGGGACGGGCATGCCGCGAGCCTAACGGGCGGCGACCACGGCATCGTCCTCCTCCTGCTCCTGCTCCTGCTCGGCGGCGGCGAGGGACTTGTCCCCGCGCGGCAGGGCCACGAGCATGAGCACCGCCGTTGCGGCGGCGATGATCGCGGAGATCAGCATCGCGTGCTGGTTGGCGTCCATGAACGCGGCCCGCGCGGCCTCCGCGATCGCGGCGCCCGCGGGACCCATCTGATCCGTCACGGCGAGAGCGCCGGCCAACGAGTCCTCGACCACGCGCGCGGCCTCGCCGGGCAGCTGGGCCGCGACGTCGCCGATGTTCGCGGTGTAGGCGTTCGCGATCATCGAGCCGAGCACCGCGATGCCGAGCGAGGCGCCCAGCTCGCGCGTGGTGTCGTTCATCGCGGAGCCCATGCCCGACCGGTTACGCGGCACGGAGGCCATGAGCAGGTTGGTCGCGGGTGTCATGACCATCGCCATGCCGAGCGTGATGGTGCTCATCGCCAGCAGGAAGTCCCAGTATGAGGGCACCGTGGGCCACGTGGTCATCAGCAGGAAGCCGCCCGCGATGAGCACCAGTCCGGGCACGACCGTCCAGCGCGTGCCGACCCTCTCGACGAGTCGGGGGATCATGGGCCCGATGATCATCATCGGCAGCATCGAGGGGATGAACGCGAGCGAGGTCGCGAGCGCGTCGTACCCCATGACGAGCTGGAAGATCTGGGTCATGCCGAAGAACGCGCCCATCATCGCGAAGAACGTCAGCGTGACCGAGACCACGGACAGCGTGAAGCGCGACCGGCGGAACAGTGACAGGTCCAGCAGCGGGAAGCGCGCACGGCGCTCCCACGCGATGAAGGCCGCGAGGGCGAGCGCGGCGGCGACCGCGGCGGCCACCGTGAGGGGCTCGTCGAAGCCGTGCGACGGCGCCTCCATGATCGTGTAGACCAGCCCCGCGAGGGCGATCGTCACGAGCGCGCCACCCACCCAGTCGACAGGCGTGCGCTTCTCGTCGACCGACTCGGGCACGATCACCTGCGCGACGACGAGCGACACGATGCCGAACACGGCCCCCAGCAGGAACGCGGAGTGCCAGTCGAAGAAGTGCAGCAGCACGCCCGTCAGCACCGAGCCGATCATCATGCCCACGCCCGCCACGGCGGACCAGATCGCGATCGCCCTGGGCCGCTCGCGCGACGGGAACACCACGTTGACGAGCGACAGCGTGGTGGGCATCACGAGGGCGCCGCCAACTCCCATCACCGCGCGCGAGGCGATGAGCTCCGCGCCAGTGGTCGCGAAGAACGGCGCGTAGATCGACGCCGCCACGAAGATGACGAGGCCGATCATCATGACGCGCTTGCGACCGTAGCGGTCCGCGATCGCGGCGGCGATGAAGAGTAGCGCCGCGAACACGAGCGCGAAGGCTTCGACGACCCACGTGAGCTGGAGCTGGGTGAGTTCGAAGTCGACGGCGATGTCGGGCAGGGCCAAATTGAGGCTCATGTTCGCGATCATCGCGGTCATCAGCCCGAGGCAGAGCGTGGCCAGGATGGCCCAGCGGCGGCGGAAGGTGGACTCCGAGATGCCCTCGGCCAGGGCGTCGTCGAGGCGCGCGCGGGCGGCGTCGGGTGCGGACACGGGTGCTCCTTGAAAGGATGGGGGTGGGGCCCGCACCGTCGCGGGGGACGCGGTCAGGATAGTTCACGTGAAGTGTAGAATCAAGGGGTGAGAATGGAGCGCGACCGACTCGTGCGCGAGGTCCTGGATCTGCAGGGCGTGCTCGCGCGCCGCGCGATCGGCGAGCAGGCCGACATGGTCGACGACGCTCACCTGACCCTGGGTCAGTTGCGCACGATGCTCGTGGTCCACACGCATGAGCCGTGCCCGACGTCTCTCGTCGCCCGTCTGGTGGGGTTGCGCCCCAACGTCGCCACCGGGGTGATCCAGAGGCTCGTCGAACGCGGCTGGATCGCGCGCGAGTCGGATCCCGACGATGGCCGCGTGAGGCTGCTCCGCCTGACCGCTGAGGGTGAGGAGTTCGTGGCCGACGTGGTCCGTGCCGCCGAGCGCCAGCACGAGAAGCACCTTCGCCTCCTGGACGCCGATCAGCTGGCGCAGTTGCGGGCGATCCTGCAGACGCTCGTGGGCGCGCCCGAGAACTCGGACAAACAGCCTGAATAGCCCCGCTATAGTGGGATTCGCCGGGGGCGGCCAACGGCGGATGTGGGGGGCCAGCGTGACCGATCGAGACGCGTTACTCGACGCGACCTGTGATGACCTGCTGACGTTCCTGCGCCGCAGCGTGCCCCGCACCGCGGAGACCGTGTCGAGCATGGGCCTCACGCTGCATCAGTTTCGCGCCCTCGTGATCCTCTTCGCCGACGAGGGCTGCACGACCACCGACATGGCCGATGCCGTGGGCGTCCACCCCTCGGTGGCGACGGGAATCGTCCAGCGCATGGTGCAGCGGGGACTCTTCGAGCGTCGCGAGGACGCGTCCGACCGCCGCATCCGCCGCCTCAGCCTTACGCCGGAGGGAAGGGCCCTCGCGGAGGAGGTCGTGGGCACGGCACGCGCGCAGCGCCGCCACCAGCTCGAGACTCTCGACGACTCGAGGCTCGAGGCACTGCGAGGCATCCTCGGCGAGCTCATCGCGGGGCTCGACCGCACCCGCGTTCCCGTCTGAGGCCGGCGTCCCGGCCGATCTCGAGCGCGGCCTTCCACGTCGCGGGGAGCTCCCGCGCGTATCCGATCGCGGTGTGGCGGCGCACGAGCACCGGCGCGTGCGCACCCTGAGCATCGAGCCCCACGCTGCGACACAGCCACATCGCGCGCGGTAGGTGAAACTCCTGCGAACACACGATCGCGTCCGTGAGCCCCAGGTCGAGCGCGCCCAGCGCCGACGCCCGCGTGTCGTGGCCGGCGCCGTCGAGCGTGATCGCCTCGGCAGGCACCCCCAGCGCGAGAGCGGTGCGCCACATCGCCGCCGTCTCGTCGAGACCCTCGCGGTTGTGGGCGGCGCCGGTCATGACGAGCAGCGGCACGAGCCCGCGGTGATACAGCGAGGCGGCGACCTCGACGCGTTCGCGCAGGAAGCGGGACGGCCGTCCGTCCGGCCATACGCGCGCACCCAGCACCAGAGCGGCGCCGGCGGGCGCAGCAGCGTCGAGTTCGCCGGGTGGAGGCGACCGCGCGCCGATGCTCTGGCATAGACCTGCGGGGCAGCCAGGACCGCGGCGGCGGCCGCCACGGTCGCGGTCCCTACCCTCATCGGAGCGAGTGCCGCCAGGAGTCCGCGCCGCGGGCGAGCGGGAACGTCGCCCGGTGCCCGCGCATCGTCCTCGAGCGGTCCATCCAGGCGGACAGCGGATTGCCCGGCTCGTCGGCGTCGGCGGCGGCAGCCGACGCCATGGCCGCCATGCCGGCGACCAGTGCGGCGAGTTCGGCCTCGTCGGGGGCGCCGCGGACGACGCGCAAGCCGGACTCGCGCGCCGCGGACTCGGCCTCGCTCACAGCGGGATGTTCCCGTGCTTCTTGGGGGGCAGCGAGGCACGCTTGGTGCGCAGCGCGCGCAGCGCACGCACCACCTCGGCGCGCGTCTGGGACGGCTCGATCACGGCGTCGACGTAGCCGCGGTCGGCGGCGTCGTATGGATTGACGATCCTGTCCTCGTAGTCCTCGACCAGCGCCTGGCGCTCGGCCTCGACGTCGCCGCCCTTCGCGTCGACGTCGGCGAGCGTGCGGCGGTGAAGGATGTTGACCGCCCCGCCCGCGCCCATGACCGCGATCTGTGCGGTGGGCCATGCGAGGTTGACGTCCGCGCCCAGCTGCTTCGACGCCATCACGATGTACGCGCCGCCGTAGGCCTTGCGCGTGATGACGGTGATGAGCGGCACGGTGGCCTCTGCGTACGCGTAGATGAGCTTCGCGCCGCGGCGGATGATGCCCTGGTGCTCCTGGTTGACGCCAGGCAGGAAGCCCGGCACGTCCACGAGCGTGAGAATCGGGATGTTGAACGCGTCGCACGTGCGCACGAACCGCGCTGCCTTCTCCGAGGCATTGATGTCGAGTGTGCCCGCCATCTGCATCGGCTGATTGGCGACGATGCCCACGGCGTGACCCTCGACATGCGCGAAGCCGACGACGACGTTCGGCGCGAACAACGGCTGGATCTCGAGGAAGGCGCCGTCGTCGACGACCGCCTCGATGAGCCGCGTCATGTCGTAGGGCTGGTTGTCCGAGTCGGGGACCAGCGTGTCGAGGGCGAGATCCGCATCCGAGGGCTCGAGGTCGTGCTCGTGGTCCCACACGGGAGGGTCGGCGAGGTTGTTCTGCGGCAGGTACTGCAGGAGGTGCTGGACGTACTCGATCGCGTCGTCCTCGTCCTGCGCCAGGTAGTGCGCGACGCCCGAGGTGGCGTTGTGCGTCTGACCGCCGCCGAGCTCCTCGAAGGTCACGTCCTCGCCGGTCACCGAGCGGATCACGTCGGGGCCGGTGATGAACATCTGGGACGTGCCGTCGGCCATGACGATGAAGTCGGTGAGCGCGGGGAGTACACCGCGCCGCCCGCGGAGGGGCCGAGGATGATCGAGATCTGCGGGATCACGCCCGAGGCCGCGACGTTGCGGCGGAAGATCTCGGCGAACTGGGTGAGGGCCGCGACGCCCTCCTGAATGCGCGCGCCGCCGCCGTCGGAGATGCCGATGAGCGGCACGCCGGTGCGCAGCGCGAAGTCCTGAATCTTGGCGATCTTCTGGCCGTGGACCTCGCCCAGCGAGCCGCCGAACACCGTGAAGTCCTGCGAGTACACCGCGACCTGGCGGCCGTCGATCGTGCCATACCCGGTCACGACGCCGTCGCCGAAGGGGCGCGAGCGATCGAGGCCGAAGTTGCGTGAGCGGTGACGCGCGAGGCGGTCGAGCTCCGTGAACGAGCCGGGGTCAAGCAGCTGATCGATGCGCTCGCGGGCGGTCTTCTTTCCGCGCGCGTGCTGCTTCTCTTGCGCCGCCTGCTCCGGCACGGTGACGGCGGCGTCGACCTTGCGGCGCAGGTCGTCGAGCGCCGACTGGGTGGTCTTCGCTGGCCTCATCGGGGACACGGTTCTCCTTGCGTAGCGGACGCCCGCTAGCCTAGCCCGGTGAGCACGCCAGGCGCCGACGAGACCGCGCGCTCGCGTCGCCCCCTCACCGCCGCGTCTCTCGCGGGGCTCGTCCCCGCGACGCTGGCACGCCTCGAGGTGCTGCCAACCTCGGCCTCGACGAACACCAGGCTGCTCGACCTCGTGGCCCGCGATGGAGACGAGTGGCCGCACCTCAGCGTCCTCATCGCCGACCACCAGACGGCCGGCCGCGGGCGCGCCGGACGCGCGTGGGTGACGCCGCGCGGCGCGGCCCTCACGGCATCGTTCCTCATCAGGCCCGACCACGTGGATCGTGCCGACTACGGCTGGGCACCCCTCGTGGCTGGCCTCGCGACCGTGCGCGCGCTGCGGCGCGTGGGAGTGGGCGCGTGGCTCAAGTGGCCCAACGACGTGGTCGTCGAGGCGGGGGTGCGCGACATCGCGGGCTGGGGCAGGTGGCGCAAGTGCGTGGGCATCCTGTGTGAGGCCGTGCCGGGGGACGATGCCCTGGTCGCCGGAATCGGCATCAACGTCTCGCAGTCTCCCGCGGAGCTGCCGGTGCCTCACGCGGCGTCGCTCGCCACGCTCGGTGCCACGGCGCTGGACCGGCCGACCCTCGCGGGACTGCTCGCGGCCGAGCTGAGGACGCCGTCGCCCAGTGGCAGGCGGGGGCCGACATCCGCGGCGAGGTCGAGCGGGTCACCGCGACGCTCGGATGGGACGTCGCGGTCGAAGTTCCCGACGGCGAGCCGATCACGGGCCGCGCCACGGGGCTGACCGAATCCGGCGCGCTCGTCGTGCGCACCGCGGCGGGCACCGACCGCGTGGTCTTCGCCGGAGACGTGCGCGTGCGGCGGAGCTAGGCTCACGGGCCGGCGCCCCGCCGTTGGTCACGAACCGATAACGGAACGGTCACGGGCCGGTCGCGCCCGCACAGGTTGTGCGCGCCAACCGACAGGTTGTGCGCCCACCCGTAGACCGCCGTCGCGGCGCTGATTGACTGCCGTTCAGCACCCCGACGGCCCGATTCGAGCGCACGACCGCAGGCGGCATGACAGCGATGTGATGACCCCCGCGGTGCGGCACCTCGATCGAGACGTGCGAGTGCGAGCCACGGCCGCGGATGACGCAGCCATCGATCCAGCTCTGCTGGTCACTGAGGAGAAACCGATGCAGTCAACGATGACGAAGGAGGCACGCGCATGAGGCCCATGCAGATCAAGGGCATCGCCGCATTCGCCGGTGTGGGAATGGCGATCACCCTGGCAGGGTGCACCGGCGCGACGCCCGACACCGAGAGCCCCAGCCCCGAGGCGGCGAGCGACTACACCACGCGTGAGGTCACCGACGGCGACACGACCTTCGTCGTGGTCGACAACCCGGGCGACGCCCCCGACCTGTCCTACGGCGCGGAGAGCGGCATCACGCTCATCGAAGAGGACGTCGACGGCTCGACCGTGGCGTTCAAGGACATGAACGCGAACGGCGAACTCGACACGTGGGAGGACTGGCGCCTCGAGGCTTCCGAGCGTGCCGCCGACCTGTCGTCGCAGATGTCCGTCGAGCAGATCGCGGGCCTCATGCTCTTCAGCTCGCACGAGCGCACCCCCGCGGACGGCCTCACCGACGCGCAGATGACCTACCTCAAGGACTCAAACCTGCGCGCGGTGCTCAACGCCGCGGGCAGCAACGCCGACGAGACCGTGCCGTGGGTCAACGCGATGCAGGCCTATGTCGAGACCCTCGCGACCGCCGATACGCCCTACGTGCCGGTGAACTTCGCCTCCGACCCGCGGTCGACCGCCGGCTCCGGCGGCTACAACGCCGAGGGTGCCGACATCTCGCGCTGGCCCTCCAACCTGGGCCTCGCCGCGACCTTCGACGCGTCGTACACCCAGCAGTTCGGCGAGATGGCCTCCGCGGAGTACCGCGCGCTGGGCATCACGACCGCGCTCAGCCCGCAGATCGACCTCGCGACCGAGCCCCGCTGGCTGCGCGTCGGCGGCACCTTCGGTGAGGACGCCGCTCTCGCGAGCGAGCTCACCGCCGCCTACGTGGCCGGCTTCCAGGGCACCGCGGGCGAGGCCGTGTGGGGCAACGAGTCGGTCAACGCGATGATCAAGCACTGGCCCGGCGACGGACCCGGCGAGGGCGGCCGCGAGTCGCACACCTTCGCGGGCAAGTACGGCGTGTACCCCGGTGACAACCTCGCCGAGCACATCTCGGTCTTCCAGTCGGCCCTCGACTCGGCGGCCGTCATGACCTCCTACTCGATCTCGGTCGGCGCCGACGGCGAGCCGCTGTTCGAGGACCGCATGGGCACCGCGTACGACTCGGGCCTCATGTCGATCCTGCGCGACGACAACTCCTACGGTGGCGTGGTCGTCACCGACTGGGGCGTCATGACCGGCGCGAACGACGAGGGCGCGTTCATCGCGACCGCGTGGGGCGCCGAGGACCTGACCCCCGCCGAGCGCTACGTCGAGGTGCTGGGCACCGGACACGACATGTTCGGTGGCGTGAACGACGCGACGTTCCTGCTCGAGGGTGCCGCGCTGTGGCAGGAGAAGTTCGAGGCCGGCGAGCTCGAGGTGGACGCGGAGACCCGCTTCCAGGAGTCGGGCGCACGCATCCTCAACATGTTCTTCCAGGCCGGACTCTACGAGTCGGCATTCCTCGAGCCCGAGGAGTCGGCTGCGGTGCTCGCGTCCGACGACAAGGTCGAGGCCGGCTACCAGGCGCAGCTCGCCTCGGTGGTCATGCTCAAGAACGACGGCGTGATCGCGGAGGGCGTTGACCCCAAGGAGCTCACCGTCTACATCCCGCAGTCCGAGGACAACGGTGTCGCGAGCCTCTTCGGCCCCGCCACCTACACCCAGGGCCCGACCATGGACCTCGATGTCGCCGCGGAGATCTTCGGCACCGTCGTGACCGACGAGGTCGTGCTCGACGACGAGGGCGTGGCCACGAGCATCACGGCTCCCGACCTCAGCGACGTCGACCTGGTCATCGTCGGCATGGACAGCCCGAACAACGGAGACAACTTCTCCGCCGCGGGCAAGGACGCCGAGACCGGCGAGTGGTACCCGTTCTCGCTCCAGTACCGTCCGTACACCGCTGACGGCGACAACGTCCGCAAGGTGTCGATCGCTGGAGACATCCTCGAGGATGGCACGCAGGAGAACCGCTCGTACTTCGGCAACACCTCGCGCATCTCGAACGAGGCCGACCTGGACGCGTTCGAGCGTGCGGTCGCCGCGGTCGAGGCCTCGGGCAACGACATCCCGGTCATCACGGTCCTCAAGGCCGTGAACCCGATCATCCCCGCCGAGTTCGAGGCCGACTCGGACGCGATCCTGGTCAGCTTCGGCACCTCCGACCAGGCCGTGTTCGACGTGGCCGTCGGCGCCTACGAGCCCACGGGTCGCCTGCCCATCCAGTTCCCCGCGAACATGGACACGGTCGAGGCCCAGCTCGAGGACGTCGCGAAGGACATGACGCCCTACACCGACGCCGCAGGCAACGCCTACGACTTCGGCTTCGGCCTCAACTACTCGGGCCCCATCGCGGGCTAAGTAGGAGGGCCTCCCGGGGGAGTCGAGCGGCGCGCGTCGTCGCTCGACTCCCCCGGGGCACAGCCACACCGGCCCCGACAGGGGTCATCGATCGCCGGTGGCGGCCACATATCGTGGACCGTTCCCCGGCCCGAACCCACCTAGGAGAAGACATGATGAACACCAAGCTGCGCGCGATGGGCCTCGGCCTCCTGCTCGCCTCGGGCGGCGCGTTCGCGCTCGCCGGTTGCTCGAGCGACTCAGCCGAGCCCGGCGCCTCTGCCCCCGCTGCCGAAGAGCAGTCGACCGTCGACGTCGCGACCGACCTTGAGACCGCCCGCCAGGCGGTCCTCGACGCCCTCGCCGACGAGGAGTGGGCCCAGGTCATGCTCGCGTCGGACGTGACCGAGCCCACCGTCAAGTACGGCCTCATGGTCATGCCGTTCGTGGCGACCGACGCCGCCGAGCGCGTCACCGGCACCGTCAACATCGACGGCGGCAACTTCGTGATCGAGGCCGAGTCGGCCGCGACCGGTCAGACCTGGCAGATCGACCAGGACGGCACCATCACCGAGGTCTCCGAGTAACTCGGTAGGACCCCACAAGCCTCGTCTTCTCCGGACATGGGCGGCTCGCCCGCTCGGCCCGACAGGGCCGGGCGGGCGCACCGCCCGTCGGGGACGAGGGCATCACAGTTCTGAAGGAGACTCGCAGTGAGCAAGCGTCCGCCCAAGGACACCGCGCCCCAGAAGGCACGGATGTCGAACAAGAAGTATCTGTCGATCTGGATCCCCGTGATCGCGCTGGTGACCGCGGTCGCCGTCGTCGCGAACGTGGCCCTGGTCGTCGCGGGCGGATGGGTCGCCTCGCAGTTCGGATCCGGCACCTACACCTTCACCAACTCGGAGCAGTCCGCCGGCTGGGACACCGAGTACTACACGTCCGACTTCGCTGACATGGACGAGGTCGACGCGGCCGCCCAGCAGCTGGTCGAGGACATCGCCGCGGGCGGCATCGTGCTCGCGAAGAACGAGTCGGGCGCGCTGCCGCTCGAGCAGGGCGCGGCCGTGACACTGCTCGGCCGCGCGGCGGCCGACCCCGTGTTCGGTGGATCGGGCTCCGGCTCGGTCGACACCAACTCGGCGGTCAACGTGCGCACGGGCCTCGAGAACGCCGGCTTCTCGATCAACGACTCGATGTACGCGGCGATCGAGGCCTTCGCGGCCGAGAACAAGCGCGGTCACATCGAGATGGATCAGCCGATGACCTCGACCTTCCACATCGGCGAGATGCAGATCGACGGCTACGAGGCGCAGTCCTCGACCTTCGCGCAGTACGGCGACGCCGGAATCGTCGTGATCGGCCGTCCGGGTGGTGAGGGCGGTGACCTCGCGCAGGACATGCTCGACATCGCCAACCCCGACAACATTGACCCGCGCGCCCAGGAGGGCGAGCACCAGCTCGAGCTCAACCAGGACGAGAAGGCGCTGATCGCCCTCGCCAAGGAGAGCTTCGAGACGGTCGTCGTGGTCGTCAACGCGTCCACGACGCTCGAGATGGGCGACCTTCAGGACGACGCCGGCATCGACGCGATCCTGTTCGCGGGTTCTCCTGGCGCGACCGGCTTCAACGCGCTCGGCTCGATCCTCGCGGGCGAGGTCAACCCGTCGGGTCGCACGGTCGACACCTGGGCCGCCGACTTCACCGCGGACCCCACCTGGAACAACTTCGGCGAGTTCGTGTACTCGAACATCGAGGCCGAGTTCCCCGTGTCCGCGACCGAGGCCGCGACCTCGAACGCGACCATCACGACCGATGCGCCGTTCGTCAACTACGCCGAGGGCATCTACTTCGGCTACCGCTACTACGAGACCGCCGCCGTCGAGGGCTTCATCGACTACGACTCCGCGGTCGTGTACCCCTTCGGCTACGGCCTGAGTTACACCGACTTCGCGTGGGAGGTCACGGCGACCGAGGCGGGCGACGTCGACGGCACCATCGCGGTCACGGTCGAGGTCACCAACACGGGTGACGTCGCGGGTAAGGACGTCGTGGAGCTGTACTACTCGGCGCCTTACACGCCGGGCGGCATCGAGAAGTCGTCGGTCGTGCTCGGCGGCTTCGCCAAGACCGGACTGATCGAGCCCGGTGCCTCCGAGGCCGTCACGATCGAGATCGCGGTCGAGGACATGGCGTCCTACGACTACCTCGAGAACCGCGCGTACGTGCTCGAGGCCGGCGACTACCAGATCACGGTCCAGACCGACTCGCACACGATCGCGGAGGGCACCGAGCCGTTCGTCTACACCGTCGACTCCGACGTGGTGTACGCGGGCGACGACCACCGCGCGTCGGATCTGGCCGAGGTCACCAACCAGTTCGACGACGTCTCCGAGGCGTTCACGACGACGGGCGAGGCGGGCAAGATCCCCGTGTTCTCGCGCGCCGACTTCGCCGGCACGTTCCCCACGGCGCCGACCGAGGACATGCTGGTCGCGAGCGAGACCGCGATCGAGGGTTTCCAGGCGTGGGACTACGACGCCGCCGCGGAGGCCTTCGAGGGCGACGCACCCACGCTGAACGCCGACTCCGACCTCGCGCTGATCGACATGCGTGGACTGGCGAAGGACGACCCTCAGTGGGACACGCTGCTCGACTCGCTGTCGCTCGGTGAGATGACCGACATGCTGCTCAACGGCGCGTACCAGACCGCCGCGATCGGCTCGATCGGCAAGCCCCAGACCGTCGAGCCCGACGGCCCGGCCGGCTTCTCCTCCTTCATCAACTCGTCGATCAACGGCGTGGCCTACCCGTCAGAGGTGCTCATCGCCCAGACGTGGGACGTCGCGCTCGGCGAGGCGATGGGCGTGATGCTCGGCAACGAGGCGCTCCAGAAGGACATCAACGGCTGGTACGCCCCCGCGGTGAACCTCCACCGTTCGCCCTTCGGCGGCCGCGACTTCGAGTACTACTCGGAGGACCCGGTGGTCTCGGGTCAGATGCTCACCGCCGTCGCCAACGGCGCGGCGACCAAGGGCGTCTACACGATGATCAAGCACTTCGCGCTCAACGAGCAGGAGACGAACCGCGTCAACAACGGCATCGCGACCTGGGCGACCGAGCAGACGATCCGCGAGGTCTATCTCAAGGCCTTCGAGATCGGCGTCAAGAACATCACGATGGACGTCACCTACATCGCGGACGACGAGGGCACCCTCGCCGAGACCACGATCGGTGCCGGCGGCATCATGAGCTCGTTCAACCGCATCGGCGCCGTGTGGGCCGGCGGCTCCGAGGCGCTCATGACCAACGTGCTGCGGGGTGAGTGGGGCTTCGAGGGATTCGCAATCTCGGACTTCAACCTCTACCCGTACATGAACCCCAACCAGTCCATCAGCGCGGGCACCGACCTTACGCTGACGTTCCAGCCCTCCAAGTCCTTCGGCGACACGTCGTCGGACAAGGCGGTCACGGACATCCGTGAGGCCACCCACAACATCCTGTTCACGGTGGCCAACTCGAACGCGATGGACGGCCTCGCGCCCGGCGCGACGGTCGACTACACGCCGCCGACGTGGGTGGTCATCCAGATCGTCGCCACCGCGGTGGTGGGCGTGCTGGTGCTGCTCGCGGTGGTGATGGTGGTGCGCCGCGTGCGCCGCCACCGCCCCGCCTCCACGGGAGCGTCGGCCACCGACGCCTCGTAGGACAACGATGCCGGGCCTCGTCCCCCGCGGGGCCCGGCATCGTCCCCCCACCTTCCCCGATGACCCCACGGGCGGCTTCGCCCGACCCAAAAACGGGCTCACACCAGGCACTCGACAGAACGTGCGTCGTGACGCGCAGTTCATGCGAGATCGCACCACGGGGTGGCGGCGGGCGGGCTTAATGGACTCAACAGAACAGTCAGAAACCGCGCCGGGTCTCCGGCACCGTGCACGCAAGGACGCACGGGTGGCGTGACCAGCGCGGCAGTGGCCCCCTCAGCCGGACGACGACGCCGGAGGATCGCGGTCATCCGCGGTCAAGAAAGGACCCGACAGCATGTCACACGAGCTCACGTTGCTGGAGAAGGCGGCGCTGCTCAGCGGCGCGAACATCTGGCAGACGCGCGCCGTCGAGCGGGCGGGCATCCGCGCGCTGACGCTGTCCGATGGTCCGCACGGCATCCGCAAGCAGCTCGGCTCGGGCGACCACCTGGGGATCAACGCCTCCGCGGAGGCGACGTGCTTCCCGACGGCGGCGACCGTGGCGAACTCGTGGGATCTCGAGCTCGCCGAGCAGGTGGGCGAGGCCCTGGGTGCCGAGGCCGTCGCGCTGGGCGTCGACGTGGTGCTCGGTCCCGGACTCAACATCAAGCGCAGCCCGCTGTGCGGGCGCAACTTCGAGTACTTCTCGGAGGACCCGTTCCTGTCGGGGACGCTCGCGGCGGGCTACGTGCGCGGCATCCAGTCGCAGGGCGTGGCGGCATGCCCCAAGCACTTCGCGGTGAACAGCCAGGAGCACCGCCGCATGGCGAGCGACTCCGTGGTCGACGAGCGCACGCTGCGCGAGATCTACCTGACCGCGTTCGAGATCGTGGTGCGCGACGCCGCCCCCAAGTCGATCATGTCCTCGTACAACCTGGTCAACGGCGCGTACGCCCACGAGAGCGCGCACCTGCTCCAGACCGTCCTGCGCGACGAGTGGGGCTTTGACGGTGCCGTGATCTCCGACTGGGGCGGCTCAAACGATGCCGTCGAGGCCGTGCGCGCGGGCGGCACCCTCGAGATGCCCTCGCCCGGACTCGACTCGGCGCGCCAGCTGCTCGCCGCGGTCGCCGAGGGTCGCCTCACCGAGGCCGAGCTCGACGTGCGCGTGCAGGAGATGCGCACGCTCATCGACAGGATCGACCCGAGCCTCGCGCGGGCCGTCGATGCGCAGGCGCAGCACGAGCTCGCGCGCCGGGTCGCCGAGCAGAGCCAGGTGCTCCTCAAGAACGACGATGCGCTGCTGCCCCTTGCCGAGGGCACGCGCGTCGCGATCATCGGCGACTTCGCCCAGACCCCCCGCTACCAGGGCGCCGGCTCCTCGCTGGTCAACCCCACGCGGCTGTCGAGCGCTCTCGACGCGGTCGAGGGCTCGGGCCTCGCGCTCGTGAGCTTCGCTCAGGGCTTCCGCCGCTCGGGCGGCGCCGACGAGACTCTCGCCGCGGAGGCCGTCGAGGCCGCGCGCGCCGCCGACGTGGTGCTGCTGTACCTGGGTCTCGACGAGACGAGCGAGTCCGAGGGCAACGACCGCACGCACATGGAGCTGCCCGTCAACCAGGTCGAGCTGCTCAACCGCCTGCGCCAGTCGACGGACAGGATCGTCGTGGTGCTCGCCGCCGGGTCCGCGATCGAGATGCCGTGGATCGACGACGCCCGCGCGATTGTGCACGGCTACCTGGGCGGCCAGGCCGGCGCCGAGGCGACGATGCGCGTGCTCACCGGCGCGGTCAACCCGTCGGGGCGCCTCGCCGAGACCTACCCGCTGCACCTCGAGGACAACCCCAGCCACGCGTACTTCCCCGGCGTCCGCGAGGCCGCCGAGTACCGCGAGGGCCTCTACGTGGGCTACCGCTACTACACGACGGCCCAGGTGCCGGTGCTCTTCCCGTTCGGTTACGGCCTCAGCTACACGACGTTCGCCTACGGCGACGTGCGGGTGGACGATGCCGGGGTCACCTTCACGCTCGAGAACACCGGCGACGTCGAGGGTGCCGAGGTCGCGCAGTTGTACGTGGGCCGCGTCTCCAACGGCGTCCACCGTCCGGCCCGTGAGCTCAAGGGATTCCGCAAGGTGCGCCTCGCACCCGGCGAGACCGCGACCGTGACGATTCCCTTCGACGAGCGCACGTTCCGTCACTACTCGGTCGCGCAGGGCGGCTGGAGCGTCGAGGCCGGCGAGTACTGGATCGGCGTGGGTGCCTCCGTCGAGGACATCCGGGGCGTGGCCACGCTGCGCGTTGAGGGCGAGGCCGCGGCGGTCGACCGGCGCGCCGACCTCCCGTCCTACTACTCGGGCCAGGTCGCTCACGTGAGCGACGCCGAGTTCGAGGTGCTGTTGGGCCGCGCGCTGCCGGCGCACACGGAGGCGCGCGGGCCGCTCCACGCGAACTCGCCGCTGCTCGCGATGCACCAGGCCCCGAGCCCGCTCGCGCGGCTCGCGGCGAAGGTGTTGCGCTCCCTGATCGACCGCTCGCAGCGTCGTGGCAAGCCCGACCTCAACCTGTTCTTCCTGTACAACATGCCGTTCCGTGCGATCGGCAAGATGACCAACGGCGCGGTCAGCATGGAGATGGTCGACGCGATCGTCACCCTGGTGAACGGCAAGCACCTGCGCGGGATCGGGGGAGTGGTCTCCGGCTTCTTCCGCAATCGCCGCGAGAGCAAGCGGCTCGAAGCCGAGCTCGCCTCGACCGCCTCCGCCCCCGCCTCGTCGCCCGCATCCGTGCGCGCCTGACCCGTCCGACCCGAGAGAGACCAACGATGCTCAAGCCCCTCACCTCCGCCTGGCGCCGCTTCGAGGAGAAGCGCCCAGGGACCGCGCAGTTCGCGATGTTCTTCCTGCTGAGCAACGGCGTCACCGTCCTGCAGCTCGCGCTCATGCCCGCGTTCAAGGCGATCTTCAACCAGACCGCGCTCGTGGACATCGCGTTCCAGGTGTGGCCCGTGGGCGCGAACGTCGACGGCTCGCAGTACTACATCTTCGACTACCCGGCCGGCCCGGTGGACGAGTCCGGCGTGGGCGGCGGCCTCGCGTACTTCCTCGCGGTGCAGATCACCATCGCGATCGCGCAGGTCATCAACTTCTTCGCCCAGCGCAACATCACGTTCAAGGCCAACAACTCGGTCGCGA
Source organism: Demequina sediminis (assembly GCF_030296675.1). Classification (GTDB taxonomy): domain Bacteria; phylum Actinomycetota; class Actinomycetes; order Actinomycetales; family Demequinaceae; genus Demequina; species Demequina sediminis. Next base: position 1,461,706 of record NZ_AP027736.1, on the reverse strand, counting down.
AGGCCGCGTTCTGGTACGTGATCGCCTACATCCTCATCACGATCGGTGCCGCCGCGGCCCAGGGCTTCTACAAGGCGCCCATCTACTCGTGGACCATGGAGGTGTGGCCCTCGGGCGGCGAGGCGGTCGCGGATGTCATCACGATGATCATTAACGCGGCGATCGCCTTCTGGATCTTCTTCCCGATCTTCAAGGTGATCTTCAAGAACACCCCTGATGAGACCGTGGCCCCCGCGACTGTGTCGCAGGCCACACCCGAGACCCTCGACCGATGACCCGACCGCACCTGTAGGATCCACCCCGATGACCACACTCTCCGTCGTTGTGCCGAGCTACAACTCGGCCGACTTCATGCACCGCTGCATCGACTCGCTGCTCGTGGGCGGCGACGAGGTCGAGATCCTGATCGTCAACGATGGCTCGCGCGATGCGACGGGCGTCGTGGCGGACGGGTACGCGGCGCGGTTCCCCGGCAGGGTGCGCGCGATCCACAAGCCCAACGGTGGCCACGGATCGACCATCAACGCCGGGCTCGCGGTGGCGACGGGGCGGTACTTCAAGGTCGTCGACTCGGACGACTGGGTCGACGCCGATGCCCTGGTCGAGCTCATCGTGACGCTCAAGCGCCTCGACGGCGAGGACGCCGCGGTGGACATGGTGGTCTCGAACTTCGTCTACGAGAAGGAGGGGCGCGACCGCAAGAATGCGGTGCGCTACCGCCGCGTGCTGCCGCAGGCGCGGGTCTTCGGGTGGGACGAGGTCGGCAGGATGCGCAAGACGCAGTACCTGCTCATGCACTCGCTGGTCTACCGCACGCAGCTGCTGCGGGACGTCAAGCTCGAGCTTCCCGAGCACACGTTCTACGTCGACAACATCTTCGCGTACATGCCGCTGCCCTACGTGGAGCGCATCTACTACCTCGACGTCGACCTTTACCGCTACTTCATCGGCCGCGAGGGACAGTCCGTCTCGGAGCAGGTGATGATCTCCAGGCTCGACCAGCAGTTGCGCATCAATCGCATGATGATGGAGCACGTGGCGCGCGAGGTGTCCCCGTCGCACCCGGCGTACCGCTACATGACGCACTACCTCGAGATCATCTGCGCCGTGTCCTCGACGCTGTTGTTGCGCTCGGGCACCGCTGAGGCGATCGTCGCGAAGGAGGCGCTGTGGCGCGGCATTCGCGAGGAGGATCGCCAGCTCCACCGCCGCCTGCGCCGCGGGGCGCTCGGCCAGATCTGCACGCTGCCCGGCCGCGGCGGCCGCAAGGTGACGCTGGCCGCGTATCGCGCCGCGCAGTGGCGCGTCGGCTTCAACTGAGCCCGCACCGCCCGGACCCTCCCGCCCGCCGGGCCCCAGCATCGTCCCCTCTCAATCGGGGATGGGCACCAGCATCCTCAGCACGAACCAGCCGTCCTCGACGTTGACGGTCAGCGTGCCGTCGTACTTCTCGACCGCCTGGCGGATGTTCTTGAGGCCGTAGCCGTGGTGGTGGGCGTCGTCCTTGGTGGTCGCGGGGAGGCCGTCGACCAGGGTGAGCTCGCCGCCGAACCAGTTTTCGAAGCGCAGCAGCGCGAAGTGGTCCTGGCGGTACACCGCGACCCTCACGAGCCGCTTCTCGCGCTCTGGCACGCGCGCGGTGGCCTCGATCGCGTTGTCGAGGGCGTTGCCCATCTCGGTGACCACGTCCATGACGTCCATGAAGTCCACGACCGTGCCGTCGACCACGCTCGTGACCGTGATCTGTTCGAGCTCGGCCTGGGCCGTCTTGGAGGCGAGCATCGTGTCGACCACCGCGTTGCCGGTGTCGACCGCCACGGCCTCGTAGCCGCGGATCGACTGCTCGAGCTGGTCGACCATGCCCGAGCGCACCGTGGCGTCCGTCTCCTGGCGAATCGCCGCGATGTAGTGCTTGAGGTCGTGATACCGCGCGTTGACCGCCTCGCGCTCCTGGCGTGAGCGCAGGTACTGCTGGTGCTGCGTGCGCAGCAGGGTGTTCATCGACTGCAGCTCGACCGCGCGCATGAGCTGGAGGCGTTGGCTGCGCATCGCGTACAGCGCGATGAAGCCCGCGAAGTCCACGAGGGTGCGGATGTAGAAGATCTCCTGGCCCGCGCGGCCCGAGAACGGGGTGTCGTCGGTGACGAAGCTGAGGTTGGACATGAGGAACGTCACGAGCGCGATCGACAGCGTCGAGGCGAGGATGCGGCCGTCGATCGGGATGGTCACGCCGGGCGGGAAGTTGCGTCGCTCCGCGAAGTAGGCCGCCACGAACGCGGCGCCGTAGACCACCATCACAAGCGACACGCGCGCGGGACCCCAGTGCTCGCCGGCGAAGAAGCTCTGGTCGAGTTGCCACTCGAAGGATGCGATGAGCTCGGCGAGCACGAACGCGCGCGCGACCAGGTCTCCCGCGCCTTTCGCGTCCATGTCCGTGGTCGCCCAGATGAGGCCGTACATCGCGCCGGCCGCGAGCACCATGCCGAGCGACCACAGGCCGAGGGGCAGCGCCCCCGCAATGGTCTGGACGCCGATCAGCACGCCGAGGCCCGCGATCAGCACGGCGACCAGGGCCGCGCCGCGCAGGCGCTTGGGGCTGAGCGAGATGTAGAGCACGCATGCGCCCCACTCCGCGAGCGCGGTCATGATCCGGGGGATGTCCTGGAGGGCGTCCTCGATCACGACGAGCGCCCGTCCACGTGGTCGGCGAGCGCCTCGAGGAAGGCCTTGCGGCGGGGCCGGCTCACCTGGAGCTCGGCGCCGCCCACCATGACGCTGACGGACTGCTCGACGCGCTTCACGTGGCGCAGGTTGACCAGGTAGCAGTTGTTGGAACGGAAGAAGCCCTGCCCCGCGAGCTCCTCCTCCATGGCCTTGAGGGTCCCGGAGAACGCGTACTCGCGGTCCATCGCGTGCACCGTGATGCGGTGCATGACGGACTCGACGTAGACGATCTCCGTGGGGTCGAGCCGCACCACCGAGTTGTTGATCGTGAGCACCACCCCGCGCGACTCACGCTTGGACAGGCGGTTGAGCGAGCGCGAGAGCTCCTGCGCGAACCCGAAGTACGGCACGGGCTTGAGGAGGTAGCTCAGCGCGTCGACCTCGTAGCCCTTGATCGCGTACTGGCCCATGTTGGTGACGAAGATGATGGCCACGTCCGTGTCGACCTCGCGCACGCGGTGGGCGGCCTCGAAGCCGTCGACGTCGGGCATCTCGACGTCGAGGAAGAGGATGTCCTACTGCGGTCGGTAGCCCTCGATGAGCTCGCGGCCGTCGGTGAACGTGCGAATGTCGAACTGCACGCCGTGCTCCGCGTCGTAGCGCGCCAGGTGGTTGAGGAGGGCGTCGCGGTTCGACTCGTCGTCCTCGACGATCCCGATCCTGATCACGCTGCTCCTTTATGCGGACTGACACTCAAGTGTAAAGCGGTGGGGTGGGGGCGGCTCCCGCGCGCCACGTGTGGGGCGAGGGGCGTTCGGAGCGCGGGAAGACGCCGGTCGGTCAGCCTGACACGGGCGCGATGAGCTCCGCGCCCTGGTGGCGGACGTTGCCGACCTCGCGCCCGACCTCGTGCCACGCGAGTTCCGGCGCGGGCGCCGCGATCGCCGCCATGAGATCGTCGGGGGACGATGCCGGGTCCAGCCACGCGTCGGCCTCGCCGCGCGTGAGCATCACCGGCTGGCGGTCGTGGATCTCCTCCATGGCCCCGCGGGCCGCGGTGGTGACGATCGAGAACGACGCCAGCCACGGGGCATCGTCTCCCTTGGCCTTGTCACGCCAGAACTCGAACAGGCCGGCGAAGGCGAGCGGGGACTCGTCCCTGCTGTGGATGAAGTAGGGCGTCTTGACGCCCGCCTGGGTGCGCCACTCGTAGTAGCCGCTCGCCGGGACCAGGCAGCGGCGCTTGGCGAAGGCCGCGCGGAACGACGGCTTCTCCGCGACCGTCTCGGAGCGGGCATTGAACATGCGCGAGCCCACCGAGGGGTCCTTGGCCCATGACGGCACGAGTCCCCACCGGGCGAGCTCGAGCGAGCGCCCCTCCGCGGCGCTGTTCTCCCGCGTGCGCGCGACGACGATCGCCGCCTCCTGCGTGTGCGCGATGTTGTAGCGGGGAGAGAGCCGGGCGTCATCGGCGACGATGGCGATCTCGAAGGCGTCGATGAGCTCTTGCTCGGTGAGGAAGTTCGCGTAGCGGCCGCACATGAGGCCAGCCTAGGCATCCGGCCCGACGGTGGGGGTGGTGCTCATCTGTGGCCCGCTACCGCGTCCGGGCGAGGACGCGCTGCTCGATCGGGCGTTGCGCCGCGCGAGCCGTCCGCCAGGCCGCAACCGCCCACAGCGCGATCCCGGCGAGGCTTGCGGCACCCCACAGCGCGACCACCTGCCGAGCGTCGTCGCGGCACGCGAGCCGCGTCGCCTCCTCGATCCGCGCATCGGTCATGAGGCTGCTGTTGTCGAGGGTGAGGAAGATCGTGGCGTCCGCGGGGTAGCACGAGGAGGGCCACAGCGTGACCCACACCGCGGTCGCGAACAGCGCGACCAGCGCGAGCGCCAGCCCGATGAGCGGCCACGGCGTGCGCCCGCCGTCGCGAACCGGGCCCGCCGCGACCGCGAGCGTCCCGACAATGACCACCAGGCTGACCGCGAGCCAGGAGACGATGATGATCCCTCCCAGGCTGCTGGAGAGCATGGCCACTCCTGTCTCTGCGCCGATGCATGGACGTGCCCCGGTCCACGGCCACGCTATGGCGGCGGGGGCGGGCGCCGCTATCCCCACTTCTGGGGTCATCGCCGGGTCTGGCGAGAACCACGGATCCTCTCCACATCCCTGTCCACGATGTCTGTATTGCGGCTATGGTCCCCCTATGGGGGCAGACGCGCTGGCACGCATCGAGGAGGACGTGCGCGCCCGGATCAGGGATCACGGTGTGGATCCCGCACGCGACGTGCGCGCGGTCGAGAAGCTCGTGGCCGGGGCGATCGACGACTTCGACGAGCGCGCACTGCTCAGCGGGTCCGCGCCCGTGCCCGACCGTGACGCGCTCGCGCGCCTCATCACCGATGCCGTGGCCGGCTTGGGTCCGCTGCAGCCCCTCCTCGACGATCCCGAGGTGGAAGAGATCTGGCTGAACTCCCCGCACGAGGTCTACGTGAGCCGGCGCGGCTCGAGCGAACTCACCAGCATCATCCTCACCGAGGAGGGCGTGAGGGGAATCGTCGAGCGCATGCTCGCGCTCGCCGGGCGCCGGCTCGACCTGTCGAGTCCGTTCGTGGACGCCGCTCTGCCCGGCGGCGAGCGACTGCACGTGGCCATCCCTGACGTCACGCGCCGCCACTGGGCGGTCAACATCCGCAAGTACATCGCGCGGGCCACGGACGTCGATGACTTGGTCGCGCTCGGGACCCTGACGCCGGCGGCGGCGCGCTTCCTCGCGGGAGCCGTCCACGCGGGCCTCACCGTGCTGGTGTCAGGCGGCACACAGGCGGGAAAGACGACCACCCTCGGTGCGCTCGCCGGTGCGATCCCCGCGCGCGAGCGGGTCGTGACGTGCGAGGAGGTCTTCGAGCTCGCGCTACCGCTGCGGGACGTGGTCGCGCTGCAGTGTCGGCAGGCATCTCTCGAGGGCACGGGTGAGATCACGCTGCGCCGCCTCGTCAAGGAGGCGCTGCGCATGCGCCCCGACAGGATCGTGGTGGGCGAGGTGCGCGAGGCGGAGGCCCTTGATCTGCTCATCGCCTTGAACGCCGGCTTGCCCGGTATGTGCACGATCCACGCGAACTCCGCGAGGGACGCGCTCGGCAAGCTGTGCACGCTGCCGCTTCTCGCTGGCGACAACGTGTCCGACCGCTTCGTGGTGCCGGCCGTCGCCTCGGCGATCGACCTCGTGGTCCACGTGGCCATGGCCCCGGACGGTTCGCGCCGCGTGCGCGAGATCGCTGGGGTCTCGGGCCGCGTCGAGTCAGGGACCATCGAGCTGTCCGACATTTTCTCGACCCGCGAGGGCGAGCTGGTGCGTGGAGCGGGATTCCCGCCTCACGCGGATCGATTCGCGAGCCGCGGGCTCGTGCTGCACGAGTTGCTGGCTGCCTGACATGGACGCCGTGTGGGGGCTCGTGCTGGGGACCGGATTGCTGCTCGTATGGATGTCGTGGTGGGAGCCCGAGCAGCGACGTGAGGGGCGCCATCCGCGCGGCAGCGCCTTTCACGACCGGCTGGTGCAGGCGGGCATCCACGGTGTGTCGGTCGCCGCATTCGGCGTGATCGCCCTCGCCACCGCGGTGGTCGTGCTCGCACTCGTGTGGTCCGCGACGCGGTCGCTCGCAGTCGCCGCGTGCATGGCAATCGCGGCGGTGTATGCGCCCTTCGCGTGGGTGACGGCGCGCGCGGCACGCCGCCGCTCGCGGCTCACACGCGCGTGGCCGGATGCCGTCGACACCCTCGCGTCCGGGATCCGCGCCGGCCTGGCGTTGCCGGAGGCGCTCGCGGCGCTCGCCGACCGTGGTCCCGAGGACCTGCGGCCGGCCTTCGCCGCGTTCGCCGAGGACTACCGCGCGAGCGGTCGATTCGATGCATCGCTCGACGCGCTCAAGGCGCGACTTGCCGACCCTGTCGCGGACAGGATCGTCGAGGCCGTGCGCATCGCGCGTGACGTGGGCGGGACGGAGGTGGGCCGCGTGTTGCGCGCACTCGCGCGTTACCTGCGAGAGGAGGCACGCATTCGCGGCGAGCTCGAGGCGCGACAGTCATGGACGGTCAACGCCGCACGGCTCGCGGTCGCGGCGCCCTGGGTCCTGCTCGCGATGCTGGCGACCCGACCAGGAGGGCTTGAGGCGTTCGACACGCCCACCGGGGTCATGGTGCTCCTCGGCGGCGCCGCCGCAAGCCTGGGCGCCTACCGACTCATGCGCGCCTTTGGCAGGCTGCCCGTCGAAGAGCGGGTGCTCCGATGACGGCGCTCGCGGCCGTCTCGTTGGGGCTGGGCCTCGCGCTGGTGTGGGCGTGGGCCGATGCGCGTCGGTTCTCGCTCGAGAGGCGCCTCGCTCCGCGCCTGCGTGCGACGCGCAGCGCGAACGCCCCCGCCCCGATGCTCGCGCGTGTGGTCGCCCCCGTAGCGGGGGACATCCTGCGGTGGAGTCAACGGTGGGGCCGCCCGACAGCCGAGGTCGAGCGCATGCTCGCGCGCGCCGGGTCAGCGTCGACGGTCGCGCGCCATCGCGCACACGGACTCATCGGTGGCGCCGCCGGGCTCATCGCGGGACTGGTGATGGGCGGCGCGCTGGCGGCCGCGCGAGGGGCGGGCCCCGTCGTGGTGATCGCCGTGGCGGCTGCCGGTGGCGCCGCGGGAGCGATCGGGCCCGATATCGCGCTGTCCCGCCGTGCCGCGGCGCGCGCCGCGCGGGTGCGTACCGACCTCCCGCCCGCGGCCGAGATGCTGGCCCTCGCGGTGGTCGCGGGGGAGTCCGTGCCCGCGGCCCTGGAACGGGTCGCGGCCATCACCGGAGGACCGCTTGGCGAGGAGCTGCGACGCGTAGTGGCGGACGTGCGCGCGGGCCGCCCCCTGGCCGCGGCGCTCGACGCACTCGCCGGCCGTGTCGACGAGCCGGTGGTGACGGCGTTCTGCGACGCGATCGCGACCGCGCTCGATCGCGGCACGCCTCTTGCGGAGGTGCTCCACGCGCAGGCCGGCGACATCCGCGACCGCACGCGTCAGGCGCTGCTCGAGGAGGGCGGCAAGCGCGAGATCGCGATGCTCGTGCCCGTCGTGCTGCTGATCTTGCCGGTGACAGTGGTGTTCGCGCTGTATCCGGGCCTGGTGGCGCTCCGTTGGGGCGCATGAGAAAAGGGGGAACACATGGAGGACAGTGACTGGAGACTCGACGACCGCGGCGATGTGCCCGGCTGGGTGCTCATCACGCTGATGACGGCCGGGCTCGTGGCCACGATTTGGGCACTGGCTGGGCCCGCGCTCGGCGAGATGTTCACCACGGCCCTTGAGTCGGTCACGGGAGGCTGACGCCGGCAGCGCCGCCGTCGAGTTTGTGCTGGTCGCGGCGCTGGTGGTGGCGGTCGCTCTCGGTGTGCTGCAGATCGTGCTCGCGTCTCACGTGCGCAGCACGCTCACCGCGTGCGCGTCGGAGGGGCGAGAGTCGCCGCGGTCGCGCGGCAGGGGGACGATGCCGGCGCCGCGCGCGCGGCCGCGTGCGCCGAGTCGTCGCTGGGGATCGCGCCCACGGTCACCGTCGAACACCTTCCCGTGGGCGGCCGCGCGGGCGTGCGGATCACCCTCGACGCGTCCGTTCCCGTGCTCGCGCTGTGGGATGGCGGCCGCGTCGAGGCGGGCGGGCGCGCGCTGCTCGAGGGGGTGGACGATGCCCCGTGACGAGTCGCGCGGGCACCGGCCGCGCGGGGGTGGTCCGGGTGGGGACGACGGCGCCGCGGCGGTCGAGTTCCTCGCGCTCACGCTCGTGTTGCTCCTGCCGATCCTCTACCTGGTGGTCGCGATGACGCGGGTCCAGGCAGGCGCCTACGCCGCCGAGGGCGCGGCGTATGCCGCCGCCAGGGCCGCTGTCGTCACGGGCCTCGACGCGCTCGACGCGGGACTCGAGCCCGCCGCCGCCACCCAGGCAGCCCGTGAGTCGGCGGCCCTGGCCGCCGAGGTGGTGGCCGGGGACTTCGGGATCGGTGCGGCGCGCGTCGAACTCGACTGCGACGCGCAGTGTCTGAGCGCGGGCTCGACCGTGCGGGCGCGCGTCGAGATCGACGTCGCGCTGCCCGGCGTCCCCGCCTTCGTCAGCGCCGTCATCCCCGCGCGCGTGACGCTCGATGCGACGGCCGCGAGCCCCGTCGACGGCTACGTGCCATGAGACGCCGGCTTGTCGACCGTCGCAATGACGAGGGCTCGGTCACCGTGCTCACGATCGGGCTGATCGGGGTGCTGCTTGCCGCCGTGGTGACGGTCGCGGCGATCACTCACGTCCAGCTGCAGCGCGCGCGGCTCGCGCACGTCGCGGACGAGACCGCGCTCGCGGCGGCCGACGCGATCGACCTCGACGCGTACTACGCCACGGGAGTGGGGGAGGGGCCCGCCACGCTGGACCCGGACCGGCTCGCGGACGAGGCCCGCGAGCACTTCGCCGCCTCCGCCGCTCGCCAGGGGATGCCGGGCGCGATCCTGACCCGGGCATCGTCCCCCGACGGGACCACCGTGGAGGTGAGCGTCGCGCTCTCCACTCCCGTGCTCTTTGGCGCGGACTGGCTGCCGGGCCGAGTGGCGCTGACGGCCACCGCATCGGCCCTTGCGACCCCTTGACGCACCTCGAAACGAGAACAGAAAACAATGTCAGGCACTTGGTCCCGGGATTCCCGATGCCCCCGGACGTACCGTGAAGAAGTCGGAATCCCCGGTCACCCGGACTGGGAAGAAACCGCTCGCCGCTAGCCCCACAAGGGCGTTCACCCAGGGAGAGGGAGTACAGGCCATGACTGCTGAAGCCGTCAACAGCGACACCATTCAGGACGACGCGGGCGACCCCCGCGCACACGCCTGGCGCGGCTTCACCGCCGGCGCTTGGTGCGACGAGGTCAACGTCCGTGACTTCATCCAGGCGAACTACACGCCGTACGAGGGCGACGACTCGTTCCTCGCGGGCCCCACCGAGCGCACCACCGGCATCTGGGAGAAGCTCTCCGCGATGTTCCCCGAGGAGCGCGAGAAGGGCGTCTACGACGTCGACTGGGAGACCCCGGCGCTCATCACGTCGCACGGTCCCGGCTACATCGACCAGGACAACGAGGTCATCGTGGGCCTCCAGACCGATGCGCCGCTCAAGCGGGCGATCATGCCGTTCGGCGGCTGGCGCATGGTGGTCAAGGAGCTCGAGACCTACGGCTACCCGGTCAAGCCCGAGCTCGAGGAGATCTTCTCCAAGTACCGCAAGACCCACAACGACGGCGTGTTCGACGCGTACCCGCCGAACGTGCGCGCCGCACGTAGCTCTCACATCGTGACGGGACTGCCGGACTCGTACGGCCGCGGCCGCATCATCGGCGACTACCGCCGCGTCGCGCTCTACGGCGTCGACGCTCTCATCGAGGCCAAGAAGGTCGAGCGCATCGAGCTCGACATGGAGCGCTCGACCGAGGACATCATCCGTGACCGCGAGGAGAACTCCGAGCAGATCAAGGCGCTCGGCGAGCTCAAGCAGATGGCGGCCTCGTACGGCTTCGACATCTCCAAGCCCGCGACCAACGGCCGCGAGGCCGTCCAGTGGCTGTACTTCGCGTACCTCGCCGCGGTCAAGGAGCAGAACGGTGCCGCGATGTCGCTGGGTCGCACCTCGACCTTCATCGACATCTACCTCGAGCGTGACATCGCCGATGGCGTGCTCACCGAGGCGCAGGCCCAGGAGATCATCGACGACTTCGTGATCAAGCTGCGGATCGTGCGCTTCCTGCGCACCCCCGAGTACGACGCGCTGTTCTCCGGCGACCCGACGTGGGTCACCGAGACCATCGGTGGCATCGGCGAGGACGGCCGCCCGCTCGTGTCGCGGACGTCGTTCCGCTACCTGCAGACGCTGTACAACCTTGGCCCCGCGCCCGAGCCGAACCTGACCGTGTTCTGGTCCGACCGCCTCCCGCAGGGATTCAAGGACTTCTGCGCGAAGGTGTCGATCGACACCTCGGCCATCCAGTACGAGTCCGACGAGCTGATCCGCCCCACGTGCGGTGACGACTCCGCGATCGCGTGCTGCGTGTCCGCCATGACCGTGGGCAAGCAGATGCAGTTCTTCGGAGCGCGCGTCAACCTCGCCAAGTCGATGCTGTACGCGATCAACGGCGGCCGCGACGAGATCTCGGGCAAGCAGGTCGCCCCGGTCTCGACGCCGATCATGGACGAGGTTCTCGACTTCGACACCGTGATGGAGGCCTACGACAAGCTGCTCGACTGGCTCGCCGAGACCTACGTCGATGCGCTCAACGTCATCCACTACATGCACGACAAGTACGCGTACGAGCGCATCGAGATGGCGCTGCACGACCGCACCATCCTGCGCACCCTCGCGTGCGGCATCGCGGGCCTCTCGGTCGCGGCGGACTCGCTGTCCGCGATCAAGTACGCCACGGTGCGTCCGATTCGCGACGAGTCGGGCCTCGCGGTGGACTACGAGGTCGAGGGCGAGTTCCCCTGCTACGGCAACGACGACGACCGCGTCGACGACATCGCCGTCGACCTGGTGGGTCGCTTCATGGAGAAGGTGCGCCGTCAGCCCACGTACCGCAACGCGGTGCACACGCAGTCGGTGCTCACCATCACCTCGAACGTGGTCTACGGCAAGCACACCGGCAACACCCCGGATGGTCGCCGCGCTGGCGAGCCGTTCGCGCCGGGTGCGAACCCCATGAACGGACGCGACGTTCACGGCGTGATGGCCTCGGCCCTCTCCGTCGCGAAGCTGCCGTACTCGGAGGCCCAGGACGGTATCTCCCTCACCACGTCGATCGTGCCCTCGGGACTCGGTCGCACCCGTGAGGACCAGGTCAAGAACCTGGTGGGCATCCTCGACGCGTACAACGTGTCGAACGGCTTCCACGTCAACGTGAACGTCCTCAACCGCGAGGTCCTCGAGGACGCCATGGAGCACCCGGAGAACTACCCTCAGCTCACGATTCGCGTCTCCGGATACGCGGTGAACTTCGTCCGTTTGACGCGTGAGCAGCAGCTCGACGTGCTCTCCCGCACTTTCCACGCGGGCCTGTAGCTCCGTCCGACCAGACAGGACAACCCCGCGGCGCCCCGCCCCTCCGGGGCGGGGCGCCGCTCTCTATGCTCGGCTCTAGGAGGTCCCCCCATGACCGATGACACCCTTCCCGTGGAGGCGGGCGCGGCTGCGGCCGTTGCCGCCCCGGTGGCTGCTCCTGTGGCTGCTCCCGTGCTCGACGCGCCGCCTATGGAGATCGCCGACCAGGAGATCGCCGCCGCCGACCTGATTCGCGACCACCAGACCGGATCGGTCCACTCGTGGGACCTGGTCACCGGCGCGGACGGTCCCGGCACGCGCATGACACTCTTCCTCGCGGGCTGCGGCATGCGCTGCCAGTTCTGCCAGAACCCCGACACCTGGCGCATGCGTGACGGCAAGCGCCACACCGTCGACGAGGTCATGGAGAAGGTCACCCGCTACGCGACCATCATGAAGGTCACGGGCGGCGGGCTCACCATCTCGGGCGGGGAGCCGCTGCTGCAGTCGAAGTTCGTCATGAACATCTTCCGCCGCTGCCACGACCTCAACGTGCAGACCGCTCTCGACACCGCCGGGCTGCTGGGAGCGCGCCTCAGCGACGACGACCTCAACTACGTGGACCTGGTGCTTCTCGACATCAAGTCGGGGCTGCCGGAGACCTACAAGCGGGTGACCGGTCGCGAGCTGCAGCCCACGCTGGACTTCGCACGGCGCCTTTCCGACCTGGGCAAGACCATGTGGATCCGGTTTGTGCTCGTACCCGGCCTCACGGACGCGGTCGAGAACGTCGACGCGATCGCCGACTTCGTCGCGACACTCGACGGGGTGCAGCGCCTCGAGGTGCTGCCGTTCCACCAGCTTGGACGCGACAAGTGGGCGGCGACGGGCGAGCCGTACCTTCTCGAGAACACGCAGCCGCCGGACAAGGAGCTCATCGAGCGCGTCAAGCAGCAGTTCGCGCGCCGCGGCATCACCGTCATGTGAGGGTGGCGGTACCGCGAGGTGTGGCGGGTCCGCGAGGTGAAGCGTGGCGGGACGGGCCTGGCGCTTCGCGCATAGGATCTTGCGGTTTCGGGGCGCGAATTCGGCCTCGCGCATCGCGTGGTGCGATCTGCCCCTCGACGCATCCCACAGACCTGCCCCGACGCGACCCCGGCGCGACCCCGGCGCGCCCCGCGCGACGTACTGCGCGCGATACACCCCACGACACACCCCACGACACACCCCACGCCTCACCGCGCCAAGCCCCACGGCAGAACAATCACAAGATCCTCTGCGCGAAGCCCTCACACCGCCCGAGAATCGCAAGATCGTATGCGCCAAGCCGGCGCCGACGGGGTCCCGCCCCTCAACGGGACCCCACCGGACCGGCCTCCTGCGCCTACGCGGTCAGCGCAGCCGCAAGCTCGTCGAACACGCGCACGTAGGCGTCGATCGCCTCGTCCGAGTGCACCACCGACAGCGTCCACTCCTCCTCGCGGCCCGGCGTCATGAAGATCCCGTGGTTCATGTTCCACAGCCACGCGAGGTCGCACAGCTCGACATCCTGCGCGTTCTTGAAGGTCTCGTAGTCCACGATCTTCTCGGTCGAGAACGTCACGCAGCCCTTCGACCCGATGCCCACGGCATAGCCGGGGAGGTCGTACTTCTCGATGACCGCCTGGCAGCCGGCCACGATCCGGTCGTTGAGCTCGCCCAGCCGCTCGTACGCTGCGGGCGTCAGCACCTCGAGCAGAGACGCCTTGGCCGCGGCCATCGACAGCGGGTTTCCGTTGTAGGTTCCCACCTGGTAAACCGTGTGGTCCTCGACCACGCTCATGACCTCTGCCGAGCCGCCGATCGCGCCCGACGGCAGACCGCCGCCCAGCACCTTGGCGAGCGTCACCATGTCCGGGGTCACGCCGAACTTCTCCGTCGCGCCGCCCGCCGCGATCGCGAGCCCCGTCTTGACCTCGTCGAAGATCAGCACGATGCCGTGGCGCGTGGTGATGTCGCGCACGGCCTCGAGGTAGCCCGGCTCGGGCAGGACCACGCCCAGGTTCATCATGGCGGCCTCCATGATGACGCACGCGGGCTTGCGGCCCTCGGCGTCGAGTCGCACGATCCGCCGCTCCATCGCCTCCGCGTCGTTGAACGGCACCGCGATGGTCATGTCCACGGTGGACTGCGGGATGCCGCCGCCGTAGGGCAGCGACGCGAGATTGTCGCGGTCGCCGATCTTGTCGTACTCGACGCCGATCGACACCATGACGGTGTCGTGGTGGCCGTGGTACGAACCGAAGATCTTCATCACGGTGTCGCGGCCCGTGTAGGCGCGCGCGATGCGGATCGCGTCCATCGTGGACTCGGAGCCCGAGTTGGTGAAGCGCCACTTGGGCAGTCCCCAGCGCCTCGCCAGCTCGTCGGCGACGTCGATCACGTCCTCGGTGGCCGCCGCGAAGTGCGTCCCGAGCGGGTACCGCTTCGCGAGCGCCTCCCCGATCGCGGGGTGCGCGTGACCCTGCACCATCGAGCCGAAGCCGTTGTGGAAGTCGTAGTACTCGTTGCCATCGACGTCGGTGATGCGGTCGCCGCTGCCGGAGTCGATGTAGATGGGCCACGGGTCGCGGCCCTGATAGCTGGAGGCGACGCCGCCCGAGAGGTGCTCGGAGGCGTGCACGTACATCGCCTTGGACTTCACGGTGCGCGAGTTGAGAAGAGCGGTCTGCTCCTCGATGAGCTGAGCGATGCGGGCCCGGTCGAGCTCGATAGCCATGTTTCCTCCACCCGACCGGCCTGGCGACGGGCATGTGTTGTGAGGAGATGACGACCGGTCGCCGGCCTGGCGCTGGCCGGTCGTGCGCCGCCCGCCGTGGGCGGGTGCGCGCTCTCGACGGTAGCGGATGGTGCGCCAGGAAATCCAGGGGTACCGGCGCATCGTCCCTGCGCAGGGCCCTGTCCGGACAGAGCGTCGTGCGCGGGGACGATGCCGGGGTGGGGCATTGCGCGCGGGCGGCGGGGTGGGTTTGGATGCGGGTACCGGCCGCGGCAGCTTGCGCGGCCCTCAGCGTGAGGATGTGAGAGGCGTGGGCACCACGGTGTTCGAGCGTCACCGCCCAGCGGGCGCGGCCATCGAGGCGGCGCTCGCGCCGTCGCGGCTGTCGCCGTTCTGGATCGACGACGCGCCCGCGCGGCGCTTCCCCACGCTCGCGGGGCGGCACGAGGCCGACCTCGCGATCGTGGGCGGCGGCTACAGCGGGCTGTGGACCGCGGTGCTCGCGAAGGAGCGCGATCCCGGCCTGCGCGTGGTGGTGGTCGAGGCGCGGCGAGTCGGCTGGGCGGCCTCGGGACGCAACGGCGGCTTCTGCGAGGCGAGCCTCACCCATGGGTACGAGAACGGCGCGAGCCGCTGGCCCGACGAGATCGACACGCTCGAGCGGCTCGGTCTCGAGAATCTCGACGAGATCGAGGCGACTGTCGCGCGCTACGGCATGGACGTCCACTGGGAGCGCAACGGCACTCTGGCGGTCGCGGTCGAGCCGCACCAGGTCGACTGGCTGCGCGACGACCCCGGCTTCCTCGACGCCGCATCGACCCGCACGCTCGTGAACTCGCCGACGTACCTGGCGGGCAGCGTGAGTCCCCACGACACCGCGATGGTCCATCCTGGCCGCCTCGCCGCCGAGCTCGCGAGGGTCGCCGCGGACCTGGGGGTCGAGATCTTCGAGGACTCTCCCGTGATGGCGCTCGAGGACGGGCCCGTGCTCCTCACGCGGGACGGCGAGCTGCGCGCGTCGCGCGTGGCCCTCGCGACCAACGCGTTCCGTCCGCTGCTGAGGCGCAACCGGCTCATGACCGTGCCCGTGTACGACTACGTGGTGATGACGGAGCCGCTCACTGCGGCGCAGCTCGCGAGCATCGGGTGGGAGGGGCGCCAGGGCGTCGCGGACGTGGGCAACCAGTTCCACTACTACCGGCTCACGCGCGACAACCGCATCCTCTTCGGTGGCTACGACGCGATCTATCACGCGGGAGGCCGTCTCAAGGCGTCCTATCAGGACCGGCCCGCGTCCTACGAGCGGCTCGTGAGTCACCTGCTGACCACGTTCCCTCAGCTCGAGGGGGTGACGATCACGCACCGCTGGGCCGGAGCGATCGACACGAGCTCGCGGTTCTGCGCGTTCTTCGGGACCGCGCGCGACGGCGCGGTCGCGTATGCGCTCGGCTTCACCGGGCTGGGCGTGGGCGCAACGAGGTTCGGCGCGAACGTCATGCTCGACCTGCTCGCGGGAGAGGAGACCGAGCGCACCGGGCTGCGCATGGTCAGGGAGAAGCCGCTGCCCTTCCCTCCCGAGCCGCTCGCGAGCCTCGGCATCAACGCGACCCGTTGGTCGCTCGACCGCGCGGATCACCGCGAGGGCAGGCGCAACCTCCTCCTGCGCGGCCTCGACGCCGTGGGCATGGGCTTCGACTCGTGACAGAGATGCTGCGCCCGGGCACCGCCGTGGATGCCGCCGCGATCGACGTGGCCACCGCACCCCTCCCGGCCGCTCAGGTGGTCGACGGGACGCCGGCCACGGGCGACGTGGCGCTGGGCGAACTAGGGGACGCCGAGCTCGGCGTGTGGGTGATGACGCCGGGGGTCGCGACGGACATTGAGGTGGACGAGGCCTTCGTGGTGCTGTCGGGCCGCGCGCGCATCGACATCGCGGCAGCCGCAGGCGGGCCCGTGTCGCTCGAGGTGGGCCCCGGCTCGCTCGTGCGGCTCGGCGCGGGCATGGCCACCACGTGGACCGTGACCGAGACCCTGCGCAAGGTCTACCTCGCGCGCTGACGGCCCGCGGCGCGCTGACGGCCCGCGGCGAGTCGCCTACCCGCGCGTGCCCGGCCGCGACAACAGCGCGATGTGCAGCGCGGTCTGCGTCTCCCCGTCCTCCAGGTCCACGTCGAGCAGCGTCGAGATGAGCTCGAGGCGCTGGTAGAACACCGATCGCGAGAGGTGAGCCGCCCGCGCGGCGGCGGTCCTGTTGCCCGGGTGCGCGAGCGCCGCGCGCAGCACCCGCTGGAGGTCGCCGCCCACGCGCTGATCGTGCTCGATGATCGGCGCGAGCATGCGCTCGCCGTGGTCGATCAGCCGGTGATCGTCGCGCAGGCTCGACAGCAGCCGCGCGAGGGGACGCCGCTCGACCCACAGCACGGCGCCCGTGGGGGCCTCGGCCGCGTTGTCGATCGCCTCGTGCAGCGACAGCACCGCGGCGTCGACTCCCGAGGCCGCGCGGCCCACGGTCGCGGACACGCGGCTTCCCTCCCCAAGCGTGCGCAGCAGCGCGGCCAGCGAGGAGTCGTCGAGGGGACGATGCGCGGGCTGCGACAGCAGCACGACCGTCAGCGGCCCGCCGGTCCGGTCGGGCAGGGCGAGCGCGCGGGCGCGCCCGCCGAGGGTGAGCGCCCAGGCCTCGACCGCGGTCGCCGAGTGCGCGGCCCCGCGCAGCGCGAGGCCGTACAGGAGGCGTCCGGCGACGGGCACCCCGGCGGCCTCGAGGCGTGCGGTGACCGCCTCGGAGGTCGCGAAGCGGCCGGCGAGGAGCGGATCGAGGAGGTGACGGCGCGCGAGGGTTGCCCACTCGTCCGCGCCGCCGTCGGCCAGGCGCCCGAGCGCGAGAGCGATCGCTCCCTGGATGAGCACGTTGCGTCGCCCCGCGGCATGCGGCGGTCCGGGCAGCGCGACGAGCGATCCCCACCGCTTGCCGCGCGCGTCGACGGGAACCACGAGCCAGCCGTCCTCATCGGACGCCTCGCGGTGTGCGGCGCGCGAGCGGCGTTCCCAATCGGCGAGCACCGCGGCCTCGGAGCCGGACGGCACCTCCGAGATGAGGGCCTCGTGCGCGAGGCTCTCGAGCACCACGGGCGAGCCGAGCGTGCGCGCGAGCTCGCGCACCACGTGGTCCGCCGGGGCGCCGCGCAGCGTGAGGCTCGTGAACAGCTCTCGGACCTCGTCGCGCGCCTTGAGGGCCGCCATCTGGCCCGCGATGATGCGGCTGTGGCCCGCCTCGGTGAGCGCGATGAACCTCACCTCGCGGTGAAGGACGATCAACGCGAGCCCCGCGCGCTGCGCCGCGTCGCGCACGACCGGCGGGGTCTCGGAGTAGCGCGTGCCGAGCTCGAGCACC
The DNA here is from genome assembly GCF_030296675.1 of Demequina sediminis. Lineage (GTDB taxonomy): Bacteria > Actinomycetota > Actinomycetes > Actinomycetales > Demequinaceae > Demequina > Demequina sediminis. Next base: position 1,443,809 of record NZ_AP027736.1, on the reverse strand, counting down.
AGCGCGGAGACGCCGGCCTCGACCAGGCTTTCGATGAAGCGGCGCAGCTCGGCGTCCGTGTCGGGCCACGCGGTGCCCATCGACAGCAACAGCTCGCGGCCCTCGAGCATGCGCGCGATGTCGCCCCGTTCGGAGGTGTGCACCCACCTCACGGGGGCCTCGAGGGCGGCGCCTCCGACCACCACCTCGGGCACACCGGCCCGGAAGGCATCGTCCTCGAGAAGCTCGCCCACGGTGGGCAGCGCCGCCAGCGCCGAGCGCTTCGGACGATTCGTTCGGCGGGTGTCGATATCGCGACGTTCGGCGATCTCCATCTGTGCATCCTATGTGTGAATCTTGGCTCACGAGCAAGTGATGGCGCGTCACTCAGAGTGTCCGAGCCGCGCATGGAGGGAGACCAGTGGACGTCATCCGTCACCACATCGGTGGAACCGAGGCCGGCGCGGCAGAGCGCACGGGACCCGTGTTCGACCCGGCCACGGGTGCCCAGGTCGCGCAGGTGGCCTTCGCGTCGACCGCCGAGGTTGACGCGGCGATCGCGGTGGCCGTCGAGGCGCAGCGCACGTGGGCCGCGATGGGCCTGGTGCGACGCGCCGACGTGTTCTTCCGCATGCGTCAACTGCTCATCGAGCGTCAGGACCAGATCGCCGCGGTCATCACGCGCGAGCACGGCAAGGTGCTCGCGGACGCCAAGGGTGAGATCAGCCGCGGCATCGAGAACGTCGAGTTCGCGGCCGGGCTGGTGCACCTCCTCAAGGGAGAGCACTCGACCCAGGTCGCGGGCGGCGTCGACGTTCACACGCTCAAGCAGCCGGTCGGCGTCGTGGGCGCGATTACCCCGTTCAACTTCCCCGTCATGGTCCCGCTGTGGATGAGTGCCTCGGCGCTCGCGGCGGGCAACGCCGTGATCCTCAAGCCGTCGGAGAAGGACCCGAGCGCATCGGTCCTGCTCGCCAGGCTGTGGGAGGAGGCGGGACTGCCGCCCGGCGTCCTCAACGTCGTTCACGGCGACAAGGAGGCCGTCGACGCGATCCTCGACTCTCCCGCCGTGGGGGCCGTGAGCTTCGTGGGGTCGACGCCCATCGCGCGGTCGATCTACGAGCGCGCGGCCGGTCACGGCAAGCGCGTTCAGGCGCTCGGCGGTGCGAAGAACCACATGATCGTGATGCCCGATGCCGACCTCGACGGGGCGGCAGACGCCGCCGTGTCGGCCGCGTATGGCTCGGCCGGAGAGCGGTGCATGGCGATCTCCGTGTTGGTCGCGGTGGGAGACACGACGGCCGATGCCCTGGTCGCCAAGGTCGCCGAGCGCATGGCGCGCCTGCGCATCGGCCCCGGCACTGACCCCGCGTCCGAGATGGGCCCGCTCATCACGCGCGAGCACCGCGACCGCGTCGCCGGCTACGTCGCCGGCGCGGCCGCCGAGGGCGCGACCGTGGTGGTCGACGGCACGCTCGCGGAGTTCGCGGGTGATGGCTTCTTCGTGGGCACGTCGCTCGTGGACCACGTCCGCCCGGGCATGCGGGTCTACGACGACGAGATCTTCGGCCCCGTGCTGTCCGTCGTGCGCGCGGCGTCCTACGAGGAGGCCGTCGAGCTGGTCAACGCGAACCCGTTCGCCAACGGCACGGCGCTCTTCACCCGCGACGGCGGCACCGCGCGCCGCTTCGAGCTCGACATCCAGGTGGGCATGGTGGGCATCAACGTGCCGCTGCCCGTGCCGATCGGGGCGTACTCGTTCGGCGGCTGGAAGCAGTCGCTGTTCGGCGACTCGCACATCTACGGTCCCGAGTCGATCCACTTCTATACGCGCAGCAAGGTGGTCACCACGCGGTGGCCCCAGCCCAGCGAGTCGCAGATCGACCTGGGCTTCCCCAGCAACCACTGAGTTCCCGCCACCACCGAGCACCACTCATCAAGGAGCGCCATGACAGCGCAGCAGGCGATGACCGGGCAGGAGGCGCGCGTGCGCGCCGACGACCGCGGTCACGTGTTTCACTCGTGGAGCGCCCAGGCGACGATCGACCCGCTGCCCGTCGAGGGCGGCGCGGGATCCGAGTTCTGGGACTACGAGGGCAACCGCTACCTCGACTTCTCGTCTCAGCTGGTGAACCTCAACCTGGGTCACCAGCATCCCGACCTGGTCGCGGCGATCGAGCGCCAGGCGCGCCGCCTCGCGACCGTGCAGCCCTCGTTCGCGAACGACGTCCGCGGGGAGCTCGCGCGGCGGATCGTCGAGGTCGCTGGAGAGCCGTTCGAGAAGGTGTTCTTCACCAACGGCGGCGCCGACGCCAACGAGAACGCCGTGCGCATGGCACGCCTCTCGACCGGCAGGCGCAAGGTGCTCGCGATGTACCGCAGCTATCACGGCAACACCTCGACCGCGATCGCGCTCACGGGAGACCCCCGGCGGTGGCCCAACGAGCCCGCCGACCCGGGCATCGTCCACTTCTTCGGTCCCTACCTCTACCGCTCCGCGTGGGGCGCGACCACCCCCGAGGAGGAGGCCGAGCGCGCTCTCGCGCACCTCGAGCAGGTGATCATGCTCGAGGGCGCGTCGACCATCGCGGCGATCGTCCTCGAGACCATCGTGGGCACCAACGGCGTGCTGGTGCCGCCGCCCGGGTATCTGCAGGGCGTGCGCGCGCTGTGCGACCGCCACGGGATCGTGCTCATTGCGGACGAGGTCATGGTGGGATTCGGGCGCGTGGGCGAGTGGTTCGCTTTCCAGGCGCACGGCGTCGTGCCCGACCTCATCACGTTCGCCAAGGGGGTCAACTCGGGCTATGTGCCGCTGGGTGGCGTGGTGATCTCGGGAGACATCGCGCGCGCCTTCGATCAGCGTGCCTTCCCCGGCGGGCTCACGTACTCCGGCCATCCGCTCGCGTGCGCCGCGGGTGTCGCGACCTTCGAGGTCTTCGCGCGGGACGGAATCCTCGAGCGCGTGCGCGACCTCGGGACGCGCGTGGTCGAACCGACCGTGACGCGCTGGCTCGAGACGCACCCCTCGGTGGGTGACGTGCGCGGCGCGGGGTTGTTCTGGGCCGTCGAGTTGGTGAGGGACCGCGAGACGCGCGAGCCGCTGGTGCCCTTCAACGCGTCCGGGGCGGACGCCGCCCCCATGGCCGCGTTTGCCTCGGCGTGCAAGAAGGCGGGGGTGTGGCCGTTCCTGCACTTCAACCGCACACACCTCGCGCCACCGCTCGTCATCACGGAGGACGAGCTGCGCCGCGGGCTCGACGTCATCGACGCCGCCCTAGAAGTCACCGACGGACTCGCCCTAGGCTCGCAGTCATGAGCGCCGTCGAGACTCAGGCCATCCCGCTGGGAGGCCCGGGCCTGGCGCAGGAGCGCCGGCTCGTCACCGCGATCCCTGGACCGCGGTCGCGCGACCTGCTCGCGCGCAAGGCCGCCGCCGTGGCCGCGGGCGTGGGGCACACGGTTCCCATCGCGGCCGTCGCCGCCGGCGGGGGAGTCGTGGTCGATGCCGACGGCAACTCGCTCATCGATCTGGGCTCGGGAATCGCCGTGACCTCGGTGGGCAACGCCCACCCGCGCGTGGTCGAGGCCGTGCAACGCCAGGCCGCGCAGTTCACCCACACGTGCTTCATGATCTCGCCCTACGAGGGCTACGTGGAGGTCGCGGAGGCGCTCAACCGGGTCACCCCCGGCGCCTTCGAGAAGAAGTCGGCGCTCTTCAACTCCGGCGCGGAGGCCGTCGAGAACGCCGTGAAGATCGCGCGCAAGTTCACGGGCCGCCAGGCCGTCGTGGCCTTCGACCACGCGTATCACGGCCGCACGAACCTCACGATGGCGCTCACCGCGAAGTCCATGCCCTACAAGAGCGGGTTCGGCCCCTTCGCGGCCGAGGTGTATCGCGCCCCGGCCTCGTATCCGTTGCGCGATGGGTTGTCCGGAGAGGCCGCCGCTGCACGCGCGATCGACGTGATCGAGAAGCAGGTGGGCGCGGCCAACCTCGCGGCCGTCATCATCGAGCCGATCCAGGGCGAGGGCGGGTTCATCGTTCCCGCCGAGGGTTTCCTGCCCGCGATCGCCGCGTGGTGTCGCGACAACGGCGTGGTCTTCATCGCGGACGAGGTGCAGACGGGCTTCGCCCGCACGGGCGCGATGTTCGCGTCGGAGCTGTTTGGCGTCGAGCCCGACCTCGTCACCACCGCCAAGGGGATCGCTGCGGGACTGCCGCTCGCCGCGGTGACCGGTCGCGCCGACATCATGGACGCGTCCCACGTGGGCGGGCTGGGCGGCACGTACGGCGGCAACCCGATCGCGTGCGCCGCCGCGCTCGCGTCGTTCGAGGCCTTCGAGAACGACGGCCTGGTCGAGCGAGCGCGGGAGATCGGCGAGGTGCTCGCGTCGCGCCTCGAGGCGATGCGCGCGGGCGATCCCCGCATCGCCGAGGTGCGCGGGCGCGGCGCCATGATGGCGATCGAGTTCGTCGACGCGGAGGGGCGCCCGGACGCGGCCCTCGCCGGGGCGGTCGCGCGCGCGTCGATCGCGAACGGCGTGATCGTGCTCACGTGCGGCACGCACGGCAACGTCATCCGCTTCCTGCCACCCCTGAGCATCGGCGATGCTCTCCTTCACGAGGGCCTCGACGTGGTCGCCGCGGCGCTCGCCGCGAACCGCCAGGAGGTGAACTCATGAGCGATGCCGAACGCGCCCTTCTCGACTCTCTGCCGACCGGTCTGTTCATCGGGGGCCGGTGGCAGGCATCGTCCTCCGGCGCGACCTTCGACGTCACGGACCCGTCGACCGGCGCGACCCTCCTGTCGATCGCCGACGCGTCTCCCGCGGACGGAATGCGCGCCCTCGACGCGGCGGTCGAGGCGAAGGACGCGTGGGCCGCCACCGCGCCTCGAGCGCGTGCTGAGATCCTGCGCCGCGCGTTTGACCTGGCGCAGCAGCGCAAGGAGGACCTCGCGCTGCTCATGACGCTCGAGATGGGCAAGCCGCTCGCCGAGGCGCGCGGTGAGGTCGCGTATGGCGCGGAGTTCCTGCGGTGGTTCTCGGAGGAAGCCGTGCGCATCACCGGTCGCTACGGGCTCAATCCCGAGGGCACCGGCCGGATGGTGGTGTCGCAGCGGCCCGTGGGGCCGTCGTACCTCATCACGCCGTGGAACTTCCCCCTCGCGATGGCGACGCGCAAGATCGCGCCCGCGCTCGCGGCCGGCTGCACCGTGGTGGTCAAGCCCGCCGCGCTCACGCCGCTCACGACGCTGCTGCTCGCGCGCATCCTCGAGGAGGCGGGCGTGCCGGCCGGCGTGGTCAACGTGGTCACCACGACCGACTCGCGCGGCGTCTCGACGCCCGTCATCGCCGACCCGCGGCTGCGCAAGCTGTCCTTCACCGGCTCGACCGAGGTGGGCCGCGCGCTCCTCAAGCAGGCCGCCGACGGCGTGCTGCGGGTGTCGATGGAGCTCGGCGGCAACGCGCCGTTCGTGGTGTTCGAGGACGCGGACCTCGACGCGGCCGTCGAGGGCGCGCTCGCGGCGAAGTTCCGCAACATCGGCCAGGCCTGCACCGCGGCCAACCGGTTCATCGTGCACGAGTCCGTCGCCGAGGAGTTCGCGCGTCGCGTCACCGCGCGCGTCGGGGTCATGAAGGTAGGTCGCGGCACCGAGGACGGGGTGCAGATCGGGCCGCTGATCGACGCGGCCGCGGTCGAGAAGTCGGCCTCGCTCGTGGACGATGCCGTGGCCAGGGGCGCCGCGGTCGCGACCGGCGGCGCGGCCCTCGACGGCCCGGGACACTTCTTCGCGCCGACCGTCGTCACGGGCGTCCGGCCAGGCAGCGAGATCCTCACCGAGGAGATCTTTGGCCCCGTGCTCGCGATCGCGACGTTCGCGACCGAGGCGCAGGCGGTGGAGCTCGCCAACTCGACCGAGTTTGGCCTGGTCTCCTACGTCTACACGCGAGACCTGGCGCGCGGGCACCGCATGGTCGATCTCCTCGACACGGGGATGATGGGCCTCAACGCCGGTGTGGTCTCAAATGCCGCCGCTCCGTTCGGCGGCGTCAAGCAGTCGGGCCTGGGCCGCGAGGGCGGCGCCGAGGGCATTCACGAATACCTGTCCACCAAGTACACCCTGATCCCGGCCGAGTAGCCGCCGAGCACCCGAGGAGAGACATGACCTACGCAGTGGTGAACCCCGCGACCGGCGAGCGCCTGGCCGAATACCCGACGATGACCGAGGCGGACGTCGAGTCCGCGCTCGCGGCGGCGGACGGCGCGTTCAGGGGCTGGTCCCGCACGTCGACGGTCGACGAGCGCGCCGCGCTCGTGCGCCGCGTGGCCGAGCTCCACCGTGAGCGCCGCGAGGAGCTCGCCGCGATCGTGGTGCGCGAAATGGGCAAGCCGCTCGAGGCCGCGCTGGGCGAGGTCGACTTCGCCGCCGACATCACCGAGTACTACGCGGACAACGCGGACGCGATCACGGCGGACACCCCGCTCGAGATCCTGGGCGAGGGCACCGCCGTGATCCGCCGTTCTCCGCTGGGGGCGCTGCTGGGCATCATGCCGTGGAACTTCCCCTACTACCAGGTGGCGCGCTTCGCCGCGCCGAACCTCGTGGTGGGCAACACGATCATCCTCAAGCACGCGCCGCAGTGCCCCGAGTCGGCCGCTGCAATCGCCGCGATGTACCGCGACGCCGGCTTCCCCGAGGGCGCCTACGTCAACGTGTACGCGTCGAATGAGCAGGCGGCGACCATGATCGCCGACCGCCGCATCGCGGGCGTGTCCGTGACCGGCTCCGAGCGTGCAGGATCCGCCGTGGCTGCCCTCGCCGGACAGCACCTCAAGAAGGTCGCGCTCGAGCTGGGCGGCTCGGACCCGTTCATCGTGCTGTCGACCGACGACCTCGACGCGGTCGTGGAGGGCGCCGTCGAGGCGCGCATGGACAACAACGGCCAGTCCTGCAATGCGCCCAAGCGGTTCATCGTGATCGACTCGCTCTACGACGAGTTCCTCGAGAAGTTCACCGCGGCCATGACGGCGTGCACCATGGGCGACCCCTTCGCCGAGGACACCGTCCTGGGGCCGCTGTCGTCGCTCGCCGCTGCCGAGCGCCTCGAGGCGCAGGTCGATCGCGCGGTCGAGCAGGGCGCGACGCTGGTCGCGGGCGGCACGCGCGACGGCGCGTACTACTCGCCCACGGTGCTCGCGGACGTCACCTCCGACATGGACGTGTACCGCGAGGAGCTGTTCGGTCCCGCCGCGGCGGTCTACCGCGTCGCGAGCGAGGAGGAGGCGGTGGCCCTCGCGAACGACACGACCTACGGACTGGGCTCGTACGTCTACACGACCGACCCCGAGCAGGCCCAGCGCGTCGCGGACGCGATCGAGGCGGGCATGGTCTACGTCAACTGCGTGCTCGCGGACAGCCCGGAGCTGCCGTTCGGCGGCGTGAAGCGGTCCGGCACCTCGCGCGAGATGGGGCTGCTCGCCGCCGACGAGTTCGTCAACAAGAAGCTCATCCGGGTGGCGTAGGGGGCCGGGCGCTTTCGTGCTCGATACCCCCTGGGGTATAGTGTCCGCATGACTCTCACTCTTCCCTCGCGTCGCGCCCGCGCGGCGAAGTTCGCCGTGCTCGCGGCCGCCCTGGGCGCCGCCCTATCCCTGTCCGCGTGCTCCGGCGGCGAGCCGGAGGCGCTCGCCTTCGACGGCGCTCACGTGTCCGCGGAGACCTTCGCGGAAGCCGTGGCAACCGAGGGCGTGGTGGTCATCGACGTGCGCACCCCCGCCGAGTTTGCCGAGGGGCACCTGCCCGGTGCCGTCAACATCGACGTCTCGGGCGCGACCTTCGATGCCGAGGTGGCCGAGCTCGATCCCGAGGGCGAGTACGCGGTGTACTGCCGTTCGGGCAACCGCTCGCAGGTCGCGATCGAGGAGATGGCGGCCGACGGCGTCGAGCAGACGGTGGGCCTGACCGGCGGCATCGGGGCGTGGGCCGGCGAGGTCGTGACCGACTAAGGCGGGACGCGGAGCGTTCCGCGTCAGCCGTGCGCCGTGACGAGCTCGCCGCGGCGCACCGCGATGACGGTGCGCGCACCCAGCGCCACCACGAGCGCGGAGGCGGCGGCGAGCGCGAAGCCTCCGATCCATGCGGAGGCCGCGGAGAGCCCTCCCTCGAAGGCGGCGAACATCGCCGAGGCCGCCGCGGCGAGGGGGAACGTATACGCCCACGCGCTCACCGCAAACGGCGTGCGGAACAGGGACGTGGCCTGCGCCGCGAGGAGCGCAAGCTGGAACAGCGTGACGCCGAGCAGCATGAGCGTGAGGGGATCGGTCCATGCGCCGCCAAGCCGCACCCACGCGAGAGCCGCCACCGCGGGCGGCGCGATGAGGATCGCGAGCGTGGGAGCGAGTCGCGGCGGGATGACCCCCTCGACGAAGAGCCTGCCGAGCACCACGGGCAGCAGGCCCAGCCAGTAGAGCGCGCCCACGCCGAGGAAGTACCAGGTCACCTCGGCCGGCGCGTGGTCAACGCCCGCGAGCGGCGCGACCAGGTTGCCCACCACGGGGATGAACCACGCCGGATGAATGTGCATGGCCTGGATGCGCGCGTCCGCGATCCACGTGCGCATCACGAGCACTGTCAGCGCCGCCTGCAGCGCCGCTCCCGCCCACCACAGCACCGCGGAGAGCCCGTGCGAGACCGGGAGGAAGGCGACCGCTAGCACCAGCATCGACACGGACACCGTCGCAACAAAGGCCGACGTGACGGGGTGCGACCACTCGGCCCTGGCATCGGCGCCGTGGAGGGCGACCTTGGCGCCATAGGCGACCGCCGCCGCGGCAAACGCCGCGAGGCCGAGCCAGGCGAGCGCGATTCCGACCCCCTCCGGCGCGTCGATCGCCGCGGCGGCGCGATGCCACGCGACGGCCGTACCGCCCGTGCCCATCGCGATCGCGAAGATGCCGACGGGCAGGTGAGCGAGAGAGCGGGGTGCGGCGGTCATGGCTCCTCCTGGCGGGACGATGCCGGGTCGGGCGAGCGCCGACCCTCGCCTCCGAGCGTATACCGGGGGTGTATCGAGACGCGCGCATTCCTCGTGACCTAGGTCCTTCGATTCCGTGCCCGACGGAGTCCACCATTCAGGTCAGGTAACAACGTTTTTCGAAAACCCCCTTGCCCCCAACGTCGTGAGCCCCCGAAGGGAGAACAACGATGTCCATCCTTGACCGAGAACGTACCGTCGCACCCCCGGATACAACAGGTGGCTGGTGCCCCCTGCCGCTCTTGCCGTCCACCTGAGCATCGGCCAGGTGTACGCCTACTCCGTCCTCAAGGACGCGCTGCGCGACCGCTTCGACGCGTCGCACACCCAGATCGGCGTGATCTTCTCCATCTCGATCGTCATGCTCGGCCTGTCGGCCGCGTTCGGGGGCCGCTGGATGGAGCGTCACGGCCCCCGCAAGACCATGGTGCTCGCGGCCGCGGCATGGGTCACGGGCTTCCTGGTCGCCGGCTTTGCCGTGTCGATCGGCCAGCTGTGGCTCGTCTACATCGGCTACGGCGTGATCGGCGGAATCGGCCTGGGCCTGGGTTACATCTCGCCCGTGTCGACGCTCATCAAGTGGTTCCCCGACCGCCCGGGCGTCGCGACCGGGCTCGCGATCATGGGATTCGGTGGCGGCGCGATGCTCGCGGCGCCCCTCACGCAGTTCCTGCTGGGCGCGTACGCGGAGAACGAGGTCGACGCGCTCGTGCCGACGTACCTCACGCTCGGCGGCAGCTATGCCGTCCTCATGCTGCTGGGAGCCGCGGTGATCCGCGTGCCTCCCCAGGGCTACAAGCCCGAGGGCTGGGAGCCCACGGCTCACGTCGCCAAGGTCAGCAGCGGCGGCCAGGTCAACGCGAAGAACGCGATCAAGACCTTCCCGTTCTGGATGTTGTGGCTGGTGCTGTTCACGAACGTCACGGCGGGAATCGGCATCCTCGAAAACGCCAAGCCCATGATCGAGGACTACTTCCCCGCGGTGTCCGCCGCGGCGGCGGCCGGCTTCGTCGGGTTGCTGTCGCTCGCCAACATGGGCGGGCGCATCGGCTGGTCGAGCCTGTCGGACAAGCTCGGACGCAAGGCGACCTACGTCATGTACCTGGGGGCCGGCGCTCTCGCCTACACGGCCGTGGCGCTGTTCGGCCCGTCCAACCTCGTGCTATTCGTCGTGCTCGTGGTCGTCATCATCTCCTTCTACGGAGGCGGATTCGCGACCATTCCCGCGTACCTCAAGGACGTGTTCGGCGAGTTCGAGGTGGGCGCGATCCACGGGCGCCTGCTGACCGCCTGGTCCGCCGCGGGCGTGGCCGGTCCGCTGATCATCAACGGGCTGCTCGACCTGCTCGAGTCCCGCGGGCTCAGCGGAGCGGATCTGTACCGCCCGTCGCTGCTCGTCATGGTGGGCGTGCTCGCGATCGGATTCGTCGCGAACCTGCTGGTGCGTCCCGTCGCCGTGAAGTGGCACGAGCACGCCGACGCGATCCCCGACCACGGCAAGCACAATGCGGCGCACGAACTGGCCGCCGCTGGAAAGGAGGCCTGAGCCATGGCACAGGAGCCGCAGAACAAGGGCGCCTCGCAGCCCCTCGCGTATGTCCTGTGGGTGCTCGTGGGAGCCGCGCTGCTGTACGGCGTGAGCCAGACGGCCATCAAGGCGTTCGCGCTCTTCACGGGATAGTCCCGCCTCGACCGACGGGGACCGGCGCCGCACGGCGCCGGTCCCCGTCGGCGTCTGGGCAGGCGTGCGCGACGCGCCGTCCACCCCGGAAGTCGGGGGGCCGATGCCCGGGTGGGCGGGGCATCGTCCCCCTCCGGAAGCCACGAAAACCCCTGGTGAAGATGCCCCCGGGGTATGAAGGGCCTGGTAGTGGGCCTATGGTCCCTGGGACCTAGGACTGTCGAATCCCGGCGGCACGCGTCCTACCGTGAAGTCATGGGATCGAGGCCCGGAGGGGGCCGGAACCCGCGCCAGAGGAGCCGAATCACCATGACTACCACCGCACCGGAGACGCCGGCGGAAACCACCGTCGCGGAGTCGATCGACGCGCTCGTCGCCAACGCGCAGCGCGCGCTGGACGCCTACTCCACCTTCACTCAGGACGACGTCAACCTTCTCGTGAAGAAGGCTTCGGTCGCCGCCCTCAACCAGCACGGCGAGCTCGCCGTCCTCGCGGTCGAGGAGACCGGCCGCGGCGTGTTCGAGGACAAGGCCGTCAAGAACATCTTCGCGTGCGAGCACGTGACCCACTCGATGGCCCCCATGAAGACCGTGGGCATCATCAGCGAGGACCCGATCACGGGCATCACCGAGATCGCGGAGCCCGTCGGCGTGGTCGCGGGTGTCACCCCCGTGACCAACCCCACCTCGACCGCGATCTTCAAGTCGCTCATCGCGCTGAAGACCCGCAACCCGATCATCTTCGCGTTCCACCCGAGCGCGCAGAAGTCGTCCGTCGCGGCCGCCAAGATCGTGCGCGACGCCGCGATCGCCGCGGGTGCGCCCGAGCACTGCATCCAGTGGGTCGAGACCCCTCGCTCGAGGCGACCAACCTGCTCATGAACCACGACGGCATCGCGCTGATCCTCGCGACCGGCGGCAACGCCATGGTCAAGGCGGCCTACAGCTGCGGCAAGCCGGCGCTGGGCGTCGGCGCGGGCAACGTGCCCGCCTACGTGCACAAGTCCGCTGTCCTCAAGCGCTCGATCAACGACCTGGTGATCTCGAAGGCGTTCGACAACGGCATGGTGTGCGCGTCCGAGCAGGCCGTCATCCTCGACACCGAGATCTACGACGAGGCGCTCGCGCTGTTCGACCGCCTCCACGCGTACCGCGTCACGGCGGACGAGAAGGCGAAGCTCGAGGAGTTCATCTTCGGCGTTCAGGCGAACGGCGAGAACTGCGCCGGTGCCAAGCTCAACCCGAACGTCGTGGGTAAGTCGCCGCAGTGGATCGCCGAGCAGGCGGGCTTCTCGGTGCCCGAGGAGACCTCGATCATCCTCGCCGAGGTGTCGACCGTGGGCGAGAGCGAGCCCTCACCCGCGAGAAGCTCGCGCCGGTGCTCGCGGTGCTGCGCGCCGAGACCACGGAGCAGGGCCTCGACTACGCCGAGCGCATGGTCGAGTTCCACGGCCTGGGCCACTCGGCCGCGATCCACGCGACCGACGACGCTCTCATCAAGGAGTTCGGCAAGCGCGTCAAGGCGATCCGCGTGATCGTGAACTCGCCGTCCTCGCACGGTGGAATCGGCGACATCTACAACGCCTTCCTTCCCTCGCTCACGCTGGGCTGCGGCTCGTACGGGCGCAACTCGGTGTCGAACAACGTCACCGCGGTGAACCTGATCAACGTCAAGCGGATCGGCCGGAGGAACAACAACATGCAGTGGTTCAAGGTGCCGGCGAAGACGTACTTCGAGCCCAACGCGATCCAGTACCTGCACGACATGAACGGCGTCGAGCGCGTCACGATCATCACGGACGCGACCATGACCCGCATCGGCGTGGTCGACAAGGTCCTCGACGTCCTCAACCGCCGTGCGAACCCGGTGTCCGTGCAGATCATGGACAACGTCGAGCCCGAGCCGAGCGTCGCGACGGTCCGCAAGGGCGCCGAGGTGCTGCGCGCCTTCAAGCCCGACACGATCATCGCGGTCGGCGGCGGCTCGCCCATGGACGCGGCCAAGGTCATGTGGCTGCTCTACGAGCACCCCGACATCGACTTCGCCGACCTCAAGGAGAAGTTCTTCGACGTCCGCAAGCGCGCGTTCCAGTTCCCCAAGCTGGGCGAGCTCGCGAAGCTGGTCTGCATCCCGACCACGTCGGGCACCGGCTCCGAGGTGACGCCGTTCGCGGTCATCACCGACCCCGAGACCGGCCGCAAGTACCCGCTCGCGGACTACGCGCTGACCCCGACCGTCGCGATCGTCGACCCGGTGCTCACCGCGAACCTCCCGGCTCGCGTGGCCGCGGACTCGGGCTTCGACGCCCTCACCCACGCGACCGAGGCCTACGTCTCGGTGTACGCCAACGACTACACCGACGGCCTCGCCCTGCAGGCCATCAAGATGGTCTTCGAGTACATCGAGGAGTCCGTCACGGTCGGCGGCAGCGCGGTCAAGGCGCGCGAGAAGATGCACAACGCCGCGACGATCGCGGGCATGGCCTTCGCGAACGCCTTCCTGGGCCTCGTACACGCCATGTCGCACGTGACCGGTTCGACGCACCACGTCGCACACGGCCGCACCAACGCGATCTACCTGCCGCACGTGATCCGCTACAACGGCAAGGTTCCCACCAAGCCGACCTCGTGGCCCAAGGCGGAGTCCTACGTGGCTCCCGAGCGCTACCAGCAGATCGCGAAGATGCTCGGTCTGCCGGCCTCGACCCCCGACGAGGGCGTCGAGTCCTACGCCAAGGCGGTCGAGGAGCTGCGCGACAAGGTGGGCATCGAGCGGTCGTTCAAGGACGTCGGCGTCGACGAGACGGACTTCATGTCCGGACTCGACACCCTCGCGATGAACGCCTACGCGGACCAGTGCGCCCCGGCGAACCCGCGTCTGCCGATGCTCGAGGACATGAAGGTGATGATGGAGGCCGCGTACTACGGCATCACGTGGGACGAGGTGAAGGCCGGCCGCAAGACCGAGTCGGGCCCCGCCGCCGCCCCCAAGAAGGTCGCTCGCAAGAAGGCCTGACCACAGTCTGGCTCCGGGGACTCGACCGTCCCCTGAGTCGCTCCCGCAGGGCCCCGACGCTCCATCCGAGCGTCGGGGTCCTGTGCCGTGTGCGGGGCGCGAGCGCCGGGACGATGCGCCGCCAGCGGCGTGCCCCGCGCGCGCCGCACTAGACTGAATCCTCGTGGCCACCGACTTCGCGACCGAGATTCAAGAACTGCGCTCGACCTTTTCTCAGATCGAGGCGGTGACCGACCCGGCGAAGCTCAAGGCGCGCATCGCCGAGCTCGAGAGCCAGGCGGCCGCCCCCGACCTCTGGGACGACCAGGACAACGCCCAGGCCGTGACCAGCCAGCTCAGCCAGGCCAACGCCGAGCTCGACCGCGTGACCCGCATGGGTGGGCGCATCGACGACCTCGAGGTGCTGGTCGAGATGGGCACCGAGGGCGAGGACGAGGACACGCTCGCCGAGGCGGAGGTCGAGCTCGCGAAGCTCAAGAAGGACCTCTCCGCCCTTGAGATCCGCACGCTCATGACGGGGGAGTGGGACGAGCGCAACGCCGTCGTGACGATCCGCTCGGGCGCGGGCGGCGACGACGCCACGGACTTCGCCGAGATGCTGCTGCGCATGTACCTGCGCTGGGCCGAGCGTCACGGCTACGCCACCAAGGTGCTCGACACCTCCTACGCGGAGGGCGCCGGCATCAAGTCCGCGACCTTCGAGCTCAACGCCCCCTACGCGTACGGCACGCTGTCCGTCGAGGCGGGCACGCACCGCCTCGCGCGCATCAGCCCGTTCGGCTCGGCCGACAAGCGCCAGACCAGCTTCGCGGCCGTCGAGGTGATCCCGCTCATCGAGTCGACGGACCACATCGAGGTGCCCGAGTCCGACATCAAGGTCGACGTGTTCCGCTCGTCGGGCCCCGGCGGCCAGTCCGTCAACACGACGGACTCCGCGGTGCGCCTCACCCACCTGCCCACCGGCCTCGTGGTGTCGATGCAGGATGAGAAGTCGCAGATTCAGAACCGCGCCGCCGCGATGCGCGTGCTGCAGTCGCGACTGCTCCTGCTCAAGAAGGAGGAGGAGGCCGCGCAGAAGAAGGAGCTCGCCGGGGACATCAAGGCGAGTTGGGGCGACCAGATGCGCTCGTACTTCCTCTACGGCCAGCAGCTCGTCAAGGACCTGCGCACGGGCTACGAGGTCGGCAACCCGCAGATCGTGTTCGACGGTGACCTCGACGGCTTCATCGACGCGGGCATCCGCTGGCGTCGCTCGGCCCAGAACGCCGAGTAGGCCTCGCGGCGCGCCTCCCTGCTCCTCCCGAGCGGTATTCCTACGATGCTGAGGTGGCGTGTGCCCAACCCCTCGCGCCCCGATACTCATGATTCGACTCGATAACGTCACCAAGGTCTACAAGCGGGGCGCCCGCCCCGCGCTCGACGGCGTGTCCGTCGAGATCGAGCGCGGCGACTTCGTCTTCCTCGTCGGATCCTCGGGATCGGGCAAGTCCACGTTCCTCAAGCTCGTGCTGCGCGAGGAGCGACCCACGGGCGGCGACGTCTACGTGGCGGGGCGCCACCTCAACAAGCTGTCCGCGTGGCGCGTGCCGCACCTGCGCCGCGAGATCGGCGCCGTGTTCCAGGACTTCCGCCTGCTGCCCAACAAGACCGTCTATCAGAACGTCGCGTTCGCGCTCCAGGTGATCGGCAAGAACCGTCACCACATTCAGTCCACGGTTCCCGAGATGCTCGAGCTCGTGGGCCTGTCGGGCAAGGAGCGGCGCATGCCGCACGAGCTCTCGGGCGGCGAGCAGCAGCGCGTGGCGATCGCGCGCGCATTCGTCAACCACCCGCCGATCCTGCTGTGCGACGAGCCCACGGGAAACCTCGACCCCGGGACCTCGGTGGGCATCATGCGACTGCTCGACCGCATCAACCGGACGGGCACCACGGTGCTCATGGCCACCCACGACGACGAGATCGTGGACCAGATGCGCAAGCGTGTCATCGAGCTCAAGGGCGGCCAGCTGGTCCGTGACCAGGACCGCGGCGTCTACGGATTGGAGCGCGTGTGAGGCTCCAGTTCATCCTGGGCGAGGTGGTCAACGGCCTGCGCCGCAATTCGACCATGGCGCTGTCCGTGGTGCTCGTGACCTTCGTGTCGCTCACCTTCGTGGGCGCGGCCGCGCTGATCCAGATGCAGATCGACCAGCTCAAGGACGACTGGTACGGCAAGGTCGAGATCTCGATCTTCCTGTGCCCCGAGAACTCCCGCAACGAGCGCTGTGCCGAGGGCGCGGTGACCGCGGACCAGGAGGAGTCGATCCGCGGCGTGCTCGAGGACGGCGCGCTGCAGGACCTGGTCCAGGAGGTCTTCTACGAGTCGCGCGAAGAGGCCTACGAGAAGTTCGTCGCGAACGACGAGGACGGCATCTGGTCCTCGCTCACGCCGGACCAGATGCAGCCCAGCTTCCGCGTCAAGCTCTCCGATCCCGAGCAGTTCCAGGTGGTGGCCGACGCGACCGAGGGCCTGCCGGGGGTCGACGTGGTCCAGGACCAGCGCGAGATCTTCTCCGAACTGTTCCGCTTCCTCAACGCCGCGACGCTCATCGCGGCCGCGCTCGCGGGTGTCATGCTGCTCGCCGCGATGCTGCTCATCACCACCACGATCCGCCTGAGCGCGCTGAGCCGGCGTCGCGAGACGCAGATCATGCGCATGGTGGGCTCGTCCCGCTCGCTCATCCAGATGCCGTTCATGCTCGAGGGCGCGGTGGCCGCGACGGCGGGCGCGCTGCTCGCCGTCGGCGGCCTGTACTTCGGGGTGCGCTACCTCGTCGAGGACTGGCTGCGCGGCTCCGTCACGTGGGTTCAGTACATTGGGGCGCAGGACGTGTGGGCGGTCGCGCCGTGGCTCATGGTCATCGCCGTGGGGCTCGCCGCCATCGCGTCGCTCGTCACGCTCGGGAGGTACACGCGCGCATGATTCGGCTAAGGTCCGCGGCCGTCGTGGCCGCCGCAATGTTCATGATCGCCCTGGTCACCGGCGCGGTCGTGTCCGGCGCCGATGCCGTGGGCGGCTTCCAGGCCGCGTCCAGCTACGACGACGACATCGACCGCACGCGCGACGAGCAGGAGCGCTACGAGCAGGAGATGGCGGACCTCGAGGCCGCCCTCGAGGACACCAGCGCGGAGATCGTCGAGGCCGCGCGCGCACTGCGCGAGACCGAGGCCAAGCTGCCCGCGGCGCAGGCCGAGCTCGACGCGGCGAACGAGAAGGTCGACGAGGCACTCGTGCAGCAGCAGCTCGTCGCCGACAAGCTCGCGGCCGCCGAGGCTCAGGACCAGGCGATCTCCGACCAGATCGCGGCGGACGAGGACCGCATCGCCGACCTCCAGCAGATCGTCGCGGCGCTCGCGCGGGCCCAGTATCAGGGCGTGGGCGACGACGAGGCGCTGAGCCTGGTGTTTGGCGCGACCACCTCGCAGGAGTTTGTCGACGAGTTTGCCGCGGACCACAACGCGTCGCGCGTGCAGTCCAACTCCCTGGCTGACATGGAGGAGATCGCCGCCGTCAACCGCAACCGCGGTGCCCGCCAGGAGGCCGTGCGCGAGTACATCGCGGAGCTCAAGGTCGAGGCCGACCGCCTGGTCGCGGAGACCAAGGTGCTCCAGGAGGCCGCGGCGGAGAAGAAGGCCGCGCTCGACGCGATCGTCGAGGAGCAGCGGGCGATCAAGGCGCAGCTCGAGGAGCGCAAGGCCGAGGAGCTGGCCAAGCAGAACGAGATCGCGGCGAAGCAGCAGGCGACGCGCGACAAGCTCAAGAGCCTCGTGGCGAAGAAGCTTGCCGAGGAAGAGAAGCGCCGTCAGGAAGAGGCGGCCGCAGGCGGCGGATCGAGCGGCGGATCGAGCGGCGCGGGTCCGTCGAAGGGCACGCTCGGCTATCCGACCGAGGTGCCGTACATCACCTCGAGCTACGGGATGCGCTACCACCCCGTGCTGAACTACTGGCGACTTCACGCCGGCACCGACTTCCGCGCCTATTGCGGAACGCCCATCTACGCCGCCCGCGAGGGTCAGGTCCAGTGGGCGTCGTATCAGGGCGGCTTCGGCAACCAGGTGATGATCGACCACGGCATCGTGGGCGGCAAGTCGCTCATGTCGAGCTACAACCACCTGACCCGGGCCGCGGTCGGCTCGGGCCAGTACGTCACGCGCGGCCAGCTTGTGGGCTACTCCGGCACCACCGGCACGTCGACGGCATGCCACCTGCACTTCGAGGTCTACGTCAACGGCGAGACCGTCGACCCCATGTCGGTCATCGGCTCCTGAACCAGGGCATCGTCCCGGTAGACTGGTGCGTCGCCCGCCCGGGCGAGGACATCGAGGAGGTGAGTCATGGGTGACGGCATCAAGGTGGTTGCGACCAACCGCGCCGCGCGCCACGACTTCTTCATCGACGATGTCTTCGAGGCGGGAATCGTGCTCACCGGCACCGAGGTGAAGTCGCTGCGCCAGGGGCGCGCCGTGATCGGCGACGGCTACGTGTACATCGACGGCGGCGAGGCCTGGGCGGAGAACATCCACATCCCGGAGTACTCGCAGGGCACGTGGACCAATCACGCCCCGCGTCGCAAGCGCAAGCTCCTGCTGCACGGCCATGAGATCGAGGACCTCCAGCAGCGCACGCGCGAGAAGGGCTTCACGATCGTCCCGCTGCGCCTGTACTTCCTCGACGGCCGCGCGAAGCTCGAGATTGGCCTCGGCCGCGGTAAGAAGATGCACGACAAGCGCCAGGCCCTGCGCGAGAAGCAGGACAAGCGCGAGTCGGAGCGCTCGCTGGGCGTCCAGCGCCGCCTCAACACCTGAGGATGCGCGCGGGGACGATGCGCCGCACCCCGGTGTGGGGTGACCACCGCGCGTGTGTCACCGCGTGCGCCGCGGCTTCGGCATGATGGGGGGCATGACGCGCACCTTCGCCGCCCTCGCGATCGCCCTGGTCGCAGCCGTTTTCCCCACCGCCGCGCAGGCCGCGACCGACGGCGGCCGCAGCGTCGACAGGTGGGACGCGACCTACGTGCTCTCCGAGGACGGGTCCGCTCGCGTGCGCGTGGAGATCGACTTCAACTTCGGCGATGAGCCGGGCCACGGGCCGTTCTGGACCCTCCCGATCCGCCAGGGCTACGACGACACGTATGCGCGCGTGTACGACATCACCGACGTCACGGCCTCCTCTCCCTCGGGCGCGCCCGCTGAGGTCTACCTCGAGGAGGGGTCGGACTGGCTGGCGGTGCGCGTGGGTGACGAGGACGTGGACGATGTCTCCGGAGTGCAGACCTACGTCCTCGAGTACACGATCGACGCCGTGATGAACGCGACCACGGCCGACGAGACCGAGACGGGCGTCGCGGGCGACGAGTTCTACTGGAACGTCATCGGCGACGGCTGGGAGACGCCGATCAGCGACATCGCGGTCACCGTGACGGGCGCCGCCGACGTCACCGCGGTGCAGTGCTGGGCGGGAGAGGCGGGCGGAGACGCCGCGTGCGGCGCGGCGGACTCGACCGGGGCATCGGCGACCTTCACCCAGGACGCGCTCGCCCCCGGCGAGCCGCTCACGGTCGCGGTGCTCTTCCCCTCCGGCACCCACGAGACCACGCCCGTGCTGGTCGAGAGCAACGACTTCGCGCGCGCCTTCCGCCTCACGCCGTGGACGGTGGGAGCCGCGCTGCTCATCCTGCTGGGCGGCGGGTGGTTGATCGTGCGCCGACTGCTCGCGACGGGGACGGACCAGGCGTATGCGGGGCTGACGCCCGGCGTGGCGCCCGCCTTCGGCGCCGAGGCGCAGGTCACGCGCCGCAACCGCAACGAGCCCGTCGCGGTCGCGTTCGCTCCGCCGGCGAACCTGCGGCCAGGACAGCTGGGCACGCTGATCGACGAGGTCGCGGACACGCGCGACGTCACCGCGACGATGGTCGATCTCGCGGTGCGCGGCTACCTGGTGATCGAGGAGGTGGGGGAGAAGGACTACGCGTTCGTGAAGACGCGCGAGGCGGATGACAACCTCCGCCCCTACGCGCGCACGCTCTTCGACGCTGTCTTCGACGGCCGCGACCGCGTGACGCTCACGGACCTCAAGACCACGTTCCACGCCGACATGGCGAAGGTCCAGTCCGAGCTCTATGCGGAGGTGACCGAGCTCGGCTGGTTCAACCGCAACCCCTCGCACGCGCGTCAGGCGTGGGCCGGCGTGGGCATCGGCATCCTGATCGGCGGCGTGCTCGCGACGATCGGCCTCGCCAACGTGAGCTCGTGGGCGCTGCTGGGCATCCCGGTCATCATCCTGGGCCTCGCGATGCTCGTCACCACCAAGATCGCGCCGGCACGCACCCCCGAGGGCACGCGTGTGCTGGCCGAGACGCGCGGCTTCGAGCTGTACCTGCGCACCGCGGAGGAGAGCAGCTGCGCTTCGAGGAGGGCCAGGACATCTTCGGGCGCTACCTGCCCTACGCGATCGCGTTTGGCGTCACGGAGCAGTGGACCAGGAAGTTCGAGGCACTCGCCGCGCAGGGCGTGCAGCTCGCCGAGCCCACCTGGTATCACGGAGCGGCCTACGGTGCGTTCTGGCTGCACGCGGGCGGCTTCGGCCACCGCATGAGCGAGTTCACCAGCATGGCCGATGCCGCGATGAGCGCCCCCACCCCGTCCAGTTCTGGCGGGTCGGGCTTCTCCGGCGGCGGCTTCTCCGGTGGTGGTGGCGGCGGAGGGGGCGGCGGCGGCTGGTGAGGCCGGTCCCCTGACCCGCGCCGCTACGCGCGCGCGACCGCGTCGAGCATCCTGAGGCCCGCCGCGTCGAAGCCCGCCGCGGTGGCGCTCACGACGCCCACCGCCGCACGCGCCTCGCGGTCCACCCCCACGAACGACGCGAATCCGCCCGTGCGGCCGTTGTGCCACGTCACGACGCGTCCGCGCGCCTCGAGCGTGATCCACGCGGCGCCGATGCGTGCGCCGCGACCCGCCTCCGCGACAGGGTCGAGGGCGCCGATCCCCGGCGCGCTGCCCTCCGCGAGCGCGCCCACGAACGCCCCGAGGTCGGCCGCGGTGGTGCGGACCCCGCCCGCCGGTGCGATCGCCTCGCCGGTCCACGCGGCGTGAGGCCGGCCCCTCCTGCTGGTCCCGGTCAGCGCCGCGGGGCGCAACTCGTCGCGAGTCGCGGGCGCATACGTGTCGGTCATGCCCAGCGGCACGGTGAGCCGGTCCCGCAGGAGCGCCGCGAAGGTGGTGCCTGCCGCGCGCGCGAGCGCCGCGCCCAGCAGCTCGAAACCCAGATTCGAGTACACGAAGCCGGGTCGCCCGAGAGCGGTTGACTCCGCCTGCTCGATGAGCTGCGCGAGCGTGTCTCCGTACGGGTTCTCGCCGCGCGCCCACATCCGCCACGTGCGGCGCAAGAGCGGTCGCTCGGGGCCCATCGCGGGCTGCGGAGGCACGCCCCCGTGGTGCGTGGCGAGAGCGCCCAACGTCACCGGAGCCAGCGCGCCGGTCAGCCCGAGCGTGTCACCCAGGGTGGACTCGGTGGTCACCTCGCCGCGTGCGATCGAGTCGTGCAGGAGCAGTCCCGTCATCCCCTTGGACACCGAGCCGATCTCGCCGTCCGAGCCCTCGGCGGCGCCCACGGTCCGGTGCAGCGTCTCGCCGCCCCGGTGGACGGCGATCAATACGGTGCGGTGGCGGCGCGGAAGCAGTCGCTGGGCGACATCGAGGACCGTCATGGCACGACCGTAGCCCGCAAGCAACGATGCCCGCCGTCCCACGCGGGGAGGGCGGGCATCGTCGCGCGGTGACCTACGCGCTCGCGTGCGGCACGGGGTGGGCGCGCTCGAGCGCCGCGCCCTCGACGTCCACGTTCGGCAGGATCCGGTCGAGCCAGCCCGGAAGCCACCACGCCTTGTCGCCCACGAGGTGCATGAGCGACGGCACGATCACCATGCGGACCACGAAGGCGTCGAACAGCACGCCCATCGCGAGCCCGAAGCCCATCGGCCGGATCATCGCGATGTGCGAGAACACGAAGCCGCCGAACACCGAGATCATGATGATCGCGGCGGCGGTGACCACCGCCCGGCCGTGGCGCAGGCCCGCGACTACGGACTCGCGCGCGTTCATGCCGTGCACGTAGGCCTCGCGCATGCCGGTGGTGAGGAAGAGCTGGTAGTCCATCGCGAGGCCGAACAGGATGCCGGTCAGCAGGATGGGCAGGAAGCTCAGGATCGGCCCCGGGTCGTGGACGCCGAACAGGTCGCTCAGCCATCCCCACTGGAACACCGCGGTCACGGCGCCGAACGCCGCGAACAGCGACAGGACGAACCCGAGCGTGGCGATGAGCGGCACGATCAGCGAGCGGAACACGATCACCAGGATGATGATCGACAGCCCCACGACGATCGCGAGGTAGAGCGGCAGGACAGAGTCGAGCTTCTCGGACACGTCGATGTTGCCGCTGGCCTCTCCCGCGACGCCGATCTCCACCTCGGACAGCGACGCATCGTCCCGCGCGGCCGTGCCCGAGGCGTCGAGCGGCGATAGCGCGCGGAGGTCGTGCACGAGTGCCGCGGTGGACTCGCTCGACGGGCCCTCGGCCGGGATGACCTGGAAGGCGAAGAAGTCGCGATCGTCGGACACGCCCGCTGGCGCGACCGCCGTGACGTCCTCGTGCTCCATGAGCGCGGTGGCGATGGCAGCCTGGGTCGCGATCACGCCATCCTCGGTGACCACCTCGGGGAGCGCGGCGGTCACGAGCAGCGTGCCGTTGACGCCCTCGCCGAATGCGGAGCCGATGGTCGTGTACGCGATGTACTGCGTCGAGTCCTGCGGCTCCTGGGTGCCGTCCGGAAGGCCCAGTCGCATCGACATCGCGGGGAGCGCGATGACCAGCAGCGCGGCGGACGCCGCGAGGAACGCGAGCACGGCGCGGCCGGTGCGCATCGCGGCGACGGGAGCCTCGGCGTGCTCGGGAGCGCCGATGCTCGCGCGGGCCTTGGCCCCGAGCACGCGGGTCCCCATGAGGCCCAGCAGGGCGGGGGTGAGGGTCACCGCGGTGAGCACCGCGACCGCGACGCAGAAGGCCGCGACGGTGCCCATGATCCCGAGGAACGGCACGCCCGTGACGTTGAGGGCGAGCAGCGCGACCATCACCGTGGTGCCGGCGAACACGACCGCGTTGCCGGAGGTGCCGTTGGCGAGACCCACGGACTCGTGGACGTCCATGCCACGCTTCACCTGCTGGCGATGACGGTTGACGATGAAAAGCGAGTAGTCGATGCCGACCGCGAGCGCGAGCATCACGCCCAGCACCGGCGTGACGGAGGACATCTCGACCGTGCCGGAGAACGCCAGGGCGGTCGCGACGCCCACGCCCACGCCAAGGACGGAGGTGAGGATGGGCTGCACCGCGGGCCAGATCGCCCGCATCATGACCATCAGTACGACGAACGCGAGCGCGACGCCCACGACCTCACCCACGCCCAGGATGCCGGAGACGTCGGACGCGAGGTCGGCCGAGAAGTCGACGGAGACGCCCTCGGGGACCGCGGTGGAGATCGCCTCGATGACGGCCTCCTTGTCCGTCTGCACCACGCCGTAGACGGGCGTGTCGAACTGGATGAGGCCCAGCGCGGTGGTGCCGTCCTCCGAGACGGAGCGGATGCCGGCGGCGGCGTCGGCCAGCTGCGTCCCGAGCGCGAGCTGCGCCTCCTGCGCGGTGAGTTCCGCGAGGCCAGCGTCGATCTGCTCCTGCTGCGTCGAGATCTCGGACTGCTGCTCCTCGAGCTGAGCGAGGCCAGCGTCGAGCTGGGCCTGCTGCGCGTCGAACTCGGCCTGCGCGGCCTCGTACATGCCCGCCTCGCGGGCCTGCGCGATCGCGGCGTCGAGCTGAGCCTGGCCCGCCTCGAGCTCCGCGCGGGCGGCGTCGAGCTGCTCCTGACCCGCGTCGAGCTGAGCCTGGCCGGCCTCGATCTCGGCGCGCGCATCGGCGATCTGCTGGGGGGCGGCGTCGAGCTGAGCGCGCTGCTCGGCGAGCTGCGCCTGCGTGATGAAGGGGTCGACCACGCCGGAGACCGCGCTCACGTCCTCGGCCGCGGCGAGCGCCTCCGAGATGCCTTCGCGCTGCTCTGTGGTGAGCTCGGTGCCGTCCTCGGTGTGGAAGACGGCGCGCGCGGAGCCGCCGTCGAGCCCGGGAATCTCCTCGGAGAGCTGGTCCGTGACCCGCTCGGTCTCGAGGCCGGGGATCGAGAAGCTGTCGGTGAGCGTGCCGCCGAATGCGACGAACGATCCGCCCGCGACGGCGAGCGCGAGGATCCACGCGAGGATCACGACGAGCGGCCGCATCGCCGCGGAGCGGCCGATGCGGTACAGGAGGTTGGCCACGGGGGCACCTTTCTGCGGTGAGGGAAGGGGGCGGTGGCGACGATGCCGGGGACGGCCGGGCTCCCGGTGCGAGTGTCGCGGCGGGGCTCCTGGCCTCGGATCAGCGTAAGTGACGCGCGGGAGTTGTGCAACAACTGTTGGTTATCGGGTGGTGAACGTGTCCCCAAAGGTGCCACAATCTCCGTGTGGACGCCCGCATCGTCAAGACCCGACGCCGCCTCCAGGAGGCGCTCTTCGCTCTCGCGCGCGAGCGCGGCGTGGACGAGGTCTCGGTGAGTGACATCGCGGCGCGCGCAGGCGTCAACCGCAGCACGTTCTACCAGCACTACTCCGACAAGGAGACGCTGCTCGCCGACGCCCTCGATCTCATCGCGGAGGAGGCGGGCGCGCAGCTCGAGCGCATCGAGCTCGACTCGCCCGACCCCCCGAGGCGCTCGTGCTGTTCCTCGACCACATCGACACCCATGCCGAGCTCTACGTGCGCGTCTTCACGGAGCCCGGCTACGGGGCGGTGCTCGCGCGGCTGCGACTCAAGACGCGCGAGGCGATCCGCGGGCTCGCCCCGGAGGCGGGCGACGTCATCCCGCGCGAGGTCCCGGTCGACGCCGTCGCCGCGGGCATCACCGGGCTGGTGCTGGGAGTGATCGGCGAGTGGCTCGCCCTCGATCCGCGCCCCTCGGCTCGCGAGGCCGCCACCTGGATCTGGCGGATCGTGATGGGGCTGCCCGGAGTGGAGCCAGGCAACACGGGCGAAACCTGCGCTTGCTAGCCTCGGCGCCACGCAGGCCCTTCGCTAGCGGCGGGCCCCGCCGCTCGGGTCCTGCGCCGGAGGGTCGCTCGTGTCTGAGCCCACCATTGTCGACAAGTCCGCCGCGGGTCTGAACGCCCGCCAGTATCACGTGGGCCTCGCGCCGGGTGAGGTGGGGACGGTTGCGCTCCTGCCCGGCGACCCGTTCCGCGTGCCCATGATTGCCGAGTTCCTCACGGACGTCACGGAGGTCGCGCACCGGCGCGAACACCGCACCATGACCGGCTACTACAAGGGGCGCCTCATCACCGCGACCTCGACCGGCATGGGCTGCCCCTCGACCGCGATCGCCGTCGAGGAGCTCGCGCGCGTGGGCGTGACCTCGTTCATCCGTGTGGGGTCGTCCGCCGCGCTGCAGCCGGGCATCGAGCCGGGTGACCTGCTCGTGTCCGAGGGCTCACTACGCAACGACGGCACTACGGCCGCCTATGTCCATCCCGGGTATCCCGCCGTGCCCGACCTCGCCGTGGCATCGTCTCTCACGCAGGTGGCGCGCGAACTCACCGCGGGCACCGCGCGGCGCGTCTTCGCCGGCATCAACGCCACGGACGACGCGTTCTACGCCGAGGGGCCCGAGTGGATCGCGGAGCTGTCGCGGTTGGGCATCCTCAACGTCGAGATGGAGAGCTCCGCGATGTATGTGGTCGCGCGTCTGCGCGGGCTGCGTGCGGGGATGATCTGCGCGTGCTCGTCGAACCTGGTCGACGGCGCGAGCCTGTACTCGGAGAAGAACGCGGCACTCAAGGATGGGTGGATGGCCTCGATCGAGGTCGCGCTCGAGACCGCGGTGCGGCTCGAGTTGTAGCGCCGCACGGGGGTAGGGCAGTGGGGGCTTGGGCGGTGTCGGTCGTGCCGGTAGAATGGTCCTACAACTACACAGGGGATGATCGGTTTCGACGTGTGTTTACTTCCGAAGGGAAGCGGGCCGAGAACGCAGGGTTATCTCGTTAACGACCCCTGCAAACCAATAGGTGCCGATTCCAAGCGCACCGACTTCGCCCTCGCTGCCTAAGCGAGCGCCATGAAGTCCGTCAGCCCGGGGGTGTTCCCGACCCGGATCCTGGCGTCGACTAGGGAACTTGCTTCAGCTCCTCGTCATCGGGGGCTGCGGGACTCTTAGATGACTGGGCCTATCCGACGTGCTCGCCTGATGCGTGCCGGGGGCCGAGAAATACTCCTCAGGCTGCGCCCGGAGAAGACTTCGGTTTGGACATGCGGACCCGGGTTCGATTCCCGGCATCTCCACTCATCCCTGTGGTTCACGAGCGGCCGCCGCACCCGGTTCGGGTGGGCGGCCGTTCGCACGCCCGCCCGCATCGTTACGCTCTGTCCATGACGCTCGCGATCCTCGCCACGCTGGTCGGACTCCTCGCGCTGTGGTGGAGCGCCGACCGGTTTGTGGGCGGTGCGTCCGCGGTCGCGACTCACATGGGCGTGTCGCCGCTGCTGGTGGGCATGCTCATCGTCGGCTTCGGGACGTCCGCGCCCGAGCTCGTGGTGTCCGCGTTCGCCGCGGCGGGAGGCGATCCAGGGATCGCTCTCGGCAACGCGATCGGGTCGAACATCGCGAACATCGGCCTCATCCTGGGCGCCACGGCGATCCTGGTGCCCATCGCGGTGCATCGTGGCGTGCTCGTGCGCGAAATGCCGTTGCTGCTGGGCCTCACCGTGCTGCTCGCGGTGCTCATGCTTGACGGGGAGATCTCGCGCGTCGACGCGCTGATCCTCGTGGCCGCGCTCGGCGCGCAGATCGCGTGGTCGATCTGGGACGCGCGACGCCGCCAGCGCGAGGCCGAGCCGGACGAGCTCGCGATCGAGGTGGAGGAGCGCGAACGCATCGAGGCGATGAGCCGCGCCAGGGCGTGGGCGTGGACGCTCGGCGGCATCGTCCTGCTGGTGGTCGCCTCACGCGTCCTCGTGTGGGGAGCCGTGGGCATCGCTCAGCGCCTGGGCTGGTCGGACCTCGTGATCGGCCTGACCGTGGTGGCCGTCGGGACCTCGGCACCCGAGCTGGCCGCGGCTATCGCGGCGGCCAGGCGCGGCGCCACAGAACTGGTGCTCGGCAATGTGATCGGCTCCAACATCTTCAACACGCTTGCCGTCGTGGGGCTCGCGGGCCTCATCGCCCCCACCGTGGTCGAGCCGGTCGCCCTCGCGCGCGACCTGCCGATCCTGGTGATCTTCACGGTCGCGCTCGTGGCGATGGGCTATCGCCCGCGCGGGCACGGCCGCATCAATCGCATCGAGGGTGCGGTGCTCGTGACGGCCTGGGCCGCGTACACCGTCGCGCTCGTCGCGACCGCGTAGGCCGCGGATGGCGTCAGGCCTCGACGGTGAGCCGGATCTGTGAGCCCCATGGATCGCGCACCGTGAGCGTGCGACCGTCGTCCTCGATGGTCAGGCCGCGGTGCGTGAGGCGCTCGCGCACCGCCCCCAGGTCCTCGGCGGAGGGCAGCACGATGTCCATGGTGCCCAGGCCAAGGGACGCGGCGCGCGGCCCCGCGCCGCGCGAGTTCCACGTGTTGAGTCCCACGTGGTGGTGATAGCCGCCCGCCGAGACGAACAACGCGGAGCCCATGTCGAGCACCTCGTCGAAGCCGAGCGTGCCCACGTAGAAGTCCTTCGCCGTGGGGATGTCTCCCACCTGCAGGTGGACGTGGCCCACCGTGGCGGCGCTTGCGGGCGCCGCGAACTCCGACTCGGACAGGTGGGTGCGCAGGAAGCCGTTGACGTCGATGTGCTCGGTACCCATGAGGGGCCGGCCCGCTCCGTCGCGGCGCCACGACTCGCGAGGGCGGTCGACGTAGAGCTCGACGCCGTTGCCCTCCGGATCGTCGAAGTAGAACGCCTCGCTCACCAGGTGATCGGCGGCGCCCGTGAACGAGCCCGGCGCCGCCTGCGCCACACGCGCGACGCCCGCCGCGAGGCCCTCGCGCGTGTCGAACACCACGGCGGTGTGGAACAGCCCCGCGCCGCGCCGGTCGAAGCGGGGCAGCCCGCGCGAGGGGGTGAGCGTGACGGTTGCGACGCCGCCGCGGCCCAGCACGTGGCGGTCGCCGTCGACCGTGATCTGCTCGAGCGCGAGCACGTCGCGGTAGTACGCGAGCATGAGGTCAAGATCCTCGACCCGCAGCTCGACGGGTCCCATGCGGGTGCCCGCCGCGATCGAATCCGGGCCGGGGCGCCCGGGGAGGCCAGGCATCGTCCCTAACGGCCCATCGCGACGCGCTCGGGGCAGTCGAACGGGTCGCGCGCCGCGAGGCCCACGCGGTTGAGGTACGCGATCACGATCGCGTAGCTCTCGACCAGGGAGGTCTCGGTGTACGGCACGCCGAGCGTCGCGCAGTGCTCGCGCACGATCTCGCGGGCGCGGCCCAGGTGAGGGCGCGCCATCGACGGGAAGAGGTGGTGCTCGATCTGGAAGTTGAGGCCGCCCATGAGGATCGACATCGCCCAGCCGCCGCGGATGTTGCGGCTCGTGAGCACCTGCTTCGACAGGAAGTCCATCTTGGTGTCGGCGGACACGATCATCATGCCCTTGTGGTTGGGCGCGAACGACGCACCCATGTAGACGCCAAAGACGGCCATCTGGATCCCGAGGAACGCAAACGCCATGCCCAGCGGGAGGAACCAGAACAGCGGGACCAGGTACAGCCCGAAGTGCAGCGCGATGGCGGGCAGCTCGCGCCATTTGTCGAGGCGGGTGCCGGTCGTGAGGAGCGACGCCACGGAGCGGTAGTGGAGGTTGAGGCCCTCCATCGTCAGCAGCGGGAAGAAGAGCCAGCCCTGGCGCTGCGTGATCCAGCGGATGGGACCGCGCGCCTTGACGGCATCCTCCTCGATGAAGGAGATGGTGTCCTTCTCGATGTCGGGGTCCTTGCCGATCTTGTTCGGGTTGCCGTGGTGACGCGTGTGCTTGTGCATCCACCACTGGTGGCTGATGCCGACCACGAGGGTGCTGAGGAAGCGGCCCAGGCGATCATTGGCCGGACCGGACGCGAGCACCGTGCGGTGCGACGCCTCGTGAGCGAGGAAGGCGACCTGCGTGAGCACGATGCCGAGCGCCGCGGCGATGAGCAGCTGGAACCACGAGTCGCCGAGCAGGACGAATCCGGTGACGACGCCGCCGAACGCCAGCGCAAGCACGAGCCCGTACACGCCGTAGAAGACATAGGAGCGGCGCATGAGGCCCATCTCCTTCACGGTCGCCTGCAACGAGGCGAACGTGGACGTCATGCGGTTGAGCGGGAACGATGCGGGCGTTTGCGGTGCGGACATGCCTCTCCTGGCGTGGTGTGGTGACTTCCCAGCCGGTGATGAGCGCGAGCGCCCGTGGTGCGGATACCCCCTACCCTACGCGACCGTAGGTTGGATGGGGAAGGGTGTGTCGCACGGTCCCAGTACGCTGAGGCGCGTGAGTACCCCCTCCGCTCCCGCGCTTGCGATGCGCGGGCTGACCAAGAGGTTCGGCGCGACGCTCGCGGTGGATGGGATCGATCTCGACATCCCCGCCGGCTCCTTCTACGGAGTGGTGGGCCCCAACGGCGCGGGCAAGACCACGACGCTGTCGATGGCGACGGGCCTGCTTGAGCCCGATGCGGGGACCGTCGCGGTGCTCGGCGTCGACCTGTGGCGCGAGCCGGCTCGCGCGAAGCCGCTGCTGGGCGTGCTGCCGGATGGACTGCACACGTTCGATCGGCTCACGGGGGCGGAGCTCATCTCGTATGCCGCACGCCTGCGCGGCCTTGACCGCGCGACCGCCCGCGCGCGCAGGGACGATCTGCTGGCAGCACTCGACCTCGCGGCCGACAGCCAGACGCTCGTCAAGGACTACTCGGCTGGCATGACGAAGAAGGTGGGGCTCGCGTGCGCTCTCGTGCACGCGCCCAGCGTGCTCGTGCTCGACGAGCCCTTCGAGGCCGTCGATCCCGTGTCGGCGGGTGCGATCCGCCGCATCCTGGGCTCGTTCGTGGAGTCGGGCGGCACGGTCGTGATGTCGTCTCATGTGATGGCCCTGGTCGAGCGGCTGTGTGACCGCGTCGCGGTGGTGGGGGCGGTCGCGTGCTCGCGGCGGGCACGCTGGACGACGTCCGCGGTGGCGCGGATCTCGAGCAGCGCTTCGTCGAACTCGTGGGTGACGTGCGCGAACACCGGGACCTCGCGTGGTTGCGACAGTCCTAGGGATTCGCTTCCGCACCGCGGGGCACCTGCTGCGACACGAGTGGTGGCGCGCGCTCGCCACCGGCTTCGGCGTCCTGTGGATGCTGATGATCCTTCCCTCGCTCGGCTGGTCGCAGATCGCGCTGTCGCGACAGGACCCGGGCGTGCGCGGCGACGCGATGATCGCGATCGCGCTGCTCGCCACCCTCGGGTGGATCGTGGTCCCGCTGATCGTGGCCGGCCTCGACGACACGCTCGATCCCGTGCGCTTCCGCTCGTTCGGCGTCGAGGCGCGCCGGCTCATGCCGGGGTTGCTTGCCGCCGCGGTGCTCACGTTGCCCGTCGTGTTCTTCGTGCTCGCCTTCACGGTCCTGGGACTGTCGTGGCGAGGCGAGGGAGCCGGGGTGCTCGCGGTCGCCCTGGTGGGGCTCGCCCTCACCCTGGCGTCGATGATCGTCGGCGCGCGCGTCGCGGCGATGTGGGGCGCCCGAGTGCTCGCGTCGCGGCGGGCCAAGGTCGCGACCTCGGTCGTGGTCCTGCTGGGGCTCGCCGCCGGAGCGCTGGTCGCGGTGCAGCTGTTCTCTGACGGGCTGAGCACCGTGCTCGAGACGGACGTCGAGGTGCTGCTCGATCAGCTCGCGGTGACGCCCCTGGGTGCGGGCGCCGCCGCGCCCGTCGCCGCGGCGCACGGCGACTGGACGGGTGCCGCCTGGCGTCTCGCGATGCAGGCCGGCTGGGTCGCGGTGCTGATCGGAGCGTGGCACGCGAACGTCGCCCATGCGCTCGTGCGCCCCTCGGGACGCGGGGGAGGGGGCCGCAGGAGGGACGATGCCGTGCTCGACCCCCGTGTGCGGCTCGCGATGCCGTCGGATGGGCCCGCCGCGGCCGTCCACGCGCGGCTACGCCGCGCATGGCTGACGGATCCGCGCTACCTGTCATCGCTCGCCGGGGTGTTGCTGTTGCCCGCCGCATTCGTGATCCTCGTGGTGCCCGTGTTTGACCTCGACGGGCGCTGGTCCTACGCCGTGCCGCTCATCCTGGCCGCGACCACCGGGTGGGGCCGTCACAACGACGTCGCGTTCGACTCGAGCGCACTCTGGCTCGACGTGGTGTCCGGGCGCCTCGGGCGTGCGGTGATGGTGGGCCGATTCTCGGCGGCCGCCGCGTGGGCCTTCCCGCTGGTGATCGCCGCCGCGCTGGCCACGCTCGCGTGGACGGGGCGCTGGGCCGACGCGCCCGGGCTGCTCGGCGCGTGCGTGGGCGTGCTGGGCGTGAGTCTCGGCGTCGCGGCCCTGGCCGCCGTGATCATGCCGTACCGCGCTCCCGCCCCAGGGCAAAGCCCATTCGGCACCGAGATCGGCTCCGTGGGAGCGGGGCTGCTTGCACAACTCGCGTCGTCGGCCGTGGCGCTCGCCCTCTTGCCGCTCGTGCTCGTGCCCTTCGTGCTGTCGCTCACCGTCGACCCCAGGTGGGGGTGGCTCGCGTGTGTCGCGGGCATCGGCGCGGGGGTCGGCGCCTACGTGGGCGCGCTGCGCGCCGCGGGCGCGCTCTACGACCGCCGCGCCGGCCGCCTGCTGGGCGCGGTGGCGTAACCCGGCCATCGCATCGTCCGCGCGTACGATGTCCCTCATGAGCGAGACCCTCGAGCCGATGACCCAGCCGCAGGGCGGCACGTCCACGATCGAACGCGTCGACACGCGCGAGCTGGTCGAGCCGGGCGATGCCGAGCGCTTCGCGCACTACGTCAAGAAGGACAAGATCCTCGAGTCCGCGCTGTCGGGCGAGCCCGTGATCGCGTTGTGCGGCAAGGTGTGGGTCCCCGGACGCGACCCCAACCGCTTCCCGGTGTGCCCCGCGTGCAAGGAGATCCTCGACGGCGTGTTCGGCTCGGACGACGGCGACGAGTAGCGCGCCGCGCGAGGTGCGCGGCCGTACGCTAAAGCCGTGGGTACCCAGGAGAGTCTCGACGCCAAGGTCGGCACGGGGACGCGCGTGCGCGACCCGTGGGTCACGGTGGTGTGGAACGACCCTGTCAACCTCATGAGCTACGTCACGCGCGTGTTCGAGGAGTACTTCCGGCTCCCTCGCCACGAGGCAGAGGCGCGCATGCGCGAGGTCCACGAGCGCGGGAGGTCGGTGCTGAGCGCGGGATCCCGCGAGCAGATGGAGGTCGACGTGCAGGCAATGCACGGCTACGGGCTGTGGGCGACGCTCGAGCGGGGTGGCGAGTGAGGGGCTTTGTCGCGCGGGATGGCGTCGCGGTCGCGGGCCTCGACGAGGACGAGCGGCTGGTCATCGCGAGAATCGTCGCGGATGTCGGGCTGCTGCTGGGCGGCGAGCGGTTTGGTGTCGAGGAGCACGCGCGGGTGCCGCACCGTGAGGACCTGGCCGAGGCGCTGCGCTTTCTCGACGGACTGAGCGAGACGCCCGTCGAGCCGGACGACCCCGCGCTGCTGCGTCTCCTGCCCAACGCCGCACCGACTGATCGTGAGGTCGCGGACGAGTTCCGCAGGCTCACTCAGGAGGACCTGCGGGCGACCAAGCTCGCGCGCCTGCGCGGGCTGTGGGAGGACCTCAGTGCGGAGGGTGCGGAGTGGGTCATTCCGGCCGACGAGGTCATGACGGTCGCCGCGGCGCTCACCGACGTGCGGCTCGTGGTCGCGTCGCGGCTGGGCCTCGAGACCGACGAGGACGCCGAGGCGCTGCACGAGGAGATCGCGCGCGCGGCGATGGTGGCCAGGCGCGGCGACCCGTCGGAGTTCGAGGACGCGGAACGGCTGTGGCTGGGGATGCTCTACGACGCGCTGACGTGGCTCCAGGAGTCGCTCGTGTCGCTCACACTAGGAGGCACCGAATGAACGACGCGCCCATTGGCGTGTTCGACTCGGGCGTGGGCGGCCTCACGGTCGCGCGCGCCATCATGGACACGATGCCGCACGAGTCGGTGCACTACGTGGGCGACACGGCCCACGGCCCCTACGGTCCGCTGCCGATCGCCGAGGTCCGCAGGCATGCGCTCGACATCATGGACGCGCTGGTCGCGGACGGCGTGAAGATGCTGGTGATCGCGTGCAACACGGCGTCCGCCGCGGTGTTGAGGACGCGCGCGAGCGGTTCTCCGCCGAGCGTGGGATCCCCGTGGTCGAGGTGATCCTGCCGGCCGCGCGACGCGCGGCGGCCCTGTCGAAGACGCGGCGAGTCGGCGTGATCGGCACGGTCGCGACCGTCACCTCGGGCGCCTACGAGGACGCGCTCGCCGCCGCGCCGGACATCGCCGTCACGTCGCGCGCGTGTCCGCGCTTTGTCGAGCTGGTCGAGGCCGGGGAGACGGCGGGCCCGCGCGTGCTCGAGGTGGCGCGCGAGTACCTCGCCCCGGTGCAGGAGGCCGGGGTCGACACGCTCATCCTGGGCTGCACCCACTATCCGCTGCTCGCGGGGGCGATCGGCTACGTCATGGGCCCGGACGTCACGCTGGTGGACTCGGCGTCGGAGACCGCTCGCGACGTGTACCGCGTGCTCGCCGCGAACGGCCTCGAAAACTCGGGCGCGACGCCGCCGTCGCATCGTTTCTCCGCGACAGGGCCGCGCGATCGCTTCGAGGCGCTCGCTCAGCGATTCCTCGGCCCGGTGGTCACGCGCGTCGAGGCCTTGCCCGCGCCGGCCGCGTCGAACGCCGCGGGGGCGGCCTCGTGAAGCTCACCGTGGTGGGGTCGGCCGGATCGACCGCGAGCCCCGACTCGGCCGCCTCGTGCTACCTGCTCGAGGCCGAGAGCGAGGGCGGCACGTGGCGCGTGGTGCTCGACCTGGGCTCGGGGGCGATCGGACCGCTGCAGCGGTACTGCGACCCCGCGCGCGTGGACGCGGTGGTGGTGTCACACGGCCACCCCGACCACTGCGCCGATCTCGCGGCGCTGTCGGTGCTGCGCCGCTACGGGCCGACCAAGGACGAGGGCCTCGCCCCGCTCCCGCTGTACGGCCCCGCGGGGCTCGACCGGCGCATCGTCCAGATCGCGGGGGCCGACGACGATCACGACCTCGAGCCCTTCGCCTTCACCGCGGTCGCGGGCGGCGACGCCGTCACGGTCGGCCCGCTGCTGCTCGAGTTTGCGACCGCCTGGCACCCGGTCCCCGCGGTCGCGGTGCGCATCACCGGGCCCTCCGCCGTCGACGGCGACGCGAGCCTCGTGTTCACCGGTGACACGGACCGATGCGATCAGGTCGCCGCGCTCGCCGACGGCTGCGACGTGCTGCTCGCGGAGGCCGGCTGGGCGCACTCGCGCGTCAATCCCGAGGGCATCCACATGAACGGCACCCAGGCCGGCACGCTCGCGAGGGACGCGGGCGCGGGCGAGCTGATCGTCACGCACGTCGCGTCGTGGGTCGACCCGGGAGGGACTCTCGAGTTGGCGGCCGTCGCGTACGGGGCGCCCGTCGTGTTGGCGACCCCGGGCGACACCCACGTGTTCTAGAGCCACGTGTTCTCGCCGGTCGCGGCCGCCCCGCGCGGGGCGTGGTCGGCGGGGGCGGTTAGGCTCGTCCGCATGACGATCACCCGCGCGGACGGCCGCGCCTTCGACCAGTTGCGTCCCATCTCCTTCGAGCGCGGCTTCCAGCGCAATGCCGAGGGCTCGTGCCTCGTGACGTTCGGCGGCACGCGGGTGCTGTGCTCGGCCTCGTTCACCGAGGGCGTGCCGCGGTGGAAGAAGGGCTCGGGCGAGGGCTGGGTCACGGCCGAGTACGCGATGCTGCCGCGCGCGACCAACACCCGCAACGACCGCGAGTCCGTGCGCGGCAAGATCGGCGGGCGCACGCACGAGATCAGCCGGCTGATTGGTCGCTCGCTGCGCGCGATCATCGACGTCAAGGCGCTGGGCGAGAACACGATCGTCCTGGATTGCGACGTGCTCGACGCGGACGGCGGCACGCGCACAGCGGCCGTGACCGGCGCGTATGTGGCGCTCGCGGACGCGGTGACGTGGGCCAAGGGCGCCGGCGTGCTCAAGGCCGCCGCCGCGCCGCTCACGGGCTCGGTGTCCGCGGTGTCGGTGGGCATCATCGACGGCACCCCGATGCTCGACCTTCCGTACGTCGAGGACGTGCGAGCGGAGACGGACATGAACGTGGTGATGACGGGCGCGGGCGGCTTTGTCGAGGTGCAGGGCACCGCCGAGGGCGCACCGTTCTCCCCGACGGAGCTCGCCGCGCTGCTCGAGCTGGCGACCGCGGGTAACGCCGAGCTGGCCCGCCTGCAGGCCGCCGCGCTGTCGCTGTGAGCGGGGCTGCCATGGCAGCGAGCGGCGCACGCGCGCCGCGTCTCGCGATCGCGACCCACAACGCCCACAAGGTGGGCGAGATCGCCGCGATCCTCGCGCCGCTGGTGCCGGGGCTCGTCGACGGTGACCTCGCGTCGGCGGGCGAACTAGGGGCGCCGTCGCCGGTCGAGGACGGCGTGACGTTCGCGCAGAACGCGCTCATCAAGGCGCGCGCCCTCGCCGCATCTTCGGGACTGCCCGCGATCGCCGACGACTCCGGCATCGCGGTCGACGTCATGGGCGGCGCGCCGGGGATCTTCTCCGCGCTGTGGTCGGGGCGCCACGGTGCGGACCGCGAGAACGTCGAGCTGCTGCTCGCGCAGATGGCCGACATCCCTCTCGAGCACCGCGGCGCGCAATTCGTCTGTGCGGCGGTGCTGGTGACGCCGGATGGACGCGAGGAGGTGTGCGAGGGAGTGCTGCGGGGCACGCTCGCGCTCGCCCCCGCGGGCGGTGGGGGGTTCGGCTACGACCCAATCTTCATCCCGGAGGGCGAGTCCGTGACCACCGCGGAGCTCGACCCGGCACGCAAGAACGAGATCTCCCACCGTGGGCGCGCCTTCCGCGCGCTCGCGCCGCACATCGCGGCGGTCCTGCGGGGATAGCGTGGCTCGCGGCGCCGACGCTCCCGAGGTCCTCCCGGACATCCTCCGTCCGGGGCTGCGCGTGGTGTTGTGCGGCACCGCGCCGGGACTCGTGTCCGCGGCGCGCGGTCACTACTACGCGGGACCGGGCAACCGGTTCTGGTCGTTGCTGTGGGAGGCGGGGCTGGTGACCGAGCGCCTGTCGCATGAGGACGATGCGCGGGTGGGCGAGTGGGGGATCGGTCTGACTGACCTTGTCAAGACCTTGGCGCAGAGCCACGACCGGGGGTTGCCGTACGACGTCCCCGGGCTCGTCGCCAAGGTGGAGGAGCATCGTCCCGCGTGGGTCGCCTTCACCTCGAAGGAGGCCGGCGCGGCGGCCTCCCGCTGGGCGGGACGGCCGCGCCCGGGACTGGGCGTCCAGGACTGGCTGCTCGGCGGCGCGCGAGTGTTCGTGCTGCCGAGCCCCAGCGGGCGCAACCAGGGCCGCGCGTCCTACGACGGGCGTGCGACCCGTCTCGAGTGGTGGAGAGAGCTCGCCGCAGTGGTCCGCGACGGCGTTAGCTGAGAGCACCGCAGTGTGCGAGCGCCTGGCGCAACAGCACGTGCTGGCCGCCCGCCATCTCGCTCGCGACGTCGTCGCTCGCGGCCTCCTCGGGGGACAGCCACGTGAGGTCGAGGGCATCCTGCTGGGGCTCGCAGTGGCCACCGACGGGTACGACGTAGACGAGCGCGACGGCGTGCTGGCGCGAGTCGTGGAACGGCGTGACGCCGCGCGTGGGGAAGTACTCGGCGACGGCGACGGGCAGCGGGGACAGCGGCACCTGCGGCAGCGCGCCGATCCCGAGGTCCTTCTCGAGGTTGCGCACGATCGCGTCGCGAATGCGCTCGTGATAGAGCACGCGGCCGGCGACCACCGCACGCGAGATGACGCCGTCGAAGGCGCGCAGGAGCAGGCCGACCTCGGTGATCTCGCCCATGGAATTAATCCGGACGGGGAGGACGTTGACGTACACCAGCGGGAGTTCGGAGCGCACATGCTGCAGCTCGCGATCGGACAGCCAACCGGTGGGTTCGTCGGGAAGCTCGGCCATGTCGGTCATGACTCTTTTCTACCGCCTCGCCGCGAATGGCTGTCCATCCGCGCCGGAGCGTGCCAACCTGGATACCAAGAATGAAGCCGCCGAGAGGGCAGTGGTAGGATACCCCTGGGGGTATACGCCGCAAGAGAGGAAGCAATGGCAACGATCGATCTGACCACCGAGACGTTCGACGAGACCGTCACCAAGGACGGAATCGTCCTCGTCGACTTCTGGGCGGACTGGTGCCGCCCGTGCAAGCGCTTCGCGCCCATCTTCGAGAAGTCGTCGGAGACCAAGCCCGAGATCGTTCACGCCAAGGTCGACACCGAGGCTCACCAGGAGTTGAGCGTCAAGTTCGGCGTCACCGCGATCCCGACGCTGATGGCCTTCCGCGACGGCATCATGGTCTTCAACCAGGCGGGCGCCCTGCCCGGCCCGGCACTGCAGCAGCTGGTCGAGGCCGTCGAGGGCCTCGACATGGACGAGGTCCGCGCGAAGATCGCGGAGCACGAGTCCGCCGAGCACTAAGTTCGACGACCGAGGCGTCGCGCGCGACGCCTCATGGTGTCGGCAGGCCCGGTTCCCGCAGTCGCGGGGGCCGGGCCTGTGTCGCGTCTGGGGTGGTGCTTGCGTGGGGCTGCTTTGGGCCGGCGCAGGGACGCGAGAGGCCCCGCATCGGCGGAAGGCCGATGCGGGGCCGAGGACGTGCGCGAGGGGGACTTGAACCCCCACGCCCGAAGACACTGGAACCTAAATCCAGCGCGTCTGCCAATTCCGCCACTCGCGCGCGAGACAAGGATAGGCGGCGTCGCGACCATGGGTGTCCCATGGGAGGCGCGCACTCGCGAAAAGCGACCGTGAGCGTCCCATAGGGCGCGGGCGCGGGTGCGGTCGGGCTGGGCGGGTGCGCGGGTGCGGCCGGGCTGGGGCGGGAGGTCAGTCGATCCCGAGGTCCCTGCGCAGCTTCGCGACGTGGCCGGTGGCCTTGACGTTGTACTGCGCGAGGGCGACCTTGCCTGACTCGTCGATCACGACCGTCGAGCGGATCGAGCCCTCTACTTCCTTGCCGTACAGCTTCTTGAGGCCCCACGCGCCGTACGCCTCCTGGATCGCCCGGTCCTCGTCGGAGACCAGCGTGAAGGTGAGGCCCTCCTGCTCGCGGAACTGCGCGAGCTTTGCGGGGAGTCCTTGGATACGCCCACGACGGTGTAGCCGGCGGCCTGGAGCGCGTCCAGCGAGTCGCGGAAGTCGCACGCCTGAGTGGTGCATCCCGGCGTCATCGCCGCGGGGTAGAAGTACAGGATCACTTTCGAGCCGCGCAGGTCCGCGAGGCTGAGGGTGCCGGTGTCGGTGGGGGCGGTGAAGTCAGGGGCGGTGTCGCCCACGCTCAGTCGAGTGTCGCTCATAGTGCAGACGGTAACGCCGGCGCCGCGCCTTCGGATTCCGGCTGGGGCCGATTTCACTTCGGGCCGCGGGTCCTGCTAATGTTGTCTCTCGCGCCGCGACGCGCGAGATGCGCCTCTAGCTCAACTGGCAGAGCAGCTGACTCTTAATCAGCGGGTTCAGGGTTCGAGTCCCTGGGGGCGTACGGACGGCGAAGGCCCGGTTCACGACAGTGTCGAGAACCGGGCCTTCGTGCATCTCCGGGCCGCGCCGCTCACTCCCGCCCGGAGACCTCGACGATCTCACCGTTGACGGGCGCATCGGCCTCCCATAGCCCCACGAACGCCTCCGCGACGGCCTCCTCGAGGCCTGCCAGGCTCGCGACCCGGAAGATGACGGCCTCCGCGCGCTCCGGCTCGCGCGCCTCGCGCGCGTGCTTGGCGAAGCCTTGGGCGATCGCGCGGGCCCACGCCTCGCTGGCCGCCTTGATCGCCGCGTAGTTCGCGCCGCCCGCGAGCGGTCGTGCCACCGCGGTCGAGGAGATGATCGCGAGCCTGCCCGCGGGAGAGCGGACCAGGTCCTCCTCGAAGGCGCGCGACACGTGGCGCAGTGCCGTGAAAGAGGCCTCGAGCACTCGGTAGTCCGCCTCGGTCTGGCCGGCCAGGCCGCCGCCGCCGCGCCACCCGCCCACGAGACACAGCACGCCGTCCAGGGCGATTCCGTCGCCGCGCAGGCGCTCGGCGAGGCGCGCGACCTGGGCCTCGTCGGCGAGGTCGGCCACCTCGGTCCGCGCCCCGAGCCCGGCTAGGGGCTCGAGCCGCTCCGCGCTCCGCCCGACCGCCACGACTCGCGCGCCGGCATCGGTCAACGCCCGGGCGGCGGCAAGGCCCACCGCGCTGGTCGCGCCGGCGATGAGCACGCTCCGCCCGGCCACCGCGGGCATCGTCAGGACGTCCTCGCCCGGATGCCCGCGGTCGACTCGATGACGTCCCGCATCTTCTTGTCGAGCGCCTCGTAGAACATCGAGAGCGGGAACTCGTCGTCCATCACCAGGTCCGTGTAGCCCTTGGGCGGGCCGGCGAGCACGTCGCGCGGCAGCCCCTGGGCCCACACGGATGCCGGGTGGGGGTGACGATGCCGGAGACCAGCGCGTACGCCGCGAGCCAATGGGCAGTCTTGGGGCGGTCGATCGACTCCCAGTACAGCTCGTTGATCATGTCGCTCAGCTCGATCACGGCGTCGGCGAGGCGCGCCCAGTCGATGCTCAACTCGACGTCTCGCCATTCGAGCACATGCTTCTTGTGCAGCCACGCGAACAGCAGCTGACCGCCCAGGCCGTCGTAATTGCGGACCCGTGAGCCCGTGATCGGGAAGCGGAAGATGCGGTCGAAGAGCACTGCGTACTGCACCAGCCGCGCATGCCTCCGGGTGTCCCGCTCGATCGCCGTGAGGTCCTCGCCGGCCGCGACGCGGGCGTCGAGGGCGCGCTGGATCCCGACCGACTCGCGGAACGCGGTGAGGTCGCAACGCAGCTCCTCGAGCGTGTAGAGGAAGAACGGCATGCGCTGCTTGATCATGAACGGGTCGAAGGGCAGGTCGCCGCGCATGTGGGTGCGGTCGTGGATGATGTCCCACATCACGAACGTGCGCTCCGCGACGTCCTGGTCCGCGATCAACTCCGCGGCATCCTCCGGCAGCGCGAGCCGCGTGATGTCGGCGGCGGCCGCGACCACGCGGCGGTAGCGCGCGGCCTCGCGGTCCTGGAAGATCGCCCCCACGTGAACGGAGGGATCTCGCGCATCGCGACGGTCTCGGGGAACAGGACCGCAGAGTTGGTGTCGTAGCCGGGGGTGAAATCGATGAGGCGCAGCGACACGAACAGCGCGTTGCCGTAGTCGCCCGCCTCGAGGGCCGCCACGAAGTCGGGCCAGATCGCCTCGACGATCAGCGCCTCGACGTGGCGATCGGGCGAGCCGTTCTGCGTGTACATGGGAAACACGACGAGGTGGCGCACGCCGTCGACCCGATGCCGCTGGGGCTGGAACTCGACCAGCGAGTCGAGGAAGTCGGGCACCGCGAAGCCGCCGTCGACCCAGCGCGCGAAGTCTCCCGGCAGCGCGCCCAGGTAGGCGGCGTCGTGGGGGAACAGCGGCGCGAGCTCGCGGATCGACGCGACGATGCTCGAGACCAGGTCGCGGGCGCGCGGGTGATCCTCGGGGTCGGGGATCGAGCCGTCCTTGACCTGGAGCGGCTGCAGCGCGGTGGCGGCGGCCTTCAGCCGATGCCACGCGGGGCTCGTCTCGACCGTCTGGACGTCGTGAGCGCTGGCGGGCGCGACTGCGGGCGTGGCGGCGGGCGCGGCGGTGTGGGGGACTGACATGGGCGGCCCCTTTCGGCTTTGACGGGGATTGTTCCTGTG
Source organism: Demequina sediminis (assembly GCF_030296675.1). GTDB lineage: Bacteria > Actinomycetota > Actinomycetes > Actinomycetales > Demequinaceae > Demequina > Demequina sediminis. The sequence continues at coordinate 1,402,945 of NZ_AP027736.1, read as the reverse complement.
TGGAGCGCCTATGACGGGAAGCCTTCCATTGGAACGCCTCGCGGTCAAGGATTCTGCCGGTTCGCGCGGCCTCGGCGGTGCGCCTCGCACCCGTGCGATGGGGTACCGTCCGTGTCATGCAGGATCCGGTCGATTCCCGCCTCGTCGCGGAGGTCTCGCGCGACGCGCGCGCGACCCTCGCCCAGCTCGCCGTGCACGTGGGGCTGTCGACGTCCGCGGTGCAGGCGCGGCTGCGGCGCCTGGAGTCCACGGGGGTCATCACGGGCTACCGGGCGCTGGTCAGCCCCGAGGCCGTGGGGCGTCCGCTGTCCGCGTTCATCGAGATCACGCCGCTGGACTCGGACCAGGCCGACGACGTCCCTCAGCTCCTCGAGCACCTGCCCGCCGTCGAGGCATGCCACTCGATCGCGGGCGATGCCAGCTACATGCTGTTCGTGCGCGTCGCGACGCCTCCCGACCTCGAGGAGCTCATCCGCGACATCCGGCGGGCGGTCCGCGCGACCACCCGCACCACGGTGGTGCTCCAGACCTTCTACGAGAATCGCCCGCTGGCGCTGGCGCCGGCGGCGGATCGGGCCGAGCCCGACCGCTAGTCCCGTTCGACCCAGCGGTCGATCGCCCAGACGAGAGAGAACGCGAGGCCAGGCTCGACGCCCTCGGCGACATCGATCGTGTAGCGGTCGCGCACGAACTTCAGCGCGGGGGAGTGCAGATGCGCCACCTGGGTCCCGTCGGGAGTCGTGACGTCCATGCGCTTGGGGATCCCGAGCAGCTTGCCCGTGACCTCGAAGAGCACCGCGCCCGCGGCGTCGAGGATCTGGGCCTTGGGTCGCGCGCCCACCTTGCCGTCGACGAGGAACAGGTCCTGTTCGGTGGCGGGGTCGAGCACGCGGAAGTCGCGTCCCATGCCCAGCTTGCTCTTCATGAGGTAGCGCGTGTACCCGGCGGGGGCGGCTGGCACGGACATGGGGGTCTCCTCTTGAGGGCGGTCGAGACTCAATCTAGAAGCGGTGGGCGGGGAGCGCACGGGGAGGCGGGCGGCGAACGATGCGCGGGCCTTTCCCGACACGACTCTGGCCCGCCCCCGCGAAGGGGACGGGCCAGAGAGTCATCGTCAGACGTCAGCGCTACGCCAGCGAGCCGTCCGACGAGAACACGAGTCCGACCATGACCTGTCCCTGCTGGATCGCGGTCTTGGTGAGCGGGCCGCCCGCGTCGAGCGAGTCGAACTGCGCGACCTCGAGGCCGTACTCCTCCTCGAGTCCGATCTGGCAGAACGGGCGCTCGGGGCACTCCGGGGGCCGCCCAGCGAGATGGTGCCGCAGGTGTCGGCGAGCTCGGTCAGCGAGGTCACGCCGTACTCGTCGGCGAAGGCCTGCGTCACCGCGAACGCGTTCTGGTCCTGGGCCGCGGACGGCGCGCCGAACACCAGGCTGGCCTCCGCCGCCAACGGCGCGAGCGCCGCGACCGTCTCGTTGATGTCGCCCGACGCCACGGCATCGGCCTCCGCGCCGTTCTGCGCGCGGTTGAGGAACTCCGTCACGGTGGCCGCGTACTCGGGCACCACGTGGACCTCGCCGTTCTGCAGGGCGGGCAGGTAGGTCTCGCGGTTGCCGATCGTGCGGACCTCGGTGTCGAAGCCGGCCGAGGCCAGCACCGCGGAGTAGATCTCCGCGACCGTGATGTTCTCGGAGAAGTTCGCCGCACCGATCACGATCGATCCCTCGCCCTGCTCGGGCGCCTCGATGCCGCGGTCGGCCACGAACTGGGTCGCCGCCTCCTGCGAGGTCTGACGGTCGATGTCGACGGCCTTGTTGAGCTGGATCAGGTCGTCCGTGGTGAGCACCGCGGACACCGCGTCGAGGGCCGCGATGAGCGCGGGGGTCGCGGCGTCGGCGTTGATCGCGGGAATCATGTTGTCGGAGTTCTGCAGCATCTTGTCGTCCGACAGCACCACGAGGGCGTCGCCGGGGACCGGCTGGCACTCCTGTGCGGTCGTGCCGCCGGTGGCGCCCACGGTGGGCTCGACCGTGGCCTCGCCCTCCGAGGTGCCCGAACTACAGCCGGCCAAGATCAGTGCGCTCGCGGCGACGGCCGCAAGGAGTCCGGTTCTGGTACGCATGTTCTCTCCTCGAGTGGGGGACGGACACAGGTCGCAACCTCTCGCGCGCGTCGGTTGTTCCCGTCGGCCGCGCCTTCCAGGGTATTCACCATTCGCGCCGCGCGCGCGGGCGGAGGTGTCGCGGGCGGATGGGTGGGGACGATGCCCCGGCGGGACTAGGCGGCGACGCGTGCCCGGTCGCGCAGCGGCGCGGGCGTCACGCGCCGCTGGAGGCGTCCGAGCAGCCAGTCGACGGACAGCGCGAGCGTCGCGACGATCAGCGCACCCGCGAGCGCCTGGCCATACCGCTGCGTCGCGAGCGCGGTGACGATGATGACGCCGAGACCGCCGCCGCCCACGAGCGCGGCGAGGGGACCGTCGCGACGGTCTGCGTGACCGAGGTCCGCAGCCCGGCCGCGATGAGCGGCACCGCGAGCGGCAGCTCGACCCGCAGCGCGACCTGGAGCTTGGTCATGCCCTGGCCGAACGCGGCCTCGCGGACGTCGGCGTCGACCCCGGCCATGCCGGTGTACGTGTTGGTGAGGATGGGAGGGAACGCGAAGATCGCCGCCGCGATGATGACGGCGCGGTTGCCGAACCCGATCGACGAGGCCGCGAAGAGCGTGAGGAGCGCGAGAGTGGGCATCGCGCGCGACACGTTCGCGATCACCGTGGTCGCGCCGCCACCCTTGCGGAGGTGACCGAGCCACAGCCCGAGCGGCAGCGCGAGCGCGGCCGCGATCCCCACGGCGGCGGCTGACATCTGAAGGTGCTCGAGAATCAGCGCGAGGATGGAGTCTCGCTGGAAGCGCAGCGAGCCGTCGAAGTTCTCCCCGAACATTCCGTTCGCCCCGACCCAGCTGGTGGCTGTGGTGAGGTAGTCCCAGGCGTCGCCGAGCGTGCTCATGCGGTCACCTCGTCGCGAGACCGCGACCGCGCACGCGAGCGGGCACGCCGGGCGCCGGCGCGTCGCGAGCGCGTCCAGGGCATCGCGAGCCTGGCCGCGAGCAGGATCGCGAGGTCGAGCACGAGCGCGAGGGCGAGGCACAGCAGCGTGGCGGTCGCGATCTGCGCGTGATAGTCGGACTGCATGCCACGGAACATGAGCTGGCCCAGCCCGCCGTAGCCAACCACCACGCCCACCGTGACGAGCGCGACTGTGGTGACGGTCGCGAGGCGCAGCCCGGCGACGATGCTGGGCAGCGCGTTGGGCAGCTCCACGGTGAGCAGCAGCCGGCCGCGCGTGTATCCGAGCCCCCGCGCGGCATCGACGACGTCGGGGTCGACGCCCTCGAGACCCACGATGATGTTCCGCACGAGCACGAGCAAGGCGTACGCGACCAGACCGATCAGGACGGTGGTGCGGCCGATCCCGGTGAACGGAGCGAGCAGGCCGAACAGCGCGAGCGAGGGGATCGTGTAGAGCACTCCCGTGACGCCGAGGATGGGCGCCGCCAGTCGCGGGATCCGCCGCGCGAGCACCGCGAGGGGCAGTGCGATGAGTGCGGCGATCGCGACGGCCTGCAGCGTGAGCGAGGCGTGGATCACGAGGTGCTCCCAGACCTCGCCGCCGCTGCGTCGCAGGTAGTCGAGCGACAGCCAGGGATTGTCCACCCCTTGACCGTACAGGGTGACAGGCGCGCTACGGTGGCTCGATGGACACCACCGAGATCCGGCTCGACGGCGTGCGCAAGACCTATCCCGACGGCACCGTCGCGGTCGATCGCCTCGACCTCGAGATCCGCGGCGGCGAGGTGCTCGCGCTCGTGGGGCCGTCCGGCTGCGGCAAGTCGACCACGCTGCGCATGATCAATCGGCTGGTCGAGCCGTCCGGCGGAGTGATCTCCGTGGGCGGCGTGGATGTCATGGGGCAGGACCCGGTCGAGCTGCGTCGAGGGATCGGCTACGTCATTCAGCACGTGGGACTGTTCCCGCACCGGACGGTCGCGCAGAACGTCGCGACGGTGCCCCGGCTGCTCAAGTGGGACAAGGCGCGCACGCGCGCTCGCGTCGCGGAACTCCTCGAGCTGGTCGGGCTCCATGGCGACACGTATGCCGATCGCTACCCCCATGAGCTGTCGGGAGGCGAGCGCCAGCGCGTGGGCGTGGCGCGCGCCCTCGCCACGCGGCCCCCGGTGTTGCTCATGGACGAGCCCTTTGGTGCGGTCGATCCCCAGGGCAGGCGGCGCCTTCAGCGAGAGTTCCAGGCGCTCCAGCGCGACCTCGGCACCACCGTGGTGATGGTGACCCACGACATGCGCGAGGCGATGCTCCTTGCGGACCGCATCGCGGTGCTGTCGACCGGGGGCGTGCTCGAGCAGCTCGGCACTCCCGACGAGGTCAAGGGGGCACCGGCGAACGCCTTCGTGGCGGACTTCCTTGCCGATTTCGGCGAGGAGACCGCGGCCTGACGAGTCCCCCGGCGACGCTACCGCCAGCGGCCCCGCCACCATGGCGTCTTGATGCCGGCGGCGGCGCGTTCCTCCCGCTCGGCACGCTCCTCCGCCTCGAGCTGCGCGCGACGCCTGCGGCGTCGGCGGCCGGTAGTGACGATCCTGTAGAAGACCGCTCCCATCGCCACGAGCACCACGATCACCAGGATCGGCACGAAGATCGCGATGAGGCTGAGCCCCACCGCGGTCGCGTCCTCGGCGAACGAGGCCACGGGGGCGCCGGTGCCAGCCGTCGCGGCGTTGACCGCGGGCCGGGACGCCGACTTCGCCGTGTGGACGCCGGCGGCAATGACCGCGCCCACGATTCCCGCGATCAGGGGGTTGTCCTGCCAGAAGTTGCTCTGGTCGATCACCTGCGCGGCCGCGGTCGCCGCGAAGATGACGCCGCCCACGAGGGGCCGGATGAGCGACTGGATGAGGTCGTTGATGTGGTCGACGCCAGGGATCTTGTCGAGCACGAGCTCCGCCGCGAGCAGCACCAACCCGATGATGATCGCGGGCCACGACTGGAGCCAGTCCAGGTGCTCGGGAAGCACGATGAAGTCGGTGAAGCGAGCGAAGAGCCCCACCATCACCAACGGGATGAACGCATTGAGGCCGGCGGCCGCGGACAGGCCCATTCCGGTCAGGGCTGCGAACACGTGACCTCCTCGGATTCGCCGCGTCGCGGCTCGGTGGCGTCTCGCCGCGATGCGGCACCCTGGCAAGGATAGTCCGCACGGCAAGCGAAAGGCCCCCGGCGTGAGTGACGCCGGGGGCCTTCGACTGGGGTGCCTGCGTAGACAGTTCTCAAACCCCACCCCGAAGCTAGAATCGTTGATTTCCCGCTGGAAAAGAGGGACATACCGGGTGTCTCAGCGGGTCGGTAGCGCCCCGATTCAAGACGTGCGAGGGCCCTGTGTCAGGAGGATTGGGAAACCTCAAACCATTCTCACCCCCGCTGAAGTAGACCGCTTGATCGACGACTACCTCGCTGGTCTCAGTGTCGGATACCTGGCTAAAAAGTATGGTGTGCATCGCGCAACCGTTTCGAAGCACCTCACCCGAACCAACGTCGTGCGACGTCAGCACGGCCTCACAATCGAGGAAGCCGCAGAGGCAATGAAGCTGCACAGCGGTGGCATCTCGATGCGCGCGATCGCCCGCACGCTCGGAGTCGACCGTAAGCAGGTGCGAATAAGGGCTCTTCGCATTTAGGGCTGTAGGAGTGGCCTGAAGCCTCCGGTCTCGAGTAGCGATCTCGCGATGTAGTGGGTGAGGTTTCGGAACCCCAGGGCGGATCCGCGGAGGTACTCGAGTCGGCCGTTGATGGCCTCTGTGGGCCCGTTTGAGGTCGCTGGCCGGTCGAAGTACGCCAGGACGTCGGCGGCGCGATGGCTCAGGGTCCGGCCGAGCCTGCGAAGCTCGACCAGCGCGGCCGGCACGCCGGTGCGAAGCGACTCGATGAGTGCCGTGAAGTCGCGCTCCGCGGTCGCGCGGTCGGGGTGACGGTAGGCGGTGATGATGCGCTGGTAGGCGGTCCAGGTGACCTCGACCTCAGCATGGGCGTCGTCGTCGAACAGGGCGTCCAGGCGTGCCCACTGGCGGTCGGTCAGGTTCACTGGTGGTTGCCCAGCGAGCCGCCGAACTCGGCCGACGTGTCGGAGCCGTCCCTGGCCCGGTCACGAGTGCCGCGAGCGTTGGGCCGCATCGTTTGCTGCGCGATGGCATCGCAACCCTGGTGGCGGATACATCGGACCTCGCGAGTCTGGTTGAACCAGGCCAGGTGCCACGAGAGCGACTCGACATGGAGGTCCGCCCACCTTCGCTTGGTCCGACACGCACGCTGTAGCGCGCAGGTCCGGCACTGGCTGCCTGACGCTGGACTCAGCGAGAGCTCCGAGTGAGCTCGCGCAGTGGCACATCGGACGGTTCCTGCCGCTGCGCGCGGTGCTCACGGGCGCGAGCCTTCGTGAGGAGAACGACGCTCGCAGGGCCGGTGCCCAGCATCTTGAGAGCGTTCCAGATGCAGAGCAGGACTACAAGGTGGAGCCATCCCGGGCCGCCGTTCTCGATGAGGGTGGTGCACCAGAGGGCGATGGCCAGGTAGGGACCGGCAAGGAGCATCGCGGGGACGCCCCACTTCAGTCCCTTCCTCGTGCGGATCAGATCGAGCAGGATGTTGCTCGGCGTGTAGCAACGCAGGAAGTAGCGAACCTCGGCGCTGGCTGTCGGGCCCGTCGGCGTAGGAGGCGCATGGCGTTGATGATGACGATGAGGACGGATGCTTCGTGGACGAGCATGCCGATAGCCATTGTGACGCCGCCGAAGAGGACGCCGACGAGCAACAGGGTGACGGTGATCATGGCGATGGTGATGTTCTGGCGCATGTTGTTGACGGTGCGTTTGGCCAGCGATATCGCTTCGGGGAGTTTGAGCAGGTCGTCGCCCATGAGGGCGATGTCGGCGGTCTCGACGGCGACGGCTGATCCGGCGGCGCCCATGGCTACACCGATGTTGGCGGTGGCCAGGGCGGGGGCATCGTTGACGCCGTCGCCGACCATAGCCACGGTGTGTCCGCGGCGTTGCAGAGCGGCGACGGCGTCGAGTTTGTCCTCGGGCAGCAGACCGGCGTGGACCTCGTCGATGCCGGTCGCGGTGGCCACGGCGTGGGCGACCTCGGGGGCGTCGCCGGTGAGCATGACGACGGTGCGCACGCCAGAGTGGTGCAGGCGGTCGACCATCGCTGCGGCATCGGTCCGCAGAGCGTCGGCGACGGCAATGACGCCTGCGACGGTGTCGTCGATGGCGACGATCATCGGTGTCTGCCCGGCGGCGGCGAGTTCTTCGGCGACGCGGGTTGCTTGGAGGGTGTCAGGAAGGTCGTAGTGCTCCAGCAGCGCGGCGTTGCCGATCAGGACCCGGTGCTGGCCGGCGGTGGCGGCGATGCCCTTGCCGGGCACGGGCTCGGTGTGGTCGGCGAGCCCGACCGGGGCGACGCCGGCGTCGGCCGCGGCGTCCAGGATCGGGCGGGCGAGGGGGTGTTCGGAGCCGGCCTCGGCGAGCGCGGCCCATCGCAGGACGCCGGTGCGGTCGAGGGCTGGATTGAGCACGATGACGTCGGTGAGCTGGGGTCGGCCTTCGGTAAGGGTCCCGGTCTTATCGACCGCGACGGTGTCGATCTTGGCTGAGGTCTCCAGGAACTCCCCGCCCTTGATGAGGATGCCGTCCCGGGCGGCGCGGCCGATCCCGGCGACGATCGAGACCGGGATGGAGATCACCAGGGCGCCGGGGCAACCGATGACCAGCAGGGTCAGCGCCAGCACGACGTCGGAGGTGATCAGGCCGACGGCGAGTGCGCCGACCATGATGGCGGGGGTGTACCAGGCTGAGAAGCGGTCCATGAATTGGGCGGTGCGGGCCTTGGCGTCCTGGGCCTCCTCGACCCGGTGGATGATCCTGGCCAGGGTGGTGTCGGCACCGACGCCGGTGGCAAGCACCTGCAAGAAGCCGCTACGGGAGACGGTGCCGGCGAAGACGTGATCGGCCTCGGACTTCTCCACCGGGATCGATTCGCCGGTGATCGAGGCCTCGTCGATGCTCCCGGTGCCGGCCACGACCTCGCCGTCGACGGGGACCTTGGCGCCGTTCTTGACCAGCACGATCTCGCCCATCGCGACCTCATTGGCAGGGACTTCGACCTGATGGCCGTCCCGCAGCACGACCGCCGCATCGGGAGCAACGGCCACCAGCTCGGCCAATGCTGAACGTGTCTTGTTCAGCGTGGCCGCTTCTAGTGCGTGGCCGACGGCGAACAGGAAGGTGACGGCCGCAGCCTCCCAGTACTCGCCGATGATGATCGCTCCGATCGCGGCTACGCTGACCAGCAGGTCGATCCCGATCGCGCGAGTGAGCAGGGCGCGGGTGGCCTTGATGACGATGGGGGTGCCTGCAACGGCTGCCGCAGCCACCATCAGCGCATTCACGAGGAGCTGCTGGTCGAACAGCCGCTGGGCCAGGATAGAGACGACGATTAGCAGTCCCGAGACGCCGGGGATCGCCCAGCGGCGGTGCAGGAGTGCGGTCAGTGTTCTCATGGTGGTTTCCTTCGCGTTCTTGGGTGGCGGTTCACTTCGGATCGATGGGTGTCGGCGCCCAGGGGTATCCGTAGGCGCCGACTTCGGGATCAGGGCTGGGCTAGAAGGTGGCCGGTCGTGCCACGTAGCCGGCCTTGGCCACCGCAGCCACCAAGTCCTCGACGCTCGCCAGCGCCGGATCGTGGTCGACCTCAATGCGAGCCGAGGCGAAGTGCACCTTCACCGCCGACACGCCGTCCAAGCGCCCCACCTGCTTCTCGATCTTGGCCACGCACGAGGGGCAGGAGAAGCCCTCGGCCCGCAGGACGGTGCGTGTGGAAGAAGCGTTCGTCGTCATGATCATCATCCCTTTCGATGACGGTTCCGCCCGGAGTTGGGCTGGTACTCATGACGCTACGAACGGTCCGGCAGGGTCACCATGACGCAGATCAAGTAACCGCAGATTCCTCCCAGGATCGGGTTCATCGTGCTCCGGGTGAACTCGGCGAGTCGTCTGAGACCGCTCGGTCGGCGGAGGGTTCTCCATCCACGCGCACCCACGCGTGCAGCCGCACTGACCTCAGTTGTGCATGAGAAGGGTCGGGTGTCCGACCGGAGATGGTCAGGCGTCGCGCAGCGAGTGGAGGGCCTTGGGGTCGCGCACGGCGATCCATCGTCGGCCCGAGTCGATCAGGCCCTCTCGTCGCCACCCGCTCAACAGCCGGCTGACCGACTCAGGCGCAGCGCCGGTCATCGAGGCCAAATCCTCACGTGTCAGCGGCACATCGAGCAGGGTGCCGCCGTCCCAGGGGCGGCCCATCTTGTCCGCGATCAGCAGCAGCATGGCCGCTAGGCGCTGCTCCAACGGTGCGCCCGCCAACAGATGGACCGCCTGTTGTGCCTGGCTCAACCTGCGGGAGACACCCCTGAGGGTGGCCCTGGCCACGGCGGGGAACCTCTCCATGATCGCGTCGAAGTCATGAGCCTCTAGGCCCAACAGGCACGAGGCGGAGACCGCCCAGGCGGTGTCTGAGTAGACGTCCTCGCCCAACGCGGGAACAGCGCCGAGGAAGTCGCCCGGAGCGCACAGGTCGAGGATCGTCTCGCGGCCATCGAGGGCTGGGCGTACCGCCTTGACAGCCCCCGTGGCCACGACATACATCCTTGTCGCCGATGCTCCGGCGTGATACACGACCGCTCCAGCCTCAAAGGCATGAGCCTGACAGCGCCGATCGACCTGGGCGATATCGTGAACGTCCAGGTCCGCGAACAACGGCACACGTGCCAGCATCCGCAACCGCACGCCCGGTGTGCAGACATGAGGGTCGGCGGTGGGGACCACCAAGGGTGTGCTTCGTCTCTGTGCCACCTCGGCCCCCTTTCGTCTGTCTCAAGGCTAGAGCAGGCCCCGGATCAGCCGGACGCCACGCGGCGCGGGTCCCCGCAAGCACGTGCAGGCAGTCGTCACGGGACTTGACCACTTCGTGTGCGCCAGCCGGCATGGTGGCAGAGGTGACTGCACCCGGCAGGCGATGCTCATCGAGCAGGTCGAACACCTCATCGAACGCTTCTACGCCAAGGTCTAGCTCGACCCCGAAACGACGCAGGCGGTCTCGGCCATGCTCCATGCCAGGTTCGACGAGATGATGGCCGAAGGTGCCGCCGAACTCACCGACCTGGCGACACGACGAACCCAGCTCGAAGGCGAGCAGCACAAGCTGCTCCAGGCTCACTACGCCGGGGCGATCCCGCTCAACCTGCTCAAGAAGGAGCAGGACCGGATCACTTCGTCGTTGGAGACCATCGAGCATCGGATCAACGCTCACCACGGCCACTACGCCGACGCGCGGGCGAACCTCGACGACTCGCTGAAGCTGCTGTCGAACGCCGCCGACATCTACGAGCACGCCGACGCCGCGAACCGCAGGCTGTGCAACCAGGCACTGTTCAGGGCGATCTACATAGACGAGGACAACGACGTCTGCGTCGGCTACCGGAACCCGTACGACGGGCTGAGCGTCCCCGGCCTCCACGCCGACGCCCTGAGCTGGGCCGCCGAGGCAAAGAAAATGGGCCAGGCGCGAACCGCGACCAAGGGCGGACCCTTGGTCGCAAGTTCACACCTGACCCGTTTGGGGTGGCTAACGGGACTTGAACCCGCGGCCCCCGCGACCACAACGCGGTGCTCTACCAGCTGAGCTATAGCCACCATCGGCCCTTGCGCGAAGAGCCACGAAGTAGTGTACCCGGTCTACGGGGTTGGAGCGGACACGCGCGCCGCGGCCGCCTTGGCCTGCTCGGAGTCGGGGCCCGGCGAGGGGGCGAGCACGGTCTCGCGGTAGTACCGCAGCTCGGTGATCGAGTCGCGGATGTCGCCCAGCGCGCGGTGGCCGCCGGTCTTGGCCGGGGCCTGGAAGAACACCCGCGGGTACCAGCGGCGCACGAGCTCCTTGATCGAGCTGACGTCGACCACGCGATAGTGCAGGTGGCCCACGAGCTCGGGCATGTCGCGGTCGAGGAACATCCGGTCCATGCCCACGGTGTTGCCAGCGAGCGGCGACTTGCCGGCGACCGGGACGTGCGCGCGCACGTATTCGAGCACGCGCTCCTGCGCCTCGGCCATCGTCATGCCGCCGTCGAGCTCGGGCAGCAGGCCCGACTCGACGTGCATGTGGCGCACGAAGTCGCCCATCCCGTCGAGGGCCTCGGGGAGGGCTTGATGACCACGGAGACGCCGTCGCCCAACACGTTGAGCTCCGAGTCCGTCACCAAGCACGCGACCTCGATGAGCGCGTCCTTGCTGATGTCGAGGCCTGTCATCTCGCAATCGATCCACACGAGGGGGTGTCCGTCATGGCCCCCACCTTACCGACGGCCCGCGGGAACGATGCCGGGGTTGACACGGAGGGGCCGGCATGGTTGGTTAGTTGGTGAAGTAACTAACCAGGGTGGTCGCCGCGTCCGTGCGGCGAGCCTCACACGACACGAGAGGGGGAGCGCGTGGACGACGGCCGACCGATCTTTCAGCAGATCGCCGAGCAGCTCGAGGCGCGCATCCTCGACGGCTCGATGCCGGAGGAGTCCCAGGTGCCGTCCATCAACGAGCTCGCGGCCTTTCACCGGATCAACCCGGCGACCGCGCTCAAGGGGGTGAACCTGTTGGTGGACTCCGGCGTGCTGTACAAGCGCCGCGGCATCGGGATGTTCGTGGCGGGCGGCGCGCGCGAGCGGCTGCTGGCCGCGAGGCGCGACGAGTTTCGAGATGCCTACGTCCGTCCGCTCGTCGAGCGGGCCGCGACGCTGGGCCTGACACAGGGGCAGGTTGTGGACATGATCAGGAAGGAGGCGGCCACTTGACCGCCATCATCGAGGCCGAGCGCCTGAGTAGGACATACGGTGCGGTGTGCGCCGTCGACGATGTCAGCTTCGCGGTCGAGGAGGGCAGCGTGTGCGGCCTCCTGGGCCGCAACGGCGCGGGAAAGACCACCCTGCTCCAGCTGGTCACCGGCCAGGAGTTCGCCAGCGCCGGCGAGATCCGCGTCTTCGGCGAGCGACCGCTCGAGAATGCCGCGGTGCTGGGCCGCACGTGCCTGGTCAAGGAGTCTCAGACCTATCCCGACACGTTCAAGGGCGGCCACGTGCTGCGTGCCGCGTCGTGGGCATATGCGGACTGGGACGAGCCCTACGCGCGCCGGCTCGTCAGGGAGTTCGGCGTGCCGCTCGACCGGCGCATGAAGAAGCTCTCGCGCGGGCAGCGCTCCGCGATCGGTGTGATCGTCGGGCTCGCCTCCCGCGCGCCGCTCACGCTCTTCGACGAGCCGTATGCGGGACTCGACGCCGTCGCCAGGCAGCTGTTCTACGACCTCCTCCTCGACGACTACGCGAAGAACCCGCGGACCGTCGTGATGTCGACCCACCTCATCGACGAGGCCTCGCGGCTGCTCGATCGCGTCGTGGTGATCGACTCTGGTCGGGTGGTCATCGACGCCGAGGCCGAGGACCTCCGCGGCAGCGCCGTGAGCGTCGTGGGCAGGGCGTCGCAGGTCGACGCCTTCGTCGAGGGAAGATCCGTGCTGCGCCGCGACTGGGTGGGAGGGATCGCGTCGGCGACCGTCGACGGCATCAGCGAGGCGGACCGCGCCGAGGCTCTCGCCGCGGGTCTCGAGCTTGCTCCCGTGTCCCTGCAGGAACTCGTGGTGAGCCGCACGCGCGGCGACCAGGCGCAGGAGGTCTCCGCATGAGTGCCACGCTCGCACCCGCGATGCCCGCGTCGCGGCGCATCCTCAACGGCGCGCGCATCCACGCCGCCAACCCCGTCGCGACGCTCGTCACCCCGTGGCTCATCACGCTCGCGATCTTCGGAATGAACCTCGCGATCTGGTGGATCGTGACGAGCGTGGCCGACGAGGGCTCTCTCGAGCCCGACGCGTTCCAGTACAACGGCGGCGCGGCGTGGATCGTGTTCTACATGATGGTCGCGGCGACCATCGCGATGAACCAGACGTTCCGCTTCGCGGTGGGCCTGAGCGCGACCCGGCGTGACTACTACCTCGGCACGGTGCTCTTCTTCCTCGCGATGGCGGTGCTCTACTCGTTGGGGATGACGCTCCTGGCGGCCATCGAGCGCGCGACGGATGGGTGGGGAGTCGGCGGTCGCTTCTTCTCGCCCTTCTTCCTGCTCGAGGTCCCGTTGTGGCAGGTGGCGCTCGCGTATGCCGCCGCGATCACGTTCATGGCCATGCTCGGCGCCGCCGTGGCCTCCGTGTACGTGAGGTGGGGCTCGACCGGCATGCTGCTCTTCTTTGGGGCGCTCGGCGTGGTGCTGATCGGCGCGATCTACCTCGTGACGCGCGCGGATGCGTGGGGCGCGGTGGGCCGCTTCTTCGAGGGCTCGTCTCTCGTCGAGCTGTCGGGATGGGCGGTCGCGCTCGCCGGGGTATTCGCCCTCGTGGGGCATCTTCTGTTGCGGCGGGCATCCATCCGAAGCTGAGTACGTGACGCGGGCCGATGCCCGGGTGAGGTGACGCGGCAGTGTCACCCCACCCGGGCATCGGCCATTCTCGGAAAGTGAACACTCACATTCCGGCAGCCCGTGCAGCAGGCCTGAGGTGGCTGGTACCGTGCCGCACCAGGCCTCCGTTACACAACCGTGACCGAGAGCGGGTTGCGGGACGGGCAATTGTGAGCGCTAATATTCATCACACGGCACCGTTCCCGGTGCCGCGGGGCTATGCGCTCGACCCGGCAGTGTCGCCGGACCAGAACAGGGAGGTTCTGAGAAATGAACAAGCGTTTCCTTTCCACCATCGCGCTGGCAGGCGCAGCGGCGTTCGCGCTGACGGCCTGCTCGACGGATGCGGACCCGGGCTCGTCCGAGTCGCCGGCTGCGGGCGGCGGCGGAACTGAAGAGACCATCACCGTTGGCTTCGCCCAGACCGGCTCCGAGAGCGGCTGGCGTTCGGCCAACACCGAGTCGATGAAGGCCGCGTTCTCCGAGGAGAACGGCTTCGAGCTGATCTTCAACGCGGCGGACAACGACCCCGCCGCACAGATCGCCGCGGTGCGCAGCTTCATCAACCAGGGCGTCGACGCGATCGCCGCGGTCGTGATCGGCGGCACGCTGCTCACGGGTGGCCGCGGATACGTGCTGGGCTCGATGGTGGGTGTGTTCGTGTACGGCACCATCAAGACCATCATCTCGTTCATGGGTGCCGAGCAGTCGTGGATGCAGATCATCGTGGGAGCTCTCCTGCTGCTCTTCATCGTCGTGCAGCGGGCGATTGTGGCCCGTGCGGAGGGACGCCGTTAGGGACTCTTCCGCCGGGTTGCACGCCGCACCTCGTCTTCGCCCTGATAATGGGGGCGTGGACGAGGTGCGGCCTTTGCTGGAGCTCACCGGCGCGACGGTGCGCTTCGGTGTCGATGCGGCGTTGAACAACGTCAGCTTCCGGCTGTTCCCCGGCGAGGTGCACTCCCTCATGGGAGAGAACGGTGCGGGCAAGTCGACCCTCATCAAGGCCATCACGGGCGTGCTTCCGCTGAACGAGGGCGAGCTTCGACTCGACGGCGAACTAGTGACCTTCGCGACGCCGTACGAGGCGCAGCGAGCGGGCATCAGCACGGTCTACCAGGAGGTCGAGCTCCTGCCCAACCTCTCCGTCGCGGAGAACATCGGGCTCGGCCGCGAACAGCGACGCGGCGGAGTCATCAGCGCCAAGCGCATGCAGGCCCACGCGCGCGAGATCCTCGCGGAGCTGGGCCTCGACATCGACCCGGCGTCGACGCTCGGCACGCACTCGCTCGCGGTGCAGCAGCTGGTGTCGATCGCCCGCGCGCTGTCCGTCGACGTCAAGGTGCTCGTGCTCGACGAGCCCACGTCGAGCCTCGACCTCGACGAGGTCGCCGAGCTGTTCCGGATCATCCGCGAGCTGAAGTCGCGAGGCGTCGCGATCCTCTTCGTGTCGCACTTCCTTGACCAGGTCTACGAGGTCTGCGATCGCCTCACGGTGCTGCGCGACGGCGAGTTCGTGGGGAGTACCTCACGAACGAGCTGCTGCGGATCGACCTGGTCGAGAAGATGCTCGGCCGCAAGGCCGCCGAGCACCGCTCTCGCGACCGCGTCGAGGCCGCCGAGCCGGCGGCCTCCGTGGTCCTGCACGCGCGCGGGCTCACGGGCGGCCACGGCATCAGGGACGCGGACGTCGACATGGGCGAGGGCGAGGTGCTGGGCGTCGCGGGACTGCTGGGCTCGGGGCGCACGTCGCTCGCCCGTGCCCTGACGGGAGTGACGAAGGCTGAGGCGGGCATCATCCGCATCGAGCAGACGGACGTGAGCCTCGACTCGCCGCGCCGCGCGATGTCGCTCGGCGTCGTGTACTCGTCGGAGAACAGGCAGCGCGACGGGATCGTGGCGGAGCTCAGCATCCTCGACAACATCACGCTCGCGCTGCAGTCCGAGCGCGGGGTGTTCCGCCGCATCCCGCCGGCGAGCAGGCGAGAGCTCGCGGCGAGTTGGGTCGATGCGCTCGGCATCCGCCCGGCCGACCTCGATCGGCCCGTGGGCACGCTCTCGGGCGGCAACCAGCAGAAGGTGCTGCTCGCGAGGCTCCTCGCGCTGTCGCCTCGCGTGCTCGTGCTCGACGAGCCCACGCGCGGCATCGACGTGGGCGCCAAGGTCGAGATCCAGAATCTGGTGGGCGAGCTTGCCGACAACGGCATGTCCGTGATGTTCATCTCCGCGGAGCTCGAGGAGGTGCTGCGCGTGGGCGACCGCGTGGCGGTCCTACGGGACGGCAGAATCGTCGATACGGTCGCGGCAGGGGAGATGTCCAGCGCCGCGCTTCTCGCCCTGGTCGCGCAGCCCGACGAGGATCAGGAGTAGCACGTGGCGAATGAGAAGAGCGCCCGCGCCGCGAACATCTTTGACGTCGCGCGCCTCGCGGGAGTGTCTCATCAGACCGTCTCGCGCGTGCTCAACGGGCTGCCCAACGTGCGCCCGGCGACCAAGGAGCGCGTCGAGCAGGCGATCGCCCAGCTGCACTACAGCCCGTCGCCGGCGGCCCGCGCGCTCGTCACCCGCCGCACCCGGACCATCGGCCTCATCACCCCGAACAACGTCGACTATGGACCCGCGTCGATCGCGATGCACTTCAACCTCGCGGCGCGCGAGGCGCGCTACAGCGTCGACGCGGTGAGCACCGCGGGCGGAGACCCGACCGCCGTGAGGTCGGCCATCGAGGGCCTGCTGCGCCAGCGGGTCGACGCGGTGGTGGTGATCGTCGCCGAGGCCGCCGCTCTCGAGGTGGTGCGAGGACTCGACGTGGCCATCCCCGTCGTCGCCGCCGCCTCGACGCAGCGCCGGGGCCCGCGCATCGTCTCGATCGACCAGTACAGGGGAGCGCGCACCGCGGTGCGCCACCTCGCCGAGCTCGGCCACGCGCGCATCCTCCACGTCGCGGGTCCCGCGCACGCCCCTGACGCGACCGAGCGCGTGCGCGGCTGGCGCGATGAGCTCGCCGCGGGGCGGCTCGAGACGGTCGAGCCCACCCACGGTGACTGGACCGCTGCGAGCGGCCACGCGATCGGGATGGAGCTCGACATCGTGTCGGGCGATGCCGTCTTCGTGGGCAACGACCAGATGTCGATCGGGCTGATGTCTGCCCTGAGGCAGCGTGGGCTGCGCGTGCCGCACGACATCAGCATCGTGGGATTCGACGACATCCCCGAGGCGGGATTCCTCTACCCCCGCTCACGACCGTGCGCCAGGACTTCGAGGCGCTGGGACGCACGATCATGCAGAAGGTACTCGTCGCCCTCGAGGACACCGACGGCGAGACCACGGACACGCCGCTGCCCACGCACCTGGTGGTACGCGAGTCGACGCGGCCCGCCTAGCGCATCAGTCCTCGTCGGCGACGATGCTCGGGCGCGCGGAGAACGAGGCACGCCGGTACTGCGCGGGCCAGTAGTCGATCTCGACGCCCAGCTCGTGCGCGGCGCGCAGCGGCAGGTGCGGGTCCCGCATGAACTCCCTGCCGACGAACACGGCATCCGCCTGACCCGACGCGATGATGCTCTCCGCCTGGCGCGCCTCGACGATCTGCCCGACCGCGGTCGCCGCGATTCCGGAGCGCTCGCGAATCGCGCTCGCGTGCGCGACCTGATAGCCGAGGCCGGTGGGAATCCGCACGCCGGGGACCAGCCCGCCAGTCGAGGTGTCCACGAGGTCGGCACCTGCCTCGCGCAGCCACTGCGAGACCGTCACCGTGTCGTCGAGCGTCCACCCCTCGGGCTCGAGCCAATCGGTCGCGGACACGCGCACGAGGACGGGCACCTGATCGCCCGCGACCGCACGCACCTTGCGCACCACGTGCAGGAGCAGTCGCGCGCGTCCCACGAGGCCCGCTCCCCAGCGGTCCTCGCGGGTGTTCGACAGCGGGGACAGGAACTGGTGGAGCAGATAGCCGTGAGCGGCGTGGACCTCCAGCACGTCGAAGCCCGCCTCGAGCGACCGTCGCGCGGCCTCGCCGAACGCGTCGATCACGGCGGCGATGCCGTCCTCATCGAGCGCGGTGGGAGCGGCGTAGCCGTCGAAGGCCACCGCGGAGGGTGCGACGGTGTCCCAGCCACCCTCGGCGGCGGGCACGGTGCCCTCGCCGCTCCACTCGCGGTACGTGGACGCCTTGCGTCCCGCGTGCGCGAGCTGGATCGCCGCGACGGCCCCCTGGCCGTGAATGAAGTCGACGATGCGCGCCCACGCGTCGCGCTGCGCGTCGTTCCAGATGCCTGTGTCCCACGGCGAGATGCGGCCCTCGGGCAGCACCGCCGTCGCCTCGCTCATCACCAGGCCAGCGCCGCCGCGCGCGAAGGAGCCGAGGTGCACCAGGTGCCAGTCGTTCGGCGTGCCGTCCCTGTCCTCGCACGAGTACTGGCACAGCGGGCTCACCCACAGGCGGTTGCGGGTCGTGACGGAGCGGATCGCGAGGGGAGAGAACAGGGCAGACGTCATCAAGCTTCCTTACAGCTAGGGGGACGGGGTGCATCGTCGCGTTCCTCCGCGAGGTCAGCAACACCCCAGGGTCCTGGGAGATTCCGCGGGAGGGAGTCCGCGGCCGCGTCAGTCGCGCGCGAGCGCGAACCACATCGCGGGGATGAAGCCCACGATGGTGTCGACCGCGAAGTGTGGATCGTGAGGCTCGGGGCTCAGCAGCCACGCCCGCAGCGCGCCCACGGTGCCCTGGCTCACGAACGCGGCGGCCATCTCCAGGCGCACCAGGTCGGAACCGGCGGCACGCATGCCCGAGGCATCGGCATACGCGAGCAGCCCTCCCTCGAGGTGCGACGCGAGCAGCGCCGCAAGCACGGAGCCGTGAGCGCCCTCGGCGGGCGCCAGCCCGCACCGGTACACCGCGGCGTGGGCGAGCAGGTGCTGGACCAGCGAGAGCTCGGAGTCCCGCCAGATGCGCTCGACCTCGCCGGGGTCGGCTGTGACCTCCTCGAGGAAGTCGCTCCTGATCCGGTCGAGCTCGGCCTCAAGCGTGCGCGTGAGCAGCATCGACGGCGACGTCGCATGGTTGTAGAACGTCGCGCGGGTCACCCGCGCATGCCGTGCGATCTCGGTGACCGAGATGCGCTCGATCGGGCGCTCCGCCGCGAGCGCAAGCACCGCCGCCGCGAGGGCATCCGCGCTGCGGGTGAAGCGCGGGTCGTTGGTCACCGGGTGATCCTATCGGCGTCGCGCCGCCACGAGGGAAAACATCGTTCCAGTGGCGGCACGACGCCGGTCAGGCCGATGCTCCCTCGCCGACGCGCAGGGCGGTGAGGATCTCCTCGACCTGGGTCTTGGCGTCGCCGAACAGCATCGCCGAGTTCTCGCGGAAGAACAGCGGGTTCTGCACCCCGGCGTAGCCGGTGGCCATCGAGCGCTTGAACACGATGCACTGGGCCGCCTTCCACACCTCGAGCACGGGCATTCCGGCGAGCGGCGAGCCCGGGTCCTCGAGTGCGGAGGGGTTCACGACGTCGTTCGCGCCGATGACGAGCACGACGTCAGTCTCGGGGAAGTCGTCGTTGATCTCGTCCATCTCGAGCACGATGTCGTACGGCACGCGGGCCTCCGCGAGCAGCACGTTCATGTGGCCGGGCAGGCGGCCGGCGACGGGGTGGACGCCGAAGCGCACGGTGACCCCGTGGGCGCGCAACTTGTCGACCAGATCCGCGACGGGGTACTGGGCCTTCGCGACGGCCATGCCATAGCCGGGCACGATCACCACGGAGCGCGCGGCCGCGAGCATGTCGGCGACCTCGGTGGCGCTGACCTCGCGGTGCTCACCCTCCGGACCCGCCGCAGCGGCCTTGCCGCCCTCGGCGCCGAATCCTCCCAGGATCACCGAGAGGAACGCGCGGTTCATGGCCTTGCACATGAGGTAGGACAGGATCGCACCCGACGAGCCGACGAGCGCACCCGTGACGATCAGGAGGTCGTTGCTCAGCATGAGGCCGGCGGCGGCCGCCGCCCATCCCGAGTACGAGTTGAGCATCGACACGACCACGGGCATGTCGCCGCCGCCGATCGCGGCCACGAGGTGGACGCCGAGCGCCAGTGCGATCACGGTCATGAGGAGCAGCGGGACGATGCTGTGGCTCGCGAGGTACCACGCGAGCAGTCCTGCGCTGGCGAGGATCGCGCCCAGGTTGAGCAGGTTACGACCGGGCAGCATGAGCGGGTTCGACTTGATCTTCGCGGACAGCTTGAGGTACGCGACGATCGAGCCGGTGAACGTCACCGCGCCGATGAAGATGCCGAGGAACACCTCGACCTGGTGCACGGCATCGGCGCTCTCCGTGAGGTGAGAGTTGACGCCCACGAGCACCGCCGCGAGGCCCACGAAGCTGTGCAGGATCGCGATGAGCTCGGGCATCTGGGTCATCTCGACCGTGCGGGCCCTCCAGATGCCCACGCTCGCCCCGATCGCGAAGACGCACGCGATGAGGAGCGCGGTGACCAGCACCGAGCGCTCGGACACGTCGAGAGCGAGCACCACGGTGGCCGCGAGGGCGAGCACCATGCCCACCATGCCGAGCATGTTGCCGCGGCGCGCGGTCTCCTGCTTCGACAGTCCGGCGAGGGAGAGCACGAAGAGCACGGCGGCGACCACATAGGTGGCCTGCGCGAGGGAGGTGAGGGTCATGGCGCGTCCTTCCTGAACATCCCGAGCATCCGGTAGGTCACCAGGAATCCTCCGAAGATGTTGATGCTGGCGACGGCAGCCGCGATGAATGCGAGCGTGGACACCACGGCGTTCGACGAGCCGATCTGCAGGAGCGCGCCCACGAGGATGATTCCCGAGATCGCGTTGGTCTGCGACATGAGCGGCGTGTGCAGGGAGTGCTTGACGTTGGAGATCACGTAGAAGCCCACGATCACCGCGAGCGCGAACACCGTGAGGTGCTGGACCGTGGCGGAGTCCGCGACGGACAGCAGCAGCAGGGCCGCGACCGCGCCCAGGCCATAGCCGATGCTGCGGCGGCGGGCCTTGCGCTGTGCCGATTCGTGCGCGGCAAGGGCCTGCGCCACGAGCTCCTCCTCGGAGGGGCCCTGCGGTGCGGCGGGTGCCGCCGACACGGCCACGGGCGGCGGCGGCCACAGGATCTCGCCAGCGTGCGCGACGGTCATGCCGCGCTGCACCTGGTCGTCGAGGTCGAGCGCGAGCACGCCGTCCTTGGCGGGGGTGAGCAGGGCCATGAGGTGAACGATGTTGGTGCCGAACAGCTGCGAGGTGTGGCGCGGCATGCGGCTCGTGAGGTCGGTGTAGCCCACGATCGTCACGCCGTTGTCGCTGGTGACCACCTCGCCGGGCACGGTGAGTTCGCAGTTGCCGCCTCCCGAGGCGGCGAGGTCGACCACGACCGAGCCGGGACGCATGCCGGCGACCATCTCCGCGGTGATCGTGGTGGGGGCCGTGCCGCGCACGAGCGCCGTCGTGATGACCACGTCCGCCTTGGCGGCCTCGGCCGCATAGACGCGCATCGCGGCGTCCTGCTGCTCCTGGGTGAGCGGCTTGGCGTAGCCGTCCGCGCTCACCTCCTGCTGCGCCTCGGGGGCGGAGACGAAGACGCCGCCCATCGACTCGATCTGCTCGGCCACCTCGGGACGCACGTCGAACGCGCGCACCTGGGCGCCCAGGCTCGAGGCCGCGCCGATCGCCGCGAGGCCGGCGACGCCGGCACCGATAATGAAGACGGTCGCGGGGGCGGTCTTTCCCGCCGCGGTCACCTGTCCGGTGAACATGCCGCCGTACTGCTCGGCCGCCTCGATGACCGCGCGGTAGCCCGCGACGTTCGAGAGCGTGCTGAGCACGTCGATCGCCTGCGCGCGCGAGATGCGCGGGACCGCGTCGAGGGCGAGCGCCGTGACCGAGCGTGCGTTGAGCGCCTCGACCAGCGCGGGGTTCGATTGGGGGGACATCATCGACACGAGCGTGGCGCCCGTCGTGAGGCGTGCGACGTCGGCATCGGCCGGCGAGTTGACGCACGTCACGATGTCGGCGCTCCACGCGGCCGCCGCGTCGCCGAGCGTGGCGCCCGCTGCCACGTACTGCTCGTCGAGGAAGCTCGCCTGTGTGCCTGCGCTCGACTCGACGGTGACGTCGTAGCCCAGCTTGATGAGTCCGGCGACGGAGGCGGGACTCGCCGCGACCAGCCGCTCGCCCGCGCGCGTCTCCGCGGGGACACCTATCCGCATGGTTCTTCCACTTCTGCGCCCGGGGGCACCGGTCGGGGCCAGCCGCACGGGGCGACGGGCGGGGGCCGTGGCAAACGAACGGCCCGGCGAGAGGCGGTCGCGAGACCGCCGAGCTGCCGGGGTGTTCGCCCGCTCGCACTCTAGCCGAGCGCATCAGGGACCCCTCTGGTCCGAAGGGCCCGGGTGAGCGGGTGTGGTGGCGCCCCCGGCAGGACTCGAACCTGCAACCTACGGATTAGAAGGCCGTTGCTCTATCCATTGAGCTACGAGGGCCGGCGACGAAGGCCGCGGACACCAGGGTAGTGGCGGCGGTCCCTCACGGGCGAAATATCAGGGGATCCCCCCATGGACGGCGTGCTATACACCGAGCGTATAGTCGCGGCATGGACACGTCACCCGCCCTGTTGGGGCTCATCGCCGAGGGGCCGACCTACGGATACGACCTCAAGCAGCGCTACGACCGCGTCTTCGCGGGGCGGCGCATCGCGTTCGGGCAGATCTACGCCGCGCTCGCGCGGATGATCAGGGACGGGCTGATCGTCGCCCTCGGCGAGGAGGCGGGGGCCGGGCCGGCGCGCAAGCGCTACGAGGTGACGGCGGAGGGTCGCCGCCATCTTGAGGACTGGCTGCGCACCCCCGACGTGCCCTCGCCCGCGCTCGCGTCCAACCTGTTCGCCAAGACGGTGCTCGCGCTCATGCTCGATGACAACGCCGACCAGCTGCTCGACGTGCAGCGCGCCGCCCACCTGGCGCGCATGCGCGAGCTCACCACCCTCAAGCACTCCGCGCCGCTCCTCGAGCGGCTCGCGATCGACCACGCGCTGTTTCAGATCGAGGCCGACCTCCGCTGGATCGACGCGACCAGCGCGCGCCTCACCGACATGAAGAAGGAGCTGTCCGCTGATGGCTGACCTCGCCACCACCGCGCCCCTCATCAGGGCCACCGGCCTGCGCAAGAGCTTCGGGCCCACCGAGGCGCTGCGCGGCATCGACCTCGACATCGACAGGGGCGAGGTGGTCGCCGTCATGGGACCCTCCGGCTCCGGGAAGTCGACCCTGATCCACTGCCTCGCGGGTGTCCTCACGCCCGATGCGGGTGACGTGACCATCAACGGCACGGAGCTCGGTCGGCTCGATGCTGACGCCAGGGCGCGGTTGCGGCTCAAGGAGATCGGCTTCGTGTTCCAGTTCGGGCAGTTGCTGCCCGACCTCACCGCGGTCGACAACGTCGCGCTGCCCCTGCTCATGGGGGGCGCCTCCCGACGGGCCGCACGCGCCGAGTCCTACGCGTGGCTCGAGCGGCTGGGCCTGGGCGATCAGGGAGACAAGTTCCCCGGCCAGATGTCGGGAGGCCAGGCGCAGCGCGTCGCGATCGCCCGCGCCCTCGCGACCCGTCCCACGGTGCTGTTCGCCGACGAGCCCACGGGATCGCTCGACTCCGTGGCGGCGGAGTCCGTGCTCGAGACGATGCTCGACGTGGTGCGGGAGGCGCGCACCACGGTGCTCCTCATCACCCACGACCCGCGCACGGCCGCGTATGCGGACCGTGAGGTCATCGTGCGCGACGGTCGGCTCTCGGGCTCGGCACTCGTGGGGCGGTCATGAAGCCCGCCGCGGCGCGCTTGCTGCTGCTCGGCACCGCGTCCTCCGTGCGCCGCCTCGCGGCGATCAGCGCGGGCGTCGCGCTCGGTGTGGGCATGCTGCTGGTGCTCGTGGGTGCCTACACGCACATGCCCGCGCGGGACGACCGCATCGCATGGGCCGCGCCGGCCACGCCGTGGGACGCGGACCGACCCGAGGATCCTGCGCCCACGGATTCCACGGTGCTCACGACATTCGCGACGGATGTCAACGGTCTCGACTTCGTGACGCTCGTGGCGGTGGCGTCGACCCCCGACACGCAGGTCGCCTTCCCCGGCGGCATCACCCCACCCGCGCCGGGCGAGTTCTACGCGTCGCCCGCGCTCGCGGAGCGTCTCGCGGCGGTGCCCGCGGACCAGTGGAGCGACCGCTATGGCACGCTGATCGGCCTCCTACCCGACTCGACGCTGCAGGGTCCCAGCCAGCTGGTCGCCCTCACGGGGGCGGAGTGGGACGTGCTCGCGTCTGACCCGTCGGCGGTGCTCCAAGAGGAGTTCACGCAGACGGGTGGCAGGGCGGCCTCGCTCACGTATCGGTTCATCCTTGCGATCGGCGCCGTGTCGATTCTGGTGCCGATCATCCTGCTGGTGTCGATCGTGTCGCAGCTGGGTGCGGCCGAGCGGCGCGACCGGTTTGCGACTGTGCGCCTGATCGGCGCGGGCCGCAGGGCCATTGCCGCGGTGTCCGCGCTGGAGATGGCCGTCGCGGCCGGGTTGGGCGCGCTCGCGGGACTCGCGGTCGCCGCGGGGCTGGGGCCGCTCGCGGCGCGCATCCCGATCAACGGCGCGACGTCCTTCACCGCGGACCTTGCGCCCACGCCCGCGCTCGCCATCGGCGTGGTCGCGGGGGTGACGCTGCTCGCCGCGCTGACCGCATGGTGGCGCACGTATCGCGACGACGTGGGTGCGCCGGGCGCGGTGCGGGAGCGGGCGGAAAAGAAGGCAAGCGCGTGGCGTGCCGTGCCGCTCGCGGCAGGCCTCGCGGTCTACGCGCTCTCGGCCCTCGGCGCGCAGGCCGGGGTCCTCGGATCCGAGCTCGTCATGGTCGGCATGTTCGGTGGATTCGTCGTGGTCGCGCTCGGCATCGTGTTCGCGGGTCCCTGGCTGACCCGCGTGGTGAGCGCCGCGTTCGGCAGGGCGACGAGTTCCGCGACCGGCGTCGTGGCGGCCGGCCGCCTGTCTCGCCATCCGCGAGCGACCTTTCGTGCCGTGTCCGGACTGGTGGTCGCCGTGTTCATCGTCAGCACCTTCGCGGGAGCCGCGAGCGCGATCGAACGCATCGGCGAGCCGGGCCCCGAGCCTGGCGCGCTCGACGACGGCGCCGTCATCGCATGGCTGGATGAGGGGGCCGATGCCGCGGCCGTGCAGGGCGCGGTCGCCCGGGTCTCGGGCGTGGAGACGGTCGTCGTGGGCCATCGCGCCGCCGTGGCCGACGACAATCGGGTGGTGCTGTCGCCCGAGGACGCGCGCGCCATCGGCGCCGTGGACGTGCCCGACGCTTCCGCGGTGCTGGTGGACGCCCTCGAGATGATCGCGGCGGGCACGGGGCTCACCGATGCCGATGCCGTCGCGGCTCCCGAGCCCACCACCAGGGAGGACGGCCTCGAGCCGGCGTTGCTCGTCGCGGTGACAGACGGATCGCAGGCCGCCATGGCGCGTGCCCACACCGCGATCATGCTCGCCAACCCGTCGAGCCTGCCGCCCACCTCTCGCGCGCAGTTCGCGGCGAGCGGTTCCCTCGAGGTCACGCAGGAACTGAGCGTCATGGCGTACATCGGCATGGCGATCGCGATCGGGATCTCGGCCCTGTCGCTCACGGTGTCGACGGTCGCCGCGGCGATCGACAGGCGGCGCACGTTTGGGCTGCTGCGCCTGTCGGGTATGCCGGTGTCACAGCTGCGCGCCACCGTCGCGACCGAGGCGGCGGTTCCGCTCGGCGCGACCCTCGCCGTCTCCGCGGGACTGGGCTTCCTCGTGGCCTGGGTGATGATCGAGACGCTCGGCAACGGGCTCACGGTCTCGTGGCCCGACGCGCGCTACTGGATCGCGATGCTGGGCGCTGTCGCGCTCGCTGGCGTCGCCCTGATCGGCTCCTTCGGGCTCGTGCGCAAGGCGACGGAGGTGGAGACGACGCGCTTCGAGTAGGAGGCCGGCGCGGCCGATGGGGACGGCACAAGAGCGGCGCCGCGCGCGCGACGGTGGCGAAGCTGGGCGAGTCCTCGAGCCAGATCGGAGAGGTCGTCATGCTCATCACGCGGGTCGAGGAGCAGGCCTCGGTGCCGCAGGCGATGAGCCGCTCCGTGAGGGAGGCGGCGACAGGGGTTGAGTCGTCACGCAGGGGTAGGGCGGGGGCCCGCAGCGGGCGGCGGAGTCCAGCCCGCGGCGTGCCGGAGCGCGATGCCGTCGAGCAGGACGTCGATCGCGAAGGCGAACTCCGCATCGTCGTCGCACGACGGCCCCACCGCGGTGCCCGGGTCGTGCCTGGCCGCCATCGCGGATTCCAGCACCCGCGGCCAGCGCGACGCCATCGCTTCGAGCATCGCGGTCCGCACGGCGGGGTCCGCGGGCGGAGGGGAGAGGGCGCGAGCTCCTGAGTGAAGCCCCACACGCGGCTGCCGAGCGCGTGCATCGCGTGGTGCGTGAGGGAGGCGTCGAGGCCGCCGTCCCGCAGGATCGTGATCACGGACTCGAGGTGATCGAGCATCGCGGGGCTGGGTGCGGTCCTGGTCTCGAGCGCGCGCCACGCCCACGGATGACGATGGAGCGCGGCGCGCGTGCCGAGGATGCGCTCGCGAACGGCGTCCTGCCACCGCACGGGTGATCCCGCGGGGGCGGCGGCGGGGAGCTCGGCCAGGATCGCGTCCACCATGCGATCGAGCAGGGCGTCCTTGTCACGCACGTGCTTGTACAGCGCCATCGGCACCACGCCCAGTCGGTCGGCGAGCGACCGCATGCTGAGCGCGTCGAGGCCGTGCGCGTCGGCGAGCGCAATCGCCTCCCTCACCACCACGGCGCTCGTCAGGGTGGCCCGCCGCGCGCCGCCGGACACTCGTGCGCCGCGGGCGACTCGAGCATCGTCCCCCATGGTGCCTCCCGCGTGACTCTTGACGGTGTACGCCATACACCCTAGCGTTGGCCCAGAAGGTGTACGCCGTACACCTCGCACGGACTGGAGCCCCCGCATGACCCGTTCTCGCCGTCTCGCCGCGATCGCCGGCGCGTCGTACCTCTTCACCCACGTGACTTCCGTGGGGGCCGTGCTGCTCTACGGCCCGCTCCTCACCGACGACTCGTGGCTGGCCGCCGAGGGCGGGTCGGGTGCCCAGGTGCTGGGCGCCCTGCTCGACGTCGTGCTCGCCGCCGCGGTCGTCGCGACCGGCGCGACACTGCTCGCGCTGCTGCGCCGCCACGCCCCCGCGGCATCCGCGGGCTATGCACTGCTTCGCACGGCGGAGGCCGCCACGATCCTCGTCGGCGCTGCCGCCGTGCTGGGGGTGGTGGCGCTGCGCGGATCGGGTGCCGACGGCGCCGGCGCGGCCCTCGCCCTGCGCGAGCTGTACTCGGCGGCCTTCACGGTGGGGCCAGGGCTGCTGGTCGGCGTCCACACGGTGCTCCTCGCCGTGACCCTCGGGAGGCTGCGCGCGATCCCGGCGTGGATCCCCGTGCTCGGCGTCGCGGGGGCGGTGCTGGTGACGGTGTCCAACGTCGCGGTGCTGGCCGGATGGCAGGCGGACACGTCGACGCTTCGCGGCCTGGCGGCCGTCCCCATCTTCGCGTGGGAGATTGCGCTCGCCCTGACGCTGCTCATCAGGGGCCTGCGCTTGGGTGCCCCGGAGCAGGAGCGCCAGACCGCTCCCGCCTCTCCCCGTGCCTCCTGGTAAGTAGGCCCGCGCTACCCTGGGGGCATGGTCAGGAGAGGGTGCGTCGACGCATGAGCATGCGTCCGATCAAGACGTGGTCGTACCCCGGCAACCTCCTCGACGCCCTGGTCGATACCCGACGCGTGGTCGCGGGGGTCGAGCTGCCCCTGCCGACGCCCGGCGTCGAGGAGGCGCGCGAGACCATCCGGCGCACCCTCGACCAGCTGGATCACCACCTCATCCCGCGCGTGCGCGAGGAGGCCTCTCCCGCGATCGTCGTGGTCGCCGGCTCGACCGGGGCGGGCAAGTCGACCGTGGTCAATGCCCTGGTAGGTGAGCAGCTGACGCCGTCCGGCGTGCTGCGCCCCACGACGCGCATCCCTCATCTCTTCCACCACCCGCTCGACACACAGGTGCTCTCCGACGTCGCCAAGCGCGCGAAGGTGATCGCCACGGAGGCCGTGCCGCGCGGCCTCGCGTTGGTCGACTCGCCGGACCTCGACTCGGTGCGCGGCGAGAATCGCGAGGTCGCGCGCCTGCTGCTCGAGGCCGCCGACCTGTGGATCTTTGTCACGACCGCGGCGCGCTACGGCGATGCCGTGCCGTGGGAGGCGCTGCGCGAGGGGGCCGACCGTGGCGCGTCGATCGCGGTCGTGCTCAACCGCGTGACGGTCGACGTCGCCGCGCAGGTCAGGCGCGAACTCGTCGACCGGCTGACCTCGGAGCACCTCGAGTCGCTGCCGCTGTTCGTGATTCCCGAGGACACCACGCGCCAGGCGACCGTGCCGCGCGACGTCGTGGGCGGCCTGGGGCGCTGGCTCGACTCGGTCGCGGCGGCCTCGGCGACCACGATCGTCGAGCGCACGCTGCGCGGCGCGGCCGAGTCCGTCAAGGAGTGGCTCGAGACGCTCGCCGAGGCGATGGATGACCAGTCCGCGGCCGCGAAGGACGTGCGGTCCGAGGTGCGCCGATGCGCGGCGCAGGTCGAACAGGAGGGCGGCGACCGGTGGTGGGAGGGCATCCCCACCGGAGCGGTCACGACCCGCTGGGCGCAGGCGACCAGCGACGGCGGCGCGCTGTTCCGGCTGCGCTCGACCGCGTGGCACCGTCGCGGCCACGCGCGCGAGCAGCGCGACGCGGTCCTGCTCGCGATCTACGCCGACCTTCTCGAGGCGGTCGAATCCCGGCTGGTGGCGGCGGCATCGTCCGTCTCGGAGGCGATGGAGGAGACGTTGCGGCGCGCGGGCACCGGGGTCGGGCCGTGGCTCGCGGAGCGTCGCGACCCGCGCGACGCGCGCCAGGCCCGCGAGCGGCAGGCCGCGGATGCGGCGCGTCGATGGCTCCACCGGTGCGAGGAGATCGCCCTCGCGCTTCCCGGCGCGGACACGGGCGTGCGCATGGTCGGCGAGCCGGGCCTCACGACGACCCTCGCGAGCGCCGCGCTCGGCGTCGAGCCCGCGCGCACCGCGCTCATGGTGCTCACCTCGCAGGGCGTGGGCGCCGCGGTCGACGAGGCCCGTGCCGAGCTCGCCGCCGCGCGCCGTCACTGCGTCAACCGCGAGGCACTCGACATGATGCGTCCCACCGACATCCCGTCGCTCATGCCCGATGCCTCGGCCAAGATCCGCTTGCGCCGCGCCGAGCTCAGGGGGCTCATGTGAGCGTGAGCTTCGACCACCTTGCGCCGCGCGACGAGTCGGCGGTGCTGCGCGCGAGGGTCGATCGCCTGCGGTCCTCGCTGCACTGGGCCCGCGAGGCGATTCCCCTCGCGGTCAGGGACGAGCTTCACGCGACGGTCGACCGCTGCGAGGAGCGGCTGCGCCTCGGCATCGACTGGACCGTGATCGCTCTCGCGGGGGGACCGGGTCGGGCAAGTCGACGCTGTTCAACGCGCTCGTGGGCGTGCCGTTCGCGGTGCCGGGTGTGGCGCGACCCACGACCTCGCAGGTGAGCGCCGCGGTGTGGGGGCCCGACGATGCGGGCGCGCTGCTCGACTGGTTGGGGGTGGGCCGCGAGCGGCGACTGCGCCGTGAGGGCGCCGCCGGTGCCGCCGAGGACCCGCAGCTCTCCGGGCTCGTGCTGCTCGACCTGCCCGACCACGACTCGATCAACCCCCACAATCGCGAGCTTGTCGACACGATCATCCCGAGGGTCGACCTGCTCCTGTGGGTGGTGGACCCGCAGAAGTACGCCGATCACGCGATTCACTCGGGCTACCTGCGGGCGGCCTCGGATCACGGCCAGCCGTCGCTCGTAGTGCTCAACCACGTCGACAGGCTCACGACGGAGGACGGTTGGGCCGTGGCCCGCGACCTCCAGCGGCTGCTCGCCGAGGACGGCATGGTCGATGTTCCCGTCATGCCGCTCAGCGCGCGCACGGGCCAGGGCGTCGACGTGCTGAGGGCGGAGCTCGAGGGCGCGGTGCAGGCGCGGTCCGTGGCCGCCGATGCGGTGGCGGCCGACCTTGTCGAGGCAGGGCGCACGCTCGAGCGGGCGCTCGCGCGCGACGCCGACCCCGTCCTGCCCGATGTGCAGGAGCTGGTCGCCGCGCTCACCGCCGCCGCGGGCGTCGACGCGCGTGCCGAGGCCGCCGCCGCGGTGGTCGCCGGCCGGGGCACGACAGTGCCGGAGCCCACGCCCCTGCGCCGCGACGTCGTCGAGCGCGAACGCCTCGACTGGGTGGATGCCGCGTCCGAGGGGCTGCCCGTCACCTGGCGGATCGTGATCGGGGACGCCGTCGCGCCGGCGGACGAGCTCACGGAGCGCA
The DNA here is from genome assembly GCF_030296675.1 of Demequina sediminis. GTDB lineage: Bacteria > Actinomycetota > Actinomycetes > Actinomycetales > Demequinaceae > Demequina > Demequina sediminis. Next base: position 1,372,826 of record NZ_AP027736.1, on the reverse strand, counting down.
TCGATGCGGCGCTGTCCGACGTCGAGTGGCCGCCCGTCGCGCCCCACCGGTCGCTGTGGCGACGGCGAGCGCGCGCCGCGGCGCTGCGCAGGGAGATGATCGCGAGCGCCCACGCGGCCGTGCGTGGTGCGATCGAGCCGCTCGTGGTGCACCCCACGGCACTCATTCATCAGGCCTATCGCAACCTCGACGAGCTCACCGTCATTGCGCGTGCCGAGGCACCCGACAGGCGCGACGCCGCCGAGTGAATCTCTCGTGAACGGCCCGCGCTCCGTTCACTCGTGGGTCACCCGGGCAATGCCGGGACGATGCCGCGCGTTCCTGATGCGCACGTACGGCGCGTAGTTCCTCCCTCACCGGCGGCGCCGGTCCCCTCGCGGGGGCCGGCGCCGCCGTCGTGCGTGGCGATGTCCCCAGCCCCGACACCGGACGATGCCGTCCACGAGTTGGCGCGCGGGTCGCGCTCCGCGTCGAACACCTGGCGACGCTGGAGGGGCGCGCACGGTGCGCCACCAGGGAGGAAGACATGAACGAACTCACGATCACGGCTACGGGGTGGGCGGCCACCGACGTGCGGCTGACGCTGGGACAGGGGGACTCGCGATCGCGTCGTTCCGCCTTGCCACGACGCCGCGCTTCTACGACCGCGAACGCGGGCAGTGGGTCGACGGAACCACAGAGTGGTTCACGGTGCGACTGTTCCGCGGGGCCGCGCTGACGGTCGAGAAGTCGATCACCAAGGGGCAGCCCGTGGTGGTCACGGGACGGCTGCGCACCAGCAGGTGGGAGGCCAAGGAGGGCCCGCGCACGGACCTCATCATCGACGCCACGGCGGTGGGTCCGGACTGCACGCGGGGCACCGCGACCTTCACGAGGGCGACGGGAGACCCGGCGCTCACGGAGGCCGACACGACCGCGGCCGCGGCGGCGTTGGCGGCGGCGCGCGAGAGCGAGCCGTCCGGCGAGGTTGAGTCGTACGAGCTCGCCGAGGGCCCCGACGAGGAGCCCGCGGTCGAGGACGCAGACGAGCACTCCGACGAGCACTCCGACGAGCACTCCGTCGACACCGCCGAGGCGCTCGTGGGCCACTGAGCATGGCGTCCGCGCCGCCCCTGCCGGGCATCGTCCTCGCGTAGGCTAGGGGCGGCATGCGGGCGCCTCGCGCCCGCTCAGGACGAGTTGACGGAGCACCAGTGGCAGAGTTCATCTACACCATGCAGAAGGCGCGCAAGGCGCACGGCGACAAGGTCATCCTCGATGACGTGACGATGGCGTTCTACCCTGGCGCGAAGATCGGCGTGGTGGGACCCAACGGCGCGGGCAAGTCGACGATCCTCAAGATCATGGCCGGCATCGAGGAGCCGTCCAACGGCGAGGCGCGGCTGAGCCCCGGCTACTCGGTGGGCATCCTGCTCCAGGAGCCCCCTCTCAACGAGGACAAGGACGTGATCGGCAACATCCGCGAGGGTGTCGGCGAGATCCACGCGAAGCTCGAGCGGTTCAACGCGATCTCCGAGGAGATGGCGAGCCCCGACGCGGACTTCGACACGCTGCTCGCGGAGATGGGCACCCTGCAGGAGGAGCTGGACCACGCCGACGCGTGGGACCTCGACTCTCAGCTCGAGCAGGCGATGGACGCGCTGCGCTGCCCGCCGCCGGACGCGGACGTCAGCGTGCTGTCCGGCGGTGAGCGCCGTCGCGTCGCGCTGTGCAAGCTGCTCCTCGAGAAGCCCGACCTGCTGCTCCTCGACGAGCCCACCAACCACCTTGACGCCGAGTCCGTGCTGTGGCTCGAGCAGCACCTCGCCAAGTACCCCGGCGCCGTGTTGGCCGTCACCCACGACCGCTACTTCCTCGACCACGTCGCGCAGTGGATCTGCGAGGTCGACCGGGGCCGCCTATACCCGTACGAGGGCAACTACTCGACCTACCTCGAGAAGAAGCAGGAGCGCCTGCAGGTGCAGGGCAAGAAGGACGCCAAGCTGGCAAAGCGCCTCAAGGACGAGCTCGAGTGGGTGCGCTCGAACGCGAAGGGGCGCCAGACCAAGTCGAAGGCGCGACTTGCGCGCTATGAGGAGATGGCGGCCGAGGCCGACCGGACCAGGAAGCTCGACTTCGAGGAGATCCAGATCCCGCCGGGCCCGCGCCTGGGATCCGTGGTCATCGAGGCCAAGGACCTCAACAAGGGATTCGGCGACCGCACGCTCATCGATGGGCTGTCCTTCACGCTGCCGCGCAACGGCATCGTCGGCGTGATCGGCCCCAACGGCGTGGGTAAGACCACGCTCTTCAAGACCATCGTGGGCCTCGAGCCGCTCGACGGTGGCGAGCTCAAGGTCGGCGAGACCGTCAAGATCTCGTATGTCGACCAGAGCCGTGGCGGGATTGATCCCAAGAAGTCGCTGTGGGAGGTCGTCTCCGACGGACTCGACTACATCAACGTGGGCAAGGTCGAGATGCCGTCGCGCGCGTACGTGAGCGCATTCGGATTCAAGGGCCCCGACCAGCAGAAGCCCGCCGGCGTGCTCTCGGGCGGCGAGCGCAACCGCCTCAACCTCGCGCTCACGCTCAAGGAGGGCGGCAACGTGCTGCTGCTCGACGAGCCGACCAACGACCTCGACGTCGAGACGCTCGGCTCGCTCGAGAACGCGCTGCTCGAGTTCCCCGGCTGCGCCGTGGTGGTCTCCCACGACCGCTGGTTCCTCGACCGCGTCGCGACCCACATCCTCGCGTACGAGGGCACCGAGGAGAACCCGGGCAATTGGTTCTGGTTCGAGGGCAACTTCGAGTCGTACGAGGCCAACAAGGTCGAGCGGCTCGGGGCCGACGCCGCTCGCCCGCACCGCGTCACGTACCGCAAGCTCACGCGCGACTGACACCCGACTGACGCGCACCGCGACGGCCTCATCCGCAAGCCGGGTGGGGCCGTCGCGCGTCCGCGCTACGGTGAAGGCATGACGCGCATTCACGTCCCGATCACGCTGCGATGGTCCGACCTCGACGCCTACGGCCACGTCAACAATGCCGAGATGCTCCGTCTGCTGGAGGAGGCCCGCATCAGGGTCTTCTGGGCGGACCGCTCGGCGGCGGAGGAGCACGACGTTCCTCACACCGCGCTCATCGCAGGCGGCGTCGACGCCGACACTCTCACCCTCATCGCGGCGCAGCAGATCGAGTATCTCGCGCCCATTCCTTACCTGCGCCGCCCCCTCGACGTGCAGCTGTGGATCGGCAGGCTCGGAGGGGCGAGCATCGAGATCTGCTACGAGGTGTGGTCGCCGCAAGGCTCGGACGTGCCGGTGCTGTTCGCGAAGGCGACCACGACGCTCGTGCTCATCGACGCCGCGACGCAGCAGCCTCGTCGGCTCACCGACTCCGAGCGCGACGTGTGGAGCGCGCACCTCGACGCGCCCGTGACCTTCCGCAAGCGCTGACGCCACACGCGCGAACGCGCCGGCCGCCCGTGGGGGCGGCCGGCGCGTTCGCGGTGGGGAGGACCCTATGCGGTGAGCGAGTCGACCCACTCCTGGTTGTCGGCGATGAAGGCATCGACGATCGCGGGGTAGTCGTCCTCGGAGTCAGCCGTGAGGATCTGGTTCTCGAGGTCGTACAGGAGCTCGGCGTCCATCGAGAAGCCCGCGAGCCAGCCCTCGACCTCGGGGAACTCGTCGGCGAAGCCGGTGCGCGAGTACGTCACGATCTCCTCGGCATCGCCCAGCGTGCCCTCGGGGTCCTCGAGGTTCTTGAGGTCGTACGCGCCGTACGCCCAGTGGGGCTCCCACAGCGTCACGACGATGTTCTCGCCGTCCGCCATCGCGGAGTCGAGCTCGGCGAGCATCGCGGGGGTCGACGAGGTCAGGAAGTCCATGCCCTCGAGCCCGTACACGGGGATCGCGCCCTCGACCGCCGCGGTGAGCTCCGGGCTCGATGCCGACGATGCGGCCGCCGAAGGCGTCCGCGTTCGCGGCGAGCTCGTCGAGGAGTCGATCGGCGCATCGGCGTTCACCGCGACCGTGAGGGCCGCGCTGTCGAACCACGAGCCCACCTCGACGATGTCGTCGCCGAACTGGTCGAGGTAGGACGCGTGGGTCACGGGCAGCCACACGTCGGTGACGAGGTCGTAGTCGCCGTCGGCGAGTGCCTGGAAGGTGACGGCGGGGTCCGCGTACTCGAGGGTGACGTCGTAGCCCTTGTCCTCGAGGATGGCCTCCCACAGCAGCGACGAGGCGACCGACTCGTCCCAACCGTTGAAGACGCCGAAGGTGATCTCGCCGCCCGCGGCGGGCGCGGCGTCGGCGGACGAGTCGGGTGCGTCGCCCGAGTCGGCCGACGAGCAGCCGGCGAGGACCAGCCCCGCGGTGGCGGCCAGGGCGAGGGGCGCGATGGAGCGCACGTTCATGATGAGTGTTCCTTTCCCGGCGAGGGGAGTCTCCCCCGTCGTGAGCACCGTTCGCCCATCGGTCGGGGCGGGGTGCGCGCGATCGGAGTCCGACCGCGAGGTCTGTGGTGGTGTGGCAGGCGCCGTCAGCGGCCGGGGTTGCGGCGGTTGCCGGAGTTCTCCGCGAGGATCCGCTCGGTGTCCTTGCCCTGGGTCTGCGTGACGGGGGAGGCCCGCAGCACGGTGCCGCGCAGCCGCGTGAGGAGGCCCGCTCCGCGCTTCTGCCCGAAGGCGCCGGTGAAGCGGTCCAGCACCACGGCGAGGATGACGACGGAGATTCCGGCCTCGGCGCCAATCGCGATGTCGAGGGCGCTGACGGCCCTGGTGACGTCGCCTCCGAGGCCGCGCGCGCCGACCATGCCGGCGATGACCACCATCGATAGCGACAGCATGATGACCTGGTTGACGCCGGCCATGATGGACGGCATCGCGAGGGGCAGCTGAATCTGGCGCAGGATGCGCCGCGGCGAGGCGCCGAAGGCCTGACCGGCCTCGACCACCTCCTTGTCAACGCCGCGGATCCCCAACTCCGTCAGGCGCACACCGGGGGCGATCGCGAAGAGCACGGTGGCGAAGATGCCGGGGGCGACGCCGACTCCGAAGAAGGCGATCGCGGGGATGAGGTAGACGAAGGCGGGCATCGTCTGGAGGAAGTCCATGACGGGTTTCACGACCGCGGACACGTGCGGGCTGCGCGCCGCCCAGATGCCCAGCGGGATGCCCATCGCCAGCGCCAGCGCCGCCGCGACGAGCACGAGCGACAGCGAGTCCATCGCGTTGTCCCACTGATCGACGCCGATGATGAAGGTGAGGCCAGCGGCCGTGCCGACCGCGAACTTCCAGCCTCGCGCGAAGAGCGCCGCGAGGGACAGGACCGCGATCACGGCGATTGCGGGCGGGGAGGAGAAGACCCAGTTGACGGCGTCGTACATGCCGGTCCACAGGTCGCCGAGGAAGCCGAGGAGCCAGTCGAGGTTGTCCTCGATCCAGTCCGTGCCGGTCTCGATCCAGGAGCCAAAGGGGATGCGCAGGTCCATTACCGCACCTCCGTCGTGGTGAGCGAACGGGAGTCGGCCGCGGCCTCGAGCGCCCGGTCGACCACCTCCGTGGGCAAGGGATCGGGCCGTGCGGCCGCTTGCGCCGCGGCATCGGGCTCTCCGCCGAGCGTGGCGAGGAGGGTCACGCGCGGGATCACGCCCACGAGGCGGCCCTTGTCGTCCTGCACGCCCAGCGGCAGCTGCGCCTCGAGGGCGGGGATGAAGAGGTCGGACAGCGCGGTGTCGCTTGGCACGGCGCCGTGGTCGCGGCGAATGATCGTGGCAAGGTCGCGCTCGCCCCTGCGCACCAGGTCGAGAGCATCGCGGTCGCTCACCCAGCCCACGAGGCTGCGGTCACGCTGGGTGACGTAGACCGCGCTCAGCTGCTCGTCGCGCATGATCGTGAGCGCGCCGTGGGGTCCGGCGGAAGGGTGGACCACGGCGCGCGGCTTGCGCATGACCGACTCGGCGGTGAGCACCCGCGTGCGGTCGACGTCGGCCACGAACTGCTCGACGTAGGCGTTGGCGGGGTCGGTGAGGATGTCCTCGGGGGTGCCGATCTGGACGATCCTGCCGTCGCGCATGACCGCGATCCGGTCGCCAAGAAACATCGCCTCGTTGAGGTCGTGCGTGATGAACACGATGGTCTTGCCCAGGGTCGCCTGCAGGTCGACCAGCTGCTCCTGCATCTCGCGGCGGATGAGGGGATCGAGCGCGGAGAAGGCCTCATCCATGAGGAGCACGTCGGTGTCCGCGGCGAGGGCGCGCGCGAGACCCACGCGCTGCTGCATTCCGCCCGACAGCTGGTGGGGGTGCTTGTCCTCCCAGCCGGCGAGGCCGACGATCTCGGTGATCTCGCGCGCCCGTTCCTCGCGCTCGGCACGCGCCACGCCCTGGATCTCGAGCCCGTAGGCGACGTTGTCGAGCACCGTGCGGTGGGGGAGGAGCGCAAAGTGCTGGAAGACCATCGAGATGCGCTCGCGGCGCACGGCGCGCAGCCGCTTGGGGGTGATGCCCGTGATGCGCTCGCCTCCGACCGTGACCGTGCCCGCGGTGGGCTCGAGGAGCCCGTTGAGGGTGCGGATGAGGGTCGACTTGCCGGATCCCGACAGGCCCATCACCACGAAGATCTCGCCGCGCTTGACCTCGAAGGAGGCGTCGATGACCGCGGCGGTGGTGCCGGGCGGAAGCTGCTCGCGGGGGTGCCGCGATGCAGCGCGATCACCGCATCGTCGGCGTGGCGTCCGAAGACCTTGTACAGGCCGTCGACCGTCAGTGCTGTCGTCTCGTCGTTCACGTGTCCTCTGCTCCTGGAGCTCAGGCTCCGGTGTGCGCGAAAGACCTCGGCTAGCGAGGGGACTCGCAGCCGTCGGACGGCAATCACGGGCCCGCCGGGCGGCGCCGTGTGGCACCGCTACTAGCGCTCAGGCACGCCCGGGTGGGCGACGCCACGAGGCCTTTGGCTGGTCGATGGCGCCCTCCGGGCGACGGGCCGTGCAGGCCCACGCACCCCGGGAGGGCGGCGTTACGACCGTACCAACGTCACACGTCCGCTTTCATTCCGCAAGGACAAATGTTTACCAAATTGAGATAAACGGCAGGCGGCCGATGCGCGGCCCCCAGGCGGCATCGTCCCTGCTAGGCGGGCGGGAAGGGGAGGCGAATCATCCCCTCCTGGGAGGCGGAGGCGACGAGCCTCCCGTCCTCGGAGAACACCCACGTGCCGGTGAGCCCGCGCCCGCCCTGTGCCGTCGGGGCGTCCTGAACGAAGAGCAGCCACTCGTCGGCGCGGGCGGGGCGGTGCCACCACATGGCGTGGTCGAGGCTCGCGAACGAGATGTCGGGAGTCACCCACGAGGCGCCGTGGCGGCGCAACAGCGGCTCGAGCATCACCTGGTCCGAGCCGAAGGCAAGGAGGGCGCGATGAAGCACGTCGGGACCCTCGATCGGGCCGCGGGTGCGCATCCACGCGGTCTGGTAGGGCTGGGGCCGCTTGTCGGGGCCAAGGAACAGCGAGCCCTCGACGTGGCGCACGTCGAAGGGCGCCTGGGTGAGCCAGAAGTCGGCGAGGGGGTGTCCCGCAAACGGCGCGAGCACCTCGACGCCCGACGTCACCGTGTCCGGACCGGGGACCTCGGGCATCGCGACCGCGTGCTCGGGCCCCTCCTGCTCGATCTGGAAGGACGCGATCATCGACAGGATGGGGCGGCCGTCCTGGAGCGCGTGCGTGCGCCTGGCCGAGAACGACCTCCCGTCGCGCAGCACCTCGACCTCGAACTGGATGGGACGGGAGGCGTCGCCCGCCCTGAGGAAGTAGCCGTGCAGCGAATGCGCGAAGCGGTCCTCGGTCACCGTGGCGCCCGCGGCCAGCAGGGCCTGGGCGAGCACCTGGCCGCCGAACACGCGTCCGCCCGGCATCGGCAGGGAGTCGCCCTCGAAGCGGGTCTCGGACTCGCGACGCAGGGTGAGCGCGGACAGCCCCGCCGTCACGGCCTGCGATCCCCAGGTGTCCTCAAACGCGGTCATCGGTCCTCCTCGGTGGGCTCGAATGAGTTGACCATCGAGTGCGCGGCGCGCTCGAGGTAGTCCATCAGCGTGACGGCGTGCAGCGGCGCGAGATTCTGGCGCGCGACCGCCTCGCGCATGTGGGCGATCCACCGGTCGCGAGCGTCCGGGTTGACGCGGAATGGCTGGTGACGCATGCGCAGGCGCGGGTGGCCGCGCCGGTCCGAGTACGTGGTGGGTCCACCCCAGTACTGCTCGAGGAAGAGCGTGAGGCGCTCGATCGCGCCCTCCATGTCGTGTTCCGGATACATGGGGCGCAGCACGGGGTCCGCCGCCACGCCCTCGTAGAACGCTCGCACGATCGCGTCGAACGTGGCGTGGCCACCCACGGCCTCGAAGAAACTCTGGCCCTCCGCCTGCGTGGGGCCGTCGCCCACGCTCATGCCCGGCGTGCTCACTCGTCGCCTCCCTCGTGCGCGTCATGTCCCCCGTGCGCGCGCGGGCGGCGCGGGGAGTGTCGACCACCATGGCCTCTCCAGGCACGGCTAGCTCGATGCCGCGCTCGTCGAAGATGCGCCGCATCTCTCGGCGAATCTCGCGCATGATGTCCCACTGGGTCGCGGGGTTGACCTGGACGAGGAGGCGCAGCATCACCGCGTTGAACTCGAGCGACTCAATGCCGGCGACGTCGGGCTCCGACAGCACGTTCGAGGCCACCATCTCGGAGCCGGCCTTCGCGGCCTCGACCGCGTCGATCATGGCCTGGCGCGCGGCCTCGACGTCCGTGTCGTACGCGAGTCGCGCCTCGACCACCGCGCGCGACCACATGCGCGTCATGTTGCCCACGCGCCGGATCTCGCCGTTGGGGATGTACCAGACGGTGCCGTCGAGCGAACGCAGCCGGGTCGAGCGCAGGCCTACCTCCTCGACCGAGCCGGTGGCCTCGCCCAGGTCGACCACGTCGCCCACGCCGTACTGGTCTTCGATGAGCATGAACATGCCGCTCAGCACGTCCTTGACCAGCGACTGGGCGCCAAAGCCCAGTGCGACACCCACGACACCCGCCGACGCGAGCATCGGCCCCACCGGCACCCCGAGCGTGGTCAGCAGGGTCGTCAGCGCGATCGCGATGAGCACCACCGCGAGTGCCGACTCGAGGACCCGCTGGAGAGTGCGCGCGCGCTTCCTGCGGCGCTCGGCCTCGAGGCGCATCTCGACAGTGTCGGGCTGTGCGATCGGAATCTTGGCCTTCGATAGCGCCCTGCGCGTGCGCGCGTCCTGCAGCGGGGCGCCGCGCTCGATGCCCAGCGTGACGCCGCGAATGAGCGCGCGACCCACGAACCACAACACCACCAACACCACCAGCACCACCCCGAGCGTGAGCGCGGCAGACGGCAGCCTGTCGACCCACTCGGCAAGCACCTCGCGACTGTCCTCGAGTTGCTGTTCCGCCGTGGAGGGGCTGGGCGTGGGGGTCGACGAGCGCGTGACCGGGGCGAGTGCGGCAAAGGGAGTCACGAAGACAGAGTAACGAGCGCGCGGCGCTCGCCCCTGACGCCCGCGCTTCTGGCAGGATTGAGCCGTGATCGAAGCGCCCGAAGTCGAGCGCGAGACTCCATCGGAGGCCCTCGCCGCGCTCGCTCGCGCGTGCGGGGTGTCCGTGGAGTACTACGCCATCGACGGAACCCTTGTCCACTGCTCCGCCGCGGCGATTCGCGCCGCCCTTACCGCGATGGGACTCGACGCGTCGTCGGACGCCGCATGCGCGCGTTCCCTCGATGCTCTCGAGGATCAGGAATGGCTGCGGCTCGTGCCACCGGTCACGGTGGTGACGGCGGGCCAGGAGCGCACCTTCCCCGTGCACGTGATCGACGGCGACCCCGTCGAGGTCGCCTTGCGGCTCGAGTCGGGCGAGGTGCGCAGCGCCCCGCAGGTGGACGCGTGGGTGCCTCCCCGCACCGTGGGCAACCAGACGATGGGCCGGGCCACGTTCTCGATCCCCGCGGACCTGCCGCTCGGTTGGCACCGCGTCGAGGCGACGACCAACGGCCGGCGCGGCCGCGGCTACGTGGTGGTGACGCCCGAGCGGGTGTCGCTTCCCTCCGAGGTCCGCGAGAAGCGGCCGTGGGGCCTCACCGTCCAGCTGTACTCGCTGCGCTCGGAGCGCTCGTGGGGGATCGGGGACCTCGCCGACCTCGCCGACCTGTGCGCGCTGGGCAAGGCCCGCGGCGATGCGGACTTTGTGCTCATCAACCCGCTGCACGCGACCGAGCCGGTGGCCCCGCTGACCAACTCGCCGTACCTGCCCACGTCCAAGCGCTTCATGTCGCCGCTGTACATCCGCGTCGAGGACATTCCGGAGGTCGCCTACCTGCCGTCGCAGCAGCGCGCGCTGCTGGCGTGGGAGGCGGAGCGACCGCAGCGCCTCAACGACTCCGACGACCTCTTGGACCGCGACTCGATCTGGCGGCTCAAGTCCGCCGCGCTCGAGGAGGTATTCCGCGCGCCGCGCTCCGCGGGACGTGACGCGTTGTTCGAGGCGTTCTGCCTGCGCGAGGGCGCCGCCCTCGAGGACTTCGCGACCTGGTGCGCGATCGCGGAGGCGCATCGCGGGTTGCCGTGGCCCGCCGAGTTCGACTCGCCGACATCCTCCGCGGTCGCCGCGTGGCGCGACGAGAACGCCGAGCGAGTGCTCTATCACGCGTGGCTGCAGTGGATCTGCGACGAGCAGCTCGAGCGCGCGCAGTCCGCCGCGACGCGCGCTGGCATGAGCATCGGCGTGATGATCGACCTTGCGGTCGGCGTGCATCCCGAGGGTGCTGACGCGTGGTCGTATCAGCGCGTCTTGGCCCAGGGCATGAGCATGGGCGCGCCGCCGGACTTCTACAACGCACTCGGCCAGGACTGGTCGATCCCGCCGTGGCAGCCGCGCGCCCTCGAGGCCGCGGCCTATCTTCCGTTCCGCGATCTGGTGCGCGCGGCGGTGCGCAACGCTGGGGCGCTACGGATCGACCACGTGTTGGGCATGTTCCGCCAGTGGTGGGTGCCGGCCGGGCACATCCCCGTCGACGGCGTGTACGTGTATGTCGACCACGAGGCCTACATGGGCATCATCGCGCTCGAGGCCGAGCGTGCCGGGGCCGTCGTGATCGGCGAGGACCTGGGCACCGTCGAGCCGTGGGTGCGCGAGTACCTGCACTCGCGCGGCATCCTGGGCACCTCGATCGCGTGGTTCGAGCGCCACGACGACGGCGCCCCCGCGTGCCGGAGGACTACCGTGCGGACACTCTCGCGGCGGTCACCACTCACGACCTTCCACCCACGGGCGCGTACCTCGCGGGCGAGCACGTGCGGCTGCGCGCGGAGCTGGGGATGCTCGGCGACGGCAGCATCGAGGACGCGCAGGCCGAGGCGGCGCGCGAGCGTCAGGCCTTCATCGACATCATGCTTGAGCGCGGCTGGATCCTGCCGGACTACAACGAGGAAGACCTCATTGCGGGCCTCCACCGATGGGTGCTCAACAGCCCCGCGCTGCTCACGGGCATCGCCGTGACCGATGCCGTGGGCGAGCGCCGTGCGCAGAACATGCCCGGTACGGACACCGAGTACCCCAACTGGTGCATCCCCGTCACGGACGGCAACGGCGTGCCGGTGCTCCTCGACGACCTCTTCGAGCACCCGCGCGTGCGCCGCCTGTTCCGGGCGATCAAGGCGGCGCGCGCCTAGCGGATTCCTCCGTGGTGGCCGCGCCGGGCTGCGCGGCCATGCGGCTGACGGCCTGGGCGACCTGCGCGCGGTGAATGTGATCGAGTCCCTCGACCACCGCCTTGCGCAGCACGCTCGGGGCGTCGGCGTTCGCCGCCAGCCAGGCGGTCACTCGCGCGGCGAGGTCGTCGACGCGGCCCGTGAGCTGGACGGGGAACACGTGTTTGACCACGCGCGCGCCCACGAATCCGGCGTTCGCGTCGTAGTACTCGCGCAACGAGCCCAGGAGGTCGTCGAGCACCGGGACCAGGACGCCCGGATCGATCGCGCGGGTGAAGCCGGCGGCGAGCTCGAACTGGACGGCGTTGGCCGCCGGTCCGTTGGCCGGTCGTACCAGCGCGTCCCACGCAGCCTGCTTCGCGGCGGGGCTTGCGAGCGAGGCACGCACCCCCGCGGCGCGGCGTTCGCCCGCTGCGCTGACGTCACGCGCAGCGTACGCGTCGAGTTCGTCGGACGTGAGGCCGCCGCATGCGGCCATCCCACCGAGGAGGTCCCACAGCAGGTCCGAGTCGACGGGCAGCCCCGGCAGCTCGGCGCTCGCCTCGACGAGCGCGCGCAGCCTCAGCCCCTGGTCCTCTGTGGCCGCGAGCAGCGCGTAGCCCTTGAGCAGCTGGAGCTGGATGTCGGAGCCCGGTTCCGCCGCCGCAAGCGCGGACCACAGCGACTCGGCGGCGGACTCGGAGACGGTCGCCAGCAACTCGGGAGCGAGATAGCGACGCAGCGCGACGACCATGAGCGCGACGTGCGACTCCGCGGTCGCCGAGTTCGCGACGCGCGGCAGCAGCGTGAGCACCGCGTCGACGTAGCGCTGGGCCGGTAGTGAGCCGTCGCGGGTCATGTGCCACAGCGCGTCGAGGACGCCGGCCTGGACCATGGGGTCCTCGATCGCGCCCCCGTACGCGTCGAGCGTCGCGAGCGAGTGCTCGTCGAGGTGCACCTTCGCATACGTGAGGTCGCGATCGTTGACCAGCAGGAGGTCGGGCACCGCGCGGCCCTTGGCCTCGTCGATCTCCGTCAGCTCGCCGCCGACCGTGGTGGGCAGCGTCCAGGCGCGGCGCGGGACGCCATCGGTCACCTCGTAGCCCGCGATCTCCACACGGTGGGGACGATGGACGGGGTACTCGGCCGGCACGTCCTCGGCGACCGCGAGGCGGGAGATGACCCCCGCATCGTCCGTCGCGACCACGGCGCGCAGGGTCGTGACACCGGGGGTCTCGAGCCAGACGCTGGCCCACTCGTCGAGTGGGCGCTGCGCGGCGGCCTCGACCTCGGCGAGGAACTCCGCGAGAGTCGCGTTGGAGTGGTGATAGCGCTCGAGGTAGGTCGCGACGCCGCCGAAGAAGGCATTCTCGCCCACGTAGCGCGCGAGCTGCTTGAGCGCGGACGCACCCTTCGCGTACGTGATCATGTCGAAGGCCGACACCGTTGCCTCGGTGTCGGGGACCTCGGTGACGATCGCGTGCGTGGTGGGCAGCTGGTCCTGCACGTACGCGATCGACTTGCGGTCGGCCGCGAACGTGACCCACGAGTCCTTCCACTGAGTGACCTCGGCCGCGGCCCACGTGCCGATGAACTCGGCGAAGGACTCGTTGAGCCAGAGGTCGTCCCACCACTTCATCGTGACGAGGTTCCCGAACCACATGTGCGCGAGCTCGTGGAGGACCACCACGGTCCGCTCCTCGAGCTCCGCCGCGGAGGCACGCCCGCGGTAGAGGAGCCTGTCCTCGGACAGCGTCACGCAGCCGATGTTCTCCATCGCTCCCAGGTTGTACTGCGGCACGTAGATCTGGTCGTACTTGTCGTACGGGTAGGGGTGCGGAACACCCGCTCATAGAGCTCGAGTCCCGCCTGGGTGTCGGCGAGGACGCGATCACCGTCGAAGTGCTGCTCGAGCGACGGGCGGCCGTAGACGCGCGCGGGGATGTCGCCCGCGGTGCCGTGCAGGACGCCCTCGTGGAACGCGTACGGGCCCGCGACCACGGCGGCGCCGTAGCAGGGGATCGGCACGGTCGCGGCGAAGGTCCAGCGCGAGCGCCCGCGCCGCGTGCCCGCGATGTCGACGGTGCCGTCGAGCGGCGCGGGGGCCGGGGTGGGGAGTTCGAGACGACCACCCAGTGGTCGGGCACGGTCACGTCGAAGCTGAAGGATCCCTTGATGTCCGGCTGGTCGAAGCACGCGAACGCGCCCCTGGCGTCGTTGGCCGCGAACTGGCTGTAGAGATAGACCTCCCCATCGGCGGGGTCGACGAACCGGTGGATGGCCTGGCCGTCGTTTCGATACGCGAAGTCGCCCGCGATGCGCAGAGAATTGTGCGCAGCGAGTCCCGCGAGGACGATGCGTCCCTCGCGATGGCCGGCGGGGTCCAGCGGGGCGCCGTTCAGCTCGACGAGGTCGATCGTCGCGCCGGTCGCCTCGATGAAGGTCGTCGCGCCGGGAGTCGCGTCGAACGTGACCGTGGTGTCCGAGCGGTAGGTGTCGCCGCCGGTGGTGAAGTCGAGCGTCACGGAGTAGTGGACGTTCGACACGAGGGCGGCGCGGTCCGCCGCCTCCTGCTTCGTGAGGTTCATGCCTGGCATGACCCCAGTCTGGCAGGAGGGGCGGACCGTCGCCGTTCCCGAAGGACCAGGAAGCGGTCCCTAGGCGTCGTACGCGAGGTCGGCGGCCTGCGCCTTGAGCGCGCGCCGCACGCCGTCCTTGCCCTCGACCACGAGCCGCTTGAGGGCATCGTGCGCATCGGCGTTGGCCTCGAGCCAGCCGAACGCCGAGTCCTGCAGGTCGGGAACCCGGCCCGCGAGAGCGACGGGGTAGAGGCCCTCGATGAGGTTGGCGGCGATCTCGTTGGTCTTGGTCTCGTACAGCCTGCGCAGCGCGCCGAAGTACTCGCCGACGAAGGGCTCGAGCAGCGTGTGGTCGTGCGCATGCATGAAGCCTGCGATCGTCTCGTACTGGAGCGCGTTCGGGAGGTCCGTCTCGGCGTTGACCAGAGCGTCGAAGGCCGCGCGCTTCGCCTCCGGGGTGGCGATCGCGGCGCGGGCGTGCGCGGCGCGTCGCTGACCCGAGGCGGTCGCGTCCTTGCTCAGCTGGAGCTCGATCGCGAGGTCGGCCGCGCGGCCCCCTGCGACGAGTGCGATGAGCAGATCCCATGCGAGGTCGGTGTCGACCTCGATGCCGTCGACCTGCAGCTTGCCGTCGAGCAACGCTTGAACCGTGTCGAACTGCGCCTCCGTGTTGGCGAGGCCGGCAAACGCGCGGACGAACTGAAGCTGGCTGTCCGAGCCTGCCTCGGCGGCGAGGGCGAGCGTCCACACCTGGCTTGCGGCCTCGGTCTGGGCGTGGTCCGCGAGCGTCGGGTGTACGTAGAGGCTCAGCGTCGTGGCGAGCTGGCGCAGCAGCACCATCACGGTCGTCGACTCGGTCTCCGCACCCACGTTGCGCAACACCAGGTCGACATACTGCCGCGCCGGCATCTCGGCGTCGCGCGTCATGTCCCACGCCGCCGCGAGCACCATGGAGCGCGCGAGCGGATCGGTGAACTTCGACACGTGCTCGACCGCGGTCGCGAGCGAGGCCTCGTCGAGACGCACCTTCGCGTACGCGAGGTCGCCGTCGTTCACGAGGATGAGGGCGGGGCGGGGACGGCCCACGAGCTCGGGGATCGCCGTGAGTTCGCCGTCGATGTCGACCTCGACGTCGATGACGCGGCGGAGCACCTCGGCCCCCTCGTCGGACACGGCGACGTCGTAGCCGCCGATCCGCAGGCGGTGCGGGCGCAGCGTCGGCCACTCCTCGGGGACCTCCTGGCGGACCGCGAAGGACGTCATGACCCCCGCATCGTCCGTCTCGATCTCCGGCCGCAGGGTCGTGACGCCCGCCTTCTGCAGCCACACGTCCGACCAGCGGGACAGGTCGCGACCCGAGGCCTTCTCGAGCTCGGCGAGGAGGTCGGCGAGCGTCGCATTGGCGTGGTGGTGCTTGCGCATGTACTCGGCGACGCCGGCGAAGAACTGGTCCTGACCCACCCATGCGACCAGCTGGCGCAGCACGGAGGCGCCCTTCGCGTAGGTGATGCCATCGAAGTTCACCTCGACGTCCTCGAGGTCACGGATGTCGGCCATGATCGGGTGGGTCGACGGCAGCTGGTCCTGGCGGTAGGCCCAGGACTTCTCGAGCGCGTTGAACGTCACCCACGAGTTGCGGTACCTCGTGACCTCGGCGGTCGCGAGCGTCGACGCGAACTCGGCGAACGACTCGTTGAGCCACAGGTCGTTCCACCACTTCATCGTCACCAGGTCGCCGAACCACATGTGGGCGAGCTCGTGCAGCACGGTGACCGTGCGGCGCTCGATGCGCGCCTGCGCGGTCTTGGAGCGGAACACGTAGTCCTCGAGGAACGTCACGCAGCCGGCGTTCTCCATCGCGCCCGCGTTGAACTCGGGCACGAAGATCTGGTCGTACTTCTCGAACGGGTACTCGGTCTCGAACTTCTCCTCGTAGAAGGTGAAGCCGGCCTGCGTGTCCGCGAGGATGACGTCGGCGTCGAGGTACTGAGCGAGGGCCTTGCGGCAGTAGACGTTCGCGCTGATCTCGCCCTTGCGCGACGTGATCGTGCCCGGCACCTCGTGGTACGGCCCGGCGACGATCGCCGTGACGTAGCACGGGATGCGCGTCGTGGGGGAGAACTCCCAGCGTGCGACCGGGCGTGCGGTGCCCGCGATGGTGACCTCGCCCTCGGCGGGCGAGGTGGTCGACGGGGAGTTCGACAGCACGTGCCAGTGCGCGGGGGCGGTGACGGTGAAGAGGAACGAGGCCTTGAGGTCGGGCTGCTCGAAGACCGCATAGACGCGACGCGTGTCAGCGACCTCGAACTGCGAGTAGAGGTACACCTCGCCGTCCTCGGGGTCGACGAACCGGTGCAGTCCCTCGCCGGTGTTCATGTAGGCGCAGTCCGCGACCACGGTGAGCTCGTTGTCCGCCTGCAGGTTCGGCAGCGTGATGCGTGAGTCCGCGAAGTGCGTCGCCGGATCGAGCGACTGCCCGTTGAGGGTGATCTCGAGCACGGACGGCGCGATCAGGTCGATGAAGGTGCTCTCTCCCACGGTCGAGGAGAAGCGCACGGTCGTGGTCGAACGGAAGGTGGTGTCCGACGTGGTGAGGTCGAGGTCGACGGTGTAAGTGTCGACGGCGACGATGCTGGCGCGGGCCTCGGCCTCTGCGCGCGTGAGGTTGGTACCTGGCATGGTGGCGATTCTTCCACGCCCGCCGCGTGTTCGCGGCGCTTCTAGACTCGTGCGGTGACCCCCGAGAGCCCGAACGCGGCCCCCGCCCAGGCATCGTCCCGGCGCGGCCTGCGTCACCACCTGGTCGACCTCGCGCCCCTCAAGGCAAGTCCCGCGTTCGCGCGACTGTGGATCGGCGGCGCGATCTCGGGTATCGGCGCGTTCATGACGCAGGTCGCGGTGGGCCTACAGATCTACGAGATCACCGAGTCGACCTTCATGGTGGGGCTGGTGGGAGGAGTGGCGCTCCTGCCCATGATCGTCGCCGGGCTGTGGGGCGGCATGATCGCCGATGTCTTCGACAGGCGGAAGGTGCTCATCGCCGCGTCGCTGGTGGCGTGGGCCGCGACGCTCGGCCTGGTGACGCTGTCCTTCTGGGACCAGCACCTCCAGGGCGCGGGCGGTCACGCGCCGGTGTGGCCGTTTTTCATCGTCACGACGCTGAGCGCGGTCGCCTCGACCATCGCGAGCGCGACCCGAGGCTCCGTGGTGGGCAGGATCCTGCCCGAGGACATGATCAGCCGCGCGACCGCGCTCAACGGGATCGCGTTCGGGGCGATGCTGACCGTGGGACCCGCGCTCGCAGGCGTGCTCGCAGCCACGGTCGGACTGCCCTGGACCTTCGCGATCGACGCGGTGCTGTTCACCGCGGGCTTCCTGGGCGTCTGGATGCTGCCCGCGTTGCCGCGGCTGGGCGAGCGCGTCGAGGCGGGATGGCCCGTCCTCAAGGAGGGACTCACGTTCCTCAGGCACGCGCCGAACATCCGCATGAGCTTCGTGGTCGACATCATCGCGATGACCTTCGGGCGCCCCTACGTGCTGTTTCCCGCGCTCGGCGCGACGGTCGTGGGCGGCGGGCCCCTCACGGTCGGGGCGCTGACCGCGGCGGGGGCGGTGGGGACGATGCTCACGAGCGTGTTCTCGGGCCGCATCAAGCACGTGCGCCGGCACGGCATCGCGATCTCGCGCGCGATCCAGGTCTTCGGCGTCTTCGCGGCGCTGTTTGGCGGGGTGACCCTCGCGGTGAGCCTCGGGGGACACGAACCCGCGCCCGGATGGGGAGGGATTCACTGGGCGACGCTCGTGGTGCTGGGGCTCGCCATGGCGGGGATGGGCGGTGCCGACGAGGTCAGCGCGATCTTCCGGCAGACCATGATCATTCAGGCCGCGCCGGATCAGATGCGCGGGCGACTGCAGGGCGTGTTCATCGTGGTGGTGACGGGCGGTCCGCGCGTGGGCGACATGTATGCCGGCGCGCTCGCGACCGCCGTCGCGCTGTGGTTCCCGCCGCTGCTGGGCGGGGTGGCGATCATCGTGCTGATCGCGATCCTCACCCGCGCGCAGCGCGCGTGGCGCGAGTACGACGCGCACGCGCCTACGCCGTAGGCCCGGGCCCCTGCGGCTAGTTGAGGTACGCCGCGACCTCGCGCGCGACGTCAATTGTGCGTGCACCCATCGCGCCGTTGGTGCCGTGCAGATACGACACCTTGACGAAGTAGTCGCCGACCCCCATGCCGAGCGTGCGATTGCCCGGCAGGAAGTACACGCCAGTCGCGCCCTCGACCTCGGACTCGGAATCGGCAACCTCGCCCACGGCCGCCGCAGCCAGCTCGCGGTGCTCCTCAACGTCGGGGAAGCCCCAGTTGATCTCCACGGTGATCTGCGGGTACGAGATGTTCTCGTCCTTCGGGCGCCAACTGCACAGGTTGCGCCCCTCATTCGAGAGGCTCGAGTTGAAGACCCCGGGGGCCATCTCCGCGCCCGTGATCTCCGCCAAGCGAGCGGCGGAGACTGCGGCGCAGGGATCGGGGGTGCCCGGCGGGGCGGCCTCAACGACCTCGGCCGATGCGGTCGGGGTTGGCGACGCCGTCGTGGCGAGGCCACCTCCGGCAGGGGTGCACGCGGCGAGGACCGCGACGCTCGCCGCGACGAGGGCGACGGTACGGAGGCGAGTGGAGCGCACGCTCATGAACATCCCTTCGATCCCCATGACGCTAGCATTCCGCCGCGGCACGGGTCGCCGTGGGGTCGGCGTCCGTGAACCCGAGCTGTCGCGCCGCCTCGTAGGTCACGATCGCTGCGCAGTTCGACAGGTTGAGCGAGCGCCTGCCCGCGAGCATGGGGATGCGCACGCACGCGGTCACGCGCGGATGCGCCATGGCCTCATCGGGCAGGCCGGTGGGCTCGGGCCCGAACAGCAGGATGTCGTCGGACCGATACTCGAGGTCCGTGTAGACGGTCTGTGCGCGTGCGGTGAAGGCGAACACTCGCGAGGAGGGCATGGATTCCAGCAGTGCGTCGAAGGTGGGGTGCACCGTGACGGTCGCGAGGTCGTGGTAGTCGAGGCCGGCGCGCCTCAGCTTGGGCTCCTCCAACGTGAATCCGAGCGGTTCGATCAGCCGGAGCGGGGCCCCCGTCACCGCGGACAGGCGGATCGCCGCACCCGTGTTCTCGGGGATGCGGGGCTCATAGAAGGCGATCGACGGGAGGGCGACGGGCATGGGTGCAAGTGTCCCATGGCCGTCGCCCTCCCCTCAGCAGCGCGTCATCCGACGGAGACGCCGTAGGCCGCCAGGAACTCTGCGGCGCCCGCGATGTCCACGCGCTGAAGGCCGTCGAGGTACCTGCAGTTCGACGTGTAGCCATAGCTCGTGACGGCAACCACGTAGCCGTCCTTGAACGTGGGGCCTCCGGAGTCGCCGAAGCAGGTGCCTCCCGTGCCGCGATTGTCGTTGCCGTTGCCGTTAACCTGCAGGATCTGAGGCGTGAGCTTCTGTCCGGGCTCGATCGCGACGCGGCGCACGATCGGATAGGACATGGGTGTGGGAGCCTGCGGACCCTCATCCGGCTTGCGTACCTCGGTTCCGTAGCCGACCGTGGTGAACAGGGTCTTGTTGAGTGTGGGCTGGCGGAACTGGTCGAGGTACCCCACGGGCGCCACCGCGGCGGGTGTGATGTCCTCGATCGGCTCGTCAAGGACCACCACGGCGAAGTCGTTCCAGTTCTTGACGTCCGTGAAGTCGGAGTAGCTGTCGGGCGTGTGCGCCGTGCCCGCGTGCCAGGTGCGACCCTGGGCGTCGAGCTGATCCCCCTGGAATCCGGTCGCGGGATCAGCCTCGGGAAGCCCGCTCGGCGGTTGCTCGGCGATCACGGACTCGAAGGACACGATCGTGTCGCCCACCGTGCCCAGCGTGCAGTGCGCCGCGGTGAGGAGAACATCGGGCGCGACAAGCGTCGCGGTGCAGCGGTAGCGATACACCTCTCCCGTCTCATCTGGCGCGTAGAAGGCGATCATTCCCACGTGGGGATGCCCCTCTCCGTCGAGCGCGCCGTCGGTCACGGCTGACGCGGGAGAGGCGAGCGTCGCGGACAGGCTGACGGCCGCGACGGTGCTCAGGGCGAGAATCCTGCGGTTCATGCGGTTCCTTCCTCGGAGCGCGGGTCCGATCGGGCCCGACGCCGCCACTGGAGGAACACACCGGACAGATCGCGCATCGGGGACATCATGGCTAAACTGCTCGGCGCGCACGGGGCCTAGGCTTCCCTCCATGAGTCATCCCGCGCCCGCAGGCAGCCGCCGCGCCGCCATGGGCGGAATGTCCGGCCGCGGCGTCGCCGGCCGCGACGAGGACGCTCAGCGCGCCCTCAACGCCGAGGCGCCCGACATCCCCGACCTGTGGCCGCGCGTCATCGCCCTGTTTTCCCCGTACAAGCGCCCGCTCACGGTCACCGCGGTGCTTGTGGTCGGCGTCGCGTCCGCGTCCGTGATCCCGCCTCTCCTTGTCGAGCGCATCTTCGACACCGCGCTGTTCCCGCCCGAGGGCGCGCCTCGGGTCGCGTTGCTTGCCGAGCTTGTCGGCATCATGATCGCGATCTTCCTCGTCACCGCGGGCCTGGGGGTCTGGCAGACCTACCTGACCGCGTCGGTGGGCAACCGCGTCACGGGGGACCTTCGCGAGCGGCTCTTCGCGCGTCTGCAGTCGATGGAGCTCGCGTTCTTCACGCGCACCAAGACCGGGGTGATCCAGTCCCGTCTCCAAAACGACGTGGGAGGCGTCTCCGGCGTGCTCACCACGTTCGTGTCGAGCATCGTCGGCAACTCCGTGACGGTGCTCGCGAGCCTTGTCGCGATGGTGCTGCTCGACTGGCGCCTCACGCTGCTCGCGGTCATCCTCATGCCGGCGCTGGTCGCGGTGCAGCGGCGCGTGGGCCGCGTGCGCGCGCGCATCGCATCGCGCACCCAGGAGTCGCTCTCCGAGCTCACCGCCATCACGCAGGAGACTCTCTCGGTAAGCGGCATCCTGTTGTCGAAGGTCTACAACCGCCAGCGACTCGAGACCGAGCGCTTTCAGGCGGAGAACTCGACCCAGATTCGCCTCCAGGTCCAGCAGGCGATGACCGGCCAGTGGTTCTTCGGGCTGGTGACGGTCATCATGTCCTCGGTGCCTGCGGTGATCTACCTCGCGGCGGGCGTACTCATCGCGCGCGGCTCGACCGACATCTCCGCGGGAACAATCGTCGCCTTCACCGCCGTCCAAGCGCGCCTGCTCTTCCCGCTCATGGCGCTCATGCGGGTCGCGCTCGAGGTGCAGACGTCACGCGCGCTGTTCGCGCGCATCTTCGAGTACCTGGACCTCGAGCCCGCCATCCGGGACAGGGACGATGCCGTGGACGTGCGGGACGCCCCCGGACCCTTGGGTGCGATCGAGTTTCGCGACGTGGTCTTCCGCTATCCGGGTGCGCGGGACGATGCCCGCCCCACGTTGGACGGCGTGACGTTTCGCATGGAGCCGGGCACTACCCACGCGTTCGTCGGACCATCAGGTGCCGGCAAGACGACGATCGTCTATCTCGCCGCGCGCCTCCACGAGGCCTCGGGCGGGGCGGTCCTCTTCGCGGGGGCCGACGAACGCGACCTGCGTCACGAGTCGGTGGTCGACCACGTGGGCGTGGTGAGCCAGGAGACCTATCTCTTTCACGCGACCATCGCGGAAAACCTGCGCTACGCGCGCCCCGACGCGACCGATGCCGAGCTCGAGGAGGCGTGCCGGGGGCGAACATCCACGACGCGATCATGTCCTTCGAGCACGGCTACTCCACGGTCGTGGGGGAGCGGGGGTACCGGCTCTCGGGCGGCGAGAAGCAGCGCGTGGCGATCGCGCGCGTCCTCCTCAAGGATCCCCCCGTGCTGCTCCTCGACGAGGCCACGAGCGCCCTGGACACCGTGTCCGAGCGCGTGGTGCAGTCTGCCCTCGATCGCGCGGCCGCGGGACGCACCACCCTGGTGGTCGCGCATCGGCTCTCGACCATCGCCCAGGCGGACGTGATCCACGTGGTCGACGGCGGACGGATCGTCGAGTCAGGCACCCACGCGGAACTCCTCGCGGCGCAGGGACTCTACGCCCGGCTGGCCGCCCAGCAATCCGGCTAGGGTGAAAGACACACCCAATCGAGGCGAGGAGGCCCCACGTGGCGAGCGACTGGTGGAAGTCGGCGGTGGTGTACCAGGTGTATCCGCGCAGCTTCCAGGATTCGAACGGCGACGGCGTCGGCGACCTGCAGGGCATACGGTCGCGGCTGGATCATCTCGAGTGGCTGGGCGTCGACGTCATCTGGTTGTCTCCCATCTACGCCTCCCCTCAGGCTGACAACGGCTACGACATCGCGGACTACCAGGCGATCGACCCGACCTTCGGCACCCTCGACGACTTCGACGCGTTGCTCGCCGACGTGCACGCCCGCGGCATGAAGCTCGTCATGGACCTCGTGGTCAACCACACCTCGGACGAGCACCCGTGGTTCCTCGAGTCGCGTTCCTCGCCGCGCAGCCCCAAGCGCGACTGGTACTGGTGGAGCGACCCGCGCGAGGGCTTCGAGGCCGGCCAGCCCGGAGCGGAGCCCACCAACTGGAGGTCGTTCTTCTCGGGTCCGGCGTGGACGCTTGACGAGGAGTCCGGTCAGTACTTCCTCCACCTCTTCCACCCCAAGCAGCCGGACCTCAACTGGGAGAACCCCGAGGTCCGCGAGGCCGTGTACGCGATGATGCGCTGGTGGCTCGACCGGGGCGTCGACGGCTTCCGCATGGACGTCATCAACCTCATCTCGAAGGTGCTTCCCCTCACGGACGGCGAGCCGCTCCCCGGCGGGCTCGGCAACGGCTTCCCGCTGTACGCGAACGGCCCGCGCGTCCACGAGTTCCTCCAGGAGATGCACCGCGAGGTGTTCGCGGGGCGCGAGGGCGAGCTCATCACGGTGGGCGAGACGCCCGGCGTCACGACGGACCATGCCGTCCTCTTCACGGACCCCGCGCGCGCCGAGGTCGACATGGTGTTCCAGTTCGAGCACGTCGACGTCGACCACGGCCCCGCGGGGAAGTTCGACCCGCAGCCGCTCGACCTGGTGCGCCTCAAGGCGATCGTGCACCGCTGGCAGGAGGCGCTCGCGGAGCGCGGTTGGAACTCGCTGTACTGGGACAACCACGACCAGCCGCGTGTTGTGTCGCGGTTCGGTGACGATCGCGACCACTGGGCGGAGTCGGCCAAGGCCCTCGCGGCCGTCCTGCACCTGCAGCGCGGCACCCCGTACGTGTACCAGGGCGAGGAGATCGGCATGACCAATGCCGGCTTCACCTCGATCGACCAGTACCGCGACGTCGAGGCGCTCAACGCGTACGACGAGCTGCGCGCGCTCGACATGCCGGAGGACCGCATCCTCGACGGCCTCGCGGCGATGAGCCGCGACAACGCGCGCACCCCCGTGCAGTGGGACGACTCGCCGCATGCGGGCTTCACCACCGGCACGCCATGGCTGCCCGCGACGGCCAACCACGCGTGGCTCAATGCCGCCGCGCAGCGCGAGGATCCCGACTCGGTCGCCGCGTTCTACCGCGAGCTCATCGCGCTGCGGCACCGGATTCAGGTGGTCGCGCACGGCGACTTCACGATGCTGCTGCCCGAGGATCCCCGGGTGTTCGCGTACCGCCGCGAGCTCGACGGCACGCGGCTGACGGTCGTGGCAAACCTGTCGGGCGAGCCCGTCGAGGCGCCGGTGGACGTGCACGGCGCCTCGCTGATCCTGCACAACCGGGGCGCCGCGGCGACCCTCACGACCGCCGGCGCGGGCATCGTCCCCCTCGAGCCCTGGGAGACGAGGGTCTACCTGACCGACTAGTCCCGTCCGGGACGCTCGGCGTCCCGGACGGGCCGGCTACCAGATGGATACGCGCTCCGCGGGTGAGAGCCACAGCCCGTCGCCCTCGGCGACCCCGAACGCCTCGTACCAGGCGTCGAGGTTGCGCACGATGCCGTTGACCCGGAACTCGCTCGGCGAGTGCGGGTCCGTCGCGAGCCGCGTCACGAGTGCCTCGTCACGCACCTTCATCCGCTCGGTGAGCGCGTAGCCGATGAAGAAGCGCTGCAACGCCGTGAGGCCGTCGACCTCGGGGGCGTCCTCGATGGGGTGGCCGAGGGCGATCTCGTACGCCTTGAGGGAGATCTCGACCCCCGCGAGGTCACCGATGTTCTCGCCGACCGTGAGCGCACCGTTGACGTGATGCGAGCCGCCCAGCTGGCGCGGCGAGTAACTGTCGTACTGCGCGATGAGCTTCTGCGCGCGCTCCATGAACGCGGCACGGTCCTCCTCGGTCCACCAGTCCTCGAGCGCACCCGTGCCGGAGTACTTCGATCCTTGATCGTCGAAGCCGTGGCCGATCTCGTGCCCGATGACCGAGCCGATGCCGCCGTAGTTGATCGCGTCGTCGGCGTCCGGGTGGAAGAAGGGCGGCTGCAGGATCGCGGCGGGGAAGACGATCTCGTTCGCGACGGGCAGGTAGTACGCGTTGACCGTCTGCGGCGTCATGAGCCACTCGGAGCGATCGACGGGGCGGCCGATCTTGCCCCACTCCCAGTCCTCCTCGAACGCGCTCGCGGCACGCACGTTGCCCACGAGGTCGTCGGGGGACAGCGTCAGGCCGGTGTAGTCGCGCCACGTGTCGGGGTAGCCGATCTTGGGCGTGAACTGGCGCAGCTTGTCGAGCGCCTTGTCCTTGGTCGACGGAGTCATCCACGCGAGCGACTCGATCGACACGCGGTATGCCTCGATGAGGTTCGCGACCAGCGCGTCCATCTGCGCCTTGTACTGCGGCGGGAAGTGGCGCTCCACGTACACCTGACCCACGAGCTCTCCCACGACGCCCTCGACCAGGCTCACGGCGCGCTTCCAGCGGTCGCGCTGCTCGGTCGCGCCGCTCAGCACGGTCCCGTAGAAGTCGAAGTTCGCGCGCGACAGGTCCTCCGTGAGGTACGCGGCGCGCGAGTTCACGATGCGCCAGCGCAGGTACGCCTTCCACGTCGCGAGGTCGGTGCCCTCCCACGTGCGGGCGAATCCCGTGAGGAAGCTGGGCTCCCCGGCGACCAGGAGGTCGTGCGCGGCGTCCGGCATGTGAATCGCCTCGGCCCAGACCGCCCAGTCGAAGCCGGGCGCGTCGACCCCGAGGCCCGCGAGCGTCGTGGGGTTGTGAGTGAGCTCCGCCTCACGCGTCTTGACCACGTCCCAGTGGTCCTTCGCGAGCGCGGTCTCGAGCGCCATCACCGTGGCGGCATCGAACTCGAGCCCGGTGAGTCCGGCCATGCGGTCGATGTGCGCAACGTACTTCTCGCGCGTCGCGGCGTGCGCGTCCTCGCGGTAGTACGCCTCGTCGGGAAGGCCGATGCCGGACTGGCCCAGGTAGACGACGTTGCGGTCAGGGTCGAGACGGTCGGCAAAGACGTAGTAGCCCACGACTCCGCTCACGCCGCCGCGCTGCAGCTCGCCCATCACGCGCGCGAGCTCGCCGTGCGTGGTCGCCGCCTCGACGCGCGCGAGGTCGGGCAGGAGCGGCTCGATGCCCAGCGCGTTCACGCGCTCCACGTCCATGAAGCTCGCGTACAGCGCGCCGATCTGCGTGTCCCGCGCGGCCTCCTCGATGATGACGCGCACCTGCTTCTCGGCCTCGTCGCGCAGCGTGTAGAACGAGCCGTCCGCCGAGCGGTCGCCCGGGATCTCGTGGCTGTCCTCCCACGGCCCGGAGACGTAGCGGAAGAAGTCGTCCTGCGCACGCACGGTCGGGGAGAATTCGGAGCGGTCGATTCCGGAGTGAAGCGTCATGTCCCTCACCCTACGGGGGGACGATGCCTGGCTTGGGTGGGTTTCGCTGACGGCGAGGCTGGCATGATGGGCCTCATGCGCATCCACATCGCCGCGGATCACGCGGGTTTCGAGCTCAAGCAGCACCTCATCGCCCACCTCTCGACCGCGGGCCACGACGTCGTGGACCACGGCGCGGTCGAGTACGACGCCCTCGACGACTACCCGCCGATGTGCATCGCGGCGGCCGAGGCCGTCGCCGCCAGCCCGGGCGACCTTGGCATCGTGATCGGCGGCTCCGGCAACGGTGAGCAGCTCGCCGCCAACCGCGTCCCCGGGATTCGCGCGGCGCTCATCTGGTCCGTCGAGACCGCGAAGCTCGCGCGTCAGCACAACGATGCGCAGATCGGCTCGATCGGCGCTCGCATGCACTCGCTCGAGGAGGCGACGGCGATCGCCGAGGCCTTCCTCGCCGAGCCGTTCTCGGGCGACGCGCGTCACCAGCGACGGATCGACCTCATGACCGAGTACGAGGCTCGCCGCTAGAAGTCCCAGTTGGCGAGGGGGCCACCGGCGACAGCATCGCGACCGCGAGCTCGCGGGCCTGTCCTGGCGTGTGCTCCCTCACGAGCCCCGCGTCGACCAGCGCCTCGAGGGACGTCCCGCCGAGGTAGCACTGCGACAGGTGGCGAATGTCCACCGTGAGGTCAGGGGCGGACTCGGTGCGCGTCACCTCCGCGTCACCGCCCGCGATGCGGATCCGCCAGGTCCCCGCGTTGTCCGCCACGTCGCGATCGGTCAGCTCGATCGCGACGTCGCAGTCGTGGAAGTACTCGCGCGCGGAGAGCGCGGTGGGCACATCCAGCAGCCGCACCCACACGTTGTCGATCACCTTCGAGCGCACGCCGCGCGGGTCCTTGAGCTGGTGCAGCAGCGGATCGTCCGTCGCGAGGTTCTCCGTCATCGTGGTCTCGACCAGGTCGAAGTCCGTGAGCGTCTGCCACAGGCGCTGGGAGGCGGCCGGGGTGAGCGAGCCGTGCTCGCGCACCTGGCACACGCCGTCGTGGATGCCGACGGAGGACCGCGCGTGGCGCCGGAAGAACGCGTACGCCACCGGCTCGCCGCGGTCCTCGACGATCGCGAGGCGCCAGCGCTCCATGCCGCGGCGGTTGCCCACCGGATCGGTGAACCGAGCGTTGCGTCCCGACCCCGCCGGGGTGTGGACGGTCCCGGGCCGCGTGAGCCGCGCCTGCAGGCCGGCCACGAGCGCGTCGTGGTCCGCGAAGGACGCGCGCTCGAGCCGCACCGTGAGGTCCTCGGACCCGTCGACGTGCCACATCTTTGCTCCGCGGGGGATCTCGGCCTTGACCGTCTGCGACCCCATTCCGTATCCGAAGCGCGCGTAGATGGGAGCCTCCATGGCGTACAGCACGGACACCGCCTCGCCGCGTGCGATCGAGCGCGTGAAGTGGTCGTGGATCATGCTCGTCATGAGGCCCCGGCGCCGGTGCGCGGGGTGGACCCCCAGCCACGACAGCCCCGCGGTGGAGACCGTCCGCCCACCGGGCACCACCATCTGCGTGCCGAAGCTCGCGTGGACCGCGGCGACGTCGCCCACCCGTCCCCGCCTGGCATCGGTCACCTCGAGGGCGCGGGCGCGCTCGACGGGAAGCGCATCGATGTAGTCCTGGCGGTCCTCGCGCAGCCACTCGCCCACGAAGGCCCACTGCACCACGTCGAAGAACTCGTCGAGACGCTCCGCGGCGTCGATGGTCCGGTATCCCTCTGCCTTCTTCATGCTTCTACCGTGTCATGGTCGGCGGCGCCTGGGAAATCACCGCGACCCCGGCATCGGCCGGACCGCGGGTCAGAAGAACAGGTTCGACACGGGCGCCGACGTCGACTCGAAGGCCGCCGCGAGCGCGCGCACGGCCCCCGGCCTGCGCTCCTCGACCAGCCCCGCGGCCGCCAGGGCCGTGAGGCTCACGCCGCCCAAATACGCCGCGCTGAGCTCCTGCACGGAGATGACGATGTCCGGCTGGGCTCCCGGCGCCGACTCGACGTGGCCCTCGCCGGCGCGCGACGTCACGCGCCACGGTCCCGCGTTGTCGGGGAAGAGGGGGTCCGTGACCTCGATCACGGCGTCGACGGGGCACAGATACTCGCGCGCCGTCAGAGCGGCGGGCACGTCGACGATGCGCAGCCACAGGTTGTCGCGCAGGCGCGGTCGCGCGGAGCGAGGGTCGGTGAGGAGCCACAGCACGGGGTCGTCGGTCGCGAGCGGCATCGCCTCGACGGTGCCCATGAGGTCGATGTCGAGGAGCACCGACCACATGCGATGCGTCGCGGCGGGGGAGAGGGCAGCGCACTCCTTCGTGCTGAGCACGCCCTCGGGTATCCCCTCGGCCGACCACGCACCCTTGCGGCGGAACATCGCGTACGCGACGGGCGCGCCGTCGGCGTCCTCGACCGTGAGCATGCGCAGGCGCTCGCCGCCGCCCTCCCACTCCGAGGAGGGATCCGCGAAGCGCGCGGTCAGCGCGCGCGGGTGCTCGAGCGTCATAGTGCCGGGTCGTGTGAGGCGCGACTGGACCTCGGCCACCATCGCGCCGTGGCGCTTGAGGCTCGCCTTCTCGATGCGCACGCGCAGCGCCTCGGAATCGGGCACGTCGCGCAGAGTGGCGCCGCGCGGGATCCGCACATCGAGCTGGCGGGCCGCGAGGCCGTAGCCAAAGCGCTGGTAAATCTCGGACTCCGCGGCGTAGAGCGCGCTGGCGACCTCCCCTCGCGAGCGGGCATCGGTGAGGTGATCCGCCATCATGGCGCGCAGCAGGCCGCGCCTGCGGTGACCGCTGTGCACGCCGACCCACGTGAGGCCCGCCACCGGCACCAGCCCCCGCCAGGCACGCGCATACGGAAGGTGAACGCGCCCGCGACGCCCGCGAGAGTGCCCACGTTGCCCACCGCGGGATCGTCGATCTCCATCGCACGCAGCCGACCGAAGGGAAGCTCGGCGCGATACTCATCGAGGTCGGTTGGCTTGATTTCGCCCACGAACGCCCACATGGACACGTCGAGCATGTCCTCCGCGCGCGAGGACTCGAGGGAGACGAGGCGATATCCCGGGGTGACCGTCATGGCGCCATCGTCCCATTGCGGACGATGCCCCGGCCCGGCCGCGCGCGGCGCGTCGCCGCGCGCGTGGAAGGCGCTACATCGCGCGGAACGCCTCGATGCGGTCTTCGAGCCTGCGGTACTCGACCTTGATGCAGCGGTTCTGCACCGCGACCATACCTGCGCCGCGCGCGGTCGCCATCGCGTCGGGGTGGGAGATTCCCAGTTGGAGCCACAGCGCCTTCGCGTGGATGCCGACCGCCTCCGCGGCGATCGCGGGCGTGTGCTCGGCGCGACGGAACACGTCCACGAGGTCGATCTCCGCGGGAAGCTCCGCGAGCGAGTCGTAAAAGCCGTGTCCCCGAATCTCCTCGCCCGCCGCAGCCGGGTTGACGAGGTACAACTCGTAGGGGGTGTTCTCCATGAGCCACACCACGATCTGGTAGCTCGTGCGCGACGGGTTGGGGGAGGCGCCCACGATCGCGACGCGCCGCGTGCGCGCGAGCGCCAGGGCCATCTCGTCGTCGCCGGGGGTGTCGGCCCCCACGGGGGTCGGGCAGGACTCGGCGGTGGCGGTGGTCGGGTCGAGGCTGATGTGCTCCATGCTCACGGAACGTAACACGCAGACCGGGCATTCCGCCCGGGACCCCCGTCCCCGTGTGCAGGCGGCGCGGCGGAGGGCCGCGGGAATGTGAGCGGCCGACAGGCGGTTGGCCAGTGAGGAAGGCGCCGCGGCCAGCGGTGCCCCGCACTCAGGAACACAGGAGGAGACATGGCAACCACGAGCCCCGTGAAGACCACCGAGTCGAACCCGAAGATCGGCATCAAGGCCGAGGACCTCAAGGCGATCAACGCCGGCCTCGCGCAGGTGCTGTCCGACACCTTCACGCTCTATCTCAAGAGCCACGGCTACCACTGGAACGTCACCGGACCGCACTTCCGCTCGCTGCACCTGCTCTTCGAGGAGCAGTACCAGGAGCTGTGGGCCGCGGCCGACGTGCTCGCGGAGCGCATGCGCGCGCTCGGCTCCGGTGCGCCCGGCTCGTACGCCGAGTTTCTCGAGCACGCCTCGATCAAGGACAACGAGCGCACCGCCGACGCGATGACGATGGTCGAGAACCTCGCACGCGACCACGAGACGCTCGCGCGCCTCGTGCGCCCGCTGGTCGAGGTCGCGGAGGACGCCGGGGACGGCGCGACCGCGGACCTGCTCAACGCGCGCCTCGCGGCGCACGAGCAGGCGGCGTGGATGCTGCGGTCCTTCGCCGCGTAGCCGAGCACAAGGACAGAGCGAGGGCCCCGACCGTTGGTCGGGGCCCTCGTGTCGTGCTGAGGGAACCGTGCTTAGGGAACGGTGTGCCCGGCAGCGCGGAACATCTCGTACCACTCGGACCGCGTGAGCTCGACGTCGGCGCCGCGCGCCGCCGCCTCGACGCGCGCGGGGGTCGTCGTGCCCAGCACCACCTGCATGCGCGCCGGGTGGCGCGTGAGCCACGCGACCGCGATCGACTCGGGCTGGACGTCGTAGGACGCCGCGAGGCGATCGATCACCGCGTTGAGCTCGGCGTAGCGAGGGTTGCCCAGGAACGGCCCGTCGAAGAAGCGCGACTGGAAGGGGACCACGCCTGCAGCGTGATGTCGTGCAGGCGGCAGTAGTCGACCATGCCGTTGTCGCGGTCGATCGACTGGTCGAGGTCGCCCATGTTGGCGGCGACGCCGCTCGCGATCGAGGGGGCGTGCGTCACGGACAGCTGAATCTGGTTCGCGACGATCGGCTGGCGCACGTGCCTGCGGAGGAGCTCGATCTGGCCCGGCGTGTGGTTGGACACGCCAAAGTGACGCACCTTGCCCGCGGCATGGAGCTCGTCGAACGCGCGCGCGACCTCCTCGGGCTCGACCAGGGCATCGGGCCGGTGGAGCAGCAGGATGTCGAGGTAGTCGGTGCCGAGGGCGGAGAGCGATCCCTCGACCTGGCCGACGATCCGCTCGTAGGAGAAGTCGAAGTACGGGCCGTCCTTGACGATTCCGGCCTTGGACTGAATCGTCATCGCCTCGCGCTCGGATGGTGTAAGGCGCATCGCCTCGGCGAAGCGGCGCTCGCAGCCATGCATGGACGATCCGTAGATGTCGGCGTGGTCCATGAAGTTGATCCCGGCGTCGAGGGCGGTGCGCACGAGCGTGCGCACCTCGTCGTCGGTCTTGTCTTGGATGCGCATGAGGCCCAGCACCACGGCGGGTGCCGTGATGTCGGTGCCGGGGAGGGTGAAGGTCTTCATCTGATGTCCTTTCAAGAACCGCGGCAGTGAAGAGGCGCCGCAGTGAAGAAGCGCCGCAGTTAAGAAGCGCTGAGCGTCGCGACCTCGTCGGGGGTGAGCACGAGGTCCGCCGCGCGGGCCGAGTCGGTGATGGACGCCGGGCGGGACGCGCCCGGGATGGGGATGACCACGGGGGCCAGCGCAAGCTCCCACGCGAGCACCACCTGGTGCACGCTCACGCCGTGCGCGTCCGCGACCGAGGCGAAGGCCGCGTGGCGGGCGGAGAGTTCGGGGGCGTTCGAGATCCCTCCCAGGGGGCTCCAGGGGAGGAAGGCGATGCCGAGTCGCGCGCAGTGCTCGAGCTCGCCCTGCGACGAGCGGAAGCGCGGCGAGAACTGGTTCTGCACGGACACCAGCCTGCCACCGAGGATCGCGTTGGCCTCGTCGATCTGGGCGACGGTGGCATTCGAGATGCCAGCCATGAGGATGACGCCCTCGTCG
Source organism: Demequina sediminis (assembly GCF_030296675.1). GTDB lineage: Bacteria > Actinomycetota > Actinomycetes > Actinomycetales > Demequinaceae > Demequina > Demequina sediminis. The sequence goes on along the minus strand of NZ_AP027736.1, from coordinate 1,340,812 downwards.
AGCAGGTCGCGGATCGCTCCCACCGAGTCCGCGTAGGGCACGCGCGGATCCGGCCGGTGGAACTGATAGAGGCCGATCGCCTCGACGCCGAGGCGCTTCGCGGATGCCTTGGCCGCCTCCTTGAGGTAAGCGGGGTCGCCGTTCTGGGTCCAGGTTCCATCACCCGGCCGCAGGTGGCCGCCCTTGGTCGCGACCAGCACGTCATCCGCGGCGCGGCCGAGGTCGCGCAGCGCGCCGGCGATGAGCTCCTCGTTGTGACCCACCTCGCCGGCGTGAAGGTGGTAGGCGTCCGCGGTGTCGATGAGCGTGACGCCCGCCTCGACGGCGGCGTGCACCGCGGCGATCGAGCGGGCCGCGTCGGGCCGGCCCTCGATCGACATCGGCATGCCGCCCAGGCCGATCGCGCCGACCGTCCGGCCACCGAGTGTGCGCTGCTTCATGTCTCCTCCTTGGGACAGGTGTGGGGTCGCTCGCAGTCTAGGAAGGGCCTAACCTAGAAGTCCAACGGGTGAAACTGATGAGTTTCATCAAGCCAGGCTATGAATGGAGCCTCCTGATGGATCTGCGCCAGCTGGAGTACGTGGTCGCCGTCGCCGACGAGCGTCACTTCACGCGCGCGGCCGCCCTCGTCGGCGTGTCCCAGTCGGGACTGTCGACCGCGATCCGCGCGCTGGAAGCGGAACTGGGCTCATCGCTGTTCGAGCGGACCACCCGCCGGGTCGAGCCCACCGAGGCCGGCCGCGCCCTGCTCCCGTACGCCCGCGCGATGCTCGCGCAGGCCGTCGAGGCCCGCGACGCCGTGGTCGATGCCTCGCGCGAGGTGTCGGGCACGCTGAGGATCGGCGCCGAGCAGTGCCTGGGAATCGTCGACGTCGCCGCACTGCTCGAGCGCTTCCACCGCCGCCATCCCCAGGTCGAGGTCCACTTTGCCGAGGCGGGCTCTCACGAGCTGCTCGCGCGCGTGCGCGCCGCGGAGCTCGACGTCGCGTTCGTCGCGGACGCGGGACACCTGGGTGCCCTGCCCAGCCGTGACCTCGGGGGAGAGGACCTCGTGGTGCTGTGCCCTCCCGGCCACGCCGCGGCATCGTCCTCTCCCGCGCGCTGGCGCGACCTCGAGGGGCACGACTTCGTCGACTTCCATCCCTCCTGGGCGATGAGGCCGCTGAACGATGCCGCGGTCGCCGCGGCGGGCGTCGACAGGAGGGTGCGCTTCACGGTCGGCGACGTGCACACGCTGATCGGCTTCGTGGGTCGTGGCCTGGGAATCGCCGTGGTGCCGCGCCACGTGGCGGCGAAGCCCGAGGCACAGGCGCTCGTCGCGGTGCCCCTCGAGGGAGGCGGCGACCGCTGGACGGTGTCCGCGGTGTGGTCGACGCGCGAGCGCGCCGACTCCCCGACGCCTCACCTGCTCGCGCTGCTCGATGGATCGGTGCAGGCCTGTGCCCCCGCACGCGACGAGGGGCCCCGCCCGCAGGCGAGGCCCCTCGTGAGCGCCGTCTAGATGTAGTACATCGCCGGTTCGCGCACGCGCTCCGGCGGCGCGTCGGGATCCGGGTGGCGGTGCGAGTCGCCCGAGTCCACGGCCGATGCCGCGGTCGAGGCCTCGGTGGGTCCGGGGTGGTTGCGGATCACGGCGGGGATGCCCACCGCGGTCGCACCGTCCGGGACGTCCTTGACGACCACGGCATTGGCGCCGATCCGCGCGTCGGGCCCGATGTGCACCGGGCCGAGCACCTTGGCGCCCGCGCCGATCACGACGCGGTCGCCGATCGTCGGGTGGCGCTTGCCGGGGCTCATCGAGGTGCCGCCCAGGTTGATGCCGTTGAACATCAGGACGTCGTCGCCCACGATCGCGGTCTCGCCGATCACCACGCCGGAGCCGTGATCGATGAACAGGCGTCGCCCGAGCGTGGCGCCGGGGTGGATCTCGATGCCGGTGATCCGGCGTGCCCGCTGCGACACGAGGCGCGCGTACGAGTGCGCCCCGTGTCGCCACAGCCAGTTGGCGAAGCGGTGATACCACACCGCGTGAACGCCCTGGTAAGAGCCCGCGATCACCCACCACGTTGGCGCGGCGGGGTCACGCCGCTGCACGGTGCGGATGTCTTCGAGTGCCCTGGCGAGCACTCCGGGTTCTGATGCCATCGAGAAACCTCCGGTGGGGACGGCCGGTGCGGTGTGGAGAAGCGGGTCAGTCCATCAGGTCCGCGTACAGCACGGACGAGAGGTAGCGCTCACCGAAGGACGGGATGACGACCACGATGGTCTTGCCTGCGTTCTCGGGGCGCTTGCCGACCTCGATCGCGGCGTGCAGCGCGGCGCCCGAGGAGATGCCCACGAGCAGGCCCTCCTTGCGCGCCGCGGCACGGGCGGTCGCGACGGCCGTCTCGGCGTCGACGTCGAAGATCTCGTCGTAGACCTCGGTGTTGAGGACCTCCGGGATGAAGTTCGCGCCCAGACCCTGAATCTTGTGGGGGCCGGGCTGTCCGCCGTTGAGGATGGGAGACTCGGCAGGCTCGACGCCGATGATCTGCACGCCGGGCTTGCGGGCCTTGAGGACCTCGCCCACGCCGGTGATGGTGCCGCCGGTGCCGATTCCGGCGATAAAGATGTCGACCTCGCCGTCCGTGTCGTTCCAGATCTCCTCCGCGGTGGTGCGGCGGTGGATCTCGGCGTTGGCGGCATTCGCAAACTGGCGCGCGAGCACCGAGCCGGGACGCTCGGCGGCGATCTTCTCCGCGGCGGCCACTGCTCCACGCATGCCCTCGGGGCCCGGCGTGAGGATGAGTTCGGCGCCGAACGCGCGCAGGAGTGCGCGACGCTCCTTCGACATCGTCTCGGGCATCGTCAGCACCACGTTGTAGCCGCGCGCGGCACCCACCATGGCGAGGGCGATTCCCGTGTTACCCGAGGTGGCCTCGATGATCGTGCCGCCCGCGGCAAGGGAGCCGTCCGCCTCGGCGGCGTCAATGATCGCGACGCCCAGGCGGTCCTTGACGGAGTTCGCGGGGTTGTAGAACTCGAGCTTGGCGAGGATGGTCGCGTCGACGCCCTCCGGGAGGGTGTTGATCTTGACGAGCGGGGTGTTGCCGATGAGGGCGGTCGCGTCCTCGTAAATGCGGGCCATGGTTTCTCTTTCCTTGGGAGGTGTGTCAGGGAGTAATCCGTGAGACGGGGATCCGGGTGGGACAACGCGGGCGCATGGGATTCCATGCCGGGGCGAGCGCTGGGGCAGCCGGTCAGGTGGCCGAGGGGCCGCGAGGCTGGTGCCAGCGCTCTAGAGACAGCAGCAGCAGACGCCGCAGCACATCGCGGCGGGCGAGCAGGCGAGGACGGCAGAGGCGGGTGCGACAGTCGCACGGCGCTCGATGCTCATGGTCCCTTGCCTTTCCTGGCTCGGCGCTCAGGCTATCGCCGCGGAGCCGCGCGTGGCAACCCACCGCCCACATGGAGCGCCGTCCGGTTACGGTGGGAGAGGAGAGCCTCGCGAGGAGGCCCGCGCGAGGAGGAACGATGCCACGCCCGCTCGATGTCTCGGTGGAGCGCGAGGGGCTGGTGCCGGCCCCGGCGAAGGACGTGTGGGAGGCGTTGACCAGGCCCGAGCGGCGTGCACAGATCTTCACGATGGTGACGGAGGCTCGCACCGAGGCGGGCGAACCGGGCGAGGTGGGCCACGTGCTGGTCCAGACCGAGTCCGACGTGGGTGCGGAGCCCGTCGAGGTGCGCCTCACGACGGTCGAGGTGGATCCCTTCAAGCGACTGGTCCAGGAGCGCACCGGACCGGACGGCAGTTTCACGTCGACCACCGAACTCGAGGAGACGCCGGACGGCACCCGGGTGCGCCGCGTCTTCCACGTCTACCACCCGCACCCCAGCCTCGCCGAGCGTGCCATGCGGCGCGGGATCGCCACGTTCTTCACGCTCGGTGGCACGGTCCGGCTCAAGGCCGATATCGCGGATCTCACCAGGCACTTCAACGAGGACCTGCGCACACGAGGCCGCTAGCCTGGAGGCAACCAGCAGAGGGGGTCGTCATGCCAGGGCACAGCGTGCGCGCGGAGCGCACCATCGCCGCGCCACCCGAGCGCGTGTGGGAGATCATCACCGATCTCGACTTCGCGGCAGAGGTGATGAGCGCGATCGTCAAGGTCGAGCGGCTCGAGGGCGAGGGCTATGAGGTGGGCGTGCGGTGGCGCGAGACGCGCCGCATGTTCGGCCGCGAGGAGTCCGAGGAGATGTGGGTCGACGCGGCCGAGGCCCCGCGAACCACGACCGTGCGGGCCGAGTCGCGTGGCACGCACTACGTCACCGACTTCACGCTCGCACCCGTCGACGAGGGCACCCACGTCGTGATCGACTTCTCCGCACAGACCCCGAACCCGGGACCGGCGCAACGGCTCGGCTGGCTCGTCTTCGGGCGCGCGGGCATGAAGGCGACGCGCAAGGCGCTCGAGCAGGACCTCGCGGACATCGCGGCGGCAGCCGAGGGAGTCGAGCCGTCATGAGCTGGTTCACGGCCTCCGACATCTCGTGGATCGCGGTGATCCTGTCGACCGTCGCCGGATTCGTGGTGGGCGCGGCCTGGTATCACGAGCGCGTGCTCGGTCGCGTGTGGAGGCACCTGGTGGGCCTCACCGAGCAGGACCTGCGCGACGCATCCCCGGCGCGCTTCGTCGCGACCGGCGTGGTGCTGTTCGGGACCGCGCTCGTGCTCAACGTCCTCATGGTCGAGCTGTCCGTGCTCTCGGTGGGCGGCGGCGCGCTCTTCGGTGCCTTCATCGCGCTCGTTTTCCGTGTGGGCAACCACATCATCCACCACGGCTTCGAGCTGCGCCCGCCCGCGCTGACCATCGTCAACGGCGTCCACGATGTCGTGGCCCTGGCCGCCGCGGGGGCGGTCATCGGCGCCTTCGTGTAGCGGGCATCGTCCCTGAAACCGGCATCGTCGCTTGCGCGGCGCTAGTGTCGCGACAAGGGGACGTGCGGGCCGTCGTGGCCCGCGGGAGAGGGGAGCGGCCATGGACTGGCTCACGCTCGAGGGGATCAACTGGCTTGCCGTCGTCGTGGCGTTTCTCGCCACGTTCGCGATCGGGTTCTGGTGGTACTCCGATGCGGGCTTCTTCAAGGTGTGGCGCAGGCTCGGCCGCATCTCGCGCGAGGACATGGAGGGCGCGAGCATGGGGGTCGCCTTCGGCGGCACCATCGTCGCGAACGCGCTGGGCGTGATCCTGCTCGCGGTGCTCATGAACGGGCTCGGGATCGACGACTGGGCCGGCGGGCTCGTGCTGGGCGCTCTCCTGGGGTTGATCTTCCGTGGTGGCGCTCACGCGCTGCACAACGGGTTCGCGATCCGCCATCCCGGGATCACGGTGATCGACGCCGCGCATGACACGGTGGGTCTCGCCGTCGCGGGACTCGTGCTGGGCCTGTTCTAGGAGGGACGATGCCGGTGTCGCCGGACGCGGCGAGCGAGATCGCCGGGCGTGAGTACGGTCTCGCCATCGTGGCGGTGAAGGAACTGGGGTCGAACGAGGACCGGAACCTGTTGCTGAGCCTCGAGGACGGTCGCCGCGTGCTCCTCAAGATCGCCTCCGGGGCGCCCACCGACTTCGCCGCGCAGGATGCCGCTCTCGACCTTCTCGCGGGCTCCGGCCTGCCCTTCGCGGTGCCGCGCGTGTGGCCCACCCTCGCGGGCGCCAGGGCCGTCGCCGTCGCGGGCGCGGGAGCGTGCGTGCGCGTCCTGGGCTTTCTCGACGGAGCGCCCCCGGCGGCCGCTGCACGGCCCGCACCCGTCCTGCCCGCGGCGCTGGGCACGACAGCCGCCACACTGATGCGAGCCCTCGAACGCTTCGATCACGGCCTCCTCGCGGAGGGCGGCGACTGGGATCTGAGCGAGGCTCGGCGCGTGCTCGACGGGTCGCTCGCGGTGCTGGCTCCCGGTGAGGCCGCACGGCTCGACGCGCTGCTGCGCGGCGCGGAGGAGCGGCTCGCCCCGTGGCGCGAGGCGTTGCGTGTCCAGGCCGTGCACGGTGACCTCACGGCGGACAACGTGGTGATGGGCCCGGACGGCGCGGTCGCGGGTGTGATCGACTTCGGCGATCTGGGGCGCGGCTGGCGTGTGGGGGAGGCCGCGATCGCGGCGTGCTCCCTGCTTCAGCACGATGGTCCCGCGGTGCGCGACGCTCTCGACTGCGTGGCCGCCTTCGACGCGGTGGCGCCGCTCACTCGCGAGGAGATCGCGGCGTGGTGGCCCCTCGTGGTGACGCGCGCGGTGGTGCTCGCGGCGGCGGGCGAGCGCGTGCTCGCCGCGGACCCCGCGAACACGTACGCACGTGTGCGCCGTCCCCTTGAGGCACGCATGCTCGACCGTGCGGCCGCGCTCGGCTTCGACGAGGCCGAGCTCCTGCTCCTCGACGCGCTGGGCCGCGTACAGGCGATGCCGGTCGACGGCCTCGCCCCCGCGGTGAGCGGACTCGAGCATGCCCCCGAGGTCGACCTCTCCGTGCTCGGGGACGCGGCGGACGGCGGCGCGTGGATGGACCAGGACTGGGCGCGGCGGACGTTGGCGGAGGCCGCCGCGGCGGCGGGCGGGGCGGCGCTCTCGCGGTACGGCGAGCACCGGCTCACCCCGGAGGCCGCGACGGGCGCGGCCGACGCCTCGATGGGGATCGCACCGCGCTCTCATGCGCTCGCGATCGAGGCGGCCCTGCGGCCGGGCACGCCGGTCCACACTCCCGGAACGGGCGTGGTGTCGAGGGTGAGCGGAGGCGCGGTCGTCGTCGATCTCGACTCGGGTGGGGCGGTGCATCTGCGTGGTGTGGACGCGGAGGCCTCGCCGGGGGATCGGATCGCCTTCGGGGACCTGCTCGGCAGGGTGGGCGCGGCGGGGGCCGTCTCGCTGCAGCTGTGCGCGGTCACCGGCGTGACGCCACCAGTTCTCGTCGCGCCGGGACACGAGGAGGCGTGGGGGCGACTGTGCCCCCACCCGGGTGCCCTCGTGGGCCGCCCGGCCCCGGCATCGTCCTCTCATGCGGCGACGAGCCCCGCCCCGGGCGACCTCCTCGCGGCCCGCGTGCGCACGTTTCCCCTGGTACAGGAGCACTACTACGACGCGCCGCCGCGCATCGAGCGCGGCTGGCGCCATCACCTGCTCGACACGGACGGGCGCGGCTACCTCGACATGGTCAACAACGTCGCGATCCTGGGTCACGGGGAGCCGCGCATTGCCGCCGCCGTCGACCGGCAGCTGCGCCGCCTCAACACCAACTCGCGCTTTCACTACGCGGCCGTGGTCGAGTTCGCGGAGGCGCTCGCGGCGCGCGCACCGGAGGGTCTCGACCAGGTGTTGCTCGTGAACTCGGGTTCGGAGGCCGTGGATCTCGCGATCCGCATGGCGAGGGCGGCGACGGGGCGCACGGACATCCTCGCGCTGACCGAGGCGTATCACGGGTGGACCGTGGGCGCGGATGCGATCTCGACGTCCCTGGGAGACAACCCCGCGGCGCTCGCGACGCGGCCGGCGTGGGTGCGGCTGCTCGATGCGCCGAACACGTATCGCGGACGCCATCGCGGTCCCGACGCGCCCCTGTATCTGCGCGACGCGCTCGACCGGCTCGCCCACTGGGACGCGGAGGGCGTCGAGCTTGCGGGGGTGGTGAGCGAGCCCATCTTCGGCAATGGTGGCGGCGTGCTGCTGCCGGACGGCTACCTCGCCGGGCTGTGGGATGCGGTGCGAGAGCGCGGCGGGGTGTGCGTGTCGGACGAGGTGCAGGTGAGCTACGGTCGCCTCGGCGCGCACTTCTGGGGATTCGAGCAGCAGGGCGCGGTGCCGGACATCATCGCGGTGGCCAAGGCGATGGGCAACGGGCACCCGCTGGGCGCGGTCATCACGTCGCGCGAGATCGCCGAGGCGTTCGCGGTGGAGGGGTCGTTCTTCTCGTCGGCGGGCGGCAGTCCCGTGAGCTGTGTCGTGGGGTCGACCGTGCTCCGCGTACTCGACGAGGACCGGCTGCAGGACAACGCGCGCGTGGTCGGCGCGCTGCTGGGCGACGGGCTGCGAGAGCTGTGCGACCGCTTTGGCGCGCTGGGCGCCGTCCACGGGATGGGGCTGTACCTGGGCGTCGAGGTGGTCCGGGGTGGACCCGATGCCCCGGACCCCCGGGCGGCGCGCGAGATCTGCGCGGCGCTGCTCGAGGAGGGAGTGATCGTGCAGCCCACGGGCGACCACAAGAACGTGCTGAAGATCAAGCCGCCGCTCACGATCGATGCTCCGGCGGTCGAGCGATTCCTGCGGGCGCTCGAGGGCGTGCTCGCGCGGCGTGAGGCCAGGGCGGAACTCGGCGGGGAGGAAGTGTGAGGTGTGCGGTAGAGAACCGGGTTGATTTCTGCCGTGGGCCTCACCATTGGTGGCAGGGGGCCGATGCGTGGCTCCAGTGGAGCGGGTGACGGGAATCGAACCCGCACCATCAGTTTGGAAGACTGAGGCTCTACCATTGAGCTACACCCGCATTGCCTTGCGACGCTTGCGTGCGCGCGGCGGGTACTAGAGTAGCGGAGCCCGGCCGATGCCGGGTAACGCGCCCGCTGATGGGCGCAACGGGGTGTAGCGCAGCTTGGTAGCGCATCTGCTTTGGGAGCAGAGGGTCGCAGGTTCAAATCCTGTCACCCCGACTTTACGAGTGACTTTGTCACTGCTGTGGGTCCGCAAGGGCCAATCGGGGACATGGCGGGGACATGGCGGGGGCCAACACGAGCGCTCGATGCCTAGAAATCGCCGAGTGCGACGCCGAGGCGTGTACGAGCCTCCACCGCAGCCCGCTCGAGACCGGCGGCCTCAGGCATCCACTACGCCGTCGATAGGGGTGAGTTGGTGTGGCGAGCGGGCTTTCGCCAGCAGGCCCTCGGGATTTCGCCGATGTGGTTGCCGAGTTCGTCGCGGATGACCTTCGTCCGCGTGGCCGAGTCCCAGCGGACGACGAACGTTCCGCGACGGCGGTAGAGCTCGACGAGGTAGTCCTCTGCGCACTTGACTTCCTCGGTCTTGCGCGCGATGTCCGCGTGGCGCGAGCGCTCGTACTCGCCGATGGCGGTCCCGTCCATGGTGATCTCAAGGCGAAAGAGCGTGTCGGAGATCGGCTGAGCCTCAACGACGAGGGACATGGTGCTCCGATCAGTCGAGCTAGACGGTTCGGCCGAATCCTAGCGCGGGTCTGTCGGGTGTTGCGCCCCGGGTTCGGTGGAGGCTCTCAAGCCATGGAGGATGAGAGTCATGTCAGCACCGAGGAAGTACCCCGCCGAGCTGCGTGAGCGGGCCACGAGGATGGCCGTCGAGCTTCGTCAGGACCCGGCGACGAAGATGGGCGCGATCGCGCGTGTGGCCGATCAGCTCGGCATGCACCGGGAGACGTTGCGAGGCTGGGTCCGCCAAGTGGAGATCGACGGCGGCGTCCGGCCGGGCACCACGACCTCCGAGGCGGAGCGCATCGCCAGCCTCGAGCAAGAAGTCCGTGAGCTGCGGCGCGCGAACCACATCTTGAAGACCTCGGCGGCTTTCTTCGCGGCGGAGCTCGACCGCCCCACCAGCAGGTAGTCGCCTACGTCGACGCCCATCGCCACGACGTGGTCGATGGGCGCGAGGTCGGGGTCGAGCCGATCTGCACGGTCCTGTCTGAGGCCGGCGTGCAGATCGCCCCGAGCGGCTACTACGCAGCGAAGATCCGGCCCCCGTCGGCGCGTGCCGTGCGCGACGCGGAGCTGATCGTCGACATCCGCCACGCCCACAAGGCGAACCTCGGCGTGTACGGCGCGCGCAAGATCCATGCCGAGCTCAACCGGGAGGGCATAGCGGTCGCGCGGTGCACGGTCGAACGTCTCATGCGTGCCGACGGGCTTCGAGGGATCACGCGCGAGAAGTCGCGCAAGACCACGTTCGGCGACGGCGCTGAGACCGATCGGCCTGCCGATCTCGTCGAGCGCCAGTTCACGGCTGACGGGCCGAACCAGCTGTGGGTCGCGGACCTGACGTACGTGCGCACCCACGCCGGCTGGACGTACGTCGCGTTCGTCCTGGACGTCTTCAGCAGGATGATCGTGGGCTGGCAAGTGTCGACGTCACTACGTACCGACCTGGCCCTCGACGCTCTTGAGATGGGCCTATGGACGCGCCAGCGGGCCGGTCAGGACGTGTCCGGTTTGATCCATCACAGCGACCGAGGAGTTCAATATCGAGCGATTCGCTACAGCGAGCGCCTGGCGGAAGCTGAGGCTGTCGCATCGGTTGGTAGCAGGGGTGATAGTTACGACAATGCCATGGCCGAGGCGTTGAACTCGCTGTTCAAAGCCGAGTGCATCCGCAACCCCGTGATGCGTCCCAAGGGCGGTTGGAAGTCCGTCACGGACGTCGAGATCGCCACCGCCGAGTACGTCGACTGGTTCAACCACCGACGCCTCCATGGCGAAATCGGGATGGTCCCACCCGTCGAGCTCGAGGCCCTCCACTGGGCCACCGTCCGATCCGACCACTACTCTGAAGCACCCGTCCCCGTCGGGGCCGGTTCCAACTAACCGGGCCTCCACGAAACCCGGGGCGCAACAGGGAGCTCTGTGGAAGTGGTTTGGCGTGATCCCGTGGGGCGCTCGGGCTTCGGGTGCAGTCTGAATGAGTCAACCGCCAACTTCCCTCGCATCACGAGGGAACTCGTGAGTTCCCGGGACGACCGTGAGGCTCCGAGAGTTCGCCGGATCCTCCAGAGGGTCGCAGGTTCAAATCCTGTCAGCCCGACGGTGGGGCGGCGCCGCTCGCGCTCGCGGACCGTGACACATGAGTGCACGACTGTCGCCAGAAGCAGACACTCGTGTGTCAGCACGAGGCGAGGACGGCGCCGTCGGGCCTCGCTCATGCTGAGGTCGCGGCTTCAGGACAACTCGGAGCTGACGTCCGCGAGCGCCTCTCGCCCTTCAGGCAGGTAGGGAGGCCCGGCCTGGAGGGCGCTAAGGCGACCGAGCCCTCGCGAGGGAAGCGGTCACACGCGCTCGACCGGCACCTGCAGTTCCGTCACCCAGTCGGGCCCCGGCACGTGGCCGTCCGCCTCGAGGTAGACCTCGCGCGCCGCTCCGACCACTCGGTACCCGTCCGCCGCGATCCGCTCCATGAGTGCCGACCACGACTCGCCGATCCCGGTCATGTCGCCGCGGTGGAGCAGCGTCGCCGCCGTGGGCATGGCGGGGAGTGCGACCACGTCGTAGCCCGGGCCAGCGACGGGTTGGGCCTCGGCGGTGTAGGAGACGTGCACCGAGAACCTGTCGTCCGGCTCGGCGTCGTACCAGAAGATGCCGGGTTCGAGGCAGGGTCGACCGGCCGCGGCCAGCGCGCGGTCGAGGCGCTCGATGAGCGGCCCCACGACCGGCCCCACATTCTCGGGCCCCATCCCCTGTGCGTACTCGTGTGCGGCGTAGACGGTGACGGGCTCGACGCTTCTGTAGATGACGTCAGACATGGTGGTTCCTTCCAGGGCGAGGAGACGTCGCTCGATCCGGGCGATGCGGGCGCGGTCGTCGGCCACCGATGCCTCAAGCTCGCTGCGGCGCTCGGTGAGCACGGCATGCAACGCGGCATCCTGGTCGTCGGCAGCGATCACGTCGGCGATGCGCGCGAGGCCCACGCCGAGCTGCCTGAGCTCCACGATCCTCAGCAGCTGTGGGAGCTGGTGAATCGCGTAGCGGCGGTAGCCGTTGTGGGGGTCGATGCTCGCGGGCGTGAGCAGGCCCGTCGCGTCGTAGTGACGCAGCATTCTGAGGCTGACCCTGCCCAGGGCGGCGAATTCTCCGATGGTGTACATGGCGGAATCCACGCTCCACCCTGACACAGTGTGAGGGTCAAGCGCGCGTGGTGCTCCGGTGCGCGTCCACGACGGCGCGCAACTCGGCGGCACCCAGATTTGCCCCGAACAGCGCGCGCCCCGGCTCGAGGATTGCGCCCTCGTCCAACGCTCCGAGCACCACCGGATCGAAGCCGAGCGCGTCGACCAGCGCCGCGACCGCCTCCTCGCCTCGGGGTCGTCACCCGCGACGGCGATCGCCTTGCGGTCGAGAGCGCCGGCGGGGCGGTGCCCCTCGTCGAGGTCGTGATAGCCCATGTGGTTGAACGCCTTGACGACGCGCGAGGCGGGCAGGAAGTCGCGGATGATCGCGCTCGTGGTGGTGCGCGGGTCCGTGAGGTCGTCCCTCTCGCCGTCCACCTCCCACCAGTAGTTCATCGCGTCCACCACGAGCTTGCCCTCGAGAGCATCGGCCGGAAGCGACGCGTACTTGCCCAGCGGCAGGGCCAGGATCACCACGTCCCCCAGCGCCGCAGCATCGGCCGCCGTGGTCGCGATCGCCCCCGGCGCGAGCACGTCGACGGTCAGGGCGATCGCCGACGGGTCGCCCGACCCGCTCACGAGCACGCGGTACCCCGCGCCCACCGCGAGCCTCGCCAGGACGGTGCCCACCTTGCCCGCGCCCAGGATGCTCACGGTCGTGGCGTGAGGAAGGGACGATGCCTGTGGCTGGTTCACCCGTCAGTCCGCCAGGATCTCGCGGACCAGGGGGATGACCTCCGAGCCGTAGAGCTCGACCGCACGCAGGCGCGCGGTCATGGGGAGCGGTCCGCCCGAGTAGATGAGGTCGAAGCGGCCGACCCCGAGCGCCGTGACGGCATCCGCGATGCGGCGCGCGACCGTGGCGGGGGAGCCGACGTACATCGAGCCGTGAGCGACCTCATTCTCGAACTCCTCGCGGCTCATGGGCGGCCAGCCGCGCTCGCGGCCGATCCTGTCGCGCATCACCTTGTAGCTCGGGAAGAAGATCTCGCGAGCCTCCTCGTCGGTGTCCGCGATGAAGCCGGGGGAGTGCATGCCGATCGGGTGCGCGGTCGTGCCGAACTGCTCGGCGGCGCGACGGTAGAGGTCGGTGTACGGGGCGAAGCGCTCGGGGCTGCCGCCGATGATCGCGAGCATGAGTGGGAAACCGTACTTCGCGGTGCGGACCACGGACTGCGGCGAGCCGCCCACGCCCACCCACGTCGAGAGCTTGCCGGACTCGGTCTTGGGGAACACGTCCGCCTCGTGGAGGGCCGCGCGCATGGTGCCGCTCCACGTCACGGGCTCCTCTGTGAGGAGCTGCGAGAACAGCTCGATCTTCTCCTCGAAGAGTGTGTCGTAGTCGCTGAGGTCGTAGCCAAAGAGGGGGAAGGACTCGGTGAACGAGCCGCGACCCAGGATGACCTCGGCGCGCCCGTGGGAGAGTGCGTCGACGGTCGCGAAGCGCTGGAAGACGCGCACGGGGTCGTCGGAGCTGAGCACCGTGACGCCGGACGCGAGCCGGATGCGGCTGGTCTGCGTCGCGATGCCCGCGAGCACGGTCTCGGGGGAGGAGATCGCGTACTCCTCGCGGTGGTGCTCGCCGACGGCGAAGACGTCGACGCCCAGGCGGTCGGCGAGGACGGCCTCGGCCACCACCTGGCGAATCGCCTCGGGGTGGCTCGCGAGCTCTCCCGCGTCCGTGGTGGGCAGATCACCAAAGGTGTCGAGGCCAAATTCCAGGGCAGTCATGGTGGGTCGCCTCCGTGGCGTCGAGGTCAGTATGATTGATATGTCAATCATGATCAGTAGTGGTTGACGTGTCAAACAAAGGGCCACTCATGAGCATTCCCTCCTCCGCCCCGCGCCGCAAGCGGTCCCTCACGCGCGCCGAGTTCGACACGTGGCGGCTCTTCGTCGAGACGTCGGAGCGCGTCACCGGAGTCGTCATGCGTCGCCTTCTCGAGGAGACCGGCCTGTCCGGGGGCGACTACGCGGTGCTGGTCGCGCTCACCGAGCATCCCGAGCGACGCATGCGCTCCTCGCACCTGGCCGACCACGTGGGCTGGGAGCGAAGCCGCCTCTCGCACCACCTGGGACGCATGGAGCGGCGCGGCCTGGTGCGCCGCGAGCGCGTCGAGGGTGATAGCCGCGGCGCCGAAGTGGTGCTGACCGAGGACGGCGAGCGGCTGTTCCGGGCGGCCACGGCGCCGCACCTGCGGGCGGTCAAGGAGGAGTTCGCGCGGGGGCTCACTCCCGAGCAGCTCGCCGCCCTGAACGATGCCATGGCCGCCCTCGCCTCCCACACGCAGCGAGCCCGGGAAGACTAGGCGCTCCCATCCGCCCCGCCGACCCGCGGACCGGGGTTACGCTGACACACGTGAGCAAGGTCTTCACGATGCCGGTCGCGCGGGTCTACCCCCTGTACGTCGCGAAGGTCGAGCGCAAGGGGCGGTCGGCCGCAGAGGTCGACGAGGTCATCCGCTGGCTCACCGGCTACAGCGACGCGGAGGTGCGCGCCCACCTCGACGCGGGCACCACGTTCGAGGACTTCTTCGCGCAGGCGCGCCTCCACCCCCACGCGGGCCTCATCACGGGGGTCATCTGCGGGATCAGGGTCGAGGACATCGAGGACCCGCTCATGCAGCAGATCCGCTACCTCGACAAGCTGGTCGACGAGCTCGCGCGGGGTAAGGCGATGGACAAGGTGCTTCGCGGCGACTGACCCGCACCTCTAGGCTCGACGCATGGCCACGCCTCGCACCACCTACGTCCTTGTCGACGGGGAGAACATCGACGCCACGCTCGGCAACTCGATCCTGGGCCGGCGCCCTCGCCCCGAGGAGCGGCCGCGCTGGGACCGCCTCCTGCACTTCGCGCGCGACGAGTGGGGTCAGCCGGCTGCCGGGCTGTTCTTCCTCGCCGCGAACAGCGACCTCCCCATGAGCTTCGTGCAGGCGCTGCTCGCGATGGGCTACCGCCCGATCCCGCTGTCGGGAGCGCCGGGCCAGAAGGTGGTCGACATCGCGATTCAGCGCACGCTCGACGAGCTGCGCCGCCGCGAGGCCGACCTCATGCTGGTGAGCAACGACGGCGACTTCGTCGAGGCGCTCGACCACCCGTTCGAGGGACGACGCGTGGGCGTCGTGGGCTTCGTCGAGTTCCGCAACGGCGCGCTGGGTCAGCTGGTCGACCGCGGCGTCGAGTTCTTCGACCTCGAGTACGACGTCGAGGCCTTCACCGCGCAGTTGCCGCGCGTGAGGATCATCCCGATCGACGAGTTCGACCCGGCAGCGTTCCTGTAGGCCGCGCGTCTACGCCGCGACCCTGGAGGAGGCGCGGCTACGCCGCGACGAGCGCGACCGCGAGAGCGACGACCGCGAGCAGCGGCAGCACGCCCTGCTTCGCGGCCGCGCCGGCGTGATCGCGCGACGCCGTCACGAGCACGAGAGCGGCGACGGCCATCGACCCGCAGCCCGCGAACACGAGCGCCGCGCCCGCCGCGGTCGAGCCCGACGACGACCCCGCCGCGATCATCGCGATCCCGACGAGCGTGACGACCGCGAGCATGAGGTTGTAGAAGCCCTGGTTGTACGCCAGCGACCGAGTGACCCTGGCATCGTCCTCCGACGCGATGCCAAACACCGCCCGGGTGGACGGGCGCATCCACGCGACCGCCTCGAGCCAGAAGATGTACACGTGAACGAGCGCGGCGAGTCCTGCGAGCACCAAGGCGACGGCAGTCATGGCGCCAGTCTAGGGAGGGGACGATGCGGGGGCGGGGGCCTCCGGTTCGCGCGGGATCGCGCGGGCGGGGATAGTGGAGAGCACTGCACGGGAGGACGTCCCCATGACCCGTCACCTGGCCGAGCCGACGGTCCGCACCTACCTGTACCTACGGGTCGCGATCGTGGCGGCGATCGCGCTGTTGTTTATCGCCCTCGCGCTCGAGATTGTCGACGCCGGCTGGCCCCCGCACGGGTCCATCAGCGCGTACTTCTACACCGCGGTGCAGCCCATCTTCGTGAGCACGCTCATCGGTGCCGCGATCCTGCTGGTGCTGGTCGCGATCATCCCCACGCCGGTGCTCGACGAGTCGCTATGTGGTTCCGCGACCGAGCGCTGCGTGCCCGAGGAGTTCCTGCCCGAGGTCGACCGCGCGATCGGGGCCCTGGGGTGGCTCGCGGTGCTGGGTCTTGCCTTTGCGCTGTGGACGCTGCGATCCCAGGGATGGGGCACATGGCCGGACCGGGTGGGGATCGCGGCGGGAGTCGCGGTGTGGCTGCTTTACGTCCCCGGCTTCGCGCGGTGGTGGGGCGAGGGCGTGCGCGCCTGGCTGCTCGACTACGGCCACTACGCCGCCGCGATCCCCGCGTTCGGTCTCATGGTGGTGATCGCCTTGGTCAACGCGCGCGAGACGCGACGCGAGGTCGAGGTCGCGGGACGCCACGTGGGCCTGCGCAGGCTGTACCAGGGCGTCGCGGCGGGCATCGCGGCTGTCATCGCGTGGGGGATCGTGGTCTACGTGGTCCAGCGCCGCGCGGACACGGTGGGCACCGGCACGCTGATCTTCTGGGTCGAGGCGCTGCTGCTCGCGCTCTTCGCGGCGTTCTGGGTGGTCCAGACCGTCGAATGGCGCCGCGAGGGACTCCCCGAGACCGCCCGCTAGGCCCTCGCGCGGGGGTGCCCCCGGCATCGTCCCCTCCGAATTGGGACCTCCGCGCGTGCCGGGTACCATGGGACGGTTGCCCGAACACGGGAGCCGACGGAGCACCCGCGGGCCCCACCATCCACCCACAGGAGTACGTAGTGACCAGCGCCCTCGAGAAGATCGACGCCACCACCGTCAAGCTGACGGTCAACCTCACCGAGGCGGACCTCGCCGACAGCCTGGCGCACGCCTATGAGCACGTGGGCCGCGAGGTCCAGATCCCCGGCTTCCGCAAGGGCAAGGTACCGGCGAAGGTGCTCGAGCAGCGCGTGGGCAAGGGTGCGATCATCGAGCACGCCGTCAACGACGGCCTTCCCGGCTGGTACTCCGCGGCGGTGCGCGAGACGGGCATCCGCCCGTTCGGCCAGCCCGAGGTCGAGGTCACCAAGATCCCCGGCGTCGTCGAGGGCGACGAGGGCCTGGAGTTCACCGCGATCGTCGAGGTGCGCCCCGAGGTGACGCTTCCCGCGCCCGCCGACCTCACGATCGAGGTCGAGCCCGCGGAGATCTCGGACGAGGACGTCGACGCGCGACTCGACGCGCTGCGCGAGCGCTTTGGCACCCTCGTGGGTGTCGACCGTCCCGCCGCGGATGGCGACTTCGTCACGCTCGACCTCACCGCGGTGATCGATGGCGAGACCATCGACTCCGTGCAGGGCACCTCGTACCAGGTGGGTGCGGGCAACATGCTCGAGGGCCTCGACGAGGCCGTCACGGGACTGTCCGCCGACGAGGAGACCACGTTCGACGGCCCGCTCGCCGCGGGTGACCACGCGGGCGAGACCGCGTCGATCACCATCAAGGTGACGGCCGTTAAGACCCGCGAGCTGCCCGAGGCGGACGACGACTTCGCCCAGCTCGCGTCGGAGTTCGACACGATCGCGGAGCTGCGCGAGGACCTCAAGGTCCAGGCCGCCAAGATCAAGGCGAACAACCAGGCGATGGAGGCCCGCGAGAAGCTGCTCGAGCAGCTCACCGAGGCCACCGACTTCGAGCTCCCCAAGAAGGTGATCGAGAACGAGGTGCACAGCCACCTCGAGAACGAGAACCGCCTCGAGGACGACGAGCACCGCGCCGAGGTCACCGAGGAGGCCACCAAGGCCCTGCGCACGCAGATCCTCCTCGACCAGCTCGCCGACGACCTCGACATCGAGGTCGAGCAGCCCGAGCTCCTCGACTACCTCATCAACGCCTCGCGCCAGTACGGCATGGACCCGGGCACGTTCATTCAGCAGGTCGAGCAGGCGGGCCAGATCCCCGCGATGGTGGCCGAGGTCGCCCGCTCGAAGGCCACCGCGTTCGCGCTGCGCCGCGCGACCGTGGTCGACACCACGGGTGCCGCCGTCGACCTCTCCGAGGTGATCGGCTCGCTCGAGGACGAGAAGAAGGACGAGGCGACCGAGGCCGCCGACGAGAAGGCTGCCGAGTAGTCCGCGCCTGACAGACGCGACGAGGCCCCGACCACCGTGAGGTGGCCGGGGTCTCGTGCTGTCCGGGGTGTCGCGCCTAGGACGAGGTGGTCTCCAGGTTCGACCACCAGTCGACACACGCGGGATCGTTGGCGCAGTTGTTGATCAGCGCGATGAATACGATCGCGAGCACGATGGCCGCGACGATCTCGAGATAGCCGAGGATGAGGCCCGCGATGCCGAGCCCCTTGAGATCCGCCTGGCCCTTGTTGGCCGCGCTCACCCCGAGATGGCCGAAGATGACGCCGACCAGCCCGAGCCCGAGCAGGCTCGTGACGAGCGACGTGATGTTCATCCAGGTCTTGGGCTTGGACGCGGCGGGCGGTGCGGGCGGAACGTAGCCCGGCTGGGCGACGGGCGGCATCCCGGGTTGGTCGGGCTGCGGGGGTACGGTCATGGTGGTGCTCCTCCTGGTGGACGCGACGGGGCCGTGATCCACGCTAGTCGTGCAGGGGCGAGCGGGCGCGGCGAGGGCAGCGCGGGGGCGCGGTGACCTTAGGACTCGCACCACGCCGCGGGGTCGGAACCGCCGCATTCGACGCCCACCCATCCGATGGCCATCACGAACAGGATCAGGCCGATGATGCCGAGAGCCGTGATGACGTAGCCGGTGATGAGGCCCGCGAGTCCGACTCCTCGGTTGTCCGCCTCGCCGCGCTTGACCGCGCTCAGGCTGAGGTGTCCGAAGACGATTCCGGCGATGGCGGTGATGCCGGTGAACAGGCCCGCGAGCGACAGGATCAGCGACGTGATGCCCATCCAGTTCTTGTCCGTGGTGCCCGCGGGGGCCGGCGGTTGCGTGTACGGCTGCGCGGCGTACTGCGGCTGGCCGTAGGGAGCCTGCGCGTACGGTGCCTGCGGGGCGGGCGCGGGCGGCGGGGCCGTCTGGTACGACGGCATGGGCTCGGCCTGGTCGGCCGGGTTGACGGGGTCGCGGGGTGCGTCTGACATGTCTTCCTCCTCGGCGGCCCCTTGGCCGCCTCCGCCTCCGACGGTAGTGCGGGGAGACCCGCCGACGCATCGTCCGCCCGCCCGATCATTCGGGCGGGCGGATCGGGGCATCCCCTAGTAGCTCGTGGTCTCGCCGGTGGCGAAGAACGCGATGACCGCGATCACCCAGATCACACCCACGACGAGGCCGAGGTATCCGATGGCCAGGCCCGCAATGCCGAGTCCCTTGTAGTCCGCCTCACCGCGCTTGGCGGCGTTGACGCCCAGGTGACCGAAGATGATCCCGACGATGCTGAGCCCGAGCAGCGACGTGATGAAGGACGTGATGTTCATCCAGCTCTTCGGCGGACGCGCGGGCGGGTAGTAGGCCTGCTGGTAGCCGGGCGCCGGCGGGGCGGCGGGAGCCGGGGGAATCGGTGCCTGACCGGCGGGCGCGTAGCCGCCCTCGGGGGAGTGCCCCACGGGGTGGACTGCTACGGAGTCGGCTCCTGCGGGGTGAACCCCGCGGGAGCGCTCGGCTCGGCCGGGCGCATGCCCTGCTCGCCCGGCTGCGAGGAGAACGGATCGTTGGTGCTCATGGATGCTCCTTGGAGTGGCGCCTGAGTGTGGCGCGTCCCTCGCGCCCGTGGCGAGACTAGCGCCTGCGCCACCGCTCAAACCAGGCGAAACACCGCATCGTTACCGACCCGCGCCGTGCGCGGGCGCCTCCGGTGTCCGGTCTCCACGCATCGCGCCGCTACGCGCGTGGCGAACGGCCCGTCCGCGGTGTTCTCCCCGTAGCGAAACCAGGCGGGAAACGGCATCGTCCCGTCGCCTGCGCGCGTTAATGTCGGTCAGGACGCTCGACAGGAGGACACACGTGAACGAGATCACGGCACGAGGCGAGGGGCCCAGCATGGGCCTCAATGACTCCATCTTCAACCGGCTGCTGCGCGAGCGCATCATCTGGCTCGGCGACGAGGTGCGCGACGACAACGCGAACGCCATCTGCGCTCAGTTGATGCTGCTGGCGGCGGAGGACCCGGACCAGGACATCTACCTGTACATCAACAGCCCCGGCGGATCGATCACCGCGGGCATGGCGATCTACGACACGATGCAGTACATCAAGCCCGATGTCGCGACCGTCGCGATGGGCATGGCGGCCTCGATGGGCCAGTTCCTGCTCAGCTCGGGCGCGCAGGGCAAGCGCTACGCCACGCCCCATGCTCGCGTCATGATGCACCAGCCCTCGGGCGGCATCTACGGCACCGCGACGGACATCCGCATCAACGCGGAGCTCATCATGCACATGAAGAAGGTGCTCGCGGAGCTCACCGCGACGCAGACCGGCAAGACCGTCGAGCAGATCAACAAGGACGCGGACCGCGACCGCTGGTTCACCGCGACCGAGGCGCTCGAGTACGGGTTCGTCGACAAGGTCATCACCCACGCCGCCGAAGCCGGCGACAAGTCCCAGGGAGGCAAGGCGTGAGCGAGATTCAGCGCGCATTCCAGGCGGCCGGACGCACGGCCGGCGTATTCGGTGGCGGGGCGTACGGGGCGGCGCCGCCGCACCGTCGTCGCGATACATCCTTCCTCAGTTCGAGGAGCGGACGGCCTACGGCTTCAAGCGCCAGGACCCGTACGCGAAGCTGTTCGAGGACCGCATCATCTTCCTGGGTGTCCAGATTGACGATGCCTCGGCCGACGACGTGATGGCGCAGCTGCTCGTCCTGGAGTCGCAGGACCCCGACCGGCTCATCACGCTGTACATCAACAGCCCCGGTGGCTCGCAGACCGCGCTCACCGCGATATACGACACGATGCAGTACATCAAGCCCGAGGTGCAGACGGTGTGCCTGGGCCAGGCCGCATCCGCCGCCGCCGTGCTGCTCGCCGCGGGCACCCCCGGCAAGCGCCTCGCGCTTCCGAACGCTCGCGTCATGATTCACCAGCCGCGCATCGAGGGCGGCGCGCGTGCGCAGGCCTCCGACATCGAGATCTACGCCGAGGAGATGCTCCGCATGCGCGAGTGGCTCGAGAACACCCTCGCGTTCCACTCGGGCCAGAAGCCGGAGAAGGTGCGCGAGGACATCGAGCGCGACACGTTCCTGTCCGCCGAGCAGGCGCGCGAGTACGGCCTCGTGGACCAGGTGCTCGAGTCACGCAAGGGAGTCTCGGCGGTCCACCCCGCGGGAGCGTAACTCGCTCTCACGCAGTCCGGGAGGGGCGTGCGCGGTCACTGCGGTGGCGGCGCGCGCCCCTCGCTACTTTCCTGGGGCCGCGCGGAAGGTCACGATCGTGCATCGGGGGCGAGCATCGTCCCTGCTACATGCGACGGGCTCGGTGTCTGTCGGCGCGTCGCCGCCCCGCTGTCTGACCCCGTAGGTAGCCTGGTTTGAGCACGGATTCGTTCGTGAGAGGAGCTCCCCGATGAATCGACCCGCTGACAGCGGCGACCTGCTGAAGTGCTCGTTCTGCGGAAAGACGCAGAAGCAGGTGCGCAAGCTCATCGCGGGCGGCGGCGTGTACATCTGCGATGAGTGCATCGAGCTGTGCAACGAGATCATCGAGGAGGAGTTCGCCGAGCAGGTCGAGGCGGAGCTCACCGAGCTTCCCAAGCCGCGCGAGATCTTCGACTTCCTGGGGCAGTACATCGTGGGCCAGGACCAGGCCAAGCGTGCGCTGTCCGTCGCGGTGTACAACCACTACAAGCGCGTGCGTGCGGGGAGACCCGCCTCAAGGGCGACGACGACCAGGTCGAGATCGCCAAGTCAAACGTGCTGTTCATCGGTCCCACCGGCACCGGCAAGACCTACCTCGCGCAGACGCTCGCAAAGATGCTCAACGTGCCCTTCGCGATCGCGGACGCCACGGCGCTGACCGAGGCCGGCTATGTGGGCGAGGATGTCGAGAACATCCTGCTCAAGCTGCTGCAGGCCGCCGACTACGACGTCGACAAGGCGCAGCGCGGCATCATCTACATCGACGAGATCGACAAGGTTGCGCGCAAGGCAGAGAACCCCTCGATCACGCGCGACGTGTCGGGCGAGGGCGTGCAGCAGGCGCTCCTGAAGATCCTCGAGGGCTCGGTCGCGTCGGTGCCGCCGCAGGGCGGGCGCAAGCACCCGCACCAGGAGTTCATCCAGATCGACACCACCAACGTGCTGTTCATCCTGGGCGGCGCATTCGCGGGCCTCGAGGAGATCATCAGCTCGCGCGTGGGACGCAAGGGGATCGGTTTCGGGGCGACCCTCAAGGAGTCGGACAACACCGACCTCTTCTCCGAGGTGACGCCGGCCGACCTTCACAAGTTCGGGCTCATCCCCGAGTTCATCGGGCGCATGCCCGTGATCGCGACCGTCAACCCGCTCGACGTCGAGGCGATGGTGCTCATCCTCACCGGCCCCAAGAACGCGCTGGTGAAGCAGTACCAGCGCATGTTCGAGCTCGACAACGTGGAGCTCGAGTTCACGCCCGAGGCGGTGCGCGCCATCGCGGAGCAGGCGCTTGAGCGCGGCACCGGGGCGCGCGGACTGCGCGCGATTATGGAGGAGGTCCTCCAGGAGACGATGTTCGACGTCCCGGGCCGCGACGACATCGCTCGCGTCACCGTCACTCGCGACACCGTCATCTCGCGTGCGATGCCCGCCTACGAGGGCCGGGCAGAGGAGCAGGGCGCGGCGTAGGCCCGAGCGGGAGCGCGGCGCGCTCTCAGCCCACCCCTGCGCGCGCCCACCCGCTCTCAGCCCACCCCTGCGCGCGCCCACCCGCTCTCAGCCCACCCCTGCGCGCGCCCACCCGCTCTCAGCCCACCCCTGCGCGCGCCCACCCGCTCTCAGCCCACCCCTGCGCGCGCCCACCCGCTCTCCACCCACCCCCGCGCGCCCACCCGCTCTCCACCCACCCCCGCGCGCTATGGGACGCTCATGGTCGATTTCGGGGGTTCTGGCGTCCCATGGGACGGTGGTTGTCGGACGCCACTCTCGACCGGGTGATGTCCACGGCCCGGCGCCTCGCGCCAGTGGTCCACGGCATCGCTATCGGCGGGCATGAGCGGCGCCCGCGCGTCTTACACCTGGACTCATGACTCACTTGCGTCCGCTTCCTCGCGTCGCCGAACCGTCTGCGCTCACGGACGTGTTGCGGCGCACGCCGCGGGCCTTCACGTTCGATGAGCTCGTGGGGATGTCCTCGGCGCGCAAGGCTCGGACCGCGATCGACCGAGGAGAGGTAGTGCGCCTCCTGCCCAACGCCTACGTGTCGGCGCTTCACGCGGACTCGTTTCTGGCGCGGGTCGACGCCGCGCTCCTGTGGGCCGGCCCCAACGCCGCGCTGTCAGGTGCCGCGGCGATGTTTGCCTGGGGTTTCGCTGCCCATCCGCCCGAGGTCATCGAGGTGGTGGTGCCTCACGCGGATCGACCGCGGCCGCCCGGGTGGATCGTGGTCCGCAGGCTGAGCTACCGACCTCCCACGACCCGCCTGGGGAGGGCGACCGTGGTGGGGCCAGATCTGGCGGTGATCTTCGGCTATGGCGCGTTGCCGCCCCGAGACCGCGCATCGGCGTTCTATGCCGCGTTGCGCTCTGGCCTGACCTCTCCGCGCGCGCTGAGTCAAGCGCTCGACCGCGTGCCGAGGTGCCCGATGCGGCGCGAGCTGATGCGACGCATCGATGCGGGCGCCCGCGGAGCCGAGAGCTACCTCGAGGAGCGAGGGCTACGGAAGGTGTTCAACACCAAGGAGTTCGCGAGGCTTGCGCGTCAACACTGGGCACGCGTCGACGGCGAGCGCTTCCGGATCGACACTTATGACCCCGAGACTATGACGGCCATCGAGCTCGACGGGGACACGTACCACTCGGATCCCGAGCAGCGGCAGCGAGACATGACGCGCGACGCGACGCTCGCGACGGTCGGCATCCTTACGCTGCGCCTCAGCTATCGCGACATCACCGAGCGGCCCGAGTGGTGTCGCGCCCTCGTCAGGGGAGTGATCCGGTCGCGGTCAACGACACTCACCGTCCCATAGGACGCTCAAACCTCGCGAAACCGACGATGAGCGTCCCATAGCGCGCTGGGGTGGCTGACGTGGGCGCGCAGGGGTGGGTGAAGCGGGCGCGCTGGGGTGGGTGAAGCGGGCGCGCAGGGGTGGGGGAGGAGGGCGAGTCCCTACTCCGCCAGGCGCGCGTTCTCCGTCCGCATCACGGTCGGGTCCGCGATCTCGTCGTTCGATCCGTCCTCGGGCGCCAGTCCGTCCACACCGGGCTCGAGGGCCAGGCTCGCGTCCACGATCTGCATCGCGGACACGCGTCCCGCGGCACGGAGGTCGGCCTCCGCCGCACGAACCCACGCGACCTTGGCCTCGGGGACCAGCAGGTCGATGGACGCGATCTCGGTGCGCTGCGACACCTTCGCCTCGGACTTGACCTTGCGGAGCACGGACAGCGCCTCGCCCGCGGCCGCGAGCAGCGGCGCACCGGGGGTGTCCTCGCCCGCGACGGCACGCACCCGCGCCGAGTCGGGCCAGGATGCGCGGTGCACGGATCCCTCCTGGAACCAGCTCCACACCTCCTCGGTCGCGAACGGCAGCACGGGGGCGAAGAGGCGCAGGAACGTGTGCAGCGCGAGGGTGAGCGTGGCGCGCGCGGAGGCCGCGCCAGGGGAGCACGGCGCGAACGGGTCGATCGCCTCACCGGGCGCCGCGCCGTCGTAGGCGCGGGTCTTCACGAGCTCCAGGTAGTCGTCGCAGAAGGTCCAGAACAGCGTCTCCGCGACCTCGAGAGCACGCGTGTGGTCGTACGCGGACAGCGCGGCGGTCGCGGTGTCGACCACGTCCGCCAGTGCCGCGAGCATCGCTCGGTCGAGCGGCTCGGTCACGGGTGCGCTCGTGGTGACGTGCGCGGTCGCGCGCAGGCCCTCCTCGAGCGACTCCGCTGCCACCGTCGCGATGCCGGTCGCGCCGAGCACGAACTTGGAGGCGTTAAGCACCTTCATCGCGAGGCGACGGCCGATCTTCATCTGGCCCTCGTCGAAGGCCGCGTCCGTGCCCAGGCGAGCGGCGGCCGCCCAGTAACGCACGGCATCGGACCCGTGGGTCTCGAGCAGCCCCATGGGTGTGACGACGTTGCCCTTCGACTTCGACATCTTCTTGCGGTCCGGGTCGAGGATCCAGCCCGAGATCGCGGCATGCTTCCACGGCAGCGTGCCGTGCTCCTGGTGCGAACGCACCACGGAGGAGAACAGCCACGTGCGGATGATGTCCTGCCCTTGGGGGCGCAGGTCCATGGGGAAAGTCGCGGCGAACAGCCCGGGGTTGTCGCGCCAGCCGCACACGATCTGCGGGGTGAGCGAGGACGTCGCCCACGTGTCCATGATGTCCTTCTCGCCTGTGAAGCCGCCGGGGACGTCGCGCTGCGATGCGTCGAAGCCGGGCGCCACGTCCACCGAGGGGTCGACGGGCAGCGCGTCCTCGCTCGGCACGATCGGGTGGTCGTAGTCGGGGGAGCCGTCGGCGAGCACGGGATACCAGACCGGGATCGGCACGCCGAAGAAGCGCTGTCGCGAGATCAGCCAGTCGCCGGTAAGGCCACGCACCCAGTTCTCGTAGCGCACGCGCATGAAGTCGGGCTCGAAGTCGAGCTCCGAGCCGCGGGCCACGAGCGCGTCGTTGAGGGCGCGGTCCGTGCCGCCGTTGCGGATGTACCACTGGCGGGTGGTGACGATCTCGAGGGGCTTGTCGCCCTTCTCGAAGAACTTGACGGGGTGCTGCGTTGGCTTGGGCTCGCCGTCGAGCACCCCCGCCTCGCGCAGCATCTCGACCACGCGCTGCTGCGCGCTGAACACCGTGAGCCCGGCGAGCTCACCGTATGCAGCGACGCCCTCAGGAGAGGTGATGCCCTCGGGGGCCTCGGCGAGCAGCCGCCCGTCCCAACCGAGCACCGGGCGCGTAGGCAGACGCAGCTCGCGCCACCAGGTCACGTCCGTGACGTCGCCGAACGTGCAGATCATTGCGATGCCGGAACCCTTGTCGGGCGAGGCAAGGTGGTGAGCCACGACGGGCACCTCGACGCCGAACAGCGGCGTGCGCACGTGGGTGCCGAAGAGGTGCTGGTAGCGCTCGTCGTCGGGGTGGGCCACCAGGGCCACGCACGCGGGCAGCAGCTCGGGGCGCGTGGTCTCGATGTACACCGAGGCGTACGAGCCCGTCTTCTCCTCCATGTCCGCCGCCGGCTCGAACGCGATGCGGTGATACGCGCCGGGACGCTCGCGGTCTTCCAGCTCGGCCTGCGCGACCGCGGTGCGGAACGTCACGTCCCACAGCGTGGGGGCCTCGGCCTGGTAGCACTCGCCGCGCGACAGCCCACGCAGGAAGGCCTGCTGGGCGACGGCCTGCGAGGAGGAGAGATGGTCTGGTACGTGCGGGACCAATCGACACTCAGGCCCAGGTGGCGCCACAGCGCCTCGAACTGCTTCTCGTCCTCCGCGGTGAGGCGCTCACACAGCTCAACGAAGTTGCGGCGCGAGATGGGCTGCTGGTCGGCCGCCTTGACCGACTTGCCCTCGCCGCCCTCGAACGGGGGCTCGTAACCCTCGACGTAGGGGAGCGTGGGGTCGCAGCGCACGCCGTAGTAGTTCTGCACGCGGCGCTCGGTGGGCAGCCCGTTGTCGTCCCACCCCATCGGGTAGAAGACCTCGCGGCCGCGCATGCGCTGGAAGCGCGCGACCACGTCGGTGTGCGTGTACGAGAACACGTGGCCCACGTGCAGCGAGCCCGACACCGTGGGCGGAGGGGTGTCGATCGAGTACACCTGCTCGCGAGTCGCGGACTCGTCGAAGCGGTACGTGCCGGCGGCCTCCCAGGCCTCGTTCCAGCGGTCCTCGAGTCCGTCAACGGTGGCCTTGTCGGGGATGCGCGCAGTCATGGGGGACATTCTTCCAGAGCGGGGACGATGCAGTGGTCGCCCGGGCGGCCCGGGCCCAGCGACGATGCCCGGGCTAGGCGAGTTCGACCGCGGCCACGACCTCGGTGGGCGTGGTCGAGCCCCGCTCGGGCTCGGCCGGATCCCACGGCTCGACCGACACCGCGATGGCCGCCGTCCCGTCGAGCGGCACGGTCCACACCTGATACGCCTGCCCCCAGAAACGCGGGCAGCGTGCCGGCGATCGCGCGCCGCGTCGAGGTCCACGGCGACCTCCGCACGCCATGCGGTCCCTGCGATCATCGACCCTCCCATCCAAGCATCGTGCTCCGACATCGCCGGGACGCGTGAGCCGGGACGTCGAGGCGGGACGTGCCCGCACCGACACCCCGCGGGCACCTCAGTGCCCGCGAGTCTCCGGCGTCGCGAGGGGTTCGCGCGCCGCCGCGGCGCGGATGGGTCGTGTGGGGACGATGCCCGGGTAGCCTCTGGCGCATGGAGGCGAGGGTGGGCGCCGGGTTCCTCAAGGCGCTGGAGGATCTCGAGTCGCGTGCGGGCGACGTGCTCGAGCCGCGGCTGCGCGACATGCTGCGGCTGCGGGTCTCTCACCTCAACGGATGTCACCGCTCGATCCGCGTCCACTCGGAGTCGCTTGCGCGCTCGGGTGCGCGGCCTGACGTCATCAGCGCGCTCGCGCGGCCGGCGCTGCAGATTCGCGCGGGACTCGTGTCGGACGGGGATGTCGCGGCGCTGCGCTTGGCGGAGGTACTGACCGATGCGCCGCGAGCGCTCGAGCCCGCTGCCCGTGCGGACGCCGGCGCGTGGTTCAATGCCGCGCAGTTGGGGGCGATCGTCGAGACGGTCGCGATCACGTCCGCGTGGAATCGCGTGCTGCGGGGGACGGACTAGGCGGCGGCTCCGCCACACGGCTGCGGGTGCGCGCGACCGTGGTTGTCCCATGGCGAGCACTGACCTCTCGAAAGCGACCGTGAGCGTCCCATGGCGCGCAGGCGTGTGGCGGAGCCGTGGCGGCGTGTGGCGGAGCCGTGGCCGCGTGTGGCGGAGCCGCGAGGATGGGCGCGGATGGGCGTGGGTGGGCGCCGGGTGGGTGCGGGTGGCAGGCGGGCGCCGTTAGTCGGCGACGCGCGTCACCATGAGGTCGGCCACCTCGTGGGGGCCCACGAGCACGTGGCTCGCGCCCTGCTCCTCGAGGTACGCGACGTCGGGCTCGCGATGGCCGCGCGCCACGATGTCCGCGTCGGGAGCGAGCGACCGCGCCTTGGCGACCACGGCGCCCGCGTTGAGCGGATCGGGCACCCCGACCAGCACCGCACGTGCCGACTCGATTCCCGCGGCACGCAGCACCTTGCCGCGCGCGGCGTTGCCGAGGATCGCCTCGTGCCCGTCCTCGCGGATCGCCTTGACACGGTCCTCGTCGTCGTCGACCACCACGGTCGGCACGCCCTGATCCCAGAGCGCTTGCGCGGCTCGCGCGCCCACGCGGCCGTAGCCCACGACGATCACGTGACCCTGAGCCGTGGTGGCGACGGGCAAGGCCTCCTCCTCGGGATCGTTCTCCTCGTGCTTGCGCGCGTAGTACCTCGACACCCACGCGAAGATCAGCGGGTTGAGGATGATCGAGAAGATCGCACCGGCGAGCACGAGGTCCCGCGCGTCCTGGTGGAGCACGTCGAGGTCCGCGCCCAGCGTCACGAGGATGAACGAGAACTCGCCGATCTGCGCGAGCGACGCGGCGATCACGAGCGCCATCGAGCGCGAGTACTTGAGCGCGCGCACCAGGCCGAACGCGATGATGAACTTGCCGCCGACGATGATCGCGACGGTCGCGATCAGCGCGAGCGGCTGGCGCAGGATGATGCTCGGGTCGACCAGCATTCCCACCGCGACAAAGAACAGCACCGCGAACGCGTCGCGCAGCGGCAGCGAGTCCTCGGCGGCGCGGTGTGCGAGGCTCGACTCGCGCAGGATCATGCCCGCGAAGAACGCGCCGAGCGCGAACGACACCTGGAACATCCACGCCGCTCCCACGGCGACGCCGAGCCCGATCGCGAGCACGCCGAGCGTGAAGAGCTCGCGTGAACCCGTGTCCGCGACGCGCGCGAGCGTCCACGGGATGACGCGCCTACCCACGATCCACATGAGTGCCACGAAGCCGCCCACCCGCAGGACGGTGAACGCGAGCTCGGTGAAGAGCTCCCCGCCGGTCGCGCCGTCGCCCGCGAGCACCGGCACCACGACCAGCGCGATGACCATGGCGAGGTCCTCGACGATCAACCACCCGACCGCGATGTGACCCGCGCGTGTGTCGAGCAGCTGCCGCTCCTCGAGCGCGCGCAGCAGCACCACGGTCGACGCGACGGAGAGCGCGAGCCCGAAGAGCAGTGATCCCGCGGTGCCCCAGCCCATGAGGAAGCCGAGCCCCGTGCCCAGCACGGTGGCGAACGTCATCTGCGCGATCGCGCCGGGGATGGCGATCTTGCGCACCGCGAGGAGTTCGCGGAAGGAGAAGTGGAGCCCGACGCCGAACATCAGCAGGATCACGCCGATCTCGCTCAACTGTGTCGCGAGATCCACGTCCCCCACATACCCCGGGGTGTACGGCCCGACGACGAGTCCCGCGGTGAGATAGCCCACGATCGGAGACAGGCGCAGTTTCTGCGCGATGAAGCCGAGGATGAAGGCGGCAACCAGGCCCACCGCGATGGTCGTGATCAGCGGGGCATGGTGCAACATGTGCCGATTCTACCGGGGGCACGTGACGGGCAGATTGCCGGTGCACTCGCCCGCACCTCGGGAATGTCCTGGCGTGCGCTAGTGTTCCGGGCACAAGGTCCTAGACCGCATCGTCTTATCCGGCCACGAGTCCCTGGCGGCCGGACGTCGACAGCACACGAAGGCGCCTCTCCCCGGGAGGCGCCTTCGTCGTGTCAACGGCGGGATTCGGGACGATGCCGGGGTCGCGCGCTCGCGGCCGATCGCGCTGGTCGCCGCGCACGCGCGGGCACCGTGGAGTAGCGTCAGCGTCATGGTGAGGTTCCTGGTGAACGCGCTGATCTTCCTTGGTTCCGCCGCCCTGGGGCTGTGGATCACGTCGCTCGTGCTCGACGGCTTCACGATCGACTTCGTGGCGCTGGCGACCGCCACCGTCATCTTTGCGATCGCGCAGAGCCTTCTCGCGCCCTTCGTGTTCAAGATGACGCGCAAGTATGCGAACGCGTTCATCGGCGGCGTGGGCCTGGTGTCGACCTTCGTTGCGCTGCTCATCACCACGCTGATCGTCGATGGGTTGTCGATCGACGGGTCTCCACGTGGGTGCTCGCGACGATCCTGGTGTGGCTCATCACCGCCGCCGCGACCCTGGTGCTGCCGCTGATCTTCCTGCGCAACCAGGTGAATAGGCGTCGCGACTGAGCGCGCGAGCCCGGGACCTTGGGCCCTCGCGCCTGATACCCCCACGGGTATAGTAGTGTCGAGGAGGGGGCTCAACGTCGAGCCCTCTTTCATCGACAGAGAAGGTGATCGGCATGGCCCGCGTGGTTGTCCTGGGTGCCGGAGTGTCCGGCCACACCGCAGCGCTCTACCTGCGCAAGCTCCTGCCCAAGGAGCATGAGGTGGTGGTGGTCAACCCCAAGCCCACCTACAACTGGATTCCCTCGAACATCTGGGTGGGAGTGGGCAAGATGTCCCACGAGGACGTGGTGTTCGACCTCGCCCCCATTTACGCCAAGAAGGGCGTGACGTTCGTCCAGGCCAAGGCCTTTGCGCTGTGGCCCGACGGCGACGCCGACGATGCGCGCCCCGCGGTGGAGGTAGAACACACGTCGCCTGGCCGCGAGGGCGAGATCGAGAGGCTGCGCTACGACTACGTCGTCAACGCGACCGGCCCCAAGCTGAATTTCGGCGCGACGCCGGGCCTTGGCCCCGACGGCGGCCACACCCTGTCGGTGTGCACGCCCGATCACGCGACCGAGGCATCGTCCCGTCTCGAGGAACTCAAGGGGATCCTCAGGACGCGCAAGCAGACGGTCGTGATCGGGGTCGGGCACGGCACGTGCACGTGCGAGGGGGCGGCGTTCGAGTACACGTTCAACGTCGAGCACGAGCTGCGGGAGGCGGGCGTGCGCGACAACGCGGACATCGTCTACCTCACCAACGAGAACGAGCTTGGCGACTTCGGCGTGGGCGGGATGCAGTTCGAGCAGAACGGCTTCCGGACCACCTCGCAGTTGTGGACCGAGTCGTTGTTCCGCGAGCGCGGGGTGCGCGCCATCACGGGCGCGGCCGTGACCTCGATCGAGCCGGGCGTCATCCACTACGACCAACTCGACGGCTCGCACCGCGACCTCGGCTTCGACTTCGCGATGCTGTTGCCGCCGTTCAAGGGCAACGACTGGAAGGCCTACGACCGCGCGGGTGCGGACATCACCTCGACGATCTTCGCCCCCTCGGGCTTCCTCAAGGTCGACGCGGACTACACGCCCCGGCCCTACGAGGAGTGGAGCGCCAAGGACTGGCCGCGCACGTATCAGAACCCGACCTACCGGAACGTGTTCGCGGTGGGCATCGCATTCGCGCCGCCCCACCAGATCTCGAAGCCGCGCGCGACTCCCGACGGGCTGGCGGTCGCGCCGTCGCCCCCGCGCACCGGCATGCCCTCCGGAACCATGGGCAAGGTGGTCGCCAAGTCGATCGCGGACATGATCCTCCGCGGCGCCCCCGAGCCCACGCACGGCGCGTCGATGTCGGAGATGGCGGCCGCGTGCGTGGCGTCGGCGGGACACGGGATGCGCTCGGGCACGGCGGCGTCGATGACCATGAGCCCCGTGGTGCCCGACTGGGAGAAGTACCCCGAGACCGGTCGCGACCTGCGCGCCACGCGCGGGGAGATCGGGCTCGCGGGTCACTGGGTCAAGCGCATGCTCCACACCCTGTTCATCTACAAGGCGAAGGCCCGTCCGGGCTGGACCTGGATCCCGGAGTAGGAGGCGGCCATGGACAACATCGATCAGCGCACCACGGACGAGCGCCTCGCGCAGGCGCCGCTGCCCACCGCGAGGGAGCTGCGCAGGCGGCGCAACGTGGTGGTGCAGTTCGCGCGGTTCGTCGGGACCTCATGGACCATGTGGAGGCTCGCGCAGAAGCACCACTGACGAGCGCGGGGCTATTCGGGGAGTGAGGCGGGAGGGTCGGCGGGGCAGGACTCGCCGAGCGGCGCCGGGTCCGCCGCGCAGGCGATCTCCGGATCGGCCGCGCACGGGGTGCCCGCGAGGCTTGCGGTGATCGCGAGCCGACGGTTGGGGTCGAGCCTGCCCAGGATCTTCAGCGTGAGCTCCGCGAGGGCGTCGACGTCCGCGTCCGTGAGGTCCGCGAGAATCATCTCCCGCACGGCGTCGGCGTGGAGGGGGAGCGTGTCGCGGTAGAGCGTCGCGCCGGACTCGGTGAGGACGGCGTTGAAGGCGCGCCCGTCCTCCGCGCACGGGGTGCGCGTGACGAGGCCCTTTCGTTCGAGGCTCGTGACCACGCGCGACAGGCGGGGCAGCGTCGCGTTGGTGCGCGATGCGAGCGCGCTGAGGCGCATGCGGGTGTCCGGCGCCTCGTGGAGCGCCTCGAGGAGCGAGTACTCGAATGCGGTGATGCCCGCCCCGGCGAGCCGATGATCGAGCGCGGTCGGGAGCAGCTCGAGCAGCGCGTGCAGGCGCGCGACCGCGACCCGTTCGGGGTGGGTCAGGGGGCGGTGGGAGCGGCGGCGCGCATCTCCTCATCGTACGCGGAGGTTTTATCTACAACCAACGGGCGGGCGCCGGGACGATGCCCGGGCCGGGTCAGTCGGGGTGAATGACCTGGATGCCGCGCTCGGCGAAGGCCTCGGCGAACTCCTCGGGCGGTGCGACCTCGGTCACGATGTAGGTGGCCGCCTCGAGCGGCGCGAACTGGGCGAAGAGCTTGCGCCCGAACTTGGTGGAGTCGATAAGCACCGCGACCTCCTCGGAGCGGTCCATCATCTCGCGCATCATCTGCGCCTCGGCGATGTTCGACGTCGAGTATCCGCCGGACACCGTGAGTCCGCCCACCGAGATGAGAGCGAGGTCGCCGTTGACCTCGACGCCCGCGCTGCCGTTGGGGGCGAACGTCACGGGCCCGATGGTCGCCTGCGCGCTCGGGCGCACCGTGCCTCCGAAGAGGTAGAGGCTGCGGTAGACGGTCGGGCTGATCTCGCTCGGCAACAGCAGGTTGTTGGTCGCGACCGTGAGGTCCGAGCGCTCGCGCAGGTGGCGCGCGAGTGCGAGCGTGGTCGTGCCGCCGTTGATGATTCCGCGCGGCGGCGCTCTCGATCCGGCCGGTGAGGGCTGGATCGGGCGGTTCGGCGGCGGCGCGCTCGACACGTGCGGCCTCGACAACATCGGCCCCGCGCGGGACGGACGGGGCCTGCACGGCTCGCACCACCTCACCCCCGCCGAGGACGTCGCGATCACCCGCACCCCCGAGGGCGACGTCGAGGTGAGCGGAGTGGTCGACTCGTCCCGCGTGTTCGGGCGCCGCGTGACGCTGCGCAGGCGAATCCGGATCGCGCTGGGCCGGCCCGAGGTGCTGGTCGAAGACGTGATCGTCAACGAGGGTCCCGCCCCCGCGGACGTCGCGGTGCTCAATCACGTCAACTTCGGGGTGCCGGTCGTGGTGCCGGGCACCACGGTGTCGCTCGCGGCGCTCGGACGGACGCCGCGGGACGCCGCGGCCGAGGCCGTGCCGTGGGAGGTGTTCCCCTATCCGGTCGACCACACGACCGAGTCGGTGTGGGAGCACACCGGGCTCGCGGTCGACGGCCAGGGCCGCGCGCGGGCGGTCGTGCGGACCCCCGCCGCGGTGAGTGAGGCGACGCTGGGGGCGCCGCTCGAGGCAGCCGTGTCCTGGCGCGCCGAGGACCTGCCGCGGTGCGTGCAGTGGATCTACCCGACGCGTGGCGGCTGGGCGCTCGGCATCGAACCCACGAACGCTCCGCTGTTTGGCACGGATCGCTCCGGTCCCCACGCGGGGGCGCCGGTGCTCGAGCCGGGGAGACCCGCACGGCCGGGGTGACGCTCACCCTCGGGTGAGGGCGCGCTACTCGCCCAACTGCTCGAGGAGCGAGAGCTGCTCCTCACGGCGCTCATCGAGCACCGCCCCCAGGCGCTCGGTGTCCGCGGCCGTCCAGCCCTCGGGGTCCGTGACCGCCGCCCATGCGGCGAGGTTGCCGCTCGCGGTGTACATGTGGCCGAAGCCCTCGGGAACCGCACCCGCACCCGGCATGTCGAGCAGCAACTGCCAGCCCGTGATGATCGGGAACCAGTTCATCTGCGGGGACACGTCGGGCGCACGCGTGCCCTGGAGATACTCGGGCTCGCGATAGAAGGCGGTGGGGGTGAAGAACACCACGGGATCGGATCCGTGCTGGTAGTAGACCACTCGCGTGTCCCCCCAGGTGGCACCGGGCTGGTCGAGGATGTTCTCCTCGCCCGTGAAGCGCACGGTGCGGCCGTCGCTCACGACCGGCATCCACGCGGGCGATCCCTCGTCGCGCGAGCGCTCGAGCTCATTGTGGAGGTAGTTGACGAACGGCGGACCCGACATGAACGCGCCGTCGATCGGCTCGTTGATGATGTCGATGCTCGACAGCACGGACTCGACGCCGAAGGACCCCAGCGAGAGTCCGTAGAGGTAGAGCTCGGGACGCGAGTCCTCGGGGAGCTCCTGCCAGTAGTCGTGGATGATGCGGAAGCTCACCTGCGAGGTCTGGCGTACCGCAGCCTGGTCGGCGAGGAGAGAGATCCAGCTGGGCAGGTAGGAGTACTGCAGGCCGGCGATCGCCGTGTCGCCGTGGTGGAGGAACTCGAGGGAGTCGACCGCATTGGGCTCGAGGAAGCCGGTGCCGGTCGTGGTCCCCAGCACGAGCACCCGGCGGTCGAAGGCCCCCATGCGGACGAGCTCGTCGAGGAGGAGCTGCGCGCGCTCCTCGAGGGTGTCGGCCGACTTGAGGCCCACGTAGGCGCGGATGGGCTCGAGGGCGCCGTCGCCGCCGTAGCTCTCGAGTTCCTCGACGGTGGGGCCGGAGGAGACGAAGCTGCGGCCCTGGCGACCCAGCTCCCCCACGCGACCGCGGACTCGGGCCCGCCCGACCGCAACTCGGACGTCACCTGCTCGACGCCGGCGTGGTCCTCCCCGTCGCGCACCGAGAACACCGCGTTGGCGCCAGCGAAGAAGCCGCGCACGAGCAGGCCGGAGACCAGCAGCCACAGGAGCAGCAGCATGCCGGCTACCGCGAGGGCCACGGCTAGGCGGCGGGGCAGCCAGCGGTCGAGCAGGTTCTCCGCCCAGCGGAACGCGGCACGCAGCGAGCGGGAGACCGCGAGCACCAGCGCCGCGACGAGGGCACCGACCCCGATCACAACCGGCCACGCCGTGGGGTCGAGCTCCTCCATGCCGAAGGTCCGGCGAATCTCGTTCTGCCATCCCACCCAGCGCCACACGGACAGCGACAGGCTGAGCCCGATGATCCCTAGCAGCGTCCACGCGACGATGCTCCGCGCGCGGCCCTGCAGGTTGGGCACGTGGAGGTAGTTCCACACCGCGTGACCGCCCGCGCCGAGCCCGTAGCCGACCATGAAGGACACGCCCGACGCGACGCCCTGCACCACGGGGATGCGCGGCAGCAGCGAGGGCTCGAGGGAGACGGCGATGAAGAAGGCGCCCAGGACCAGTCCGACAGCGGAGAAGCTGGGCTCGAAGATGCCCGGTGGGCGGCGATAGCCCGGGCGGGCCTCGCGGCGGGCCTGGCGCGAGCCGGCGATGGTGCGTGCCCTGCGGTCGCTCGGCTTGTGCTGTGCCGGCCTGTCGGCGGACTCTGTCGCGCGCGTGGCGGTACCCGTCATGAGCGTCACCCCTCTTCCCCCTGGACTGTAGCGGAGGAGGGGGTGCGCGGACGCGCCGTTGCGCATCGTCCCCCGCGGGTGAATGTAAGCGCTGGCACTGCAACTATTCGATAACTTTGGGCCCTTGGGCCCGGATCTTCGCTAGCGTCGGAGGGTGCGGACACAATGGCGTGTCCGCACCTCTCTTTGCCCCGCGGCAATTTCGTGACGGCCGCGTTGCGTTTATCGCGCCGGGGACCGTAGAGTGCGGGGGTGTCGTCACGTCTCCTCACCGCGCCCCGCCGTTTCGCCGCCGTCGTCGCCGCCGCACTGATCACGCTGTCCGCGGGGATCGTTCCTGCTGCGGCCGCCGATTCGACCCCCGCCTCGGGCCTCGTGTGGGGCGTCAAGCAGAGCTTCCGCGACTACGTGGTGGGCCCCAAAGCGCGCGGACAGATCTCCGTGAGCGCGCCGGCCGTCGAGGTCGAGGGCGGCTTCGGCTTCGCCGCCGCCGGTGGGGACGATGCCGCCGCGGAGTTTGCCGGCGCGGTCACCTTCACGGGACACGAGGGCGTGCTCGACCTCACCTTCGCCGATCCCGTCGTGAGGATCGCTGGGGAGGCCGCCGCGACGCTGACCGTGGTGGTCAACGGCGTCGCCACGGACGTCGCGACCCTGGACCTGGCGGGCGCGGCGTACGCGGAGGCCGATGGCGCCGCGACGTACACGGGAGCGCCCGTGAGCCTGACGCAGGCCGGATCGGACGCGCTCGAGGGCTTCTATCCGGCGGGCACCGCGATGGACCCCGCGACGTTCACGATCGCGCTCGCCGAGGACGGCGGGTCGGAGCCCGAGCCGTCGCCCGAGCCGTCGGGGTCGCCCTCGCCGGCCCCGACGCCGACGCCCGGGGTCACGGGAG
Organism: Demequina sediminis; assembly: GCF_030296675.1. Classification (GTDB taxonomy): domain Bacteria; phylum Actinomycetota; class Actinomycetes; order Actinomycetales; family Demequinaceae; genus Demequina; species Demequina sediminis. The sequence continues at coordinate 1,304,122 of NZ_AP027736.1, read as the reverse complement.
AACTGAACTGGGGCGTCAAGGAGTCCTTCGTCTCGTACGTCGAGGGTCCCATCGCGCACGGCGCGATCGAGGTCGCCGGAGGCGCGACGCGCGAAGGCGACACGTTTACGTTTGCCGCCACGGCATCGGCGCTGGGAGAGGACCTCACCGGCACCGCCAGCTACGGCGGTGCGGTGCGCTTCACGGGGCACGCGGGGGAGCTCGATGCGACGTTCGACGCGCCGCGTGTCGAGGTGATCGACGGCTCGACCGGGTACCTGTCCGTCGAGGTGGACGGCGAGCGACTCGTGATGGCGCGCCTGGACCTGGCGGCCGCCGCACGCACGCAGGACGCCGACACCGTGACCTGGGCCGGAGTGCCGGCGACGCTCACGGTCGATGGCACCGCGGTGTTCGCGTACCAGGGCAGCGGCTTCTATGCGGCGGGAACGGTGCTCGCGCCCGTGACCTTCACCGCGGCCGTCGTCGACGGCGACGGTGGGTCCGGAGGCGACGGCGGCGGCGACGGTGGGTCGGGCGGCGATGGTGGAGGTGATGGTGGCTCCGGAGGCGACGGGGGCGGGACGGGTGGCGGCACGCCGTCCCAGCCCGCTCCGAAGCCCACTCCCAGCGCGCCCGCCCACGGCTCCACGGATCTCGCGGTGGGTCGCCTGGAGTGGGGCGTCAAGCAGGCGTTCCGGTCCTACGTGACGGGACCCATCGCCCGCGGCAGCATTACCGTGTCGTCCGGAGCGGCGTACAGCGACGGCCGGTTCGTCTTCCTTCAGGACGGCGGCAACGCGAACCCGGTCTCGGGCACGGGCACCGCGCGCTACGACGGGGCGGTCCGGTTCGTCGGCCACGGCGGGATCCTCGACGTCACGATGGCCAACCCGCGCGTGACGCTTGAGGGCGCCGGCCGCGCCTCGCTCGTGATGACCGTCAACGGCACGTCGACGGCGATCGCGACCGTCGACGTGGCCGCGGGAACGCGCAGCACGCGAGGCGGCGCGGTGACCATCAGCGGCGCCCCCGCGACGCTGACCTCCGCGGGCGCGAGGGTCTTCTCCTACAACGGCAGCGGCTTCTACCCGGCGGGCGCCGTGATGGATGCCGTGACGGTGACCTTCGGTGCCGCGGCCACCGCGGCCGAGCGGCCCACCGCCTCGGCGCAGGTGGCGACGGCCGGGTCGGCGTCCGCGACCGAGGACGCAACGCCCGAGGCGGGCGAGTTCGAGGAGCTCGCTGTCGACGCCGCGACGCTTGAGCTGCTTCAGCGCGGAGGGCTCGTGACCCTCGACGTCGAGGGCTTCGAGTCGGGCGAGGAGGTCAGCGTGGTGCTGTACTCCGATCCTGTCGTGCTCGCGACGCTCGAGGCGGACGCGCGTGGCGCCGTGTCCTGGACCGGGGCGATTCCCGCCTCGTACTCGGGCGCGCACGACCTCGTCTTCGTGGGCGCGTCCTCGGGGGCGCGCTACGGCATCGCTCTCGACATCCCGGAGCGTGCGGCGCAGCCGGGCATGTGTCTCGCCTCCGGCGGTGAGATCGAGTGGGCGTTCAAGGACTCCTTCCTCGCGTACATCGACTCGTCGATCGCGAATGGAACGTGGGAGGTCGCCGGCGGTGTGGAGGATCTGGGCTACACGTTCGTGTGGCCGGTGACCGGCGGCGCGGTGGACCCCGAGCTCGCGGTCGGGACCGTGACTGCCGGCGGCTCCGTGCGCTTCACGGGGCACGGGGGAGTGCTCGACACGACGCTCGCGAACCCCACGCTCGAGTTCTCGGCGGACGGTGACTACGTCCTCGCGGACCTGGTGACTACGACTCAGGAGGGTGCCGAGGTCTCGGTGACCCAGGTACGGCTGGGCGAGCTCGATCTCGCGGCCGGATCCGTGACGGGCGAGGGTTCCACGGTGACGCTCGAGGAGGTGCCGGTAGTGCTGACCGCCGCGGGTTCCGCGGACTTTGGTACCTATGGCGAGGGTGAGGAGCTCGCACCGCTCAGCGCGACCGTGTCCTCCGACGACGGCTGCATCCTCGCGCTCGCGGGCGCCGAGGTCGCGCCGGAGCCGGTGTCATCGCCATCCGCCGAGCCGCTCGCGACGAGCGACACGGTCATTGACGCGGCCGCCGAGCCGACGTCGACCACCCCAGCCGCGGTGTGGTGGGCCGTGGCGGCCGCCGCGGTGCTCGCCGCCGCTGGCGGAGGCTACGTGGTGGGGCGCCGGCGCGCGTAGCGGGTCAGATGTGCGGGTGGCGACCCGCTCTCAGGTGGACGCTCGGCCGCTTCGCGCAGCGCCTGGTGCGATTTCGAGGCCGAGATCGGGTTGAGCGCATCAGATCTGCAGGTGGCGACCCGCTCCGGCCTGGGTGAATCGCACCACGCTATGCGCGAAGCTCGAAACAGCCTCGGAAATCGCAAAATCCTCTGCACTAAGCGGCGGGGTGGGGTGCGCGGGGTGGGGTGCGCGGGGTGGGGTGCGCGGGGGTGCGCGGGGTGCGGCGCGTGGAGTGGGTCGCCTGGTGGGCGTGGGTGCGAGTCAGTCCCTGCCGCGCTTGGGCACCACGAGCGGGGCGCCCTCGGGGCCCTCGACCACGTGCACGGCGATGCCGTAGACGTCCTCGACCAGCTCGGGCGTCACGACCTCAGCGGGCGAGCCGTGAGCGACCAGCCGCGCGCGGGACATCACCGCGATCGAGTCCGCATGGGCCGCAGCAAGAGCGAGGTCGTGCACCACGACCACCACCGCGCGGCCCGCGTCCGCGAGCGCGCGCGCCGTCGTCATGACGTCCTCCTGGTGGCGCAGGTCGAGCGCCGCGGTGGGCTCGTCGAGCATCACCACCGGCGTGTCCTGGGCGAGCACCCTGGCCAGCGACACACGCGCCTTCTCTCCGCCGGACAGCGAGGGGAACACGCGGTCGCGCAGGTGCGCCACGTCCATCGCGGCCAGCGCGGCGTCGACGTGGCGGGCATCGTCCTCGTCGGTCGAGGTCGCCGCCCACGGGTGGCGCCCCATCTTGACCACCTCGTGGACGCGGAAGGAGAAGGCCATCGCGTTCGCCTGCGTGAGCACCGCGCGGCGCCTCGCCAGGTCGGGCGCGCGCCACGCGCGCAGCGGGCGGCCGTCCAGATCGATCGACCCGCGCGACGGCGTGAGGTCGCCCGAGAGCAGTCCCAGGAGCGTCGACTTGCCCGCGCCGTTAGGGCCCAGCAGCGCGAGGAGGTGGCCGTAGGGGGCGGTCAGCGTGACGTCGTCCACGAGGATGGCGCCGCCCGGCGCCGCGTAGGACACGGACCGGGCCTCGAGCGCGGTCATGCCCACCCTCCCTGGCTCGAGCGCGCGCGACGCAGCAGGTAGAAGAAGAACGGTCCGCCGATCAGCGAGGTGAGCATGCCGATCGGCAGGTCGGCGCCCGTGACGAGCGTCCGCGCGGCGATGTCCGCGACGCACAGCAGCACGCCGCCGCCGAGTGCCGAGGCGACCAGCAGCCCGCGGTGGCTCGGCCCCAGCAACAGGCGCATGAGGTGCGGGACCACGAGGCCCACGAACGCGATGATCCCGGCGAACGCGACCGCGCCCGCGGTCAGCACCGCGATCACGACGATCGACAGCGCGCGCAGCCGCTCGACCCTGACGCCCAGGTGCCCCGCCGTGCGCTCGCCCAGGGCGAGCAGGTCGAACTGTCGCGCCCACCCGAGCAGCGCCGCGAGACCGGCGAGCGTGAGGACCGCGACCAGCGCGACCTCGGTCCACCGCGCGCCGTTGAGCGATCCGAGCTGCCAGAACACGATCTGCTCGCGCGCGGAGGTATTCGAGGAGAACACGGCGAAGGCGAGCCCCGCGCCGGCGAACGCCTGCACGGCGATTCCGGTGAGGAGCAGGGTGACCACCTCGGTGCGGCCGTTCGCACGTGCCATGACGTAGACGAGGATCGTGGTGAGCACCCCGCCGACGAAGGCCGCGGCGGCGGTCCCGAGGACGCCCACGGTCGCGCCGGTGACGATCACCGTCGCGGCACCGAGAGCGGCACCGGAAGAGACGCCGACCACGCCGGGCTCGGCGAGGGGGTTGCCGAACACGGCCTGCATGGCCGCGCCGCCGAGCGCGAGCGCGGTGCCCACGAGGATGCTCATCGCGACGCGAGGAAAGCGGATCTGCCACAGCGCCTGCGCGGTGATGTCGTCCGCCGGAGCCCACGCTGTGTCGATCCCGGCGCCCGCGAGCAGCGTGCCCACGACATCGGTCAAGGTCACGCCCAACTGGCCTACCGCGGCCGAGACCAGCGCGGATGCCACCAGCGCGACCGCGAGCACGAGGAACGTGACCCAGTGCGGGGTGCCGCCCAGCCACGCGCGCAGGCGGCCGGTCGCGCGCACGGACGTCACGAGGACGCGGCCGCGGCGCCCGAGTCCATGGGCGCGTAGACGGCCACCGCGAGGGCCTCGAGGATGTCCGCGGAGCGCGGGCCGAAGGACAGCACCAGGGAGTCGTCCATGTCCACGAAGCGGCGGTTCTGGCCCGCGGTCGTGAGCGCGACGGCGGGCTTGGACGCGAGCAGCCCGTCGACGCCGCCCACCGACTCAAGCCCCGACGACATCACGAAGATCACGTCCGGATCCATCGCGATCATCGCCTCGTCCGTCATGGGCTGCTCGCCCTTGATTCCCGCCTCGGAGCCCGCGTCGACTCCGCCGAGCGCCTCGAACAGGTGGTCCGCCCCCGAGTCCTCGCCGAAGAGGTAGTAGACGTCGGCGCTGCCGCGCAGGTACACGAACGCCATGCGCAGCGGCGTCGCCGGCGCGATCGCCGCGATGGCCGCCGCGGTGTCCTCGACGTCAGCGAGGATGCTCTGCGCGAGCGTCTCCCCGGCATCGTCCACTCCGAGGGCGGCGGCGACGTCGCGCGCGAGCTGAGCGGCGCCGTTGAAGCTCGCCTGGTTGTCGAGGAAGACCACGGTGATGCCCGCGTCGGCGAGTTGCGTGACCGCGCGGCGTGGGCCGATCGACCCGTCCGTAAGGACCAGCGTGGGCTCGAGAGCGAGGATGGCCTCGACGTTGACGCTGTGCGACGCGCCGGTCACCACCGGGACGTCCTCGGTGCCGGGGAAGTCCGCGGCGATGTCGCGCCCGACGAGCGATGCGCCCAGCCCGAGCCCCCACACGGTGCCCGCGATCGAGCCCGAGATGTCCATCGCGACCACGCGGTCGACCGAGGTCACGGTGACCTCCTGATCGCCGTCGGGCGCGTGCGAGGTCACGGTCGCGGGCAAGTCGGGCGTGGGATCCGCGACCGGGGTGATGGTTGCCGCACTCAGCACCGCGGTGGAAGGTCCCTGGTAGGAGGCGGGATCCTCGAGAGGGACGATGCCCTCGAGGGGGCGGCGTCCGGCGAGGGGGCGGTCGTTCCCGACCCGGCGAGCGAGGACGGCGCCTGCGTTCCGGCAGACTGCGAGGCGGCGGGTCCCGCACACCCGGCGGCGCCCGCGACGAGGAGGGCCGCGGCCGCGAGGGCCGCGAGGGTGCGACGCATCAGACGGCCGCCCCCACGGACTCGCCGAGGGCGTCGAAGATGGCGCCGTTGAAGCGGAATGCGGCGAGGGACTCCGCGACGAACACGTCCTCCTGCTCGGGAGTGAAGTCGAGGGCGTCGAGCGAGGCCCGGTACTCGTTCTTGAAGCGCGGCCCCGACTCGAGCGCGTCGAAGCGGTAGAAGGCGAGCTGGTCGGGGGTTGCGCCGTAGTGACGCGCCATCAGCGCGCCGATCGCCTGGCCGCCCGAGAGGTCGCCCAGGTAGCGCGTGTAGTGGTGCGCGAGATAGCGCGCCACGTCCGCCGCGGGGATGGACTCGAGGTGCGACACGTAGGCCTCGGTGGCGGGCAGGGGAGCGTGGTTGTCCCAGTCGCTCGCGCCGAGGCGGCTGAGGTCGCTCGCGATCGCGGGGAAGCGGTCGAGCCGGGTGTCGTTGATGAAGGCCGGATCGCCGGGCTGCGGAATGCGCGACTCGAGGGCGCGGTAGACGTGCGCGTACTGGATGAGGTAGCGCGTGTACGTGGCCAGATCGAACTCGCCGTCCATGAGTCGCGTGATGAAGCCGCGGGTCTCGGCGGCCTTGTGCTCGAGCGCGGTGGCCTCACGAATACGGGCGGAGAGCGGGGAGGGCTCGGTCATGGGCGAGAGTCTAGCCACATTTCGTGACGGTGTGGTTGCGTAATTATTTCGGAGGCGAGGGCACGGTGCACTACGCCTCCCGCAGCAGCGGTTGCGTCATGCAGTGGGCGCCCCCGCGGCCGCGGCCCAGCTCCGCGCCCACGATCTCAAGCACCTCGACGCCCGCGGCGCGCAGTTCCTCGTTGGTGTGGGTGTTGCGGTCGTAGGCGACCACCACTCCCGGCTCAAGCGCGAGCAGATTGTTGCCCGAGTCCCACTGCTGGCGCTCCGAGGCGTAGCGGTCGCCGCCCGTCGCGATCACTCGCATGTCGACGCCCAGCGCGTCCGCGACCACGTCGACAAACGGCCGCTCCTCGCGCCGCACGTCGAGGAACACGGGGGCGGGGGCCTCGCGGATCGTGAACGTCTCGATCTCGTCGATGATCCCTGGAAAGACCGTGCAGAGGTCGCGATCGGCCATGGTGAAGACCGTGTCCAGGTGCATCGCGGAGCGCAGCCGCGGCATCTTGGCGACGATCACGCGGTCCGCGCCCTCGCGGATGAACAGCTCCATGGCGAGCTGCGTGATCGCCTGCCGGCTCGAGCGCTCGGACATCCCGATGACGACAGTGCCGCCGCCGATCGGCATGACGTCCCCGCCCTCGAGCGTCGCGAGTCCGTTGGGCAGCTCGGGGTCGCCCCACCACACGTTGACCGCGTCGCCGAAGTCGGGGTGGAAGGCGTAGACGGCCTTCATCAGCAGGGTCTCGGCGTGGCGCGCCTGCCAGTACAGGGGGTTGAGGGTGACGCCTCCGTACACCCACGACGTCGTGTCGCGCGTGAAGAGCGTGTTGGGCAGCGGCGGGAGCAGGTAGTCCCGCATGCCGGACTCCTCGCGCACCAGGAGGAATCCCGGCGGCGAGATCTCGTGAGGCAGGTCGTGCGTCGACAGCCCGCCGATCAGGTGCCGCGCAAGCTCGAGCGAGTCCATCTGGTCGAGGTAGGCGCGAATGTCCGCGGCCAGGCCCAGCCCCACCTCCGCGGGAGTGATCTTGCGATCGAGAAGCCACGCGCGAGCGTGGGGAGAGCGAGGACCTCCGCGAGAAGCGAGTGCAGTTCGAGCACCTCGATGCCGCGCTCCCTCATGAGCGACACGAATCCGGCATGGTCCCGCTGGGCGTTCTCGACCCACATGACGTCGTCGAAGAGAAGGTCATGGCAGTTGGACGGCGTGAGCCGATGGTGGGCGAGGCCGGGCGCGCACGTGAGGACCGTGCGGAGTCGACCTACCTCGCTGTGCACGCCGTAGCGCGGTGCCGTGAGCGGCGGTGCCTGAATCTCGGTCATGGTCCGCGAGTGCCTTCCTGCCGGGTGATTCGACGGTAGCAGGATGCCGATGCGCTCCTCCCGGCCGCGGCGCGGAGGGTTCCGCGGGGAATGCCTCCCGGTCCCCACCCGTTGGCACCCAAGGACAGCGTGGCCAGGTTTTGAGGGACCCGACTCGCGACTGCCGACTCCAGGTACCACTCGACCAGGAAGGCTCGCAGCGATGACGCATCATCACAACGCACCCGTTCTCACGTCTCCCGCTGGCACCGTGCACGGCGGCTATCTGCCCACGCCCGTGACCCGGCTGGACAAGCTCTTTCCGGGCTCAGGCGTGCCCGTCTTTGCCAAGCTTGACCAGCTCCAGCTCTCGGGAAGCACCAAGGAGCGCACCGCGCGCTCGCTTCTCGACGGCCTGATCCGCGACGGCAGGCTCGTGCCGGGCGGCACGGTGGTCGAGTCCACCTCGGGCAACCTGGGGATGGCGCTCGCGCGTCAATGCGCCCAGCGCGGCTACGGCTTCATCGCCGTGGTCGATGCGCGGGCCAACGCGGCCGCGTGCCAGACCATGCAGGCCTATGGCGCACGTGTCGAGCGCGTCGAGACGCCGCAGGACGGGAACCGCCTGCGTGCCCGCGTCGAGCGCGTCGCCGATCTCCTGGCGGAGGATCCCACCGCCGTCACCACGCAGCAGTACGGCAACCCGGACAATCCTGCCGCGCACGCGACCTCGACCATGCCCGAGCTCGTCGCGTCGCTGGGGGCCCCGCCGTCGCGGCTGTATGTCGCGATGAGCACCACCGGCACGCTGCTCGGATGCCAGCAGGCGATCGAGCGCGAGGGATGGGCCACCGAACTTGTCGGCGTGGACGCCGAAGGATCCGCGCTGTTTGGCGGCGTGATCGCGGAGCGCAAGCTGCCCGGCCTGGGGGCGGGCTTCGAGACCGAGCTCTCGCGCCACGCCCGCCCCGACCATGTGCGCCGCGTGAGCGAGGCCGCCATGGTTCGCGGTTGCCGCCTCCTCGCGCGGCGCGAGGGACTGCTCGCGGGGGCATCGTCCGGAGCGATCGTCGCCGCGATCGGCCGCGACCTTCCGGAGCTGTCGCTGTGCGACACGGTCGCAATGCTTATCCACGACAGCGGCAGCGCGTATCTGCCGACCGTCTACAACGAGGCGTGGGTGCGCGCCGAGATCGCCGACGCGGATGAGGCCCTCGGACCGCTCGATGCCGCCAACCCGTTTGTGGCGGGCGACGCGCGCCGCCGTGGGTAACGCGTCCTCGGACCGCGCGCCTGCCGACGCCGACCTGGTCATGGTGGGTGCGGGTCCGCAGGCGCTGCGCGCGCTCGCCGACCTCGACCACGAGCTCGCGCAGTCCTCGCCGGACGCGACCCGCGTCCCGCCGCGGGTGTGCGTGCTCGACCCCGCGACTCCCGGCCCGGGTGCGGTGTGGGATCCCGCGCAGGGGGTGCATCTGCGCATGAATGTCGACGCGGGAATCGTCGATCTCACGTGTCCGTCGGTGCCCCTCACGTTCGTCGAGTGGCTGGCCGCGAACGGCGCCCTCCGGGACCCCACGCTCGACCGCTACCCACCGCGCGCGACGGCGGGCCGCTACCTGGCCTGGGCGTGGGAGCGCCTGCGCGAGTCGCCGCGCATGGCCCTCGCGAGCCGCCGCGTGCGGGTCACCGACGTGGTGCGCGACGGAGACAGGTGGAGCTGCGAGACGGTCACTCCGGAGGGGCCACCGGACGTGCCCGTCACGGCGCCGCGCGTGCTGCTCGCGACCGGGCACGCGGGTGGTGTGGGGATGGATCACGCGCGGCTGGCCGACCCCGACCGGGGCCCCGCACCCGGCGCCGATGTCGTGGTGCGCGGTGCCGCGCTGACCGCATTCGACGTGGTGATGGACCTCACGGCGGCGCGAGGGGGAGCATGGATCGAGGACGCTGCGCGGCCGTCGGGGCGGCGCTACCTCCCTGGTGGTCGCGAGCCCGCGTCGGTCACGCTCGTCGCGCGGTCGGGGGAGCCGATGCTGCCCAAGCCTGCCGCCGTTGCCGCGACGCTCGCGCGCGCCGTCATTGAGCAGACGAGGCGGTGGGGAGCGAGCGCGACGCCCGACGACGCGTGGTGGGGCGTTCTTGCCGATGCCGCCGTCGCCGCGGCGCGGGCCGCGGGGGTCCGCCTCGAGCATGCGGCCCTGTGGGACGTGCTCGACGCCACGACCGGCGCGGTCGCGGCTGACGGGCGCGCCCGCGAGGGCGCGGCCGACCCCGGCGAGAGGTGGGAGCGTGACGTGCGCCGTGCCGAGGGCGACGTCGACGCCGACCCCGCATGGTGGTGGGGGCGCGCCTGGTCGGCGGGCTACCAGGACGTCGTGCGCTCCCTCGAGCGCGCTCCTCGCGACGCCGACACGTGGCCACGCTGGCGAGCCCGTGCGGCCCGACTCGAGAGGTGGGCATTCGGCCCGCCGCTCGAGACGCATCGGCGCCTGCTGGCCCTGAGGGAGGCCGGCCTCCTCGGCATCGTTCCCGCGCTCGCCCTGATCCCACCCGGCGCGGTCACACTCGACGCCTTTACGCGGGGACCAGGGGTGCTGAGCGCGCCGCGTCCATGGGATGCGGGCGCAGAGGGGCCGATGCCGTGGGCGCCGTGGGAGGGTCTGCTCCGCCGGGGCGACGTGACCGTGCGCGCGGGAGAGCGGGGGTGTTCACGGCGCCCGATGGCGCGTGTGTCGGCGCGGACGGGCGTCAGACACCCGGGCTCTACGCGCTGGGCCGGCCTACGGAGGACGTGGTGATCGGGCACGACTCGCTGCAGCGTGCCCTTCACGGGGACACCCGGCGATGGGCGGCCAGGATCGCGCGCGAGTGGGACGAGCGAGCCTGGAGCGAGACACGAAGGGAACGCAGCTATGGGTGAGGCAGTGACGGCGGACGCGGTCGCGGGACTGACCCCGCTGACGGGGCGCACCGAGCCGTGGATGGAGGAGCTGCTCGCGCACCCGGAACGGTGCGCCGCGCTCATCGAGGAGTACGGCTCGCCGGTCAACGTGCTCGATTTCGCGCCGCTGGGGCGCAACGCGGCCGAGCTCGTGGAGGCCGCGGCTTCCGAGGGTGTGCGGCTCGGGGTGTACGTGGCGCGCAAGGCGAACAAGGCGCTGGGGCTGGTGCACGAGGCCCGGCGCGTGGGGCTCGGCATTGATGTGGCGTCGCTCGCAGAGCTCACGCAGTGCCTCGACGTGGGGTTCGCGGCGGACGACATGATCCTCACGGCCGCCGTGAAGTCGACCGCGCTGATCGAGGCGGCGCTCGCGGCCGGGGTGCTGGTGAGCCTCGACAACGCGGATGAGGCGGAGGACGTCGCGAGCATCGCTCGCGCACGGGGCGTGACGGCGCGGGTCGCGCCGAGGCTGGCCTCGTCCGATCCCGCGATTGCGCCCACGCGCTTCGGGATGACGGCACGCGACTGGGACCGCGTGGTGGGCGAGGCGGGCGGAGGCGGCACCCCGCTGCGCCTCGAGGGCATCCACTTCCACCTCAACGGGTACAGCGCGCGCGAGCGCGCCATCGTGCTGCGCGAGGCGCTCACGTGGACGGACGCGTTGCGATCCCGCGGGCACGCGATCGCGTTCATCGACATGGGAGGCGGGGTGCCGATGCGCTACCTCGAGGACCGCGAGCAGTGGCGCCGCTTCTGGGAGGCCCTGGAGGGCGACCGCGAGGAAGTGCTGACGTGGCGCGGCGACCGGCTGGGGCTCCAGGATCCGCGCGCCGACCGGCCCTCCGCGAGCGTGTATCCGTACTGGCAGGAGCGGGTGCGCGGCGAGTGGCTGAGGGACGTGCTCGCTGCCCCGGCAGGGGAGGGATCCACCGTCGCGCGCGAACTGGCGGCGAGGGGTCTCGAGCTCAGGTGCGAGCCGGGGAGGTCGGTGCTCGATGGGTGCGGGCTCACCTTGGCCTCGGTGGCCTTTCGCAAGTCCACGAGCGACGGCGTCCCGCTGGTCGGCCTGCACATGAATCGCACGCAGGTCCGGTCGACGTCCGCCGACTTCCTGGTGGACCCGCGCTGGGTCCGGCCGGCGGACACCAGGGACACCTCAGAGCCGTTCGAGGGCTTCCTGGTGGGGGCGTACTGCGTCGAGGAGGAGCTGCTGCTTCGCAGGAGGCTGTGCTTCCCCGACGGCGTGGCCCGCGGGGACATCGCGGCCTTCGTCAACACGGGCGGCTACCTCATGCACATCCTCGAGAGCGCGTCTCATCAGCTGCCGCTCGCGGCGACCGTGGTGAAACGGCGGCCTCAGGCTGCGTCGGGCTCGAGTCCGGGGTCCGAGTCCGCGTGGGTGCGAGACGGGATTGACGCGGTGGGGGCGACCGGTGCGGCCAGTGCGACGGGGGACGTCCCGTGGGGTCCGATGCCGTGAACCGGGGCGGCCTCCGCGGAGACAGGGGCGCACCCCGCGATGGCGAGTGCGAGGGCGGCCGATGCCGCGGCGATGCTGAGGAGTCGTCGTCGAGGTTCCATGGCTCCAGCACATCGCTCGAGCCTGGGAGTCCGCTAGGAGCGGCCTGGGGGAGTCGTGAGAGGTGCGGCTGACAGCTCGGCGCGTCCTACTTCATGCCCATCATGCGGCGCGCATTGACGGTGCGCACCTGCGACGGGATGGTGAACAGGTCGACCAGCCAGCCGATGCCGAACAGTCCGGCCGTGAGCAGCCACAGGATCCCGCGGCCGATTTTGCCCATGTAGAAGTGGTGCACGCCCAGGATCCCGAGGAAGAACCAGAGGATGTAGGTGATGGCCGTGTCTTTGAGGGGCAGCGGTGCGGCGTTCATGGCGTTCTCCGGTGGAAGGGTGCGGCGAGGAACTCTCCCTCGAGCCTAGTCGGAGCCGCGCGGTGCGCCCGGGCATGGCGAAGGTCCCGCCGCACCGGGTGGGTGCGACGGGGCCTCTCCCCAGAAGGAGCACGGCAGACCCGTGCCCCGCTCGCGTTTAGCGCGAGAAGATGTTCGAGAAAATCGACCCGAACGAGCCGTTGCTCGAGGACTGGTCGCACGTGCAGCGCTGGTCCTGGGCGACGCCGGCGAGCGCCTGGTCGATGTGCTGGCCGCAGCCGGTCCACGTGGCCTTGCCGCACTGGTTGCAGGTGATGCGAGAGCACATGCTCGTTCTCCTCTGTTGGTTCGTTTCGGATGATGCGGCCGGCTGAAGGGGGTGTTGCCGGCCGCTCGCTGACTAGTCTGCATACCCCTGGGGGTATCTGTCAAGTCGAAGCGCGGCGCGGGGTCCCGGGTCGCCCGGGTTAGCGTGAGCCTATGGGTTTTCTCACGAAGGTGTTTGGCGGTCGCAAGCGGGTGGAGCCCCACGGGCTGTGGAGCGACGATGCCGAGCAGCTGGCGGCGCTCGCGGCCCGCGGCGGCGTCCCGGAGGCTCCGCGGGAGTCCGAGTTCTTCCTCTCGTTCACGTCCGACGTGAGGGCCAAGGCGGCCGCCGACGAGCTGCGCTCCGCGCGCGTCACCCACGAGCTGGTCGAGCCGTCGCACGACATCCCCGAGTGGATGATCTTCGTGCGCCGGTACAACGCGCCCTTGGTGCCCAACGTCCTGCGCGACACGGTTGACCTGTGCGAGGACATCGCCGCGCGCCACGGCGGGGACTACGAGGGCTGGGCGGGGCTGCTCACTTCGGAGGAGAAGGACGCGACGTAGCGTCGGCGGGCTCACTGAGCGAGGGCTTGCTGTACGTCCGTGCGGGGAAGTCGTCGCCGACGAACAGCAAGGGCTCGTCGAGGTGGAGAGCGAGGGCGTAGGAGAAGCAGTCTCCAAGGTTGAGCGCAGCCGCGTGGCCCGTGCCGCGCCCATACTCGCGATACGCGCGAGCCGCGATCGCGGCCTGGGTGGCGTCGAATGGCACGGTCTCGACCTCGAAGGCCCGCAGCAGGCGGTGTGCCCTGCGGGAGAGCGAGCCGTCGTCGCGCCGCGTGGTGACGGCATCGATCTCGACGAGTGTCGCCGCGCTGACACGGCGCGCTGGCGCGGCGGCGAGCGCGTGGGTGAGGCGCTCGCGCGCGGGCTCATTCGCGATGATGGCGATGATGGCCGAGGTGTCGAGGATCACGCGAAGAGTCCAGCGTTGTCGTACATCGTGGCCTCTGCCCGCTTGAGGTCGGCTCGGTCCTCGTCGGTCAGGCTCGCGTCGATCTCGGCGAGCACCGCACGCGCGCGGTCGAGCCGTGCGGCGCCTTGGTCGTGCGTCGCCTTGGTGTCGAGCTCGGCGAGCGCCGCGCGCACTGCGTTCTCGATCGCACTCGTCTGCGTCTGGTTCGTGCGCTCGGCGAGCTCTCTGACCAGGCTCACGGTCGTCGCGTTCTTGATGTTGAGGCTCATGTGTCCAGGGTAGATGGAGGCAGGTAGAGCGTCTACCCTCACGTTCTCGTCGGGCCCGGGGCGTGCGAGACTCCGCGGCGATCATGCCGCTCGAGGCGCTCATCGCGGGGCGGTGACCCCGGCATCGTTCCTGATGCCCACCCACGACACGAGCCCGCCCGCGACGAGCAGGACGCCCGTCACCACCGTCGCGCGGTGGAAGCCCGCGAGGTCGAGCTGTCCGCCTACGATCGTGCCCAGGAGGGCGACGGCGACCAGGCCCGCGATGCGTGCCACGGCGTTGTTGACCGCGCTCGCGATGCCCGAGCGTGAGGTCTCGATCGCGCCCAGGATCGCGCTCGTGAGCGGCGCGACCGTCAGCGTCAACCCCGCGCCGAACACGACCAGCCCGGGCAGTGCCTGTGTCCAGTAGTCGAAGTCGTCGCTCACGGCCAGCAGCATGAACGAGCCGAGCGCCATAGTGAGCGGGCCCGCAGTCATGAACGCGCGGGGCCCCAGCCGCCCTCCCCACGCGCCCACGCGAGAGCTGCCCAGGATGAGCAGCACGGTCGCCGGCAGCGACGCGAGGCCCGCGGCCGTGGCGGAGAGCCCGGCGCCGTCTTGGAGATACACGCCCACGATGAAGCCGTTGAGGGACAGCGCGCCGTAGATGAGCCAGGTCGCGGCGTTGCCCCATGCGAAGTTGCGGGCGCGGAACAGCGACAGCGGGAGCATCGGATCCGCGGAGCGGGACTGGCGCACCAGGAACGCCGCGAGCGCGCCGATCCCGAGTAACGCGCCGCCCCAGATGGCCGGGTGACCCCAGCCCAGGTGAGGCTGCTCGATGAGCGCGAAGACCGCGGCGCCGAGTCCGCCGGCACACAGGGCAGCGCTCCACAGGTCCACGCGCGCGCCCTCGCGTGTCGTGTCGCGATAGCCGGCGCGGCCGAGCGCGGCGATCATGGCGAGCGTGACCGCGATGGGCAGCACGTTGATCGCGAAGGCCCACCGCCAGCTCGCGAGGTCCGTGAGCAGGCCGCCGAGCAGCGGTCCCGCGACGAAGGCCGCGGTCGTGGCGCCCGTCCACGTGCCGATCGCCCTCGCCTGCGCGGGCCCCGTGAACGTGCTCATGATGAGCGCGAGGCTGCTGGGCACCAGGAGCGCGCCCGCGACCCCCTGCAGGAGGCGCGCGGCGATCAGCACGGCGCCGCTCGGTGCGAGCGCGATCACCAGGGACGTCACGCCGAAACCGAGGAGTCCCGCGCGCAGCACCCGCACGCGGCCGAACATGTCCGACAGCGACCCCGCCACCAGGATCAGCGCGCCGAGCGTGATGAGGTAGCCGTCCACGACCCATTGCTGGAGGGAGATGCCTCCGCCCAGGTCGCGCACGATCGCGGGCAGGGCGACGGTGACGATGCTCCCGTCGAGGAACGCGACGAAGCTCGCGAGGACCGCGATCCCGAGGGTGAGCCGTGACGATGCCGGGGTGGCGGCCATGGTCCAGGCTAGGCCCGCGTGGGGTCCGGGGTGGGGTCGCGCTATGCGAGCGCGTCCAGCAGCCTGTCGATCGCGACGTCGAGGACGTCGGGCAGGAGCGCGAAGTTGAAGCGGGCGAAGCCCGCGTAGCCGGACCCGCACGCCTCTCCGGGCGTGGTGGCGAGTCCCGCACGCCGCAGTCGTGCCGCGCCGCACGAGTCCGGCTCCGGGGTGCATCCGATCTCGAGCCATGCGAGATACGTCGCCGCCGGCAGCACGCTCAACGGCCGGGTGGGAAGGGTGGTCAGCGCGGTGGCCAGCCGATCCCGGTTGCCCTCCAGCGTCGTAACCGTCGCGTCGAGCCAGCGCTCGCCGTCGGGGGAGTACGCATGCGCGGCCGCGACGGCTCCGAGGACCGAGCCCGCGTGCACCGGCGCGAGGGCGCGCGCGGCGATCACGCCGCGGTCCGCCGGGTTCGTGAGGACCAGCTGCGCCGCCTTGAGGCCCGGCACGTTCCAGCCCTTGGACGCGGAGGTCGCCGTGATGGCCACGTGCGCGGCGGAGGTGGACACGCTCGCGAAGGGCACGTGGCGCGCGCCGTCGTAGACCACCGGCGCGTGGATCTCGTCGGAGAACACGCGTGCGCCGTGGTGCTCCGCCATGGCGGCCAGCGCGACGAGCGTCGCGCGGTCCGCGACGGTCCCCGTCGGGTTGTGGGGATGGCACAGCACCACGGCCGCCGCGCCGCGCGCGAGCGCGGACTCGATCGCGTCGAGGTCGAGCGCGAAGCCGTGGCCCCTGCCGCGGCTGGGCACCTCGATGACCTCGCGGCCGCTCCCCGCGAGGGTCGGGAAGAAGTTCGCATATGCCGGGGTGGGCAGCACCACCGCGCCGGGTCGCACGAGGTGAGTCAGGGCGAGCGTGAGGCCGGTGAGCACGTCTGGGATGGTCGCGACCGCGTCCGTGTCGACGTCCCAGCCGTAGCGGCGCGCCGCGAAGCCGGCGAAGGCTTCGCGCGCGGCGCTGTCGGCGGAGTCCGGCAGGTACGTGAGCAAGCCCGAGTCGATCGCGTGGTGGAGCGCCTCCGTGATGACCGGCGCGGTGCCCAGGTCGGACTCCGCGATGCCCGCGCCCACGACCCCGGCGGGCACGGACCACTTGCGGGTGGCGTGATCGAGCGGTGCGGTCATGTCCTGCTCCGGTGGGCTGGGTGGGGTCGGGGGTGACGATGCCGTCGGTACCGACCGTCCCACCGCCCGTCCATAGGGGCAAGGCCCAGTGTGTTGGCGATGGCATAAGTCGAACTTATGATGCGAGGATGATCGACCTTCGTCACCTAGCCTTGCTGGTCGCGATCGACGACGAGGGCTCGCTCACCGCCGCCGCCCGCGCCGTGGGCGTGTCTCAGCCCGCCGCGAGCCAGCAGCTGCGCACTCTCGAGCGTCGGCTCGGCACCGCGGTTGCGCTGCGCACTCCCGGCGGCTTCCGGCTCACCGAGGCCGGGCGCGTGCTCGCGGGCCACGCGCGTCAGATCCTCGACTCGGCCTCGCGCGCCGAGTCCGAGATCGCCGCGATCGCGGGCCTGCACGGCGGCACGTTGCGCCTCGTGAGCTTCCCGTCCGCCGCGGCGACGATCCTGCCGCGCGCGTTCGTGTCGATGCGCGAGGCGCACCCGGACCTGGGGTTCACGCTGCGCGAGGCCGAGACCGCCGAGGCGCTCGCGATGCTGCGGCGCGGCGAGTGCGACCTCGCGGTCATCTACGAGTGGCGGGTCGACGGCACCGCCGACGACGCCCCGGAGGACGTGCCGTGGACCCTCGAGCCGGGGAGCTCGCGCTCACGCTCGTCGAGGAGGAGGTCCACCTCGCGATCCCGCGCTCGCACGTGCGGGCCGCGCAGGCGCGCATTCCCCTGCCCGAGTTGCGCGACGAGACGTGGATCGCCGGCTGTCCCGTGTGCCGCGCTCATCTGCTCGGCATCACGCGGCGCTGGGGCTTCGCCCCGCACCTGGGCTTCGAGACGGACGACTACGTCGCGCTGTTGCGGCTCGTCGGCGCCGGACTGGGGGTGGCCCTGGTCACGGACCTCATGCTCGACGCGGCGCGGCCCGAGGACACGGTCGCGCTACGCCCGGTCTCCCCGGTGGTGACGCGCGTGGTCAAGGCGGTCGCGAGCGAGGCCCTGCTCAAGGTGCCCGGCGTGAGGGAGACGCTCGCCGCGCTCGCGGAGGCGGGCGCCACCATTGCTGCCGCGCAGCGCGCGCAGGTCACGGCCCAGCGCGCCCGGGTGGCGGCGCGGTAGCGCTAGGCGGAGGGGACGATGCCCCGCTCGCCCGCACGGACCGGTACCGTCCAGCGGTTGGCCGGCGGGGGCGTCACGCACACGTAGTGCGGAGAGAAGCGGCTGGGCGGGAGGTACGCGCGGTTGAGGTCGACCGTGACCGGTCCCGAGCCGGCGGGTGCCGGGACGCGCAGCATGCGGAACGCGTAGCGCGCGGGGTCAGCGGTCGAGTCGGAGAAGGCCGCGAAGAGGTCGCCGCCGTCGCGGTGCACCCACAGCTCGACCGGCGTGCCGCCCACCTCGCATGTCACGACCCCGGCGTAGCGGGTCGTCGAGCGGTGTCCGTCGACCGCGAGGGTCTCGACGGGCGCCGTCGCGCGCTCCTCGAACGTGCCCGGGACGCGCAGGGCCGCGTCGTACGGGTAGCGGTCGATGGCCCCGGCTGCCGGGCCCGTGGCGCGCGCGGGGTCGAGGACGCGGATCGAGATCTCCCCGTCGCGGGCGAACGCGCGCAGCGTGAGTGTGCCGTGGCGTGCCTCCTCGCCCGGCGCGAGCGCGACGCTCTCGCGGTCGAGAGTGCCCACCGCCACGCCTCCGGCGGGGCCCGAGCCGATCGCCGCCCACGTGCCCGGGATGCCCTCATGCGCGCGCGGCGTCGCGTCTAGCCACGCCATCGAGGCAAGCGCGGCGAGGCCCGCGGGGCCCCAGGCCGCGCGGTCGCGGGTGGTGGTCCAGTCGCGGTGCTCGTCGCGGAACTGCTCGGGTGCGTCGCTCATGCGGACATTCTGGCGGTCCAGGTCGCGATTCCTTACACAATCGAAACATTGGGTCATGTGATTGAAACTGGAAGGTGTATAGCCTCGGCCTATGGATAACGGGGCCGAGCCCGAGATCGATGTCCTCGCGAGAGCGATCGACGTCCACTCGTTGCGGATCCTGGTCGCGATCGAGCGGCACGGGTCGATCAGCGCTGCCGCCCGTGCGCTCGGCTACAGCCAGCCCACCATTACGCAGCACGTGCAGCGCCTCGAGGACCGCCTGGGCGCGGCCGTGGTGGCGCGCACCGCGCGATCCGCGCGGCTCACCCCGGTCGGGGCCCTGCTCGCGCGCCACGCACCGCGCATCGACGCGAGCCTCACTGCCGCGGCCACCGAGCTCGCCCGGGCGCTGGGCAGCCGCGCCGGCCAGGTGCGCCTCGCGGCGCCGCCGGACGCGATCGGACCGGTCGTGGCGCCCGCGGCCGCACGCCTCGCCGCGCTGCTGCCCCACGTCGACGTCCTCATCCGCGAGGCGGCGGACGGCGAGGCAGCGGTCGAGCTGGTGCGCTCGGGCGCCGCGGACATCGCCGTCGCGCCGTCGCCCCTCTTTGGCCGCGGGCTCGCGGCCGCCTCGCGGACGGGCGGAATGCGGTCGACCTTCCTGTTCTCGGAGGAGGTGGTCGCCCTCACCGACGCGCCGCTGCCTCCCGACGCGGGCAGGGTCGCGCCGGAGTCGCTGGTCGAGCAGCCGTGGATCGGCGGGCTCGGGACGTGCAGCGATGCCGTCGCGGCACACGTCTCGCGCGTCGCTCACGCGGGCGACACCGCGGTGAGCCGCACCGATGCCGCGATCGCCCTCGCCTCCCACGGCCGCGGCACCGCCTTCGTGGTCGAGGGCGCGCTCACCGGGCTGTCGCTGCCCGGCCACCTGCGCGCGGTGGGCCTCACGCCCCCGTGCGCCGGCGCATCGTCGCCACGACCCTCATGGAGTCAGCGGAGATCCCGGCCGTCGCGGCCGCCCTGCGCGTGCTTGCGGCTCACCAGCCGTCCCTAGTCGCCGTCGAGGCCACCCTCGACGCCCGCCGTCGCAGTGCCGGCCACCGGGCGCGCTTCGCGTCCCTGGCCGGAGTCGGCATCGTTCCTACCCACCCCGAGGAGACACCCACCATGGCACTCACCTCCACCGGCACGCTCGCGCGCGTCGCCGTCGCCACCGCCGCGGGCGCGCTCGCCCTGGCGGGCTGCACCCCCACCTCCGAGTCCGAACCCTCCGCCACGCCCGACGTGGTGATCGGTGAGGACACCGGCGAGGAGATCGAGTCGATCACCGTCGCCCTGCCCGGGTCGCTGTCGAGCCTCTACGTGGGCCAGGAGTCGGGAATCCTCAACTACTACATCGCGGCGGTCACGCAGGAGGGCCTGCTGTCGATCGACGCGGACGGCGCCCTGCAGCCCGGGCTCGCCGAGTCGTGGGAGCAGCCCGACCCCGTCACCTACGTGTTCGACCTCAGGGACGATGCCGTGTTCCAGGACGGCACCCCGGTCACGGCCGACGACGTGGTGTTCAGCCTCGAGATGGCGCGTGACGAGACGCAGTCGCCCGGGTTGGCGTATTACCTCACCAACGTCGACACGATCGAGAAGTCGGGCGACGCGCAGGTGACGATCCGCCTGCTCGAGCCCGACGCCGCGTTCGCGGCGAACATGACCTCGGCCGGCGCCGCGTTCATCACGTCGCAGGCGTTCTGGGAGGAGCACGGCGGCGACGTCGGCACGTCGACCTCGCTGCTGCTCGGCTCCGGCCCGTACCAGGTCACCGAGTTCGTGCCCGACTCGCACGTCGCGTTCGAACGCGTCGACACGTGGTGGGGAGAGCTGCCCGCCGTGAAGTCGATCCGCGTGGACTTCATCTCCGACGAGTCGACGCGACTGCTCGCCGCGCAGTCGGGCGACGTCGACATCGCGTTCAACGTGCCGTTCGCGCAGGCCGCCCAGTGGGAGGCTCTCGACGACATGCGGGTCACGTACGTCAACGACCTCAGCTACGTGGGGCTCTACTTCAACATCGGCGTGGCACCCTTCGATGACCCGGCGGTGCGCCAGGCGATCGCCCACGCCGTCAACCGTGACGCGTTCGTCAGCACGCTGCTCGACGGCCACGGCGAGGCGGCCACCGCGATCATGACGCCCGAGTCGCTGACCTCGGTGCACAGCCCCGAGGACGCGCGGGCCCTGCTCGCGACCATCCCGCAGTGGGAGTACGACCTCGAGGCGGCCAAGGCCGCGCTCGCGGAGT
Source organism: Demequina sediminis (assembly GCF_030296675.1). Classification (GTDB taxonomy): domain Bacteria; phylum Actinomycetota; class Actinomycetes; order Actinomycetales; family Demequinaceae; genus Demequina; species Demequina sediminis. Next base: position 1,283,490 of record NZ_AP027736.1, on the reverse strand, counting down.
CGAGCGTGCCCGAGGGCTTCACGACGGAGATCCTCACGCCCAACACCGGACCGCAGCTCGGCACGGCGGCTCAGGCCCTCGCGCAGGACCTTGCCGAGGTGGGCATCACGCTCAACGTGCGCGAGGTGCCCATCGAGGAGTGGCTCGCGAGCCTCGACCCGTCCGCCGGGTACGGCCTCAACTACATGTGGTACTTCTCGACGCTGGGCGACCCGGCCGAGATCCCCACGTACCTGATCGGTGCGGGCAACCCGGCGCAGTACGACAACGCCGAGGTGCTCGAGCTGCTGAGCCAGGTGGGCGCGGAGACGGACCCCGCCGCGCGCATCGACCTGCTGGTCGAGGCGGAGACCCTCCAGGCCGAGGACGCGATCAACATCCCGCTGTGGTGGGGTCAGTCCGCGACCGGCTTCGCGAACGACCTGGGGGTGACGGACTTCAGCCCGTTCACCTTCGTGTCGACGTGGCCCACGCAGCTGTACCGCGCGGGGGAGTAGCAGGAGTGAGCCTCCTCGCCACGCGAGCACGCGCACCCCGCCGGTGGCCCCTGGGCCGCATGGTGGCGGTGCGCGTGCTCGGCGTGCTCGGCGTCCTGTGGGTGCTGTCGATGGTGGTCTTCGCGATGATGTACCTCGCGCCGGGCGACCTCGTGAAGAACCTGCTGGGCAACCGGCCGTCGACGCCGGAGGCGATCGCCGCGGTGCGCGAACAGTACCGCCTCGACGACTCGGTGGTCGAGCAGTACCTGCACTGGCTCGGCGGCGTCCTGACCGGCGACCTGGGCCAGTCGATCCGCCTCCAGGTGCCCGTCATCGACGCGATCGGCGACCGCCTGCCGCTCACCGCGGCCCTCAGCGCGCTCGCGTTCCTCATCGCGGTCGCCGTCGCGGTGCCGCTGGGCGTGCGCAGCGCGGTCAAGGCCGGCGGGTGGCTCGACCGCATCGGCGGCGCCCTCGCGGTGCTCGGCCTCAGCGCCCCCACGTTCGCCGTGGGACTCGTGCTGCTCTACTTGTTCGCGTACTACGTGCCGATCTTCCCGATCTACGGCGGGGGCGACGGCGGTCTCGACACGCTCCGACACCTGGTGCTGCCCGCGGTGACGCTCGCGCTCGGGCTGGGCGCGATCATCGTCAAGCTCACGCGCACCGCGATGCTGCGCGAGCTCGAGTCCGACTACGTGACGTTCGCGCGGGCGCGCGGGCTCAGCCCGCGCGTCGTCAACCGCCTCGCGCTGCGCAACGCCGCGATCCCGATCGTCACGGGAGCGAGCCTGGTGTTGACCTTCCTCGTGGGAGGGACCGTGCTCGCCGAGACGACGTTCGCGCTGCCGGGGCTCGGGACGCTGCTGCAGGACTCGGTCCTGTTCAAGGACCTGCCCGTGGTGCAGTCCCTCACGCTCTTCGTCGCGGCGGTGATCGCGGTGATCGCCCTGCTGGCCGACGTCGCCTACCTGCTGCTCGATCCTCGGGTGCGCCGTCAGATGGGAGCCGCGTCATGACCCAGCCGCTCGGGGCATCGTCCCTCACCACCTCCCCACAGCCGCCCGCGCTGCGCGGCCCGAGCGCACGGCGCCCGCGCCGTCGCCGGCCGGTCCTGGTCGCCCTGGCGCTGCTCGTGCTGGGGATCGCGTTCGGCGCGGCGGCGTTCGGCTCGCTGATCTTTCCCGATGCCATGACGCAGGACATCCTCGCGTCGCAGCTGCCGCCCGGCTCTCCCGGCCATCCGCTCGGCACCGACGAGTTGGGCCGCGACGTGCTGCAGATGTCCGTCGCGGGGGCGCGCTCCGCGCTGCTCGGGCCGGTGATTGTCGCGCTGGGGTCGATGGCGTGCGGCGTCGTGCTCGGCACGCTCGCGGGGTATCAGCGCGGCTGGATCGACTTCGCGGTGAGCCGCTGGACCGACCTGTTGCTCGCGCTGCCCGTGCTGCTCGCCGCGATCGTGGTCTCCGGCGTGTTCGGCGGCGGCTACTGGGTGACCGTGGTGCTGCTCATCGTGCTGTTCTCGCCGTCCGACATCCGCATCGTGAGGGCGGGCGTGCTCGAGCAGTCCGCGCGGCCGTACATCGAGGCCGCGCAGATGCTGTCGCTGTCGCGCTGGCGCGTGATGTTCCGCCACATCCTGCCCAACGTCACGAGCCTGGTCGTGACCAACGCGATGCTCAACGTGGCGTTCGCGCTGGTCGCGTTCTCGTCGCTGTCGTTCCTCGGCGTGGGCGTCTCGCCCGGCATCGCCGACTGGGGCCGCCAGCTCACCGACGGCCGCGCGATCATGTTCGTCAACCCGGCCGCGGTGTTCATGCCTGCACTGCTCATCGTGGTGGTCGCGGTCGCGGCGAACCTCGTGGGCGACTGGATCGGCCAGCGGCTGTCCCGCGTGGGGGAGGACGTGCGATGACCGTGCGCATCTCGGAACTGTCGGTGGTGGGCCCCGCGGGGGTCATGGTCGAGCCGCTGTCCGCGACCGTCGAGCCGGGCGCGACGCTCGCGCTGATCGGCGAATCGGGCTCGGGCAAGACCCTCACCGCGAAGAGCCTCGTCGGGCTGCTCCCGCGCGGCTTCACGGCCACCGGCGCCGCGGAGGTGGGTGGCGTGGCACTGCCGCTCGCGGGCGGCGAGTCGGCGTGGCGCGCCATCCGCGGCCGCACGGCATCGTTGCTGCTCCAGGACCCGTTCACGAGCCTGTCTCCCGTGCATCGGTGCGGCGATCAGATCGCGTGGACCGTCGAGGCCGCCACCGGCTCCAGGCTCGCACGGAGCGAACGCGACGCCGTCGTCGAGGCCCGGCTCGCCGAGGTCAAGCTCCCGGCCCGTGCGGCGCGCGCGTATCCGCATCAGCTGTCGGGCGGGATGCGCCAGCGGGTCGCGATCGCGGCCGCGCTGGCGTCGGATCCGCAGCTGCTCATCGCGGACGAGCCCACGACGGCGCTCGACGCGTCCAACCAGGCGGAGATCCTGGACTTGCTGCGCGCGGTTCAGGTTGAGCGCAGGCTGTCCGTGATCCTCATCAGCCACGACCTGGGCGTGGTGCGCGGGCGCACGGATCAGGTGCTCGTGATGCGCGAGGGCCATGTCGTGGAGCGCGGCGAGACCGCCTCGGTGCTCGCCGCTCCCAGCCACCCGTACACCGGGGCGCTGATCGAGGCGGATCCCGTGGTCGCGGCGCAAAGCGGCACGCGCCTGTCGCCGGCGCAGCCGGTCGAGGGCGAGCTCGTGGTGCGCGTCATGGGCCTCGAGAAGTCATTCGGCACTCATCGGGTGCTCGACGACGTCAGCCTCGATGTGTCCCGCGGGGAGATCCTGGGGATCGTGGGCGAGTCCGGCTCGGGCAAGTCCACGCTCGCGCGCTGCGTGGCGGGCCTCGAGCACGAGGACGGCGGCACCATCTCGATCGACGGCGTGGCGCTGGCCCCCGGGCGAGCCTCGCGCACTCCCGACCAGATGCAGATCGTCTTTCAGGACCCGTACTCGTCGCTCAACCCGATGATGAGCGTGGGCGCGATCCTCGCGGAGGCGCTGCGCGTCGCCGGACGGGACGCGTCCGAGGTGGACGGGCTGCTCGAGACGGTGGGGCTGCCGGCGCAGTTCGTGCGCAAGCGCCCCGCGCAGTTGTCGGGAGGGCAGCGTCAGCGGGTGGCGATTGCGCGCGCGCTCGCGCCCCGGCCACGGCTGCTGATCTGCGATGAGTCGGTGTCCGCGCTCGACGTGTCGGTGCAGGCGGACATCCTGCGGCTGCTCGCGGGGCTGCGCGACGAGCTCGGGATCGCGGTGATGTTCATCTCGCACGACCTCGCGGTGGTGCGGATGATCGCGGATTCCGTGGTGGTGATGTGGAACGGCCGCGTGGTCGAACGCGGAGAGTGCCGTGACGTCCTCACGGCGCCCACGCATGAATACACCCGCCTGTTGGTGGCGGCGGCGCTCCGTGAGAACACGGCGCCTCAAATCGGGAGGGAATGACGTGTCTGGATTCAGTGCACCCGCGCGGCCGGAGGCCCCGTGCGTCCCAGCGGTTGGGACGATGCCCTGGAGGCGGCGCTCGGCCCCGACAGGGCGGCGCGTTGGCTCGTGAATCGCGGCCAGTACCGTCCGACCATCCGGGTGGCTCGCGTCGACGGCGCGCCGGTGGCGGCGGTCCTGACCTCGGGTCGCCCGGCGACGGCCGCGGTGAAGATCGTCGATCTGTGGTGGGACGGGTCCGAGGCAGGGCTCGCGGAGGCGGGTGCGCTGCTCGACACCGTCGTGGCCGCGTCGTGGCTGCACCAGGACGCGGCCGTGAAGTGGGAGCTCTCGCCCGGCGAGGAGCTGCCCGCGCTCGCGGTCGAGCGGGGCTTCGTGCCGCTGCGCTCTCCGTGGGCCGCGAAGGGGACCGAGCGGTTCGGTGGCGGCGTACTGTGGCTGGTCGACCTTCCGCACGACGAGCTCGGGTACTACGCCCAGACCACGCTCTACACGTGTGGCGCGGTCGCCGCACTCATGGCGGTCGAGGCACGCGGCGCGCGGGGCTTCGCCGGTGATGCGGCCGATCGCGACCGCGAGCTCGACTTCTGGCGCGCGGCGACCAACCACCCGGCGTGCGAGCCGGTGGGTCTCGCGGTGCGCTTGCGGGAGGACGTGGGGGCCGATGCGGGCGTCGAGGTGGCGCTCGATGCCGACGGCCCCGTGCTGCTCGAGGGGTACGAGGGCTTCGAGCGCGAGTACCGGGCGGAGCTCCAGGAGCAGTCGCTGTCGCGGGCCGAGGCGCTCGGGGTGCCGGTGGGGCGCGAGCGCGTCTCGATGGCGGAGCTCGAGTCGCGCCTCACGGGCGGCGAGGTCGCGCTGCTCTTGGTCGACGAGGCTCCGATGCATGGGGTGACCGGCGCGCATTGGATCGTGGCGCATGCGGCGCGCGACGGGATGTTCGTGGTCGAGGACCCGTGGGTCGAGGACGCGGCGGGGGAGACGTGGGTCGACACGCACGCGATGCCCGTGGCCGCGGAGGACCTGGACCGCATGGTGGCGTGGGGGCCGGAGGGGTACCGCGGCATCGTCTTCCTGCGACGCCAGTAGTGTTCCTGCATGGCCAAGCTGTACTTCCGCTACGGAGCGATGAATTCGTCCAAGACGGCGCTGTTGCTGACCGCGGCTCACAACTATGAGGAGCGCGACCAGCATCCGGTGATCGTCAAGCCGGGAGTCGACACCAAGGCGGGGCAGTCGGTGTCCTCGCGCGTGGGCGTCGAGCGTCCGGTGGACGTGGTGCTTGGGGCGGAGGAGTCGCTGCGCGAGCGGCTGCTCGCGCTGCGGCCGTACGCGGACATCGACGCGGTCTTCATCGACGAGGCCCAGTTCCTCACCCCCGCCCAGGTGGACGAGGCCTTCGAGGTGGCCGTCCTGCACGGCGTCCCGGTGCTCTGCTACGGGCTGCGCGGCGACTTCACGACGCGGTCCTTCCCCGGATCGATGCGTCTGCTCGAGATCTCGCACTCGATCGAGGAGCTCAAGACCATTTGCCGATGCGGGTCGAAGGCGATCTTCAACGGCCGCCGGGTGGGCGGACAGTTTGTGACGCACGGCGAGCAGGTCGCGATCGACGGGCAGCACGCGGAGTACGAGTCGCTGTGCGGTCGCTGCTACGTCGACAAGGTGGGTCCGGTCGCGCACGGTTCTTAGTTGGCTTCTTGGGCGCGGCGGGTTCCGGGCGCCGGGCGCTCGACCCGTCGCCGCCGGACCCCGACCGTTGTTGCGCGACGCTCGCGCATTTCACGCACGAAGCGCGGCGAGTGGTTCCGCGACGCTCGCGCATTTCACGCACGAAGCGCGGCCGATGCTCCGGGGTCACGGCGCTGGGTGTGCCGTCCACAGATCTGACGTGAGTCGTGGAAGGGGCGTTGCTGGCCTGCCTACGGTCGCCGCATGGGACATCGATTGCATGTGTGGGAGGGTCCGATGCCGCACTCGGACCTCGAGGCGCACCGCCACTTCGTGCGACTCGCCGACACGTACCTTGGCGGACCGCCGACTCCGCCGACCGAGAAGATGGCTGCCTTCGTCGCGGAGCTGCAGTCGATCTGGCCCGAGACGCCCGATCATCGGGTTCCGGGCTGTCCGTGGAAGTGGTCGGCGGTCGACGCTGCGAGCGGACCGGTGTGGGACTGCGAGTCCGTCTTCTCGGAGTGGCGGATCGCGACGGCTGTGGTCGCGGCGCTGGCGGAGAAGCACGGGCTGATCTGGCACGACCCCCAGTACCCGGAGTTGAAGGCGGGGATCCGGCCCATCTGGGATCGGCATCCCTCTGTGGTCGCGTGAAGGCCTATTTGAGCGTGGAGTGAAACAGCGTGGAGGCATCCTCGCACGGGCGCGGTGGGTTCTGCCGGAGCGGTGGTCCCGCAGCCAGGGGAGGCGGCCCTGTCCCCACCCCCACCTAGACTGGCGCGCATGGCAGGAGCGGGCACGAGCGAGGGCGGCGACGGCCTCAACCAAGCCCAGCGCGCCGCCGTCGAGACCGGCGCGAGCCACAACCTCGTGCTCGCGGGTGCGGGCACCGGCAAGACCACCACGATCGTCGCGCGCATCCGCCACCTCATCAAGGGCGGCGCCGCCCCTGACCGCATCCTCGCGCTCACCTTCACGCGAAGGGCCGCCGCGGAGATCCGCAGCCGGGTGCAGGACCCGGCCAGGGCATCGTCCCCCGTGCCCGCCATGACCTTCCACGCGTGGGCCATGAGGGAGGTGCGGACCAGCCCGGACGTGTTCGGCTACGACGGCTGGAGCGTGATCGACGCGGACGACCAACTGCAGGTGATGCGTGGCGTGCTCGGACGCGGGAAGCGCGTGGAGGGCCTCAAGGCGGCGCAGATCATCGGCGTGCTGTCCTTCGCGAGGAACACGCGGCGCACGCTCGCGGACGCGATCGCGGCCAAGCACCCGGATGCGGAGATCGACGCGAAGGTGCTCGGCGAGGCGGTGCGCGCGTACGAGGCCCGCAAGCGCGAGCGCCGCTATCTCGACTACGACGACGTCCTCGCGGTGTGTGCCGCTCGTCTCAAGGATCCGGCCGTCGCCGCCTGGGTGGGCGGCCACTACGACGAGATCCTGATCGACGAGATGCAGGACACCAACCCGCTGCAGTGGGCGATCATCGACCCGCTGGTCACGCACACGCGCTTCTACTGCGTGGGTGACGATGCCCAGTCGATCTACGGCTTTCGCGGGGCGGACTTCGCGTCGATCCACTCGTTCGGGGAGCGCGTGCCGGGCGCGCGAGTGCTGCGGCTCGAGGACAACTATCGGTCCACGCAGGAGATCCTCGACCTGAGCAACTGGCTGCTCGAGCAGTCGCCGCTGCACTACGGCAAGCACCTGCGCGCGGTGCGCGGCAGCGGCGCCAAGCCCGAGCTGCACAGCTTCGAGACCCCGCAGGACGAGGCCGGTTGGATCACGGGCGAGCTGCTCCGTGCGCGCGACGATGGGCTGCCGTGGAGCACGCACCTCATCCTGGTGCGCACCAACTACTCGGGCCGGGCCATCGAGGCGCGGCTGGTCGAGAACGACATCCCGTACGTGTTCTTCGGCGGCACCAAGTTGCTCGAGAGCAGGCACGTGCGCGACGTGCTCTCCGCGCTCCGGGTGATCGCGAATCCTGACGACGAGGTCGCGTGGATGCGCCTCCTCACGCTCGTGCCGCGCGTGGGTGACGTCACGGCTGCTAGGGCATTCGATGCGGTGCTCGCCGCGAGGGCGGACGGCGCCTCCGCGCGCGACGCCCGTGCCGGCGCGCTCGCCGCACTGCCCGGCTGGCTGCGCGCGGGGCTCGACGCGATCGAGGAGGCGGCCGGGCAAGTGGACGATGCCGTGGGCAGGGCCGCGGCCATGCTCCAGCCGGTCCTCGCGCACAAGTACCGCAACGAGAACTGGGACGCGCGGGCCAGGGACCTCGCGCACGTGGAGCGCCTCGCGGCGACTCGGGGGAGCATCACCGAGTTCATCGAGGAGTTCCTGCTCTCGCCCGTGTTCGCCTCGGAGCTGACCGCCGAGCCCAAGGACGGCGACCACGTGATCGTGTCGACGGTGCACTCGGCGAAGGGGCTCGAGCGGGACTGGGCGTTCTGCGCGGGGGTCTCGGCCGGCGCGTATCCTCGGCGCGGTCGCTGGGCGACGTCAACGAACTCGAGGAAGAGCGGCGCGTGCTCTACGTCGCGCTCACGCGGGCGCGCGACCGGCTCGCCGTGACCCGCACCGTCGCCCACACGCCGGTGCGCGCGTGGGTCGGCACGGGCGCGAGCGCCGGCTTTGTCGAGGACGCGTACTTCCTGGGAACGCTGCCCGAGCTGCTCGTGCGCGAGACGGTGCACGTGCCGGGTCGCGCACCGCGGCCCGCACCCCCGCCGGGCCTCGCGGTGCCGGCGGAGGTGGACCTCAGCGTCGACCTGGGAGAGCTCTGACGGTTGTGCCCGGCCCCGCCCGCCGCGGTGCGACTACGGCTGTGGCGCCCACGGGTCGACCAGTGAGATGCCGGTGTCGGCGAAGTCCTTGACGCTCCTGGTCGCGCAGGTGGCGCCGTGGGCACGGCAGATCGCGGCGATTTGCGCGTCGGCCATGCTGATCGGCGCTCCCGCCCGGTCGCGGGACACGAGGACGTCCGCGTAGTGGACCGCGGCCGCGTCGTCGAACGGCAACACGGATCCGCTCCCGCGATATGGTTCGATCGCTGCGCCCACCCGCGCAGCAAGTGCGTCCTTGCGGGCGCCGGCGGGTAGTCGCCCGATCCCGGCCCACATCTCGGCCATGGTCACGGCCGTGATGGCGACATCGCCCTCGAGTGCCTGCAGCCAAGCCATGACGCCGGGATCCGGGCGCGCACGGAAGATCTCCGAGATGACGTTGGTGTCGAGAACAATCACTCGAAGTCCGCCACGCGCGCGACATCGCCCCGCTCGGGAACGCACAGTTCGACGCCCTCGCCTGCGTCGCGAGCGGCCTCGAGGAGCGCGATCCCGATGTGGGGCCGCCTGGCGGCCTTGGTGAGGATCTCGCGCACCTCGGCCTCCATGGAACGTCCGTGCTCCCTGGCCTGAGCCGCGAGTTGCCTCTTCACGGACTCGTCGAGCCCCCGCACAATGATGGACGGCATGGCAGTCACCTCCGTTGATATCAATAACGATATCACCGCACCGGCGGTCGACCCACGGCTCTCAGCGCTCACCCGATCAGGTAGGCGAAGCTAGTGTTTCGTCAGCGCTTGCACCGTCAACTGTTGCGGAGAGCGGAGATGAGCTCGCCCTTGCGCTTCTTGGAGTAGCCGGTCAGGCCGATCTCCTTGGCGCGCTCGCGGAGCTCGGGCACGGTCCAGTCCTCGTAGTCGCCGGCCTTGCCGCCCTTGCGGCCGACGCGTGAACGGCCCTCCTTGGCGGCGGCGTTGCTGATCCGGGCCGCCTTCTGCTTGCTGGCGCCGTCGTCGCGCAGCTTCTCGTAGAGCTCGGGATCCTTCAGGCTGGGGGTGCTGCGATCGGGCATGAGTGCCTCCTCTGCATTGGGGACCCGTTCCACGGTACGCGCGATCTCGAGATGCCTCCACCTTGCGTTTCGTAGGGTGGAAGACCTGCGCCAACCAAGGAGGAGACCCATGCTCAACGACTGGCTCGAGGGCGGCACGGCCGTGGCAATCAGCGTGGGGGTGGCGGTCCTCGCCGCGCTCGCGGTCGAAACCGTCATGCGGCTGGTCGCGAGACGGCAGACGTGGGCGCGCCAACTCATGGGATACGCGCGGCGGCCGTTCTGGGCGTTGGCGCTGGTGCTCGGTTTCTGGCTCGGGCTACGCGCGGCGCTGATGGGCAGCGACTGGTTGACCGTGTTCTCGCGGCTGTTCACGATCGCGGCGATCGCCGCCTTCGCGTGGCTGCTCGTCGCCTTCGTGCAGTTCGTGACCGACCTGGCGCTGGGCCGGCATCGGATTGACGTGCCGGACAACCGGCTCGCGCGGCGGCTGCGCACCCAGACCCTCATCCTCCGACGCGTCGCGATCGCGCTGATCGTGGTGATCGGGATCGGCGCGGCGCTGTTCACGTTCGACGCGGTGCGGGCGGTCGGCGCGAGCCTGCTGGCGTCGGCTGGCATCGCGTCAATCGTGGCGGGCCTCGCGGCGCAGTCCGTGCTGGGCAACATGTTCGCCGGGATTCAGCTGGTGTTCAGCGACGCGCTGCGCGTGGACGACGTCATTGTCGCGGACGGCGAGTGGGGCAGGGTCGGCGAGATCACGCTGAGCTACGTCGTGCTCGACCTCTGGGACGACCGCCGCCTGGTGTTGCCGTGCACGTACTTCACCACCACGCCGTATCAGAACTGGACGCGCCACGGCAGCGAGCTGCTGGGTTCGGTCGAGTTCGATCTCGACTGGCGGGTCTCGCCGCAGCGCATGCGTGAACACCTCGAGGCCGTGCTGGCCGACACCCCGCTCTACGACGGACGGACCTCCGTGCTGCAGGTGACCGAGGCGACCGCGGGCTTCGTGCGCGTGCGGATCCTGGTGACGGCCAAGGACGCACCCACGCTGTACGACCTGCGCTGCTTCGTGCGCGAGGCGATGGTGCTGTGGATTCAGAGCGTGATGCCCGAGGCCGCCCCCGCGCAGCGTGTGCTGGTCTCCGATCACGCCGCGGCGTCCGCGCCGGAGCGCGGTGGCGTGGCGCGGCCGTCCGAGCAGGCGGGGGAGGGCGGCCTCTTCTCCGGTAGTGCGGAAGCGGAGGAACGCGCGAGCCAGTTTGCCCACGGCGAGTCGCGGGAGGCGCGCGACGCGCGGGCCGAGGACGAAGGGGACGATGCCCCGGCCGCCCGGTGACGGACGCGCGCGGGTGACCGGGGCATCGTCCTCCCGTCAGGGCGCCAGGAGGATCTTGCCCGCCCGGCCGGGTGCGGCGTTGGCGCGGACGGCATCGGCGATCTCGCTCAGGGGGTAGGTGGCCTCGACGGGGAGGGTGATGGTGCCGTCGGCGAGGCGCGCGAGGAGCTCGCCGATCAGGCGGCCACGGTCCTGCGCGGGCATCGCCGCGCTGACCTTGCTGCCCCAGAAGCCGCGCACCGTGGCTTGCTTGAAGATCACGTCGCCCGACGCGATCTCCATGGTCGGCGAGGCCATCGCGCCGAAGACGACCAGCGTTCCGTCCTCCGCGAGCTGCGACAGGACGTCGCCGCTGGCCTGACCGCCCACCGAGTCGATGCCCACCCGCACGGGTGCCCCGCCCGTCAGCTCCGCGACGCGGTCCTGCCAGCCCTCGGAGTCCGTCGCGACAATCCGCTCGATGCCGTGCGCGGCGAGCTCGGCGACGCCCTCGGCGCGGCGGACCAGGCAGATCACGTTGATTCCGCGCGCGGGGGCGAGCTGCGCCACCAGGCGGCCGACCGCTCCGTTGGCGGCGTTCTGAATCATCCAGTCACCGCTCTCGAGCCCCAGCGAGTCGAGCAGGCTGAGCGCGGAGAAGGGCATGGCGACCAGCTGTGCGGCGGCCTCGTCCGAGATGCCGTCCGGGACGGGCAGGAGCGCGGCGGCGTTGGCGATGAACTGCTCGGCCCACACGCCGAAGGTGCCGCCGGTCGCGACCCGCTGGCCGATCTCGAGGTGCGTCACGCCCTCGCCGAGCGCGTCGACGATTCCGACGGCCTCGGTTCCGGCGCGCGCGGGCAGCTCGGGCGTGACGCCGTACGTGCCGCGGACGGTCCACACGTCGTGGTTGTGGATGGGGGACAGCAGCAGGCGCACGCGCGCCTCGCCGGGGCCGGGCTCGGGGGTCGCGACGTCCTCGGGGGCGAGGACCTGGGCCGGGTCGCCGAACGTGTGGTGGATCAGCGCGCGCATGGGTGCCTGCTTTCGTCTGAAGGGTGGCCTTGTGGGCCGGGGTGTGGTGCGCCGACGTTCGTCGGGTGCCGATTTCCGTCAACGGCGATGCGCCCCGGGGCATTCCGCCACTGGGTGTCGTGGCATCCTTGTCGGCGTGATCGACGCCAGCCTCATGACCGTGGACGCCGCCCTCGAGACCTTTGCGCTGGAGGTCGCGCACCGGCCGTTGGTGCGGCAAGTCGCGCTGCGCGCTGGGATCTCCAGCGCCGAGGTCAAGGCCAGCTACGTCAAGCTCATCCGCGTCGACGGGCTACCGCCGCTGCACGTCACGCGCCGCGGGATCGAGAGGTTCGCCTCGCAGGTCGAGGCGGTGTCCGCGACCGGGCTGGCCGATGCGGTGTGGTCGAAGGTCAACCGCGCGGGGGTCGAGAACTGGGGAGTGGTCTTTCCCCGGGCGGAGGCGCCGGCGAGTTCTTCCCCCACGTCTCCTACCCCCACGGCGCCGGCGGCCGCGGGCCCCACGCGCCGCATCGTCCCTCCCGCACGACCAGTCGAGCGCGACTACGGCGTGTGCGAGACGTGCTGGCAGTCACGCACCGCCGCGGGCTCGTGCGGGTGCGACGACTGACGGGTGCCGAGTCACCCCGCGATCAGGAGGCGTGCGTCTGTTCGACGTGACGAAGAGCGGGCAGCGGGGCCGCGAGCAGGTGGCGATCCTGCGGGTGGTCGCGGTAGTGGGCGATCACGGCCGCGACCACTGCCGGGTCGGAACCCAGCCGTGACGCGTTGATGAAGGTGCCACCCTCGGTCGAGTCGATCACAAGCTCGCCATCACGGCCTGCGGGTCGGGTCGTGACCTCGCCCACCTGGTCCCAGGTGAGGCGCAGGCGGGTCGCGCCGCGCACGCCCACCAGGCCGGACTCGGAGACCTCGAGCCCCCGCGGGATGCGGAGCGCCATCGCCTGTTGGGCCAGCCAGCCGATCGAGAGGCCCGTGATCGCCCAGATCCACACCGCGCCCTGTCCCGACAGGATGGTCGGGTCGAACGTGGCGGCGATGATCCCGGGCAGGAGGCCCGTGCCGGCGATGGGAAACGGCCATCGGTCGAGCGCGGCGGGTGGGATGAAGGTGAGCGGTCCGTCTGCGCGGGCACGCACGCGCTGCGGGGCAGTCGCGCTCACGAGGGTGCGCATGTATCCGAGGAACATCGCCATCATCACCGCGACCGCGGCCAGCACCAGGCGCAGCGCGGGATCGTCCGTCGCAAGGGCTACGCCGGCCGCGATGAGGGCCGGCACGCCGATCGCGACGTAGAGCATGGCGGGTGAGGCGGGGCGCGCCCCCGAAGCCGCGTGCCCCGCGCCGGCGGGCGTGCGTGCGGAGAGTCGGATGTGAGTCTGCAGGTCTGCCACGGATGATCCGATTCAGTCGAAGGGGTTGAGCCAGCTGCCAAAGTCGTGCAGGCCCGCGTCGATGGATTCGCGTGTATCGAGGGGGACCCAGGCTTCCCACGCCCACTTGGCGCCTTCGCCGACGGCCACCGCGGCGCCCGCGACCACGATCGCGACGCCCAGCGGCGGGACGGCCACGCCGGCGGCGGCGATTGCTCCGCCCGCGAGCCCAGCGCCGGCGGCGCCGCCGAGGAGTCCCACTCCTGCGCTGGACGGGGAACCACCCGCGGCGACCTCGACGCCTGCGCTCACCACGTCGATCACGGTGCCCGCGACCGGGATGATGCGCGAGGACTTCGACACGCCCGCAATCGTCTCGTTGAGGGCGCGGATGCCCTGGCGCACCGCCGCGGGATCCGCGGCCTCCGCGGCAGCGCGGATCGCGGGGTTGCCCGAGCGCAGTCCGGCCTGGAACGCATCCGCCTGCAGCTGCAGATCGCTCACGTGGGCGCGGAAGCCTGCGAGATCGCGGGCCGTTCGCGCATCGGCATATTCAAAGGCGAGGCCCACGGCCTCCTCGTTGCCCTTGGTGAGCCCCTCGAGGGCCGTCGCGCCCTCCTTGAGATCGTTGACGCGGCCCACGAGAGGGGAGAAGTGCTCCGCGATCCACGTCTCGAGGTCGCCCCACCAGGTGCCGACCTCCGCGGAGATCTCCTGGTAGACCTTCACCCGGTCCATGTACCGGTTCCACTCGTCGAGCTCGGGGGAGTCGGGACCATTCGGATCGGGGCAGAACTGCAGCCACGTCGACGGCGGGGAGATCGCGTCGCCCACCACCGTGAGACCCTCGTCGCGGGCGCGTGAGGCGAGGGCCGCAAAGTCCTCGGCACCACGCTCGAGGCGGCCGGCGTAGGCGCGCATGACCTCGGCGACATCGGCGATGTAGCTGTGCACGTTGTCGTTCGCGCGGCGCACCGCCTGCGCCGCCGAGTTGAACGCGTATCCCGACTGGCCCTGCCACAGGTACTGAGCGTCGCCCACCACGTAGGCGAGTTCGAGATCCGCGGTGACCACGGCGTCCTTGAGCGTCGGGTCCAGCCACTGGGCGGCGGCGCGAATCGCGGTGGGATCGCCGGGGATGGTGAGGCTGATGCTCATGACTCGTCCTGGACGGCGGACTTCAGGTCTGCGAGCTCCTCCACGGCGCGCTGCTCGTTGGAGGAGAAGTCCTCGAGGACGTCCTTCGCGACGGCGATCAGCGCCCGATAGCCATCCGCCGTGGTTCCTGCCGCGTCGAGCGCGGCGGCCATCGCGAAGCCGATCAGCTCCGACGCAATCCCGCCGTCCGGGGCGTCAGGGACGCCCGCGAGGGTGGTGTCGAGGGCGTCGACGTGCACCAGGGCATCGTCAAAACGCACATTCAGTTGGTCCTTGCTGACGGCGATCTCACTCATGCGAGACGCCCGTTCTTGACCAGATGGGAGGGCATCTTCTGGTCGAAGGCGACCACATCGAAAGGCTGCTGCGCCTTGACCTCGCCCAAGTGGGACGTGTGGAGGAGCGCCCACGGCTGATTTTCGCCGCAGCCGTCCGCGAGCCGGTCGAGCGCGGTGTACGCAAGCAGCGCGGTGCGACCGTCGCGCAGCGCGCGCACCTCGGGGAACGATCCCCTTCGGGGTGCTCGCGCACCGACAGATACAGAACCGGCGGCACAATCACGGACGGTTGAAGGTCCATGAGTGGCATCCCCCTGGTGCGGACTCGTAGGTGGTGGGAGCCACCTTAGCGCGGCTTCGCGGGAGAGGGCCGATGCTGTGGGGGGCTACGCGGCTCGGCTTCGCGCGAGGCTCGGCCAGGCTGCCGTGACGCTGCGGCCATGCCGGGCCGTGGTCACGTCGCGTCGGGTGGGCGCGGCTGGTGCCGATGGTGGCTCACCGATCGAGAGGTCGGGGTCAAGTGCCGTCGAGTACACGGGTTGCAAGCGCGAAGACAGTGCGTCGATGTCGGCCGCACCCTGAGCAGGCACAACGGCGCGTACGGGCGAGGCTCTGCGCCACGATGGGGCAGGCTATGAGTGGAGCGCCCGGCGCTCCCTGATTGAGGGGCGGAACATGGCAAACGCCGTAGCGGGATGGTACGACGATGGTTCAGGCAAGATGCGGTGGTGGGACGGTCGCGAGTGGACCGACGAGTTCCAGGCCGAGGAGCCGAAGCAGCAGGGCCTCAGCGGAGTCGTCAGCAGGATTGAGGCTGAGGCGGTATCGGGCGCACGGCCACGACCCGCGCCCCAGGGGATGACCTATGTCGTGCTTCAGGTGATTCTCAAAGAGAAGCTGTGGGGTACGGGTTCCGGGAATTTGACCGAACTCGAGCGTGTCATCAACCGCCAAGCGGCGCTCGGCTATCGGTTGCATACGATCTCGACCGCAGCTTCCGGGAGCAAGGGCATGGGCGGTGGCGATCGTATCCAAGCGACGATGGTGTTTGAAAAGGTGTCCTGAACGATCCGTGGTGGGCGAAGTCAGGGCCGGAGGGTCCGCGCCCCCGAGTGCGAACTTGGTGACGACGTGATTCGTCGATCGCGGTGAATTGCGTCGGGCGAGGTCGCGAGCACCCGCCGAGTCCTGGGTCAGTGGTTGAGTTCCTCGGACTTGGTCGGCTGCGACGTCACGTGGCACGCGTCTCTTTGCCTGCACGGGTGCACGGCGTGAGGTGGCTTGGGTGATCCGCGCGCGGTGCACTTCGCGAGGAGGTCGGCGCCCGGGCGCATCGCGGCGCGGGGAGAGGGGAAGGGGGTCTTGTAGCTGTTGGCCATAGGGCGTTCCTCAGCACAGGCGGTTCACCTACGCCACCGCTGCCGACCCGATGCTGGCCCGGTGGACCTGTGATGGCGCGCAGTGCCGGGAACCCCGCATTCGCGTGTATTGACAGAGGACGGGCAGTTCTCCGGCGCCGAACACCCCCGAATTCGTGAGCGCGAGCGCGCAGTTGGCGACGCGGGCTACGTCCCCCACGGTTGTGTGAGTAGTCTCCTGCCAGGGGGTTCAGTGATGACTGCTGGAGGATCGGCGGAGGCCGAGGCGCGACGCCAGGCGGCTCTAGCCGAGCAGTACACGGCTGCGGCGGCTGAGGCGCGCGCGGCGGCCGCCCGCTACGGCGTGGCCGCGGTGACCGAGAAGCGAACGATGCAGGTGCTTGCGCCGCTCGCCGCGATCGGTGTGCACTTCCTGGCCGACCGCCGTTGGCCTGGCAGCAGGCGTGCCCAGGTGGATCTCGTGGTGATCGGCCCGCAGGGCGTGTTCATTGTCGACACCAAGGCGTGGAAGGACGTGTCGATGCGCCAGGGGCGCATCCACCGCGGTGACGAGGACGTCACCGAGGACCTGATGGCGCTCGCGGACCTGGCGGACACCATCGAGGGTGACCTTGCCGAGGTCGGGCTCGCACCCGGCGAAGTCCACGCCGTCGCGGTGCTGGCGGGGCAGAAGGGGATTGGCGAGCGCATCGGTCCCGTACTAGTGGTGGGCGAGGGCGACATCCTGCGCAACATCGCGTCGCGCGGCGCGCGCCTGACTGAGGCGCAGGTGGACGTGGTGTTGGGTCGCGCGCTCGCCCTGCTCCCTCAGGTGCACGCGGCTCCCGCCCCCACGCCCACTCTTCCCGAGCCGGTGGTGGCTGCGTCGGCGCCCGCGCCGACGTCCGTGATCGAGGAGCTCATCACGTCTGACGAGGTCGAGGCTGCCCTGCTCGAGGGGATCCTGGCGCAACCCATCGAGGACTGGATGAGCTTCCTCCACCCCAATCAGGCGAAGCTGGTGCGCCGCAGTTTCAACGGACCCTCTCGCATCCGAGGTGCGGCAGGCACCGGCAAGACAGTCGTGGGCTTGCATCGTGCCGCCTACCTCGCCGGAACTCGGCAAGGCAAAATCCTATTCGCGACCTTCATCCGCACGCTGCCGGACGTGATGCGCGAGAACCTACGCCGTATGGCGCCCGACGCCGTGGATCGGGTGGAGTTCACCGGCGTGCACCGCTTCGCGCTCGATGTCCTGGCGAACCGTGGGGTCGCATGCCGGATCGACAGCCGTCGCGCGGACGGCGCATTCGAGCGGGCTTGGGCGGCGGTGCCACCGAGTAGCCCGTTGCGTGCCAAGGGCCTGACCAAGCGGTACTGGCAAGAGGAACTCCGCTACGTCATCAAGGGGCGTGGCCTGACCCAGTTTCACGAGTACTCCGACCTGACGCGGACGGGGCGCACGCATCGTCTCGGGTTGGCTGAACGCGGCGCGGTGTGGGATCTCTATATGGAGTACACCCGGCTGCTGCGGGAGGCGAGGGTGCACGATTTCGAGGACGCGATCCTGCTGGCGGAGGCGGAACTCAAGCGTCAGCCGCTCGAGGACCCGTACGTGGCGGTCATCGTTGACGAGGCGCAGGACCTGTCCTGCGCGATGGTGCGGATGCTGCACACGGTGGTGGGGGACGCGACAGACGGGCTGACGCTGATCGGCGACGGTCAGCAGTCCATCTATCCCGGCGGGTACACGCTTGCCGAGGCGGGGGTCTCGGTGGCCGGCCGCGGCGTGGTGATGGATGTGAACTACCGGAACACGGCCGAGGTGCTCGGCTTCGCACACACTGTGATCGCAGGAAGCGAGTACGCGGACATCGAGGGCGAGGTCGCACGCGGCGAGCGCCCCGCGGACGTGCCGCGTCACGGTCCCGAGCCGGTGGTCGCACGATGCGCGACGCAGGGCGAGCATGATCGTGTGATGGTCGCGAGAGTTCGGGCGGCGACGGAGGCAATGGGCACGGGGCTCGGCGACGTGGCTGTGCTCTGCTCGTCGACGTGGGCGGTGCGGCAGGCGGTCGGTGCGCTCAAGGCCGCGCGTCTGCCCGTGCTCGAGCTCGACAAGTACGACGGCGTGCCGGTCGACGCGGTGAAGGTGGGCACGATCAAGCGGGCCAAAGGGCTTGAGTTCAAACAGGTGCTGCTGCCGTATCTGCGCGAAGCGGCACTGGGCGGGGGCGAGCCGCCGCTTGATGGCCTGGAGCGCGAACGCTGGGAGCTGGAGCGGCGCGAGCTCTTTGTCGGTGCGACCCGTGCGCGTGATGGGCTGTGGCTCGGGGTGGCGTCGTAGTGAAAGCACAGGTCGACGTGGCGGGAGCGATGCTAGACACGCTCTGGGCCACGATGAGCCCGTTCCTACCGCTGATTATTCCAGCCGTGGCATTCGCGATCGTGACTTCCTTCCCGATGCTGGGCAGGGGACCGGTGAGCTCGCGTCGCGACCCGTGGCGAGGATACAAGTACGGTGCCCGCGCCACAGTCTTCGAACGCGCGGGTGGACGATGCGAGGGAGCGGTGTCCGTCGCCTGGGGGCGGTGTCCAGACTTAGCCACCGAGATCGATCACATCTTCCCGCACTCCAAAGGCGGTCCCATGGTGGTCAGCAATGGTCAGGCGCTGTGCCGAGACCACAACCGCCGCAAGCGCGACATGACCCCGCCGTGGTGGTACGTCCTCGCATTGGAGAAGCGGCGGCGCGGGTATTTCCCAGTGGGGGCAGATGTTCGTGTTCGTGCGGTGATGAGCGAGGCTGAAGCCCAACTGCGCCGGTAGCTGCCGGCGGCTCTCCAGATCATCGGGATTGCGTGGTCTCCGACGTATGCGTAGCTGTTTGTTGTGGGAAGGAATGCGAGGCAGGCAACGACAGATGCCACCCGGTGCTCAGAATCCACCCTAGGGTGTCATGAGCAAGGTGCTGACGGACGCGTGGTGTGGAGGGCGGGCGACGATGAACCAGATGCCGACGTGGGAGGAGTTCATGGTTCCCACGCTCCGCGTGATGGCGGACGGTGAGATTAGGCACCGACGCGACCTGTGCCCCCTCGTCGCCGAGTATGTAGGACTCACGGCGGAGCAGCGCTCGGTGACGTTGCCGTCCGGTCAGTTGCTCTATGAGAACCGCATCGGGTGGGGGCTGTCGTTCCTTGCCATCGTGGGTGGACTCGAGCGGCCGTCCCGAGGTCGATACGTCATGACTGAGGGCGGTCGCTATCTTCTCGATCGCTTCCCGGACGGGATGCGAGAAGGCGATGTGAACGCTGTCGCGGAAGATCCGTCCACACCGATCCGCCCTTACGAGCCCACCACACGGTCGGCGACCAAGGAAGTACCTACTGCGCCGGCTGAAGCGGTGTCGATGACGCCAACTGAGCAAGTCCAGAGTGGTGTCTCTCGCATTCACGAGGACGTTGCCGAGGAACTCTTGGCGAGGTTGCAGGGCAAGGACGCGGGCTTCTTTGAAGATGCTGTCGTCAAGCTGCTGCTCGCCATGGGCTACGGGGGTACTGGAGGTCGAGGCTCAGTAACTCAGCTGAGCAATGACGGTGGGATCGACGGCGTGATCGACCAGGACGTCCTGGGCTTGAGCAAGGTCTACATCCAAGCGAAGCGCTACGCAGGCCACAACGTGGTGCAAAGGCCTGACGTTCAGGGGTTCGTCGGAGCGCTCGCAGGCAAGGCCGACCGTGGCGTGTTCATCACGACCAGTCGATTTTCGGAGGGTGCGAAGACCTACGCGGAGGCGGTGCCGACGCGGATCATCCTGATCGACGGCGCGCGTCTGACGGATCTCATGATCAGATACGGTATCGGCGTTCAAGTGCGTGAGACGGTCAGCATCGTGGAGATCGACGAAGACTTCTTCTCGTGACCCGAGCCAGGGTCGAGAGCGCCGCAACGCGGAACCACCGCCGAGTTCGGTCGCGCGCACATCGCCGTCAACTGCCCCAAACAACTAGCACCATGCAATCTTCTCGCGTCCACACGGGCCTGTGAAATAGATCCGTGTGCGCGCAGCCTTCAGGGCCGCCGGCGCGCACTTCCTATGCGGCGCCGCGTCGCATGAAATCTACCGTTCGCGCCCGCGAAGCGGTTCGGGTAGCGGCTGAGCGTGTACCACGCGAAGCTCACGATTCGCGCGCGTCAGACTGGTGTAGAGCAGCCCGTGACGCAGGAAGTTGACGGGGAACCGGGCGGGTTCGACCACCACCACCCCGTCCCACTCCAGCCCGCGTGCGTGATCGGGATGGAGAACATCGAGCGAGCGGTTCTCGCGACGCCATCGGTAGGCATGCTGGGGGTGCTTCTTCCATCCCTTCCTGCGCATCACAGTCTCGGTGACGGCGCCTTCCACTCCGATGATCGCGACGGTGCCTTCCGGGTTGTTTCCCAGCAGACTGACGGCCTCGCCGAGCGCTTGCTCATGGACGGCCGCCTCACGCACACGCAGCACGCCCACTTCCGGGCCGCCAGCCTGGATCGACTCGAGCGTGCGCTGTTCCTTGGGTAGCAGGCGGTTCGCGAACGCCATGATCGGCCCTGTCGATCGGTACCCGAGGCGGATCCTGGTCACGGGCGCCTGATCGGCTCCGTCGAGGAGCCCCAGAGCGTTCCCCACGAGTTTCCAACTACCTAGCGCCGCGTCCGACCGCCGCTGATTCATGTCGCCGAGCAGGGTCCAGCGCTCGGTCGTGTTGATCGCGTCGAGAAGCGTCCACTCGATCTCCATGACGTCCTGGGCCTCATCGACGATGAAGTGGTCGAATCCCGCGAAGTCGCGCGTCTTCTCGACATGCCAGCCAAGCGCCGCGAGAAGCGGCACATGGTTGCGCATCGTCCTGGCGATCTCGAACGTCGGAAGGTTGCGCAGGTACCGAGCCCACGTCTCGTCGCGCGTGACCACCCGGCCGTGCTCACCGTTGGCACGCAGGATCTCGTACGCGTGGCGGACTCGCGTGGAGCGCCGGTCGATCTGCGCCGGTCGTCGCTTGAGAATCGAGACGGCGCTGTGAGCCAAGGTCCACAGGTAGCCGTCACCGTCCTCGAGCGTGGTGATCGCCTTGCCTTCGGGGACCTCCTGCAAGCCCGAGAGCATGGCGAGAAGCCGGCGGAGCGAGATCGTGCGCACGTGGTCGTGCCCTTGGTTGAGGTGGTCGATCGCGCCGGACACATGCTCGACGTACTCGTCAGTCGGGCCGACGACCAGCACCTTGTGAACCGTGGCATCCTCGTCTGCATGCGCGTTGTAGTCCTCGCTCACCAGATATGACGCTCGGTGCACGGCGATGATGGTCTTCCCGGTCCCAGGGTGGCCGTCGATGATCAGGTCCTCGTCGCCACGCCGCGTGACCAGGCTGTACTGCTCCGCCTGAAGAGTCGAGAGAACCGAACCGAGTCGCTCGGATCGGGGTGCGGCGAGGCGACGGCGCAGGAGGTCTCCAGAGCGAAGCGTGCGCGACGATGCGGGGCGCGGCTCCGAGGGCTGCGGCGGCGTAGGTGCCGCTTCGTCGATCGGACTACCCGTCTCCTCGGAGTCGCTTCTTTGAGAAGTGGCTGCGGGTATGGGAAGCGGGCGAGGTGGCGCCGGTAGCGGCCTACTCGGGGCGCGAGGTGCGGAGAGGGCCCGCCCCGCGAACAGACGTGTGCCGGGCTCCGCGAGGCGCCACGAGTCCTGGAAGTCCGCGATCATGTCGCTTCGGCGGTCGAATGCTCGAATCCCCGCCACGGAATCGCACAGTGCGTGGCCGCTTTCCCTGTAGAACGTAGCTGCGATCGGAGCGGCCCAGCTGAATACCGTGATCGCGTCGTCCTCGTAGTGTGCAGTGCCGATGTAGTACTCCCCGGACGGGATCGATGCTTGCGCCTGAGTGAGCTTCACGCGACCCGCCACCTCGCCGCGCGGCATGACCGCCACGTGCGCGCGCCCGGTGCCGGTCCAGTTGAAGCTCGCGGCTCCGGCGATCTCAATTCGAGCGCGGTTCTTCTTGTCGAGAGCTCGGCGGTAGATCTCCTCGCGCGCGCGCTCGTTGACGATCTCCTCGTCCCTGTTCATTCCGTCACCTCCAGCGCGCACACGGCAAGGGGAGAGAGCTTGATGGTCGGAGGGGCCTCGTTCTCCAGGCGATAGACAAGATCCTGATACCGCGCCACGGCCTTGCGCTCCATGCCCTGGAAGCCCTTGATCGAGCGGTCCTGCGACCCGCGTTCGAGCGCAGTGGCGATCCGTCGGCGGATGGACGCGAGACGGCGAGCGTGCTGTTCTTCGAGGGTCTCGCGGCGGAGCTGCGACATCGCCGCGTAGTCCGCCTGGATGGTGGCGATCTGCCGCGCGTGTCGGTCGTGCAGGGCATCCATCCCCCGTTGCGCGAGACGAGGCAGTAGTGCCGACTGGATGGCGCTCGCTGACTGCTCCAAGTCTCCACGAGCGAGTGCCGCCAGAAGCGCGGAGGCGACAGGGCCTTCATCGACCTGCCCCGTTGGAGCTACCGCGGTAGCCCAGAGCTCGGACTCCCCTCGCGGATTGACCTGGGCGTGTGCGAGCACCACAAGGTAGGTGCCGGTTGGGACGCTGCTGTCGTGGCGGCGCGCGCGTGCGTGCGCGAAGCGTGCTTGCTTGTTCCCAGGTACGTCGACGGCGGCCATCACTAGTGGGTTGTTCGCGGTGAGCAGGTCGTAGGCGCCGGAACGTGCGACCTCTTGATCGAGTGCGAAGTGCAGCTCAAGCTCGCTCTTGAGTCGAGCTGCGTACGGGTCTGTCTCATGCCGGGTGCGGCGCCCCGACGAGGCCAGCGCCTCGACACGGCGTGCCATCTCGGCATTGCCCTGGACGGTCACCATCGTGCCGTCCGGCGACACCTCGACGCGGGCGCCGCCATCGGTCTCGGCCCAGTCGGCGATCAGGTGCGCGAGTTCCGTCTGCCCAACGTAGCGGCCCGACTTTTCCAGCTCGTCAGCGAGCCCCGCAACCTCGACATCGTTGCCAACGATCAGCCCCGTGGTGGCGTCGGCAACGTCGCGCAGACCTGCCTTGTTCTCCTCGACCGCCGTGAGGAACTGCGTTTCCTTCAGTGCCCTCTCCTGATCGGTCAGGGAGAAGTCGAACGCCTCGCGGAGGACCTTCATCTGGCTGTTGACGATCGGCTCAAGTTGACCGATGGATTCCTCGAAGATGCCGATGCGGTCGAGCACGCGCGCCACGATCCGCTCATCGATGGTCTCGTCGTTGCGGAACGATGCCACCAGTATCTTGCTTTCGCACTGGCCGATGCGGTCGATGCGACCGATGCGCTGCTCGATCTCCATGGGGTTCCACGGCAGGTCGTAGTTGATGACCGCCGAGCAGAACTCGAAGTCGAGGCCCTCGCTTGCCACCTTGTTGGCGAGCACAATGTCGTACGCGCCCGCTCGGAACTCGGTCATCACCTTGCGCCGGCCGTCGCGATTCACGCCGCCGTGGAGCTCCGCGACTCGGAAGCGCGTCATGAGCCGGTTCTTGAGGTACGCCAAGGTCGGGCGCGAGAAGGTGAAGAGAAGCGTGCGTCGCCCCTCGGCGACCATCTGCTCGATCACCGGCACCAGGTGGTCGAACTTGGTATCTACCGTCGGGTAGAGCGCTTCCGCTGCCGCGATCAATTCGCGGTGCGGTCTGACAAGTTTCGACGGCGACAGATCGTCGCGCCGGAGGTCCTCGCCCGCCTCGTCGGTCTCGAGGACGTCGGGGGTCCACTCAAGTACGGCGCGCCGAGCCATCGGCAGACAGGCACTGGCGAGGCGCAGTGGCATCTGCTGTGCGAAGTGCAACGGCATGTTGACCGCCGCTGCACGGTCCTCGCACCAGGTGAGGAACTCGCGATAGAACCGGGACTCCTCGGCGGTCCACTCGACGGGGCGCCAAAGAGGTTCGCGCACAGGCTTCTTCTCGTCGACCTCGGCCTTCTTGGTTCGCGTGATCACCGTGGACAGGGAGTTGAGGTCGGCGATGAGTCGACGTGCCTCGACCACGTTCTCCGGTGTCAGTGCCGGTTTGCCAACGATCGACTTGAGCTTGGCGAAGTCCGGTCGGCCGGCCAGGTAGGTGCTGTAGCGCGATTCCGGCAGGTCCATCAAGGGTGCGAGTCGATCCCGTGCGGTGGCACTCGGATCGGAAAGCAGCCTGCCCGTGGCGTTGAGTGCGGCGTTGGGCAAGAGCCGCTGCTCGAGGTCTTCGGGATCGCTGACGTCTTCCGGCACCAGCAGGTCCAACAGGTTGTAGAGGTCGGACTGGCGGAGATTGATCGGGGTGGCTGTGAGGAAGACGATCGCGTCGCTCCATCCCTGCAGGAGCGCGCCCATCTTGTTCGACTTGGTGCCTGTGTTGCGCATCGCGTGGGCCTCGTCGACCATGACCAGGTCAAGGTCAGGCGGGTTGTCGGCGAGAGGTTCGAGCCCGGACCACGTGCGGAGCCTCTCGAGGCTAGTGACGTACTGGAAGCGCTTGGGCAAGCGGTTCTCGAGGTGCCGGGCCAGGAAGCGGTTCAGGCCCTTGACGTCGAGCTCCTCGAGGTCGAAGCCGAACCGCTCGTCCATCTCCTGCTGCCACTTGCCGACGAGCGATGACGGGCATACGACGAGCACGCGGTTCGCTTGCCCCCGTGCCTCCATCTCGGTCCATACCAAGCCCGCTTCGATGGTCTTTCCGAGGCCGACCTCGTCGGCAATCAGCAAGCGATCCTTGCCGGTCTGGAGCAGCTTGAGGACCGGCTTGAATTGGTACGGCCGGAAGATGGTGCGTGTCGCGCGGAAGGAGTACAGCGTGTCCGAAAGTCGGCTGCTCAACTTGGCCCGGCTGAGCGTGGCGGCGAACCGTGCGACGGGCGCGGGTACCCCCGCGACCCAATCCTCGGGATCGTCGGCGACCTCGGCCCGCGTCAAGCCGGACTCCGGTTCCCACATGGTGGCGCCGTCGACGGTGATCTTGTAGGTCCAGCGACCGTGCGCGAAACGCCGCTGCGTAGGCGTGACCTCGATGCCCGTGCGGCCCTGCTGAAGCCGCTCCATGACTCTGAACTCCGGCACGGCGACCATCTGGGCCTGCTCCCACCAGTGCTCGCCCCACCGCCAAGCTTCTGCCAGCGGGTGGTCGTCTCGGAGTTCGGCCACCGGGACCAATGCGCTGTCGGCGAAGCCGTTGCCGAACGGAATGACGACGGCGAGCGGTTCGTCGATGCCCGAGAAGATGTACGTGCCTGCGGGCAAGGGAACGTCAGTCGCTCCGCTCCACCGGGTCGAGGCGAAGTGTTCGACGATGTCCGGTACGCCTGTGTCCATGATCAGCAACCGCGTCAGCCCCGCTGAAGCCAAAGCGTCGGCGTTCAGATCGAGCGACGGCGTGTAGGTGAAATGGTCCCTGTGCAAGTCTCTATGCCCCTCAGCACTCGATCCGCCACGGCGTGGATCTTGTTCCTAGAGAAGGTATTGGATATGTCTGAGATAAGGAAGATTCAGTGGCCCATCTCACGTGACCGCGCTCGCGGATTCTCCCGGGAGTTGCTCGGACACTCTCTGGCGGCGGCGCATCCCAGACTGCCGCGACCACGGCGTCGTCGGCCGCCTTCCGGTCGGACCGCGCGAGCCTGCGGAAGACCTACGCCAGCATATGTGTCTTGCTCGAGTTAGTCATGATGAAACCACTCTGCCGGCCCGCGACCGCCAGCACCAAGGCAATTCCCATGGCTGCTGCATACATATCATGCGGCCAGCCCACCGGGGCACCTCTATTGGCCCTCGATCACCAGAAACCGTCAGTCCGCTCTCAACACCTACGACACGGGCGTGTTCGGGTTCACCGCTCGTCCGCGTAGCGCGGCGCCAGTGCCTCCATCTGATCCATCACGAGCTTGATCGCCTCGGGCTGCTTATCCGGCGGGTACTTGTATTTCACGAGCAGTCGCTTGATCGATGAACGCAGTTTCGCGCGCACGTCGTCGCGCACGGTCCAGTCCGTTCGCACGTCGCGCTGCATGACCGCGACGAGTTCCCTCGCGATCTGCGCGAGCACGTCCTCGCCCTGGACGTTGACCGCCGCCTCATTGGCCGCGACCGCGTCGTAGAACGCGAGCTCATCGTCCGACAGCGGCGGTGAGAAGTTCTGGCCCCGGGACGCTTCGGCCGCGACTTCCTTCGCCAGTTCTACGAGTTCAGCGATCACCTCGGCAGACGTGAGTTGTTGATTGGTGTATCTGTTCATGATCTCTGCGATGCGCTGTGAGAACGCGCGTTGGCGCACCAGGTTGCCGCGAGTTACAGCCGCGCCGGCATCCGTCAGCGACTTGCGCAGTGCCTCGATCGCGAGGTGAGCGTTGGGGGCGGCCTGCGCCTTCGCGAGGTACTCGGGCCCGAGGTCATCCAGTGCGAGTCGTGGGAGGCCTGCGGCGTCGTAGATGTCGAGGACATCGCCCGGCGCGATCGAGTCGGCGACGAGCGCCCCGAGGAGGCGCGAAATCTCCTCTGGCACGGGCTCGTCGCGCGACTGGCGTTCGATCGCGTCGAACTTGGCCATCCACACCCGTACCTCTTCGTAGAACGCGATCTCGTGGTGCAGTTCCGCGAGACCAGTGCGCCCTGAGGCGAGCGCCCAGGCGCGCGCGAGCTGCCCCGTCGCCGTCCGGTAGCGGGAGGCAAGACGCTCCGGACCGAGGTCTTCCGCGTTCAGCGGGTTGAGCGGGTCGCGCAGGTGGTTCGTCACCGTCGTCGCGGCCGTGCGTAGCGCTCGCGGGCCGCCCTTCGCGAGGATCGCACGCCAGTCGCAGCCGACCAGCATGTCGCGGATCGCAGCCACGAGGTCGCCCGCGATCGCCACGGCCTCGTCGACGTCACGGCCGATGGGCTTCTGTTCCTGGTCGGTGACCGTGTACTCCGACAGCGCCTTGGCGAGGTTGTCGGCCAGTGGCGCATATGCGACGAGGAGGCCGTCCTCCTTGCCGCGGAAGGTGCGATTCACTCGCGCGAGGGTCTGCATCAGCAGTGCGCCCTTGAGCGGCCGGTCGAGGTAGAGCGTGTGCAGCGGCGGGGCGTCGAAGCCCGTCAGCATCATGTCCTTGACGATCACGATCTCAAGCTCGTCCGCGGGATCCTTCAGGCGCGCCTTGATGGCCTTGTTCTCGGAGTCACGGCGGACGTGTTCGCTCACCGGCGGCACGTCCGATGCGGAGCCGGAGTAGACCACCTTGATGCGGCCTGCGTCCAGCGAGTCGGAATGCCATTCCGGTCGCAGCGCCACAATCGCGGAGTACAAACGGGCGCAGATCTCTCGGGTGCCGCCGACGATCAGCGCCTTGCCCGGGGACTCGAGGAACGGCAACATCCGTGCCCGCCGTTCCTCCCAGTGCTCGACGATGTCGGTAGCAAGCTTCTCAATGCGCTCGGGGGCGCCGTAGACGGCATTGACGACGGCGACGGATGCCTCAAGCCGGGCACGCTCAGTGTCATCGAGACCAACCGTGTACTCGTCCGCGGCGCGGTCGATGGCCTCCTCGGTCGCGCCATCGGCGAGCGAAACCCTGATCAGTCGCGGCTCGAAGTACACCGGCACGGTCGCGCCGTCGTCCACGGCGCGGGTGAGATCGTAGATGTCGATGTAGTCGCCGAACACCGCCCGGGTGTCGCGCTCGGCGAGCGAGATGGGCGTGCCGGTGAAGGCGATCAGAGTGGCGTTCGGCAGCGCATCGCGGAGGTGTCGGGCGTACCCGTCGAGGTCGTCGTAGTGGCTGCGGTGCGCCTCGTCGACGATGACGATGACGTTGCGACGGTCGGTGAGCAGCGGATGCTGGGTACCGGACTGCTTCTCCACCTCGGTCAGCCCGAACTTTTGGAGCGTCGTGAAGTAGATGCCGCCCGTGACCCGATTGCGTAGTTCGTCGCGCAGGTGCGCCCGCTCCCGCACCTGCACGGGCTTCTCGGCGAGAAGAAGGCTCTGGTCGAAGGTCTGGAACAGCTGGCCGTCGAGCTCGGTGCGGTCGGTGACGACCACCACGGTGGGGTTCTTGAGCTTCGGATGCCGCGACACCAGGTTCGTGTACAGCTCCATTTCCATGGACTTGCCGGAGCCCTGGGTGTGCCAGACGACGCCGGCCTTGCCGTTCGTCTCAACGGCCTGCACGGTGCTTCCGACAGCTTTGGTGACTGCGAAGTACTGGTGGGGTTTCGCGATGCGCTTGACCAGCCCGTCCGCGCCCTCATCGAACGCGGTGAAGTTGCGTACCAACTGCAGGAACCGCTCCTGGTTGAAGAGCCCGTTGAGCGCGTCGTCAATGGGCTCCACGGAGACGGCGTCCTCAATGCGCGGTTGCTGGAGCGGTGCGCCATCGTCATTTACGTTCCACGGCGCGAAGTGGTTGAGCGGGGTGAAGGGAGTGCCGTACTTCGCCTCCAGCCCGTCGCTCGCGAGGGTGAGCACGCAGAACCGAAACGCCATGGGGAACTCGCGCAAGTAGGTCTGCAGCTGTGCGTGGGCCGGCGCGACGCCGGTGGATGCGGAGCCCGCCCGCTTCAACTCGACGATGACCAGGGGCATGCCATTGACGAAAAGCACGATGTCGAACCGGCGGTGCAGATCACCCTGGCGGATCGTCACCTGGTTCACGGCCAGCCAGTCGTTCTCCGCAGGGTCGGAGCCGAGCAGCCGGAGCCGCGGGTTTCGCTCGACCCCATCGGAGTCGATGTAGGACAACGGGTATCCGGCGACCAGGTACTCGTGGATGCGGTGATTCTCGGTGATCGCATCCTGCGATTTCGGCGCTGCGATCTCAGCGACCGCCTGCTGGAGGTACTCGCCGGGGACGCCGGGGTTGAGGCGACGCAGCGCGTCGAGCAGGCGCGGTCTGATGAGGATGTCGTCCCACGTCTCGCGCTCGCTCGTCCCGGGCGCGATGTCTTCGCCCCTGGCTGGGCGCCAGCCAAGGGGCTCGGCCAGGGTTTCGAGCGCGTCCTGTTCCCAATCTGCTTCAGACAGTGCGGTCACGTCAGTTCTCCAGGTCCTCGGCGTCGATGGTTCATGGATGGTTCGTCTCCCGCGCGACCCTTGGCCGCTCGCGGCGTCGCAGTGCTGCTCATGTGGTGGTGTTTTCTATCGAGCGAGAGACGATGCGGCCCGTTGCCGTGTCGGTGGCCTGGCTTTCGGGCTGTGGTGCCTCGCCGCTGGCAACGGCCGGTCCCACCCGATTCGCGGAAGCCGTCGTCGCTGGCCGTTCGTTCGCGATGCCGTAAGGGATATGCACGCTCGCCGCATGCCTCGACGTGGATTCGAGGTGGCCTCGCTGGTCATCGAAGTAGATATCGGGTCGCATGACCTGCAGGATGGTGCCCTTGTCGATACCGCCGAGGAAGAAGGCGTCGTTGACGGTGACGCCCCACTCCTCGAGAGTGTTGACGGCTCGCTCGTGCGAGGGCGCGTTTCGGGCGGTGACGATCGAGACGCGGAGCCGCGGCTGGTAGTCGGGATTCGTCTGACGATGCTCGCGCTCGACGCTCTGAATCATGTTGAGGTCGCGCAGGAACTCGCTGAGGGGGCCGCGCGCGAGCGGGACGGTCCTCTTCTCCACCTCGTGTTGGTGGAAGGCGGGCAGTCCGCCGCCGCTTTGAAACACCTGCTCGGACTCGTCGCTTGCGATCACACCATCGAAGTCAAGCGCGACTCGCACGGTGTCATCGTCACGACCGGAATCGGCTGACGCCAGTACAAGCCCGGCGGGAAAGCCGGCAGCCATGGCATCACGCACGCTCTGCTCCTGACCCGACAGGAAGAGTGACATCGACAACGCCCCGATGTACTCGTAGGGTGACTCGCCTTGGGTGAAGATGGCGCGGCTGATCGCGAGGCCGTGCGCCTCGATCGACCGCATGACGCGAAGCCCGGTCGAGGGATCATTCCTGGAGAGGACGATCACCTCGACGAGCGGGTCATCGGGGCGTAGATCATTGAGGCCCAACAACTTGCGAATGAATCCGAAGGCAACGCCGGGACCGAGCGTCTCATCGATTCGGCCCGCTTGATAGGTGCGGTACGCCTCTTCGCCATGCGCGCGGAAGTATGCATCGGAGTCCGTCAGGTCGAAGAGCGCGCTCGACGCGATTCCGATGACGAGCCGATGCCCAAGCTCGTATGGCATCAGGCTCCCGCCTCGGATGCCGCAGCCTCAGCGTCGCGAACGCGGAGCTTGCCCGACATGAGCTGGGGGAGCAGCGCGTCGCGGGTCGCTGCGAGGGTGCGGTTTTCTTCGATCGACGTAGCGACGACTTGAAGCAGGGGTGCTATTTGCACCTCCGCGCGGGGTGCCTGCACTTCGTCCCATGCGAGATGGAGGTGGTCGAACGTGGCCTTCGTGATTGTGTCGAACACGGATCCGTGCGCGACGGCTTTGGCACGTTCGGTAGCCTGAAGAACCGCGAAGTAGAGGAGGCTCGGCGGCAAGACGTCTGGGCGGAAGCCGTAGCACGACTGGTTGAAGGAAGCGGGTCGCGCCAGGCGGCCAACCTCACCTACCGTTCCACGTGCCGTCAAGATCACTGACCCCGCGGGCAGCGCCTTGGCCTTGGTTTCAGCAAGGGCCGCTGACGTGATCTTCTCGGCGGTATCGACCACAACGTGGCTAGGGGCGGACGTGATGTCGCGGGCCGATATCCAAAGCTGGTCGCCACCGGCCCAGTAGTCCTCCCGCGCTCGCGCGGGCGTGCCGCCGAGAATCGGGTCGAGCACAGTGCTCATCAATACGCGTGGCCACGTCCGAGTCATCGCGTCGTAGGTGGCCGAGGCGATGCGCTCGGCGGTGGCGGCGAGGGCGGTGTTGGCGGCGATCTTGTCGTCGAGAGCGCCCAGCACCTCGGCGATCGCCTGCTGCTCGGGGAGGGGAGGGCTAGGGACGTTGAGTTTGGCGAGATCGGTGAGGCGGATGCCGGCCGCTGCCACCTGTTCGACGATTGTCTCCATCTGACGGCGGCCCTGCGGTGATCGAAAGTAGTAATACAGGAAGGGGGCGCTCGCCCTGTTGGCGTCTACGCGAGCGCGAATGATCGAACTCTCCCAAGTCGTCGGCGTAGTGACCTCAGCGACGATCGCGCACTTGCCCGCGCCCTCGAGCGTCAAGGAGCGGCGCGCGAAAAGGAGATCGTTCTTCTTCAGGTAGGCCCGATCCTCGGCCGCACTTGGAGCGTTTACCCGGACCATCTCGATGTCGGGCACGCGTGGATACTTAAAGAGCTCGCCCATGTTGAGCATTCGTACGCCGGTCCCGCGAGATGCCGCGGGAATCGTGAATCCGCTTCGTAGCGGCGACTCGAGCAAGTCCGCGAACGCGGTCACGAGAGCCGCCCCATCTGTTCGCGCACGGCCTCGGCTAGCCGCGCCGACTCAACGAATTTCGCCTCGAGCTCGGCCCGCAACCGCGCGAGCTTCTCTTCGATCGGCTCGCCGTCGGCCTCGGCCTCGGCCGCGCCGACGTACCGCCCTGGGGTGAGCGCGTAGTCGGCGGCCTTGATTTCGGCGAGCGTTGCCGAGTAGCAGAACCCCGGAATGTCCGCGTACTCGTCGGGCGCAGCATCCGATTCGACGCCGCGCCACGCGTGGAAGGTGCCTGCGATCTTCGCGATGTCGTCGTCTGACAGGGCGCGCTCTGCGCGGTCGACCATGTGCCCGAGGCCACGAGCGTCAATGAAGAGCACCTCGCCCGCCCGCGCGCCCTTGTCCTTCGCGAAGAACCACACGCACACCGGGATGCCGGTCGAGCGGAACAGCTGGGTCGGCAGGGCGACCATGCAGGACACGAGGTCGGCTTCGACGATCTCGGCGCGGATCTGGCCCTCGCCGCCGGAGTTCGACGACATGGAACCGTTGGCCATGACGACGCCGGCCTGTCCGCCGGGGGCGAGCTTGGAGAGGATGTGCTGGATCCACGCGTAGTTCGCGTTGCCGGCTGGGGGCACGCCGTAGCGCCAGCGGGGGTCTTCTTCGTTGCGGGCCCAGTCCTTGATGTTGAAGGGCGGGTTGGCCATGATGTAGTCGGCCTGCAAGTCGGGGTGCAGGTCGCGGGCGAACGTGTCGCCCCAGCGGGGACCGAGGTTGCCGGTGAGGCCGTGGATGGCGAGGTTCATCTTCGCCATGCGCCAGGTGCGCTCGTTGAGCTCCTGCCCGTAGACGGAGATGTCGCTGCCCTCGCCGTGGTGGGCGTCGATGAACTTCTCGGCCTGCACGAACATGCCGCCCGACCCGCATGCGGGGTCGTACACGCGGCCGCGGGTCGGCTGGAGGAGTTCGACGAGCACGCGGACGACGCCAGCGGGGGTATAGAACTCTCCGCCGCGCTTGCCTTCGGCGGCGGCGAACTTCTCGAGGAAGTACTCGTACACCTCGCCGAGCAGGTCGCGGGCGCGGCGCCCGTCCGTCCCACCCTGGCCTTGGGCGGCGAAGCGCGCGGTGTTGAACAGGTCGACGAGTTCGCCGAGGCGGCGCTGGTCGACGTTGTCACGGTTGAAGATGCGGGGGAGGGTGCCGGACAGTTGCGGGTTGGCCTGCATGACGGCATCCATCGCCTCGTCGATGAGCAGGCCGATCGACTTCTCCGCCTGGCCCATCGCAGGGCCGATGCCCTTGGCGTTCTCGGCGAGGAATCCCCAGCGGGCGTTCGCGGGCACCCAGAACACGCCACGGCCGGTGTACTCGTCGGTGTCGTCGATGAGCTCGGCGATCTGGTCCTCGTCATACCCTTCCCCGACCAGTTCGGCGCGGATGCCGGCCCGGCGCTCGTCGAACGCGTCGGACACATACTTCAGGAACACGAGCCCGAGGATGACGTCCTTGTACTGGGACGCATCCATAGAGCCGCGGAGCTTGTCGGCGGCCTTCCAGAGCGTGTCCTTCAGCTCCTTCATGGTTGACGGCGCCTGTGGGACGACTTTCTGTGCGCGGGGCATGGTGGGTCCTTACTGCGTGGACGCCGCTGCTGCAGCGTGGTTGGTCTCAATCATGGTCACCGCTCCCGACGTCGCACCGGCGACGATCAGGGCGGAATACTCTTCGAGGCGAGCCGCGCGCGCCTCGAGTTCACTGCGGGCATTTGCGACTTCAGCCAGGGCCTGGCGTAGAGGCGCAACGGTGTGCGGGGCGACGCGGCGCAGCATCCATCGCTTCCATGCTCCGGCACCGCCGGGGGCACTCGCGATGTCGGCCGCGACGATTTCGGGGACGAGTCCGCCGGGGTCGCTCGCCGTGATGCGCAGCACGCGGGCGGGGTAGGCAACCACCTTCGAGCCGTCGGCATCGACCCACGCGGCAGCGGTGGGGGACGTGCGGAAGATCACGTCACCGGGTCGGGTGAGCGTCGCGGACGGATGCTGTGCCGCGAACGCGAGTTGATCGACACGCGTGGTCCCGATGGTTGAAGGGTGATCGAGGTCCGATGCCGTGACAACAACTAGTCCCTCGCGTCCCAGCAAGTCAGGGCTGAGCCTCGTACCGCGAATGCGTCGCAAGTGTCGAGCGCCAATCAGTTCGGACACGGATGCGGCCCGCGGGGCGGCATGAGAGTCGGGCGCGATCGGGATCGGGGCGACGTCATCACGCACGGCTTCTGCCGCGATATCTAGGAGCGCGGGAAGATCTGCCACGTCGTTGGGAGCGAACGGGCGCTTCCGGGATGCGGCAGCGACGAGCGAGTCGCTGCGAGCCTGCAGCGACGCCGTCCGCACGAAGGTCGCGAACCGGAAGTGGTGGGCGCGCACATCCCGACCGCTACCCATCCCGGCGATCACATCCGAGACCAGATCGGCGCGGGCGGCGGGGGTGAGGGGATTCTGGCTGAGGTCGGCTACGGCTGTGAATCGCTCCGAGGCCGGAACGTTCCCCGCCGGCGTTCCGAGCACCCACATGGCGAGTGGCTCGCGTGAGGCGCTGTCGACGAGTCCCGGAGGGAGGCGCACGATCCCGCGGACGCGACCGGAACGAAGGATGTGGGCGCGTGCTTGCTCATCCTCAGACGTCAATGGGTCAGTGAGCACCCTCGCAGGGCCGATCACCACCGCTGCGTCTGAATCGCGCAGCGACAGCGCGACCTCATCGACAGCTTGTAGCATCGCGGCCACATCGTCGTCCCGGCGAGACGGAACGCGCGCCACAGCGATGCCACGAGCCGTCGCATCGTCGGGGTCGGCGAGCCAGTGCCCGTCGACGCGAAGCCTGCGTCGCACCCGCCGCGCATCGGCCTCCGCAGGGAGGGTCAGACGCACGTCGTCGCCGAGACTCGCCGCCATCGTCGAGGAGAGCGCGGGATCGCTGGGGTCCAGCACCACGGTGGCGTCGGGAGCCATGAGGGCGCGCGTGGCCTCCATGACCAGGGCAAGCGCATCGTTCACCAGCGGTCCGGCGGACCCTGCCGACCGGTTCGACGCCGCCGAACGTTGAGCGATGAGCGCCAATGCGGCGGACGGTGAGTAGCACGCGTCGATGAGGAGAATGGCGTAGTCGAGCCACGGCGCACCACGACGGACGTGCGCGGTGATCTCGCTTCGCAGCAGGCCGTCGCGAGGGTCGATCGTGGCAGCGACCTCCTCGAGCTTGTGGCTCCCGGGTCCGTGCAGGTCCTCGGAGAGGGCGAATAGCGCGACGAGGGCCTCCAGTTCCGCGACCGCGCCCTCGTCAGAGAAGGAGAAGTCCGTCGGAGTTGCCGCGGCAGCGGCATCCTCGCGTGCTGCCGGGTTGTTGCCATGCCGAGTGCGGACGAGCCATTCGGCCACCTGCTGAACCGCGAACTGGGGCCTTCCGCCCATCTGATGCACCGCAGCAGGAAAGGGATCCCGTGCGGTGGCGAAGCGTGTACGCCACATCGAGGCCACAGGCCGCTGCACGCCAGCCAGGCGGGCAACGCCGGCCAGGTCGATCAGGTGCGAGTGCGCAGTGGGCATGAGACCAAGGTACCGGTAGTGGGTCATTTGTGGTCTGGATTGACTGATAAGACGGCTTATCAAGCGCATTGCCCGGCGCGGTCAGTGCCTGATGCAGCATCTAGCTAGCGGCACACGTCGCAGCCACAGGCGGGGCGCCGCTGGGGGACGCCCCGCCTGTGGCATCCGTTGACACACCTCTTGGAGACGCCCGTGACTGACATCACGCCGAACCACACGCCGAACACGATCAAGTGCCCGAATTGCGGCACCCTCTTCACCATCGATGAGGCGCAGTACGCCGACATCGTCCAGCAGGTCCGCACCGCCGAGTTCGAGGGCGAGCTCCACGCGCGTCTCGCCGCGGCTGAGAAGGCCAAGGAGACCGAGATTGCGCTCGCCGTCGCGAGCGCACAGCAGCAGGCGCAGCAGACGAGCGCTACGAAGGACACCGAGATCCAGCAGCTCAAGGGCGAGCTCAAGGCCGCAGCGGCGAACCAGGAGCTGGCTGTCGCGAAGGCGTTGTCGGCCGCAGAAAAGGGCCTCCTCGAGGCGAAGAGCAAGCTGGAACTGCAGGCGGCCGAGCAGAAGGTCAGGAAGCTGCGCTCAAGGAGTCGCACGCCATGGAACTCGCCGTGAAGGACGAGCTCATCGCCCGCTACAAGGATATGAAGGCGAAGCTCTCGGTTAAGTTGCTCGGCGAGACTCTCGAGCAGCACTGCGAGATCGAGTTCAACCGCATGCGTTCCCTCGCGTTTCCCAACGCCGAGTTCGCCAAGGACAACGACGCATCGGGCGGCACCAAGGGCGACTATGTGTTCCGCGACTTCAGCGATGACGGCGTCGAATATGTCTCGATCATGTTCGAGATGAAGAACGAGTCGGACGCTTCCTCGACGAGGAAGAAGAACAGCGACTTCTTCGCCAAGCTCGACAAGGACCGCAACGACAAGGGCTGCGAGTACGCGGTGCTCGTCTCCATGCTCGAGGAGGACTCCGAGCTCTACACCGGAATCACGGACGTCTCCCACGCGTACCCCAAGATGTTCGTGATCCGTCCGCAGTTCTTCCTGCCGATGATCGCGCTGCTTCGCAACGCCGCCCAGGACACCATCACGGTCAAGGCGGAGCTCGAGCAGCTCTCCAAGCAGAACATCGACGTCACCAACTTTGAGAACGAGCTCGAGGACTTCAAGGCGGCCTTCGGTCGCAACTACGACCTGGCGAAGCGCAAGTTCGACACCGCGATCGAGGAGATCGACAAGGCGATCGACCGCCTGCAGAAGGTCAAGGACGCGCTGCTCGGCTCGGGCAACAACCTCCGGCTGGCCAACGACAAGGCAACCGCGCTCACCGTCAAGAAGCTCACTCGCGGTAACGAGACGATGAAGCAGAAGTTCTCCGCAATCGAGGCGTCCGAGCAGCGGATCGCGGACTGACGACGCAGGTCGGGCGGCGCGTTGAGGCGGTGCCGCCCGGCACGGTCGACACGGAGAGCCCGGCTATTCCGTGCATCGTCCCTCTGAAGGACCGAAGTCCCTAGCCTCCCCGCAGAACACGCCTACCGTCGCAAGAGGAGGCGTGTCATGGACGTCATCCGAATCCTCTCGACCGACGGGCTCGACGCCCTCATCCAGGAAACCCGCGCGCGCGGTTACCGGGGCATGGGGCCCAGCGCGCGCGCCGACGCGATCGTCATCACGGAGATCTGCGGCGCTGCCGACCTCCTACGCGGGGTCGGCGTCCGGCACGACCCGGGCGCGTGCCGCGTTGCACCGCGCCAGGACGGCAAGTTCTCCAGGTTCGCCGCGCCAGCTCAGCCCTCCAAGCCTGTGTTCTTCCCGGTCTAGGAGGCCATCTGTCGCATCCCGGCGGTTGAGGAAGCGAACGAAGCCACCGGAGCCTGACTCCGAATAGCCGCGGTTGCCCGAGGCACGCGCCCGACAATCGCTCCGCTCAGTCGCGGCTCGGCCCCACCTCCACCAACCTCGCAAACCGCCCCAGTTCGACCAACCGCTGAGGCGTCCCCGGCATATGCCCCAAGAGCCCCGGCGAGTACACCAGCCTCGCGGCCCACTTGGCGCGCGAGATGGCGACGTTCAGCCGGTTGCGGTTGATGAGGAACTCCATGCCGCGCGGCACGTCCGCCGCCGAGGAGGCTGCGAGCGTCACGATCGACACCACGGCCTCCTGCCCCTGGAACTTGTCGACCGTGCCCACGCGCACCTCCCCCAGCCCTGCGGCGGCGAGCGCGCTCATCACCTCGCCGCGCTGAGCGTTGTACGGCGTCACCACAATGAAGTCCGCCTGCGTGAGCGGATCCTCGACGCGCCCCGCCGCCGGATCGGTCCACAACGTCCCGAGCAGCTCGCGCACCATCCGCACCACCTCCGCGGCCTCCTCGGGAGACGACGTCGAACACCCCGCATGCGGCACGGGCACCGCGACCAGCCCGGGCTCCACCCCGGCGAGCATCCGCGACAGCGTCGACGCGTGCGACACCAACGCCCCCGCATAGGAGAGGCGCGAGACGGGCCCGGCCACCGCATCGGCCATGCGCCTGCTCTGCCCCAAGAAGTAGCCGAACTCCGCCGGCAGCACGTCGTGACCCGCGCTCAGCCAGTCGAGCGCCGGCGTGTCCACGGGCGCCGGGTGCACGCCCTGCGTCACCGCCGGCAGCTGTTGCGGGTCGCCCAACAGCAGCAGGCGCGACGCCGACTGCGCCGCCGCGATGGTGTCCGCCAACGCGAACTGGCCGGCCTCGTCCACCACCAGCAGGTCCAGCTGGCCGGGCGTGATGCGCTTGGGGTTGGTCATGTCCCACGCCGTGCCGCCGATCACGTACCCGCCCGGGCGCTCCGCGGCGAAAGCGGCATGACCGTCCCTCGCGATGGCCGTGAACCGCACCGGCGCGGCCGCATCCTTGGGCACCTTGCCCACCAGGCGAGGGTCCACGCCCGCCTCGACCACGGCGTCGAGCATGTGCTCCACGACGGCGTGCGACTGCGCGACCACGCCCACCTTCCATCCGTGCTGGCGCACCAGCGCGGCGATCGCGTGCGACCCCACGTAGGTCTTGCCCGTGCCAGGCGGCCCCTGCACCGCCACATAGCTACGATCCAGGCGCCACAGTGAGTCCACGAGCGGCCCGACGGTGTCGTCGGGATCACTCGCCGGCGTCAGTTCCGCGCCGCTCACTCGCGGCGGCACGCGCCGCAACAGGTCCGATGCCGGGTCCGCCGGCCACCGGTCCGCGCCCGCCACGCGGTCGCCCCAGGCCGCGATGGCCGCCTCGATCGAGGCCGTGTTCGGCGGCTTGGCGGGCGTGAGCGCGGTCGGCATGGAGGTCCACGTCTCGCCCTGCTTCTCGGTCTCCTCGATGTCGACCCAGTCGTCGCCTTCGGCGAGTACCGTCACCACATGCGCGGTGCGCTCGCCCACGGCTGCGCGCGACGCGTAGGGGGCATCGTCATAGAGGGCGAATGGCTGGGCGCCCGCGAAGCGCGAGCCCGGCGCGGGCACCCCGTGGAGCCTCACGTGACGGCGCAGAACGCGCTGCTTGCCCTCCTTGAACCAGTCGCGCAGCACCTCGCCGTGGGAGACGTCGAACACGTCGCGCGTCTCCGCCCAGTCCTCCTTGGGATCGGTGAGGCGTGCGAAGTGGTCGTGCCAGAAGGACTTGCGCTCCCTGCGGTGGTAATCCACCGCCGCGCCCGCGATCCGGTAGGCGGCGGCATCGGTCGCGTCGCTCGCCTGCGCCGCGCGCGCCTCGAGCGCGACCTCCAGGGCGGACGGGCCGGCATCGGCGTCCGTGTCCTCGCTCGCCCCGGCCTCGGCGGGGACGTCGGGTGCGTGCGGGGTGACGCCGTGCTCGGCCGCGCGCTCCAGCAGCCAGTCCCGCAGTGCCAGGGTCGAGCGGCAGTCGTAGGCGTTGTACTGCTCGATGTCCGCCAGGCGCCGGGTGTAGTCCGTGGTGTCGCCTGCCTCGCGCGCGGCACACGCCTCCGCGTACTCCACGATCGAGTCGCCCGCGTTGTCCACGCCCTCGCGATGCTGGTCGCCCATGTAAAGCGGCTCGAGTTTCTTGATCGAATACGACGCCGAACCCACCCGCAGCGCCCGCCGGACGATCGGATAGAGGTCCACCAGGGCATCGGCCCTCAGCAGGTCATCCACGGCATGCTCGCCGATTCCCCAGCGCGCCGCCATCGCGAACAGATGCGTGCGCTCGTAGGGGGCGTAGTGGTAGATGTGCATGCCCGGGTGTGCGGCCCTCAGCTCAGCCACGTGAGCGAGGAAGGCGGTGAGCGCCTCGCGTTCGCCCGCGAAGTCGTGAGCCCACAGCCGGTGGAACTCGCCCGCGGCGTCGACCCAGCCCCACAGATAATCGAGCCCCCAGGTGGCGCCCTCGCCCTCGGAATAGAGCGGGTCGCCCTCGAAGTCGAAGAAGATGTCGCCGGGGCTCGGTGCGGGGATCATGCGCAGCGCCTCCGCATCCACCACCTCATACGGGGAGGGGCGCCCCGCGTGGCGCTGGCCTGGAGGCGGGCCTGCTCGCGCAGACGGTCGAGGGTTTCCCGGCCGATGCCCGGGACGGGTCCCGTACGTGCCGCCAGGTCGGCGGTGGTGACGATTCCCGCGGCGTGGAGGCGCTCGCGCTGGCCGCGGCTCAGGGTGGCGACCGTGAGGATGTCGTCGGTCGCCTCGATTTCTGTCTCGCAGTGCGGGCACGCGCCGCAGATCGTGTAGCGAGGGTCGTTCCAGGCGACGGGCGGTCCGTTGGTGGCGCCGTCGCGTTGGCGCTCGCGGACCATCGCCAGCAGCCGGTCCCGGCGCAGGTGCAGCACCGGAGCGATGTCCGCGTGCGAGTAGTCGGTGCGGGTGCCGTCGCCCAGCACCAGCGAGACCGTGGGGTGCACCCGCATGCCCATCGCCTCGAGCGCCTCCGCATAGGCGGCGAGTTGGAGTAGCGCGGTGACCTTGGCGCTGCGGGCCAGTTTGGTGTCCTCGACCCTGTACGTGCCGTCCGCCTCGAGGACCACGAAGTCCGCGTAACCCACGTAGCGGGCGCCGTCGTGGACGCTCTCGAGCGCGGCCTGGGCGACCACCGGGGCGCGGTGTGTGAGGGCCTCGCGGGTGAGGCGGTGGGCCTCCGCTGTGGTGACGCCCGCCGCGCGATCGGGGCGGGGGATGACCACGACGGCGTCGCCGTGCTGGTGCCTGTAGCGCTCGAGGACGCGCTGCTCGTGCTGCGCACCCAGCACGCTGGTGCGTTCCAGCATCGCGTCCGGGTTGTCGGGGAGCGGGGCGATGCGACCCTGCCTCGCGTCCAGGTCTCGCAGGAATCCGAACTCGCACGCGGAGGCGCGAGCGAGCTCGCTCGCGCTCCACGTGATCACGTCGCCTTCGATGTGCATGTGGGTCCCCTCAGACTGTGGCGCTCAGCCTAGCGACGGGCAAGAAGGGTTGCACTTATGAATGAAAGTAGGGCACACTTGCAACTTCAGTGAGTGGGGAGAGGACATGCCGGAACTCGGTTCGTCGACAGTGTTTGCGGATCCGGCCGAGCGTCGAGAGGCCGCGCGGTTGGTTGCGTTTCTCGAGCGGTCCATGCCGGAGCGCGGTGAACGACTCGCCCTGGCCGGAGCGCCCGAACTGACGCCCGATTTCGCCGACCTTCTCGCGCGTGTCCTTCGCGAGATCGCCGATGGGCACACCGTGACGGTGGGCAGCATTCCACCCGAACTCACGACCACAGTGGCAGCTGAGCAGTTGGGTGTCAGCCGGACGACTCTGATGAAGTGGGTGCGCACGGGTGAACTCCCCTCGCACAAGGTGGGTACGCACACGCGGGTCAAGACCGCCGATGTGGTCGCGCTGAGGAACCGGCGGATCCGGGCGCAACGGGCGGCACTCGAAGAGTTGCTCGCTCTCGAGGATGACTTCGACATCGAGTGATGTCGGGGCGGTGCGATAGCGTCTCGACATGCCGACGAGGGTGCTGCTTGATGCGAATGTGCTGATGTCGCGCACTTTGCGAGACGCAATCTTCCTGATTCAGATCGAGTCGCCCGGGATGTTTGCGACCTGCTGGACCGAGGACATCCTCGCGGAGACGCTCTATCACTTGCGACGACGCAACCCCGGCTCGATGGTCGCGTCGTCGCGGCTGTGCGTGACAAGGTGTCCCAGGTCATGAGCGAGCGGATAGAGGGCTATCCCATTCTCGAGATGCCCGGTCTGGCGGATAGAGACGATCGCCATGTCCACTCGGCCGCCGTCGCAGGTCAGGTGGGCATCCTCGTGACCGACGACCGTGGCTTCCTCGACCTCGACCCCGCCTCGATGGGTGCACTCTCGTACGACATCGTCAGCGCAGACGGCTTCTTGGTGCTCGCTGATGATTCCGGTCCGGACGCCGTGCGTCGCATGGTGCGCAGGCAGTGGGAGTACTGGCGAGGGCGCGATCCCGCGTCGGACTTGCCGGCGCGATTCGTGGCTGCTGGTTGCCCGGCATTTGCAGAACGCGTGGCGGGCCACATCCGTGAGCTTTGACGCTCATCGGGCCGTTTCCCGTCAAGGCGTCACCGATCCGCGCGCAATGCCGCCGCGGACAAGGTTGCCGCCCGGGGACGGGGTGATCAGCGGGGCACGGGCATGCTGTCGCACCCGCCCGCTACGGTGTTCACCACCAGCCCGGGCACAGGCGCGCGGGCGTGAAACGGACACCTTGCCGAGGGGGCGCACCACGATGACCGCAACGACAACCGATGGGGCCAACGAGCCGTCGACTTCCGCCATCGCCTTGCCCGCCGACTTCCAAGAGCGAGTGTTCAAGGCCATCGCCGTGCAGCGGCCCGCGGCGACGGCGTACATCAAGGAGCTGCGCCGGAAGGACCCGACCGCGTCTCCTGTCGCGATCATGAAGAAGATTGAGTCGCAGTACGTGGCGACCACCACCACCGCGAGCGCCGCTGCGGGTGCCTCCGCGAGCATCCCCGTGGTCGGGATCCCCGTCGCGATCGGGCTCGGGGTCGCGGACCTCCTGTTCTTCTACGAGACGACCGCGCTGTTTGCCCTGTGCATGGCCGAGTTGCGTGGCATCCCCATTGACGACCCCGAGCGCGCCAAGGCCGTCGTGCTGGGCGCGCTGTTGGGGGAGAAGCGCAAGAGCCGTGTGACGGAGATCGTGATGTCGGCGCTGCCGGCAGGGGCCACCATCTCGGGTGCGCGCGCGGTCGCGGGCGCCGCCGTCCCCGCGGGCGGCGCGAAGTGGGGCGACCTGCTCGCCCAGCAGCTCCCCGACTCCGCACTGGTGCCAGTCACCATGGTGCTGGCGCGCGAGGCGATCGCCAAGGGCGCGACCATCGCGGGAGTGCGGGTCGGCTCGAAGGCCGTCCCCGTGATCGGTGCCGTGGCGGGTGGCGTCACCTCGTACTACTTCGGCAGCGGCGTCGTGAAGTCCTGCCGCGAGGGCTTCTCCGCACCCGCCGAGCAGTGGCCCGAGTGGCTTGAGCTCACCGACTCGGATGGCGACGGAATCCCCGACCCCTCGAAGGCGGTGGTCGCGATGCGGTCGGCGGCGGACTCCGCCAAGGGCTTCGGCGAGAGCGTGTGGAGCCGGGTGGTCGAGGCCACCGAGGCATTCCGCAAGGTCGACGTCGACGGTGACGGCGAACCCGAGGAGGCGCGTGCCGTGACGGCGGTGAAGTCCGCGGGGGCCGCCACGGGCGCGGCGGTCGGAGGGGCTGCCCGTGCCGCCGCCGCCAAGGCCGGCGACGCGG
Source organism: Demequina sediminis (assembly GCF_030296675.1). Taxonomy (GTDB): domain Bacteria; phylum Actinomycetota; class Actinomycetes; order Actinomycetales; family Demequinaceae; genus Demequina; species Demequina sediminis. The sequence continues at coordinate 1,240,753 of NZ_AP027736.1, read as the reverse complement.
CGGGTGCCATCGGAGGGCTGATCAAGCGAGCCACGCCCTCGCGGACCAGGACGCAGGCGGGAGGCGAGCCCGCCCCCGGCGAGTAGTGCCGGGGCATGCCCGGCATCGTCCCCTCTGGCCAGGACGCCCTCACGCCGTGAGCACGTCCTCGCCCACCACGGGAATCCCGTACGCGCGAGCCTTGCTTGCCTTACCCGACTGCGACGCGGGATCCTTTGCCACGACGGCCCGCACGCCCTTCTTGACGCCGGGCCACACCACCAGCCCGCGCGACTGCGCGATCGCGGTGAGTTCGCGCTTGCGGTCCATCGACATCCCGGTAAGTACCACCATGTCACCCGCGTGCAGCTCTACCTGGGTCGATGCGGTCGCCACTCGGGAGGCCGCATCCGCGAGCAGCGCCTCGACCTCAAGGTCCTGCAGTTCCAGCAGGGAGGCAAGCTGGATGACCGCGGCCTGCTCGTCGGCGCTGAAGATGGCGTCCTCGCACGCAAGGTCCACCACACCCAGGAGGTACTTGCGGTGGAGGACCGCGACATCGTGCACGCCGAGTCCCAGCGCTCCCGCGAGTCCCTCGAGCGCGCGGCGCTCAGGCGTGGAGATCCTTCGATCGAGCAGTACGCGATCGAGCAGGTCGAGGTACTCGTCGCCGCCCGGGACGTCCGAGTGCGCGGTTGCTGCGAGGCGTCGCGTCACGTCCGCGAGCAGGCTGCTTCCTGGGGACGATGCCCCTCTCGGGACCGCCCGCGTGGCCAGTCGCGGGGGCGTGGGCCAGGCGATCGACTCTCCGAAGGCGAGCCACTGGTCCCACACGTCCCGCCGGGGCGAGCGTTCCATGTAGGCGGCGAGCAGGGAGGCGGTGGCCGTCGCGTCCGCCAGTGCGGCGTGGGCATTGTCGAGCGGGATGCCAAAGTGGTCGCAACACGCGCTGAGCTTGGCCGGTGCGCCGAACTCACGCGCCATGCGCATCGTGCACAGCGTCATGTCGCGGGTGAGGTCCAGCGGCCAGCCGGCGCGCGCATACTCGGCCGTGAGGAACGACGCATCGAACGCGCTGTTGTGCGCGACGAGGACTCGTCCCGCGAGCATGCCCGTGAGGTCGCCGGCGATCTGGCCGAATGTGGGCGCGAGACGCGCGTCCCTGGCGTCGATTCCGTGGATGTGCTGCGCGCCCAGGTCGCGCTGGGGATTGATCAGCGTCGTGTACGAGTCCTCCCGCTTGCCTTCTGGGTCGACGAGCACGACCGCGATCTCGCAGACGCGGTCGGAGTGGTTGTATGCGAAGCCGGTGGTCTCCAGATCGACGACGGCGAATCCGGCCATTCCAGCCCCCTCAGCGTGTGGTGCCCGATAGGGCGAGAATAGCGGGGGAGTTATCCCCAAGGCTGTCCGTCGCGCGCGGGGCTTGATAAGTTGGGCTTATGAGCCTCGAGTCCGAGTACCGCGACGCGCGACGCGACGAGGCGACTGCGCGCGTGCGTCGCATCCTCGTCCTGCGGGCGATGGCGGCAACTGGGATGTCGCAGCGTGAGATCGCCGCCACCCTAGGAATCTCGCAGCCTGCGGTGAGCCAGCAACTGAAGTCGGCTCCTGCACTCGATGGCGTTCATCCACGCGAGCTGCTGGCGGCGGCGACGCCGGTGATCAAGGCACTCGCGGCCGAGCGAGGCTACGCACGACTTGCGGTCTTCGGGTCGGTTGCACGCGGAGTTGCCACAGAGCAGTCCGACATCGACCTCCTGGTCCAGGCGCCCGAGGGGACGTCGTCGCTGGAGTTCGTGGGCTTTCGACAACTCCTGGTCGACATACTTGGACGGGAGATTGACCTGGTCGATTATGGAGGGATTCGCCCCGGAATCGACGACGATGTCACTCGTGAAGCCGTGCCGCTGTAATGCACCTGCGCGCCGCGAAGGAGATCCTCCACATGGAGGCGTGGCTCCACCGCGCGGAGGAGATCGTCGCGCGCGGACCCGATGCGTACCACTGCGACGACATCCTTCAGGAGGCTGGGGACTCGCTCATGATCAAGCTCGGTGAGTCCGCCAACCGGCTTGCGCGGCTTGGCGTGGTCGCGCCGCCAGGGGTCGATTGGGCCCTGGCCATCGCCAACCGCAACTTCGTCGTCCATCAATATGACCAGATCAACCGGTCGATGACGTGGGCGACGCTGGCCACTGACCTGCCCAGGTGGAGGGTCGCGCTCGCGCCGTTGATCGCTGCCGCAGCCGCGGAGATCCGACGTTCTCCTCCGTAGCGCGCGGGCAACTGACCTGCTGGCTACGTCACTGGGCCCGTGCGCACGCCGACGCGATCATCACCACGGAGATCCGCGGCGCCGCTGACCTCACAGCGACCTTCCACGCGGCGTCGGCGACCGGCTGAACGGTCTCGTAGTGGCGCGGTGGGAGGCGTGCCCAAAGAGCTCGAGGGCCGGGGCTTCGCCCCGGCGGCGGTCACGCATCGACTACTCATCGCTCTTCACATTGACGACTGAGGGTCGCCCACATCGACGACTGGGCAGGCTCGGTGCGCGACATTCCGAGTACTGCCGGTGCTGAACTTGACGATGTGCTGGCGCGCTGGCGCCGCGCTCGTCAGCGCCGACACCGTCGACGCTGCCGCCGCCAGCCTGCGCGGCTTCGTGCGCAGCGTCGACGCCGAAGAGCCGGTGCTCACGGTGATCACCGGCACTGGTCAGTCAGACCGGTGGGCGGATGGGGTCACTGTGGTCGCGATCGGCGCCTTCGGTCCATGACGAGGGCGCGCGCCGCCGAGCGACTGGGTTCGCGGCGCATCGTCCCGCGCTACCGGCCTGTCACACCCGTGCGCCACAATGGCGACCGTGCCAGCGACCGCACGCGCCCTGCGCCTCCTCCAACGTCTCGAGGAGGATGCCGCGTGGCGCCTGCTGCGCGCCGACAACGCCGCGATCGTTGCCGCACTCCTCAAGGAACACCTCGACGGCGACGCGAATAGGCGCGATGCCGAGGACCTCTACGAACGCATCGATGCCGATCTCGACGACCTGCGCACCCACGGGCTGAGCCTGCCGCAGACGGCGCAGGCCTACGTCAAGGCGTGGCGCGACGCCGGGTTCCTGGTCCGCCGGACCACCCCCGACACGCGCACCGAGACTCTCGAGCTGTCCGGCGCGGGCCTGGCGGCGTTGCGCTTCTTGGAGTCGCGCGACGCGCCGCGCCGGTCGCTCACAGAGTCGCGCCTCGCGAGCCTGTCGGCGCAGTTGCGCCAACTCGCGATCGACACCGATCCCTCCTCTGAGCGCAGGCTCGCGCGCCTGCGAGAGGAGCGCGCCGCGATCGACGCACGCATCGCCGCCATCGAGGAGGGTCGGGACGATGCCCTGGCGGGGGAGCGCGCGACGGAGCGAGTTCAGGACCTGTTGGCTCAAGCGGCCGAGGTCCCCGACGACTTTGCGCGCGTTCGCACCGAGTTCGAGCAGCTCAACACCCTGTTGCGGCGGCGGATCCTCGAGTCGGGGGAGTCCCAACGGGAAGTGCTCGACGACGTGTTCCGCGGTGTGGACCTCATCGCGGAGTCCGACGCGGGACGCTCGTTCGCGGGCTTTTCGGCGCTCGTGCTCGATCCCGCGCTGGGCACGGCCTTCGAGGAGGACGTGCGCCATGTGCTCGAACGCGACTTCGCCCGCGCGCTTAGCATCGCCGAGCGGCGCGCCCTGCGAGAGTTCCTCACGACCCTCAAGGACCGCAGCGCCGAGATTCACGACGTGATCACGCAGTTCGCGCGCGGCCTGCGACGCTACGTGCGCTCACAGGACTACCAGCGTGATCGCGTGCTTCGCGGGCTGATCCAGGAGGCACTGGGCGAGGCGAGGGAGTCGGCGTCCGCGATCAAGCCGTGGGCGCAGCTGGGCGTGGAGCTCGCGCTCACCCACGTCGAGATCCGCAGTGCCGGTGCCCTCACCCTCCACGACCCGGCCGAGATGAACGCGCCGCGCGAGGTCGAGGCCCACGCGGGTGAGGTCGCTGACCTCGCCGCGCTGCGCGCGCTGGCGCGCGCCACGGAGATCGACTTCGACGAGCTCACGAATGATGTCAACGCCGCCCTCGGCCGTGCCCGCGCACACGACGCCACGGCCGTCGTGTCGGTGGGGGACGTGCTTGCGGTGAACCCCGCTACCCAAGGCGTCGCGAGCGTGGTCGGGCTCCTCGCGCTCGCTGCGCGCTGGGGCATCGTCCCTGCCGAAGCCGAGCCAGAGGAACTCCACTGGACCGGTGCCGACGGCGCCCGCCGCCGCGCCCGCGTCGCCCGCCACGTCTTCACCGGAAGGATCCCATGAGCCAGGCCGAGCAGGACCCCACGTCGCCTCTCACTCCCGATCTCACTGCGGCGGGCGAGGCCTTCAACGCGCGGCCGCGGCTGTGGCCGGGCGACACCGGCACGCTCGTCGATGGCTCGCGGCGCGCGCTGCTGTCCCTGGTCCGTGGCCCGTACCTGTCGCGCGACCGCGAGCCCCAGAACTGGGCGGCGCTGCTCGCCGACGTGACGGAGATCCGTTCCCGTCTCAACGACCTCTTCCTGGACCTGGTGCTCGACACCGACGCCGAGGTGGCGTTCGTGAGGTCGGTGGCGGGGGAGGGGAACGATGCCCCGGTCGCGGTGCGTTCGAGGTCGCTGACGTACCTCGACACGGTCATGCTGCTGGCATTGCGACAGCGGCTCATCCACGACGACGGTCACGGCCGCGTGATCGTGGGACAGGACGAGCTCTACGAGGAGCTCCAGGTGTTCCGCACCCCCGACCGCGACGAGGCCGACTTCGTCAAGCGGCTGAACTCCTCGTGGGGCACCATGGTGACCAGCCTGCGCGTCCTGCACACCGTCGAGGAGGGGAGGGCGGAGATCTCGCCGGTGGTGCGGCTGCTCATCGATGCGGACCGCGTGCGCGAGCTGCGCGCGGCGTTTGAGTCCGTGCGCGAGGAGGAGCGATGACCGCCGAACTCGATCTGGGGCTGGGGCTTGCGAACGCGGCGCGGCATCCGCAGTGGCGGCTCGCGCGCGTCGAACTCGTTAACTGGGGAACGTTCGATGGCCACCATGGTGTGGACGTGGCACGCGAAGGTCACCTCTTCACGGGCGCCTCCGGATCGGGCAAGTCCTCGATCCTGGACGCGATCGCCGCCGTGCTCACTCCTGACAAATGGATCACCTTTAATGCGGCCGCCCTTGACCAGGGTGCGGGCCGCGAGGACCGCAGCCTGGTCAGTTACGTGCGCGGAGCGTGGAGCAAGGAGGCGGACGAGTTCGAGGACCGCACGGTCTCCTCGTACCTGCGCGGGGGCGCCACGTGGTCGGGCATCCTGCTGCGCTTCGAGGACCTGGAGTCGGAGCCGGTCACGCTCGTGCGACTGTTCCACGCGCGCGGCACGGGCACCGACAAGAAGGCGGTCAGCGATGCGTGCGTGATCACGCGCGGGCGCGAGGGACTGCTCGACTTCAGGGATTACGCGGCTCGCGGCCTCGAGGTGCGCCAGCTGAAGGCTGCGCTCAGTCCCGTGGTGGTGACGTCAGGGGCTCCCACGGCGGGTTCTACGCGAGAATGCGGACGCTACTGGGCATTTCCAGCGACAACGCACTCAAGTTGCTCCACAAGACCCAGGCCGCCAAGAACCTGGGCACCCTCGACACGCTGTTCCGCCAGTTCATGCTCGACCTGCCGCGCACGTTCGAGCGTGCGGACAACGCCGTCGAGCAGTTCGGTGAGCTGCGCGAGGCCTACGAACACGTGGTGGACCTGCGCCGCCAGGCCGATCACCTGCGGGTCGCGGTGGATGCAGCCGGTGACTTCGCCGAGGCCTCCGCGACGGTGGTCGAGGCTGAGCGGCTGGGTGAGCTGGTCCAGCGCTACGCGGACCAGGTCAAGCGGGATCTGGCGGAGCAGGCGCTGCACGATGCCGAGGTGGCCTTCGCGACCACCGCCCAGGACGTGGAGCGCACCCGTGCGACCGCGAGCGAGGCGCACGGCGCGTGGGATGCCGCGCGCATAGCGGCGGCGCGGATGGGCGGCACTGAGGCCACCCAGTTGCGCGCGCGCATCGAGGATGCGTCGCGGCGGGTGGGAGAGGTCGCGGCGGAGCACGAGCGTTTTGCGGCGCGGCTGCGCGCGTCGGGGATCGATGTGCCCGGCTCGGCGGCCGAGTTCTCCGAACTTGTCGTGGCCGCGCGGCGCGAGCTGGAGGAGCCGCCGCCCTCGGCCATCGAGTACGGACTTCACGACGCACACTCCGCCGCGCGGCGTGCCGTCGACCATCTGGTCACGGAGCTGGACGCGCTGAGGCACCGCCGCTCCAACCTCGACGCCGGACTCTTGCGGGTGCGCGAATGGATCGCGGGCGAGGTCGGGGTGCCGGAGGGCTCGCTGCCGTTCGCGGGCGAGCTCATCGACGTGCGCGACGAGCATCGGGAATGGAGGGGCGCCATCGAGCGGGTGCTGGCGCCGCTGTCCACCGCGCTCCTGGTGCGGGCCGACATGATGAGCGCGGTGCGCCGCCTGGTCGACGGCAGGCACCTGGGCGTGCGCCTGGTCCTCGAGGAGGTCCCGCTCGAGGTGGAGGCCCCGCCCCGGGTGTCCGATCCCTCCTCGCTGGTGCACAAGGTGACCGTCGCGGACGGTCCCTATGCGGCCTACCTCAATCGGCGCATCGGTCGGGATTTCGACGTCGCATGCGTCGACGGGCCCGACGGGCTCGCTGCCGTCGCGCGCGGCGTGACGCGCGCCGGGCTCTACAAGCGTTCCTCGCATCGCTACGAGAAGAACGACCGCCACGCCGTGGATGACCGTGCGACGTGGGTGCTGGGCGGCTCCAACGACGCCAAGGTCGAGGTGCTGCAGGAGCGTCTGGGCGCCGCGCGCCGCGAGCTGGCCGCGCGCGAGGCGGCGGTCGCCTCCGCGGACCGGGCCCGTCAGGTGGTGCTCGAGCGCCGCCGCACCCTCGAGGACGTGGCCGCCATGGAGTACTCGCGCCTCGATGCTGACCAGGCGCGACGCGCGGTCGAGGCGTTGCGCCGCGAGCTCGAGACTCTCGTGAGGCCCGACAGCGACCTCGACCGAGCGTTGCAGCATGAGCGCGAGGCGCAGGCCTCCTACGAGGAGCTTCTGGTGGTCGCGCGTGCCGCCGAGACCGCGCACCTGCGCGCGGAGAGCGAGCGCGACCGCTACGCCCACATCCTTGCGACCGTCGCCGAGGTCGATGCTCTCGACCCCGGCGACGCCGCGGCGGTGGACGCCCGGTTCGCGGCGGTGCGGCGATCACGCTCGATCGACACGATTGACCGCACGGCGAATGAGGTGGGCGCGGCCTTGGCGCGCGAGGTGAAGGAGGCCCAGGGCAGGGTGCGCGCCGCCGAGTCGCGGTTTGTCGCACAGGCAGCCACCTACAAAGCGACCTGGCCCGCACAGGGGCCGACCTTGCCGCCGACATCGCGGACCGCGCGGGCTTCTCAGCGTTGCTCGACGGGATTGTCGCGCGGGGTCTTCCCGACCACGAGGGCAACTTCCAACGGCTGCTGCGGGAGCGTTCGCGCGACACGCTCATCCACCTGCGGGACGAGATCCTGGGCGCGCCCCGCCGTGTCGAGGAGCGCGTCGAACCCGTCAATGCGTCGCTGCTGCGGTCGCCGTTCGATGCGGGCAGCCACCTCGAGATCAGGGTCAAGACACGCCGCACGGGCGAAGTGGAGGACTTCCTCGCGGACCTTCGTGCGGTGGTCGACGGGACGTGGGCGGAGGAGACACTCGCTTCCGCCGAGAAGCGCTTTGCAGTCCTGCAGCGGGTGATGACTCGGCTCGGGTCCTCGCAGTCCGCCGATCGCGCGTGGCGCGCCAGGGTGCTCGACACCCGCGAGCACGTGACGTTCCTGGCGCGGGAGCTCGAGGCGGACGGCACGGTGAGGTCGGTCCATGACTCCTCCGCGGGACTGTCGGGCGGGCAACGTCAGCGGCTCGTGGTGTTCTGCCTGGCAGCGGCCCTGAGGTATCAGCTCGCGTCCGAGGACGAGTCGGTGCCGCGCTACGGGACCATCGTCCTCGACGAGGCCTTCGACAAGTCCGACTCCACCTACACGCGCATGGCCATGGACATCTTCGTCGAGTTCGGCTTCCACATGGTCCTCGCGACGCCCCAGAAGCTGCTGCAGACGCTTGAGCCCTATCTGGGGGCCGTGACGTCGGTGTCGAATCCGTCGCGCCGGGCCTCGAGCATGGCGCACGTGCGGTTCGAAACGGAGGGGGAGTGAGCGCCCCCGTGACGCCTCTTGATGTCGCGACCCGGGCATCGTCCCTCTATGCGCGCGAGGCGCGGGGCTGGGCGGCGGCGGCCGCGCCGTGGCCGGTGCTCGAGCTGCCACTGCGCCCGCCAACGGAACGTGCGGCGCTGGACGACCTCGAGGCAGCCCGCGCGTGGGTCGCGCGGTGGCGGACGGCCGATGTGGAGTGGCCCGTGTCCGTGGAGTGGGGCGTGCGGAACTGGGCGCGCGTGGGCGCGCAGGAAGTTCCCGTGCGCGTGCGCGTCGAGGGGGCCGATGCTGTGGTCTTGGTCGCGTCGCGTGCCCGGCAGGCGGTGGGGGACGAGTGGGCGGTGATGCGGTCGCGATGCGTGGATCTGCGGGCGTCGTTGATGCCGCTGGCCGACGACTCTGCGGCGGTCGAGACGGCGCTGCGCCGGCATGCGGGTTCCGTTGCACTCTTGCCCGCGGCGGACTTTGCGGTGCTGGCCGACGTGGTCATGTGGCTCGCAGAGAATCCGGTGTCCGGGCGTCGCGTGCGGTCGCTGCCCATTCGCGGGATCGACACGAAGTGGCTGGAGCGTCATCGAGGCATGGTGACGGGGCTGGTATCGGCGGTGACGGGCAGGTCTGGGCTGGGGTTGCTGGGCGCGCCGGTGCTGGTGCGCCTGCGCGTGCTCGATCCCGCGCTCGCGGTGGGCGGACTGCGCGACGTGACCGCTCCGGTGGGGGAGGTGGCTGGGCTCGAGGTGGCGCCGCGCGTGGTTCTAGTGACGGAGAATCTCGAGACGCTGCTCGAGCTTCCCGATCTTGACGGGGTGATCGCGTTTCACGGAGCGGGCTACGCAGTCGACGCTCTTGCCGCGATTCCGTGGCTCCGGCGTGCGCGGGTGCTCTATTGGGGGGACCTGGACTCGCAGGGGTTCGCGATTCTCAACCGGGCACGTGCGGCGGGGCTCGAGGCCGCGTCGCTGTTGATGGACACCTCGACGCTTGTGGCGTACCGCGACCTGTGGGTGCGCGAGCCGGTGCCCTTCACGGGCGAGCTGGGGTTGCTCAGCGGGGCCGAACTTTCCACGCTCGCGGAGTTGCGGCGCCACGGTGGGGTGCGGCTCGAGCAGGAGCGGATCCCGTGGGACGTGGCGCTCGCCACGCTGCGGGCTGCCGTTTCCGCGCTTGTGGATTGAGTTCTGCCTGCTATTTCTGTGACTTTGCGCGGGGCGGCGTCCGTTTTGTCGTGATTGTCTGACCCTGTGTGTTGACTGTTCTTATGGAACTTTCCCTCGCTGCCGTGGCCGCCGATGTGGCCGATGCTGTGGCTGGGTTGCGCGTGTTTGAGGGGCGGGAGTTGGGCTCGTTGTCGGATGCGGAGGTGGTGTCTCTGCAGGGCACGGTGGCGCGTCTGGCTCGTGTGGTGGAGGTGCCGGTCGCGATGGTGGCGGGGGAGGTGGCGCGGAGGTCTTCTCCCGAGGTCGGCGGCGGCCTGGCCCGTAAGCAGGGGTTTCGTAATGCGGTGGCGATGGTGGCTGCGGGGATGGGTGGGACGCGGGGTGGGGCGCGTGATCTGATCGCCGCCGGGACGCTGCTCAATGCTGACGGTGACGGTGACGGTGCTCGCTCGCGGGGTGCGGTGGTGGCTGACGCGTTCGCGGCGGGTGAGGTGTCGGCGGCGAAGGCGGCACTGGTCAGTGAGGTCCTTGCCCAGTGTTCCGGTGAGGGACGTGACGGTGAACGCGCCGAGGTGGAGCAGGCGCTGGTCGTGAAGGCGAGGAAGGTGTCGCTGGAGGATCTGCGTCACGCCGGTCGCCAGGTTCTTGCCTCGTGGGATGCGGATCACACGCTCGAGCGTGAACAACGCGTCCACGAAGCCAGGTTTCTGCATTTCAAGGAGACCGTGGATGGGATGGTCGCCGTCAACGGGCTCCTTGATCCTGTCTGCGCGGCGCCGTTGATCGCGTTCCTGGATGCCCGGGTACGGGCAGGGTTCGCCCACAAGCGCGATGCCGGTGACACGTCGCGTGATCCGCGGGAGGCCGGTTGGATGCGTGTTGACGCCCTGGCGGACTTGGCCAGGCACGGCCTGCGCTGCACCCAGCCCGGCACGGCGGCATCGACGACCGTGGTGGTGCGCGTGTCGGAAGAGGCACTACGGACCGGGCTGGGGGTAGGGGACTGTGACTCGATGGCGACACCCCTGACCGCGAAGCAGTTGAGGCTGATGGCGGTGGACGCCCAGATCCTGCCGATGGTGTGCGGCGGCGACTCGCTACCCATGGATCTGGGCCGCGCGGTGCGGTTCTTCACGCCTGCGCAACGCCTCGCACTGATCGAACGCGACGGGGGATGCGCCTTCTGTCACGCCCCGGCGGCGTGGTGCGACGCACACCACGTCAACGAATGGGACCGCGACCACGGTGAAACCAACCTGCGCGACGGGCTGATGCTGTGTACCCGCTGCCACCATCGACTCCACGACGACGGCTGGACCGTCCGCACGTCGGCCACCGAAGTGTGGTTCATCCCACCAGCATCGGTCGACCCCACCCGCACCCCCATCCAGGGAGGCAAACACGCACTCGAGATCCACCCACCCCAAGCACAACCACAAGCCGCATGACCACGCCCCGGGCCGCCCCGCGGCGCGCCGCGCCACACAAGACCGCCGCATGAGACGGCAACACCCGCCCCGTGCCGCACGAGGCCGCGGCATCGGACGAAGCCGGCAAGGGCATTGGGCGGCCTAGGGATTTCGGACGGTGGGCCCTCTTAAACTGAGGGTGCTACTGAAAGAGAGATCTGCAGGATGACTGCATCACGACGGCGTTTCAGCCAGGAGTTCAAGGACGAGTTGTGCCAGGAGGTGATCTCGACCTCGAAGCCGATCCGGGAAGTCGCTGAGGCGTACGGTGTGGGTCCCGAGACGTTGCGTAACTGGCTGGTGAAGTACCGCGACACGCACGGGGGAGCCGAGACCGAGTTGACGGTGTCCGAGAGGGCACGGCTGAAGGAACTCGAGCGTGAGAATCAGGAGCTTCGGGCGGAGACCGCGTTCTTGAAAAAAGCCACCGCCTACTTCGCGAGGGAACAGCGGTAGTGGGCAAGTACGAGTACATCGATTCCCTCAGGAACGACCCGACTACGACGGACCCGGTGTGGAAGATGTGCCGGTGGTTGGCGGTGTCGACGTCGGGGTTCTACGACTGGCTGGGGCGTCCCCAGTCGGCGACCGCTGCGCGCCGGGAATTGCTCACCGGGCGGGTGCATCACTTCTTCGCGGCCTCTGATGGCACCTACGGGTATCGGCGTATTCACGCTGACCTCGTCGCCGAGGGTGTGCAGTGCTCGCCGGAGTTGGTGCGTCAGATCATGCGCCACGAGCACCTGGTGCCCTGCCAGCCCCGTCCATTCCGGGTCACGACCGAGGCGGACGCGGAAGCGGCCGCGCTCATGCCCGATCTGGTGAAGCGGGACTTCACTGCCGATGGTCCTGGGCAAAAGTTCGTCGGTGATATCACCTACATCCATACCTGGCAGGGCTTCATCTATCTGGCCACGGTCATCGACTGCTACTCGAAGAAGGTCGTCGGGTGGTCGATCGCCGATCACATGCGTACCGAGCTCGTCGAACACGCACTACGCAACGCCGCCCAGACCACACGAGTCGAGCCAGACGCGATCTTCCACTCGGACCGCGGCAGCGTCTACACCTCGACCGCATACCGGACGTTGGTCAAGGACCTGGGCATGCGTTCCTCGATGGGACGCACAGGCGTGTGCTGGGATAACGCGATGGCCGAGTCGTTCTTCTCAGCGTTGAAGAACGAACGCGTTCATCGCACCGTCTACCCGACGAAAGCACACGCACGACGCGACGTCATCGCCTACATCGAGGGGTTCTACAACAGCCGCCGACGCCACTCCGCACTCGGCTACCAGCGCCCCGACGAGGTCCACTACAGTTACCGACAGCCAGCCCTGGCAGCGTAAGAGAAACCACCAACTCCGCTGTCCGAAATCAGCGAAGCAGCCCACATCGTCCCGGACCAAGGTCCCTGACGCGCACCAGATCCCGGCATTCCGTCGAATGCGGAGGCGTGTCATGGATGCCATCAGGATCCTCGAACCGTCCGGCCTCGACGCACTCATCGTCGAGCTGCAGAACCGCGGCTACCGCCTGGTCGGGCCGACCGTCCGCGGCGATGCGATCGTCACGGCGGACATTGCCGCGGCCGCGGACCTGCCGCGGGGTGTCGGCGACGAACAGGAGCCCGGCCGCTATCGGCTGCGACAGCGGGACGACGGCGCGTACTTCGGCTTCGCTGACCCTGCGCAGTCCACCAAGCCCGTGTTTTTCCCGGCGGAGGAGGTGATCTGGCGGGGACGGCGTGACGCCGCAGACGGCGGCCACTTCACAGTCGAGCGCGACGCCCCGGATCAGCAACCCGTCGCACTCCTCGGCGTGCGCAGTTGCGACCTGCGCGCCGTTGAGGTCCATGATCGCGTCCTGGCCAACCGCCGGTTCACCGATGCGCACTATGTCTCGCGTCGCGAAGGCACCTTCACGGTCGCGGTCGCGTGCGGCGAGCCGGCCGCGACATGCTTCTGCGCCTCGATGGGCACCGGCCCCCGCCCGGCCGCGACAACCAACGAAACCGGCGAGGCCGCATACGACCTCCTCCTCACCGAGGTCGATCCGGGCATGCCGGAGCGGCACCGGTTCATCGTGGAGATCGGTACGGAGCGGGGTCGCGAGGTGGCGGACGCGATCGCCGCGCGCGAGGGCACGGAACCGGACAGGGCGGACGCGATCGCCGTCACGGACGCCGCGGCCGCCCGCCAGAGCCGCGCCATCGACACCGCGACCATCCACGACGTCCTGATCGCCTCAGCCGAGAGCCCGCGCTGGGAGGACGTCGCGAGCCGTTGCCTGGCGTGCACCAACTGCACCCTCGTGTGTCCCACGTGCTTCTGCACCACGGTTGAGGACACGAGCGACCTCGCCGGCACCTCGGGTGAGCGGCACCGCGTGTGGGACTCGTGCTTCTCGGAGAACTTCAGCTACATCCACGGCGGCCCCCTCCGTGCGGACGTGAAGGCGCGCTACCGGCAGTGGATCACGCACAAACTCGCGACGTGGGAGGACCAGTTCGGAATGCTCGGCTGCGTGGGCTGCGGCCGATGCATCGCGTGGTGTCCCGTGGGAATCGACATCACCGAGGAGGCCGCGGCGCTGGGGAGGATGAAGACGGCGGCCGGGTGAGCGGCCCCGCGCCGGTGGCCGCGACCGCGACGGTGACCGCGACCGGCCACCCGCCAGCGCCTACTCGCCACCCACCGCAGCCGCGGGCACCGCGACGCGCTCGGTCGACTCCTCGTCTTGCGCGACGATCGTCAGGAGGTCGTCGCGTCCCACCGGCAGCAGCCGCACCGTCACCGTGCCGCCCCGCGCAGCGTCGAGCGCGCGCTGCGTGGCGCCCATGATCGTGAGCATCTGTGCCCCGGACAGCGCCGCGCCGCGGTCGTCGAGCAGCGTGACGTTTACTCCACGTTCGCGCGCCCGCTTCGCCGCCTCGACGATCGGCGGCATGGCCAGCGCGCGCCCCCTCACGGAGTCCCGCAACTGCGCCTCGACGTGCACGATGTCCCGGCGCATCGCCTCCGTCAGCGGCTCGCCCGACGCGATCGCGGTGAGGGCGGGCACGGCGACCTCCGCGAGCTCGTCGGCCCGCTGGTCCTGAATGCGGCGTGCCGCCTCCACCGCGCCCGCCGCCGCCGCGGCGTCCACCGAGCGCTGTGCGAGCGCGTTGATCCGTGCCGCCGACCTCCTCAGCGCGCTGCCGAACAGCGTCGCGATCGCAAGCAGCAGCACCTGCGGGCTCGCGAGCAGCAGCCCCGCGAGGGCGCCGCGCCCCGCGACCGCCGCCCACACGACCGTCACCGCGAGCATCCCGATCCCACCGCACCACGCCAGGAGAATCCGCCGCCGCAGGATGAGGAACCACAGCAACCAGGTGTTCGCCCCCAGGTGCCACGTCGCGCGGCCCAGCGTGCCCTCGTCGGGCAGCGCGTACGAGACCAGCAGGGAGGACACGACCACGATCGCGAGCACCACGAGCGTGAGCCGGAGCGCGAACGGGTCCGGCTGTGGCCGCGTCACCACGATGCCGCCCACGGTGACCAGCCCCACCGCCAGGAACGATGCCCACGGATGGTCGAGCACGTACGCGGTGCTGGCGGCGAACGCGAGATTCGACGCGACGTACACGGCGAGGATCAGCCGAGCGCCGCGCGTGTGCAGGCCCAGCAGTTCGCTGATGTCCGCGCCGGTCGCGCGCTCGGCGGTGCCGCGAACCCCGGCGCCGCGCACCCCGGCCCCCGAGCATCGGCCGCTCCCGACCCGCTCAGACTCATCGCCCGTCCTCCGCACGCCACCACAACTCAACGGTGGTGCCCGCCCCCGGAGCCGAGGTCACCCGCGCGCCGCCACCCGGCAGCGCGTTCATCCGACCGTGAATGCTCACCGCGAGCCCGAGCCTGCGCGCGGGCACCGTCTTGGGCGTGAAGCCGCGGCCGTCATCGCTCACGCTCACCCACACCTCGCCGTCGCGGATCGCGACATCCAAAGACCGCACCACGGCGTCATCTGGCCCACCCGCATGAATCACACTGTTGCGCAGCGCCTCACCCGTCGCCTCCGCGAGGGCGGCCACCACGGCGGCCGGAACCGGGGCATCGGTGGAGACGCGGGAGCTCATCACGATGTCCTCGGACACCTCGTTGGCCGTGACGCGCAGCACCGCCTCGAGCTCGTGCGGGGGATAGGGCGCCTCGCGCGAGCGCGAGCCGCGGATCGCGGCCACCGCCGAGAGCGCCTTACGTGCCTGCTCCGACACCGCGGGCGAGGGAGCCAGCGACCCGGCAGCCGCACCGGCCGACACCGGCGTGCGCACCGCCGCGAGCAGCACCGACATGATGTCGTCGTGCACCAGCGCGTTGATGCGCGCCTGCTCGCGCTCGCCGGTGCGCAGCGAGGCCTCGTGCGCCGCCTGCGCGCGCGCCCGCTCGGCCTCCAGGTCCTGGCGCGCCGCCGCCGTCACGACCCCGGCGCCCGCGCCGGCAAGCACCAGGGACGTCACCATCGCGCCCATCCCGTCAAGCACCGACTGCTCGAGGTTGCCCCCGCTCGCGAGGTACTCGACCGTCGCGACCAGCGGCCACTGCATCACCGGAAAGACCCACACCGCTGGCCGGTTCCACGCGACAGCGAGCATGGTCGCGTGAATCGCGCCGTACCCCTGCAGCCAGGGCGCCGCGCCGTCGGCGAGCACCTCGCCCGTCATCGCCGGAATCCACAGCAGCTGCGCGAGTACGAAGCCGGCGGCGCATGCGGTCA
The DNA here is from genome assembly GCF_030296675.1 of Demequina sediminis. Lineage (GTDB taxonomy): Bacteria > Actinomycetota > Actinomycetes > Actinomycetales > Demequinaceae > Demequina > Demequina sediminis. The sequence continues at coordinate 1,225,095 of NZ_AP027736.1, read as the reverse complement.
CCAGCACGCGCATCGTCCGTATGCTCACCACGAAGGCGAGCACCGCGTAACTCGCCGGAATGGCCGCGCCCACCACGACCGTGTACAGCCCGAACGGAGCCCGGAGCTGGTCCATCTGCGCGAGAGCGCCGTTGGGCCCCGGCGACAACAGCACGGTGAAGAGCGCGGCGGCCAGGCCCGTGGCGAAGTACGTGGTGCGTTGCATGCGCTCCAGCGCGCTGCGCCCGCCGCCCTCGCTCCGACTCATGTGCCGCCTCCGACTACGCCTGGTGCCACCCTAAATCCTCGCGCACCCCACTACCTGGCATCACCCGGACCAAGGTCTCATCCGCGCCCGCAATTGCGGCCTCCGTCGATCGTGGAGGCGTGTCATGGGCGACATGCGCATTCCCGGTCTACCCATCCACGACGGGTCCGTCGCGGCGGGTCGCGGCGGCAGCCACGCTTTCGGTCTCGCGGGCGCGGTCGAGCTCTCGCGCACGCTCGGCACCCTCCCGCGGCACGTCGTGGTGATCGCCGTCGAGGCGGCAACCTTCGCCCCCGGGCCCCCGTCTCCCCAGGTCGAGGCGGCCGTGGACGCCGCGGTGACCGCGGCATCGGCCGAACTCGCGGAACTGGTGCTTCTCGCTCAATCCGCCGAAGGAGAACAGTCATGTGCCTAGGAACCATTGCCAAGGTCATCGAGGTGCACCCCGGCCGGCGCGCCGTGGTCGAAGACCACGGCCAGCGTCAGCTCGTGCTCGAGATGGTGGCAGTGCTCGCGCTCGAGGCGGCGCTCCCGGCTGCGCTCGTGGCCGTCGCAGTCGGGATGGGAGCGGCGGTGGGGCCGGACGGGACGCTCGCCGCGCGCTGCTCTACCCGGCCGCCACCCCTCCCGTGTGCAGCCCGACCTCCTGCAACCCGACCCTGGTGCGCACGCGGCTTGACCCGTCCGCCGCCTTCTCGACCTCGAGGCGTGCGGGGATGGCATCGTGCATCGCCTCGACGTGCGAGATGAGCCCCACCGTGCGGCCCGAGTCGCGCAGGTCCTCGAGCGTGGACATCGCGATCTCGAGGGTGTCGCCGTCCAGTGAGCCGAATCCCTCGTCGATGAACAGCGTCCCCAACTCGATGCCGCCCGCCTCCGCGGTGACGGTCTCGGCAAGGCCGAGCGCGAGGGCGAGCGAGGCGAGGAACGTCTCCCCGCCGCTCAGCGAGCGCGTCGAGCGGGACTGGCCCGTGTGGGAGTCCGCGATGCGCAGGGCGAGGCCCGTCTCCTTGCCGCGATACTGCGCCTGATCGTCGTGCTCGAGGCGGTACTGGCCGCTCGACATGGTCTCGAGGCGCGCGTTCGCCGCCGCGACGATCCTCTCGAGCTTGGACGCGAGTACGAAGCTCTCGAGCCGCAGCCGGCGCTCGTTGGGGGCCTTGCCCTCGAGGGAGTCCGCGAGCACCGCGACCACGTCTCGCTCGGCGCGCGCGGCGGCCGACTCCTCACCGCGGGCCTCGTATTCGGCCCGGAGCTGCTCGAGTGTCGCCAGTCGAGCCGCCGCGCCCGTCGCCGCCTCGATCGCCGCGTCGCGTGATCGGGCGGACTCGGCGGCCGCATGCGACAGCGCATCGAGGTCCGCGGGCTCGTCGGGGAGCTCCCGCTCGGACAGCTCCGCGACCACGGCCTCGGCCTTGGCGCGCGCCTCGCGGTAGTCGTCCACGTCTTGTGCGAGCGTGGCGAGCTCGCGCGGGTCGAGCGCGGCCTCGCGGGCCTCGTTCGCGGTCGCGAATCCCGCGGCGTCGAGGTTCGCGGCGAGCTCTTCTCGCGCGCGGGCGAGGGTCGCAGCGGCGTCCTCGGCGGCCGAGGTTGCGCCGGCCATCGTCTCCACGAGGGACTTGGCGGATCTCAACGCGCTGGCGTAGGCGGTCGCGCTCGCGAAGCCCTCGGGGTGTCGGCTTGCCCGTGTCCGGGCGCCGTCCAGTGCGGTCGCCGTTTCGGTGGCTCGAGCCTGTGCCTTTTCGAGAGCCTCGGCCTGCGTCTCCAGCGCGCGGGTGAGTTCCGTCTTGCGCGCGCCCAGCGCATCGAGCTCCGCGGCCAGCCGGTCTCGCTCGGCCGCGGCCTCCACGGCCGCCGCGTGCGCCGCGCGTGCCTCCACGAGCGCGGCCTCGGCGGCCGCCGCGTCTCCTCGCCGGCCCGCTCACGCGCGGCCGCGAGCAGGCGGTCGAGTTCGGAGTGGCGTTCCCTCGCCGCCGCGAGTCGCTGCTCGCGCGGCGCGATCTGGGCGAAGGCCGCCTCGACCTGCGCGTCCGTGACGTGGTCGTCGGAGGGCTGGGCGGGGGAGGGGTGGTCGGTGCCTCCGCATACCGGGCACGGCTCGCCGGGCGAGAGATCGGCGGCGAGGTGGGCGGCCTGTGATCGCAGCCTGCCGAGCGCGAGCCGCGCATGCTCCGCGGCCGCCTCCTGGTGCGCGGCCGCCGCGCGGGCGACTTCCTCGGTCGCGGTCGCCAGCGCGGCCGCCACCTCCGCGAGTTCGGCGTGGGCCGCGACCGCCTTCTCGGCGCGCTCCACCGCGTCCTCGAGGTCCTGAACCCGTGCCGCCGCCGCGGAGGCTGCGGTCTTCGCCTCGCCCAGCTCCGCCTCGCGTGCCGGGAGCTCCGCGAGCGCCCTGTGCGTGGCCGCCCGCGCGGACTCGGCCTGCTCCACCGCCTCGAGCGCAGTGGCACGCGCGGTCTCGAGCGCGGGAAGGGACTCCTCGGCCGTCACCGCGGCCGCCATCTCTCCGATCTCCCTCGACAGCTCGCTCGCCCGGTCGCGCAGCGCGTCCTCGCCGGCCTCGACCAGCGTGCCCGCGGCCCCGGCGGTCTCGCTGCCCGCGCCGGCCGCGCTTGCGGTGACGGGCCATGCCAGCCCTGCCGCGGCATCGGCCGCCGCGACCTCGCGCGCCCTCTCGAGCGCGGCGCGGGACTCGGCCTCGGTCGCCTCGGCGCGTGTCACCGCGGCGAGCGGACCCACGACCGGCACGGCACGGCGCGCGAGCGACAGCCGCGCCTCCCGCGCGGCGTGCTCTTGGGCGCGCGAGGCGAGGTCGAGCATCGTCTCCCGCGCCCTCGTCAGGCGCGCCCGCGCCTCCTCGACCGCACGAGCCGCCGACAGCGCGAGCGCCGCCTCCTCCGCCCGTTCGCTCGCCGCCGCCCGCTCGAGCGACGCCTGGGTGGCCGTCGAGGCGGCCGCGGCCAGGGCATCGTCCCAGAACGCGTCCCGTGCGGCCGCGGGCGGGGCGTCCACCCCGGCGACCCCGGCCGCGCGATCGACCAGCGCGCCGAGCTGCGCATCGGCAGCGGTCACGCTCGCCTCCGCCTCCTTGGCCGCCTCGCGGATCGTGAGCTCGAGATCCTCGAAGCGCTGCGTGCCGAACAGCGACCTCAGCACCGCGCGGCGCTCCGAGGTGTCCGCGCGCAGGAACTCGGCGAACCGGCCCTGTGCCAGGAGGATCACCTGCAGGAACTGCGCCGCGGTGAGGGGAACCGTGGTGGCGATGAGCTCGGCAACCTCGACGGGCCGTGCCGCGAGGATCTCCCAGTCGCCGTCGCGCCACGCGTAGAGCTTGGCCTCGGCGGGCTTGACGGTGGTGCCGCTGCCGCGCTTCTTGGCGCGCGCGTACGCGGGCGAGCGCCACACGCGATAGCGGCGCGTCCCGAGCTCGTAGTCGAGCGTGACCTCGGTCGGGTCGTCCTCGCCGCAGAAGTGGCTGCGCAGGACGGGCTCGGCCTTGTCGTAGCGCGGGACGCGGTCGTAGAGCGCGAAGCAGATCGCATCCAGGATGGTCGACTTGCCCGCGCCGGTCTTGCCGGTGATCGCGAACAGGCCGTCGGCGTCGAAGGCCGCGAAGTCGATCTCCTGAGCGCGCAGGTACGGGCCGAACCCCTCGAGCGCGAGCCGCGTGAGCCTCATCGCGCGGACTCCCGCGCCTCGAGTGCCCCCAGCGCGTCGGTGACGAGCGCGCGCTCGGGGGCGCTGAGCGCGGCGCCGTTGCGGACGTAGCCCAAGAACTCGTCGACGATCTCGAGGTCGCTGCGCCCCTCGACGCGCTCCGCGTAGGTGGTGTCGCCGTGGTCGTGGCGCGTGGAGGGACGATGCGTGAGGGTCACCGCGTGCGGGAAGCGGCCCTGGAGGGCGCGCATGGCCTCGCGCGGGAGCTGGTCATCGGTGAGGATCACCTCGACCCACGCGTCCTCCGCATGAGCGTGGGAGGGGTCCGCGAGGAGGTGCTCGAGCGCGCCCGTGAGGCGGACCGCGCGGCGCGGCACCGGGAGGTCGAGCCAGGTGATGTCGGGCGTGGTTTCTGGGGCGCCGCCTGGGGCGCCCCCGGGTGCGCCGATGTCCACGATCCACGCGCCCTTGGCGCCGCTGATCTCGCCGAAGCTGAAGCGCAGCGGCGCGCCGCTGTAGCGGACGGAGGGGGTGAGGGTCGCGCGGGAGTGAATGTGGCCGAGGGCCGTGTAGGTCGCGCCCGCGAAGACGCTCGGCGGCACGATGTTGAGGCCGCCGCGGGAGATGTCGCGCTCCTCGGCGCGGCCCGAGTCCTCGGTGGTGTCGTGCGTGACGGCGCCCTCGCCCGAGCAGAAGCAGTGGGACGCGACCACGTAGCGCGGCGGCTGTGAGCCCGACCTCGCAGCGGCGTCCTCCCTGATGAGGTCCATCGCGAAGGCGAGCGCCTCGGCATGCGTGCCGCCGGTGAAGGCCGGGTACGCGGCGCGCAGGAACTCGGGGTGGACGTACGGGATGCCGTAGATCAAGAGGTCGCCGTGGGTGTCGCTCAGGGTCACGGGCTCCGCGAGGCGGCTCAGCTGCGTGCGGAGGTGCACGCCGCCGTGCGCCGCGAACTCCGCCATGTGGCCGAGCCGGGCCGGACCGTCGTGATTGCCCGAGGTCAGGATGACCGTGGCGCCCGCGTTGCGGATCGCGCCGACCGCCCTGTTAAGCAGGGTGAAGGCGTCCGCCTTAGGGGTCGACGAGTCGAAGATGTCGCCGGCGACGATCACCGCGTCGATCGCGTGCTCCGCCACCGCGCGCGCCAAGGCATCGAGCACCAGGCTCAGGTGCTCGTCCGTCGAGTGCCCGTGGAACGTGCGGCCGATGTGCCAGTCACTCGTGTGGAGAAGGCGCATGTTCGGAGGGTAGCGGGCGGGGGTGACAACGCTTGCGGTGGGGGTGGGGCGTGGTGGGTGGGCGAGCGTGGTGGAGGGCGACCGTGGGGGTGAGACCGCTGCCGCGCGGAGGAGACCGGTGGCCTATGCGCTGTTTCAGGGAACGCTGAAACAGGCGGGAGAGGTGTCCGGATGCTCCGCCAAGCGACCATGGATGTCCCACAGGGCGCAGCGAATCGCGGAAACCGACAATGGGCGTCCCATAGCGCGCGGGTGGGGTGGGGGGCTGGGTGCGGGTGGGGTGGAGGGCTGGGCGCGGGTGGGGTGGAGGGCTGGGTGGGCTCGGTTTCCATCTACGGGGACAGCGAAAGGCCGCCGCGCTGCTGAGGGAGAGCGCGGCGGCCATTCGCTCGGCACGCCCGGTGGGTCTGCTGGTGTGGGCGCACCGACGTCCGGGGACTAGTCGTATTGGAACACCGTGTGGGTGAAGCTCCACGCGGATCCGGTGACCATCGCGCCGCCCACGGCGTGCACCTGGTCGTTGATGGTCGCGACGGCCATGCCGTGACGGCCCTGGATGAGCGGGACGATCGGCCGCCAGGAGTTGGTGACCGGGTCGTACTCCTCGTTCGCCGCGAAGGCGGACCCGTCGGACGACTGCTCTCCGCCCATCACCTGGAGCTTGCCGTCCGCCGTGCCGACCCCCAGCGAGCGCCGCGCGGTGGGCATCGACGGTCCGGCGGTCCACACCCCGGTGGCCGGGTTGAGGATTTCCATCGTGTTCATCTGCACCACGTCCGACGAGCCGTCCGCGTTGCGGGCGCGGCCGCCCACCACGTAGACCTGGCCGTCGAGAGCCGCGACGCCGGGGTTGTCGCGCCGCGTCGTGAGCGAGGGTCCGGGGCTCCACGAGCCGGTCGCGGGGTCGAAGATCTCGACCGTCGCGAGAGACGTTCCGCTTGCGTCCATGCCTCCCACCACGTAGATCTTGCCGTCGACCACCGCCGCTCCCGCACCTCCGCGGGCCGTCGGCATGGGCGGCAGCGAGGTCCACGCGCCGGTTGCGGGGTCGAACGACGCCGCATTCGACACGGCGCCGGAGAACGGTGCCGTCGAGCCGCCGAAGGCGTAGAGCTTGCCTCCGACCGACGCGATCGCCGGGTTCTCGACTGCGGCGCCCGGCAGCGGCGCTACCTCGGTCCAGGTGCGTGCGACGGTGTCGTAGGCGTAGACCTCGGACTGGTGGCCGGTGTCGTTCTTGCCTCCGACCACGTACATCGTGTCGCCCACGGCGCCGCCGCCAGCGTCGAGGATGGTCGTGGGCAGCGGCTCCGCGTCCTGCCAGCAGCCGATGTTCTCGGGCACGAGTGCCGTGACCTTCGCGCCGCCGAACTCGCCGACGAAGAACACGCCGTCCGGTCCCATCGCGAGCGGCAAGGGTCGTCGAAGCCCGTGAGGATCACATTCGACCCGAGCACCGACAGCCCGTCCTCGGACAGCGTGACGCGGTGGATCGAGTCGCCGATCGAGTAGCTCGCGGTGAGCAGGTCGCCGTTCATCGAGCCGCAGAACTGCGCGCCGTCGTACTCGATGATGCCGTTGACGGACCTGTTGTTGCCGAAGCTGTACAGCGGCGGCTCGTAGTTGGCCGGGGTGCCGACGCCCTGCTGCGCGCCCGTCTTGAACACGCACTCGTTGCGGTAAGGGTTCGGGTGGCCGTAGTACTTGCCCTCCTCGATGAGGTTGAGAAGGTCGGCCTGCGTGCCGGGGTTGTACAGCGGCACGTCGGTCGCGGCAATGAAGTCCGTGCACGGCGTGAGCGGGCTCGACGGGTAGGTGCCCGTCACTCCCAGCCCGTTGTCGGGCGCGTAGATGTGACCGTTGCTGTGGTGCACGAGGTCGTAGGTGTTGCGCACCCCGCTCGCGTACACCTCGACGTCACACGTGGCCGGGATCTCGAAGAGGTCCGGGTGGCTGCGGTCCGCATAGTCCTCCGCCAGGGGAGTCGCACACTGGCCGCTGAAGCCGGCCGCCTTGACGTCCGCCGCGAGGATCGCCGCGGAGAGCGGCTGCTCGGCGCGCAGCCCGAACTCGGACTCCGCCCCGTTGGCCGCGCCGGACCCGGTGTTGCCACCGAGAGCGATGAAAAGCCGCCCGTCCGGCGCGAACTCGATCGAGTTGATCGCGTGGTTCGCCTGCGCCCTCGGCAGGCCCGTGATGACGTCCTCGCGGACTGTCAGCCCCGGACCGGAGAGGCGCGACACCGTGCTCGAGTTGGGCGCGCCGTCGTTGATCGAGGGCGACGAGTGCGCGACCCACAGGACCACGTCCTCGGGCGTGCTGTCGGGGTCGACGGCGACGCCCAGCGTGAGCGCAGGCTCGATCGCGTCGAACTCCTCGTCCGCGATGACGTTCCAGTTCGCGTCGTAGGTGAGCGCGTGCAGACCGCCGAACATCTCGGACACGTACAACCGGTTGTCGGGGCCCCACGCCATCGAGGACGGGAAGTCCACCGCGTGAGACGTGCGGGAGAACGCGACCGTGCCCGTGTTGATGGGCTGGGTCGACTCCTCGAGGGCGAAGTCCGCGAAGTGGTAGGTCATCGGCGCGGCCGCGTTGCGGTGGCTCGCGATGATGCCGCCGAACGAGCGCGTGCCGATCCTCGGGTCGATTCCCGCGGCGTCGAAGCTGAAGTACTCCGGCGGCACGTAGAACGCCGAGGTGCTGATGAGCGAGCCCGCCCCGATCCGGTACCCGGCCTGGATGGTCCGCATGTACGGGTCGATCGTGAGCTGCAGGTACACGTTCTGTCCCACGGCGCCGTTCTGGAGAGCCTCGACCTGCTGGTCGCGCACCCCGGCGTTCTCCTCGAGGAACTCGATGAAGGTGCCGTTCGGCTTGGACTGGATCGTGACCTTCACGTAGTCGTCCTGCGAGATGCCGAACCACAGTCCGGCCTGCTCGTAGCTGCCCGTGCCCGCGGGCACGTTGGCGATCGTGGTCGACAGCACCGAGACCTGGCTGGGGGCGTCGATGCCGACCCCGAGCGCGTTGTCGAGCGCGTTGGCCGACTGATAGTGCAGCCCGGCGGTGGTGGTCACCGCGAGGTCGCCCGCGAGCAGGTCGAGCTCGAGGTTCTCGGGGATGTAGCCCGTGCCGCGCGACGTGGGCTGCACGTAGGTGAAGCCGGTGCCGACGCCGTTCTTGTCGACGATCTTGCCCATCTCCTCGGAGAAGTCGAGGCCATACGGGGTATCGACCAGATACTCCTCGCACGCGAGCGGCGAGCACGTGTCCTGCGCGTTGTGGATGCCGAACGTCGCCGTGGTGGTCGTCGTGGTGCCATCCGACATCGTGATGAGCGCGGTGATGGTGTGGGGTCCGTCGAGCAGCGAACGCGTGTCCCACGGCGTCGCGGTTGCGACCGTGCCGCCCCTGAAGTCGAAGGGCGCTTTGCCCTCCGTGAAGGTCGGGTTGCCCGTCATCGCGACGTTGTCGAGCCAGAACTGCACCTGGCTCACCCCCGCATCCGGCGCGGTGAAGACGTAGATGTCCCCGAACACGGACTTGCCGGTGAGCTCGGTCGCCGCGGAGCGGTCCGCGCTGGTGCTGTACATCAGCGTCACCGCGTCGGGGTCGGGCTCGCCCACCCCGTTGTCGACCGTGAACGCCGAGTGCACCACGGTGAAGGTGCCGTCAGGGTGGTTGAGCCGCGCCGTGAGCGTGTGCGAGCCGTCGGTCGTGGTCGTCGAGTCCCACGGCAGCGCGGTCGCGCCGGTGCCTGCGGATCCCGCGAAGTCGAATGGAGCCCTGCCCTCATTCTTGGTCGGCGTGCCGCTCATCGCGGTGTTGTCGAGCCAGAACTGCACGGACGTGACCCCGGTGTCGGGACCCGTGAAGATGAACGAGTCGCCGCTGATGGTTGCCCCGTTGAGCGTCGCGGGCGTGCCGCGGTCCGCATGGGTCGAGTGCAGGATGTCGTACACCGTGGGCTCGGGCTCACCCACGCCGTTGTCCACCGTGAACGATGCCGTGGTCACCGTGGTGGTGCCGTCCGGGTGCGTGAGGCGCGCGGTGATGGTGTGGAGGCCGTCCGTCACCGTGGTGGTGTCCCACGGCAGCGCGGTCGAGCCGTTGCCCGCCGAGCCGCGGAAGTCGTACGGCGCCCCCGTCTCGGTCTTGGTGGGGCTGCCCGTCATCGACGGGTTGTCGAGCCAGAACCTCACCGACGACACGAGGGTGTCGGGAGCGGTGAACGCGTAGACCGAGCCGCCCACCGTGGCGCCGTCAAGGGGCTCGGGTGCGGAGCGGTTTGCGCTCGTCGAGTACTGGATGCTGTACGGCGGCTCCTCGGGCTCCTCGATCCCGTTGTCGAGCGTGAACGTCGCGTGGTGCACCACGTTCGTGCCGTCGGTCAGCGTGAGCCGCGCGGAGATCGTGTGGGTGCCATCAGCGAGCGGGGTGGTGTCCCACGGGTGCGCCGTGGTGCCGTTGCCCACCGAGCCGGCGAAGTCGAACGGCGCCCCGCGCTCGAGCCGATACGGCGTCCCACTCATCGCGGTGTTGTCGAGCCAGAACCTCACCTGCGAGACGTCCGTGTCGGGCCCCGTGAACACGTAGGCGTTGCCGCTCACGGTCGCGCCGTCGAGCGGCAGCGCTCCCGCGCGGTTTGAGACGGAACTCACCTGAAGCGAGTAGGCGTCGGCCGCGAGCAGGGGAGCGATGGGCTGCTCGGGCTCCGGCTCGGGAGAAGGGACGATGCTCGGGTCGGGCGACGGCGTCACGCTCGGCTCGGGCGAGACGGTCGGTTCCGGGGTGACCGACGGTTCCGGAGTCACCGAGGGCTCGGGCGTCACGGAGGGCTCCGGTTCCACCGCTCCCGGCGTGCCGGTGCCCGTCAGCGCGATTGCCAACGCGCCGCCCTCGCCGTCGTTGTCGAGCGTGACCTCGCCGGTCGCGAGACCCTCGGCGGACGGGGCGAAGGTGACCTCGACCGCGACGGAGCCGGACGCGTCCACCGTGAGCGGGCCCGAGGTGTCGACGCTGAAGTCTCCCGAGGCCGAGATCGACGCGACGTCGACCGGTCCCGTGCCCACCGCAGAGAGCATGACCGTGGTCGTGGCGCTCTCGCCCACCGCCACGTCGCCAAAGCCGAAGCCGGAGGGAGTGGCCGCGAGGGCATCGTCCCCCAGGGCGACCAACTCGAGGGCCGCGACCGTGGGCGCGCCGGCGACCGGCAGGAAGGCCACGTCGACGCTGCCGTCGCTGGTCACCCTGAAGGTGCGGACCAGGCCGGCGTTGCCGCCGACGGCGGCGAAGGTGTCGTGCCCCAGGAGCATCGGCATGCCCTCGACCTCGACGTCGATGACGCGGGCGCCGGGCGACTGGGCGCCGGGGTCGACCTCGGCGAAGTACAGGCGCAGCTCATACGCGCCGGGATCCGCCGCAAGCGACCACGTCATGGGGTCGCCCGTGGCGCCGTCGGCACGCGCGGTCTCGAACAGGATCGCGGGGACCCCGTCGGGCGCCGAGACGGCGGACCCCGACGAGATCGCGACAGAGCCGGAGGCGTCCGCATTCGACGAGGCAGACGGCGCGGCGCCGCTGTCCTCGACCCAGGCGGGGCCGTCGTCCGTCGCCTCGACGGCGGGGCCACCGGCGTTGATCCTCAGCACGGGCGTCGCGGCCGCGGTGGCCGGGGCGGATGCCGCGACCAGTCCCACGGGCACGAGCAACGCCAGGATGGCGCCGATGCTCACCGAACGCCGCCAGCGTCCGAGTCCCTTCGCTCGATTCGTCGAATCCGAACCGCGGAACACAGCCCGCGTCGCGACGTCTACGGTCATGTCAGGCTCCCCTCCTGACGTCACCCCGGGCTGGCAGTGCCAAGCCCGTCCGCCCGCCCGGCGAACCGGGCGGCGGGCGGGTGAATCCCCATGGACTGAGCGGTGTGGTGATCCCTCGACCGAGCCGCTCGCTAGTGACCGTACACCCGAGATGCCCGAATTGCACCAGTCCATCCGAAAAAGGATGGTTCGCACCGATTGGGTGCCCCCATAAATAGGGGCGCGCTTTACCCAACGGAATGACGCTTGGATGCGTCTTTACTAGTGGTTGGAATAACTGACACCGCGTACCGGTTGCGCAAGACAGGCATGTGGCGTGTGATGGAGGAGGGGCAAATCGTGACAGTTCCGCACATTTCGGCATCGACGTGGACCGCCGGGCGCATCGGCGTACTCGCGCCGCATCGTCGCGTGCCGGTGAGGGCACCCCGGCCGGCCGATGCCGCGGCCGCGCAGCGCTTCCCGTGGCTGGATGTCGCGGTTCAGGCCGTGGTGGGGGGCGCGATCGTGGCGCTCCTGTGGGCCGTGATCGCCGGTGGAGTGGTGCAGAACGCAGTGGACTCGTTCACGTCGTTCTACGTGGGCACCGTCGCCCCGACCTTTGCGATGGGCGACCAGCCGGTGATCCAGGGCGTCTCCGCCCCGGGCGGCTACTTCGCCGACATGATCGAGTCGCCCGCCCTGGTCACGGTCGGGTCCGTCGCGCTTCCCGCGCAGGACTGACCGCGCGGCGCGCCGCACGCATCCTCCCGAGCAGTCCCCACGGCTTGACCGTCAGCACCACCACGAACGCCGCGCCGGACAGCGCGACGCTTGCCGCGGGCAGCCACGCGGCGCCGTGGCGAGCGAGGATCGCCCCTCCCGCGAGCGGGCCGAGCATGTTGCCGACGTTGTAGAGCGACTGATAGAGCGCCATGAGGACGTCGGTGCGTCCCGGCGCGTGACGCATCCCCCAGTTGAGGTGAGACGCGACCACGATCGACCAGCTGAAGCCCTGCAGCACGAGCATCGCGAGGGTGACGGGCACCGAGCTTCCCGCGACCGCGAGCCCGGCGAACATCGTCACGAGCAACGCGAGGCCCACGACCGCCGACCTCACCGGCCAGCGGTCGAGATAGCGGCCCACGAACGCGGTGGTGAGCGTGCCGACCACGCCGCCGAGCGCGAGCAGCGCCGGCACCGAGGCCGTCGAGAAGCCCGCGACCCGCTCGAGGAACGGGGTGATGTACGTCCACGTGACGGCCATCGACCCCACCGCGAGGGCGATCGCGATGAGCACGCGCGCGAACATCGCGCGGGAGGAGCTCGCCGCGGGCGGCGGTGCCCTCCTCAGCGCGGAAGCCGGGCATGAGCACCGCGAGGGCGACGAGCAGCACGGCCGCGGAACCCGCGATGACCCAGTAGGGCGTGCTCCACGACGCCTGCTGCGCGAGCCAGGTCGAGGCGGGTAGCCCGATCACTCCCGCGCCGGAGCCGCCCAGCAGCAGGCGTGACACCATGCGCCCGCGCACCTGCGGGGGAACATTCCTGCCGCCGCCGGTGTCACGACGGCCCAGAACAGCGCGTGTGCGATCGCGGAGATGCCGCGGCCGAGCGCGAGCTGGGCGAACGTCCCCGCGGTCGCAGCGATGAGTAGTCCCGCGAGGAATACGCCGAGCGCGATGAGCAGCGCGGTGCGGGGAGTGAGGCGCTTGGCCGCGGCGGCAAGCGGGACGGATCCCACGACGATCGTCAGCGCCTGGATCGTGATGAGCAGCCCGACCGTCGACTCCGCGACGCCGAGCCCCTCCGCCATCGGCCCCATGAGCCCGAGCGGCAGCACCTCGGCGGTCACGAATGCGAAGGCCGCGAACGCGAGCACCGTGAGCGCGGCGAGCGCGCGCCGGTGGGGGACCGGGGGTGCGCCTTCGGTCGCGCCCGCGGTGGGCTCCGGCAGGATCGCACCCTCGCCCGCGACCGGATAGGCGACCACGGCGGTGTGGAGTTCGGGGGTGGGCAGGTTGTCGCCGGGCGCGGCGGAGTCGGGCGTGAGAGTCACTGCGGGCCAATCGCGACGATGCAGGGATAACGTTCTCCTTCATCGTCCCACGCGCGCGGCGGTGCCGAGGACGTCGCACCGCTACGGTGGAGTCGACCCCTCGAGGAAGGACCACCGATGTTCGCCGGACTCACCCCAGAGCTGTGTTCCCAGGCATGGGACCTGGTGACCCCCGCGATCGAACGGGCCGCCGCGACCGGCGTGATCCGCGCCGCGACGGGCAATCTCATCGTGCTCGACCCGGCGACCAGGGACGCGACGCTGTTCTGGCACGGAAGCATCGGCGACACCGAGGACAAGACGTACGAGTACGCGCTCGCGAAGGCACGCGTCGCGGAGCGCACGGGTCTCGACACGTCGCGCCTGCGCATGGAGCACCCCCACCTCTACACGGCGGGGGACATCGTCTACCCGGGAGGGATCGTGCGCCACGGGCTCGTGGTCGCCTTTTCGGGCGTCGAGGGCGAGGCCGACGAGATGATCGCGGAGTGGTTCGTCTCCGCGGTGCGCGGCATCGCGCGGCTCGCGTTCGTCTCGCCCGTGGGCCCCGACGCGCGCGGCATCCGCTACGTCGGCGACTGAGCGGGGAAGCGCGGCGGGTCGGCGAGCGTTCGAGGAAACATGACCGAGCCCTCCGCCGCGCCCGCCCCCTCCACGCCCGCCACCGCCGCGCCCGCCCCCTCCACGCCGGCGACTACCGCGCTCGCGGCGACCGGCGTCGACCATCAGGTCACGGTGCACGGACCCGTGCGCTCCCTCGATGAGGCTGCCGAGGTCAGGGGCGTCGAGCCGCGTCAGATTCTCAAGACCATCGTGGTGCGCCGCGCCGAGGGCGAGTACCTGCTGGTCCTGGTGCCGGGGGATCGCGAGATCAGCTGGCCCAAGCTGCGCGCCCTGCTGGGCGTGAGCCGCCTGTCGATGCCGGACAAGGACGTCGCGCGCGAGGTCACCGGGTACGAGCGCGGCACGATCACGCCCTTCGGTGCACTACCCGACCCCGCGACCGGACGCGCGTGGCCCGTCATCGCGGACGCGCTCATCGTGTCGCGCGAGGGGCCCGTGTCGATCGGCGCCGGCGCGCACGGCGTGGCCGCGACGCTCGATCCGACGCAGTTGGTCGAGATCCTCGACGCCAGGATCGCCGACGTCACGGAGCCGCTCACCCCGCGCTGAGCCCCGGCGGGTACCCTGGGCCACGTGTATGTCAGGCCCACCCTCGCGGAGCTGAGCTTCACCGACCCCGACGGGAATCCGATTCCCTACGGCGCGCGGTGGGGAACCTCCGGACCTCCGGAGCGGACGTACTCGCTGACCCGGCACCCCGAGCGGTTCGCGCCGCTCATTGACGTGGCCCGCGCCCTCGCCGAGCACCTCGAGCGCACGTACGACGTCGACGTCCACCTCACGGAGGGCCTCCCCGACGACGCCCCCGACGCCCTGCGCCGCTACGAGCACGGCCAGGTGCGGATCGCGCGGGCCGTCACGCTCGTGCCGCGCCACCACCTTTCCGCCCCGCTGGTCATCGCGGAGACCACGTTCCCGAGCGTCGTGGTCGCGATGGGTGCCGCGGGCCTCGAGAGCTCGCCGCCGTGCGGGTGCGACGCGTGCGACGAGGACCTCACGTACTGCGCCGAGGAGCTCGAGCACCTGGTATTCGCCGTCGTCGAGGGTCGCTACCAGGAGCGCTACTCGTGGTCCGAGGGCATCGAGATCTCGATGGTGGGGGAGTGGGGCGCGCGCGCCTCGACCACCCCGCGCCACGCCGCCACCAAGGAGGATCTCGAGGCCGTCAAGCTGAGCCAGCGCGAGCGCCACGGCGCCCGCTGGATGCCGTGGCCGCCGCGCAGGGACGATGCCGTGGTCGCGGAGGCGCCCGCCGCGGGACGCGCGCGCACGCGCGCCGAGCGCGAGGCCGCGATCGAACAGGCACTCGAGCGCATCAAGAAGAGGCTGCGCAGCGCCTGACGCCGCGGCGCGCCGGGCCGGGCCTGGCCTGGCCGCAGTTCGCGGGGCTACGCGTGCTGGCGCGACCGCTGGTTCGAGTCGAGCTCCTGGAGCCAATGCGTCGCGCGCTCCTCGAAGAGGTCGGCGGCGTCAGCGTCGTACTCCGCGGTCGAGCGGTCCATGAACAGGTGTCCCTTGCCCGCATAGCGATACAGCCGGGCGTGCGGGGCGTGATAGAGCAGCGCGTCGACCTCGTGCGGCTCGACCCACTCGTCGGGGTCGGCGACGTGGACCTGCAGCGCGACCTTGTGGCGCCACACGCCGCCGAGTGCGGAGGGCGGGAGGGCGCCGCCCACCAGCAGGCAACCGCGGAAGCGGCGCCGGTCCTGGGCGAGCATCTGGGCCTGCATCGTGCCGAGCGAGAAGCCGATCGTGACGTCCGCGGTGCGGTGCATGCGCGCCGCCGAGTGTGCGGCCTCGCCCAGGGCGTCGTGACCGATCGACTGGGCGAACGAGACGCCCTCGTCGACGTCGTCGAAGGTCGCACCCGCATAGCAGTCGGGGCAGTGGACCGTGTGCCCCTCGGCACGGAGGCGATCGGCGAAGGCGAGGAGCCCGTCCGTGAGCCCCAGTGCGTGGTGGAAGAGCAGAATCTCGGCCATACCTCAGTTTGGCCCCGGGCGGCTGTCTTCGCGAGTCGGACGCGCGAGGGCTAGAGTGCGGCCTCCGCGACGATCGGTCCCATGCGTGCGCTCGTCACCACGATGCCCGCCCACCACGATGCCCACCCACCACGATGCCCGCCCACCACGGCGCCGTCCTGGATCGTGGTGATGATGCCGGAGACGAGTCCCACGATCGTGAGGGTGATCATGACTGGCGTTCGGAGCGCCGATGCCGGGGGACGGGTGGGGATGTCCGCCTCCAGGGAGGGCCCGCCCGGGCATCGTCCCCTCTAGCCTGGGCACATGACGGTCGCATTCGTGCTGGGTGGTGGGGGCGTCAGGGGAGCCACCGAGGTGGGGATGCTGCGCGCCCTCCTCGACGCGGGCATCGTCCCCTCTCTCGTGGTGGGAACGTCGATCGGGGCCATCAACGGCGCCGCGGTCGCGCAGGACCCCACTCCCGCGGTGGTGGACCGGCTCGAGCGCGCGTGGGCGTCCCCCACCGCGGGCGCCGTCTACGGCGAGTCCTTTCCGCGCCAGCTGCGCCGCCTCGCGAAGTCGCGCACGCACCTCAACGACCCCGGCGCGCTGCGCACGCTCATCGCGGACATGCTGGGGGAGGAGACGCGGTTCGAGGATCTCGTGGTGCCGCTCGCGGTGTGCGCCGCGAGCATCGAGCGCGCGGCCGAGCATTGGTTCGACTCGGGTCCGCTCGTGGACGCCGTGATCGCCTCCGCGTCCGTGCCCGCGGCGCTGCCCCCGCAGAGGATCGGCGATGAGCACTTCATCGATGGCGGCGTGGTCAACTCGATCCCGCTCGGCGAGGCGGTCGCGCGCGGCGCGACCACGATCTACGTGCTGCAGGTGGGTCGCATCGAGGAGCCACTCGCGGTGCCGCGCACGCCGGCCGACGTCGGGCGCGTCGCATTCGAGGTCTCGCGGCGACATCGCTTCCAGCGCGAGCGTGCGGCCGTGCCCGCGCACGTGGATCTGCACGTGCTGCCGTATGGCGGGCGCCAGCCGGGCGATCACAAGGTGGGTGCGTATCGGCGACTCGACCGCACGCATGCGCGCATCGAGGCGGCGCGCGATGCGACCGCGGCGTATCTCGCCGAGCGCGGGTTGGGCGCGTGAGCGCGCGGTGGTGGCGGCTGCCACCCGTGTGGGTGAGGCGAGCGGTGCTTGCGCCGGGGATCGTGCTGCTCGCGTTCGTGTGGCTGCCGTTCGCGGCGTGGCTCGCGGTCGCGGTCGCGGCGATCGTGAGCTTCGCGCTGCCCGGTCGGATGCGCGTCACGCGCGTGATCTGGCTGGCGGGCTTCTATCTGTTGTGGGACGCCGCTGCGGTGGTGGTGCTCGCGGCACTGTGGGTGTGGCACGGGTTCGGGTTCAGGATTCGGTCGGAGGCGTCGGAGCGGCACCACTATGCGGTCGCGAGGACGATGCTCCGCCTCCTGTTCTTCCAGGTCCGGTGGACGCTCCGGCTGGAGATCGAGGTGCAGGACGCGGACCTCGATGCGATCGCACAGGGGCGGCCGATCATCGTCGTGTGCCGTCACGCGGGTCCGGGGGACTCCTTCGTGATCGTCGACGCGTTGCTCAACCGCTTCTCGCGAGAGCCCGCGATCGTGCTCAAGGACACGCTGCAGTGGGACCCGGCGATCGACATCCTGCTCAACAGGATTCCCTCGCGGTTCATCTCGCCGCGGGGCGTGCGTCGACCCGGGGCGCCCGGCGGGACCGAGGCCGTCGCGGGGCTCGCGCGCGAACTCGACGGCTCGGGCGCCCTAGTGATCTTTCCCGAGGGCGCGAACGCGACGCCGCGCAGGCGCGAGCGACGCATCGCCGCGTTGCGCGAGGCGGGTCACGCCGAGCTCGCCGATCGCGCCGAGGCGATGCCTCACGTGATGCCGCCCCATCCCGGCGGCGTGCTCGCGGCGATGGAGGCGCGCCCCGATGCGGTGGTCATCGTCGTCGCACACACGGGCCTCGAGAGGCTGTCGACCGTCGCGGACGTGTGGCGGGAGCTCCCGGTCGACAAGAGGATCGTGCTCAAGGGCTGGACCGCGGACCCGAGTGAGATTCCCGCGGATCGCGAGGAGCGCGAGGCCTGGCTCTACACGTGGTGGGAGAGGGTCGACGGATGGATCGACGCGCACCAGCCGGAGGTTTCGGGGGTGGCTCGCGCGCGCGAGTCGGCCGCCGAGGCGCGGCGCGCGAGGTAGCCTGACGCGATGTCACAGAGCTCTCAGGGTCGCCTGCTTGGGCTGGTGCTCGTCGCGTTGCAGGGTGTGATCTTCCTGGGTGTCGGGGCGTCCGCGTTTCTCGACGGGCCCACGATTCGCGGCTCGTGGTGGGCGGGCACCACGCTCGTGTTGTTGGGCGGCCTGGGCATGTTCTGGGCGGGCAAGGACCTGGGACGGGCGCTCACGCCGTTGCCCACGCCCAACGGTGCGGGACTCGCCGCAGGCGGGATCTACGGGTACGTCCGGCATCCGATGTACGCCGCGATCCTGGTGATCGCGTTGGGGCTCGCGCTCGGGTCTGGCAAGGTGTGGACCTACGCGTTCGCGCTGGTGCTCGCGGTGTTCTTCGACGCGAAGACCCGCGTCGAGGAGATGTTCCTGGTGCGCACGTATCCGGGCTATGCGGAGTACGCGGAGCGGACCGGCAAGTTCGTGCCTGGCGTCGCTCGCCGGCGTCCCTAGGTCGCTGGCTTTCTCCACAAGTTTCCCGCTCGACCTTCTGCCAGGGCGATTCGCCCGATACTGTCGGTTTCATGCGGTTCGTCCCTGGGGGTGCGGCACGATTCGCCGACGCGAAGACGGTGCTTGTCGCCTGCCTGCTCGCCATCGGCGGCGCGGGCGGCCTCGCGGGGTGCACGGGAGATCCCGCGCCCATCGTGACGGAGGCGCCCACGGTCGCGCCCTCACCCACCGAGACGTCCTCGCCCAGCCCGTCGCCCTCGGCTACCGCGCTCACCGACGAGGAGCTGCTCGCCCTCATGCCCGAGGAGGCCGCGCGCGACGACCTGTTTGGGGCGATGGCGACGGCGCAGTTCTATGCGGAGCTCTTAGGGACCATATGGTCGGGAGAAGGCGCTGACGCGTGGATCGGACTTGCAACTGAGAACTGCGGCTACTGTGCCAGCCAGACTGACAATCTCAGAGCGCTCTGGGCAGAGGGAGCCACGGCACGTGGCGGTACCGTGCACGTCGATGAGAGCCTGACCCGCGCGGCACTTGCGGAAGACGGTGCAGTGGTTGTTGAACTTACTGCCGCGGTAGATGAACTTCTGCGAGTTGACCGGGATGGGCAAAGTACCGTGGCCAATCCGGCCGTGAGTACCGAGATCATCATCACCTTGGTCCGCCCAGGCGGAGTGTGGCTCGTAGACGGTGTTCACACGGAATCAACTGAGCGATGAGTGCCGTCGTCCGAGGTGTGGGGCCACTATTCCTGGCACTCGCGATGACGGCTTCACCAGATCCGAGCCCAGGCATTGGTGTGGATGCGGGCGTCGATGACGGTGCGGCGCGGATCGACGTCATCCGCGAGTGGTTGGATGGTGGAGGCCATCCCGACGCCGCGCCCGTGACCGGACCTCCAAGGCAGTTCTGGCGCGCGCCCGCGTGTGAAGCGGGAACCCCCGTGAGTGACGTGGAGGCGTGCTCACCGCTAGTTGCAACTAGTTTCACTTGTCCGGCTGGCATGACGGCGAACCTGCCGCTGTGGATGCGCGAGCAGGATTCCGACGGCAATTGGGGGCCGTGGGTGCCGGTGACGTCTTACACCTGCCCCTCCGAGGCGGATCTCCTGGCCCTCGTCGAGCGAGAGTGGACCGAGCTCCGGCCCGAGCCGTCCCGCATCGCGCTCCAGCCCGGCGACGGTCGGGTCTACGCCACGGTGCCGACCATCGCGATGGCGGACGACTCCCCGCAACTGCATTCCGCCGTCCTTCTCGGCGCCGAGGTCGACATCCGCGCCACCCCCGCGAACTACACGTGGCACTGGGGCGACGGCGAGACCACGACCACCTCGGACCCCGGAGCCCCGCACCCTCACGCGACGGTCACGCACGCCTACGGGCGAGCGCTCGACGAGGCGACCGTGTCACTCACGACCACGTGGACGGGCGAGTATCGGGTGGCGGGCGGTGCGTGGATCGCGTTCGACACCGTGATCGACACCTCGTCGCCCGGTGTGGGCATCGAGGTGCTGCACCCGCGTGCTCGCCTGGTCGCCTCCGACAACTAGCGCTTCCCGGCGCCCCACGCACCCGCGGCCCACCGCGCGGACCCTGTGAGCATCAGTGTCGCTTCGTGCATGAAATGCGCAAGCGCGCGCGAGACACACCGCGCGTCCTCCGCGATGCCAGACCACGATCGCCGAGTGATCGAGTTGCCGACTCTCTACCGTCTCGCCACGGCGGAGGCCTGGGATCCCGACGCCGAGGAGCCGTACACCGTCTCCACGCTGGGCCGCACGCTCGACGAGGAGGGCTTCATCCACCTCAGCCTCGCATCGGCCTTCTATCAGGGCAAAGACATCGTCCTGCTTTCCCTCAATCCCCACTTGCTCAGCCCGCGCCCAGTGCGACCACGACCAGCCCCACGCCAAGCACCCCCACCACCGCATTGCCCGCGAGGGCCGTCACCCGGCGTGCGCGGCCACTCACGCGAGCGCGCACGGCGCTCCCCACGGCTACCAATGCGGCCTGCCACGCGAACGATGCCGCGGCCACTCCCGCGACGAACATGCCTGCCGTGCCGGGCGACGACCGCAGCGCCGTGAGTCCCGAGACCAACGCGGCGAAGTAGATGACCGTCGCCGGGTTGAGGAGGGTGAGGGCGAAGAACAGCCCGAACCTCCGTGTCGGGCCGCCACCCCCGGCGGATGCTCCCGCCGCCGTGTCCGGGTCGGACACCACCGCGCGCCGCACTCCCACGATCGCCAGGACCACCAGCGCCGCCCCTCCGACGAGGCGCGGCCATTCACCCAGCTGGGCCGTCACGGGCGCGACCACGCTCCCCGCGATGATCGCCGCGGTGCAGTACAGGGCATCCACCGTCGCGACGCCTAGTGCCGCGGGCAGGCCCCGCCTCACACCGCGGTCCATGCCCTCGGTGACCAGCAGCACGCCGATCGCACCCAGGGGCAGCGCGATCGCCAGGCCTGCGACGATCCCGCTCACGAATGCGATTCCGAGACTCACTCGCGCAGTCTCCCGGCCGCCCGCACGCACGGCGGAGACAATCGCAGTGACTGGGGCTAACATCGCGGTGTGGACGCCACGGACAGTAGAATTCTCGACATTCTTGTGCAGAATGGCAGGGCGCCGCACAGCGGGATCGGTCGCGAGGTGGGCCTCAGCGCGAATGCGGTCGCCGCCCGCGTCGCGCGGCTCGAAGCCGCTGGCGTGATCGTCGGCTATCACGCGCTCCTCGCCGACGACGTGGCCACGCCCGACGGCGTCGAGGCGTTCGTCGACGTGCGGCTCGCGCCCGGACGGGACTCCGACGAGTTCCTCGCGTGGGCGCGGGCGCGGCGATCCGTGCTCGACGCGGCCCACGTGACCGGGCCCTACGACTATCACCTGCACGTCCGCGTGCCGGACATGGCGGGGCTTGACCGGCTCCTGAGGTCGCTCAAGCGCGACGGGGGAGCGCTGCAGACCCAGACCTCGATCGCGCTGCGGTGACCCGCGGAGGGTGACCCGCGGAGGGTGACCCGCGGCGGGCGACCGCAGCGACCGGCCCGAGACCGCCGAGACCTACTCGACCGTGATGCGGATGATCTGGTCGTCACCCTCGCCGGGCGTGCCGCGGCCGTCGGTGTTGTTGGTGAGCACGTAGAGGCTGCCATCCGGCGCCACGGCCACGTCGCGCAGGCGGCCGAGCCCGTCGAGGATCACGTGGGGTTCTCCCGTGCCGTCGGCGGTCAACGGCACGCGCCACAGCCTCTCGCCCCTCAACGAGGCCACGTACACGGCCTCGTGCGTCGCGGCGATTCCCGACGGCGACGCATCGTCCGTCGCCCAGGTCGTGACGGGGTACGTGAGGCCATCGACCGTCGCGCCGGGCGCGGCCCCCGCTCCAGCGCCCTCCATGCCCTCGCTCGATGGCCATCCGTAGTTCGCCCCGGCCGCGATCAGGTTGAGCTCGTCCCACGTGTCCTGACCGAACTCGCTCGCGTACATGCGCCCATCGGCGACCCATGCGAGTCCCTGGACGTTGCGGTGCCCTGACGTCCACACGCGGTTGCCGCTGGGGTTGTCGGGAGCCGCGGCGCCGTCATTCTCGCCGCCGTCCGCGACGACTCGCAGGATCTTGCCGGCGCGCGAGGAGGTGTCGGGCGCGCTCTCGGTGCGCCCCGCGTCGCCCGTCGCCACGTAGAGGTAGCCGTCGGGCCCGAACGCGATGCGTCCGCCGTTGTGATTCGACGCGGCGGGGATTCCCTCCACGATCACCGTGGGCAGGCCCAGCAGGTCATCGTGGAGCTCCATGCGCACGACCGCGTTGTCCGACTCGCGCGTGACGTAGGCGTAGAGGTACGAGGGCTCTCCGGGGAGCACGGCGATGCCGAGCAGCCCGCCCTCGCCGCCTGCGTTCACCATCGAGCGCAAGGAATCGGCGCCCGGG
This sequence comes from Demequina sediminis, assembly GCF_030296675.1. Classification (GTDB taxonomy): domain Bacteria; phylum Actinomycetota; class Actinomycetes; order Actinomycetales; family Demequinaceae; genus Demequina; species Demequina sediminis. The sequence goes on along the minus strand of NZ_AP027736.1, from coordinate 1,202,846 downwards.
CCGTTGAGCGACGTCGCGAAGCCGGCCCGCACGCGCTTGATGATCGCGGTATCGCGCTCGGTCACGAGCAGCGAACCGTCCGCAACCACCTCGATGTCCCACGGCGCCTCGAGGTTGGTCGTGACGACGCGCTGGTCCACGACGCTCGCTGTCGCCGCTCCGCCGATCGCGGTGGGGGTGGGAGCGGGCGTCGCCGACGCCGTGGGCGTCGATCCGCTGACGATGCGCTCGGCGCTCGGGGTGGGCTCGGAGTCCGCGCTCGACGAGCATGCTGCGAGCGCGAGCGCGAGCGGCAGGGCGCACGCGAGCGCGACGATACGGTGGCGGGCATTCATGACCTAGACAGGTTAGGCACGCCTGCCCACGGTTGTAAAAGTTGACATCCGGGAAACCACCTGCGTGTCGAGGGCTCGTCGGACCTCGCCGCGACGGGCGAGACGGTCGGGTCAGGACGGCAGCTGGCCCACCGCCACCCAGTTACCAGCGGGGTCTTGGAACCACGCCGTCGGTGGCATGGACTCGTCGCGCGCGATGCCGTCCGCGTCCGTGTACGGCAGGTCCGCGAGCGTGATGCCGCGTGCCTTCAGGTCCGCGGCCTCCGCCTCGACGTCCGCCACGGAGAGCAGCAGGACGGTGTGTGACGCGGGAACGTGATCCTCCTTGAGGTACACCAGCACGTGGGTGTCGCCGGCGAAGTCGAGGACCAGGCTGTCGTCCTCCTCCATCGAGACCGCGATGCCGAGCGTCCCTCCGTAGAACTCCTTGGCCTTCTCGATGTCGTTGGTCGAGAAGCAGGCCATTGCAGTGCTGTCGCCGAGCATGATCGGCTCCTTTCATCGGGGACTGCACCTTCAGTGTCCGCCCGAAAGGTCCGATGCGCGGGGCCTACTGAGGGGCCGATGCGGGGGCCGGGCCCAGGTCCTCGAGCGTCACCGGGCGGTCGTACCACCACCGTCGCGTGAGTGGGTAGACGAGCATGCCCATGAGCACGGCAAACGTGGCGACGATCGCGACGCGAAGGTCGCGCGTGGCGAGGACTCCGAGCGCCATGCCGGCCAGCGCGACGGCCGGCCGGGCGAGCTCGAGCACGCTGAACACCATCGAGTTCACGTTGGATCGCACCTGCCACGGCGACACGCGTGCGACCAGGAAGCTCACGAGCGCGATCACCGTGATCGGGATCCACAGCGTGAGCATGGCCTCGTTGGCGCGCATGTACAGTGCGAAGCGCTCGGGCGAGGAGAACGCGTCGAGCGCCCACACGATCGCGACGGGCGTGAGCAACACCGCGAGCGCAAGGGTGCCCCGCAGCGCGCCCTGGATCTCGATCGCGCGGTGGCGCGTGCGACCGTCGCGCCCCATGCACGCGCGGATGCCGGCGGTGCCCGCGTGCTGGAGCACCACGATCGCGAGCAGCGCGAGACCCAGGACGTCCGTCCACGCGAAGGCGTCGATGATCTCTCTCACGGCACGTCTCCCAGGTCCCTCCGCAGCCCGATGATGGGCCGCACGATCTGCTCGGGGCGCGGGTACAGGTTGGTGACCTCGTCGCAGCGGAGGTCGTACGCCGCGCCCACGCCGAGCGACGCGTGGGCGAGCAATTCCTTCGCGGTGAATGCCCTGCGCATCGACATCGAGCCGTCGTGCCTCGAAATCGGCTCACGCATGCGGGTCTGGTGGAGCACCCAGGCGCCCACGTTGGCCCACGGCCCCGGATCCACATCGAAGTGAGCGAACGCGGCCACACCCGAGCGGGCGGTCTGCGCGAAGAAGGGGGCGAGGTTGTCGCGCCCCAGATGGTGAAGCACCCCCGAGGACACCACCAGCGTGCGGTCGGGGTCCTCCATCGATAGCTCGGGGTCGAGCGCGTCGCCCACGAGGAAGCGCACGTCGATGTCCTCGAGGTGCGCGAGGCGCCGCGCGGCGTCCACGAGCAGCGCGTTGAAGTCGAGCCCCACGTACTCGACGCCGGGTCCGAGCGCGCCCGTCGCCGCGAGGATGCGCGTGTCGTAGCCGATCCCGCAGCCCAGATCGACCACCCGCACGGGCCCCTCGGCGCTCTCGCGCAGCCTCTCGACCACCGGGCGCAGCGACTGCGCCATGCGCTGGGGCACGTGAACGAACTCGCTGAGCCGCGCGAGCTCGAGGTGCACCGCCAGGAAGGCGTCGTCCACCGCGGCCTCGTCCAGCACCCCGCCGCGCACCCCGCCGCGCGCCCCTCCGCGCGTGGGCAGCGCGTCCACCAGGGCCGCGGCACGATGCTGCTCTGACGCGCGCAGGCGACCCGCGGCATCGTCCCTGAAGACCGGGAGGCGCGTGCCATCCGCCTCCGACGCCCACAGCACGTCGAGGATCTCGAGCTTGTCCGGCTGCTCCGCCATGTGGTGAACAACCGCGCGGGGCTGGGATTGCTTCCGGCCCTTCGCGTACACTGACCACACCAGCATCGACCCGGCCATCACCGGCGAGCTTGCGGAAGAACGGGCGCGAGCCTCAGTAGAACCGCACGGGCAGCCCGTCACAGCGTCCTTGAGTGGCCGTCCACCCGCGAGGGTGACCGCGGCAAGCGGGGTGGTACCGCGCATCGTCCTTGCGGACGGGGCGTCCTCGCAGCCCCGCCGCCCGCATCGACAGCCACGAGGACCGCATGACCGCCCGATACCCGCTGCACCGCACCTCCGACGTTGACACCCACGCCGAGGTCCCTCCCTCGCCGCACTTCCCCTCGATCGAAACCGACGTGCTCGCGTACTGGGAGGCGGACGGCACGTTCCAGGCGTCGATCGATCAGCGCCCCGCCCAGACCGCGGACGGCAACAACGAGTTCGTGTTCTACGACGGCCCGCCGTTCGCCAACGGCCTGCCGCACTACGGCCACCTCCTCACGGGCTACGCCAAGGACGTGGTGCCTCGCTTCGAGACGATGCGCGGCAAGCGCGTCGAGCGCAGGTTCGGCTGGGACACGCACGGGCTTCCCGCGGAACTCGAGGCGGAGCGCGTGCTGGGCATCACCGACAAGTCGCAGATCGAGGAGATGGGCATCGCGGCCTTCAACGAGGCGTGCGAGAGCTCGGTGCTGAAGTACACCAAGGAGTGGGAGGCGTACGTCACGCGCCAGGCCCGCTGGGTGGACTTCGAGAACGACTACAAGACGCTCGACGTGACGTTCATGGAGTCCGTGATCTGGGCCTTCAAGTCGCTGTACGACAAGGGCCTCGCGTACGAGGGCTTCCGCGTGCTGCCGTATTGCTGGCGCGACGAGACCCCGCTGTCGAACCACGAGCTGCGCATGGACGACGACGTCTACGCGATGCGCCAGGACCCCGCGCTCACGGTCGCGTTCCCGCTGATCGGCGGCGAGGGCGACCTCGAGAACGCCGAGCTGGTGGTGTGGACCACCACGCCGTGGACCCTGCCGTCGAACCTGGCCGCGGCCGTGGGCCCCGACATCGAGTACGTGGTGGTCGAGCCCGCGGAGGGCTCCGCGTTCGTGGGCCGCAGAATCGTGCTCGCGAAGGCTCGCGTCGCGGCGTATGCGCGCGAGCTCGGCCCGCTGGCGCCCGAGGGCGAGACGCCCGGACCCGACCACGCGCGCATCGTCGGAACCCTGCTGGGCTCGGACCTCGCGGGGATGCGCTACACGGCACCCTTCGCGAACTTTGCCGAGAACGCCAACGTGCACCAGGTGATCGCTGCAGCGTTCGTGTCGACCGAGGACGGCACGGGAATCGTGCACCTCGCGCCCGCCTTCGGTGAGGACGACATGGCGGTGTGCCAGGAGGTGGGCATCGAGCCGGTCATCCCGATCGACGCGAAGGGCCGCTTCACCGCCGAGTTCCCCCAATACGAGGGACTGCAGGTCTTCGACGCCAACCCCAAGGTGATCGCGGACCTCAAGGAGGCGGGAATCGTCCTGCGCCACGAGACCTACGACCACAGCTACCCCCACTGCTGGCGCTGCCGCAACCCGCTCATCTACCGCGCGGTGGGCTCGTGGTTCGTGCGCGTGAGCGAGTTCCGCGACCGCATGGTCGAGCTCAACGAGGGCATCACGTGGGTGCCCGAGCACATCAAGCACGGCCAGTTCGGCAAGTGGCTCGAGGGCGCGCGCGACTGGTCGATCTCGCGCAACAGGTACTTCGGCACGCCCATCCCCGTGTGGGTCTCGGACGATCCCGCGTTCCCCAGGACGGACGTCTACGGCTCGCTCGAGGAGCTCGAGCGCGACTTCGGCCGCCTCCCGCGCGACGCCAAGGGAGAGCCCAACCTGCATCGTCCCTTCATCGACGAGCTCACGCGCCCCAACCCCGACGACCCGTCCGGGCGCTCGACCATGCGCCGCATCGCGGACGTGTTCGACGTGTGGTTCGACTCGGGCTCGATGCCGTTCGCGCAGGTCCACTACCCGTTCGAGAACCACGAGTGGTTCGACGGGCACCACCCGGCCGACTTCATCGTGGAGTACATCGGGCAGACCCGCGGCTGGTTCTACGTCATGCACGTGCTCGCCACCGCGTTGTTTGACCGCCCCGCGTTCAAGACGTGCGTCTCGCACGGCATCGTGCTGGGCTCGGACGGCCGCAAGATGTCCAAGTCGCTGCAGAACTACCCGGACGTCAACGAGGTGTTCCACCGCGACGGCTCCGACGCGATGCGCTGGTTCCTCATGAGCTCGCCCATCCTGCGCGGCGGCAACCTCATCGTGACGGAGGAGGGCATCCGCGAGGGCGTCCGCCAGGTGCTGCTCCCGCTGTGGTCGACCTACTACTTCTTCACGCTCTACGCGGGCGCCGCCCGCGGGGAGAGGGAGTGCTGGGTCGCGAGGTGGACGATGCCAGGGTCGCGTCCCTGCCCGTGATGGACAGGTACGTGCTGGCCAAGACCGCGGAGCTTGTGCGCGACGTCACGGCGCAGATGGAGGAGTTCGACGTGCCCGGCGCGTCCGAGTCCCTGCGCTCCTTCATGGACCTGCTCACGAACTGGTACGTGCGCACGCAGCGCGACCGCTTCTGGGGCGAGGACGCGGACGCGTTCGACACGCTCTATACGGTGCTGGTGACGCTGTCGCGCCTGTCCGCGCCGCTGCTGCCGCTGGTCACCGAGGAGATCTACCGCGGGCTCACTGGCGAGCGGTCCGTTCACCTCACCGACTACCCGGTCGAGCGTGCCGCCTGGGCCGACGACTCGCTGGGCGCCGTCATGGATCGCGTGCGCGAGGTCGTGTCTGCGGCCCACGCGCTGCGCAAGGCGCGCCAGATCCGCGTGCGTCAGCCGCTCATGGCGCTTGAGGTCGCGGTCGCGGACCCGGAGGCGCTGCGGCCCTACGTGTCGCTCATCGCGTCGGAGCTGAACGTCAAGATGGTCGTGCTGGTCACGGAGGAGGCGTTCACGCGCGCCAACCCGGTCGAGCGCCGCCTCACCGTCAACGCGCGCGCCGCCGGCCCGCGCATCGGCAAGGACGTCCAGGCCGCGATCCGCGGGTCCAAGACCGGCGACTGGACCGAGTCCGCCTCCGGCGAGGTCGTGTCGGGCGGGATCGCCCTGGTCGAGGGGGAGTACGAGCTCGCGACGGTCATCGGCGGGGAGGGGGACGATGCCCCTGCCGCGTCGGTGCTCGCAGGCGGCGGCTTCGTGCTGCTCCACACCGACATCACGCCCGAGCTCGAGGCCGAGGGATTCGCGCGCGACCTCATCCGCTCGATCCAGGACGAGCGCAAGCACGCGGGCCTCAACGTGTCCGACCGCATCGACTTGGCGGTCACCGTGCCCGCCGAGCGCGTTGCGGCGGTCGAGGCGCACCGGGAGCTCATCGCGCGCGAGGTGCTCGCGGTGTCGGTCGCCGTGACCGAGGGAGAGCTCGCGGTCGAGGTGCGTAAGGCCTGAGCGGCTGGCCCCCTGCCCGCCCCGCGGCTCCGCCACACCGTTCCGCGGCTCCGCCACACGCCGCTCGGCGTGTCGGCGGCGTGTCGCGGCTCGAGGGCCCGCTCAGCGCGGTTCCGGAGCGCGGGCGTGTGGCGGAGCCGCGGGGGTGTGGGCGTGTGGCGGAGCCGCGGGGGTGTGGGCGTGTGGCGGAGCCGCGGGGGTGTGGGGGAACTGAGGCGAGCGCCGTGCGTCAGGGGTGCGAGAGGAGGTCCTCGTTGACCGTCGCGGTCAGCGCGGCGTCGATGGGGAGCTCGCGCCTGTCGAGCTCGCGCACCGGCCGCATGAGCTGCACCGAATCCGTGAGCCACACCGAGTCGGCCTCGGTGAGCTCCTCGATGTGCACGTCCCGGTACTCGCACGCGAATCCGTGCGCCTCGAGCGATGCGAAGGCCGCGCGCTGCGCGGTGCCGTGGAGCAGGCCGCCCTCGACGGCGGGAGTGACGACGCGCTGGCCCACCCTGACGAGCACGCTCGAGCGCGGGGCCTCGAGCACATAGCCGTCCGTCGTGACGAGGATTGCGTCTTTGGCCCCGCGCGCGTGAGCGTGGCGCAGCGCCGCCATGTTGACGGCATACGACAGTGTCTTGGCCCCGGCGAGCAGCCACGGCGCCTGCTCGCCTACGCCGCGCGGGTAGCCGCGGTTGAGAACCACTGCCGAGACTCCCTCGGCGCGGTCGTGTGAGACATCGGGAAAGGGTTCCGCGAGCACGAAGCCCGTGGGGCGTCCCGGCGGAGGCGCGTGTTCCTCGCCGCGGGTGTAGACGATCTTGCACATTGCGGTGGCCGGAGGCTCCGCGAAGTCCGCCAGCAGGGCGTGCGCCGCGGTGGCCACGGCCTCGCGAAAGACTCCCAGATCGGGCGTGGGGAGGTCGAGCATGGCCGCGGACTGAGCGAGCCGCTCGAGGTGCGGCTCAAGGTCGTGGAGGCGGCCCCCGTGAATGCCGACCGTTTCGAAGACCCCGTCGCCCCTGAGGAGCCCCGAATCGGTCGCGCGCACCGCGGGGAGTCGGGGTCGACCAGTCGCGATGGGGCGCCGGGCATGCCCGCTGCCGGGGCTCCACAGATGACGAGTGCGGACATGGTGACCTCCTCGCATCACCGTAGCCCGCCTCGTCGCGCGGGGCCTCCCGAGAGCGCTTCCCGCCGGCGCGCCTGGACCGCGCGGCGTGTCGCGCATCGGCGTGTCGTCAGGCGCGCCCAGACCGCCCTCCCACCTGCGCAAGATGCCTGCTCAACCTGCCATCGCGCATCGGCGCCGCACACGCGTGACCAAAGTGTCGCGAGCACCCAATTTCGTGCCGCACAATTGACCCTCGTGACAACGGATGTCTTCCCCGAACTGAGCCTCTCCGAGGCCGAACGCGAGATCGACTCGCACATCTTCGCCCGCACCCCCGAGGCCGATCATCAGGCCAAGCTGTTGCGAGTCGCGCAGGCCCTGTCGCTGCTTGGCGACCCGCAGCGCGAGCTCGACATCATCCATGTGACGGGCACCAACGGGAAGACCTCGACGAGCCGCATGCTCGAGTCGCTGCTGCGCGCCCACGGGCTGCGCACGGGACTGTTCACGTCGCCGCACCTCACGACGCTGCGCGAGCGCATCATGATCGACGGCGCTCCGCTCGCGCAGGACGCGCTCGTGCGCCTGTGGCAGCAGGTGTCGCCCGCGATTCACGCTGTCGACCAGGCCTCGATTCAGCGCGGGGGCCCGCGCATGAGCTTCTTCGAGGTGCTCACCGTGCTGGGCTTCGCCGCATATGCGGACGCTCGGGTGGACGTGCTGGTGCTCGAGGTGGGGATCGGCGGACTCAGGGACGCGACCAACGTCGCCGACGGGCGCGTCGCGGTGCTCACCCCGATGGCGCTCGACCACGACAAGTACTTCACGGGCGGGCTGCCCGGCGTCGCGCACGAGAAGTCCGGCATCATCAAGCCCGGCGCGACCGTGGTGAGCGCGCTCCAGCGCGACGAGGCCGCCCAGGTGATCGTCGCCGCGGCCGCTCAGCGCCAGGCATCGATCTTCTGGGAGGGCGCGCACATGGCCGTCTCGGACCGCCGCGTGGTGCCAGGTGGTCAGGTGATGACGCTGCGCACGGCCTCGCGCAACTACGTCGACGTCTTCGTGCCGCTGCACGGCGAGTTCCAGGCGCAGAACGCGCTCATCGCGCTCTCCGCGTGCGAGGTGTTCCTGGGCGCCGGCGTGCCGCGCGCCCTCCACCTGCCCGCCGTTGCCCGCGGCTTCGCGGGCGCGACCTCGCCGGGACGGCTCGAGGTGGTGTCCGCCGAGCCCACCGTGATCGTCGACGCGGCCCACAACCCGCACGGGATCGCGGCGCTCGCGGACACCCTCCGCGAGACCTTCGACTTCGACCGCCTCGTCGGTGTCGTGGCGGTGCTCGCGGACAAGGATGCGGAAGGCATCCTCGCGGGCCTCGCCGGCGTGATGGATGAGGTTGTCATCACCCAGACGCGCTCGCACCGCGCCGCGGAGGCCGAGCGGCTCGCGGAGAAGGCCCGCATGGTCTTCGGCGTGGACCGCGTGCGCGTCGCCCCCAGCGTGCCCGATGCGATTCAGATGGCGACCACCCTCGCGTCTGAGGCTCCGGGCGAGGCGGGAGTGCTCGTGGCCGGGTCCATCACGCTCGTGGCCGAGGCCCGCCGCCATCTCCAGGAGACGCACCTGCCGCGCACGGTGGACGCTCAGGCCGTGATGGACGGGGCGCCTGTCGAGGACACGGGTGTCGCCGCGGCTCAGCCTCAGCCGACGGAGGACGCGGGGAACTCGGGCGCCGTCTCCGCGTAGGCGACCCCGGCATCGTTCCCCTGCGTGCGAGCGCGCGTGCGCGCCGCCACGCGCCTGCCGTCACGCTCGCCGTCGCGTGCCGCCTGGGTGATCCAGCGCTCGCGGCGCGCGTCGGAGGCGCGCCTGACCTCGGGAAGGCGGCGCACGCCCACGGTCTTGACGCCCACGAACCATAGGGTCGCCCACCGCATCGAGGCGATCATGGCGTCGCGATAGATGATCGCATTCCACCATCGCGGCGAGTCCATCGTCGTGGTGAGGCGCGCGGTCTTGCCGGTCCACAGTCGCCGTGGCAGGCGGTCGCGGTACTCGAAGGCGACGCCGCTCAGAATCGCGCGATCGACGAACGCCTTGAAGACCGCCGGATAGGTGCCCCACCACTGCGGGTAGAAGAACGCGAGGTGGTCGGCGTCGCGCAGGGCGTCGATCATCGCGGTGACGGGCTCGTCCAGGTGGCCGATGCCGCCGCCGGGCGCGCGAAGATCCTCCCTGGTGGCGGGGTTAAGGGCGAAGGAGTGCTGGGAGAGGTCCAACACAGTGACGTCAGCGTGCGCGCGGGCGGCCTCGGCATACGCGTGCGCGAGGCGCGAGGTGAGTGTGCCGGGGAGCGGGTGTCCGATGACGACGGCGATGGTGCTCATGACTCTCCTGAGGTGGGGGTGGGGTCGGGCAGGGTTTCCAGTGCGTGGGCGAGACCCTCGAGCTGGTCGCGCAGGACGGACTCGTCGAGGTCGGGGCGCGAGGCGAGCATCGCGGCGAACTCACGCTCGAGGCGCTCCGTGGCGTGCTCGACCAGCGCGAGCGCGCGCGGCGTGAGGTCGATCCGCAGCCGGCGCCCGTGGTGAGGGTCGGGGCTCGCGGTCAGCATGCCGTCCCTGACGAGCGTGGGGAGGCGCTTGCTCGCGGCCGCCTTCGACATACCGGCGCAGCGCGCGAGGGCCGTGACGTCGAGCCCCGGCAGCGTTGAGGCGGCGGCGAGGAAGTTGAAGGTCGCAAAGGTGACCCCGTAGTCCTGGCGCAGCACGGTGTCGGCGTAGGCGTCGAGTTCCGCGACCACGCGATGGAGGAGGAAGGTGGTGGGCTCGGTCATGCGTCCATGTCAACATGTTGACATGCCGGTTGTCAACTGGTTGACATGAGGGGGCGCGTCGCCGGTCCGTGACAGACTTGCCACCATGAGCGACCTTGACCTCGGTGGCATGAGCCTCGAGGAGGCCGAGCGCGAGATCTACGCGCACATCGTCTCCCGCAACCCCGAGCACGACTTCGAACCGACCCTCGACCGCGTGAGGGAGGCCTGCGACCTGCTCGGCAACCCCCAGCACGCTTTCAAGGTCATCCACCTCACGGGCACCAACGGCAAGACCTCCACGGCACGCATGACCGAGTCGCTCGTGCGCGAGCACGGCCTGCGGACCGGGCTGTTCACGTCGCCGCACCTGACGACGGTGCGCGAGCGGATCCAGATCGACGGCGAGCCAATCGCGCGCGAGGACTTCGTGAGGCTGTGGCTCGACGTCGCGCCGCTGATTCACCTGGTGGACGCGCGCTCCGTGGAGGCCGGCGGCCCGCGCATGAGCTTCTTCGAGGTGCTCGTCGTGCTCGCCTACGCCGCGTTCGCCGACGCGCCCGTCGACGTGGCCGTGGTCGAGGTGGGGATGGGCGGCGTGTGGGACGCGACCAACGTCGCGGACGGAGACGTCGCGGTGATCACGCCCGTTGGCCTCGATCACCAGCAGTGGCTGGGCGACTCGCTCGCGGACATCGCGGCGGAGAAGGCCGGCATCATCAAGGACGGCGCCGCGGTGGTCATCGCCGAGCAGTCCGCGTCCGTCACGCCCGTCTTCGACGCCGCGATCGCCGAGCGCGGCGCGCGTGCCTTCCGCGAGGGAGTCGAGCTCGAGGTGGTCGACCGCCAGCCGGGAGTGGGCGGACAGATGGTCTCGCTGCGCACGGCCGCGGCGACCTATGAGGACCTGTTCCTGCCGCTCTACGGGCCGTACCAGGCGCACAACGCGCTGCTCGCGCTCGCGGCCGTGGAGCTCTTGCTCGCGGACGGCGGGGCGCCCGCCTCGCTCGAGGGTGAGCCCGTCGAGACCGCCTTCGCGCAGGTCACGTCGCCCGGCAGGCTCGAGGCGGTGCGCACCGCGCCGCTCATTCTCGTCGACGCCGCGCACAATCCGCACGGTGTCGAGGCCCTCGTGAGCGCGCTCGAGGAGTCGTTCGCGTTCGAGACGCTCGTCGGCGTGGTCGCGATCCTGGAGGACAAGGACGCGGAAGGAATCCTGGCCGCGCTGGAAGGCGCGCTCGATCACGTGGTCGTCACGGCATCGTCCTCTCCGCGAGCGATCCCCGTGGAGGACCTCGGGCGTCTCGCCGCCGAGGTCTTCGGGGAGGACCGCGTCACGATCGCGGACTCCGTTCCCGACGCGCTCGACGCGGCAGTGCAGCGCGCCGAGCGCGACAACGATCTGGGCGCGGGGGTGCTCGTGGTGGGGTCGATCACGCTGGTCGCCGAGGCGCGCGTGCTGACCGGCGCCGACCGCCGCAAGGGATCGGGGCGCGCGCGATGACCGCGCGGCCGCAGCGCTCCGCGACGCTGGTGTTCACGCAGGCGGTGCTCGCGCTGCAGGCACTCGCGGCGCTGTTCGCCGTATTGGTCCTGTGGGGCCTCACCCGCGCGGGCGAACTCGACCTGCCGGCCTGGCTGCTGTGGGGCGGCGGGCTGGGATTCGTGATCTTGCTGGGTTATGCGGCGGGCAAGCAGGGCCGCCGGTGGGGACGATGGCTGGGCTGGGTCCTGCAGGTACCGATGCTCGTCGCGGGGCTGGCCGAGTCGACCATTGCCGTGATCGGCGTGATGTTCCTCGCGCTATGGATCACGGGCTTGCGGCTGGGCGGGCGGATCGACCGTGAGCGCGCCGAGCGGGTTGCCGCCGAGGGGTCTGCTGAAGGTGGGCCCACCGCGGGTGACTCTGCTGCGGAGGACGCGCAGGCGTGAGCGGCTTCCTGTGGCGCATGGGGTGCGCTCGCGCTGGGAGTGCTGGGCCTGGCGCTCATCTTCTGGCAGCTCGAGCATGCCTCGCTGTACGCGTTCGCCGACCAGGGCAGGCCGTCGCCGGCGGTCTACGCGCTGCTGTTCGCCGGGCTGATCCTGCTCAACGTCGCGGTGTTCTACGCGCTCACGCGGTGGGCGCGGTTCGTGCGCGAGCACCCTGGTACGAGCCAGCTTCCGCCGTGGCTGCTGATCGGGATCATCGTCGCGTCGGGAGCGATCCTCGTGACCGGGATTGCGACGCACGCGGGCTACCTACGCTCGCTCGACCCACCCACGCTGGAGATCAGCCAGGGGTTCATCGCGTTTGAGGTGTCCTTCGCGGCGCTCATCCTCGTGCCGCTCGTGCTGCTCGCGGTGCGGTGGTCGGGTGGCTACCGGCGCTAGCCGTCGGAGCCGGACGCGCCCGGCGGCTTCTTAGACCACGACCGCCGAGGTCACCTCGAAGCCCTCGAGAGCGGCGCGGCCGTCGAGGCCGGCGAGCTCCATGAGGAAGCTGAAGCGCACGGAGGCGGCGCCGCCGCGCGTCAGCATCTCTGCGACCGCGCGGGCGGTGCCGCCGGTCGCGAGGACGTCGTCGATCACGAGCACGTGGCGGCCCTCGATCGGGCCGGCGCTCACCGTGAGGTCCGTCGAGCCGTACTCGATGCTCGCGGAGGACTCGAGCAGGTCGACGCCGGGCATCTTGCCCTTCTTGCGGACCATGGTCATGCCAACCCCGAGGGTCTGTGCCACCACGGGAGCGAAGATGAAGCCGCGCGCGTCCACGCCTGCCACGACGTCCACCTGGGCGCCAGCGGGCGGCATCAGCTGGATGCAGGCCTCGCGGAAGCGCTCGGGGCTCGCCAGGATGGGCGAGATGTCGTAGAAGAGGATCCCCTCGACGGGGAAGTCGGGAAACGTGTCGAAGTCGTCGAGCGTGATCACGGGTCCATCCTGTCACGCATCCCGCGGGGTCCTGGTGGGTCGTGGTGGTCCGTGGTGGGCGGCGGTGGGGCCGTGGTGGGCCTAGCGCAGAGGATCTTGCGGAATTCGGGACCGAAACGGGCCTCGCGCATCGCGTAGTGCGATTTCTCCATCGAACTCACCCCAGCCCGCCCCGCCACGCTCCACCCCGCGCCATGCCGGCTGACCCGGCCCACCCCGCTCCACGCTCCACCCTGCGCCATGCCGGCTGACCCGGCCGACCCCGCGCCACGCTCCACCCCGCGTCATGCCGGCTGACCCGGCCCACACCCGGCCCGACTCAGCCCCAGAATCGCACCAGGCGATGCGCCAAGGCCCATTCGGGGCCGGAAATCGCGCCAGGCGATGCGCGAGGGCGCCGGACCCGCCGTCGACCAGCCAGGGACCCGCCGCAAACCAGCCAGGGACCCACCGCCGGCCACCGGGGAGACCCCTGCGCGCGCGCAGGCTAGGCTTCCCGCCATGACGGAACGCACCCTCATCCTGGTCAAGCCCGATGGCGTGAAGCGCGGCCTGTCGGGGGAGGTCCTGAGGCGGATCGAGGCGAAGGGCTACACGCTCGTCGCCGTCGAACTGCGCAAGGCGACCCCCGAACTGCTCGCCGAGCACTACGCCGAGCATGTCGGCAAGCCCTTCTACGACCCCCTGGTCGAGTTCATGCTCTCGGGCCCCGTGCTCGCGGTGGTTGCCGAGGGCCAGCGCGTGATCGAAGGATTCCGCGTCCTCGCCGGCCCTACCGACCCCACCACCGCGCCTCCCGGCTCGATCCGAGGCGACCTCGCGCGCACGTGGGACCTGCCGGTGATCCACAACATCGTGCACGGCTCCGACTCACCCGAGTCCGCCGAGCGTGAGATCGGCATCTGGTTCCCCGGCATCTGACGCCGTAGCAGCCACTTTCAGTCCCGGAGAGAGAGTCCCCATGATGACGTCCCTCGAGCACGCCCTCGAACGCGGCCTTTTTGCGAGCCGTTGGCTCCTTGCCCCGATGTATGTCGGTCTCATCGCGGGGCTTGGCCTCGTGAGCGTGAAGTTCTTCACCGAGTTGTGGCACCTCATTGCCGAGTTCTCCCTTGAGACCGAAGCCGACGACATCACTGTCGCGATCCTGTCTCTTATCGACATCGCGCTACTCGGCAACCTCATCGTGATCGTGATCTTTGCCGGTTACGAGAACTTCGTGTCGAAGATGGAGGCCGCGAAGGGCAACGAGGACCGTCCGTCGTGGATGGGACACGTCGACTTCTCGGGCCTCAAGATGAAGCTCATCGGGTCTCTGGTCGCAATCTCGGTGATCCTGCTCCTCAAGGACTTCGTGGCAATCGACGGCAAGGGCGAGGACGCCGATTACACGTCCGTTGCGTGGAGGATCGGACTCCACATGACCTTCGTGGTCTCCGGCCTGCTGTTCGCGATCATGGACTACTGGGGCGCGAAGCGACAGGTGCTCCTCGCCACCGCGCATGACAAGCACCCTGAGGTCGAGGACGCCGAGCTCGACCGCGTGGGAACCTAGAGGGCCACACACGGGGTCCGCAAGACACGATCGCCCACCCTTCCCCTCGGCGGTGCCTCACCTGACCGCTGAGGTGATTCCCCTACACTCGCACCCATGCATCTGAAGACGCTGACGCTGAGGGGATTCAAGTCCTTCGCGTCGGCGACCACGCTGGAGTTCGAGCCGGGCGTCACGTGCGTCGTGGGCCCGAACGGCTCGGGCAAGTCCAACGTGGTGGACGCGCTCGCGTGGGTCATGGGTGAGCAGGGCGCCAAGACGCTGCGCGGCGGGCAGATGGCCGACGTGATCTTCGCCGGCACGTCGGGGCGCGCGCCGCTGGGCCGTGCCGAGGTCTCGCTCACGATCGACAACACCGACGGCGCGCTGCCGATCGACTACACCGAGGTCACGATCAGCCGCACGCTGTTCCGCTCGGGCGGCTCGGAGTATGCGATCAACGGGTCGCCGTGCCGTCTCATGGACATCCAGGACCTGCTGTCCGACTCGGGACTCGGCCGCGAGATGCACGTGATCGTGGGTCAGGGCCAACTCGACGCCGTCCTGCGCGCGACCCCCGAGGACCGCCGCCACTTCATCGAGGAGGCCGCCGGCATCCTCAAGCACCGCCGCCGCAAGGACAAGGCGCTGCGCAAGCTCGACTCGATGCAGGCCAACCTCACGCGCGTCCAGGACCTGACGGGTGAGATCCGGCGCCAGCTGGGGCCGCTGGGCAAGCAGGCCGAGGTCGCGCGCCAGGCGCAGCGCATCCAAGTCGACGTGCGCGACGCGCGCTCGCGGCTCCTCGCGGACGACCTCGCGACCCTCACCGAGTCGATGCACAAGGACCACGCCGACGAGACCGCGCTGCTCGAGCGCCGCGCCGCCGTGGATCGCGCGCTGGGCGAGGCGCGCGCGCAGCTCGCCGAACTCGAGCGGCTGTCCGCCGAGGCCACCCCTGCGCTCACCAAGGCCAACGACACGTTCTATCGCCTCAGCGCGATCCGCGAGCGGCTGCGCAACCTCGCAACGCTCGCCGAGGAGCGCGTGCGGATGCTCGGCACGGCCATCGACGCCGCCCCGCCCACTGACCTTGTCGACCTCGACGAGCAGGTCGAGCGCGCTCGCGCCGCACGCGTCGAGCTCGATGCCGAGGTCGCCGCCGCCGAACTCGAGCTCGAGGCCGCGATCGAGGCGCGCAAGGACGCCGAGACCCAGGCCTTCGCCTCGGACCGTCACCATGCGAACCTGCTGCGCTCGGTCGCGGACCGTCGCGAGGGCGTCGCACGCCTCGCCGGCCAGGTTGCGGCCAAGCGCTCGCGCGTCGAGTCGACGGAGGCGGAGATCGGTCGCCTGCAGGAGCAGCTCGCCGCGGCGGAGAAGCGTGCGCACGACGCCACGGGCGAGTTCCAGGTCGTCGAGACCTCGGTGGCCTCCGTGGAGGCGGGCGAGGACGACCTCGATATTCAGCACGAGGCCGCCACCGAGGAGTGGGAGCGCGCCAAGGCCGTGCTCGCCGAGCTCAAGGACGCGCTCCACGCTGCCATGCGCGAGCGCGACACGTGGGCCGCGCGCGGCGAGGCCCTCGAGCTGTCGCTGGTCCGCAAGGACGGCGCAGGCGCCCTGCTCGCGAGCGGCGTGAAGTCCGTGCGCGGGACGGTCGCCTCGTTGATCGACGTGAGGGACGATGCCGAGGACGCCATCGCGGGTGCGCTTGGTCCGCTCGCGGACGCCCTCGCCGCGGACTCTGTCGAGGACGCGGTCGACGCGATCCGGTGGCTGCGCGACGAGGACGCCGGGCGAGCCAGGTTCGTGGTCGCCGACGCGACGGCGGCGGCGCACAACCCCGACATCGAGCTTCCGGCCGGCGCGGCGTGGGCCTCCGACCTGGTCGACGGGCCCTCCGGCCTGGTCGATGCGGTGAAAGCGCTGGTCTCGGGCGTGGCCGTGGTCGACGACCTCGCCGCGGCGCGCGCGCTCGTCTCCGCTCATCGCGAGGTCACGGCTGTCACGCGCCGCGGGGACCTGCTGGGCGGACGACACGCGTCGGGGGGCGCAGGAGACGCGCCCAGCATCATCCATGTGCAGGCCGCCTTCGACGACGCGCGCGAGCGACGCGACGCCGCCGCGATCGAGGTCGAGCGCACGCAGGAGCGCCTGCGAGCCGCCGAGGAGGCCGAGGCGGAGACCAGGGGAGCGCACGAGCGCACGCTCGCCCGCCTCAACGAGGCTGATGCGCGCATGGCCGCGGTCGCGGAGCAGCTCGGCCGGCTGGGGGCGCAGGCGCGCGCGGCGAAGGCGGAGGCCGAGCGCCACGCGGTCCAGCTCGAGCAGGCGCACGGGCGCATGGAGATCGACTCGGAGGAGCTCGCGAGCCTCACCGAGCGCCTCGCGGCCGCGCAGGCCGAGCCCGAGCAGTTCGAGGCGGACACGCGCCAGGCCCAGGAGCGGCGCGACGAGGACGAGGCTGCCGCAAGGGTCGCCCGTGCCAAGGAGACCGAGGCCCGTCTCGCGCTGCGCACGTGCGAGGAGCGCGCCCGCGCCCTCGCGGCCCGCGCCGAGAGCCTCGAGCGCGCCGCGGTCGCCGAACGCGAGGCGCGCGTGCGCGCCGAGGAGGCCGCTGCTCGCCGAGAGCGCCAGGCCGTCGCGGCGCGCGAGGTGATCGCGGGCAGCCGCGACGCCCTCGCCCTTATCGACGTGTCGGTGCAGCGCGCGGACGATGCCAGGGCCGCCGTCGAGGCCGACCGCGCCGAGCGCACGGGTCGGCTGGCCGAGGTGCGCCGCACCGTCGAGGAGCTCGCGACGGAGTACTCGCGACTCACGGATGACGCACACCGCGACGAGGTCGCGCGCGCCGAGCAGAAGGTGCGTCTCGAGCAGCTGCGTCAGCGCGCGGTCGACGAGCTGGGGATGGATCCGGACCGGCTCATCGAGGAGTACGGCCCCCACGTGGGGGTGCCGGTCGTCGACGACGACCGCACGGACGACGAGACGGGCAACGACGACGCGTCCGACGATCGCGCCGAACCCCGCACGACGCCCTACGTGCGTGAGGCCCAGGAGAAGCGCCTGCGCCAGGCCGAGCGCGCGATGAACCAGCTGGGGCGCGTCAACCCGCTCGCGCTCGAGGAGTTCGCCGCGCTCGAGGAGCGTCACAAGTTCCTCACCGACCAGCTCGCGGACATCAAGCGCTCGCGCGAGGATCTCCTGCAGATCGTCAAGGAGATCGACGAGCGCGTCGAGACCATCTTCGCGCAGGCCTTCGCGGACACGTCCGCCCAATTCGAGCGCATCTTCCCGCGCCTGTTCCCCGGCGGCGAGGGACGCATCGTCCTCACCGACCCCTCGAACATGCTGGAGACGGGCCTCGAGGTCGAGGCGCGTCCCGCGGGCAAGAAGGTCAAGCGTTTGTCCCTCCTGTCAGGCGGCGAGCGCTCGCTCACGGCGGTCGCGCTGCTGGTGTCGATCTTCAAGGCGCGCCCCAGCCCCTTCTACGTGATGGACGAGGTCGAGGCGGCGCTCGACGACGTCAACCTGGGACGCCTCCTCGAGATCTTCAAGGAGCTGCAGGAGGACTCGCAGCTGATCGTCATCACGCACCAGAAGCGCACCATGGAGATCGCCGACTCGCTGTACGGCGTCACGATGCGCGGCGACGGCGTCACCACGGTCATCAGCCAGCGCCTCACCGACGACGCCGCCTGACGCGCCGTCCCTGGTCAGCGTGCGATCGCGCGCGAGGCGGGAACACCCGCGCCCGCGAGACGTTGAGAGCAACGGGGCCGAGAGCCCCAAATGTAGGAGTTGTCCGGTGCGTGCCGCCGGGTCGGGAGGAGTCGCCAGTGTTCAGCGCCATGATGGGAACCCTTGTGGTCGCGGGGATCATCGCCGCGATGGTCTTTGTCGCGGCATTCGCCGCCGAGGGTCGCGGTAGGCGCGTGGTCCGCATGCTCCTGGGTGAGGAGGAGCTGCGTTCGCCGCGCGAGCACCTCTTCGACGAGGTCGAGCGTCCGCAGCCCACCCTGGACGTCGTGGGCAAGCTGGGTCGCCCCGAGACGCGCGAGCTCGAGACCACGCGCCGCTGACTCCGCGCCACAACCTGACAGACTGTTCCCGTGGACGTCTCATGGATTCCTGGTGACAGTGACCTTGTCGTAGCCCTCATCGCGGGCCTCGTCGTGATCGGCGGCGTCGCCGCCGCGGTGGTGGGCAAGGCGCGTCAGGCGCCGCCGCGCCCCGCGCCGCCCCGCACGGCACCCCCGCGCCCCTCGCAGGGGGACGATGCCGCGGTCGCCCCCGCGCCCGAGGCGCCTTCCGAGGGGAGGCCCCGGCGCGCGAGACCGCCGTCGAGGCACCCGAGGCGGTCGACCACCGCTTCGGCAGGCTGCGGCGCAGGCTCGGCACCGGTCTCGGTGAGTCGCTGCTCGCGATCTTCCGGCGCGGATCGCTGTCCCAGGACGACTGGGACGAGCTCGAGGAGACGCTGCTGCTCGCCGACGTCGGTGCAGGCGCCACCGACGCCCTGCTCACGGATCTTCGCGCGCGCCTCAAGGCCACTCCCGATGCCGATCCGCGCGCCGTGCTGAGGGCGGCGCTGCTCGACGTGGTCGATCCGACGCTGGACCGCTCGCTCGCGCTGGGCGCGGCGGGCGACGGCGCGCTCCACACGGCGATCGTCGTGGGGGTCAACGGCGTGGGCAAGACCACCACGGTGGGCAAGATCGCTCGCGTGCTGGTGGCCCAGGACCGCACCGTGGTGCTCGGCGCGGCGGACACGTTCCGTGCCGCGGCGGCCGATCAGCTCGAGACCTGGGGCGCGCGCGTCGGCGTGCCGGTCGTGCGTGCGCACGTCGACGGCGCCGATCCCGCCTCCGTCGCGTATGAGGCGGCCGACCGTGCGCGGGCCGAGTCCGCGGAGGTGCTGCTGGTCGACACCGCCGGCCGCCTGCAGAACAAGCAGGGGCTCATGGACGAGCTCGGCAAGATCGTGCGCGTCGTGTCCAAGGTGAGCCCGCCCTCGGAGGTGCTGCTCGTGCTCGACGCGACCACCGGTCAGAACGGCCTCACGCAGGCCAGGGTGTTCGGTCAGGTGGCGCCACTCACGGGAATCGTCCTCACCAAGCTCGACGGCACCGCGAAGGGCGGAATCGTGCTCGCGGTGCAGCGCGAGCTGGGCGTGCCGGTGAAGTTCGTCGGCCTCGGCGAGGGCGC
Organism: Demequina sediminis; assembly: GCF_030296675.1. Taxonomy (GTDB): domain Bacteria; phylum Actinomycetota; class Actinomycetes; order Actinomycetales; family Demequinaceae; genus Demequina; species Demequina sediminis. The sequence continues at coordinate 1,183,394 of NZ_AP027736.1, read as the reverse complement.
CGACGATCTGGCGCCCTTCGACCCCGAGGGATTCGTGGACTCGCTGCTCGGCCAGTGACGCCCGGACGCCCTGCATCGTTCCCGCGCACGAGCCTGCGCAACGCACCTTTTACGTGGGCGAGCCGGATGTAACCGTTCGGAAACATGGAGGTCGTGCGGGGGAAACAGGAGTCCGAGAGTCTGACACTACTGCTGGCCGAGCGGCTGGCGGAGGGAGAGAAACAATGGAATTCACGCTGGACTCCGGCAACACCGCGTGGATGATCGTTGCGACCGCTCTTGTCCTCCTCATGACGCCCGGTTTGGCGTTCTTCTATGGAGGCATGGTTCGCGCGAAGTCCGTGCTCAACATGATGATGATGAGCTTCATCAGCATCGCCATCGTCGCTGTCATCTGGGTGCTCTATGGCTACGGCCTCACCTTCGGCAGCGGTGACTACATCGGCAACCCGGCCGACTTCATCGGTCTCAACGGCATCGCGGACGACTCGTCGCTCGCCGCCGGTTCGGGTGTTCCGTTCCTCGTGATGGCGGGCTTCCAGGCCACCTTCGCGATCATCACGGTGGCCCTGATCTCCGGTTCGGTTGCCGACCGCATGAAGTTCGGCGCCTGGAGCGCCTTCGTGGCCATCTGGGTCACCATCGTCTACTTCCCCGTCGCTCACGCGGTCTGGGGCGGCGGCATCCTCGGATGGGACAGCCCGCTCACGGGTTCCTCGCCCATCGACTTCGCCGGTGGAACCGTCGTTCACATCAACGCCGGTGCGGCCGCCCTGGCGCTCGCCCTCCTGCTCGGCACCCGCAAGGGCTTCGGCAAGGAGCCGTTCAAGCCGCACAACCTGCCGTTCGTGATGCTCGGTGCCGCGCTCCTGTGGTTCGGCTGGTTCGGCTTCAACGCCGGCTCGGAGTTTGCCGCTGACGCGACCGCCGGTCGCGCGTTCCTCAACACGGTCGTGGCCCCCGCGGTCGCCGTGCTGGGCTGGCTCCTGGTCGAGCGCATCCGCGACGGCAAGCCCACCTCGCTGGGTGCCGCCTCCGGTGTGGTCGCCGGTCTGGTGGCGATCACCCCCGCGGCCGCCTCGGTCGACACGTGGGGCGCCCTCGCGATCGGCTTCGTCGCCGGTGTGCTTTGTGCGCTCGCCGTCGGCCTGAAGTACAAGTTCGGCTACGACGACTCGCTTGACGTCGTGGGCGTCCACCTCGTCGGTGGCCTCGTGGGAACCATCCTCATCGGCCTCTTCGCGAACCTCGACGAGGGCACCACCTGGGCAGGCGCAGGCGAGGAGCTCTCGCCGATGAACGGTCTGTTCTACGGTGGAGGCATGACGCAGCTCGTCACGCAGACGGTTGTTGCTCTCGTGGCCGTGGTGTTCTCCTTCGTGGTGACCTACCTCATCGGCCTCGCGATCAAGGCAGTCGGCGGTCTTCGCGTGAGCGAAGATGTCGAGGTGTCGGGAATCGACCTCGCCGAGCACGGCGAGACCGCTTACGAGGAGGCGAAGTAACCATGAAGTTGGTCACCGCGATCATCCAGCCCCACCGCGTCGACGAGGTCCGTGCGGCCCTCGAGGCAGCGGGCGTCAAGGGGGTCACCGTCTCCGAGGCCGCCGGCTACGGCCGCCAGAAGGGCCACACCGAGGTCTACCGTGGCGCCGAGTACACCGTCGACCTGGTCCCCAAGACCCGGCTCGAGGTGCTGGTCGACGACGCCGATGCCGGAGTCGTGACCGAGGCGATCGTCTCGGCCGCTCAGACCGGCAAGATCGGTGACGGCAAGGTCTGGGTTGTCCCCGTGGACGACGTGGCCCGAGTCCGCACCGGCGAGCACGGCGCGGACGCCCTCTAAGAAGGGACGACGTACGACAGATGGAGAGCCGTGAAGGCTCCCGCGCTGAGGTCCCGCACCCCCGTGGGGTGCGGGACCTCAAGCGTCTGAGGAGGGCACACGCCGAGCAACTGGCCGCGAGCGGGCTGAGCGGCCGCGAACGCAGGCAGGCCATGGCCGACTTCGTGTTCGCCCACCTCAAGGAGCACTGGGACGAGGTCGCCGACGGCCTGCGCGAGGGCATCGCGTTCGGCGCGGTGGGATCCGTGGGCCGCGGCGACGCTGGCCCTGCGTCCGACCTCGACCTGGTGATCCTGCACGACGGGACCACGCACACCAAGGAGGCCGTCGCGGAGCTCGCGCAGCGGCTCTGGTACCCCATCTGGGACGCGGGCCTCGAGCTCGACTACTCGACGCGCACCCTCACCGAGTGTCGCCAGGTGGCGTCGAAGGATCTCGCCGCGGCCGCCGGACTCCTCGACCTGCACCCCGTGGCCGGCGACGAGCACCTCGTGCAGACCGCGCGCACGCATATCTACCAGGACTGGCGTGCGGCGGCCCGCAAGCGGCTGCCCGACCTGCTCGCCGCGTCCCGCGCGCGCGCCGAGCGGCACGGCGAGCTCGCTTACCTCATCGAGCCGCACCTCAAGGAGGCCCGCGGCGGCCTGCGCGACTTCACGAGCCTCACCGCGCTCAGCGCGACGTGGCTCACGGACCGTCCGCACGGCGCGGTCGACGACGCCGGCGCGTTCCTCATGGACGTGCGCGACGCGCTTCACCTCGAGTCGGGTCGCGCGGTCAACGTCCTGGGCCGCCACCTCGCCCCCGAGGTGGCGCAACGGCTCGGCTACACCGACCCCGACGACCTACTGGCGGCCATCGCGGAGGCGGGCCGCACCATCGCGTTCGCACTCGACACCACCGAGCGTGGCGCGCGGCGCTCGCTCGAGCGGTCGGGCGTGGGCTCGCGCGCATTCCTCGCGCGCCGTCGCGCCGCCGCACCGCGCCACGTCCCCGTCGCAACGGGGCTGATCGACGTGGACGGCGAGCTCGCCCTCGCGCCCGCGTACCGGGCAGAGGACGATGCCGTGCTCCCGTTGCGCGCCGCCGCGGCCGCCGCGACCACGGGGCTGACGTTCACGCCGACCGTCCTCGAGACACTGCGGCGCTGTCCCGACCTGCCCGTGCCCTGGCCCGAGGAGGCACGCACCGCGCTGCGCGACCTGCTGCGCGCGAGCGCGCACCTCGTGCAGGTGTGGGAGGCGGTCGACCTCGAGGGGCTCGTGGTGCGATGGCTGCCCGAATGGGAGGGCGTGCGCAACCGGCCGCAGCGCAGCCCGGTCCACCAGTACACCGTGGACCGCCACATGATCGAGGCGGTGGTCATCGCGGGCAAGCATCGCCGCGGCACCCCCGCGCCGACCTGCTGCTCCTCGCCCTGCTGTTCCACGACATCGGCAAGCGACCGGGCGCGACGGACCACTCGATCGACGGGGCTGCGCTCATTCCGAGACTCGCCGCGCGCATCGGCCTGTCTCGCGAGACCGCCCACGACCTCGAGCTCCTGGTGCGCGAGCACCTCACCCTCGCGGAGTTCGCCACCACCCGCGATCCCGAGGATCCTGCGACGGTCGCCGACCTGCTGGCGGCGGTCGAGGGTCGCGCGGAGATGCTCGAGGTGCTGCGCGCCCTGACGGAGGCGGACGCGAAGGCGGCCGGCCCCAAGGCGTGGACCGCGTGGCGCGCCCAACTGGTCGAGACGCTGACCGTGCGGGCCCGCGCGGCGCTGGCCTCCGAGAGCAGGCGCGCGGGACGGTAGGCTGGAAGGCACGCTGTGAAGGGATATTCGTGTTCGCCAACCTCTCCGATCGCCTGACAGAGACCTTCCGCAACCTGCGGGGCAAGGGCCGCCTGACCGAGGCGGACATCGACGGCACCATCCGCGAGATCCGCCGCGCGCTGCTCGACGCCGACGTCGCGGTGCCCGTGGTCCGCACGTTCACGAGCAACATCCGCGAGCGCGCGCTGGGAGCCGAGGTGTCGGGCGCGCTCAACCCCGGCCAGCAGGTCGTGAAGATCGTCAACGAGGAGCTCGTCGCGATCCTGGGCGGCGAGGCTCGGACCCTGCGGTTCGCGAAGACCGGCCCGACGGTCATCATGCTCGCGGGTCTGCAGGGTGCCGGAAAGACGACCCTCGCGGGCAAGCTCGCTCATCACCTCAAGCAGCAGGGCCACACCCCGCTGCTGGTCGCCGCCGACCTGCAGCGCCCCAACGCCGTGACGCAGTTGCGTGTCGTGGGCGAGCGCGCGGGAGTCCCGGTGTTCGCCCCCGAGCCCGGCGTCACCCGCGAGGACGAGCGCCCGCGCGGCAACCCCGTCAAGGTCGCGAAGAAGGGCCTCAAGGAGGCCGAGCAGCGTCAGCACTCGGTCGTGATCGTCGATACCGCGGGCCGCCTGGGCATCGACCAGGAGCTCATGAGTCAGGCCGCGGACATCCGCAAGGCCGTCGAGCCCGACGAGGTCCTCTTCGTCATCGACGCGATGATCGGCCAGGACGCCGTCACCACGGCGACCGCGTTCCAGCAGGGCGTCGACTTCACCGGCGTGGTGCTGACCAAGCTCGACGGCGACGCCCGCGGTGGTGCGGCGCTGTCGGTCGCCGAGGTCACGGGCCGCCCGATCATGTTCGCGTCGACCGGAGAGAAGCTCGAGGACTTCGAGGTCTTCCACCCGGACCGCATGGCGTCGCGCATCCTCGACATGGGCGACATCCTCACGCTCATCGAGCAGGCCGAGCGCACGTTCGACCAGGCCGAGGCCGAGCGCATGGCGCAGAAGGTCTCGCAGGGCGAGGACTTCACGCTCGCGGATTTCCTCAGCCAGATGCAGCAGCTCAAGAACATGGGCTCGATGAAGAAGATGCTCACGATGCTGCCCGGCATGGGCCAGCTGCGTGACCAGATCGAGAACTTCGACGAGCGCGAGCTCACGCGCACCGAGGCGATCATCCAGTCGATGACGCCCGCCGAGCGCGACAACCCCAAGCTTCTCAACGGCTCGCGTCGCTCGCGCATCGCGGCGGGTTCAGGGACGACCGTCGCGCAGATCAACTCGCTCGTCAAGCGGTTCGAGGACGCGCAGAAGATGATGCGCGCGATGGCCCGTGGCGGCGGCATGCCGCAGCTGCCCGGGATGGGCGGCGGGCCCGGGGCGTTCGGCGGCATGCCGGGCGGCAAGAAGTCGAAGGGCAAGCAGGCGCCACAGCGCAAGGTCAAGGGAAAGTCGGGCAACCCCGCGCTGCGCGCGCAGCAGGAGGCGGCGGCCCGCAACCGCACCCCGGCCGCGCCTGCGCCGGGCTCAGCCTTCGGCCTGGGCGCGCAGCCGCCCCAGGAGGTCGACACCTCGAAGCTGGGCGCCGACCTGGGCAAGTACCTCGGGCGCTGACGTGGCGCTGCGGCTGAGCGGCCCCGTCCTCGCGGGTGAGGACGACGTCCGTGACGGCGCCTGGGTGGTCGACGGCCGGATCACCTACGCCGAGCCGCCGTGCGTCGAGCGCACGCTCGACGGTGTGGTCGTGCCCGGCCTGGTCGACGTTCACTGTCACGTGGGCCTCGATAGCGGGGGTGCGGTCGACGCCGACCTCGCCCTCAAGCAGGCACTCGTGGACCGCGACGCGGGCACGCTGCTCATCCGCGATGCCGGCTCGCCGTCTGACACGCGCTTTCTCGACGCGGTCGACACCGCCCCCGGCTGATCCGCGCGGCGCGCTTCATCGCGCGCCCCAAGCGTTACCTGCGCCACTACGCGCGCGAGATCGAGGTGGCCGACCTGCCCGCCGTGATGGCCGAGGAGGCGCGCGCGGGCGACGGCTGGGTCAAGATCATCGCCGACTGGATCGACCGCGACGCCGGGGATCTCACGCCGCTGTGGCCCGCCGGTGTCCTCGCGGAGGGGATCGCCGCCGCGCACGAGGCGGGCGCGCGCGTCACGGCGCACACGTTCGCCACGGAGTCGATCGACGCGCTCCTCGACGCGGGGATCGACTGCATCGAGCACGGCACCGGGATGACGGCCGACCATATGGCGGAGGCGGCGGCGCGCGGCATCCCCGTGGTGCCCACCCTGCTGCAGGTCGCGAACTTCGAGGGATACGCGGCTCAGGGGAGGGGCGCTTCCCGGGATACGCGGCCCGCATGAGGACGATGCACGAGCGCCGGTTCGCGCACGTGGCGGCCCTGCACGAGGCCGGGGTGTCGCTGCTGGTTGGCACCGATGCCGGCGGGACGATCGGCCACGGCGCGCTGCCGGCCGAGGCGGCGCTGATGGTCGCGGCGGGCGTCCCCGCCGGCGACGTGGTCGCGATGGCCTCGTGGCGCGCGCGTGCCTTCCTCGGCGTGCCGGTGCTCGAGGAGGGCGACCCCGCCGACCTCGTCGTGTACGCGGAGGACCCTCGCGCGGACATCTCCGTGCTCGCGTCGCCGCGGCACGTGGTGCTGCGCGGCGCTGTCGTGTAGAAGCGCGGTCGTGTAGCACCGCTCTCGACAAACTCTCAGCACGGCCCGAGCATCGTCCGAGCACGGGCCGGTGGGATGAGAGCCATGAAGCGCTCCTCCGGCATCCTCGTCTCCGGCCTCGCGGCCTCCCTCGTGTCGACCGGGGCCCTCGTGGGCTCGGGGTTGTGGACGGAGGGCACCACGTCGGTGGCCAGTCCCGCCACGGCCCTGACGGGCGCGTGGGCCACGGAACCCGCGGCTGCCTCAACCTCGGGCGCCGCGTCGACCCCGGCATCGGCCACATCTACCGCCACGCCCTCCCCCACGTCCACCGCGACGCCGTCCACGGAAGCGGCGACCGACGCCTCCACCGCCGCGACCTATGCGGGCGAGGTGGTGAGCAGCCGCTACGGCGACTTCCAGGCCCAGATCACGGTCGAGTCGGGCGTGATCACGGCCATCACGTGGCTCGAGTCGGGCGAGTCGGATCCGCATTCTCAGCGCATCAATGAGCAGGCGATGCCGGAACTCGAGGCGGCGATCCTCGAGGCGCAGCACACGGATGTCGGCTACATCTCGGGCGCGAGTTATACCTCGGCGGCGGTCGAGGATGCGGTGTTGAGCGCGATGCAGGCGGCGGGCCTCGCATGAGCCTCGCGACGCCCGTGCAGGGGAGTGGCCCTCGCCTCGATGAGTGGTCGCGGATCAGCGCGCGTCGCGCGCGCGGCGTGACGCAGGACCGCAGGCGCGATGCCGTCGAGGCCGCGGCGTGGCTCGCGGGCACGGGGGCGATCGCGCTCGCGCTGGCCTCCGGCACGCTCGACGTCACGAGTCCGTCCGGAGTGCTCATCTCCGGCGGCCGCCTCGCGGGAATCGTCGCGTCGACCCTGATCATGGTCCAGCTGGTGCTCATCGCCCGCATCCCCGTCGTCGAACGCACCCTGGGCCACGACCGCGCCGCGAGGCTGCATGGCACGCTGGGTCGGCTCGGCTTCCTGGTGATGATCGCCCACGTCGCGCTGCTCGTCGCCGGGTACGCCCTGGTCGCGCGGATCGGCGTGCTCACTCAGGCGTGGGAACTCGCCGTCGCTCACGGCGGTCCCATGACGCTCGCGTGGATCGGCGCCGTGTTGCTCATCGCCGTCGTCGTGACCTCGTATGCGGCGGTGAGGCGGCGGTGGGCCTACGAGTCGTGGCACGCCGTTCACGTCTTCGCGTACCTCGCGGTGGGGCTGTCGATTCCTCACCAGCTGACCGACGGCTCGACCTTCATGGCGGGCGGCTTCGCGTGGTGGTACTGGGCCGCGCTGTGGACGGTCGCGGTGGGTGGGCTACTCGTATTTCGGGTCGCGCGGCCGTTGGTGCGGATGCGCAGGCACCGCGTGCGGGTCGCCGCGACGGGCGTGCTCGCGGACGGCTCCACCGCGATCGCGATGACGGGGCATCGGCTGGGCCGTCTGCGCGCTCGGGGCGGGCAGTTCTTCCTCTTTCGCTTCCTTGCGCCGGGCGTGTGGGGACAGGCCCACCCGTACTCGCTGTCACGGGCGCCGCGGGAGGACTGGATGAGGATCACCGTCAAGCCGCTTGGGGACGGATCAGCCGCCCTCGCGGGACTGCGCCCTGACACCCGGGTCATGGTCGAGGGGCCGTTCGGCCTCTTCACCGACGCGCACCGCAGGGGCAACCACCTGGTGCTCGCGGGCGCGGGGATCGGGATCACGCCCGTGCTCGCGTTGCTCGAGGACTCGGACCTCCGCCCCGGCGAATGCACGGTGATCGTGCGCGCTCACGCGGAGCGGGACGTGCCTCACCTCGACGAGCTCCGCTCGCTCGCCGCCGCCAAGGGAGCCGCGCTTCACGTGCTCGTGGGCCCGCGCGGCGACGGCTGGGCCCCGCAGGCCGCCCCAGTGCGACTGGGGCACGTGGTTCCCGGACTCGCGGGTGCGGACGTCTTCGCGTGTGGACCCACGGGCTGGGTGGGAGCGCTCATGGACGATGCCGCGCGCGCCGGGGTGCCGGCCGAGCGGCGCCATTCGGAGGGCTTCTCCTGGTAGCGCGTACGATGCGAACGCGAACGGGGAACACGAGATGACCCCGCGAGCGTTGGCTCAGCAGCACCGATCCCCCGGAGGTCACGTGAGCACCGTCGATGCCTATGCCCGCGCGGCCGTGCGGCGGTCGTGGTGGAGGGACGGCCTCGAGGCCTCCGTCTACCTCGTGTCCGCCGTGGGCGTCGCGCTCTTCATCGCCTCGGGGGCCTGCTGGTCGCCCAACCGCTGGATGCCTTCTACGGCGTGGGCCGCGTCGCGGGAATCGTCGCGGCGGTGCTGGTCTTGGCACAGATCACCCTGATCTCGCGCGCGCCCGTCGTGGAGCGTGTGCTCGGTCACGATAGCGCGGCCGCCACCCACACACGCCTGGGCAAGGTGGCGTTCATCCTGATGGTGATCCACGTCGCGATCATGATGATCGCGAGCGCGCGTTACGACGGCCGCTCGATCTTCGCCCAGACTGCCGCCTTCTGGGACCTGGGTTGGTTCATGGTCGCGGCCCAGTCGGGCTTCGCGCTCTTCTCGATCGTCGTGGTGACGTCGCTGGTCGCGGTGAGGTCGCGGTGGCGGTACGAGCGCTGGCACGCGGTCCACCTGATGGTCTACCTCGCGATCCTTGCGGTGGTGCCGCATCAGTTCCTCGAGGGCTCGACCTTCCGCGACGGCGGCGCCGCGTGGTGGTTCTGGGCCGTGCTTTACGCGCTCGCGGTCGGGTCGTTCGTCGTGTTCCGCGTGGTGCGGCCGCTCGTGCTGTCGCGCCGCCACGGCCTGCGCGTCGCGCAGGTCACGCCTCACGACGACGGCTCGACGAGCATCGTCATGACGGGGCGCGACCTTGACCGCCTGGGCGCGCGGCCGGGTCAGTTCCTGTTGTGGCGATTCCTCGACGCGCAGCGGTGGCGCGAGGCGCACCCCTTCTCGCTCTCGCGGGCGCCCGAACCCGACTCGTTGCGGATCACGGTCAAGCCGTCCGGCGACGGCTCCGCGGCGCTCGCGCGGGTGGCGGTCGGCACGCGCGTCATCGCCGAGGGCCCGCTGGGTGTGTTCTCCGACGTCACGCGCACCGCGCCCGGCGCGGTCTTCGTCGCCGCGGGAATCGGGATCACGCCGCTGCGCGCGATGCTCGATACCGCTGAGGGGCCGTGCGCCCTCATCTGGCGCGTGCGCTCGCGCGCCGAGGCGCCCCTGGTGGCGGAGGTCGAGGAGCTCGCGGAGCGCCGGGGCGCCGGGCTGATCCTCCTCGAAGGTGCCCGCGGCACCGGGTGGGGAACGGCGGCTGGGGAGAGCCTCGCGGGACTGGTTCCCGACGTCGCGGGCCACGACGTGTACGTGTGTGGACCGGTGGACTGGGCGGACGCGGTGGTGGCGGACGCGCGCGCGGCGGGCGTCCCCGACGACGCGATTCATCGCGAGAGGTTTGCCTGGTGAGGCGCGCCATGACGACGAAGGGCGGGAAGTGACGATGCGAGGGTCACGCGCGGTGATCGTGGCGGGTGGGTGCGCGAGCATTCTGGGAGCAGGATGGGTGGCGGCTCCCGACGAGTTGCCCGCGCTCGACCTTGCCGAACCCACCCCAAGCGCGACGCCGGACGCCGGCGAGTCGTCCTCGCCGGAAGCATCGTCTCCCGCGAGCCAGACGTTTGGCGGCCCGGCCATCACCAACGCCCGCGGCGCCTACCAGGCCCGCATCACGGTGGTCGATGGGGTGGTCACCGACGTGCAGGCCGTCGTGGCAGGCACGAGCGCCGCGGAGTCCGTCGCGATCAACGCCACCGCCATCCCCGAACTGCGCACGCGCGTGCTTGAGGCGCAGACCTGGGACGTCGAGGCGGTCAGCGGTGCCTCCTTCACATCGCCCGCGTTCATCGAGTCGCTCGAGGCGGCGTTCGCGGAGGCCGGGCTGTGACCCAGGCCCCGCTGCGCACTACGGTGCACGCGATGGCGATGCCGTTCGTGATCGAGCTCGAGGGCGCGGACCCCGCCGAGGCGGAGCCGGCGATCGCGGCCTTCCACGCGGCGCTCGTGTGGGCGGACGAACTGTTCTCGCTGTGGAAGGACGACTCGTACCTGAGTCACCACCTCAGGGGCGAGCTCACGCTCGACGAGGCGCCGGCCGAACTGCGCGAGGTGCTCGAGGCCTGCGAGTGGTACCGCGAGGCCACCGGTGGCGGCTTCGATGCGCGCCGCAAGGACGGGGTGATCGACCCGACCGGACTGGTCAAGGGCTGGGCCGTCGCGCGCGCGTCCCGGCACCTGCGCGCGGCCCGCGCGCGGGACTGGATGGTGGGCGCCTCGGGTGACGTGCTCGTCGCGGGCGGGCGCACCCGGCGGATCGGCATCGCAAACCCCAGGGTGTCGGGCGATCCCACGGGGACGGCCGTGATCGACGTCATCGAGCTCGGCGGCGCGTTCACGGCGGTCGCCACGTCGGGAGGCGCGCAGGTGGTCGACCACATCTGGGACCCCGTCACGGGCGAGGTCGCCCGTCACTACCTGCAGGTGTCAGTCGCGGGGACGGATCTGGCCGATGCCGACGCGTGGGCCACGGCGATCGCGGGCGGCGGACCCGCCGTCGTGGGTCGCGCCCTTGAGCGCGGTCTCGAGGTGATGGTGGTCACGGGGGAGCGCCACGACGGCACCTTCGATGCGCAGTCGTCCCCCGGATGGCCCAGCGTGCGGTAGGCGGCATCCTCGCGCGTCTGGCACAATGGGTCGCTGGCGCCGCGCCGTGTGCGCACGCCAATTCGTCTTGTCAGCGAGCGACGCCCACTCCCGGGCGACCGCGCGCCGGCTCACACCGAATACAAGGAGACAGCCATGGCTGTGAAGATTCGCCTCAAGCGCTTCGGCAAGAAGCGCGCCCCGTTCTACCGCGTTGTCGTCATGGACTCGCGCACCAAGCGCGACGGCCGTGCGATCGAGGAGATCGGCAAGTACCACCCCACCGAGGAGCCCTCGGTCATCGAGATCAACTCGGACCGCGCGCAGTACTGGCTCTCCGTGGGCGCGCAGCCCACCGAGCAGGTCACCGCTCTCCTCAAGCTCACCGGCGACTGGGCCACCTTCAAGGGTGAGAAGGGCGTGAGCACCGTCAAGTTCGCCGCCGGCAAGGAGGACCCCGAGGCCGCCGTCAAGGCCCTCGCGGACGCCGCCGAGAAGGCCAAGGCTGACGCCGCCGCGAAGAAGGAGGCCGCCAAGGCCGAGGCCGACGCCGCAAAGGCCAAGGAGGAGGCTGACGCTGCTGCCGCCGCCGAGGCTGAGGCCGCCGACGAGGCTCCCGCCGAGGGCGCTGCCGATGACGCCGAGGCCCCCGCCGCGGAGGAGAAGTAACGATGGTCCTCGACGCTCTCGAGTTCCTGGTGCGCAGCATCGTCCGCAACCCGGACGACGTTCGCGTGACCGAGCGCTCCGGGCGTCGTGGCACCACCATCAACGTGGTGGTGCACCCCGACGACCTGCCGCGGGTGATCGGCCGTCGCGGCCGCACCGCGACCGCGATCCGCACCGTGGTCGAGGCCATCTCGCGCGAGGACGTCCGCGTCAACATCGTGGATGTCGCGTAGGGCGAGGACGACCCTCGTCAACGAGGCCCATCCCTGACGGGGTGGGCCTCGTTGCGTTGGCGGGTCCCCGTGGGACCGCCCTATCCGCGATAGCCGCGGAAGAAGTCCGACCCCCGCCTCGTCGAGAGCAGAGCGATGACGGTGAGGGAGATGAGCACTCCGACGATGCCGTGCCACGAGATCACGCCGCCGAGGGCGAGCAGCGCGTACGCGGCGGCCGCGAGGCGGACGACCATCGCGAGGATCACGAGCACGCGTGCGCCCTGAGATCCCATCGCGAGGCCGGCGGCGACCGCAGCCGTGAGCACCCCGATGACGAGCGTGCCCACGCCATACCAGCGGACGTCAGCCTCGCTCAGGGTCGAATCGATCGTGTCGAGGTTGAACGACAGCCACACGAGTGCGGCCCCTGCGATGAGGTCGAGGATCGCGGCGATCCACGTCAGCGCGGCGACGAGCGTGACGGAGCCTGGACGATCGGAGGATGTGGTGGACATGAGGGCCTCCCCACGCGCGGCGACGGCCGCGGTCAGGTCGAGCGGAAGTACGTGAACGCCCGCGGTGTCGCGAGCATGAGGATGATCAGCAGGGCGCCGATGCCCTGGCCGATCGCCTGCCATCGGACAATCTCGCCGATGGCCTCGTGCGCATAGACCGCACCGCCGATCCGCGCGGCCATGAGCACCATGATGAGGACGCGCGAGAGCTGGGACCCCGCGGCGAGACCGAGCGCGAAGGCCGCGGTCAGCAGCCCGATCGCTGCGAGAGCGATGCCGTAGCCACGCAGCGAGGATTCCTCGACACCGAGGTCGGTCCCTGCGAGATTGAGGCTGAGCCACAGGAGCGCTCCGCCACCGATGAGGTCGACCGCGGCCGCGACCCACGTGAGGATCACCGCGAAGGTCACGCCTGGCGGGCGGGTGGTCGTGTCGGCCATGTCCTCTCCCCAGGTAGACGGTGACTCCACGCTATCGCGCGCGAGGGAAGGCGGCGCGGTGACCGTACCCTGGTGTCATGAGATTGACCGTCGCACGCATCGGCCGCGCCCATGGGCTCAAGGGGAGGTGTCGGTTGAACTTCGCACCGACATCCCTGCCGACCGCCTCGTTCCGGGCGAGGTGTTCGACACCGAGCCGGCGTCCGCAGGGCCGCTGACGGTCGACAAGGTTCGCGTGCAGGCCGGGCGCTGGTACGTCCACTTCGCGGAGATCCGCTCGCGCGAGGAGGCGGATGCGGCTCGCGGGGTCGAGCTCACGATCGACGGCGCAGAGTCGGACGAGGACGACGCGTGGTACGTCCACCAGCTCGTGGGGTTGGCCGTGGTGCGGCCCGACGGGGAGGAGGTGGGCGAGGTGGTCGACCTCATGACGATGCCCGCGCACGACCTCTTGGTGGTCCGCCAGCCGGGTGGGCACCGCGCGATGATTCCGTTCGTCGAGGACTTCGTGCCCGAGGTCGACGTCGAGGCGGGTCGCGTGGTCGTGACCCCGCCCTATGGCCTGCTCGCGGGCGAGGAGCCCGAGTCGACCGGGGAGACGTCCGCGTGAAGATGCGCATCGACGTCGTCACGATCTTCCCCGAGTTCTTCGGCGTGCTCGACGTGTCCCTGCTGGGCAAGGCGCGCGAGGCCGCCCTGGTCGAGACCCACGTGCACGACCTTCGCGACTACGCGGCCTTCAAGGCCGATGGCAGCCCGGACGTGCACCGCACGGTCGACGACGCCCCGTTCGGCGGCGGCGCGGGGATGGTCATGAAGGCCGATGTCTGGGGAAAGGCCATCGACGACGTCCTGCGACCTTCCGGAGTGCTCGTCATCCCCAGCCCGGCCGGGGTGCCCTTCACGCAGGCGCTCGCGGCAGACCTCGCCGAGGCGTCGCAGCTCGTGTTCGCGTGCGGTCGCTACGAGGGAATCGACGCACGCGTGGCCCAGCACTACGCGGACGCGGGCTACCGCGTCATCGAGGCAAGCCTGGGCGACTACGTGCTCAATGGAGGAGAGGTGGCCGCCTTCGCCATGATCGAGGCGATCACGCGGCTCATTCCCGGCTTCATGGGCAACGCGCAGTCGATCGTCGAAGAGTCGCACTCCGACGGGTTGCTCGAGTACCCGTCGTACACGCGTCCCGCGCAGTGGCGAGGGCTTGAGGTGCCCGACGTGCTGCTGAGCGGTCACCACGCGCGCATCGCACAGTGGCGGCGCGATCAGCAGCTCGAACGGACCCGCGAGCGACGTCCCGACCTGCTTCCTCCCGACGCGACCGTCGCGGACTGACGCGGAGCTCTCCGCCAGCCCGCGCATCGTCCGGACACGGTGTGGCAGAATAGTCCCTCGGTGCGTACGGTGCCGCGACCTGCCACAGGGGGTCTCGGCGCTTTCCGTGACACGCCGTCACCATCGATCGCCGTCAGGCGGATACCGTGCGTGGCCTGTGGCATGTGCGAGGAGAGACAGTCATGCAGAAGCTCGACCACGTTGTCGCGGGCCAGCTCCGCGACGACATCCCGGCCTTCCGTGCCGGTGACACCGTCAAGGTCCACGTCAAGGTCATCGAGGGCAACCGCTCGCGTGTCCAGGTGTTCCAGGGCATCGTGATCGCCCGTCAGGGTCAGGGAATCGGCGAGACCTTCACGGTCCGCAAGATCTCGTTCGGCGTGGGAGTGGAGCGTCTGTTCCCGGTGCACGCCCCCACGATCGAGAAGATCGAGCTTGAGCGTCGCGGCGATGTCCGCCGCGCGAAGCTGTACTACCTGCGCGGACTGCGCGGCAAGGCCGCTCGCATCCGCGAGAAGCGCGAGAACTAGCCATCGCGACCAGCAGCGACGCGCCGGCAGACGGGAAGCCGTCTGCCGGCCGTCGCGCCTGGGGATGGACGAAGGAATTCGTCCTCGTGGTCGTCAGCGCGTTGCTGCTGTCGTTGGTCATCAAGACCTTCTTCTTCCAGTCCTTCTTCATCCCGTCGCCGTCGATGGAGCCCGCGCTCATCAAGGGCGACCGGATCCTCGTCACCAAGTGGCGTCCCGACCCGCTCCCGCTGCGCCGCGGCGACGTCGTGGTCTTCAAGGACCCCGCGCAGTGGCTGGGCGAGCCGGGTGCCGATGACACGGGCCTCGAGCGCGTCGCCAAGGACCTGCTCACGTGGACCGGTTTGCTACCGGAGGACGCGGGAGAGCACCTGGTCAAGCGCGTGATCGGCCTGCCGGGCGACGTGGTCGAATGCACCGCGGCGGACGCTCAGGTCGCCGTCAACGGTGAGCTGCTCACCGAGGACTACATCGCTCCGGGCGCGCGCCCGTGCGGCGTCGAGTTCCGCGTCGAGGTGCCCGAGGGGTACATCTGGGTCATGGGCGACAACCGTGACGACAGCGCAGATTCGCGCGCGCACATGGGCGACCCCGGCGGCGGCACGGTGCCCGTCGATAACATTGTGGGCACCACGTTCGCCGTCGTGTGGCCGCTCGATCGCTTCGCCGGCGTGGGCAACCCGTTCGGCGACGAGGCCGCGTCCACCGCCGACTGACGTGACCGTCTCGCTCGTCCACGAGCGCGCCCTGTGGGACGCCGGCGCGCGCACCGTCGCGGGGATCGACGAGGTCGGACGCGGCGCTCTCGCCGGACCGGTGAGCGTGGGCGTCGCGGTGGTCGCGCCGTGCGAGACCTGGCCCGACGGGCTCACGGACTCCAAGCTGCTCTCGGCCGCGCGGCGCGAGGCGCTCATCGCCCCGCTGCAGGCCTTTGGCGTGGCACGCGCGGTGGGACACGCTGCGGCGGCCGAGATCGATGAGGTCGGCATCATCGCCGCGCTGCGACTCGCGGCGCGGCGCGCGCTCGACGCGATCCCGGTCGCCGTGGATGCCGTGCTGCTCGACGGCACCCACGACTGGCTCACCCCGCCCCCTGCGGATCTCTTCGCTGTCGAGTCCGACGCGTGGGACGCACCGCCGGTGACGATGGTGGTCAAGGGGGACAGGGCATGCGCGTCGATCGCGGCGGCCTCCGTGCTCGCCAAGGTCGAGCGCGACGCGCTCATGGCGGCCGCGCACGCGGACCATCCCGCGTACGGATGGGACGGCAACAAGGGCTACGGCGCGGCGGTGCATCTCGATGCGCTGCGCGCGCTGGGGCCTTCGCCGCTCCACCGGGTGTCCTGGCGGCTCCCGACCGGTTGACGCGCGCGTGTCTTCGCGTGGGTGTTCGCGCATGGCGTTCGCGAACTGCGGCGCGTTGCGTCCACAATGGTCGGGTGAGCCACGAAGACCTTGAGAACTACGAGACCGAAGCCGAACTCGCGCTGTACCGCGAGTACAGGGACGTCGTGGGCCTGTTCCAGTACGTCGTGGAGACCGAGCGCCGCTTCTACCTGTGCAACAAGGTGGATCTGCAGGTGAAGGCCTCGGGCGGGGACATCTACTTCGAGGTCACGATGGCCGACGCCTGGGTCTGGGATGTCTACCGCAGCGCGCGTCTGGTGCGCAACGTGCGGGTGGTGACGTTCAAGGACGTGAACATCGAGGAACTCGCGCGCGACGACGACCTCCCCGACATCCGCCAGCTCCGCGGCCGCTGAGTCGGGGGTCTGGGGGTCCTGCCCCCGCCCGGCTGTGCCCGCCTGTGTCCAGGTGCGCCGGAGCGCCCCACGCGCCCGTGCGCCCGTGCGCCCGTGCGTAAGTCACACATCTGACGGCCGGTGTCTCGAGATCCGTGCTCGTCTCTGGACGCACGTGTCTCCAGATGTGTGACGTGTGCACGTGGGTGCGGGCGTGGGGGCGGGAAGCGGGGCGTCGCCTGGCCCCTCCACACCCCGCAATCCTGCACTTGACGCAAAAGTGCAGAGACTGCAAAAATACAGATCATGCACATCGCATCGCCTGCGCCCCGAGCATCGTCCACCGGGGAGGCCGCCCCGGGACTGAGGGAGCGCAACCGCGTCCGCAGGACGCGTCGCGTCGAGCGCGCCGCGCTTGAGCTCGCTCTCGAGCACGGCGTCGACGTGGTGACGGTCGACATGATCTGCGAGGCGAGCGATGTCTCGCCGCGGACCTATTTCAACTACTTCGGCACGAAGGAGGGCGCGCTGCTCGGCCCCGCGCCCTCGACGCCGTCGAGCGAGGCGGTCGACGAGTTCGTCCACGCGCGCGGCCCGATCGTCGAGGACCTCATGATCATCATGGCGCGCGCCTTCTTCGCGACCGAGTCCGACCCCGAGGTCTTCGCGATGCGCCGCCTGCTCTTCGAGCGTGAGCCCGCCCTGCAGTCGCTACGCCTCATGCGCCTCGCGGACAAACGGCAGGCCACCGCCGCGATCGTGCGCCGGCGCCTCGCGGTCCAGCACCCCGAGCTCACCGAGGACGAGGCGAGCGACCAGACCCACCTCGTCGTGAGCATCGTCATGGGTGCCTTTCCCGTGATCAGCCGCCAGTGGCTCGCCCACCCCGGCGATGCGGCGCACGCCGAGACCCTCATCCGCGCCGCGATCGACAAGATCCGACGCATCGTCACCCCCGACGCGTGATCCGCGCCGAGTCCCCACCCGAAAGAGAGACCATGCCCACCACCGCGACCGCGGGCGCCGCCCAGGCGCCCGCCACCGACCGCAGGTCGATCCTGCTGGTCTTCGTGGGGCTCATGACGGCCATGCTGCTGTCCGCCCTTGACCAGACCATCTTCTCGACCGCGCTCCCCACGATCGTGGGCGAGCTCGACGGGGTCGACCACATGCTGTGGGTGACCACCGCGTACATCCTCGCGGCGACCATCATGATGCCGGTGTACGGCAAGCTGGGCGACCTGATCGGCCGCAAGTCGCTGTTCATCGGCGCGATCGCGTTGTTCATGGCCGGCTCGGTGGTGGGCGGTCTTGCTCAAGGCATGACCGAGCTCATCGTGGGCCGCGCCATCCAGGGCCTCGGCGGCGGTGGACTGATGATCCTGTCGCAGGCGATCATCGCGGACATCGTGCCCGCGAGGAGCGCGGCCGCTACATGGGCGTCATGGGCGGCGTGTTCGCCCTCGCGTCGGTGATCGGCCCGCTGCTGGGTGGTTGGTTCACCGAGTCGATCGGCTGGCGCTGGTGCATGTGGATCAACATCCCGCTGGGCGCCGTCGCGATCCTCAGCGCGATCCTGTTCCTCCACCCGAACGCCGAGCGCCGCGAGCGGCCGCGCCTCGACATCGCGGGCATGATGCTCATCGCGATCGCCTCGGCCGCGCTCGTGCTGTTCACGTCGTGGGGCGGAGGGCAGTACGCGTGGGACTCGCCCGTCATCATCGGCCTGATCGTGTTGACCGTGATCGCGGCCGTGGCCTTCGTCGCCGTCGAGCGTCGCGCCGCCGAGCCGATCATGCCGCTGCACCTCTTCGCCGAGCGCAACTTCACTCTCACCACCGCCGCGGGCCTGCTCATGGGCATCGCGATGTTCGGCACGCTCGCGTACATGCCCACCTACCTCCAGATGGTCGCGCAGGTCGATGCCACCTCGGCCGGTCTGCTGATGATCCCGATGATGGGCGCGATGCTGCCCACGTCGATCGTCGTCGGCCGCGCGGTGAGCCGCACCGGCCGCTACCGCTGGTATCCGATCGCGGGCTCCGTGGTGATCGCCGCCGCGATGTTCCTGCTGTCGACGATGTCCGCGACGCAGCCCGTGTGGGTGACGTGCGCGTACCTCGCGGTCTTCGGCTTGGGACTGGGCCTGCAGATGCAGGTGCTCGTGCTGATCGTGCAGAACACCTTCCCGCTGCGCATGGTGGGCACGGCGACGGCCGCCAACAACTACTTCCGGCAGATCGGCGCCTCGCTGGGCGCCGCGGTGGTCGGGTCGATCTTCACGAATCGGCTCATCGCCCTGCTCGCGGAGCGCGCGCCGGGTGGCGGCGCCAGCCTGAGCGACGCGAACTCGCTCACGCCGGCCGCGGTGCGCGACCTCCCGCAAGAGATCCAGGACGTGATCGTGGGCTCGTACAACGACGCGCTCGCTCCCGTCTTCCTGCTCATCGTTCCTCTTGCGCTGCTGTCGCTGGTTCTGCTCCTGTTCGTCAAGGAGGAGCCGCTGCGCACCACGCTCGACGTGGCCCCCGAGGCCGCGGAGGTCGGGGCGGGCGGTCCGGCATCCGTGAGCGGGGACGATGCGGGGGATACCGGTCGCGCCGACGACGACCAGGTGGTGCCCGCGCGCGTGTAGGACAACCGCGTGGCAAGGGGCGCGGAGGGGTCACCCTCCGCGCCCCTCGGCATGTCCCGAGGTGGTGGCGACCGGGCCGCCGGGGTGGTCGCGCCGATGCCCCCAGCCCCGGCCGCCGCGCGGACCATCCCCCGCCGTGACGCCTCCCTCCCGTCGTGCTCGCGCATCGTCCACCGTGAAGGGGGAGGTGGCGCATGGCGGTCAAGGACGTGGTGGGCAGGTACGGGGAGGACCTCGCGGCGCGGTCGCTGTCCGCCGCGGGCTGGGAGGTGCTCGATCGCAACTGGCGGTGCCCGGTCGGTGAACTGGACATCGTGGCGCGCGAGGGCGGCGAGGTGGTCTTCGTCGAGGTGAAGACGCGTCGCTCGGACGCCTTCGGCGGGGCGCTCGCGGCGGTGACGCCGCACAAGATGAGGCGCCTGCGCGTGCTCGCGGGTCAGTGGCTCGCGGCGCAGGGGAGAGCTTCGGGTCGATCCGGATCGACGTGGTCGCGGTGACGCTGCCAAGGTCGGGAGCGCCCATCCTCGAGCACGTGCGTGGCGTCGGATGATCGGCCGGTGCCGCTCCGTGGTGCTCACGGGTCTGGTCGGCCACGTCATCGAGGTCGAGGCTCACGTCGCACACGGGCTGCCCGCGTTCACGATCGTCGGCTTGCCCGACGCGTCGCTCGCCGAGGCCAAGGAGCGGGTGCGGGCGGCGGTCGCGTCCTCCGGCGTTGAGTGGCCCCGGCATCGCATCACGGTCAACCTGTCGCCCGCGTCGCTGCCGAAGTCGGGGCCCGCGACCGATCTCGCGATCGCGGTCGCCGTCCTCGCGGCGGCCCGCGCCATCGACGCGGCGCGCGCGAGGGACATGGTGCTCCTGGGTGAGCTCGGGCTGGACGGACGTGTGCGGCCGGTGAGGGGAGTCTTGCCGGCGGTGGCGGCGGCGTGCGCCGCGGGGTGGACCCGCGTCGTGGTGCCAGCCGGCAATGCCGGCGAGGCGGGATTGGTGGCCGCTGCCAGGGTCAGCGCGGCGCCCGCGCTGGCGACGGTGCTCAGCGACCTGGGCGCCGATGCCCACGCCGAGTCCCTCGAGACGGTCCGGCCTCCCGCCCTCACCGGGCCGCGGCGGGCCGTCCCCGACCTTGCCGACGTGAGGGGGCAGGCCGAGGCCAGGGTCGCGCTCGAGGTGGCCGCAGCGGGCGGCCATCACCTGCTGATGGTGGGTCCTCCCGGCGCGGGCAAGACGATGCTCGCGGAGCGGCTTCCGGGCGTCTTGCCGGACCTCGGCGAGGAGGAGGCCATCGCGGTGACGAGCGTGCACTCCCTGGCGGGTGTGTTCGATCCCGCGGAGGGCCTGGTACGGCGGCCCCCTTTCGAGGCGCCGCATCACACGGCGTCCGCCGCGTCGATCGTCGGGGGAGGGTCGGGCCTGGCGCGCCCGGGCGCGGTCTCGCTCGCGCACGCCGGGGTGCTGTTCCTCGACGAGGCTCCCGAGTTCCCCACGCGCGTCCTCGAAACGCTGCGCCAGCCGCTCGAGCGCGGCGAGATCGTGTTGCACCGCGCGTACGGCGTCACTCGCTATCCGGCACGCTTCCAACTCGTGCTCGCCGCGAACCCGTGCCCGTGCGGGCGGTTCGTCGGCACGGGCGAGTTCTGTCGCTGCAAGCCCGATGCACGGCGCCGCTACCTCGACCGACTCTCGGGCCCGCTCCTGGATCGCATCGACATCCAGGTGACGGTGGGGCCGGCCGCGCGCGCCGACGTCCCCGGCGAGAGCTCGGGCGCGGTCGCGGCGCGGGTCGCGCGTGCGCGGGACGCCGCCGCGGAGAGGCTTGGGCCACACGGCTGGCGCCTCTCGGTCGAGGCGACGGGGCCGTGGCTGCGCAAGGCGACCTCGAGGTCGGCGTGTGCGGGCCTGTGGCATGCGGTCGACCGCGGCACGCTGACCGCGCGCGGTTTCGACCGCGCCTTGCGCGTCGCGTGGACGCTCGCGGATCTCGAGGGAGCGAGCTCTCCCGACGCGACGCACGTGGGCCAGGCGCTCGTGCTGCGTCAGGGGGTGCGCTCGTGACCGGCGCGGGAGAGGCCCTCGACGTCGTGGACGCGAAGATCGTCTGGAGCGCGATCGCCGAGCCGGGAGACCGCGTCGCGGCGGGTCTGAGGGAGGCGCTCGGCTCGGTCGAGGCGCTCGCATGGGTGCGTCGCGCCGCGCGGGATCCCCACGGCGCCACGTGGGACCTCGCGCTCGACCCCGCGACCGCCGCTAAGGTCATGGGGTTCGTCGAGCGCTGGGCTCCGCGCCTCGGAGCCGCCGAGCCCGACGCGTTGCGTGAGCGTGCCGGCCGGGTCGGCGCCCGCATTCTCACATCCGCCGACTCCGAGTGGCCGCGCGCATTCGCGCGACTCGGGCCGGACGAGCCCCTGGTGCTGTGGGTGCGTGGTCCCGCGAGTGTCGACGAGGCCTTCGGTCGCTCGATCGCGATCGTGGGCTCGCGCGCCTCGACCACGTATGGCGACCACGTGGCGTCGGAGATGGCCTCCGCGGCGGCGGATCGCGGCGTGTGGGTCGTGAGCGGGGGCGCGTACGGGATCGACGCGGCGGCGCACCGGGGCGCGCTCGCGGCGGGAGGGGGCACCGTCGGCGTGCTCGCCGGCGGCGTGGACCAGCTCTACCCGCGTGGCAACACGGAGTTGCTCGAGCGCATCCTCGAGGACGGCGCGATCGTGAGCGAGCAGCCGCCGGGCTTCGCGCCCCACCGGGCCCGCTTCCTCAGCCGAAACCGACTCATCGCGACGGCCTGCGCCACGGTGGTGGTCGAGGCGGCGGCCCGGTCGGGTGCGCTGAGCACGGCGCGCCACGCGGTGCGGCTCGCGCGGCCGGTGGGCGCCGTGCCGGGGCCGGTGACCTCCGCGGCGTCGCGAGGCTGCCACGTCCTCGTGAGGGAGGGCGAGGCCGTGCTCGTGACCACGGGCGACGAGGCCTTGGAACTGGCGCTGCCCGCGGGCGACGTCGTGACCGACGACGATCCCGGCGCCGACCAAGGAGGCGAGGAGTTCGCGACGCAGGCGGAACGCCAGGCGTACGGCGCGCTGAGCTCGCGCGGCTCGACCACGGACCGGGTTGCGGTGGCTGCGGGGCTGACGGCGCGGGAGGCCATGGGAGCGCTCGGCGGGCTGCATGCGAGGGGGCTCGTCGAAAGGGTCGATGGCCGCTGGCGCCGCCCACCCAAGCCCAGGAAGGAGCCTGATAAAGCGGACATTACCCCACAAACTATGGGTGATTGATGGGGGTGATGTGACAAATGTGACTGAAGGTATTGATTTGACAAGTGTGACGGTGCCATGGTTTCGCCATGGCCACCACGGACGCCGCCGCGAGCGAACTGCTCGGCGCCTTCGAGAGGTTCCTGCGCCACGAGCGCGGGCTCTCGGGCAATACAGTGCGCGCGTACCGGGGAGACCTGACTCACCTCGTGGCTCACCTCGCCACTCACCGGGGTGGCGCCGACGCCGCCGTTGATGCACCCATCGACGCCGCCATCGACACCGACGCGAGCCTGCGCACGTGCACCCTGGGAGCGCTGCGTAATTGGCTCGCGGCCATGGACGGCGACGGCCTCAGCCGCACGACGCTCGCGCGGCGCGGAGCCGCCGCCCGTGCCTTCTACGCGTGGGCGGCCGACACCGAGCGCATCTTGCCCAACCCCGCGCTCCGGCTCGCGTCCGCCCGGCCCGCCTCGGTGTTGCCAACGGTGCTGTCCCACGCGGATGTCGTGACGCTGCTCGACGTGGCGCGGACCCGCGCTGACGATGGCGACCCGCTGCACCTGCGCGACTGGGCCGCGGTGGAGATGCTGTACGCCACGGGGATGCGGGTGGGCGAGCTCGCCGGAGTCGACCTGCGCGACCTCGACCTCGATGGCCGCCTGGTTCGCGTCACCGGCAAGGGCGACAAGGAGCGCGTGGTGCCGTTCGGCATCCCGGCGGCCCACGCGCTGTCGGCGTGGATCGACAGGGGCAGGCCTCAGCTGCTCGGTCCGGCGACGGACGGGGCCCTGTTCCTCGGCCGGCGCGGCCAGCGGGCGGACCAGCGCCAGGTGCGCGCCGCCGTCCACGAGTTGTGCGGTCTCGCAGGGGTCGACGAGGTCGCACCGCACGCTCTGCGCCACACCGCGGCCACGCACCTGCTCACCGGCGGATCGGACCTGCGCAGCGTCCAAGAGGTGCTGGGTCACGCGAGCCTCGCCACTACCCAGCGCTATACCCACGTGTCCGCCGAGCGGCTTCGCGCCGCCTACCACCTCGCCCACCCGCGCGCCTAGAGGGAGACGCCCATGTCCGAGCTCAACGCGATGTTGTCCGAAGTCGAACCCGAGGGCGCCGTCGGCGTCCGTGGTGTCGACACCTCCGCCTGGTGGTCAGATCTCGCGGCGGGCGGCGCGGCGAGGGCCGCGGCGCGCGACGCGCTCATCACGCATTACGCGCCGCTGGTGTCCCAGGTCGCGACGCGGGTGATCGCGAAGCTGCCGGACACGGTTGAGCTCGCGGACCTCGTGTCGTACGGCATGTTCGGCCTCATCGACGCGGTCGAGAAGTTCGAGCCGAGCCGCGGCTACAAGTTCGAGACCTATGCGGGAACCCGCATCCGTGGTGCGATCATCGACGAGCTGCGCGCGGCGGACTGGGTGCCGAGGTCGGTGCGGTCCAAGGCACGCGCCCTCGAGCAGGCGACCCGCGAGCTCGAGCAGCAGCTCATGCGTCCGGTGTCGGACGAGGACGTCGCCGCGCATATCGGATGGGCGACCGCCGAGGTCCGCACGGTGCGCGCGCAGGTCGCGTTGTCCCACGTCGCCGCGCTCGACGGCATGCCGAGCGAGCCCGACACGCAGCCCATCCCTACGCTCGGCTCACCCGCGTTTGCCCTCGCCTCGGCCAGGCTCGAGGCGCGCGAGGCCTCGGCCCTGCTGGCCGCCGCCGTCCAGGGTGTGCGGGACCGCGAGCAGGAGGTGCTGCGCCTCTACTACTACGAGAGCCTGACCCTCGCGCAGATCGGCGAGATCCTGGGGGTGACCGAGTCGCGCGTGTCACAGATTCACTCCGGGGCAGTGAAGAAGCTGAGGGAGTCGCTCGTGCGCACGGGCGCCTTCGTCTGATCCGCCAGCGGGAGCAGGGCCACCGGCCCGAACCCCGCGAGCAGGTCGAGCGGGTCCGCGTATTCGCCGTCGACCCGCACGCCCCAGTGCAGGCACGGCGTGGGTGCGCAATGTCCCTGCTCCGGACCGAGCGTCGCGACCACGTCTCCGCGCGCCACGCGAGTGCCCACCGTGACCGCCGCCATCACGGGCTCGAACGACGTCACGACCCCCGCACCGTGGTCGATCGTGAGCACGCCCCTGTCCACCACGCGACCGGCGAAGGCGACCACGCCGTCGGCAGGCGCGCGCACCTCCCTCCGGGCGCCGCGGCGAGGTCGATCCCGCGATGGCCCGCCGCCCACGGCGCCGGGGGAGGATCGAACAGCGCGAGCGCATGGACGGGGCTGACGGGCGGGGCGAGGAGGCCCGGTGAGGGAGGGGCCGATGCCGCGCTCGGGTGAGGCGACGCGACCGCCCACGCGAGCATCGTCCCCGCGAGGGCCAGGGCAAGAGCCGCGCGGCGGGAGAGCGGTGTCATGGCTCGAGCGTGCGCGTCGCCGGGCCAATCGGGCCAGCACGCCGCCGCGCCTCGTGGAGAGCCACTCCGGGCGTCGGGGCCGGGGACATCGGCCGATTCGCTCCGCGGCCCCCGCTCGGGTACGCTAAGTCCCGCATCCGGCATGCCCGGATGACGTCGCGCGTCATTCGCTTCCCATGGGGGAAGCGCCGGGAGGGCGAGGTCCGAGCAATCGGTGCCCGACCGCGATGGCGCCAGGGATGTGAGCCGCCTGGCACGCATCGTCAACCGAACACGGGCGCGTGCGCCCGACAACTCAAGGACCGCGCGTGCGCGCGTCCGGAACAGGACCAGCCATGGCCGTCGTGACCATGCGCCAGCTGCTCGACTCGGGTGTCCACTTTGGACACCAGACCAGCCGCTGGAACCCCAAGATGAAGCGCTTTATCTTCACCGAGCGCAACGGCATCTACATCATCGATCTCCAGCAGTCGCTGTCGAAGATCGACGCCGCGTACGAGTTCGTCCGCGACACCGTCGCGCACGGCGGCACCGTGCTCTTCGTGGGCACCAAGCGCCAGGCGCAGGAGCAGGTCGCCGAGCAGGCCAAGCGCGTGGGCATGCCCTACGTCAACGAGCGTTGGCTGGGCGGCATGCTCACCAACTTCCAGACCGTGAGCAAGCGCGTCTCGCGCCTCAAGGAGCTCGAGCTCATCGACTTCGACGACGTCGCCGGTTCGGGACGCACCAAGAAGGAGCTCCTCGGCATGCGCCGCGAGAAGGAGAAGCTCGACAAGACGCTGGGCGGCATCCGCGACATGGCGAAGGTTCCCTCCGTCGTGTGGATCGTCGACACCAACAAGGAGCACCTCGCGGTCGATGAGGCGCGCAAGCTCGGCATCCCCGTCGTCGGCATCCTCGACTCGAACTGCGACCCCGACTCCGTCTCGTACGGCATCCCGGGCAACGACGACGCGATCCGCTCGGTGGGCCTGCTCACCCGCGTGATCGCCGACGCCGTGGCCGAGGGCATCCGCCTGCGCCACGCCGGCGCCTCCGCCGGCGCCGAGGCCCCCGCGGGCGAGGAGCCCCTCGCCGAGTGGGAGCAGGAGCTGCTCGACGGCGCCAAGGCCGACGAGGCACCCGCCGCCGAGGCCGCCACCGAGGCGCCCGCCGCGGTTGAGGCACCCGCCGAGGAGGCCCCGGCCGCCGAGGTCGAGGCTGCCGAGACCACCCCCGCCGCCGAGGTCGCCGAGGCGCCCGAGGCCGCCACCGACGAGAAGTAAGGACGCATCACATGGCGAACTACACCGTTGCCGACATTCAGGCGCTCCGCGAGCGCACCGGCGCCGGCATGCTCGACGTCAAGAAGGCCCTCGATGAGGCGGACGGCGACCTGGACAAGGCCGTCGACATCCTGCGTGTCAAGGGACTCAAGGGCGTGACCAAGCGCGAGGGCCGCTCGGCCTCCGAGGGCCTGGTCATCACCTCGATCGAGGGCGCCGACGGCGCTCAGGTGGGCACGCTCATCGAGCTCAACTCCGAGACCGACTTCGTGGCGAAGAACGAGAAGTTCATCACCCTTGCGGAGCAGGTCCTCGCGGCGGTTGTCGCGGCGGGTGCCGCGAACGCCGAGGAGGCCCTCGCGGCCCCCTCGACGGCAAGACCGTCAAGGACGTCATCGACGAGAACGCGGGCGTGCTGGGCGAGAAGATCGTCCTGCGCCGCGTGGCCCGCGTCGAGGCCCCGGTCGTGACCGAGTACCTCCACCGCACCAACAAGGACCTTCCCGCGCAGGTGGGCGTCCTGGTGGGTACGGACGCCAAGGCGGGCGAGGTCGCACGCGACATCGCGATGCACATCGCCGCGTACTCGCCCACCTTCCTGGTGCGCGAGGACGTCCCCGAGGAGACCGTCGCCAACGAGCGCCGCGTCGCCGAGGAGACCGCGAAGGGTGAGGGCAAGCCCGAGGCCGCGCTTCCGAAGATCGTCGAGGGTCGCCTCACGGGCTTCTTCAAGGAGAACGTGCTGGTCGAGCAGGCCTTCGCGAAGGACCCGAAGACCACGGTCGGCAAGGTTGTCGAGAACGCGGGCGGCGAGGTTGTTTCCTTCGCCCGCTTCCGTGTGGGAGCCTAAGCCTCAACCCCACCGACCCATATCGAGCAAGGCGCGGCGCGCCGTCAGGAGGTCCATCCGTGTCCGAGACCAGCGATCTGATCCCGGGCAGGGAGGCCCCGGCGGCGCGCCGCGTGCTTCTCAAGCTCTCCGGCGAGATGTTCGGCGGGGGACAGATTGGTCTTGACCCTGGAGTGGTGCGCCGCGTCGCGGGCGAGATCGCCGATGCCGTCCGCGAGGGCGTGCAGGTCGCGATCGTCGTGGGCGGCGGCAACTTTTTCCGGGGAGCGGAGCTGAGCCAGAGCGGCATGGAGCGGGCGCGCGCTGACTACATGGGCATGCTCGGCACGGTCATGAACGCTCTCGCGCTGCAGGACTTCCTGGAGCAGGCGGGCGTGGCGACGCGCGTGCAGACCGCGATCTCGATGGGACAGGTTGCCGAGGCGTACATCCCGCTGCGCGCGATCCGCCACATGGAGAAGGGCCGCGTCGTCATCTTCGGCGCAGGAGCGGGCATGCCCTACTTCTCGACGGACACCGTCTCGCTCCAGCGCGCCCTCGAGACGCGCTGCTCCGAGGTCCTCATGGGCAAGAACGGCGTCGACGCGGTCTACACCGCTGACCCGCGCAAGGACCCCTCGGCGGAGCGCCTCGAGAGCGTCACGTACACCGAGGCGCTGCAGCGACAGCTCGCGGTGATGGACGCCGCGGCCTTCTCTCTCGCGATGGAGAACCGCATGCCCATGCGCGTCTTCGGACTCGACGAGCCTGGAAATGTGACCCGTGCCCTGCTCGGTGAGACAATCGGAACCCTGGTGACGGCCTGACGCCGCACCTCAGAAGGAGACAAGCGTGACTGAGATGATCCTCCTCGAGGCCGAGGAGAACATGGACAAGGCCGTCGCGGTGGCCAAGGACAACTTCGCCGGCATCCGCACGGGCCAGGCGTCTGCAGCGATGTTCGCGAACATCGCCGTCGACTACTACGGTGCCCCGACGCCGTTGCAGCAGCTCGCCGCAATCAACGTCACCGAGGCCCGCTCCGTCGTCATCGCGCCGTACGACGCGAGCGCCAAGAAGGAGATCGAGACCGCGCTGCGGAACTCGGACCTGGGGGTGAACCCGTCCGACGACGGCCAGGTGCTGCGCATCATCCTTCCGCAGCTTACGGAGGAGCGCCGCCGCGACTACGTGAAGCTCGCCCGCACCAAGGCCGAGGAGGCCAAGGTCACGGTACGCAACATGCGCCGCAAGGCCAAGGACCTCATCGATGCTGGCGTCAAGGACGGCGAGTTCGGCGAGGACGAGGGTTCGCGCGCGGAGAAGGAGCTCGACGCCCTGACCAAGAAGCACGTCGACGCGATCGACGCGCTCCTTGCGCACAAGGAGAGCGAGCTCCTCGCAGTCTGATGCCTGACGCGACCGCGCGACAGGGCGTCTCATGAGGTGGGGGCGTCGCCGCGACGCGGACCTCGACACCTCGACCGGGCCGGAGCCGGCCCCGACGCCCGGCGCGACGTTCGTGCCCGTGAGCGGCGCCGAGCCGGGCGTGCGCGACGCATCGCCGTGGCCCGCGGGCCACCCCGAGGGCGATCGTGAGCTTCCCGGTCCGGCCGACGCCGCGATCGAGCATCCCGCCGCGACCGCGCCGGTGGCCTACGCGGCCCCCGAGGTGTCCGAAGCCGTGGCCGCCGCGGAGTCCGCGCTGGTGACGCGTCGCGCGGGCGAGGACGATGTCGTGGACCCGGTCGACGTGGCGGTCCCCCTCTCGGGTGCGATGCCCGTCGCGACCCCGCGCCGCGCGGGGCGCAACCTGTGGCTCGCGTCCGCCGTCGGCATCGTCCTGGCCATCGGCGCGCTCGTCGCGGCCTGGTGGAACCCGCTGGTCTTCGCGGTGACCATCTATGCGTTCTGCATCGCGGCCGTGATCGAGTGGCGCGCCGCGCTCGCGCGGCACGGCATGCACGTGTCGATCGCCCCCGTCATCATGGCCACGGTCG
Organism: Demequina sediminis; assembly: GCF_030296675.1. Taxonomy (GTDB): domain Bacteria; phylum Actinomycetota; class Actinomycetes; order Actinomycetales; family Demequinaceae; genus Demequina; species Demequina sediminis. The sequence continues at coordinate 1,154,532 of NZ_AP027736.1, read as the reverse complement.
GCATGGGAGTGGCCACCTGGTACGGCGGGGGAGAGGGGCTCGTCGTCGCGTTGCTCGTCGCCAGCGCGGGCGTGGTCGCGTGGAGGATCGTCGACGACCGCATCGAGAACACCCTCGCGGACTCTCTCGTGGGCATCCTCACTCTCACCTGGATCCCGTTCCTGGCATCGTTCATGCTTCTCCTCGAGCTCGCGGACGAGGGCTGGAAGCGCGTCGTGATCCTGATCCTCGCCGTGATTCTCAACGACACCATGGCGCTCTTCACGGGCATGCTCTTCGGGCGGCGCAAGCTCGCGCCGCGCGTGAGTCCCAAGAAGACGTGGGAGGGCGCGATCGGCGGCGCGGCGTTCGGCGTCGCGGCAGCGACGGTCGCGGCCTTCGCCCTCCTCGACGGCCGCTGGTGGATCGGCACGGCGGTGGGACTCGGCGCTGTCGTCGCCGCAGTGCTTGGCGACCTCGCGGAGTCGGCGCTCAAGCGCGACATCTCTGTGAAGGACATGTCGAGCGCGATCCCTGGCCACGGCGGCGTGCTGGACCGCCTCGACTCGATGCTGCCCGCCGCGGCGGTCGCCTATCTCATCTTCGCTCTACTTCTGGGGACCTCATGACCTCGCATCCCACTCTTCCCATGCTTGCGCCCCGGCGCGGCAAGCCGCCGCGCCACTTCGCGGACCTCGACGCCGTCGAGCGCGTCGATGCGCTGCAGCAGCTCGGCCAGCCCAAGTTCAGGGCCAAGCAGCTCGCGACGCACTACTACGACCACCTCACGGTCGACGCCGAGGACATGACCGACCTTCCCGCCTCCGCGCGCGAGGATCTGGTCGCGGAGCTGTTCCCGCCCCTGCTCACCAAGGTCACGTCGCTCACGGCGGACGACGGCGAGACGGTGAAGACGCTGTGGAACCTCATCGATCACGCCAAGGTCGAGTCCGTGCTGATGAAGTACCCCGAGCGTGCCACGCTGTGCGTGACGAGCCAGGCAGGCTGCGGCATGGCCTGCCCGTTCTGCGCGACGGGACAGATGGGGCTCACGCGCAACCTGTCCGCCGCGGAGATCGTCGAGCAGGTGCGGCTCGCCGCGCGTGCCGCGCGCGACGGGGAGTTGGGCGGCGACCCCGTGCGGCTGTCGAACGTGGTGTTCATGGGGATGGGCGAGCCGTTGGCCAACTACGCGGCCGTGATCACCGCCGTGCGCGCGCTGACGAGCCCCGCGCCCGAGGGCTTCGGGTTGTCGGCGCGCCACGTCACCGTGTCGACCGTGGGCCTCGTCACCGGCATCGATCGCCTCGCGAGCGAGGGCATCCCCGTCACGCTTGCGCTCAGCCTGCACGCCCCCGACGATGAGCTCCGCGACACGCTCGTGCCCATCAACGCGCGGTGGAAGGTCGATGAGGCGCTCGACGCCGCGCGACGCTATTTCGACGCGACGGGCCGCCGCGTGAGCATCGAGTACGCGCTCATCAGGGACATCAACGACCACGCGCACCGCGCTGAGCTGCTCGCCCAGAAGCTCACGGCACGCGGCGACGGCTGGGTGCACGTCAACCCGATTCCGCTCAACCCCACCCCCGGCTCGAAGTGGACCGCCTCGGACCCCAAGGTCGAGCAGGAGTTCGTTCGCATCCTCAGGATGCACGGAATTCCGACCACCATCAGGGATACTCGAGGCAGCGATATCGACGGCGCATGCGGCCAGCTGGCGATCAAGGAGAGATGATGACCGTCCTGTTCCCCAAGGTGAATGCCCTGCGTCTCGGCTATCACCCCGCGCAGGTCGAGGCGTTCTTCGACACCGCGAGGTCGGTCTACGAGCGGCCCGGTCAGGCCCCGACGGAGCTCGAGCCCCTCGACGTCCGCCGGACCGCGTTCGACCTCAAGCACGGCGGCTACGAGACCACGGCCGTCGACGCGGCGCTGGATCGCCTCGAGGTGGCCTTCGTGGGCCGCCAGCGCGAGGCCTTCGTGCGCCGCAACGGACAGGACGCGTGGATGCAGGACCTCGCCCAGCGCGCTCAGACGCTCTATCCGCGACTGCGCCGGCCGGCGGGAGAGCGGTTCGCTCACCCCGCACGGCTCGGGCGCGGCTACCGCGCGAGCGATGTCGACGAGTTCCTCGCGCGCGTGACCGCCTTCTTCGACCGGGGCGCGCCGCTGACCGCCGACGAGGTGCGCGCCTCGACGTTCCGCGCCGCGCGCGGTGCTCGCGCGTACGACGAGGGCACGGTCGACGCGTTCCTCGCGCGCATGGTCGACATCCTGCTCGGCGTCTCCGAGGGATGACCCGCACCGTCGCGCTGCTCGGGTCGACCGGGTCCATCGGGACTCAGGCGCTCGACGTCATCGCGCGCCACCACGACGCGTTCGACGTGGTCGCCCTCGCCGCGGGCGGAGCCGACCCGGCGGCCATCATCGCCCAGGCGCGGGAGCATCGTCCCTCCTACCTGGCCGTCGCGCGCGAGTCAGCGGTCGCGGAGATTGCCGCCGCACTGCCCGGGGTCGAGGTCGCCGGTGGCGCCGATGCCGTGGTCGAGGCCGCGCGCAGGGGAGCAGACGTCGTGCTCAACGGGATGACGGGATCCGTGGGCCTGCGGCCCACGCTCGCGGCTCTCGAGTCGGGCTCGACGCTCGCGCTCGCCAATAAGGAGTCGCTCGTGGCCGGCGGAGCCCTCGTGCTCGCGGCCAGGCAGCGCGAGGATCAGATCGTGCCCGTCGACTCGGAGCATTCGGCACTCGCTCAGTCACTGCGCTCGGGCGCCCACAGCGAGGTGCGATGCCTCGTGGTGACCGCCTCGGGAGGCGCCTTCCGCGGCCGATCTCGCGCCTCGCTCGCGGCGGTCTCCCCGGCCGATGCCCTCGCTCATCCGAACTGGGACATGGGCCCCGTCGTGACGATCAACTCCGCGTCGATGGTGAACAAGGCGCTCGAGGTCGCCGAGGCACACCTCCTCTTCGACATCCCGATGGACAGGATCGACGTCGTGGTGCATCCGCAGTCGATCGTGCACTCGATGGTCGAGTTCGTCGACGGCGCGACCATCGCGCAGGCGTCGCCGCCCGACATGCGCCTGCCGATTGCGCTGGGGCTCAGCTGGCCCGACCGCCTTCCGGACGTCGCTCCGCGACTCGACTGGACCCACGCACAGGCGTGGACCTTCGAGCCGCTCGACGAGGACGCCTTCCCCGCGATTCGCCTCATGAGGGACGCGGTGGCGGCCTCCGCGCTGCACCCCGCGGTGTACAACGCCGCCAACGAGGAGTGCGTGAGGGCCTTCGTCGACGGCGATCTTCCCTTCCTCGGGATCGTGGACACGGTCCGGAGCGTTGTCGAGGCGTACGACGCGCCGGCGGAGGTGACGCTCGACGAGGTCGACCATGCGGAGTCGTGGGCACGCGAACGCGCGGCGCGCGCGATCGCGGCGGCGAGAGGGTAGGAGACATGGCTGAGGTAGTGGGATGGATCGTGCTGCTCGTGGGGCTGCTGATCTCGATCGCCCTCCACGAGGTGGGCCACATGGTCCCCGCGAAGAAGTTCGGCGTGCGCGTGAGCGAGTACTTCGTGGGCTTTGGGCCCACCGTGTGGTCGCGGCGCGGCAAGGAGACCGAGTACGGCGTCAAGGCCATCCCCTTGGGCGGCTACGTGCGGCTGGTGGGGATGATCCCGCCCGAGGCCGCGGTCAAGCCCGTCCGCGGCAACGGGCGCATCGCGCGCCTCATCGCGGACACGCGTGCCGCGTCGGTGGATGAGATCCTGCCGGGGGAGGACCACCGCGCGTTCTACCGCCTCACCTGGTGGCGCAAGGCGATCGTGATGCTCGGCGGACCGGTCGTGAACCTCATCATCGCCGTCGTGCTCTTCACCGGTGTGTTCTCCTTCGTCGGCACGCCGGGCCACCCGACCCTGACGGTCGCGAACGTGACCGCGTGCGTGCCCGCGGCGGGCGCGATCGACTGCGCGCCGGGCGATCCCGCCTCACCCGCCTCGCTCGCGGGTCTCGAGCCTGGCGACACGGTGACCGCGGTCGACGGCACTCCGGTGTCGACGTGGGACGAGCTCACCGGCGTGATCGCCGCGAGCCCGGGCGAGGAACTGCTGCTCACGGTCGAGCGCGAGGGCGGCACCGTCGAGGTGCCGGTCACACCCGTGCCGCGCGAGCGGGCGACGTACGACGAGAATGGCGCACCGATCGTGGACGCCGCGGGCGCTCCGGTGACGGAGACCGCCGGCTACCTGGGTGTGTCGCCCACCGCCGAGACGCAGCGCCAGGGCATCGGCGCGGGCGTCGAGTGGACCGGCTACGTCCTGGGCCGCACCGCCGAGGTGATTGTCGAGCTTCCCCAGCACGTCTATCACGTCGCCCGTGCGGCCGTGGGCCTCGAGGAGCGCTCGCAGGAGTCGATCATGGGAATCGTGGGCGTGGCGCGCGTCACCGGCGAGATCTCGGCGGCGGAGGTCGACGGCTACGGGCTCACCGAGAAGGTCGCCGACATGCTCATGCTGTTGGGAGGCCTCAACCTCGCACTCTTCGCCTTTAACATGATTCCGCTCGTGCCGCTCGACGGCGGACACGTCGCCTCCGCGCTGTGGCAGGGGATCAAGAACGGCTACGCAAAGGTGCGCGGGTTGCCGCGTCCCGCACCGGTCGACGTGGCCCGCATGATGCCCCTCGCGTACGGCGTTTTCGCGCTCCTGCTCGTCATGGGCGTCATTCTCATCTATGCGGACATCGTCGCCCCCGTGACCGTGGTGTGACGGACAACCTCGACCAACCTTGGGAGATACTGAACCCGTGACGACTATCGGATTGGGGATGCCCGCGCTGCCGGCGCCCGTGCTGTCCCCGCGACGCAAGACCCGCAAGATCAAGGTGGGCGACGTGTACGTGGGCGGAGACGCGCCCATCAGCGTGCAGTCGATGTGCACCACCAAGACGCACGACGTCAACGCGACGCTCCAGCAGATCGCGGAGCTCACCGCGTCGGGCTGCGACATCGTTCGCGTCGCGTGTCCCACGCAGGACGACGCCGACGCGCTCGAGGCGATTGCGCGCAAGTCCAACATCCCCGTGATCGCCGACATCCACTTCCAGCCCAAGTACGTGTTCGCCGCGATCGAGGCCGGCTGCGCCGCGGTGCGCGTCAACCCGGGCAACATCAAGAAGTTCGACGACCAGGTCAAGGAGATCGCGCAGGCCGCGAAGGACCACGGCACGTCGATCCGCATCGGCGTCAACGCCGGCTCGCTCGACCCGCGGCTGCTCGCCAAGTACGGCAAGGCGACCCCCGAGGCACTCGTCGAGTCCGCGGTGTGGGAGGCGAGCCTGTTCGAGGAGCACGGCTTCCACGACTTCAAGATCTCGGTCAAGCACAACGACCCCGTCGTGATGGTGCGCGCCTACGAGATGCTGTCGGAGCGCGGCGACTGGCCGCTGCACCTGGGAGTGACCGAGGCCGGCCCCGCCTTCCAGGGCACCATCAAGTCCGCCACCGCGTTCGGTGCGCTCCTCAGCCAGGGCATCGGCGACACGATCCGCGTGTCCCTCTCCGCCCCTCCCGTCGAGGAGGTGAAGGTGGGCATCCAGATCCTCCAGTCGCTCAACCTGCGCCCCCGCAAGCTCGAGATCGTGTCGTGCCCGTCGTGCGGGCGCGCTCAGGTGGACGTCTACGAGCTCGCGGAGAAGGTCACCGCGGGACTCGAGGGCATGGAGGTGCCGCTGCGCGTCGCGGTCATGGGTTGCGTGGTCAACGGGCCGGGCGAGGCGCGCGAGGCGGACCTTGGCGTGGCCTCGGGCAACGGCAAGGGTCAGATCTTCGTCAAGGGTGAGGTCATCAAGACCGTTCCCGAGAAGGACATCGTGGAGACGCTCATCGAGGAGGCGATGAAGCTCGCCGAGACGATGGAGCCGGTCGACGGCGCGAGCCCGCAGGTGATCGCGGCGTCATGACCGACTCGCTGCTGAGGCGCGCGCAGCACACGCTGGCGCCCCTGCAGCGGCGTGACCTGGCGGCCGCGATCGAGATCGCGGCCGCGGATCCGGTGGCCAACGTGGTGCCCGCGATGCACCTCGACATCGCCCGCGCGTCCGGGGTCATGCCCGCCGCGATGTGGGCCGTGCGGCGCCGCGTGGGCCTGCATTCGGCCCTCGCGGGCCTCGTGTGGAACGGCGCCAATCTGGCGGCGGTGTTGCCTGGCGAGGAATCGGACGATGCCGAGTCGCTGCGCGCGGACGTCGCCGCGGCGGCGGTGGCGAGGCTGACGAGGCCGGCCGCGCTCGTGGGACCCGCGCAGACCACGCTCGACCTGTGGGGCCGCGTCGAGCCGTGGTGGGGGCCGGCGCGCGAGGTGCGCGCACGCCAGGTGTCGATGGCAATCGACTCCGAGCCCGTGCGGGTCGCGGGAATCGGCGCCGCGGGACTGGAGCTTGCGGCGGTGCGCCGTGCGACACTCGACGATTACGACCGGCTGCTGCCCGCGTGCGTCCACATGTTCATTGGCGAGGTGGGCTACGACCCGATGCGTCACGGCCGCGCCGGCTACGAGGAGCGGCTGCGGTCGCTCGTGCGCGCGGGACGGTCCTTCGTGCAGTTCGGCGAGGTGGACGGCGAGCGCCAGGTCGTGTTCAAGGCCGAGGTCGGTGCGCTGGGCGGGGGAGTCGCGCAGCTCCAGGGGGTGTGGGTGCACCCGACGGTGCGCGGCAGGGGCCTCGCGCGTGCGGGCCTCGGCGCGGTCGTGGACGCCGTTCGCGGGTCGCTCGCTCCCACCGTGAGCCTCTACGTCAACGACTTCAACCCGGTCGCGATTCGCGCGTACGAGGCGGTGGGCTTCCGGCGCGTGGGACAGTTCGCGACGGTGATGTTCTAGGCCGATGTCCCACGCCGACTCAATCGGATGTGGAATAGGTTACTTGGTGCAGGATTGCGCCTTCGCGGCACTGTCGCCCCAGGTAGTCCAGCGGATAGTCTCGCCTCGAACGTGACCCACCGCCCCGAGGCGTGTCTTCATCCTGGGAGAAGCGATGCCCTCATTCATGTCGCTTGCTCGGCCGGTCGCACTCGCATGCGCCGGCGCGCTGCTTGCCACGGGGGCAGCCACGGCGGCATCGGCGGGCGTGCCGACCACGGCGCCCGCGTCGGTGGCGGCTCTTCCCGCGCAGATCGAGTCCATCGACGTCTCGGCCGACGCGTCCTCGCCGCACTTCTCGGAGCATGCCGAGGCGATCGACTTGGCCCAGGACCTCGGAATCGTGCGGGGGTGGACGACCCCGGCCGGCGTCGCGTTCCGTCCCGAGGACCTCGCGCGCCGTGACGCGGTCGGGGCCTTCCTCTACCGCGCGGAGCTCTACGCGCTGAACGGCTAGCTCACCCGCGACCGACGGGACGATACGCGGTCCCGAACCGCGCATCGTCCCGTCGCCCGCCCGATACCCTTGTGCCCATGCTGCGCATGTCCACGCTCTTCCTCCGCACGCTGCGTGAGGACCCCGCCGACGCCGAGGTCGCGTCGCACAAGCTCCTGGTGCGCGCCGGATACATCCGGCGTGCCGCCCCCGGCATCTACTCGTGGCTCCCGCTCGGCCTGCGTGTGCTCGCCAAGGTCGAGGCGGTCGTCCGCGAAGAGATGAACGCAGCGGGCGGCCAGGAGGTGCACTTTCCCGCGCTGTTGCCCAAGGAGCCTTACGAGGCCACGGGCCGCTGGACGGAGTACGGACAGGGCATCTTCCGCCTCGTGGACCGCAAGGGTGGCGACTACCTGCTCGCGCCCACGCACGAGGAGATGTTCACGCTGCTCGTCAAGGACCTGTACTCGTCGTACAAGGACCTACCGCTGACGATCTACCAGATCCAGACCAAGTACCGCGACGAGGCCAGGCCCCGGGCCGGCCTGCTGCGCGGACGCGAGTTCATCATGAAGGACTCGTATTCCTTCGACGTGACCGACGAGGGCCTCGACGCCTCCTATGCGGCCCAGCGCGAGGCATACATCCGCATCTTCGACCGGCTGGGACTCGAGTACGTGATCGTCACGGCCACGTCGGGAGCGATGGGTGGCTCCAAGTCGGAGGAGTTCCTGTCGCCCACCGCGATCGGCGAGGACACCTACGTGCGGTCGCCCGGCGGCTACGCCGCGAACGTCGAGGCGGTCACCACGCCCGTGCCGGCGTCGCTCGACTGGGCGGACGCACCGGCCGCGCACGTCGAGGACACTCCCGACACGCCCACGATCGCGACGCTCGTCGACCACGCGAACGCCGCCCATCCGCGCGCGGACCGTGCGTGGACGGCGGCCGACACCCTCAAGAACGTCGTCGTGGCGCTGACGGCACCCGCGGGGAGCGCAGCCTGCTCGTGGTGGGCATCCCCGGCGACCGAGAGGCGGACATGACGCGGCTCGAGGCCGCTCTCGCTCCGTACGGCGTCGAGGCAGCCACCGAGGAGGACTTCGCGCGGCACCCGCAGCTCGTGAAGGGCTACATCGGTCCGGGCGCGCTGGGTCCCCAGGCGCGCGCCGAGGGCGTCGCGAGGGGCGACGAGGGCGACACTGCCATCCCGTACCTGCTCGACCCGCGCATCGTCCCTGGAACCCGGTGGATCACGGGCGCGAACGAGCCGGGACGCCACGTCTTCGACCTCACCGCGGGGCGTGACTTCGTCGGCGACGGGACGATCGAGGCCGCCGAGGTCCGTGCGGGCGACCCCGCCCCCGACGGCTCGGGGCCGCTCGAGTTGGCCCGCGGCGTCGAGATCGGCCACATCTTCCAGCTCGGTCGCAAGTACGCGGAGGCTCTCGACCTGCGGGTGCTCGACGAGAACGGCAAGCAGCAGGTCGTCACGATGGGCTCGTACGGGATCGGCGTGACGCGCTGCCTCGCGCTGCTCGCGGAGAACAACCACGACGAGCTGGGCCTGAAGTGGCCGATCGGTGTCGCGCCGTATCAGGTGCACCTCGTCGCCACGGGCAGGGACCAGGCGGTGTTCGACGCCGCCGACTCCTCGCCGCGGCCCTCGAGAGCAACGGCATCGAGGTCTGCTACGACGACCGCCCCAAGGTCTCTCCCGGCGTCAAGTTCAAGGACGCGGAGCTGATCGGCGCGCCGTTCATCCTGGTCGTGGGTCGCGGCCTCGCCGACGGCGAGGTCGAGCTCAAGACGCGGGCCGGCGGAACGAGCGAGCCGGTGCGCGTGGACGATGCCGTCGAGACCGTGGTGGCGCGCGTCAGGGAGGCGCTGGTCCAGTAGGCGGGGGCGGCTCCGCCACACGCTCGCTACCCCGCGGCTCCGCCACACGCTCGCTACCCCGGTTCCCCCATCGGCTCCGCCACACGCTCGCTACCCCGCGGCTCCGCCACACAACGAGGCGCGGCATCGTCCCCTCAGACCCTTCACGAGTGCGACACGCCGCCGACACGCCGAGGGCCGTGTGGCGCAGCCGCAAATTTGTGTGGCGGAGCCGCGAGGCCGAGCGCGTGTGGCGGAGCCGCGAGGCCGAGCGCGTGTGGCGGAGCCGCGAAGGAACCCGCGAGGTCAGTCCGCGAGCTCGAGCCCTGGCAGCGCGGGGACATCCGTCGCCGCGAACCCGGGCAGCGACGCCGCGCGCACGTAGGCGTCGTACGAGGCGTTGAGGATCCAGTCTGCATCGTCGGCGGTCGCGTCTCCCAGAAGCCGCGCGTAGCGCTCGGCGAGGTCGATTTCGATCGCCAACGCCAGCGCGGCGCGTGACGCTGGGCTCGCCACGGAGTCGGGTGACACCGCGTAGAGCTCGGCGCGCGCGTCGTCGACGCCGTCGAGGGCGATGAGGTCGGCCGCCCTGGCCCGGTGCAGCGCGGCGAGTTCGAGGGCAGCGAGTCGCTCGTCCTCCTCGGCGCGCGCGGCACCCACCTCAAGCGCAAAGGCCGCGCGGTCGTGATCCACCGCGAGCGCCGCGAGGGTCGCGGCAGGCACTGCGGTGCCCTCCGCGGGAACCAGCGAGTCCGTGGACGTGCCCGGCATGGGGCGCGCGGCGGGTGCCTCTCCCGCCGCGGCAGGCGCGTCGAGCGCGACGGCATGCGAGAGCGCAATCGAGCGCAGCAGCGCCGTGAGCGACGGGTCGGACGCCGCGGCGGTGGACGCGGCATCGAGCGCGCCCTCGATCGCCGCCTTGACGGCGTCCTCGAGGGCGTGCTGCGGCACCGGCTCTGAGGCCGTCGCGCTCCACTCGGGTGACGGAGACGGCGTCGCGACGTACACGCCGCCGAGTGCCTCAAGGTGCGCCGCCGCGGTGCGTGCGGTGGACTCCTTGAGCAGACCGGACCCCGCGGCGTCGAGTACCGCCTGTTCGCGCACCGCGGCCGCGTCCCGCATCGCGACCTCGGGAGTGGGAGTGCGCCGCTCGATCGGGGGAGTCTCCGCGCGCCACGAGCATCCGGTGACCGCGCCGGTCGCGACGAGCGCCGCGACTATCGCGGCCGCCGGTCGGAGTGCGGTGCGCGCGATCCGGGAGGCGGCGGCGGTCATGCGGCACATCATGACACGCCCCCGACAGGGCCCTACAATGTGACCGACCGAATTTCAGGAACGGAGCGCGTGCCGCGCGTGGGAGGCGATGCCATGGACATCTCGAGCCGCATCACGGAGCTCGCCGCACCGGCCGCACAGGCTGCTGGACTCGTCGTCGAGGCCGTCGACGTGACCGCCGCGGGCAAGCGCTCGCGCGTCTTCGTCACGGTGGACCTGCCCGAAACCGAGACCGGCAGCGCGGACCTCGACCGGATCGCGGAGGCGGCCCGGCTCATCGGCGCCGCCCTCGACGAGGCTGATGTCCCCTCGACGCCCTACGTGCTCGAGGTGTCGACGCCTGGCACCGACCGGCCGCTCACCGAGCGCAGGCACTTCCTGCGCGCGCGCACGCGGCTGGTGGAACTGCGCCTCGACGAGGGCACCGTCACGGGCCGCCTGCGCGACCTTGACGGTGACGCCGTCGTGATCGACGTCGAGGGCGAGGAGCGCCGGCTGGAGCTCGGTCAGATCCGCAGTGGACGGATCGTCGTCGAGTTGAAGAGGCTGGGAGAAGAGTAGAACCATGGACATCGACATGCAGGCCCTGCGCGGCCTCGAGCGCGAGAAGGACATCCGTCTCGACGTGCTCGTGGACGCGATCGAGCAGGCGCTGCTCTCGGCCTATCACAAGACCCCGGGTGCCTATCGGCACGCGCGGGCGCACCTCGATCGCACGTCGGGCAAGGTGACGATCTTCGCGCGCGAGGACGTCGAGCCCGACCAGGAGCCCACGGATCTGCCCGAGTTCGATCACACGCCGGCGGACTTCGGTCGCATCGCGACCTCGACCGCGCGGCAGGTGATCTTCCAGCGCCTGCGTCAGGCGGGGGACGATGCCGTGCTCGGCGAGTACGCGGGACGCGAGGGACAGCTCGTGTCCGGCGTGATCCAGCAGTCCTCCGACCCCCGCAACGTCCACGTCGACCTTGGTGACGTCGAGGCGATCCTGCCCCCGCACGAGCAGGTGCCCACCGAGGTTTACGTCCACGGTGAGCGCATCAAGGGCTTCGTCCTCGACATCTCGCGCGGCCAGAAGGGTCCGTCGATCACGCTGTCGCGCACGCACCCCGGCCTCGTGCGCAAGCTCTTCGAGCTCGAGGTCCCCGAGATTGCAGACGGCACTGTCGAGATCATGAGCCTCGCCCGCGAGGCGGGCCACCGCACGAAGGTCGCCGTCCGCGCGACCGTCCCTGGCGTGAACGCCAAGGGTGCGTGCATCGGCCCCATGGGTTCGCGCGTGCGTTCCGTGATGAGCGAACTGCGCGGCGAGAAGATCGACATCATCGACTGGCACGAGGACCCCGCGACGTTCGTGGGCAATGCGCTGTCGCCGTCGCGCGTGGTCTCGGTGACCGTGGTGGACGAGGAGGCACGCGCCGCTCGCGTCGTCGTTCCCGACTTCCACCTGTCGCTCGCGATCGGCAAGGAGGGCCAGAATGCCCGCCTCGCGGCACGCCTGACGGGGTGGCGCATCGACATCCGCTCGGACGAGCAGCCGGACGTGCCAGGGCGCGCCGGTTCCGGCCGTTGACCGGGACCCGCTAGACTGGTGCAGCCGAGAGAACCGTCTCGTGACGTCGGCGCCCCCGCGAGCGCTCCCCAGGAGCCCACGCGGACGTGCGTCGGCTGCAGGGGTCGGGGGTCTCGGTCGGTCCTTGTGCGCGTGGCGTGCGTGGACGGCCACGCGGTCGTCGACGAGCGTCGCAGCCTGCCGGGACGGGGAGCCTGGTTGCACCCCGACCCGCAGTGCCTCGCACAGGCGCTGAGACGGAAGGCCTTCGCCCGCGCGCTGCGCGTCGCGGAGCTTGATGTCACCGGCCTCAAGGTCGGCTAGCGTGGATCGCGTCCACCCATCGAATCAGACGGGATGAAAGCCCATGGCCATCCGATGAGCACCTCACGATGAGCACCCAGCCGTAACGATGGCTCGACCCTGTCTTGGGCGAGCCGAGACAGGAGAGAAGTGGCAAAGCCCCGCGTCCATGAGATCGCGAAGGAGCTCGGAGTCTCGAGCAAGGACCTGATCGCCAAGCTGAACCAGCTTGGCGAGTACGTGAAGGGTCCGTCCTCCACCCTGGAGGCCCCGGTCGTCCGCAAGGCCAAGGAGGCCTTCCCGGCACCGACCGCCGCGGCCCCCGTAGCATCGGCCGCTCCCGCGGCCAAGTCGGCTGCCGCGCGCCCCGGCGCGCCCAAGCCCGGCCCCAAGCCGGCCCCCTCCGCCCCCGCGGAGCCGGAGCCCGCCCCCGAGCCGGCACCCGCGCCCGCCGCGGTGAAGCCGGCCTCGACCCCCGCCCCGCGCCCGCCTCGAGCGCGTCGGCGGCTTCCGCGGACGCCGCACCGGCCGCGCAGGAGTCTCCCGCGGCATCGGCCGCCGACTCCTCGGCCGCCAAGCCGGGAGCGGCGCGTCCCGGCGCCCCGTCGCCCAGCGACATGCCGCGCCCCCGCCCGCGACCCGCGGGCAACAACCCATTCAGCGACCGCGCGGCCGGACCCCGTCCGCGCCCGCGTCCGGGTGGCAACAACCCGTTCCAGGCTCCCCGTCCCGGACCGCGCCCCGGCGGCGCCGCCGGAGCGGGTGCTCCTGGCCGTCCCGGCGCCCCTGGTGGCGCCCGTCCGGGTGCCCCGTCCGGTACCCCGGGTCGGGGCTTCGGCCCGCGCCCCGCGGCCGGTCCCGGCGGCGCTCCCGGCCGTCCGGGTGGCCCCGGAGGCTTCGGCGGCGCTCCCGGTAGCCGTCCCGCCGCCGGTGGTCGCGGTCGCGGTGGAGGCACCGCGGGTGCGTTCGGTCGCCAGGGTGGCAAGCCCGTGCGCGGACGCAAGTCCAAGCGTGCGAAGCGGCAGGAATACGAGCAGCAGCAGGCGCCCGCGATCGGCGGCGTCAACATCCCCCGGGGTGATGGCTCGACGCTCATTCGCCTGCGCCGAGGCGCGACCCTGAGCGACTTCGCCGAGAAGATCGACGTCAACCCCGCGTCGCTCGTCACCGTCCTGTTCCACCTGGGCGAGATGGCGACCGCGACGCAGTCCCTCGACGAGGACACGTTCTCCGCGTTGGGTGCCGAGCTGGGTTACCAGATCCAGATCGTGTCCCCCGAGGAGGAGGACCGCGAGCTGCTCGAGGACTTCAACATCGACATCGAGGCCGAGCTTGCGGCCGAGACCGATGAGGAGCTCGAGGCCCGCCCGCCGGTCGTCACCGTCATGGGTCACGTCGACCACGGAAAGACCCGCCTGCTCGATGCGATCCGCAAGTCGGACGTCATCTCTGGCGAGGCCGGCGGCATCACCCAGCACATCGGTGCGTACCAGGTGCGTCACGTCCACGAGGGCGTCGACCGTGCCATCACGTTCATCGACACGCCCGGTCACGAGGCGTTCACCGCCATGCGTGCCCGTGGTGCCAAGGTCACCGACATCGCGATCCTCGTGGTCGCGGCGGACGATGGCGTGATGCCCCAGACCATCGAGGCCCTCAACCACGCGCAGGCCGCCAACGTGCCGATCGTGGTCGCGGTGAACAAGGTGGACAAGGAGGGGGCCAACCCCGCCAAGATCCGCCAGCAGCTCACCGAGTACAACCTCGTGGCCGAGGAGTACGGAGGCGACACGATGTTCGTCGACGTCTCCGCGCTGCAGGGCAAGGGCATTGACGACCTCCTCGAGGCCGTCCTGCTCACCGCCGATGCCGGACTCGACCTGCGTGCGAACCCCAACAAGGACGCGCGCGGCGTGGCCGTCGAGGCTCACCTCGACAAGGGTCGCGGCGCCGTGGCGACCGTGCTGGTCAACTCCGGAACGCTGCGCGTGGGCGACGCGATCGTCGCGGGCACGGCCCACGGCCGCGTGCGTGCGATGTTCGACGAGCACGACAACCAGGTCAAGGAGGCGCTGCCGGCGCGTCCGGTCCTGGTGATCGGCCTCACGTCCGTGCCCCGCGCGGGCGACACCTTCCTGGTGGCGGACGACGACCGCACGGCCCGTCAGATCGCCGAGAAGCGCGAGGCCGCGGAGCGTGCCGCTCAGCTCGCCAAGCGTCGCAAGCGCATCTCGCTCGAGGACTTCAACCAGGCCCTCGAGGACGGCAAGGTCGAGACGCTCAACCTCATCATCAAGGGTGACGTCTCCGGTGCCGTCGAGGCGCTCGAGGACGCGCTGCTCCAGATCGACGTGGGCAAGGAGGTCGACCTGCGCATCATCCACCGTGGAGTGGGTGCCGTCACGCAGAACGACGTCAACCTCGCGACGGTCGACAACGCGATCATCCTGGGCTTCAACGTCCGTCCGGCCGAGCGGGTCCAGGAACTCGCCGACCGCGAGGGCGTGGACATGCGCTTCTACTCGGTCATCTACCGGGTGCTCGAGGACGTCGAGTCCTCGCTCAAGGGCATGCTCAAGCCGGAGTTCGAGGAGCGCCAGGTCGGCGGCGCGGAGATCATGGAGATCTTCCGCTCGTCCAAGTTCGGCAACATCGCGGGCTGCCTCGTGCGCACCGGTGTCATCCGCCGCAACGCTAAGGCGAAGGTGGTGCGCAACGGTGTCGTCATCGGTGAGCCGACCATCGACACGCTGCGTCGTTTCAAGGACGACGCCACGGAGGTCAAGGAAGGCTTCGAGTGCGGTATCGGACTCGGTAAGTTCAACGACATCCAGGTGGGCGACATCATCGAGACGTTCGAGACGGTCGAGATTCCGAGGTCCTAATGGCAGACAGCGCACGGGCGCTCAAGCTCGCGGGCACGATCAAGAAGATCGTTGCCCGCGCGCTTGAGACCGAGATCAAGGATCCCCGGCTGGGGTTCATCACCGTCACCGATGTGCGGGTGACGGGCGACCTCCAGCAGGCATCCGTGTTCTACACGGTGCTGGGCGGGGACGAGGAGCGCGAGGACACCGCGAGGGCGCTGCAGTCGGCCAAGGGCCGCCTGCGCTCCCTCGTGGGGTCCCAGCTCGGCATCCGTCTCACCCCGACGCTCGAGTTCCATCTCGACGCGGTTCCTGAGACGGCGGCGTCGCTGGACCGTGCGCTTCACGAGGCGCACGTGAGGGATCAGGAGCTGATGCGCATGCGTGAGAACGCGCAGTACGCGGGCGAGGCCGATCCCTACCGTCACGACGACGAGGACCAGGTCTAGCGCCGTGGGACGGCGGGGCCCCGAGCCCGCGCCCGGAATCGTCGTCATCGACAAGCCTCAGGGCTGGACGTCGCATGACGTGGTCGCGCGCGTGCGCCGGCTCGCGCAGACGTCCAAGGTGGGCCACGCCGGCACGCTCGATCCCATGGCCACGGGGGTTCTCGTGGTGGGGATCGGGCGTGCGACGCGCCTGCTCACGTACATCGTGGGCCACGACAAGTCCTACGACGCGACCATTCGCCTGGGCGAGGCGACCGTCACGGATGACGCGGAGGGCGAGGTCACCTCGCGCGCCGATGCCTCGGTGGTGACGGACGATGCCCTGGCGCGGGGCGTCGCGGCCCTCACCGGCGACATCCTGCAGCGTCCGAGCGCGGTGAGCGCGATCAAGATCGACGGCAAGCGCGCGTACGCGCGCGTGCGCGGCGGCGAGGAGGTCGAGCTCCCCGAGCGGCCGGTGACGGTGTCACGCTTCGAGGTGGTCGACGTGCGTCGCGCGGGAGGGGTGGTCGACGTCGACGTGCGCGTCGACGTGTCGTCGGGCACGTATGTGCGCGCCCTCGCGCGCGACCTGGGCGCGGGGCTCGGCGTCGGGGGACACCTCACGGCCCTGCGCCGCACGCGCGTGGGCGGGCTCGACCTGTCGCGGGCCCGCACGCTCGAGGAGTTGGGCGCGCTGGTCGAGGCGGGGGAGACGCTGCCTCGTGTGAGCCTTGCCGAGGCCGCCGCCGCGACCCTGCCGGTGCTCGAGGTCTCCGACGACGACGCACGGGCGCTCGGTTACGGGCAGTTCATCGACGCGATCGTCGACGGCCCGACCGTCGCGATCGCGCACGGGCCGCGCGCGATCGCGGTGATCGAACCCAAGGGGCCGCGCGCGAAGCCCACGGTCGTCTTCGAGCCGGCCGCGGCATCGTCCGCTCCCGACGGTGCGGCACAATGACCGACATGCAGGTGTGGCGTTCGCTCGCGGAGATCCCCGATCTGGGTCCCGCCGTCGTCACGCTCGGCAACTTCGACGGGGTCCACCGCGGTCACCAGGCGGTGCTCGGTGCGATGGTCGAGGACGCGCGCGCCCGCGGGCACGTCGCGCTCGCCATGACCTTCGATCCGCACCCCAAGGCGGTGCACGACCCCGCGCACACCCCCGAACTCATCACGGGTCTCGACGACCGGCTCGAGCGTCTTGCCGCGACCGGCCTCGACGGCGTCCTGGTGGTGCGCTACACGCTCGACTTCGCGCGCCAGACACCCGAGGAGTTCGTGCGCGACTACCTGGTGTCAGGCATGCGCGCGACGAGCGTCGTGGTGGGCCGGGACACCAAGTTCGGACGCGGCAACGCGGGAGACGTCGAGACGATGCGCGGCCTGGGGGCCGAGCTCGGCTTCGAGGTGGAGATCATCGACGACGCGTGCGCGCTTTCGGAGTCGGGACGCCGGTGGTCGTCGACGTGGGTGCGCGAGCTGCTCGACGAGGGCGACCTGCCCGCCGCGACCGAGGTGCTCGGGCGCGAGCACCGGCTGCGCGGCACCGTCATCCACGGGGATGCGCTCGGCAGGGAGATCGGCTTCCCGACCGCGAACCTCGACCACACGGCCGGCATGATTCCTCGCCACGGCGTGTACGCGGCGTGGCTCACGGTCCTCGATGCGCGCGGCAATGCGAACGCCGGACGCCTCGCGGACGTGCGCCTGCCCGCCGCCGTGAGCCTCGGCATGAACTACACGGTGGGAGGCACGGACCTCCGCATCGAGGCGTACGTGATCGACGCGACGGGGCTCGATCTCTACGACGCCGAGGTCGCGCTCGACCTGGTCGAATGGCGCAGGCCCATGCTGGACTTCGGGTCGCTCGAGGCGCTCATTGCCGCGCTTGGCGAGGACGTCGACTGGTCCAGGGAGCGGCTCGGGCTGCGCGACTGAGGCGCCGCGGCGGAGTGTTACCAGGCCATTAAGTTTGGGTCCCGAAAGGGTCACGACCGCGACAGCGTCCGATTTGCGGGCTATGGTCGAAAGATGCCTGCCGCAAACGACGCGCTCGTGGTGCTGGAGAAGGTCAACAAGCACTTCGGGGACCTCCACGTGCTCCGCGACATCGACCTGCGGGTCGATCGCGGCGAGGTGATCGTCGTGATCGGGCCGTCGGGGTCGGGGAAGTCGACGCTGTGTCGCGCGATCAACAGGCTCGAGACGATCGACTCCGGCACCATCACGGTCGATGGCAGGCCGCTCCCGCAGGAGGGAAAGGCGCTCGCTCATCTGCGTGCTGACGTCGGCATGGTTTTCCAGGCCTTCAACCTCTTCGCCCACAAGACCATCCTCGACAACGTCACGCTGGGGCCGATCAAGGTCAAGGGCACGCCGAAGGCGCAGGCGCGCGCCGAGGCGATGGCGCTCCTCGAGCGCGTGGGCGTCGCGAACCAGGCGGACAAGTTTCCCGCTCAACTGTCAGGCGGTCAGCAACAGCGCGTCGCGATCGCGCGCTCTCTCGCGATGTCGCCCAAGGTGATGCTCTTCGACGAGCCCACAAGTGCGCTGGACCCCGAGATGATCAACGAGGTCCTCGACGTCATGACGGACCTCGCGCACGAGGGAATGACCATGATCGTCGTCACTCATGAGATGGGCTTTGCCCGCCGCGCGGCCAACCGCGTGGTCTTCATGGCGGACGGCGAGATTCAAGAGGAGGCGGATCCGGAGACGTTCTTCACCGCGCCCACGTCGGCGCGCGCGAAGGACTTCCTGTCGAAGATCCTCACGCACTGACCACCCGCACCGAAGCCAGGGCCCACAAGGCCGGGGAGAGGAGAAGGACATGATGATGCGGAGGAGGGCGGCCACGGCCGCATTCGGAGTGGCCGCGGCGCTTGCGCTCGCGGCGTGCTCGTCGGGCGAGGGAGAGCCGGAGGAGTCCGGCACTGCCGGCGGCGGTGAGATGGGCGAGTTCGCCGAGGGATCGACCATGGCGGCGCTCGCTGACGCCGGGTCGATCACGATCGGCACCAAGTTCGATCAGCCGCTGTTCGGTCTGCTCGCACCCAGCGGTGCTCCCGAGGGCTTCGACGTCGAGATCGGCAAGATCCTCGCCTCCGAGCTCGGGATCGACGAGGGCTCGATCGAGTGGGTCGAGACCGTCTCGGCCAACCGGGAGCCGTTCATTCAGGACGGCACCGTCGATCTGGTGGTCGCGACCTACACGATCAACGACGACCGCAAGGAACTCGTGTCCTTCGCCGGCCCGTACTACAACGCGGGCCAGGCACTCATGGTGATGTCCGACACGACCGACATCACGGGGCCGGATGACCTCGCGGGCAAGAACGTGTGCTCGGTCGAGGGCTCGACGCCCGCGGAGAACATCGCCACCAACTACCCGGACGCCAACCTGCAGCTCTTTGGCGCCTACACCGACTGCCTCGAGCCGCTGCGCAACGGGCAGGTCGACGTGGTCACCACGGACAACGTGATCCTCGCGGGCTACGTCGCGGAGTCCGACGGCGAGTTCATGGTGGTCGGCGAGCCGTTCACCGAGGAGCCCTATGGGATCGGCCTCGCACGGGAGGACACCGAGTTCCGCATGTGGATCAACGACGTCCTCGAGGAGATCTTCGAGGACGGACGCTGGCTCGAGGCCTGGAACGCCACCGCAGGCACCGTCCTGCCCGAGCCGGAGGTTCCCACGGTCGACCGGTACGAGATCGAGTAACGCCATCGCCGTGCGGTCCCTCGAGCGAGGGGCCGCACGGCATGTGCGGAGGAGAGCATGCAGGTCTTCATCGACGAGTTCGGCTTCATCTGGGGTGGCTTCCTCGCGACGCTGTCCCTGGCCGCCGCGTCCGGTGCACTCTCGTTCGTGTGGGGAACAATTTTGGCGACGATGCGCGTGTCGCCCGTGGGCCCGCTGCGCAGCGTGGGAACGGTGTACGTCGAGATCGTGCGCAATACCCCGCTCACGTTGATGTTCTTCTTCTGGGTCTTCGTCGCCCCCAGCCTGGGCATCGTCCTCGACCTCGGGTTCCGCACCGCGGTGGTCGCCCTGACGCTGTACACCAGCGCCTTCGTGTGCGAGGCGCTGCGGTCGGGAGTCAACTCGGTGGGACTGGGTCAGGCTGAGGCCGCGCGCAGCATCGGACTCACGTTCGGCCAGACGCTCACCCAAGTGGTGCTGCCGCAGGCGTGGCGGACCGCGATTCCGCCGCTGATCTCCGTGCTCATCGCGCTCACCAAGAACACCTCGGTGGCCGCAGGCTTCGCGTTCACCGAGTTGGTCGCGGTGCAGCTGCGCCTCATGACGCGCTATCCGACGGATGCGCTGTTCGTGTTCTTTGGCGTCGCGCTGCTGTACCTGGTGATCACGATCCCGCTGGGTCTCATCGCGGGACAGGTCGAGCGAAGGGTGGCGTTCGCGCGATGAGCGGATCGGTGCTGTACGACGCCCCCGGGCCGCGCGCCAAGCGCCTCGACCGGATTCTCAACGTGGTGTTCTCGCTGCTGCTCGCCGGGGCCCTCGCGTACGGGGCGTACGCGTTCTACCAGCGCGGGGTCTTCGACGAGCGCTGGGCGGTGCTGTGGGATCCCCCAAGGGTCAGACGGCGGGCGACGTGTGGGGCTCGCTCGGCAAGGGGCTGCTCGCGACGCTTCACGCGGCGGCCGTCGCCGCGCCCCTCGCGTTCGCACTCGGCGGCGCGGTGGCGATTCTCAGGCGGGGTGCGCGGCTGCGCCTCCTCACGGGCAGCGCGGCCGTCACCACCGAGCTCGCGCGCGGACTGCCCGTGTTGATGCTCATGGCCCTCGCGAAGTTCGCGTTCGGCTGGGACGTGTTCTGGTCGGTCGTGTTCGGGCTCGTGGTCTACAACGCCGCCGTGGTCGCGGAGGTGCTGCGCGCGGGGCTCGCCGCCCTGCCTCGCGGTCAGCGCGAGGCGGGGCTGAGCATCGGGCTGTCGACCATGCGCACCACGCTGCTCATCGAGCTGCCGCAGGCGGTCCGCATCATGCTCCCCGCTCTCGTGAGCCAGGTGGTCGTGCTGCTCAAGGACACCTCGCTCGGCTACATCGTCGCCTACCCGGAGCTGCTGCGGGTCATCAAGACCAACCGCGACTACTTCGGTGACACGTACGTCATTCCGCTGTTTTTCGTGGGCGCGAGCGTGTACATCCTTATCAACCTCACGGTGTCGCGACTCGCGACCTACGTCGAGCGACGCCTCCGCGAAGGAGGCAAGGGGCGCGGGCTGATGCCCCCGAGATCGGGCCCACCGGCCCGATCCCGCAGTCGGGTATCGGCGGACCCGCGCGCGATGAGGGTGCCCACGCGGGAGATCCGCTGTTCGGCCGCGGCCGTCCCGTGACGTCGACGCAGATTCCCGTGCGCAGGCCCGGCGAGGAACAGCCGCCGCGACGCGAGACCTAGCCGCGGCATCGTCCCTCACTCGCCGCCGACCGCCCGGTCGCGGGGGAGCGCGCCCGTCCGGTATGCTTGACCGTCGCCGTAAGAACGGCCGCGGTTTCCAGTGCCCCGGTGAACAGGCCCGGGTGCTCCGCGCAACGACCGAAAGAGAGAACACAGTGGCGCTCGACGCAGCAGTGAAGAAGTCCATCATGGCCGAGTACGCAACCAGCGAGGGCGACACCGGTTCCCCCGAGGTTCAGATCGCGATGCTCACGCAGCGCATCAAGGACCTCACCGAGCACCTCAAGGAGCACAAGCACGACCACCACACGCGTCGTGGCCTGCTCCTGCTCGTCGGTCGTCGCCGCAACCTGCTCAACTACCTGCAGCGCGTCGACATCGAGCGCTACCGCTCGCTCATCGAGCGTCTGGGCCTGCGCCGCTAGTCGCAGCCCCGCCAGGCGTCAGCCCGGCCGCTCCCCGCAAGGGTCGCAGCGGCCGGGCTTTCGCGTACCCGGGCCGAGGGCGACGGAGGCCGCCCGCGTGTCCCGACCCGGGCATCGTCCGCCCCGACTGCTACGATTGTTGCGGCCCGGTCTCCCGGAGCCACCCGATACAACCTGGCAGGCCAGCGGACGCTGATCCTCGGTGGTGATGGGCAGAATCCCCCGCGAGGCGGGGAGATTCTGAGCATTTCGACTGACGATCAGTGAGGGACTCGGTCCTGATCCTTGCCTGGCCTGCTCGAACGCAAGGAGCACCCTATGGAGGGTCCTGAAATCCAGTTCGCCGAAGCCACGATCGACAACGGTCGATTCGGCACCCGTACCGTCCGCTTCGAGACGGGCCGCCTGGCCCAGCAGGCCGCCGGCACCGTCGCGGCCTACCTCGACAACGACACGATGCTGCTGTCCGCCACCACGGCGGGCAAGCACCCCGCGAGGGCTTCGACTTCTTCCCCCTGACGGTGGACGTCGAGGAGCGCTCGTACGCCGCGGGCAAGATCCCCGGCTCGTTCTTCCGTCGCGAGGGTCGCCCCTCGACCGACGCGATCCTCACCTGCCGCCTGATCGACCGTCCACTGCGCCCGACCTTCGTGTCCGGCCTGCGCAACGAGGTCCAGGTGGTCATCACCGTCCTGTCGATCAACCCCGACGACGCTTACGACACGCTTGCGATCAACGCCGCCTCGGCGTCGACGCAGCTGTCGGGCCTGCCGTTCTCCGGCCCCATCGCCGGTGTGCGCATCGCGCTCATCGACGGCCAGTGGGTCGCATTCCCCAAGTACTCGCAGAAGGACCGCGCGGTCTTCGACATGGTCGTGGCCGGCCGCATTGCCGGTGACGACGTCGCGATCATGATGGTCGAGGCCGAGGCCACCGATGACGCGTTCGCGCTCATCTCCGAGGGCGCCCAGGCGCCGACCGAGGCCGTCGTGGCCGAGGGCCTCGAGGCCGCGAAGCCGTTCCTGCGCGCGCTGTGCGAGGCGCAGATCGAGCTCGCGGGCAAGGCCGCCAAGGAGGTGCGGGAGTACCCGCGCTTCCTCGACTACCAGGACGACGTTTACGCGGCGACGGCCGGTGCCGTCGAGGGCGCGCTCGTCGAGGCGCTCACGATCGCCGACAAGCAGGAGCGCGAGTCGCGCCTGGACGAGATCAAGGCGTCCGCGCACGAGCAGCTCGACGCGCAGTTCGCCGGCCGCGAGGGTGAGATCAGCGCCGCGGTGCGTTCGCTCACCAAGAAGGCCGTGCGCCAGCGCATCCTCAAGGACGGCGTGCGCATCGACGGCCGTGGCCTCGCGGACATCCGTCCGCTGTCGGCCGAGGTCGCCGTCGTGCCCCGCGTGCACGGTTCGGCGCTGTTCGAGCGCGGCGAGACCCAGATCATGGGTGTCACCACGCTGAACATGCTCAAGATGGAGCAGCAGATCGACTCGTTTAACCCCGAGACGAAGAAGCGCTACATGCACCACTACAACTTCCCGCCGTTCAGCACGGGCGAGACCGGTCGCGTGGGTAGCCCCAAGCGCCGCGAGATCGGCCACGGTGCGCTCGCCGAGCGTGCCCTGGTGCCGGTGCTGCCGTCGCGCGAGGAGTTCCCCTACGCGATCCGTCAGGTGTCCGAGGCGCTCGGCTCGAACGGCTCGACGTCGATGGGCTCCGTGTGCGCTTCGACCCTGTCGTTGCTCAACGCCGGCGTGCCCCTCAAGGCCCCCGTCGCAGGCATCGCGATGGGCCTCGTGTCCGACACCGTTGACGGTGAGACCCGCTACGCGGCGCTCACCGACATCCTCGGTGCGGAGGACGCCTTCGGCGACATGGACTTCAAGGTCGCCGGTACCTCCGAGTTCGTGACCGCGATCCAGCTCGACACCAAGCTCGACGGCATCCCTGCCTCGGTCCTGGCCGGCGCGCTCAAGCAGGCCTACGACGCCCGCGTCCACATCCTCTCCGTGATGGAGCAGGCGATCTCCGAGCCCGACGAGATGAGCCCGTTCGCGCCCCGCATCATCACGGTGCGCGTGCCCGTCGACAAGATCGGTGAGGTCATTGGCCCCAAGGGCAAGATGATCAACCAGATCCAGGACGACACGGGTGCCGACATCTCGATCGAGGACGACGGCACCGTGTTCATCGGCGCCGTCGACGGCCCGTCGGCGGAGGCCGCGCGCGCGGCGATCAACGCGATCGCCAACCCGCACGTCCCCGAGGTCGGCGAGCGCTTTGTCGGCACCGTGGTCAAGACGGTCGCGTTCGGCGCGTTCGTCTCGCTGTCGCCCGGCAAGGACGGTCTGCTGCACATCTCGCAGATCCGCAAGCTCGTGGGCGGCAAGCGCGTCGAGAACGTCGAGGACGTGCTCGGAATCGGCCAGAAGATCCAGGTCGAGATCACCGAGGTCGACCCGCGCGGCAAGCTGTCGCTCGGCGTCGTCGAGGAGGCGGGCGCCGAGTCCGTCGAGTCGGACGAGACCGACGAGGCCTGATCCTCACTCAGCAGTGACGTCCGCAGGGGCGGCCGGGGCAACCCGGCCGCCCCTGCGGCGTCTCGGGGCGCGACGCCCGCTCGGCCACGGCATCGTCCTGTCGCCCGGCCCGACTAGGCTCGCCCTCATGCCTCACATGCTTCCCCTCGTGCACGCGGGCGCGATCGGCGCCGACCTCTCGATCGAACAGGACCACGGTGCGCTCATTCGCCGCTCGGTTCTTCCGGGCGGGGTGCGCGTCCTCACGGAGCAGATCCCCGGCATGCGGTCCGCGACCTTTGGCGCCTGGATCGGGGTGGGCTCGCGCGACGAGGCCCCCGAGCACGCCGGATCCACCCACTTCCTTGAGCACCTGCTCTTCAAGGGCACGGCGCGCCGCAGTGCGCTCGACATCGCGGAGGCCTTCGATCGCGTCGGCGGCGAGTCGAACGCGCTCACCGGCAAGGAGTACACCTGCTACTACGCCAGGGTCATCGACACGGATCTGCCGATGGCGATCGACGTCGTGCTCGACATGGTGACCTCGGCGCGGCTCGATCAGGCGGACTTCGACATGGAGCGCGGGGTGATCCTCGAGGAGCTCGCGATGAACGAGGACGACCCCGGCGACGTCATCCACGAACGCTTCACCGAGGCGGTGCTGGGCGGACACGTGCTCGGCCGGCCGATCGGGGGCACGCCGGAGATCATCCGTGCGGTGAGCCGCGACGCGGTCGACGCGCACTACCGCACGCACTACACGCCGGCGGGACTGATCGTGACGGCCGCCGGGGGAGTCGACCACGATGCCGTGTGCGCGTGGGTGGCCGATGCCCTGGCGGCGGGCGGTTGGGACCTCGCCGACGGCGTGGCGCCGGTGGGCCGCAGGGACCGTCACGCGCGGGTCGAAGCGACGCTCACG
Organism: Demequina sediminis; assembly: GCF_030296675.1. Taxonomy (GTDB): domain Bacteria; phylum Actinomycetota; class Actinomycetes; order Actinomycetales; family Demequinaceae; genus Demequina; species Demequina sediminis. The sequence continues at coordinate 1,129,601 of NZ_AP027736.1, read as the reverse complement.
CCCGAGGTCAGGATCGCGCGCACCGAGCTCGAGCAGGCACACGTGCTGATCGGAACGCGGGGATTCTCCGCGACCGACGAGCGCCGTAGCGTGCTCGCGGTCTACAACGCGATCCTGGGAGGCGGCATGTCCTCGCGGCTGTTTCAGGAGATTCGCGAGAAGCGGGGTCTCACGTACTCGGTGTACTCGTTCGGGGCGCCGAGCACGGAGACGGGGGTGTTCGGCATCTACGCGGCTTGCGCGCCGGCGAAGGCCGACGAGGTCTCGCGGCTGATGGCGAGCGAGCTCGAGCGGATGGCGGAGGGCGTGACCGACGGCGAACTCGAGCGCGCCAAGGGTCAGATCGCCGGATCGATGGTGCTGCGGCTCGAGGACTCGTACTCGCGGATGTCGCGGCTGGGTAAGGCCGAACTCGTCTTCGGCGACCTGTGGTCGATCTCCGAGATGCTCGAGCAGGTGCACGCCGTGACCGCCGATCAGGTGCGCGCGCTGGCGGCGGACCTCGCGACGCGTGAGCGGGTGTCGGTGCGGGTCGGGCCGGCCTGAGTCTGAGGCGGTCACCGGGCGAGATGCCTGGTATTAGTTTTTCTTCGCCTGGAGGCGTGCCCCTTTTGTCGTGATTGTCTGACCCTGTGTGTTGACTGTTCTTATGGAACTTTCCCTCGCTGCCGTGGCCGCCGATGTGGCCGATGTGGTGGCTGGTGTGGTCGCGCAGTTGCGGGTGTTTGAGGGGCGGGAGTTGGGCGCGTTGTCGGATGCGGAGGTGGTGTCTCTGCAGGGCACGGTGGCGCGTCTGGCTCGTGTGGTGGAGGTGCCGGTCGCGATGGTGGCGGGGGAGGTGGCGCGGAGGTCTTCTCCTGAGCTGGGGGTGGGTTGGCGCGCAGGCAGGGGTTTCGTAATGCGGTGGCGATGGTGGCGGCGGCGACCGGCGGTACGCGGGGTAGCGCCAGGGATTTGATCGCTGCCGGGACGATGCTCGATCCTGGCTCTTCACATCGTCCAGTCGTGGCTGACGCGTTCGCAGCGGGTGAGGTGTCGGCGGCGAAGGCGGCACTGGTGAGTGAGGTGATTGCCCAGTGCTCCGGTGAGGGACGTGACGGTGAACGCGCCGAGGTGGAGCAGGCGCTGGTCGTGAAGGCGAAGAAGGCGTCGCTGGAGGATCTGCGTCACGCCGGTCGCCAGGTTCTTGCCTCGTGGGATGTGGACCACACGCTCGAGCGTGAACAACGCGTCCACGAGGCCCGCTTTCTGCATTTCAAGGAAACCGTGGACGGCATGGTCGCGGTCAACGGGCTCCTCGATCCCGTCTGCGCGGCGCCGTTGATCGCGTTCCTGGATGCTCGGGTACGGGCAGGCTTTGCCCACAAGCGCGATGCGGGCGACACGTCGCGTGATCCGCGGGAGGCCGGTTGGATGCGTGTTGACGCCCTGGCGGACTTGGCCAGGCATGGGCTGCGCTGCACCCAACCCGGCACGGCGGCATCGACGACCGTGGTGGTGCGCGTGTCGGAAGAGGCACTACGGACCGGGCTGGGGGTCGGGGACTGCGACTCGATGGCGACACCCCTGACCGCGAAGCAGTTGAGGCTGATGGCGGTGGATGCCCAGATCCTGCCGATGGTGTGCGGCGGCGACTCGCTACCCATGGATTTGGGACGTGCGGTGCGGTTCTTCACGCCTGCGCAACGCCTCGCACTGATCGAACGCGATGGGGGATGTGCGTTCTGTCACGCCCCGGCCGCGTGGTGCGACGCGCACCATGTCAACGAATGGGACCGCGACCACGGCGAAACCAACCTGAGCGACGGACTCATGCTGTGTACCCGCTGCCACCATCGACTCCACGACGACGGCTGGACCGTCCGCACGTCGGCCACCGAAGTGTGGTTCATCCCACCAGCATCGGTCGACCCCACCCGCACCCCCATCCAGGGAGGCAAACACGCACTCGAGATCCACCCACCCCAAGCACCACCGCAGGCAGCATGACCACGCCAGGCCCCCACGCGTCGCGTGAGTACTTGCCGCATGACCACGCGCCGCCACCCCACGCCGCCCGCGCACGCCGTACTCGCGCACGTCGTGTCGCCGCGCGTCGTACCCGCGCACCCTCACCCCCCACCCAGATACCCCCACACGCGCGAACGCCACCGTGGCACCGCCTAGGCTGGTGGCCATGATTTCTGTCGCAGTGCTGGGCGCCGCGGGGCGCATGGGAACACACGTCGTGAATGCGGTGTCGGGGGCCGAGGGTCTCGAGGTCGTAGCTGCACTCGACCATGGTGACGACATCGCCGAGGCCGCCCGCGCCGGCGCCACCGTGGCCGTCGACTTCACCGTGCCCGACGTCACCGAGGCAAACGTCCACGCGCTGATCGACGCGGGTATCCATGCGGTGGTCGGCACCACAGGATGGACCCAGGAGGCGCTCCTCCGAGTCGACGAGCATCTTCGTGAGCGCCCCGAGCTCGGCGTGCTCATCGCGCCCAACTTCGCGCTGGGCGCGGTGCTGTCCATGCGCTTCGCCGCTGCTGCCGCCCGCTACTTCGAATCGGTCGAGGTGATTGAGCTTCACCACCCCGACAAGGTCGACGCCCCCTCGGGCACCGCTCTCCACACCGCCCGCGCCATCGCCGCCGCGCGAGCGGAGGCGGGGGTGGCTCCCTCGCCCGATGCCACGACTCACGACCCCGACGGTGCGCGCGGTGCCGTCATCGACGGAGTCCACGTGCACGCTGTCCGCCTCCGCGGACTCGTGGCGCACGAGGAGATCCTGCTCGGCAACCCCGGCGAGCAACTCTCGATCCGCACGGACAGCTTCGACCGCATCAGCTTCATGCCCGGAGTCCTGCTGGGCGTGCGAGAGGTCGCCCGCCACCCCGGCCTCACCGTGGGTCTCGACGGGTACATGTCGCTGTGAGTCTCATGCGCCGCCCGGCGCTCCTTGCCGCGACCGCGGTGACGGCGCTGCTCGGCATCTACGTCGCGCTCGTCGCCGGGCGCGCGGTCGTGCTGCTGCGCGACGATTCCCTCGTGGCCAAGGCCCTGGGCGCACTCTTCCTGGTGCTTCCCGTGATCGCCGTGTGGTACCTGATCGCGGAGTGGCGCCTGGGGATGGTGGTGCAGAGGATGGCGACGCGCCTCGAGGCGGAGGGTCGGCTCCCCCTGCACGACGGCGAGCGCACGCCGAGCGGCCGCCTCACCGAGGAGGCCGCCACCGATGTCTATGAGCTCGCACGCCGCGAGGTCGACCTTGCGCCCGAGGACTGGGTCGCGTGGTTCCACCTCGCCTTCGCCTACGAGGCGGTCAAGGACAAGGCCCAGGCGCGCAAGGCGCTGCGTTACGCCGCCGACCTCTTCCGGAGTGCGCGCTAAGCGAGGGAAGCGCGGTACATGACCTCGACGAGGTCACCCGCGGGCCCCTCGAGGGTCCGGCGGACGCCGCCCTCCGCCAGGCCCGCAGAGGAAAGGAAGGTGCGCCGCGCGTCGTCAGCCTCGAGCGTCCACGCCCTGACCTCGCTGCGGCCCTGAGCCCGGATCGTGTCGATGCACGCGGCGAGCAGCCGTGACCCGTGGCCGACCCTACGGTGATCGGGTGCCACCTCGAGCGCCAGGATCTCCGTGGGCGTGAGTGCAGCGAAGCCGACGACGTGGGGACCGTCGCACGCAACAAAGACCCGGTGTTCGCGGCTCGGCGGTTGGGCGATCGCCGTGGACCACTGGGCCCGCATCTGATCCGCGGCCAGATCCTCGATTGCGGCCCCCAGGCTCGCCCGCCACGAGGCCAACTGGATCTGCGCGATCGCCTCCTCGTCTCCGGGGACGGCGGGACGGGCGGAGACATCGGCGTGGATCATGCGGTCAAGACTAGGCGTACAGCACGAGCGTGGATGCATGGACGCGATCGCCACGGTGGTGGCGGCGGGGCTCGGCATCGGGACGCTGCTCATCGGCGCGGTGATTGCGGTGAGCTGGGACGTGTCTCGACGCGCCGTCGCGAGTGTCATGGCGTTCGGTGCGGGCGTCATGCTCGCGACGCTCGCGCTCGAGCCTGTGGTCGAGGCCAGCGAGGCGGGCGGCGTGTGACCGGTTGTGGTCGGGTTTGCGGGGGATCCGTCATCTATGTGGCGGGAGACCGACTGGTGGCCCGCGTCGCCGCGCGCAGGGCCCGGCGCGAGCGCGCCTCGCGCAACATCACGTCGCGGCGCGGCGGAGACGCTCCTGGGGCTGGCGGCGCCTTCGCAGTCGGCGCACTGCTTGATGGAATTCCGGAGGCGGTCGCCATCGGCCTATCGGTGAAATTCGGCGGCACCATCCCATGGGCAGTCGTCGTGGCGATCGCGCTGAGCAACATTTCCGAGGGCCGCGCGGGAAGCGTCGCGATGCGCCGCGCGGGTCGGTCGCCCCGCAGCATCCTCGCGCTGTGGGGCGCTGTGGCCACGATCGCCGTGGTCACGGGTGTCGTGGGCGCCGGGGCACTCGCCGGCGTCTCGATAGCCATGCTCGCCATCATCGTGTCCGTAGCCGCGGGGGCGCTGCTCGCGATGGTGTGCAACGCGATGATTCCCCAGGCATTCGAAGAGGACCACTGGGCCACCGGACTCAGCGCCGCCACCGGATTCCTGGTGGCCTTCGTGCTGAACCACGTGTCGTAGGAGTCAGCCCCAACCGAGCGCGCGCAGACCCGCAGCGACGAGCGCGGCTACCGCGACCACGACGATGAACGGCGCACGCCTCCACAGCAGGACTGCTGCCACGGCGAGAGCGGCGACGCGCGCATCGACGGTCAGCCCTCGTCCCGAGCCGAAGGTCTGCACCGCCACGAGCGCGGACAGGAGTGCGACCGTCACGAAGGCGGCGACCCTGTGCACGCGGGGATTGTCGAGCCACGCCTCCGGCACCGTATGGCCAGCGAGCTTGGTCGCCCATGCCGCGAGGCCCGCGGCGGCGATCGCGATCCACGTCCACACGTAGGCGCTCACTCCGGCACCTCCTCGGGACGCGGATGCCCCCACCCGGCGACGATCGCGACCGCGGCGGCGGCCAGCACGGGAACACCGGCCGGCGCGACCGGAGTCAATGCGAGGGCGACCACCGCGGACGCGCCCGCGACCGCCTGCGCGCGGCGCGACGCGAGACGCGGCCACACGAGGGCGAGGAAGGCCGCGGCCGCGGCGGCGTCCAGTCCCCAGTCGGCGGGGTCGCCCAGGCGCGATCCGAGCAGCGCCCCCACCACCGTGATCGCATTCCAGGCGAGGAACACGCCCACGCCCGTCCACCAGAAGCCCGTGCGCCGTGCCTCGAGGTCGTCGTGGGGCTGCGCGAGCGCGACCGCGGTCGACTCGTCGATGGTCACCTGCGCCGCCCACGCGCGTCGCCACCCGCGCATCGGCCTCAGGACGGGGGCAAGACCCACGCCGTAGAAGCCGTTGCGGATCCCGACGAACGTCGAGGTGGCCACGGCCGCCCACGGACCGCCGCCCGCCCCCAGCACACCCACGAAGGCGAACTGAGAACCGCCCGAGAACACCAGCAGCGAGAGCGCGAGGGTCTGCCACACGTCGAGTCCGGCCGCGACGGAGAGCGCGCCAAAGCTGAGCCCGTACGCGCCGGTCGCAAGCGACACCGACAACGCGTGCTGGCGCGCCGTGTCGAGACTCACGCCGGCCACGCCAGCGCGGTGCCCGCGTCGTCGAACAGGAGTGGCGGAGGGGCCGAGGCGAGGGCTCGCGCCGCAGCGCCGCGGCATCGATGGTCCACCGCTCCATGGCGGGCTCGTCCCCGAGCGGCGCGGCAAGCCCGCGCGCGGTGAAGCCTGCGCGCCGCGGCACGGCGGCTGAGCGCACGTTACCGGGCACGTGATGGATCTCCACCGACGCGGCCTTCGCATACGCGAGCGCGACCCGCGTGAGCGCGACAACCGCCTCGGTGACGAGCCCCTCACCCTCACGGTCCGCGCGGATCCAATACCCGATCTCGAGGACGCCTGGCCCTCGACGCGTGTGAAAGCCGCTGCCGCCCACGTAGTCGCCCGTCGCGCGGTCGAACATGCCCATGGGGAAGTCGGCACCCTGCTCGTGCTCGGCGATGAAGCGCGCCACGGTGGCCGCGCGCTCGGACGTGCTCACGGGCTCGGCCACCGCCCACGGCAGGAAGCGGGCGAGGTGCTCGCGGTTCGCGGGGATCACCGTCGACATCGCCGCGGCGTCCTCGGGCACGTAGCGGCGCACGGCCAGGCGCTCGGTCTCGATGCGCGCGGGCACGGTCCAGGTCATGCGGTTCATCCTGGCACGCTCCCCGTGGGCCACCGAGTCGGCAGGTGGCCCCGCCCTCACGGCCGGCGTCGGTACGTCACGAAGCGATGGCGCGGCCCGTCATCCGTCGCCGACCACGGTCCGGCCGAAGCGGCCCACGACCCGGCCGTCACCTCCGGTGCGAACGTGTCGCCCTCGACCTCGATGTCGATCTCGGTGACCTCGAGCTCCTCCGCCACCGCGAGCGCCTCCACGAACAGCCGAGCGCCCCCGATGACCCACGCGTCCGTCCCGGGGGACAACGCGGCCACCAGCTCGAGGGCCTGGGGAAGGGACGCCGCCCGCTGGGCGCCCTCCGGTGCCTCTCCCGACGTGACGACCACGTTGACGCGGCCCGGCAGCGGACGGAAGCGCGGCGGCAGGGACTCCCACGTCCGCCTGCCCATGATCACCGCGCCGCCGCGGGTGGCCTCGCGGAAGTGGGCGAGGTCGGCGGGAAGGTGCCACGGCATCGTCCCGCCGCGACCGATGACGGGGCGGCCGGCGGCGTCGCGCGCCTGCGCCCAGATTGCCTTGACAGCCACCGGCTAGACCGCGACCGGAGCCTTGATGCCCGGGTGATGGCGATAGTCCTCGAACGACACGTCGTCGATGTCGTAGTCGAAGACCGAGTCCCTCGCGGCGAGCCGCAGCGTCGGGTACGGGTACGGCTCGCGCGACAGCTGCAGCTCCACCTGCTCGAGGTGGTTGGTGTAGAGGTGGCAGTCGCCGCCGGTCCACACGAAGTCGCCGACCGCGAGGCCCGTCTGCGCCGCGATCATGTGGGTGAGCAGCGCATACGACGCGATGTTGAACGGGACGCCCAGGAACAGGTCCGCGCTGCGCTGGTAGAGCTGGCAGCTGAGCTTGCCGTCGGCGACGTAGAACTGGAACATCGCGTGGCACGGCGCGAGCGCCATGTCAGGGATGTCGGCGGGATTCCACGCGGACACCAGCAGCCGACGCGAGTCGGGGTTGGTGCGGATCTGCTCGATCACCTCGGAGATCTGGTCGACGTGACCACCACCGGGCGTCGGCCACGAACGCCACTGGTAGCCATAGACGGGGCCCAGCTCGCCGTCCGCGTCGGCCCACTCGTCCCAGATCGTGATCCCGCGCTCCTGGAGCCACCGCACATTGGTCTCGCCCCGCAGGAACCACAGCAGCTCGCCCACGATTGAGCGCACGTGCACGCGCTTGGTGGTGATGAGCGGGAAGCCTTGGGCGAGGTCGAAGCGGATCTGACGGCCGAAGACCGACAACGTTCCTGTGCCGGTGCGGTCGCCCTTGGGCGTCCCGGTGGCCAGCACGTCGCGCAGCAGATCTTCGTACGGAGTGGGGATGTCGCTCACACCGCTCAAGGGTACGCGGGGAGGGACGATGCCGCGGTCGCCGCGCGCCGATCCAGCCGAGGGCGTTGAATGGGCGGGGGAAAGGGGTACGCATGGACGTCACGAGGCTGGACGCGTTGGTCGACGGAGAACTCGAGGTCGCTCGTGGAGCCTCGAGCGGGCGTCACGCCACGACGCTCATGGGGGACCGCGACAGCGACCTGCGTCAGACGGTGATCGCCCTCGCGCAGGGTCACCGCCTGGGCGATCACGAGAGCCCGGGGAGGCCACGCTGCTCGTGTTGCGCGGTGCGGTACGCGTGGTCGCGCTGGACCGCGCGGTGGACCTGGACCAGGGCGACTACCTGCGGATCCCGCGAGAACGCCACAGTCTCGAGGCGCTGTCCGATTGTGCGGTCCTGCTCACGGTCGCGACGAGGGGCGAACGCGTGCCGTAGCGGAGGCGACGTGACCGAGGTGTGGGGTGTGGGCGCGGTAAGTTGACTCCCATGACATCTTCCTCGCGACCGTTCGGCACGGTGCTGACCGCGATGGTCACGCCGATGCACGAGGGCGGGGCGCTCGACCTCGAGGCCGCACAGTCCCTCGCGCGATTCCTGGTGGCTCACGGCTCCGATGGCCTCGTGTTGTCTGGCACCACCGGCGAGGCGCCCACGACCCACGCCCCCGAGAAGGTTGACCTGCTCCGTGCGGTGCGCGAGGCGGTGGGCCCCGACGTCACGCTCCTCACGGGCGCCGGCTCCAACGACACCGCCCACGCCGTGCGCATGGCGGAGCAGGGCGCCGAGGCGGGCGCGGACGGCATCCTCGCTCTGACGCCGTACTACTCGAAGCCCTCGCAGGCGGGGGTGGTGGCGCACTTCCGTGCGATCGTGGGTGCCACCGACCTGCCCGTCATGATCTACGACATCCCCGGTCGCACCGCGCTGGCGATCTCGGATGAGTCGTACGACGCCCTTGCCGCGCTGGGCCGCGTGGTGGCGGTCAAGGACGCGACCGGAGGCGTTGAGACCGCGAAGGCGCGCATCGAGCGCACCGGCCTGGCCTGGTACTCGGGCGACGACCCGCTCACGCTCGACTTCCTGCGCGCGGGTGTGGTGGGAGTGGTGTCCGTGTCCTCCCACGTCGCGGGACGCCAGATCGCCGCGATGATCGCCGCGCACGACGCGGGCGACACGGCCGAGGCCGAGCGCCTTCACGAGTCGCTCCTGCCCATCCATGCCGCGATCTTCGACGGCCCCGGCGCCACCAACGCGAAGTCCGCCGTGCACTGGCTCGGCGTCATCCCCGGCCGCGCGATGCGCCTGCCGCTGCTTCCCCTGACGGCCCCCGAGCACGACGCCCTGGTGGCGCGGCTCACCGCCGCCGGCATTCACCCCTGACGGAGACCACATGACCTTCAACCCCGACCTGCTTCCCCCTCCCGCCCTCGAACCCGGCACGCTGCGCGTGGTGCCGCTCGGCGGCCTGGGCGAGGTGGGGCGCAACATGCACGTCCTCGAGATCGACGGACGGCTGCTCATCATCGACTGTGGCGTGCTCTTCCCTGAAGACCACCAGCCCGGCGTCGACCTCATCCTTCCCGACTTCGGGTACATCGAGGACCGGCTCGACGATGTCGAGGCGATCGTCCTCACGCACGGCCACGAGGACCACATCGGTGCCGTTCCGTACCTGCTGCGCATGCGCAGGGACATCCCGATCCTGGGCTCCCAACTGACGCTCGCCTTCATCGAGGCCAAGCTCAAGGAGCACCGCATCACGCCCGTCACGCTCGCCGTCAAGGAGGGCCAGCGCGAGGTGCTCGGGAAATTCGACCTCGAGTTCGTCGCCGTCAACCACTCGATTCCGGATGCCCTCGCGGTCTTCGTGCGCACCCCCGCAGGCACCGTGCTCAACACCGGCGACTTCAAGATGGACCAGCTGCCGCTCGACGGCCGCATCACCGACCTGCGCGCCTTCGCGCGCATGGGTGCCGAGGGCGTCGACCTGTTCATGGTCGACTCGACCAATGCCGAGGTGCCCGGATTCACCACCTCCGAGGTGGAGATCGGCCCCGTGCTCGACCGCCAGTTCGCGCAGGCGACGGGCCGCATCGTGGTGGCGTCCTTCGCGAGCCACGTGCACCGCGTCCAGCAGGTGATCGACGCTGCGCAGGCGCACGGCCGCAAGGTGGCCTTCGTGGGCCGGTCGATGGTGCGCAACATGGGCATCGCCGCGGACATGGGCTTCCTGCGCGTGCCTGACGGCATCCTCGTCGACCCGAAGAAGGCGGACGACATGCCGGGCCACCAGGTGGTCTACATGTCGACCGGATCCCAGGGCGAGCCGATGGCGGCGCTGAGCCGAATGGCCACCGGCGACCACAAGGTCACGGTGGGCGAGGGCGACCTGGTGATCCTCGCATCGTCCCTCATCCCCGGCAACGAGAACGCCGTGTACCGCGTCATCAACGGGCTCATGCGCCTGGGCGCGACCGTGGTGCACCAGGGCAGCGCGCGCGTGCACGTCTCGGGCCACGCGAGTGCGGGCGAGCTGCTGTACTGCTACAACATCCTGCGCCCGCGCAACGTCATGCCGATCCACGGCGAGGTGCGCCACCTGCTCGCGAACGGCAATCTCGCGATCAAGACGGGCGTGCCGCACGAGCGCGTGATGTTCGCGGAGAACGGCACCGTCGTGGACCTCAAGGACGGCGTCGCGACCGTCGTGGGCGCGGTCGAGGTGCACAACGTCTACGTCGACGGATCGTCGGTGGGCGAGATCACCGACACCGAGCTCAAGGACCGCCGCATCCTCGCGGAGGAGGGCTTCGTCACAATCATCGCCGTGGTCGACTCGACCAACGGCCGCGTCGTGAGCGGCCCGGAGGTGCATGCGCGCGGCCTCGCCGAGGACGACTCGGTGTTCGACGCGATCCTGCCCGACATCAAGAGGGCGATCGAGGACGCGGCGAAGGGCGGTTCGACGGACACCCACCAGCTCCAGCAGGTGGCGCGCCGCGTCCTGGGACGGTTCGTGGGCACCAAGCTCCGCCGCCGCCCGATGATCATCCCGGTGGTCGTCGAGGCCTGACGCCTGGCGCCCCGCAGCGGGACGATGCCGGGGCCGCGCGGGGTGGCAACCTCGCCCGGTCCCGCCCTGGCGCTAGCGTGATGTGCCATGGCTCAGACGCGACAGACCCGTCCCGCGCCCCGGTCCTCCCAGGCCGCGCGCCCGTCAGGCGCGCGCGCGTCGGGCGCACGCGGCAAGGCTCCCGTGAAGAAGCAGCCGCCCGCCGTCCTGCGCGGCGCGCGCGCGGTGGGCAGGGGTAGCGCCGCCGCGCTCGGCTCCGCGGTGCGCTCGATCGGTCACGGCGCGCGTGACGTGCCGCCCGCGGTGCGTCGCGACGGCCTCGCGATCGTCCTGGTGATCCTCGCGATCCTCATCGCCGCGCGCGAGTGGTTCGAGCTGTCGAGCTGGGCGGGCACCGCGATCCATGCCGTGGTTGCCGGAACCTTCGGGGTGCTCGCGTACGGGCTGCCGATCGTCCTGCTCGTCATCGCGGTACGCCTCATGCGCGCGCCTCAGGAGGAGAGCACCAACCACCGGATCACGCTCGGCGCGCTCATGCTCGCGATCATGGTCGACGGCATCATCCACATCGCGAAGGGCCAGCCGAGCCCCGTCGAGGGATGGGAGGGCGTGCGCGAGGCGGGTGGTCTCCTGGGCTTCCTCGTGGGCACGCCGCTGGCATCGCTCGTCACGGCGCCCCTCGCGGTCGTCGTGCTGGTCCTGCTCGCGCTGTTGTCCGTGTTGATCGTCGCCGGCGTCTCGATGCGAGAGGCGGCCGAGTGGGTCGCTGAGGTCGCCCGCAAGGTGCGTCACGGCGACGGCGTCGAGACCGGTGAGACCGAGGTGCTGGATCTTCCCGAGCACCGCACCCTCGAGCGTCCCGGCGCGCCCGAGCCGCGCGCGCGCAAGAGCCGGGCCCGCCGCCTCTTCGACCGCGCAATTCACGGCGAGCAGCCCGGCGATCCCGATGGCCTCGACGCGTACGAGGCGGACGAGGCCTTCGCGACCGCCGCGACCGTCGAGCGCACCGACTTCGATGACATCATCGACCCCGACGGCGGACGTGCCGCTCAGGCGACGGCCCCCCTGTCGCCCTATGCCGCCGAGGAGCCCGTGCCTCTCACGCCCGACGCCCTGGCCGACGCCCCGACGCAACTCATCGAGGTGACGGGTGAGCGCCACGCTCCCCCACCACGAGCATCGTCCCCGCGGGGGAGCAGGGCACGCTCGAGAACTCGACGCCGTACGTCCTCCCCTCGCTCGACTACCTGGTCAAGGGCGCCCCGCACAAGGAGCGGTCCGCCGCCAACGACCGCGTGGTCGCGGCGCTCACGAGCGTGCTCGAGCAGTTCGGGGTGGATGCCGAGGTCACGGGCTTCACGCGTGGCCCCACGGTCACGCGCTACGAGGTCGAGCTGGGTTCTGGCGTCAAGGTCGAGAAGATCACGCAGCTCAGCAAGAACATCGCGTACGCCGTGGCGAGCGCGGATGTGCGCATCCTGTCTCCCATTCCCGGCAAGTCCGCGATCGGCATCGAGATTCCCAATGTGGACCGCGAGACGGTCGCGCTGGGAGACGTGCTGCGCTCGCCCGTCGCGACCCGCAACGACCACCCGATGGCGATCGGCATCGGCAAGGACGTCGAGGGCGGCTACGTCATGGCCAACCTCGCCAAGATGCCGCACCTGCTGGTCGCGGGTGCCACGGGAGCCGGAAAGTCCTCGTTCGTCAACTCGATGATCACCTCGGTGCTTATGCGCGCCACGCCCGCCGAGGTGCGCATGGTGCTCGTGGATCCCAAGCGCGTCGAGCTCACGATCTACGAGGGCATCCCGCACCTCATCACGCCCATCATCACCGACCCCAAGAAGGCCGCGCAGGCCCTCGAGTGGGTGGTGAAGGAGATGGACATGCGCTATGACGACCTCGCGCTGTTCGGGTACAAGCACATCGACGACTTCAACAAGGCCGTGCGTGCCGGCAAGGTCAAGCCGCTGCCTGGCTCCGAGCGCAAGATTCACACGTATCCCTATCTGCTGGTCATCGTGGACGAGCTTGCGGACCTCATGATGGTCGCGCCGCGCGACGTCGAGGAGTCCATCCAGCGCATCACGCAGCTCGCGCGCGCGGCCGGCATTCACCTCGTGCTCGCGACTCAGCGGCCCTCGGTCGACATCGTCACGGGCACGATCAAGGCGAACGTGCCGTCGCGCCTCGCGTTCGCGACCTCGTCGCTCGCCGACAGCCGCGTCGTGCTCGACATGCCGGGAGCGGAGAAGCTGATCGGCCAGGGTGACGCGCTGTTTCTTCCCATGGGGGAGTCGAAGCCGATGCGCGTCCAGGGCTCGTGGGTGTCGGAGACCGAGATCCACGCGGCCGTCGAGCACGCCAAGCGGCAGGCCGACCCCGAGTACCGCGACGATGTGGTGCAGGCGGGGTCGACGTCGGCCGCGGTGGCCGAGGACATCGGCGACGACCTCGATGACCTGTTGGCCGCCGCCGAACTCGTCATCACGACCCAGCTCGGGTCCACCTCGATGCTGCAGCGCAAGCTCAAGATGGGCTTCGCGAAGGCGGGACGGCTCATGGACCTCCTCGAGACGAGGGAGATCGTCGGTCCGTCCCAGGGCTCGAAGGCTCGTGACGTATTGGTCACACCAGACGAGCTTGCGTCCACTCTCGCTGTCCTCAGAGGCGAGTCGGGCGCTACGGTGGGCTCCACCGCATACGACGACGCTGAGGACGGGGAATGGGTGGACTCGTAGACCTCTTCGCGCAGCCGGCGTTCGTCGCCGGGGTGGGCGCGTTGCTGGTCCTTCTCGCGCTGTGCGCCTTCTACTTCTTCTGGAGGTCGGCGCGCATCCGCGCGCAGCGCGACGAGGCGCTCGCGCAGGAGCGGGACCTGCGCCGCCAGTTCGAGGCGGTCATGACCTCCGCGCGGGACGGCGTGATCATCGCGAAGCCCTCGGGCGAGGTGGCGATGATGTCCGACCTCGCGGGCACGATCCTCGGGGTGTCCGCCACCGGTGCCTACGGAGTCTCGCTGTCGCGGCTGCCCGTCAGGGCCGTCGACGCGCACCTGCGACCGCTGCTGCCTGCCGAGGCCTTCGCGAGCACCGAGGACGGCCGTCCGCGCGTGATCGGCGTTCCCGGCCGGCGCGGGGCCGAGGACATTCGCTGGCTGCACGTTCGCACGCGCGTGGTCGAGGACGGGCCGGACGGCGCGATGATCGTCATCACCGTCATGGACACGACGGGGTTGCGCGAGGCGGCCGAGGCGCTCAGCCGTTCGGACGCGCGGTTCCGGCGCGCGATGGAGAATGCGCCGACCGGCATGGCGCTCGTCGACCTCGAGTGGCGACTCACCGAGGTCAACCGGGCGTTCGCGCAGATGATGGGGTCCACCGTCGCGGCGCTGCGCGGCACGCCCTTCAGTTCGCTGTCGCACCCCCAGGACCTGCAGGCCGAGCGCGATCAGTTGCAGCGGCTCTACGACGGTCACCAGAACCACTTCTCGCTGGAGAAGCGCTACGTGCGCGGCGACGGCAACGTGGTGTGGGCCGTCCTCGACGTCGGACTCGTGCGATTCGCCGGCGGCGCACCCGACCACTACGTGGTCCAGTTGCGCGACACGACGGACGACCGCATGCATTCCGAGCTGCTTGCGCACCGCGCGATGCACGACCCCCTCACCGGGCTGGCCAACCGCAACCTTCTTCACGAGGTGCTGACCACGCTGGTCGCCAAGCCCGACGCCGAGTCACGCGTCGGCGTGATCGCGGTCGACCTCGACGGCTTCAAGGGACTCAACGATCGCTTCGGCCACGCGACGGGAGACTCGGCGCTCGTGCACGTGGCCGGGATCCTTCGCTCGGCGACGGGCAGCCGCGGCACCGTCGCGCGCATCGGCGGCGACGAGTTCGTGATCGCCGTCGAGGATCCCGACTGCTCCAAGGCGCTCTTCGACATCGCCGCGGCGATCCACGACGGGCTGCGACGTCCGCTCGCGGTCAAGCGCCACCAGGTGCAGCTCGGGGCCTCTCTCGGCATCGCGATGGCGGACGACGAGACGGTGACCGGAGGGGAGCCGCGCTGTTGAGCGCAGCCGACGCAGCGATGTACCGCGCGAAGGCCGCTGGCAAGAGCCGCACCGAGGTCTTCGAGCCCTCGATGCGGACCACCGCCGATCACCAGACGGCGCTCGCCGCGGAGCTCGCCCGCGCGATCGAGAACGGCGACTTGGTCCTCCACTATCAGCCGATCCTCGAGCTTGCCACGCGTACGGTCGTCGGCTATGAGGCGCTCGTGCGCTGGCAGCACCCCACGCGTGGACTGCTGCTGCCCGGCGCTTTTCTTCCGCTCATCGACGATCGTGGATTGTCCGTCACGCTCGGCGCGGCGCTCGTCGAACAGGCGGCGACCTTCCTCGAACGCGGGCCGTCCGACAGCACGTGGGTGTCGCTCAACGTGTCCGCCGACCAGTTGGGTGACTCCGAGTTTGCGGACCGCGTGCTGTCCGCGATCGGCCGCCACCACCTCAGCCCGCAGCGGATCGTGGTCGAGCTCACCGAGGCATCGCTGGTTGCGCCCAACACCCGCATCCGCCACGAGCTCACGGAACTTCGCAACGCCGGGGTGCCGATCCTGCTCGACGACTTCGGCACCGGCGTGTCGCCCCTGTCGTACCTGCGCAACCTGCCGGTCTCCGGAGTCAAGCTCGACATGTCCTTCGTGGCGGGCATCCCCGAGGACCCCGCGGGCGCCAAGGTGTCGCGCGCCCTGGGCGCGCTGGCCCGCGAACTTGGCCTCGCGACCATCGCGGAGGGCATCGAGACCGAGGCCCAGGCACAGTTCCTGTCGCGCTGCGGATGGCGCTACGGGCAGGGATGGCTGTTCGGCGTCGCGCAGCCCGCGGCCACCGTGCTCGCGACCCACCCGCACGTGGGAGAGAGCCTCATCGACCCGCGTCCGCAGGAGCGAGACGAGGCCATGACGACCCACGAGCCGCTCGCGTAGAGACGCCCGCGGCGACGTCCCGCTGCGGATCCGCCCGCCGTCAGGACGCGGCAATCGCCAGCCGTGGGTACATCTGGTCCGCGAGCCGTGTCGCGGGTTCCGTCCGCTCCGGCGCCGCGGATCCGGCCGCCGCGCCCACGCGGCCGCGTCGGTCGGCCACCTCCGCCGCGCCAAGCGACCCCGCGCCGTCCGCGATCTCCGCGAGGGCGTGCATCCTGTGTCCGTCGCCCGTGTCTACCGTGATCGCGGTCCATTCGGCGCCCACGGCGACCCGGCCATCGGCCCCCACCGTGAATGTGGCCGTGAGCAGCAGGCCGTTCGATGTCTCGGCTACGCAACAGCGTGAGTCCTGGTTCGACAGGAAGTTCCCGAGCCCGAATGCGGTCCACATGCCCTCGCCTGCGGGACCACCGTCGAGCAACTCGATGGGCTGCGGGACGTGCGCGTGGTGGCCGACATAGAGGTCGACGGCACCGGATTCCGCGATCCGCTCGGCGAGCGCGCGCTGGGCGTCGGTGGGCTCGGTGCGGTACTCGACACAGCAGTGCACGGAGGCCACGACCACGTCGGCTCCGTCGGCGCGCGCCCGCTCCGCCGCCTCGATGATCGGCGTCGCGTCGGAGGCCTCGGCGTCGAAGAGATTGACCTCCCACGGATTCGTCACGGGCATGCCGTTGGTGCCGTAGCTGAACGAGACATGGGCGACACGCACCGTGCGGTCGCCCGCGCGCACGGAGTACAGGCTGGTCCGCGTGGCCTCGTCCGCGCTGCGGGCCGTCCCGGTGTGCTGAAGCCGGTTGGCGTCGAGCACGTCGAGCGTCGACTCGACGCCGGAGGGTCCCTTGTCGACGCTGTGGTTGGAGGCGGTCGAGCAGCCGTCCCAGCCCACCTCCTTGAGGTCGCGCGCAAGCTCGGCGGGGGCGGCGAAGATCGGATAGCCCGAGGGTTCGGTGCCTTCCGGGGCGATCGGCACCTCAAGGTGGCACAGCGCGAGGTCGGCGCCCTCGATGTACGGGCGCACCCCGGACATCAGTGCCGTGTAGTCGTAGCCCCCATCGACGCGCGCGGACGCATTCACCGGCGTGTGGGTGAGGACGTCGCCTCCCGCCACCAGGGTGAAGGAGACGGGCTCGGGCTCGGCTGGAGTGGGGGACGGGCTCGCGGTCGGTTCGGCCGTAACGGCCGGTGAGGGTGCGGCGGAGTCGGGGGACGATGCCGCAGGGGGCTCGGCGGCGGCCGTCTGAGAGGTCGACAGCTGGCCGGCGCCGGCCACCCCGAGCGCGATCCCTGCCGCCGCCGCCAAGAGCGCGGCGCCGGCGACGGAGAGTGTCGTCGCGCGGGGACGGGCGTGGCCGGGAGGGCGGGTGGGCATGTCCCCAGTATCGCGCGTCGCCGATGCGCGCCGGCGCACCGCGGCGGGCGCGGCAGGGGCGCCCGCGCGCATTAGGGTGAGGGCGTGACCTCCGCCGTGCCCAACGCGCTCACCGTCGCGCGCCTTGTCGCCGTCCCGGTGTTCGTCGTGCTGCTCGCCGCCGACGGGGGAGACGAGGGCGCCCTGCGATGGTGGGCGGTCGCGGTGTTCATGGTGGCCGCGGCCACCGACTATCTCGACGGGTACCTGGCGCGGCGATGGGGCGTCGTGAGCGCGTTCGGCAAGCTCGCCGATCCGATCGCGGACAAGGCCTTGGTGCTGGGCGCACTCGCAATGCTGGTCGCAATCGACTCCGTGCCGTGGTGGCCCGTGGTGATCATCGCGGTGCGCGAGCTGTGGGTCACCGTGGGACGTCTCGTGGTGGCGGGGAACACGGTGATCGCCGCGTCGCGGGGAGGCAAGGCCAAGACGACGCTGCAGCTTCTCGCGATCTGGCTGTACCTCTTGCCCGGCACTCCCGCCTGGGTAGACATCGCCGCCTGGTGGGCGCTGCTCGCGGCCACGGCCCTCGCGCTCGTCACGGGGGTCGACTACACGGTGAAGATCGTGCGCGCGGCACGCATGGAGCGGGCGGGCGGCCGTGCCGCGGCCTGACGAGATTGTGCGCGCGCTGCTCGCGCAGCACGCGACGGTCGCGACCGCGGAGTCGCTCACGGGCGGCGCGGTGTGTGCCGCGCTCATCGGGGCGCCGGGAGCCTCGGCGGCCATACGCGGCGGCATCGTCGCCTACACGCCGGCCATGAAGGCGGCGTTGCTCGGTGTCGATCCCGACCTCATCGCGACGGCAGGCATCGTTTCCGCGGAGGTCGCCACGGCCATGGCGCGCGGGGCGCGCGACGCCACCGGGGCATCGTTCGCGGTCGCCACCACCGGTGCGGCCGGGCCGGAGCCCCACGACGGCGCGCCGCCCGGGCGCGTGTGGATTGCCGTCGAGGGGCCGCGGGGCGTGCACACGCTCCGGCTCGACATCGACGGCGACCGCGCGGCCGTGCGCACCGCCTCCGTCGCGGGCGCGCTCGACCTGCTCGACGCCGCCCTCCGCGGCTCCGTGACGCAGCCGTAACCTTGAGTTCTCAGACGCGGAACAAGCGTGGGGTATGGTGCGTTGTGTCAGACATGGACAAGGGCCGCACGATGATGAGGGGAGGCCGCATGCCTGTGCTCCGCAACGAGATCGGCGAAGTGCTTCGCGACGCGCGCCTCACGCAGGGCCGCACGTTGCGCGATATTTCGTCGGGAGCCCGCGTGTCGCTGGGCTACCTGTCGGAGGTCGAGCGCGGACAGAAGGAAGCATCCTCCGAGTTGCTCGCGTCGATCTGCGAGGCCCTCGACATGCCGATGTCGAGCATCCTCCGCGAGGTGTCGGACCGCTTCGCCGCCGCCGAGTCCCTCGAGTCGGTGCCCGTGATGCCGTCTATCCCCGACACCGTTCCCGAGCTGCTGAGCTCGATGCGCACCCGCTAGAGGCGTGCGCCTCAGCGAATTCTGGGGGTTGGCCGACGCGGTCTTTGGTGAGGCCTATTCGCGCACGCTCGCGCGCGAGCTTGCTCTGACCGGTCTCGACTCCCTCACGCCGGTGCAGGCCCTTGAGGCGGGGCGGGCGCCCCGCGACGTGTGGCACGCGTGGTGCGAACAGATGAGCGTCCCGCTCGCCGAGCGCGACGGGGGCGACGCGCGCCGCAACGTCCCGCCTCCCCGGCGCTGACGTTCCACTCCGGCGCTGACTTGTGCCCCGCCGCTGACTTGTGCCCCGCCGCTGACCTGTGCGCCGCCGCTGGCCGGCGCACTGTGTCGACGCGGCGTGTCGACGCGGCGTGTCGCGCGCGTTCGAACACGCGTTCGATTACTGTGGTCCCCAGGACGTCACGCGGCAGCGGCCATCCCCGGCCCACGCCTCGCCAGGCCTCGATGTCGGAGGGTCGGCGTAGCGTCGTTCAGGACAGACGGCAGCGATGCCACCGATCGAAAGGCAAGCGACATGGCACAAGCAGCGGACCGTTCCAAGGCACTCGAGGCGGCACTCGGACAGATCGACCGCCAGTTCGGCAAGGGTTCCGCGATGCGGATGGGCGAGAAGACGGTCGTCCCCGTCGAGGCGATCCCGACCAGTTCGCTCGCGCTCGACATCGCCCTGGGCATCGGCGGACTGCCGCGCGGGCGCATCGTCGAGATCTACGGTCCGGAGTCCTCAGGTAAGACCACCGTGGCGCTCCACGCGGTTGCGAACATGCAGAAGGCGGGCGGCACCGCGGCCTTCATCGACGCGGAGCACGCCCTCGACCCCGAGTACGCCCGCAAGTTGGGCGTCGACATCGACAACCTCATCGTGTCCCAGCCGGACACGGGTGAGCAGGCGCTCGAGATCGCGGACATCCTGGTGCGCTCGGGAGGCATCGACATCCTCGTCATCGACTCCGTCGCGGCGCTCGTACCCAAGGCGGAGATCGAGGGCGAGATGGGCGACAGCCACGTGGGCCTCCAGGCGCGCCTCATGTCGCAGGCGCTGCGCAAGATCACGGGTGCGCTCAACACCACGGGCACGACCGCGATCTTCATCAACCAGCTGCGCGAGAAGATCGGCGTCTTCTTCGGCAGCCCCGAGACCACCACGGGAGGCAAGGCACTCAAGTTCTACGCCTCGGTGCGTCTCGACGTGCGCCGCATCGAGACCCTCAAGGAGGGCACGGAGCCCGTCGGCAACCGGACCCGCGTCAAGGTCGTGAAGAACAAGATGGCCCCGCCGTTCAAGCAGGCGGAGTTCGACATCCTGTACGGCCACGGCATCTCGCGCGAGGGCGGCATCATCGACCTTGGCGTCGAGCACGGCTTCGTGAAGAAGTCCGGCGCGTGGTACACGTACGAGGGCGATCAGCTGGGTCAGGGCAAGGAGAACGCCCGCAACTTCCTCAAGGACAACCCGCAGCTGGCCGACGAGATCGAGCACAAGGTCAAGGTCAAGCTGGGCGTCGGACTCGCCGCAATCGCGGAGGCGGCCGAGGCCGCGGAGGCCGCCGCCAAGGCGGAGGCAGCCTCAAGCGCTCCTGTCGCGGCGGGCAAGAAGGCCAAGACCGACTTCTAGTCCATGGTTGACAGCACGCGGCCTCGCGGCGGGCGGCGCACCGGTAGCCCGGGGCGTCGCTCGCGCACGCGCGCCGTCGGGGCCGCGAGGGAGGACGCGACGCGCGGAGCGTCCACTCCCGACGCTGCCGCACCTGACGTCGCCAGTCCTGAGGAACTCGCCGAGCGCGCACGCGAGATCGCCCTGAGGCTCCTCACGCACTCGGCACGCTCCGCTGCCCAGTTGAGGAGGGCCTCGTCACGCGCGGCGTCGATCCCGATCTCGCCGACGTCATTGTCGCGCGCTACCTCGAGGTGGGCCTGCTCGACGACACCGAGCTGGCCTCGACGATCGTGCGCACCCGCCACGCGGAGCGTGGGCAGGCGCGCCGCGCGATCCGACAGGAACTGGCGCGCAAGGGCTTCGAGGATGACGACATCGAGACCGCGTTGGGCCAGGTCGACGACGACGACGAGCGGAAGCGCGCGCACGCGCTCGCGCGCAAGCGGTGGGATCAGCTTGCGCAGCATCCGGTCGAGGTTCGCACGCGGCGGGTCGTCGCGATGCTGGGTCGCAAGGGCTACCCCAGTTCCTTGGCCTTCGCACTCGTGAAAGACTTGCGCAATGCCGATAGTGAGGCAGGTGGGGCCTGACGGTCGCCCCCATGGCGAGCGAAGGAGCAGTGGGTGGACCAGTCGTTGATCATCCTCTTGTTGCTCGGTGCGAGCCTCATCGCCTTGCTACTCGTCGTCTTCGCTCGTCGCGAGGCGGAGGCCGAGCGCTCCGCGGCGCGTCGCGAGGCAGAGTCCATTCGCCAGGACATCCAGGTGCGGCTCGCCGAGGCGAAGCGCCGCGAGGAGCAGACCCTTCAGCGTGAGAAGGAGCTGTCGGCTGATCACCGCCACGCGCAGCAGTACGCACGCGGACTCGAGGAGCGCGCGGCGGTCGTCGTGCGCGACGAGAGGCGCGTTGCTGCGGACCGGGCACGTCTCGAGGACGAGCGTGAGCGCGCCCTCGCCGCCGTCGCGCGCACCACTCCCGAAGAGGCGCGTGCGGAGCTCGCCGAGTCCCTCATCGCGAAGGCACGGGCCGACGCCGAGGTCGAGCTGCGCCGCATCGAGCGCCGCACCCAGGCCGCGGCCGACGCGCGTGCGCGCGAGATCCTGGTCGAGGCCATGCAGCGACAGGCGGCTGCGACGTCCGCCGAGCACTCGACGCTGTGGATCAACCTCCCGAGTGAGGAGATGAAGGGACGCATCATCGGCCGCGAGGGGCGCAACATCCGCGCGTTCGAGGCCCTCACCGGCGTGAACCTGATTGTCGAGGAGGGGGTCAACGCCGTGCAGTTGTCGTGCTTTGATCCCGAGCGCCGCGAGCTCGCCGAGGTGACGTTGGCCGCCTTGGTCGTGGACGGCCGGATTCAGCCGCAACGCGTCGAGGCGGCCTACGCGCGCGCGGTGGCCGGCGCGTCGCAGCGTCACCGGGCGGCTGGGCTCGACGCGCTGTCGGAGTCGGGGGTGTCGGGCGTCGCCTCCGAGATCGTGGACGTCCTCGGTCGCCTGCGGCTGCGGACCTCGTATGGGCAGAACGTGCTCGCCCACCTCGTGGAGACGTCACAGGTGGCGGCGGACATCGCGGCGGTGCTCGGAGCGGATGTCGAGGTCGCTCGGAGGAGCGCTGCTCCATGACCTCGGCAAGGCGTTCACGCACGAGCAGTCGGGCACCCATGCCGCGCTGGGGGCACGCTTCGCCGCGGAACACGGCGAGGATGGCGCGGTGGTCAACGCGATCGCTGCCCACCACGATGAGGTCGCGCCGGAATCCCTCGAGGCCGTGATCGTTCAGGTCGCCGACGCGATCTCCGCGGCGCGACCGGGCGCACGGCGCGAGGACCTCGACGCGTACGTCACGCGCATGGAGCACCTTGAGCGACTCGTCCTCAACCACCACGGCGTCACGCGCGTGCTTGCCATGGCCGCGGGACGCGAGGTCAGGGTGATCGTGGAGCCCGACGAGATCGACGACGCGGGCACGCACGCGTTGGCGCGTACAATTGCCGAGCACATCAGCACGGACTTCACGTTCCCCGGAGAGATCAAGGTGACCGTCATTCGCGAGCTTCGCGCGGACGCCGTCGCCGGATAGACATGACTGACACCACCCTCGCACCCACGTACCTCGTCAGGACGCTGGGATGCCAGATGAACGTCCACGACTCGGAGCATATGGCGGGACTGCTCGAGGGCGCGGGCTATCGTGCCGCGCCCGCGGGGGCCGACGTCGCGGACGTCGTCGTCATCAACACGTGCGCCGTGCGCGAGAACGCCGCCAACAAGCTCTACGGCAACCTCGGCCAGCTCGCCTCCGTCAAGGCCGAGCGTCCCGGCATGCAGATCGCCGTGGGCGGGTGCCTCGCGCAGAAGGACCGTGGGGACATCGTCGCCCGGGCGCCGTATGTGGATGTCGTGTTCGGCACCCACAACATCGACGTGCTGCCCGTGTTGCTCGAGCGGGCGCGCCACAACGCCGCCGCCCAGGTCGAGATCGAGGAGTCCCTCAAGGTGTTCCCGTCGACGCTGCCGTCGCGGCGCGACGCGATCGCGTCGGGCTGGGTGTCGATCTCGGTGGGCTGCAACAACACCTGCACGTTCTGCATCGTGCCGTCCCTGCGGGGCAAGGAGAGGGACCGACGCCCGGGCGAGATCCTCGCCGAGGTCGAGGCCCTGGTGTCCCAGGGCACCGTCGAGGTCACCCTGCTGGGCCAGAACGTCAACTCGTACGGTGTGGAGTTCGGCGACCGCGGCGCCTTCGCGAAGCTGCTGCGGGCGTGCGGGGCGATCGACGGGCTCGAGCGCGTGCGCTTCACGTCGCCGCATCCGGCGGCGTTCACGGACGACGTCATCGCGGCGATGGCCGAGACCCCGACCGTGATGCCCAGCCTGCACATGCCGTTGCAGTCTGGCTCGGATCGCATCCTGCGCGCGATGCGGCGCTCCTACCGCTCCGAGAAGTTCCTGGGGATCATCGAGCGCGTGCGCGCCGCGATGCCCGATGCGGCCCTGACGACCGACATCATCGTGGGCTTTCCCGGCGAGACCGAGGAGGACTTTGCCGAGACGCTGCGGGTGGTCGAGGCCGCCCGCTTCACGTCCGCGTTCACGTTCCAGTACTCCCCGCGACCGGGCACGCCTGCCTACGACCTCGAGCCGCTGCCCAAGGCCGTGGTCCAGGAGCGCTTCGAGCGCCTCCTCGCGCTGCAGGAGCGGATCACGCTCGAGGACTCGCTCGCGATGGTGGGACGCACGGTCGAGCTGCTCGTGCTCGACTCCGCCGGCCGCAAGGACCAGGGATCCGCGCGCCTGAGTGGCCGCGAGCCGGGCAACAGGCTCGTGCACTTCTCCGTGCCGGAGGGCGAGGCGGCGCCGCGCCCGGGTGACATGGTCACGGTCGCGGTGACGCACGGCGCTCCGCACCACCTGCTGGCCGATTCGGCGCTCGAGGGCGGTCCGTACGCGGTGCGCCGCACCCGCGCGGGAGACGCGTGGGAGTCGGCGCAGGGCGGAGAGCACGACCACGGCGGCGACTCGTGCGGCACCGGGAGCGCCCCGGCGGGCCCCGTCGGTCTCGGCATGCCCGCGCTGCGGCGCGCGTGAGCCCGTCCGCCGGCCCGGCGATCATCGCGATCGTCGGCGCCACCGCGACGGGCAAGTCCGCCGTGAGCCTCGACCTCGCGGAACGCCTCGACGCGGAGATCGTCAACGCCGACTCGATGCAGTTCTATCGCGGCATGGACATCGGCACCGCGAAGCTCGCGCCGGGGGACAGGCGCGGCATCCCACATCATCAGCTCGACACCATCGACGTCCACGAGGACGCCTCGGTCGCGCGGTTCCAGGACGGCGCGAGGGCCGATATCGCGGCGATCCACGAGCGAGGGCGTCGTGCGATCGTCGTGGGCGGATCGGGGCTGTACCTGCGCGCGCTGCTGGACCGCTTCGAGTTCCCCGGGACCGATCCCGACCTGCGCGCGCGCCTCGAGCTCCGCGCACAGACCGAGGGGCCGGGGATCCTTCACCGCGAGCTCGCCGCGCTCGACGCCGAGGCGGCCGCGCGGATTCCCGCTGCGAATGTCAAGCGGCTGGTGCGAGCGCTCGAGATCATCGAGCTGACGGGATCGACGCGCAGCGTCCTTCCACGCCACGAGTACCACGCTCCGGCCGTGACGATCGCGCTCGAGCTCCCGTACGACGCCCTCGATCCGCGCATCGACGACCGCGTGGAGACGATGTGGGAGAGCGGACTGGTCGACGAGGTTCGCCGCCTGGACCGTGCCGGCCTGCGGGACGGGGTGACGGCACGGCGTGCGGTGGGCTACGCGGAGACCTTGCGTCACCTCGACGGCGAGATCGACGCGGCGCAGACGCGCGCGCTCATCGCCCAGCACACGCGGCGGCTGGCCCGCAAGCAGCACCAGTGGTTCCGCCCCGACCCGCGTGTGCGCTGGATCGACGCCCCCGGGATCGCGGCGACGTCGCGCGCGCGGCGACCCAGGCATCGGCCGTGGTGGAGCAGGCCGATGCCGCCCTCGCCGGCCCCTGACTACTCTGGGGGCATGATGATCGCCTTCACCAAGGGTCACGGCACGGAGAACGACTTCGTCCTGATCCACGACCCCGCGGGAAGCCTCGACCTCACGCCCGCGCTCGTGCGCTTCCTGTGCGATAGGCGCGCAGGGATCGGCGCGGACGGCGTGATACGTGCGGTGCGCGCCGGGGCGGTGGCCGCGGGCGAGGGCGTGGACCCCGACATGTGGTTCATGGACTACTGGAACGCCGACGGCACCACGTCGGAGATGTGCGGCAACGGCGCGCGCGTGTTCGCGGCCTTCCTCGAGAGCGAGGCGGGCGTGGACCTTGCGGAGGGGCTCGACTTCGCGACCAGGGGTGGACCGCGCGCGGTGCGCGCACTCGGCGACGGGCGCTACGCGGTCGGCATGGGCGTGTACCGCGTGGGCGACGCGTCGGCCGGCTTCGACTCCGAGGTGGCCGCGCGCGGGATGGACCCCGTGCGGCCCGCGCTCTCGGTCGACATGGGCAATCCGCATCATGTGGTCGCGCTGGGGTCGCTCGAGGAGCTTGAGGCGCTCGACCTCACGGTCGCTCCGCAGGTGCATCCCGTTCCCGAGCACGGGTCGAACGTCGAGTTCGCCGTCGCCCTCGGCTTCGACGATGCTGGCGCGGAGACCCGCGGCAGGGTGAGGATGAGGGTGCACGAGCGCGGCTCGGGCGAGACCCGGTCCTGCGGGACGGGCGCCTGTGCCGTCGCGCTCGCGATGAGGACGTGGGCCGGTCAGGGTGCGCCCGACGTGTGGGACGTCGAGGTCCCCGGCGGGATGGTCACGGTGCGCATCACGGGGGCGACGACGATCCTCGAGGGTCCCGCGGTGCTGGTCGCACAGGGCGCCGTCAGCGTGCCGTGACGCGCACCACCCTGAAGCCCTTGGCGCTGGCCGCGCGGTCGACCTCTCCCCATCCCTGGGCGGCGATCCAGGTCGCGAGCGAGTCCGCGCCCAGGTTGCGCTGTACCACGAGATAGGCCACGCCGCCGGGGGCAAGCCGCGGCAGCCACGTAGCGAGGAGCGCGTGGAGCGCGTCCTTACCGATGCGGATCGGTGGATTCGACCAGATCGTGTCGAACCGGGTGTCCGGGTCGACACGATCCGCGGTCACCGCGTCGATCGGTGCGAGGCGGTGCGCCGCGCGTACGCGGTCCGCGTTGCGACGCGTGAGGTCGAGCGCACGCTCGTTGACGTCGACGGCCGTGACCCGCGACGCGCCGCGCAGCGCGGCCTCGATTGCGATCGGTCCCCAGCCGCATCCGAGATCGAGCACGTGACCCGTCGGGTCGGGCACGCTGCGTAGCAACACCTGGGTGCCCAGGTCGAGGTGGCCGGCCGAGAACGTGCCCGCGGCGGTCTCAAGCTCGAGGTCGAGGCCGGCGAGGCGGACCGTCACCCGTCGTCGCTCGTCCGCGGACGCGGGCTGGGCGCTGAAGTAGTGGTCGCTCACGGCCCCGAGCGTACCGCCGGGCGCGTGTCCCCTTCGTGTCTGTCGCTCGCGGCGCCGGTGCCCCGTGCGGCCGCGTGGGTCCGGCATCGTCCCCAGGCGCCCCGCGGTGTCTCAGGGGGTGCGACAATGGTCACGTATGAGTGAATCAGTGAGAGAAGACGGCGACCACCTCGAGGATCACCGCGCCGATGCCGTGATCGACCGGGTCTTGTCGCGCGCGGGCACCGCCGTGGCAGAGGGCGGCACGCTCGCGACGGATTACGACGGCGACCAGTTCGATCGCGAGGAGCGCGCGGCCCTACGCCGCGTCGCGAACCTGTCGACCGAGCTCGAGGACATCACCGAGGTCGAGTACAGGCAGTTGCGCCTCGAGCGCGTGGTGCTCGTGGGCCAGTGGTCGCACGGCACCGCCGAGGACGCCGAAATCTCGATGCGCGAGCTTGCCGCGCTCGCGGAGACCGCCGGATCCGAGGTGCTCGACGGCGTGCTCCAGCGCCGCCCCCACCCCGACCCGGCCACCTACATCGGCAAGGGCAAGGCGCACGAGGTGCGCGACATCGTGGCGGCGGTGGGCGCGGACACCGTGATCGTCAATGACGACCTCGCCCCGAGCCAGCGTCGCGCGCTCGAGGACGTGGTCAAGGTCAAGGTGATCGACCGCACGGCGCTCATCCTCGACATTTTCGCTCAGCACGCCAAGTCCAAGGAGGGCAAGGCGCAGGTCGAGCTCGCGCAGCTCGAGTACCTCCTGCCGCGACTGCGCGGCTGGGGCGAGTCGATGTCGCGCCAGGCCGGCGGCCAGGTGGGCGGAGCGGGCGCTGGCATGGGTTCGCGCGGACCGGGTGAGACCAAGATCGAGCTCGATCGTCGGCGCATCCACACGCGCATGGCGCAGTTGCGCCGCGAGATCAAGGCGATGGAACCCGCGCGCGCCGTGCGTCGCGAGAAGCGGCTGGGACTGCCCAACGTCGCGATCGTGGGATACACGAACGCGGGCAAGTCCTCGATCCTCAACCGCATCACCGGCGCGGGTGTGCTGGTCGAGAACGCGCTGTTCGCGACCCTCGACCCCACGGTGCGTCGCTCGCAGACGCCAGACGGGCGCGAGTTCACGGTGTCCGACACGGTCGGGTTCGTGCGCGATCTGCCTCACCAGCTGGTCGCCGCGTTCGCCTCGACGCTCGAGGAGGTCGCGCATGCCGACCTCATGCTGCACGTGGTCGACGCCTCGCATCCCGATCCGGAGGGTCAGATTCGCGCGGTGCGCGAGGTCCTCGCTGACGTGCCGGGCGCCGCCGAGGTGGCCGAGGTGCTGGTGCTCAACAAGGCGGACATCGCCGATCCCGAGACGCTCATGCGGCTGCGCGGCAGGCGCGAGACCACGATCGAGGTGTCGGCGCTCACGGGCGAGGGCATCGAGGAGCTGCTCGAGCTCATTGGCCGCGAGTTGCCGCGTCCATCGGTGGCGGTCGACCTCGTGGTGCCCTACACGCGCGGTGACCTCGTGAGTGAGGTGCACCGTCACGGCGAGGTGATCGACCAGGCCCACGTGCCCGAGGGCACGCATCTCACGGCGCTCGTGGATCCCGGGCTCGCGGCCCGTCTTGAGGACGCCGCGGTACCGTCCGACGCGCTGTGACCGCCTCGGGCACCGTGGCCGATGCCGAGGGGACGTCTGGGGCGGACACGGACGCGTTGCTCGCGCGCGCCGTGGGGGCGATCGGCGGTCACCCGCGCGAGGGACAGGTCGCGATGGCGCACGCGGTCGCCGATGCCCTGGCCGCGTCCGAGCATGCGCTGGTTCAGGCGGGCACGGGAACGGGCAAGTCCCTGGGCTACCTGGTGCCCGCCGTGGCTCATGCGGTGCGCACCGGCGGCCGCGTGATCGTGTCGACGGCGACCCTGGCCTTGCAGCGTCAGATCTTCACGAAGGACCTGCCGCTCGTCGCCGCCGCGCTCGAGCCCGTGCTCGGTGAGCCGGTGCGCATCGCGCTGTTCAAGGGCCGGGCGAACTACCTGTGCGTCCACAAGATGGGGGCGGCTACCCCGAGCCAGACGATGACATGCTGCCGCTCGGCCCTACGAGCGAACTGGGCCGCGAGGTCGTGCGCCTCAACGAGTGGGCCGACACGACCGACACGGGCGATCGCGACGACCTCGTGCCCGGTGTGAGTGGCCGTGCGTGGTCGCAGGTGTCCGTGAGCGGACGCGAGTGCCTCGAGTCCAAGTGTCCCGCGGTCGCGGAGTGCTTCTCTCAGCGCGCGAGGGACACGGCGGCCCACGCGCACGTCGTGGTCACCAACCACGCCGTGCTGGGCGTGCAGGCGACAAGTCACGACATGCTGGGTGAGCATGCGGTGCTCATCGTCGACGAGGCTCACGAGCTCGTCCAGCGCATCACCTCCTCGGCGACCCACGAGCTCACCGTGGCTGCCGTCGACCGCGCGGCGCGTGCCGTGCGCCGCTGTGGAGTCGTGACCGAGGACCTGGATCGGGCCGCACGGCACCTCGACGGCGCGCTGGGGGACTGCGAAGCCGGCCGTCTCCGCCAAGGGCTGCCCGAGCCGCTCGCGGTGGCCGTGGAGGAGGTGCGCGCCGCCGCGCGCCGCTGCGTGAGCGAGGTGCAGAAGCACGCCGAGCAGGCGGGGGCCGCGGGCAAGGTGGCCAGCGCGGCGTTGTCCGAGGTCGTGGACGTGTGCGGGGAGCTCCAGGGAGAGCACGGTCGCTACGTGGTGTGGCTCGCCCCGCGTGACGGCGACTACGACTCGCGCCTCGCCGAGAGGATCGTCGCGGCGCCGCTCGATGTCGCGGGGCTCATTCGGACCAAGCTGCTCGACGAGAAGGCCTCCGTCATGACCTCGGCGACACTCGCGCTCGGCGGCGACTTCACGGCGATCTCGCGCCACCTCGGCGTCGACTCGCCCGCGACCCTCGACGCGGGCAGCCCGTTCGACTACCCGCGGCAGGGCATCCTGTACGTCGCGCGTCACCTTCCCAAGCCGGGCATGGGGGGAATCGGCCCCGAGGCGCTCGACGAGCTCGCGGCCCTGATCGAGGCCGCGGGCGGCCGCACCCTGGGGCTGTTCTCGTCCCACCGCGCGGCGCAGGCGGCGGCGGAGGCGATGCGCGAGCGCCTCGACGTGCCGATCCTCTATCAGCTCGACGACCAACTCCCGACCCTGGTCAAGCGCTTCGCGGAGGACGAGGCGACGTGCCTGTTCGGATCGACGTCGCTGTGGCAGGGCATCGACGTGCCTGGTCGCACCGCGAGCCTGGTCGTGATCGACCGCATCCCGTTCCCGCGGCCCGACGAGCCGATCTCGCAGGCGCGCACCGAGGCCGTCGCCGCGGCGGGAGGCAACGGCTTCATGGCGGTCTCGGCCACGCACGCGGCGCTGCTCCTCGCTCAGGGCGCGGGCAGGCTCATTCGCTCGACCAGTGACCGCGGCGTGGTCGCCGTGTTGGATCCCCGACTCGCGACGGCAGGGTACGGCGGCTTCCTGCGCCGCTCGATGCCCGACCTGTGGCCCACCACGGATCGCGACACCGCGCTGGGCGCGTTGCGCAGGCTCGCCGAGTCCTAGCGGGAGGTCGCGGGCTACTACACGCGCCTCAGCACCGAGACCACCTTGCCCATGATGCTGGCGTGGGTGCCGTCGATCGGGGTGTACGCGGGGTTGTGCGGCATGAGCCACACCCGGCCGTCGCGGTGGCGGAAGGTCTTCACGGTCGCCTCGTCGTCGAGCAGCGCCGCGACGATGTCGCCGTTCTCGGCATCGTTCTGGCGGCGCACCACGACCCAGTCGCCGTCGCAGATCGCCGCATCGATCATCGAGTCGCCGGACACCTGCAACATGAAGAGCTCGCCGTCACCGGTGAGTCGACGCGGCAGCGTGAACGTGTCCTCGACCGCCTGATCCGCGAGGATCGGCCCGCCCGCCGCGATGCGGCCGACGAGCGGGACCCGCGTCGAGTCGTCGTCCGCCGGCGCGAGCGGCGTGGCGCTCGCCATGGCGGAGCCCTCGTCGTCCTGCGGCAGGGCCTCGGGGGTCGCCGCGGGCTCGCCGGGGAGCACGACCTCGATCGCGCGGGGACGATGCGGGTCTCGCCTCAGCACCCCCTTGGCCTCGAGGGCCGTGAGCTGGTGCTTGACCGATGAGGTCGACGTGAGACCCACGGCCTCGCCGATCTCTCGCATCGATGGGGGATAGCCCCGGTCGAGAACCGTGGCGCGAATGAAGTCGACCACCGCGCGCTGGCGGGTCGTGAGACCCGTCTCGGGGTCACGCAGCTCGTGGATCGTCGCGCCCTCCGGGGCGGTCGAGCCGAGTCGGCCCGCCTCGTCGTGTGCCATAAGCGCCTCCCGCGATCGTCGCTGTCAGACCCTGGTGGTCCTCTTGTCTCACGACGTTAGGGCAAGCCGAGCGTCAAATCAAACATATGTTCGAGCGAGTCTTGCCAGTGTCGGCCGGGACTGCTAGAACTAGAACATACGTTCGATAGAACATACGTTCGAACGAAGGAGGCACTGATGAGCATCTACGCACCGCAGAACCCGGTGGCCAAGGCCAGGCGCGCCCGCACCGGACGCTTCCTTGCCGTCGTTTCGCTCCTGATCGGCGCGGCGGTCATCGGCCCGCAGGCCTTCGCCTCCGACGGCACGGGTGGGCACGGTGGTGGAGCGGGCGGCTCCGAGGCGGCGGTGGACTCCTACACGGTCGGGTCGGGGGAGACCCTGTGGTCGATCGCCGCGGCCCGTACCCCCGCCGGGCACGATGTCCGCGACACGCTGACCGAGATCCAGCATCTCAACGCGATGTCCTCGACCGCGGTGGACGCGGGCGAGCAGATCTTCCTGCCCGTCGCTGGCTGACCGGAGTCCCGACCCTCACTCGCCGGGCGTCCGTGCCATCGCTGACACGGCGAGAGACGGGGGCGGTTCATGACACACGCGCTCTCGTGGCAGAGTGTCCACATGCACTGCCCGTTCTGTAGGAACGCCGATTCCCGCGTGGTCGACTCGCGCACTGCCGATGATGGCTCGTCGATTCGCCGGCGCCGCGAGTGCCCGGCATGCGGCAAGCGCTTCACGACCGTCGAGACGGCCAGCCTCGCGGTGGTCAAGCGAAACGGTGTGACCGAGCCCTTTAGCCGGGACAAGATCGTCTCGGGGGTGCGGAAGGCCTGCCAGGGTCGCCCCGTGAGCGACGATGACCTCGCGGTGTTGGCGCAGAAGGTCGAGGAGGCGATTCGCGCCAACGGCCAGGCCGAGATCAACGCCCTCGACATCGGTCTCGCGATCCTGCCCCCGCTGCGCGAGCTCGACGAGATCGCGTACCTGCGCTTCGCCAGCGTCTACCAGGCCTTCGACACCCTCGAGGACTTCGAGTCCGCGATTGCTCGCCTCCGCGAAGAGGACGCGCGAGGCGAGTAGTCGCGCATTGCGGTTCGGAAGAAACCCTGTCGGGTCCCCGCCGCGTTAGCGGTCGTCGTCGCGCCATCCGCGAGTCGAACGGGGCGGAGCGCCTCGACCCTCGGGTCGCGCGGGACGCCCCGCTCCACCCGAGCGACCGGAACCACCCGAGCGACCGGAACTGCCGCCGCGCCCCGAACCTCCCGAACGCCCGGAACCACCGGAGCGGCCCGCACCGCCCGCACCCCCGAGCGGCCGGGACGGTCGTAGCGCCCTCGTCGCTCGGTGCGCTGCGGCCGGGGCTCCTCGACGGGAACTCCCGAGGGGGCGCGCGCCCCGGTGAGGCCGTCGACGAGCGCGAGCGACTCGGCATCGTCTCCGCGCACCTTGCGGAACATCACGTCGACCCCCGCGCGTTCGAGCATGCGGTCGGTCGTGCGGCGCTGGTGGGGCAGCACGAGCGTGACCACGAGGCCCTCGTCGCCCGCGCGCGCCGTGCGGCCGGAGCGGTGCGTGTAGTCCTTGGGATCGGTCGGCGGGTCCAGCTGGAGGACCAGGTCGACATGATCGACGTGGATGCCGCGCGCCGCGACATCGGTCGCGACCAAGACGGGCACGTCGCCCGCACGGAAGGCCGCGATCGCATGATTGCGCTCGACCTGCGAGCGGTCGCCGTGAAGCGCGACCGCCAGCACGCCCTCGGCGCGCATGTCCTGCGCGATGCGCTCGGTCGCGAGCTTGGTACGCACGAAGACGATCGTGCGCCCCTCGCGGGCGGCGATGCGCGTCGCGATCCGGTACTTGAGGTGCGGCGGCACGTTGAGACCCACGTGGCGCATCGATGCGTGCGCGGGTTCCCCACCGGTGACGTCGTGCAGCACGGGGTCGTTCATGTAGGTCGACACGAGGCGGTCCACGTCGCCGTCGAGCGTCGCCGAGAACAACAGCCGCTGACCGCCGCGCGGCACGCGCGCCAGGATCTGCGTGATCTCGTCCATGAAGCCCATGTCCGCCATGTGGTCGGCCTCGTCGATGATGACCAGCTCGGTCCTACTGAGATCCGCGTGTTTTCTGCGCACGAGGTCCGCGAGCCGCCCCGGCGTCGCGATCACCAGGTGAACGCCACGGTCCAGCGCCTGAACCTGCTTGGACATCGACAGCCCGCCGGCCACGAGCTTGAGGGACACGTGCATCGCGTGCGCGTAGGGCTCGAGCGCATCGGACACCTGCATGCCCAGTTCCCTCGTGGGCACGAGCACCACGGCGCGGGGGCGTCGGGGCGTCGGACGTTCGCCGTCCGCGAGCCTGACGATCGCGGGCAGCCCGAAGCCGAGCGTCTTTCCCGATCCCGTGCGGGCCTTGCCCAGCACGTCTCGCCCGGCCAGGGCATCGGCGATGGTGGCCGCCTGAATCGGAAACGCACGCTCGATGCCGTGGCGGCGCAGCGCGTCCACCATGGCGCCCGGCAGCCCGAGGTCCGCGAACGATGCCGCGGCGGGGGAGTCGGGCACGTCTATGAGAGCACCCGCAGGCGGACCGTGCCTGGCATGCTCGACAGTGCCGCGACGGCGTCGTCGTCAATGCCCGCGGCGACGTCCGTCACCACGTAGCCCAGCTCTCCGCGCGTGCCCAGCAGCTGCGCGTCGATGTTGACATTGTGGGCGGCGAAGACCTGGTTGACCGCGGCCAGCACGCCGGGGATGTTCTCGTGAAGGTGAGCCACGCGGTGCGAGCCCTGGACCTGGTCGAGGGACAGGTTGGGCAGGTTGACGCTCAGCGAGGTCGACGCGTGGAACACGTAGTCGCGCAGGCGGGTCGCGACAAAGATGCCGATGTCGCGCTGGGCCTCCTCGGTCGATCCGCCGATGTGCGGGGTGAGGATGACATTGGGCATGTTCTGCAGCGGCGAGGAGAAGGGGTCGCCCGTCTTCTTGGGCTCGTCGGGGAAGACGTCGACGGCCGCGCCGCCGATGCTGCCGTTTTCGAGGCCCGCCTTGAGCGCCTCGAGGTCGACGATGAAGCCACGCGAAAGGTTGAGGAACAGCGCGCCCTGCTTCATGGCCGCGAACTGCTCGCGCCCGAAGAAGCCGGAGTTGCCGCTCCGTCCGTCCACGTGCAGGGTGACGATGTCCGCCTGCGCGAGCAGCGCCTCGAGGCTGGACATGCGCGTAGCGTTGCCGAGCGCGAGCTTCTCCGCGCTGTCGTAGAAGATCACGTTCATGCCGAGCGCCTCGGCGATCACGGACAGCTGCGAGCCGATGTTGCCGTAGCCGACGATTCCGAGCGTACGGCCGCGGATCTCGTGGGCGCCGGCGGCCGACTTCGACCACACGCCGTTGTGCAGGTTGCGGTTGTGGTCGGGCAGGCGGCGCGTCAGCGAGATCATCTCGGACACCGCCATCTCGACCACGGACCGGGTGTTGGAGAAGGGCGCGTTGAAGGCCGCGATGCCGCGCCGCGCGGCGGCGGCGAGGTCGATCTGGTTGGTGCCGATCGAGAAGGCGCCCACCGCGATGAGGTCGGGACACGCCGCCATGACGCGCTCGGTGAGCTGAGTCTTCGAGCGGATGCCCAGCAGCTGGACGCCCTGGAGCTCGGCAATCAGCTCGTCTTCATCCATGGCTCCGACGTGGTTCTCGACGGCGATGCCGGCGGCCTCGAGGATCTGGGTGGCCTGGGGGCGAGGTTCTCTAGTAGCAGTGCGCGCACGGGCGCTATCGTCTCGCACTTCCCGTTCTTCTCCAACTCCGCCCGCGCGGTCAGGGGTGACGTCCGTGCCGGTGGAGCCATGGCAGAGTGTCGCCATGAAATCGCTGGCCAGAATCCTCGGGATCGCCGCGGTGGCCGCGATGCTGCTTGCCGCGGGCGCCTGGTGGCGCGGCGTGACGTGGTCGGACGTCGAACACTGGGGCACGCCGCGCAACGTGATCGATGCCGAGGGCGTGACGGTGCGCATCCCGGTGGCGAGCGGGCCCGCGGAACGGATCCTTCCGCAGGTGGCGCCCACGACCACGGGCGAGCACGCGTTTCTGTTTCCGAGTGGCGGCGAGGGAGGTGGGCCGGTGCGCTACGACCCGTGCCGCCCGCTCGCCTATGTGCTCTCGCCCTCGCTCATGCCCGAGGGCTTCGAGCCGCTCATCCATGAGGCCGTCGCTCAGGTGTCCGCGGCCACGGGCCTGTCCTTCGCGTACGAGGGACGCACCGACGAGCCGGTGAGCTTCGATCGCGCACCCATCCAGGAGCGGTACGGCGAGCGCTTCGCGCCGATCGTCGTGGGCTTCCAGAACGAGGGTCAGAACCCGGACCTGGCGGGCACCGTCACGGGCCTCGGGGGATCGAGTGCGGTGCCCGGTGCCTATGGGGACGCGCGCTTCCTGCGCGCGGGCGTGGTGGTGCTCGACGACGAGGACATGCAGCGGCTCTTGTCCGAGCCTGGGGGCACGGACCTTGCGCGCGCGGTCGTGGCACACGAGCTCGCCCACGTCGTCGGGCTCGCCCACGTGGTCGACACGAGCGAGCTCATGCACGAGTCCAACCTGCGGCTCACGGACTGGGGCCCGGGCGATCTCGAGGGTCTTGCGCTCGCGGGCGCCGGGGGATGCGAGCGGACGTGACCGCGGGACGCGGTCCGCGAGGAATCGGCCGCTAGACCACCAGGCCCTCGGGAAGCGGACGTGCGTGCACGATGTCGAGGCGCTTCGTCGGGCGCGTGAGGGCCACGTAGAGATCGCCCGGGCGGGCCGCGATCTCGGCGGGCTCGACCACCACGGCGACATCGAACTCGAGGCCCTTCGACTCGCGAGCGGTGCACACCTCGACCTCGGTGCCTGACAGCCGCGCACGCAGCGCACTCAGGTGCCGCTCGTGGGCGATCACGGCCACCAGGCCGCCCTCGGCGCCCGCGAACGACGCGGCGTGCCGCCGCGCCACCGCCGCCGCGGTCTCGACGGGATCGTCCGTACGGGTCGCGCACGTGGCATCGGCGATCTCGCGTGCCGCCCTGAGGTCGCTCACCGGCAGTCGCGCCGCGCGCGCGTAGGACTGTGCGGCATCGGCGACCGCGGCCGGAATACGGTAGGAGATGGTGAGCTCGCGCAGTTCCCACGACGTCTGGAACAGCGGATCCATCGTCTCGGGCCACCACCGCGTCCCGGCGACCGAGGTGTTCTGCGCCACGTCGCCCACGATCGTGAACGACCTGGTCGGGCAGCGCCGCAGCAGCATCCTCCACGCCATGGGGCTGAGTTCCTGCGCCTCGTCCACCACGATGTGCCCATAGGTCCACGTGCGATCGCGGGACGCGCGCTCGGCGACGGAGAGGCGCGTGGTGCCGCCCTTCATGCGTGACGCGAGCGTCTCGGCGTCGACCTTGATCATGCTCTGCGCGCCGAACGTGTCGAGCACGTCCTTCGCGTACTGGATCTCCTCGGCCGAGGGTTCGTCCGAGCGGCGGGCGCGCCCGCCGGGCATCTCGCCGAGCAGCTCCGCTGCCTCGTCGAGTAGCGGCACGTCGGCCTCCGTGAACGGGGCGTGAGGCGGCCGCAACAGCAGGTCGCGCTCGTCGGGGGACAGGCGCGCGGCAGCGTAGTCAAGCAGGTGGGGCTTCGAGAAGAGATCGCGCAGCAGCTGCTCTGCGGTCACGGGCAGCCAGCACAGGTTGATCGCGATGCGCACGTTCTTGTCGTCGCGCACGTCCCGCTCGAGCTCGTGACGGTCCTCGTCGGAGTAGACCTCGAGTTGCTCGACGAGCTGACGGGTGAGACGCGAGATCATCTCCTTGGCAAACACCGCGCGCGCCTCGTTGTGGGGACGACCATCGCGCCGCGCCTTGGCCTGCGCGTCCTTGATGTCGGACCGGCGAATCTCGACCGTGCGGCCGTCGATCCGGATCTCGCGATCGGCCCGCGGGACGCGCTGGCGCTCGCGGACGGCCGCCTTGATCACGTCCGCCATCACCGTGCGGCCCTTGATCTCGGCCGACTCGTCCGGCTCGATCGCCGAGGCCTCGACGCCGGGAATGAGCCCCGCGAGGGTCGTCGACACCGCTCCCGTCTCGCCCAGCGAGGGCAGCACGTGGTCGATGTATCGGAGGAAGGTGCGCGACGGCCCGATGAGCAGCACGCCGCGCGACTCGAGCTGTTCGCGGTGGTGGTAGAGCAGGAACGCGGCGCGGTGGAGCGCCACGGCCGTCTTTCCTGAACCCGGCCCGCCCTGGACGACCAGGGCCCCCGACATGGGCGCGCGGATGACGGCATCCTGCTCCGCCTGGATGGTCGCGACGATGTCGCCCATGCGTCCCGTGCGCCGCGCGCCCAGGGCGGCGAGCAGTGCGCCCTCGCCCGCGAGAGCGGAATCGGCGCCCATCTCGCGCAGCGCGTCGACGTCGAGGACGTCGTCCTCGACCGCGACCACGCGCCGCCCTTGGGTGGTGAGGTGGCGTCGGTTGACCACGTCGCCCGGATTGGCCGCCGTCGCGGAGTAGAACGCGCGGGCGGCAGGGGCGCGCCAGTCCGTGAGGAGGGGGCGTGTTCCGCATCGGACAGGCCGATGCGCCCCACGTAGAAGCGCTCGCCGTCACGTAGGTCGAGGCGGCCGAAGCACAGCCTGTCCTCGACCGCGTCGAGTTGCGCGATGCGGTCCTCGTACAGGGTTGCGAAGGCGTCGCGCTCGGACCGGTTCTGCGGCGAACCCGACGGCCCCTCCCTGCGGATCGCCGCGAGGCGCCCGCTGGCCTCGTCGCGTAGCGCGTCGACGCGCGCGTAGAGCACGTCGACCACCTCTTGCTCGGCCGCAAGCCCGCTGCGCTCCGCCGTGAGTCCCCGCTCCTGTGCCATCGGCATACCCTCCGCCCGCCCTGCGTTGACCGGAACAGGACAGTCCCCCATTATCGCGCGCCGCAAGGGTGCTCGGTAGCACCGGTTGCCCGGGGGTTTCGCGGACGGCGAGATTGCCACTCGCCGACGCGGCGCGAATGGAAGGATGGAGAATCATGGACAGACCGTTGCTCAGTTGGGAACCCGAGGGCGTGCAGGCATGGGCCGATGCCGCACCGGAGCAGGCGGTGCTCGTGCACTCCCTGCGCGGATTCGTGGATGCGGGGCGCGCGGGCGCCCTGGTGGCCCAGCATCTCCTCGACATGGGCGAGCCGGTCCGCGTCGCCACGTTCGACATCGACCAGCTGCTCGACTACCGCTCGCGCCGTCCGGAGATGACGTTCTCCGTCAACCAGTGGACGTCGTATGACGAGCCCCACCTCGCGCTCGACCTGGTGCGTGACGCGGCGGAGTCGCCGTACCTCCTGCTCCACGGCTTCGAGCCCGACATCCTGTGGGAGCGCTACATCGCGGCGGTGCGGGGAATCGTCGATCGCCTGGGCGTGTCGCTCACGCTGGGATCGCACGGGATCCCGATGGCGGTGCCGCACACGCGCGAGCTCACCGCCACGATCCACGGCACGGACCAGAACCTGTTGCCCGACCTGCCGTCGATGTTCGGCACGGTGACGGTCCCGGCATCGGCCCAGAACCTGCTCGAGTACAGGTTTGGCCAGTGGGGGCTGCCTGCCGTCAACGTGGCCGTGCACGTGCCGCAATATCTCGCACAGTCGTCGTACCCCCAGGCGGCGCAGCGCGCCCTCGAGGGACTCGAGGACCTGTCGGGCCTCGATCTGGACCCCGGCGCGCTCGATGCGGCCGCCGAGCGCGCGACCGACGAAATCGAGCGCCAGCTCTCCGACAGCGAGGACGTCCAGGCGCTGGTCAGCGCGCTCGAGAACCAGTACGACGCGTTCCACGACGCGCGCGGACAGGGCCTTCCGCTCGAGGGCGGACTGCCCTCCGCAGACGAGATTGCGGCCGAATTTGAGAAATTCCTTGCTCAAGAACGGCGCGATCCCCCTACGAGCGGCTGAAATCTGCCACACTGGACCCGGTTGCAGATACGTAGTGTGCAAGAACCTGACTTCACGGCTGGGAACGCGGCATTGCGGCGACGAGGTGGGACACGGTGTTCCGCCTTCCCGTCCAGGGCGCAGAAGTGAAGGAAATACAGGCATGGCGCAGGGTTCTGTGAAGTGGTTCAACGCTGAGAAGGGCTATGGGTTCATCGCCCAGGACGGCGGCGGCGCCGACGTCTTCGTCCACTACTCGGCGATCGAGACGGATGGTTACCGCTCCCTCGAGGAGGCGCAGCGCGTCGAGTTCGACGTGACCTCCGGTCCGAAGGGTCCGC
Source organism: Demequina sediminis (assembly GCF_030296675.1). Lineage (GTDB taxonomy): Bacteria > Actinomycetota > Actinomycetes > Actinomycetales > Demequinaceae > Demequina > Demequina sediminis. The sequence goes on along the minus strand of NZ_AP027736.1, from coordinate 1,090,686 downwards.
AGGCGGAGAACGTCCGCCCGCTCTGATTCTCGTGACAAGGCCGTCGTCCCGTGAGGGGCGGCGGCCTTCGTCATGTCCGGGCGGGTGAGGGCACGATGCCCCAGCCCGCCTAGCCCCGCCAGTCGCCGCTCACGCCGGTGGGCAGGGGCGCCGATGCGGCGTAACGCCGCAGCGCGGACTCGTCCAGTGAGCCCGCGCGCACCGCGGCGAGCACCACGTTCCCTCGCCTGCGCCGCTTGAGCACCGCATGCTCGGCCACCGCGAGGGTCGCACCGAAGGCCTCTATGGCGGCCGCCGCGTCCTCCTCGGCATCCCGCGCGCCGGGACGCGTCCCCACATTCGCGAGCACGAGCCCTCCCGGCCTCAGGACACGCGCCGCGTGCCTCCACCATGCGGCGTCCGTGAGGTGAGCGGGGGTGGAGTCTCCGGCGAAGGCATCGCGGATGATGAGGTCGACGCTCTCGTCGCGCCGCGACGCCAACACCTCCAGGCCGTCCTGCGCCCTGATCCGCAATCGCGGCGCGCGAGGCAGGTCCCACCAGGTGCGCACGAGTTCGGGCAGCGTCGCATCGACATCGACCGCGATGTGCCCGGAGTCGGGGAACCGGTGCGCGAGGTGGCGGGGGAGCGTACAGGCCGCGGCCCCCACGTGAAGAGCGAGCATGCGCGGCGGCGGGGACCACGCGTCGACGATGGCCGACATGTGGCGCATGTACTCGAATGCGAGAAACTCGGGATCGGGGTGCAGCGGTGAACTGGGAACTCCGTTGACCCACAGAGACGTTGTCCCATCAGGATCGTCGCGAAGTGACGCCACGCCAGTGGCGATGTCGAAGTCGACATCGCGGGGCACGTCGGGAGCGACGCGGTCGGTCCGCAGGCGAGGCATGAGCCTCACCCTAGACGCTGGTCTGGTACGACCGCCGCGTGGCGGATAGACTGGACCACACGGTGCACCGAAGGGAGGGCGCGATGCCGCTGTCGGAATACGAGCAGCGCGTGCTCGAGCAGTTGGAGAGGGACCTCGGCTCTGACCCTAAGCTCGGTTCCGCGATGGCGCGTGGCTCTCGCCCGCGCGGACTCTACGTGTGGGCCGGAATCGGTGTCGTGGCGGGTCTCGGGATCGTCGTCACCGGTGCGGTCACCCAGATGATGATCGTGGGCGTGGCCGGCTTCGCCGTGATGCTCGCTGCCGCCATGTGGGCCGTGCTCGCGCCCCGACCGTCCGCTTCGGCCCCCGCGGCCAAGGCCTCCGGCTCCGGAACGCATCGACGCAAGAGCGACAAGGGCTTCATGTCGCGCGTCGAGGAGCGCTTCGACAAGCGCAGGGAGCAGGGCGACCTCTAGGTGGGCGCCGAGCAGGGCGACCTCTAAGAGGGCATCGTGCAGGGCGACCTCTAGGTGGGCGCCGCGCAGAGCGGCCTTGAGGCGAACGCCCTACTTTCGCGTCCCGGCTGCCCGCTCCGCCTCGCGCGCCGCCGTCGACACGACATCGACCCACGCGCGCAGCGGGGCATCGGCGCCATTCTCGCCCCGTGGCGCGTACCGCTGACGCTCGACCGCCACGCGCAGCAGGCCGAGCGCCTCGCGAGCCTCGGCGCCTAGCTCGGGCCCGCCGTCGAGGATCGCGCGCTCGGTCTCGGCGGGAGTGAGGGCGTCGTCTCCCGCGCGTGCTCCGAGTCTCGTGCGCAGAAGCGCCCACGCGTCCTCCGCGTCCCGGACGGGTCCGGCGCCGGATCGTCGTCGCGCCCACCCGACCGCGACCGCCGCGAGGACGAGCGCACCTGTCCCGACCGCGAGCCACGGGAATCCGCCCTCGTCAGCGGGGGTCGGCGTGGGGGAGGCCGTGGGCGCGGTCGTCGGCAGGACCGGTTCGGGCGCGGTCGTGGGCCGTGCGGTGTCGCGCACGTCGGGAACGACGGGCTCGGGAGCCTCCGCCGGCTCGGCGTACGGCGGTCGCGCTCCCGTCTGCACGGAGGGCGTGGGCTCGAAGCGCACCCAGCCGTGGCCGGGGAAGTACAGTTCCGGCCACGCATGCGCGTCGCGCCCGCGCACCACGTACTCGCCGGGAACGTTCTCGCTTCCTCCCAGGAAGCCGACCGCGAGTCGCGCGGGGATGTCGAGCGTGCGCGCCATGACGGTCATCGCCGTCGCGAACTGGACGCAGTATCCCCGTCGCGTCTCGAGGAACGTCGTCACGGCATCGTCGCCCGACGGCGAGACCTGCGTGTCGTACACGAAGCCCGGCCCGCGCAGGTACTCCTGCAGCGCGAGGGCCGACTCGTAGCGGTCCGTCGCGCTGGCCGTCAAGGCCGTCGCCACCGTGCGGAGTCCTTCGACGTCGATGCCATCCGGTAGTTCCCTGTAGCGGGCAGGGACCGCCTCGTCGCCTCCCGCCGCGATGAGTTCCTCGGCGGCGCGCAGGGCCTCCTCGGAGTGGAAGTCCGTCGATTGCCGCACCGAGTACTGCAGTCCGCGTGTGCCCGAGGGGGAGTCCGACACCACCTCGTCCGTCGAGCGGTCGTAGACCCAGCCTGCCGCCGCGGTGATCGACCGCGGCGCCGCGGGGATGGGCAGGCGGGACTCGCTGAGGTCCGTGGTGCTGATCGTGAGGAAGCTCGACTCGCCCTCGATCCAGCCGTCAAAGGGCTCGGGCCACAGCACGCCTGTCGCGGGCACGGTCTCTCCGCCGCTCTCGCGGTCCCATCGGTTGCCGTCAAACGTGTCGAAGGAGTACGCGCGGAGCACGTCCACGCGCCCTCCCGTCGAGGTGTAGCTGAGCACGGGGGACGTCGAGCGACCGTTCAGTGACTCGCGCAGGTCGATGTCGAGGTCGAGTCGCGAGGCGCCGCCGAGCGAGTCGGGGAGCGCAATGCGGGGGCGGCACCCCAGCCGGGTCCGCCCACGGCGAGCGGCGCCGTGATCGACGCGAGCAGCAGCGTCGCGGCTACCGCGGCCGCGGCTGCGGGTGCCGCGGGCGCGCCCGCGCGGTCACGGGATCGCCACGGTCCCGCGTCGATCCGCCGGGACAGGGCGACGACCCCGAGCCACGCCGCGAGGGCGCCGAGCAGCGCGAGGGTGGGGATGCGGCGCTCGAGCGTGAGAGCGGGCAGCCACGGCACCACCAGGAGGAAGCCGGCCGATGCGGCGAATCCCGCGCCGACCGCGACGGCGTCCACCAGCAGGAAGAGCGCGAGCGCCCCCGCGGTGATCGCGGCGGCGAGCGCGGGGAGACCTCGGCGGGAGCGACGGTGTCGGCCGCGTAGCGCACGGCCTCCGCCGCGACCGCGCGAACGCCCTCGAGCGCCGAGGGGTGGGGATCCAGGTGCGACCACCCTCGGGGCCGGGCACGAAGGCAACCATCAGCAGCCACGCTCCGCAGACGAGCCCCACGACGGTGGGCAGGAACGGCCGCCCGGTCGCTGCACGCGCAATGACAACGATCGCGGCCGTGGCACCGAGCACAGCCGCAAGCGAGGACAGCCACGACCCGAACACCACGAGGCCCGAGAGCCCGCCCAGGCCGAGCGCCACCGCGAGGGCCACGAGCGGGGTGGCGATGAGGCGCCACGGCGCGTTCATGCGGCGGCCTCCGCGAGCAGGCGTGCCCACGCGGATTCGATCGGCTCGGGCTCGAGAGTGTGGATCGCGTGCCACCCGGCGGCACGGAGCTGTTCCACGGTGCGTTCCGCCCTCGCGCGCGCGGCGAGCGAGGAGCGCACCATCGCCCACGCGCGGCCGCCCTCGCCCAGGCGCGCGAGCGCGGTGACGGCCGTGCTCCCCGCCGGTTCCATCACCGCGACGACCACGTCGCGGTGACCGGGATCAATCCGTGCCGCGCCGGCCACCAGGAGGCGGTCCGACTCGGTGGTGCTGGCGGGCGCCTGGAGATCCACGGTCGAGTCGAGCAGCCGCACGCGCGCGCCGTCGGCGGCGCGGCCAAAGGCGTCCAGTGTGCCGCTCTCCTGTGCGCCGGCGATGAGGCGAACGGGGTGGCCCGCCTCGATGACGGACAGCGCGACCGACGCGGCGGCGGAGATGGCCCACTCGAGCGCGCCGCGGGAGGGTGGCAGCGCCAGGAGGACCGTCGCGGTCGTGCGCCCCTGTTGCTCCTCGGAGCGCACGACCAAGGTCCCGCGGCGCGCCGACGACGCCCAGTGGACCCGTCGGAGGTCGTCACCGTCGCGGTAGTCGCGCAGCGAGGCGTCGTCCGCGGCAGGGGTGCGGGCGCCCGCATGGGCGCGATCCGCCGAGCCCATGAGCTCTCCCGCGCTCGCGGCAAGGTCGACGACCCGGGGCCAGACCGTGACCTGGCGCGCCTCGCCCAGCGCCCGGTCGCTCCACGCGAGTCCGAACGGATCCGCGGAACGGGCCAGCGCGGGCCCGAGCAGCCACCGCCCTCGGCGCACGGGCGACAGCGCGTAGCGCAACTCGATCGCGCGTGGGCGGCGAGAGATCACGGCGCGCGTCGCGTCGCCGCCGGTGAGTTCCGCGGCCGCCTGCTCGCGCAGCCGCAGGGAACGAGCGAGCCCGCCGCCCAGTCCCACGCTCACGGTCACCTCGCCCGCCGTTCCCGCGCTGAGGGTGCCGGGCACGACCTCGCGGGTCACCGCGGTGACCCGGCGCCGCAGCGCGAGAGCGTGCAGCGCGATCCACGCCGCGGACACCCCGACGGCGGCGAGGGCAGTCGCGCCGATCAGGACGAGCGGAGCCGACGCGAAGCCGATCCCGACAGCGAGGAGGGCCACGCCGGCGGCGATCAGGCCGATCCCGCGGGGCGACACCGTGGTCTCGGCCCCGTGATGGGGGCCGTCGACCTCGCCGCGTGCCGTCATCCTCGGCGCAGGGGCTCGGGCTCGCGTGCCGTCGGGACGGCGACCTGGCTCACGACGTCGGCGACGATCTGCTCGGCGCTGCGTCCCGCCGCCCGTGCCTGGGCCGCGGGGATGACCCGGTGCGCGAGGACGGGGACGGCGAGCGACTTGACGTCGTCGGGCAGGACGTGGTCCCGCCCCAGCATCGCGGCGCGTGCCTTGCACGCGGCGAGCAGCTGAAGCGAGGCGCGAGGTGAGGCTCCCAGCCGCAGGTCGGCGCTGGCGCGGGTGCCACGCACCACCGCGACGATGTACTGCTTTACTGCGGTGGAAGCGTACACGCGGCGCACCACGGAGATCGCGCGGGTGAGTGCGGCGGCGCTGGTGACGGGCACCACGTCTCCGAGGGGGTCGTGCCCGTCGTGGGACTCGAGCATCGCGAGCTCGTCGGCACCCGACGGATAGCCGACCGCGATGCGTGTCATGAAGCGGTCACGCTGCGCCTCGGGCAACGGGTAGGTGCCCTCCATGTCGACCGGGTTCTGCGTGGCCACCACGAGGAAGGGGGCGGGCAGCGCCCGCGTCGCCCCGTCGACGGTCACGGAGCGCTCCTGCATCGACTCGAGTAGCGCGGCCTGGGTCTTCGGCGACGCGCGGTTGATCTCGTCCGCGACCACGATGTTCGCGAACACGGGTCCGGGGCGGAACTCGAAGGAGTGGTCGTCCGCGCGGTAGATGCTCACGCCCGTGACGTCAGAGGGCAGCAGGTCGGGCGTGAATTGGATGCGTCCCACGCTCGCGTCGACCGCCCTGCCCAACGCGCGAGCCAGGGTGGTCTTGCCGACCCCCGGCACGTCCTCGAGGAGCAGGTGGCCCTCCGCGAGCACCGTCGCGAGCGTGGCGTCGATTGCGTCGTCGAGTCCGGACAGGACCGTGTCGAGCTGAGCGCGCACGCGCCGGGCGAGGTCGGCCACCTCCGCGAGTTCCTCGGTGGTCGGGACGGTCATCGTCATGGGTACCCCTCTTCCCTTGGTCCGAGCCTAGTTGACGCATGACGCTCCGGGATCGGCCAAATCCCTCCACCGCATCGTCGCGTCTTTGCCTGGGGATATATCCATATCTGCGCCACATTTCGCCCCGGAACCGAGATTTGTGGAGCAAAGTGGAGTAAAGTGGGGACATCGGGAGAGGCCGGGAGCCGGAGGGGAGGGCCGATGTCGGACACCGCGACGCTCGGGCTGGGCCCGACCGGCGTCTTCCTCGGCACCTTCACGCCGCGTCTCGACGACAAGGGCCGCCTGATCCTGCCCGCGAAGTTCCGCGGCAGGCTCGCCTCGGGACTCGTCGCGACGCGAGGACTCGACCGTTGCGTGTTCCTCTTCCCGCTCGACGAGTTCGCGCACATCCACGACCGGCTGCGCCGGGCCCCGCTCGAGAACAAGGCCGCGCGCGACTACCTGCGCAGCTTCCTGGGGCACGCGAGCGACGACATCCCCGACAAGCAGGGACGGATCCTCTTGTCGCAGCCCCTGCGCCGTTACGCGGGGCTCGAGCGCGAGGTCGCCGTGGTCGGCATGGGTTCCCGGGTCGAGGTGTGGGACGCCCAGAAGTGGGAGGACTACCTCGAGGCGGGCGAGGACGCCTACGCGGAGACCGCCGCAGAGATTTTCGACGACATGTAGGGGCTCGTGCCTCGTGGCCTCCTCCCGGATCGCTCTGGCGGACTTCCCCCGCCAGAGGAACTCGGAGGGAGACCACGAGGCACGAGCAGGACGGGCAATCACTCACGGGAGGGGAGGGGCACATGGACCAGGAACGCGACGCCGCATCGCGGCACACGCCGGTGATGCTGGAGCGCTGTGTCGACCTGCTCGCCCCCGCCCTCGCCGCACCCGGCTCGGTCGCGATCGACGGCACCCTCGGCATGGGCGGTCACACCGAGGCGATCCTCGAGCGCTGCCCCGAGGCGCGCGTGGTCGGAATCGACCGCGACCCGCAGGCGATCGCCCTCGCGTCGGCGCGGCTCGCACGGTTCGGCGATAGGTTCGTGGCGCACCACGCGGAGTACGACGACATCGAGGGTGCGCTCGCGGCCGCCGGCGCCGACCGGGCCCACGGCATCCTGCTCGACCTCGGCGTGAGTTCGCTGCAGATCGACGATGCCGAGCGCGGCTTCTCGTATGCGCAGGACGCGCCGCTCGACATGAGGATGAACCCGGCCGATCCGGTCTCGGCGGCCGACCTCCTGCGAGACGCCGACGAGCGCGAGCTCACGCGCATCCTGCGCGACTACGGCGAGGAGCGCTTCGCCTCCAAGATCGCCCGTTCGATTGTGCGGCGTCGCGAGACCGAGCCGTTCGAGCGCTCGGAGCAGCTCGTCGATCTGGTGCGCGCGTGCATTCCCGCCGCGACGCGTACGCCGGGGGCAGGCAATCCGGCCAAGCGCACGTTCCAGGGCCTCAGGATCGCGGTCAACCGCGAGCTCGAGGTGCTCGAGCGAGCGATTCCCGCGGCGATCGAGGGGATCGGGGTGGGGGGCCGCGTGGTCGTCATGTCGTATCACTCCCTCGAGGACAGGATCGTCAAGCGCGCCTTCGCCGCCGGCGCCGAGTCTCAGGCCCCTCCCGGACTGCCGGTCGTGCCGGACGAGGACCTTCCCTATCTGCGCCTCCTCACCCGGGGAGCGGAAAAGGCCTCGGCCGAGGAGGCCGAGCGCAACCCCCGATCCAAGCCCGTCCGCCTCCGCGCGGTCGAGCGCCTCCGTCCCACCCCGCCTCAGCGACTCAGGAGGAACCCGTGAGCGCCGCACCCCTGCGCCAGCCGCGTCCCGCCGTGCACCCCCGCACCGCGCCGAGCGCGCGCCCCGAGACGGGGACCCGCACTCACCTGCGCGCCGTCCAGGCGCCCGAGCGTGGCCGGTCGCTGCTGCCCTTCGCCACGCTGTGCGTCGCGATCGTGATCGGCGCGCTGTCGGCCGTGCTGCTGCTCAACACCTCGATGACCGAGGGCGCGTACGAGCGCCGCGACCTCAAGATCGAGATCGCCGCCCTCCACAAGGAGAGCGCGGCGTACCTCGAGACCCTCGAGACCAACGCGGCCCCCGCGAGCCTTGCCGCCCGCGCCGAGGAGCTCGGCATGGCTCCCGCGACGGCGCTCGGCTTCGTGTCACTATCGGACGGAATCGTCCTCGAGACCGGAAAGAAGTAGACCGCATGGCCACTCCCCGCGCTCCGCGCCTCGCGGATCCGCGGCTGCGTCAGCGCGTCATCTCGCTGGTGTTGCTCGCGGTGCTGCTGGTCTTCGCCGGACGCCTGGTCCTCATCCAGGGGGTCCGCTCCTCGGTGCTGTCCTCCGAGGCGCTGTCGCAGCGGCTCGTCACTCAAGAGGTGAGCGTGCCGCGCGCGGACATCGTCGATCGCAACGGGACGGTGCTCGCGACCTCGGTGCAGCGCTACAACGTGGGCGTCAACCAGGTCAAGATCGCTGACTTCGTCCGCACGGAGGACGGCGTGGTGCTCGCGGAGGGCCCCGCGGGTGCGGCAGAGATTCTCGCGCCCATCCTGGGAATCGACGCGGCGGAGCTGGGCGCGAAGATGGTCGGCGACAGCACGTTCGTCTACCTCGCGAAGGACATCACCCCCGAGACCTGGGACCTCATCGCGGCGGAGAAGATTCCCGGCATCGAGCCGGAGGCGGTCGAGAAGCGCCTGTACCCGAACGGCAACCTCGCGGGCAACGTCGTGGGATTCATGGGAGGCAAGGAGGACGCGCCCGGAGTGTGGGGACTCACCGGCGTCGAGGCCGCGTACGAGGAGCAGCTGCTGGGGACTCCCGGCACCATGACGTACGAGCGGGACGGGTCGGGTGGCTACCTCATTCCCACCGGGGTGCGCGAGGAGACCGCCGCGGTGCCCGGTGACGACGTGGTGCTCACCCTCGACCGCGACATCCAGTTCTATGTGCAGGGCCGTGTTGAGGAGGCGCTCGCGCAGACCGGCGCGAGCCACGCCACGGTCGTGGTCGAGGACACCACCACGGGCGAGATCTTGGCGCTCGTGGACTCCGGCAGCGTCGACCCCAATGATCCCGGCGCGACCGATGCCGCCAATCGCGGCGCGAAGTCCGTGTCGACCGTCTTCGAGCCGGGCTCGACCGCCAAGGTCATCACGATGGCCGCCGCCCTCGAGGAGGGCGTCGCGACCCCCACGAGCGAGTTCATCGCGCCGTATCGGTACACGACCGACAACGACCAGACGTTCCAGGACTCGCACGAGCACGAGGACCTCAAGCTCACGCTCACGGGCGTGCTCGCCGAGTCCTCGAACACGGGCACGGTTCAGGTGGGCGAGCTGCTCAGCTCGGAGCAGCGCTGGCAGTACCTCGATGCCTTCGGCTTCGGCAAGCGCACGGACGTGGGGCTGCTCGCCGAGTCGCCCGGCATCCTGCACGACGCCGAGGACTGGGACGGCCGCACCAAGTGGGCCGTGACCTACGGCCAGGGCGTCTCCGTGACCGCGGTTCAGGCGACGCAGGTCTTCGCGACTATCGCGAACGGCGGGGTGCGCCTGCAGCCGACCGTCGTGAAGGGCTTCCGCAAGGACGACGGCACCTTCGTCGAGCGCGAGGTCGACGAGCCCGAGCGGGTGGTCTCCGAGAAGACGGCCACGCAGCTGATGACGATGCTCGAGGACGTCACCCAGGAAGGCGGCACCGGAGTGCTCGCCAAGATCGACGGCTACCGCGTCGCGGGCAAGACGGGTACCGCGCAGGCGACCGGTCCCGACGGCAAGCTGAGCTCGATCGTCGCGTCGTTCATCGGCATCGCCCCGGCCGACGACCCGCGTATCGTCGTGTCTGTCATCCTGTACGACCCGCAGACGGAAATCTGGGGTGGTACCACGGCCGCGCCCGTGTTCAAGGATGTGGCAACCTTTGCGTTGCAGTCGCTGCGGGTGCCTCCGTCGACGACGGAGCCCACGCTGTACCCGACCACCTGGGAGTGAGAATGCCGGACTTCGCGATGCGCCCCAGCCGCGTCGCAGGCGCCCTGCTGAGCGCCATCGAGGCGCGCGCCGGCGCGGACCTGCACGGAGCGGACGTCACGGTGACGGGCGCGACGGTCGACTCCCGGGCGGTCGAGCCCGGCGACCTCTTCTGCGCGCTGCCGGGCGAGAACGCGCACGGCGCCCGCTTCGCGGCCCAGGCCGCGCAGCGCGGTGCGGCCGCGATCCTCACGGACCGTGCGGGCGCCGCCGAGGCGCGCGCGACCGGGTTGCCCGTGCTGGTCGCGACGCACCCGCGGCGCACCGCCGCGCTGGCGGCAGCGGAGATCTACGGAGATCCCTCTCGCGACGTCGCGCTGATCGGCATCACGGGCACCAATGGCAAGACCACCACGTCCTTCCTGGTCGAGGGCGCGCTGCGGACCACCCACGCGTCGGTGGGCCTGCTGGGAACGGTCGAGATGAGGATCGGCGACAGCGCCACCCCGGCATCGCGCACCACGACGGAGGCGCCGATGCTGCAGGGCCTCCTCGCGCGCATGAGGGAAGAGGGCGTGACGGCCGCGGTGGCCGAGGCGTCCTCGCAGGCGATCGCGCTCGACCGCGTGACCGGAACGCGCTTCCGCACCGTGCTGTTCACGAACCTGTCGTATGAACACCTCGACTTCCACCACACCATGGAGGAGTACTTCGAGGAGAAGGCGCGCATCTTCACGCCGGAGTTCGCGGATCGCGCGGTGGTGCTCGTCGACGACGAGTGGGGCCAGCGGCTCGTGGGGGAGTCCACGGTGCCGGTGGAGACGGTCGCGACCCGTCCCGGGTCTCCGCGCGCGGACTGGGCCGCAGTCGACGCGCGACCCGCGGACCGCGGCGGGATGACGTTCGTGCTCGTGGCGCCGGACGGCTCGCGCCACGACGCCGAGGTGCGCCTGCCCGGCCTCATCAACGTCTCCAACGCCGCGGGCGCGATCGTGGCGGCCCACGCCACGGGGGTGCCGCTCGCCGACGCGATCGCTGGCGTGGCATCGGCCCGGCCCGTGCCGGGACGCACCGAGGTCGTGACGGCGCGCGACGAGTCCACTCCCATGACGGTCGTGGACTACGCGCATACGCCCGACGGCATCGCGAGCGTGCTCGACGCGATGCGCCTGGTCACCCCGGGCAGGATCATCATCGTGTTCGGCTGCGACGGGCTCCGGGATGACTCCAAGCGGCCGGGTCTGGGCAGCGCGGCGGCGACGCATGCCGACGTCGTGATCGTCACGGACGAGAACCCGCGCACCGAGCCGCCCGAGCACATCCGCGCGCGCATCCTCGAGGGCGTCGACGCGACGCGCGAGGGCCGCACGGACGTGTTCGAGATCAGCCCCCGCTCCGCTGCCGTCGAGGCCGCGGTGCGGATGGCGGGTCCGCTCGACACCATCATCGCCACCGGCAAGGGGCACGAGACCACTCAGGAGATCGACGGCGTGCACTATCCCTACACGGACGCTGGCGCGTTCCTCGAGGCCCTCGCCGCCGTCCACGAGGAGCGCGGCGCGTGAGGCCGGTCACGGCTCAATGGGTCGCGAATGCGGCGGGCGGGACGCTCGCCGCCGACGTGGACACCTTGGTCGAGGGCGTCGACAAGGACTCGCGCGACGTGCGTCCAGGCTGGCTGTACGCCGCCTTCGTGGGGGAGCGGTCCGACGGCCACGACTTCGTGCCGCAGGCGCTCGCCAACGGGGCCTCGTTGTGCCTCGTGTCGCGCCCCGTCGACGGCCCCCACGTGCTCGTCGGCGACGTCACGGCGGCGCTCGGCGCACTCGCGCGGGCGTATCTGGCGCTGCTGCGGACCGAGGGCGACCTCACCGTCATCGGGATCACCGGCTCGAATGGCAAGACCACGACGAAGGACCTGCTGGCACAGGTGTTGCCCGACGTGGTCGCGCCGGTCGGCTCATTCAACAACGAGATCGGCCTGCCGCTCACGGTCCTGCGTGCCGACTCCTCGACCCGCCACCTCGTGCTCGAGATGGGGGCGAGCGGTCTCGGCCACATCGCGTACCTCACCTCGATCGCCCCTCTCGACGTCGCGGTGGCGCTCACCGTGGGCACCGCCCACATGGGCGAGTACGCCTCGCCCGACGACGTCGCGGTGGCCAAGAGCGAGATCGTGCGCGGGCTCGTGCCCGGCGGCGTCGCGGTCCTCAACGCGGACGATGCCAGGGTCGCCGGGATGGCGAGACTGGCCGAGCGCGTGGTGACCTTTGGCGTGTCGACCGGCGACCACCGCGCCGTCGGGCTCACGACCGAGCGTGGCCGTGCCTCGTTCGCGATCGGCGACCTCCCGCGGCGCACCCTCACGCTCGTGGGCGAGCACCACGTCACCAACGCTCTGGCCGCCTTCGCGGTGGCCGTCGAGTGTGGAGTCGACGGTGCCGCGGCGTGGGAGGCGATCGCGGCGGCGCGACCGCTGTCCGCACACCGCATGGCGCTCACGGAGCGCGCCGACGGCGTCACGATCATCGACGACGCGTACAACGCGTCGATCGAATCCGTGAGGGCCGCCCTGCGCGCCCTCAAGCTCGTCGCCGACGGCGGCCGCACTGTCGCCGTGCTGGGCGAGATCCGCGAGCTGGGAGACGCCTCGGCGACCATCCACTCGGAGATCGGCACGGACGTCGTGCGCCTGCGCATCGACCACACGATCATCGTGGGAGACGGCGCGCGGCCCGCGTATGTGGCGGCCGTGAGGGAGGGTTCGTGGGGTGACGAGGCGGCCTTCGTCGCTACAATCGGCGAGGCGCGAGAGCTCCTCGATCGCATGCTGCGGCCGGGGGACACCGTGCTCGTCAAGGCCTCGCACGGCTCCGGCCTGTGGGAGCTCGCCGATCAGCTCGTGGGAGGAACCGCATGAAGGGCGTCGTGTTCGCGGGAGGCCTCGGAGTCCTCCTGTCGCTGCTCGCGACGCCGCTCTTCATCCGCTATCTGACGCGGCGCCAGTTCGGCCAGTTCATCCGTCAAGACGGCCCCGCGAGCCACCACGTCAAGCGCGGTACCCCGACCATGGGCGGCGTGATCATCATCGTCGCCGCGGTGGTGGGCTGGCTGGGAGGCAACCTCATCGTGGGACGCGCGCCCAGCGCATCGTCCCTGCTGGTGGTCTACCTCATGGTGGGACTGGGCGTCGTGGGATTCCTCGACGACGCGATCAAGATCTCGCGCGAGCGCTCGCTGGGACTGAGCGCGCGCTGGAAGTTCCTGGGCCAGGGGATCGTGGGTGTCTCGTTCGGCATCCTCGCGCTGCAGTTCGAGGATGCCAGGGGAGTCACGCCGGCCTCGACCGCGATCTCGTTCCTGCGCGACACTCAGCTGGATCTCGCGATCTGGGGCCCCACGATCGCGCTCATCCTCTTCGTCATCTGGTCGAACTTTCTCATCACCGCGTGGTCAAACGCGGTCAACCTCACCGACGGACTCGATGGTCTTGCCTCGGGAACCGCGGTGATCTTCTTTGGCGCGTATGTGCTGATCCTCATCTGGCAGGTGAACCAGCGCTGCGGAGTGCCGGGGGCTGGCTCGCTCTGCTACGAGGTGCGCGACCCGTGGGACCTGTCGATCCTCGCGGCGGCGATCGCGGGCGCGAGCCTGGGCTTCCTGTGGTGGAACGCGTCGCCTGCGCGCATCTTCATGGGCGACACCGGTTCGCTCGCGCTCGGCGGCGCGATCGCGGGCATGACCATCCTGTCGCGCACCGAGGTGCTCGGCGTCGTGGTCGGTGGGCTGTTCGTGCTCGTCGTCGCGAGCTCCGTGTTGCAGATCGGGTGGTTCAAGATCTCGGGCGGTAAACGCCTGTTCAAGATGGCGCCACTGCATCATCACTTCGAGCTCATGGGGTGGGGCGAGGTCACGATCGTCACGCGCTTCTGGATCATCGCCGCGATGTTCACCGGTCTCGGCGTGGGGCTGTTCTACGCGGAGTGGGTGGCCTCCCTGTGACGCTCGCGGGCAAGCGGGTCCTGGTGCTCGGGACAGGGATCGCAGGCACCGCCGCGGCCGAGGTCACGCGCGAGCTGGGTGGCACGGCGGTGACCGTGGACGCCAACGGTTCGGCCGACCACCTGGACGTGAGCGAGCTCGAGCTCGAGGCCTTCGACCTCGTGATGGCCTCTCCCGGCTTCGCGCCGCACTCCGAGGCGGTGCGTGCATGCGAGGCCGCCGGTCTCGAGATCTGGTCCGAGATGGAGTTCGCGTGGCGTGTGCGCCGACCGGGCATCCCCTGGGTCATGGTGACGGGCACCAACGGCAAGACCACCACGACCCAGATGGTCGGGGCGATCGCCGCGGCAGGCGGGCTCGACGTGCGCGTGTGCGGCAACATGGGGATTCCCGTCATTCACGCGGCGCGCGAGGAGTGCGACCTGGTCGCCGTCGAGATCGCGAGCCTCCAGCTGCACTTCGCGCACACCATCTCGCCGCACGCGGCCGTCTGCCTCAACGCCGACGACGACCACACCGACTGGCACGGCAGCCTCGAGGCCTATCGCGCCGACAAGGCGAAGGTCTATCAGCACGTGCGCGTCGCGTGTGTATCCCGCGGCCGATCGCCTGGTTGAGTCGATGGTCGAGGAGGCCGACGTGATCGACGGCGCCCGCGCGATCGGTGTGACGCTCGGAGCGCCCGCGGTGTCGCAGCTCGGGATCGTCGATGGCGTGATGTGCGACAGGGCGTTCCTCGATTCGCGCCACCACGAGGCGATCGAACTCGCCCACGTCGAGGACCTCGACCACCTCGTGGCGGGGGACGTGCCGCCCTACCTTGCCCTCAATGCGCTCGCCGCCGCGGCGCTGTGCCGCGCGGTGGGCGTGGCGCCCGAGGCCGTGCGCGACGGGCTCCGCGGATTCCGGCTCGATGCCCACCGCACCGCATGGGTGCGTGACGTCGACGGCGTCGCGTACGTCGACGACTCGAAGGCGACCAACGCGCATGCCGTCGAGGCGGCCTTCGGCGGTCGCGCTCCACGCTCGGTGGTGTGGATCGCGGGAGGACTCGCGAAGGGGCAGGAGTTCTCCTCGCTCGTGTCCGCGATCGGTCCGCGCGTGCGCGCGGCGGTGCTGATCGGGGTCGACCAGGCGCCGCTCGCCGATGCGCTCGCGAGACACGCGCCCGAGATACCCGTGGTGTCCATCGCGCCGGGGGAGGATGTGATGCAACGGGCGGTCGAGGCCGCCGGGGGCTCGCGGAGCCGGGAGACACGGTGCTCCTGTCACCCGCGTGCGCATCGATGGATCAGTTCCGCAGCTACGCGGACCGAGGAGAGGCGTTCACCAGGGCGGTGGAGGCATTGGACCGCTAGGGGGTGACATGACGGCGACGGCGGCACGGCCCGAGACCAGCGTCACGGCCTGGCGTTCCCCGATGGCGACCTCCTACCTGCTGGTGGCCGGCACCACGATCCTGGTCCTGCTGGGCCTCGCGGTGGTCCTCTCGAGCTCATCGGTGACGTCGATCCGGACGGATTCCGGCAACGCCTACTCGCACTTCATCACGCAGGTCATCGCGCTCGTGATCGGCCTCGCTGGCCTCGCGGTCGGCTCGCGGGTGTCGCCCACGTTCTGGAAGCGGGTCGCGCCCTTCGCCCTGTTCGGCTCGATCGGTTTGTTGATCCTCGTGCTCGCCACCGGCTTCTCGTCGGGAGGCAACCGCGCGTGGATCCGCATCGCGGGATTCAGCCTGCAGCCGTCCGAGGTCGCCAAGCTGGGCCTCGCGCTCTACCTCGGCGTGGTGCTGTCCATGTTCCGGCACCGGCTCACCAACCTCAAGTACGTGATGGTGCCCGGCGGGATCGTCGCGCTGGGCGTGCTGGGGCTCGTGCTCGCGGGACGCGACATGGGCACCGCGATGGTGATGCTGCTGCTCGTCGCGGTCGCGTTCTGGGTCGCGGGGGTGCCGGCCCGGTTCTTCGGTCTCTTCGGCGCGTTCGCCGGGGTCGGCATCCTGGTCCTGCTGAACTCGGGAGAGACCCGCATCGCCCGCATCATGCAGTGGGCGAGCGGGTCGTGCGAGGACATCCAGGCCTGCTGGCAGTCGACGCACGGCACGTGGGCGCTCGCGTCGGGCGGCCTGTGGGGCCTCGGCCCCGGCATGAGCCGCGAGAAGTGGGGCTGGCTGCCCGCCTCCGACAACGACTACATCTTCGCGATCATCGGCGAGGAGTTCGGGCTGATCGGCACGCTGCTCGTGCTGGCCGCCTTCGCGATGATCCTCATCGCCGTCACGCGCATCGTCACGCGCTCCACGGATCGCTTCGTGCAGATCTCGGGCGCCGCGATCGGCGCATGGATCGTCGGCCAGGCGACCATCAACATCGCGGTGGTCCTCGAGCTCGCGCCCGTGACCGGCGTGCCGCTTCCCCTCGTCTCCTCCGGAGGTTCGTCGCTCATCATGTCGCTCGTCGCCGTCGGCGTCCTCATGTCCTACGCCCGCCACGAGCCCGGCGCCGCCGAGGCCTTCGCTGCCCGCCCCTCGGTGGTGCGGCGCTCGCTCGCGGTCCTGTCGCGAGGACGCCGCCGTGGCTAGCCTGCTGCTCGCCGGTGGCGGCACCGCCGGACACGTCAACCCGCTCCTCGCGTGCGCATCGGCCCTCGTCGCACGCGGCCACACGGTCGCGGCGGTCGGCACCGCCGACGGACTGGAGGCCGACCTCGTCCCGCGCGCGGGACTCGACCTCATCGAGATCGACAAGGTTCCGTTTCCGCGCCGCCCCGACGTCGCCGCGCTGCGCTTCCCCGCGCGGCTGCGTCGCGCGATCCGTGACGCCGAGGCCGCGATCGATCGGGTGAGGGCCGATGCCGTGGTCGGCTTCGGCGGATATGTCTCGACGCCGGTCTACGTCGCCGCGCGTCGACGCGGCCTGCCGATCATCGTGCACGAGGCGAACGCGAAGCCGGGCATCGCCAACAAGCTCGGCGCGCGGCTCACGTCGCACGTCGCGGTGACCTTCCCCGGCACCCCGCTGCGCGGCGCGGTCGTGACCGGCCTGCCGCTGCGCCGCGAGATCGAGGACCTCTCGCGCACGCTCGCCGACCCCACGTCCCGTGCCGCCGCCGCGGCGGCGGCACGCGAGGCGCGCGGCTGGTCGCCGGATGCCCCGGTGCTGCTCGCCTTCGGCGGTTCGCTCGGGGCGGCGAGCCTCAACGCCGCGCTCGCCGAGGCGGTGGGCACGCTCGTCGGACACGGCGTGCACATCATCCACCTCACGGGCAGGGGCAAGACCGAGGAGGCGTACCGCGCACGCGCGGCGCTGCCGACCGCGGATCGGGGGATGTACGCCGTGGCGGAGTACGCGCACGACATGGCGGAGGCCTTCTCCGCCGCGGGGGCGGTCGCCTGCAGGTCGGGCGCCGCGACCGTGTGCGAGATCGGCGCGCTGGGGCTGCCCGCGCTGTATGTGCCCTTGCCGCACGGCAACGGCGAGCAGGCCCTCAACGCCGCCGCCGCGGTCGAGGCGGGCGCCGCCGCGCTCGTGCGGGACGCGGACCTCACTCCCGCGATCCTCACGTTGCAGGTCGAGTCCATGCTGCTCGACCCCGACACGGCAGGCGCGATGCGGACCGCGGCCAGCGGGATCGGCATCGCGGACGGCGCGGCCCGCCTCGCGGATCTCATCGAGGCGGCCCTTGCGGAGGCGGCGGCATGACCGATCGCATTCACTTCATCGCGGTCGGCGGCTCGGGCATGTCCGCCGTCGCGCGCCTCATCGCCGCGCGCGGCTACACCGTCACCGGCACCGACCTGCGCGAGAGCGCGTACTTCCTCGCGCTGCGCGACGCAGGCATGGACGTGCGGATCGGCCACGACGCGAGCCTGGTCGACGGCGCCACCGCGGTCGTGGTGTCCACCGCGGTGCGCGAGACCAACGTCGAGTTGGCGCGCGCGCGTGAGCTCGGCATCCCCGTGTGGCACCGCTCGGAGGCCCTCGTGGTGGCCCTCGAGGGGCAGCGGCTCGTCGCGGTTGCCGGATCGCACGGCAAGACCACCACCTCGGCGATGGTCGCTCACGCCCTGCACGCGAGCGGCATCGACGCTGGCTTCGCGGTGGGTGCCCGCGTGTTCGGCATCGAGGGTGCCGTCGCGGGGGCTACGCGGGCTCGGCCGGCATCGCAGTGCTCGAGGCCGACGAGTCGGACGGCTCGTTCCTGCGCTACTCGCCCGAGGTCGCGATCCTGCTCAACATCGAGCCCGACCACCTCGACCATCACGGCACGGTCGAGAACCTGCATCGCGCGTTCGGCGACTTCGCCGCGCAGTCTCGCACCGTGGTCGCGTGCGTCGACGATCCCGTCGTGCGCGGACTCGCGGACCGTGCCCGCGCGGCGGGAACGCGCGTGCTCACCTATGCCACGGCATCGTCCGGGCTGGAGGCCGACGCGCTCGTGGGGGGCACCACCGTGACTCACGCGGGACGCGAGGTCCCCCTCATGGTCTCGTCGCCCGGCCACCACAACCGCCTCAACGCGACGGCCGCGTGGCTCGCCGCGATCGAGATGGGTGCGGATCCCGCGGCGGCGGCCGCATCCTTCGCCTCTTTTGCCGGCACCGGGCGCAGGTACCAGCTGCGGGGCGAGGCGGCGGGGGTGCGGGTGATCGACGACTACGCGCACCATCCCACCGAGGTCGCTGCGCTGTTGCGCGCGGCGCGCGACGGGGGAGTGGGACGCATGGTCGTGCTGTTCCAGCCCGCGTTGTTCACTCGCACGCAGATGCACGCGGAGGGTTTCGGTCGCGCGCTGTCGGTCGCCGACACCGCCGTGGTCCTCGCGCCTGTCCACGGCGATCGGGAGGACCCCATCGAGGGAGTGACGTCCGCGTCCATCGCGGCGCACGCGACCATGCCGGAGGGATCGTCCCTGGTGCTCGCGGACGACCTCGAGGAGGCCGCGCGGCTCGCAGCCGACCTGGCGCGCCCGGGCGACACGGTGTTCACCGTGGGCTCGGGGACCGTGACGCTCGCGGCCGACTGGATCCTTCAGCGCCTCGCGACCCGCGAGGCCGCCGCCACGCCCGCCGAGGACTCGGATGGCTGAGGCGCGCAGGCCGCCGCGCCCGGCGATGCCTCCACGGCCGGCTGTGCCCGCGAGGCCGGCCATGCCGGCGCGCCCCGCTCCGGCGGTGCCGGAGCGGCCTCGCTCGGGCACCGCGGTCACGGGAGAGCGTCCGCAGGACGCTCCCGCGCGCGCCACCCCCGCCTCGGATGAGCCTCGGGACCCGGCCGCGGCCTGGCAGGTCTCGACCGCGCGGCGTCCGCGCGCACGCGCGACCGCAGACGTGAACGCCACCGAGGGCTCGCGATTCATGGGCGCGATGAGGCGGGGCACGGCTCGTGGGGCGGGTGCCGCGGCCGAGCAGCTGGGCAACGTCACGCTGCGCCTCCAGACGCGCCTCAAAGAGCAGGCGGCGGCGCAGCGCCGCCTGTCCGCGATCGTGTGGGCGCGACGTGCCGGGTATGTGGCGCTCTCGGCGCTGCTGGTGTGGATCGTGGTGGCCTCGCCCGTCCTCGCGCTCGATCCCGAGCAGGCCGAGGTGTCCGGCTTTGGCACCGTGGTCGACCCCGCCGACGTCGATGCGGTGATCGCGGAGTACGAGGGCACCTCGCTCGCGACGCTCGCGACGTCGCGCCTCGCCGACGCGCTGAGGGAGGTGCCAGGCGTGCGCGACGCGACCATCGAGCGCGTGTGGCCGCGCGGGCTGCTGGTCGAGCTCACGTCGCGCGAGCCCGTCGCGGCGGTACCGGACGGCGAGGGTGGGTTCTGGCTGGTCGACGCCGAGGCCACGCGCGTGGGCCGCGCGGGCGAGGCGCAGGAGTCGCTGCCGGTGGTCACCGTGCCGGTGGGGGAGGACCACGTGCGCGTGCTCGAGTCCGTCCTGGGGGTGGTGAACCAACTGCCCGTCGCGCTGCGCGAGCGCGTGAGCGACGTCAGCGCGTCCACCGAGGACACGGTGACCTTCGAACTGCGCGACGGACCACGCGTCGAGTGGGGCAGCGCCGAGGACTCCGCGCTCAAGGCCGGCGTCCTGCAGGTGCTGCTCGACTCGGGCCAGGCGCGCGACGCGTCCGTCATCGACGTCTCGGCCCCGACGCTGCCGACCACCAAGAAGTAGCAGACTCCCCGCTGCGGTTGCGCGTGCGCCGATAATTCGCGCCGCGCCGCGCGTGTCGGGCCGTCATGAGCGACCCCTGCCCGTACCTTCGACAGTGAACGACTTGACATAACTATAACCCTCAACTTGAGGGTTAAGGTTGAAAGGGACTGGCACATGGCCGCACCGCAGAACTACATCACGCACATCAAGGTCGTCGGCGTGGGCGGCGGCGGCGTGAACGCCGTGAACCGCATGATCGACGTCGGCCTCAAGGGCGCCGAATTCATCGCGATCAACACCGACGCCCAGGCGCTGCTCATGTCCGATGCGGACGTGAAGCTCGACATCGGCCGCGAGCTGACGCGCGGCCTCGGCGCGGGAGCCGACCCCGAGGTGGGCCGCAAGGCGGCCGAGGACCACGAGGACGAGATCGCGGAGGCGCTGCGCGGTGCCGACATGGTCTTCGTCACCGCGGGTGAGGGAGGCGGCACCGGCACGGGCGGCGCGCCCGTCGTGGCGCGCATCGCGCGCGCGATCGGCGCGCTCACGGTGGGAGTGGTGACGCGCCCGTTCGGCTTCGAGGGCCGTCGCCGCGCCGACCAGGCCGAGTCGGGAATCGCCAACCTGCGCGACGAGGTCGACACCCTGATCGTCATCCCCAACGACCGCCTGCTCGACATCTCGGACGCTCAACTGAGCGTGCTCGGGGCCTTCGCGGCCGCAGACCAGGTGCTCCAGGGCGGCGTGCAGGGCATCACCGACCTCATCACGACGCCGGGCCTCATCAACGTCGACTTCAACGACGTCAAGTCCGTCATGCAGGGCGCGGGTACCGCGCTCATGGGCGTGGCCAGCGCACGCGGCGAGTCCCGCGCGCTCGAGGCGGCCGAGGGCGCGATCGCGTCCCCGCTGCTCGAGGCCTCGATCGAGGGCGCGCACGGCGTGCTGCTGTCGATCTCCGGTGGCTCGAACCTGGGCATCAAGGAGGTCGAGACGGCCGCGCGCCTGGTGCGCGAGGCGGCTCACCCCGAGGCGAACATCATCTTCGGAACGGTAATCGACGACTCGCTGGGCGACGAGCTGCGCATCACCGTCATCGCGGCAGGCTTCGACGGCGGCGCCCCCACGCACCGCACGCACGCGGGCGCACTGGGCACGATCGAGTCCGCACCCGCACCCAAGGCGGAGGAGCTCGAGCCCGTGGACGCACCCGTCGAGACCGACGTGCTGCCCGCGAGCCCCTACGCGACCGAGCCCGCGCCCGCCACGGACGCGATCCCTACGAGGCCCGCGCCGCGCGAGGGGGCCGACACCCTCGACGTTCCCGAGTTCCTGCGGTAACACGGGGTGCTCGACGCCGGGCTTCCCGTTCGCGCCTTCTTCACCACCCGTGAGGGAGGGGTGTCGGTGGCTCCGTACGCGTCGCTCAACGTCGCCACTCATGTGGGCGACGCGCAGGAGGCGGTCGCGCTCAATCGCGCGACCGTCTCCGCCGCCGCGGGCGCTCCCGTGTCCTTCTTGACCGCGGTCCACGGGATCGGCGTGGTCGAGGTCACGTCGCCCGGCGAGGAGCCGGGGCCCGGCGACATCCTCGTGACGTGCGTTCCCGGTGTCGCTCTCGCCGCGATCGCGGCGGATTGCCTGCCGATCCTCCTCCACGACACCGCGTCGGGCGCCGTCGCCGCGGTCCACGCCGGGCGCGAGGGACTGCGCCGCGGCGCGATCGACGCGGCGGTGGCGGCGCTGCTCGACCTGCGAGGCCCTCGCGCGCGCGGCGACTTCTCCGCGAGCATCGGCCCCGGCATCTGCGGGCGCTGCTACGAGGTTCCCGCCCCGATGCGCGAGGAGGTAGCGGCGCGCCATCCCGCCGCCCGCGCCGTCACCCGCACGGGCTCGCCGGCGCTCGACCTCGCGCGCGCGGCGGAGGTCCGACTGGGCGAGTTGGGCTTCTCGACCGTGCTCAGGCATCGGTCCTGTACCGCCGAGGATCCCCGCCTGTTCTCGCACCGCCGCGACGGGGTGACCGGTCGCCAGGCCGGGGTGGTGGTGTGCGGCGTGTCGGTCCCTGACCGGCCGCGGGGACGGCCCTAACGTGAAGACGATCAATCGCATCACACCCAGGGGGTCAGAATGAGCGCACTGCGCAAGGCGATCCAGTACCTCGGCTTCGACGTCAACGAGCAGGAGGAGTACGAGTACGCCGAGCCCGAGCTCGCGCCCGTGACGAACCTGCACGACGTCTCCGAGGTCAAGCAGGCGAGCGCCACTAAGGCGAGCGCCTCCCGTCACGCCCGCGCACCGCGCGAGGCGGCGCCGGCGACCGCACCCGCGGCGGACCTCCGCCGCATCCAGACCATCAAGCCGCGCAGCTACAACGACGCGCGACTGATCGGCGAGGCGTTCCGCCAGGGCGTGCCCGTCATCATGAACCTCACCGAGATGACCGATGCCGACGCCAAGCGCCTCGTCGACTTCTCCGCCGGGCTGTCCTTCGGCCTGCACGGCTCGATCGAGCGCGTGACGACGTCGGTGTTCCTGCTGTCGCCCGCGCACGTCGAGATCGGAATCGACGACGAGCCTCAGCACGACCAGGCGTTCTACAACCAGGCCTGAGGGGCAGGTTAGGCTCTCCTGGTGCCATTCATCATTGGAGCGCTGCAGTTCCTCCTCTTCCTCTTCATGCTCGCCTTGCTGGCGCGCGTCGTGATCAGCCTGGTCATGGCGTTTTCGCGTGACTGGCGCCCGACAGGCGCCGGTCTCGTGGCCGTCGAGGGCGTCTTCACCGTCACCGATCCGCCGATCAAGGCGGTGCGCCGCGTCGTACCGCCGTTGTCGCTCGGCCAGGTGCGCATCGATCTCGCCTTCATCATCGTCTTCCTGGGAGTGCAGCTCCTGTCGGTCGCGCTGAACGCGTTCCGCTGACGAGACCGGCTCACGGCCGCTCAAGTGCGTGCCGATAAGTGAGTCGGTAGAGTGACAAATTATCCGTATGGCCGAACAACCGGCCCTGACGCAGACGCGAGGTGCAAGTCGACATGTCAATGCTCACCGCCGAGGACGTGCTCAACAAGGCCTTCTCCAAGACCAAGTACCGCGAGGGATTCGACCAGGACGAGGTCGACGACTTCCTCGATGAGGTCGCGGCGACCATCTCGCAGCTGACCGCCGAGCGCGACGAGCTCGCGGCGCGGCTCCAGGAGGGCGGCGGCGCACCGGCCCCGGCCACGGAGGCGTCGCCCGACACGGGGCTGCTGCAGGCCGCGACCGACCCCAACCCGCCGACACCCACCGGCATGCTCGCGATGGCGCAGAAGCTCCACGACGAGTACGTCGAGGCGGGCGAGGCCGAGAAGGAGCGCCTGGTCGAGGAGGGCAAGGCGAAGGCCGAGTCGATCGTCGAGCGTGCCGAGCAGGACGCGAAGGCGCGCATGGATCAGCTCTCGTCCGAGCGCTCGCTGCTCGAGACCAAGATCGATGACCTCCGCCGCTTCGAGCGTGACTACCGCGCGCGGCTGAAGTCGTACCTGTCGAACCTGCTCGGCGACCTCGACCACGCCGAGGGCACCGCTCCCGCGCCCGTCGCGACGTTCGTGGGCGAGGAGCTGCTCGACGGCTCCGACTCGGCCGAGACGCCGGAGCCCGAGGCCGCCGCGCCCGTGTGGGGTGCTCAGGCGCACGAGGCCGTGTCCGAGGACGACTCCGAGCCGCAGGCCGCCACCGAGCACGAGGACCAGGCGCCCGTGTGGGGTGCCGCGCCGCAGGCGAGCGACGCGTCCGACGACGAGTCTCACGACGAGTCTCACGACGGGTCTCACGACGAGACGGAGGACGCGGCACAGGAGGACGCCGAGCCCGAGCAGCAGGCCCCCGCTGCGCCGTTCGCCCCGGTCACGGGCGTGACGCCGACCCTCGCGGAGCCCGCCTACCAGCCGCAATCGACGCAGTTCGGCACGCCGTATGCGCCGCAGAATCCCTGGGCCAAGCCCGCGGAGGACGAGGGCGACCAGCGCGCCTGATCCCGACCACCAGCAGGGCGCCGCGCCGATGGGCGCGGCGCTTTGCTATGTCGCCGGAACGGGACTACCCTCCTTTCACCAGGCAGAGACGAGGACAGTCATGAGCAGCACCGATGTGACCATCGTGGTGGTCGACCCCGCCGAGCTGAAGCCGGCGGACGCGAAGAAGCTTCCCGTGCGCGAGGGCGACGAGGCCTGGAAGATCGCGGACCTCCGGCAGATCGTCGAGCTTCTCAACTCCGACGTCGAGCGGCTCGTGACCGAGCTGGGCGTCACCGAGCACGAGCTCGATGACCTGCTCCACACCTCCGAGGGTGCGGGCGACGACCAGGCCGACGCCGGCTCGACCGCTCTCGAGCGCGAGCAGGAGATGTCGATCGTCAACAACACCCGCGACATGCTCGAGCAGAGTGTCGATGCGCTGCGCCGCATCACCGCCGGCACGTACGGCGAATGCCAGTCATGCGGCCAGGGGATCGGACGCGCGCGCCTCATGGCGTTCCCGCGTGCGAGCCTGTGCGTCGCCTGCAAGCAGCGCGAGGAGCGTCGTTGACCTGGAGGCCGGCGTTCTGGCTCGCCGCCGCGGGCGTCGTCCTCCTCGATCAGGCCACCAAGCAGTGGGCCCTCTCGGCCCTCGAGCCGTACGAGCAGCACCCGCTGCTGGGTGACCTGCTGTCGATCCAGCTGGTGTTCAACTCCGGCGCTGCCTTCAGTCTCGGCAGCGAGTTCACGTGGGTGCTGACCGTGGTCGCGCTGCTCGTCACGGCCGGGATCGTGTTCTATGGCAGGCGCGCGCAGCGGAGCTGGGCGGCCGTGGTCTTCGGCATCGGGCTGGGAGGTGCGGTCGGCAACCTCATCGACCGGCTCTTCCGCGACCCGTCGTTTGGCCAGGGTCACGTGGTCGACATGATCAACTACGGCAATCAGTTCGTCGGGAACGTCGCCGACATCGCGATCGTGGGCGCCGCCGCGGCGCTCGTGATCGCGGGGATCTTCTCGCTCCCCGTGCTCGATGGCGGGCCCGCGGAGGGGGACGATGCCCCGGCGGAGTCGGGCGACGAGGTCACCGCCGCCGAGAACGGCGCGGGTGAGCGTGGCTGACACCCGCTACCTGCCCGTTCCCAACGCCCTCGTGGGGAGCGCGCAGACGCCGCCCTGGCGCGCCTGTTGGGCATGTCCAGGACCAAGACGGCGGAGTTCCTCGACGCGGGCGCGGTCGTGCTCGACGGGCGCCCGGTGGGCCGCTCGGATCGCCTCAGCGACGGCGTGCTCGCCGTCGACCTTCCCGACGAGCGTCCCGCGGCGCCGGAGCCGCCGATCCCCGGCGGCCTCACGATCGCATACGAGGACGAGGACGTCGTCGTGGTCGACAAGCCGGTCGGCGTCGCGGCTCATCCGTCGCCCGGCTGGACAGGGCCCACCGTGGTGGGCTCTCTCGCCTCCGCCGGCCACCGCCTCGCCGAGGCCGGCCCGCCCGAGCGCCAGGGCATCGTTCACCGCCTCGACGTCGGCACCTCGGGTCTCATGGTGGTGGCGCGAACCATCCCGGCGTACAGCGCGCTCAAGGCCGCCTTCAAGGAGCGCACGGTCGAGAAGATCTACCACGCGGTCGCGCAGGGACACCTCGATCCGACCGCGGGCACGATCGACGCGCCGATCGGCCGCCACCCGAATTCGGACTGGAAGTTCGCGGTGGTCGAGGGCGGCAAGCCGTCCGTCACGCACTACGAGGTGCTCGAGATGTTCCCGTCCGCCTCGCTGCTCGAGGTTCATCTCGAGACGGGACGCACGCACCAGATCCGCGTGCACATGGCGGCCATGCGGCACCCGCTCGCGGGCGACCTCACGTACGGCGCCGACCCGACGCTCGCGAAGCGCCTGGGCCTGTCGCGACAGTGGCTGCACGCGCAGGAGCTCGCGTTTGAGCACCCCACGCGGGGCGGCGAGGTGCGTGTCACGTCGACCTACCCGGCGGACCTCGCGGCCGCTCTCGAAACGCTGCGCGGCCTCTAGCCGAGTGCGGCGAGCGCCTTGCGCACGCGCTGCTCGCTCACGGGGCCGTCGGTGCCGAGCTGCTGGGCGAACAGCGACACCCTGAGCTCCTCGATCATCCAGCGCACCGCCTCGAGGGACGCGGAGACCTCGGGATCCGGGCGGCCGGCGGCGCGCGCGTCCCTGACCGCCTCGTAGGCCTCGACGGCCTGGCCCACCTGCCACGCGAGCTGCGCGTCGCGCGAGGGATCGGCCTGGGCCTTCTCAAGGCGGCGCATCGCTGCCGCGAGGTAGCGCGGCAGGTGTCGCAGGCGGTCGGGCGGGGTGGCGGCGATGAAGCCCTCGCCGACAAGCGCGGCGGACTGCTCGCGCAGGTCCTGGAGGGTCGCGAGCAGCGACATCGAGGTGGCGGCGCGCACCCGCGAGTCGAGGTCGCGAGCTGCCGCGAGAGCCGCCGCGGCGAGGCGAGCGGTCGCGAGCACCTCGTCCTCGAGGCGCGCGCGCACGTCGGCGCGAAGCGATTCGTACGCCGCGCGGTCGCGCACGCTCGCCGCGGCCGGCGTGAGGACCGCGACGGCGGCGAGCTGGAGGTCGTCCACGAGCGCCTCGGTGGTGCGGTAGGGCGACGCACCCAGCGCGAGCGACTCGGCGGGGGACCAGCGCGTCGTGACGCGCTTGACGGGCAGCGCGAGTTCGGTGAGCAGCAGGCGGCGCACGCCCCTGGCGTGGAGCGCCCGCGCGTCCGTGGCCGTCGCGAGCACGCGGAGTGCGGCGCGGGCCACGCCTCCGGCGCGCTCCTCGACCAGTGCGGGGTAGCCGCGGGCCACCACTCCGTGCACGGTCCCCTCGACCTCGGTGGGCAGCACGTCCATGTCGGGCCACGTGGCGAGTGCGTCGACCTCGGCCACCGCGGCACTCGTGGGCCGCGCGGTCGGCGCAGTCGGCGCGGCGAGCGGCGCGCGGGACCCGGCTCGGGCATCGGCGCCCGCTCGCGGACGCGACGCGGCCTCGGCGGCGCGATGCACCGCGGTGCGCACCGCATCCTGAGCCTGTGGCGCGAGGGCGCGCTGCAGCGCCTCGAGCGTGCGCTCCTCTCCGCGCACGCGCTCGCGCCCGCCCTGCACCTCGACGGCGCGGAAGGACATGCGCAGGTGTGCGGGCAGACGCTCGTCGAGCCCGTCCCACGCGTCCGCGGGGATGTCGACGCCGCGCAGGTCACGCACCGCGCGCGCGAAGGCGACGCGGAACGGCTCGGCCATGTCGCCCGCCCGCACCACGTCCGCCCACGCGGGAGTGTGTGCCGAGAGCCACGCGACGATCTCCCTCGCGGCGTCCGGCGCCGGCACGAGCAGCCGCCTGACGGCCTTGGGCAGCGCGCGGATCGTGGCGAGCACGAGCTCGGGCAGCAGGCCGGGGACCAGCCAGTCGAAGCCCTCGGGAACGACGCGCGGCAGGACCCCCAACGGGATGTGGACCGTCACGCCGTCGGCATCGGTGCCGGGCTCGAACTGGTAGGTGAGCGGCAGCTCGAGGTCCAGCTGCGGCCAGGCGTCGGGGAAGGCCGATGCGTCGACGGCCGCGCTCTCGGGTACCAGTTCCTCGAGCGTGAGCGTCAGCAGTTGCGGAGTGTCGCGCCTGGCGTCCTTCCACCAGCGGTCGAAGTGGCGCGCCGACACGATTCCTGAGGGGAGGCGGGCGTCGTAGAACGCGAACAGCGTCTCGTCGTCGGCGATGACGCCGCGCGTGCGCGAACGCGCCTCGATCTCGGCCGCCTCCTCGAGCACGCGCTGGTTGTCGCGCCAGAAGTGGTGGTGCGTGGTCCATTCGCCGCCGACGAGCGCGTGGCGGATGAACAGGTCGCGCGCCTCCTCGGGGTTGACCTTGGCCCACAGCACGGGTCGCTCGGCGACGATCGGCACGCCGTACAGCAGCACCTTCTCGGTCGCCATCGCGGCGCCACGCTTGGTGCTCCAGTGCGGCTCGGAATAGGTGCGCTTGGCAAGGTCGCCCGCGAGCTCCTCTGCCCACGCGGGGTCGATCCGCGCGACGTCGCGCGCCCACAGCCTGCTGGTCTCGACCAGCTCGGCCGCCATCACGAACTCGGGTGGCTTCTTCGACAGCGGCGAACCCGGGTTGATCGCGAAGCGGATCCCGCGCGCGCCGATGAACTCGTTCGAGGCGCGCTTGCGTGCGCGCCGCATCTCCTTGGCGCGCGCCTCGCCCTTGAGGTGCGAGAAGCTCGACGCCTTGAGCTGGAGGACGTCCTGCGCCCCGATCTGCGACAGCAGGCCCGCGAGCACGCTGCGGTGGATCGCGTCCTCGTTCCACAGATGGCGCAGCGCGCCGGAGCCCTCGGGGTCCTCGACGGGGGAGGGTGCGCGATACGGCATCTCGATGCCGAGCCCCTTGGCGGCCTCCCTGATCTGTTGGACCAGGTCCTGCCACTCCCGCACGCGCAGGAAGTTGAGGTGTTCTGCCTTGCACATGCGGCGGAACTGGTTGCCCGAGAGCGCGTGCTGGCGCTCGCGCACGTGCTCCCACAGGTTGAGGTACGCGAGCAGGTCGGAACCGGGATCCGCGAAGCGGCGGTGGAGGAGGTCGGCCTCGTCGCGGCGCTCGGTCGGGCGCTCGCGCGGGTCCTGGATGCTCAGCGCGGCCGCGATGACCGCGACCTCGCGCGCGACACCGCGCCTCGAGCCCTCGACGATCATGCGTGCCTGGCGCGGATCCATGGGAAGTCGCGCGAGCATGCGTCCGGTCTCGGTGAGTACGGTGGTCGAGGGCCCGGCGGAGCCCTCGCGGACCGCGATCGCCCCGAGCTCGGTGAGCAGCTGCACGCCGTCGCGGATCGCGCGCGTGTCGGGCGGCTCGACAAACGGGAACCGCGCCACCTCGTCGGGAGACGAGGCGACTCCAACCGAGATCATCTGCAGCAGCACGCTCGCGAGCGACGTCCTCAGGATCTCGGGCTCGGTGAAGGCCGGCCGCGCCTCGAAGTCGTCCTCGGAGTACAGCCGGATCGCGATGCCGTCCGCGAGTCGTCCCGCGCGGCCCGAGCGCTGGCGCGCGCTGGCCTGAGAGATGGGTTCGATCGGGAGGCGCTGGACCTTGGTCGCCTTCGAGTAGCGCGACACGCGCGCGGTGCCGGGGTCGACCACGTAGTGGATGCCCGGCACGGTGAGCGAGGTCTCCGCGACGTTGGTCGCGAGCACGATCCTGCGCGCGGTGTGCCGCTCGAAGACGCGGTGTTGCTCGGCCGCCGACAGTCGTGAGAACAGCGGCAGGATCTCGACGCGCCGCGGGTGGCGGGGGTCGCGGGCGCGGTCGCCCAGGTGAGCCTCGAGGGCGTCGGCGGCGTCGTGGATCTCGCGTTCCCCCGACAGGAACACGAGGATGTCGCCGTCCCCCTCGGTCATGAGCTCGGTGCACGCGTCGACGATGCCCGTCATGAGGTCGCGCTCGTCGCCCTTGTCCTCGCCCTCGAGCGGGCGGTAGCGGACCTCGACCGGGTAGGTGCGGCCGGTGACCTCGACCACCGGCGCGAGCGGGGCATCGTCCCCCGCGTCCCTGCCACCCGGCCGGAAGTGCGCGGCGAAGCGCTCCGAGTCGATGGTCGCTGACGTGATGATGACCTTGAGGTCGGGGCGTCGCGGCAGCAGGTTGGTGAGGTAGCCCAGCAGAAAGTCGATGTTGAGGCTGCGCTCGTGCGCCTCGTCGATGATGAGCGTGTCGTAGGCCAGCAGCTCGGGGTCGCGCTGAATCTGCGCGAGCAGGATGCCGTCCGTCATGACCTTGACGAGGGTGCTTTCGCTCGAGGTGTCGGTGAAGCGCACCTGAAAGCCGACCGTCTCACCCAGGGGCGTGCCGATCTCCTCCGCGACACGCTCCGCGACCGCGCGCGCGGCAATCCTGCGCGGCTGGGTGTGGCCGATCTGCCCGGCACGACCGCGTCCCAGGTCGAGACAGATCTTGGGGATCTGCGTGGTCTTTCCCGAGCCGGTCTCGCCCGCGACGATGACCACCTGGTGGTCGCGAATCGCGGCGGCGATGTCCTCGCGCCGCGCCGAGACGGGCAGCTCGGGCGGATAGGTGAGTGGGGGCAACTCGACGGCCGCGCGCGCCGCGGCGGCACGCTCGAGCGCGCGGGGATTGACGCGGGGACGATGCCGGGGCTGGGTCCCGCGGCGACCGTTGGCGGCGCGGCGGTTGCCGCCTCCGGCGCCGGCGCCCGCGCCGCCGCCGACACCCCGGCGGGGGCCGCGCGCGGGCAGGGACTCGTCACTCACCCGGACATTCTCCCAAGTCCCACGGGCATCGCCGACCGTGCCGGGGCATCGTCCCCTCGATGTCTGCGGCGGCTCCTAGAATCGTCACCATGCCCGTCCAGGAGTTCGTCCACCTTCACGTCCATACCGAGTACTCGATGCTGGACGGTGCGGCGAAGATCGGCGACCTGTTCAAGGAGGCCGAGCGCCTCGGCCAGCCCGCCATGGCGACCACCGACCACGGCTATCTCTTCGGCGCGTACGAGTTCTGGTCGAAGGCCCAGCAGTCGGGCATCAAGCCGATCATCGGCCTCGAGGCCTACCTCACGCCGGGAACCGCGCGCGGCGACCGCACGCGCGTGCGATGGGGCGAGCGCGGCCAGGAAAACGACGACGTCAGCGCGGGCGGCGCGTACACCCACGCGACCATGTGGGCGCGCGACACGGCGGGCATGCACAACCTGTTCCGGCTCGCGTCGTATGCGTCGCTCGAGGGGCACTTCTACAAGGCGCGCATGGACCGCGACCTGCTGCAGCGCTTCTCGAAGGGCATCATCGCGACCACGGGCTGCCCGTCGGGAGAGGTGCAGACGCGACTGCGGCTGGGGCAGTACGACGAGGCGCTGCGGGCCGCGGCCGAGTTCCAGGACATCTTCGGCAAGGACGCGTACTACGTCGAGCTCATGGATCACGGCCTCGACATCGAGAAGCGCGTGTTCGAGGACCTGCTGCGGATCTCGAAGGCGATCGGTGCGCCCCTGGTCGCGACCAACGACCTCCACTACACCAAGAAGGAGGACGCGACGGCGCATGAGGCGCTGCTGTGCGTGCAGTCGGGCTCGACGCTGAGCGAACCCACGTACGACCAGGGCGGCAAGCGCTTCGCCTTCTCCGGTGACGGCTACTACGTGAAGTCTGCCGAGGAGATGTGGCGGCTGTGGGGCGACTACCCCGAGGCGCTCACCAACACGCTGGCGATCGCCGAGCAGTGCGAGGTCGAGTTCAACACCAAGGCCGACTACATGCCGGTCTTCGCGTGCCCGCCCGGGGAGGACGAGCACTCGTGGTTCGTCAAGGAGGTGCAGGCGGGACTGCACGAGCGCTACGGAGAGCACATCCCGTCGGACGTCCAGGAGCGCGCGAACTTCGAGATCGAGGTCATCGCGGACAAGGGCTATCCCGGGTACTTCCTGGTGGTCGCCGACTTCATCCAGTGGGCGAAGGACAACGGCATCCGCGTGGGGCCGGGGCGTGGTTCCGGCGCCGGATCGATGGCCGCGTACGCGATGAAGATCACGGACATCGACCCCCTCGAGCACCAGCTCTACTTCGAGCGCTTCCTCAACCCCGAGCGCGAGTCCAAGCCCGACTTCGATGTGGACTTCGACGAGCGCAGGCGCGGCGAGGTCATCCAGTACGTGACCGACAAGTACGGCCAGGATCGCGTGTCGATGATCGTCACGTACGGCACGATCAAGGCCAAGCAGGCGCTCAAGGACTCGACGCGCGTGCTCGGCAAGCCCTATTCGCTGGGAGAGCAGCTCACCAAGGCCTATCCCGAGGCGATCATGGGCAAGGACATGCCGCTGATCGGCGTCACGGATCCGGCTCACCCTCGCCATCACGAGGGCCAGGACTTCCGCGCGGTGCTCGAGGCCGACCCCGACGCGCAGCAGGTCTTTGACCTCGCGCAGGGGCTCGAGGGACTCAAGCGCCAGTGGGGCGTTCACGCGGCGGGCGTCATCATGTCGAGCGACCCGCTCATCGACATCATCCCGATCATGCGCCGCGAGCAGGACGGCGCCGTCATCACGCAGTTCGACTACCCCACGTGCGAGACGCTGGGGCTGGTCAAGATGGACTTCCTGGGTCTGCGCAACCTCACGATCCTCGACGACGCGCTCGAGAACATCGTCGACAACGGCAAGGAGCCGCTGGTCCTCGAGGACCTCCCGCTCGCCGACGAGGGCGCGTTCGAGCTGCTGGGGCGTGGCGACACGCTCGGCGTGTTCCAGTTGGACGGCACCGCGATGCGTCAGCTGCTCCGCCAGATGAAGCCCGACACGTTCGAGGACATCTCCGCCGTTCTGGCGCTGTACCGCCCCGGCCCGATGGGCATGAACTCGCACACCAACTACGCGGAGCGCAAGAACGGGCGCCAGCCGATCGAGCCCATCCACCCCGAGCTCGACGAGCCGCTCAAGGAGGTCCTGGGGATCACCTACGGCCTGATCGTGTACCAGGAGCAGGTGCAGCGCATCGCGCAGATCGTCGCCAACTACACGCTGGGTGCGGCCGACCTGTTGCGTCGCGCGATGGGCAAGAAGAAGAAGGAGATCCTCGACAAGGAGTTCGAGCCCTTCGAGGCCGGCATGAAGGCCAACGGGTACTCCGACGCGGCCATCAAGGCGCTGTGGGACACGCTGCTCCCGTTCGCCGACTACGCGTTCAACAAGGCCCACACCGCCGCCTACGGCGTGCTGTCCTTCTGGACCGCGTATCTCAAGGCGCACTATCCGACCGAGTTCATGGCGGCGCTCCTCACCTCGGTCGGCACGGACAAGGACAAGTCCGCGCTCTACCTCGCCGAGTGTCGCCGCATGGGCATCACAGTGCTGCCGCCCGACGTCAACGAGTCCAAGGGCACGTTCTCCGCGGTCGGCACCGATATCCGCTTCGGGCTCACCGCGGTGCGCAACGTGGGCGCGAACGTGGTCGCCGGGATCGTGCAGGCGCGCACCGAGAAGGGTGCCTTCACGTCGTTCGCCGACTTCCTCGACAAGGTGCCCGCCACGGTCTGCAACAAGCGCACCATCGACTCGCTCATCAAGGCGGGTGCCTTCGACTCGATGGGCTACTCGCGCCGCTCGCTCAACGCGGTGCATGAGCAGGCGATCGACTCCGTGATCGGCGTCAAGCGCCAGGAGGCCACCGGACAGTTCGACCTGTTCGCCGACGTCGAGGACCTGGGCGGGGGAGTGACCGTCGAGGTGCCCACGCTCGATGAGTGGGACAAGAAGACCAAGCTCAACCTCGAGCGGGACATGCTCGGCCTCTACGTCTCGGACCACCCGCTGTCGGGACTCGATCACGTGATTCGCTCCGAGGCGACTCACCAGGTGCTGTCCGCCACCCCGGCGCACGGCGTCGCGGAGGGCTCACAGATCGTGCTCGCTGGTCTCGTGACGCGCGTCGATCGGCGCATTGCGAAGTCGGGCAACCCCTACGCGATCGTGACCCTTGAGGACATGACGGGCGAGACGGAGGTGTCGTTCTTCGCCAAGGTCTACGACACCTTCGCGCGCGACCTGGCCGAGGATGCGGTGCTCGCGATCAAGGTGCGCTGCCGCGAACGCGGCGACGGGGGACTCCAGTTCTCCGCGGTCGACGTCAAGATCCCCAACCTCAACGTGCAGGACACGTCGCCCGTGGCGATCACGGTGCCCGCGGCGCGCGTGACGCCGCCGCTGGTCGAGCAGGTCAAGGGGATCCTGCGCTCTCATCCGGGATCCATCGAGGTGCGCATGGTGCTCACGGGCCCCGACAAGCCGCTCGTGATGCGCCTGGGTGACGAGTTCCGCGTGTCGCGCTCGTCGGCGCTGTACGGGGATCTCAAGGCCGCGCTGGGTCCCAGCTGCCTCGCGGGTGCGTAGGGCGGCCCCGCCCCCGCACCCCCACTCCGCGCCCCCATCGTCACCCCTCCCACCGCGGCGGCGCGCTATGGGACGCTGGTTGTCGCTTTCGCGAACTCTGCGCGCCGCATGGGACGCTGACGGTCGCCGCGGCCTAGGGTGCTCGCATGAACCCCGTCCGCTGGCAGCGCCTCGAGGGCGCCGCATGTGCCGTGCTCGCGCTGATCGGGGCGGCCGCGCTCGGGGCGTGGTGGTGGCCCCTCGCGCTCTTCTTGGCGTTCGACCTGAGCGCACTCGGCTATCTGCGCGATCCGCGCGAGGGCGCGTTCGTCTACAACCTGGTCCACTCGTACTGGGGCCCGGCCGCGCTGGCGGGGTGGGCCATCGCGATCGGGGCGTGGGGCGCGCCCGGCTCGCAGACGCCCGTGCTCGTCGTGGCGGCAGCGTGGCTCTTCCACGTGGGCGTGGACCGCGCGCTTGGCTATGGGCTCAAGCACGACGACGACTTCCAGCACACCCACCTGGGGTGGATCGGACGCGCCTCAGCCCGCGACAAGTGACGAGGCGCCCGCGCGGGGATCCTCCGCGCCGGTCGCGCCGTTGATCTGCGCCCACACCTCGTCGAGCGAGAGCCCCAGCACCTGCGCGATCGCCGCGACGGTGGGGAAGGCGGGGGTCGCGACCCGTCCTGACTCGATCTTGCGCAGCGTCTCGGGCGACACCCGCGCCTCCAGGGCGACCATCAGCATCGGCCGTTCGCCCCGTGCCGTGCGCAACAGCGAGCCCAGCCGCTGCCCGCGCTCGATCTCGTCGGGGGTGAGGGGAAGGCGCACCATGACCCAATACTAATACCGGGATACTATGGCCGGGATAGTTATTGGACTCCGAAGGGGCGACGCATGATCGAGATCCTCACACCTCGCGAGATCGACCGTGCGCGCGCGACCGGCGCGCTCGTCGCGCGCATCCTCGAGACGCTGAGGCGGCGCGTGGAGCCGGGAGTCACGCTGCTCGACATCGACGCGTGGGCCAAGCAGATGATCGAGGCCGCGGGGGCGGAGTCGTGCTACGTCGACTACGCGCCGTCCTTCGGGCGGGGGCCCTTCGGCCACTCCATCTGCACCTCCGTGAACGACGCCGTGCTGCATGGTCGGCCGTCCGCCGTCGTGCTCAGGGGGGCGACCTCCTCACGCTCGACCTCGCCGTCTCTCTCGACGGGATCGTGGCGGACTCCGCGGTGAGCTTCCTCGTGGGGGGTCGGGGATCCGCGGAGGATGCGGCACTCATCGACGCGACCGAGCGCGCGCTCGCCGCGGGAATCGCCGCGGCCCGGCCAGGCGCGCGGGTGGGCGACATCGCGCACGCGATCGGTGCGGTGCTGGCCGGCTCCGGCTACCCGATCAACACCGAGTTCGGGGGTCACGGGCTCGGGTCGACGATGCACCAGGATCCGCACATCGCCAACACCGGGCGGCCCGGCCGCGGCTATCTCCTGCGTCCCGGCTTGCTGCTCGCGCTGGAGCCGTGGGCGATGCTGGACACCGCCATGCTCGTGACGGACGCGGACGGGTGGACCCTGCGTAGCGCGACCGGATGCCGCACGGCTCACAGCGAGCACACCATTGCCATCACCGAGGAGGGCGCGGAGGTGCTGACGCTGCGCGGACCGGCCGCTGACGGGTGAGTCCCGCCGCGCGCTACATCGCGGACAGGACCGCAGCGGCGATGACCGCGGCGGCCGCGACCGCCGCCAGCAGCACGCGACGTGAGCGCCGCGCGCGCACGGCCGCCGCGGGCGACTGCGCGCGGGCCCGTTCCTCCCACTCGACGCACTCCATGACGCCATGGTCGCACGACCGCGCCGCACTAGAGTGGTCTCCGTGCTGACCAGGATCGATCTGCGTGAGCGGGAGCTCACCGCGCGCGAGCTGCTCGCGGTGGTGCCCCGCGCCGACATCAACGTGGGCGACGCCCTTGCCGTCGTCGAGCCCATCATCGAGGACGTGCGGGTGCGCGGCGAGGCGGCCCTCCGCGAACTCGGGGAGCGCTTCGACGGCGTCGCGCCCGCACATCTGCGCGTCCCTGAGGAGGAGATCGCGCGCGCCCTCGAGGGCCTCGACCCCGCGGTGCGTGACGCGCTCGAGGAGGCGATCGACCGGGTGGGTCGCTTCCACCGCGCGACCGTGCCGCCGCCGGTCGACGTCGAGCTCGCCCCCGGCGCGATCGTGTCCCAGCGCTGGGTGCCCGTGGGCCGCGTGGGCCTGTACGTGCCGGGCGGCCTCGCCGTCTACCCGAGCTCGGTCGTCATGAACGTGGTCACCGCGCAGGCGGCCGGGGTTCCCTCGATCGCGGTGACGAGCCCCCGCAGCGCGCATTCGGCGGGCTGCCACACCCCACGATCCTCGCCGCGTGCGCACTCCTGGGCGTGACCGAGGTCTACGCGGTGGGTGGCGCCCAGGCGGTCGCGATGCTCGCGCACGGGGTCGACGATCTGTGCGATCCGGTGGACGTCATCACCGGGCCAGGCAACGTGTACGTGGCCGCGGCCAAGCGTGCGGTCAACGGGCTCGTGGGCATCGACTCCGAGGCGGGTCCCACCGAGATCGCGGTCATCGCCGACTCCACGGCAACCCCGCGCTTTGTCGCGGCCGACCTGCTGAGCCAGGCCGAGCACGACCCCATGGCCGGCTCCGTCCTCATCACGGACTCCGTCGACCTCGCCGATGCCGTCGAGCGCGAGCTCGGTGCTCTGGTCGACGCGACGACGCACCTGGCGCGGACCAAGGAGGCGCTCACGGGTCGCCAGAGCGCGATCATCCTGACGTCGGGCATCGATCAGTCGGTCGCCGTCGCCGACGCCTATGGCGCCGAGCACCTCGAGATTCACACCGCTGACGCTCGCGACGTGGCCGCGCGCATCCGCAACGCGGGCGCGGTGTTTGTAGGCGAGCACTCGCCGGTGCCGCTGGGTGACTACCTCGCGGGATCGAACCACGTGCTCCCGACCGGTGGCACGGCGCGCTTCGCGTCCGGGCTCGGCGTGACCGCCTTCCTCAAGGCGGTTTCCTACATCGACTACAGCGCCGATGCCCTGGCTCAGGTGGGCGAGAAGGTCGTGGCCCTCGCAAACGCCGAGGATCTCCCCGCGCACGGCGAGGCGATCAGGGCGCGGCTCGAGCGCTGAGTCGCGGCCGCACGGCGGTAGCGGCGACGGCGACGGCCGCGGCGGTCTCGGCCTAGCGCACCGCGAGCACGAAGGGGTGGACTGCGCCTGCCCCGGCGCGCCTCACGAGCCGCGCCGCGACCGTGAGTGTCCAGCCCGAGTCCGTGGCGTCGTCGACGATCAGCACCGCGCGTCCCGCGAGCCCGTGGGCGGCCGCGGGCGAGAGCTCGAGCGCCAGCCGGCGCGCGACCCCCGCGAGGCGAATCGCGGAGTTGACGTCGTGACGGTCCGGCTCCTCCCTGCCCGGCACGGGGCCGACCGTGCCCACGAGCGGCACGCCCAACCACCCCGCGAGGCCGCCGGCGAGGTGCTCGACCAGCCGCGGCCGCGTGGTCGAGCGCACCGCGATCACGCCGTCCACGCGCGGGCGGCGCTCGCCGTCGTCGTCGCCCCACAGCTCATCCCAGTCGGTGAGGGCGCGCACCGCGGCGGTGCGCAGCGGCGCCGGCGTCTCGCCGTCCCACGGTGATCCGTCCTCGTCCACCGCGGCGAAGAGCTCGCGCAGCGGCCCCGACCAGCCCAGCCCGTCGAGTCGAGCGACGGCCCTGCCGGTCTCCGCCATCTCTCCCGCGGGAATCCGTCCGCGCAGGTCGAGGCCCAGAGCGTCGAGCCCCGACGGCCACTGGGGCCTGGGCATGATCTCGACGCCCACGCGGTCGAGGTCGGAGCGTGCGGACTCGATCGCGGCGGCGTCGGGCGCGTCGGGGAGCGACACGCCTCCGCACGTGTCGCATCGTCCGCAGCGCCAGCCCTCGGCGAGGTCGGGATCATCGAGCGCCCGGCGCAGGAAGGCCATACGGCAATCCGTGGTGCGCTCGTACGCGATCATCGCCTCCTGTTCCGCGACGCGCGTCGCGGCGACCCTGCGATAGCGCTCGGCGTCGTACTCCCACGCGGCGCCCGTCGCGACCCACCCGCGTTCGACGCGGCGCACCGCGCCGTCGACGTCGAGCACCTTGAGCATCGACTCGAGCCGGCCGCGCTTGAGGTCGACCGCGGTCTCGAGCGATGCGACCGAGGTCGGGGTGTCGACGCTCAGCGCGTCGAGCGCGGCGCGCACCCGGGTCTCGTCGGGAAAGGACTGCGCGCCGAACCACTCCCAGATCGCGCGGTCCTCCGGGCCCGGCAAGAGCGCGACCAGCGCGCGGTCGACGCCTCGTCCCGCGCGACCCACCTGCTGGTAGTACGCGATGGGGGACGCGGGCGCCCCCAGATGCACCACGAAACCCAGGTCCGGCTTGTCGAAGCCCATGCCGAGCGCCGAGGTCGCGATGAGCGCCTTGACGCGGTTGTCCTTGAGGTCCTCCTCGAGGCGCTCGCGCTCGGCGGGGTCGGTGCGGCCGGTGTACGCCCCGACCTCGAGCCCCGCGGCACGCAGCTGCTGCGCGACCTCCTCCGCCGCCGACACCGTGAGGCAGTACACGATGCCGGAGCCCTCGATGTCGCGCAGCGCACGCGCGAGCCACGCGACCCGCGTCGCGGGATCGGGCAACGGGACCACCGCCAGGTGGAGCGACTCCCGGTCCAGCGCGCCGCGCAGGACCAGCACCTCTCCCGGCGCTCCGCTCGTCACCCCGAGCTGCTCCGCGACGTCCGCGGTGACGCGCTCGTTCGCGGTGGCGGTGGTCGCGAGCACGGGAATGCCGGGCGGGAGATCGGCGAGCAGCGTCCTGATGCGCCGATAGTCGGGACGGAAGTCGTGTCCCCAGTCCGAGATGCAGTGAGCCTCGTCGATCACCACGAGTCCCGCATCGGCCGCGAGGCGGGGCAGGACCTCGTCGCGGAAGCGCGGGTTGTTGAGGCGCTCGGGCGAGCACAGCAGCACGTCGACCTCTCCCGCCGCGATCCCGGCGTGGACCGCCTCCCATTCGGTGACGTTCGCGGAGTTGACCGTGGCCGCGCGGATCCCGGCCCGCGAGGCGGCGCCGATCTGATCGCGCATGAGCGCGAGCAGCGGCGACACGATCACGGTGGGACCGGCCCCGCGCGCCCGGAGGAGAGCGGTCGCGACGAAGTACACCGCGGACTTCCCCAGCCGGTGCGCTGCACCACGAGCGCGCGGGCCCGCCGCTCGACGAGAGCGGAGATCGCGGTCCATTGGTCGTCGCGCAGCCGGGCGTCGCCCCGGCCCACGAGCGCGCGCAGGGCCTCCTCCGCCTCGTGGCGGAGTGAGGTGGGGGACGATGCCGGGGTGGAGTCCATCCGGCGATGGTAGGTGGGCGGTCCGACACCGCCGCGCACGAGGCGCCGTCGACGGAAAAGTTCGGCTACCCTAACTTTCTGTCGGCGCGGCGCCCTCGCCGCGCCGTGGAAGGGGACGAGCGATGGCAAACGCGTTGGTGGAGGTCGACCGCGAACGGGCCGAGCGCGCCCGCGGACCCTTCCGGCGCATCGTCACCCTGCTCGGACCGGCGTTCGTGGCGGCCGTCGCGTACGTCGACCCCGGCAACGTCGCCGCGAACCTGACGGCCGGGGCCGAGCACGGCTATCTCCTGGTC
Organism: Demequina sediminis; assembly: GCF_030296675.1. Classification (GTDB taxonomy): domain Bacteria; phylum Actinomycetota; class Actinomycetes; order Actinomycetales; family Demequinaceae; genus Demequina; species Demequina sediminis. The sequence goes on along the minus strand of NZ_AP027736.1, from coordinate 1,051,117 downwards.
TGGGTCCTCGTGGTGTCGAACCTCATGGCCGTGCTCATTCAGTACACGTCCGCGAAGCTGGGGCTGGTGACCGGCCAGAGCATGCCCGAGCTGCTGCGCGGCCGGCTGCGCACGCGGGGGCGCCTGGCGTACTGGGGACAGGCCGAGGTGGTCGCGGCCATGACCGATCTCGCCGAGGTGATCGGCGGCGCGCTCGCGCTCTACCTGCTGTTCGACGTCCCGCTCGTGCTCGGCGGCCTCATCGTGGGACTCGTCTCGCTCGGGCTGCTCGCGGTGCAGTCGCGGCGCGGTCAGCGGCCGTTCGAGTTCGTCATCATGGGCCTGCTCGCCGTCATCGCGATCGGGTTCGTGGCCGGGTTGGTGGTCTCCGACACGCAGTGGGGCGAGGCCGCGGGCGGCCTCGTGCCGCGATTCGACGGCCCCGGAACTGTCCTGCTCGCGGCGTCGATGCTGGGCGCGACCGTCATGCCGCACGTGATCTATCTGCACAGCTCGCTGTCGCGCGACCGTCACGGCGCGGGTCACGACGCGCCGCGCCTGCGCCACTTGCTCCACGTCACGAAGTGGGACGTCGCGCTCTCGCTCGTCATCGCGGGGTCGGTCAACATCGCGATGCTGCTGCTCGCCGCCGGAAGCCTCAGGGGAGTGGGAGGCACGGACTCGATCGAGGGGGCGCACGGCGCGATCGAGTCGGCGCTCGGACCCGTGATCGCCGCCGCCTTCGCGGTGGGCCTGCTCGCCTCGGGACTCGCCTCGACCTCGGTGGGCTGCTACGCGGGCGCCGCCATCATGGGAGGTCTGCTGCATCGGCGCATTCCGGTGTGGATCCGCCGGTCGATCACGCTCATCCCCGCGCTCGTCATCCTCGGTGCGGGCGCAAACCCGACGTGGGCGCTGGTGATCTCGCAGGTCGTGCTGAGCATCGGCATCCCGTTCGCGGTGATCCCGCTCGTGCGGCTGACCTCGGACCGCACGGTGATGGGGGAGCACGTCAACTCGCGCCCCACGCAGGTCGTGGCATGGACCGTGGTCGCACTGATCGTGGCGCTCAACATCGCGCTGCTCGCGCTGACCTTCTCGGGACAGGTGTAGCGTCGCGGACGCTCCGGCGCGTCTCACTAGAATCTCCCCATGACTCTGCCGATCCGCCCCGAACTGGCCGGGCTCGAGCCGTATGGTGCGCCCCAACTGGACGTGACCGCGCGCCTCAACGTCAACGAGAACCCCTATGCGCCGCCGGACGCCGTGGTGGACGCCATCGCCGCGGCCGTGCGCAAGGCGGCCGAGGGTCTCAACCGCTATCCCGACCGCGACTTCCTGCTGCTGCGCGGGGACCTCGCGGCCTACCTGGCCGCCGAGAGTCATGTCGACTTCCTCGAGCCGCGCAACATCTGGGCCGCGAACGGCTCGAACGAGGTCATGCTTCACCTCCACCAGGCCTTCGGTGGGCCAGGGCGCAAGGTGCTGAGCTTCGCCCCCACGTATTCGATGTACCCCGAGTACGCGAGGGACACGCTCACCGACTTCGTGACGCTCCCGCGCCGCGCCGACTTCACGCTCGACATCGACGCCGCGACGGCCGCCATCCGCGACGTGGCTCCCGTCATGGTGATTGTCGCCAGCCCCAACAACCCCACCGGCACGGCGCTGCCGCTCGTGCACGTCGAGGCGCTCCTCGCGGCGGCCGCCGACGTGCCCGGCGGGTGCCTTGTCGTGATCGACGAGGCGTACGCGGAGTTCCGCCGGCGCGGCGTGCCGAGCGCCGCCTCTCTCATCCCCGCGCACCCTCACCTCGCCGTCAGCCGCACGATGTCGAAGGCCTTCGCGCTCGCGGGGGCCGGCTGGGCTACCTCGCCGCGCACGAGGAGGTCATCGATGCGCTGCGCGTCGTGCGCCTGCCGTACCACCTGAGCGCCGTCACGCAGGCGACCGCCAGGGCGGCTCTCGCGCACCACCGCGACCTGCAGGCGCAGGTCGACGAGATCCGCGCCGAGCGCGACGATACCGTCGCCTGGCTGCGCGACCAGGGATACACGGTGGCCGACACCGACGCGAACTTCGCGCTGTTCGGCCCGTTCGAGGATCGTGAGAGGGTATTCCAGGGCCTGCTCGCGCGCGGTGTGCTGATCCGCGTGACGGGGCCCGAGGGTTGGCTGCGCGTGTCGATCGGCACGCCGCAGGAGATGGCGCTGTTCCGCAGCGCGCTGCTGGAGGTCACGGCATGAGCCGCACGGGACGTATCGAGCGCACCACGAGTGAGTCGTCGGTGCTTGTCGAGCTCGATCTGGATGGATCGGGACGCACGGAGATCAGCACGGGAGTGCCGTTCTACGACCACATGCTCACGGCGCTGGGCAAGCACTCGCTCATGGACCTCACCGTCCGCGCGACGGGTGACATCCACATCGACTCGCACCACACCGTGGAGGACGTCGCGATCTGCATCGGCGAGGCGCTGCGCCAGGCGTTGGGTGACAAGGCGGGCATCTCGCGGTTCGGCGACGCGCTCGTGCCTCTCGACGAGGCCCTCGCGCAGTGCGTGGTGGACGTCTCCGGACGCCCCTACTTTGTCCACACCGGCGAGCCGATCGGCCAGGCCACTCACCTGATCGGCGGCAACTTCGCCGGCTCGCTCACCGGCCACGCGCTCGAGTCGATCGCGCACCACGCCGGCATCTGCGTCCACATGCGGGTGCTCGCGGGTCGCGACCCTCACCACATCGTGGAGGCGCAGTTCAAGGCACTCGCGCGTGCGCTGCGCGCCGCCGTCGCCACCGACGACCGCGTCCAGGGCATCCCCTCGACCAAGGGCGCCCTGTGACGGAAGGCACCCCGGCATCGTCCTCACCTGACGTCGCGCTGCTCCTCACGCCCATCCCCAGCGCGCGCTTCCTCACCGCGCTCTTGGCGCTCAACAAGGTGCGTGGGCGCGTGCTCGAGACCAGCGGCGGACCCCTCGCGGTGTTCGAGGACGCGAGCCCGGCGGCGGTGAACTCCGCGACGCGCACGGTGTCGGGATTCGTCAAGCAGGCCGAGTTCCTGCTCGCCGTGACCAGGGACGGACAGGCCAAGGTCGAGGTGTGGAAGGGCGGCGTCGCGGTGCGTGACCTGCCCGCCGGCCTCGCGCTCGCGGACGCTCCCGGCGTCGTGACGACGCTGCTCACGGGCGCGCAGAGCATCGACGACGTGGCCTCGACGCACGCCGACAAGGTGCACTCGACGAAGATGAGCAGGTTCGCGGCCTACCGCGAGCTCCTCAAGGAGGCCAAGGCGCTGAGGAGGAACCAGGCGTGAGCACCCCTACCGTCACCGTCCTCGACTACGGGTTCGGCAACGTGCGCTCGGCGGTCCGTGCCCTCGAGCACGTCGGTGCCGACGTCACCCTCACCGCGGATCGCGCCGCGGCGGAGAGCGCCGACGGCCTGGTCGTGCCCGGCGTGGGTGCGTTCGCCGCGGTGATGGAGGGACTGCGCGCGGTGCGCGGCGACCAGATCGTGGGCCGCCGCCTCGCCGGCGGCCGTCCCGTGCTGGGGATCTGCGTAGGCATGCAGGTGATGTTCGAGCGCGGCGTCGAGCACGGCGTCGAGTCCGAGGGCCTCGACCAGTGGCCCGGCACGGTGGAGCTCCTGCAGACGCCGGTGGTGCCCAACATGGGGTGGGCGCACGTCGAGGCGGCATCCGGCTCGACGCTGTTCGCCGGCGTCGAGGACGAGCGCTTCTACTTTGTCCACTCGTACGGCGCGCGCGAGTTCCCGCTCGGCACCACCGAGGACACCGGGCGCCTCACCGCGCCGCGCGTCACGTGGTCGACCGCGGGGACCGGCGAGGGCGAGGACCGCTTCGTGGCCGCCGTCGAGAACGGGCCGCTGAGCGCGACGCAGTTCCACCCCGAGAAGTCGGGCGAAGCCGGGCTCGCGCTCCTGCGCAACTGGGTGCTCTCGCTGTAGAGGGCGCCGCCGGGCCTGTGGGAGACTTGGCGCCGCCGTCTCCGTCCCAATCGAGAGGATCCCCGATGACCCAGACCCCCGCCTCGAGCTCCTGCCCGCCGTCGACGTCGCCGACGGCCAGGCCGTGCGTCTCACGCAGGGTGAGGCAGGGTCGGAGACCGGCTACGGCGACCCGCTGGCCGCCGCGCTCGACTGGGTCACGGGCGGCGCGGAGTGGATCCACCTGGTGGACCTCGACGCGGCCTTCGGTCGTCGCTCGAACGCCGACCTGCTCGCCGCCGTGGTCAAGGCGGTGGACGTCAAGGTCGAGATGAGCGGAGGGATCCGCGACGACGAGTCGCTCGAGCGCGCGCTCGCGACCGGCTGCGCGCGGGTCAACCTGGGCACGGCCGCGCTGGAGAACCCCGAGTGGACGGCATCGGCGATCGACCGTCACGGCGACCGCATCGCGGTGGGACTCGACGTGCGCGGCACGACCCTGGCGGCACGCGGCTGGACCCAGGACGGCGGGGACCTGTGGGAGGTGCTCGCTCGCCTCGACGCGGCGGGCTGTGCGCGCTACGTCGTGACCGACGTGAAGAAGGACGGCATGCTCTCCGGTCCCAACCTCGACCTGCTGCGCCAGGTCTGCGAGGCCACGTCCGCGCCGGTGGTGGCGTCGGGCGGCATCAGCTCTCTCGAGGACATCGCCGCGCTGCGCACGCTCACGCCCGCCGGCATCGAGGGCGCGATCGTGGGCAAGGCCCTCTACAACGGCAACTTCACGCTTCCGCAGGCGCTCGACGTCGCGGGACGTCCGTAGGACCACCCCGCGTGGCGGCGCGCGTCTACTCTGGCAGTGAGGGAGGAACGATGCGCGCTGCGGTGAGGATGGCGGCGGTGGTCGCGTTGATGTCGGCGTGCGCTCCCGCGGACGATGCGGGTGGCGCGGATCCGACCGCGCGGGTGGCGGCCCCGGCCTGCGCGGAGACGCTCGCTCCGGCGCGCGGCGACGCGACCGCGGCCGCGCGCGCCCCCGAGATCCGCGAGTTCGACGCCGCCTGGCTGTGCGTGTACACGCTGGGCGAGGAGTGGACGCTCGCGGACGGACCGGCGCCCATCGAGGACCTCGAGGCGGTGCGTGTCCTGGTTGACGCGCTCGCTCCGGCCGATCTCATGTCGCCGTGCACCATGGAGCTGGGTCCCGAGTACGTGCTCACCCTCGCCACGGGTGAGGAGCTCACGCGCATCGTCATCGACGCGTACGGGTGTCGGTGGGCCCGCGTCGAGGGCGAGGACGGGCTGCTCGCGACGCCCGACGGCGTGATCGCGGAGCTTGACCGGCTCGCCGGGACCTGAACCGTCGGAGGGCGGGCCTACTCTGGTGTCATGAGCGAGGACGAGCCCCTCAAGGAGATCCCCGAGTCGATCTTCTCCGACGATGACGGCAGCGCCGACGCGCGCCTCGCGCAGGCGCTCATCAAGTTCTCGCACGGGCATACGTCGCTCGCGGACGTGGTCGATGCGCTCGCGTATGCGCGCGTGCTGATTCCCGTGGTGGCCTCGGGCGAGCAGCGTCATGTGGGCCGTCACGGCCTCGAGCAGGACGAGGTCGCGTCGACGGGAGTCGTCGCGGTCGAGATGCCCGACGGGCGCACCGCGCTGCCCGTCTTCACCGACGTCGACGCGATGAAGGCATGGAGCGAGCACGCCCGTCCCATTCCCGCGGAGGGGCCGCGCGCCGCTCTCGCCGCCGTCGCCGAGGGGTGGAGCGCGCTCGTGCTCAACCCCGGCATGGAGACGGTCCTCATCCCGCGACCGGCGGTCTGGGCCCTGGGTCAGGGCGAGCCGTGGCGTCCGGCGATCGTCGATGGTGCCGTGGCGCTTGACATCAGGGAGGCGATCACCGAGGCCGTCGAGGTAGACGAGTCGCTCCGCGCGGTCGATGCCGTGCCGGGCAGGGGAGCCGAGGTCGCGATCGTGTTGCGGCTGGTCGAGGGGCTCACGCGACCCGAGCTCGACGCCGTGGTCGAGCGCGTCCAACACCAGCTCGCGCAGTCGAGCGTGGTCGCGCAGCGTATCGACAGCGTCGAGCTGAGGCTCGCCCAGGCGTAGGCGCCGTCAGCAGGTCCCGTCGACCGGGACACGGTCGTCGTCGGCGTCGAGGAAGGCGCGCAACCGCTCGAGAGTGACGGCGCCGGCGAACTCCTCGCCGTCGGAGGAGAAGACCACGCCGACGACCTCGCCGTCGGTGGTGGTGACCGGCGACCCCGAGTTGCCCTCGCGTGCCTCGACCTCGATGTAGTACACGTGCGCTCCCTCGGGATCGAGGTCGTTCTCCCGCAGCGCGACATACGGCCCGGTGAGCGCCTCGAGAGGGCCCCCGAGCGCGTAGCCCGTGACCGTCAACGCCTCACCGATCTCGGGCGCCTCCTCCGCGATCGTTGCCGCCTCGGGGAACGCGCCGTCGATCGTGACGATCGCGAGGTCGTCCTCGTCCGAGTACGCCGCGGTGGTCCCGTGATACTCGGTGCCCCTGTAGTCGGTCAGCTCGATCACCGAGGCTCCCTCGACCACGTGCCGATTGGTGACCGCGTGCGTCTCGTCGAGCATCCACGCGCTGCCGTTGCGATACGACGTGCACGTCGTCGCCCAGACCCGCAGCGAGAGACGCTCGGCGTGAGAGAAGCCGTTGCCCGCATCGGCCATGGGGGTGGCCCGCACCGGCGAGGGCGTCGCGTACGGCGGGGGCGACAGAGGCACGCACGCGGCCAGCACCGTCACGGCGGCCGCACACGCCAGCGCGAGGGTCGCCGCGGTGCGTCGCTCAGTCATTGCGGGCCCGGAACTCCACGTAGGCGGCGGAGACCTCGGTGCAGAAGTCGAGGATCGAGGCCTCCGACTCGACGATGCTCGACGCGACGTAGCGGTCCGCGTAGCGCAGCACCTCGAAGTGCTCGGTCTGCGCGGTGACGCACTCCTGGTACCCGTCGACGATCGACTCGAGCTCGACGACGGACTCGGTGCCCTGGGCTCCCTGGTTGACCGCCGCCGAGTACTCCTCCTTGAGGGTCGCGAGTTGAGCGCTTGCCTCCTCGAGCTCGGCGACCCGGGCGTTCAGCACGCTCGCCTCGTCGGTCAGGGCCTCGACGCGCTCGCGCAGCTGCGCATTCTGCGCCTCCCACGAGGACCGCGCGAGCGCGAGCATCGTCAGCGCGACCGCGAGACCGACGACGCCGACCAGGCTAAGGACCAGGGCGACCGTGAGGCCGCGGCGCGAGCGCGCCCGGGAAGGGGCGACCGCGGACGGGAGCGGTGGTTCGGCGGGAACCGGCTCGGGCGCCCAGGGGGCGACCGGGTCGCTCACGTGAGGCCCATGGGCGTGTTCGAGCAGGGGGTCTCGGGCACGAGCAAGGCGTTCTCCTCCAGCAGGGTGTTGAGGGTCGACACGGGCACGATGAAGCTCTGATTCGAGAAGTTCTTCGCGTAGATCACGCCCACCACGTCGCCGGACTCGTCCAGGACGGGCGATCCGGAGGAGCCCTGCTCGACGCTCGCGCTGGTGGCGAAGACCGTGCCGACCGCGCCGCCGAGCGGATCCGTGGTCGGACCCAGGACCACTCCGGTCGTCGTGGTGAGGCGCCCGCCGTTCGGGTAGCCGACCACCGTGATGACGTCGCCCTCGGCGGGGTCCTCCTGGGCCCGTCGCGCGAAGGCGTTGCCCAGCGACTCCTCGGTCGTGATGATCGCGATGTCGGCGACCGTGGTCGCGGCCGCCGCGGTTGCCGTGATGGTGCGTCCGTCGTACGTGGTCACGGTGATGAGCTTCGAGTTGGTGACCACGTGGCGGTTGGTCACGAGCGTGTGGGCGTCGAGCGCGAATCCCGTGCCGGTGGAGATGAAGCCGCACCCCACGTTGCGCACGCGCACCGTCATGCGCTGCGCCGCGGTGAAGCCGTCGGGGGAGAGCGCGCCCGGTCCGTCCCCAGGGGAGGCGGTCGGGGACGGGACGAAGTCGGAGGGCAGCTCGCCGGGCTCGGCGGGAACGTACGCGCACCCGGCGAGCGCGAGAGCCGCGGCGACGGCCGCGGCAACGGTCGCTTGACGCGTGCGCCTCACGGGGCCACCGACTGCTGGAAGTCGAGGTGAGCGTCCGTCGCGGCGGTGCAGAGCTCGTCGACGCTCGCACGGAAGCTCTCAAGCTCCTCGGGCTCGTAGTCGTCGGGCGTCTGCAGGTAGGTGACGAGCTGCTCGTGACCCTCGATGCACCGACTGAGGGAGTTCGCCACCGACGACGCCTCGACCGTGAGCTCCTCGAGTGCGAGGATCTGCTCCTGCGCGTACGCGGCGTCGTCGCCCCATTGCGCGTTCTGCGCCTGCAGCCTCAGGACGGTGTCCTTGGAGGCCGTGAGCTGGTCGTCGAGGAGATCGATCTGCTGATTCGCCTCGGCGAGCGCGGCGCGCTCCCCGCGAGCTGCTCGCCCAGGTCGTATCCGATCTGCGTGAGCTCGGCGACGCGCAGCTCCCACGCCTCGGACACGCGCCACAGGTAGGCGACGAACGCCGCGGCCGCAATCAGCAGCGCCGTCATGATCGCGACGGTGACGATGAGCCCCGCGGAGCGCGGTCGATGGTGGACCGCTTCGGGCTCGACGTCGTCGGGGTCCGCGACGTCGACCACGGGGTCGGCGTCGTCGTCCTCGCCATAGCGGTGAGCCTCGTCGACCGGAACGGCGGCGTCAGAGACCGCCTCGAACTCGTCGGTGTCGGTGATGTCGCGGTGCGTGGGATCCGCGGCACGGGCGTCCTCGCGAGGGGACGATGCGGGGGTCGAGACGGGGGGAAGAGTGACCGACTGCGCGGCACGGCGTCGCGCGCGCTCGCGTCGGTGGCGAGGTCGCCGTGAGTGGCGCCGCGCGCGTCCTTGTCCTCCCCAGATGCCACTACGTGACCGCCCCCGTGAACTTCTCGCCGGGCCCGTCTCCGGGCCGATCCGGGACGGCCGAGGCCTCCCGGAATGCCAACTGTACGCTCCGCAGCCCGTCCCTCAGGGCGCGGGCATGAGTGTCGCCAAGGTCGGGCGCGGCGGCCGTGACCAGCCCCGCGAGAGCGGTGATGATCGTGCGCGCCTCGTCGAGGTCGGTGTACTCGTCACCCTCCTCTGCCAGGCCGCACCGCAGCGCGGCGGCACTCAGAAGATGAACGCTCACCGTCGTGATAAGTTCCACCGCACTGACGTCGGCAAGGTCGCGGGCGGCCCCCGCATCGTCTCCTCGGGGAGGGGGCGTGGGGAACTCGCCGGGGGACTCGGGACGTGCTTCCTGGTCATTCGCGCTCATGCTTGCTATTCTGGTGCATCGACCGGTTGTGGCACGTGCCGCAACGCGCAAGTGGAGTCCACCTCCCACCCTCGGACCGCCAAGGACCAGGGTCTCGGTTTCGGCGTTCGTCGCACTCGTGCGGCCGGGCGCCGGTGCCTCGGTGGCCTCTGCTCGCATTCGGGCAGGGGCCTTTCCTCGTTTCTGGGGTGGTGCTTGTGCGGCGGTCGCATCACGCAACAGAAGGAGCCGCTATCAACGAGCCGCGCATCAACGAGCGCATCCGTGTTCCCGAGGTCCGCCTTGTCGGGCCGAAGGGCGAGCAGGTTGGCATCGTCCGTATCGAGGATGCCCTCCGTCTGGCGCAGGACGCCGAGCTCGACCTGGTCGAGGTGGCGCCGGATTCGCGCCCTCCCGTGGTCAAGCTCATGGACTACGGAAAGTTCAAGTACGAGGCGGCCGTCAAGGCGCGTGAGTCCCGGCGCAATCAGGCCAACACCGAGATCAAGGAGATGCGTTTCCGTCTCAAGATCGACGAGCACGACTACGAGACCAAGAAGGGTCACGTGGTGCGCTTCCTTAAGGGCGGCGACAAGGTCAAGATCACGATCATGTTCCGTGGCCGCGAGCAGTCGCGCCCCGAGATGGGCCGTCGCCTGCTGATGAAGCTGGCCGCGGAGGTCGAGGAGTTTGGCGTCGTCGAGAACGCTCCGAACCAGGAGGGGCGCAACATGTCGCTCGTCCTTGGCCCGCTGAAGAAGAAGGCGGAGGCCATGGAGGAGCAGCGCAAGGTGCGTGAGGAGCGCAAGGCGGCTGCGGCCGCGTCGCGCGACGAGCGCAAGGCGCCCAAGCGTGCCGACGAGTCCGAGGCCCCCGAGGCCGAGGTCGAGACGGACACCGAGCAGGCAGCCGAGTAGGACCCCAGGCTTCGGGCGCCAGTCGCCCGTGACACGTGCCGTGCCCCACCGGGTACGGCCAGACCACGTAAGGAGAGGCAGCAATGCCCAAGAACAAGACCCACTCGGGTGCCAAGAAGCGCTTCAAGCTCACGGGTACCGGCAAGGTGAAGCACGCTCACGCGATGAACGTGCACAAGTTCGAGGAGAAGCACTCGTCGCGCAAGCGTCGCGTTGCCGTCGACGCGATCCTGTCGGACGCCGACTCGAAGAAGATCAAGAAGCTGCTGGGCAAGTAAGCCCGCCCCCACGTCTTAAGGAGACCTAGAAATGGCACGCGTCAAGCGGGCGGTCAACGCCCAGAAGAAGCGCCGGACTACCCTCGAGCGCGCCGCGGGCTACCGCGGCCAGCGTTCGCGCCTGTACCGGAAGGCGAAGGAGCAGGTCACTCACTCGCTCGTCTACAGCTACAACGACCGCCGCAAGCGCAAGGGTGACTTCCGCAAGCTCTGGATCCAGCGCATCAACGCTGCGTCTCGTGCGCACGGCCTCACCTACAACCGCTTCATCCAGGGCCTCAAGGCCGCTGGCATCGAGGTGGACCGCCGCATGCTCGCCGAGCTCGCGGTGAACGACGAGGCCGCGTTCGCGACCCTGGTCGAGGCGGCCAAGAAGGCCCTCCCGGCCGACGTCAACGCGCCCGCCGCGTAAGGACACGCCCCATGTCGGAACGCCCCGTCGGGCCTGCAGACCTCACCGTGACGCTCGCGAATGCGAAGGCGGAACGGGTCAAGAGAGTCGCGGCCCTGGCGGGGCGTTCCGCGCGTTCGCGTGCGGGCGTCCTCCTGGTGGAGGGCCCCCAGTCCGTTCGTGAGGCGGTGCGCCATGCCGCGCCCCGCGTGCGCGACGTCTACCTGAGCGACGAGGCGGCCGCCCGCCACGGTGACATCGTGAGCGAGGCGCTGGCCGCCGGACTGTACGTGCACCTCGGCACCGTCGAGGTGCTCGCGGCGATGAGTGGCGACGCCCAGGGTGTGGTCGCCGTCGTCGACTCGACGGGCACCTCGCTGGACGACGTCCTTGCGGCGGGCCCCCGCCTGGTCGCGGTGCTGTCCAACGTGCGTGATCCGGGCAACGCCGGCACCGCGATTCGCGTCGCGGATGCCGCGGGTGCGGACGCCGTGGTGTTGGCGGGAGACTCGGTCGATCCCACGAATCCCAAGGTCGTCCGCGCGAGCGCGGGCAGCCTCTTCCACGTTCCCGTCGCGCGGGCGCCGCTCGCGGACGCGGTGACCGCGCTGCAGCGCGCTGGCCTCACGGTGCTTGCCGCCGACGGCTCGGGTGACGACGTCCTGGGCGAGGACGGCGCCGCCGATCCGGCCTCCCTGGCGGGGCCCACGGCGTGGGTGTTCGGCAACGAGGCCTGGGGCCTCACACCCGAGGAGCTCTCGCTCGCCGATGCTGTGGTGCGCATTCCCATCTACGGCAGCGCCGAGAGCCTCAACCTGGGCACCGCTGCCGCCGTGTGCCTCTACGCGTCCGCCGCGGCGCAGCGCGCCTAGGCGCGACGCCCCACCGGGCGTGGCTCGCAACGAGGCTTCGCGGGTGTGACGAACCCCACCCACCGGGGATTCGAGAACCACCGAATGTCCCTGGACAATGGTGGACATGAAGATTCGTCGCCTGAGGCTGCACTTGTCGCGTTCGCGCGGCATGCGCCTTGTAGCGCTCTCCGTGGTGACGATCCTCGCGGCGCAGATCATCGTCTCCGTCATCGGGGCGATCGTGGCCGACCGCGGCAACCGTGACGCGGCCGAGGACACCTACTCGTACATCGGCGAACTCATGAACGAGCGCGTGGGCAACTTCGTGGACAACGCGGCCGACACGGTCACGGGAGTCGTGCAAGAGATCGAGCGCGATGGCGTCATGCCCAACACCGATGCGCTGACGCGGATGCTCGCGGATCGCGTGAGCCGCGAGAACAGCGTGTCCGCGCTCTTCGTGGGCCATCTCGACGGCGCCATGACCATGCTGGTCGAGCAGCGCACCGGCTTCCTGCGGCTCGACATCGTGCTGGGCATCGATGGCGCACCCACCCTCATCACGCGCACTCAGCTCACCGCGTCGCTTGACGTGCGGTCCTCCCTCACCGAGGCCTCGGAGTACGACCTGCTCGAGCGCCCCTGGTTCGAGCGGGCGATGACGTCCGTGACGGTCGCGTGGACCGAGCCCTACATCTCCGCGAGGACCGGTGACGTCGCCGTGTCGCCGGTCGAGGCGATCGCCATTGACGGCAAGATCGAGGCCGTCCTGGGCGCCGAGCTCGACATCGACCGTCTCGCGCTGTTGTTGGACAACATTCCGATTGGAGACGAGGCGCGCGCCTTCATCCTGACGTCGGATGGACGCGTGGTGGCGGCGCCTTCGGGCCGGCGCGATGTGCTCCGCGACGCCGTCGGCGGCTCCACCGAGGTTCCCGAGGGCGGCGCGATCGGCCTGCCCTCGATCGCTCCGCCGCCCGGCGCGCCGGTCCTCGAGGGCGACCACGTCAGGCTCGTGCGCCAGCTCGACTCCGCCACGGGAGTGGACTGGGAGCTCCACCTCGAGGCGCGCGCGAAGGACCTCACCCCGGGGCTCTATCGCACGCAGATCGGGACCTACGTGATGACCGCGCTGTCGGTCCTCGTCCTGGTCGCCTCGGTGATGCTGCTCGTGCGCCTGTGGCGACCCGTGCGGGTGATGCGCGACCGTGCGAGCACCGACGCCCTGACGGGCCTCGCGAACCGCTACGAGTTGCAGCGCCGGGGACGCGCGCTGGTCGCGACGAGCGCGGAGGATGGCGCCGATGTGCTCGTACTGGCACTCGACCTCGATAACCTCAAGTCCGTGAACGACTCGTTCGGCCACGAGGCGGGCGACGCCGTCATCAAGGCTGTCGGCCGTGTGTTGCTCGACTCGGTTCGCGTGCGCGATGTCGCGGCGCGGCTCGGCGGGGACGAGTTCGTGGTCGTGATGCGTCTCGACTCGCGGGCCTCGGCGGCCGAGGTGGCGCGCCGTCTGCGCGACGATGCCGCCCGTGCGGTGGCTGGCGCGCACCGCGGCGGCGTGCTCGCGGGCGTGACCGCGGGCTTCACCACGAGCGCCGACTCGGGATACGACCTCAAGGCGATGGTCTCGGACGCCGACACCGCGCTCATGGCGGGCAAGCGTGTCGAGAAGGGCCGCACGTACGGGCCCGACTGCGCCCCCCAGGACCTCGAGCCTGCTGATATCCTCCCCGGCAACTGACGACGTCGCTTGACGACGCCTGCTGAGGAGGCTTCATGGACAACACGCGACGGCTCGACATCCCGGGTTCACGGGGAAAGGTCGAGGTCGACGGCGTCCTGGGGCTGCTGTACAAGGTGAGGATCGACGGCGCGGTCATCAAGCGCGGTAGGGGTGGCTGGGCGATCCCGATGCGCAACGGATCGACCTCGCGGCTGACGTCGGGCGGCGTGATCCCCGGTTTCCAGACCCTGTACCTCGATGGCAAGCCGATCCTCAAGATGGGCGCCCACGTGCAGGCGCCCGAGAGGGCGGCGATGTTCGCCCCGCTGGCGCTGGTCCTCTGGTGGTATCTCGGGGTCGGCGCGATTCTCGCGGTGCTGATGTTTCTCACTAACGTCATGGTCGTCAAGAATCCTCAGATCCCGCGAGCCCTGAGAATCGGCCTTCCGCTCGTCAACACCGCGGTCATGGCGGCGGTCCTGACGGTGCTCTTCGGGTCACCCTTCTAGCGTGTCCCGCCGCCTCGCGGTCCGTAGCCCGGCAGATCCTCTGCCGTGGGTCTTCGGCGCGGTGCTGGTGGCACTCGTCGCGATCAGCGCCGCGTCGTTCGTGCTCCGCGGCGCGGTGGTCGCCGATGCACGGACGGCCGCCGTCGAGGGCGCGACCGTGGTCGGCGACGCCACCGCGGTGCTCGTCGCCGGCGCCACCCGCCCCGCCGAGGCGACGCTGCGGACAATCGCGGGATCCCTCGGGGCCGATGCGTCGCTCGCCGCACACGCCGATCGCGTGCTCGCTCTTGCCGGGCCGCCCTTGGCCTCGCATCCCTCGATCGACGCGATTCAGGTGTGGGGTCGGGACGGCACCGTCCAGGAGGTGCGGCGTGAGGCCGGCGGAGACATCGCCGTGACGCAGCGCCAGGCCCTCGCGCCCGAGCAGTGGATCGCGCTCACGCGCGCCGAGCCCGGGGTGGTGTGGACGGCGCCCGTCGTGGCCGACGACGGCCGCACGCTCCTCCACGCGGCACTCGCCGCGCGCAACCGCACCGGCGAGGTCGTCGGCGCGGTCGTGGCGGTGACCGACTCCAGAGTGATCGAGGACGCGCTCGCCGCGTCCTCAGGGGTGAGGTTCGGGACGGCGGCGGTCACGGGTGACGGCGTGCTCCTCGCGGGCGACTCCGCAGTCGAGCCTCCCGCAGGGACGCGGGTTGCGACAGGCTCGGGGGCGGTGATCCCCCACGGGACCTCGGTCTACTACGAACGCCCCGTCGACGCGTCGCTGCCCTGGACGCTCGCGGTGCAGGTCGAGGGCGACGCCGTCCTCCCCACGATCGCGACGCTCGAGCGGACCATGCTCACCTTCGTCATCTTTGTCCTCACGCTCGCGGTTGTGCTGGGCCTCATCCTGTGGGTGCTGCGGCTCCCGGCGGGCGAGCTCTCGGCCCGGGCACGCACCGATGCCCTCACGGGCCTGTCGAACCGTCACCACTTCGAGGTGCGCGGCCACGACGTGCTGCAGGCGGCCAGGCGAAGGTCGGCGCGCGTGGTGGTGGCCGTCTTCGACCTGGACAATTTCAAGTCAGTCAACGACGGCGCCGGTCACGAGATCGGCGATGCCGCCTTGCGCGCCGTTGCCGACGGCCTCGTCGAGGCGTCCGGTCCGCGCGACGTGGTCGCGCGCCTGGGCGGAGACGAGTTTGCCGCGGTCTTGTGGATGGCCTCGCACGACGATGCCGAGAGGCACGTCGAGCGCATGCGCACGTGCGCGCAGGACCTGCTCGAGGAGGCGGTGGGGGAACGCTTCGACGTGGGCGTGAGCGCGGGGTGGGTCGACACGTCGCGAGGTGAGTACCGGCTGTCGAACCTCGTGCGTGCCGCCGACCACGCCATGGTGTCCGGGCGACGCACCGAGAAGGGTGCGGCATACGAGGGCGCCCACGGCTGAGGCGCCTGCTACGGTGAGGGGCATGTCCACGAGCCCGCGCCGCCGTCCAGGCCGCGCCGCCGTGCGCTTCTTTATCTAGGCCCGGGGAGAACCGCCGGGCCTGACAGCGACCGCCGCGCCTGCATCGTCCCCCTCACTCCTTCAGGACGCCCCCCGCGCGACCGGTAGACTTCCGGAGGTTTCCGAGGCTGCGAAGGGCCACTCATGACTGATCTTTCCCCGCTCGACGCCGCGGGCGTCGAGTCCGCCGTCGAGTCAGCGCTCGCCGCGTTCGCCGCGGCCACGACGCTCGACGAGCTCAAGGACGCGCGCCTGGCTCACACGGGCGACAAGGCGGCTCTCACGCTCGCCAACCGCGGTATCAAGGATCTGGCCCCCGCCGACAAGGCCGCGGCGGGCAAGGCGATGGGCGCGGCGCGCGGACGCATCGGCGCTGCGCTCGAGGCGCGGACGGCGGAGCTCGAGGCCGAACGCGACGCACGCGTGCTGGTCGAGGAGGCCGTCGACGTCACGCTGCCCGTCTCGCGTCAGGCGCCCGGCGCACGCCACCCCTTGGAGACCATGCAGGAGCGCATGTGCGACGTGTTCGTCGGCATGGGCTGGGAGGTCGCCGAGGGCCCCGAGATGGAGGCGGAGTGGTTCAACTTCGACGCCCTCAACTTCGACCCCGATCATCCGGCGCGCGAGATGCAGGACACGTTCTTCATCGACCCGCCGAGCTCGGGACTGCTGATGCGGACCCACACCTCGCCCGTGCAGGTGCGCGCCGCGCTCGAGCGTCGCGAGGCACTCGAGAACGAGGGCCGCGGCATCTACGTCGTGTGTCCGGGCAAGACCTTCCGCACCGACGAGCTCGACGCGACCCACACTCCGGTGTTCCACCAGATCGAGGGCCTCGCGATCGACAAGGGCCTGACGATGGCGCACCTCAAGGGCACGCTCGACCACTTCGCCAAGGCGATGTTCGGGCCCGAGGCCGTGACGCGCCTGCGCCCGTCCTTCTTCCCGTTCACGGAGCCCTCCGCCGAGATGGACCTGCGCTGCTTCGTGTGCGGCGGCGAGGACGCCGCGTGCCGGACGTGCCGTGGCACGGGCTGGATCGAGTGGGGCGGGTGCGGCATGACGCACCCGAACGTGCTCGTGGCCGCGGGCATCGACCCGACGCGCTACACGGCCTTCGCGTTCGGCATGGGGATCGAGCGCACCCTGATGTTCCGCCACGGTGTCACCGACATGCGCGACATGGTCGAGGGCGACGTGCGCTTCTCACAGCAGTTCGGGATGGAGATCTGATGCCCAAGATTCCGCTTAGCTGGCTCGCGGAGTCGGTCGACCTGGTGCCCGGCTCGTCCCCCGAGGACGTCGCGGCGGCGCTCGCGCGCGTGGGCCTCGAGGAGGAGGGGCTCTACGGTCCTCCGGTCAAGGGGCCGCTGGTCGTCGGTCGCGTCCTGTCGCTCGTCAAGGAGGCGCAGTCGAACGGCAAGACCATCAACTACTGCCGCGTCGACGTGGGGGAGTTCAACGACCCCGCGGGTCCGGATGGCCTGGTGCGTGGCCACAAGCCCGACCACCAGGAGACCTTCCCGCCCTCGCGCGGCATCGTCTGCGGCGCGCATAACTTCGTCGAGGGCGACTACGTCGTGGTGGTGCTGCCGGGCGCCGAGCTGCCCGGGCCGTTCCCGATCTCGGGGCGCAAGACGTATGGCCACTGGTCGGACGGCATGATCTGCTCGGCGCGCGAGCTGGGCCTGGGCGAGGACCACACCGGCATCATCGTGCTGACCGAGATGGGCTTCGCCGCGGCCGACCTCTCGCCCGGACAGGACGCGATCGCGCTGCTGGGGCTCGACGAGTCGACGATTGAGATCAACGTCACCCCGGATCGCGGCTACAGCTTCGCGATCCGTGGCGTCGCGCGCGAATATGCCCACGCGACGGGACAGACCTTCCGCGACCCCGCGGCGATCGACGTGTCGGGCGCTCCCGGCGCGGGCTTCGGCGTCGAGATCGAGGACCAGGCCCCCGTGCGCGGCACGGTGGGGTGCGACCGGTTCGTCGCGCGCATCGTGCGCGGATTCGACCCCACGGCCGCGTCGCCGGCCTGGATGAAGGCGCGCCTCGAGGCGGCGGGCATGCGCTCGATTTCGCTTGCGGTCGACGTCACCAACTACGTCATGCTCGAGCTGGGTCAGCCGCTGCACGCGTACGACCTCGCACGCGTGAGCGAGCCGATCGTCGTGCGTCGCGCGCGACCGGCCGAGAGCATCGTCACGCTGGACGACGTCACTCGCGTGCTTCACGGCGAGGACCTGGTGATCGCGGACTCGCAGGGCGGACGCGGCGAGCGCGCAATCGGCATCGCGGGTGTCATGGGCGGTGCCCTCACTGAGGTCTCCGACGCCACGACCGAGGTGCTCCTCGAGGGCGCGCACTTCGACCCGATCTCGATCGCGCGGACGGCGCGCAGGCACCGGCTCGGGTCCGAGGCGTCACGGCGCTTCGAGCGTGCGGTCGACACCTCGCTGCCTCCGGTCGCCGTCGAGCGCGCCGCGCGACTGTTGGTCGAGCACGGCGGCGGCGTGATCGAGGACGTCTACACGGATGTGAACAACGTCGCTGCGATCGAGCCCATCGAGATGGATGTGGACTTCCCCGCGCGAATCGTGGGCGTGCCGTACACCGCCGAGCAGGTCATCGACGCCCTCGAGCAGGTCGGGTGTGAGGTCGAGCGCGACGGCGAGGTGCTCGTGGTGACCCGTCCCACGTGGCGTGCCGACCTGGTGGCTCCCATCAACCTGGTCGAGGAGGTCGCGCGCCTGCAGGGCCTCGAGGCGCTGCCCTCGGTGCTGCCCGTCGCCCCTCCTGGCCGCGGCTACACCCACTCGCAGATCGCGCGGAAGTCCGTCGCGCGGTCGCTCGCCGAGGCGGGCCTCACGCAGGTGCTCACGTACCCCTTCATCTCGGAGGCGCGTCTCGACGAGGTCCTGCTGCCCGCCTACGACCAGCGCCGCGACGTCATCCGCCTGGCCAACCCCCTCAGCGCCGAGCAGCCGCTGCTGCGCACCGCGTTGCTGCAGACCCTGGTCGACGCGGTGCGCGTCAACCTGGGCCGCGGTGCCCAGGACGTGGCCGTCTACGAGACGGGGCGCGCGTATCTGGGTCGCCTCGTGGGCGCGGTGCCCGCCACCTACTCGGGTGGATCGATCACGCCGGACGATGTCGAGGCGCTCAACAAGGCCATCCCCGGCCAGGTGCGACGCGTCGCAGGCATCATGACGGGCAACAGGGTCGCCGCAGGTTGGAACGGGCACGCGACGGCGTGGGACTGGACCGACGCCCTGGCGATGGTCGAGCGCGTCGAGCGTGCATGCGGCGTGGTGCTTGAGGTCTCTCCCGACGCGGGCGAGCGCTTCTCGACCTCTCCGTTCCACCCCGGCCGCGTGGCGATCTACCGCCTCGAGGGGCAGATCGTGGGCGGGGCAGGCGAGCTGCACCCCAAGGTGTGCGAGAACCTGGGCCTGCCGGCCAGGACCGTGGCGTTCGAGCTGTTGCTCGACCCGATGATCGCGGTGTCCGAGGGCGTGTTGGTGACGGCGTCCCCCGTGTCGCAGCAAGTGCTCGCGAAGGAGGACTTCGCGTTCGTGGTCGACGCCGCGGTGCCCGCCGGGGCCCTGGTCGAGGCGGTGCTTGCGGCGGGTGAGGGCGTGGTCGAGGACGCACGCGTGTTCGATGTCTACTCGGGTCCGCAGGTGGGCGAGGGCAAGAAGTCGCTCGCGATCAACGTCCGCATGCGCGCGTTCGACCACACGCTCACCGCGGAGGAGGTCCTCGAGGTGCGGCGCGCGATCATCGCGGCGGCGGGGGAGAAGTGCGGGGCGGTGCTGCGCTAAGCCGCGGCACGTTCGCACTGCCTGCTCGGCTCACGCTTGCCGCGCGCGCCCGCGCGCCCGCGCGCCCCCTTACCCACCCGCGCGCTCGCCTTGACCACCCTTGCGCTCGCCTTGACCAACCTTGCGCGCTATGGGACACCCATGGTCGGTTTACGTCGGTGTGTGCCTGCCATGGGACGCTGAGGGTCGCTTCGCCGGGAAGGCAGGACCTAGAGCGGCTGGGTGGGTCGCGCGACCATGGGTGTCCCATAGCGCGCCGAGAACTCCTCAAACCGACCATAGGTGTCCCATAGGGGGCACGTGCGGAGCGGGCGGAGCGTGCGGAGCGGGCGGAGCGTGCGGCGGCTGCTCCGCACGCCCCTCACGCCTCTACACGAGCCCCAGCGCGAGCATGGCGTCAGCCACCTTGGTGAAGCCGGCGATGTTGGCCCCCGCGACGTAGTCGCCTGGCATCCCGTACTCGTCGGCGGTCGTAAGGCAGCGGTCGTGAATGCCGCTCATGATGTCCTGCAGGCGACGCTCGGTGTGCTCGAAGCTCCACGAGTCGCGTGACGCGTTCTGCTGCATCTCGAGCGCGCTGGTGGCGACGCCCCCGCATTCGCGGCCTTGCCCGGAGCGAATCGGATGCCCGACTCCCGGAACACACGCACCGCCTCGGGGGTGGAGGGCATGTTCGCGCCCTCGGCCACGATCGCGCATCCGTGGCCCGCGAGGGTGGCCGCATCGCGCGCATTGAGCTCGTTCTGCGTGGCGCACGGCAGCGCGATGTCGCACGGCACGTCCCAAATCGAACCGCCCGTGCGGTGGTTCGCGCCCCGGGACTCGGCGTACTCACTGAGCCTGCCGCGACGGCCCTGCTTGATCTCCTTCACCAGGTCGAGGTCGATGCCGGCCTCATCGACCACGTATCCGTCCGAGTCCGAGCACGCGACCACGGTGCCGCCCAGCTGATGCACCTTCTCCATCGCGTAGATCGCCACGTTGCCGGAGCCCGACACGACCACGCGCTTGCCGTCGAGAGAGTCGCCCCGCGTGCGCAGCATCTCGTTCACGAAGAAAACCGTGCCGTAGCCGGTGGCCTCGGTGCGCACCTGCGAGCCGCCCCACGCGAGTCCCTTGCCGGTGAACACGCCCGACTCGTAACGGTTGGTGATCCGCTTGTACTGGCCGAACATGTAGCCGATCTCGCGTCCGCCCACCCCGATGTCTCCCGCGGGAACGTCGGTGTACTCGCCCACGTGGCGTGACAGCTCGGTCATGAAGGACTGGCAGAAGCGCATGATCTCGGCATCGCTCTTGCCCTTCGGGTCGAAGTCGGACCCGCCCTTGCCGCCACCGATCGGCAGTCCGGTGAGGGAGTTCTTGAAGATCTGCTCGAAGCCCAGGAACTTCACGATGCCCAAATAGACCGAGGGGTGGAAGCGAATGCCGCCTTTGTATGGGCCCAGGGACGAGTTGAACTGCACCCTGAAGCCCCTGTTGAACTGGGCGCGGCCGGAGTCGTCCATCCACGGCACGCGGAAGATCACCTGGCGCTCCGGCTCGCACAGCCGCGCGATGACACCCGCGTCCGCGTAGTCGGGGTGCTTGGCCACCACGGGACCCAGGCTCTCGAGCACCTCGCGCACGGCCTGGTGGAACTCGTCCTCGCCAGGGTTGCGCTTGACGACGTCGTCGAAGATGGGGATGAGGGTCTCGCTCAGGGCGGTCATGGGGGCTCTCCTGACGGGGGATGAGGCAATGGCCCCCCTCGGCGTCGAGGAGGACCATGGGGCATCGGGTGCCACCTCGAGTGTAGTCAACCCGCGCATCGTCCCCGACCCTTGGGACCTCCTCACCAGGCGAGACGTTCCTGCCGGGACTAGCGTGAAGCGCATCGGCGCACCCACCCGGAGGTCACCTTGAGCGAGCAGCCAGCCACGCCCCCCGGCACTCACGAGAAGCGTGAGCACTGGAGCGGGCAGACCGCGTTCATCCTGGCAGCCATCGGTTCCGCGGTGGGACTGGGCAACATCTGGCGCTTCCCCGGCCAGGCGTACGAGAACGGCGGGGGAGCGTTCATGATCCCCTACGTGATCGCGCTGCTCACCGCGGGAATCCCGATCCTGTTCCTCGAGAACGCGATCGGCCACCGCTTCCGCGGCTCCGCGCCGCTCGCGATGCGCCGCGTCGCCCGGCGGGCCGAGGGCGTGGGCTGGTTCCACGTCGCGATCTGCTTCGTGATCGGCCTGTACTACACCGTCATCATCGGATGGGCCGTCAGCTACTTCTTCTTCAGCTTCAACCTCGACTACGCCGAGGATCCGGCGACCTTCTTCGCGCGGGACTTCCTCCAGCTGGGGGAGCCGGGCACGGTGAGCCTCACGTTCGTGCCGAGCGTCCTCATCCCGCTCGTCGCGGTCTGGGTGGTGACGATCGTGATCCTCGCGCTCGGACTGCACAACGGCGTCGAGCGACTCAACGTGGTGGGCATCCCGCTGCTCGTGGTGACGTTCGGCATCCTCGTGGTGCGTGCGCTCATGCTCGACGGCGCCGCCGAGGGAGTCGAGGCTCTCTTCACTCCCGACTTCTCCGCGCTGCGCGACCTCAGGTCTGGATCGCGGCCTACGGGCAGGTCTTTTTCTCGCTGTCGCTCGCGTACGGGGTGATGCTCACCTACGCGTCGTACCGGCGCCGTCGCTCAAACATCACCGCGCCCGGTCTGGTCGTCGCGTTCGGCAACAGCTCGTTCGAGATCCTCGCCGGCGTGGGGGTGTTCGCGACGCTAGGCTTCCTCGCCCACCAGCAGGGGATCGCGGTCGCGGACCTCGAGGGCCTCACCGGCGTGCAGTTGTCCTTCATCACGTTCCCCACCGTGATCGCCCAGATGCCCGGCGGTCAGATCTTTGGCGCGTTGTTCTTCGGCTCGCTGGTAGTCGCGGGCCTCACGTCGCTCATCTCCGTGCTGCAGGCCGTCTCGAGCGCGCTGCAGGACAAGTTCGGCTGGCACCCGCGAGGCTCCGCGGTCGCGGTGGGTATCGTCTCCGCGGTGCTCTCGGTGATCGGATTCGGCACCACGACGGGGCTGTTCCTGCTTGACGTGGTCGACCAGTGGTCCAACCAGCTGGGGATCGTGGCGGGAGCGGTCGCGATGATCGCCGCGTCGCTGTGGTTCGCGGGTCGTTCGAGCGAACTTCAGCGCCACCTCGCGGCGGTGTCGACGCTGCGTCCCGGGCGCGGCTGGCTGATCCTGGTCAACGTCGTGGCGCTGCTGCTCCTCTCCATGTTCGTGCAGAAGACCACCACGCTCATCAACGACGGATATGAGGGCTATCCCGGCTGGTATCTCGCCGTCTTCGGGTGGGGGACGCTCGCGTTCCTGCTGGCGGCCGCTCTCGCGATGCCGCTGCTGCGGTGGCGCCGCAACATCGCGCGATTCCACGTGTGGCCCACGCGGGCCCAGTTGGGCCTTCCCGACCATCCGCACGACGAGTACGAGCCCGAAGGGAGGCCGCGATGAATGCCGATGCCCTGGTCCTGATGATCGTGGTGATGGCCATCATCTGGGGAGGCTTGGTGGCGTCGATCGTGTTCCTGGCACGCCGGCCCGAGGCAGGCCACCTGCCCGATGGCGGCGAGGACACCGTGGTGCCCGACTACGCCCCACTCGAGTAGTTGCCGAGCGCGGTGTCGACCACCCACTCCGCGTCGTACGTGCGCGTCGCCAGCACCCTGGAGTCGTCCTCGATGAGGAGGTAGTCCTCGTTCGGCGGAGAGCCGTCGTTCCACGTCACGTCCACGAGCAGCCACCGGCCGTCGACCCGCACCTTGTTCCACGCATGCAGCCCGCCTGTCACGCCCGCGGAGTCGGATCCCGTCGCGATCACCGCCTCGAGACCGGCCTCATGCGCCATCGCGAGGAAGGCCATCGCGTATCCGTTGCACACGGCCGTGCCGTCGACGAGGATGCCGTAGGCCTCTTGGCTGCGGGCCACGAGCTCCTCGGTGCCCGGCAGCGCCTGCCCGGACGCGTCGATCGCCTCGAACGCGGCATCGTCGTAGACGGCCACCGCCGTGAGGTAGTCGTTGATGAGGCGCACGCGCTCCGCCTGGTCGGTGGTCTCGAGGGCTCCCGAGGCCGCGAGACCCGCCTCGACGCCGATCATCGTCAGCTCGCGGCGCCGTTCCGCCTCGGCCGCGTCGTACGTGTAGTCGGGGGAGATCTCGACGCGTGCGCCGTAGTCCGTCACGGTCCAGCCGTTGACGAACGCATACGGGTTCTGCGCGAGGGCCTCGCGCATCGCGTCATCTACCGCGGCGTCACCCTGCTCGCGCACCCACGCGGTCACGTCGATGTCGTCCTGCTGGGCGACCATCCCCGCGGCGAGGCTCGTCACCATGGCGGAGGATCCGAACACCGGGAACGCGACGTCCTCGGGCAGCGGCGGCGCCTCCGCGATCGCCTGCGCAAGGGCCGCCGAGGCCGCGGCACCGGGGTTGCCCCATTCGGGCAATAGCCCCGCGCTGCTCGCGAAGCTCGAGGCCAGCACCAGGACCAGCACCGTCAGCGTCGCGCCGAACCACCGACGCCCGCGGCGCTCGCGGCGACTCGCCCTCTCGGCCTCGGCCGCCGCCAGCGCGTAGGCAGGAGGGACGATGCCCCTCTCGACCTTCGTGTCACGGTCCCGTATGCGGCGGGTCCAGCGGGTGCCGTCCCAGTAGCGCTCGAGCCCGGTCTCGCTGGGGTCCGGAAGCCAGCCCGCCGCCGGCAGGCGGGGCGTTGGCGGCGGCACCTGGGGTGGCGCAGGAGGCGGCACCGGCCGGCGTGCCGGCTGCCACTCGTCCTCCGGCAGCCAGCCGCGCTCGTCCATGGGTGCCGTCCCGTCCGCTCGCCTACGCGCCCACGGCCTGTGTCGCGTCCACGACCTCGCCCACGAGGCGCTCGATCACGTCCTCGAGCATCGCGGCGCCGAGCACCTCCCCCGACTCTGGATCCCGCACCAGCGCGAGGTGGGTGCCGCGCGCCTGCATCGCGGTGAGCGCCTCCTCAAGCGAGGCCTCGGGCGAGATTTCGCTGAGCGGGCGCACCGCGGTCGACGGCACGGGCTTGGTGGCGTGGCCCCTGGCCACCGAGGCGAAGTCCTTGAGGTGCAGGTAGCCCACGAAGTGACCCGCGGCGTCCACGAGCGGGAAGCGCGAGAAGCCGGTGCGCACGCACTCCTTCTGTGCGCGCTGCGGCGTGACGTCCACGGGCAGCGTGACGAGCTCCTCGCGCGGCGTCATGACGTCCCGCACCGTCTCGAAGCTCAGCGTGAGCGAGCCCGTGAGCACGCGGTGCTCGTGCTCGTCGAGAAGGCCCTCCTGACGCGACTCGGCGAGCAGTCCCGCGACCTCCTCGGCCGCGAACGTCGAGGTGACCTCGTCGCGCGGCTCGACGCGCAGGAGGCGCAGGCCGATGTTCGCGATCCAGTTGAGGGACCAGATGACGGGCTTGAGGATCCAGACGATGCCGTAGAGGACGGGACCGAGGATGAGCGCCGAGCGCTCGGGGCCGGCGATCGCGATGTTCTTGGGCACCATCTCGCCCAGGACCATGTGGAGGAACACCACGATGAGCAGGGCGATGGTGAAGGCGATGCCGTGCAGCCACGGGCCGGTCACGCCGATCGCCTCGAGCGGCTTCTCGAGCTGATGCGCGACCGCGGGTTCGCCGATCGCACCGAGTCCGAGCGAGCATGCCGTGATGCCCAGCTGGGCTCCCGCCATCATGAGCGAGACCCGGTCCATGCCGCGCAGCGTGATGCGTGCCGGGCGCGAGCCCGCCGCGGCGAGCGGCTCGATCTGGGTCCGGCGTGCCGAGATCAGCGCAAACTCGGCACCCACGAAGAATGCGTTGCCTGCCAGCAGGGCGACGGCGATGAGGATTGCGGTGAGGTCACTCACGGCCGGACTCCTTCCGAGAGGACGATGCGTCGGAGCGCGGCTCGGATGCCGCATCGGGGTCCGGCGGCGGGACCACCTCGACCAGGACCCGATCGACGCGGTGGCCGTCGAGGCGCACCACGGTCATGCGCGCGGTGACCGGCACCGGGATGCCGTCCTCGTCGCGGTGTGCCTCGTCGCGCGCCTCGAAGTCGACCGTGTCGCCCACGACGGGGAAGCGCTCGAGGCGCTCCGTGAGGAAGCCGCCCAGGGTGTCGGACTCGCGACCCTCGGGAAGGTCCAGGCCCATCAGCTCGCCCGCCTCGTCGGGGCGCAGCAGGCCCGACAGCGACCAGCGGTTCTCGCTGAGGCGGCGATGACGGCTGACGGGACGGTCCTGCTCATCCTCGATCTCCCCGACGATCTCCTCGACGAGGTCCTCGAGCGTGACCACGCCATCGGTGCCGCCGTACTCGTCGACCACGACCACGATCTGCGAGCCCTGGCGCAACGTCTCGAGCACCGCGCTGAGCGGCATGGTCGACGGCACGGAGTCCACGGGCATCGCGATCTCCGAGATCGGGGTCGTCGCGCGTTGGCGCGCGGGAAGCGCGAGGGCGCGCTTGAAGTGGGCCACGCCCACGATCTCGTCCACGCTCTCGCCCATGACGGGGAAGCGTGCGTGACCCGTGCGGGAGGCGAGGTCAAGGACCTCGGCCACCGGGGCATCGGCGCTCACGAAGTGCACGCGCGTGCGCGGGGTCATCGCGTCGGACGCGGTGCGGTCGCGCATCTCCGCGGCGCGCGCGAGGCGTTGCGCGACGCGCGGCTCGAGGGTGCCCTGTTGGCCCGAGCGCTCCGCGATCGACTGCAGCTCGCCGGCCGAGCGGGCCGAGGCAAGCTCCTCGCGCGGCTCGATGCCAAACGACCGGACGATGCGGTTGGCGGAGCCGTTGAGGAAGCGGATCAGCGGCCCCATGAACCACGTGAAGCCGCGCTGGGCGCCCGCGACCGCGCGGCCCACGCGCAGCGGTTCGGCAATCGCCCAGTTCTTGGGGATGAGCTCGCCGATCACCATCTGGGTGGCGGTCGCGATGACGAAGGCGAGGGTCAGCGACACCGCCACCGTGCTGCCCTCGGGGAGACCGAGCGTGGAGAGGGGGCTGCGCAGCAGGGTCGCGAGCGAAGGCTCGGCGATGAAGCCGACGAGCAGCGAGGTGACCGTGATGCCGAGCTGCGCGCCGGACAGCTCCGTCGAGAGCTTCTTGAGGCCGGCCTGGAGCGACTGCGCGCGCCTGTCGCCGCCCGCGGCGGCACGGTCGACCGTGGGGCGGTCGACCGTCACGAAGGCGAACTCCGCGGCGACGAAGAGCGCGTTCGCGAGGATGAGGAGCAGCGCCAGCAGCAGGAGGAGCCATGCCTCTGTCACGAGAGGCCTCCCTCATGGGCGCGGCGGACGGGGGCAGGCGCCGGGGGAGCAGGGCTGCTCCGGGCCGGCGCTCGGGACTATGACCGTCAGGCATGGCGACGAGTATAGGTGAAGCGTGGCGCCAAGGAATGGGTGTCCCGTGCGGCAGTCTTGCCTCATGAGCGACGATGCGCGTCCCACCCTGGGGTCCGAGACGGTGGTCATGGCCGCCGGTCTCCTGCTGGGATCGGTCCTGGGATGGGTGGTTCCCGGCATGCTGATTCTGCCCACGATCGAGCAGGAGCCGCCCGATGCCTGGTTGGGGCTGGTCTACGTCGTGGTCGGGATCGTCGTGACTGCGTTACACATGCTCGCGCTGGGAGCCTTCGCGGGTGTGCGCGCCGTGGTGTACACCAGGTCCGAGCGGCGCCTGCGATGGTCGCCGTGGTGGGCGTGGGGTGGTGCCGCCGTGATCAGCCTGGTCGCGGCCGCGATGTCGAGTTCCGGCGGGTGGAACAACGGGCTCTTCCTGGTTCCGGGAGTGGTGACGCTGGGCGTCTACGCCGTCGCGATCCGGCTGGCGATGCGGGTACGGCTGCCGAACGGCGCGGTGTGGGGAGTGGGAGCGGCGGTCACCGCGGTCGCGCTGGTGGTCGTGTGGCCCATTCTTGGCGTGATGGTCAGCTGATCGCGCGCGACAGGTAGAAGGCGCGTTCACCCGTGTCGGGCTGGCGCAGCGCGAAGCCGTGGCGGTCGTAGAACCGCAGGGCGTCCGTGTCGGACTCGTCGACGTTGACCTCGAGGAGAGCGACCCCGTGGGACCGGGCATGCGTCACGACGGCGTCGACCAAGGCCGTGCCCATGCCGTGGGAGCGGAGGTCGGGTCGCACGTAGAGCTCGTCGAGCAGCGCGACGGGACCGTCGAACCACACGTTGGGCCGGAGCGTGACGAGTGCGATGCCGGCGGGTGGTTCGCCGCCGAGCACCGCGAAGGTGTGCTGGGACTCGAGCAGCGCCGCGAGGCGCGGCGCGATCTGCGCCGCCTCGGGCGCGGGGGAGTCGAACTCTCGGTTGAAGTCCACGAGCAGGCGCGCCGCGCTCTCCGCGTCCGCGGCCGTCGCGATCCTCAGGTGATGGTCCACGTGGCCAGGCTACGCCGCGGGTAGCCTGCAGGGGTGTCTCGTCGCCTCGTCCTCGTCGCAGTTGCGATGGCGGGCCTCGTGGTCGGGTGCTCGGTCGGCTCCTCGCCCGCCGCTATCCCCGCTACCGCGGCGCCCTCGACTGCCGTGCCCACCACCGTGGCGCCGTCGACTCCGGCGCCCGGGGCATCGTCCCCTCCCACCGTCGCGCCGCCCGTCGACGTGCCGACTCGGGTCCTGAATCTGGGGGAGCGGGGCTCCTACGGAGTGGTCGAGCTCGACCTCGACGCGTGGGACGTGCGGGTCGACTGGCCGCAGGACCCGGAGGGCACCGACCTCGCGGAGTATCTCGAGGCCCATCCCGAGGTCGCGGTGCTCACCAACGCGGGAATCTTCAGCGAGGACCTGTCGCCGGGCGGCCTGTTGGTGTCCGATGGAGAGGAACTGCGTGCGCTCAACCTGGCCGAGGGCGCGGGGAACTTTCACCTCATGCCCAACGCGGTGTTCGAGGTCCGCGCTGACGGCACGGCCGCGGTCGTCGAGTCCACGGCCTACACCGGCGCGGGCGTCGAGCAGGCGACCCAGTCGGGCCCTGCGCTGCTGCTTGATGGCGAGGTCCACCCCCAGTTCACGGAGGGCAGCTCGAACACCGCGCTGCGGTCGGGAGTGGGCGTGAGCCCCGACGGGCGGACGGTCTACCTGGTCATCACCAGGACGTACGTCAACCTGTGGGACTTTGCCGTGATGTTCCGCGACGAGCTCGGCGTCGAGGACGCGCTGTATCTCGATGGGCAGATCTCGCAGCTGTGGGTGTCGGGGGCTCCGGATCCCACGCCGTTCCTGGGCCCATACGCCGGGGTGATCGCGGCCACCCCGCGCTGAGCGGTGTGTGCTGGGCCGGCATCGTCGACCTTGAGCTTTCACAAGTCACACATCTGGTGACCGGTGTGGCGGCGCTGAACGGGGATCCGGTCGCACGTGGCCTCAGATGTGTGACTTGCGCACCTGAGCGGAGGCGGGAGGGTGGGGCGGGTCGGGTCGGGGACGATGCCCGGGTTCAGATCTCCTTGATGACGCGGGCGGGGTTGCCCGCGACCACCACGCCGGGCGGCACGTCGCGCGTGACCACGGAGCCGGCGCCCACGACCGACCCGCGGCCGATCGTCACCCCGGGGCAGATCACGACCGATCCGCCGAGCCACACGTCGGCCTCGAGCGTGATGGGAAGGCCGCGCTCCCAGCCCTCGCGGCGCAGCTCGACGTCGAGCACGTGGTTGACGGTGTAGAAGCGCGCGTCGGGCCCGATCAGCGCGTTGTCGCCGATGGTCACGGTGCCCGAGCCGACGATCATGAGGTTCGCGTTGATGAAGACGTTCGCGCCGAAGCGCACGCGCTCGCGGTACTCGAGGTACACCGGGGGGCGGAAGTCGAGCCCAGGGCCGCACTCGCCGACCAGTTCCGAGAGCGCACGGGTCGAGCCCTCGGGGTCCTCGTAGTAGCGGCCGTTGAGGTCGCGCAGGCGAGCGAGGGTCGCGCGCTGCATGTCCGCGAGCTCCGGGCCCGCGCGGTACCGGAACCACTCGTCGGCCTGGAGCTTGTCGTACTCGGTGCGGCTGGGGTCCGGGGTGGGCATGTCCTGAGTCACCCCGCCACGCTAGCGGGCGCGCGTGACGTGGGCACCACCCTGAAGTCCCGGCCCGCCGTACGCAGAAGGGACGATGCCCCACCCACCCGGGCGGGGCATCGTCCCCTCTCGCACGGCCCCTAGTAGTACATGGGCGTGAGCGCCTCGTACTCCTCGACGCTCGCGTCCCGCAGGCACAGTTCGATGATCTGGCGGCCCAGCGGGTCGAGGTCCTCGGTCATGAACTGACGCAACTGCTCCTTGAAGAAGCCGGTGAGGATCGCACAGCCGGCGTCGTACGCCTCGGTGCCGACCTGCGACTGCAGCTCCGGGCGCAGCAGCGTGCGGCGCACCGGCTGGCCGTCGAGGGTGATCTCCTTGGGTGCGTAGCCGAACAGCGCGCAGCGCGCCGGCTCGAGCTGATCGGCCCTCATGCGGCCGGCACCCTTGCGGGCGAGCCACTCGCGCGTGAGCCACTCGGCCGAGAATCCGACCTTGTAGGCGCCCACGTGCTGGTTGGGCGTGAGGACGTAGCGCGTGTGGTGGAAGTCCACGATCTGGCGCAGCAGCAGGTTGGCCGCCTCGACCTTGGTTCCCGTCGAGAACGGCCAGTATGAGCCCACGCCCTCGGACACCATGCCGCCGTGCTCGAGCGTGCGCACGGCATCGGCCGCCTCGCCGATCGAGGGATTCTTGTCGCCGCGCGGGGCGATGAGACGCCACAGCCACGCGATCGCGGGGGGCACGAAGTGCGTGAGCCCCATGATCCCGTAGGTCGGGTTGTCCTTGGTGCACGCGGGCATGCGCACGCCGAACGTGCGCACGTCGACGCCCATGGGCTGGTCGATCACGCCGCGAATCATGCGACGGGGAATCACCACCCGCGGGTTCGGGCACGGCTTGCCGGTCGAGTCGGGGGTGTGCTCCCACGGCAGGGCGGTCGCGTCGGCGACGCCGTCGATGCTGAAGAACACGAGCGGCGTGTCGGGGTGGATGACGGCGCGCTCGAACTGGACGTCCTCGCCGTACGTCGTGAGGTTGTCGACGCGCACGAACCAGCCGTCCTCGGCATCCGCGACCACCATGCGGCCCGACCCATCCTGAACGGCGGGATGGCACAGCGTCATGTCGTCGGTCACGGGGGACAGATCCGAGGTCTCGGAGAGGGTCACCAGGTAGGGCTCGTCGGTCACGACATTGGTACCGAGCAGGATGCGGCCGTCGTCCTCGCGGCGCAGGTCCTGGCACATTTCGGACTTGCCGCCTCCCGAGGCGCCCTCGTGCATGATCACGGTCTCGTTGTCGTACGGAGTCGTGACGCGCACCGCGGAGGCGTGCGCCGTGATCCAGCCCTCCTGCTCGCCGATGTCGAGCAACACCGAGAACACGCCCTTCTTGGCGCTCGGACCCGGGTAGAGGTTGTAGGCGAAGATCTCGTGGAGCGTCTCGGAGCGGTCGTGGACCACCACCTGGCGGCCGTCAAAGTGCGTGTGCCGGAACGGCGGCGCGACGTAGAGGATCGAGCGCGGCTCGTAGGCCCCGAGCTCCTCGAAGGTCACCCAGCCCTGGAGGTCCACCAGCGCGGTCGCGAAGAAGCCGGCGTTGACGGGCACGATCGCGAGCGACGGCGAGCCGTAGGTGAGTCCACCCGCCTTGAACGGCACGACCACGAGGTCCTGGCGCGCGAGCCATGCGAGCGTGTCCGCGCGGGTGTCGGCGAAGCCGTGGCCAAAGCGATCCACGAAGCGCGTCTTGTCCGTGGGGCGGTCGTCCGCGATCACCATGCACTGCGGGTCGCGCCTGCGCATGTAGTCCTCGGGATAGTTGACCGCCATGCCGTTGCGGCAGCGCGTGACGGTGGCCTCGGTGACCACCTCTCCGTCGACGTCGTAGTCGACGGAGAACACGGGTCCCCCCTCGGGGCCGAGCGAGAGGGCGTAGAGCTCCGCCCGCGTCGCGGGCACCGTGACCGAGGGCGCGGCTTCGAGGAGCGCGCGCACCTCGGGTGCGAGGGTCAACTGGTCCAGGTACGTCAAGGTGTCGGTCACGCTCGGCTCCTTCGTCATGCGGACGGGGGCACGCCTGCGGTGCTCCCTCCAGCGTGAGTCTGCCTTTCCCAAAGGAAGGGTAAAAGGGACGTAGGTCACGGGTATGGTGAGGGGACGATGCTCGCGTCGCCTTCGCGTGCGGCGGCAGGCGCCGTATGCTCGCATCGGGCCTGGTGATGGGCCCTCTGGCGCGAGGGGGCCGATGCGTACCGTGGTGATCACTCTGCTGGCGATCACGCTTGCGATCGGCGGCTGGCTGTGGTGGCGCGGCGACACCGTGGCCACCGCTCCCGAGGTGCGGGCGATCGAGGCCGCCCCGCTCCCGGTCGTCACGGGAGACTTCGACCAGGTGGCGACCGACTGCCGCGAGGATGTTCCATGGGAGTCCGTGCATGCGCGCCCGTGGCAGGCGCTCTCGCAACGCTTCGCGGGCACCGTCGACGTGTGCGTCGAGTTGTATCGGGACGTGGCGGGCTCGAGCGCGCAGGCGGATGCGTATGTGGCGCTCGTGACCTCCGCGTGGAGCACGGCGGAGCGCTCCGACTACTGGTGGCCGTGGGACGGTCGCGATGACGCGCCAGGGGTGGTGGACCTTTCGGTGGCGTTCGCGGGTGCGCGCGGGGATGGGGCGTCGCTTGCCTCGAATCCGGCGACGGGTGCGTGTACGACAACCCTGCCCGCGACCTCCGTCGCACTGGGCGAGGCCTTGACGGCGCCTCCCCTCGTCATGGTCGGCTCATGTGACGAGTCGGTGGGGTTGGGCCCCGCGAGCGGGGAGTCGGCCTCGTGGTCGGTGCCCCGTCCCGAGGAGTGGGACCTCGTGGTGATGTCCTTCCTCTTCGAAGCCGATCCGGGCGCGATTCCGACGATCGAACTGGCGGTGACGGGCGCGCCCGCTTGACCGGTATTCGAACACGTGTTCGAATGGGCGCATGCGGTGGGAGGGACAGGCGCTGAGCGCGCCAGCGGAGAATGCTCTGCCCGCGCTCGCGAAGATGTCGAACCTGGTGCGCACGGTGACCACGCCGGAGTTCGCGGGCGTCACGTTCCACGAGGTGCTCGCGAAGAGCGCGCTCAACCGCGTGGGACCGGGCAGCGCGGTGCCGTTCACGTGGACCGTCAACCCGTATCGCGGATGCACTCATGCGTGCGTCTACTGCTTCGCGCGCCCCTCGCACCGCTACCTCGAGCTCGATGCGGGCGCCGACTTCGACTCGCAGGTGATCGTCAAGATCAACATCGCGGACGCGCTGCGCAAGGACCTCGCGAGGCCGTCGTGGAATCGCGAACACGTGGCGCTGGGCACCAACACCGATCCGTACCAGCGCTGCGAGGGTAGGTATCGGCTCATGCCCGGCATCATCCGGGCGCTCGCCGACGCGGGGACCCCGCTGTCGATCCTCACCAAGGGCTCGCTGCTGCGCCGCGACCTGCCGCTGCTGACCGCCGCACGGGGGTCGATCCCCGTGGATCTCGGGATGTCCATCGCGATCGCCGACGACTCCCTCCAGCAGGCCATCGAACCCGGGACGCCCACGACGCAGGCGCGCCTCGCGACGGTCACGGCGGCGGCGGAGGCTGGCTTCTCGGTCGCGGTCTTCATGATGCCGGTGTTGCCGTTTCTCACCGACTCCGAGGACCACCTCGACGCCGCCCTCGCGCGCATCAAGGAGGCGGGCGCGACCTCGGTGACCTACTCGGCCCTCCACCTGCGCCCCGGCGTCAAGGAATGGTTCGCCCAGTGGCTCCACGGCAACCGCCCCGACCTCATCCCGCGCTACCGCGAGCTCTACGGAGACGATTCCTACGCGCCGCGTGAATACCGGCGGTGGCTCGCCGACCGCATCAAGCCGCTGATCGCGGCCCACGGCCTCGAGCGCGCCGCCGAGGACCCCAACACCGGCTCCGTGTCGTCCCGCGCCACCGCGCGAGACGCCAACGGGGAGTGGCGGAGGACCCGCGCGGCCGATCCCGACACGGCGGGGGACATCGCGGCGCGCCACGCCGAGCCGGTGACGCTCTTCTAGTCCGGATGCGCCCGGGACGAGCCGCGACGGTCGGAGTACGGTCGAGACGAGGAGTTCCACCCCGGGAGGACCGATGCCCCACGAGGACCGTGATCGCGCCGCCGAGGCGCAGGTGTTGCTATCCAACGAGCGCACGTTCCTGTCCTGGATACGCACTGCGCTCGCCCTGATGGTCACGGGGGTCGCGCTGGTCGCGTTCGACCTGCCGATCGACATCGGGTGGCGGCTTGCCGCCGCCGGTGTGCTGCTGCTCCTCGCGATCGCGAACGCAGCTCAGGCCCTCGTGAGCTGGCGCGTGAACGATCGCGCGCTGCGCAATGGCGAGGAGATTCCCGAGCTGAGATCGGGACTGTGGATCGCGGCGGGCGTGGGGGGTGCGGTGATGCTGTTGCTCGTGGGTTGGGTGCTCACGTGAAGGGCAGGCGGGTCAGGCGTCAGAATCTGTACGCGGTCGACCTCACGGTCCTGTCGTGGCGCCGCACGACGTTCCAGGTGGCGCTCGCGGCGCTTGCCATCGCGAGGATGCTCACCGATGACTTCGGGTGGTGGATGCTCGCGGCCGGCGCCGCCGGGGTGGGGCTCGCGCTCGCGGTCCACGCGTCGGTGTCGGCGTATGTGGCGACCATCGACGAGCACGGCCACGTCCTGCGCCGCCCCGCCGCAATCGGTCACGCGCTCGTGAGGCAGTCGCTGGTGGCGGGCGGCACGGCCGCGCTCTGCATCGCGGCGCTGGCGTGGGTCATGCTTCAGGTGTGAGAGGGCGCGGAGCGCTCGTGACCCGCGTGCCCCAGTGCGACCGCGGCCGCGGCGACCCTGTTGGTGACCCCCAGCCGTGCATACGCATTCTCGAGGTGCTTGCGCGCGGTGCCATCCGAGATGCCGAGCGTGCGCGCGAGCTGTCGCGTGGTCGCGCCCACGGCGGCGTGCGCCACCACGAGTGCCTGGCGGTCCGTCAGGCCGCGCCCGCGCAGCCGGCTCACCATGACGTCGATCGCCTGATCCGCAGGCGTCCAGGCGTCCCCGAGTCCGGCTCCCGCCGGGCGTAGCAGCGGCGCGGTGGTCCCGACGGCGTGGCGATGCGCGAGCGCGATCAGCGGCGCCGCGAGGCCCATCAGCCTGCGCTCCCGGTCCGAGAAGGGCGTGCCGTCGCGGTTGACGGCGATTCCGACGATCGTGCCGTCGCCGGGGAAGGCAAACGCCAGCTGGCTGCGAATGCCGAGCGGAGCATAGAAGCCTCGAAAGAGCGGGGTGGTCTCGAAGCGGCGGTCTGGGTCGACGTCCACCCAGTCACGCGGCTCGGGCAGGCCCTCGGTCGCAGCGAGGGCCACGAGCGGATTCTCGTGCATGTGCGCCTCGTAGAAGCCCTGGTGCTCGGCGAACCAGTCCGGTCCAGGGTCCGGCCGGATGACGGCCGCCGTGCGGTCGATGTCGTTGCCGATCTCGTTGTAGGACACCGACACCGCCGGCTCCAGCAGGCCGAGGAGTCCCTCGCACACCACCGCCCCGAAGTCGTGCCTGGTCGTGGTGGCCGCCGCCTCCGAGAGCAGGGCGAGCAGGCTCTCGTACTCCGCGGCGGACGGCTCGTTCGCTCGCGCTGCAGGGGACATAGGACGGTGATAGCACGTGGTCCCGCATGAGGGTCAACCGATGCGCGCCGCACCGGGCTGGCGCGACGCCTACGCGGCCGTCATGACGTCGATCTCGACTCCGCAGCGATCCTCGGTGTAGGCCTCGACGGCAGCGGCGTGTCCCGACTGTGCCTCGATGAGGTCCATGCGTGACTGGGTGAGGCTCACCAGATCCTCGTTCAGCGAGGCGAAGTCGGTGGCCGCGATCATCACGAGCGCGACGGGGGACAGGTAGGAGTCCACGTAGGCAATCATCCCCGCCAGGCCGTCTCGCGCGGCCGGGTCATCCGCGAGCTCGACGGCGTCGTACAGCGCATCGCGCGCGTCGAGGCCGAGGTCGTTGACGGTCGTGCCCAAGGCGTTGACCCCCGACATGTCGCCGGCGAGGCCCGCGGCGGTCACCGCAGCCAAGGCGTCCTCGACATACGTGGCGAGCGCATCGTTGTACCGCGTCACGGCGCCGATCACGAGCTCGCAGTACTCGTCATCGTTCGGCTCTCCCTCCGTGGCCGCGGTGGGTGTCCCCTGGGGTTGACCCCGGATTCCGGACACTGACCAGACGGGTTTCGCGTGAGCGAGTGCCTGTCGGGGAGGATGTCCGTGATGGGCACGAAGAAGAGGAAGACGTATACGCCGGAGTATCGGCGTGAGGCTGCGCGGCTGGTGATCGATACCGGGCGCACGATCGTCGCGGTGGCGCGTGAGATCGGCGTGGGTGAGGCCTTGTTGGGGCGCTGGGTCGCGGCCGAGCGGGCACGGTCGGGCGGGGGTGAGCGGCCGTTGGATGTCGACGAGCGGGCCGAGCTCGATCGGCTCAGGCGCGAGGTTGCCGAGCTGCGGATGGATAACGAGTTCTTGGGAAAAGCGGCGGCCTTCTTCGCCTCGAAGCACGACCGGAGGAACGGTTCGCGCTGATCGAGGCGGAGAAGGCCAACTACCCGGTCACCCGCATGTGCGACCTGCTTGGCGTGGACCGTCGCCGCTACTACGAGTGGCGGGCCAGGCAGGCCGCAGGGCCCTCCGCGCGCGAGCAACGCGATGCCGATCTCACGGCTCAGATCCGCGCGTTCCACGATGCGTCGGCTGGCACCTATGGGGCCCCGCGCATCCGGGCGGACCTGCGCGACGAGGGTGTGGCGGTGTCACGCAAGAAGGTCGCGTCGTTGATGAAAGACGCTGGTATCGCAGGGATCAGCCCGCGCACGTGGCATCCGCCGACCACGGTGCGTGGTGCCGACCCGTTCCCCGTGCCTGACCTTGTCGAGCGCGCTTTCGACACCGGCGCACGTGACTGCGTGTGGCTGTCCGACATCACGTATCTGCGCACCGGTGAGGGCTGGGCGTACCTGTGCGTCGTGCGCGATGGACACACCCGCAGGGTCCTGGGTCGGGCCGTCGCCGACTCGCTGCACACCGACGTGGTCGAGGCCGCGCTGCGCCAGGCCGTGGCCCTGCGCGGCGACCTGGCCGGCAAGGTCGTCTTCCACGCCGACCGCGGCGTCCAATACACCAGCGCACAGATCGCCGCTGCCGCCAAGGAACTCGGACTGCTGCGATCGATGGGCCGCACCGGCGTGTGTTGGGATAACGCCCCGGCCGAGTCGTTCTGGTCGGTGTTCAAAAACGAGTACTACCACCGGCACGTCTTCGCGACCATCGAGGATGCCCGGCGAGGCTCCTACACCTGGATCGACGGCTGGTACAACGCCCGCCGACGCCACAGCGCCCTGGGCTACCTCAGCCCGCTAGAGTACGAACGCCACCAGCTCGCGCTGGCCGCATGACCAACCAACTACCTGTCCGGGAAACGGGGTCAACTTCACCCGTCGCGGTGTCCGAGGGTGCGGGCGCGGGGCTCGCGGATCCTCCCGCACCCGTCGCGAGTGCGGTGGGGGTGGGGGAGGCGGGCGAGGCCGCGCCGCCGCAGCCGGCCAGGAGCACGCCGACAATGGTCGCGGCGGCTGCCCCCGCAGGTGCGTGGCGTCCATGGCGTCCCCAGCCGGCGGGGGAACGGCCCCGCCGGCTGCAGTCTCTCTCGCCCAGTGCGCGTGAGCCATACGACGTTGCGCGTAGCGGTGCGAGCGAGGCTAGGGCGTGGGCAGCCCGCCGTTGACGTTGATGGTCTCGCCCACCACGTAGCTCGACTCGGGCGAGGCGAGGAACACGTAGGCAGGGGCACACTCGACCGGTTGTCCCATGCGGCCCAGCGCGGTGTTCTCACCGAAGCCGTCGAGCTTCTCGGGCGGCTGCCCCTCGGTGACCTGCAGCGGCGTCCAGATGGGGCCGGGGGCCACCGCGTTGACGCGGATCCCGCGCGAGGCGAGTTGCTGCGCGAGCGCCTTGGTGTACGCGTTGATCGCGGCCTTGGTCGAGGCGTAGTCGACCAGGATCGGAGACGGCTTGTACGCCTGGACCGAGGTCGTGTTGATGATGGCCGAGCCCGCCGGGAGGTGCGGAAGCGCCGCCTGCGTGATCCAGAACATCGCGGAGATGTTGGTCGTGAGGGTGCGCTCGAGTTGCTCGGGCTCAAGGTTCTCGAAGTCGGTCTCGTAGACCTGGTGTCCCGCATTGTTGACCAGGATGTCGAGGCCGTCCAGCTGCTGCACGGCGTCCGAGACCAGCGACGTGCAGAACTCGTGATCGCGGATGTCGCCGGGCAACAGCACCGCGTGGCGGCCCGCATCCTCGATGAGGCGAGCGATCCGTTGGGCGTCCACCTGCTCCTCGGGCAGATACGACAGCGCGACGTCGGCGCCCTCGCGCGCGAAGGCGATCGCCACGGCGGCGCCGATTCCCGAGTCCGCGCCCGTCACGAGCGCCTTGCGCCCCTCGAGGCGCCCCGTGCCGCGATACGAGAGCTCCCCGTGGTCCGCGCTCGGCGTGAGATCCCTGTCGAGGCCGGGGAATGGCTGCTCCTGGGCCTCGCCGCGCAGGTCCGCGTAGCGCTCCTTGGGATTGTCGAACGTCAACTGGTCCCGCGTCATGCTGTCCTCCTCGACCCCGTGCGCCGGGGAAGGCGGCGGGAGCGGCGCATCCCACACGTGCGACAACCGACAAGGACCGCCAGACAATCCCCTTTGCCCGAGATTATGCCCGTTGGTGCTGTGGCGAGGGGTCGAGCGTCTCCCCGGTCAGCGACTCCGAGACGCTCCACAGGCGCGCGATCGCACGGTCGAGAGACCGGCCGCGCTCGCGCACGAGCAACCGGCGGACGGGATCCCCGGCAAGCGCCCACCGGGGGCCGTAGAGCGAGCCGCCGCGCGCGCGTGGGTCCGTCGCGGCGCGCAACTGCGACAGCGCGCCGCGCTCGGGGCTCATGCCCCTGCGCTCGGCATAGCGCTCCCAGAACGGTCCCTGGGTCCCACCGCCGCCCTCGCGCACGGTGCGCTTCTGAAGGTCAGTGTGGGAGATTCCGGGATGCGCCGCGAGGGCACGTGCGGGCAGGCCCGCGGCCCGCAGTGCGCGGTCGAGCCCGATCGCGAGATGGAGGGCCGCGAGCTTCGAGCGTCCGTATGCGGCCCAGTCCTCGTAGCCCTCGTCGAGGTGGGGGTCGGCGGGGTCGACGGGAGCGCCGACAAGTCGCGCGATCGACGTGGTGGTGACGATGCGTGCCGCGGGCGCGGCGACGATGCCCGGCATGAGCCGCGCGAGCAGGGTCCAGTGGCCGAGGTGGTTGACCGCGAGCTGGGTCTCGAAGCCATCGGGGGTGCGGCCCTGGGGCAGTGCCATGACGCCCGCGTTGGCGATGACGATGTCGATGCGCGAGTGCCGGCCGGCAATGAGGTCGCCCGCCGCGCGCGCCGCCTCTTGAGAGGCGAGATCGAGCGGGACGCTCTCGAGCGAGGCGCCCGGCACCTGCGAGAGGACCGCGGCCGTGGCATCGGCCGTCTTGGAGGGGAGCGCGCCGCCATCACCACGTGGGCGCCCCTCCGTGCGAGCGCGGTAGTGCACGCCAGGCCCAGCCCGCCGTTGGCTCCGGTGACCACGGCGACGCGGCCGGTGAGGTCGGGAATGCTGTCGCTCGTCCAGGTCATGTCGACCCAACCCTCGGCGAGCGGCCGATGTTCCCGGTGTCGCCCTAGGGTGAGGACAGGGAGAGGAGACGGCGATGACGGCGGTGCTCTCGGTGCGACGGGCGGACATCACCAGGGTCGCGGTCGACGCGATCGTCAACGCGGCGAACTCGTCGCTCCTCGGAGGCGGCGGCGTCGACGGCGCGATTCACCGTGCCGCGGGTCCGGGACTGCTCGAGGAGTGTGCCGCGCTGCGTGGCTGCCCCACTGGGCAGGCGCGCATCACCGGCGGACACCGCCTTCCCGCGCGCCACGTGATTCATGCGGTGGGGCCCGTCTGGCACGGGGGAGACCAGGGCGAGGCCGAGGCCCTCGCGGGCTGCTACACCGCGGCGGTGGTGCTCGCGCAGGAGCACGGGTGCCGTTCGGTCGCCTTCCCGTCCATCTCCACGGGGATCTTCGGCTACCCGCAGGACCAGGCGGCGGCGATCGCGGTGCATGCGGTGCGACGAGCGCTCGCGACCGCGCCCGACGTGGAGTCCGTGGTGTTCTGCGTGTTCTCGGACGAAGACCTCGCGATCTACCGCGGCATCCTCTCGCACTGACGGCCAGACGCGCGACGCCGAGGTTGCTAGCGGTGGACCACCACCTTGCCGATCACGGAGGTCGACTCGACACGACGGTGGGCCTCGCGCAGCGAGGCCGCCGTGAATCCGTCGAGAAACTCGGTCGCGGTGGAGCGGATCTCGCCGCGGTCGGCGAGGTGTGCGACCTGCGCGAGCATCTCGCCCTGGCGGTGCATGTCCTTCGCCTGGTGGAACGCCCGGGTGAACATGAACTCCCAGTGCAGCGACATCGACTTCGACTTGAGCGGCGCGATGTCCTCGGCGCCGTCGTCGATCACCACGACGTGGCCGAAGGGGGTGCCAATCTTCGCGTACGACGCGATGTTGCCCGGTGTGTAGGCCGAGAACACGTATTCGACCCCCTCGGGGGCCTCCGCCAGCACCCCGGCGACCAGGTCGCGGTGGTCCACCACGGCATCGGCCCCCATCTCCCGCACCCAGGTGGAGGAGGCCTCGCGCGACGCCGTCGCCAGCACTCGCACGTCCGTGGTCGCCTTCGCGAGCTGGATCGCGATGGAACCGACGCCGCCCGCGCCGCCCACCATCAGCAGGGTTCCCGTGCTGGTCGCGTCGAGCCGCAGGTGGTCGCCGAAGGTCTCAAGCGCGGTCAGCGCGGTGAGGGGCAGCGCGGCCGCCTGCGCGAACGTCCACGTCGTGGGCTTGTGGGCGACGATGCGGTGGTCGACCGCCTGGAACTCGGCGTTCGATCCCGCGCGCTTGAGGTCGCCCGCCCACCACACCTCGTCACCGGGGGCGAAGCCCTCGACCTCGGCGCCGACGGCCTCGACCACCCCGGCGCCGTCGTAGCCCAGCACGCGCGCGCGGTCCGGGGTGGAGCGGTTGACGCGCACCTTGACGTCGACGGGGTTGACGGACACCGCCTCGACCCGGATGAGCAGGTCGCGCGGCCCGTGGTCGGGCATCGGCAACTCGACATCGACGAGCGCGTCGTGGCTCTCGATCGGCAGGCCGGCGAACGCGGCGATCGCGTGCATGGGTGCTCCCTTCGTCCGTCTCGACACTACGCCCGCACGCCACGCCCGGCCCGCTACCTAGGGCCCGGTCCGCCTCAGCCGATGAGCGACTGCGAGACGCCCACGAGACCCAGCACCGCGCCCACGATCGCCAGTGTGCGCGTGGGCGCGTGAGGCATGTTGAGGAGGTAGGCGATCACGCTGAGCCCCAGCGCAACCCATGCGAGCAATGGCACGGTGAGTCCCACGACCCCCAACACGACCGCCGCGATCGCGAGCGGAAACGCGACCTCGGGGTCTCGTCCGGGTGCCGGAGGCATGGCTATCGCGCCGCGGACTGCTCGAGGCCCGGCGTGACCTCGGCGCGCACGCGGTCCAGCGCGTCGCGATAGATCGCCGCGATCGCGTCGAGCATCGCATCGGCGTCCTGGTTGATCTGCTGGCGGGCGGGGTCCGCCTCGAACCACGCGATCGACTCGGCGATCCCCTCCGCGAAGGAGGTCGTCGGCGTCCAGCCGGGGACCAGGCGGCGGAGCTTCGAGGTGTCGTACACCGCGGCGTGCATCTTGTCGCCGCGGATCGAGCCCTCTTCGCGCGGGCGTGCCGCGATCAGCGCCTCCGAGGGCACGTGCACGCATTGGGCTGCGAACTGCTCCGCGGTGAGCCCCGCGGCACGTGCGATGTGCGCGTGGATGCCCATCCACGTCAGGGCCTCGTCGGACGTGATGTGCACCGCCTCGCCGAGAGCGGCCGGGTTGCCGAGGAGCCCCAGCATCCCCGAGGCCACGTCCCGTGCGTGCGTGAGCGTCCACAGCGACGTGCCGTCCCCTGGGATGACGATGTCCGCGCCGCGGCGCATGCGTGCGACGAGGGTCCACGGGTGCGACGAGTTGCCGGTGTAGCCAGGAATCTTCGAGGCGCCGTACGTGTGCGCCGGGCGTACCACGGTCCAACCCAGGCCCGCGGCGTCCGCGCGGTCGCGCAACACCCGCTCGCACTGCGCCTTGAGTCGTGCGTACTCCCAGAAGAGGTTCTCCTGAGGGGTGTCTTCGGTGAGCGGGTAGAAGCGGTCGAACGTCGCGTACGAGGCCGAGGTGGCGACCAACACGTACTGGTCCGTCAGGGAGGCGAAGGTC
Source organism: Demequina sediminis (assembly GCF_030296675.1). Lineage (GTDB taxonomy): Bacteria > Actinomycetota > Actinomycetes > Actinomycetales > Demequinaceae > Demequina > Demequina sediminis. The sequence goes on along the minus strand of NZ_AP027736.1, from coordinate 1,009,349 downwards.
TCCACGTCCGCCGCGACGTGCTCCGGCGTGAACGCGATGAACTGCACGACGGCATCGAAGCGCTCGCGGCGCAGACGCAGGCCGTGCAGCGCCGTGCGCAGGGCGGGGGCGTCGGTCGCGTCGGCGCGCAGGGAATGCACGCCAGACGGAAGCGGGGCCAGGGTCGAGTGGCCTCGCGTCACCACGGTGACGTCGTGGCCGTCGCGAGCCGCGTGCGCGACGAGCGCGGAGGAGATGAGGCCGGTGCCGCCGATGACGAGGATGCGCATGTCCCGAGCCTATGACGATGCTCCGCTGCGAGTGGTAGCCGCCGCCACTCGGCGGGAGTAGGTTGAGCATGTGGTGGAGAACCTGGTGCCGGAGCTGAGGGCGGCGCTCACCGGGATCCTGCCGGACGGCTGGAGAGATGCCGCCCCGTGGGGTTTCCCGTCTCAGAGCGAACTCGCCCTCATCACTGGCGTCTTCGCGGCTCAGCTGCCGGCCGCCGCGGTCGCCGACATCGCGGACACCGTCATGAGGCGCCGCGCGGGAAGCATGCTCGACGATCTCGCGGATCTGGTCGCGATCGAGCCGGTGGACCTGCGTGCCGTCATCGGGGAGCGCTGGGGAGACTCGACCGTGCTCGGCGTCCCGCGCCGGCGCGCCGACGTCATCCACGAGGCCGCCCGGCTGCTGGTGGGCACCGGCATTCGCACCGCCAAGGACTTCCAGGACGCGGTGCGCGAGCGCGAGGCCTCCGTGGCAAACCTGTTGCTCGCGGTGCGCGGTCTCGGTCCGGGCACGTGGGAGTCGATCGGGTTCATGGCCCATGCCACGATTCGCCCCGGCGCGGACGTCGTGGGATTCGTCCGCTCGCTCCTGGGCGGCGCGGGCGATCACCTCGACTCGACCGAGGTGCGCGAGCTCGTGAGGCTCACGGCGCGCCGCTATGCGGCCGAGGAGCGGGTGCTCGCGTATGCGCTACGACGCCACGTCGACCAGCGCACGCCGGTGGCCGATGCCGCCGCCACCGCCGCTCCCTCCTCGCCGTAGCGCGCGCGGAGACGCGGCGCGGGCAGTCCGCGCACGCTCCTCAGTACACGGATCGCGCGAGCAGGGCCACGTGGACGGTGCCGCCGCGGGTGTGCTGCTCCGCGACGCGCTGGAATCCCAGGTGCTCGTGGAAGGTCACGGAGCCCGGGTTGGGCGGGTCGAGCTGGACCTCGGTGGTGACCTCGTTCGCGCCGCGCTCGCGGGCACGCTCGAACACCGACTCGTAGAGGGCCCGACCCACGCCCGATCCCTTGGCGCTCGGGGCGACCACGATCCTGTCGATGTACTGATGACGCACGCCGCGGTCCTCGAACCAGCGGTAGTTCTCCGAGCCGTACGGCTGGCCCATCCCCAGGCTGAGCAGGAAGGCGATGAGCTCGCGGTCGTGGTTGGTCGCGACCAGCGCCACGTCGCACATCTCGTAGAGGTCGGCGAGCTCCGCGGCATCGAGGAGATTGACGGCGGGGGAGGCGCCCGCGTTGAGGGCCGCGACCGCCTCAAGATCGGTCGGTCGCATCACACGGAGCCTCAGGGTCTGCATGCGCAATATTGTGCCGGGTCGATGTCACGAACGCGTGTCGACCAGGACACGGCCGCGTGTCAGGGATGCAGCAGCAGCTTCCCGCTCGTGCGCCGGCCCTCGAGTGCACGATGCGCGTCGGCGGCCTCGTCGAGCGAGTAGCCGCGATCGATCCTCACGCTGAGGTCGCCGAGCAGGATCCCGTGGAAGATGTCGCTCGAGCGCCATTCGCGCTCCTCCGCAGTGGCGATGAAGTCGCGCAGCGAGGGTCGGCTGAGCGTGATCGAGCCGGCCACGTTGAGACGCTGCGGGTCGACCGGGGGCACGGGCCCCGACGCCGCCCCGAACAGCACGAGGCTGCCGCGCCTGCGCACCGAGGCGAGCGAGCCGTCGAACGTGGTGCGCCCCACGCCGTCATACGCCGCGTCGACGCCGTCGGGCGCGAGGGAACGGACCGCGGCGGGCAGGTCGTGGGCGAGATCGTCCATGAGGTCGTAGCGCAGGACGTGGCTGAGGCCGGCCTGGAGCGCGATGCGCGCCTTGTCCTCCGAGCCGACCGTCCCGATGACGGTCGCGCCCCGGGCGACGGCCAGCTGCGTGAGCAGCAACCCGACTCCGCCCGCGGCCGCATGGACCAGCACGGTGTCGCCCGGCATGACGGTGTAGGCGGAGGTCACCAGGAAGTGCGCAGTGAGTCCCTGGAGCATCGCGGCGGCCGCCATGTCGAGTTCGACGTCCTCGGGAACCGCGTAGAGGTCGGTCACCGGCACCTCGACGTACTCGGCATACGAACCGGGAGTGAAGGCCCAAGCGACTCCCTCGCCCTCGACAAAGCCGTCGACGCCCTCGCCGACCTCGACGATCTCGCCCGCACCCTCCTTGCCTGGAACGAAGGGCAGCGCGAGCGAATATGCGCCGGACCGCTCGTACGTGTCGATGAAGTTGACGCCGGCGGTCTCGACGCGCACCACGACGTGTCCCGGACGCGCCACGGGGCGGTCTCGTTCGACCATCTCGAGCACCTCGGGTCCGCCCGTCCGCGCCACCTCGATCGCTCTCACAGGGTGCATCGTACGTGGTGCGACGATGCTCCATGCAAGCTCATGTATGGTTATGCATATGAGCATCAGTGTCGCGGTCTCCGGCGCCTCCGGGTATGTGGGTGGTGAGGTGTTGCGCGTGTTCTCCGCGCACCCCGACGTCGAATTCGGCGCGCTCACGGCGCACTCCAGCGCGGGAGACCTGCTGGGAGTCCACCAGCCCCACCTGCGCACGCTGGCCGACCGCGTGCTCGTCGACACCACCGCGGAGAACCTCGCGGGGCACGATGTCGTGGTGCTGGCCCTGCCCCATGGCGCCTCGGGAGACATCGCGGCGCAACTTCCGCCCGACACGCTCGTGCTCGACTGCGGTGCCGACCACCGGCTCGCGAGCGCGCAGGCGTGGTCGTCCTACTACGGCGGCGAGCACGCGGGCACGTGGCCGTACGGCATGCCCGAGCTCATCACCGCCGCGGGTCACCAGCGCGACGCGCTCGCGGGTGCCCGCCGCGTCGCGGTGCCAGGCTGCAATGTCACGGCGGTGACGCTCGCGCTTCAGCCCGGGGTCGCCGCTGGGGTCGTCGATCCCACCGACATCGTCGCGGTGCTCGCCAACGGCTATTCGGGTGCGGGCAAGAAGCTCGCCCCTCACCTGCTCGCCTCGGAGGCGCTCGGCGCCGCGGTTCCCTACGCCGTCGGCGGCTCCCACCGTCACATCCCCGAGATCGTGCAGAACCTCGAGTCCGCGGGTGCCCAGGGCGTGCGCATCAGCTTCACCCCGACGCTCGTCCCCATGGCGCGTGGCATCCTCGCGACGGTGACCGCGCCGCTCGCGGCCGGCGTCAACGTCGAGGCCGTCCGGCCCGCATGGGAGGCCGCCTACGCCGACGAGCCCTTCGTGCACGTCCTGCCCGAGGGGCAGTGGCCCACGACCGCAGCGACGCTGGGCGCCAACACCGCGCTCATGCAGGTGGCGGTCGACGGCCGCGCCGGCCGAGTCGTGATCGTGTGCGCGATCGACAACCTCGTCAAGGGCACCGCGGGTGCCGCGCTGCAATCCATGAACCTCGCACTCGGCCTGCCGGAGACCACCGGCCTCACCACGATTGGACTCGCCCCATGAGCGTCACGGCAGCGCAAGGATTCGTGGCGGCGGGCGTCGCCGCGGGGCTCAAGTCGACCGGCGCGCTCGACGTCGCGCTCGTGGTCAACGAGGGCCCCGAGTACACCGGCGTGGGCGTCTTCACGAGCAATCGCGTGGTCGCCGCGCCCGTGGTCTGGTCGCGCCAGGTGGTCGCGGACGGCCGCGTGGACGCGGTGGTCCTCAACTCCGGTGGCGCGAATGCCGCGACGGGGCCCGAGGGCTTTGCCGATACGCACCACACCGCCGAACGCGTGGCCGACTCCCTCGTGGCTGCGGGGCGCGACGTCTCCTCCGGCGACGTCGCGGTGTGTTCGACGGGACTGATCGGCGTGCGCCTTCCGATGGACAGGCTGCTGTCGGGAGTGGACGATGCCGTGGCTGGTTTGGGCGCCCACGGCGACCAGGCTGCGCTCGCCATCATGACCACGGACACCGTCCCCAAGACCGCCGTCGCCACGCGATCGGGCTGGACCGTGGGCGGCATGGCCAAGGGTGCGGGCATGCTCGCGCCGGGGTTGGCCACGATGCTGTGCGTCATCACCACGGACGCGAGCGTCGATCCCGCGCGCGCCCGCGCGGCATTGGCCGCCGCCACGCGTTCCACGTTCGATCGCGTCGACTCCGACGGCTGCATGTCCACCAACGACACGGTGCTGCTCCTCGCCTCGGGAGCCACCGGCATCGTCCCCGCGCCAGGGGAGTTCGAGGATGCCCTCACCGACGTGTGCGCGACGCTCGCACGGGGGCTGGTCGCGGACGCCGAGGGCGCGAGCCACGACATCGCCGTGACCGTCGCGGGGGCCACCACGGAGGCCGCCGCCGAGGCCGTCGCGCGGGCCATCACGCGCTCGAACCTCTTCAAGGCCGCCATCTTTGGCAACGACCCCAACTGGGGCCGCATCATCTCCGCCGCGGGGACGGTGCCCGAGGACGTCGCGCCGTTCGACCCCACGACGCTCGACGTGACGGTCAACGGCGTCCAGGTGTGCCGCGCGTCGGGAGTCGGCGAGCCCCGCGAACTGGTCGACCTGTCCGGGCGCGAGGTGCTCATCACGCTCGACCTCCACGCGGGGGACGCGCAGGCGACCGTGTGGACCAACGACCTCACCCACGACTACGTCCACGAGAACAGCGCGTACTCCTCATGAGCGACACGAACCCCACCACCGACACCTCGGCCGTCGAGATCCACCCGGCGGACCTGTCCCCGCAGCAGAAGGTCAGCGTCCTCATCGACGCGATGCCGTGGATCGAGCAGTTCCGCGGCGCGACCATCGTCATCAAGTACGGCGGCAACGCCATGATCGACGGGACGCTCAAGCGCGCGTTCGCGCAGGACATCGTCCACCTGCGCCTCCTGGGCCTCTACCCGGTCGTGGTGCACGGCGGCGGCCCGCAGATCTCGGACATGCTGGGCAAGCTCGGCATCGAGTCGGAGTTCCGCGGCGGCCTGCGCGTCACGACCCCCGAGGCGATGGACGTGGTCCGCATGGTCCTCACGGGCCAGGTCTCGCGCGAACTCGTGGGTCTCATCAACGATCACGGTCCGTACGCGGTCGGGCTGTCGGGCGAGGACGCCGGCATGCTGCAGGCCAAGCGTCGCCACGCGATGGTCGACGGCGACCCCGTCGACGTGGGCCTCGTCGGCGACGTCGTCAAGGTCAACCCCGGCGCCGTCAAGGACATCATCGAGGCGGGTCGCATCCCCGTCGTGAGCACCGTGGCTCCCGACGTCGACGACCCGACCACGGTGCTCAACGTCAACGCGGATACCGCCGCGGCGGCGATCGCGATCGCGCTGCGCGCGCGCAAGTTGATTGTGCTCACCGACGTCGAGGGCCTCTACGCCAACTGGCCCGACCGCGGCTCGCTCATCAGCCAGTTGAGCGCGGCTCAGCTCGATCAGCTGCTGCCGACCCTCGAGTCGGGCATGAAGCCCAAGATGGAGGCGTGCCTGCGGGCGGTGCGTGGCGGCGTGCCGCAGGCGCACGTGATCGACGGTCGCGAGCCGCACTCGATTCTCGCGGAGATCTTCACGTCCGCAGGCTCGGGAACCATGGTGGTCCAGGACAAGGAGATCTGGGTATGAGCGGCGACGCGACGCCTGGGGCGCACGGCGAGGCGGGCCTCGAGCGCGGCCGGGTCGACCTGCAGCGCTACTCGCACGCGCTGATGGGCACGTACGGGGAGCCGATGCGCGTGCTCGTGCGCGGCGAGGGCAGCTGGGTATGGGACGCGGACGGCAACCGCTACCTCGACCTGCTGGGCGGCATCGCCGTCAACGCTCTTGGCCACGCGCACCCCGCCTGGGTGGCCGCGATCGCCCAGCAGGCCGCGACGCTTGCGCACGCCTCGAACTTCTTCGCGACCGAGCCGCAGATCCGTCTCGCCGAGCGACTCCTCGAGCTCTCGCACGCGCCCTCCGGTTCGCGCGTGTTCCTGTGCAACAGCGGCACGGAGGCCAACGAGGCCGCCTTCAAGATGACGCGTCGCACCGGCAAGTCGACCGTGATCGCCCTCGAGGGTGGCTTTCACGGCCGCTCGATGGGCGCGTTGTCGATGACGTCCAAGGAGGCGATCCGTGCGCCGTTCGCACCGTTGCTCGAGCGCGTGGTCTTCGTGCCTCGCGACGACGAGGACGCGTTGCGGGCCGCAGCGGTGGCAGCCGGGGATGACCTGGCGGGAGTGATCCTCGAGCCCATCCAGGGCGAGTCGGGCGTGCGCCCCCTGTCGCACGCGTTCCTGGCCGCGGCCCGCGAGGTCACGCTGCAGCGGGACGCGCTGCTGATCCTGGACGAGGTCCAGACGGGTGTGGCCCGCACGGGCGCGTGGTTCGCCCACCAGCTCTACGGGATCCGCCCCGATGTCATGACGCTCGCGAAGGGACTGGGAGGCGGCTTCCCGATCGGCGCCGTCGTCGCCTTCGGCGAGCGCGCAGGGTCGCTGCTCACCAAGGGCGATCACGGCACCACGTTCGGCGGCAACCCGCTCGCCGCGGCGGCCGCGAACGCGACCCTCGACGCGATCGAGGCGGAGGACCTGCTGGGCAACGCGAAGGCCGTGGGCGAGCATCTGCGCACCGCCCTCGCCGAGGTGTCAGGAGTGGTCGAGGTGCGGGGCGAGGGGCTCATGCTGGGCATCGGCCTGGCCGCCCCCGCGAGCGCGGCCCTCGCGAAGGCCGCCGTCGACGCTGGCTTCATCATCAACCCGCCGTCTCCCGACACCATCCGGCTCGTGCCCGCCCTCACGCTCTCCGTCGCCGAGGCCGACACCTTCCTGGCATGGATGGCCGGACCCGGCTCCCGCATCGTCCTGGAGGCCTCATGACCACCACGCCCACGCGTCACTTCCTGCGCGACGACGACATCACGGCGGCGGAGCAGCGCGAGATCCTCGAGCTCGCGCTCGCGTTCCGCAAGGACCGCCATCTCGAGCAGCCCTTTGCGGGACCGCGCGCGGTCGCGGTGATCTTCGACAAGCCCTCGACGCGCACGCGGGTCTCCTTCTCGACCGGGATCGCCGAGCTGGGCGGCTACCCGCTCGTCATTGACTCCGCCTCGTCGCAGCTGGGCCGCGGAGAGTCCGTCGCGGACACGGCACGCGTGCTCGAGCGCATGGTGAGCGCGATCGTGTGGCGCACCTTCGGTCAGGAGCTGATCGAGGAGATGGCCGCGCACTCCTCGGTGCCCGTGGTCAACGCCCTCACGGACTCGTTCCACCCGTGCCAGATCCTTGCCGACCTCGCGGCGGTCGCCGACGCCCGCGGGGGCGTCGACGCGCTTGCTGGCCTCACGCTCACCTACGTGGGCGACGGCGCGAACAACATGGCCCACTCGTACCTCCTGGGCGGCGCGCTCGCCGGGATGCACGTGCGGGTGGGGGCGCCGGCCGACTACATGCCCGACGAGTCGATCGTGCTCGACGCCAAGCGCCTCGCCGCGGAGCATGGCGGCTCGGTGACGGTCACCACGGATCACGACGATGCCGTGGCCGGCTCGGACATCATCGCGACGGACACGTGGGTGTCGATGGGCGACGAGGACCAGTACGAGGCGCGCGCGGGCGTGTTCTCCGGCTATCAGGTCAACGCGCGCACGCTCGAGCTCGCGAACCCCGGCGCCCAGGTGCTGCATTGCCTGCCCGCGTATCGCGGCAAGGAGATCACGGCGGACGTGCTCGACGGTCCCCGGTCGATCGTGTGGCTCGAGGCCGAATACCGGCTCCATGCACAGAAGGCGCTGCTCACGTGGCTGGCCTCGCGATGAGCGCGCACTCCGTCCCTCACACGAAGGCGGCGCGCCAGGCCCTGGTGCGCCACCTCATCGAGACGGAGTCCGTCGAGTCGCAGAACCAGCTCGCGGCGCTGCTGGAGCGCGAGGGCCTGCACGCCACCCAGGCCACACTGTCGCGCGACCTTGTCGAGATCGGCGCCATCAAGGTGCGCGGGGTCGACGGCAAGCTCACGTACGCGACGCAGGCGCTGCTCGAGTCGATCGAGGACACCGGCGCGCGCCTCAACCGGCTGTGTGCCGAGCTTCTGCACTCGGCGGCGGGCAGCGCGAACCTCACGGTCCTGCGCACGCCCGAGGGTGCCGCGCAGTTCCTCGCGATGGCGATCGACTCGCACGACGATCCCGACCTGTTGGGCACCGTCGCGGGCGACGACACCATCCTGGTGATCGCGGCCGACCCCCTTGGCGGAGAGCGCCTCGCCACGAAGTTTCTGGACCGCGCGAGCGGTCTTCACCACTAGATCCCCTCACCCACGTCAGAAAGAGAACGAACATGTCAGAGCGCATCGTGCTGGCCTACTCGGGAGGCCTCGACACCTCCGTCGCCATCGGCTGGATCGCGGAGGCGACCGGCGCCGAGGTCATCGCCGTCGCGGTCGACGTGGGCCAGGGCGGCGAGGACCTCGAGGTGATTCGCCAGCGCGCCCTCGACTGCGGCGCGGTCGAGGCCTACGTGGCCGACGCCCGCGACGAGTTCGCGGAGGAGTACTGCATGCCCGCCCTCAAGGCGAATGCGCTCTACCACGACAAGTACCCGCTGGTCTCGGCGCTGTCGCGGCCCGTGATCGTCAAGCACATCGTCAAGGCGGCCCGTCAGTTCGGCGCGTCGACCATGGCGCATGGCTGCACCGGCAAGGGCAACGACCAGGTGCGCTTCGAGGTGGGCATCGTGTCGATGGCCCCCGACCTCAAGTGCATCGCCCCGGTGCGCGACCTGGCCCTCACGCGCGACAAGGCGATCGACTACGCCGAGCGCAACCAGCTGCCGATCGCGACCACCAAGAAGAACCCGTTCTCGATCGACCAGAACGTGTGGGGGCGCGCGGTCGAGACGGGCTTCCTCGAGGACATCTGGAACGCGCCCACCAAGGACATCTACGACTACACCGACGACCCCGCCTTCCCGCCGGTGCCCGACGAGGTGGTCATCACGTTCGAGCGCGGCATTCCCGTCGCGATCGACGGCCAGTCCGTCACCCCGCTGCAGGCGATCGAGGAGATGAACCGCCGCGCCGGGGCACAGGGAATCGGCCGTATCGACATCGTCGAGGACCGCCTGGTGGGCATCAAGAGCCGCGAGATCTACGAGGCACCCGGCGCGATCGCGCTGATCGAGGCCCACAAGGAGCTCGAGAACGTCACCCTCGAGCGCGAGCTCGCGCGCTACAAGCGCCGCGTGAGCCACGAGTGGACCGAGCTGGTCTACGACGGCATGTGGAACGCGCCGCTCAAGGGCTCGCTCGACGCCTTCATCGAGGACACCCAGCGTCACGTGAACGGCGACATCCGCATCGTCCTCCACGGCGGCAAGGCCGTTGTCACGGGCCGCCGCTCCGACACGGGTCTGTACGACTTCAACCTCGCGACCTACGACGAGGGCGACACGTTCGACCAGTCCGCCGCACGCGGCTTCATCGAGATCTACGGCCTCGCCGCGAAGCAGGCGGCGGCGCGCGAGGCTCGCCTGGCGTAGGGTCGTTTTGGTATCCGCTCGGGCCGCGCGATGCGCGGCCCGAGCGCTGTCTACAAGGGAGAACACCATGGCTGGCGAGCAGGGGACCAATGAGGGCGCGCTGTGGGGGGCACGCTTCGAGGGCGGCCCGGACGCGGCGCTCGCGCGGCTGTCGAAGTCCACGCACTTCGATTGGCGCTATGCGGACGATGACCTGGCTGGGTCGATCGCGCACGCGCACGCCCTCGAGCGGGCGGGCCTGCTGACCGCGGCCGAGACCGCGACGATGGTCGCCGAGCTCGGTCGCATGCGCGAGGACGTCGCGGCGGGCACGCTGCTGCCCTCCGAGGCGGACGAGGACGTGCACGGCGCTCTCGAGCGCGTGCTCGTGGACCGGCTAGGCCCCGAGCTGGGCGGCAAGCTGCGGGCCGGCCGCTCACGTAACGACCAGATCGCGACGCTCCCGCGCATGTACCTGCGCCGCCACGCGCGCCTGATCGCCTCGCAGGTGCTCGACCTGGTCGACGCGCTGCTGGGGCAGGCGGACGCTCACCTCGACGCTCCGATGCCGGGGCGCACGCACTTCCAGCACGCGCAGCCCGTCACGCTGGGCCACGCGCTGATGGCTCACGCATGGCCGCTGCTGCGCGACGTCGAGCGCCTCACCGACTGGGACGCGCGCGCCGCGTTCTCGCCCTATGGCGCTGGCGCGCTCGCCGGCAACACGCTGGGCCTCGACCCCGCGGCCGTCGCGGCCGAGCTGGGATTCCTGGGTCCCACCGAGAACTCGATCGACGCGACCGCCTCGCGCGACGTGGTCGCGGAGTTTGCGTGGGTGTCCGCGATGATCGGCGTCAACCTGTCGCGCATCTCCGAGGAGATCATCGCGTGGTCGACCGTCGAGTTCGGCTTTGTCGCTCTCGACGACTCGTACTCGACGGGCTCGAGCATCATGCCTCAGAAGAAGAACCCCGACATCGCCGAGCTCGCGCGCGGCAAGGCCGGGCGGCTCATCGGTGACCTGACCGGTGTGCTCGCGACGCTCAAGGGGCTGCCGCTCGCGTACAACCGTGACATCCAGGAGGTCCACGAGCCGGCCTTCGACGCGGTCGACACCCTCGAGACGGTGCTGCCGGCCTTCACCGGCATGGTGCGCACGCTCCGGTTCCGCGTCGAGCGGCTCGCCGAGCTCGCCCCGGCCGGATTCTCGCTCGCGACCGACATCGCCGAGTGGATGGTGAAGAACGGCACGCCGTTCCGCGAGGCCCACGAGGTCGCGGGCGCCTGCGTGCGCCTGTGCGAGAAGCGCGGCAAGGAGCTCCATGAGCTCACCTCCGAGGAGATGTCCGCCATCCACCCGGATCTCACCCCCGGTGTGCTTGAGGTGCTCACGGTCGAGGGCTCGCTCGCGGCGCGCTCCGGGGTGGGCGGCACCGCTCCCGTGCGCGTGATCGAGCAGGGTAAGGCGGCGCGGGCGCGCGTGCGCCACTTCCGCCCGTGGGCATCGTCCGCGGGGTGATCCCTGTGGGTGGGGTCAGGTCTGGTGGGTCGTGGTGTGCGCGTCCGCGCGTGGCGGTGCTCCTGATCGCCACCATTGCGGTGTCAGGTTGCTCGGCAACGTCTGCCGGGGGATGGAGCCAGGTGCCCGTGCCGATGGGGTGGAGCGAGTCCACGCCGATCGACAGCCTCTCCGATCTCTTCGATATCAGCGAGGTTGTGGTTCACGGCACGATCGAGCAGGCGTTTGTTCGCGACACCGGCGTGTGGTCGGAGGCGGCAGGTCCCGGCGATACCGCGATCTTCAGCGAGGACATCGTGCTTGTCGTCTCGCCCGTGGGCGGCGGCGAACAGGTTGAGGTCCGCTTCGAGCATCTCTACGACAACTCCGAAGGCGGCCAGCCTGTCGACCCGGCGGAACTCGAGTTCCCCGAGGGGCCGTACGTGTTCTCCTTGCGCGAGGACGCCCAGCATGGCGACGTCGTTGAAGGCGGCCCCACGCCGTATCGCTGCGCCACCTTGTCGACCCTGTGCGTGCTTGAGATTGCGGCGGGCGATCTGGTGACCGCACCACGTGAAGACCTGCCCGCTGCGCCAGCCTCGGCCGAGCTCGGGGAGGACGCCACAGGAGTCACTGTCGACGGGATCGGTGCGGTCGCTCGCGAGGCGGGCGCGGATCCTCTCGGCTTCTGAGCCCGCCGCGTGGTCTGCGGCAACGTGGGTGACGTCAGTTCTCCTCGACCGTGACCTCGGTGGCGCCCGTGAGAGAGCGAAGGTCGTCGTACGAGATCTCGAAGACCGAGTGAGGCGTGCCTGCCGCAGCCCACAACTCGCCGTGCTTCTTAAGCTCGACGTCGATGTAGGTGGTCACGGGGGAGGGATGGCCCAAGGGCGCGACCCCGCCGATCGGCTGACCGGTCGCCTCGCGCACCCGCGCCGCATCGGCACGCGTGATCGCGGCGGCGCCGATCTGTCGCGCAAGGAGGTCGGTGTCCACGCGGTGTGAGCCGCTGGTGAGGACCAGGATGGGTTCGCCGTCCGCGAGGAAGACCAGGCTCGACGCGATCGCCCCCACCTCGCAGCCGAGTGCCGCCGCGGCCTCCGCCGCGGTGCGGGTCGAATCGGTGAGCGTGCGCACCTGCGAGTGCAGTCCGTGCGTCTCAAGGATGTCCATGATCTTCGCGCTCGAAGGGTGCATGATGCCACCGTATCCTGGGCCGATGCCGAGCCCCAGTGTGAGCGCGATGGTCGCGTTCGTGCGTGCCGCCCCCGCGCGGCTGGGCGACACTCGGCTGGTGCTCATCGACGGGCCCGCGGGCGCGGGCAAGACCACCCTCGCGAATCGCATTGCGGTGGCGCTTGGAGGCGAACCGTCGCGCGGGGCGGGCACCTTCGACCCTGCCGCGCCCGCGCCCACCGTGCCGGTGCTCCACGCGGACGACATGTACGAGGGCTGGGACGGACTCGGCGCGTTGCCCGCGGTGATGACCGACGGCGTCCTGGGTCCGCTCAGGCGCGGCGAACCCGGCGGGTTTCGCATGTGGGACTGGCACGAGGGGCGACGCACGCACCTCATCCCGGTGGCGCCTCGACCGTTCGTGATCGCCGAGGGGGTCGGGGTGGCCTTCGCTCGCGCGCGCGCCGCCGCGGCCGCCGTCCTGTACGTCGACGCACCCGCCGCGACGCGGCTCGAGCGGGGGATCGCACGCGACGGCGAGGCGATGCGCGAGGAATGGCTGCGGTGGCAGGAGAGCGAGGCGGTCCACCTCGAGCGCTCCGGGGCGCGTGACGCCGCGGACTTCCGCCTCGACGGCGCGGCTGACATCCCCGACTGATCGTCCTCGGTGCGGCGCGACCCGGCCCAGCGCCGCATCGTCCGTCACTACTTCGTTATTCGAGCGATTCATTGAATAGTGGCGTCATGGCAGCGCTGACCACTCCCACCCCCGCCCCCGCCCCCGCCTCCTCGACGCCGCCGCCCCCTCGCCCGATCCGCGCGCGATCGCGGCCGAGATCGCTAAGGCGGTGGGCCACCCTGCGCGCCTCGAGGTGCTTGAGCGCCTCGCCCAACGCCCGCACACCGTGACCGACCTTGCCACCGTGCTGCGCGCATCGGTCACCACCGTCTCCGCTCAGCTGCACGTGCTGCGCGGCGCGGGCCTGGTGACCGCGACGCGAGAGGGTACGAGCATCCGCTACGCGCTGGCGGCCCCCGACGTCGCACGGCTGGTGACCGCGGTCATCGACACGGCCGTGCGAGTGCGGGCCGATGCCCGCGAGGCCCTGTTCGCGCGCCTGCCCGACGGCGTGAGCATCGCGTCGGCCGCCGCCACGCTCGATCCCGACGCCGTGGTGGTGCTCTACTGCCGAGGTCGCCTGTGCACCTTGCCCCACGAGGCCGCGCGCCTGTTGGCCGACGCGGGCTTCGACGCTCGGGTCCTGCCGACGGGCGAACTCGAGCGCAAAGGGGCCAGCGCGTGAGCGGCCTCGCTCGCGATCGCACGGCTGTCCGACCGCCGCGGCCGGCGCGGTGCTCGGTCCGCTCACCGCGGGGGCGACGGGATCCCTCGCGACCGGATGGGGGCTGGCGGCGCTCTTGGGGCCCCTTCGTGCTCGCGGCGGTCGCGTACGCCGCGTGCGCGGTCGTGCTGTGGGTCTTCCTCACTCCCGGCCCCCTCCTGGCCGCACGCACACACGCTCGCGCGAGCGCGGCATCGTCCCCCCGCACCGACGCGCACGCGCCGGACGCGGACGCTGTCGACCCCCTGTGGGGGCGTTGTGCCGGCTGGGGGATCGTGGTGATGGTCGCGGGGCAGGCGGTGATGGTGGCGGTGATGACGATGACGCCCGTGCACATGACGCATCACGGCCATGCGGTCTCGATCATCGGGCTGGTGATCGCCCCGGACGTCGCAGCCATGTACTTGCCGTCCCCCGTGGCGGGTGCACTTGTCGACCGGTGGGGCCCCTGGCCGGTGGCGGCGCTGGCGGGGGCGGTGCTGGGCGCCGCTGGGGCGGTGGCGGGCCTCGCCGACCCGTCAGGCGTGGTCGGCACCGCGGTCGGGCTCGTGCTGCTCGGCGTGGGCTGGAGCCTCGCGATGTCGGCGGCGGGCTTCCCCGTCCTTGCCCTCGCGTGCGGCGCCCTCGCGGTGGCGGTCATGGCCGCCGCGCTTGGCTCGGCCCGCCGCGTGCGTGCTGGCACAATGTCCGCATCATGACTGAGCACATTCTCGACGAGCTTGCCTGGCGCGGACTGATCGCGCAGACCACCAGTGAAGAGCAGCTGCGCGCGGCGCTCGACCAGGGGCCACTGTCGCTGTACTGCGGCTTCGACCCCACCGCACCGAGCCTGCACCACGGCCACCTGGTGCAGCTCGTGCTGCTGCGCCACCTCCAGCGCGCGGGCCACAAGGTCCACCCACTCGTGGGCGGCGCGACGGGAATGATCGGCGACCCCCGCATGTCCGGCGAGCGCGTGCTCAACACCAAGGACACCGTCGCGGAATGGGTCGAGCGGTTGCGGGCGCAGATCTCGCGCTTCCTCGACTTCGAGGGCGACAACGCGGCGGTCATGGTGAACAACCTCGACTGGACGGGTGACCTGACCGCGATCGACTTCCTGCGCGAGGTCGGCAAGCACTTCCGGCTGGGGACGATGCTCGCGAAGGACACCGTCGCGCGTCGCCTCGCGAGCGAGGAGGGCATCAGCTTCACGGAGTTCAGCTACCAGGTGCTCCAGGGCAACGACTACCTCGAGCTGCACCGCCGGCACGGGGTCTCCCTGCAGACCGGCGGCAACGACCAGTGGGGCAACCTGCTCTCCGGCGTCGAGCTCATTCGCAAGGCGGAGGGCACCGCAGTGCACGCGATGACCACGCCACTCATCACCAAGGCCGATGGCACGAAGTTCGGCAAGACGGAGGGCGGCGCGGTGTGGCTCGCCCCCGACATGATGAGCCCGTACGCCTTCTACCAGTTCTGGATCAACACCGACGACGCCGACGTGGTGCGCTTCCTCAAGATCTTCACGTTCCTCACGCGCGAGGAGATCGAGGCGCTCGAGGCGGCGGTGGCCGCGGAGCCGTTCCGGCGCGAGGCGCAGCGCGCGCTCGCCTGGGAGGTGACGAGCCTCGTGCACGGGGAGGCGGCCGCCCAGGGGGCGATCGACGCCTCGCAGGCGCTGTTCGGTCGCGGAGAGCTGGCTGCGCTCGACGAGCCGACCCTGGCGGGATGCGCCCAGGAGTTGGGAGGAGTGGTGCTCGAGCCCGGTGCGACCGTTGTCGATGCACTCGTCGCGTCGGGCGTGGTGGACTCGAAGTCCGCAGCACGCCGTGCGGTCCAGGAGGGCGGCGCGTACGTCAACAACGTGCGGGTGGACGATGCCGAGCTTGCGTTGGCCCCGGAACACGGCCTCGCGGGGGATGGATCGTGATGAGGCGCGGAAAAAAGTCTGTGGGACTTGCGCGCCTCGCGTCCTAGGGCGTGAGGGAGCGCCGGCCGCTGATCCCTGGTCTACCAGGAGAGACGGTCGCGACACGCCCGAGATTCACGCGATTTGACGATGGCGCCATCCGCCCTCTAATGTTTCACCTGTTGCCAACGACGGAAGCGCCCGGCGGAGGACTGAACAAGGCCCCGCGGGAAACGCCCGAGCAACACAACTCGATTCGTAGGAAGCGGCGGAAGCCCGTGCGTCCCGCACCACACAGCGAATCACCGACGAACTCTTCGAGTTTATCGATGTCATGAGGCCGCGAAAGCCGATTTGACAGCGAGAAACGAAGAGAGTAAGTTAGAAGGGTTGCCCCGAGCGAGGTCCTGAAGAGGATTGAGGCGGTGCGCGTCCGAAACTTGAGAACTCAACAGTGTGCCACATGTCGATGCCAAATTACTCCGGCATCAGCCTCTTGTAAGGGGGTTGGTGTTTGGATTCCTTTGGTTGAAAATGAAATGTCAGTGACATTTTGTTCGATGTCAGAGATTAACTAGTCTCCACGTGAGTGGGGATGTACTTCGTATTGATGTATCCCGGCCGTTTGGTTGGGTGTACAGCAATCATTTACGGAGAGTTTGATCCTGGCTCAGGACGAACGCTGGCGGCGTGCTTAACACATGCAAGTCGAACGGTGACCTCGGAGCTTGCTTCGGGTGATCAGTGGCGAACGGGTGAGTAACACGTGAGTAACCTGCCCCAGACTCTGGGATAACCTCGGGAAACCGGGGCTAATACCGGATATGCAGCGTTCCCGCATGGGATGCGTTGGGAAAGTTTTTCGGTCTGGGATGGACTCGCGGCCTATCAGCTTGTTGGTGAGGTAGTGGCTCACCAAGGCGACGACGGGTAGCCGGCCTGAGAGGGCGACCGGCCACACTGGAACTGAGACACGGTCCAGACTCCTACGGGAGGCAGCAGTGGGGAATATTGCACAATGGGCGCAAGCCTGATGCAGCGACGCCGCGTGGGGGATGAAGGCCTTCGGGTTGTAAACCCCTTTCAGCAGGGAAGAAGCGAAAGTGACGGTACCTGCAGAAGAAGCGCCGGCTAACTACGTGCCAGCAGCCGCGGTAATACGTAGGGCGCAAGCGTTGTCCGGAATTATTGGGCGTAAAGAGCTCGTAGGCGGTTTGTCGCGTCTGCTGTGAAAACCCGAGGCTCAACCTCGGGCCTGCAGTGGGTACGGGCAGACTAGAGTGTGGTAGGGGAGACTGGAATTCCTGGTGTAGCGGTGGAATGCGCAGATATCAGGAGGAACACCGATGGCGAAGGCAGGTCTCTGGGCCACAACTGACGCTGAGGAGCGAAAGCGTGGGGAGCGAACAGGATTAGATACCCTGGTAGTCCACGCCGTAAACGGTGGGCACTAGATGTGGGGCTCATTCCATGAGTTCCGCGTCGCAGCTAACGCATTAAGTGCCCCGCCTGGGGAGTACGGCCGCAAGGCTAAAACTCAAAGGAATTGACGGGGGCCCGCACAAGCGGCGGAGCATGCGGATTAATTCGATGCAACGCGAAGAACCTTACCAAGGCTTGACATATACCCTCTACCCCCAGAGATGGGGGTGCTTCGGCGGGGTATACAGGTGGTGCATGGTTGTCGTCAGCTCGTGTCGTGAGATGTTGGGTTAAGTCCCGCAACGAGCGCAACCCTCGTCCTATGTTGCCAGCACGTAATGGTGGGGACTCATAGGAGACTGCCGGGGTCAACTCGGAGGAAGGTGGGGATGACGTCAAATCATCATGCCCCTTATGTCTTGGGCTTCACGCATGCTACAATGGCCGGTACAAAGGGCTGCAATACCGTAAGGTGGAGCGAATCCCAAAAAGCCGGTCTCAGTTCGGATTGAGGTCTGCAACTCGACCTCATGAAGTCGGAGTCGCTAGTAATCGCAGATCAGCAACGCTGCGGTGAATACGTTCCCGGGCCTTGTACACACCGCCCGTCAAGTCACGAAAGTCGGTAACACCCGAAGCCAGTGGCCTAACCCGTATGGGAAGGAGCTGTCTAAGGTGGGATTGGCGATTGGGACTAAGTCGTAACAAGGTAGCCGTACCGGAAGGTGCGGCTGGATCACCTCCTTTCTAAGGAGCACCTGACGTCCACACTGTGGTGTGGGGGTCCAGGACCCATGCTCAGACCGTTCGTGTCTGGGGTGGGGCTCATGGATGGAACATCGATGTGGCCTGTCACTGACCTTGAGTCGTGACGCTAGTACGCCTGTCTCCTTGCGAGACGGGTGGGAACGTGTGACGCAAAGAGGTGGGGGATGGGCATGGCGCACTGTTGGGTCCTGAAGGGTCGGGCGTAAAGCTCCCTTTCAGGCCACCACACACTCCTGTGACTTCGGTTGTGGGGGTTCGGGTGGCTGTCGGACTATCGGATGCTATCGAACCGCTTGGCTGAGGCTGGGTAGGCGTGGTGTGAGGGTAGGCCCGGTCGTTGTTTGAGAACTGCACAGTGGACGCGAGCATCTTTGATATCTGTGGTCAAGTTTTTAAGAGCACATGGTGGATGCCTTGGCAGTAGGAGCCGAAGAAGGACGTTGTAGCCTGCGAAAAGCCTCGGGGAGCTGGCAAACAAGCTTTGATCCGAGGATGTCCGAATGGGGAAACCCCGCTGGAGTCATGTCCAGTGACCCACGCCTGAACACATAGGGCGTGTGGAGGGAACGTCGGGAAGTGAAACATCTCAGTACCGACAGGAAGAGATATTCCGTGAGTAGTGGCGAGCGAAAGCGGAACAGGCCAAACCGTATGCGTGTGATAGCCGGCAGGCGTTGCGTATGCGGGGTTGTGGGACCTTTCTGATCATTCTGCCGAATGGTCGAGGAGTCAGAAATCCGCGTGATAGTCGAAGGGCATTGAAAGGCCCGGCGTAGAGGGTGCAACCCCCGTAGACGAAATTGCGCGGACTCCTGAAGGGGATCCCAAGTAGCACGGGGCACGAGAAATCCCGTGTGAATCCGCAGAGACCACTCTGTAAGCCTAAATACTACCTACTGACCGATAGCGAATCAGTACCGTGAGGGAAGGGTGAAAAGTACCCCGAGAGGGGAGTGAAATAGTACCTGAAACCGTGTGCTTACAATCCGTCGGAGCCTCCATAGCAGGGGTGACGGCGTGCCTTTTGAAGAATGAGCCTGCGAGTTAGTGCTCAGTGGCAAGGTTAACCCGTGTGGGGCAGCCGTAGCGAAAGCGAGTCCGAATAGGGCGTTTGAGTCGCTGGGTCTAGACCCGAAGCGAAGTGATCTATCCATGGCCAGGCTGAAGCGCGGGTAAGACCGCGTGGAGGGCCGAACCCACTTGGGTTGAAAACCGAGGGGATGAGCTGTGGATAGGGGTGAAAGGCCAATCAAACTTCGTGATAGCTGGTTCTCCCCGAAATGCATTTAGGTGCAGCGTTGCGTGTTTCTTGCCGGAGGTAGAGCTACTGGATGGCCGATGGGCCCCACCAGGTTACTGACGTCAGCCAAACTCCGAATGCCGGTAAGTGAGAGCGCAGCAGTGAGACTGCGGGGGATAAGCTTCGTAGTCGAGAGGGAAACAGCCCAGAACACCAACTAAGGCCCCTAAGCGTGTGCTAAGTGGGAAAGGATGTGGAGTTGCATAGACAACCAGGAGGTTGGCTTAGAAGCAGCCACCCTTGAAAGAGTGCGTAATAGCTCACTGGTCAAGTGATTCCGCGCCGACAATGTAGCGGGGCTCAAGTACACCGCCGAAGTTGTGTCATTCACATTTATGCTAGGCCTTCGTGGTCCAGGCGTGTGGATGGGTAGGGGAGCGTCGTGTGGCGGGTGAAGCTGCGGAGTGATCCAGCAGTGGACGCTACACGAGTGAGAATGCAGGCATGAGTAGCGAAAGACGGGTGAGAAACCCGTCCGCCGAATGACCAAGGGTTCCAGGGCCAGGTTAATCCGCCCTGGGTAAGTCGGGACCTAAGGCGAGGCCGACAGGCGTAGTCGATGGACAACGGGTTGATATTCCCGTACCGGCGAAGAACCGCCCATGACGAGGCGGACGATGCTAAGTGCCCAAAGCCGGCGAACCCTTCGGGGCAAGTACGGTGGCGCGCACGAACCAGATCCGTAGTAGTCAAGCGTATTAACAGGGGTGACGCAGGAAGGTAGCCGAGCGTGGCGATGGTAGTCCACGTCTAAGGGTGTAGGGCGAGCTGTAGGCAAATCCGCAGCTCACATAGCCTGAGACCTGATGGTAACCACGTATGTGGGAAATCGGTGATCCTATGCTGCCAAGAAAAACCTCGGCGCGAGGTTCTAGCCGCCCGTACCCCAAACCGACTCAGGTGGTCAGGTAGAGAATACTAAGGCGATCGAGTGAATCGTGGTTAAGGAACTCGGCAAAATGCCCCCGTAACTTCGGGAGAAGGGGGCCTGAGGCGTGAAGGCACTTGCTGCTGGAGCGTTTGAAGGCCGCAGAGACCAGGGAGAAGCGACTGTTTACTAAAAACACAGGTCCGTGCGAAGTCGCAAGACGATGTATACGGACTGACGCCTGCCCGGTGCTGGAAGGTTAAGAGGAGGGGTCAGCCGCAAGGCGAAGCTCCGAATTTAAGCCCCAGTAAACGGCGGTGGTAACTATAACCATCCTAAGGTAGCGAAATTCCTTGTCGGGTAAGTTCCGACCTGCACGAATGGCGTAACGACTTCTCCGCTGTCTCAACCGCGAACTCGGCGAAATTGCACTACGAGTAAAGATGCTCGTTACGCGCAGCAGGACGGAAAGACCCCGGGACCTTTACTATAGCTTGGTATTGGTATTCGGTGTGGTTTGTGTAGGATAGGTGGGAGACTATGAAGCCGGAACGCCAGTTTCGGTGGAGTCATTGTTGAAATACCACTCTGATCACTCTGGATATCTAACCTCGGTCCGTAATCCGGATCAGGGACAGTGCCTGGTGGGTAGTTTAACTGGGGCGGTTGCCTCCCAAAGAGTAACGGAGGCGCCCAAAGGTTCCCTCAGCCTGGTTGGCAATCAGGTGGCGAGTGCAAGTGTACAAGGGAGCTTGACTGTGAGACTGACAGGTCGAGCAGGGACGAAAGTCGGGACTAGTGACCCGCCGGTGGCATGTGGAAGCGCCGGCGCTCAACGGATAAAAGGTACCCCGGGGATAACAGGCTGATCCTGCCCAAGAGTCCATATCGACGGCATGGTTTGGCACCTCGATGTCGGCTCGTCGCATCCTGGGGCTGGAGTTGGTCCCAAGGGTTGGGCTGTTCGCCCATTAAAGCGGTACGCGAGCTGGGTTTAGAACGTCGTGAGACAGTTCGGTCCCTATCCGCTGCGCGCGCAGGAAACTTGAGAAAGGCTGCCCCTAGTACGAGAGGACCGGGGTGGACCAACCTCTGGTGTGCCAGTTGTTCCGCCAGGAGCACGGCTGGTTGGCTACGTTGGGAAGGGATAACCGCTGAAAGCATCTAAGCGGGAAGCCTGTTTCAAGATGAGGTTTCCATGGAACTTGTTCCGAGAGGCCCCCTATAGACCATGGGGTTGATAGGCCGGACGTGGAAGAGAGGACTAACGACTCTTGAAGCTGACCGGTACTAATAGGCCGATAACTTGACACACACTCAAGATTTCAAAAGTAATGCTACGCGTCCACTGTGCGGTTCCCGAGTAACGAACGGGAAACCATTCAATAACTCCATAAAGTTGCCGCAGCCATAGCGGGAGGGAAACGCCCGGCTCCATTCCGAACCCGGAAGCTAAGCCTCCCAGCGCCGATGGTACTGCACCCGCCAGGGTGTGGGAGAGTAGGTCGCTGCGGCACATACCTTCGAAAGACCCCCCACACCGTGGGGGTCTTTCGCATACCCCCACACCGCATGTATGACATACGCACGCTCGGTCGAGGCGCAAAGCGGGCCCGGACGCTACGTCAGCGGGTGGAGAAGACCGCGGCCTCGAGTTGCTCGAGGCGCGCGTTCGGCGTCCCTGCGATCTCGATGACGCGTTCGCCCGCCAAGTCAGGATCGCCCGCGAACTCGACCAGCGAGTCGTTCATCGCGGCCCGAAGCTCAAGGTCCTCGTCATCCGACACGGAGATGGGGTCGTCGTCCTCAAGCGGCAGGAGCACAAGCAGGTCGATACGAGGGGCGATTATCCGCGCCACGTCGACAGCGCGCCGCACCGCAGCGCT
Source organism: Demequina sediminis (assembly GCF_030296675.1). Classification (GTDB taxonomy): domain Bacteria; phylum Actinomycetota; class Actinomycetes; order Actinomycetales; family Demequinaceae; genus Demequina; species Demequina sediminis. The sequence goes on along the minus strand of NZ_AP027736.1, from coordinate 987,497 downwards.
CGAGCGCCCGCGTCTTGCGAGTGCGTTGAGCGCATCCAGGTAGGCGACGAAGTCGAGGGGACCGCGCTCGGAGATGAGGCGTGGGGGTGCGTCGGCGTCGCCGAGTCGCTCCGCGACGATTGCCAGTTGCGCCGCGAAGAGCGACGCGTCGAGTTCACTGAAGCGATCGTCATCGAGATCCTCGTAGGGATCGCCCATCATCTCGTACTCGGGGTGGCGGGCGGCGAATGCGCTGATGAGAGTGCTCTTCCCGCTGCCGTGCGTGCCGGAGACCACGATGCGCATGCGCCGACTCTACTGGTCGGCGCGACTCCGGACGCGGCTAGGCCTCTCCGACCTGGATGACCTCGAGCACGGGCTCTCCTGACTCGTCGCTCGCATCGAGGTCGACTCGGGCAACGATCGCCCAGTCGTGGTCGCCGGCCGGGTCGTCGATGACCTGGCGGACAATCCACGCGCGCGGCGGTAGTTCCGCGTGCTCGGCGGCCGCGAGGGCTGCGCGGACCCGTCCGTCCGCCGGATCACTGGTCTCGTCCACGAAGGTGAGCAATGCGGAGGCGCGTGCGTTGGGACCGATGCCCACGGCATCGTCTCCGTGCAGGTCGAACAGGGGAGCGAGGGCGTCTTCCCACGCAGCGCCGTCCCAGCCGGCCTCGCCGTCGAGAGCGGCGAGCGCGTCCCAGCGACGACGAGACGCGAGTTCGACCCTGCGGAACATGGCATTGCGGACCAGCCTGCGGAGGACCCGGGGATTGCCGCTCATGGGCCTCGCGGCGCCTGCACCGCCTGGTACCAGGTGCGGAGCGGCGGGATCGACGTCGTCCGCGATGTCGGCACCGGGATGGGAGAGCCGTTCCCACTCGTCGAGGAGTGAGGAGTCGGTGCCCCGCACCAGGGCGCCGAGCCACTCGGTAATCTCGCCCACGTCCTCGGTGCGATGGTCCTCCGGGACGGTCTGGCGAAGGGCGCGATATGCCTCGGTGAGGTACCGCAGCGCGATGCCCTCGGTGCGTTCGAGCCCATAGACCGAGATGAGATCACCGAAGGTCATGGCCTTCTCGAGCATGTCGCGCACCACTGACTTGGGCGAGAGCTCGGCGTCGAGCAGCCACGGGTTGGTACGCCGGTACATGACGAAGGCCGGTTCGAGGAGCTCCGCGAGCGGCCGGGGCCAGATGACGTCCTCGAGCGCCTCGAGACGCTCCTCGTACTCGAGTCCCTCGGCCTTCATGGCGGCGACCGCCTCGCCGCGGGCCTGGTATTGCTGCGCGAGCAGGATGTGGCGGGGATCGGACAGCGTCGACTCGATGACCGAGACCACGTCGAGCGCGTGCGTGGGACTCTCGACGTTGAGGAGGTCCATCGCCGCCAGCGCGAAGGGAGACAGCGGCTGGTTGAGCGCGAAGTCGCGGGGCACATCGACGGTGAGTCGCACCGTGGGACGCTCGCCTCGAGGATGGCTGACGTCGGGCACGCGTACCCGCTCGACCACGCCCGCGATCCGCAGCGAGCGGTAGATGCGCAGTGCCTGGCGCGCGTGTGCTGACCTCTGGGCCGGCGTCTCATGAACGCCAGCAAGGAGGGCCGCCATCGCGCGAACTGGATCCTCGGAGGGGCGGCCGTCCCGGGCATCGTCCCTGCCACGGGCGAGAATGTTGAGCACCATGGCGTGAGTCACGGTGAAGCTGGAGGTGAGGGGCTCCGGGGCGGAATCGCGGAGCCGCTCGAAGGTGGCGTCGGTCCAGTTGACCGCGCCGGCCGGCGCCTTCTTGCGCACGATCTTCTTGAGCTTGCGGGGGTCGTCCCCGGCCTTGGCGAGAGCGCGACGGTTCTCGATGACGTGGTCGGGCGCCATGACGATCACCTCGCCCTCGGTGTCGAAGCCGGCCCGGCCGGCTCGTCCCGCAATCTGATGGAACTCGCGCGCGGAGAGGTGGCGCATGCGCTCGCCGTCGTACTTCACGAGCGAGGTGAGCAGCACCGTCCGGATGGGCACGTTGATTCCGACGCCCAGCGTGTCCGTGCCGCACACGACCTTGAGCAGTCCCTGTTGGGTGAGGCGTTCGACGATGCGCCGGTACTTGGGGAGCATGCCGGCGTGATGGACGCCGATCCCCGCGCGCAGGAACTTGCTGAGCGTCTTGCCGAAGCCCGTGCCGAAGCGGATCCCGTCGAGTGCCGCGGCGATCGCGTCGCGCTCCGTGCGCGTCGCGACCTTCATGCTGAGGAGCGATTGCGCGCGCTCGACGGCATCCTTCTGCGTGAAGTGGACGATGTACACCGGCGCGCGTCCGGTCTCCACCAGCCGCTCGACCTCCTCGGTGAGGGGCTCGACGCAGTACTCAAAGGACAGCGGCACCGGCCGTTCCGCGCTGGTGACGGCCGCGACCGCGCGTGAGGTCCGACGCTCGAGGTCCTCGACGATCCATGCGGTGTCGCCGAGCGTCGCCGACATCAGCAGAAACTGGGCGTGCGGCAGTTCGAGAAGCGGCACCTGCCAGGCCCACCCGCGCTGAGGGTCGGAGTAGAAGTGGAACTCGTCCATCACGACCACCGCCGCGTCCGTCGCGGCGCCCTGGCGCAACGCAAGGTTGGCGAGGATCTCGGCGGTGCAACAGATGATGGGTGCGTCCGCGTTGACGGCGGAGTCGCCCGTCATCATGCCCACGTTCTCCGTGCCGAACATCTCAATCAGCGCGAAGAACTTCTCAGAGACCAGCGCCTTGAGCGGCGCGGTATAGAAGGTGCGGCCGCCCGTGCGGGAACGATGCGCGGCCAGGGCGGCGAAGTGGGCGCCGGCGGCGACGAGGACTTCCCCGATCCGGTCGGGGTCGCGAGGATCACATGCGAGCCCGAGACGAGCTCGATCAGCGCTTCCTCCTGGTGCGGATACAATGGGAGGTCCCGTTCCGACGCCCACGCTGCAAACGCATCGAAAACTGCGTCTGGATCGGGTTCCGCACCGGGCGCCGTCTCGGGAAGGCGGGCGAGCAGGGTGGAGTCGGTGGAAGTCATCGCGTCCATTGTCTCGTGCCCGGACATCCCACGACGCCGCGACCGTGCGGAGGCCCTCGTACAGCCATCCGCAACACAGCGAATGTCCGTCCGAGGTGCGCAGAATTGGCTCAGACGTTTTCCATTGTGATCGGAGCAACATGACCAACGACCCGGACGAGCGCGACAAGCGCCGCGCGAACTACGATTCGCGACCCGGCATCAACCCGCGCAAGGACCGGGGCGCGCCTCGCCAGGATGGGCCGCGCGACGACCGTCCCCGGCGCTCGTTCGACGGTGACCGGGACAACCGTGGTCCCCGTCGCGATGGCGACCGCCCCCAGCGTTCCTTCGATGGCGATCGTGGTCCCCGTCGGGACGGTGACCGCCCCCAGCGTCAGTGGAGCAACGACCGTCCGCAGCGCTCCTTCGATGGTGATCGTGGACCTCGTCGCGATGGTGACCGCCCGCAGCGTTCGTTTAATGGTGACCGCGGTCCCCGTCGGGACGGTGACCGCCCCCAGCGTCAGTGGAGCAACGACCGTCCCCAGCGTTCGTTTGATGGTGACCGAGGACCTCGTCGGGACGGTGACCGCCCCCAGCGTCAGTGGAGCAACGACCGTCCGCAGCGCTCCTTCGATGGTGATCGTGGACCCCGCCGTGACGGTGACCGCCCCCAGCGTCAGTGGGACAACGATCGTCCGCGCCGTTCGTTCGACGGTGATCGGGACAACCGTGGTCCTCGTCGTGACGGTGACCGGCCGCAGCGTTCGCTTGATGGTGATCGTGGACCTCGTCGTGATGGTGATCGTCCGCAGCGTCAGTGGGACAACGATCGTCCGCGCCGCTCGTTCGACGGTGACCGGGACAACCGTGGTCCCCGCCGTGACGGCGACCGTCCGCAGCGCTCCTTCGATGGTGATCGTCCGCAGCGTCAGTGGGACAACGACCGTCCGCGCCGCTCGTTCGACGGTGACCGGGACAACCGTGGTCCCCGTCGCGATGGCGACCGCCCCCAGCGTTCGTTTGATGGTGATCGTGGCCCTCGTCGTGACGGTGATCGTCCGCAGCGTCAGTGGGACAACGACCGTCCGCGCCGCTCGTTCGACGGTGATCGCGACAACCGTGGTCCCCGCCGTGACGGCGACCGTCCGCAGCGCTCCTTCGATGGTGATCGTGGCCCTCGTCGTGACGGTGATCGTCCGCAGCGTCAGTGGGACAACGACCGTCCGCGCCGCTCGTTCGACGGTGATCGCGACAACCGTGGTCCCCGTCGCGATGGCGACCGCCCCCAGCGTTCGTTTGATGGTGACCGTGGTCCCCGTCGGGACGGTGACCGCCCCCAGCGTCAGTGGGACAACGACCGTCCGCGCCGCTCGTTCGACGGTGATCGCGATAACCGCGGTCCCCGCGGCCCCCGCGGCCCCCGCCAGGGCAGCCACCACGCGGAGCGCGCGGGACGCGAGCGCGAGGGCTTCGAGGAGCGCACCCCGAACGTCGCGGGCATCCCGCTCACGCGATCGCAGTCGATTGAGGTCCCGGAGATCCCCGAGGAGATTACCTACAGCCAGCTCGACAAGGCCGTCCGCGCGCGCCTGCGCACGCTGAGCAAGGACAACGCCGAGGACGTGGGCCTGCACCTGATCATGGCCGGCAACCTCATCGACACCGACCCCGAGCTGGCGTACCGGCACGCGCAGGTCGCCGCCCAGCGCGGTGGCCGCGTCGACGTGGTGCGCGAGGCCGTGGCGCTCACCGCGTACGCGACCGATCGGTACGCGGAGGCACTGCGCGAGTTCCGCACCGTGCGGCGACTCGGCGGTGCCATCGAGCACCTCCCGCTGATGGCGGACTGTGAGCGTGGACTGGGCCGCCCGGAGCGCGCCCTGGCCATCTCCGAGGAGCCAGACGCGAAGGCCCTCCCCGCGGACTCCGCGGTCGAGATGCAGATCGTGGTCGCGGGCGCTCGCCTCGACATGGGCGACGCCGAGGCCGCGCTGCTGGTCCTCACCCGCATCGAGACCAAGAACGCCGAACTCGCCGTCCGGGTCGACGAGGCCCGTGTCGCGGTGCTCCGCGCCCTGGGTCGCGACGCCGAGGCCGACGAACTCGAGGCGTCCATCCCCGAGCCCGTCGAGGAGGAAATCGAGGAGGACGTGGTGTTGTACGACACCGCGGAGCTCCCCGACCCCGAGCCCGACGAGGACGAGCCCGACGAGGACGACCTTGGGGACGATGCCGAGGCTGGCTTCGACGACGAGGACGACCTCCACGAGGCGGAGGATGACGAGCAGACCGACGACGAGGCGGGGGATCCTGCCGAGGAGGACCACCGATGACGGCAGGGCTCTCGGGCACCACCGCCCCGCTGCAGGAGACGTTCGACGTCGCGCTTGTCGACCTCGATGGGGTCGCCTACAAGGGCGCGCACGCGATTCCGACGGCGCCTCCCGCGCTCGAGGAGGCGCGACGCGCCGGCATGGCGGTGCTGTTCGTCACGAACAACGCGTCCCGCGAGCCCGAGACCGTCGCCGAGCACCTCAGCGACCTGGGCATCCCGTGTGCTCCCGGCGAGGTCATGACGGCCGCGCAGGCGGGAGCGGAGTTGCTCGCCGATCACGTCCCGGCTGGGCAGAAGGTGCTGGTCATCGGAGGCGCGGGCCTTCACACGGCCGTGGCCGCCAAGGGGCATGTGATCGTGGACAGCGCGAACGACCACCCCGTCGCGGTGATCCAGGGCTTCGCCCCGGACCTCGCGTGGAAGGACTTCGCGGAGGCCGTCTACGCGATCAACGCGGGTGCGCGCTACTTCGCGACCAACCTGGACCTCACGCTCCCCACCGAGCGCGGCATGGCGCCGGGCAACGGCTCGCTCGTGAGCGTGGTGCGGACCGCGACCGGCGTCACGCCGTTGTCCGCGGGCAAGCCCGAGCCCGAGATGTTCCACCTTGCGGCACGCAAGGCGGGTGCCTCGCGGCCGCTCATGATCGGCGACCGCCTCGACACGGACCTCAAGGGCGCCCGCGCGGCGAACATGCCGGGCCTGCTGGTGCTCACGGGCGTCTCGAGCGCGCGCGACGCGATCCTCGCGGTTCCCGAGGAGCGGCCGGCCTTCATCGGTGCGGATCTCAGCACGCTCGAGGACATCCACCCGGAGCCGCAGTTGGTCGACCACTGGTGGCACGTGGGAGAGGCAAGGGCGCGCGTCACCGAGCGTCACCTGGTGGTGGACGGCGGCGAGCCGCTCGACCGCATCCGCGCCGCATGCGCCGCGGCGTGGGCGGCCGTCGATGCCGGCGAGAGCATCGATGTTGAGACCCTTCCGCACTTCGGAGTAGCCTCGTGAGCATGGCTGACATCAACGAGTCCCGAGAGTCGCTGGGCCAGGTCGAGTATCCGTCGGAGGTCAGGGAAGCCCTCAAGGCGGTCACCGAGCTCCCCGACGACCTGGACCAGCAGGCCGAGTTCTTCGACAAGGTCCAGGAGGCCCTCTCGACGCGTCTTCGCGACGAGCCGCGCTGACCATGCGGCTGGACCGCGCGCTCGTCGCGCGCGGGCTGGCGAGGTCGCGCACTCACGCGCAGGCGCTTATCGACGCCGGCGACGTCACCGTCGCCGGCATTGTCGTCTCCAAGCCCGCACATGAGGTGGGGGACGATGCCGTGGTCACCGTGGCATCGTCCGATTCCTACGTCTCCCGCGCGGCCCACAAGCTGGCCGGCGCGCTCGACTCCTGCCCGGAGCTTTCCGTGGAGGGAAGGCTCGCGCTCGACGTGGGCGCCTCGACGGGCGGCTTCACGCAGGTGCTGCTCCAGCGGGGCGCGCGTCGCGTCCACGCGATCGACGTGGGTCACGGCCAGCTCGCCCCGTCGATCGCCGGTGACCCTCGCGTGGTCGCGGTCGAGGGTCTCAACGCGCGCGAGCTGACTCCCGCGCACCTGGGCGGCGACACGCCGGACCTGGTGGTCGCGGACGTGTCGTTCATCTCGCTCACCCTGCTGGTCGATCCGCTCGTGCGCACGTGCGCCGAGGACGCGGACCTGCTGCTGATGGTCAAGCCGCAGTTCGAGGTCGGCCGCGAACGGCTCGGCAAGGGCGGAGTCGTGACCCGCCCCCAGGACCGCGCGCGAGCGGTCGCCGCGGTCGCCGCCTCGCTGCGGACCGCGGGGCTCGACCTTCATCGCGTCGCCCGCTCACCGCTGCCCGGTCCTCACGGCAACGTGGAGTTCTTCGTGTGGGCCTCGCGGACGTGGCAGGCTAGGGACCGCGGTCGCGAGCGGCCGCAGCCGTTGACAGAATCCCTCGTCAACGCGGCAATCGAGGAGCAGACGGGAGGAAGACCATGACGCGCAGGATCTTGATCGTGGCGAACCCCCACCGTCCCGAGACCCTCGAGGCCGCCGTGCTGGCCGCCTCCGCCCTCGAGGCCGAGGGCGTGAGCGTCTGCCACGACTTCCACCGCGGTATCGACAAGCCGATCGACGCGGCCTTGGTGCTGGGAGGCGACGGGACGATGCTCCACGCGGCCGACATGACCCGCGGCACCGGCATCGCCCTCCTGGGGGTCAACCTGGGCCGCGTGGGATTCCTCGCGGAGCTCGAGCGGGACGACGTCGCTCACGCCGCGCGCCGCCTCGCGCAGGGCGACTACGAGGTCGAGGAGCGCGGCACGATCGACGTGACCGTCACGGCGCCGGACGGCACCGTGAGCACCGGCTGGGCCGTCAACGAGGCCGCCGTCGAGCGCGCGAACCTGCGCACCACCGTCGAGGTAGCCCTCGACATCGATAATCGCCCGCTGTCGACCTTCGGGTGTGACGGCGTGGTGATCGCGACGTCGACGGGATCCACGGCCCACGCGTTCAGCGCCGGCGGGCCCGTCCTGTGGCCCGACGTCGACGCCCTCCTCGTGGTGCCCCTCGCGGCGCATGCGCTGTTCTCCAGGCCGCTCGTGGTGAGCCCCGACTCCACGGTCGCGGTGGAGATCCTCGAGCGCTCGGCGAGCGACGGACAGGTGGTGCTCGACGGAGCGCGCGCGATCGACGTCGCCAAGGGCGGCAGGGTCGAGGTGCGCAGGGGAGCGCAGACGGTGCGGCTCGCGCGCATGTCCGACGCCCCCTTCAGCGAGCGGCTGGTGAAGAAGTTCTCGCTGCCGGTCGACGGGTTCAGGGGCGAGCGCGGATCCGGCGCCGAGCGAGGCGCGGGGATCTGACGTGCTGTACGAGCTCGCCATCGAGAACCTGGGCGTGATCGAATCGGCCCGCGTCGAGCTGGGTCCCGGACTCACCTGCGTCACGGGCGAGACCGGCGCGGGCAAGACGATGGTGCTCACGGGTCTCGGTCTCATCACGGGGTCGAAGTCCGTGCCTGCCGCGGTGCGCACGGGCGCCGACGCGGCACTGGCCGAGGCCGTGGTCGACGTCGAGCCGGACTCGTGGGCCGCGCGGCGCCTCGACGAGGCGGGCGCGACCATCGACGAGGACGGCACGGTCATTGTGGCCCGCACCGTGGGCGCGACCACGCGCTCGCGCACGGTGATCGGGGGCAGGACCGTCCCCCAGGCGGTGTTGGCCGAGGTCGCGGAGCACTGGGTGACGGTCCACGGTCAGAGCGACCAGGCGCGACTGCGCTCCGCGGCGGAGCAGCGCGCGATCCTCGATGGCTTCGCGGGCAACGGGGATCTCCGCGCGGTCTACGCTCACGCGTGGCAGGAGTGGCGCGCGGCGCGCGAGGACCTTGCCGCGATGGAGTCGGGCGCCGAGGCCGCGCGGCTCGAGGCCGCCCGCATGCGCGACGACCTTGCCGCGATCGAGCAGGTGGATCCGCAGGAGGGCGAGGACGCCGCGCTCGCCGCCCAGATCGAGGTGCTCGAGCACTCCGAGGCCGTGCGGGCGGGAGTGGCGGGCGCGCGCGAGGCGATCGACGGCGACGCGGAGGTCACGCTCGTGGTCGCGGTGGAGGCCGCGCGCAGGGCACTCGCGGAGGCGGCGCGTCACGACCCCGCGCTGGCCGACCTCGAGAAGCGGCTCGCCGACGTCGCGTACGGCGCCGCGGACGTGGGCCACGAGCTCTCGTCCTATCTGGACCGGATGGATGCCGACCCCGCGCGGCTGGGCGCGCTCCAGCAGCGCCGCGCGGAGCTCGGTGCACTCATGAGGCGTATCGGCACGGACCTGGACGGCGTCTTCGCCTACCGGGAGCGTGCCGCCGCGGCGGTGGCGCAGGACGACTCGTGGGACCAGACGCTCGAGGCACGCAGGGCCGCGGAACAGTCGGCGGCCGCGGCCGTGGCGCGCGTCGCGGCGGACCTTACCGCGAGCCGTCGCGAGGCCGCGGAGCGCCTCGCGGCCGACGTCAACGCGGAGCTCGCGGGGCTCGCGATGGCAGACGCGACCTTCGCGGTGAGCGTCGAGAGTGGCGAACCGCGGGCCTCGGGCGCCGATGACGTCGCGATGACGCTCGCCGCGCACCCCGGAGCTCCCGCGCGCCCCGTCGCCGAGGCGGCCTCGGGCGGCGAACTGTCGCGCATCATGCTCGCGATCGAGGTGTCTCTCGCGCGGCACGCGGTCACTCCTGGCCACACGTTCGTGTTCGACGAGGTCGACGCGGGCGTGGGCGGGCGGGCCGCGATCGCCGTCGGGAGGCGTCTCGCGGAGCTCGCCCGCACGCATCAGGTGTTGGTCGTCACTCATCTGGCCCAGGTGGCGGCGCACGCCGATCGCCACGTGGTGGTCGCCAAGGCCACCGACGGCACGGTGACCCGCGCGCAGGTCCACGAGGTCGCCGGCGAGGACCGCGTCGAGGAGCTCGCGCGTCTCCTGTCGGGCCACGAGGACTCGACCACCGCACTCGCCCACGCACGTGAGCTGCTGGAGGCGTCGCGCGTGGCACCATAGCGGCCATGACAGCCGCCCCGATCACGGGTCCCGCACGCGTGGACCGCTCGCCGCTCGCCCTCGCGAGACGGTTGCGGCCGGGAGACATCGCCGTGATCGACGCGCCGGACCTGGACCGCGGGACCGCCACGGTCCTCGCGGCGCGCCGTCCCGGCGCGGTGGTCAACGCGAGCGCGTCCCTGGCCGGGAGGCTCCCGACGACGGGCGCGTTGATGCTGCTCGAGGCGGGGATCGCGGTGATCGATCAGGCGGGTCCCACGGTGATGACGGTGCGTGACGGCGCCCGCGCGTCCGTCGAGGGCGGCGCACTGGCCGTCGACGGACGCGAGGTGGCGACGGGCGCCGCGCTCGACGTCGAGCAGGTGCGAGGACGCGTGCAGGCGGCCGGCGAGGACCTCCACGTGCACGTGGCGTCCTTCACCGCGACCGCGCTGGACCTGCTGGGTAGCGACGCGGGCGTGCTCCTGGACGGCGACGGGCTGCCGCCGCTGCGCATTCCCGTCGAGGGCCGTGCCGTCGTGGTGGTCACCCCGCGCTTCGCGGGCGCCTCTCCCGCCCTGACGCGGTTCGCGCGCGAGCGACGCCCGGTCGTGATCGGCGTGGGCGAGGGCGCCAATGCCGCGCGTGCCGCCGGACTGGTGCCGCGCATCGTCGTGGGGAACATCGACGCCGTCGACGAGGACCTGCTGCGCCGCGCCGTGCAGGTCGTGGTGCACGATCCCGACGGCCGCGAGGCCGGCACGGCGCGCGCGCAGGCGATGGGCCTCGCGCACGACTCGTGCGAGGCGGTGCTCGCGAGCGAGGACGTGGCGCTGCTCGCGGCTCATGCCGCGGGAGCGGAAGTGGTCGTCATCGCGGGCGGTCGCGGCGAGGTGCTCGACTACGTCGAGGACCGCTCGACGGCCGGCGCCGGGGCGTTGCTCGCGCGACTGGTCGCCGGCGGCGTCGTGGTGGACGCCGCCGCGCTGCCCGCCGTGTATCGCCCTCGCTACAGCGCGTGGACGGCGTGGGGTGCGCTCGGTCTCGCGGCTCTTGCGCTCGCGCTTGCGGTGTGGGGCACACCCGAGGGGCGCGACGCCCTCACGGCGGCGTGGGAGTGGCTCTCCGCCACGCTGGGAGGGGCACGATGACGGACCTGAGGACGCGGATCCTCGCGCTGGCGGCGACGCTCGCGCTGCTCGCGATCGGGATCGTGCTCGGATCGGGGCCGCTGCGCTCGGCATTGCTCGGGCAGACCGGCGACCGGATCGCGACCCTCGAGGCGGAGCTCGCGCAGGCCGAGGACGCGACGGCCGTCGCCGCCGCACGCGCGGATCGCGCGGCCGCCTTTGTTGCGGGCACCGCGCCCGCCGCGCTCGACGGGCTCCTGCAGGGGCGCACCGTGCTGGTCGTGGTCGCGCCCGGCGCAGGGGACGATGCCGTGGCGCAGATTTCTGACAGCGTCGCCCTCGCGGGAGGAACGTCCGCGGGGCCGGTGGGCCTGGGAGATGCGTGGGACGAGGACGACTCGGCGGCGTTCCGCGCGGCCCTTGTCGACCAGGTCGAGCCGACCCTCGTGGGGGTGACCGCCACGGATCCTACCGAGGTGCTCGCGCACGCCTTCGTGCAAGGAGCCACGGGTGCCGCGCCGTCCGGATCGGATCTTGGAGAAGTTGATGCCGGGGGAGCGGACAGGGGTGCGGTGCTGTGGGACCTCTTGAACCAGGCGGGTCTCGCGCAGGGTGAGCGGGTCGACGCGGTGGGCAACCTCGGTCCCGACGCGGTCGTGATCATCGCGGGCGACGAGGACTCCACGGCAACGCTGGTGCGTGCATTTGCCTCGTACGATGCTCCCGTGACCGTCGCGGGAAGCCCCGCCGACACCGCGCCCGCTGCCGCCCGGACGGACGTCGCGACCGTGGCATCGTCCCAATGGGAGATGGGTGCGGTCGCCACCGTCGCGACCGTCGCGCAGACCCTCCTGGGGGCCTTTCCCGACCTCGCCGATGGCGACATTCCGGAGTCGCTCAGCGCGTTGGGCGCGCCAGCGACCTCCAGCGACTGATAGGCTCGAAGCCCGTGGAGCGAACGCGATTCTCGTCCGGAACGGACCATGTCACCCGTCACATCTTCGTCACAGGGGGCGTGGTTTCCTCCCTCGGGAAGGGCCTGACGGCGTCCAGCCTCGGCCGGCTTCTGCGGTCACGCGGCCTCCGCGTGACCATGCAGAAGCTCGACCCTTATCTCAACGTGGACCCGGGCACCATGAACCCGTTCCAGCACGGCGAGGTGTTCGTGACGGACGACGGTGCCGAGACTGACCTCGACATCGGTCACTACGAGCGCTTCCTCGACGTCGAGCTGTCCGCGGCCTCGAACGTCACCACCGGCCAGGTGTATTCGCAGGTGATCGCGAAGGAGCGCCGCGGCGAGTACCTGGGCGACACCGTCCAGGTGATCCCGCACATTACGGATGAGATCAAGCGCCGCATGCGCTCTCAGGCCGGCCCCAACGTGGACGTCATCATCACCGAGATCGGCGGCACCGTGGGCGACATCGAGTCGCAGCCGTTCCTCGAGGCAGCGCGCCAGGTGCGTCACGACGTGGGCCGCGACAACGTCTTCTTCCTGCACGTCTCGCTCGTGCCGTTCATCGGCCCGTCCGGCGAGCAGAAGACCAAGCCCACGCAGCACTCCGTGGCCGCGCTCCGGTCGATCGGCATCCAGCCCGACGCCCTCGTGCTGCGCTCGGACCGCGAGGTGCCGACCTCGGTGAAGAACAAGGTTGCGCTCATGTGCGACGTCGACTCCGCCGCGGTGGTCAACGCGATCGACGCCCCCAGCATCTACGACATCCCCAAGGTGCTGCACTCCGAGGGCCTCGACGCATACGTGGTGCGCCGCCTCGACCTGCCGTTCCACGACGTCGAGTGGGGCGCATGGAACGACGTCCTCAAGCGCGTGCACAAGCCCGCGAAGGACGTCGAAATCGCCCTGGTGGGCAAGTACATCGACCTGCCGGACGCCTACCTGTCCGTGAGCGAGGCGCTGCGCGCGGGCGGCTTCCACCACAACGCACGCGTCCGCATCCGCTGGGTGGCCTCGGACCGATGCCAGACCCCCGAGGGCGCGCAGGAGGCGCTGGGCGGCGTGGACGGCGTGCTCGTGCCGGGCGGCTTCGGCGTCCGCGGCGTCGACGGCAAGATCGGCGCGTGGCGCTGGGCGCGCGAGAACAAGGTGCCCACGCTGGGCATCTGCCTGGGCCTGCAGACGATGGTGATGGAGTACGCCCGCAACGTGCTGGGCCTCGAGGGCGCCTCGAGCTCCGAGTTCGATCCGGACACGCCGCACCCCGTGGTCGCGACCATGGAGGAGCAGCTCGAGATTGTCGACGGCAAGGGCGACCTGGGCGGCACCATGCGCCTGGGCGAGTACCAGGCCGTCCTCAAGCCTGGATCGGTGGTCGCGGAGACCTACGGCCTCACCACCGTGGGCGAGCGTCACCGCCACCGCTACGAGGTCAACAACGCGTACCGTGCCCAGCTCGAGGAGGCCGGACTGATCGTGTCGGGGGAGAGCCCCGACCGTTCGCTGGTCGAGTTCGTCGAGCTACCGCGCGACGTCCACCCGTACTACGTCGCGACGCAGGCACACCCCGAGTTCCGTTCGCGCCCCACCAAGGCACACCCGCTGTTCGCGGGGCTCATCGCCGCCGCGGTGGTGCGTCAGGCGGAGGTCGCCTCACACGAGGGCGCACCGGTGGATGCCGAGTCTCGCTCGACCGAGTCCGGCGCGGCCGAGGCCGTCACCCCCGCCTGATGCTCGAGGACGTCCAGGCCGACAGGCCCGTGGTCGCGTCCACCGTGGCCTTCGCGGGCAAGGTGTGGGACGTGCGATCGGACCGCGTCGACCTGGGCGACCAGCGCATCGTCCAACGGGACTACCTTCACCACACGGGCGCCGTCGCCATAATCGCCCTCAACGAGGACGGGGAGATCTACCTGGTGCGTCAGTACCGCCACCCCGTGCGTCGCGAGTGCTGGGAGCCGCCGGCCGGGCTCACCGACGTGCGCGGCGAGTCTCCCGTGGACGCCGCCGCGCGCGAGCTTCACGAGGAGGCTGACCTGGTGGCAGCCCGGTGGGACGTGCTCGTGGACTTCTATGCGACGCCGGGCGGGTCCTCGGAGGGGATCCGGGTGTTCCTCGCCCGCGACCTGTCGCCGGTGCCGGAGCACGAGCGTCACGTCCGCGAGGACGAGGAGCGGGACATGGAGGGCCGGTGGGTCGCGCTCGACCAGGTGCTCGAGGCGATCGACGCCGGGTCCGTGGGCTCGCCGACCCTGGTGGCCGGTGCGTTGGCGCTCGAGAGGGCGCGACGGTCCGGCTGGTCGACCCTGCGTCCGGCCGGCTCTCCCTGGCGCAAGCCGCCGTCGCTGCTCGACTGAGCGGCGTGGCTGGGGCTGCTACGCGGGCTGCTCGGCCCTCGTGAGCCGGAACATCGCGGAGTGCGCGGCCGTCAACACCGCAGCGCCGAGCAGGTGAAGCCCGACCACCACCTCGGGCAGGCCCGTGAAGTACTGCACGTATCCGATCACGCCCTGAGCGAGCGTGACGGCCACCAGGACCTTCCATGAGAGCCGTGCCTCGTCACGGTCCCCGGCGCTCACGTCGCGGCGAATCCGCCAGCCGATCCACGCCAGCAGCGCGACGAACGCCCACACGGTGAGTGCGTGCGCGCGTGCGATCTGGGCGGGGTCGAGCGCGAGCCTCTCGGTGGCGTCCGCGTCACCCGAGTGCGGCCCCGCACCGGTGGTGAGGGCGCCCAACACCATGAGAACCACGAGCAGCGCGAGCGAGAGCCATCGCTCGACGCGCAGCGGCGCGCCCACGCGGCCCACGGCGCCGCGGTAGCGCAGCGCGAACCAGACCGAGTACCAGACCAGCGCCAGGCTCAGCAGCATGTGCGGCGCCACCACGAGCGGGTGGAGGTCCACCAGCACGGTGATCCCGCCCACGACCGCCTGGCCCAGCACGCCCAGGGTGGGCACGAGGCCCAGCCACTTGAGTTCGGGACGCGTGCGCCACACCGCGACGGCCATCGCCACCGCGACAATGAGCAGCACGAACGTCAACAGGCGGTTGCCGAACTCGATGTACGGGTGCAGGGAGCTCGCGTCGAAGGCGGCGGGGGTGAAGCTGCCTGGCTCGCACTGCGGCCACGTCGAGCATCCCAGTCCCGAGCCGGTGAGCCGCACCGCGCCGCCGGTCACGATGATCCCAGCCTGGGTCGCGATGTTCGCGAGCGTGAGCTTGCGCGCCAGGCGGTAGGCAAGGCCGTGGTTCGCGGGTGCAGTGGCGTGCTGGGTGGTCTCGCTTGTCACCCGGTCATCCTATGTGGGGACGATGCCCGTGCTGGCCCCGGACCCCACCACGCCGCGCACGCATGCGCGGGTGGGTAAGGCTCGCCTTGCTTGCGGGGAAGGGAATCGGCAACAAGAATGTTCCTAATTCGCTGAGCATCGTCAACCCGGCTCCCCAACCATCCTGACGAGGAGGATCCATGTCCGCGGACACCACGCGCGATCGCGTTCTTAGCCTCATCGCCACGGCCGGTCCCATCACGGCCGCCGCGCTCGCATCGGACCTGGGTGTGACGGCGGCCGGCGTGCGCCGGCACCTCACCGCCCTCGAGGAGGCCGGGCACATCGTCGACCACGAGCCCCCGGCAGCCACGTGCGCGGGCGCGGGCGCCCCGCCCGTTCCTTTGTCGCCACCTCCGAGGGCCAGCGCGCACTGACGTCCGCGTATCGCGGCGTCGCAGTCGACGCGATGGACCTGCTGCGTGACCTGGGCGGACTCGAGAGGTTTGTCGAGGAGAAGGCCCGCGAACTCGAGCAGCAGTTGCTGCCCTCGCTCGACAAGGACGCTCCCATGGACCGCAAGGTCGCGGCGCTCGCGACCGCGCTGGGCGCCAAGGGATTCGCGGCATCGGTCCGTCCCGGACCCGGCGGCATCACCGTCCAGCTGTGCCAGGGTCACTGCCCCGTGCAGGCCCTCGCGGAGAACAGCCCCGAATGGTGCGAGGCGGAGGCCCGCGCCTTCTCGCGCCTTCTCGACGTCCACGTGCAGCGCCTGTCGACCCTGGCGGGCGGCGCCCACGTGTGCACCACGACCATTCCGCTCGCCACCCCCACCCGGAAGGAAGGATGAGCATGAGTGCTCCCACTGAGCCCATGACGCAGGACGAGGCCATCGCCTCGATCGGCAACTACCAGTTCGGATGGCACGACTCGGACACGGCAGGCGCGATCGCGAAGCGCGGCCTCAACGAGGACGTCGTCCGCGAGATCTCGGCGCTGAAGAACGAGCCCGAGTGGATGCTCGAGACCCGTCTCAAGGGCCTTCGCCTGTTCGGCAAGAAGCCGATGCCGCAGTGGGGCTCTGACCTCACGGGAATCGACTTCGACAACATCAAGTACTTCGTGCGCTCGACGGAGAAGCAGGCCACCAGCTGGGAGGACCTGCCCGAGGACATCAAGAACACGTACGACCGCCTGGGCATCCCCGAGGCCGAGAAGCAGCGCCTGGTCGCCGGCGTCGCCGCGCAGTACGAGTCCGAGGTCGTCTACCACCAGATCCGCGAGGACCTGGAGGAGCAGGGCGTCATCTTCCTCGACACGGACACCGCGCTGCGCGAGCACCCGGAGCTGTTCGAGGAGTACTTCGGCACCGTCATCCCGACCGGCGACAACAAGTTCGCGGCGCTCAACACCGCCGTGTGGTCCGGTGGATCGTTCGTCTACGTGCCGCCGGGCGTGCACGTCGAGATCCCGCTGCAGGCCTACTTCCGCATCAACACGGAGAACATGGGCCAGTTCGAGCGGACGCTGATCATCGCCGACGAGGGCTCGTACGTCCACTATGTCGAGGGCTGCACCGCGCCCATCTACAGCTCGGATTCCCTGCACTCCGCGGTGGTCGAGATCATCGTGAAGAAGAACGCGCGCGTGCGTTACACGACCATCCAGAACTGGTCGAACAACGTCTACAACCTGGTGACCAAGCGCGCCACGGCCGCCGAGGGCGCCACCATGGAGTGGGTCGACGGCAACATCGGCTCGAAGGTCACCATGAAGTACCCGGCGATCTTCATGCTGGGTGAGCACGCACGCGGGGAGACGCTCTCGATCGCGTTCGCGGGCGAGGGCCAGCACCAGGACGCCGGCGCCAAGATGGTCCACGCCGCCCCCAACACCTCGAGCTCGATCGTCTCCAAGTCGGTCGCGCGCGGCGGCGGACGCACGTCCTACCGCGGGCTGGTTCAGGTGCTCGAGGGTGCCAAGAACTCGAAGTCCAACGTGCTGTGCGACGCGCTGCTGGTGGACCAGATCTCCCGCTCCGACACCTACCCGTACGTCGATGTCCGCGAGGACGACGTCCACATGGGCCACGAGGCGACCGTCTCGAAGGTGTCCGAGGACCAGCTCTTCTACCTCATGTCCCGCGGGCTCGACGAGTCGGAGGCCATGGCCATGATCGTGCGCGGGTTCGTCGAGCCCATCGCGCGCGAGCTGCCCATGGAGTACGCCCTCGAGCTCAACCGCCTCATCGAGCTCCAGATGGAAGGATCCGTCGGTTGACCCTCACCGATCACACCCAGGCCACCGCTGACGCGGCCCATTCCCACGGCATCGTCCCCGACGCCTCGCGCGCGGACCGCCCCACGTCCTTCGACGTGGAGGCGTTCCCCTGCCCACGGGGCGCGAGGAGAACTGGCGGTTCTCGCCCGTGCGCGAGCTCGCGCCGCTTTTCGCGGACGAGCCCGCCGCCGGCCACCTCGCGTGGACCACGAGCGAGCTGCCGGCGGGAGTCTCCCTCACCCAGGTGAGTGAGGACGATGCCCGCACCAGGACCGTGCGCGCGCCCGGCGACCGTGCCTCGGCCGTCGCGGTCAAGCACGCGGGCGGCGCCATGGCGCTGACCTTTGCGGCGAACACCGTCGTCGACGAGCCCATCACGATCGACCTCGAGGGCACCGGCGGCGACGTTCGCGGCCACCTGCTCATCGAGGTCGGCACCTCCGCCGAGGCGACCGTGGTCATCACCCGCACCGGCACCGCCCGCTACTCGGAGCTGGTCTCCGTCGACCTGGCGGACAACGCGAGCCTCAACCTGGTGCTCATTCAGCAGTGGGATGCCGATGCCATCCACGCTGGCGAGGTGCTCGCCCGCCTGGGACGCGACGCGCGCCTGCGCGGCACCGTCGCGACGCTCGGCGGCAAGGTCGTGCGCCTCAACACCTCCGCGGCCTTCGCGGGGGAGGGCGCCTCGGTCGACCTGTTCGGGCTGTACTTCGCGGATTCCGGCCAGCACCAGGAGCACCAGCTGTTCGTGGACCACGCGGTGCCGCACTGCACGTCGCGCGTGACGTACAAGGGCGCGCTCGCCGGCGCGACCGCACGCTCCGTGTGGATCGGTGACGTGCTCATCCGCGCGGCCGCCGAGGGCACGGACACGTACGAGCTCAACCGCAACCTGGTGCTCACGGACGGCGCCCGCGCCGACTCGGTTCCGAACCTTGAGATCGAGACCGGCGAGATCGCCGGCGCGGGTCACGCCTCGGCGACCGGGCGCTTCGACGAGGAGCAGATGTTCTACCTGCGCTCGCGCGGAATCTCCGAGGACCAGGCCCGCAAGCTCGTGGTGCGCGGCTTCTTTGCCGACCTCATCAGGGAGATCGGCGTGCCCGCCGTCGAGTCGAGCCTGCTGAACCAGATCGACAGCGAGCTCGCCCACGTCGAAGAGGTGATCGAGCATGAGTGAGCAGTTCGCGTGCGACCTCGCCGACCTCGCGCCGGGCACCGCCCGCCAGGCATTGCTCACGGTCGCGTCGGGCGAGGAGATCCCCGTCGCGGTGGTGCGCACCGACGACGGCGAGGTGTACGCGATCGGCGACATCTGCACCCACGGCGAGGTCTCGCTCTCGGAGGGCGAGGTCGAGGGCTGCGAGATCGAGTGCTGGGCGCACGGCGCCCGCTTCGATGTGCGCACCGGCGCCGCCACCGAGCTGCCGGCCATGTCGCCGGTCAAGGCCTACCCCACCCGAGTCGACGGCGAGCGTGTGCTCGTGGATGTCGACGCCCCCATTCTTACCAAGGAGAACGCATGACCACCGCGCCCCAGCACACCCTGGAGATCCGCAATCTCCACGTCACTGTCGAGACCCCCGAGGGCGTCAAGGAGATCCTCAAGGGTGTCGACCTGACCATCCGTTCGGGTGAGACCCACGCCATCATGGGCCCCAACGGCTCGGGCAAGTCGACCCTCGCGTACTCGATCGCCGGTCACCCCAAGTACACGATCACCGAGGGCTCCGTCACGCTGGACGGCGAGGACGTCCTCGAGATGAGCGTCGACGAGCGCGCCAAGGCGGGCCTGTTCCTCGCGATGCAGTACCCCGTCGAGGTGCCCGGCGTCTCGGTGTCCAACTTCCTGCGCACCGCAAAGACCGCGATCGACGGCGAGGCCCCCAAGCTGCGCACGTGGGTCAAGGACGTCCGCGGCGCCATGGAGAACCTCCGCATGGACCCCGCATTCGGCGAGCGCGGCGTCAACGAGGGCTTCTCCGGCGGCGAGAAGAAGCGCCACGAGATCCTGCAGATGGAGCTCCTCCAGCCCAAGATCGCCATCCTCGACGAGACCGACTCGGGCCTCGACGTCGACGCGCTGCGCATCGTCTCCGAGGGCGTCAACCGCGCCAAGGAGACCACGGGACTGGGCGTCATGCTCATCACCCACTACACGCGCATCCTGGGCTACATCAAGCCCGACTACGTCCACGTGTTCGTGAACGGCCGCGTCGCGGAGGAGGGCGGCCCCGAGCTCGCCGACCGCCTCGAGGCCGAGGGCTACGACCGCTACCTGGCGGACGCGTAATCCATGCTTCCCGACCTCCGCGGTGACTTCCCGCTCCTCGCCCGCACGGTGAGGAACGGGAAGTCGCTCGTGTACCTCGACTCGGCGGCGACCTCGCAGAAGCCGCTCGCCGTGCTCGAGGCCGAGTCCGCCTTCTATCGCGAGCACAACGGCGCCGTCGCACGCGGCGCCCACCTGCTCGCGGAGGAGGCGACCGAGGCCTTCGAGTCCGCGCGCGGCGACGTGGCGCGGTTCGTGGGTGCGCCCGCGGAGGAGATCGTGTGGACCTCGGGCGCCACGGGCGGCATCAACCTCATCGCGAACGGGATCGGACTCGCATCCGTCGGCGCGGGCGGCACCGCCGCGGCGCCGTTCAGGATCGGCCCCGGCGATGAGATCGTCATCACCGAGGCCGAGCACCACGCGAACCTCATCCCGTGGCAGCAGCTCGCGGCCCGCACGGGAGCCACGCTCAGGTGGCTTCCGGTGGACGACTCCGGGGTGCTGAGGATGGACACGCTCGCCGATGTCGTGGGCGAGCGGGCGAGGATCGTCGCCTTCACGCACGCGAGCAACGTGACGGGCGCCGTGACCGACGTCGCGGCGATCGTGGCGCGGGCCCGCGAGGTGGGCGCGCTCACCGTGCTCGACGCGTGCCAGAGCGTCCCGCACCTGCCGGTCGACGTGACCGGGCTGGGCGTCGACTTCGCGGTGTTCTCCGGCCACAAGATGCTGGGTCCCACGGGAGTGGGCGCGCTGTGGGGTCGCAAGGCACTGCTGGATGCGCTGCCCCCGTCGATCTTCGGCGGTAGCGCGATCCGCGTGGTCACCATGGAGGAGACCACGTGGCTCGACGCCCCGCAGCGCTTCGAGCCCGGCACTCAGCCCGTCGCTCAGGCCGTGGGCATGGCGGCCGCCGCACGCTACCTCGCGGACCTGGGAATGGACCGCGTGGCGGCGCATGAGGCGCACCTGGCGGGCATCCTGCGGGCCGCGGTGACCGAGATCCCCGGCGTGCGGCTGCTGGGCCCCGCGGCGGACTCGGGTGCCGAGGTCCTGGGCCTCGCGGCTGTCGCGGTCGACGGCGTCCACGCCCACGACGTGGGTCAGGTGCTCGACGATCGCGGCGTCACGGTGCGCGTGGGACACCACTGCGCCCAGCCTTTGCATCGCCGCCTGGGACTCACCGGATCCACGCGCGCCTCGGCGCACGTCTACACCACCGAGGACGACATCCACGCGTTCGTCGACGCGTTGGCCGCCGTCCGCAGCTTCTTCGGAGTGAGCGCATGAGCACCCTCGAACAGATGTATCAGCAGGTCATCATGGACCACGCGCGCGAGGCGCACGGTCGTGGCCTCATCACGATCGACGCCGCCGGCACCGGCGAGTCGCACCAGCTCAACACCACGTGCGGTGACGAGGTCACGCTGCGCGTGGGCGTCGACGGCGACACGGTGTCCGCCATCGCATGGGAGGGCCACGGCTGCTCGATCTCGCAGGCCTCGGTCTCCGTACTCGCGGAGCTCCTGCAGGGGAGTCGCTCGCGACCGCCGACGAGACCATCGAGGCATTCCGCGCCCTCATGCAGTCCAAGGGCGAACACCTCGACGAGGAGCGTGAGGACCTCTTGGGAGACGCCACCGCGTTTGTCGGAGTCGGCAAGTATCCTGCACGCATTAAGTGCGCGCTGCTGGGCTGGATGGCCCTGCGGGACGCACTGGCCCAGGCGCGAGCGGCATCGTCCGCTGGCGCCGCCCCCGAAGTTTCCGAAGGAGGACAGGCATGACAGAGAACGCCACCGCGCCGGCCAACGCCGCGGATGTCGAGGAGGCGCTGCGCGACGTCATCGACCCCGAGCTGGGCATCAACGTGGTCGACCTGGGACTCGTGTATGGCGTGATGCTCGACGAGAACCGCCACGCAGTCATCGACATGACGCTCACGTCCGCGGCCTGCCCGCTGACGGACGTCATCGAGGACCAGACCTCGCAGGCGCTCGACGGGCTCGTCGACGGCTTCCGCATCAACTGGGTGTGGATGCCGCCGTGGGGCCCCGACAAGATCACCGACGACGGCCGCGAGCAGTTGCGGGCACTCGGCTTCAACGTCTGAGCCGTGACCCCGGCCACTCACGTCGCGCTCATCCGCGGCATCAACGTGGGCGGCCACAACATCGTGCCCATGGCGCAGCTGAGGGAGTCCCTCGCGGCACGTAGGCTCGACGGCGTACGCACCTACATCCAGTCCGGAAACGTCTTCTTTGGCGCGCCAGGACTCGATGAGATCGCCGCGGCCGAGGCCGTCGAGGCGGTACTGGCCGAGGACTTCTCGGTCGACACCGTGGTGGTCGCGGCCGCCGCCGACTCCCTGCGCGCCGTGGTCGCGACCGCGCCCGCAGGCTTTGGCGGCGAGCCCGACCTCTACCACTACGACGTCGCCTTCCTCCGCCCGGGCGTCTCCAGCGAGGAGGCGCGCGCGGCGTTCGGCATCCGCGAGGGCGTCGACTCCGCGTGGGCGGGGAGAGGGCCGTCTACTTCCGCCGCCTCAGCGCGCAGCGCACCAAGAGCCGCATGTCGACCGTGATGGCGACGCCGTTCTATCGCGTGATGACCATCCGCAACTGGCGCACGACGACACGGCTCGCGCAGATGCTCGACGAGCACTGAGGACGTCGCCCCGCGGCTCACCTATCCCGCGAGTACCCCGAACGCGTCGCACTGGGCGATGTCGCCCGTGTCGTAGCCGGTCATGAACGAGTCACGCCGCTGCTCGGCCGTGCCGTGCGTGAAGGTGTGCGGGTTGGCCTCCCCCTGGACCGCCTCCTGAATGCGGTCGTCACCCACGGCCTCCGCGGCGGAGACGGCGTCCGCGACATCCGCGGCCGTGAGCGGCTCGAGGAACGGCGTGCCCGACGCGTCGGGTACGGTCGCCGCGTGGCTCGCCCACACGCCGGCGAGGCAGTCCGCCATGAGCTCGACCTTGACGGAGTCCGAGTCCGCCCCCGCGCCCGAGCGGTCCGCGATCTCAAACACCCCCATCTGGTTCTGCAGGTGGTGGCCGTATTCGTGCGCCATGACGTACATCTGCGCGAGCGGTCCGCCCGACGCCCCGAACTGGCTCTCGAGCACGTCGAAGAACGCGACGTCGAGGTAGATGGTCTGGTCGGGAGGGCAGTAGAAGGGCCCCGTCGAGGACGATGCCGTGCCACAGCCCGACTGCGCGCTTGCCTCGAAGAGGGTCACGCCGGGGAACTCGAGCTCGAAGCCCGCGGCGGGCAGGGCGTCGACCCAGTACGCGTCGAGGGAGTTGACGGCGCCCACCATGCGGCAGTCGGTGTACTCGTTGGCGTCCGCGCCCGTCTGGCAACGCGTTGCGAGGTCGCCCTGGGCGGTCTCGTCGACGGGTGCCTCGCCCACGCCGCCCATGAGTGCGTCCAGGTCACCGGGGTTACCGCCCAGGAACATCACCAGCAGGACCAGCGCGAGTCCGCCGAGTCCGCCGCCGACGGCGATGCCTCCCGCGCGTCGGCCGCGCCCGCCTGCCCGCACGCGCCCGGGGTCGAGCCGTGCGCCGTCATCGAAGGACATGAGTTACCTCCCGTGGTGGCTCCAGGCTAGCGCGCGCCCAGCCCGTGGCGGTGCGAAGGTGTCCGCCACGCTCTGGTGCCGACTGGGCGTCGGTCGTAAAGTAGCGATGTAGCGACAACGGTGAAGGAGCGCGCGCATGGCGGTCAAGATGTTCACTGCACGGGATCTGAATCAGCGCACGAGCGTGGTGACGCAGGCAGTTGATGAGGGCAACGAGGTCCTCATCACCAAACATGGGCGGGTCGTCTACCGGCTGAGTGCCATCGAATCCGCGGTCGAGCGCGCGACGCTCCTCGAGGTCATGAGGGTGTTGCCGGACTCCGGCGGAGTCGACGTCGATTTCGATCACGTCGCTGGAACCATGCGCGAGGTCGACCTGTGATCTTCGCGCTCGATACCAACGTGCTTTCCGCGCTGCGCAAGCGGGATTCGGCGGTGGAGCGATGGGCGGGCGGCGTCGAGGCCGACGCGACCTACGTGCCTGCACCGGTGCTGATGGAGATCCGGTACGGGATCGACAGGCTGCGGCTGCGTGGGGACGAGGCACAGGCGCGGACGCTCGACGCGTGGCTCGAGGCGCTCGTCCACACCTTCGGTGGACGGGTCCTCGACCTCACGGCCGAGGCGGCGATCGTGGCGGGCCGACTCCTCGCCCATCCCCAGGCGCCCGGCATGGCCGACTGCATGATCGCCGCGGTCGCACACGTGCACGGGGCGACGGTCGTGACCGGAAACGCTCAGGACTTCGCCCGCACCGGCGTCCCGTGGATCAATCCTTGGGACGGCCCTGAACTCGCGCCCTAACTCGTGGAGTTCTCGGGGTCCCCAGGGACGGCCTCGCGCACGGGAGGCGACGGAAGAACCGGGGCCACGGCATCGTCCCCTTGCGGGGCCGGGCGAGGGGTGGCCTTTGCCGCGCGGCCGTGTTCCGCGATGCCGCGGGCGTGAAGCGCCTGCCCCAACTGGAGCGCGAAGCCCACGGTGCGTGACGCGGAGGGGAACAGGATCGCGCGGACGTCGCGATCAAGGCCGCGGGCACGGGCGGCCACCCTGGCCTCGGTGAGGATGCGGGCGGCCTCGGGGATCGAGCGCAGCGTGAGCGAGACCATCACGCCAATGGTCTCGGGCGGCAGGATCCACTTGAGCGGCGTCGCGAGGGTGGTGATGAAGTCGAGCATCGCGCCCATGGAGGTCGAGCTCGTGATCGCGAGGGCGAGCGCCGCGATCGAAATGAGGTCGCCCGCGAGGTCGAGAGCGCGCACGTACTCCCCGCGCCACAACTGGAAGAGCGTGGTGAGCGCCGCGATCACGATGATGAACGCCATGCCCTTGAGCGTCGCCTTGAGGGGAGGGAGGGTCGAGGCGAGCAGGAGGAGGCACGCGGCCGTGATGCCGATGGTCGTGACGGGATCCGACACGGCGATGGTCGTGATCGAGATGCCCAGCAGCAGGAGCATCTTGAACCACACGGGTGCCCGGTGCAGCGGCGTGCGCCGCGGCCGGTACAGCCCGAGCAGCGAGATCACGCGGTGGCGCCCTGCGTCGCGCGGCCGAACATGAGGTCGCGGTAGATCCCCACGGCCTCCTTGGGATCGCCGTCGAAGACCACGCGGCCCAGGTCGACCACGAGCGTGCGCTCGGCACGCGCCGCCGAGTCGAGGTCGTGCGTGACCTCGATGACCTGGAGCGGCAGCGAGCGCAACAGCGCGCCCACGTGGGCGCGCCAGCGCAGGTCGAGCAGTGTGGTCGGCTCGTCGGCGACAACGATCTCGGGGGTGCACGCAAGCACGCCCGCGAGCGCGAGCAGCTGGCGCTGGCCTCCCGAGAGCGCGTTGACCGAGACGTCGGCCTTCGCGGCGAGGCCGATCTCCTTGAGCGCGGCCATCGCGGCCTCCTCGCGCTCCTTGCGGTTCTTGATCACGCGCCGCAGCGAGAGCGCCACGTCCTCGACGCCCGTGGGCATGATGAGCTGCGCGGAGGGGTCCGTGAAGAGGTAGCCCACCTTACGGCGCACCTGCGCCCCGTTCTTCTGCGTGTCGAGGCCGTCCACCTCGACGGAGCCGGTCACCGGCAGCACGAGGCCGTTGATGAGACGCGCCAGCGTGGACTTGCCCGAACCGTTCGCGCCGATGATGCTGATGCGGTCCTCGGTGAGGGTGAGCGTGGTGGGCTCGAGGATCGGCACACCCGAATCGGGCGCGACGACCGCCGCCTCCTTGAACTCGATCATGCGTCAAGGTTAAGCGGTGGCGGCCGCCGCCTTGTCCTCCGCACCGTCGCAGGAGGCCGCGACGACGGCGCGGGCCGATCCCAGCAGGCCGGGGTAGGCACGGTGGATGGTCGCGGCGACCAGTCCGGCGAGCACCACCTTGATGAGGTCGCCCACCAGGAAGGGGATGACGCCCACGGTCACCGCGGACACGCAGTCGGGGTCGGTGAGGCCGCTGCAGCCCACGGGCATGATCGTCATGCCGGTGCGCCAGGCCAGCCACGGCACGCCGACCATGTAGACGGCGGGAAGGGACAGCAATCCCACCCCGATGAGCGCGGCAGCGGCGACTCCGCGGCGTGCGAGGATCCCGGCACGCGCCAGCGCCGAGGCGCTCGCGCCCAGGACCACGGCGGCGAGCATGAAGCCGATCAGGTAGCCGCCCGTGGGGCCGGTGAGGACCGCGAGACCGGCGGCTCCGTTCGCGAAGATGGGCAGCCCGGCGAAGCCAAGGATCAGGTAGAGCGTCACCGCGGCCAGCGCGCGCCATGCACCCAGGACCAGGCCGGAGAGCACGATTGCGAACGTCTGCAGCGTGAGCGGGACGCCGCCCACGAGCGTGATCTCGGGCACGAGCGTCGATGCGGCGATGAGGCCCGCGAAGACGGCGATGAGTGCGATGGACTGGCCGGCGAGGCCGCGGTGCTGAGCCATGGGAACCCCCTGGGATAATGGACGCGGCAACCCTAGCCGCGCGCCCGGTCCACGCACCGGGGTTTCGCCGGGGGTGCGCAAACGTTGTGGGAACCCCACCATCACCAGTCATCAGCCGCAGGGAGAACGTGTGATCATCGCCAAGGATCTGGAGGTCCGCATCGGCGCCCGTGTGCTGCTGCACCCTCGACCTTCCAAATCGGACCCGGCGACCGGGTGGGACTGGTCGGGCGCAACGGCGCCGGCAAGACCACCATGACGCGCATCCTCGCGGGCGAGGCGCAGCCCACGGGAGGCTCGGTGTCCCACAAGGGCAGCATCGGCTACCTGCCTCAGGACCCGCGCGAGGGCGAGCCCACGCAGCTCGCGCTCGATCGCATTCTGGCCGTGCGGGACCTGGCCGCGCTCGCCTCCAAGATGCGCGAGGCGGAGGAGGGCATGGCGAGCCCCGACCCGAAGGTCATGGAGAAGGCCATGGACGCGTATCCGCGCATCGAGGAGCGCTTCCGCGCGGCAGGCGGCTATGCGGCCGAGTCCGAGGCGCAGCGGATCGCCGCGAACCTGGGGCTCGACGAGCGCATCCTGGGTCAGCCGCTCGGAACCCTGTCCGGCGGTCAGCGCCGCCGTGTCGAACTCGCGCGCATCCTGTTCTCCGACGCCGAGACCCTGCTGCTGGACGAGCCCACCAACCACCTTGACGCGGACTCGATCGTGTGGCTACGCGGCTTCCTCGCGTCCTTCCCCGGTGGACTCGTGGTGATCTCCCATGACGTCGAGCTGCTCAGGGCGTCGGTGACGCGCGTGTTCCACCTCGACGCGAACCGCGGCGAGCTCGACCAGTACGCGCTGGGCTGGGACCTGTACCTGCGCCAGCGGGAGACGGACGAGAAGCGCAGGCGACGCGAGCGCGACAACGCCGAAAAGAAGGCCGCCGCGCTGATGGCGCAGGCCGCGAAGATGAAGGCGACCGCCACCAAGGCCGTCGCGGCGCAGAACATGGCCAAGCGCGCCGAACGCATGCTGGCGGGTGTCGAGAGCGAGCGCGTGCAGGACCGCGTCGCGTCGCTGCGCTTCCCGACGCCGGCGGCGTGCGGCAAGACGCCGCTGCGCGCCGCCGAGCTGTCGAAGTCGTACGGCTCTCTCGAGGTGTTCACCGATGTCGAGCTGGCGATCGACCGCGGCTCGCGCGTCGTGGTGCTGGGACTCAACGGTGCCGGCAAGACCACGCTGCTGCGCCTGCTGGGAGGCGTTGAAGACCCCGACACCGGCGAGGTGCAGCCGGGGCACGGCCTCAAGCTGGGCTACTACGCGCAGGAGCACGACACTCTCGACATGGACGCGACGGTGCTCGAGAACCTGCGCCACGCGGCCCCCGACCTCGACGACACCGCGGTGCGCAACGTGCTCGGCTCGTTCCTGTTCATCGGGGACGATGCCTACAAGCCGGCCAAGGTGCTCTCGGGCGGCGAGAAGACCAGGCTCGCGCTCGCGACCCTGGTGGTGTCGCAGGCGAACGTGCTGCTCCTCGACGAGCCGACGAACAACCTGGACCCGGCCTCGCGTGCGGAGATCCTGCGTGCGCTGCGCACCTACGAGGGCGCCGTGGTGCTCGTCACGCACGACGAGGGCGCCGTCGAGGCGCTCGAGCCCGAGCGCGTGTTGCTGCTGCCCGACGCCGTCGAGGACCTGTGGAACGAATCCTACAAGGAGCTCATCTCCCTGGCGTAGCGGGTCGGCCACTGGGCGACGCGGGGACGCGGGGACGCTACAGCGCGTCCTCGATCTCCTCGTCGGTGGGGCCGGACCGGCGGGACGCGCGCGCGGCGGTGCGCGGGGCATCGTCTGTGTCGCCGCGGGAACCGCGCCGGGCGATCACGATGCCCGCCGCGGGCGCGAACAGCGCGAGGGCGAACCACTGCCATGCATACGCGAGGTGCGGCCCCAGGCTGAGCGTGGGCAACGGCACCTGCCCGCCGAACGAGTCGACACACGTGCCGTCGAAGCACGCCTCGCGCACCATCGCGTAGCCGTCGATGGGCTCGAGCGAGGGCGGGGGCATCTGGAGCGGCGTGACGCGCGTGGCGCCGTCGTCGCGGCGGCCGTCGTCGGGCTCCGCGACGCGCAGCACGGCCGTGACCTCGACCTCACCGGTGGGCAAGTCCGCGAGCGCGAGATCCTCGTCGGGCCCCGGCACCGGCACGTAGCCGGCGTTGAGGAGCAGCGACCGGCCGTCCTCGGTGTCGAACCACACCAGCACCTGATACACGCGTTCGCGGTCGATGGGCCGATTGCGCAGCAGCGTCAGCGAGTCGGAGTCGAACATGCCCGACACGGAGACCGTGGTCCACTCGGCGTCGCCCACGGCCGCGCCGGGAGGCACTGCGGCGGCCAGCGGGACAGGATCGGCCTGCGCATTGGCCTCGTAGAGCGCGATCGCCTCGGCGCGCGCCTCGTGCCGGCCCCACTGCCAGAACCCCGCCCGCACGGCGACCGCCGAGATCGCGGCGATGAGCAGGACGGCCCCGATCACGCGGACGATGCGCGCGGCGCGGGAGGCGGTGGTCACCCGCACGATGCTAGTGGGCGCGCTTTTCGCGCGCGGCCCCGGCGCTCCGCTACCGTGGCCCCCATGACCCGCCACGTCCTTGTCACCGGAGCCGCGCGCGGCATCGGCCGCTCCCTCGCCGAGGCGTTCGTCGCCAATGGCGACACCGTGTCGACCATCTACCGCGGGGGAGACCTCCCCGACGGAGTGACCGGAGCGATCGCCGACGTCACGGACACCGATGCCGTCAACGCGGCCTTCGACGAACTCGAGGCCCAGCACGGGCGCGTCCGCGTCCTGGTGGCCAACGCCGGCATCACGCGCGACGGGCTGCTCATGCGCATGTCCGACGACGACTTCTCGCAGGTGCTCGACGTCAACCTCACCGGCACGTTCCGCTGCGTGCGTCGCGCCGTGAACTCGATGATGCGCGAGCGCTACGGGCGGATCATCCTGATCGGCTCCGTCGTGGGCCTCATGGGTAACCCAGGCCAGGTCAACTACTCGGCCTCCAAGTCCGCCCTGGTCGGCATGGCGCGCTCGATCACGCGCGAGGTGGGCGCCCGCGGCATCACCGCGAATGTCATCGCACCCGGCTTCATCACCACCGACATGACGGCGGAGCTGCCCGAGGACACCGTCAAGCAGTACGAGTCGACCATTCCTGCCAAGCGCTTCGGTTCTACCGCCGAGGTCGCCGCCGCCGCCGTCTACCTCGCGTCCGACGCGGCCGGCTACGTGTCCGGCGCCGTGCTGCCCGTCGACGGCGGACTCGGCATGGGCCACTAAGCCAGCCCCAGCATCGTCCCAATCCCCAGGAGGAACCATGGGCATCCTTGAAGGCAAGAGCATCCTCGTGACCGGAGTGCTCACCGAGGGCTCGATCGCATTCGACGTGGCGCGACTGTGCCAGGAGCAGGGCGCCACCGTGGTGCTCACCGGCGTGGGTCGCACGTTCAAGATCACGCAGGCCATGGGCCGCCGCCTGCCCGTCGAGGCGCCCGTGGTCGAGCTCGACGTCACCGATCCCGCCCACCTCGAGGCGCTCGCCGACCGCGTGCGCGAGCACGTTCCGCACCTCGACGGCGTGGTCCACTCGATCGGCTTCGCCCCGCAGTCCGTCATGGGCGGCAACTTCATGTCGGGCGAGTGGGAGGACGTGTCCACGGCCGTGCACATCTCCGCGTACTCGCTCAAGGCGCTCGCGCAGGCCACCCAGCCGCTGCTCACCGGCGGCGGCTCGATCGTCGGCCTCACGTTCGACGGTCGCTTTGCGTGGCCGGTGTACGACTGGATGGGAGTGGCGAAGGCCGCATTCGAGGCCGTCAACCGTTACGTGGCGCGCGACCTGGGTCCGCTCGGGATCCGCTGCAACGTCGTGTCTGCGGGCCCCATCAAGACCACCGCGGCCAAGCACATCCCCGGATTCGACCAGATGGAGGGCCGCTGGTCGGAGCGCGCGCCGCTCGGCTGGGATTCCTCCGCGACCGAGCCCACCGCTCGCGCCGTGACCGCCCTGCTGTCCGACTGGTTCCCCGCCACCACCGGCGAGATGATCCACGTGGACGGCGGCGTCCACGCCATGGGACAGTAGCTGACGTGCCTACGCTCATTCTCGCTCGTCACGGCAAGGCCGAGGCCCCCGCGCCCGGTCTTCAGGACATGGATCGCGCGCTCGCGCTGATCGGCCGTAAGGCCTCCACCAAGCTTGGCGAGGTGATCGCGCGCGCCGGGATCCGCCCCGACCTGGCGCTCGTGTCCTCGGCCGTGCGCACGCAGCAGACGTGGAAGCTCATGGCGCCGGCGTTCGCGCCGGCCGAGGAGCGCTTCCTCGAGGACCTCTACGAGACCAACGTGGCGGGCGTGCTCGACGTCCTGCGCGAGGCGGGCGACGCCGACACCGTGGTGGTCGTGGGTCACGAGCCCACCTCCTCCGCCGTGGCCGCGTATCTCGCGGGCTCCGGCTCGGACAAGACCGCGCTGCAGCGCGTCGCTCACGGACTGCCGACCGGGACTGCCGCCGTGCTCGAGATCGACGTGCCATGGGCCCAGGTGGACTCGCGCTGCGGCCGCCTGCTGCACGTCCTGTCCGGCCGCGACGTCGAGGAGTGACCGCCACGTCCTCGCTCTGGCGTGCGCTGCTCTCGATGCAGCGTTTCGCCTGGGAGCAGGGCGTCGCGTCGCACGCCGCGATCGACTCGGGTGACCTTGACCTCGCGCGCGCCCTCGCGCGCGATGCGGTGGTGCGCGCCGACTCCGACGGCCAGTTGGGCGGCATGGACGATGCCGGGGCCGTCAACTCCGGCGCATTGCTCGAGGCGGCGCTGCTCTTGGGTGAGGCCGACTCGGGTGCCGCGGAGGCGGCCCAGCGCGAGCGTTGGTGGCTGCTGCGGCATGCGCCGCGCGACGACTGGGGCGTGCTGCACCACCTGAAGGGCTCGTCGGAGGTGTGGGCCGACTCGGTCTACATGGTGGTGCCCGCACTCGTGGCGTCGGGGGACCTGGCGCCCGCCGACATGCAGTACCGCATGCACCGCGAGCAGCTGTGGAATCCCTCGACGGGGCTCTACGCGCACCGCTACGACATGGCGACCGGCACGCTGACGCGCGCCGAGCCGTGGGCGAGCGGCAACGGATGGATCGCGGCCGGTCTCTCGCGCGCGCTGCACCTGGGCGTCGAGGCCGAGTCCGTGCGGGTGCGGTGGGAGTCGGAGACGCGCGCGTTGCTGGACGCGGTCGCGCGCCACGAACGCGCCGACGGGCGGTTCCACGACGTGCTCGACGACGCGGAGTCGTTTGTGGACGGCGCCGCGGGACTGATGTTCGCGTATGCGGCATTCACCGGTGTCGCCGACGGCTGGCTGCCGGGAGAGTACGCCGAGGTTGCTGCACGGTGGGCCGATGCGTCACTCGCGCGCGTCGACGAACACGGGCTTGTGCGCGAGGTGTGCGGGGCGCCCGGCTTCGATCGTCCGGGCGTGAGCGTCGAGGCGCAGGCCTTCGCGATCATGGGGATCGCTGCGCGGGAGCGGGTGGGCTAGGGCTAGAGACCCTCGACCCGCCGCCGCGATGGGTCGTCTCGACCCGTCGCCTATGACGCGCGGTCGAGAATGATGTCGAGTGCCGCGTCGAGCCGAGGGCCGTTGAGCGCGTAGTCCGCCTTCTCCTGCACCACGGGCTTGGCGTGCCACGCGATGCCGAGTCCTGCGGCCGCCATCATGTCGAGGTCGTTCGCGCCGTCACCGATCGCGACCGTGTCTCCCATCGCGCAGCCCACCTCGGCGGCGAACTCGCGCAGCGTCGCGGCCTTGACCGCGCGGTCGACCACCAGCCCCGTGGTGCGACCGGTGAGGACGCCGTTCTCGACCTCGAGGCGGTTGGCGCGGAAGCGGGTGATGCCGAGTCTGGCAGCCAAGGGAGCCACCACCTCGACGAAGCCGCCCGAGACGAGCGCGACCTCCCAGCCACGCGACTGAAGCGCCGCGATGAGTTCGGGCGCGCCGGGGGTGAAAGACACCTCCGCGAGGACCTCGCCGAACACCGTGTCGGGCACCCCGGCCAGTGTGGCCACGCGCTCGCGCAGGGATTCCGAGAAGTCGAGTTCGCCGCGCATCGCGCGTTCGGTGATGTCGGCGACCATCTCACGCGTGCCGGCCCGAGCGGCGATGAGCTCGATGACCTCGGCGGTGATCAGGGTGGAATCGACGTCGAGGACGCACAACCTCATGCCGTGACGACCGTGCCCTTCGCGACCACCGTGATGCCGCTCTCCGTGACGGTGTAGCCGCGAGCCAGATCCGCCTCGCGGTCGATGCCCACGCGCGCGCCCTCCCGAACGTCGACGTTCTTGTCGAGGATCGCGCGGTGAACCTGGGCGTGGCGGTGAATCTGCACGTTGTCGAGCAGCACCGAGTCCGACACGGTCGACCACGAGTGCAGCCGCACGCCGGGGGAGAGCACGGAACCCGTGACGGTCGCGCCCGACACGATCACGCCGGGAGACACGATCGAGTCGGCGGCGTGGCCCAGGCGGCCCTCCTCCGAGTGGATGAACTTCGCCGGCGGGTGCGTGATGAGTCCCTGGTGGACGGGCCAGTCCTCGTTGTAGACGTTGAAGACCGGCTGCACCGCGATGAGGTCCATGTGGGCGTCGTAGTACATGTCGAGCGTTCCCACGTCGCGCCAGTAGTCGCGGTCGCGGTCGGTCGAGCCGGGGACGTCGTTGCGGATGAAGTCGTAGAAGCCGCACGTGCCGCGGTCCACGAACCACGGGACGATGTCCCCGCCCATGTCGTGCTTCGAGGCCGGGTTGTCGGCATCGGCCGTGAGTGCGGCGAGCAGGGCGTCGGCGTTGGCGACGTAGTTGCCCATCGACGCGAGGATCTCGTGCGGGCTGTCGGGCAGGCCTTCGGGGTCCTTGGGCTTCTCGAGGAATGCGCGGATGCGGTCGGGCGTGGCCGGGTCGACGTCGATGACGCCAAACTGGTCCGCCATCTCGATCGGCTGGCGAATGCCGGCCACCGTGAATTCGGCACCCGACGCGATATGCGCGTCGACCATCTGCGAGAAGTCCATGCGATAGACGTGGTCGGCGCCCACGATCACCACGATGTCGGGCTGCTCGTCCTCGATGATGTTGACGGTCTGATAGATCGCGTCAGCGCTGCCGAGGTACCAGTGCGGGCCGCGGCGCTGCTGAGCGGGGACCGGAGCCACGTAGTTGCCCAGCAGCGGCGACATGCGCCACGTGCGGGCGATGTGGCGGTCCAGCGAGTGCGACTTGTACTGCGTCAGCACCACGATATGGAGATACCGCGAGTTCACCAGGTTGCTCAGGGCGAAGTCGACCAGCCGGTAGGTGCCCCCAAAGGGGACCGCGGGCTTCGCGCGAGAAGCGGTGAGGGGCATCAGTCGCTTGCCCTCACCTCCTGCAAGGACAATGGCGAGAACTTTCGGCGCTGACATATGGCCAGCATAGGGGAAAGCGGACGCCAGCGCCGGTCCACGCCGGAGGGAACCGCTAGCGTGGGAGTCATGCGCGTCGACATCCTCAGCCGTGAGTACCCGCCCCACATCTACGGAGGAGCGGGCGTCCATGTGACCGAGCTTGCTGCGGTGCTGCGTGAGCATCTTGACGTGCGCGTGCGGGCGTTCGACGGCCCGCGCGAGGAGCCGGGCGTGACCGGATACGACGCGCTTGGCGGCGGCGTCGGGGACGCGTCGCTCGACGTGCTCGCGCACAACCTGCCCATGGCCAAGGACTGCGCGGGTGCGGACCTGGTGCACTCGCACACCTGGTACGCCAACATGGCCGGACACCTCGCCGCACGGCTGCACGGCATCCCGCACGTGCTGTCGGCGCACTCGCTCGAGCCCCTTCGCCCATGGAAGGCCGAGCAGCTGGGCGGCGGCTACCGCGTGTCGAGCTGGATCGAGAAGACCGCCTACGAGGCCGCCGACACCGTGATCGCGGTGAGCGAGGGTATGCGCAAGGACGTGCTGCGCTGCTACCCGAGCATCGACCCCGCCAAGGTCCAGGTGGTCCACAACGGGATCGACGTGGACGCGTGGGCCG
The DNA here is from genome assembly GCF_030296675.1 of Demequina sediminis. Lineage (GTDB taxonomy): Bacteria > Actinomycetota > Actinomycetes > Actinomycetales > Demequinaceae > Demequina > Demequina sediminis. The sequence goes on along the minus strand of NZ_AP027736.1, from coordinate 953,080 downwards.
CGCCCTCGACCGATGAGGAGCGCGCGGCGGCCGCGGCCGTGGTCGCCGACCACGGGATCGACCCCTCGCGCCCCGCGATCGTGTTCGTGGGCCGCATCACGCGCCAGAAGGGTCTGCCCTACTTCCTCAAGGCCGTCGAGCAGCTCCCGGCCGACATCCAGGTGGTGCTGTGCGCGGGCGCCCCGGACACCAAGGAGATCGCGGCCGAGGTCTCGGGCGCGGTCGAGAAGCTCCAGGCGCAGCGCGATGGCGTGATCTGGATCGAGAAGATGCTCCCGCGCAAGGAGCTCGTGGCGGTGCTCGACGCGTGCACCGCGTTCGTGTGCCCCTCGGTCTACGAGCCGCTGGGAATCGTCAACCTCGAGGCCATGGCCGTGGGCTTGCCGGTGGTCGCGACCGCGACGGGCGGCATTCCCGAGGTGGTCGTGGACGGCGTGACGGGCACCCTGGTGCCGATCGCGCAGGTCGACGACGGCACCGGCACGCCGCTCGACCCCGAGGGCTTCGCGCGTGACCTCGCCGCGGCGCTCACGGACATGGTGTCCGACCCCGAGCGCGCGCGCCGCATGGGAGAGGCGGGTCGTGAGCGGGCCGCCGAGAGCTTCTCGTGGGAGGCGATCGGGGAGCGCACCCTGGCCGTCTACCGGTCGATTCTTGGATAGGCTCACGTCCCATGACTGAGGTGCTCAGGTTCGAGGGCGTGAGGGTGCGTCGAGGCGACAACGAGATCCTGAGGGAGATCGATTGGACCGTCTCGGACCAGGACCGATGGGTCATCCTGGGCCCCAACGGCGCGGGCAAGACCACGCTCATGTCGATGGCATCCGCGCGCCTGCACCCCACCGAGGGCACCGTGACCGTGCTCGGCGAGACCCTGGGCGACACCGACACGCGCGAGCTGCGCGTGAGGGTCGGACTGTCGAGCGCCGCGCTCGCCGACCGCATCCCCCGCACGAGACCGTCCGCAACGTGGTGATGACCGCCGCGCACGGCGTCACGGGCCGCTGGCAGGAGGAGTACGAGGGGCTCGACGAGGATCGCGCCGATGCCCTGTTGTGGGCCTTCGGGATGGGTGACTTCGCGCAGCGCGAGTTCTCGACCCTGAGTGAGGGCGAGCGCAAGCGCGTGCAGGTCGCGCGCGCCCTCATGCCGGACCCCGAGCTGCTGCTCCTCGACGAGCCCGCCGCCGGCCTCGACCTGGGCGGCCGCGAGGAGCTGCTCGGCGCGCTCACCGAGCTCGCTGGAGACCACCGCTCGCCCGCGATCGTCATGGTGACGCATCACGTCGAGGAGATCCCCGACGGCTTCACCCACGTCATGCTCCTGCGCGAGGGGCGCATCGTCGCCGCCGGCCCGCTCGGCGAGACACTCACCGCTCAGGCCCTCTCCGATACGTACGGCATGCCCGTCGAGCTGGCCGCCTCTGGCGGCCGCTACGCGGCCCGTCGCGCCTCCTAACTCCGCGTCCGTCCCCGGGAGGACGGGCATCGTCCCCGCGGACGATGCCGTGGCTGGGTTATCCCTGGTACGTTGGCAAACAAGGAGGTCATCGTGGACGAACAATGGCTGTGGTGGTTCATCGGCGCGATGGTGCTGGGGGCGATCGAGCTGTTCACGCTCGACCTGCTCTTCGTCATGCTGGCAGGCGGAGCGATTGCCGGCGGAGTCGCCGCCTGGCTGGGCGCGCCGTGGTGGCTCAGCGTCATCATCGCGCTGGCCGTGTCGGCCGCGCTGATCGGGCTGCTGCGCCCGTTCCTGCTGCAGAGCCTGCGCACCAAGGGCGAGGGAGCGCCGCTGACGAACACCGCGGCGCTCGTGGGCCGCGACGCGTGGGCGCTCGACGAGGTCACCGTGATGGCCGGCCGCGTCAAGCTCAATGGAGAGGTGTGGACCGCGCGCACCGAGGACGGCGCACCGCCGGTGCGCGAGGGATCCCGGGCGCGCGTCGTGAGGATCGATGGGGCGATCGCTGTGGTCGCCCGTGAAGAGGAGAACTGATGGGTGACACCGACATTTTCACGATCATCGTGTGGATCGCGCTTGCGGTCCTCGCGTTGTTCGTCATCACCGCGATCGCGAGGGCGATCGTCGTGGTCAACCAGACCCAGGCCTACCTGGTGGAACGCCTGGGCCGCTATCACACCACGATGGAGGCCGGTCTTCACCTGCTGGTGCCGTTCATCGACAAGGTGCGCGCCAAGGTCGACCTGCGCGAGATGGTCTACTCGTTCCCGCCGCAGTCCGTCATCACGTCGGACAACCTCGTGGTCGACATCGACTCGGTCATCTACTTCCAGGTGACGGACCCGAAGTCCGCGGTCTACGAGATCGCGAACTACATCACGGGTGTCGAGCAGCTCACGACCACCACGCTGCGCAACATCGTCGGAACGATGGACCTCGAGCAGACGCTCACGAGCCGTGACCAGATCAACGGTCAGCTGCGCGGCGTGCTCGACGAGGCGACGGGCAAGTGGGGCATCCGCGTCAACCGCGTCGAACTCAAGGCGATCGAGCCGCCGATGTCCATCAAGGACTCGATGGAGAAGCAGATGCGTGCCGAGCGTGACCGTCGCGCCGCGATCCTCACGGCCGAGGGCGTCAAGCAGTCGAAGATCCTCACGGCCGAGGGTGAGAAGCAGTCCGCGATCCTCACCGCGGAGGGTGAGGCGCAGTCGAAGATCCTGCGCGCCGAGGGTGAGGCCCGCGCGATCCTCCAGGTATTCGACGCCATCCACGAGGGCGACGCCGACTCGAAGCTGCTGTCGTACCAGTACCTGCAGATGCTCCCGGAGATCGCCAAGGGCACCAACAACCAGATGTGGTTCGTGCCCACCGAGTTCACCGGTGCGCTCAAGGCCGTCGCCGCGGGCTTCGGCATGGAGGAGTCGCCCGAGCCTCTCACGCGGGACCCCGAGAAGGCGAAGACGCGTGCGTCGCGCATCACCTCGGCGCTCGCGGACCCGCGTGCTGCGCTCGAGGAGGCGCGCCGTCAGGCCGAGGGCTTCGCGGCCGAGGCCGACCAGGCGGGCTCGCGTTCGGGCAAGCCGTTCGACCCGGACGCCGAGAAGGGCCAGTAGGTCCACGGCGACGATGCGACGGGCCCCGGGGGAGCGATCCCTCGGGGCCCGTCGTGCGTCTGGCTCGCCTCGGGCATGCTCGCGTGCCTACGGCGTGCGCGGGCGGCCGCGTTCGCGCACCATCATGACCGCCGCGACCACGAGCGCGACCCCCGTGACCATCACCGCGACCCAGGTCGCGAGCGCGTCGCCCACCAGCCTCTCGATGAGTCGCGGCACCGCGACGAGCATCCCGAGCCCGCCGGGGACGATGAGCAGCGTGAGCGGCGAGCGAGTGATGGCGATCACGATCATGGCGACCGAGAGTGCCACGGCGAGAGCCAACATCCACCACCGACCCTCCTCGAACGACCCCGCCTGCAGCCCGAACACCGCGACCAGTCCTCCCGTCACGAGCGCGAGGCGCGCGGGCTCGAGGCGCCGCGTCACGGCCAGCCCCACCCAGGCGAGCCCGATTGCCGCGATCGCGAGTCCGATGATCAGGGAGATGAGCTGCTCGCGGGGCTCGAGTGCGGCGGCGAGGGTCAGGGACACGAAGACGCACAGCGTGACGAGCAGGGCGAGCTGCGCGAGCGCGCGCCTGCGCAGCGCGTAGACGGTCGCGGCGACCGCCAGGGCGATCCCGCTCACGAGCGGGGCCTCGAGGTCGTCGGAGACGGTGGCGGCGTCGATCACGACCCACGCGAACCACGCGGACAGCCCCACCGTCGCCGCGAGCAGCACCGAGGCGAGGCGCTGGGCGGGCGCGGAGGGCGGACGAGAGGCGAGGGTGCCTCCCACGGCGACCACCGCGAGCAGGGCGCCGACGAGTCCGATGCGCCCTGCCGTCGGAAGGTCTCCCCACGTGCGGCTCACGAGGAAGGACACCGCCGAGACCACCAGCGCGGCGCCCAGGTAGCCCACGACCTCACCGACGAGCGCGAGCGCGCGCGGCGGTGCGGGTGGGGTGGGTGAGGGCTCCGCGTCGAGTGAGGGCGGTGAGTCGGCGTCGGCGTGAGCGGCCTCGAAGCGACGCAAGTCCTCGCCGGTGGCGGGGGAAATGACTCCCGCCTCAACCCACCGGTCGATCCTCGCGTCGAGTTCGCGCATGACCGCTTCCCTCCAGCGACGCCGACGTCACCGTCGACACCTCCAGGCTACGCCCGCGGGTCCGCGCGCGCCGGGTGGGTGGGGGCGGGATCGGATCCGCGCGCGACGCGACCCCGATCGCGGACGATTGGCCGATTCCTCCGCGTCAGGGGCGCCGCCGGCTCCGTTGGCGGGTCGATCCGGAGATCGTCCGGGATTCGGGTCGGGTCCGCGTCGCCGACCCGGCACGCCCGGCCCCACACACCCGACCCCACCCCAGTCCCTGGGAGGATGGGGGCATGCCCGTTCTCCGCATCGGCGATTCCACCGACCCCCGCCTGGCCGACTTCCGCGACCTCACGGACGTCGCCCTGAGGCGTGCGCTCGAGCCCGAGCGAGGCCTCTACATGGCGGAGGGGGCCAAGGTAATCGCGCGCGCGATCGCGGCGGGACACGCGCCGCGCGCGGTGTTGGTGAGTGAGCGATGGCTCGACTCGGTGGCGCCGCTCGTGGGCGAGGACGTGCCTGTCTACGTCGCTCCCGCGGAGCTGCTCGAGGATGTCACCGGATACCAGGTGCATCGCGGAGCCCTCGCGTCGATGGAGCGCCCCGAGCTGCCCAGCCTCGCGGAGCTCGTGCGCGGCGCGTCGCGCGTGGTGGTGCTCGAGGGGATCGTCGACCACACCAATGTGGGGGCGATCTTCCGCTCGGCCGCGGGGATCGGTGCGGACGCCGTGGTGGTGTCGCCCACGTGTGCCGACCCGCTCTACCGCCGCTCCGTCAAGGTCTCGATGGGCACCGTCTTCCAGGTGCCGTGGACCCGTGCCGAGTCCTGGCCGGGAGCGCTCGATGAGCTCCGTGCGCTGGGCTTCACCGTCGCCGGCCTCGCGCTCGCGGACGATGCCGTGGGCCTGGACGAGTTCGCGGCGCGGGTGAGCGCGGCGGAGGGTGAGGCGAGGGTCGCGCTGGTGATGGGAACCGAGGGCGACGGCCTCACGCGTCAGGCGCTCGCGCACGTCGACGAGGCCGTGGTCATCCCCATGCACGGGGGAGTGGACTCGCTCAACGTCGCCGCGGCATCGGCCGTCGCGATGTGGGCGCTGCGCGCCCGCTGACGCCCCCTACGTCAGCCGCCAGACCTGCGCGGCGGGTCCCTCGGTGCGAAGGGTGATGCGCCCGAGCCCGTTGTCGACACCGTGACGCGCGTCGAGCTCGCCGTAGAGCGTCTCGAGGCGACGCACGCCCGGGCCCAGGCCCACCGTGACCGGGCCGCAGGCATCCCGCGCGATGAGCACCGCGAGTCGCTCGTGAGGACATTCGCGCAGGAACACCAGGGCATCGTCCCCCGCGTAGACCCACCTGAGCCCGCCGTGGCGCAGCGCGCACGAGTCCGCCCTGAGGCGCCCCAACTCGCGATACGTCGCGTGAGTGGCCCCATCCCACCGGGGGCCGCCGCTGTCGATGTCGTGCCACGGCATCGGCACCCGTGCGTGTTCTCCATTGACGCCGGCGAGACCGCCCTCGTCGCCCGCGAAGACGAACGGCACGCCGGGGTACGTGTAGAGCAGCGCGGCGGCCGCGCGCTGGCGCTCCGGCGAGCCCGTGATGGTGCGGATCCGCGCCGTGTCGTGGGTCGACAGCAGGTTCCAGTTCCTGGCCGCGACGCGCCACGGCACGCCCGCGAGGAAGTCGCGCATCGTGGCGGCGACCTCGCCTCCCGTGCGGGACGGAATGGTGACCGGGGCGTCGAAGTAGCGGGCGCCCGTGCCCGGCGCGGCGAACCACTGCCACGCGGGGCGCATGAATCCCGAGTAGTTCATGGTCGCGTCCCACGCGCCGCGCCGCAGGTCAGCGGTCGCGTCGTGGCAGTGTTCGGCCACCACGGCGGCGTCGGGGTTCATCGCGGCGACGGTTCCGCGCAGGTGTTCCGCGACCTCCGCGTTGAGGTCCACGGCGCCGTGGCGGCCCGTCATGTTGGCGACGTCGATGCGCCAGCCGTCGAGCCCATACGGGGTGCGAGCCAGCGGCGCACCGCTGAGGTATCTCCCGCGATCATGCGCTCGCGCAGCGCCTGATCGCGCCAGTCGAGCTTGGGCAGGCTGCGGTGGCCGAGCCAGCCCACCCAGTCGTCGCGGGACTCGTTCCACAGGTAGTGCGCCGCCTCGGGTGCGGAGGCATCCGCGGAGGCGGCGAACCAGTCGTGACCCGCGCCCGTGTGATTGGTGGTGAGGTCGCCCATGACGCGGAGCCCGCGCGCGTGCGCCGCGCGCGTGAGCGACGCGAGGGCGGCGTCTCCCCCAGGAGCGGGTCGACGTGATCGAACGTGCTCGCGTCGTAGCGGTGGTTGGAACGGCCGGGGAAGAACGGCGTGAGGTACAGCGTGGTGACGCCCAGGCCGAGCAGGTGATCGAGCCGCGACTCGATGCCGCCCAGCGTGCCGCCGAAGACCTCCTTGCCCGTGCGCGGGGGCAGCGCCGCCGGTTCCGCGTCCCACGCGGTAGGGATCGCCCAGTCGGGGAGGGTGGTGGTCGGCCCGCCTTCGGGATCGCGTGCGAAGCGGTCGGGAAATACCTGGTAAACGACTGAGTCACGGAGCCATGCCGGCGCCGAGTCCTCCGTGTGGATGCTGAAGTCGTGGGCGTCGGGAACGTCGCGATGCGACACGCCGGTGCCGTTCAGCCACGCGACCTCGCCGCCCGCCTCGAGCAGGAAGCGGTAGGAGGTGAGCGGGTTGTGAAGCTCGAGGTCCGCGGCGAACCAGCGCTCGCCGTCGCGCTCGCCATCCGCCTGCGCCTCGAGGTAGACGGGCTCGCCGTCGCGCACGGTGCGGATCCACACCCGGTCCACGCCGGCCTTTGCGTCCGCGCGCATGCGCAGGGTCACGGTGTCGCCCAGGTCCACTGGTCCGTCGGGGGCGTAGAGCGCCGAGCCGTCGTGGTGGGCCCGTGCAAGCGCTTGCATTGTCGACATGGTCAGCCATAGTAGGGCCTTTTCCTCCGGGCCGTGACCGTGCCCATGGGACCGCCGCGGCCGCGCCGGCGCGGCCGCGGGGGCCGCCTTGCCGAGTGTCGGAGGGCGGGGTCATAATCGAACATACGTTCGAATGAATCGGGCGGCTGGATCAGGTGTACGGACGATGCCGGGGGTGAGGAAGCATGGAGACGGTCGAGGCGAGGATCGCCAAGGCGCGCGCCGCTCTCGGTGAGGTCCAGCTCCGGGTGGGCACCAGCCGGGACCGGTGGGAGGCGCCCACGCTGCCGCTCGCCACGGGCCTCGACGCGGTGCTGCCGCAGGGGCTGCGACGCGGCCAGGTGATCTCGGTCGAGGGATCGACCTCGCTCATGCTGGCGCTTGCCGCCGCGGCCTCGGCAGCGGGTTCGTGGACCGCGGTGGTGGGGATCCCCTCTCTCGGGGTGGTGGCGGCCGCGCGACGCGGGCTGGACCTCGCGCGCGTGGGGCTCATTCCTCACCCCGGGGTGCAGGCCGCCGCGGCCGCGGGTGCGTGCATCGACGGCATGGACGTGGTGCTGCTTGGTGAGGGGCTGGCGCTGTCCGACTCCGACAGGCGGCGGCTCGCCTCACGTGCACGCGAGCGGGGCGTGGTGATGATCGCGGGGGTGCCTGGGCGGGGGCTCACGTGAGCCTGACCGTCGTGGAGTCACGCTGGAGCGGACTCGGGGCGGGGGACGGTCGGTTGCGCACGCGCGATCTGACGGTGCGGGCCCAGGGCCGTCAGGCGGGCCGCGCGCGGCTGGTCACGTTGACGCTCGATGGTGGCGGGCTCCCGGCGCGTCACGGCGCGGGTGTCCCGACGGGGCCCGCGCCCTTGCGTGCGCTCGGCGGCGCGGCATGAGGGGTGGCACGCGGCTCAGCTCAGGGCGGTGACGCCACTCTCGGCTGCGAGGGCGTGAATGTCGGCGAACGATGTGACCGCGCCGGCGTCCGGGAGGAGCGTGCTCACGGGCACGGCTTCGCCGGTGTGGCGTGGAGTGGTGTAGAGGATGCCATCGCTGAATGTCAGTCCGCAGAAATCCGCTTCGTCGGTGCATCGATATCCGGGGCCGTCTGCCTCGAGTGCGACCGCATGCTCGTCGTTGATGAGTGCAAACACGTACATGTCGGAATCCACCTTGAGGGAGCGCTCATCGAGAGGGCCTGACCCAGGTTGCTCGTCATAGAGACGCTCAATGCGGATCTCGATATCTTCTGAATCTTTGGAATCGGTGGCGTGCACTGTCAGCACGATGTCCTCGGCGAAGATGGCGAGATCGTCGGGCCCCTGGGGTTCTGACCAGACTCCGCGGTCGCGAATCGCAATGTCGACGATCTCACCCTCGATCACCAGATCCGATCGCTCCACGAGTTCAGAGAGGTTGTCAATGGTGTCCTCCCGAAAGCTCGTGGGCTCGGGAAGTTGTCTCCAGAGATCCACAGAGGGCGCGCTCTGACAGCCTGCGAGCACGACGAGCGGAAGGAGGGCGAGGGGGTGAGCGCGCGCGGTAGCGGTCTCACGGGCGCTCGGGCTGGGCGCCTTTGGCTGGGTGGCCTCGGGTGCGGGTTCATGGCGTCACGGTAGTGCAGGAGTTCGCGCCGTGCTCGGCGCGAGAGGCCTCTCGGCGACTAGCGTCCTGTCGGACGCTCGTGTCACACTCGAACATATGTTCGAATCGCTGGGAGGTGTGGCATGGCTGTTGTGACGGTGACGCGCCGTGCCGTGCTGTGGGTTCCCGACTGGCCCGTGGTCGCCGCCATGACCGAGGCCGGCCTGGGGGCGGACGCGCCCGCGGCGGTCCTGCACGGGCGCTCCCTGGTGGCGGTGTCCGCGGCGGCCCGCGCGGCAGGGGTCCGCCGTGGCAGCACGCGCAGGCTCGCGCAGCGGGCCTGTCCCGAGCTCGCGATCCTCGCTCACGACGAGGGACGCGACTCGCGCCTGTTCGAGGCCGTGGCGGCCGCCGCCGAGCAGGCCGTGTCGGGGGTCGAGATCTCCCGCCCGGGGCTGCTCATGATCCCCGCCGAGGGTGCCGCGCGCTTTCACGGCTCGGAGGAGGCCCTTGCCGAGGCGCTCGTGAGCGCGGTGGCGGAGTACGCGGGGGTGGAGTGCGCGGTGGGGGCCGCGGACGGGTTGCTGGCCGCGGTGCTCGCCGCGCGCGAGAGCATGCTGGTGCCGGAGGGCGCCTCGCGCGACTACCTGGCTCCCGCGCCCATCGGGACGCTCGCGCTCGCGGCCATGGAGCGGACCCAGCGAGACGAGGTCGAGCGTCTCGCGAGCGTGCTCACGCGCTTGGGGATCGTGACGCTCGGGGACCTCTCTGCGCTGCCCTCCGCGGACGTTCTCGCGCGGTTTGGTCCCGTGGGTGCGTGGGCCCACCGGCTCGCGGGTGGCGAGGACCTCGCGCCGCCCGTGGTGCGGCGCGGCGAGGAGGACATCGCCGTCGAGCTCGTGTTCGAGGACCCCGCGGAGCGCGTCGAACAACTCACCTCCCTCGCGGCGGAGGCCGCGGCGAGCCTCGACCGCGCGCTGCTCGACGCGGGCATGCGGTGCGGACGCGTGCGGATCGTCGCTCGCACCGAGAAGGGTCACGAGCTCGAGCGGGTGTGGCGCACGGATGTGGGCACGCGCGCGGGTGCCTTCGCCCGTCACATGACCGACCGCGTGCGGTGGCAGCTCGAGGGGTGGCTGTCCGGCACCGCCACCGGTGCGGGCGCCGGTGCGGTCGATCCGGAGCCAGCGCCCCTCGCGTCCCTCGCGCTCGTGGCGGAGGATGTCCTGCCGCTGGGCGCGGAGCAGTCCTATCTGTGGGGCGGGGTGTCGGGGGCGGACTCCCGCGCGCACCGCGCCCTCGAACGCGTCCAGGGGCTGCTGGGCCCCGAGGGCGTGCTCGCGGTCGCCGAACAGGGCGGGCGTTCTCCCCGTGACAGGGCACACGTGGTGCCCTGGGGCCAGGAGGCACCCCCTGCTCGTGCGATCGCCCATCCATGGCCGGGACGCATTCCCGACCCGCCGCCCGCGACGGTGCCCCCCGCACCCCGCCCCGCGCTCGTGCTCGACGCGGGCGGCGCCCCGGTCAGCGTGAGCCGACGCCTCGCCGTGAGCGCTCCGCCCACGTGGGTGCGGCTCGAGGCCGACCCCTCCGACGAACGCGCCCGCGCGGCTCAGCGCCACCCGTCCGCAGGGCATGTGGGCCGCCTCGAGGGGCCCGTGTGGGACCGCGCACGCCCCGTGGAGTCGTGGGCGGGTCCCTGGCCGGTCGCCGAGCGCTGGTGGTCCGAGGATGCGTCCCGGCGTGTCTACCTCCAGGTCGCGCTGCGTGAGGGCGACGAGGGCGACCTCGCGGTGCTGCTCGCGTACGGCGAGGGGCGCTGGACGCTTGAGGCCATCTATGACTGACGTGCCCGACTACGCGGAGCTGCACGCCCACAGCGCCTTCAGCTTCCTCGACGGCGCCAGCATGCCCGAGGAGATGGCGGCGGAGGCCGGCCGCCTGGGACTCAGCGCGCTCGCGCTCACCGACCACGACGGACTCTACGGCGCGGTGCGCTTCGCCGGTGCCGCGCGGGCAATCGGACTGCCCACCGTCTTTGGCGCGGAGCTCAGCCTCGCCGTCGACGGCCCCGGCGGACGCCCCGTGCTCGACCCGCCCACCGGGGTGCCCGACCCACGCGCGTCCCACCTCGTGGTCCTCGCGCGCGGCGCCGAGGGCTACTCGCGGCTCAGTCATGCGATCGGCATGGCACACCTCGCGACGGGGGAGAAAGGCCTTGCGCGCTACACCCTCGAGACTCTCGCGGATGCGGGTGCCGGCCATCTGCTGGTCCTCACCGGCTGCCGCAAGGGCCCCGTGCGTGCCGCCCTCACGGGCATGGGCGGCTCCGGCGTGGGGGGAGCGCGCAGGGCGGGAGCCGATGCCCTGGCGGGGGGCGTCTCGCGCGACGGCTACGCCGCGGCGCGCCTCGAGCTCGACCGGCTGGTCGCGATGTTCGGCAGGGAGGGGGTCGCGGTCGAGATCACGGACTCCGGCTCTCCTCACGACTCCGAGGTGAACGCCGCACTCGCGGACCTGGCCCTCGACGCATCGTTGCCGCTGGTCGCGACCACCAACGCGCACTACGCGACCCCGCGCGATGCCGACCTTGCCGGCGCGCTCGCCGCGGTGCGCGCACGTTCCTCCCTCGACGCGATGGACGGCTGGCTGCCCGGCTCGCCAGGACAGCACCTGCGCAGCGCGGGAGAGATGCTGTTCCGGCATCGGCGTCATCCCCAGGCCGTCACCACCGCGGCCCGACTGGCCGCCGAATGCGCGTTCGACCTCCACCTGGTCGCCCCGAACCTGCCGCCCTATCCCGTCCCGCCCGGCCACACGGAGGCCAGCTGGCTGCGCGAGCTCACGTACCGCGGCGCGCGGGAGCGCTACGGGCCGCCCGACGCGGAACGGGTCCCCGGCGCATGGAAGCAGATCGAGCACGAACTCGCGGTGATCGAGGCGCTCGACTTCCCCGGCTACTTCCTGATCGTCCACGACATCGTGGCGTTCTGCCGCCGCGCGGACATCCTGTGCCAGGGGCGCGGCTCCGCGGCCAACAGCGCCGTGTGTTTCGCGCTCGGCGTCACCGCGGTGGACGCGGTCACGCACGGGCTGTTGTTCGAGCGCTTCCTCGCCCCCGAGCGCGACGGCCCACCCGACATCGACGTCGACATCGAGTCCGACCGCCGCGAGGAGGTCATCCAGTACGTCTTCGCGCGGTTTGGTCGCATCAACGCGGCCATGGTTGCAAATGTCATCCAATACCGGCCGCGCTCCGCGGTGCGCGACGCCGCCCGCGCGCTGGGCTTCGACGTGGGGCAGCAGGATGCCTGGTCCAAGTCGATCGACCGGTGGAGTGCGCTGCGGGTGCCACCAGAGAAGCAGGAGGAGTGGGCGGCGAAGCAGCGCGACGCGATGTGGCCCGAGCCGCCCCCCACGCAGGACCTCGAGCACATCCCCTCGACCGTCCTTGACCTCGCGGACCGCTTCCTGCGCCTGCCGCGCCACCTGGGCATCCACCCCGGCGGCATGGTCCTGTGCGACCGCCCCGTCATCGACGTGTGCCCGGTCGAGTGGGCGCGCATGCCCGGTCGCACGGTCCTCCAATGGGACAAGGACGACTGCGCCGATGCTGGGCTGGTGAAGTTCGACCTGCTGGGCCTGGGCATGCTGTCCGCGCTCAAGTACGCGTTCAGGGACCTGCAGGACATCCGCCGCGAGGACCTCGGGCTGCACTCGCTGCCGCAGGAGGATCCCGAGGTCTACGACCTCCTGTGCGCGGCGGACACCGTGGGCGTGTTCCAGGTCGAGTCGCGCGCACAGATGGCGACGCTGCCCCGCCTCCGGCCGCGCCGTTTCTACGACATCGTCATCGAGGTTGCGCTCATCCGTCCCGGGCCCATTCAGGGCGGCTCCGTGCATCCGTACATCAACCGCGCGCGCGGTCGCGAGCCCGTGACCTACCTCCATCCGCTGCTCGAGAAGTCCCTGGGAAAGACGCTGGGGGTGCCGCTGTTCCAGGAGCAGCTCATGCAGATGGCGATGGACTGCGCCGGCTTCGATGGCGCGCTCGCGGACCAGCTGCGCCGCGCGATGGGTTCCAAGCGCAGCCCCGAGCGCATGGAGGCACTGCGCGCACGGTTCATGGTGGGCGCCAATGCGCGTGGCGTGACCGCGGACGTCGCCCACCAGATCTTCGACAAGCTCAAGGCCTTCTCGGACTTCGGCTTTCCCGAGTCGCACTCGTTCTCCTTCGCCTACCTGGTGTACGCCTCGAGCTGGCTCAAGGTGCACCGGCCGGCGGCCTTCTACGCGGGGCTGCTCGCGGCGCAGCCCATGGGTTTCTACTCGCCGCAGTCCCTCGCGGCGGACGCTCGCCGCCACGGACAGGCGATCCTGCGACCGTGCGTGGCCCGCTCCGAGGTGCGCGCACGCATCGAGCAGCTCGACGCACCCTTCGAACCGCCGGGGGAGAGGCGCGAGGAACTCGCGCGGCTCGTGCACGTGGACCCGACCCTTGCGGTGAGGATGGGCCTGGGGGCGGTGAGGGGGTTGGGGGACGATGCCGCGGCGGCGATTGTCGCGGCGCGCGCCGCGGGCCCGTTCGAGTCGCTCGAGGACATGGCGCGCCGCGTGAGGATCCGCCCCAAGGGGGTCTCGGGGGAGGCGGGGCTCGCGCCCGAGAAGGGACTGTCGACGCCGCAGTGGGAGACGCTCGCGACCGCGGGAGCACTCGAGACGTTCGGGGTGACCCGCCGCGAGGGGCTGTGGGCCTCGGGCGTGCTGTCCCGGGAGGGTCCCGACACGCTGCCCGGCACCGCGCCGGGCGCGAAGGCGCCCATGCTGCCGGGCATGAGCGAGGTCGAGGAGGCGGTCGCGGACGTGTGGGCCTCCGGCGTCTCGGTCGATGGCTACCCCACCGCGTTCGTGCGCGAGGGGCTCGATAAGGCGGGCGTGCTGCGCGTCGCCGACGTCCTCACTCACGAGGCCGAGCGGCGCATCACCGTCGCCGGAATCGTCACTCATCGCCAGCGCCCCGGCACCGCGCGCGGCGTCACGTTCATCTCGCTTGAGGATGAAACGGGCTTCCTCAACGTGATCTGTTCGGTGGGGGTGTGGAAGAGGTTTCAGGCGGTCGCCAGGAGGTCCCCCGCGCTGGTGATTCGGGGCCGCATCGAGAGGGCGGACGGCTCCACAAACCTGGTGGCGGAACACCTATCTCCGATGTCGCTGAGGGTCCCCTCACGCAGTCGCGACTTCCGTTAGAGAAGCCCCGATTCGGGGGCGGTCGATGACGTGTCATCCAACGGAGTCGGGAATACCTGGGACGTCACGTGCGGTTGACCCTTGTGCATCATGCAGAACATGCAAGACAAACGAGAAGGAGAAGAACCATGTGGGATCTCATCCTGTGGATTATCGCCGCGATCATCGGCATCATCGGCGTCATCCGACTGTTCCAGAAGCAGATTCTGTGGGGCATCGTGCTGATCGTCGTCGCACTGCTGATCGGCCCCGGAGGCGTGAGCCTCTTCACCTGACGTGACCGCGGGGCGCCACGGCGCGAGTGGAATCTGGGCCGGTCCTGCCGTGCTACAGTTCTTCTCGCGCTGAGGCGCTCCGCGGAGCACCTTGGTTCACCTGTCCGGGTGGCGGAAATGGCAGACGCGCTAGCTTGAGGTGCTAGTGCCCGTATAGGGCGTGGGGGTTCAAGTCCCCCTCGGACACCACATGAGAGGCCCCGATCACACGGTCGGGTCCTCTCGCATTCTCGCCCCCATCGCGGCCGCGAGCAGCGCGCGGGGAGTCGCGCGCGGTTCGCGCAAAGGCGCCGGTACCATGCGAGGAGCGCGCCAGTTCGGCGCCCCTGCAGGCCGACAAGGAGCGCCGGTGACAGTCACGACCCAACGGAGGGCGTTGTTGCCCTCCGAGTGGATCGGCATGGCCGAGCACTGGGCCGCCTCCTTCCGCGACACCTGGCGCGCGCGCACCGGCGTTCTCGCGCTCTACCTCGCGGTCGCGGCAGCCATCGTCATCCCCGTGGTGCTGGGCCCCGGCTCTGCGATGTCCCGCATCGACGAGCCCACCCACGCGGACTATGCCTGGAAAGCAGCGCACCTCGAGGTGCCATTCGCGGGCTCGGTGATCGCCCCCGAGATCCGCGACATCTGGGCGTGCGTCGGCCAGGAGCGCTACGTGCTGCCGGCGTGTGGCGAGGACGCACAGGCATGGCAGTTCCCCTACTCGGGTCAGCAATACAACTTCAGCCACCCCCGCTCTACTACGTGTCGGTCGGGGTGCCGGCGCGCACCATGGACGCGGCGATCGACGGGATCGACTTCGTCACCGCGGCGCGACTCTTCGGCGTGCTGTGGCTCGCGGCCGGGATGTACATGACCTTCATCGCGCTGCGGCGGTGGCGGATCGACCCCGCCGCCGCGATCATCGCGCCGCTCCTCCTGCCCGCCTTCCCGCGCGTGCTGCACGCGGTGACCACCGTCAATCCGGACACCGCCGCGATCGTCATCGGGGCATCGGCCATCTGGCTGGCCGCGCGCGTGTTCGTCGACGACGATGCCGACTGGCGGGTGGCCGCCGCGCTCGCCGGGGTGGCGGGGATGACCAAGACGATCGGCGCCATTCCCTTCATCGCGCTCGGCGCGCTGCTCACGTACCGCGTGGTGCGCGGCTGGCGTCGCGCACACCCGCGCGGCAAGGACGTGGCGCTCGTGGGGGCCATGGCTGCCGCGATCCTGGTGCCCTACGCACTGTGGCAGGCATGGCAGGGAGGACGCGGCGATCCGAATTGGCAGAACCCGCTCGTGGGACTTAACACGCGCGATGTCCTTGGGCTGCCTGGCTCGGAGTGGCTCGAGACGGCCTTCAGCGGCCTCAACCTGGTCTCTGACTACTACCTTCAGGAGCCGCTCGACGTCGCGCTCATGGTGTCGTGGACCAGGCTGCTCAACCTGCTGCTGATCGGCGCCGTGTTTGCCGTCATCGTCGCGTGCGCCAAGGAGCCCGCGCGCAGGTCGCTGGGCTGGATGCTGCTGGCCGGAGCGGTTCTCTACCCCACCATCGTCCAGGCCCAGGCGTACCTCAACACCGCGGTGCCCCAGTACTTCCTCCAGGTCACCGGACGCTACGGACTCGCACTGATTCCTGGCGCCGTCGCGTGCATCGTCATCGCGGCCCAGAAGGCCGGCTATCGACGGCTCGTCTACCTGCTCTCGCTCGCGGGCCTCGTGGTGCTGGGAATCGTGATCGTGAACGGCTGGCGGGTCATCTGACGCCCGATAGCCTGGGGCGCATGACCGAGTCCGACGTGGTCCGCATGGCGCGCGACCTGATGCGCATCGATACCTCCAACTACGGGGAAGCTCCCGGCCCTGGCGAGCGTGTGGCCGCCGACTACGTCGCAAACGTCCTCGAGGGACTCGGGCTTGACCCCGTGATCCGCGAGTCCGAGCCCGGCCGCGCGAGCCTCACCGCGCTGTGGGAGGGCGCCGACCGCACGCGCGAACCGCTCGTGCTGCATGGACACCTCGATGTCGTGCCGGCCTTTGCCGAGGATTGGAGCGTCGATCCCTTCGGTGCCGAGGTCCGCGACGGGATGATCTGGGGCCGCGGTGCCGTCGACATGAAGGGCGTCGACGCGATGTACCTTGCGGCCGTGTCGCGCATGGTCCGCGACGGGATCAAGCCCGCCAGGGACATCGTCATCGCATTCTTCGCGGACGAGGAGCACGGCGGCGCCCACGGGGCGAAGTGGATGGTCGACAACCACCCGGAGGACTTCCACGGCGCGACCGAGGCCGTCTCCGAGGTCGGCGGCTTCTCGATTCAGGTCGCGGGCCGGCGCGTCTACCTGTTCCAGACGGGGGAGAAGGGCATCCAGTGGCTGCGGCTCGCCGCCTCGGGGGTCCAGGGACACGGCAGCCTGGTGCATCGCGACAACGCGGTCACTCACCTCGCGGGCGCGATGTCGAGGATCGGCGACTTCCCGTGGCCGCTCGACGTGAATCCGACAGTCGAGACGCTCCTGCGGGGTGCGGGCGAGCTCATGGGAATCGAGTACGCCGACGACGCCGAGACCATCGACAGGATCGTCGCGGGGCTCGGATCGGTCGGTCGCATGGTGGAGGCCTCGCTGCGCAACACCTCGAATCCGACGATGCTCGACGCGGGATACAAGACCAACGTGATCCCCGACACCGCGGGCGGCTACGTCGACTCGCGCTTCCTGCCGGGTCAGCAGGAGCAGGTGCTGCGCCAGATCGAGGAGCTCGCGGGCACGCACGTCAAGGTCGAGCAGTACATCACGGAGCCCGCGATCGACCTGCCGTTCGACGTCCCGCTGGTGCGCAAGGCGATCGCGGCGGTCACCGCTGACGATCCGGACGCGGTAGTGCTGCCGTACATGATGATGGGCGGCACGGACAACAAGCATCTCGCCCAGATCGGGATCGCCGGCTACGGCTTCGCGCCGCTGCGCCTGCCTCCCGAGCTCGACTTCCCCGCGCTCTTCCATGGGATCGACGAGCGCGTGCCGATCGACTCGCTCGAGTTCGGCACCGACGTGATGGTGCGCTTCCTCGCGGACTGCTGAGGCGTCTCGAGGCCGCGGGTTCCTACGCGGCGTCCGTCCGGGCGAGGTCCGTGCGGCGGACGTTCATGACGCGGCGCCGCAGCCACACGCGTCGCGCGCCGCCGATGAACGTCTGCGAACGGATGAGGTCCCAGCGCCCGTACTCGGCCTGCTCGGTGAGCAGCGCGCGCGCCTCGGCGCGTGTGACCTCGCGCGGAATGTCGACCACGCGCCAGTCGAAGCGACTGTCCGCGGAGGCGACGCGGCGCGTCGGAGTGACGATGTGGGTGGAGCGCTCGCTGTGCTGGTTCATCTCGCCTCCCATTCAACCCGGTGTCCGGGTAACGTCATAGCCATGGATTCGAACGCGCATGAGGCGCTGAGGGTGCTCGTCGCGGCGTACGAGGAGCACCTCGCCGCCGTCCTCGCCCGTCGAGGAGAGGCCGATGCCTCGGTCGACGACGCGTACGACGCTCTCGCCGAGGCGTTTGACAGGTATGAGGCGGTCCTGGACGTCGAGTACGGGGAGACCCTGCCGATGCTGCTCGACGATGCGGACGACTCCGACGCCGACGAGGACGGCCTGGCCGAGGACGAACTCGATCCCCACGCCGAGGAGGACGAGGACATCCTCGACGACGACCTGGACGACTTCGAGCTGCGCTGAGGCTCGCCGTACCGCCAGGCCGGGGGAGTCATCGCCGCTCCGGGTATCCCAGATCGATCGCGGAGACCTCGTCGAGAGCGTCTCCGATTGCGGGAGGCAGCCGCAACTGCGTGGCCCGCAACGAGGGCACGAGCTGCTCGGCGGTGCGCGCGCCGACGACCGCGGTCGCCACGAAGGGCCGCGACAACACCCACGCGAGGGCAGTCTCTTGCGCGCTCACGCCGAGCCCCTCCGACGCGATCGCCAGCGCCTCGACGATCGATCCCGCCCGGTCGTCGAGATACGGCTCGACGAAGCCCGCGAGGTGCTCGGAGGCGGCCCGCGAGTCCGCGGGGATCGCCGAGCGGTACTTGCCGGTAAGCACGCCGCGTCCGAGTGGCGACCACGCCATCACGCCCATGCCGAGCGCCGCGGCCGCCGGGACGACCTCGCGCTCGATGCCGCGCTGGAGCAGCGAGTACTCGACCTGTGTGGCGGCGATTGACGGCCGGCGATCGGCCAGCGTCGCGATCCTCGCGGTCGCCCAGCCGGGGAAGTTCGACACGCCCACATAGCGCGCGCGGCCGCTGTTGACCGCGATCTCGAGCGCGTGCAGCGTCTCGTCAAGCGGCGTCCCGGCGTCGAACTGGTGCACGAGCCACACGTCGACGTGGTCGGTGCCCAGGCGCGCGAGCGAGGCGTCGAGCGTGTCGAGCATCGTGTCGCGGGAGGCGTCGACCACGCCGCCGTGGGTCGTCCTCCGGATGCCAGCCTTGGTGCAGATCTGCACGTCCGCGCGCGCGACCGTGCCGCCCAGCATGCGCCCGATCAGCTCCTCCGAGCCGCCGTCCGCGTAGGACGCCGCCGTGTCGAGGAGGGTGCCGCCGGCATCGAGAAACGCGTCGAGTTGCGCCCCCGCCTCGTCCTCGTCCGTGTCGCGGCTCCAGGTCATGGTGCCCAGCGTCAGGCGCGACACCTCGAGTCCCGTGGTCCCGATCCTCGCGCGCTGCATGGGAGCGACGCTACCGAACCCGCGCGGCGGCGCCGGGGCGCGACGCGCGGGCATTAGTGTTGCGCCATGGGTTGGTGGGAAGCGGTCATCCTCGGTCTGGTGCAGGGACTCACGGAGTTCCTGCCGATCTCCTCGAGCGCGCACATTCGCGTGATCGGGCCGCTGCTCCCGCACGGCGAGGACCCCGGAGCGGCGTTCACCGCGATCATCCAGATCGGCACCGAGGCCGCGGTGCTCGTGTACTTCTGGAAGGACATCACGCGGATCGTCGCGGCGTGGTTCCGCGCTCTCGCGGGCCGGGATGGGGCCGATGCCAAGGCCCGGTTGGGTGCGCACAGCGCGGACGCCCGGATGGGCTGGTGGGTGATCCTCGGCTCGATCCCGATCGTGGCCGGCGGCCTGCTGTTCAAGGACGCGATCGAGACCAGCCTGCGTAACCTCTACATCACCGCGACGGTGCTCGCGGTCTTCGCCTTGGTGCTGTGGCTCGCCGACCGCGTGGGCGCCAAGCGCCGGGAGCTGGACTCGCTCACCGTGAAGGACGCCGTGCTGCTGGGCGCGGCGCAGGCGATGGCGCTCATTCCCGGTGTCTCGCGCTCGGGCGGCACCATCACGATGGGCCTGTTCCTGGGCATGACCAGGGAGGCGGCCGCGCGCATGTCCTTCCTGCTGGCGATCCCCGCCGTGCTCGGTTCCGGAGTGTTCGAGCTCGTGACGGAGTTCGACTCGCTGCAGGCCCCGGGGGCTCCGGGCCTGGTGAACACGGCGATCGCGGCTGCCGTGGCCTTCGGCGTGGGCTACGCGGTCATCGTGTGGTTCCTGCGCCTCGTGACGCAGCGCAGCTACCTGCCGTTCGTGGTGTACCGGATCCTGGCGGCCGGTGTGATCGTCGCGTTGCTCGCTGCCGGGGTCATCAGCGCGACCTAGCCACGGGCATCGTCCATTCGCCCGTCGCCCGAGCGCCCGAAACGGGACCGGGGCGACTCAGGCCTTGCCGTTGCCCAGGTCCCTGCGGCGCAGGAACTTCTCGAACTCGGCAGCGATCGCATCACCCGACGCCTCGGGCAGGCTCGTTTCATCCATGACGGCCTCGAGCTGCTCGACGTGCGCCGCGATCTCGTCGTCGTCATCCATGAGCTCGTCGGCACCGTGCTGCCACGCCTCGGCCTCGTCGGGAAGCTCACCCAGCTCGATCGGCTCGCCCAGGAATCGCTCGAGTTGGGACAGGATCGAGATGGTGGCCTTGGGGCTCGGCGGGTGCGCGATGTAGTGCGGGACGCCCACCCACACCGAGATCACGGTGATGCCGCGCAGGGCCGCCTCGTGACCCAGGACTCCAAGGACGCCCGTGGGTCCCTCGTAGTCCGAGCGCTCGAGGTCGAAGGCCTCGCGCGCGGCGGCATCCTCGCTCGTGACGAACGTGGGCAGGGGGCGCGTGTGCGGCGCGTCGACCAGCAGCGCACCGCATGCGATGAGGGTCTTGATGTCGAGGTCCTCGGCGTAGTCGAGCACCTCTCCGCAGAAACGCCGCCACCGCATCGACGGCTCGATGCCGCGCACGAGAGCGATCTCGCGGTCGCCCACCCACGGGCCGTTCGCGGTCGAGATGACGGTCCCCGGCCATGACACGACGCGCTCGCCGCTCGGCACTGTCTGGATGCTCGGGCGGCTCACCTGGAAGTCGTGATACTCCTCGGGGTCCAGCGTGGCGTACTCGCGCGCGTTCCAGGAGCGGGCCAAGTGGTCGAGAGCGGAGGAGGCGGCGGACCCGGCATCGTTCCAGCCCTCGAAGGCCGCGATCATCACGGACTGGTCGGCGGCCAGGGCTGCGGGGTCGCTGTCGGGGGTCATTCGGCCAGCCTAGACTGGCCCCATATGAATGAGAAGGCGCCGCCACCTGCCGCGGTCCTGTGGGACATGGACGGCACGCTGATCGATTCCGAGCCCTATTGGATCGGTGCCGAGACCGAGCTCGCCGCGAGGTTCGGCATCGAATGGACGCACGAGGATGGACTCGCCTTGGTGGGCAATCCGCTCACCGTGTCGGCCCTCGCGATGATCGATCGCGGGGTCGACCTCGCGCCCGACGATGTCATCTCCTACCTGCTGGGGCGCGTCACGGCCCAGGTGCGTCAGGACGTGCCGTGGAACGCCGATGCGCGGGCCCTTCTCGACGCGGTCGTGACCGCAGGCATCCCGTGTGCGCTCGTGACGATGTCCTACTCGATGCTTGCCGATGCCTTCGTGTCGCGCGCTCCCGACGCGTTCGCCGTCGTGGTGACGGGAGACCAGGTCACCCACGGCAAGCCCCACCCCGAGCCGTACCTGACCGCGGCGGCCCGCCTGGGCGTCGACATCACGCAGTGCGTCGCGATCGAGGACTCTCCCGCCGGAGTGGGGTCGGCCTACACCTCGGGGGCAGCGACGATCGGCGTCCGCCGCCTCACTCCCCTCGAGCCCCGCCCCGGTCTCAGCCGCGTGCGCTCGCTCGAGGGTCTCGACGTCGCGGCCCTGTCACGGATCGTCGGCGGCGAGATGATCGACGAGCTCGGGGCGGACGTCTAGGCCCGTCCCGAGGTCATCCCTCACCAACCTGTCCGCGTGGCCGATGTGACGGCCAGTACGCAACCGTCAGGGAGAGCGATCGCGATGAAGGCAGTGCGGGCGATGTCGATTCAGGCGCGGATTTGGGCCATCGTGGCCCTCATCGCGCTGGGGATGGCGACCATCATTCTGGTAGGCGCGCTCACGGTGCGCGATCGCATGATGACCGAACGCGAGAATGCGACGCGGCAGGTAGTCGAGGTCGGCGTGCAGATCGTGGACTCGTACGTCGCCCAGGCCGCGTCGGGTGAACTGACGCTCGAGCAGGCGCAGTCCTTCGCCGCCGCCAAGCTGCGCGATCTGCGCTACTCGGGCGAGGAGTACTTCTGGATCAACGACGAGGGCCCGGTGATGGTGATGCACCCCATCAAGCCCGAGCTCGAGGGCACGGATGTGAGCGGCACGCTCGACACCCACGGCACCGCGATCTTCGTCGAGTTCGTCGCGCTTGTGCAGGAGCAGGGTGCCGGGTTCGTCTCCTCCACCTGGCCCAAGCCAGGCTCGGAGGAGTCGGCCCCCAAGGTGTCGTACGTGGCCGGGGTGCCCGAGTGGGGCTGGGTGGTCGGATCCGGCATCTCTGTGGACGATGTCGAGGCCGCCGCCCGAACCGAGGCGCTCGCGGAGACTTCGCGACGGCTCAGCGCCGCGGTGACCTCCTAGGAGGGGGCGCCCGCGACGGGCCTCACGCCCAGCGCGCGCTCGACCGCGTCGGGGTCGAGGGGCGGCTCGATGCCCCCGAACTCGGGGCATTGTTCCTGGAACGAGCACCAGCCGCACAGCTTGGACGTGCGCGGGCGGAAGCGTCCCGCGGACGCGGCCGCGGTGATCTCCGCCCACAGCTCGCGAATCTCGTGCTCGACCTTCGCGATGTCGTCGCCCGTCGGGCGGATCTCGAGGCGGCCTCCGTCGCGCAGGAAGAGGAGCTGGAGCAGCGCGGGCCTGCGCTCGCGAATGCGCTCCACGACGAGCGCATAGAAGCGCATCTGGAACCGCTCCTTGCGCTCTCCCCAGCGAGGATCGGGGGTCTTGCCGGTCTTGTAGTCCACGATCCTGATCGAGCCGTCGGGGGCGATGTCGATGCGGTCGATGATTCCTCGCAGGAGGGGACCATCCTCGAGCTGGACCTCCACCATCTCCTCGCGGGCCGCCGGCTCGAGTCGCTGCGGGTTCTCGAGATCGAAGTAGGTCGCGAGGCGCTGACGGCCCTCCGCGAGCCACGCCGACTCCGCGGCAGGGTCGGCGTGCAGATCCGCGAGTCGCGGGTCCTGATCGATCATCGCGCGCCATTGCGGCTCGAGGCGCGCGTGTGCGGCGTCCACCGTGCGCTGCGCCGCCGGGAGGTCGTACAGCCTCTCGAGCACGGCGTGCACGAGCGTGCCGAGCGTCGCCGCAGGGGAAGGCGGCTCCGGGAGGCGGTCGACGGTCCGATAGCGGAACAGCAGGGGACACTGCTGAAAGTCGCCGGCTCGAGAGGGCGACAACGCGGGCTTGCGAGGCATGCCCTCACCCTAGGCGTCGGGTGCGACAGTCCACGGACGGAACGTGGCGCGCGGTGGTGTCCGAGCCGCGCACTACCGTGGAGCCATGAACAGGCCACCCGTGAACCACCCGCGGACGCGCGGCATCTCGCTCGGGCGCGTGCTGGGTGCTCGCGTGGTGTTGTCCCCGTCGACGCTCGTGATGGCGCTTATCCTTGCGGTGTTCTATGCGGCGGGGGAGGACGGTTTCTCAAGGCAGGGCTTCTCCCTCGGTCTCGCGGTGGCCGTCCTGTTGTTCGGATCGGTCTTCCTCCACGAGCTCGCGCACACCGCGGTGGCGCGCGGGTTCGGCCGCGAGGTCGACGAGATCGTGCTGACCTTCTTCGGCGGCCACACGCAGTTTCGCAGCGAGGATCCGCGTCCGCTCGAGATCGGCCTCATCGCCGCCGCTGGTCCCGCCGCCAACGCCGCGATCGGCGGCGCCGCCCTCGCGGCGTCCGGTGCGGTCGACGGCATCGCCGGGCGCATCGTCTTCTATGCGGGGGTCCTCAACCTGATCCTCGCCGCCTTCAACGCGCTGCCGGGTTCGCCGCTCGACGGCGGCCGCGTCGTCAACGCCATCGTGTGGGGCGCGACGAGCGACAGGTGGAAGGGCCACCGGTGGGCTGCGCACGGCGGCAGGATCGTCGCGGTGGGAGTCGTGGTGGTCGCGATCGCTGGTCCGCTCGTGACCGGCAACAGCCCCGACCTCATCACCGTGATCTGGTCGGCCTTCCTGTTCTCCGTGATCTGGCCGGCGGCCTCGGCGGAGCTGCGGGCGGCCACCGTGCTGGGACGCCGCGAGGGCACGACCGCGGGCTCCCTGGCCGTCGTCGCCGTGGGAGTCCCGTACGACGCGACGGTCGCACAGGCCCGCGCACACGCGGAGGCGGCCGATGCCCGCGAGGTCGTGGTCCTGGCGGCAGACGGTCAGCCCGCCGGGCACTTCCCCGTCGCGCTGACCGAGGCGGTTCCCGAGGAAGCACGTGCCACGACCACGCTGATGTCCGTGACGATGCCCCTCGCGCGCGGCGCACAGATTCCCGCCTCGGCGTCGGGCCAGGCGCTCGTCGAGGCCGTCGTGCCGTGGCTCGGCCGCACGGACGTCGTGGTGATCATGAACGGAGACGTGCCGGTGGGCATCGCGCACGTCGAGGACCTGCGTGCGGCGCTGAGTTAGGAGCCGCCCACAAGGGACGATGCCGCGCCACCGGACCCGCGGATGGCACCGAAGGCGCGCCCTAGACTGGCCGCATGACCCTCACCTCCGAGCCCACGGGCGCGTCCGAACGCAGGGGCCCGTTGCGCGCCGGCGACCGCGTCCAACTCACCGATGCGAAGGGACGCCACCACACCATCGTCCTCGCGCCCGGCAAGCAGTTCCACACGCATCGCGGCATGTTCACGCACGACGACGTCATCGGCAAGCCCGAGGGCACCGTGGTGCGCAACACCGCCGGCGTCGAATACCTGGTGCTTCGCCCGCTGCTGAGCGACTTCGTGCTGTCGATGCCGCGCGGCGCCGCCGTCGTCTACCCGAAGGACGCGGGCCAGATCATCCAGATGGCGGACATCTTCCCCGGCGCACGTGTGGTCGAGGCGGGGGTCGGCTCCGGTGCCCTGACGATGTCCCTGCTGAGGGCGACCGGCGACGCCGGCGAGCTCGTGTCGATCGAGCGGCGCGAGGACTTCGCGGACATCGCACGCGCCAATGTCGAGTCACACTTCGGCGGGCCCCACCCGGCGTGGCGCATCGAGATCGGCGACTTCGCCGACCGCGTGGGCGAGGTCTTCGAGCCGGGCACGGTCGACCGGATCGTGCTCGACATGCTCGCGCCGTGGGAGAACATCGAGGAGGCCGCCGCGGCCCTCGCCCCCGGGGGCGTGCTGCTGGCCTACGTCGCCACCACGACCCAGCTGTCGCGCCTCGCCGAGGACCTGCGCGAGCACGGCGGCTTCACTGAGCCGCGCGCGTGGGAGACCATGGTGCGCACGTGGCACCTCGAGGGCCTCGCGGTGCGGCCGGACCACCGCATGGTCGGTCACACGGGCTTCCTGCTCACCACGCGGCGCATGGCGCCCGGAGTCGAGGCGCCGCTGCGACACCGTCGGCCCGCGAAGGGCTCGTATCCGGTCGCGGAGGAGTGGACCCCCGAGGACCTGGGCGAGCGCGCCGTCAGCGACAAGAAGATCCGCAGGGTGCGGCGCGACGTGACCGCGACCCGCGACACGCCCGCGGGGGAGGAGTGATGGTGGCCGAGGCACAGGACGTGATCGCGCGACTCGAGCGCAACAACGCTGAACTCCAGCGGCTGCTCACGCTCGCGCGCGACCAGCTGGGCGAGATGCGCGAGAAGCTCGCGGAGGCGTCCCAGCCGCCGCAGACGTTCGCGACCTTCGTCGAGTGGTCGGGTCGCCATGCCGACGTTGTCGCGTCCGGGCGGCGCATGCGTGTCGCGGTGCTGCCCACTCTCGAGGTCGATCTCGAGCCGGGCGACGAGGTCCTGCTCAACCCCATGAGCGTCGTCGTCGGCGTCGCGAAGCCCGACCGCACGGGCCAGGCAGCGATTGTGCGCGAGGTGGTCGACAACGATCGCCTGCTCGTGGTCTCCCGCGGCGAGGACGAGCGCGTGGTGACCCTTGTGGGAGGGGACGCCGCGCGGCGCGTGCACGAGGGCGACACCGTCATCATCGACCCCCGCACGGGATTCGCAACCGAGAAAGTCGAGCGCACGGGAGTCGAGGCACTGCTGCTCGAGGAGGTCCCCGACATCGACTACGCATCGATCGGAGGACTCACTCCGCAGATCGAGCGCATCAGGGATGCCATCGAGCTGCCGCTCACGCACCCCGAGCTCTACCGCGAGCACGCGCTGCGTCCCCCGCGGGGGCTGCTGCTCTACGGCCCGCCTGGCTGCGGCAAGACGCTCATCGCGAAGGCCGTCGCGCACTCCCTGGCTGACGCCGTGGGCGCCGACCGCTCGTATTTCCTGTCCGTCAAGGGCCCCGAACTGCTCAACAAGTACGTCGGTGAGACCGAGCGCTACATCCGCACGATCTTCGAGCGGGCGCGCGCGAAGGCGCACTCCGGCGCGCCCGTCGTGGTGTTCTTCGACGAGATGGACGCGCTGTTCCGCGCGCGTGGGTCCGGCGTGAGCTCGGACATGGAGACCACGATCGTGCCGCAGCTGCTCACCGAGCTCGACGGCGTCGAGGCGCTGGGCAACGTCATCGTGATCGGCGCGTCGAACCGCGAGGACATGATCGACCCCGCGATCCTGCGCCCGGGACGGCTCGACGTCAAGATCGAGATCTCGCGTCCGAGCCCGGCCGCGACGGCCGACATCTTCGGCAAGTACCTGCGGGCGGATCTGCCGCTGGCGCAGTCCGAACTGGACGCCCACGACGGCGACCGCGAGGCGACCGTCCGCGGACTCATCGATACCGCGGTCGAGCGGATCTTCGCGCACGCCGACGCCGACCGGCACGTGTCGGGCGCCGTCGTGCGCAACATCGTCGACCGCGCCAAGACCGCCGCGATCAAGGGTGTGGTCGCCGGTCATGCCAAGGGCCTCACGCGCGAGCACCTCGTGACCGCGGCGGACCAGGAGCTCGCCGAGGCGCGGGCCGTCGCGTCCGGCACCCTCGCCACGCAGTGAAGGGGCGGTGCTGACGTGCGCGTGGTGGGCATCGAGACCGAGTACGGAATCGTCAACCCCGACGAGCCGCGGGCGAATCCGATCCTGCTGTCCTCGCGCCTGATTACGGCGTGCAGGGCGTGGGCGGGGGAGCACACGACCCGTTGGGACTACGGCGGCGAGGACCCGCTCCAGGATCAGCGGGGCTTTCGCCGGTCGCGCACCGCGGCGACACCCGACATGCTCACGGAGGACCACGAGTACGACGAGGCCGCGCGCGCGGTCACGCTGCGCAGGCGCCGCGGCTCGTGGGAGGACCCCGCACACCTCAACGCCGTGCTCGCGAACGGCGCGCGCTTCTATGTGGACCACGCACACCCCGAGTACTCGGGCCCCGAGGTGACGAACGCGCGGGACGCCGTCGTGTGGGACCGCGCGGGGGACGCGATCGCGCGTGCGGCCGCGGCCCGCTACGTCGAGGAGGAGCACGAGAACATCGCGCTGTACAAGAACAACGTCGACGGCAAGGGCGCGAGCTACGGCACTCACGAGAACTACCTCGTGAGCCGTGCCACCGACTTCGACGACCTCGCGAGGCGCCTCACGGCCCACCTGGTGACGCGTCAGGTCTATACGGGCGCGGGACGCGTGGGACTCGGCCAGTTCGGCGAGCAGGCGGGATTCCAGCTCTCGCAGCGCGCGGACTACATGGAGGCGGAGGTGGGCCTCGAGACCACGCTGCGCCGGCCGATCATCAACACGCGTGACGAGCCCCACGCCGCCCGTGACCGCTACCGCCGCCTCCACGTCATCATCGGCGACGCCACGCTCTTCGACGTCGCGACCTTCCTCAAGGTCGGCACCACGTCGCTCGTGCTTGCCGCGATCGAGGCAGACGACGATCGCCTCGACGCGCTCGAGTTGGCGGAGCCGGTCGACGCCGTGCGAACCGTGTCCAGGGACCTCACGCTGCGCGCTCGATTGCGCCTCGCCTCGGGCGAGGAGGCAAGCGCGCTCGAGGTGCAGCGGGCGCTGCTGGAGATCTGCCGCTCGTACGCGAGCGATGCGGGCGATGCCGCGGTGCTCGCACGCTGGGAGGCCGTGCTCGAGCGCCTCGCTGGCGACATCTTCTCCGCCGCCCGCGAGGTCGAGTGGGTCGCGAAGCTGCAGCTCCTGGGCAGGATGAGGACGCGGCACGCGACGCCCGAGGCCCCCGAGGGCTTGAGATGGGACGATGCCCGGCTCGCGGCGATGGACCTCCAGTGGTCGAGGCTCGGGGATGGACTTGTCGCGCGGCTCGAGGCGGCGGGGGCCGTTGAGAGACTCGTGTCGGATGACGAGGTCGCGGAGGCCATGACCCGCGCGCCGCAGGACACGCGTGCCCGGTTGCGCGGGGGAATCGTCGCGGCGCGTCCCGAGCTGGTGGACGCCGCCGGGTGGTCGACCGTCGTGCTCGACCGCGAGACCGATCACGGCCACCTTGAGGTGGTCCACCTCGACGAGCCGCTCGCGGCGCGTCACCCCTCTTGGACCGACTCATCGCTGGATAGACTCGCGACATGGCCCAGATCAATGCTCAAGGACAGCCCTACGAGGACGACGCACCCGAGCCCGAGGCGCCGACAGCCGCCACGCAGGCCAGCACGGACGCGATCGATGACCTCCTCGCGGAGATCGACGGCTCGCTGCAGGTCAATGCCGAGCAGTTCGTGCGCTCGTTCGTGCAGAAGGGCGGCGAGTAGCCCCGCGCTGCACCCATGATCGCCACCGACATCCCGCCGCCGCTCGAGGTCGACCCCGCGCGGCGCATCTTCGGACTCGAGACCGAGTTCGGCCTTCACCTCGACACCGGTGCGGGCCGTCCCGTGACGCCCGAGGAGGTCGCGGGCCACCTGTTCCACTCCGTGGTCCAGTGGGGGCGGTCGTCGAACGTGTTTCTCACCAATGCGTCGCGCCTCTACATCGACGTCGGGGCACACCCCGAGTACGCGACCGCGGAATGTGACACCCTCACGGACCTGATCGCGCTCGACAAGGCGGGGGAGAGGATCGTCCACGACCTCATCGCTCGAGGCGAGGAGCGGCTGCGTGCCGCGGGGGTCGACGGCACCATCCACCTCTACAAGAACAACACCGACTCCGCGGGCAACAGCTATGGCTGCCACGAGAACTACCTGGTGCGCAGGCGCGCCGACTTCAAGGCGTTCGCGTCTGCGCTGCTGCCGTTCCTGGTCACCCGGCAGATCGTCACGGGGGCGGGATGCATCACGCGCACCCCGTCGGGCGCGCACTACAGCTTCTCGCCGCGCGCCGATCACATGTGGGAGGGCATGAGCTCGGCCACCACGCGGTCGCGTCCCATGATCAACACGCGCGACGAGCCGCACGCCAACGCCGAGCTTTACCGGCGCATGCACGTGATCGTGGGTGACTCGACCATGGCGGAGCCCACCACGCTCGTCAAGATGGGCACGACCGACCTCATCCTGCGCCTCATGGAGGCGCGCGTGGTGATGCCCGAGCTGACGCTCGCGCGCGAGATGCAGTCCATCCGCGACGTTGCGCATGACCTCCCGGGTCGCGCGACCGTCGAGCTCGCCGATGGCCGCCACCTCACCGCGGTCGAGGTGCAGCAGACGTACATCGACCTGGTGCGCTCCCATCTGGGCGGCGTCATCGCGGTCACCCCCGAGGTCGAGGACATCCTCGACCTGTGGCAGCGCGGCGTCGACGCCGTGCGCACGCAGGACTTCTCGGCCGTCGAGACCGAGCTCGACTGGGCGATCAAGCACCGCCTAGTGATGCGCTATCGCGATCGGCTGGGCTGCGACCTCGGTGACCCGCGTCTCGCGCGGCTCGAGCTCGCGTTCCACGACGTGTCGCCCGACCGGGGCCTGTACTACCGGCTCCAGGCACAGGGACTGGTGCGGCGCATCGTCACCGATGCCGCGATCGAGCGTGCGATGACGACCGCGCCGCAGACCACGCGGGCGCGCCTGCGCGGCCAGTTCGTCGAGCGCGCG
The DNA here is from genome assembly GCF_030296675.1 of Demequina sediminis. Classification (GTDB taxonomy): domain Bacteria; phylum Actinomycetota; class Actinomycetes; order Actinomycetales; family Demequinaceae; genus Demequina; species Demequina sediminis. Next base: position 923,382 of record NZ_AP027736.1, on the reverse strand, counting down.
CTGGCCGTGGGTCGCGACTTCACTGTCGACTGGGTGCATCTCAAGATTGCGGGCTCGTCGGGAACGACGGTCCTGCTCAAGGACCCCTTCCGCCACGAGGACGCTCGCGTCGACACGCTCCTGGACGCGCTGACCCTCGCGTAGGGGCACGTAGACTCTTACGGTCCCGAAAGGAAAAACATGCGTCGTCTTGCCGTGTTCACGCTCGCCCTCGTGGCGGGTGTGCTGGCGGCCTGCACTCCGGCCGCGGAGCCGGTCGAGCCCACCGCGACGCCGATGGGCGACATCTCGGACATTGTGATCGGCGGCTCCGACTCGCTCGCGCCGTCCCTCGAGTTCACGCCCGGCCTGTCCTACGGAACGGAACAGTCGCGTGTCGTGTGGGACGGCGAGGGCAGCTACCTGCAGTCGGGGCAGCCGCTCTTGCTCGACATCTACGGGGCCTCTCTCGACGACGGCACGACGCTCATCAACACCTACGACGGACTGCCGAGGTCATTCATCCTGGCCCCCGAGGTGGTGGGCGAGGAGCTCTATACGCGGCTCCTCGACGTGCGCGTGGGAGCGCGTCTGCTCGTGGTCGCTCCGCCCTCGTTCGACTCGGATGGCGAGCCGCCGATCGCCATGGTGGTCGACGTCCTCTCCGACCGCGCCGAGGGCAACGAGGTTGCCCCGAACCCAGATCTTCCTGCGGTGACGCTGGACGTCACGGGTGAGCCCTCGATCGAGTTGCCCGAGGGCGAGCCGCCGGCCGAGCTCACGGTCGCGACCCTCATCCAGGGCACCGGCCCGCAGGTGCGCGCGGGCTCGTACCTCACCGTCAACTACACCGGCTGGTACTGGTCGGATGGCAGCGACGCCGATGGCGAGTGGTCGGCGGGCGACGTCCTCGATTCGTCGTGGCCGATCGAGGCGGCTCCTTTCGAGCTGCAGATCGGCTCGGGTCAGGTGATTCGCGGCTGGGACGAGGGACTCCTCGACCAGACCGCCGGTTCGCAGGTCCTGCTGGTGGTGCCCGCCAGTTACGGCTACGCGACCAAGGGCACTCTCGTCTTCGTCGTGGACATCCTCGACGTCTGGAATCCGGAAGGAAGCGGCTGATGGGTGTCGCCGTTCGTGTCATCCCTTGCCTCGATGTCGATGCCGGCCGCGTGGTCAAGGGCGTCAACTTCGAGAACCTGCGCGACGCGGGCGACCCCGTCGAACTGGGAGCGGTCTACGGCGCGGCAGGCGCGGACGAGCTCACGTTCCTCGACGTCACCGCGTCCTCATCCGACCGTGAGACCACCTTCGACGTGGTCAGGCGGACCGCCGAGCAGGTCTTCGTGCCGCTCACTGTCGGCGGCGGCGTGCGCTCTCCGGAGGACGTCGACAGGCTCTTGCGCGCAGGCGCGGACAAGGTGGGGGTCAACACGGCCGCGATCGCGCGTCCCGAGCTGATCTCCGACATCGCCAGAAGGTTCGGCAACCAGGTGCTCGTGCTGTCCGTCGATGCGCGCCGCTGCCGTCCGGGCACCGTGACGCACTCGGGATACGAGGTCACCACCCATGGTGGCCGCACCGGCACCGGCATCGACGCGATCGAGTGGGCGCGCCGCGGGGCCGAGCTGGGCGCGGGGGAGATCCTGCTCAACTCGATGGACGCGGACGGCACGACGGACGGCTTCGACCTCGAGATGCTCTCCCGCGTGCGCGAGGAGGTGCGCGTGCCCCTTATCGCCTCGGGCGGCGCGGGCACGGTCGACCACTTCGTGCAGGCCGCCCGCGCGGGTGCCGACGCCGTGCTCGCGGCATCGGTCTTTCACTTCCGCACGCTCACCATCGGGGAGGTCAAGGACGCGATGCGCGCCGCCGGAATCGAGGTGCGATGACGCCCCGCGATCAGGCCACGCGATACGCGCTGTCCGGGCGGTTCACCCACAAGGCGAGCCAGTTGCTCGCCCATGCGGTTCGTGACCAGCCGCTGCACTTCGGGGTGGCGGTCGCCGCGGCCGCGGCCTTCAGCCTGCTCACCGTGGCATTCGGAACCCTGCTCGGCGAGATCACCGACCAGGTGGTCATCCCCGGGGTGGCGGGCGAGCCGATCGAGGGCTACTGGGGAACGCTGACCCAGGACCCCTCGACGGCAATCTGGCTGGCAGGTGCCGTGTTCCTCGGCATCGGCGTGCTCAACGCGATCCTCGTGGGCGTGCGCCGCACGATGCAGGGATTCGCCGTGGCCGGCGTGGGTGCGCGCCACCGCAGGGTGGTGGCCGATGCCCTCGCGTCGCTTCCGCTCGGATGGCACCGCTCGAACCCGTCGGGCCGCATGCTGTCCGCGATGTCCTCGGACTCCGAGACCGCGACGTCCCCGCTGCACCCGTTCGCCTTCACCGTCGGCTCGTTCGTCATGATGATCGCCGCGGGAGTGACGATGTGGCGCATGGACCCGTGGCTCGCTCTCACGGGTCTCGCGGTCGTGCCCGTGATCTTCGCGATCAATGTCGCGTATGAGCGCGTCATCACGCCCCGCTGGGACGCGGGCCAGAGCCTGCGCGCCGACGTGTCGACCATCGCCCACGAGAGCTTCGAGGGCGGCACAGTGGTCAAGGCGCTCGGCGCCGAGGCACGGGAGACGGAGCGCTTCGCGCGCGTCACGAACGGGCTGCGTGACGCCGACACCAAGGTGGGCCACACGTCGGCCTGGTTCGAGCCGCTCATGGACCTCATCGTTCCGCTGGGAGCGGTCGCGCTCATGGTGGTCGGGGCGTTGCGCGCGTCCGAGGGAGCGGTGTCGGTCGGCAACGTCGTGTCCGCGATCTACCTGGTGACGCTCATGGCGGTGCCCATCCGCGGGCTCGGATGGGTGTTGGGTCAGATGCCGCAGGCGCTCGTGGCGTTCCGTCGTGTGGGCGAGATCGCGACGGCGGCCACCGAGGTCGACGAGCCCGGTCACGTCACGATCCCGACGTCGGGTGCGGCCGCGCTGACCTTCGACCGCGCCTCGATCGGGGCGGACGACGGCGACGGCGAGCTCTCGGTCATCCTGCGTGACATCACCCTCGACCTGCGGCCGGGAACCGTGACGGCGCTCGTCGGCTCGACGGGCTCGGGCAAGTCGACCCTGGCGCTCGCCGCTGCTCGCCTCGCGCGGCCCGTCGAGGAGAGGTCGACCTCGACGGCACCGACCTCGCGACCATCGCGCGGCTCGGCGACCACGTCGCACTCGTGCCGCAGACCGCGTTTGTCTTCGCCGGCACCGTGCGTGACAACGTCACGCTGGGCGAGGACTACGACGACTCCCAGGTGTGGGACGCGCTGCGCCGCGCGAATGTCGTGGACGTGGTCGAGCGGCTGTCGCGCGACGGCCGCACGGGACTCGATGCGGTGCTCGCCGAGCGCGGCATGAACCTGTCCGGCGGTCAGCGGCAGCGGCTCGCGCTCGCACGTGCCTTGGTGCGACGCCCGCGCGTGCTGGTGCTCGACGACGCCACGAGCGCGGTCGACCCGCGCGTCGAGCGCGAGATCCTCACGGGGCTGGCAGGCGAGGACGGTCCCACCGTGCTCGTCATCGCGTATCGCCTCGCGTCGATCACCCTCGCCGACCACATCGTCCACCTCGACCGGGGACGGGTGGTGGACTCGGGCACTCACGCGGACCTCCTCGCCCGTGACCGTGGCTATCGCGAGCTGGTGCTCGCCTACGAGGAGGACTCGAAGCGTCAGGCAGAGGAGCAGGCGGGGTACGTGGGATGAGCGACGACATGACCACGCGGCACCTCCTGCGCCGCGGGCTCGAACTGAGCCCCGAGTTCCGTCGCGGACTCGGCGTGACCCTCGCCCTCGCGGCCGTCGCCGCGACGGGTCGCGCCGCGACGCCCTTCCTGACACAGCGCATCACCGACCTCGGCCTGCTCGCGCCCGGCGGGGTCGACATGGAGGTCGTGGTCCTCTATGCGCTCGGCGGCGTCGTCGTGCTCGTGATGTCGGCGATGGTTGCGTGGCGCGTCAGGCGCCGCATGGTCGCCGCGTCCGAGGCGGGCCTCGCGACGCTGCGCATCAGGGCGTTCGGCAAGGTGCACGAGCTGTCGGTGCTCACGCAGAACGAGGAACAGCGCGGCCGCTACGTGTCACGCGTGACGGGCGACGTCGAGACCATCCGCGACCTCATGCAGTGGACCGGCGCGGCGATGATCATCTCCGCGATGGAGTCTGCCGTCGTGTTCCTCGTGATGCTGCTGTACTCGTGGAAGCTATCGCTCCTGGTGCTCCTGGCCTTCATCCCCATGGTGATGTCGCTGTTGTGGATCCAACCCCGTGTGCGCGCGGCCTTCCAGACGGTGCGCTCGCGCATGGCGGACCTGCTGGGTCGGGTCTCCGAGCAGCTCGTGGGCATCTCGACCATCCGGGCCTACGGCGTGCAACAGCGCATGCGCGACCAGCTCGGCGAGGAGATCGACGGAATTCTCAAGGCGGAGAAGCGCGCGTCCCTGCTCGCCTCGCTGAACTTCTCCTCGACCGTGCTGGGTCAGTCCCTCGCGACGGGCATCGCGCTCATCGGCGGCACCCACCTCGCGCTGCGCGGCGAGATCACCGTGGGCACGGTCGTGGCCTTCGCGTTCCTCGTCTACATGTTCTCGGGACCGCTGATGTGGATCATCGAGATGCTCGCGGAGATGCAGCGCGCGATCGTCGGCTGGCGGCGCGTCGTGAGCCTGGTCGATGAGGAACTCACCGTCGCGGACCCGGGAGGCGATGGCACCCCGATCCCGCACGGTCGCGGAGACCTGCGCATCGAGGGCGTGCATCTCACGTACCCCGGCGGCCCCGAGGTGCTGAGGGGAATCGACCTCGAACTCCCCGCGGGGCGTCGCCTCGCACTCGTGGGGCAGACGGGATCGGGAAAGACCTCGCTCGCGAGGCTCATGTCCCGCTTCTTCGATCCGACCGAGGGCACCGTGCGCGTGGGCGGCGTCGACCTGCGCGACGTCCCGATGGACTCGCTGCGACGCTCCGTCGCGGTGGTGCCCCAAGAGGGGTTCCTGTTCGACGGCACGCTGCGCAGCAACCTCGCGTACGCGCTGCCGGACGCGTCCCACGATGACCTCGAGCGCCGCTGCCTCGCGGCCTTCGAGTCGCTCGGACTCGACGGCTGGATCCAGCGGCTGCCCGCGGGCCTCGACACGCACGTGGGTCCGCGCGGAGAGCTGCTCTCCGCCGGCGAGCGCCAACTCGTGTCGATCGCGCGGGCGTATCTGCGCGACCCCGACCTGCTGATCCTCGACGAGGCGACATCGGCCGTCGACCCCGCGACGGAGGTGCGCATCTCGCGCGCCCTCGAGTCTCTCATGCAGGGCCGCACCGCGGTGGTCATCGCCCACCGGCTGTCGACCGCGGAACGTGCCGACGTGGTGGGCGTGATGGAGCAGGGCGAACTCGTCGAGCTCGGCCACCACGACGACCTCGTGGCAGCGGGGGCATCTACGCGAGCCTGCACGCCGCGTGGGTCGCGCAGACCAGGGACTGACGCGACACGGCGAGATCGCCGCGCGACGCCGTCCCGGCATCGTCGCGTCGCCCTCTCGGCGCGTGGCCGCGTCCGCTCGTGGAAGGATGGTCGCCATGCCGCTCGACGTTGACATTGCCGCGCGCCTCAAGCGCGATTCCGCCGGACTCGTGTGCGCCGTGGTGCAGCAGCACGACACGCGCGAGGTGCTCATGGTGGCGTGGATGAATGACGATGCCCTGCACGAGACCCTCACGAGCGGTCGCGCGGTCTACTGGAGCCGCTCGCGCGGCGAGCTGTGGCGCAAGGGCGACACGTCGGGACACGCCCAACGCGTGGTGCGCGTGTCGCTCGACTGCGACGGCGACGCCCTGCTGGTCGAGGTCGACCAGACCGGACCCGCATGCCACACCGGGACACGTACGTGCTTCGAGGCGGGCGGCGATCTTGGCGCGGTGGAGGGGGCGGCATGACCCGCGTGACGCCCGAGTGGGGCGAGACCTGGCCGTCGCTTGACGGCTTCATTGACCTGGGCGCGTCGCATCGGGTCGTGCCCGTCGTGCGACGCCTGCTCGCCGACTCCCTCACGCCCGTCGCCGTCTATCGCGCCCTCGCGCAGGAGCGTCCCGGCACGTTCATCCTCGAGTCCGCTGAGCCGGACGGGTCGCGTGCGCGGTTCTCTTTTGTGGGCGTGCGCTCGCGCGCGATGCTCACCGTCGATGGGGACGATGCGCGGTGGTCGGGTGACGTGCCGGTTGGCCTCGCCGACGGTGCGCCGCTGACGAGCATTCGCGCGGCATTGGGCGAGCTCGCCTCCGAGGCGATCGAGGGACTGCCGCCGCTCACGGGCGGACTCGTCGGAGTGCTCGGCTGGGACATCATCCGCCAGTGGGAGCCCACGCTGCCCATGAAGGCGCCCCGCGAGGTCGACGTTCCCGACGTGCTGCTGCTGCTCGCGACGGACATTGCGGCGATCGATCACCGCGACGGATCGGTGTGGCTCATCGCGAATGCGGTCAACGTCGATGCACGGGAGTCGGGCATCGAGGGTGCCTACGAGGCGGCAGTGGCGCGGCTCGACCGCATGCAACACGAGCTCGAGGGGGCGACGGCGGGCCCGGTATCCATCCTGGGGCCGGGCGACGAGCCGGAGATCACGCAGCGCAGCGCGCCGGGGAGTACGAGCATGCCGTCGAGTTCGCCAAGGAGGCGATCCGTGACGGCGAGGTGTTCCAGATGGTGCCCTCGCAGCGTTTTGACGTGCCGTGCGACGCGAGCCCTCTCGAGGTGTATCGCGTGCTGCGCACCCTCAACCCGAGCCCGTACATGTACTACTTCCAGCTCGAGGACGATCGCGGACGCGAGTTCGCGGTGGTGGGCGCGAGCCCCGAATCGCTGTGCTCGGTGCAGGATGGCCGCGTCTCGACGTTCCCGATCGCGGGCTCGCGACCGCGCGGGGCGTCGGTCGAGGAGGACCGCAGGCTCCAGGAGGAGCTCCTCGCCGATCCGAAGGAGATCGCCGAGCACGTGATGCTCGTCGACCTCGCGCGCAACGACCTCGTCAAGGTCTGCGAGCCCACCTCGGTCGAGGTGGCCGAGTTCATGGCCGTCAACCGCTACTCGCACATCATGCACATCTGCTCGACGGTGGTCGGCACGCTCGAGCCGCAGTACGGCGCGCTCGACGCGTTCACCGCGGTGTTCCCGGCGGGCACGCTGTCGGGAGCGCCCAAGCCGCGTGCGATCACGCTGATCGACGAGATCGAGCCGACCCGGCGCGCGTTCTACGGCGGCGCGGTGGGCTATCTCGACTTCGCGGGCAACATGGACATGGCGATCGCGATCCGCACGGCACTCATCGCGGACGGCGTCGCACACGTGCAGGCGGGCGCCGGAATCGTCGCCGACTCGGTTCCCGCGACCGAGGCCGCGGAGACGCGCCACAAGGCCGCCGCGATGATTCGGGCGATCGCGACCGCGTCGCGCCTGGTGGACGCGCCGCCCGCCGCGTCGCCGGGGTCAACGTCCGCACCCGTGCCTTCGCTAGACTGACGCCGTCCCTCAGTACCCAAGGAGTCCCCATGTCGAGCGTCCACCTGGAGCCGCAGGATCTGCCCGAGATCGCCCCGCACAACCACGGCCGCACCGTCGCCGCCTGGGTCACCAACACGGGTCTCGTGATCGCCGCGATCCTTGCCGCGGTGGGGATCGCCATTCCCGTCCACGCGGTGACGTTCACGGGCATCGGCCTCGCGGTGCTGTCCCTCGCCGCCGGCGCGGTGCTGCGCGCGCTGGGCCACGGACAGCCCCTCGCGTGAGCCGCACGTCGCGGTGGGCACGTCGGTTGGCGTCCCGTCGCGGCGGTAGCATGGGCGCATGGGAGAGGGTGGAATGACCGTGCTCGACAGCATCGTCGCAGGTGTGCTGGAGGACCTCGCGGTCCGCAAGGAACTCACCACGATGGATGCCCTGAAGGAGCGCGCCTCGCGGCTGCCCAGCGCGATTGACGCTCGCCAGATCCTGGCACGCGACGAGGTCGCGATCATCGCCGAGGTCAAGCGCTCGAGCCCCTCCAAGGGTGACCTGGCCGAGATCACCGATCCCGCGCTGCTCGCGACTGAGTATGAGGCGGGAGGCGCGTCCGTCATCTCGGTGTTGACCGAGCAGCGCCGCTTCAACGGCTCGCTGTCCGACCTCGACGCGGTCCGCGCGAAGGTCGACGTCCCGATCCTGCGCAAGGACTTCATCGTCACCCCGTACCAGGTATGGGAGGCGCGTGCGCACGGCGCCGACGTCGTGCTGTTGATCGTCGCCGCCCTCGAGCAGATGGCGCTCGAGAGCCTCATCGAGCGCGTGCATTCGCTCGGCATGCTCGCCCTGGTCGAGGTCCACGACGAGCACGAGGTTGCCCGTGCCGTCGACGCCGGTGCCACCGTGATCGGCGTCAACGCGCGCAACCTGCGCACGCTCGAGGTCGACCGCGGCACGTTCGCCCGCGTCGCACCCACGATCCCCGACGGCGTGCTCAAGATCGCCGAGTCGGGCATCCGCGACAGCCACGACGTGGTCGAGTACGCGCGCCTGGGGGCCGATGCCGTGCTTGTGGGCGAGGCGCTGGTCAAGGACCGTGACCCCCGCGCGACCGTCGCGGAGATGGTCGCCGCCGGAGCCCACCCCGCGCTGCGGTCGGTGCGCCCGTGACCGAATCGCTCCAGGCGGCCCCCGGGCCGTACTTCGGTGACTTCGGCGGGCGCTTTGTCCCCGAGGCGCTCGTGGCCGCGCTCGATGAGCTCACCGACGCGTATGAGAAGGCCAAGGTCGACCCCGAGTTCGAGCGAGAGCTCACGAGGCTCGCACGGGACTACACGGGCCGTCCGTCGATCGTCACCGAGGCGCCCCGGTTTGCCGCGCACGCCGGGGGAGCGCGGATCATCCTCAAGCGCGAGGACCTCAACCACACCGGCTCGCACAAGATCAATAACGTGCTCGGACAGGCGCTGCTGACGAAGCGCCTGGGCAAGACCCGCGTGATTGCCGAGACCGGAGCGGGTCAGCACGGCGTCGCGTCCGCGACCGCCGCCGCGCTCATGGGTCTCGAGTGCACGGTCTACATGGGCGAGGAAGACACGCGTCGCCAGGCACTCAACGTCGCGCGCATGAAGTTGCTCGGCGCGACGGTCGTTCCCGTGACGTCCGGCTCGCGCACCCTCAAGGACGCGATCAACGAGACGTATCGCGACTGGGTCGCGAACGTCGAGACGACCAACTACCTCTTCGGCACCGCCGCCGGGCCGCACCCGTTCCCGGCGATGGTGCGCGACTTCCAGCGGGTGATCGGCGTCGAGGCCAGGGCGCAGATGCTCGAGCGCGGCGGCCTCCCTGATGCGGTCATCGCGTGCGTGGGCGGCGGGTCGAATGCGATCGGCATCTTCGACGCGTTCCTCGACGACTCGGACGTGCGCCTCATCGGATGCGAGGCCGGCGGGCTCGGCCTCGAGTCGGGCCACCACGCTGCCACCATCGCGGGCGGTGCGAGGGCGGGCGTGCTGCACGGCTCGCGGTCGTTCATTCTGCAGGACGCGGACGGCCAGACCATCGAGTCGACCTCGATTTCCGCGGGGCTCGACTACCCGGGCGTGGGACCCGAGCACGCGTTCCTCGCCGACATCGGTCGGGCCGAGTACTGGGCGGTGACGGACGCGGAGGCGATGGAGGCCTTCCAGTTGCTGTGCCGCACCGAGGGGATCCTGCCTGCCATCGAGTCCTCGCACGCGCTCGCCGGCGCGATCAAGCTCGGCCGCGAGCTGGGACCCGAGGCGACCATCCTCGTGAGCCTGTCCGGCCGTGGCGACAAGGATGTCGAGACCGCCGCACGGTGGTTCGGAATGCTCCCGGAGGAGAAGGCGTGACGTTCCTCACCGACAGGCTCGACGCGGCTCGAGCCCAGGGTCGCGCCGCGCTCATCGGCTACCTGCCGGTGGGATACCCCGACGTCGAGCGTTCCGCGCGCGCGATGGTCGCGATGGTCGAGGCCGGCGTCGATATCGTCGAGGTCGGGGTGCCCTACTCGGACCCCGTGCTGGACGGCGCGACCATTCAGCAGGCCGCCGAGGCCGCGCTCCAGCGCGGCGTGCGGGTCCGTGACGCGTTCACGGCCGTGAAGGCCGTGGTCGACGCGGGCGCACCCGCCGTCGTGATGAGCTATGCGAACCCGATCTTCCAGTACGGAGTCGAGCGTTTCGCCGACGACCTGGTCGCGGCGGGCGGTTCGGGGGTGATCCTGCCCGACCTCACTCCTGACGTCGCGGGGGAGTGGCTCGCGGCCGCGTCCGCTCGGGGCCTCGAGACGATCTTCCTGGTGGCACCCTCCTCGACGCAGGAGCGCCTGCACTACACCGTGGCCCACACCACGGGCTTCGTCTACGCCGCGTCCCTCATGGGCGTGACGGGCGAGCGCGCATCGGTGGGCGCCGCCGCGGAGCAGCTGGTGGCCGACACCCGCGCCGCCGGAGCCGAGCGCGTCTGCGTCGGACTCGGCGTCACGACGGGGGAGCACGCGCGGATGGTCGGCGCGTATGCGGATGGGGTGATCGTGGGATCGGCCCTGGTGCGCTGCCTCCTCGAGCACGAGGATGAGGACGATGCCCTGGCCGCCCTGCGGGTGAAGGTCGCCGAGCTCGCGGACGGCGTGAGGAGCGCGCGATGACGACGTCGATTCCCAGCCCTCCCGTCGAGTGGAGCGCAATCAGCATCGGCCCCCTCACGATCCACGCGTACGCGCTGTGGATCCTGCTGGGCATCTTTGTCGCCCTGTGGCTCACGACGCGCCGCTGGGTCGAGCGGGGCGGTGATGCGGAGGTCGTCAGCGACATCGCCTTCTGGGCGATCCCGTTCGGAATCGTCGGCGGTCGCATCTATCACGTGGTGTCCTCCCCTGGCGCCTACTTTGGCGAGGGCGGCAACCCCTGGGCCGCGCTGCGCATCTGGGAGGGCGGCCTGGGCATCTGGGGCGCCGTCGCGCTGGGCGCGCTGGGTGCATGGATCGGCGCGCGCCGCGCCGGAGCGAGCTTCACGGCCTTCATCGACGCGGCCGCCCCCGGCGTGCTCATCGCTCAGGCGATCGGCCGCATGGGCAACTACTTCAACCAGGAACTCTTCGGCGGTGCCACGACGCTGCCGTGGGGTCTCGAGATCGACCCGGCGTTCCGCCCCGAGGGATACGAGCAGTTCGCGACGTTCCACCCGACCTTCCTCTACGAACTGCTGTGGAACCTCGCGGGCGCCGCACTCATCATCTACCTCGATCGTCGCCTCGACCTGCGTGGCGGCAGGGTCTTCTGGCTCTACGTGATCGTGTACGTCTCCGGCCGCCTGTGGATCGAGGGCGTGCGCATCGACGAGGCCGTCACGATCGCGGGGCTGCGCATCAACGAGTGGGTGTCGATCGTGGTGCTGTCCGGAGCGGTCGCCGCGTTCACTATCCTGGGTGTGCGGCAGCGTGCTGCCGCCGAGCGGCCGCCACGGTCGCAACTCGCGGCGCAGGCCTCCCACCCCGAGGACGAGCCGGAAACGGATGCCGACACTGTGTCCGATGCCGCCGACACCCCCGGCGATCACCCCACGGGCGCCTAAAGCGGGATTCACGCGCCTGCCGCCGTTCGCGGTAGGCTGAACGCCCGTGTCAACACCGGGTCGACGGCGCCCCGAAATCAACGATGTCCCCGCATGTCTGGGGACGCTTAAGGACGGTGTGATGGTCGCGCATCTTGGCGCTCCCCAGCCCCCGAGCGGGTTGTACAACCCCGCGTACGAGCACGACGCTTGCGGCGTTGCCTTCGTGGCGACGCTGCGCGGAACGGCGGGTCGGGACATCGTCGATGCGGGCCTCACGGCTCTCAAGAACCTCGAACACCGCGGTGCCGTGGGAGCCGAGACCGAGACGGGCGACGGCGCGGGAATCCTCACGCAGGTCCCCGACGCGTTCCTGCGCGAGGTCACGGACTTCGAGCTGCCGGCGGCGGGCGAGTACGGCGTCGGCATCGCTTTCCTCGTGCCGGGTGCAGAGGCCGCGCAGGTCGCCGCCTTCGAGTCGGCCGCAGCCGACGAGGGCGTGACGGTGCTGGGCTGGCGCGACGTCCCCGTCGACCCGTCCTCCCTTGGCCCCAGCGCGCGTGCGGCCATGCCCACGTTCCGCCAGGTCTTCGCCGCGTGCGACGGACTGTCGGGCATCGCGCTCGACCGCCGTCTCTACCGCGTGCGCAAGCGTGCGGAGAACGCGGGAGGACCGTTCTTCGCGTCGCTCTCGGCCCGCACGCTCACCTACAAGGGCATGCTCACGACGTATCAGCTCGAGAAGGTGTTCCCGGATGTGACTCATCCGCTGTTCGCCTCGGAGCTCGCGCTCGTGCACTCGCGCTTCTCGACCAACACGTTCCCGTCGTGGCCCCTCGCGCAGCCCCTGCGCGGCATCGCCCACAACGGCGAGATCAACACGGTGCGCGGCAACCGAAACTGGATGGCGGCCCGCGAGGGCATGCTGCGCTCGGAGTTGTTGGGCGACATGGCGCCGCTGATGCCCGTGTGCACGCCGTCCGCATCCGACACCGCGTCCTTCGACGAGGTCCTCGAGCTACTTCACCTCGCGGGACGTCCGATCCACCACGCGCTGCTCATGATGATCCCCGAGGCGTGGGAGAACAACGCCGAGATGGACCCCGCGCGCCGCGCGTTCTACGAGTACCACTCGGCACTCATGGAGCCGTGGGATGGGCCCGCCGCGCTGCACTTCACGGACGGCACCGTGATCGGCGCGACGCTGGACCGCAACGGACTGCGCCCCGGACGCTTCTGGGTCACCGACGACGGCCTCGTCGTGTGTGGCTCCGAGGCCGGCCTGCTCGACATCGATCCGGCAAAGGTCGTGCGCAAGGGACGCCTTCAGCCCGGGCGCATGCTGCTGGTCGACACCGGCGCGGGACGCATCGTCGAGGACGAGGAGATCAAGTCGACTCTCGCGGCGGAGCACCCCTACGAGCAGTGGGTTGCCGACAACGCGATTCGCCTGTCCGAGGTGCCCGACCGCGAGCACATCTCGCACTCGCCGCGCTCGGTCGCGCGCAGGCAGCGCGCGTTCGGCTACACCGAGGAGGAGCTCAAGATCCTGCTCGGCCCCATGGCCCAGCACGGCATCGAGCCGATCGGCGCGATGGGTTCCGACACCCCGATCGCTGTCCTGTCGCAGCGCCCGCGCCTGCTCTTCGACTACTTCGTGCAGATGTTCGCGCAGGTGACCAACCCTCCGCTGGACTCGATCCGCGAGGAGATCGTCACCGCGATCGGCGGCGCCCTCGGGCCGGAGCCCAACCTGCTCGAGGCCACGCCCGAGCACGCGCGCAAGATCATCATCGACTTCCCCGTCATCGACAACGATGAGCTCGCGAAGATCCTCCACATCGACCGTGACCCCAAGCGCCGTGGGGTGTTCTCCGCGCGCAAGATCCGCGGCCTCTACCCGGTCAAGGGCGGCGCCGAGGCCCTCGACGGGCGCCTCGCGGAGATCTTCCGTGAGGTCGACGAGGCCATCGAGGACGGCGTGTCCTTCCTCGTGCTCTCGGACCGGGACTCGAACCCGGACCTCGCACCGATCCCCTCGCTGCTGCTCACCTCCGCGGTGCACCACTACCTGGTGCGCACGCACCGGCGCACCCAGCTGTCGCTGGTCGTCGAGGCGGGAGACGTGCGCGAGGTCCACCACGTCGCGCTGCTGATCGGTTACGGCGCGGGCTGCGTCAACCCGTACCTCGCGATGGAGTCCGTCGAGGACCTCTCCAAGCGCGGCTACCTGGGCGACGTCACCCCCGACCAGGCGACCCGGCACCTCATCAAGGCGCTCGGCAAGGGCGTCCTGAAGATCATGTCCAAGATGGGCATCTCGACCATGGCGTCGTACCGCGGCGCTCAGGTCTTCGAAGCGATCGGTCTGTCGCGCGAGCTGGTGGACCTGCACTTCGCGGGAACGCCGAGCCAGATCGACGGTGTGGGTCTCGACGTGATCGCGGCCGAGGTCGCCGCGCGCCATGCCGATGCCTACCCCGCGTCCGGAGAGCTGCCTCCCCACCAGCGCCTGCGCACCGGCGGCGAGTACCAGTGGCGTCGCGACGGGGAGGAGCACCTGTTCGACCCCGAGACGGTGTTCAAGCTCCAGCACGCCACGCGCACGCGCCGCTACGACGTCTTCCAGCAGTACACGGATCGCGTCGACGGCCAGGCCAAGCGCCTCATGACGCTGCGCGGTCTGCTCGAGTTCGCGTCGAACCGCGAGCCGATTCCGCTCGACGAGGTCGAGCCCGTGAGCGAGATCGTCAAGCGCTTCAACACGGGAGCGATGTCGTACGGCTCGATCTCGCAGGAGGCCCACGAGACGCTGGCGATCGCGATGAACCGCCTGGGCGGTCGGTCGAACACCGGCGAGGGCGGCGAGTCCGTCGAGCGCCTGTACGACCCCGCGCGGCGCAGCGCGATCAAGCAGATCGCGTCGGGCAGGTTCGGCGTGACGTCCGAGTACCTCGTGAACTCGGACGACATCCAGATCAAGCTCGCGCAGGGCGCCAAGCCTGGCGAGGGCGGCCAGCTTCCCGCGAACAAGGTGTACCCGTGGGTCGCGGAGACGCGACACTCGACGCCCGGCGTCGGACTCATCTCGCCGCCGCCTCACCACGACATCTACTCGATCGAGGACCTCAAGCAGCTCATCCACGACGCGAAGAACGCGAACCCGCGTGCTCGCGTTCACGTGAAGCTCGTGGCCGAGGTCGGCGTCGGCACCATCGCGGCGGGAGTCGCGAAGTGCAAGTCGGACGTGGTGCTCATCTCGGGCCACGACGGCGGCACCGGCGCGAGCCCGCTCAACTCGCTCAAGCACGCCGGCGCGCCCTGGGAGATCGGCCTCGCCGACACCCAGCAGACGCTCGTGCTCAACGACCTCCGCGACCGCATCGTCGTGCAGGTCGACGGCCAGATGAAGACGGGCCGCGACGTGATCATCGCGGCGCTGCTCGGCGCCGAGGAGTTCGGCTTCGCGACCGCGCCCCTCGTTGTCGAGGGCTGCATCATGATGCGCGTGTGTCACCTCGACACGTGCCCGGTGGGCGTCGCGACCCAGAACCCCGAGCTGCGCGCGCGCTTCTCGGGCAAGCCCGAGTTCGTGGAGACCTTCTTCGAGTTCATCGCGCAGCAGGTGCGCGAGCACCTCGCCCAGCTGGGCTTCCGCAGCATCGAGGAGGCCGTAGGCCACGTCGAGGTGCTCGAGACCCGCGCCGCGATCGACCACTGGAAGGCGAGCGGCCTCGACCTGACGCCGATCCTGGCGGCCCCCGCGAGGGCGCCGCGCTGCGCAACACGACCACGCAGGATCACGGCCTCGAGGAGGCGCTCGACAACGCGCTCATCGCGGCCGCCGAGCCCGCCCTCGAGCGCGGCGAGCCCGTGCGCATCGAGCGCGAGATCCGCAACATTCACCGCACGGTGGGGACGATGCTCGGCTTCGAGGTCACGCGCCGGTACAGGGGAGCGGGGCTCCCAGATGACACGATCGACGTTACCTTCACGGGAAGCGCCGGCCAGTCGCTCGGCGCCTTCGTCCCGCGGGGCATCACGCTGCGCCTCGAGGGCGACGCGAACGACTACGTGGCCAAGGGCCTGTCGGGCGGCCGCGTGATCGTCCGTCCCGCCCGCGAGTCGATGCTCGACGAGACCCGCGACGTCATCGCGGGCAACGTCGTCGGCTACGGCTCGACGGGGGAGAGATCCTGCTCCGCGGCCAGGTGGGCGAGCGCTTCCTGGTCCGCAACTCCGGTGCGACGGCCGTGGTGTCGGGCGTGGGCGACCATGCCCTCGAGTACATGACCGGCGGCACCGCGGTGATCCTCGGACGCACCGGACGCAACCTCGGCGCGGGAATGTCGGGCGGCACGGCGTACGTGCTCGACCTGCGTCCGGAGCGCGTCAACGCGCAGGCGTTGTCCTCCGGCGAGCTCACGCTGAGCCCGCTCGACCCCGAGGACGAGGTCATCGTGCGCGGCCTCGTCGAGCGCTTCGCCGCCGAGACCCACTCGCCGGTGGCGCGCGAGCTGCTCGCCGACTGGCCGTCCACGGCAAGGCGCTTCACTCGCGTCCTGCCCGCCCAGTACGCACGCGTCCGTGTGGCGCTGTCCGAGCTCGAGGCCAAGGGCGGCGACCTGTCCGCCCCCGGCGCCTGGGCCGAGTTCTTGGAGGTGACCGGTGGCTGATCCCCGTGGATTCCTGAAGGTGCGCGAGCGCGAGGTGCCGCCGTACCGTCCCGTGCCGGTGCGCCTGCGCGACTGGGCCGAGGTCAAGGACGAGCTGGGCCGCGACGAGGTCGTGCTCAAGCGCCAGGCGGGACGCTGCATGGACTGCGGCATCCCGTTCTGCCACCAGGGCTGCCCGCTTGGCAACCTCATCCCCGAGTGGAACGACCTGGTGTGGCGCGGTCAGTACGCCGACGCGATCGAGCGACTCCACGCGACCAACAACTTCCCCGAGTTCACCGGCAGGATCTGCCCCGCGCCGTGTGAGACCTCGTGCGTGTTGGGCATCAACCAGCCCGCGGTCACGATCAAGAACGTCGAGGTCGAGATTATCGAGCACGCGTTCGAGGACGGCAACGTCACGCCGCACATCGCGCAGCGCCACACCGGCAAGACCGTCGCCGTGGTCGGCTCGGGACCCGCGGGTCTCGCGGCCGCGCAGCAGCTCACGCGTGCGGGCCACACCGTGGCCGTGTACGAGAAGGACGACCGCGTGGGCGGGCTGCTCCGCTACGGCGTGCCGGACTTCAAGATGGAGAAGCACGTGATCGACCGGCGCCTCGCGCAGATGGAGCGCGAGGGCACGCGCTTCCGGGTGGGCATCGAGATCGGCACCGACATCACGTGGGACGACCTCCGCGCGCGCTACGACGCGGTGCTGATCGCCACCGGCGCACCCGTGCCGCGGGAGCTGCCCCTTCCGGGCCGCGAGCTCGACGGCATCCACTTCGCGATGCCGTACCTGCACCAGGGCAACCTGGCCGCGGCGGGTGACGAGGTCGAGAACCAGATCCACGCCGAGGGCAAGCACGTGATCGTGATCGGCGGCGGCGACACCGGCTCCGACTGCATCGGCACGGCGCTGCGCCAGGGCGCGGCGAGCGTCACGACGCTCGCGATCGGCAAGAAGCCCCCGACCGAGCGCCCCGAGTCGCAGCCGTGGCCCACGGATCCGCGCCTGTTCGAGGTGTCCTCGAGCCACGAGGAGGGCGGCGAGCGCCAGTACCTGGCGTCGACCGTCGAGTTTGTCGGCAACGAGGACGGCCACGTGGTCGCGCTGCGTGTTGCCGAGACGCAGTACAACGCTGACGGATCGCGCACCCCCACCGCGGGCACGGAGCGCGACATTCCGGCGGACCTGGTGCTCATTGCAATGGGCTTCACTGGGCCTGAGGTCACGAGCCTCGAGGCACAGTCCCAGGTAGCGTTGACCCCGCGCGCTCAGATCGAGCGTGCGGACAACTACGCGACCACCCAGGAGGGCGTGTTCGTGGCCGGCGATGCCGGTCGCGGTGCGTCGCTCGTGGTCTGGGCGATCGCTGAGGGACGGGCGGCCGCGGCCGCCATCGACGAATACTTGACAGGGAGCACCGAGCTCCCGGCGCCGGTGACGGCGCACACGTCGGCGCTTCGCGCCTGATAACCCGAGGTTGGAGAACATGCGTAACGCGAAGATTGTCTGCACGATCGGACCGGCCACCGCGCCGATCGACCAGATGCGCAAGCTGGTGGGGGCGGGCATGGATGTCGCCCGCATCAACCGCAGCCACGGCTCTGCTGAGGAGCACGAGCAGGTCTACCGCAACATCCGCCAGGCGGCGGAGGAGCTCGGCCGCAACGTGGCCGTGCTCGTTGACCTGCAGGGCCCCAAGATCCGTCTCGAGAAGTTCGCCGACGGTCCGCACGACCTCGCGGTCGACGACGTCTTCACCATCACCACGCGCGACGTCGTGGGCACCAAGGAGATCTGCGGCACCACGTTCAAGGGCCTCCCGGGTGACTGCAACATCGGCGACACGCTGCTGATCGACGACGGCAAGGTGCGCCTGGTCGTGACCGAGGTCACCGACACGGACGTCGTCACCAAGGTCGTGGTTCCCGGACCCGTGTCGAACAACAAGGGCATCAACCTGCCCGGCGTCGCGGTGTCCGTGCCGGCGATGTCCGAGAAGGACGAGGCCGACCTGCGCTGGGGCCTCAAGCTCGGCGCCGACTTCATCGCGCTGTCCTTCGTGCGCAACGCCGCCGACTACGAGGACGTCGCACGCATCATGACCGAGGAGGGCCGCACGGTCCCCGTCATCGCCAAGGTCGAGAAGCCGCAGGCCGTCGACAACCTCGAGGAGATCGTCGACGCGTTCGACGGCGTCATGGTCGCCCGCGGTGACCTGGGCGTCGAGCTTCCGCTCGAGGAGGTGCCGCTGGTCCAGAAGCGTGCGATCGAGCTGTGCCGCTCGCAGGCCAAGCCCGTGATCGTCGCGACCCAGGTCCTCGAGTCGATGACGCACTCGCCGGTGCCGACCCGCGCCGAGACCTCGGACTGCGCCAACGCGATCCTCGACGGCACCGACGCCGTCATGCTCTCGGGCGAGACCTCGGTGGGCGACTACCCGATCATCACGGTCGAGACGATGGCGCGCATCATCAAGAACACCGAGGAGAAGGGGTACTCGCGCATCGCGCCGTATCTCTCGACCCCGCACACCCGCGGCGGCGCGGTCACCCACGCGGCGGCCGAGATCGCGGAGAACCTCGACATCAAGTACATCGTCACGTTCACGCAGTCGGGTGACTCGGCGCTGCGCATGTCGCGCCTGCGTCCGTCGACCCCGATGCTCGCCTTCACGCCGGACCCGGCAACGCAGAAGCGCCTCGCGCTGTCGTGGGGTGTGCATGCCGAGCTCGTCGAGAAGGTCGAGTCGACCGACGAGATGGTGCACCTCGTGGACTCCTACCTCAAGCAGTCCGGCCGCGCGGTCGACGGCGACTACGTCGTGGTCGTGTCGGGCACCCCGGTGGGCGTCCCCGGCACCACCAACTCGATCTTCGTCCACAAGGTGGGCCAGGTCCGCGGCTAGCAGCCGTTCACACAGGGGCTCGCCGGCGCACGCCGGCGGGCCCCTGTTGCCGTCCGCGACCGGGTGACCGGGGCATCGTCCCTTCTCGCGCGACGTCGCCCGCGGGTGAGCCCTAAGGTGAGGAGAGGGCGCAGCGTGGCGCCCGGCGAGGAGAGTCGCGATGTCCCGCAACGCAGTGCAGCTCATCACGTATGCCGACCGTCTCGCGGGCGACTTACCCGGTCTCGCGCGGCTGATGCGCACCGAGCCGTGGTCGAGCGCCTTCGCGGGCGTGCACATCCTGCCGTTCTTCACGCCGCATGACGGTGCCGACGCGGGCTTCGATCCCGTCGATCACACCGCCGTGGATCCGCGGCTGGGGACGTGGCAGGACGTGCGGGCGGTGGCCGGTGACGGCGACCTCATGGTCGACGTGATCGTCAATCACGTCTCCGCCGACTCGGAGGCCTTCCGCGACTGGTGCGCGCGCGGCGATGCGTCGGAGTCGGCCGGGATGTTCCTCACGATGTCCTCGGTGTTCCCGCGCGGCGCGACGGAGGACGATCTCACGCGCATCTACCGGCCCCGCCCCGGGCTGCCGTTCACGCCGTACACGGTCGCGGGCCGCCGCCGGCTGGTGTGGACCACGTTCACGCCGCAGCAGATCGACATCGACGTCACTCATCCGCGCGCCCGCGCGTATCTCGAGTCGATCCTCGACTCGGTGGCGGACGCCGGCGCAACCATGGTGCGCCTCGACGCGGTGGGATACGCGGTCAAGACGGCGGGGGAGACGTCGTTCATGACGCGCGACACGTTCGCGTTCATCGAGGACTTCACCGCGCAGGCACGCTCGCGCGGGCTCGAGGTGCTGGTCGAGGTGCATTCGTACTACCGCCGCCAGATCGAGATCGGCGCGGCGGTGGACCGCGTCTACGACTTCGCGCTGCCGCCGCTCATCCTCCACGCGCTCGGCACGGGAGACGGCGGCCCGCTCGCGCGGTGGCTCGACGTGCGACCCGCGAATGCGGTGACGGTGCTCGACACGCACGACGGAATCGGCGTGATCGATGTGGGCGCGGATCAGACGGCTGCCGAGGCGCCGGGGTTGCTCGCTCCGCACGAGATCGACGCGCTCGTCGAGCGCATGCATGCGGCGTCGGGCGATACGTCGCGCCTCGCCACGGGTACCGCCGCCTCGAATCTCGATCTTTACCAGGTCAACTGCACGTTCTACGACGCGCTCGGCGCGGACGACCACGCGTACCTCGCCGCCCGTGCCCTGCAGTTCTTCACGCCGGGGATCCCGCAGGTGTACTACGTGGGCGCTCTCGCCGGTCGCAACGACGTCGAGCTGTTGCGGCGCTCGGGGGTAGGACGCGACATCAATCGGCACCGCTACACGCCCGAGGAGATCGCGGCGGACCTGGACCGCCCGGTGGTGCGCGCTCTCTTCGCGCTGTGCGCGCTGCGATCCCGGTTGAGCGCGTTCGACGGCGACTTCAGCTGGTCGCTCGAGGACGGCATCATGACGATGCTGTGGCGGGCGGGAGAGGATCACGCGCGGCTCACGGTCGACCTGCTCGGCCATCGTGCAGGCCTCGCGTGGAGCGAGGCGGGCGCCGAAGGAGCCACGGACGACCTTCTTGCCGATCCTCCCCGGGTGTAAACCCGCTACGAGTCCTCGCGCATGGCCTCCCAGTCGCGCGGACCGAGGTCGGGGATCTTGCGCTCGTAGCCGTCGGAGAACAGCGGCGAGGAGATGAGGTGGTCCGCCGTCGCGATGTTCGAGGCCATCGGGATGTTCCACAGCGCGCCCAGGCGCAGCAGCGCCTTGACGTCGGGGTCGTGCGGCTGGGGCTCCAGCGGGTCCCAGAAGAAGATCAGCATGTCGATGCGGCCCTCGGCGATGCCGGCGCCGATCTGCTGGTCGCCGCCCACGGGACCCGACAGGAAGCGGGTGACGCGCAGGCCCAACTCGTACTCGAGCATCGTCCCCGTGGTGCCGGTGGCGTAGAGCCGATGCGGCGACAGGGTGCCCTTGTTGTATGAGGCCCACTCGAGGAGCTCGGCCTTCTTGTGGTCGTGGGCGACCAGCGCAATGTGCAGGGGGCGGTGCGACATGAGCGCTCCTTCGAGGTGTCAGGGTGGTGCCGCGTGGGGGGTGCAGCGGTGTCGCCTCGAGTATCCCGCGTCAGGCGCCGCGGCGTGACACCAGCACCGCCGGGGCAACTCGTGCGGGCGGGGCTTTGAATGCGGCGGCACGACACTTGGTACACCAAGCTGACGTAGTGGCACTCAGTGCCAGTGCCCCGGGTGGGATTCGAACCCACAACACCGCGGGTTTGAGCCGCGTGCCTCTGCCAGTTGGGCTACCGGGGCGGGGGCACTAGGCTATCGCCTGTGACTGATGCGAACGACACTCCCCTGGAGGAGACCGAGACCCAGGCCCCCAAGCGCGCGCGCCGCGCCGTCGTCGCGGAGGACGAGGCGCTGATCCGCATGGACATCGTCGAGACGCTCCGTGAGGGCGGCTATGAGGTCGTCGGCGAGGGCGGCAACGGCGAGGAAGGCATCGCGCTCGCGCGCGAGCACAAGCCCGACGTGGTGGTCATGGACGTCAAGATGCCCGTCATGGACGGCATCACCGCCGCGGAGACCATCGCGAAGGAGCGCCTGGCGCCCGTGGTGCTGCTCACCGCGTTCTCGCAGACCGAGTTGGTCGAGCGGGCGCGCGACGCCGGCGCGATGGCATACGTCGTCAAGCCCTTCACCCCTGGAGACCTGCTGCCCGCGGTCGAGATTGCCGCCTCGCGGTATCAGGAGATCCGCGCGCTGGAGTCGGAGATCGCCGACATCACCGAGCGCATGGAGACACGCAAGAAGGTCGAGCGCGCCAAGGGTCTGCTCATGGAGAAGATGAAGCTCAACGAGCCCGAGTCCTTCCGCTGGATCCAGAAGACGTCCATGGACCGGCGCCTGACGATGCGCGAGGTGGCCGAGGCCGTCATCGAGCAAATGGGCGGAAAGTAGCGTTTTCCTCTCCGCTGGCGCACGGTTCGGTCACGAAATTGTGATAGAGCCGACGCGAACGCGAAACGTTTGCGCGCTAGCGTGACGGTTACCGCGGCGAGGACACTCCTGGTCGCGAACTAACCGAGGCGAGATCTTCTCGCCGACTGGGAGGAAGAAACATGGCACGATGGAATTCCATCGCTCGCGGCGCGGCCTTTGCCGCCGTTGCGACCCTGTCCCTCGCGGCGTGCGCCACCACGTCCAGCGAGGGTGGCTCCAGTGAGGACCCGACCACCGTCGGTGCGTCCGGAGACGGACTGAAGATCGGCTCGCTGCTGCCGATCACCGGCTCGCTCGCGTTCCTCGGCCCGCCCGAGATCGCTGGAGTTGACCTCGCTGTCAGCGAGATCAACGAGGCGGGCGGCGTCAATGGCGCCGATGTCTCCATCCAGCACGAAGACTCGTCCGACACGGACAACCCGAACATCACGTCCGACTCGGTCTCGCGTCTCCTCGCGGGTGACGTCTCGGTCGTGATCGGTGCGGCATCGTCGTCCGTCACGCTCAACGCGATCGACGACATCACCAACGCAGGCGTGGTGCAGATCTCGCCCGCCAACACCGCGACCAGCCTCTCCGGCTACTCGCCGTTCTACTTCCGTACCGCCCCGCCGGACACCGTCCAGGGCAACGCGCTCGGCAACCTCATCCTCGAGGACGGCTACAAGAACATCGGCGTCCTGGTCTTCAACGACGACTACGGCACCTCGCTGCGCGACGTGGTCCAGCAGACGGTCGAGGCCGCGGGTGGTTCGCTGACCTATGGCACCTCGGGCCAGGAGTTCGACCCCGCGGCGTCGAGCTTCGCTTCCGACGTGCAGGCGATCCTCGCGACCAACCCCGAGGCGATCGCGCTCATCGCGTTCGACCAGACGGCGCTGATCATCCCCGAGCTCGTCGCGGCCGGCTTCGACACCTCGAAGCTCTACCTGGTGGACGGCAACCTCGCGGACTACTCCGACGAGCTCGAGGCGGGCGCCCTCACCGGCGCCAAGGGCACCCTGCCCGGCGCGAGCCCCGCGGACGACTTCCGCGCGCTGCTCGACGAGGCCAACGGCGAGCCGCTGTCCGAGTACGCCTATGGCGCCGAGTCCTACGACGCGGTCATGCTCGCGGCGCTCGCCGCAGTCAAGGGCGGCGCGAACGATGGCCAGACCATCGCGGACAACATGGCGGCGGTCTCCGGCGCCACGGGCGGCACGGAGTGCACCGGTTTCGCGGAGTGCGTCGAGCTGCTCGAGGCAGGCGAGGAGATCTTCTACCAGGCGGTCTCCGGAGTGGGTCCGTTCAACGAGGCCAACGACCCGTCGAGCGCGTACATCGGCGTCTACCAGTACGGCGAGGACAACACCTACTCGCTGCTGACCTCGGTGTTCGGCGAGGTTCCCTCGGAGTGATCTGAGCGGTTCTCACAGTTCATTCGCGCGGCGGCCCCGGCTTCGGTCGGGGGCCGTTGTGCTGTGCCTGGGGGACCTGGGCGCGTGGCCGGGTGGTCTGTCCTCCGCGCCCGTCGCCGCCCCGTTGTGCGGAAGTCACACCGTTGGCGACGGGTGTGGCCGCGCTGAACGGGGATCCGGAGATACCGGTCGCCAGATGTGTGACTTGCGCAGGAGGGGGCGGCGCGGCGACGCGGCGTCATGGCGGCAGCACGGCAGCCCAGGACGCGCGCACACGACGATGCCCGCCCGGCCGAAGCGGGGCGGGCACCGTTGGTGGGTTCCCGAGGCAGCGTGCGCGCTACGCGCCGAGCGTGCCCAGATACAGCTCGATCACCTTGGGGTCCTTGAGCAGTTCCTGGCCGGTGGCGGTGTACGCGGACGTGCCCTGATCGAGAACGTAGCCGCGGTCGCAGATCTGCAGGCAGCGACGGGCATTCTGCTCGACCATGATGACCGTGACACCCGTGCGGTTGATGTCGCGCGTGCGCACGAACGTCTCGTCCTGGCGGACGGGGGACAGGCCGGCGCTGGGCTCGTCGAGGAGCAGCACCTGCGGGTCCATCATGAGCGCGCGTGCCATCGCGACCATCTGGCGCTCGCCGCCGGACAGCGAGCCGGCGCGCTGGTGGCGCCGCTCGATGAGCACGGGGAAGAGGTCGCCGATCCTCTCGAGCTGCTTCTTGAAGCTCTTGTGCGCCCTGTATGCGCCCATTTCGAGGTTCTCTTCGATGGTGAGCGAGGGGAACACGTTGTTGGTCTGAGGCACGAAGCCCACGCCGCGGCTCACCAGCTGGTCGGCACGCAGGTTGGTGATGTCCTCACCCGCGAGGGTGACGGACCCGTCGCGCACCGGGACGAGGCCAAAGAGCGCCTTGAGGAAGGTCGACTTGCCGGCGCCGTTGGGACCGATGATTCCGATGAGCTCGCCCTGGCGCACCTCCATCGAGCAGCCGTTGAGGATGTTGATGCCGGGAAGGTAGCCGGCGATCAGGTTGTCGGCGTGGAGGATCACGGGATTCGAGGTCATGCCTCACGCTCCTCGAAGAGATCGGTGTCGTGGTGCGCGCCCAGATAGGCGTCCTGCACCGCCTGGTTGGACATCACGGTGCCCGCCGGGCCCTCGGCGATGATGCGGCCCTCGGCCATCACCACCACCCAGTCGGAGATGCGCCGCACCATGTGCATGTCGTGCTCGACAAAGAGCACCGTCATGCCGTCGTCCTTGAGCTCGACGATGTGGTCGAGGAGGGACTCCGTCAGCGCGGGGTTGACGCCCGCCATCGGCTCGTCGAGCATCACCATCGTAGGCTTGGTCATGAGCGCGCGTGCCATCTCGAGGAGCTTGCGCTGTCCGCCCGAGAGCGAGCCGGCGTAGTCGTCGCGCTTCTCATAGAGCTTGAAGCGGTGGAGCAGCGCATGCGCCTGCTCCGTGATCTCTCGCTCGCGCGCGCGCCACAGGGGCGGCACGAAGGCTCGTGCGAAGTTCTCACCGGGCTGAGCCTGAGCGCCCAGCCGCATGTTCTCGATCACCGTCATGCGGTTGAGGGCCTTGGTGAGCTGGAAGGTGCGCACCATGCCCGCCCGTGCGACCTTGGCCGAGGACATGCCCTTGAGCGCGCGACCGTTGAAGACGCCCTCGCCCTCCTGGGCGAAGTCGAATCCGGTGAGCAGGTTGAAGAACGTCGACTTGCCTGCGCCGTTGGGGCCGATGAGCGCGGTGATCGAATTGCGCTGCACCTCGAAGTGGTCGACGCTCACGGCGGTGAGGCCTCCAAAGCGCCTCACGACGCCGTCCGCGACCAGGATCGCGTCGGGCTTGGGCGCGCCTGCCTCGTGCGGCACGGCGGCGAATGCGTTGTCAGCCATTGAACGCCAGCTCCTTCTTGTTGCCGAGCACACCCTGGGGCCTGAACACCACGAGCAGCATGAGGGTCACGCCCACGAGGACGAGCGAGAACGGCTCGAGGTCGGTGGGTGCCAGCACCTCGGGCGGCAGAACCGCGGACGCCACGCTCTTGACCAGGGTCAGCGCGGACCAGAACAGGATCGAACCGAGTACGGGCCCGAAGACCGTGGCTGCGCCACCCAGGAGCAGCAGCGTCCAGATCCAGAACGTCGTGGGGCGTCCCATCGAGTCCGGCTGCACCGAGTTGCCCAGGGCCCACGTGATGCCGCCGAGAGCGCCGATCGCGCCGCCGATCACGAGCGCCTGCATCTTGTACGAGTACACGTTCTTGCCGAGCGAACGCACGGCGTCCTCGTCCTCGCGGATGCCCTTGAGCACGCGGCCCCAGGGCGAGCCGGCGAGGCGCCAGTAGATGATCGCGAAGATGATGACGAGGCTCCAGGTCACGAGCGTCAGCCACCACGAGGACGACCGGGAGCCGTGCATCTCGAGCGGCCCGATCTGGACGATGCTGTCGGGGAAGGGCGAGAGTTCCTCGAAGGGCGGCTTGAAGTCCGAGCCGCGGATGCCGCTCGAAGCCCCGGTGAGCCCCGAGAGGCTCTGCGAGCGCCCGAGGAACCTGATCATCTCTGCTGCCGCGATGGTCACGATCGCCAGATAGTCACCGCGGAGCTTGAGCGTGGGCCAGCCGAGCAGCAGGCCGAAGATCGCGGCGGCCGCGAGGCCCACCAGCACGGCGAGCCAGATGGGCCACCCCTGCTGGATCGAGATCGCGAAGCCGTACATGCCGAGCAGCATGAAGCCCGCGTGACCCATGTTGAGCAGACCCGTGAGGCCAAAGTGGAAGTTGAGGCCGATCGCCGCGAGCGCAAAGGCCGCGGTGGACGGCGCGATGGCCGTGCGAAGTACGTCGAGAAGAATGTCCATGTCAGCCGACCCTTTCCGCCTTGCCGAGGATGCCCTGCGGGCGTACCAGCAGCACGATGATGAGGATGCCGAGCGCTGTCGCGAACTTGAGGTCCGGCGGGAGCCAGACCGTCGAGACCTCCGCGACGATGCCGATGACGAGAGAGCCGACGAGCGCACCGTAGGGATGGCCGAGCCCGCCCAGCGTGACGGCGGCGAACATCATGAGCAGCAGCCGTGTGCCGTCGTCGAACGAGAATCCCTGCTGGTACAGCGCGAGCAGGATGCCGCCCAGGGCCGCGAGCCCCGCGGCCATCACCCACACGATGCGGATGATCGAGTCGACCTTGATGCCCGAGGCCGATGCCAGGGCCGGGTTGTCCGAGACCGCGCGGGTCGCGCGCCCCAGGCGGGTGCGCTGCAGGAAGAACGCGACGCCCAAGAGCGCGGTGATCGCGATCGCCATCGAGATGAGCGTGACGTTGCCGACCGAAATGGGCCCGTACTGAACGCGGGGGTCGATCGAGGTCGTGAGTCGCACGGGCCGGCCGCCGATCCACCACTGGATGAAGTTCACGAGCGCGAGCGAGAGGCCGATGCTCACGATCATCTGCTGGACCAGGCCCACCCTGCGGCGCCGGAGCTGGCTCCACACGACCTTGTCCTGCACCCAGCCGAGTGCGGCCGAGATCGCGATCGCGAGCAGGGCGGCAGGGATGAGAGGCAACCCGATGTGGAACTCAACCGGCACCAGGGGCACGGTCACGGGTTGGGGCGTCGCGAGGAACCACGTCAGCACCGCGCCGAACGTCACCATCTCGCCGTGAGCGAAGTTGCTCAGCGCGGTGGTGCCGTAGATAAGCGAAAGGCCCACTGAGGCTAGTGCCAGCAGCAGGCCAAAGACGACGCCGTTGAAGAGGTTCTGGAGCAGCAGGTTGGTCCCGCCTCCAGTGGCGGTGGTTGCCACCTCGGGGTCGGGGGTGGTGGCCTCGGCCACGCCCCCATTGCAAGGACCGCGATGGCGCCTGCCACCGCGATCGTGAGGACGAGCGCTGCTCTCAGCAGGGCTCGTCGGTCAAGAGTCGCCAGCACGGATGCCCCTCTCAAGGTCAAGGTTGCGGGTCAACCTATCGCAGACATGTTTCGTTCATGTGGCACGCCGAGCACGAATCGCGCACGTCAGTCGCGCTTCGGAGACGATTTCGCCTCGTTCATTCACGATTCGAACGCCGTAAACCGCCACGGTGCGGCCCCGGTGAATCGCCGTCGCGGTGCCGGTCACGACCCCGGAACGCGCGCTGCGCACGTGAGTGATGGACAGGTCGACCCCCACCGCGATGCCCTCGGGGTCGACGGTCGCGACGTGCGCCATCGCCGCAAGCGACCCGAGCGACTCCGCGAGGACAGCCGATGCCCCGCCGTGGAGAAGGCCGTAGGGCTGGGTGTTGCCGGCGACCGGCATGGTCCCGACGGCGGTGTCTGCGGTGACCTCCACAATGGTGATGCCCATCCGGGCGATGAGCCCATCGGAGGGCGCGGCGGCGGCGACATCGGCGTCAGACATAGGGATAGGTTGGCATCTGTGAGCGAATCCACCAAGGGAACACTCCTGCTGGTCGACGGTCTATCGATGGCGTTCCGCGCCTTCTTTGGCCTTCCGGTGGAGAACTTCGCAACCTCGACAGGGGTGCCGACCAACGCGGTCTACGGCTTCACGACGATGCTCGCGACGCTCCTGCGGGAGCACGAGCCCACGCACGTCGCGGTCGCCTTCGACCTCCCGGGCGGCACCTTCCGCACCGAACGTCTTCCCTCGTACAAGGGCACCCGCGACGCCACGCCGCCCGAGTTCGAGCCGCAGGTCCCGCTCATTCGCGAGGTGCTGGGGGCCCTCAGGGTGCCGGCGGTCGACAAGCCCAACTACGAGGCGGATGACCTGCTCGCGACGTATGCGCGGCTGGGCCACGAGGCCGGCATGCGCGTGCTCGTCGTGTCGGGAGACCGGGACACGATTCAGCTCGTCAACGGCGACGTCACGCTGCTGTATCCGCGCAAGGGCGTCTCCGACCTGGTGCGCTTCACGCCCGACGCGGTGCGCGAGAAGTACGGCGTCGACCCCGGCCAGTATCCCGACCTCGCCGCATTGGTCGGTGAGACGAGCGACAACCTTCCCGGTGTTCCGGGGGTGGGCCCCAAGACCGCCGCGAAGTGGATCGGGGTCTACGGCGGGCTCGAGGGGATCCTCAACAGCGCCGACGACGTCCCCGGGAAGGCGGGGAGAGCCTGCGCGCGCACCTCGAGCAGGTGCGCCTCAACAGGGAGCTCAACCACCTGCTCACGGATCTCGAGGTCGCCGTCCCGCTCGCGGATCTCGAGTATCCCGGCGCGGACGCGGCCGCGATTCACGAGGTCTGCGACGCGCTGCAGTTCCGCACGCTGCGCGACAAGCTCCTGCCGCTGGCGACCGATGCCGGGGAGGCCAGTCCCGAGACCGCACCCCCGGTCGTGGTGCAGACCGCGGGCGCCGTCGCGGCGATCGCCGCGATGACGGGCACCGTCGCGCTACACGTGGACGGTCGCGGCGGCGTCGACGCCGATGCCTGGGCGCTGGGCGCCGCCGATGCCGCGGACGCCGCCTGGGGCGTCGATCTTGCCGACCTCTCACCCGAGGACGAGTCGACCCTCGGTGCGTGGCTCGCCGACCCGAACATCGCGAAGGTCCTTCACGGTGCCAAGGACGGGTGGCACGCGCTCACGGCGCGCGGGTGGGAGCTGGCGGGAATCGCGGGCGACACCCAGATCGCCGCCTTCCTGGTCAACCCCGACCAGCGTGGATTCGAGCTCGAACAGATCCTCCAGCGTCACCTGGGTCTCGCCCTCGAGTCGGGGCCGACCGCAGGAGAACTCGACCTCGGCCTCGACGGCGGTGGCGCGCACCACGCCGGCCAGCGGGCAGGTGAGCGCGCCGCACACGTGAGAACCCTCGCGGGCGTCCTCGAGCCCATGGTCGACGAACGCGGCATGGGCGCGCTCTATCGCGAGCTCGAGATTCCCCTCATCACGGTCCTCGCGCGCATGGAGCATGCGGGCATGGCCGTCGACAGGGCGCACCTGTCGACGCTCGCCGACGAGGCGCGCGCTCGAGCCGACCGCGCGGCCGAGGATGCGTACGACGCCCTGGGCGGCGAGCGCGTCAATCTGGGGTCGCCCAAGCAGCTTCAGGAGGTGCTGTTCGAGCGCCTCGGCATGCCCAAGACCAAGAAGATCAAGACGGGCTACTCGACCGACGCATCGTCCCTTCACGATCTCAGCGAGAAGGCGCCCCACCCGTTCCTCACCGCGCTGCTGGCTCACCGCGACGCCTCGAAGCTGTCGCAGATCATCGAGACGCTGGCTCAGGCCGTGCAGCCGGACGGCCGCATCCACACCACGTTCTCCCAGGTGGTGGCCGCGACGGGCCGCCTCAGCTCGAAGGATCCCAATCTGCAGAACATCCCCGTCCGCACGGCGGAGGGGCACCGCATCCGCGAGGCCTTCGTCGTCGGCGAGGGCTTCGACACGCTCGTGACGGCGGACTACTCGCAGATCGAGATGCGGATCATGGCCCACCTGTCGGGCGACGCCGCGCTGGTCGAGGCGTTTGCCGCGGGGGAGGACCTCCACCGCTTCGTGGGTTCACGCGTGTTCGGCGTGGCTCCGGAGGACGTGAGCCCCGAGATGCGCTCCCAGGTCAAGGCGATGTCCTACGGGCTCGCGTACGGGCTGTCGTCCTTTGGCCTCGCGCGGCAGCTGGGGCTTCCGGTGGGCGCGGCCCAGGCGCTCATGGACGACTACTTCTCGCGATTCGGCGCCGTGCGCGACTACCTCAGGTCGGTCGTCGAGCAGGCGCGGGCGGACGGCTACACCGAGACCATCTTTGGCCGCAGGCGCTACATCCCCGACCTCACCTCGACCAACCGTCAGCGCAGGGACATCGCGGAGCGGATGGCGCTCAACGCGCCCATTCAGGGCTCCGCGGCGGACCTCATCAAGCGCGCGATGCTCGGAGTTGAGCGCCGTTTGAGGGACGAAGGTCTGGCATCCCGGCAGGTACTTCAGGTGCATGATGAACTCGTGATCGAGACGGCAGCGGGGGAGCAGGACGCCGTCGAGAACATTCTCAGGGAGGAGATGCACGCCGCAGGCGATCTCAGCGTTCCTCTCGAGGTCAACGTCGGAACGGGCGCTGACTGGCGCACCGCTGGACACTAGGGTTGGTGGCATGCGCATCGGACTTCTCACTGGAGGCGGGGACTGCCCCGGACTGAACGCGGCGATTCGTGCCGTCGTCAAGCGGGGTACCTCGGAACTCGGGTGCTCGATCGTCGGGTTTAACAACGGCTGGCAGGGCGTCATCGACGGCGACGCCAAGCCGCTGACCCGTGACGACGTATCGGGCATCCTCGTGCACGGGGGGACGATGCTCGGCACGGCCCGGTGCCACCCGCACAAGGTCGAGGGCGGCATGGAGGCCGTTAAGGACACGTTCGAGAACGAGAAGCTGGACGGCTTCATCTGCATCGGCGGAGACGGAACTCTCAAGGCCGCGGGCAAGGTCTCGCAGGCGCTGGGCGTGCCCGTGATCGGCATTCCCAAGACCATCGACAACGACGTGGTCGGCACGGACGCCGCGATCGGCTTCGACACCGCGGTGTCGGTGGCCACGGAGGCGATCGACCGCCTCCACTCGACGGCGGAGTCGCACAACCGCGTCATGGTGGTCGAGCTCATGGGCCGCCACTCCGGCTGGATCGCCGTCACCGCCGGTATCGCTGGCGGAGCGGACATCATCCTCGCGCCCGAGGAGCCCTTCGACATCGATGTGATCGCCAAGCGCATCAAGCACCGTCACCGCTACAAGAACTTCTCGATCGTGGCCGTCGCCGAGGGCGCGGTTCCCGCCGAGGGCTCGCGCTGGGAGGGCAAGGCCACCCTCGACGCCAAGGGCAACCCGATCGCCGGCTCGATCGGTCACGAGGTCACGAAGGCGATCGAGGCGGCCACCGGCTTCTCGACGCGCCTCACGGTGCTCGGCTACGTCCAGCGTGGCGGCGTGCCGACGGCTGCGGACCGCCTGCTGGGCACCCGGATGGGCGTGGCCGCGATCGACGGCATCGTCGCCGGTGAGACGCACAAGTTCACCGCGCAGCAGGGCGAGAAGGTCGTGCTCGAGCCCTTCGAGACGATGATGGGCAAGACCAAGTGGGTTCCCGAGGAGCTGTTGGCGGCTGCCCGCGGGCTGTGATGTCTCGCGCCCGGTCCCGCGCGAGTCGCGTGGCCGGGCGCGTCGCATTGTGCCTGGACGGTGTGAAGAGGTAGGATTTCGGGTGGTCTGGCGCGCCCGCGCGCCCGGTCATTCCTATCCATACGATTCCCTGTCCATCGGAGCACCTCCTTAATGTCCGTATCCACCCCCTCCATCATCGCCGTCAACGACATCGGAACTGCTGAGGATTTCCTCGCGGCCGTTGACGCGACCATCAAGAACTTCGACGACGGCGACCTTGTTGAAGGCACCATCGTCAAGGTCGACCGCGACGAGGTCCTGCTCGACATCGGTTACAAGACCGAAGGCGTGATTCCTTCGCGCGAGCTGTCGATCCGTCACGACGCCAACCCGGATGAGGTCGTCAACGTCGGCGACACCATCGAGGCTCTGGTCCTCACCAAGGAGGACAAGGAGGGGCGCCTGATCCTGTCCAAGAAGCGCGCGCAGTACGAGCGTGCCTGGGGCTCGATCGAGAAGGTCAAGGAGGAGGACGGAGTCGTCTCCGGCACCGTCATCGAGGTCGTCAAGGGCGGCCTGATCGTCGACATCGGCCTGCGCGGCTTCCTGCCCGCCTCGCTGGTGGAGATGCGTCGCGTGCGTGACCTGGCCCCGTACATCGGCCAGGCCATCGAGGCGAAGATCATCGAGCTCGACAAGAACCGCAACAACGTGGTGCTGTCGCGTCGTGCGTTCCTCGAGCAGACCCAGTCCGAGGTGCGCTCGTCGTTCCTCACCGCGCTCGCGCCGGGACAGGTCCGCAAGGGTGTCGTCTCCTCGATCGTCAACTTCGGTGCGTTCGTGGACCTGGGCGGCGTGGACGGCCTCGTGCACGTCTCCGAGCTGTCCTGGAAGCACATCGACCACCCCTCCGAGGTCGTCTCGGTCGGCCAGGAGGTCGAGGTCGAGGTCCTCACCGTCGAGATGGACCGCGAGCGCGTTTCGCTGTCGCTCAAGGCGACGCAGGAGGACCCGTGGGCGGTCTACGCCCGCACCCACGCGATCGGCCAGATCGTCCCGGGCAAGGTCACCAAGCTCGTCCCGTTCGGCGCGTTCGTGCGCGTGTTCGAGGGCATCGAGGGCCTGGTGCACATCTCCGAGCTGGCGCTTCGCCACGTCGAGCTGCCCGAGCAGGTCGTGTCGGCCGATGAGGACGTCTTCGTCAAGATCATCGACATCGACCTTGAGCGTCGCCGCATCTCGCTGTCCATCAAGCAGGCCAACGAGGGTGTCGACCCGCAGGGCGAGGACTTCGACCCCGCGCTCTACGGCATGACGGCCGAGTACGACGCTCAGGGGAACTACAAGTACCCCGAGGGCTTCGACCCGGAGACCCAGGAGTGGCGCGAGGGCTTCGAGGAGCAGCGCGAGGCCTGGGAGGCCGAGTACGCCAAGGCGCACGAGCGCTGGGAGGCGCACAAGGCGTTCGTCCTCAAGCAGGACGCCGCCGCCGCCGAGGCCGAGGTTGCCGCCCCCGCGGCGCCGCGTGCCGCCAAGGGTGGCCGCAAGGCCGACGGCCCGACCTCGTACTCCTCGCAGGAGGAGTCGACGACCGACGGCGGCACGCTCGCCTCGGACGAGCGTCTGGCCGCGCTGCGCGAGAAGCTCACCGGCAACTAGTCTCACGACTCACCCGAAGGCCGTCGCCCCGATCTGGGGCGGCGGCCTTCGTCGCATACGGCTGCAGCGCGGCGGCCTTCGCCGCGTTTGGTCCCCACTCGCGCGGCGTGTGACACTGCTTCCCGTGCTGCGCATCGGTCTCACGGGCGGAATCGCCTCGGGCAAGTCGACCGCTGCCGCGCGCCTTGGAGCGTTGGGTGCCCGCGTCGTGGACCACGACGCCCTCGCGCGACGCGCGGTCGAGCCCGGCTCGGCGGCGCTGGCCGACATCGCCGGCGCGTTCGGCGACAGGGTGATCGTCGACGGGGCGCTGGACCGCCCGGCACTCGCCGACATCGTCTTCCGCGACGAGGGCGCGCGCCAGCGCCTCAACGGGATCGTGCACCCCTACGTGATCGCGATGGGCACGGCCGCGGACAAGCAGGCGCGCCGCGACGGCGTCGCCGTGATCGTCCATGACATTCCGCTGCTCGTCGAGACGGGCCAGGGTGCGGACTTCGACCTGGTGGTCACCATTGCGGCCCCCGAGGAGGTGCGCGTCGACAGGCTCGTCACCACGCGCGGCTTGCGCAGGGACGATGCCGTGGCGCGGATTCGCGCGCAGGCGTCGGATGGCGAGAGGGCGGCCGCGGCGGACGTGGTGCTCGATGGCTCCGGCAGCGTGGCCGACCTCGAGGCCCAGATCGACTCCTTCTGGTCGCTGCACGTTCCTCGGTGACCGCGGCATCGTCCTGTCGGAGGCCCGGCGTACCGTAGTCGCATGAGCCGACCCGATCTCCGCCGCAGCGAGGCGCCCTTCCAGGTGATCTCCGACTACAAGCCCTCCGGCGACCAGCCCAAGGCGATCGACGAGCTCGCCCGCAGGATCGAGGCGGGGGAGCGAGACGTGGTGCTGCTGGGTGCGACCGGAACCGGAAAGTCGGCGACCACCGCGTGGCTCGTCGAGCGCCTGCAGCGGCCCACGCTGGTCATGGCGCATAACAAGACGCTCGCGGCGCAGCTCGCGAACGAGTTCCGCGACCTCATGCCGAACAACGCGGTCGAGTACTTCGTGTCGTACTACGACTACTACCAGCCCGAGGCGTATGTGCCACAGACGGATACCTTCATCGAGAAGGACTCCTCGATCAATGAGGAGGTCGAGCGGCTGCGGTACTCGGCGACCAACTCGCTGCTCACGCGGCGCGACGTGATCGTCGTCTCGTCCGTCTCATGCATCTACGGCCTGGGCACCCCCGAGGAGTACATCGAGGGCATGGTGACGCTCGGGGTGGGTGACGTGGTCGACCGCGACTCGCTGCTGCGCGAGTTTGTCCAGATGCAGTACTCGCGCAACGACCTCGCGTTCACGCGGGGAACGTTCCGCGTGCGCGGCGACACGGTGGAGATCATCCCCGTGTATGAGGAGCTCGCGATCCGCATCGAGATGTTCGGCGATGAGGTCGAGGCGCTCTACACGCTGCACCCCCTCACGGGAGAGGTAGTCGAGCGACGCGAGCGGGTCCACATCTTCCCCGCCTCGCACTACGTCGCGAGCGAGGAGCGCATGAACCGCGCGATCACGACCATCGAGATCGAGCTCGGGGAGCGGCTGCAGGAACTCGAGAAGCAGAACAAGCTGCTTGAGGCCCAGCGCCTCAAGATGCGCACCACGTTCGACCTCGAGATGATGCGCTCGGTGGGGACGTGCTCGGGCATCGAGAACTACTCGCGCCACATCGAGCAGCGCGCGCCGGGCACGCCGCCGCACACGCTGCTGGACTACTTCCCCGACGACTTCCTGCTGGTCCTCGACGAGTCGCACGTGACCGTCCCACAGATCGGGGCCATGTTCGAGGGCGACACCTCGCGCAAACGCACCCTGGTGGAACACGGCTTCCGGCTCCCGTCCGCGATGGACAACAGGCCGCTCAAGTGGACGGAGTTCCAGGAGCGCGTGGGGCAGACGGTCTATCTCTCGGCGACCCCGGGCAAGTATGAGCTCGAGCGAGCGGACGGCGTGGTGGAACAGATCATCCGTCCCACGGGGCTCGTGGACCCCAAGATCGTCGTGAAGCCCACCGAGGGCCAGATCGACGATCTCCTCGAGGCGATTCGCTCGCGCGTCGAGCGTGACGAGCGCGTGCTTGTCACCACGCTCACCAAGAAGATGGCCGAGGATCTCACCGAGTACCTGGGCGATCGCGGCGTGAGGGTCGAGTACCTGCACTCGGACGTCGACACGCTGCGGCGCGTCGAGCTGCTGCGCGAGCTGCGCATGGGGCGCTTCGACGTGCTCGTGGGCATCAACCTGCTGCGCGAGGGTCTCGACCTGCCCGAGGTGTCGCTCGTCGCGATCCTCGACGCGGACAAGGAGGGCTTCCTGCGGTCCGGGACCTCGCTCATCCAGACCATTGGCCGCGCGGCGCGCAACGTGTCCGGCGAGGTGCACATGTACGCGGATTCGATCACCGACTCGATGGCGTCGGCGATCGACGAGACCAACAGGCGCCGCGAGATGCAGGTCGCGTACAACGAGGAGCACGGGATCGACCCCCAGCCGCTGCGCAAGCGCATCGGCGACATCACCGAGATGCTCGCGCGCGAGGAGGCGGACACCGTCGAGACCCTCGAGCGGGCAAAGGCGGGGGCCACGTCGGGAGGCGCGGGGCCCGGAGGGCGCTCGCTCATGGCGCAGCGTCCCGCCGACGAGCTCGCACAGCTCATCGAGGACCTCTCGGACCAGATGCGTGTCGCGGCCGGCGACCTGCAGTTCGAGATCGCGGCGCGCCTGCGCGACGAGATCGGCGAGCTCAAGAAGGAGCTGCGGCAGATGATCGACGCGGGCTGACGGCACGCGGGCGCGCGGGCGGCTGCCCCGCCGGTGGCGCCGGGACGTGCGGCGCACCTCCGACGCTCGCGTGCGACCTAGGATGGCTCGGTGGAATCACCGCTCGTCTGGACCCTCACGCTCATCGGCATCCTCGGCCTCTTCATCTTCGACTTCGTGGTCGTGGTGGCGAAGCCTCACGTGCCCACCTTTCGTGAGTCGGCGTTGTGGTCCGTGTTCTACATCGTGTTGGCGCTAGCGTTCGGCGCATCGATGTGGCTGTGGAACTCGCCCGGCCAGGGGACGGAGTTCCTCGCGGGCTTCATCACCGAGAAATCGCTGTCCGTCGACAACCTCTTCGTCTTCCTCGTGATCCTGTCCCGCTTCGCGGTGCCGCCCGCGCAGCGGCAGCGAGTGCTGCTGATCGGCATCGCGATCGCGCTGGTGCTGCGTGGCGTGTTCATCGCGGCGGGTGCGGCAGCCCTGTCGACGTTCAGCTGGACGTTCTACCTGTTCGGCGCGTTCCTCCTGTACACCGCGGTTGCGGTGGCGCGCGAGGGTGGCGCCGAGGAGGGTGACGTCGAGTACAAGGAGAACGCCCTCGTGCGGGGCGTGAAGAGGCTCATGCCCGTCACGGACGGCTACCGCGACGGCCGGTTCGTGGTGCGCGAGGCGGGACGCCGCATGATCACGCCCATGGTGCTGGTGATCCTCGCGATCGGCGGCACGGACGTGCTCTTCGCACTCGACTCGATCCCCGCGATCTTCGGGCTCACCCAGGATCCCTACATCGTGTTCACCGCGAACGCCTTCGCGCTCCTGGGCCTGCGTCAACTCTTCTTCCTCGTGGATGGGTTGCTCGCGCGCCTCGTGTACCTCTCCTACGGCCTCGCCGTGGTGCTGGGATTCATCGGCGTGAAGCTCGTGCTCGAGGCGCTCCACCAGAACTCGCTGCCGTTCCTCAACGGTGGGGAACCGGTCGAGGTGTGACTGCCCTCCTCAGGAGTGTCGCTCGCCGTGATTCTGGGTGTGATCGGCGTGGCCGCCGCCGCGAGCATGATCGCGACGCGGGGCGGCAGGGACCACCGCACGGCACGCCTCGCCGAGCACGACCACGCCGAGCAGGTACGGGCCGACCACGACCGCGGTTGAGAGGGGTGCTCAGGCCGTCCAGGGACCCGAGGCCGGCCACGCCCTGACCGAGTGCTCGGGCACCAGGCCGGCACGCACGTAGGGATCCGCAGCGACCATCGCCTGCGCCTCCTCGAGCGGGGCGGCCTCGAACACGATCAGCGCGCCCGGCGTGCCCTCGTCCTCGTAGCGGCCGAAGACCGGTGCCTTGCCCTGTGCGGCGAGGTCGAGGAGGTACGCGCGGTGCTCGGGGCGAGCGGCGTCCCGCTCGGCGGCGCGGTCGTCATACGTGTAGTGGATCGCAAAGAGGCTCATGCCGCCATCCTGCCGCATCCAGGGACTGCGGGACGATGCCCGTCGCCCCTCGCGCGCGTCACGAGGCGGAAGCGCGCAGCGCGGCGACGTGGCCGTCGAAGGCGGCGCGGCCGTCGGGCGTCGCGCGGAGCCAGATGCGCTCACGCCCCCAGGGAACGTCTGACCGGGTGTACTCGGCGTAGCCGGCGGCGATAAGGGGAGCGAGCGCGGGTCCGACCTCGCTCGCGGGCGTCTCGAGAGCCTCCTCAAGCACGGCCGTGTCGATGTGGCCCTCGTACGACGCGAGAGTGGCCATGATCCGGAGTCCGAGCGGATCGGCGAGGGTGGCGTCGAGCTGAGGGATGTCGGTGGCTCGAGACTGGACCGGTCGCGCGAGCCGAGCGTTCCACACGGTGAAGATCGCGAACGTCGCGACGGCGACGATGACGCCGATCGCGGCGTTCGCCCACGCCCAGGCATCTCGCCCGACCAGTGCGAGGGACACGCACCCGCGCCGCCATCCTTGCCCGCACGGCCTCGATGGCGTGAAGCGCGGCGACGGGTGGTTCGTGAGTCTCCACACTCGCAACCCAGCGGCACGCGGGCGCGCAACCCAAGCATCGTCCCCACGACACGCGCGCATCGAACGTGTGTTCGAACGGGTTTCCGCGTAGCATGGCCGGGTGAACGACCGTCTCCTCGTCCGTGGTGCCCGTGAGCACAACCTCAAGGGGGTCGACCTCGACCTCCCGCGCGATGCACTCATCGTGTTCAGCGGCCTGTCCGGCTCGGGCAAGTCCTCCCTGGCGTTCGACACCATCTTCGCGGAGGGCCAGCGCCGCTACGTCGAGTCGCTAAGCGCCTACGCGCGCCAGTTCTTGGGGCAGATGGACAAGCCCGACGTCGACTTCATCGAGGGGCTCAGCCCGGCGGTGAGCATCGATCAGAAGTCCACCAACCGCAACCCGCGTTCGACCGTGGGCACGATCACCGAGGTCTACGACTACCTGCGCCTGCTCTACGCGCGCGTCGGGACCCCGCACTGCCCGGTGTGTGGCGAGCAGATCCAGGCGCAGACGCCGCAGCAGATTGTGGACTCGGTGCTCGCGCTACCCGAGGGCACGCGCTATCAGGTGCTCGCCCCCGTGGTGCGCGGTCGCAAGGGTGAGTATCAGGATCTCTTCCAGGACCTTCAGCAGCAGGGCTTCGCGCGTGCGCGGGTCGACGGCGAGACCATCCAGCTCACCGAGCCGCCCACGCTCGAGAAGAAGCTCAAGCACGACATCGAGGTCGTCGTGGACCGCCTGGTAGCGCGCGACGGCGTGCGTCAGCGGCTCACCGACTCGGTCGAGACGGCCCTGCGGATCGCGGACGGTCTGGTGATCATCGACCCGGTCGACGGCGACATGGAGCCACGCCGGTACAGCGAGAAGCGCGCGTGCCCCAACGACCACGTCCTCACGCTCGAGGAGATGGAGCCGCGTACCTTCTCCTTCAACGCCCCGTACGGCGCGTGCCCCGAGTGCACGGGCATCGGCATCCGCCTCGAGGTGGATCCCGACCTGGTGATCCCGGACCGCGAGATGTCGCTCAACGAGGGTGCCGTGGCGCCGTGGGCCGCGACCAGCTCCGACTACTTCACGCGCACGCTCACCGCGCTCGCCGCCGACCTGGGCTTCTCGATGGACACGCCGTGGAAGGAGCTGCCCGCGGAGGTGCAGGCGGCGATCCTCACGGGCAAGGACTACCAGGTCCACGTGAAGTTCAAGAACCGATACGGACGCGAGCGGCAGTACACGACCGGCTTCGAAGGCGTCATCACGTGGATCGAGCGCCTCCACGGCCAGACCGAGTCCGAGTGGTCGCGCGAGCGCTACGAGTCCTACATGCGCGAGGTGCCGTGTCCGGTGTGCCGCGGTGCGCGCCTCAAGCCCGAGGTGCTCGCCGTGACGATCGGCGGCAAATCCATCGCGGAGGTGTGCGAACTGTCGATCGCGGAGGCACGCGGATTCCTCACCGCGGCCGACCTCGACGAACGCGGCCGCCAGATCGCCGTCCAGGTGCTCAAGGAGATCGATGCGCGACTGGGCTTCCTGCTCGACGTGGGCCTCGACTACCTGACGCTCGCGCGCGCGGCGGGCACGCTGTCGGGAGGCGAGGCGCAGCGCATCAGGCTCGCCACCCAGATCGGCTCGGGCCTGGTGGGAGTGCTGTACGTGCTCGATGAGCCGAGCATCGGCCTCCACCAGCGCGACAACCGCCGTCTCATCGACACCCTCACGCGCCTGCGCGACCTGGGCAATACCCTGATCGTGGTCGAGCACGACGAGGACACGATCCGCACCGCGGACTGGGTGGTGGACATCGGCCCCGGCGCGGGAGAGCACGGGGGCGAGGTCGTCCACTCGGGCACCTACGAGGACCTGCTGACCAACGAGCGGTCGATGACCGGCGCGTACGTGTCGGGGCGCCGCACCATCGAGCTGCCGTCCGAGCGCCGACCGATCGACCCGGGTCGATCGGTCACGGTGGTGGGCGCGCGCGAGCACAACCTGCGCGACATCGACGTGTCCTTCCCGCTCGGCGTCCTCACGGCCGTCACCGGGGTGTCGGGCTCCGGCAAGTCGACGCTGGTGAACTCGATCCTCTACACGAGCCTCGCGAACACGCTCAACGGAGCACGTCAGGTCGCGGGACGGCACACGCGCATCACGGGCGTGGACCAGCTCGACAAGATCGTCCACGTCGACCAGGGACCCATCGGGCGCACGCCGCGCTCCAACCCGGCCACCTACACGGGCGTGTGGGACAAGATGCGCAAGCTCTTCGCCGACACGCAAGAGGCGAAGGTGCGCGGCTACGGCCCGGGCCGCTTCTCCTTCAACGTCAAGGGCGGACGATGCGAGGCGTGCGCGGGTGACGGCACGCTCAAGATCGAGATGAACTTCCTTCCCGACGTGTACGTGCCGTGCGAGGTGTGCAAGGGGGCGCGGTACAACCGCGAGACCCTCGAGGTGCACTTCAAGGGCAAGAACGTGGCGGACGTCCTCAACATGCCGATCGAGGAGGCCGCGCACTTCTTCGAGGCGATCCCGTCGATCTCGCGCCACCTCACGACCCTGGTCGAGGTGGGCCTGGGCTACGTGCGGCTCGGCCAGCCCGCGCCCACGCTGTCCGGCGGCGAGGCGCAGCGCGTGAAGCTCGCCTCGGAGCTCCAGCGCCGGTCCACCGGCCGCACCGTGTACGTCCTCGACGAGCCCACGACGGGCCTTCACTTCGAGGATGTCCGCAAGCTGCTGGGCGTGCTGCAGGGGCTGGTCGACAAGGGCAACACCGTGATCGTGATCGAGCACAACCTCGACGTCATCAAGTCGTCCGACTGGGTGATCGACATGGGACCCGAGGGCGGCTCCGGCGGCGGAATCGTCATCGCGGAGGGCTCGCCCGAGGAGGTCGCGCGCGCGGAGGGCTCCCACACGGGTGCGTTCCTCGCCGAGATCCTGGGCGTGCCTGCCCGGGCCTAGGCTGGCGCCGTGACCGACCCCGCCGAGTACCGCCCCGCACCGGGAACCATCCCGGTCAAGCCCGGCGTCTATCGGTTCAGGGACCCCCACGGGCGCGTCGTCTACGTCGGCAAGGCCAAGAACCTCCGTGCGCGGCTCGCCAACTACTTCCAGGACCTCACCCAGCTCCACCCGCGCACGCGCGCGATGGTGACCACGGCATCGTCCGTCGAATGGACCGTCGTGCGCAACGAGGTCGAGGCGCTCATCCTCGAGCACACGTGGATCAAGCAGTACGACCCGCGCTTCAACGTGGTGTTCCGCGACGACAAGTCGTACCCCTACCTCGCGGTCACCATGAACGAGGAGTTCCCTCGCATCCAGGTCATGCGCGGAGAGCGCAAGAAGGGCGTGCGCTACTTCGGGCCATACGCGAGGGCGTGGGCGATCCGCGAGACCGTGGACACGCTGCTCACCGCTCTGCCGGTGCGCACGTGCGCGCCTGGCGTGTTCCGCAAGGCCGAGCGCCAGGGCAGGCCGTGCCTGCTGGGGTACATCGACAAGTGTTCGGCCCCGTGCGTGGGGCGCATCTCGCCCGAGGACCACCGCGAGCTCGCGGAGCGCGTGTGTCAGGTGCTCGCGGGCGACGCGAAGTCGCTCGTGAGGGATCTCACGGGGACGATGCACGCGGCGGCCGAGCGCGAGGACTTCGAGTCCGCGGCGCGTGCGCGGGACAGGCTGCGCGCGCTGGACTCCGTGATGGCGCGCAACGCGATCGTGCTCGCGGCGGGCGTGGATGCCGACATCTTCTCGCTCGAGGACGACGAGCTCGAGGCCGCGGCCCACGTCTTCCACGTGCGCGACGGACGCATCTCGGGGGAGCGCGGCTGGGTGGTCGACAAGCCCGAGCCGCTCGACGGACCCGGACTGGTGATGCGCCTCCTCGAGGAGGCATACGGCGCCGCGGAGCCCGAGGAGATCCCGGCGGAGGTGCTGGTGCCTCACCTCCCCGAGGACGCGCCCAGCCTGGTCGCGTGGCTCAGCGGCGTGCGCGGGTCGCGGGTGACGATGCGCGTGCCGGCCAGGGGGAAGAAGGCCGAGCTCGCTGCCACGGGCCTGGGCAACGCGCGTCAGGTGCTCGCGCAGCATCGTCTCAAGCGCGCCTCCGACCTCACGACCCGCTCCGCCGCGCTGCAGGAACTGCAGGAGTCGCTGGGGCTGACCGAGGCGCCGCTGCGGATCGAGTGCTACGACATCTCGCACACCCAGGGCACCCACCAGGTGGGGTCGATGGTGGTGTTCGAGGACGCGATCCCACGCAAGCCGGAGTACCGCCAGTTCTCGATCGCGGACGCGGTGGACGACACTCAGGCGATGCGCGAGGTTCTGACGCGGCGGTTCCGGCGCTACCTCGAGGAGTCGAAGTTGCCTCCCGAGGAACGCGAGACGGCGCGCTTCGCGTACCCGCCGCAACTCGTGGTGGTGGACGGCGGCCTGCCGCAGGTGAACGCCGCGCGCGCGGTGCTCGACGAGGTGGGCGTGCCGGACATCGCGGTCGTGGGCCTCGCGAAGCGCCTCGAGGAGGTGTGGGTGCCCGGGGACCCGTTCCCCGTGATCCTGCCGCGCGGGTCGGAGGCGTTGTACCTGCTGCAGCGCGTGCGTGACGAGGCCCACCGCTTCGCGATCAAGCACCACCGCGCCAAGCGCACCAAGGCGATGAAGGTGTCGAGTCTTGACGAGGTCCCGGGGTGGGTCCCGGCCGCGCCAAGGCGCTCGTGACGCACTTCGGCTCCCTCGCTCGCCTCAAGGAGGCGTCGATCGAGCAGATCGCCTTGGTTCCCGGCGTGGGATCGGGCACCGCCCGCGCCGTCTACCAGGCGCTGCACGGCGACGGTGGCATGCTGGACGCATGATGGACGAGGTCCCCCTGTCACGTTCCCCTCCGGGATTCCGCTGCCGACCGTCGACATGTCGGGAATCGACGCCGAGGTCATGGTCCTCACCGGCATGTCGGGGGCGGGGCGGACGCGCGCGGCCGCCG
The DNA here is from genome assembly GCF_030296675.1 of Demequina sediminis. Lineage (GTDB taxonomy): Bacteria > Actinomycetota > Actinomycetes > Actinomycetales > Demequinaceae > Demequina > Demequina sediminis. The sequence goes on along the minus strand of NZ_AP027736.1, from coordinate 880,205 downwards.
TGCTGGCTGATCTGGGCTGGTACGTGGTCGACAACCTGCCGCCGCAGCTGCTGGGTGGATTCGTCGCGATGGTGGGCAGCGGGGGATACCGCAGGCTTGCCGCGGTGGTCGACGTGCGTGGCGGCGGCTTCTTCCAGGACGTCGAGGCGGTTCTCGACGATCTCGAGTCGCGCGGGGTGCCCGTGCGGCTGATGTTCCTCGACGCCTCCGATCCGGCTCTCGTCCACCGCTTCGAGGAGGCCAGGCGACCGCATCCCCTTCAGGGAGAGGGCACGCTGCTCGAGGGCATCGCACGCGAGCGGGCGGCGCTGGCCGCGGTGCGCGAGCGAGCGGCGGAGGTCCTTGACACGAGCCACCTCAACGTCCACCAGCTCCGCGATGCGATGACGAACCTGGCCGGCGGGCCGGAGCTGCCGCTGCAGGTCAACGTGCAGTCCTTCGGATTCAAGAACGGTCCGCCCCACGATGCCGACTTCGTCGCGGACGTCCGCTTCCTGCAGAACCCTCACTGGGTGCCTGAGCTGCGCCCGCTCACCGGTCTCGACGAGCCGGTGCGCGACTACGTGCTGGGCTCGGACGGCGCCGCGGAGTTTGTCGAAGGCTACGCCGCGGTCATCGCGGGCGCCCTCGATCGCTATCGCGCGCACGACAAGCACTCGGTGACGATTGGCGTCGGATGTACCGGCGGCAAGCACCGGTCGGTCGCGATCGCGGAGGAACTGGGGCGAGTCCTCGCCGAGCGCGGCTTCCAGGTGCGCGTCTCGCATCGGGACAGGTCGCCCCGATGACAGGGCCGCAGGTGGTCGCCTTGGGCGGCGGCCACGGCCTCTACGCGACGCTGTCCGCGCTGCGCGGCACGTGCGAGGGTCTCACCGCCGTGGTGACGGTCGCCGACGACGGCGGATCCTCCGGACGGATCCGGGCCGAGATGAACGTCCCGCCGCCCGGCGACCTGCGCATGGCGCTGTCCGCGCTGTGCGAGGACACCGACTGGGGTCGCACGTGGCGCGATGTGCTGCAGTGGCGCTTCGCGACGGACGGACCCCTCGACGGGCACGCGGTCGGCAACCTGCTCATCGCCGGCCTGTGGGACCGCAGCGGGGGAATCGTCGAGGGCCTCGATTGGGTCGCCCGTCTGTTGCGCTGTGAAGGGCGCGTGCTGCCCGTCTCGACCGAGCCCATCACGGTGAGTGCCCAGGTCGCCCGCGATGGCCGTGTGGAGAAGGTCGTGGGTCAGGTTGCCGTCGCGACCGCCGAGGGTCGAATGCGGTCGCTCGCGATCGAGCCGGCGGATCCGGCCGTGCCTGCGGCGACCCTCGAGGCGATCGCCGATGCCGACGCCATCATCCTCGGCCCCGGCAGCTGGTATACCTCGGTGCTCACTCACTTCCTGGTGCCGAGGGTTGCGGCGGCGCTGACCGCCGCGGGGCCGCGGACGATCCTCACGCTCAACATCGCGCACGAGGACGAGGAGACGGCCGGCACGGATCGCGTCGACGACATCGAGGCGCTGCGCGCGGCCGCTCCCGGCTTCGCACCCGCCGTGGTGTTGGCCGACTCGAGCCACGACGAGCCCGCGCTGAGGAGCCGGGTGGAGCAGTGGGGCGCGCGCTTTGTCGCGGCGCCGATGCGCGCGGAGGGAACCGTGGACCGTCACGATCCGCTCGTGCTGCGCGAGCAGTATCGCGACCTGGTGACATGGGTCGCGGGCGGCGGCGCCCTCGCGCGCTGACTGGTGGCAGGATTGTCGCCATGGCTCTGACGGCACAGGTAAAGGACGAGCTCGCTCGCGTCCCGCTCGAGAAGGTCTCCGCACGCAAGGCGGAGATCGCGGCAACCCTCCGCTTCGCGGGGGACTGCACATCGTGTCCGGCAGGATCGTGATCGAGGCCGAGCTCGACACCGCCGCGGCGGCGCGCCGCCTGCGCCTGTTCATCCAGGAGACCTACGGCCTCGCCTCGGAGATCATCGTCGTGTCGGGTGGGGCCCTGAAGAAGGGCAACCGCTACGTGGTGCGCGTCGTCAAGGAGGGCGAGTCTCTCGCTCGTCAGACGGGGCTGCTCGATCACCGCGGCCGTCCCGTGCGCGGGCTCCCTCCCCACGTGGTGGGCGGCGCGATCGAGGACACCGTCGCCGCCTGGCGTGGCGCCTTCCTCGCGCACGGTTCGCTCACCGAGCCCGGCCGGTCGTCGGCCCTCGAGGTCACCTCGCCGGGACCCGAGGCGGCCCTCGCGCTTGTGGGCGCCGCGAGGCGCCTGGGCGTGTCCGCGAAGTCCCGTGAGGTGCGCGGCGTCGATCGCGTGGTCATCCGCGACGGCGACTCGATCGCCAATCTGCTCACGCGCCTGGGAGCCCACGACTCCGTGCTCGCGTGGGAGGAGAAGCGCACGCGCCGCGAGGTGCGCGGCACGGCCAACCGGCTCGCGAACTTCGACGACGCCAACCTGCGCCGCAGCGCGCGAGCCGCGGTGGCCGCGGGTGCCCGCGTGGCGCGCGCCTTCGAGATCCTGGGCGACGACGTCCCCGACCACCTGCGGGAGGCGGGCGAACTGAGGCTTGCGCACCGCGACGCCTCGCTCGAGGAGCTGGGCAAGATGGCCGAGCCCGTGCTCACCAAGGACGCCGTGGCCGGGCGGATTCGTCGCCTGCTCGCGACCGCAGACAAGCGCGCCGAGGAACTCGGGATTCCCGATACCGAGGCTGGTATCAACCAGGAACTCCTCGACGACGACTGACCCTCTCGCGGCCGTGATCCGGGACCTCTGTCCGGCTCGCACGGAGGCCTCGAAGTAGTAGGCTCTGAAGCAGTGGCCCGCTCTGCAGCGGCGTCCGGCGCACGTCGGAGTGCGCAGCCCATCATCCATAAAGGTGTCGCTTCGGCGACGCACAGGAGGAGAAACACTGTGACCATCAAGGTCGGCATCAACGGCTTCGGCCGCATCGGACGTAACTTCTTCCGCGCCATCGAGGCGCAGGGCGCGGACATCGAGATCGTCGGCGTCAACGACCTCACGGACAACGCGACCCTGGCGCACCTGCTCAAGTACGACACGGTGCTCGGTCGCTTCCCCAAGGAGGTCACCTTCGACGAGGAGAACATCTACGTCGACGGCAAGGCGATCCGCGCGCTCGCCGAGCGTGACCCCGCGAACCTCCCCTGGGGCGAGCTCGGTGCCGACATCGTGATCGAGTCGACCGGCTTCTTCACGGACGCGACCAAGGCCAAGGCCCACATCGAGGCCGGCGCCAAGAAGGTCATCATCTCGGCTCCCGCGAGCAACGAGGACGCCACCTTCGTCGTGGGTGTGAACCACACCGACTACGACCCGGCGGCGCACACGATCATCTCGAACGCGTCCTGCACCACCAACTGCCTCGCGCCCGTCGCCAAGGCCCTCAACGACGCGATCGGCATCGAGCGTGGTCTCATGACCACGATCCACGCCTACACCGGCGACCAGAACCTCCAGGACGGTCCCCACAAGGACCTCCGCCGCGCCCGCGCCGCCGCGCAGAACATCGTCCCCACCTCGACCGGTGCCGCGAAGGCTGTCGCCCTCGTGCTCCCCGAGCTCAAGGGCAAGCTCGACGGCTTCGCGATGCGCGTCCCCACCATCACCGGCTCGGCGACCGACCTCACCTTCGAGGCCTCGCGTGAGGTGACCGTGGACGAGGTCAACGCCGCCGTCAAGGCTGCGGCCGAGGGCGCCATGGCCGGCACGCTCGAGTACACCGAGGACCCCATCGTGTCCGCGGACATCATCTCGAACCCGCACCAGTCGATCTTCGACGCCAAGCTCACCAAGGTGTCGGGCAACATGGTCAAGATCGTGGCCTGGTACGACAATGAGTGGGGCTACTCGACCTCGCTGGTCAAGCTCACCACCTACGTCGGCGAGCGCCTCTAAGCATTCGCGCCGTGATCGCTGCGACGGCCGTGCACGCTCACGCGTGTGCGGCCGTCGTCGCGTCACCCCGCCCCACCTTCACCCCTTAGGACAGGACAACCCATGAAGACCATCGACTCGCTCGGCGACCTCGCCGGCAAGAAGGTGCTCGTCCGCTCGGACCTCAACGTCCCGCTCGACGGCACCACCATCACGGACGACGGCCGCGTGCGCGCCTCGGTTCCCACGATCCAGAAGCTGCTCGACGCCGGCGCCGCCGTCATCGTCACGGCTCACCTCGGCCGCCCCAAGGGCGAGCCCGAGGCCAAGTACTCGCTCGCCCCCGCCGCCGCGCGCCTCTCCGAGCTCCTCGAGCGTCCCGTGACGCTCGCCGAGGACCTCGTGGGCGAGTCCGCCAAGGCCGTGGTCGCGGCGCTCGAGCCCGGCCAGGTCGCGATGCTCGAGAACGTGCGCTTCGACGCGCGCGAGACCTCGAAGGTCGACGAGGACCGCGAGGCGCTCGCCGCCGAGCTCGCCGCGTTCGCGGACGCCTTCGTGTCCGACGGTTTCGGTGTCGTGCACCGCAAGCAGGCCTCCGTGTACGACATCGCGAAGGTGCTGCCCGCCGCGGCCGGCACGCTCGTCGAGAAGGAGGTCGTGTCGCTCAGCAAGGCCGTGACCGACCCCGCACGCCCGTACGCCGTGGTGCTCGGAGGCTCGAAGGTCTCCGACAAGCTGGGCGTCATCGCGAACCTGCTGACCAAGGCCGACCGCCTGCTCATCGGCGGCGGCATGGTGTTCACGTTCCTGGCCGCGAAGGGCTACGGCGTGGGCAAGTCGCTGCTCGAAGAGGACCAGATCGAGACCGTCAAGGGCTACCTCGCCACGGCGGAGGAGAACGGCGTGGAGATCGTCCTGCCGACCGACATCGTCGCCGCGACGGCCTTCGCCGCCGACGCCGACGCCGTCGTGGTGGCCGCCGACGCGATCCCCGCGGACCGCCTGGGCCTCGACATCGGCCCCGACTCGGCCGCGCTGTTCGCCTCGAAGCTCTCCGACGCGAAGACCATCGTGTGGAACGGCCCCATGGGCGTGTTCGAGTTCGAGGCCTTCGCGAACGGCACCAAGGCCGTCGCGCAGGCGATGATCGACTCCGACGGCTTCTCGGTCGTGGGTGGCGGCGACTCCGCCGCCGCGGTGCGACTGCTCGGCTTCGACGAGGCCGGCTTCGGCCACATCTCGACGGGCGGCGGCGCGTCGCTCGAGCTGCTTGAGGGCAAGGTCCTGCCGGGCCTCGCCGTACTGGAGGACTGATACCCATGGCACGTACCCCTGATCGCGGGCAACTGGAAGCTCAACCTCGACCACCTCGAGGCGACGCACACGGTGCAGAAGCTCGCGTGGCTGCTGCGCGACGCGAAGCACGACTTCTCCGAGGTCGAGGTCGCGGTGCTCCCGTCCTTCACGTCGCTGCGCTCGGTGCAGACGCTCGTGGACGCCGACCAGCTCGAGCTCAAGTACGGCGCGCAGGACATCTCCGAGCACACCTCGGGCGCGTACACCGGTGAGGTGTCGGGCACGCAGCTGTCGAAGCTGGGCGTCTCGTACGTGGCCGTGGGCCACTCGGAGCGTCGTCAGTACCACGGCGAGTCCGACGCGACGGTTGCCGCCAAGACCAAGGCGGCCTTCGCGAACGGCATCGTGCCGATCGTGTGCGTCGGCGAGGGCCTGGACATCCGCAAGGCCGGCACCCACGTCGAGTACACGCTCGCGCAGGTCGACGGTGCGCTCGAGGGCCTCGCGGCCGAGCACGCCAAGGACGTCGTCATCGCCTATGAGCCCGTGTGGGCCATCGGCACCGGCGAGGTTGCGACCCCCGCGGACGCGCAGGAGGTCTGCGGTGCGATTCGTGCGCGCCTCGCAGAGCTGTACGACGCCGAACTCGCCGCGGGCGTGCGCGTCCTCTACGGCGGTTCCGTGAAGTCCTCGTCGATCGCTCAGCTCATGGCCGAGCCCGACGTCGACGGCGGACTCGTGGGCGGCGCCTCGCTCGACCCCGAGGAGTTCTCGAAGATCGCGCGCTTCAAGGCCCACCAGGTCGGCCTGTAAACCGCTGACCGGACCGGCCGTGTCACGGCCGGTCCGGTCGCGCGCGTCGCGTATCCTTAGAGCGCAATCCATCTTTCTGGGAGAACCGTGGACATCCTCGAGACCATCCTGTGGGTCATGCTTGTCGTGACCTCGCTGCTCATCATCGGCCTGGTGCTCGTGCACCGTGGCCGCGGCGGCGGCATCACCGACATGTTCGGCGGCGGCATCGCCTCCGGCATTCAGTCGTCCGCCGTCGGCGAGCGCAACCTCACGCGCATCACGTGGGGCGTCGCGATCGTGTGGGCGGCGGCCGTGGTGCTGCTCGGGCTCGTGTCCCGTTTCTCGATCTAACCAACGGAGGTCGTAGCCAATGGCAGGTGGCAACGCCATCCGCGGCTCGCGCGTCGGCGCGGGCCCTATGGGTGAAGACGAGCGGGGCGAATCCGCCCCGCGTCAGGTTGTCTCGTACTACTGCGCGCGGGGTCACGTGACCTCGCCCAGCTTTGCGACGGGCGACGATCAAGAGGTTCCGGTCGAGTGGGATTGCCCGCGCTGCGGGCTCCCCGCGGGACTGGACTCGGAGAATCCTCCCGAGCCCATCCGGAACGAGCCGTACAAGACGCACCTCGCATACGTGAAGGAGCGTCGCACGGACGCCGAGGGCGCCGCGCTTCTCGACGAGGCTCTCACCTCGCTGCGCGTGCGCCGCGGCGACCTCGCTCCCGCGGAGTAGTCGCACACGACCACGACAGGGCCGCTTCCCTTGGGGGAGGCGGCCCTGTCGGCGTCTCTAGGGGAGGTGTGGCTGGGAGCGCAGGTCGGCGGAGGCGGGCGAGCCGCCGGGGCCGGCCTCACACGCGCGCGGCGGCCTCCGCGTCGATCAGCCACAGCGTCTCCTGCGTGCCACGCACCGCCGCGGCGGGCAGCTCGAGGTCGCCGTGCAGCGATCGTGCGACGACGTCGGCCTTTCCTGCACCCGCTGCCACGACCCACACGCGACGCGCGCGGCGAATCGACTCGAGGGTGAGGCTCACGCGCGTCGGCGGCGGCTTGGGCGAGTCGTGTACCGCGATCGACTCCGCTCCGCGCGCCGCATAGCCCGCGTGGCCGGGAAACAGCGAGGCCACGTGACCGTCGGGTCCCATCCCGAGCATCAGCACGTCCCACGCGGGAGTGCCCGCCGCGGTGATCTGAGCGACGTAGTCCGCGGCGGCCTCCTCGGCGGTCGCGAACGAGCCCGCGGCTCCCATGCGGTGGATGTTCTCCTCGGGAAGCGGGAGCGAGCCCAGCAAGGCCTGCTGCGCCTGGCCCTCGTTGCGGTCGGGGTCGCCGGCCGCCACGAACCGCTCGTCGCCCCACCACACGTGGACGCTGGTCCAGTCGATGGTCGCGGCCAGAGGGGAGCGTGCCACGGCGGCCAGCGTCGCGATGCCCACCGTGCCGCCCGTGACGACCACATGCGCCACGTCCCGCACCGACAGCGTGTCGACGAGCGTGACCAGGAGCCGCGCCGCCGTAGCCTCGGCCACCGCCGTCGCGTCCGGGTGCACGACCACGCGGGTGGTGGAGGTGCTCACAGCGGCGCCGTGACTTTCGGTGCTCACAGCGGCGCCGTGACTTTCGGTGCTCACAGCGGCACGACCGTGTCGGTGGTGAAGGCCGCGAGGACCTCGCCGTAGACCGCGTCGTCGTCGAGGCGGCGCAGTTCCTCCGCGAGGGCCTCCTCGAGGGACCGCGCGGGCAGCGCGATGACGTGGTCCGGCTGACCCGGCTGGCGGATGGTCGCGTTGTGACCGTCGGGGCGGGCGATCGAGATGGGGCCGGACCGCGTCTCGAGCACGACCTGCTGGAGCGCGGCGACCGAGTCGTCGTATTGCGCCTCGACCTCGCAGTCGAGCGCCTCCTTGAGCCACGAGCCCAGCAGCAGGATCGACGGGCTGTTGGTGTCGCCGTGGATCCACGCCTTGGTGACCTGCGGATCCGGCACCTGCTCGAGGGCCGCGGCCAGCAGCGCGCGCCAGCGCGTGAGCCTGGTCCACGCGAGGTCGGTGTCTCCCGGGCGGTAGCACGCGGCGAGGCCCAGCAGTGTTCCCGCGGGGTCGGCCTCGCCCTTGGTGTCGGTAATGCGGCGCTGCGCCATGCGGCCCAGCGCGCGGCTGCCGAGGTCGTTCGGCACGCCCGCGGGCCACCACACGACGATCGGCGCGTCGGGCAGCAGGAGCGGGATGACGAGGGTGTCCTCGTGACCCACCTGCGCGCCCGACGGTCGCAGTACGACGACCTCGGAGGCGCCGGCGTCGCCGCCCACGCGGATCTCGGCGTCGAGCCTCGCCTCAGCGGCGTCGCCCGGCGCGATGACGATGATGCGGCAGGGGTGCTCTCGCGACGCCACGTTGGCGGTCGCGATCGCCTGCTCGGCGTCCGCTCCGGTGGCGTCGATCACGAGCGTCATCACGCGGGCGAGCGTGATGACGCCGCCCTCCTTGCGCGACTCCACGAGGCGCTTGTTGATCGCGCCCGTGGTGGTGTGGGGCATGTCGATGATCATGGGCGCCTCCAGACGCGTCCGTCGCGGGCGAGCATGGCATCGGCGCCCGCGGGGCCCCACGTGCCGCTACCGTACTGCTCCGGCTGGCCCTGCGTGGCCCAGAATTCGGTGATGGGGTCAAGGATCTTCCACGACAGCGCGACCTCCTCCTGGCGGGGGAAGAGCGGCGGGTCGCCCAGCAGCACGTCGAGGATGAGGCGCTCGTAGGCCTCGGGAGAGCTCTCGGTGAAGGCATTGCCGTACGCGAAGTCCATCGTGACGTCGCGGACCTCCATCGCGGTGCCTGGCACCTTGGAGCCGAAGCGCAGCGTCACGCCCTCGTCGGGCTGGACGCGGATGACGAGCGCGTTCGCGCCCACCTCTCCACCGGAGATCTGCTGGAAGTACGGCGACGGCGCCTTCTTGAAGACGAGCGCGATCTCGGTAACGCGCCGCCCCAGCCGCTTGCCGGCGCGCAGGTAGAACGGGGTGCCCGCCCAGCGCCTGTTGGGGAGGTCGAGCCGGATCGCGGCGTAGGTCTCCGTGGTCGAGTCGGGGGAGATGCCGTCCTCCTCGAGGAAGCCGCCCACCTGCTCGCCGCCGCGCCAGCCGGCCGCGTACTGGCCGCGCGCGGTGGCCTGCGAGAGGTCGTCGGCGAGCACGACGGAGCGCAGCACCTTCTCCTTCTCCATGCGAAGGTCGTCGGCCTCGAAGCTCGCGGGTTCCTCCATGGCCGTCAGCGCGAACAGCTGCAGGAGGTGGTTCTGGATGACATCGCGCGCCGTGCCGATCCCGTCGAAGTAGCCCGCGCGCGAGCCGATGCCGATGTCCTCGGCCATGGTGATCTGCACGTGGTCGATGTACTGCGAGTTCCAGATCGGCTCGAACAGCTGGTTCGCGAAGCGCAGCGCGAGCAGGTTCTGAACCGTCTCCTTGCCCAGGTAGTGGTCGATGCGGAACACGGAGTCGGGCGGGAAGACGTCGGACACGATCGCGTCGAGCTCCTCCGCCGACTCGAGGTTGTGCCCAAACGGCTTCTCGATGACCACGCGGCGCCACGTGCCCTCGCGGGGGTCGGACAGCCCCGACTTGCGCAGCTGCGTGATCACCTGGGGGAACGCCGAGGGCGGGATCGACAGGTAGAACGCGTGGTTCCCTCCCGTGCCCCGCTCGCGGTCGAGGTCCTCGACGGTCTCGCGCAGGCGCTGGAAGGCCTCGGGGTCGTCGAACGTGCCCTGCACGAATCGGATCCCCTCGGCCAGCTGCTGCCACGTCTCCTCGCGGAACGGCGTGCGCGCGTGCTTCTTCACCGAGTCGTGCACCACCTGCGCGAAGTCCTGCTCGTCCCAGTCGCGTCGCGCGAAGCCGGTGAGCGCGAATGCGGGAGGCAACAGGCCGCGGTTGGCGAGGTCGTAGACCGCCGGCATGAGCTTCTTGCGGGCCAGGTCGCCCGTGACGCCGAACATCACGAGACCGCAGGAGCCTGCGATGCGGGGGAGGCGGCGATCCCTGGGATCGCGCAGGGGATTGGTCAACGGTCTGCCTTCCTGGGGGGACGTGAAGGGGCGTCAGCCTGCGGTGAGGACGATGCCGGAGTGGGGGAGTCGCCTCGTGCCGGGTGGTCGCACGGACAGAGAATACGCGCGCGCCGAGTGGACCCCCGTGGGGCCCACCCGGCGCGCGGCGCGTGTCATCGTGCCGCGTCGACGCTCTCGCGCGCCTTGGCCGCCACGTTCTCGGCGGTGAAGCCGTACTTGCGCAGCAGCAGGTCGCCGTCGGCGGACTCGCCGAAGTGATCGATGGACACCGAGCGGCCGGCGTCGCCGACGATCTCGCGCCAGCCGAGGACCGAGCCGGCCTCGACGGACACGCGGGCCCTGATCGCGGACGGCAGGACCGACTCGCGGTAGGACGCGTCCTGGCGCTCGAAGCGCTCGCGCGACGGCATCGAGATGACGCGCGCCTTCACTCCGTCCGCGGCGAGGAGCTCGCGCGCGCCGAGCGCGTGCTGAACCTCGGAGCCGGTCGCGATGAGCAGCACGTCAGCGTCCTCGTCGGCGCCCGCGATGACGTAGGCACCCTTGAGGACGCCCTCGGTCGACGTGCCCTCGAGCACGGGCAGGTTCTGACGCGACAGGATCAGCGCGGACGGACGGTCCGTGGTCTCGAGCACGGCCTTCCAGGCCGCGGCGGTCTCGTTGGCGTCCGCGGGGCGGATCACGTCGAGGCCGGGGATCGCGCGCAGCGTGGCGATGTGCTCGATCGGCTGGTGGGTCGGGCCGTCCTCGCCCAGGCCCACCGAGTCGTGCGTCCACACGAAGGTCGTGGGGATCTGCATGAGCGCCGCGAGGCGGACCGAGGCACGCATGTAGTCGGAGAACACGAGGAACGTGCCGCCGTACACGCGGGTGAGGCCGTGCAGCGTGATGCCATTGAGGATCGCGCCCATGCCGAACTCGCGGATGCCGAAGTGCAGCGTGCGGCCGTACCACTGGCCGTCGGGGAACGAGTGCGTCGAGCGGTGCGGGGGCAGGAAGGACGGCTCGCCGGCCATGGTCGTGTTGTTCGAGCCCGCGAGGTCGGCCGAGCCGCCCCACAGCTCGGGCAGCACCGGCGCGAGCGCGCCGAGCACCTTGCCGGAGGCCGAGCGCGTCGCGACCGACGTCCCCACCTCGAAGGTGGGGAGGGCATCGTCCCAATTCTCGGGGAGCTCGCGTGCCGTGAGGCGCGCGAGCAGGGCCGCGCGCTCGGGCTGCTCGGCCTCCCACCGCGAGAACTGCGCGTTCCACTCGGAGTGGGCGGCCTGTCCGCGCTCGCGCACCTTGAGCATGTGGTCCATGATCTCGGGCTCGACGGCGAAGTCCTGCTCGGGGTCGAAGCCGAGCACGGTCTTGAGGCCGGCGACCTCCTCCTTGCCCAGGGCCGACCCGTGCACGCCGCCCGTGTTCTGCTTGGTGGGCGACGGCCAGCCGATGATCGTGCTGAGCGCGATGATCGAGGGCTTCGAGGTCTCGGCCTTGGCCGCGAGGATCGCGTCGTACAGCGCGGCGGGGTCCTCCTCATAGCCGTCGGGCTTCACCCAGTCGACGCGCTGCGTGTGCCAGCCGTAGGCCTCGTAGCGACCCAGGACGTCCTCGGTGAAGGAGATGTCGGTCTCGTGCTCGATCGAGATCTTGTTGTCATCCCAGATGAGGATGAGGTTGCCGAGCTCCTGCGTGCCAGCCAGCGCGCTGGCCTCGTGTGCCACGCCCTCCTGGAGGCAGCCGTCGCCCGCGATGACGTAGACGAAGTGATCGAACGGCGAGGTGCCGGGCGCGGCGTCGGGGTCGAGCAGACCCCGCTCTCGGCGCGACGCCATCGCCATGCCCACGGCGGAGGCGATTCCGGTGCCGAGCGGGCCCGTGGTGACCTCGACGCCGTCGGTGTGGCCGTACTCGGGGTGGCCGGGGGTCAGCGAACCCTCGGTGCGCAGAGACTTGAGGTCATCGAGCGTGAGCTGGTAGCCCGACGCGAAGAGCTGCAGGTACAGCGTGAGCGACGAGTGGCCGGCGGACAGCACGAAGCGGTCACGTCCCAGCCAGTGCGAGTCCGACGGGTCGTGGCGCATGACGTTCTGGAACAGCAGGTACGCGGCGGGGGCCAGCGAAATCGCGGTTCCCGGGTGGCCGTTACCGACCTTCTGCACGGCGTCGGCCGCGAGCACGCGCAGGGTGTCGACCGCACGGCGGTCGGCGTCGTTCCAGTTGATGGTCACAGGTGTCTCCCTCGACAAAGGTGGCGGGTACGGGCCCAGCCTACCGGCGCGTGCACGCGATGTATGCCGTTCACATGAACTTCACACGGGCCCATCCGAGCACGTGAGACCCCCGTAATCGGGGCCTTTGGTCCCGTGCGGCGCGGCTACACTGGAGCGCATGTCAACCGCCCCCTCAAGGCCAGTTCCGCCGCATCCGAGGCGGCTCCGCGACGGGCGGCGACGGTCGTCAAGGGCTATGTGGCGCTGACCAAGCCGCGCATCATCGAGCTCCTGCTGGTGACCACCATCCCCACGATGGTCCTCGCCGCCGACGGCTGGCCGTCGATCGGCTTGCTCGCCGGCACGCTCGTCGGCGGTAGCCTCTCCGCGGGCGGCGCGAACGCCTTCAACAGCTACCTCGACCGCGACATCGACGCCGTGATGAAGCGCACGAGCCGCCGGCCCCTCGTGACGGGCGCCGTGAGCGAGCGCGGCGCGCTCGTCTTCGCGTGGACGTTGTCGATCGTGTCGACGGCGTGGTTCTGGTTGGTGGTGGGCTCGCCGCTTGCCGCGGTGCTGAGCGTCCTCGCGATCCTCGCGTACGTCGTGGGCTACACGATGATCCTTAAGCGGCGCACCCCCAGAACATCGTGTGGGGCGGCGCGGCGGGCTGCATGCCCGTGCTCATCGGGTGGGCCGCCGTCACGCAGTCGCTGTCGTGGACGCCCGTGCTGCTGTTCCTCATCATCTTCTTCTGGACGCCGCCGCACTACTGGCCGCTGTCGATGCGCTTCAGGGGCGACTACGGCGCCGCGCGCGTGCCGATGCTCCCCGTGGTCGCACCCACCCGCAAGGTCGCGGTCGAGATGATCGCGTACGCCGCCGCCATGGTCGTCACCACCGTTGCTCTCGCGTGGGTCGCCGACATGACGTGGGTCTACTTGGGTGTCGCGGTCGCCGCGGGCGTGTGGTTCCTCGTCGGCTGCGTCCAGCTCTACCGCCGCACGCGACTGGGCGAGACGCACCTCAAGGAGATGCGGCTGTTCCGCGACTCGATCACCTATCTCACGCTCGTCTTCGCGGCCATCATGGTCGACCCGTTCCTGAGCGACGTCCTCTCCGTCCGGTGATGAGCGCGCGGTGATGCTCGAGCGGCAGCGCGACGCCTACCTCGCGCACGTCGCCGTCGAGCGCGGGCTGAGCCCGCACACCATCGCGGCCTATCGCCGCGACCTCGACCGGTACGCCGCCTTTCTGCGGGGCCAGGGGATCGACGCGCTCGAGTCCGTGCGCAGGGAACATGTGGCGCAGTTCGCGCAGTCCCTGAGCACGGGGGACGATGGCGGGAGGGCCCTCGCGCCGTCGTCGGCCTCGCGCACGGTGGTGGCGATACGGGGTTGGCACCGCTTCGCGGTGCTCGAGGGATGGACGCCGGCGGACCCGGCCGCGCAGGTCAAGCCGCGCGCGGTGCCCAAGCGGCTGCCCAAGGCGATCCCGATCGACGCGGTCGAGCGCATCCTCGATCAGGCCGGCGCGGGAGACGGGATCGCGCCGCTGCGCGACCGCGCACTGCTCGAGCTCGTCTACGCGACGGGTGCCCGCATCTCCGAGGCGACCGGTCTCGACGTCGACGACCTCTCCCTGGAGCCCGGTGCCGAGTCCGTCCTGCTGCGGGGCAAGGGGCGCAAGGAGCGCATCGTCCCCGTGGGCACGTATGCCGCGCGGGCGCTCGACGCGTACCTGGTGCGCGCGCGGGCGCCGCTCGCGGCAGCCGGCCGCGGCGAGGCGGCGCTGTTCCTCAACTCTCGCGGGGGACGCCTCTCGCGACAGTCGGCGTGGGCGATCCTGCGTGCCGCCGCGGAGCGCGCGGGGGTGCCGGACGTCTCACCCCACACGCTGCGGCACTCGTTCGCGACCCACCTGCTGACGGGCGGTGCAGACGTCAGGGTGGTGCAGGAACTGCTCGGACACGCCTCGGTGGCGACCACGCAGATCTACACGCTCGTCACGCGCGACACGTTGCGCGAGGTCTACGCCGCGACCCACCCGCGCGCCCGCTGAGAACGGTCCCCGCCCGGGGGTAGGGTGGCCCACGTGACCGACTTTGATGTGCCCGCACCCCTCGACAGCCACGGTCCCGCCCGCGTCATCGCGCTGTGCAATCAGAAGGGCGGGGTGGGCAAGACCACCACGTCGGTGAACCTGGCCGCGGCGCTCGCCGAGTACGGACGCCGCGTGCTGCTCATCGACTTCGACCCGCAGGGTGCGGCCTCCGCCGGGCTCGGCATCAATGCCGACGCGCTCGAGCACACCGTGTACAACCTGCTCATGGAGACCGGCGTCGCGACGCGCGACGTGATCCTCGAGACCAAGGTGCCCGGGCTCGACCTGCTGCCCGCGAACATCGACCTGTCGGCGGCCGAGGTCCAGCTCGTCGGCGAGGTCGCGCGGGAGAGCGCACTCGCGCGCGCCCTGCGTCCCGTGCTCGACGACTACGACGCGATCCTCATCGATTGTCAGCCGTCGCTTGGCCTGCTCACCGTCAACGCGCTGGTCGCGGCCCACGGCGTGATCATCCCGCTCGCGGCGGAGTTCTTCGCGATGCGCGGGGTCAAGCTGCTGGTCGACACGATCGGCAAGGTCCAGGACCGGCTCAACCCGCGTCTCACGATCGACGTGATCGTGCCGACGCTGTACGACGGCCGCACCCTCCACGCGCAGGAGGTCGTCGAGCGCGTCCGCGAGGCCTTCGGCGACAAGGTCACCGAGACCATGATTCACCGCACGGTGAAGTTCCCCGACGCGACGGTGGCCGCGGAGCCCATCACGACGTTCGCCTCGTCGCATGCGGGCGCTCAGGCCTACCGCCAGCTCGCTCGCGAGCTCGTGGCGCGCAAGGTCGCCGCCTAGCGTGACCACCCCGGTCCTGCCGGACGCGCCCCGCGGCTTCGAGGTTCACCTCGACAACTTCGAGGACCGTTCGACCTCCTCCTGAGCCTCATCTCGAAGCACCAGATGGAGATCACCGAGGTCGCGCTCGCGCGCGTGACGGACGAGTTCCTCGCGACCATCTCCTCCCGCGAGGAGGAGTGGGACCTCTCGCAGGCCTCGGAGTTCCTGGTGGTCGCGGCGACTCTACTCGACCTCAAGGCCGCCCGGCTGCTCCCGCAGGGAGAGGTCGATGACCTCGAGGACCTCGAACTGCTCGAGGCCCGCGACCTGCTGTTCGCGCGCCTCCTTCAGTACCGCGCGTTCAAGGTCGCGGCGGGGGAGTTCGCGACGATGCTCTCTGCGCCCCGGCGCGTGCCCCGCGACGTTCCCCTCGAGCCGCAGTTCGCGATGCTGCTGCCCGAGCTGATCTGGACCGCCACGCCCGAGCTGCTCGCGCGCCTGGCGGCCCACGCGCTGCAGCCGCGAGAGGCGCCGCACGTGTCGATCTCTCACCTGCACAATCCCGCCGTGAGCGTGCGCGAGCAGGCCGCTCTCATCACGCACCGCCTGCAGCGGGAGGGAGCGGTGTCCTTTCGCTCGCTCGTGCACGATGCCGGGCACGTGAGCGTGGTGGTGGCGCGCTTCCTCGCTCTGCTCGAGCTGTTCCGCGAGGCCGTGGTCGCCTTCGATCAGGTACGCTCGCTCGGCGAGCTGACGGTCCGGTGGACAGGCGGCGACGCGGAGGTCGAGGTCTCCGCCGAGTTCGATGAGGACGATGCCATGGGCGTAGGGCTCGAGGCAGCTGGCGAGACGGTGAGGGAGCAGTCGTGATCGAGGTGGGCTTGCGCGGCGCGCTCGAGGCCGTGCTCATGGTGGTCGACGAGCCCGTCCCCGCCGCGGAACTCGCGGTGGCCCTCGAGGTGCCCGAGTCCGTGGTGGCCGAGGCCCTGGCGGAACTGCGCGACGAGTACGCGGACCCCGACGCGCCGCGCGGCTTCGAGCTGCGCGAGGTCGACGGCGGATGGCGGCTGTATTCGTCGCGTCTCTACGCGGACGTCGTGGGCCGCTTCGTGGTCGACGGGCAGTCCGCGCGACTGTCCCAGGCCGCGCTCGAGACCCTGGCGGTGGTGGCCTATCGCCAGCCCGTCACCCGCGGACAGGTCTCGCAGATCCGCGGCGTGAACGTCGACTCCGTGATGAAGACGCTCGCGGCGCGCGGGCTCGTCACCGAGGTTGGGGAGACCGGCGGCGCGGTGCTGTACGGCACCTCGACCGAGTTCCTCGACCGCATGGGGCTGTCGTCTCTCGACGACCTCCCGCCGCTCGCTCCGTACCTGCCCGACCTCGCCGACATCGATGGAGAGAACCGCTGATGGAACTCGAGATTCACCGCCCCGAGGGCGTCAGGCTGCAGAAGGTGCTGGCCTCAGCGGGGGTGGGATCGCGCCGCAAGTGCGAGGACCTCATCGAGGCGGGCCGCGTGACCGTCAACGGCGAGGTGGTCGACCAGCTGGGCGTGCGCGTCAACCCCGACGAGGTCGTCATCGCGGTCGATGGCGCGCGCATCTCGGTGGACTCGTCGCACGTCACGGTGGTCCTCAACAAGCCGTTCGGCGTCGTGAGCACCATGAGCGACCCGCAGGGCCGTCCCGCCCTCGACCGCTACGTGAGCGGCTACGACGAGCGGCTCTTCCACGTGGGCCGCCTCGACGCGGAGACCACGGGCGTGCTGCTGCTCACCAACGACGGCGAGCTCGCGAACCGCCTCGCGCACCCCACCCACGGCGTGTCCAAGGTGTACGTCGCGAAGGTGCGCGGCCGCGTGTCGAAGCACCTGTGCACGCAGCTCAAGGCGGGCGTCGACCTCGACGACGGCCCGGTGCGCGCGACGTCGTGCACCGTGCTCGACCTCGCCGCGGACTCCTCGCTCGTGCAGGTCGAGCTGCACGAGGGGCGCAACCGCATCGTGCGCCGCATGCTCGACAAGGTGGGTCACCCCGTCCTCGAGCTGGTGCGCACCCAGTTCGGTCCCGTGCGGCTCGGCACGATGGCGCCCGGCGAGGTGCGCGAGCTCACCCCGACCGAGGTGGGCCGGCTCATGGACGCCGCGGGCATGTGACGCACGGGAGGGCATGTCCCTCCCGATACGATGGTCGCCATGACGATTCGTGCGATCCGTGGCGCCATCACCCTGGACCGCGACGAGCGCGACCACTTGCACGCCCGCACCACCGAACTGGTGGAGGCGATCATGCGGGAGAACGCGCTGACCACCGACGACCTCATCTCGGTGATCTTCACATGCACCCCCGACATCGTGAGCGACTTTCCCGCCGCCGCCGCGCGGAGCTGGGCTTCGGGGCCGTGCCACTCATGTGCGCACAGGAGATGGCCGTGCCCGGCGCGCTGCCGCGCGTGGTCCGCGTGATGATGCACGCGCAGGTCGACCGCCCCCGCGAGGAGATCTCGCACGTGTACCTGCGCGACGCCGTGAGCCTGCGCCGCGATCTCGCGCAGTAGGCCCCCATGGACACCACCACGCCGCGCACCCACATCGTTGGCGCCGGGCTGATCGGCGCGAGCCTGGGCATCGGCCTCGCGGCCGAGGGCTGGGACGTCACGATCGAGGACGCCGATCCCGACGCTCAGGCGCTCGCCCGCTCGATCGGCGCGGGGGCGACCTCGCGGGCGCGACCCCCGACCTCGTGATCGTCGCCGTGCCCCCGTCCGCCGCGGGCAGGGTGGTCGCCGACTCGCTCACCCGCTGGCCTACCGCGGTCGTCACGGACGTCGCGAGCGTCAAGGCGCCCATCGCCGAGGCCGCCGACGCGACCGGCGCGGGAGAGCGCTACGTGGGCTCTCATCCGATGGCGGGACGCGAGGTGTCGGGAGGTCTCGGCGCCCAGGGAGACCTGTTCAAGGCTCGGCCGTGGGTGATCTGCCCGAACGGCGCGACCGCCGCCGCCGTCGACGTCGTCACGCGCGTGCCCGCCGCGCTGCAATGCGACGTGGTGACGATGGAGGCGCATGCGCACGATGCCGCCGTCGCCAGGGTCTCGCACGCGCCGCAGGTCGCGGCCTCCGCCGTCGCCGCCGCGCTGGGAATCCTGGACGCCGACGATGTCTCCCTCGCGGGTCAGGGTCTGCGCGACGTGACGCGGATCGCGGCCTCGTCGCCTCACATGTGGGCCGACATCGCGCGGCTCAACCGCGCGCACCTCATCGAGACGCTCGACCACATCATCGACGACCTCGACGAGGTGAGGGAGGCGAGCGACATCGGCGAGGCCATCACCGACCTCATCGAGCGCGGCCGTTTCGAGGTCGCACGCATCCCCGGCAAGCACGGTGGCGCGAAGCGCGACTGGCTGCCCGTCACCGTCATCGTGCCCGACACCCCCGGACAGCTGTTGCGCCTGCTCGCGCACACCGCCGAGGAGGGCGTCAACGTCGAGGACATCGCCATCGAGCACTCGCCGCGTCAGCCGGTGGGTCTCACCACGCTCTATGTGTTGCCGTCGCGCGCCGCCCACCTGGCGGCCGCGCTCGAGCGCCACGGTTGGGAGATCGCAGCCTCATGACCGGAATTTCGATCGCCATCGACGGCCCCGCGGGGACCGGCAAGTCGACGGTCGCGCGCGAGGTCGCGCGCCGTCTGCGGCTCGCGTACTTCGACACGGGGGCGACGTACCGCGTGGGTACGTTGTGGTGCATGCGCGAGGGCGTCGACCTCTCGAACGAGTCGGACGTCGCGGCCATGGTCGAGACCATGAACGTCGCTCTCGTGCTCGATCCGCGCAACCCGCGCGTGATCCTCGAGGGCGAGGACGTGAGCTCGTTGATTCGTGCCGATTCGATCGCGCTGACGGTCTCCAAGGTCGCGACCAACCTCGAGGCGCGCGCGGCCCTGGGTCAGTGGCAGCGCGACGTCATCGCGTCGGAGCTCGAGGGCGGCTACTCCGAGGGCAGGGGAGTGGTGACCGAGGGCCGGGACATCACGACCGTGATCGCCCCCGATGCCGACGTCCGCATCCTCATGACCGCCGACGAGGAGGTGCGCGTCGCGCGCCGTGCCGGCGAGGGCGCCGATGTCGCGACCGTGCGCGAGGCCGTCCTGGGCCGTGACCGCAAGGACGCGACCGTGGTGGAGTTCCACACCGCCGCGGACGGCGTGGTGACGCTCGACACGACCGATCTCACGATCGAGGAGGCCGTCGACGCGGTGCTGACGCTCGTCGCGGCCGCCCGCGAGGACGAGTCCGAGTGAGCGGACGCGCCCCGTCGCGTTGGGGGCCGCGCTGGTCCCGCCACGTGGGCCGCTTCCTCGCCCACGTGCTGTGGCGCACCGAGGTGCGCGGGGCATCGTCCCTTCCCACTTCCGGGCCCGTCATCGTCGTGTGCAACCACGTGGGTCTCATCGACGGACCGGTCCTGCACGGCGCGATCCCGCGCGGCTCGCATTTCTTGATTCGCTCCGGCATGATGACGGGCGCGCTGGGGGTGTTCCTGCGGGCCGCACAGCAGATTGCGGTCGAGGGGTCGGGACGCGAGGCACTCGCCAGGGGACTGGCCGTGTTGCGCCGCGGCGACGTCGTGGGCGTCTTCCCCGAGGGCACCCGCGGGGGAGGGACGGCCGATGCCGTGCACGGCGGGGCGGCCTGGCTCGCCCTGCAGTCGGGGGCACCCGTGGTGCCCACGGCGATCGTGGGCACGCGGCACACGGGCGAGTCGGTGAACGTGTGGCCGCGGCCGGGCCGGCGCATCCTCGTGAGCTTCGGCACGCCGATCGTTCTCACCCCTCCGGCGGAGCTGCGGGGCGGCCGCGCCAAGCAATCCTGGGCGGCCGCACAGCTCGCGGAGGCGCTCCGCACCCAGGTGACCCGTACCCTGGAGACCACAGACCTCGAGCTTCCGCTCGACGACCCGCGCCGTGATGGGCGCGCAGAACAGGACGTTTCATGAACGACGAGCTCCCCGCGCCGCACGAGTCGGACGCGCCCGAGACGCTCGACGAGATCCGCGAGGCCGCGCTGCGCGCGGGCCTCGAGGCCTACGAGCTGACCGACGAGGACCTCGCCGAGCTCGCCGGCGAGCCCGAGCCGGAGACCGAGGAGGCGCTGCCCGTCCTCGCGATCGTGGGCCGGCCCAACGTGGGCAAGTCGACGCTGGTCAACCGCATCATCGGCAAGCGGCTCGCGGTGGTCGAGGACAAGCCCGGCGTGACCCGCGACCGTGTCGCCTATCGCGCCGAGTGGGCGGGACGCGACTTCACGCTGCTCGACACGGGCGGCTGGGAGAAGAACGTCACGGGAATCGACCTGTCCGTCGCGCAGGCCGCCGAGACCGCGATCGAGATGGCCGACGCCGTTCTCTTCGTGGTCGACGCCATGGTGGGGCCGACCGCGACCGACGAGCAGGTGGTCCGGCTGTTGCGCAAGGCGGAGAAGCCCGTCGTGCTCGCGGCGAACAAGGTCGACGGTCCGCAGGGCGAGCTCGAGGCGGCCGCGCTGTGGAACCTGGGGCTCGGCGAGCCTCACCCCGTGTCCGCGCTGCACGGCCGCGGCACGGGCGACCTGCTCGACGCCGCGATGGCGGTGCTCCCCACCGAGATGCACCAGGTCGAGGTCGACGAGCACGCGCCGCGCCGGATCGCGCTGGTGGGCCGTCCCAACGTAGGCAAGTCCTCGCTGCTCAATAAGTTGGCTGGCACCGAGCGGGTGGTGGTCAACGAGATGGCCGGCACCACGCGCGACCCGGTCGACGAGCAGGTCGAGATCGGCGGCCGCCCCTGGACGCTCGTGGACACCGCCGGCATCCGGCGCCGCGTCCACATGTCCAAGGGCGCCGACTTCTACGCTTCGCTGCGCACGCAGACCGCGATCGAGCGCGCCGAGATCGGCCTGGTGCTCCTCGACGCCTCAGTGCCGCTGACCGAGCAGGACACGCGCGTCATCTCGCAGGTGGTCGACGCGGGCCGCGCGATCGTGTTCGTGTTCAACAAGTGGGACCTGGTGGGCGAGGACGAGCGCTTCATGCTCGAACGTTCGATCGAGCAGGACCTGGTGCAGCACACGTGGGTGCCGCGCGTGAACCTGTCCGCGCTCACCGGCTGGCACACCAACCGCCTGCTGCCCGCGATCGACCTCGCGCTGTCGAGCTGGGACCAGCGCGTGTCGACGGGACGGCTCAACTCGTTCCTGGGCGAACTGGTCGCGGAGCACCCGCACCCCGTGCGCGGCGGCAAGCAGCCCAAGATCCTGTTCGCGACCCAGGCCGCGACGCGCCCGCCGCGCTTCGTGATCTTCGCCTCGGGCTTCCTCGAGCCGCAGTACCGCCGCTTCATCGAGCGGCGCCTGCGCGAGGCGTTCGGCTTCGAGGGCACGCCGATCCAGATCTCGGTGCGCGTGCGCGAGAAGCGCGGACCCAAGCGCAAGTAGCGAGGAGACGCGGCGTCACATCTGTGTGGCGTCGTCGTCTCCCCGCGCGAAGGCGATCTCGACCAGGCGGGCCAGCACGTCGCGGTCGATCTGGTCGAGGCGCTTGACGTAGACGCAGCCCGCACCGGTCGTGTGCGGGCCGAGGTTCGCGAGCTCGCCCTCGCCCTCGGGCGTGTCCTTGAGCCCGTAGAACGTGAGCTGCGCCTTGCGCGGCGAGAATCCGACCTTCATCCAGTCGCCCTCGCGGCCGCTCGCGTAGCGGTAGTGCAGCGTTCCCCAGCCGATGATGGAGGGTCCCCACATCACGGGCGGCGCCCCCGTCACCTCGCCGATGAGGCGCACCACCTCCTCGCCCTCGGAACGGCGCCGCGCGGGCTCCACGGTGGCGAGGAAGGCCTCGACGGGGACGCTCGTGGGCTCGGTGACGGCCATGGGCTCAGGATGCCTCAGTCGTGCGCTGAGCGCACGACGATTGCGGCGCGCTCACCACAGCCCGCGCGCGGTGAGCACGTCGCGCAGCACGTCAGCGCGGTCGGAGACGATCCCGTCGACGCCGGCATCGAGCAGCGCCTCCATCTCGGGGGCGGTGTTGACGGTCCACACGTGCACCGCGACGCCTGCGGCGTGCGCGATCCGCACGTGCCGCGCGGTGAGCACCGGAACGACGCCCACGCGCCACGGGATCTGCAGCGCGTCGACCGTGCGCAGCGAGCGCAGCGTCCCCAGCCCGAGCGCGCCGCCCAGGAAGAAGCGCGCGGCCTCGGACGTGCCCGCGCTGGTCGCCACGGGCCTGCTGAGCCGCGCGACGGTCGCGTCGCGACGCGCACCGGAGAACGAGGCCACGCACACACGATCGTGAGCGCCGGTGCGCTCGATGGCCTCGGCGATCGGGACGATTCCGGACTCGCCCTTGACGTCGATGTTCACGCGCAGCTCCGGCCACGTGCCCAGGATGTCCTCGAGCAGGGGGACGGGCTCGACGCCGCCGATCCTGGCGCCCTTGACGCGCTCCCACGGCAGCTCCGCGACCTCGCCGGTGCCGTCCGTGGTGCGATCCAGAGACGAGTCGTGCAGCGCGACCGCGACGCCGTCCGCGGTGCCGTGGGCGTCGGTCTCGACGTGCGTGAAGCCCAGGTCCACGGCCGCCTGGAAGGCCGTCATCGAGTTCTCGAGACCGTCGAGCGAGAAGCCTCGGTGCGCGAGGGCCGTCACGCGAGGCGCGAAGTAGGGATGCGAGGGACCGGGGAGCGTCATGGAATCACCTTGGGGAGCCAGGCGCGCACGGCGTCGAGGTACGCGGCGCGGGGGACGGGGGAGGACAGCGAGAGCTCGTGGACGCCTCCCGTGATGACGGACTCGTCGACGCGCGCACCCAGTCGGTGGGCGTGACGCGCGATCGCGCGGACGTCCACCACCGTGTCCTGCGCGTCGAGGAGGGGGTTGTCGAGCACGTCCGGTCCCGTCGAGTGGGAGCGGGCCACCAGCACGGGAGCCTCAATCGCCAGCCCGCGCGCGACGCGTGACTGCGCCCGGCGCACCGCGGCGAGCCACGCCGCGCGGATCGGTACCCCCAGCGGCGTCTTCCAGTCCGTGTCGAAGTCCCAGCGTCCGCCGTTCGCGCTCAGCAGGTGGTGTGCGTACGCGGACTCGTGCCGCGCGACCACGGCGTACGGGCGCGCCCGAGCGAGGGCGGGCACCGAGTAGGAGGCCGCCCGCTGGCGGCGCGTGGTGAGGGCGGCGAAGAACGGGCTGTCGAGGACGAGTCCCGCGAGCGCGGGGGACGGGCGGTCGTGCGCCCAGATGGCGGCGGCCAGGCCGCCGTTTGAGTGCGCGTGGACGATGACGGGGAGGCCGGGATGCAGTCGCGCCACCTCCGCGACGGCCGCGTCGATGTCGTCTCCGAGTTCCGCGATGTCCGCGATGAAGTGGGGGACGTCGCCGGCGCGGAGGGACCGGCCGGCGCGGCGCATGTCGACCGCGTAGAACGCGAGGCCCTCCTCCGCGAAGAAGCCCGCGAGGTGGTCCTGGAAGAAGTAGTCGTTGTAGCCGTGCACGTGCAGCACCGCGGCGCGCGGCTGCGAGGGTGCGGGACCCCGCACGAGCGTCGCCGCCCCGACGGGTCGCGAGGCGTACCCGGCCAGGGCATCGTCCCTCCACCCGGTGAGCGTTTCCATGACCCGATGCTCCCATCTTCTGGGTCCGAGTTCAGGGTCCGTTCGCGTGTTGATTTCCCACAGTTCACGCGGGACGGGCACGCTGGGCGCATGACAACCGAAGCGACGGCGCCGTCGCACTCGTTCGAGACACTGCCCCGACGCTCGCGATGGGGCCGGGTGACCGCGTGGGCGATGTGGGACTGGGCGACGCAGCCGTTCAATTCCGTGATTATCACGTTCGTCTTCACGGCGCTCTACCTGACCTCGGAGTCCTTCATCGATCCCGAGATCGCGGCGCTGGGAGAGGACCACCCGGCGTATGAGCTCGCGCTGTCGAGCCTCGCGGGAGGGCTCGGCACGGGCCTCACGGTGGCGGGCATCCTGGTCGCGCTGCTCGCTCCGGTGCTGGGCCAGCGGGCGGACACCTCGGGCAAGCGCAAGGCGTGGCTCGGGGAGCGACGGCGCTGCTGGTGGCGTGCATGGTGGGGTTGTTCTTCGTGGAGGCCTCGCCCGCGTTCTTCGCGCTCGGCGTGGGGCTCATCGCGCTGGGCAGCGTGTTCTCCGAGATCGCCGGCGTGAACTACAACGCGCTCATCACGCAGGTCAGCACTCCCGCGACCGTGGGCCGCGTCTCGGGCCTCGGATGGGGACTGGGCTACGTGGGCGGGATCGTGGCGCTCGTGATCGTCGTCATCGCCGACGGCGCCGACTGGTGGGGCATGGACACGTCGAACGGCATGGCGTACCGCCTTATCGCGCTCGGATGCGCCCTGTGGGCCGTGGTGTTCGCGTGGCCGCTGTTCCGCTACGTGCCAGAGGCGCCCGCCGCGGGGCGCGAACCCGTGTCGCTCCTTGCGGGGTACGCGCGGTTGTGGAGCGACCTCATGGGCCTGTGGAGGGACGCGCGCTCGACGCTGTGGTTCCTGCTCGCGAGCGCGATCTACCGCGACGGCCTCGCTGGCGTGTTCACGTTTGGCGCGATCATCGCCGCCGTGGCGTTCGGCTTCGAGCCCACTGAGGTCATCATCTTCGGCATCGCCGCGAACCTTGTCGCGGGCGTCGCGACGCTGTTCGCCGGCATGGTCGACGACCGGATCGGACCGCGCCGGCTCATCCTCATCTCGCTCACGGGCATGGTGATCGCGGGGCTCGCGGTGGCATTCCTCCACGAGGCGGGAGCGATGGTGTTCTGGGTGGGCGGACTGGTGCTGTGCCTCTTCGTGGGGCCCGTGCAGGCGGCATCCAGGTCGCTGCTCGCGCGCGTCAGCCCACCCGGCAGGGAGGGCGAGATCTTCGGGCTCTACGCGACCACCGGCCGCGCGGTGTCCTTCCTCGCGCCC
This sequence comes from Demequina sediminis, assembly GCF_030296675.1. GTDB lineage: Bacteria > Actinomycetota > Actinomycetes > Actinomycetales > Demequinaceae > Demequina > Demequina sediminis. The sequence continues at coordinate 855,100 of NZ_AP027736.1, read as the reverse complement.
GCGCTGTGGACGCTCGCGATCGCGCTCACGGGTGCGACCATCTGGGGCGTGGTGGGGATCATCACCGTGGTGGCGTTGGGTCTCGTCGCGATGCTGTTCGTCAAGGTGCCCACCGGGTAGTCGCCGGGGGCCTGAGTCAGTCGGGCTCGAGTCAGTCGGACTCGAGTCAGTCGGACTCGATGGGGCCCGTGCCGCGCGCGTTATAGACGGTCGCCGCCGAGTCGCCATAGGCGCGGTACACGGCGAGTGCCTCCTCGCGCAGCACGTCCTGGGTGACCTCGATGCCGCGCGCCTCGAACTGAGCGGCCCAGTCGGCGACCATGGGGCCCTCGTCGAAGCGCGTGAGGCGCTCGAGCTCGGGTCCGTCGCCCGCGACCACGAGGTGCTTGACGCCCGACCACAGGGTCGCGCCGTAGCACTGCACGCACGGGCGCCAGTTGACCACGAGCGCGAGGTCGCGCTCCGCCCCGAGGTCCCACGTGCCCAGGCGGGTCTGCGCGAGGCCGAGCGCCATGACCTCCGCGTGCCCCGAACTCACGCCGGTGCCGAGCACCACGTTGACGCCTACCGACACGAGCTCGCCGGTGCCCGCGTCGACCACGATCGCCGCGAACGGTCCGCCGCCGCCCTCGCGCCAGTTGCGGTCCGCGAGGCGGTGCACCAGTGCCATCTGCTCCTCATGGGTGTCGAGGTGGGAGGGTAGCGCGGGTATGTCCGCGACCAGCCACTGCGGCAGGGACAGGGTGACGGTGGTGGCGAGGCCGGTGGCCATGGGTTCTCCGGGGGCTGGGGGACGGGCTTGGGGGACGATCGGTTGACGACAGGCGTGACGGACGATGCCTAGCGTCCGCCGGTGATGATTTCCTCCCAGGTGAGGGGCCTGGAGGGGGAGGTTCCGGGTGGTCGTCGTGCGTGCTGTCTGCTGCGTCCTGAGTGTCCGTGTGGTCGTGGAGCCACGTGGCGTCCGCGGCGGCGGGCGGCTCGGCGACGGCGATAGGGGACGTGTGCGGAGCGGGTTCGGGTGCGGGGAGCGGCTCGGGTTCCGGCTCCAACTCGGGCTCTGGCTCGAGCGTGGGGACGAACGGCCTGGACTGTGCCGCGACAACCGGCTCGACGATGGGCTCCGCGATCGGCATGAGGAAGGGCTGCGTGGCCTCGGGGTCGAACTCGGCGTGGAACCCGGCCCGGGCATCGTCCTCCTGCGGTGCCGGGGGAGCGACGGCGGTGACGGTGGAGGACTCTTCCTCGAGCACCGCGACCGTCGCCTCGACCACGACGCGGAGGGCCTCGGCGATCACCTCGGCCGGCAGCGCGGGCCCGCCGAGTGCCATCTCGGGGCTCGCGGGCACGTGGATGAGGCCGCTCGGGACCTGCCACTGCGCGAGCTCGCGCTGCAGCGAGTAGAAGACGTGGTTGGCGACATCGGTGGTCGGGGAGAGGGACAGGCGCGCGGGTATCGAGCGCGCGTGCAGTGCGTCGAGGATCTCGCGGGTGGGCAGGGTGGTCCACAGGCCGGCCTCGGCGCCGGGGACCACCGGGACGTCGACGGGACGGTTGCCCGCGGCATCGGGCGCGTCCGCGTGGTCGAGGTTGACCGCAAGACGTTCGATGGTGATCTCCGCCGAGCCCGGCCGCGAGGCGACCAGGATCACGGCGTCGGGCAGGTGGCGCGCGATCGAGGCGCGAAGCCTGCGCGGCGCCTCCTCGAATGCGGGGACCAGCCCTCGCGCGATCAGCGCACCGTCGCCGTGCCAAGTCTGCGCGAGGATGTGGACGGAGTCGGCGGCTGAGTCGGCTGCCATGCCGGGCCGTGGTTCGAATCCGGTGATGAGGACGCGTGCCATGAATCGAGCATACGGGCGCCGCGTGTCCGTTTCATGTGCCGGGTGTGACGGACGCGTGTCCCGCCGCGTGTGGCCAGGCGCGACGCGCCGAATTGCGCCGGATGGTGCAAGGCACCCCCGATTGTCCGGTAGCATTATCTGGCTGTCACGGGCTGTGGCGCAGCTTGGTAGCGCACTTGACTGGGGGTCAAGGGGTCGCAGGTTCAAATCCTGTCAGCCCGACGTGACGAAGGGCCGTTCTTCCTGGTAAATGCCGGGAAGGGCGGCCCTTTCTCGTCGCCCTCTTCGCGGCGGGCAGGGACGGTTGCGGCCACCCCGCAACGCAAGGTCATTTCGCTGACACACAGGTGCACGAAAGCGTCCAGGAACGAGCACTCGTGTGTCAGCGAGCGCGGCGCCGCAGGGTGATGACGCCGACGGTGTCGACGGTGTCGTGGCGCACTCGCCAGAACTTGCCGAGTAGACCGACGCGGGGTGCGTTCTTGGGCACTGCTTCGTAGGTCTCGGCGGGGGTGCGGCGGTCGTTGGCGCGGTGCGGCCGTTCGTGGTTGTAGACGTGTTGGAAGGCGCGCAACAGGGCTTGCAGGGCGTCCAGGGTGGTGGCGTCGGTTCGCGCGGTGAGCCAACGTTTGAGGGTCTGGTGGAAGCGTTCGATCTTGCCTTGGGTCTGGGGGTGGCCGGGGCGGCCGTTCCTCTGTTCGATGCCGAGGGAGTCGATCAGGTGCTCGAAGTGGCCCTGGCCGCCGTGGTGGCCCGCGAGTCTGGTCGTGTAGATCCGGCCATTGTCGGTCAGCGTCGATGCTGGTAGGCCATGGTTTCGGCCAGCGCTGAGGAAGGTGTCGGTGACGGTGCGGACGGTCACGGTGCGGTGGACGGTGATGTGCAGGAGGAACTGTGAGTGGTCGTCGAGCCAGGAGATGATCTCGACTTTGGTGCCGTCGCCGAGTTGCCAGTGGGTCATGTCGGACTGCCAACAGGCGTTCGGGGCGGCGGCTTGGAAGCGTTGCCAGCTGGAGCGGGGTCGCTTGTGGGGCTCCGGCGTGACTCGGTCCGCAGCGCGCAGGATCCGGTAGATCGTGGATGTCGCGGGTGGGGTAATGTCGGCGCGGGTGAGGCGGTCGCGGATCGACTCCGCACCGGCGTCCAGTCCCCCGCTGACGAGTTGATCCCGTAGCGCGACGACCCGGGCACGCATGTCGTCAGGGATCCGCCCGGCGGGAGCATGCGCGGCGTGTGAACGCGGCTCGAGCGCTTCGAGTCCGCCGGCTCTATAGCGGGTCAGGAGGCGGTGGATCCACTGGCGGGTCACACCGAAGCGGCGGGCCGCTTTTGCGACAGACAGGCTGCCCTCGACGATTGCCAGCACGATGACCCGGTTCTTGTCCCCATCCGCCATGGCCCATCGTCAAACTGCCAGGGGTGTAAACGATGCCCCGACACAGGTGTAAACGATCCATGGGCTGCTTCGCTGATTTCGGACAGCGGAGTTGGTGGTTTCTCTTACGCTGCCAGGGCTGGCTGTCGGTAACTGTAGTGGACCTCGTCGGGGCGCTGGTAGCCGAGTGCGGAGTGGCGTCGGCGGCTGTTGTAGAACCCCTCGATGTAGGCGATGACGTCGCGTCGTGCGTGTGCTTTCGTCGGGTAGACGGTGCGATGAACGCGTTCGTTCTTCAACGCTGAGAAGAACGACTCGGCCATCGCGTTATCCCAGCACACGCCTGTGCGTCCCATCGAGGAACGCATGCCCAGGTCCTTGACCAACGTCCGGTATGCGGTCGAGGTGTAGACGCTGCCGCGGTCCGAGTGGAAGATCGCGTCTGGCTCGACTCGTGTGGTCTGGGCGGCGTTGCGTAGTGCGTGTTCGACGAGCTCGGTACGCATGTGATCGGCGATCGACCACCCGACGACCTTCTTCGAGTAGCAGTCGATGACCGTGGCCAGATAGATGAAGCCCTGCCAGGTATGGATGTAGGTGATATCACCGACGAACTTTTGCCCAGGACCATCGGCAGTGAAGTCCCGCTTCACCAGATCGGGCATGAGCGCGGCCGCTTCCGCGTCCGCCTCGGTCGTGACCCGGAATGGACGGGGCTGGCAGGGCACCAGGTGCTCGTGGCGCATGATCTGACGCACCAACTCCGGCGAGCACTGCACACCCTCGGCGACGAGGTCAGCGTGAATACGCCGATACCCGTAGGTGCCATCAGAGGCCGCGAAGAAGTGATGCACCCGCCCGGTGAGCAATTCCCGGCGCGCAGCGGTCGCCGACTGGGGACGCCCCAGCCAGTCGTAGAACCCCGACGTCGACACCGCCAACCACCGGCACATCTTCCACACCGGGTCCGTCGTAGTCGGGTCGTTCCTGAGGGAATCGATGTACTCGTACTTGCCCACTACCGCTGTTCCCTCGCGAAGTAGGCGGTGGCTTTTTTCAAGAACGCGGTCTCCGCCCGAAGCTCCTGATTCTCACGCTCGAGTTCCTTCAGCCGTGCCCTCTCGGACACCGTCAACTCGGTCTCGGCTCCCCCGTGCGTGTCGCGGTACTTCACCAGCCAGTTACGCAACGTCTCGGGACCCACACCGTACGCCTCAGCGACTTCCCGGATCGGCTTCGAGGTCGAGATCACCTCCTGGCACAACTCGTCCTTGAACTCCTGGCTGAAACGCCGTCGTGATGCAGTCATCCTGCAGATCTCTCTTTCAGTAGCACCCTCAGTTTAAGAGGGCCCACCGTCCGAAATCCCTAGGCCGCCCACCACTGACATCGGACACTGTCAGCCCGACGTGTAGCAGACGGGAAGGTCCTGGAAACCTAAGGGTTTCCAGGACCTTTCTGTTTCGTGGGACTTGGTCCGGGTGTCAGGCGCTCATCACTTTGGACTAGTGGCCGCGCCTCCCGGCGGCCGCGCTGCTGCAGGCCCGCGATGGTGGCGGTCGGTTTCGGTAGTCCTGGGTGCGCGCTCTGCGCATATGCGGCATGAGCGCCGAAAACCGCACCGTGGACAACGACTAGGGCCTGGAGCCGCTGCTCGATGTAAGCGAGCTGGCCGCGAACCCGGGGCGTTCCGGTCTCCACCGTGTACGACTGGCGGACTCGGGGCGTCGGGCCGCGCGGCTACCCCTTCGGCAAGCGCCTGAAGTTCTCGGTGTCGGACGTGCGCCTCTGGGTCGAGCACCAGCGCGATGCGTCTCCTGCGGAGGGGCGGTGACACCGTGGCGCGCGCGCGGCTGACCATCGGTACCTTCGGCGACATCGCCCACTTCGAGGCGCCCCGTGGGCGTGTGGTCGCGCGGACCCGCTACCGCGACTGGGACGGCAAGAATCGTCTCGTGCAGACGACTGCCAAGACGCATAGCCAGGCGGAGCAGGCGTTGAAGGCCAGGCTCGCCAACCGGAGCCTGTTTCAGCCCGCCAGCTCGGTCCTTCCGCCCGACAGTCCCCTTCCGGACCTGGTGGCTCACTGGCTCGAGGATCTCGCGCTCGAGGAGCGGACTTCGAAGCGCACCTTGGAGCTGTACGAGTGGGACATGCGCAGACTGTCCTGCCGGTGTTCGAGGGCCTCACGTTGCGGGAGATCGGCGTCGCCCGTTGCGACCAGTACCTCAAGGTTCTCGCGAACCGGAGTTTCAGTCGCGCCAAGCATGTCCGGGTGGAACTCCGGCTCGCGCTCGAGCTGGCCGTGCGGCACGTGGTGCTGCCACGCAATCCGATGGCGCACGTCTCACCGCTGCGGAGCCCTGCATCGATGCCGAATGCGCTCACGGCCACCGAGGTGAACGCGGTGCGCGCGGCGGTCGCCTCCTGGGAGATGGGTGGCTCGTGCTCAGGGCCCCGGCCGGACGGGCAGCTCGGCGCGATCATTGAGTTGATGCTCGGTGCCTCCGCGCGCGTCGGCGAGGTCCTGGCCATCCGTCGCCGCGATGTCGACGTCACGAGCACGACGCGGTCGATCCGCATCGCCGGGACCATCGTCAGTCTCCATGGTGAGCCGACGAAGCGGCAGGACCACCCGAAGACGGTGAAGTCGGTGAGGACCGTGGCGATCCCGTCGTTGACTGCCGAGGCGGTACGGCGCCGGCTGGCGCGATTGTAGGACCACTCGCTCGACGCGCTGCTGTTCTGCACGCGTGACGGGACGCCGTTGACCACCAACAACGTGCGCTGGCAGTTCCGGATGGTTCTCGAACGTGCGGGCATCACGGGAGTCATGCCGCACATGTGCCGACGGACCGTCGCGACCGCGATCAATGACGAGGGTGGCGTGGAGCTAGCGGCGGAGCTGCTCGGGTACACGGACCCGAGAATCACGATATAGCCCTACATCAAGCCGCCCGAGATGGTGAATCCGGCGACGGCGGCGATGCTCGACCGGGTATTCGCGAAGGACGAGTAATTGCCGACGCGCCGGGGCCGTCACGCCGTCAGGGTCGGGGGAGCGGGCTGGGTGGCCATCTCCTCGGGCGTGGCCGACGGCTCCTGCCTGGTGCGACGCGCGCGTTCGACGGTGTAGCTCGTGCGGGCGACGTCCTGTCCGATCCTCGTGGCGATGAACTCCTCCGTGTCGGTCTGGACGCCGTCACTGCCGACGCGGGTGAACCTGCGGATGCGTCCCTCGGCGATGAACCGATCGCCCTTGGCGAGGTGCTCGGCGGCTCGCTCTGCGGTGCGGCCGAAGACGATCAGGTCATGGAACGTCGGCTCGAGCGGGGTGAACGAGCCGCCTTCGCCGCGGTGGAAGTGCTCTTGGCCGACGCGGACGTAGAGGCGCGCGTCGCTCCGCTCGGTGGTCGTGAGGGCCGGCTCGCTCACGATGAATCCGGACAGTGATGTGCGGGTGCGGAACATGACGCCGCCCTCCTTCATGATCGTCGGCGTCGTGGTGACGCCTGTACCGGTCAGGTGCGCGACTAAGGCCCGGAGACGTCGTGCCGCAGGTGCACGCGTCCGCCGCGTCGACGGTTTGCGCCGCACCCCGTCAGCGCGTCGGCCCAAAGGCAGGGTCGATCGTCAGACCCGGCCTCTAAGGTGACGTTCATGACTGGGGAACCGAATGAAGCTTCACATGCATGGCAGGGAAAGCTGACGCTGGGAGACGTCCTTGCCAGCGCCGGAATCGACCTCGCAGACGTGCTCGTGATCAGGCACACCTTCAAGGCCGAGGGCCTGGCGTCTCCGAACGACGCGACGGCTGAAGCCGTGATCGCCTACACGCGCCGCCAGGGCGCCGGCGGTGGCAAGTTCCCCAAGAATCCGCCGCGCTGGTGGCTTGTGTTCCTCGCCGACGGCGGGCATCGGACCCGCTTCTACGGTGCGTACGAGAACCTGGGCGAATCCGTCGAGGAGCGCAACGCGATCGACCGCTTCTACAACCTCGTGAAGTCGGACCTGCTCGCCAAGCTCGATCGACGGCTTGTGGTCGAGTGGTCCCAGGACTTCATCAACTGGGTCAAACCCGGGGTCTCGGCATCGTCCTTCCCCGTGGTGGAGATCTCCGACCCCGACGCGGTTCCGTTTCCCGGGTTCGACCGCGTCGCGGTCACCTACGCAGAGCTCCAGGACGTCGTGAACGACGCTCGATACGACTCATGGCGCACGGCACTCGGGGCAGTGCAGGGGATCTATTTGATCGCCGATCGGAGCACCGGGAAGCTCTACGTCGGCAAGGCCGATGGCTCTCAGCGGATCCTGGGTCGGTGGCGGCAGTACGCGGACTCGGGACATGGCGGCAACGTCGCCTTGCGCGACGCGCTCGGCGTCGACCCGGAACGGGCGCAGCACTTCACCTGGAGCCTGCTGCGGGTGTTCGGATCGAACACCACCCCCGACGAGGTCGACGCCGCCGAGTCGCATTTCAAGGAGACGTTGTTGACTCGCAAGTACGGCTTCAACCGCAACTGAAGTGTCCCAACGCCGCGCAGCGTATTCAGTGGCTCGCGCCCCGCGCCCTGGATTTCTTGAACCCTTTGGAGCCTGATCGTGAGCATTGGCGAGTTGTTCGATCCCGAGCCGCAGCAGTGGGGCCTCCGCGGTGATCCAATGCTGTGGCGTGAGCTCAAGTCCGTACTCGCGGGTCAACCTCTTCCCCCGATCTCGAAGCGTTGGCGACGATCATCGAAGAGGCCGCAAGCGAACTCGTCGGTGCTCCGCTTCTCGGTCAGCCCGATGACCGAAAGGTCGAGCGCTTCGTGCAGGAGTCCGGTATGAGCACCGGATGGGTCAGCGCAGACTGGTGGAACGGTGATGGGATGCGCCTTCTGCGCGAGCGATTCGCATCTCGCACCGGTGCCGCAGGAACTGGCCCGTAGGTCTGCAGAGGCCTACGCCGCCGCGATCGCGGCGATGAGCGCGTCTTCCCGAGCGCGGCGCCCCGCGACGTCGGCGTCGACGAAGGCGGCGAAGTCTGCGTCGCGGTCCGCGATGACGACTTCAGTCGCTAACTCTCGGAGTGGCGCGCCGGGCCATGCGGCTACGCGGGTTGGGCGGTCGCGATCGAGTTTCGTTCCGCAGTCGGCTGTCCAGTTCCTCAGGCGGACGGACGCGTCGTGGAAGTCGCGATGCCATCCCAGAGGTGCGGACCCGTGCTGCTGCGGGTCGTACGCGCACAACCAGTGAAGGTGCAACGCGGACAGTTCCCAGACGAGGTCCCAGTGCCTGTGCCAGAACGGCGGCAACGTCGTGGGCCCGAGCCCGTATGTGTCGCGCAGCCACTTCACCCACCCGTCCAGCTCGTTCCACTCGAAGCGCGCGTTGGTGGACGTGAGAAGGTTCCAGTTCAATGGACGCGGCGGTTCCATCGCCGACTCGTCAGCGCGCGAGTGCGGGTCCCCACCCGCCACGAGATCGGGCTCGTCTTCGAGCGGTACCTGGAAGTCGTCCTCGCGCGTCACCGTAAGCTCCTCACAGGCTGACCGGTCGCACCGCCGCCGCCGGCGCCGGGGCAGCGGGCTCGACGGCCTTGATGCGGCGACGTTCGCGATCAACGGCGTATGCGGTTCGCGCGGAGTCGTGACCGAGTCGCTTGGCGACGAACTCCTCACCTGCGAGGGTCTGCTTGTCGCGCTCGAACGTGAAGTTCCGAACGTAGCCCTCGGCGACAAACGCGTCGCCCTTGGCGAACATCTGGAACGCACGCTCGGCTGTGCGGCGGAACATCACCAAGTCGTGGAATGTCGTCTCGCCCTGGGTAAATGACCCGTCGGTGTTGCGCTCGAAGTGCTCCTGGGCGACGCGCACGTAGAACCTCGCCTCGCCCTTGGAGTTGAACGAGAGCTGCGGGTCGGACGCGATGAACCCCGACAAGGACTCCTGCGTCTTGATCGCCATGGCGTGCTCCTGCCTGTCAGGCGGCCGAGCCGGCCGCGCGCTACAGCACAGGTGCACTCGGCGTCCCCGGCGGAGTGGGACTGCGCAACCATGCATCGGTGGGCGGCTCTTCCACAGAGCTGGTGCTTCCTCCGATCGTTCACCCGAACGGGGAATCTGTGCGAGCGCGACGCTAGAAGCTCCGTTCCGTGACGACCGTCTAGCCCACTACTTCGGCGTCGCGTCTTTGGTCGGTCCCTGAAGCGGAGACCGCAGAACTAGCAAGCCCCTGTGGCTCGTTCGCGCAAACGGCGTGCCTGGCGGTCGCTGTAACGAGGACAGACACTCGTCGCCCTGTGCATCAAATCTCAGAGGCCAAGCACTTCTTTCTTCTTCGCCTCGAACTCCTCCGCGGTGAGGATGCCTGCGTCGACCAGGTCCTTCAGCTTCTTGACCATCTCGATCTGTTCGTCAAGTGACATCCGTGGCGTCGACGCCGTAGGTGTTGCCGCCGGCGCCTGCGGCGCAGCGGTCATCGGGTTGATGGCCTGAGCGAGGTTCATGCCGAGGAGCATTCCGCCGCCGTCGCCGAACCCGTGGTCCTCGATGCCCTGGGCGACCTTCTGCTGTGCCGAGACGTTGGAGGCGTGCTGCGAGACTCCTTCGTACGCCGAGAGGTTCATCTTGTTGGTGGAGAACCGCTTGACCAACTCGCGCGACTCGGGGAGAACTCGATGCTCTCGATGCCGACCTGAACGACGTCGAGCCCATAGCGCGTAATCCAAGAGCCCAAGGTGGAGTTGTCGTCCGCGATGAGCTCTGCGATTGCCGTGGACTGTGAAGGGAGCTCGGAGATCCGGTAGGTCGCCGAGAGGGAGTTCACGGCGGCGATGAACGCCTGGATGAACTCCGAAGCGATCTGTTGCCGTGCCTCGATGCTGTCGAAGGCGTAGTGCCGTGCGTTCGCCGGGAGGAAGTTCCGTACGAAAGCAACTGGGTCCACCACGCGCAGCGAGAATGTCCCGAAGGCGAGGAGTTCCAGGTCGGTCCCATAGAACTTGTCGTGGTACACCACAGGCCCACGCGTGCCGAACTTCAGTCCTCGGATCTCCCGTAGATTGACGAATACGAGATACTTCTGATCTGAGGTTTGGCCTCCATAGCCGATTCGACTGGCGGCCTGCTTCAAGAGGAAGCCGACAGCCCGTCGCGGTTGAAGATGCTCGCCTGGCCTGACCGATACTCGTAGCCACCGGGTTCCGTGATGATGTCCTCGATGCCGGCCTGGCTGAAGACGAACGCTGCCGTGTTCTCGGGGACGAAGAATTTCGAACCGTTGGAGATCACGTCGGCAGAGCCGTTGAAGTTCACGCCGCGGCCGTTGTTGGACCGTTGGTAGATCCCGGGGGCGACGACGGTGTGCTCGCTGAACTGGCCGGCGGTGATGATGTCCTTCCACTGGTCAGCGAACGTGCCTTGTACGGCACCGGTGAAAGCTTGGATGATTCCCACGTCTACCCCTCTATCGCGCGTGAACACGTGCTACGTCGGGTTGTGGCGCGCTCGTGCCGAGATGGCTCGGGAGTTCGCTCACAGAAATGCTGCAACAGTTGCCTCGCTTCCCGACGAGAGGCCCGAGCCTGACGTCAGCGTCATCGAACAGGGCCATAGCCCCCGGTTCCACGTTGCACTCGGCCGCCATGCCGTCCTCGCTCCCTCAGCGCCTGCACGTAGCCCAAATCATAGGGGCCCCATGGAGCGCCATTCGGGACTCCGTTGCTTAATCTATGCACCTCGTGCACATGGTGAGAGCCGTTCCTGAGACGAGGCTGTGCCGCAGCCGACTGTCGAGAGTTGCATTTGGCCTGGTCCGCAGGTGGGCCTCGATGCGCGGTTCTGAAGTCGCGCTCTAGCCCGATGTCTCAGCGGCGTCGCGCGGCGCCTTGAGGGGTCCTCGTCTCGTACCAACTGTGCACTTGCCTGGCGAGCACGGGACCGCGGTCAGCCGCACCGATACGTGACCTGCGTCCGCGACGATCATGGCTAGGGGTCCTCCGTGCTCCTGGCTTTGCGCGCCGCCGGGCCGCCACGGACTCCCGGTCGGGTGTTGGTGCGGCAGGTCGGTGGTCGGAGAGCGCCCCATCGCGCGGCCAATGTGCGAGCGCCTTGGGGCTGTGGACCGGTAGTCCGCCGCCTGTGAGATCCACTGCCACACCGCGGGTGTTCTCGTTAGCCGAGTATCGCCCGTGGTCTCGCTCGGCGGGGCGGTGGTGCGTATGCGCAGCGCGGGCTCGGTGGCTACCTGGACTTCGCGGTTCGATTGGCCTTGGGCATCCAGTCGGGTCGGATTGTGAAGATGTGTTCGAGGTACTCCGGCGGATTGGGTGTCGCCCGGTACCACTCGGGGGCACGACCGCGGGCGCTGCGCTGGTAGGCCGTGGTCCCCGACACGATCGCCGCGGCCATCGCGGCCGGCGCTGCGAGAAGCGGTGCCGGGATGGCCAGTGTGCCGAGGCTCAGCCCGACGCCGCCGCCGACGAGCTTCTTGGCTGCGCCCTTGCCGGCCAAGTCGTTGAATGAGGCGTCGCGCTCTGCCTTGACCGCCTGGGTGTCCTTGACCACGGTTGCGATGCTGTCGCGGTTGCGTCCAACGGCGAAGTCCTTGAAGCTGCCCCAGTCGAGTGGCCCCCAGAGTGCCTCATACATCTCGTGCATCTGACTGATCGTGAAGTACTTCGGCAGTAGGGATACGACTGCAGGGGTTTCCTCGAGAGCCTGCCGCCAGTAGTCGCGAACGGAGTCTCGAACCTCGCTGGCCAGCTCGGCCGCGACCTCGCCCCAAGCGAGATTCACCCACGAAGCCTCTTCGGTGGGGATCTCGGGCACCGACACGGGCCAGGCGACCGTGTACACGAGCTGGACGGGCGAGGCGGGGTCGGTCGTTTCGATGAAGCCGACGTGGTCGACCTTTGCCGTTCGCGGCATGCTCTGGCCGAGGAGCTCCCGGTAGGCGGCCTGTGCCAGATCAGTGGCGACGCTCCGCGGCGTCGCCTCGGATGCAACTGGGCCGCGGAGCCAATCCCCGTCGCGCACGTGAGCGAGGAGAGCGGCGCGACCGGGGGTGACGACGCCGTCCAACCAGTTCGGCGGCTCAGGTGACTCGAAGTACCCCGCGACGGGGACGACGAGCACTTCGAGACGATTCTCGATTTTCATGTTGACACCCCTCCAGCACGGTGTTACTTTTTCGGCATCGCCAGAAAATAAGTGATCTGACAATGCGGTACCAGCCAAGAGTAGCACTCGCTTCGACTGGGCCGGAAGGAAAAAGCCTCGTATGAGGCGTCAAGAGGATACCTGCCATGACCGTCACCGCCGCCACTCCGAACTTCGAGTTCAACCGCGCCAATGAGAACCTCGTCCAGAAGCTGCTGGGCAAGATGAGCCGCGAGTTCCTCACCCTGTTCCGCCTGGCCAAGGCCGTCCACAACAAGGACTACGCCCTCGCCACGCCGCAGATCGCCGCCCTCCTCGGCGGGCTCGGCTACGTCGTGTCGCCCATCGACCTGGTCCCTGATCTGCTTCCGTTCGGGCTGACCGACGACGCCGCCGTCGTCACGGGAGTCGTGGCCGTGCTCGGCAGCGAGCTCGTCGCATTCCGCGAGTGGGAGCGCGCCAACCACGACGGAAAGTACAAGGGCTAGACGACAGGCCCGCGAGGCCAATCGCGGGCGCATCGCACAACACTGGGGGAACCAACGCCATGACCGTCACCACCGCCACGACGCCGACCAACACATCGCTCCTGCTCAAGGCGCTCGACCGGGCCCTCACCGCCCAGCAGCCGCTAGCGGCGGCACACGTCGCCCTCATGCGCCGCCGTCGACCCGACGCGACTCCCGGGCAGGTCATCGCCTCACTCGAGCGCCAGTACATCTCGTCACTGTCGGCCAGCGGCGCCGCCGTCGGCGCCACCGCCGCCGTCCCCGGCGTCGGCACTGCGACCGCAGTCGCACTCACCGCCGGCGAAACGCTCACCGCCATCGAACAAGGCGTGCTCCTCGCGCTCGCGATCGCCGAAGTCCACGACATCCGTATCGACGACATCGAACGCCGCCGCACTCTCGTCCTGGCGATGATGCTAGGCGAGAGCGGACCCAAGCTGGTCCAAAAGATGGCTGGCCGCACCGGCGCCCACCTGGGTCGCAAGGTGACCAACTCGATCCCGATCGAGACCATCCGCGCCATCAACAAGGTCCTCGGCCACAACTTCGTGACCCGCTACGGCACCAAGCAGGGCATCGTCGTCATCGGCCGCATCGCACCCTCGGGATCGGCGCCGCGATCGGCGGAGCTGGCAACGGCCTCATGGCCTGGGGAGTCACCAAGGGAGCCCGTGCCGCCTTCGGTCCCGCCCCTCGCGCCTGGATTCGCGCCACACCCGCACCCAGCCGGGCGACCGCCTCAGGCTTCGCGATGGCCGTCGTCTAGGCGCCGCTCGCCAGCCCCACGCGCCGCCGACTCACACCACTGTCGGTCGCGGCGCGCACCGCCTCTGAACGAAGCTGGACGACCCCGCGACTGAAAGGAAGGGCCACGCCATGCAAATCCACGTCACCGCCGATGAACTGCGGTCCCTGGCACGAGCGCAGAACAAAGACATCCTCGATCTCCGCGCCAACTCGCATGACCAACTCGAGATCGAGATCGACAACGAGATTACCGAGGTGCTCGGCCGACCCCTGCGGGCTCGGGCCGTCGCCACCATCCGCGACCATCGCATCGACAACGGAACCTGGCGCGCCACCGTCGCCGTCGCACACACCAGCGGAATCCCGGTTCCTACCCCGATCATCAACGGCAAGATCCAAGACAAGCTCCGAGACCTGCCACTGCCCGACGGCACCCTCGTCCTCACCCCCAAGAACGCCCTCGACTTCACCCTCGAGATCGACCTCGGCACTTGCCTGCGCTCGAGCCTCGGCCTTGAGGGCAGGGTGTCCTCCGTGAAGTTCGGACCTACGACCACGATCGAGATCGAGGTCAACGTCCCCGCGCGCCGCCGCAAAGCGCGGTCAGATAGCGAGCGGTCAGGCGCGGCAACGACGGTCTCCGCGTAGCGATCGCGGCGGAGAGCCGGCGTCGCCCGCACGGCCCGGCCTCCGCATCGACCGGACGTTCGCAGGTCCGCGATCCACTGTCCAGGTGTCAGCGCGGTCGATGTCGGCGGTCTGCGGCAAGCCCGTGCCTAACGGGCCGGCCACGATAGCGTTCACGCACGTCCGATCTGGAGGCCCCGCATGTTCCTCGAGCTCTCTGAGCCGTCATCCACGCCCACCGCCGGCGAGTACGCGGCCGCTCGCGAGACCACGCTCTCCGCGCTAGCCGCGAACAAGCTCACCGCGTACTACCGGGCATCCGGGGACTATGCGGGAACAACGTTTCGCACGCTGGGCGTGAACGCCGGCGACCACGTTGGACCTGACGACCTGAGCGCGATCACGCTCCTCGGAGTCGACGTCTCGCCCAGAGGCGTGCGGACGCTGCAGGGAGACAACCCGCTCAGCGACGCGGTCCGCGCCACGCTGTCCGCGATCGCGCCCGGCGCGGACCTTCGCACCGCGACCGCAAGTGACCTCAACGCAGCTTGGGAGCTGCATGCTGCGATCAAGGCCGCGATCGCCGACCCGACGACCAAGGGTGACTCGAACCCCTGGGTAACCGCGGCGAAGATCTCTGCCCGCAAGCGCCCCAGCCTCATCCCCGTGCGGGACCGTGTCGTCGGCAACCTCCTGGGCGACCGGGCGCTCCAGTCCGCATTCGTGTATTGGCAGCTCATGCGCGCGCTTCTGCTCGATGCCGAAGTCGTCGGGGCGCTAGACGGCGCGCGCGCGCGGATTGCTGCCGACGCCGCAGGTGACCTTCAGAACGACTTCGGACGCGAACCTGACCTGCGCATCCTTGACGCTGCCCTTTGGGTTCGTGCCGCGCGCTAGCTAGGTTAAGTCGAGAGGCAACGCGCTGAGGCAGTAGTCACACTTCTTGGCGCTACCGACGATGATGTCGTTCGATCCTCCGCAGGACGTGCAACGTACGGTCGCCTTGCGCGAATTCTTCGGAACGTGACTCCTGCGCACGAGCCGTTGACCCTGGTAGTCGATGTAGAGGTCGCTCGCCATGCCAGAGCTGATCAGAGCTTCAAGGTCGCGATAGACCTTCGCCCGGCTGGTGTTGGTGATCTCCACCAATTGCCGGATCTCGATTGACTCGACCCCGTCGGTGACTGTCAGGTACTTCTGCATCCGGGACTGCGCGCCAAGCAGCCTCAATGCCATGACCACCGCCGTTGCTGCAGCGATGAAGAGCGTGATGCTGATGAATAGATAGGGGAGCCGCTCGCTGAGCGGCACCTCGGTGGTCTTCTTCCACCACAGGGCGCCGGACGACTTCTCGGTCTCCGAGTACGCGACGATGAAGATGAGCGCAAACCCGCCAGCCATCATGCCGACAGCGAGCATGCCCCGCGCTACCTGCTTGTGCAGCTTGACGGGTACCCGTGAGAGAACTCCGGCCACCTCAGTACCCCCTCGTGGCGAACGTAACGCGCCGTGCACATGCTGCCCGGCTCACGCGTCTGCATCGTAGCAACGGGTATTGACATCGCCAGCCATTAGAGGGTCGAACCGAAATCGTGCGGCAGAGGCCTGGGCGAGCGCTTCGAGTGCGCGCCTGGCATCTTCCGGGCGAGTGGAGGTGCGAGTACTACTCAAGTGGGCGCTGAAGCCACGGCGCAGCCTGGCGCGCCCACTGGTAACCCCGACGGACCTCACTTGCCGTGCAGCGCGCTACTCGTCGGCGGATGTCGCCATACGAGTGGCGGCGGCTTTGGGCCCGACCCTGAGGAGATCCTCGACAGCTGCCCGATCTGACTTCAAGGTCCTAGCGTCCCGCCGCGCCGTCCACTCCCGCATCCGCGTGATGATCGGCGGTGCATTCCGCAGCAACACCAGCGAGGTGCCGTAAGGCAGGGTGCGGATGATGTTGGGCGGCATGACCGCGAGGCGCCGGATCGAACGCTGGTTGGCGCGCGAGCCCCGGTCGCCGTAGGTGATGGAGTCCGTCATTTCGTCCCGTTCGCCGATCAGTGTCGAAAGCTCCTGGAGGTCACTGGAGCTCGACGCGCCGCCGAGGATGACCTTGGCGATGGACGCGTCGGAGATCGCGGTCGCAGCGTCCCGGCCCCACCGGTCGCGCGCTTGTGCCATGGACTGCAGCACGGGCATCGTGGTGATACCGGTGCCGCCGCCCTCGGCCATGAGGACTGGGAGTGACGGCAGAGGAGCGAGGTTCCCGATCTCGTCCAGCGCCATGAGCAGAGGCGGGTCGAGGCGCGCGCCTGGGGAGCGGGCGGCCATCTTGCGCGCGGTCTCGACGAGGTCCTCGAGGAGCGCGGCGACCAACGCGGACGATGCGCCGGCGCCCGCGCCGGTGGCGAGCAAGTACAGCGTGCCGGACTCGCGCAGGAACGCTTCGGGGTCGAAGTCTTCGTCCTCTCCCGGGCTGACGGCGTCGAGCACCCGGGGGTCGGCGAGCGCGCCGAGCGCGAGGGAGACGCCTTGCCAGATGGAGTCGCGGGTGCGCGGGTCGGATTCCGTCGTGGCTTGGAGCAGGTCGCCCCATGCGGGCGCCGCGGCGACGGCGGTGTGCTCGCCCTTCGGGTCGCCGGGCACGTACACGCGCCGCCCGAAGGCGATCGAGCGCGTGTACAGGCTCCTGGCGAGCGACGACTTGCCGGAGCCGACGATGCCGGCCAGCACGATGTTCGGCGCGGTGATGATCCCGCGTGAGTACAGCACCCACGGGTCGTAGACGAAGGAGGACCCGGAGAACAGGTCGGCGCCAATGAATACCCCGTGCGAGCCGAAGCCGCCCTCGGCCATGAACGGATAGGCGCCCTGGAGCGTGGCCGAGGTGTCCTGGTGCCTCGGGAGGTGAAGCCTTCCTGGCGTGCGGAGTGCGGCTGTTCGCGCCTCGCCCGAGGACGGCAGGTAGGTGGTCGCTTTCTGCCGGGCGCGCTCCGCCTCCCACTCCGTCTTGGCGAACGCCTCCTTGGTCCGCCGGTCGACTGCCGTGAGCTGCGCGGCTGCCCGGCGCCGAGCCTTGCGATCCCGCCGACGTTCCTTCGCTGGTCCGAGCAGCACCGACGTGTGCAGCTTGTCCTTCTCGGTCTGGCTCACAGCGAAATCCCCTGCGACTTTTCGGCGGCCTGGTCGGGTCGGGCGAACGGGTCAGACGGGCCGAAGCGCGGCGCGAGGCGGTCGCTCACAGGCACGATGGGCCGGAACGGCGTGGTGTCCCACGCGATGCGGCCTGAATGCTGAGACGCCTGGTCCACCGCGAGCTCGGCCCGTGCCACGAGCCGAGAGGCTCGCTCCAACCCTCGAGCCGCAGCGAACGCCTCCTCGACGCCGGTCCAGTGCTCCCCGTCGTCAGTGAAGGCGAACTCCTCGTGCCGCGTGTGCGCCGAGGCGACCTGGTCGAGCACCTGGTGCAACGACCGCAGCCCGCCGAGCAACTCGCCCACCACTGCGTACGTCTGCGAGGGGCTCGCAAAGCTTCGGGTCGCATGCGCCAACGCCCGAAGTGCCTGCCGTGCTTCCTCGGCGTCGGCGAGCGGGTCCTCGAACGTCGGCATGCCGCACCTCCAGTCATGGTGACGGAGAGGTACACGCGCCGTCCCCGCAAGGAGCCTGCCCATCAAGCGTTGCCGTGGTGGTAATCAGGTGGGCGCCTGCCGTTCGTGCGAATTGCAGCGACACGCAATGCGAGAGCTCAACTGGGTCGACGCATCTCCCGGTACCGTCATTCCTGTACGATTGTCCAAGTCCAAATGAGGGGGTGCGATGTCTGTCCTGACTCGTGCCACTCCCTAGTGACTGGATTCGAGTCGATCGAGTAGTGCCTGGACGTCTTCTTCGAGCTCGGCTTCGAAGGTGATGGTCTCGCCGTTGATGCTGACGGTGGAGGAGCGGACCTCGCGCAGCGTCGTGATGATTTTCTTGATGCTCATCTCGCCGGCGGCTTGCAGGTGGCGGGCGATGGCGAGGGCTGCGAACACGACGGTCAGGTGCGCCTCGATCGCGTCGCGCCTGTGGTGGAAGACCGGTCGGGCTTTCAGGTCGGACTTTGTCATGCGGAATGACTGCTCGACCTTCCACAGGTCGTGGTAGGCGCCGATGATGGCGCTGCCAGGCATGATCTTGGGTGGGATGTTCGTGACGTAGCCCTTGATGCCGGCCAGTTGGCGGGCACGGTCGATGGTGGCCTGGTCGAGCTCTTTGCGCGCACCGGACACCTTCAAGAACCGTGTCTTGCGTAGCGGCATCTGTCCGGCGGCGATTCTTTCGGCCTTGGCGATCATGAGGTTGATGTTGCGGTCGTCCCTCTTGTTGCGTTTGAACGACCACTGGTAGACGATCCGCCGTTCACGCGCGCCGGCCCCGGAGCCCATCACGCGCGTGGATTCGAGGATCTGCCCGTCGGTGAAGTGGTTGCCGTGGGCGTGGAAGTGATCGTCCAAATCGTAGGGCGCTTTCGTCAGACGGGACCCGACGATGAACGACAAGCCCGCATCCTCGAGGGCGTTGAGGTTACCGGCGGACAGCATGCCGGCGTCGGCGACGACGACGATGTCGTCGATGCCGTGACGGGTCTGGAAGGCGTGCAGCACCGGGATCAGGGTGGTGGTCTCGGCCTTGTTGCCTTCGAACAGGTGCATCTCGAGCGGCACCCCGGCCTGGTCGACGAGGAGCCCGACTTGGACCTGCGGGTCCACGCGATGTTCCTTGGACATCCCCACACGTCGCAGGGTGTCTTCGTCGTCGTTCTCGAAATGCAGGGTCGTCACGTCGTACATCACGAACGTCGCCGGACCGGTCGCCTTCAATGAGTAGGCCAGGCAGGCACGGGCGATCTGGTCGCGGTAGCCGCGCTCATTCACGCGTTGCAGCGACCGGAACAGCGTTCTGAGCGCCACCGGCGGCGCGCCCACGGACGCCAAGACCCGCACCGTGTCGGCCTTCGATGTCGGCTCGATCAGCCGCGCCAGCACCATCGCCCGGAACGCCTCGTCGTCGACGACGTCGAATCCCAGCCGCGTGTACGCGTCCGTCAACACGCGCCACAGCACCGTCGCAGAGGTGCGGACCGTGCGCCCGCCCGCGGCGACCTTCACCGGCCGGCCCACACCCGTAGCCGCGTCGGCCGCTTCGACCTTGGCGGCCGTCCAGTCCGCGATGTCGTCCATCCGCGCCGGCACCGCAGCAAGCGCGCCCAGGTCGAGCTCGCCCTGCCCAGGAGCGACGCGGTCACGCGCCAGAGCCATCAACACCGCCAGCTCCGCATCCGTGTGGGCCGACCCGACATGCTCGATGCTGTCGGCCTCACCCGGGATGCGCGTGATGATCTGCACCGCGACCGCGCCGGACGTGGTGCGAACCCTACGCACGAACCGGGAAGCCACCCCCGAAGACTCCCACAACCGACTTCCTAGTGACCGACACACACCCCACCCCAACACGAAGCCCCAGGTACATCGGGCCCGAGCCGTACGCCGAGGCGAGGGTGGCACGAGTCAGGTGGGCGCCTGCCGTTCGTGCGAATTGCAGCGACACGCAATGCGAGAGCTCAACTGGGTCGACGCATCTCCCGGTACCGTCATTCCTGTACGATTGTCCAAGTCCAAATGAGGGGGTGCGATGTCTGTCGACGATGCGATTGCGATGAATGAACTCGGCCGTAGGCTCGTGGCCGTCGGTAGGACGGATGAAGCGATTTCCTGGTACACGAAGGCCGCTCAAGCGGGAAATCGGGACGCCATGTTCAACCTCGGCCTCAACCTTGAACAGCGCGGCGACGTTGACCAGGCCCTGCAGTGGTACGTTCGGGCCGCCAACGCGGGGGATGACGACGCGATGCACAACGTCGCGAGCATTATGTTCCGACGTGGCCAAATCGAAGATGCGATGAGGTGGTTCGATTCAGCGGCGCGAGCTGGCAATGCGTCGGCGCCGGCACTCCTGCAGATGCTGCAGAGTGCTGTCGGTGGAGATGCCGATGCAATGCTTGGCCTCGGTGGGGTTTACGACAGTATTGGTGAACCGGATCTCGCAATCGCTTGGTTTGCGAAGGCAGCGGATGCTGGCGACACCGAGGCGGCTTGGGATGCTGGCGTGGTCTCACAAGCTCGCGGAGACATTAAGAGTGCACGCCATTGGTACATGAGGGCCGCGGAGGTTGGTTATCCCGACGCGATGATCGGGATATCTCAGGTATTCAGCCGAGACGAGATTCTCGAGTGGCTCCCGGGTGCAATCGCCAGCGGAAACCCAACCGCGAGGGCCTTCGCGCAACAGATTCGTCAAGACCTGGACTAGAGCGATTAGCCCCCACGGGCATGTCGAACAGTCTCGGTGACCAGGCAATGACGGCGCATGGTTTCGTGATCGCCTTGTCCCAGGTACCCTCGACCGTCATCGCTCGGTGCCGCGTGTACCAGGCGTGCCATGACTCAAGTCCGAATGGCAGGTCCTGCCACGTAACCCGGCTCTTCGCATTCAAGGGTGTAGCAGTGGCCTGAAGCCTCCGGCTTCGAGGAGTGACCTGGCGATGTAGTGGGTGAGGTTGCGGAAGCCGAGGGCCGAGCCGCGGAGGTGCTCGAGTCGGCCGTTGATGGCCTCGGTCGGGCCGTTGCTGGTGCCGGGGCGGTCGAAGAACGCGAGGATGTCGTGGGCTCGATGGTTCAGGGTCCGGCCCAGGCGTCGCAGCTCGACGAGCGCGGCCGGCACGCCGGTGCGTAGCGACGCGATGAGCGCCGCGAAGTCGGCGCGGGCGGCTGCGCGGTCGGGGTTGCGGTAGGCGGTGATCATGCGCTGGTAGACGCCCCAGGTGACCTCGACCTCAGCATGGTCGTCGGCGTCGAAGAGAGCGTCGAGGCGGTCCCACTGGCGGTCGGTGAGGAGCTCGAGTCCGGTGTGCAGGACGCGGCGGGACATGTAGAGCGGGTCGCCAGTGTGGCCGCGGTGACCGTGGATGGCTTGTTGGATGCGGCGTCGGCACTGGTCGAGTGCGTCGCCGGCGAGCTTCACGACATGGAACGGGTCCATGACCGCGGTCGCGGTCGGGAGCTCCTCGGCCGCGGCGGTCTTGAAGCCCGCGAAGCCGTCCATCGCGACCACTTCGATCTGCTTGCTCCACGACGGGTGGCGTTCGGACAGCCACGTCTTGAATACGGCCTTCGACCTGCCAGGGATCATGTCGAGCAGCCGGGCCGGACCGACCCGGTCGCGGACGGGGGTGAGGTCGATGATCACGGTGACGTACTTGTCGCCGAAGCGGGTGTGACGCCAGACGTGTTCATCGACCCCGATCACGGCGACGCCGTCGAAGCGGGCCGGGTCGTTGATCAGGCGACGGTGGCCTTCGGTCAGGACTGCGTCGTTGGCGGTGTGCCAGGCGACGCCGAGCCCCGCCGCGATGCGGGAGACCGACATGTGGTCGAGCACGAGCGCCTTGAGCGCCCACGTGAGCCCGCCGCGCGACACCTTCGCGCGTGGCTCAGCCGCTGGGCGAAGGTCGTCGGTCCAGAACCGGCGGCACGGCGAGCATCGGTAGCGGCGCACTCGCACCAGCAGCGTCGTGGGCCGGCCGCCGAAGGGCTCGTGTGCGAGGCGGCGGGCGATGGATCCTCGCGACTGTCCGCGCCCGCCGCAGCCACGGCACTGGTCGTCGACGGCGGCGACACGGCACTCGAGCGTCGCCCGGTCGGGTGCGACGTGCTGGCCCGTGACGGTCAGGCCGAGCGCGTCGAGGTTGCAGAAGGTCGTGAGGTCGGGCGCGCCGAAGGTAGCGTTGAGCAAGTCGAGGTCTTTCAGATGGTCAGTGTGAGAACTTCCATCCTGGAGGACCTCGACCCCTACCCCCGACCACTCACCGCAGAGAGCGCTACACCGTCAACTGCGAAGAGCCCGTAACCCGGGTGAGATCACGGCAGACGATCGCGTCGACCATCGTGCGAGCATCCGAGAATAGACGTCTTTCAAGACTCGGGCGTTTGAACAATGTCGACTCGACGGGCCACCTTGGTTTTGGAGGGCCAAAGTAGCGAGACACGCGCGACGGAGCGGTGGCCACATCCGCATGCGGGCTCCACCCATGTCCCAGGTGATGTTTCGCCTGGCTCGCGCGGCGTGTCGTGGCACAAGTCCAGTCCGCTACGACGGTGACCGGCCAATATGAGGAGCCTATGAGGCCTACTTCGCGGCTCACAGCCGCTTCACTCTTCGCGCCCCTCCTCGCGACTACGGTGGCGGCTTGTTCGGGCACGCCGAACTCGGATTCCGCCTACTCAGTACCGAACTGCTCGGAGCTCCTCAACGCTGCCGTTGCGTATGAGCGATCGGACGCGGGCGACATGAACTCCGTGCTGCAGGCGTTGAGCGACAACTGCTCGGATGAGTACGACATTGCTGTCGATTATGTTGCTCACGCCAGAGACAGCGAGTACGGCAGCGATTCCTGCGACGAGTTGCTCGGTTGGGGTATGCGCGCGGAAGCTGTCGAACTGCTCGAACAGGATGGATGGTGCAGTTTCAGTACGGCTGGCACGGCCGACGAGTCATCGTGGCGATCCGTGGGGCAGGGCGCGACGTGGCCCGAAGACGGTCTCGGATGGGATCAAGCGGCCGCGCACGTAGGAGAGGTGCAGCGCGTATGCGGCCCGCTGATGAGCAGCCGCGAGACCGAGCACGGCACGTTCGTTAACATCGGCGCGGATTATCCTTCCGTTGACCGTTTCACGTTCATCTTCTGGGACATCTACCTCGAACCGATCGACGCGGATGCGACGATCTGCGGCAGTGGTGAGATCTACCTCTACGAAGGCGTCACGCAGATGGAGATGACTGACCCGAGCGCTTTGGAGATCTGGCAGTAGACGACAATTAGGTCGACAGGACCTTCTCCGGGTGTTTACTGCCGCTATGCGGTTGCTGCCCCGACCGCGTATCCGTTGATGAGGCCGCCCGCGATCTGTGTGACGGGACCGCCCAAATCTACGCGCGAGGGGCGGGCTCGGTTCGCCGTCGTGCCATCTCCAAGGCACCCGTACTCGCCTTCGCCCCACGCCCATACGCTGCCATCGCTCTTCAGTGCGTAAGCCGTATCGGCGCTTGTCGCGATTTGTACAACGTTGGTGAGCCCGTCAACGAGCCCTGGCAGTGTCCGAGACGAGTTCTTTGCGATAGCAGCGAGGGCTGTGATGAACGGATCCGTTGAGGGGGCAGCGCCCAGTTGCCCGTACTCGTTGGCGCCCCAACTCCACACAGTCCCGTCTTCAGCGAGCGCGTAAGCGGAATTGCCGCGTGAGGTGATCTGGATCGCAGGCGGCAACTGCTCGACGATCGCCCACTGCACGTATCCGTTCATGAGGTCGAATCGCGCGACGTGATCGGGCCTGCTGTTGCCGTTTCCGAGCTGCCCGTTCTCGTTGCTGCCCCATGCAACGACCACTCCCGAGCGTCCGAGCGCATACGCGGCACGGTACCCGGCGGCGATCGAGACAATTCCGCCAGTGGCTTCGGCCAGTTCTGCGATGCTGTGGCACTCACCCATGCCTCCGTCTGGAGTCATGAATCGGAAGTTGAAGACCTCGGTCGGCGTTGGCACGGCTCCCAGGTCGAAGCCGTTGCCGCACTCGCCCGCGCCGTTTGCTCCCCACGACCACACTGTGCCGTCGGACTTCAATGCGTACGCAGTGAACTCACCAGCCGCGATCCCTACTACATCCTTCAAGGCGACGATGCGGTTCGGCCGTAATCGGCCTTCTTGACTGCCGTCACCAAGCTGGTACCCGTTGTTCGCGCCCCACGCCCAGACCGTTCCATCGCCGCGAAGTGCGTAGCCCGATGCAACTCCCGCTGCGACGGCGACTACATCGCTAAGCCCGTCGACGCGTCCAGGCTTGGACCTCGAGGTCCGACTCCCGTCGCCCAATTCGCCGTTCTCGTTGCTGCCCCACGCGAGGACTGTTCCGTCAGCGCACCGCGCGAGCGCAAAGCTGTGGCCACCGCTTACCTCGATGATCTCGGAAGTCGTTCGGAGCGGGGCTGGGCGGTGAACGCCCGGGCCGCGCCCGTCTCCGAGTTGGCCGAGGTCGCCCGGGCCCCATGCCCAAAGGGTTGACCCACTCGACTTACGAGGGCCTCGCCCGAACCAACCCATGCCGCCACCTCGCAACATCTCTTATGGAAACTGTTGGCAGGGTAGCCGAGGAGCCAGTTACACGACGGTATTGCCGTGGGAGCGTCGCGGCTGGAGCGCCCTGTGTCCGCATGCCTTCGATTATCCGATTGAGGGTGAGCGCGGCGGTCAATCAGTGAACACTTCACACGCCTAGACACAGCGGCAACGCCGCCACCGCGAACGCGTGGGCCTGTTGCCCGACGAGCCGCCGCGTCTCGCAGGAGGCCTGAACTGCAGTCTGCTCGATAGCGGCGACGGACTCCTCGAGCGCGTCCTCGGTGCGGGCAGAAACGGCGATGAGTCCCGTGTACCGCAGCACCCCGTGCCCGGCGGTGAGGTCCGACTCCTGCTGGAGCACGTCCTGGAACTCCGCAGCGCGCTCGGCGTCCTCGATCTGACCCATGCGGGCACGCTGGGTGGCGTCGGACATGAGCCCGACCTTCTTCTTGCGGATGTCGCGGGCGGCGACGTCGGCGCGCACGGGTGTGTAGATCATCGTGAAGGTGCGCTGGATGCCTGAGGTCAGCAGCAGCGGGCGTAGGAAGTCGGGGTACACCGACGAGCGGGGCCACTCCGACACCCACAGCACCGCGTGATACGCCGAGTCGCTCCGGAGCCTCTCCCACGTCTCGTTGAGGCCCACCGGTCCCGCCGTGGCCAACGAGCGGCCGATCTCCCCGTGCCGCTCGAGCGCCTGGCCAGCGGCAGGGTCGTAAGCCGAGCGGAGGATCACGGCAACCTCTCCCGGGCTGAGCCATCCCGTCGGGGTGATCTCGGCCGCGCGCAGCGCGGAGGCGAAGGTCGCCATCTCCTGGCGCAGGACTGCCGCCGTGCCCTTCATCCCGCCGCCTGCGGCGCGAATCTGACGCGCGCACGCCTTCATGTCCAGCGCGAGCGAGATCGTGGTGGCGTGGCGCTCGGTCGCGGGCCCAGCACGACCGATCAGCTCGCGGTAGTTCACCGCGGGCCACGTGTTGTCGTCCTTGCCGTATCGCGTCCACCATTCGGCCAGGCCGCTGCCCGAGTCGGGGAGGGTGCGTTCCGAGATCTGTACGCGCGCGATGCGCCCCGACCGGCACGCTGTGGCGAGCACGCGACCCCAGCCACTGACGCGCCGTTCCTGCTCACCAGGGTCGAGCAGCACGAACGCCGGGTGCGTCACTCCGATGACGGCAGTCAGGGTCTGAGCATGCGGATCGTGGATCATCGCTGCCCCGGTCTCGGGGTCCTCCCACTCGCGCAGCGCAGCCGCGTCGCCGGGCAGCGCCAGCGTTCCTGCGGGCCGCGGCTTGACCACGTGATGCCGGAACACGAGCTGGCCGCCGGTGGCCCGCCACACCCAGCGGCCGGCGACAGGCAACCATTCGATCACCTTGCGGCCGCCGACGGGCACGAAGGCGACGATGGCCGCGGTCAGCCAGATCGGGGAGCTCGACGCGACGACGAGGGCTCCGCCCGCGTAGATCGCGGCGACGAACGTGATGAGACCGACCGCCAGCACGATGACCTGGGGCAGCGACAACCCGAGGATGACGCCTCGCTTGGCCAGGCGGGAGAACTGCACCGGAGAGAGGCGCACCGGCGGGGCACCGTGGTCGATCGCCATGGGAGCCGTCCTTTACACGGAGGTGGGTTGGTCGACGGGTGGCCGCGGCGGTGGCGGAATGGGGGACGATGCGCGGGGCACGGGCGTGGATCCGGCGGGGCGGGGCAGTGGCGGGGCCGCAGCACGTGAGCGGGTGGCGCGCCGGGAGAGTCAGGTGCGTTCGGGATCGCCGAGTCTGCATGCCCCGCCGCCGCGCCGCCGACCGCAGCGCCCGCCTTTGGTCCCGCAGTGGCGGTCGCCTTCGCGACACCCGTGGCCGCGACGGCGGCTACGACGGGTCCGGCCGCAGCGCCGGCCCCAGACGCAGCGCCCGAGCCACCGGCACCCGCCGTCACTGACCCTCCACCCGCTGCCGACGCGGCGGCGGGCTCGGCCGCTGGCATCGCGGTCTGCGCACCCGCGGCGGGCATCGTCCGGCCGGGCGTGGTGGGCGGCGCCGCACCAGCACCCCTCCCACCGCCACCGCCGTCGAGCACCGACCGGGCGGCCTGAGGCATCGCGGGCGCACGCACGGGGATCGGCCGGTTGAGCGCGGACTTGGCCTCCTGCTCCGTCGACATCGCGTGATACATGTCCACACCCACGAACGAGATGAACTTGTACGTCATGTAGGGCGCGAACGCCGCAATGAGCAGCACCACCACCCCGGCGATCGG
Organism: Demequina sediminis; assembly: GCF_030296675.1. Lineage (GTDB taxonomy): Bacteria > Actinomycetota > Actinomycetes > Actinomycetales > Demequinaceae > Demequina > Demequina sediminis. The sequence continues at coordinate 828,391 of NZ_AP027736.1, read as the reverse complement.
GTCGGAGATCGATGCGAGGTCGAGATCGATGGGCGCGGCCGTCTGGTTGATCGCGACGAGGAACATCACGACGAGCACGAGCTTCGAGAAGATGAGCGCGAGGACGAACGCCGCCCACTTTCCCACCCATCCGCGGGGGCATCCCACGTCATGCCGGCCAGTGCGATCGGCGCGAACACGATTGCGACCAGTAGCAACGCCTTGCGGATGAGCAGCGAGAACCAGACGATCGCTGCCGCGGCGACGGCGAGACCTGCGAGGAAGATCGTGACGATGGCTCCGACACCGGGGGCGCCGATGTTGACGGCCACCAGCCCGCCCATCATCATCGCGAGGCGTTCGCCCATGCCCTCCATGGTGTTGCCGGTCGCTTGGACGATGCCGATGGCGATCTGATCCGTGACCTCGAGAAGCGTCGCGGTGAGCGTGATGACGATGAAGGACCCGAGCACCGACTTCCCGAGTCCAATCGCCGCGCGACCGAGGGCCCCCGGGTCGCGGTGCACGAGCCCTGTGATGAGCTGAAGGCAGAAGAAGATCAGCATCACGAAGACCGCGACGCCGAACAGCACGTTGTAGACGGTCAGGTAGTGCTGCTGGGTGACGTCGACGAGCGTGGTGGTGTCGAAGACCGCCCACACTGCCTCGAAGATCCATGCGGCCGCGCCCGCGAGAGCGGATGCCAGCCAGTCGAACGGTGCCGAGATCAGCGATGCGGTGCCCTCGCCGACGGTGTTGCATACCTCGGCGATGACGGGGATGTCGCACACGCTCGCCATGGCGGTCCCTTCGTCCGAAGGCCTCGGCTAGACGGTCTGGCCGACGTTCCAGAAGAAGTTGACGAGCGTTACCGCCGCGCCACAGAGGATCGCGGCCCCGCACGAAACGAGGACGCCGAGCTTGCCGCGGGCGGCGAGGTGCGGGTTCGACGAGTTCGCTCCGTAGCCCGAGGTGACCGACGAGATGATCAGGGCGAGCACGGCGAGGATGAGGCCGATGGTCATGACCGAGCCCACGATCGTCTGGAGCTGGTCGATGCCGGGAAGGCCGTTGCTGTTGGGGTCGATGTCGATCACGAGGTGCTCCTGTCGAGGTCGAAGAGAAACCTGCCTGACAGGTACGCGAGGCGCCCCCGCGATCGACAGCGGAGCCGTCTCTTAGCAGTGCCCAGACAGTCACGCGAGCGACTGTGAATGGCTCTGGCGCGAGTCCAGTGGACCGCCTTGCCACCTATTGGTGCGGCTTGGGGCTGTCGCTGTGTGCCTGCTATCGTGCTCGACACGCCTCGGCTCCTCCTGCTTCCTCTGGAAGCAGTGTCTCCAAACACTCCGGTGGGGAGCCGGGGCTCCTTCGTTCCCGTAGATGACTTGGGGCCCCAATGGCTGTGGCGCGAAACCGGCTAGATGGCAAAGACCTCAATGCCCAGGCGTACAACGAGGGCGCGGTCGTTACGAGAGCTCACATTGACGGATTCTTCGGCGATATCGTGCACCGGCGTTCTTGCGGGCTGCGGGACACTCGCGCATTGGTAAGCGAGGTGGACGGTCCAACTTTGCTAGAAGTCTTCGACCGGGTCGCGTCGGGTGAGTCCTTCGGGCAAACCACGTTCTGCGAGGTCTGTTGTCTCGTTCAGTACGGCAGCCCGCTCGGGATCGGGTACTTGCGAGGACGGCCGCGTCTGAATCGCGCGGGCGTCCGTGGCGTCGAAGTTTGCCCACACTGCTTCCTCACGTCGTGCGACTGCGAGAACTGACCGGCCCGCCGCCGGCTCTTGATCGCTACTTGCCTGACAGCGCGCACTTCGGGTGATCGCTACACGGGTCAACGAGCCGTCAAGCACCCCTATGGCCTGACTAGCGGTTTGTGCCGCGATCGCGAGTATCGGCGCGAAGGGCCGGGCGGAACAGCCCAGACCCTGGCAAGACACGGCGCGAGGTGCGGCGCCTCCTTCACCGCGTGGCGGCAGGATCAACGAACTCTGACACCTACAACGTCTCGCCGACGCCGAGAAGGAAGTTCATCAAGGCGACAGCGGCACCCGCGAGCGCCGCTGCGCCGACGGCGACGAGGACGGCGGTGCGAGCACGAATCGCGAGCTGGTAGTTCCCGCTCGAGGTTGCGACGCCCCAGACAATCGCGGAGACGACCAGCATGAGCACCGCGAAGATCAGCACGTAGGTCAGCAGCGCGCCGACGATGGCGCGAGGGGGTCTGCCGTACTGAGTGGTGACATCTGATCTGGCTTGCCCGTGCGGGCGGCCTGGAAGGATGTTGCTGTGCCTAAGCCCTACCCGAGTGAGTTCCGTGACGACGTGGTCCGTTTCGCGTGGAACCGTGGGCCCGGTGTCACGATCGAGCAGATCGCCCGTGACTTCGGCGTCCATCCGATGACGCTGCAGAAGTGGATGCGTCGCGCCGACGTCGACGAGGGCGTCAAGCCCGGTGTGAGCCGCACCGAAGCCGCCGAGACCCGTGAGCTGAAGAAGCGGATCCGGCTGCTGGAGCAGGAGAACGAGGTCCTGCGCCGTGCCGCCGCCTACCTGTCGCAGGCGCACCTGCCGGGAAAAGGCTCTACCCGCTCGTGAAAGAGCTCGCCGCTGACGGGATTCCCGTCGCGGTGACGTGCCGGGTCTTGAAGCTCGCTCGCCAGCCCTACTACCGGTGGCTGGACAGCCCTGTCACCGATGCTGAACTCGTCGCTGCGCATCGCGCCAACGCCCTGTTCGACGCGCACAAGGACGATCCCGAGTTCGGCTACCGGTTCCTCGTCGATGAGGCCCGTGTGGCCGGTGAGCCGATGGCTGAGCGCACCGGCTGGGCGATCTGCCGTGACAACGGCTGGTGGTCCACCTTCGGTAAGAAGAGCCGGGGCAAGAAGGGCAAGGCCGGCCCGCCGGTCCACGACGACCTCGTGCAGCGGGTCTTCACCGCGGACGCACCGAACCAGGTGTGGCTGACGGACATCACGGAGCATCGGACGGCTGAGGGCAAGCTGTACCTGTGCGCGGTCAAGGACCTGTACTCCAACCGCATCGTGGGGGACTCGATCGACTCGCGCATGAAGTCCCGCCTGGCCGTCAACGCGCTCAACAATGCGGTCGCACGCAGGGGTGATGTCGCCGGATGCGTGCTGCATAGCGACAGAGGATCGCAATTTCGTTCCAGGAAGCTGGTCCACGCTTTGCTGCGCCACGGCATGGTCGGATCCATGGGCCGCGTGGGCGCTGCTGGCGACAACACGGCCATGGAGTCGTTCTTCTCGCTGTTGCAGAAGAACGTCCTCGACCGCCGCACCTGGGACACCCGCGAGGAGCTCCGCATCGCGATCGTGACCTGGATCGAGCGGACCTACCACCGCCGACGCCGACAGGCAGCCCTGGGCAAGTTGACGCCCATCGAGTACGAGACCATCATGACCACCAACGTGGCCCTCGCCGCGTGACTAGCCCCTGTCACCTATCGGTGCGGCAGACCCGACCGGGTTGCGGCAGCGGCATTGGAGATGCGACGCGCTCAAGGCTCGGAGGTGCCCGCATGTGTCAGATGACCTGGCTAGGCTCGGACCGGTCGACGGCCAGGCCTGGTCGACCTATCTTTCGGCAACGCGTCGCCGGCGTCCGGCGGCATTCCAGGGGGCGCTAGATGGAACACGACATGTTGGCCGGCTCGCTCGGCGAAGTATTCGCTGGGAGGATCGAAGGACGATTCTTCGTGCCGTCCTATCAACGTGGCTACCGATGGGGTACGGCGGACGTGCTGCGGCTTCTCGATGACGTCTGGACCAGCGAGGGGGACAGGTACTACCTCCAGCCCGTCGTGGTGAAGCCCGCAGGCGATGATCGCTGGGAGCTCATCGATGGCCAGCAGCGACTCACGACCCTGTATCTGATCATGCACTTCATGCAACGGGCCAACCTTCAGAACCAAGGGCCTGGCTACTCGCTCGAGTACGAGACCCGACCCGGTAGCGAGGCTTTTCTCAGCGAGGTCAACGTCGATCTTGCCGGCGAGAACATCGACTACTTCCACATGGCTGCCGCGTACCAGACGATCGAGCAGTGGTTCGATCGGCACGGCACGCTGCGCCAGTACGTCGCGAACAAGTTCTACACGCTGCTCTTCGAGCGCGTGGTCGTCATCTGGTACCAGGCGTCAGCCCACGACGACTCGACAGACTTGTTCACGCGTCTCAACGTAGGCCGGATACCGCTGACGGACTCCGAGCTCGTCAAGGCGTTGGTCCTGGCCAAGACGAGGGAAGTGATGCCCGGCACGGGGCGCGCGGAGGAAGTCGCTGCCCAGTGGGACATGATCGAGCGGCAGCTGCAGCGTCCCGAAGTCTGGGGCTTCGCGGCTGGCGGGCTACAGCCGCCGTCGACGCGCATCGATTTCCTTCTCGATGCCATGGCAGGAGGCCCGACCGGGCGTGACCGCCCTCGGTACTTCACCTTTGAGACCCTGCGCGCTCGCATCGACCCACCCGAGGGCGCCCCGTGGCCACTTGCGTTCTGGCAGGACGTACTTGATATCCACGCCACCATGATGTGGTGGTTCGAGGACCGCAGCCTCTTCCACAAGGTCGGCTACCTGATGTACCTGGGTGAACCCTTCCGCGAGCTCATTGAACTCGCGGCGGAGTTGCCCAAGAGCGAGTTCGATGAGGCTCTGACCGGCAAGATCTCGGCGCGGCTTGACCTCAGTGAGGACGAACTTGGCGACATCGGGTATGAGCATCGCGCATCCAAGTGTGGCGACGCACTGCTCCTAATGAACATCGAGACCGCACGTACGGCCGCATACGCGCACGCGCGCTACTCCTTCAGCGAGCATCACGCGCAGCGTTGGTCCCTTGAGCACATCCACGCTCAGAACGCCGAACCGCTGCGTCGAGCCGAGCAGTGGCGAACCTGGCTCGCGGACCATCGCGCGGCCCTCGATGGCCTCGACGCGATCGACGGTGCGCAGCGCGAGAGAGCCGTCGCCGAGGTGGACCGTGCGCTCGGGGACCTCACTGAGGCATCCTTCCGCGCCGCCGAACTCGCGGTGACGCGACTTCTGACTGCTGAGAATGGCGGCGGGGATGATGTGCACGGCCTCGCCAACTTGGCACTGCTCACGTCCGGAGACAACGCCGCGCTGAGCAACGCGGTCTTTGAAGTTAAGCGTCGTACGCTCATCGAGCGCGACCGTCAGGGCGCTTACGTGCCACCCGCCACGCGCCAGGTCTTCCTTAAGTACTTCACGGACGCGGACGCTCAGCAGCCGCACCTGTGGACCGAGACCGACCGGGCCGCTTACCTCGATGCGATCCGCAGCACCCTGCGGCCCTATCTGCGCACGACGAGCCAAGGAGCCGAGCTGTGAAGGGCGAGATTGCTTCGTACAGCGGACTCTTCCGCGACAGCGGGATCTCGCGCATCGAGATCCCGTTGATTCAACGCGACTACGCCCAGGGTCGGGAAGGCGTCGCTGTCCGAGACATCCGCGACGGCTTCCTCGAAGTCTTGGCCAACGCGGTCGAGTGCGGCGTGCCCGTAAGCCTCGACTTCATCTACGGCGACTTTGCCGACGGCGTGTTCCGGCCCCTGGACGGCCAGCAACGCCTCACTACCCTGTTTCTGATCCATTGGTATGCCGCGTGCCGCACTGGCGAGCTCGAGCACCGTGGGACGTGGGCGAACTTCAACTACGCCACGCGGCCCAGCGCCCGTACCTTCTGCGAGCGGCTCACCGACCCGACCGCGATGGCCAGCGGCGAGCCATCGTCACGTTGGCTCATGGACCAGCCGTGGTTCGCCTTCGACTGGCGCCACGATCCCACCATCAAGGCGATGCTGGTCATGATTGACGCCATCGCGGAGCGCTTCGACGCAATTGACCCGCACCTGATTTGGGAGCGACTCACACGGGAAGACGGCCCGGTCGTCAGCTTCCATACGCTCCAGATCAACGAGGCACGCCAAGGCGACGACCTCTACATCAAGATGAACTCCCGCGGGAAGCCACTGACGCCGTTCGAGAACTTCAAGGCGCGCTTCGAGGGCACGATCGCGCACACCGGTGAGCGCGCCAAGGAGTTCGCCCGCAAGGTTGACGTCGACTGGTCCGACATGCTCTGGCCCCACAGGGGCGACGACGACATCGTCGACGACGAGTTCATGCGCTACCTCGGTTTCCTCATCGAGGTCTGTGAATGGCGAGACGGGACTGTCACGAGCGGGCCACTCGGGCCCCGCGCGTACGCTCTGTTCGGGCCCGAAGCGCCCCGTTGGGAAACGCACCTCACGTTCGTCTTCGACGCCTTCGATACGTGGTTGGGAGCGGAGATCCCTGACTACTTCGGCGAAGTCTTCACCACCGCGGCAGCAGCCCCGAGCAACGATCAAACGGAGCCGACAGCGATCCCGCTGTTCGGTCGCGGCGCACAATCCGACCTATTCACGGCCTGCTGCCGGGACTACGGCGAACTCTGGCACTCCAAGGCCCGCGCCTTCAGCCTCCAGCAAGGCATCTTGCTCTACGCGGTCCTCATGCACCGCATCGGACACACAGACGAGCCGATGGCTCGTCTCCGGGCATTGCGCAACATCGTCGAGTGGTCCGGTGACGAGATCCGTCTCGCTGACATGCCCGCGATTCTGAATGACGTCGACCGTCTGATGATTGACGGCGACCTCCAGTCGATCTCAACGCTGAACCAAGCGCAGGTCGCCGACGAGATCGCGAAGGCCGAGTTCCTCGCATCGAACCCGCACCTCGAAGGGGTGATCCACCGTTTGGAGGACCACGACATGCTGCGCGGCGCGCTCACCTCGTTCGACCTGGACGATGCACGGCTCGCGGCGCGCGCGGCGGCGTTCGATGCGGTGTTCTCACACGAGGGCCATTGGGCCGACGCTTCGGCTGCGTTGCTCACTTTCGGCGAATATCAGCGCACCGTGCCACGCTCGACCAAGTCGCTCTTCGGTACGGCGGCTATGGGCCAGACACAGTTCTGGCGCGATCTGCTCGCTGGCGGTCAGCGCGACCGCATCGCGTCGACTCGCGATGCTCTCATGCAGTTACTCGACGCGGTCGCGGAAAGCGATGTCGCTCCGACCGTGACGATGCGGGACATTCGCGCCGCTTGGCTCGCCGACCGCGAGGAGGCGAGGTGCTTCGACTGGCGCTACTACTTCGCGCGCTACCCCTCGATGCGGTCAGGCGACTCAGGTATCTACGTGCGTCACAGCGAGGACATCGGATACAACGTGCGCATGCTCATCAAGACTCAACTCAACAGCTGGTACCGCGACCCGTACCTGCTGACTTTGTGGGAAGAGTCCGGCCGACCCGACAAGATTGAAGACCCCTGGTACCGCGGGAGTGAGCCGGAACGCTGGTTCAAGTTCCGCCGCAAGAGCGCTGAGGTTCGCTGCGTCGACGATGGTTGGGCCGTTCGGCTTCGCAGCGCGGGCCAGAAGAGCGGGCCGCGATTCCTGCAGATCATGGAGTCGCTGGGCTGGGTCCAGGTTGGGCCATATGAAGGCCTGATTCCAGTGACTCAGCGCGAAGTCGGTGGGCAGATGGTCGACAGCGTGGATCGCATCACGGTGGGGCGAGAAATCGTTGGGAGGCTCCTGGCCGATGGGTTCTAGGCACGGGGATCGGGGGCTGATGCAACGGTGATTGACGTCCACCTTCGCTGGGGCAGACCCGATCGCACGGCCGAGAAGTCCACCATGCGTTTCGGCTTCGCGTTCCCCCACGCGGCCGCTATCCAGAGGAACGCTCGGGGCACGTAGACCGCGACAGTCGGGCGTCCAGCTCCGTTGTCGTTCTCGGCTACCGGGGTGGTGTCGCCGGTAGGGTGAGCCCGTGGTCACGTACTTTGGTTCGCGCGAGGAAGCCGAGGCGAGCATCTCCTCCCAGGCTGCACTGAGCCCGGCTGCCGCGGCGGTCGCTGCGACGCTCGCTGCTGTCTTTGGGCGCGACGCTGCGGCGACGTTGAGCCCCGTCAATCAGCCACTCGCGTCGGTCCAGCCTCGCACCGCGATGCACGCCGTCATCGGCGAGTTGCGTTGCACTCTGTATGCCGACCCGACGGTCGTCAACGTGTTGACCCCCGGCTCGGACGCCGAAGGGCATCTACGCGCGCGTGCACTGGACGGCAACGCCATCGTTCCGCACCCGAAGGGGAACCGCTTCTATGCGGGAGTCCGCTACGCCGCGCGGATACCGACTCGCCCGGATGACGATGCGGAGCTGCTGCTGCGGCGGCTCGTCGGGCTTCGCCTTCACACGGTCTCGGGATCGGTGAACAGCGTGCTCCACGTAGGCAGTCGTGATGTGGTGGTCGCGACTACGCGCTCGCCGGAGGGCCAGCGAGTACCGATCGCGGACGTTGCAGCGGGCCTCGAGCTGTTGCACGACCGCGGCATCGTGGAGGTCACCCCGGATGTTCTCGGCTACCGCAGTGCGTTCATTGGAGCTGTGCTCTTGACGATCCCGGGGGCTCGTATTGTCGAGGGCAGCCCGGTGAGGGTGGAACTCGCCGACGAGGGTGAGGCGCCAGGTCCCGAGAGCCGTGCGCCGGAGCTCGTGCCTGGCCCTTTCCAAGGGGATCTCGATCGCCCGGTGACCGCCAAGCAGAGGCGCGAACAGCAACGACTGCGGCAGTTCCTGCTCGCTGGGCGCGCCGATGCGAACTGTGCGCTCTGCGGCGAGGTGTATCCCGCGAGGTTCTTGTGGGCGTCGCACATCAAGCGGCGATCCGCGGCCACGCCTGACGAGATCCGCGATCTGGGCAGGATCGCCATGCTGGCCTGCGTCTTCGGGTGCGACGCGCTGTTCGAGGACGGTTACGTCGCCGTGCAGGCTGGCGTCATCATCGGCACGCCGGCGGTCGCTGGCTCATCGGCGATCGGGCGCCGCATCGCGGAGATCGCAGGCCGGAAGTTCGAGGCCTACGAGGCAAGCGAGCAGTACTTCGAATGGCACTACGAGCACATCTTCCGACGTCAAGACCCGTGAGCTGCGCCGCCCTACCTGCGGCTGCGCCACCATGACGTGGTCGCGATGCAGTGTCGCCAACCGTCGCTCGAGGGCACGAGCGCCATCGAGTTGCGTCGCCTCGTGAAGGAGGCGCTGCGCATGCACCCGGCGGACGGACAGATCCTGAGTAAGGCACCCCGCCCCATCGTGGGGGCCCGCCAATTCACGAGTCACACCCGGACGGGATCGCCGGAACCCACGCTGCCAGCCGAGTGGAGGTCTGCCAGCGGTTGGGTCTGCCGAAGTGGGTGGCGGCGTCCGGGGCGGTCTCGCGACCTCATCGAATTGCCATCAGATTCAACCGGGACCAACCGGAAATCACGGGGCACAGTCGGAATGCGGGAGCCGCCACGTTCCCGATTAATCCGAGGGAACTCGCGAGATTCCAAGACAACCGCAAAGTTTCCGGAAAGTGCCCGGTCCCTGCAAGGGGTCGCAGGTTCAAATCCTGTCAGCCCGACGTGACGAAGGGCCGTTCTTCCTGGTAGATGCCGGGAAGGGCGGCCCTTTCTCGTCGCCCTCTTCGCGGCGGGCAGGGCCGGTTGTGGCCACCCCGAAACTCATGGCCGTTTCGCTGACACACAGGTGCACGAAAGCGTCAAAGAACGAGCACTCGTGTGTCAGCGAGCGCGGCCGCGCAGGATGATGACGCCGACGGTGTCGACGGTGTCGTAGCGGACTCACCAAGACTTGCCGAGCAGGTCGATGCGGGGTGCGCCCATGGGTAGTGCTTCGGGGGCCTCCGCGGGATTCGGCGGTCGTTGGCGCGGTGCGGCCGTTCGTGGTTGTAGACCTGCTGGAACGCGCGCAGCAGGGCCTGCAGGGCGTCCAAGGTGGCGGCGTCGTTTCGCGCGGAGAGTCATCGTTTGGGGATCTGGTGGAAGGTCCGGGGGCCTCAGGGATACCAGGACCTTCTTGGATGCGGACGCGTGATACGGCGTTCGCACACTTGGGCCCTTGGGTCCTGCTACATGCGGGGATCAAGACGCAGAGTCCCGCACCCGACCGCACGTGCCGGGCGTCTGTCACCGACGCGTCGACACGGTGACAGTGAACTTGGCGTTGCGCGCGACCTGCTCGGTGGGGCCGATCGTTCGCTCGAGCAGCGGGCGGTACCTGAGCCCAGAGTTCCACACGCACCACAGCTGACCTCCGGGGCGCAGGACCCTGGCCACATCGGTGAACATGCGAGGCGCGATGAGGTCAGTCACGGCCGCCGCCGAGTGGAACGGCGGGTTCAGCGCGATGAACGATGCACTGGCGGAAGGCCTCGCGCCCAGCATGTCGTCACGCGCCACCGCAACCCGGTCCTCGATGCCGTTGGCGAGCATCGTCGCTCGCGCAGAGGCTACGGCGATCGCCGACTGATCGGACGCGTACACGTGCGCGCCGGGATACTGCGTCGCCATCCACGCGCCAACGATCCCGGTGCCGCAGGCCAGGTCGATGAGGGGATCGCTTGGCGTCCCGCCGACGGGGACGTAGGGAAGGTTCTCGAGCAGCAACCGCGTGCCGATGTCGAGCCGCGCGCCCGCGAAGGCGCCGCCGTACGCCCGCACCTCAAGTCCTGCGACCCGCACCGCGGCGGGAGCGGGATCGCGGCCATCCCGAGGCGCGCGGGCGGAGAGCACCCGAGACTTCTGCCGCGCATGGCTGACGTCCAGCTGCCCGAAGTGCTCGCCGAGCACCGTGTTCATCGACACCGACATGTGCTTCAGCCGCCCTCCCGCGACGACGACCACGTCGGCGTCGGCGTGTGCGGCGATCAGGCCGGCGATGTCCCGCAGCGCCTCGAGGGAGCGGGGCAGGCGAAGCACGACAACCCGTGCCCCGCTCACCAGGCTCGCGTCCAGGGGGACGATGCGGAAGTGGTCGGCCAGCCCTAAGCGAGAAGCGTTGGCCTCAAGCGCGCGCTCGCCGGTGATGGCGTCGAGGTGCGCGCGAATCCCGTCGGCGCCGGCATGTGCCGCCCCCAGGGTGAGTGCGCCGTAGGCATCGTTGATCACCGCAACGTCCCCCGGCTGCGCGGAAGCGCGCAGTTCCGCCGACTCGTCGAGGATCAGCCGATCCGCAGCGTCGACGGCGACAAGTCCAGGCGCCTCGACATCGGGCCAGCGCCGTAGCGCGTCGAAGATCTCGCTCACGGCGTCACCTCGCCGTCACTGTGAGGAGCGGCACCGGTACGCGGCTCACGCGCCGGGGGCACCTCCTTGGCGGCGATGATGGTGTCGCCGACGATCCGCACGGTGCCCCGCCTGGTCTCGACCACCACCTCCTCGGCGGTCACGCTCACCAGAGCGCCCAGCGCATCGGTCGCCTGGCCATCGGGCAGCAGGTACCGCACCACCACCCGGTGGCCCGGTGCGGGCAGGCGGATCATGCCGTCACCACTTCGACGGCGCGTAGTCCTTGAGGAACACCCCGAAGAGGTCCTCGCCCGCCTCCCCGCGCACCACAGGGTCGTAGACCCGCGCCGCGCCGTCCACCAGGTCCAGCGGCGCGTGGAAACCCTCCTCGGCAAGGCGCACCTTTGTCGGATGGGGGCGCTCATCGGTGATCCACCCGGTGTCCACCGACGTCATGAGGATCCGGTCCGTCTCGAACATCTCGCGGGCGCTTGTGCGGGTGAGCATGTTGAGCGCCGCCTTCGCCATGTTGGTGTGCGGATGGCCCGGGCCCTTGTAGCCGCGCTCGAAGACGCCCTCCATGGCGGAGACATTCACCACGTAGGAACGCCCGCTGGACGATGCTGCGGCCGCCGCCGCGAGCGACGAGCGCAGGCGGTTGATCAGGATGAAGGGCGCGGTCGAGTTGCAGAGCTGCACCTCGAGCAGTTCCAGCGGGGTCACCTCGCCGACCGCCTGCACCCATGAGTTGGTGTCGTGAGTGTCAGGCACCAGCCCGCCGGCGTCGATCGCCGTGCCATCCGCGAGTCGCTCGAGCGACGAGGACCCGGGCGCGAGGGCCAGCTCGGTGAGGCGCTGGGCCGACTGATCGGCCACCTCGCCATGGTGCGCCGAGGCCAGCAGCGGATGCACGGCGATGCTCGCCTCGATGCCGCGCGGATGCGCATCGTTCGAGGGCCCCAGCGTCAGGAGGTGAGGGCCCTTGCCCTCCTCCCACAGCCCGGGCGAGAGCGGCACGGACTCGGCGTCGACCAGGGGCGCGTACGCGCCGGGGAGCGGCGCACCGTCTGCGCCGCGTTGTTGATCACGATGTCGAGCGGGCCGTCCGCCGCGACCGCATCGGCAAGCGCCACCACCTGCGACGGGTCGCGCAGGTCGATGCCGACGACGGTGAGGCGGGACAGCCACTCCGCCGCGTCGGGCATCGCCGCGAAGCGTCGCACCGCGTCCCGGGGAAGCGCGTGGTGAGCGTGAGCGCGGCACCGTCGCGCAGGAGTCGCAGCGCGATGTGCATCCCGATCTTCGCGCGGCCGCCGGTGAGCAGGGCGCGACGGCCGCGCAGGTCGGTGCGCGCGTGACGCTTGGCGTGCCCCGTTTCCGCGCAGGCGGGGCACAGCTGGTGATAGAAGGCGTCGACGGTCGTGTAGTCCTGCTTGCAGATGTAGCAGGGACGGGGCTTGAGGTAGGTGCCTGCCGTCGGTGACGCCACGCGCGCCTCGAGGGTCAGCCCCTGGTCTCATCGTCGATGCGATCCGCCGCGCCCGTCGCGGTCGCGGCCACGACGGCGGAGTCCGCCGCAGCGATGGCGGCACGACGGTCCTTGCGGCGACGCTGCTTCACGGCCTTGATCATCGCTGCCGTGGCGTTGCGCACCGCGGTGAAGTCGGGGTCATCCTCGTCAACGTCGCCCAGCGACGCCAGGACCCGCAGGGTGACCTCGAGGTCCGCAGGATCGATGACGTGCGGGGAGGAGGTGTGGGCGGAAGTGTCAGGCACTTGGACGATGGTACCGGCGACACCGGATGCGCCACCGTCAGGTCGCGTCATGGCCGGCGGAGGATCTCCTCGCGGCGGCCCAGCAACTCGGTGACTCGCGTCGAGATCGCCACGGCTTCGCCGTCAAGCTCGCCGGCGAGTTGAGAGAGCCGCCGACGAAGGTCCTCGGCACGTGCCTTGGCTTCGGAGATGCGTTCCCTCACCATCCAGTCACTGACGATGTTGTCGAACAGCACGTCGAAGACCGCCAGAGTCTCAGACACCTCGACGCCGTCGATCGCAGCGCCCCCGATGTCGGCGAGCTCCACGGAGAGCCGCTCGAGGGCTCGATTGACCTCCCTGAAGGCTTCGGTCGCGTCGTTGATGCTCGAGTGCTTGACCATGTCGGCGACGAGTCCTCCGCCGAAGAACGTGTCATACGTCGACCATCCGCCCGCACTGTCGAGCTTCGCGAGGGCCGTGTCGAGTGCGGTCCTCGCCGCACGCAAGGCATCGACCGCCTCCGCGACCTCCCGATGGCGTGCCTGGGTGACGCCCAGCTGTTCCGCCAGCGCCGTCAGCTCTTCCGCGTCCCGCCCACCGACCGCGAGGACCGCAGTTTCATAGGCCGCAAGGGCATCGGCGTAGGAGCGATCCGCTCCTTGGAGGGCATCGTGCTCGCGGCGAACTCGCGCATCCTCAGCGATGGCACTGTCGAGCCGCGACTGTGCGGAGGCGACCGCGATCGCGGCAACGTCCGCCTCGGCGCGTTCGATGGCGAGGCGATCGGCCGTGTTTCCGCGTAGCGTCGCCCACAGCTTCGTCAGCGATGCCTCCTCCAGCCGGCGCACCTCGGACAGTTCGACCTGCAACGCGCTGTGCAGTTGGGCCAACTCATCGCGCCGGGTCGCCACGAGCGCCTCGGTGGTCTCAAGTTGGACCGCCAACTGCCTCTGGCGGGCACGGTTCTCCGCGGCGGCACGGACGGCTTCAGCAAGCTCAACCAGGGAAGATTCACTCACCCGGCCACTGTGCCATACCGCGTGAGGAGAGGCCGCGAACCGTCGGGCCGGTCATCCGGCCGGCTACTCAAGCGTCGCCGCAGCAGGCTGCCCGTCAGCCTCCCCAGCATCGTCCATGCCCTCCGCGGTCGCCCGCAGCACTGGTGGAGCGCATCGTCGGCGTGACGCACGACGTGATGGGGTTCGCCGCAGAGCGGCGCTCGGGTGGTGTTCCGCTACGGCGATCGCAGTACGCGATGCGTGGAGCTCGATCCGAGCTCGAGAATCGCAAGATCCTATGCGCGAAGCGGCTGCGCACCAACCGCTCTCGCGGTCACGCCCGTAGGCTGACCGCGCAACGAGAATCCCTGGGGAGGCACTTCTATGAGCGACTTTGCTGCCGCGCTCGACCACACGTTCACCGCGCCCATCGGCGTCGAGGTCAAGGGCGAGACCTGGACCTGCGTCGAAGTGCCCGGATCGGCGGAACTGTTCGGCACCAAGAAATCGCTGCGCGTCGATGCGGTGGTCGACGGCGTGCCGATGCCCAACACGGGCCTCATGGTGACCGGCCGGGGCGGGCACATGCTCTCGCTCAACGCCAAACTGCGAAAGCAGCTGGGCAAGGACCTCGGCGACACCGTCACGGTGACGCTCGAGAGGCGGCTGTCGTGACGGACGCGTGGCTGCCCGCGGGCTTCGACCACCCGCGGCGCGTCGACCTGGTGGACGGCGTGCACCTGCGCCCGATCCGCGCGGAGGACGTCGACATCGACATGGTGACCGTGATGGCGAACCGCGACATGCTGTGGGCGATGTACGGCGAGGCGTGGGAATGGCCTCCTGCCGACATGACTCATGAGCAGGACCGCGAGGACCTCGCGCGCCACGCCCGCGAGATGGAGGCGCACGAGTCGTTCAACTACGCGGTCCTGACGAGCGCGGAGGACCGACTCCTGGGATGCGTGTACATCGACCCGCTTCCCGCGGGGAGTGACGGCCAGCCCGCCGCGGAGGTGTCGTGGTGGATTGCGGCCGACGCCCCGAAGCCGTGGCGCGCGGCGCTCGACGCCTTCGTGCCGCGCTGGATCGCCTCCGCGTGGCCCTTCGGCGAGGTCTCCACGCCGTTCCAGCATCCGCGAAGCGGGGCATAGGCCACGAATCGGCACGCTGCGCGATGCCGATGCGCAACACGCGTGAGACGTGCCTCACAGACATGTGGGGGAACGCCTGGTCCACCCCATAGGCTCAAATCATGCTCGACATCGACACGCTGAGGTTCGTGCAGGCGATCACCGCCGTCTGTGCGTTCCTGCTGGTCTATGCGGGCACCTATCGACGCATCCGGGCTCCGTACGCCGGGTGGTGGAGCCTCGCCGTCATCGCATCGAGCACGTCGACCGTGACGTACCTCGCCGCCGACCTCGTGGGCACCCGCGCGGCGAGCGGGATCGGCAACGGCCTCGCTGTCGTCGGGGCAAGCATGATCTGGGCGTCCGCGCGGTCGCTGCGGAACACGCGCACGCAATGGTGGGTATGGGCCGGGCCGGGAGTGCTCACCGCGGCGGTCTCGGCGCTCGAGGTGCCTCAGGGCGAGGCGTGGCCGGGCGGCCTCACGCTCCTGCTCGGCATGGCCGCCATGACGGGTCTCGCCGCCGTCGAGTTGTGGAGCCTCGTGCGCGAACCGCAGCCGCGACGGTCAGTCGGCGAGCCCACCGAGGCGCGAGTCGCCATGGTGGCCATGGCGGTCACCGCCACCACCATCGCCTCGTTCTACCTGGCGCGCGGCATCGTATTCCTGACGCAGGGTCCGGACTCGGCGCTGTACCAGGACTGGTTCGGGCCCCGCATGACGACTCTGCTCGTCACGCTCATGCTGGTCGTGGTGACCTACACGGTCGCGGAGTTGTCGCGCTACGAGATGTCGCATCACTGGCGCTACCGCGCAGACCATGACTCGCTGACCGGGCTGCACAATCGGGCAGCATTCCAGGACCGCGCGGTTCCCGCCCTCAACCACGCGGCCGGGCACGGCGAGACAGTGGCCTGCGTCGTCGCCGACCTCGACCTCTTCAAGGAGATCAACGACTCCCGCGGACACGCGGCGGGAGACGCGGTGCTGGTGGCCTTCGCCGATGCCTGCCGCGCCGCGGTGCGCACCGACGACGTGGTCGCGAGGCTGGGCGGCGACGAGTTCGTGGCGATCCTGCCGCACGCCGATGCGCAGGTGGCCACGCGCGCGATCGAGCGCATCTCGACCGAGTTCGCGCTTGCAGGGGCCGCCGAGCCGCTATGGCCCACCGTGAGCTTCGGAGTCGCCGTGGGCGGGGGTGGATCCCTCGACGAGCTCATGGCACGCGCGGATCAGGCGCTGTACGGCGCCAAGCGGGCCGGACGCGCGCGGACCGTGGTCGCGGCGCCTCCCGAGGCGCGGTAGCGCCGCGTAACGCGAGCCAATAGCCGTGCGTCACCCACCCGCGCAGGGCTAGCGCGAGTCGCGCTTGGCCTGCCGCCGCGCGCGGCGCGAGCGCCCGACGCCACCGGGCAGAATGGGCGCATCCCCGTCACGCGACCGTCAGGAGCGCTCATGTCCGCCGTCACGATCCACACCACCACCGCCGGCTCCCTGCCGCGCTCTCCCGAGTTGGTCGCGGCGACGCGCGCCCTCGAGACGGCAGAGGACGGCTTCACCCTGATTCACACCCCGGAGTACACCGAGCTCGCCGCGACGGCGGTGCGCGAACTTGTCGGCCGGCAGGTCGAGGCGGGCATCACGATCGTCGGCGACGGCGAGTACGGCAAGGCGATGACCACCGCGCACGACTTCGGTGCCTGGTGGTCGTACTCATTCCAGCGAACCGCAGGGCTCGAGCTTCCCGGCCCCGACGCCGCTCCTCCCGCCCCGGTCCGCTCCGAGCCGGGTGCGCCCCGCCTCACCTCGATGACGGACCGCCGCGACTGGGTGGCCTTCGCTGAGGCGTACGGCGACCCCACCTCGGGGGTCCTGCTTGGCGAGCCGCCCTTCTGGCCGCTCACCACCGGGGACCTGGCGTACCGCGGCCACGACCACGTGGCCGCGGACACCGCCAACCTGCGCGCGGCGCTCGACGCTCACGGCCTCGAGCGCGGCTTCATCACGTCGCTTGCGCCCGGCTCCGCGGCGAGAATCGGCAACACGCGCTACGCGAGCGACGAGGAGCACATCTGGGCCTGGGCGGACGTCATGCGCGAGGAGTACCGGGCGATCGTCGACGCGGGTCTCACGCTGCAGATCGACGATCCCTCGCTCGCCGAGAGCTGGGACCAAATCAATCCCGAGCCGTCCGTGGCCGACTACCGCGCCTTCCTGCGCACGCGCATCGACGCACTCAACCATGCGATCGAGGGCCTTCCGCGCGAGCAGGTGCGTCTGCACCTGTGCTGGGGATCGTGGCATGGGCCGCACACCACGGACCTCGAGCTGCGACACATCGTCGACCTGATCCTCGAGGTCAACGCAGGCGAGTTCTCCTTCGAGGCGGGCAACGTGCGCCACGAGCACGAGTGGAAGGTGTGGCGCGACGTCGACCTGCCCGCTGGCACGGTTCTGCAGCCGGGCGTGGTCAGCCACGCAACCAACGTGGTCGAGCACCCCGAGCTGGTCGCGGACCGGATCCTGCGCTTCGCCGAGATCGTGGGCCCCGAGGGCGTCGTGGCGTCGACCGACTGCGGCCTGGGCGGTCGCGTGCACCCTCAGATCGCGTGGGCCAAGCTCCGCGCTCTGGGCGAGGGCGCACGCCTCGCGGCGCAGCGGATCGGCGGATAGTCAGGGGAGCGTGAGGACGATGCGGGCGCCCCGTCGGGCGCCCGCATCGCCTTAGCGCGTGCGCGGCTTGCGGTACGGCTTCGCGTCGTCGTAGCGATCGGAACCCCGGTCGCCGCCGCGGTCAGAACCGCGGTCGCTGCCGTAACGGGAGCCGCCACCGCGCTGGTCGGACGAACGCGGACCGGACGAGCGCGGACCGCCCGATCGCGAGCCGCCGGGCCCGCGATCCACCTGCAGCTCGATGAGCTGGCCGCTGATGCGCGTGCGGCGCAGGCGGTCGAGGACATCGGCGGGCAGATTCGCGGGAAGCTCGACCAGTGAGAAGTCCGGGCGGATGGTGATCTGGCCGAAGTCGGAGCGGTCCAGGCCGCCCTCGTTGGCGATCGCGCCCACGATCTGGCGCGGCTCGACCTTCTGACGCCGCCCCACCGCGATGCGGTAGGTGACGCGGTCACCCGAGCCGCGGTCGCGGCGTGCCGGGCGGTCGTCACGGTCGTCGCGGAAGTCTCCCCGCGCCTTGCGGGGCGCGGCAAACTCGGTGGGCGGGGCATCGTTCTCCGGGTCGAGCAGCAGGGGAGTGTCACCCTGCGCGACCACGGCGAGCGCGGCGGCCACGTCCCCCTCGGGGACGTCGTGGTGCTCGACGTAGTGGGCGACGATGTCCCTGAAGCGATCGATCCTGTCGCGCTGTGCCAGCGCCGCCGTGATCGAGTCATCGAAGCGCGCGAGGCGGGTCGCGTTGACGTCGCCCGCGGTGGGCAACTGCATGAGCGTCAGCGGCTGCCGCGTCGCCTTCTCGATCGCGCCCAGCATGCGGCGCTCGCGCGGGGTGACAAAGCTGATCGCGTCTCCCGTGCGTCCCGCGCGTCCCGTGCGCCCCACGCGGTGCACGTAGGACTCGGTGTCGACGGGAAGGTCGTAGTTCACGACGTGGCTGATGCGCTCGACATCGAGGCCGCGGGCCGCGACGTCGGTGGCGACCAACACGTCCAGCTTGCCGTCCTTGAGCTGGGCGATCGTGCGCTCGCGCTGGGCCTGCACTACGTCGCCGTTAATGGCGGCGGCGGCGTATCCGCGCGCGCGCAGCTTCTCGGCGACCGTCTCGGTCTCGTTCTTGGTGCGCGTGAACACGATCATCGCCTCGAAGTTCTCGACCTCGAGGATGCGCGTGAGGGCATCGAGCTTCTGCTGATACGCCACGACCAGGTAGCGCTGCGTGATGGTCGAGGAGGTCGTCGTCTGGCGCTTGACCGTGATCTCCTGCGGGTCGCGCAGGTAGCGCTGGGACAGGCGACGGATCTGGGCGGGCATGGTCGCGGAGAACAGCGCAACCTGCTTGTCCTCGGGGGTCGAGGCGAGGATGGTCTCGACGTCCTCGGCGAAGCCCATCTTGAGCATCTCGTCGGCCTCGTCGAGCACCAGGTACGTGAGTTCGGACAGGTCGAGCGTGCCCTTGTCGAGGTGGTCCATGATGCGACCGGGGGTGCCCACCACGACGTCGACGCCGCGGCGCAGTGCCGACAGCTGGACGCCATAGCCCTGACCGCCGTAGACCGGCAGGATGTGGACTCCGGTGCTGTGGCCGGCGTACTGCTCGAAGGCCTCACAGACCTGGAGCGCGAGCTCGCGAGTGGGCGCGAGGACCAGCGCCTGGGGCTTCTTGCGGCCGCGCTCGAGGCGGTCGAGGATCGGCAGCGCGAACGCCGCCGTCTTTCCGGTACCGGTCTGCGCGAGCCCGACCACGTCGCGGCCCGCGAGCAGCGGGGGAATGGTGGCGGCCTGGATCGCGGACGGCGTCTCGTAGCCGACCGCGCGAATCGCCTTGAGCACGTGCTCGCCGAGCCCCAGCTCCGCGAAGGTCGGGCCGGACGCTGCCGCGTCGGGGTCCGAGGGGGTGGAAGAGGGCGTGCTGGGAGAAGACATGGTCCAACAGTAGGCCCCCCGGCACGGGCGCGTCTCGCAGGCGTGGGGCCCAAAGGTCCCCATGCACGTCGGATTTCGCGGTCTAGCCTCACTCATCATGCCCTGGTTCTACGACCCGCGCCGCACGTACGAGGACAACTATGCCCTCGGGCCTTTCGGCGGCTTCGGCGATGTCGCCGCGGCGCGGCCTGACGGTCCACCCCGCGAGTCCTTTGCCGGTGAGGCCGTCTACTCGGCGTTTGGGATCCCGGCGGGGCCGCTCGTCAACGCGGCCTTCTGCGCCGCCGCCTTCCGCGCGGGCTTCGACGTCAACGTCTACAAGACGGTCCGCACGCGGACGCACCCCGTG
The DNA here is from genome assembly GCF_030296675.1 of Demequina sediminis. Lineage (GTDB taxonomy): Bacteria > Actinomycetota > Actinomycetes > Actinomycetales > Demequinaceae > Demequina > Demequina sediminis. The sequence continues at coordinate 808,399 of NZ_AP027736.1, read as the reverse complement.
CATCCCTTTCCCCACACGCTCGCGGTGCACGTCGACGGCGACCTCACGCCGGAGCGCGCCGCGCGGCCCCTACTCGCCGACGACGCCCTCGACGAGGCGACGAGCATCTCCAACTCGTTCGGCGTGCCATCACGCGATCCCGACGCCTGGCAGGCGGACATGGCCGCCGCGGTCGCCGCGGCCGGGCCAGGCCAGCTGCTCGTCGGTTCGTTTCAAGGCACCCGCCCCGATGCGGACGCGGGCGATCGCGACGGCGCCTACCTCGCCGATCACGTGGCGGCCGCGCGGCTCGTGCGCGAGACCGGTGCGCGTGCGCTCGAGCTCAACCTCAGTTGCCCCAACGAGGGCACCGGGGCGCTGCTGTGCTTCGACACGCCCGCCGTGACGCGCATCGTCGCGGCGGTCAAGGAGGAGATCGGGGACCTGCCGCTGTACGTCAAGCTCGCGCATTTCAGGGACGATGCCGCGCTCGCCGGGCTCGTGCGGGCGACGGCTCCGTACGTGGCCGGCTATGCGGCGATCAACACGATTCCCGCCCGGCTGGTCGACGCCGACGGCCGCCAGGCCCTGCCGGGCGAGGGCCGCGCCGTCGCGGGAGTGTGCGGCGACGCGATCCGGTGGGCGGGACTCGACATGGTCGAGCGGCTGGCGCGACTGCGGGAGGACGTGTCCTCTGCCTTCGAGATCGTGGGGGTCGGCGGGGTGCTGACGGCCGACCACGCTCGCGCGTATCGCGCGGTGGGTGCCGATGCAGTGATGAGCGCGACCGGAGCCATGCTGGATCCCGGATTGGGTGCCGCGGTGCGCGGCTCGACCGCCCCGGTGGCCTAGCCGGCGAGCATGCTCGCGACGTGGTCGAGCAGGTCCGGCTTGCGGGGAGCGTCCAGCTCGACGCCCGGCGCGACGTACTCGAGGTGCCACGATTCGGGCTTGGCGCCGCCCACACGGGCCCAGCGGGGGTGCACCCACCCGTAGGCCTCGCCATGCGTGCGTAGCCACGCGGCCGATGCGGGCTCGAAGTCCGCCGCGAGGCCCCAGCCATGGTTCGAGGTGCCCGGGCGGGCAGCCAGTCCGCCCTTCGTGTAGCGCGTCGCAACCTGGGCGCCATACGAGCGGTACGAGCTCGACACCTCAAGGTGGGTGCCGGTCTGCGCGAAGTAGGCGGAGTCGGCCCGCTCGAGCGCGGCCGCGGCATCGCAGTGCAGCACCTCGCCCGGCGCGAAGGAGAGGTCGCACAGCGCGCTCGAGGGGAGGAGGCCGTTGGCGTAGGACATGCCGGCGGGCCGCCCCTCCCAGCCGTCCTGGTGACGGGCCGATGCCGCGAGGTAGTCGGCGCGCAGGCTCGCCTCCGCGGCGGCGAGAGTGTCGCGGTACGACGCTATCCGCGACGCATTGACCGCGTCGCGCCGTGAGTTCTCGCGCTCGTTCCAGGCCTCGTGGGAGGCAGCGAAGCGCACCTGTGCGGCCGAGAGGGACTGCTCCGCCACGTCGAGCGCCTCCGTCGCCGTCGCGACCGCGTCGGGGTCGGCACGGTCGATCTCGCTCTGCGGCACGAGGGCGAGGTCGTCACGCGCCTGGGCGAGCTCGTGGGCGGCCGAGTTGTCGACAAGCCGCCCGCCTACTGCTGCGATCATCGCGTCGGTGGCGTCGACCGCGACCGCGACCGCCGCGAGCCGCGCGTCGAGACTGAGATTGGCCTCCTCGAGCGCGGCCGCCGCCGTGGTGGCCTCGAGCACCGCGGTGGTGCCGTCCACGCGCCGTGCGGAGGCCGCGAGCTCCACGCTCGCCTCCTCGAGCCGTGCGACGGCGCGCTCGACCGACTCGAGGTCCTCGACCTCGCCCTCGAGCACACGGATCACGGACGGGTCCTCGACGACGGTGGTGACGTCCACGGCGCCCGGGTCGAGGGTGGACGCCGCGTCCTCCGAGGGCGCCGCGGTGGGGGAGGGCGGGGGAGTCCCAGGTCGTGTGGAGGCCGCGGTCGGGGCCACGGTGGGCACCATGACGAGCTCCTGAGCGGAGACGGGGCGCTGAGAGGACACCGCTATTGCGCCTGCCGCCGCGTCGCCCGCGGCCGGCCCGACGGGTGCGAACGGACCGGGGGCGGCTCGCTTTCCAGCGGGGCCATCGCCCAGGTCGGCGGGAGGATGCTCGCACCCGTCACGGCAACGTCGTTCGCGAGTGCCGTGTGTGCGGCCGAGGCCGCGGCGCGAGAGACGCCCGCGGCGGCGCTGGAAACCTCGGGGTCCCTCAGCGACAGCGCGACATCGGCGGCGTCGCTCGCGCGCTCGAGGGACGCCTCAAGTGCCGCCTTGCTCTCCGCGAGGGCGAGCGCCTGCACGCGCGCCTCCTCCACAGCGGAGTCGACGCGGTGCTCGTGCGCGCCCATCGCGACGGCGAGGCCGCCCATGAAACACGTGACGGCGACGGCCGTGGCCGTTTGCCACCGCGCGGGGCCCCGCGTGGGACGGCGGGTGGGCGTGGCGGCAGGGGGCATGGGGGTACTCATGTGGAACGCAGACCTCCGACGGGGACAAGGGGCGCACGATGCGCGGCGGCACCGCCCAGGGGCGGAGCCTGCGACACGCGGCGGCGCAAGACGTCCACCATAACTGTGCTATGCCGGCGCGGTCCCGTACGGGGGCGCTCGCCGCGGTGGGGTCCGAGCGGCCCTCGGGGGCCGCCGCGGATACCACCAGGGGTTTCCTTGTCAACGCGCAATAGGCCCCGCGCGTCGTGTGACATGCGTCACACTCCGGGCTCAGAGGCCGTGCGCGTCGGCTCGAGAGGCGCGCGGTTGAGCAGCAGGGCCGCGAGGACCGTCGGGTGACGCTCGCTCGCGATCGCCTCGACGGGCGCGTCCATGTTCGCCGCCTGGAGCAGCCTGCTCACGCCCTGCGCGCCCTTGGCGATTCCGGTTGCCACGTTGTCGAGCGCGGTAGCGACCTCGGACTGAGAGTCGCGGTACTGCGCAGACACGCCGCAAGAGTCGAGAATCGCCGCGGGAATCCGGCGCAACGAGGGTGCTGCTTCGTGCGGGGTGAGGCCCGGAGTGTGGTGCGTTGGGCCCGCGCGGCCGTCCGCCTGGGACCAAAGGCCCATCCCGAGTCAAACACGAGATCTAGTGTGCTCGTACGACTTCGGCCACCACATCTAGTGGTTGGAGGCCTAGGCGAGGAAGGGACCGACCATGAGCATCACGGACATCGAGCCGGCACAGATCAACGACGACCACGCGCCGCGACCCCGCCTCGAGGTGGTCAAGCGCGACGGACGCCGCCTTCACTTTGACGACCGACGCATCGGCGTGGCCATCGCCAAGGCGTACGCGGCGGTCCACGGTGACGTGACGGCCGCGCATCAGCGTGCGATCGACGCCGTGGTGGCCCGCGTGGACGCGGAGCTTGCCGAGCGCTTCGCGGGCCAGGTGAAGATCTACGAGATTCAGAGCGTGGTCGAGCACGAGCTTCTCGAGGCGGGGGAGTACGAGGTCGCCCGCGCTTACATCGACTACCGCGTCGAGCGCGACGTCGCCCGTGCACGTTCCACCGACCTCAACCACTCGATCACGCGACTCCTCGACAAGGACTCGGCCGTGGTCAACGAGAACGCCAACAAGGACGCCGACGTCTACAACACCCAGCGTGACCTCACCGCGGGCATGGTCGGCAAGGCGATCGGGCTGCGCATGCTGCCCCCGCACGTGGCGAATGCCCACCAAAAGGGCGACATTCACTACCACGACCTCGACTACCACCCGTATGCGCCGATGACCAACTGCTGCCTCATCGACTTCAAGACGATGCTGTCGGCCGGCTTCCGTATCGGCAACGCGCAGGTCGAGCCGCCCCGGTCGATCCAGACCGCGACGGCGCAGATCTCGCAGATCATCGCCAACGTGTCGTCGAGCCAGTACGGCGGATGCACCGTCAACCGGATCGACGAGCTCCTCGCGCCCTACGCCGAGCGCAACCACGCGAAGCACCTCGCGGACGCTGCGGAGTGGATCGAGGACGCCGACAAGCAGGCCGAGTACGCGAAGTCGAAGACCCGCAAGGACATCTACGACGCGATGCAGAGCCTCGAGTACGAGATCAACACGCTGTTCACGTCCAACGGTCAGACGCCCTTCACGTCGGTGGGCTTCGGCCTCGGCACCGGGTGGTACGAGCGCGAGATTCAGCGCGCGATCCTCGAGATCCGGGTGCGAGGTCTTGGCCGCGAGGGTCGCACGGCGATCTTCCCGAAGCTGCTGTTCACGCTCAAGCGCGGGCTCAACCTCTCTCCGGGGGACCCGAACTACGACATCAAGCAGCTTGCCGTCGAGTGCTCGACCAAGCGCATGTACCCCGACATGCTCAGCTACGACAAGATCGTCGAGATCACCGGGTCGTTCAAGGCGCCGATGGGCTGCCGTTCCTTCCTCCAGGGCTGGGAGGACGAGGACGGGGTCGACTCCGTCGAGGGGCGCATGAACCTGGGTGTGGTGACGCTCAATCTGCCGCGCATCGCGCTCGAGGCGGCCGGCGACCAGGAGGTGTTCTGGCGGCTGCTCGACGAGCGGCTCGAGACCATGCACGACGCACTGCTCTACCGTGTCGAGCGCTGCAAGGAGGCCAAGCCAGGCAACGCGCCGATCCTCTACGTGCACGGCGCATTCGGCAAGCGCTTGGACCCGACGGACGACGTCGACACCCTGTTCCGGGGCGGCCGCGCGACGGTGTCGCTCGGGTACATCGGGCTCTACGAGGTCGCGACCGCGTTCTACGGCGGCGCGTGGGAGTCCAACCCCGAGGCCAAGGACCTGACGCTACGGGTGCTCGCGACGCTGCGCGACCGCGCCGCCGCGTGGAAGGCCGAGTCGGGGTACCACGTCAGCGTCTACTCGACGCCGTCGGAGAGCCTCACGGATCGCTTCTGCCGCATGGACAAGGAGCGCTTCGGGTCCGTGCCGGACATCACGGACAAGGACTACTACACCAACAGCTTCCACTACGACGTGCGCAAGAACCCCACGCCGTTCGAGAAGCTCGACTTCGAGGCCGAGTACGCGCCCTACACGTCGGGCGGCTTCATCCACTACTGCGAGTACCCCGTGCTGCAGCAGAACCCCAAGGCGCTCGAGGCGGTGTGGGACTACGCCTACGACCGCATCGGCTACTTGGGCACTAACACGCCGATCGACCGCTGCTACGAGTGCGGCTTCGCCGGGGACTTCGATCCGACAGCGCGCGGCTTCGCATGCCCCGCGTGTGGCAATGCGGATCCCCGCACGTGCGACGTGGTCAAGCGGACGTGCGGCTACCTGGGCAACCCGCAGCAGCGCCCCATGGTGCACGGCCGCCACATGGAGATCTCCGCTCGGGTCAAGCACCTGTCGGACGATGTCCGGATTCCGTTGAGCGCGCTCGACCCGGTGGCGCCCGCGTCCCAGGAGTGACGATGCCCCGCACGCCCGCGCCCGAGTGGCTTGCCGACCGCGTGAGCCAGGGCTTTGTCGCGGACTACAAGCCGTTTGTCATGGTCGATGGCGAGGGCGTGCGGTGCAGTGTCTACGTGGCCGGATGCCTCTTCGCCTGCGAGGGCTGCTTCAACGAGGACACGTGGAGCTTTCGCATGGGGGAGCGGTTCACGCCAGCGCTGGAGGACAGGATCCTCGCGGACCTCGCCCATCCGGCGGTGCAGGGCTTGTCGTTGCTCGGAGGAGAGCCCTTTCTCAACACGGGGACGTGCCTCGCGCTCGTGCGCCGCCTGCGGGAGGAGCTCCCGACCAAGGACGTGTGGTGCTGGACCGGCTACACCCTCGAGGAGTTGCTCGAGGGCTCTCCCGACAAGCTCGAGCTGCTGGAGAACGTGGACGTGCTGGTCGACGGGCGGTTCGAGCTGAGCCAGCGGGACCTGAGGCTCGCCTTCCGCGGCAGCACGAACCAGCGCGTGCTCGACGTCGAAGCTTCTCTGGAAGCCGGAGTCGCAGTCGAGTGGGCAGGGCTGGTGCGCGAGAGGACGTAGCGCGAGCGCTGGCCCCGGCCCCGGCGCCAGTCGCAGCCCCAATCCCAGTCCCAGCCCCAGCCGAGTGGGTCCCCGTCGCTTGCGCATTTCACGCACGAAGCAACACTGCACTGCCTCGCCGAGGTCATGCACGAGGCGACGTTCTGCCTGCTCGCCGCCATCACGCACGATGCGACGTCGTGCTGCTTCGTGCATGAAATGCGCAAGGGCGCGGGAGAGAGGTGTCGCATGCCGCGTCCGGCTCGAGGAGCGACACGCGCGGGCCCCTCATCGAGCCCCTCATCGAACGACTCAGCGCACCGGCGCCCATGAGTCGCCCGGCCACAATTGGGACCCGTGCGAATGCTCGGCAGTGAGCGCCCATACGACCTCCAGCACCGTGCGCCGCCCGCGTGGTCCCGCGAGGAGGGCGCCCGGAACCGCACTCATGCGGCGGCCCCCGCGAAGGCCCGTGCCGCCGCCAAGGCCCGCAATGGGTTGCCGGACTCGTCGAGCGGAGGAGAGTAGGCGGCGAAGCTACCGCGCCCCGGAAGCACCATCACGATCCCACCCGCGATCCCGCTCTTCGCGGGCGGCCCGCCGGCTTCGTGCCACGCTCCCGAGGCCTCGTACAGACCCGCGAGCGCCATCGCGTCGAGCGCCACCCGCGCGGCGGCCTCCGACACCACCAGACCCCCCGAGATGGGGTCGCGCCCCTCGCCGGCGAGCACCGCACCCATGCGCGCCAGCGTCGCCGCGTCGACCTCGAGACACGACTGGTACGTGTAGAGGTGCAGCGCGGTCTGGACGTCCGTCGCGAGCAATCCCCGCTCGGCCAGCAGCTCCGCGAGCATCCGATTGCGCTGGTTGCTCGACCGAATCGCCTCCACCATGACGGGGTCCGCGGCCAGGTTCCGACCCGCGAAGCGTGACAACCCGTCGCGGATCGCCGCCTCGTCGCCCACCAGACTCGCGACCGTGAGTGCCCCGGGGTTGACCATGGGATTGGTGCGGCCGTGAGAGGTCCGCGTGATCGCGGCGGGGTCGTTGAACGCGAGCCCGGTCGCCTCCATCCCGGTGAGCGCGAGCACGCGATCCTCGCCGGCCATGTCCACGGCAAGCGCGAGCGTGAACGCCTTCGCGACGCTCATGAGGATGAACGATGCGCCGCTGCCCTGGGCCAGCGTCTCACCGGAGAGTCGGTGGCAGGCGACGTCGAACACGTCAGGGGAGACCGCGGCGAGCGCGGGGTAGACCTGCGTCACCGCGCCGCCGGCGGCGGCGCGTCCCGCCTCGTATGCCGCGTCGAGCGGCGACTCCCACGAAGAACTCACCCCGGCATCGTCCCGTATCGGGACGGGTCCGGAGTGAAGGCTCGCGGCCTCCTACGCCTGGGCGTTGCCGGCAGCCGCCTCGCGCTCGCGCAGGGCACGGCGCAGAACCTTGCCCACGTTGGTCTTGGGCAGCTCGTCGATGAACTCGATCTGCCGGGGACGCTTGTATCCCGTGAGCCGCTCCTTGAGGAAGGCGGCGAGCTCGGCCTCGGTGAGCGACGCGTCGCGACGCACCACGAAGAGCTTGGGAACCTCTCCCGCACGCTCGTCGGGGATCGGGATCGCGCCGGCCTCCGCGACCTTGGGGTGGAGCATCGCGGCGTCCTCGATCTCCCCCGGGTACACGTTGAAGCCCGACGCGACGATGATCTCCTTCTTGCGGTCGACAATCGTGAGGAAGCCGTCCGTGTCGAACACCGCGATGTCGCCGGTGAGGAGCCAGCCGTCCTTGATGACGCGCGCGGACTCCTCGGGCTGGTTCCAGTACCCCTTCATCACCTGCGGCCCACGCACCGCGAGCTCGCCGCGCTCGCCCACGGGAAGGTCGTTGCCTTCATCGTCGAGGATACGCACGTCGGTCGAGGGCAGCGGGATGCCGATGGTACCGATCCGCGGCGCCATGTGTGTGGGGTTGACACTGACCACGGGAGACGCCTCCGTGAGGCCATAGCCCTCGATGATGTCTTGGCCCGTCGTGGACCGCCAGCGATCCGCAACGGCAGTGCGGACGGCCATGCCCCCCGCGACGGTGAGACGCAGGCTGCCGAAGTCAAGCTTCGCGAAGCCTGGATTGTCGAGCAGGGCTCCCGCGAGCGTGCTCACGAGCACGAGGCCATCGGGCTTTGACGCGCCGATCTCCTTAACGAACGCGGGGATGTCCCGGGGGTTGGTGATGAGCACGTTGTGTGAGCCGAACCGGAAGAAGCCGATGCAATTCACGGTGAGGGCGAACACGTGATAGAGCGGCAGTGCGGCCACGATCACCGACTGCTTGTCCTCGCCCAGCGTGTTGCGGATCTGCGCCATGAACTGCTCTTGGTTGGCCAGCAGGTTGCCGTGCGTGAGAATCGCGGCCTTCGCGCCGCCGGTGGTGCCACCCGTGTACTGCAGGAAGGCGATGTCGTCCTGAGTGAGACCGGGATCCGTGACCGCGCGTCCCGCTCCCTGCGCGAGAGCGTCGCGGAAGGCGATCGCCTGGGGAAGGTGGAAGTCGGGGACCATCTTCTTGACCTTGGCGGCCACGAAGTTGACGATGCTGCGCTTGGGTTGCGGCAGCAGGTCACCCACCTGGGTGATGATGACGTGCTCGATCGTGGTCGCGGGCAGGACCTGCTCGACGCGGTCCGCGAAGTTCGCGAGCACCACGATCGCCTTGGGGGCCGCGTCCCTGAACACGCCCTCCATTTCGCGCGCTGTGTAGAGAGGGTTCGCGTTGACCACGATGAGCCCCGCGCGCAGCGCGCCGAACAGCGCCACTGGGTACTGCATGAGGTTGGGCATCTGGATGACGATCCTGTCGCCCTTGTGGAGGCCCAGTCCGTGCTGAAGGAACGCGGCGAACTGCGTCGCTAGGCGGTCGACCTCGGTGAAGGTGAGCGTGCCGCCCAGGTTCGAGAACGCGACCTTGTCGCCGTGACGCGCGGCGGCGTGCTCGACCATCTCACCCAGCGAGGACTCCGCGAGCGGCGCGATGGCGCGCGGCACCTGAGGCGGATAGAACGCGAACCACGGACGGTCTGCGCCGCCGACGGGATCGATGGCGGAGGGGGACTCGGGGGACATGTCGGCTCTCATCCTCGTTGATGGGTCGGAACGGGTTGGGGACGATTGTGGCGCGTGGGGCGGCCGTGCCGCCACTACGACGCGCGTTGCACCCCCATGAGCAGGAAGGGCTTGGCACCGTCGCTGCTGGTCACGGCCGCCTCGTGGCCGTCTGCAGTGGGCGTCGCGCGGAACCCCACGGTCGCGGGCAGCAGGATGGGCTTCACGAACGATGCCGTGGCGGTGTACGCGGGCGGCAGGCGGCCCTCGAGGGCCGCGAGCGCGCGGGCATGGGTCCACATGCCATGGATGATCGGGCGCGCGAAGCCGAAGGCCTTCGCCGCGAGGCGGCTCGTGTGGATGAGGTTGGGGTCCTGCGACACCCGCCGGTACTGACGACCGAGGTCCTGGGGGAGTCGCCACAGCGCGTGCGGGTCCGCGGGGGCGAACGACGCCCGGGGAACGGGAACCGGCTCGCCCGGAGCGTGCGCGCCGGGGGACAGGTAGGTGCTCACCCCGTCCCACACGCGCTCGTCGCCCACGCGCGCCTCGCCCACCAGGTCGATCAGCGCGCCCTTCGCGTGGGGGCGCAGGTTCTCGACCCTCACCGCGAGCGTCAGCGGCTCGGCGGCATCGACCGGGCGGTGAAGGGTCATCGTGTTGCTCACATGAACCGCGCCCACGAGCCGAATCGACGAGCGCGGATCGCCCAGCAGGTGCACGTGCAGGGGAAACGTGAGCACGTGGATCCACGTCGCCGGCACGCGGTCGCGCAGGGTGAAGTGACACACGCGCGAGTAGTCCGCGAGCCGGGCGGGGTCGAGTCGCTGGGGCGCCAGCTCGACGGTGTGGTCGGGAATGCGACCCTCGCCGCGCGTGCCGGGCAGCAACGCGCGGGCGAAGGCCTTGCCCATGCCGGGGGCCGTCGCGAGCCGTTCGACGCCGCTCATCACGCACCCACGAGGTTCTGCCCGCACACGCGGATGACCTGACCGGTGACGCCCTGCGACGACGGGTCGAGCAGGTAGCCGATGGTCTCGGCCACGTCGACCGGGCTGCCGCCCTGGTTGAGGCTGTTGCTGCGGCGAAACACCTCGCGCTGCACGAAGGGGATGCGCGCCGTCATGTCCGTCTCGATGAAGCCGGGAGCGACCGCGTTGACCGTGATGGCGCGCGCGGCGAGGTCGGGCGCCATCGCGATCACGAGGCCAGCGACGCCGGCCTTCGAGGCCGCGTAGTTGCTCTGCCCCTTGTTGCCCGCGAGCCCCGACGTGGACGCGACGCCGACGATCCTGCCGCCATCGGCGAGTCCGCCCTCGGTGGTGGGATCGAGCAGCACGGCGTTGATGCGCATCTGGGCACGCAGGTTGACCTCGAGCACGGAGGCCCACCGCTCGGCATCGGTGTTGACCAGCATCTTGTCCCGCGTGATGCCCGCGTTGTGCACGATCCCGTGGATACTCTCGCCCCGGGCGGCGACGTGGGCCGCGATCCGCGCCCCCGCATCGTCCGCCGTGATGTCGAGCTGCAGCGCGGTGCCGCCTATCTCGTTCGCGACGTCCGCGAGCGCCTCGCCCGCGGCGGGAATGTCCACGGCAACGATGCTCGCGCCGTCTCGCGCGAGCGTGCGCGCGATCGCCGCTCCGATTCCCCTCGCGGCGCCGGTCACCACCACGATCCTGCCGTCGTGCGGAGCGGCGGCCAACGGCGCCGCGGCCACCTGAGCCGGAGCCACGCGCCAGGACTGGCCGTCGATAAAGGCCGATCGCCCCTCGAGCAGGAAGCCCAGGGTCGAGGCGAGGTCGCCCGGCGTCACGCCAGGCTCGACGTAGACGAGGTTCGCCGTCGCGCCCCCGCGCAGTTCCTTGCCCACCGTGCGCACCACGCCGTCGAGGGCACGCGCGACGGCATCGGCCTCCCAGCCGGCACCCACGCCGCCGGGACGGGCCACCACGACGATCCTGCCCGAGGGCTCGATTCCCCTCACCGCCGGCCGCAGCGCGGCACGCACCTGTTCGAGATCGGGAATCGTGCTCAGTCGCGTCGCGTCCACGATGAGGGCGCCGATCCGGGAGCCGTAGCCCGGCGCGCCCGTGGCGCCCCCGCCGCGCTCTCGACATCGACGACCGGCTGCTCGTAGGCGCGGCCGATCAGCCGCAGGGTCTCCTCGACCAGGGTCGCCCCGGACGGCGCGGCGAGCACGACGGCACCCTGCGGATAGGTGCGCCCTCGGCGCAGTCGTGGGGGCTCGGCGAGCCCCGCCTTGGCGGCCACCTTGCGGCCCAGCGGCGACGTGTAGGCCTTCTCGACGATGCTCATCACACCGCCTCCAGCAGGGCGACCACGCCCTGCCCGCCTGCCGCGCACACCGAGATGAGCCCGCGGGTCCCCGGCCCGCGCTCGTGGAGCAGCTTCGCGAGCGTGGGGACGATGCGCGCGCCGGTGGCGGCGAACGGATGGCCCGCGGCCAGCGACGAGCCCGCGACATTGATGCGAGAGCGGTCGGCACGACCGATCGCGCCGTCGAGACCGAGGCCGCGGCAGTAGTCCTCGTCCTCCCACGCCTTGAGGGTCGCGAGCACGGTCGCCGCGAAGGCCTCGTGGATTTCGAGCAGGTCGATGTCGTCGAGCGTGAGTCCCTGGCGCGCAAGCAGCCTGCCGGTCGCACCCACGGGGGCGAGCAGCAGGTCCGCGCCGCCCGGGTGGTCGACGGCCGCGACCTGGGCGTCCACAACGCGGGCCCACGGCGTGAGGTGATGCTCGCGCGCCCACTCCTCGGTGCCCAACAGCACGGCGGCCGCGCCGTCGGACAGCGCGGTCGAGTTGCCGGCCGTCATCGTGCCCTCGGGGCCGCCGAAGACGGGCTTGAGGGTCGCGAGGCGCTCGAGGCTCGTGTCGGGGCGCAGGATCGCGTCGCGCGTCACGCCTCGGTACGGCGTCACGAGGTCGTCGAAGAAGCCGCGTTCCCATGCGGCGGCAAGGGCGTGATGGCTCGCGACGGCGAGGCGATCCTGGTCCTCGCGAGCGATCTCCCACCGGGCGGTGGTGCGGGCCTGGTGCTCGCCCATCGACAGTCCGGTGCGTGGCTCGACCACGCGCGGCGCGTCCGGCGCCAGGTGGGCGGGGCGGATGCGGCTGAGAGCGGCGACGCGGCCCTTGAGGTCGCGCGCCGCGTTCGCGCGCAGCAGGATGCGCCGGAGGGGGTCGCTCACGGTGATGGGCGCATCAGACGCCGAGTCAACGCCGCCCGCGATCCCGCTGTCGAGTTGACCGAGCGCGATCTTGTTGGCGATGTACATCGTGGTCTCGAGGCCTGTCGCGCAGGCCTGTTGCAGGTCACATGCGGGAGTCTCGGGGGCGAGTGCCGAGCTCAGCACGGCCTCTCGCGTGAGGTTGAAGTCGTTGGGGTGCTTGAGGACGGCTCCGGCCGCCACCTCGCCGACGCGCGTCCCGCTCAGGCCGGTGCGCGCGATGAGACCATCGAGGGCCGCGGTGAGCATGTCATGGGCGGATGCCTGGGTGTAGGGACCGCCGGCCTTGGCGAAGGGAATGCGGTTCCCTCCGACGACCACGACGTTGTGGTGCATGGTTCCTCCGGGGATTGAGTAACTAACCGATACCGACGGTAGCAGATACCGACGGTACTCGTTACTATGGCGACATGACCACCGATGGCAGGGACACCCGCTGGGCGCAGCACCGGGCGGACAGGAGGCGCGAGCTCGTCTCCGAGGCGCTCCGCGCCATCCGGGTCCACGGGCCCGGCGTGGGGATGGACGAGATCGCGGCGCGCGCCGGTACGTCGAAGACCGTCATCTACCGCCACTTTGGCGATCGCGCCGGGCTGTACGCCGCCGTGGTCGAGTCCGTCCACGACTACATTCACGAGGGGCTCAGGGTCGCGCTCGAGCTCTCGGATCCGGCCGACCTCGGCCGCATGGCGGGGGACCTGGCCGATGCCTACCTCGGCCTGGTCGAGAAGGACCCCCACATCTACCGCTTCGTGATGGCGGCTCCCGTGGTCGGGCCGACCGGGGTTCCCGACCCCGCGGGACACCTGCCGGCGGTCGTGGGTCGCCACGTGTCCGAGGCGATCGCCGGTCATCTCGAGCGAGCTGGGCTCGACCCGGCATCGGCCCCCATCTGGGGCCACGGGCTCGTGGGCTTCGTGCGCGCGGCGGCCGACCAGTGGATGGCCGCCGATCCTCGCCCGCCGCGCGCCGACGTGGTCGCCCACATCACCGCCCTGTTCACCCCGGGCTTCGCCGGCGCCTTCACGCCCCACGACACCTAGTTCCCGCCCACCCCATACGAGGAGCAACAATGACGTTGACCCACGACACCCCTACGACACCAGCCGCCGGCCGCGGCCTCGACGCCGATGTCGACGGCGAGTCGCTGACGACGCTCGGAGCGTCCCTGCGAGCGGCGCTGGACGGACCCTTCGCCGTCGAGCGCGCCGCCGCGCGCAGGGCGTTTCCCGCAGAAGGCATGCTGCGCCCGGTGCACTACGGCGTCGACGAGTCCCGCGAATGGACGCTCGCGCGGCTGCGCGAGCTCTCCGCGCGCGGCTTCGGCTCATCTGGAGTGCCCGAACGCGCCGGGGCGCACGCCGACCCCCTGGCGGCCGTGGTGACGTTCGAGACCCTCGCGCACGGCGACCTGTCGGTGACGATCAAGTCTGGAGTCCAATTCGGACTGTTCGGGGGCGCGGTGACCAACCTCGGGACCGCATGGCACCACGACACGTTCCTGCCCAGCATCACCAGCATGGAACTCCTCGGGGGCTTCGCGATGACCGAACTCGGGCACGGGTCCGACGTCGCGAGCCTCGAGACCACGCTCACCTACCTCCCGGAGACCGACGAGATCGAGGTGCACACCCCGAACAGCGCGGCGACCAAGGCGTACATCGGCAACGCGGCGCGCGACGGGCACATGGCGGCCGTGTTCGGCCAGCTCATCGTGGACGGCAAGAGTCACGGCGTGCACACGGTCCTGGTGCCCCTGCGCGACGAGCATGGCAAGGACCTCCCCGGCATCACGACGGGCGACCACGGACACAAGGGCGGCCTGCTGGGTGTCGACAACGGGACGATCGCCTTCGATCACGTCCGCGTCCCGCGGCGCATGCTGCTCGATCGCTACGGCGGCATCGACGACACGGGTGCGTACCGCTCCGAGATCGCGGATCCCAACCGGCGCTTCTTCACGATGCTCGGCACGCTCGTGCGCGGCCGCGTGTGTGGGAGGGGCGGGCGCCGTGGCGGCGCGGCGCGCGCTGTCGATCGCGACGCGTCACGCGCTGCGGCGGCGACAGTTCCCCGCTCCGGGGCGACCCGAGGGCGTCCTGCTTCTCGACTATGTGGTGCACCAGCGGCGGCTGCTGCCCCTGCTGGCTCGCTCCTATGCGCTGGGCTACGCGCAGAACGAGCTGGTCGCCGCGCTGGTCGCGGTGCAGGGCGATGCGCCCAGCACCGAGCGCGATCAGCGCGAGCTCGAGACGCTCGCTGCAGGCATGAAGGCCATGCAGACGTGGTTTGCCAACCATGCCGTGGAGGAGGCGCGCGAGGCTTGCGGTGGCGCGGGATACATGAGCGACAACGTCCTCACCGGGCTGCGCGGCGACGTCGACATCTTCGCCACGTTCGAGGGCGACAACACGGTGCTCATGCAGCTGGTCACGAAGGGACTGCTCACGGACTACCGTCAGGCGTGGAGCGCGCTCGACCGCGGAGGCGTGGTCGCGGCCACCACGCGCGCGGTGGGCGAGATGGTCATGGAGCGGACCGCGGCCGGTCTCATGCTCGACCGCCTCGCGGCGACCGCGCGCCGCCGCCCCGAGGAGACCACCCTCGTCGACCGCGGATGGCACGCCCTCATGTTCGAGGAGAGGGAGCGCCACTCGCTCGAGTCGCTCGCGCGGCGGATGCGGGCGGCGGGCAAGGCGGAGGGCGATGCCTTCGAGTCCTTCAACCGCCTGGGGCCGCACGTGCAGTTCGTCGCGCGTGCGCACCTCGAGCGCGTCATGCTGGCGGCGACCGTTGACGCGATCTCTCGCGTCGAGGACGCCGAGACCCGGGACGTCCTTGAGCGCGTCTGCAGCCTCTACGCGCTCACCTCGATCGCGGCCGACCGCGCGTGGTACCTCGAGCACCACCGCATCAGCGGGGGCCGCTCGAAGGCGATCGGCGATCAGATCGACGCGCTGTGTCGCGAGCTACGCCCGCACGCGCTCGCGCTCGTCGAGGGACTTGGCGTCCCCGCGCAGTGGTTGGGGGCCGCGATCCTCGAGGACTGAGCCGGCCGCGGGAGGGGTGGCGCCGGGGCGGCAAGGAGAGGGCGGCCAGGGCCGGGACGGGAATCCGCGCCGCCCCGCCGTGGTTCACTGGTGCGGGCACGATGCCTGCTCGATGCCTGCTCGATGGCGAGCGACCACCCACCCTCGTCCTCGAAGGCCGCACCATGTCTGCCACCGCTACGTCTCTTGGCCCCGCGCGCACGCGACTCGCACTCCTCGCCCTCGCGTTGGGCGGATTCGGAATCGGCGCCACCGAGTTCGTCGCCATGGGGCTGCTGCCCGACATCGCCCGCGACCTGCTGCCGTCCCTGTACGCCGAGGACCCCGAGGCGGCCATCGGCCGGGCGGGGGCCATCATCTCCGCGTACGCGATCGGCGTCGTGGTGGGCGCACCCACGATCGCGGCCGTGGCCGCCCGTTTTCCCCGCAAGGCGCTGCTCACGGTGCTCGCGGTCGCCTTCACGCTCGGCACCGTCGCCTCGGCTCTTGCACCCACCTTCGAGCTCGTGGTGGCGGCGCGCGTCGCGGCCGGCCTCCCGCACGGCGCGTACTTCGGCGTCGCCGCGCTCGCCGCCGCGGATCTCATGGGACCGGGCAGGCGCGGCCGCGCGGTCGCGTTCGTGCTCTCGGGACTGACGATCGCCAACGTCGTAGGCGTCCCCCTCATCACCGCGCTTGGCCAGCAGTCCGGCTGGCGCGTCGCGTACCTGGCCGTGGCGGCGATCTTCGCGCTCACCGCGGTGTCCATCGCGGTGCTGGTCCCCGCGACGCCCGGGGATCCCCACGCGACCGTGCGGCGCGAGCTCGCCGCGTTCCGCGTTCCCGCCGTGTGGCTCGCCCTGGCCACCGGCGCGCTGGGCTTCGGCGGCTTCTTCGCCGTCTACTCGTATGTCGCGCCGCTGGCGACCGAGGTGACCGGCGTCTCGGCGGGGTTCGTCCCCGTCGCCTTGGTGGTGCTCGGGCTGGGCATGACCGCCGGGAACCTCGTGGGCGGGCGGCTCGCGGACAGGGGAGCCATGCGCGCCGTCTTCCGTCTCTTCGCGGTATTCGCCGCGTCGCTGATCGTGCTCGCGCTGACCGCGACCAGCGTTGTCGGCCTGCTGGCGGGGCTGTTCCTCGTGGGTGCCGCGGCCGCCGCGCTGTCGCCCGCGATCCAGACCCGCCTCATGGACGTCGCGGGGGAGAGCCAGACCATCGCCGCCGCCGTCAACCATTCCTCGCTCAACATCGGCAACAGCCTGGGCGCCATCCTGGGCGGAGCCGTGATCGCGGCGGGGTGGGGCTACCTCGCGCCCACGTGGGTGGGGCTCGCGCTCTGCGTGCCCGGCGTGCTCGCCGCCGTGGCCGGCTGGCGCCTGACGCGACCGCGCGGGGACGATGCGGGGGACGATGCGATAGCCTCCTTCGCGGCCGACGACGACCGGGTGGCGGTGTCGCCCGGCGCGTGAGCGCCCCCACCGCCCGCGAGGAGCACCCGTGACCGTCATCGAGCCGCCCGTCGAGATCAGGCCCCACTCGCTTCTCGAGGATGCGCTCGCGATCCCCACCGGCGCGTTTCTGTTGTCGTGGGGCATGTACCTCCTGCACGCGATCGACGGCGTCACGGGAGGCATCGCGGGCGTCGCGTTCCTCGCGAGCTACCTCGGCCACTGGTCGGTCGGCGCGGTGTTCTTCGTGCTCAACGTGCCGTTCTACTTCCTCGCGCTGCGCCGCATGGGCTGGCGATTCACTCTCAAGACCCTCGTGTCGGTCGCGCTGATCTCGGTCGGGGTGAGCCTGCACCCGCTCTACATCGACGTGTCCTCGCTGTCGCCCCTGTACGCCGCGATCTTCGCCGGCCTCGCCGTCGGGACCGGCATGCTCGTGCTGTTCCGCCACGGGGCCAGCGCGGGCGGCTTCGGCATCCTCGCGCAGTACCTGCAGTCGTCCCGCGGGTGGCGCGCCGGCTACGTCCAGGGCGCGATCGACCTCGTGATCGTCGTGGGTTCGGTCGCGCTCGTCGACCCGTGGATCCTGGTGTGCTCGATCATCGGCGCGGTGGTCCTCAACCTCGTGGTCGCGATCAACCACCGCCCGGGACGCTACTTCGGCTGAGCCATGTCGTGTCCGCGCGGCGAGTCGCGGAGGCCGCGGTCGCGCGGGCAGGATGGTCGGCAGACACCGGGGGTGAGGCATGAGGGCATGGTGGACGATGCTCATCGCGAGGAGCACACGCAGGATTGGCCTGCGCCTGGTCGCGTTCGCGCTGGGGGCCGTCGCGCTCGCGTTGCTTGCGGGAGCCGCGAGCTCGTGGGTGCCGTCCTCGGTCGAGGTCGACCTCGGCCAAGACTCGGTGCAGACGCTGCTCGAGATCCTCGCGACGTCGATGCTCGCGGTGACCACGTTCTCTCTCACGGCCATGATCTCGGCATACGCCTCGGCCGCGGCCGCCTCGACCCCGCGCGCGACGCAGCTGCTTGTCGAGGACCAGACCTCACAGCGCGCGCTGTCGACCTTCCTCGGCGCCTTCGTGTTCTCGGTCGTGGGCATCGCGGCGCTGTCGACCGAGTACTACGGCGAGCAGGGGCGCGTGCTGATGTACGCGGGCACCCTGCTCGTCATCGGCATCGTCGTGGTCACGCTGCTGCGGTGGATTCATCACCTCGTCACCTTCGGCCGCATGGCGGACGTGCTCGACCGGGTGGAGGACGCCGCGCGCGACGCGGCCTGCGCGGCGATGCGCGACCCTCACCTCGGGGCGGCGGCACCCGTGACCGTGCCGCACTCTGCCTGGACCGTGCACGCGGCCGCCACCGGAATCGTGACGGCACTCGATGTGGCCGCGCTCGAGCGCGCCGCCGCGTCTCATGACGCCGTGATCCACCTCCTGCTCAGGCCCGGCGCGGCCGTCGGTCGGGGCGAACCGCTCGCGCGCGTCGAGGGCGCCGACCAGGACGCACTCGCGGACGCGATCAGGAGCGCGGTGCTGATCGAGCGCCACCGGACCTACGAGCAGGACCCCCGACTCGGACTCGTCGCCCTCGCCGAGATCGGAAGTCGCGCACTGTCGCCCGCGGTCAACGATCCCGGCACGGCGATCGAGGCGCTTAATGCGATCCACCGGACGGTGGCGGCCATTCTCGAGACCGCCCCCGACGCGGCCCCGCCCACGGAGTGCCGCGTACACGTGCCCGCCGTCCTGTTCGCGGACCTCCTCGAGGACGCGCTGCGCCCCTGGCGCGCGACGGCGCGGGGACCATCGAGGTAGGACTGCGCCTGCAGAAGGTCGTCGGCGCACTGGCGGCGAATGCGGACGAGCCGGAGGCCTCCGACCTCAGGGAGGCCTCGCGGCGTGCGGAGCGCCGTGCGCTCGACGCTCTCACCGACCCGCGCGATCGGGCCGTGATCGAGTCCGCCGCACGCGCGGCGCGCGGGGAGGCACCGGCGTGAGCGTGCCGCCGCCCCTTCCTGCGGACCGCAACCCCGGCGACGCCTGGGTGGTCGCTTCCGACGGGGCGCGCTACTGGGGCGCCTTCGGCGCCGCGGGGCTGCTCGCGATCGACGACCGCCGCGGCGTGCTGCTCCAGCACCGCGCGCAGTGGAGCCACCACGGAGGGACGTGGGGGATTCCGGGTGGCGCGCTCCACGCCGACGAAGGCCCCTTGGCCGGCGCGCTGCGGGAGTCGAGCGAGGAGGCCGGTGTTCCCCCGGGGCGATCGCCCCCGGGCGCTGCATGTCTCCGATCGCGAGGTGTGGACGTACACGACCGTGATGGCCGACGTCATCGCCGAGTTCGATCCCGTCGCGGCCGATGCCGAGAGCATCGCGCTCGCGTGGGTGCCGACGGACGAGGTCTCCGGGCTCGCGCTGCACCCCGGCTTCGCCGCGGCCTGGCCCGCGCTGCGCGAGGCGCTCGGGGTGCGCCCCGTGATCGTGGTCGACGTCGCGAACGTCGTGGGAGCCGTTCCCGATGGGTGGTGGCAGGATCGCGCCGGGGCGGCGCTGCGTCACCTCGAGCGGCTCGCGAACCTCGCGGCGTCGCCGGTCCCTGCGGGGGCGCTGTCGCTACCCCTTCACGGGTGGTTCCCGCGCATCGTCGCGGTGATCGAGGGGACGCCCGCGACATCGCCGCCCCGACCGCGCTCGACGTGCGCCGCGCGCAGGGCAGTGGCGACGACACCCTGGCCGCGGTGGCGAGCGAGCTCGCCGGCTCGGGACACCAGGTCACGGTGGTGACGAGCGACCGCGGGCTGCGCGCGCGCGTCGAGGCGGACGCCAGCGTGGTCGGCGCGCGCTGGCTCCTCGATCAGTTCGGCTGAGTGCCCGCGACCGTCCGGGGGAGGTGCGCGTCGAGGAAGTCGCGGACGTCGGCGATCTCCTCCTCGGTGATCGTGTGCCCCATCCCGGGATAGATACGAGCTGTCACTGTCGCGTGGCCGTCGAGGAACGCGCGCGTGCGCGCGATGGCCTCCGGCCAGATGACCGGGTCGGCGTCACCCCTGCCCCAGAAGACCGGCGGGCGCAACCGAGCAAGGTCCTCGTCGGCGGGCTGCGCATGGTCGGGAACGAACCCCGCGAGCACGACGGGAGCGAGCACGCGCTCGGGCCGCGTGCGCAGCAGCTGAAGAGCCATCATGCCGCCCTGCGAGAAGCCCACCGGCACGATTGGCGCGTCGGTGCCCACAGCATCGTCCACCCACGCCCATACTGCCCGCGTCGCCGCGGTGATCGACGCGGCATCCATGCCACCGTCGGGGGACAGGGGAAACCATGCCGCCCCGCCATAGCCGGTCTCGAGCGGAGCGCGCAGCGACGCCCACGGAAGCGTGGGCGGGAGCCAGCGGGCGAGACCGGGGAGGTCACGCTCGTGCGAGCCGTAGCCGTGGAGGAGGACCGCGACGGGGGAGTCGCCCGAGGGAGACCAGCCGGGGCCGTAGAGTGCGCGCAGGGTCATGCGCCCAGTATCGCGGGCGCTCGAGCCACAACCGCGCGGCTCGCATACGATTCACCCTCGAAGGAGGCTCCCATGACCGACACCCCGGCACCCGACGCCGCAGCCACCGAGCAGAGGCGCGTCGAGCGCGAGCGGATCGTCGCCTACCTCGCGCATCACGAGAGTGGCGCACGCGCGAAGGCGGAGGTCGCGACCACCGAGGAATCTCGCACGTACCAGACCACGATCGCCAACGCGATGAAGGCCATGGGCGAGGCGATCGGCGGCGAGTTCCACTGGAAGGCGCGGCTCTAGGCTGGGGTGATGCCCACTCCTCACATCCGTGCCGCTCGCGGAGAGATCGCACCCATCGTCGTCATGCCGGGAGACCCTCGCCGGGCTGCCCGCATCGCCTCCGACTACCTCGAGGATGCCGTGCTCGTCACGGATGTGCGGGGCATCCTGGGCTTCACCGGCACCTGGCAGGGGCGCCGCGTCACCGCGATGGCCTCCGGCATGGGCGGGCCGTCGATGACCATCTACGCGACGGAACTGGCGCGCGAGTACGGCGTCGAGCAGATCGTGCGCGTGGGCACCGCGGGCGCGATGAGCGCGGGCGTGGCGGTGAGCGACGTCATCATCGCGACCGGCGCGCACACCGACTCGGGCATGACCGCGAGCCGGATCCCCGGGGTGCACTTCAGCCACCTGGCCGACTTTGGGCTCGCGCGCGCCGCCGTCGACGCCGCGGCCACGCTCGGTGAAGACCTCGAGACTCCCGTGCGGGTGCATGCGGGTGCGGTGTTCACGAGCGATCACTTCTATCTCGAACGCCCCGCGCTCACGGCCGCGCTCACCGCTCACGGCACCCTCGCGGTGGAGATGGAGGCGGCCGCGCTCTACGCCGTCGGCGCCGCGGAGGGCGTGCGCACGCTCGCGATCGTGACGGTCTCGGACCACCTCGTCACGGGGGAGAGCATGACGGCCGAGGAACGCGAGACGCGCTTCGACACCGCCGTGAGGATCGCGCTCTCCGTGTAGGTAGGCGGTCGCGTCGTCGGGCTCACGGTGGAGCCGCATCGTCGCGCGGCGCCACCAGCCGTGTCGCTACCGGCCGACCCTCATGCGTGCGGCGGCCACGAAGCCCTCCCACAGGGACGTGAGGTCGTCGTGCTCGGGATGCCACTGCACCGCGAGGCAGAAGACCTGCTCAGGATCCTCGATCGCCTCGATGAGTCCGTGCACGCTGCGCGCCGACACCACCAGTCCCTCCCCGAGACGGTCGATCGCCTGATGGTGGTACATCGGCACGTCGCGTTCGAGAGGGTGGACGGTCGCGAGCAGCGTGTCGGGCAGGACGCTCACACCCAGGTGTCGGAACACCGCGTCTCCGCGCTGGTAGTCGTCGTGTCCCACGACATCGGGCACGTGCTGGTGGAGCGTGCCTCCGCGGGCGACGTTGAGGAGTTGCGCACCCCTGCACACGCCGAGGACGGGGATACCGAGGGCGGAGGCCTCCTTGACGAGCGCGATCTCCCACGCGTCACGTGCGGGTCGCGGCTCGTCGCAGCGCTCGTGGGGCGCGGCCCCGTATGCGGCCGGATCGACGTCGTAGCCGCCCGTCAGGTAGAGCCCATCGACACGCGACAGCGCCGCGGCCGCGAGGCTCGGGTCCTGCTCGGGCAGCACCACGGTCACGGCACCCGCCGCGCGCACGGGCGCGACGTAGGCGTCGGGAAGCCACACTGCCTCCTGATCCCAGATGCCCGTGCGCGACCGCTCGACGTAGGACGTCACGCCGATCACCGGAGTGTCGACGCTCGCCGTCTCGGAAAATGCCACCATTGGCCGTCACCCCCATCCCAGGGGCGCCGAGCCCCTGCGGCGAATCTAGCGTGTCGGCCGGGCGGGTTCCGCCACGGCTAGGCTGGTGCGAGCCACGACCCTGGAGGGCAGATGCTCCACCCCGACTCGTTCCACGTGCCCGAGGGCCCCCACGACATCCGCCTCGTGGTGTGCGACATGGACGGCACGCTGCTCGATGCGGCGAAGCGGATCCCGGATGCCCTGTGGCCGCTGGTCGATCACATGCGCGAGCGCGGAATCGTGTTCGCCCCGGCCTCGGGGCGCCAGCATGCGACGCTCGCGCGACAGTTCGACAGGCTCGGCGAGGACCTCGTGGTGATCGCGGAGAACGGTTCCTACGTGACCCGCGGGGGAGTCGAGGTGTCGTCGTCGACGCTGCCGGCCGATGCCGTGCGCGAGGTGGTCGCGGCGGTGCGCCGCCACGCCGGCGCGGGATACGACGTGGGCGCGGTCGTGTGCGGCAAGCGCGCGGCCTACGTCGAGCGCACCGATGAGGCCTTCGTGTCCCGCTGCACGCCCTACTACGCGGCGCTCGAGATCGTCGAGGACCTCACGGCGGTCGACGACGACTTCCTCAAGGTCGCGGTGTACGACTTCGGGGATGCCGCGCACGACACGGCGCCCGTGCTGGCGCGCTTCGACGGCGACCTCAAGATGGTCGTGTCCGACCGCCACTGGATCGACATCATGGGCGCGGGCGTCGACAAGGGGGTCGCGGTGAGGCGGCTGCAGGAGGCGCTCGGCGTGACGCCGGCGCAGACGGTCGTCTTTGGTGACTACCTCAACGACCTCGAGATGCTGGACGCCTCGGAGCTGTCCTTCGCGATGGCCAACGCCCATCCGGAAGTGGCCGACCGCGCGCGCTATCTCGCGCCGTCGAACGACCAGTCGGGCGTGATCGTGACGCTGCGCAGACTGCTCGACCACCCACTCTTGTAATACCCCTCCGGGTATAGTGGCGCGATGGACGCTCCCTCCTCTGTCGCCGCCTCCCTCCGCGCGTGGCCGGTGCGCCGATGGATCGTGGCCGCCGCCACCGCCGTAGCCACCTACCTCGCGATCGCGATCCCGACGGCGCTGATCCCCACGCCGGTCTTCGGTCGTGAGATCCCGCCGACCGCGTGGTCCTACTGGGCCCTTGCGCTCTCCGCCGTGCTCTCGGGGCTGCTCACGGCCACGTACGTCGCGACCCCCGAGGAGGCGCGCGTGCGCAGGGACGGGCGACTGGGCATGGCCGGCGCATTCGTCACGTTCTTCGCGGTGGGATGCCCCGTGTGCAACAAGCTCGTGCTGCTCGCCCTGGGCTACACCGGTGCGATCCAGTTCTTCGAGCCCCTCCAGCCCTATCTCGCGGGCGGCGCCGTCGTGCTGCTCGCGTGGGCATTCGTGGCCCGCGTGCGCCGCGAGAACTCCTGCGTGATGCCCGCGCGGACGCGCGTGGACGCCACGGCGAGTTCCGGCGTGACACAAGGCTGAGCCATGGTTGAGCATGCCTGAAACGCGGCGGTCGGGTGGTGCGACGCGGTCGGGGATGCTAGAGAGGAGGGACCAACGAGTGCGGGGAGGCACCATGGCAGTCACGAGCGAGGCACAGGCCACGTGGAACGGCGGGCTTTCGGACGGATCGGGTCGCGTGGCGCTTGCCTCGGGCACCGGCGAGTTCGCGGTCAACTGGAAGGCGCGCTCCGAGGGCTCGGAGTCCACGACCACGCCGGAGGAGTTGCTCGCTGCCGCTCACTCGGCGTGCTTCTCGATGGCGCTCTCGCACGCGCTCGAGGGCAACGGCACGCCGCCGGCGGAGCTGTTCGTCGACGCGCGCGTCTCGTTCGTGCCGGGGACCGGCGTCACGGAGAGCGAGCTCCACGTGCGGGGCAAGGTCCCTGGCCTCGACCAGGATGCCTTCGCGCGGTTCGCGCACGAGGCCAAGGAGGGCTGCCCCGTGTCGCAGGCGTTGGCGGGAATCACGATCACGCTGGCCGGGGCGACCCTGGTCGAGTAGGGCCCTCCCGCCGCGGGTGCGGCGCGCGAGGGCCGCGCGTTCGCGCGGCCTATCGCGCGTCGTGAGTCACACGCCCGCCCACCATGGTCAACGCGACCGCCTGCGTGCGCAGCGCCAGCGGATCCGTGTCCCCAAGGGACGCGTCCAGCGCGACGATGTCGGCGGGCTGGCCGGGAACGAGAGACGTTCGCGTGCTCATCCCGAGGGCCTCGTCGACGCCGATGCGCTGCTCGGGATGCCACGCGGCGCGACCGTCCCGTGCGCGCGACACGGCCGCCGAGATCGCGATCCACGGATCGAGCGGCGCGACGGGGGCGTCCGACCCGAGCACGATGCGGGCCCCGGCGTCACGTAGCGACCGCAACGCGAAGGCCCGATGGGTGCGGTCGGGCCACAGGTCATCGGCGACGTCGCGGTCGTCGAGGGCGTGTTCAGGCTGCACGCTCGCCGTGACGCCCAGCCGTGCAAATCGCGCGACGTCCGCGTCCTCGAGCAGCTGAGCGTGCTCGATGCTGCCGCGTGCCCCCGTGAACTCGAAGGCGTCCAGCGCGATGGAGTTGGCGCGGTCGCCAATGGCGTGGATCGCCGACTCGATGCCGGCCGCGTGGGCGCGCGCCATGAGCGCGCGGAGGCGGGTGGCGTCGACGTTCTGCACCCCGACCCCGCCGCCGCCGTAGGGCCGCACGCAGTGCGCGGTGCGGGTATTGAGCGAGCCGTCCGTGATGACCTTGAGGGGGCCGTGGCGGAGCAGGCCGCGACAGCCCTCGACCGCATCGCCCGTGCGAGCGGCCGCCTCGACGCGGGCGTCGAGCAGGTCCTCGTAGAAGCCGGCGATGACCCGCAGACCGTCGACGCCGGACGCGATGCGAGCCGCCCACGACTCGACGTTGTCGGCGAGCTCGAGGTCGACGATTCCCACGACGCCTCGCGCGGAGGCCGCGCGGACGGCATCGGCGATCACGGGAGGCGGCACCGGCGAGGTGTCGAGCGCACGCTGCGCCGCGAAGGCCTCGTCCTCGCGCAGGAGTCCCGGACGGCTCCCCAACTCGCGCGCCGCTGCGGTGTTGACCCACGTCGTGTGAAGGTCGCCGCTCACCAGCACCGTGGGGGCGGCCCGCGCCGCATCCAGCGCCTTGGCCGTGGGCGGCTCCGGCCACGTCGCCCACCGAAAGCCGAAACCGACCACGAGGCCGTCGTGCGGCACGGCGCGCACGAGCGCCGCCGCATGCGCCACGGACTCCGCCGCGGACACGTCGAGGCGCGTGCGCGTGCGCGCCCATTGCGAGAAGTGCACGTGGGCGTCCCACAGCCCGGGGATGACCGCGCGCCCGTCGAGATCGATCTGTTCACGGCCGGGTCCCACGTTCTCGCCGACCGCAACGATCACCCCGTCGGCGATCGCAATCTCGACCGGCCCCGCGTCCGCGTGCACGCGCGCGTGGCGCAGGATCAGATCATGCATGAGGGCTCCCGTCGGTGAGGGCAACGCGCGCCACTGTAGTGCCGCGAGAGCTAGAGTCTGCGCCATGGCCGCACGTGTCCTGACCGAGACCCGCGCGGGCATCACTCTCGCCTTTTCCGGCGCCAGGGCGTGGGTGCGCACGCCGCGCCTGCTCGTGATGGGTGCGGTGCCGTCGATCGTCACGGCCGTGATCGTCGGGGTGCTGTTGGGCGTGCTGCTCATCAACGTGGGGGAGATCGGCCGCGCGATCGCGTCGGGCGTGGGCGTGGACGGCGGCACGCTTGCGGACGTCGTCGCGGCGACGGCGGCGATCGCGGTCCTCGCGGCCTCCACGCTCGTGTCAGTCGCACTCTTCGCGACGGTCACGCTCGCGATCGGTCAGCCGTTCTTCGAGGCGATCTCCCGCCGCGTCGACGACAGCCTGGGAGGTCTCGAGCACCCCGCGCCCGAGGAGCCGTGGCACCGCGCGCTCGTGAGGGGAGCGGGGGAGTCGGTGGTGACGGTCGCGATCTCGATCGGCGTGTCTCTCGGACTTCTCGCGGTGGGGCTGGTGCCCGTCGTCGGCTCGCCGACCGCGTTCGTGCTCGGAGCGCTCGTAGGAGGGCGCCTGCTCGCGATCGAGCTCACCGCGTATCCCTTGGCGCGGCGCGGGATCGTGTCGCGGCACGAGCGCATCGCGGCGCTGCGTCCCCTCAGGACCCGGACCGTGGTGTTCGGAGCCTGCGTTTTCCTGACCTTCCTGCTGCCGTTGGGCGCCGTGGTGGCGATGCCCGCGGCGATGGTGGGGGCGACGATGCTCGCGCGGCAGGTCACCTCACCCTCAGCCTCGGCCGGGTCCGGACTCCCTGGCCTCCGCCTCGAGGGCGGCACGCACGGCGTCGACCGCGGGGTCGACGAGTGACGACGCGCGCATCGCGCTGAACACCGTGCGGCGGGGGCGGCCCTGAAGCGGGACCAACCGCACTGCGGGTGACGCGCGACCCGCCATGAGTCCGGGCAGGATCGCGACCGCCAGTCCACGTTCGACGAGCATGAGGTGAGCCTGCAGGTCCGACGTCGAGAACCGCACCTCGGGCTCGAAGCCCGCGAGCCGACACGTCTGCTCGGCGAAGTGACGCGTGGCGGTCCCCGGCGGCTCCATGACCCACGGCGCGGCGGCGAGCTGCGCGATCGCGTCAATGTCGACCCACTCGCCGCCCACCGCGAGGCGGAGCTCGTCGCTCACGAGCGGCCGCCTCACCACCCCCGGGTAGTGCGGCGCCGCGTGGTGGGGATACTCCTCCGCGACCACCAGGTCGAACTCGCGGGCCCACACGTCCGCGAGGGCCGCGCCGGGCTCCGTTTGGGTGACCGTCACCCGCAGGGCGGGGTGCGAGGCCCTCAGCCGGAGCATCGTCCCTGCGACCAGCGTGAGCGCCGCCGACTGGAAGACCGCGAGCCGCACGGTGCCCGTCGGTTCGGGTCCTGCGTCGCGCAGCTCGGACTCGGCCGCCTCGATGGCGTCGAGGAGCGCGTGGGTTCGCGTGACGAGCCGCTGTCCCGCCGGTGTCAGCACCAGCCGCCGCCCCGACCGAGACGTGAGCGCCACGCCCGCGTCGCGTTCGAGAGCCGCGATCTGCTGGGACACCGCGGACGGCGTATAGCCCATGGCCTCGGCGGCGGCCGCGATCGTGCCGCGCAGCGCAAGCTCCCGCAGCGCCACGAGCCTCGCGAGATCCAGCATCGTCCCATCGTAAGCACCACTAATGGTTGAGCGTGAGAACTGCTTGCTGGTGCTTCATCAAACGCCGACTCAGACTGGGCCCAGGGGAGAGGAGCACCATGACGACCGCACGCCGTACGCCCCCGTCCACGCATACCGCGGAGGACGTCTCCGCGCTGGTGAGGACGTGGCTCGAGGCCGCGTCCTCCGCGCGCGTGAGTGGTCCTTCGCGCCTCCTCGAGAGAATGCTGCGCGACCCGAGCGGGTTGCCCTTCCTCACCGCCTTCGTCGACACCGTGGTGCGCCCCGAGGACGCCGTCGCCGCCGCGCGGTCCCTGCGCGCGCTCGCGACGCGCACGCCGGGCGCGGTGCCGTGGCCGCTGCGATGGGGGATGCGGGTCGGAGCCCCCGTGTCGAGGCTCGCACCGCGCACGGTGATCCGCGCGTGCAGGCGCGTGGTGCGCGCCCTGGTCGGTCACCTCGTGATCGACGCGACGGATGCCCGACTGGGACGCGCGATCGGGCGGCTGCGCGCGGACGGCACGCGGCTCAACCTCAACCTGCTCGGCGAGGCGGTCATGGGCGCTCGTGAGGCGGACAGGCGCCTCGAGCGCACGAGGGCACTGCTCGCGCGCGAGGACGTCGACTACGTCTCGATCAAGGTGTCCGCCGCGGTCGCGCCGCACTCGCCGTGGGCGTTCGACGCGACCGTCGATGCGGTCACGGAGCGGCTCGCGCCCCTCTTCGAGGACGCCGCACTCAAGGGCGACGCTTTCGTCAATCTCGATATGGAGGAGTACCGCGACCTCGACGTGACGCTCGCGGTCTTCATGCGCCTCCTCGACCGGCCGGGCCTGGAGCGACTCACCGCGGGCGTCGTGGTGCAGGCGTATCTGCCGGACGCGCTCGGGGCCATGGTTCGACTGCAGGAGTGGGCCGCGCGACGCGTCTCACGGGGAGGCGCCCCGATCAAGGTCCGCGTGGTCAAGGGCGCCAACCTGTCCATGGAGCGGGTCGACGCCGAGCTCCACGGCTGGCCGCTCGCGACGTGGCACTCCAAGGAGGAGACGGACGCGCACTACCTGCGCGTGCTCGACTATGCCCTCACACCCGAACGCACCGCCGCGGTGCGGATCGGGATTGCGGGGCACAACCTGTTCGACCTCGCGCACGCCGTGCTCACCGCGCGCGAGCGGGGCGTGAGCGACCTGTGCGACGTCGAGATGCTGCTCGGTATGGGCGATGCCGTGGCGCCCGCGGTGGCCAGGGACGCCGGTCCGGTGCGCCTCTACACGCCTGTGGTGCATCCCGCCGAGTTCGACGTGGCCCTCGCCTACCTGGTGCGTCGGCTCGAGGAGGTCGCGAGTCCGCAGAACTTCGTCGCCTCCCTCGCGCGCCTCAACCCGGACGAGGCATTCCGCCTTGAAGAGGAGCGATTCACGCGCTCGCTCGCCGCGGCGGCCGTGCCCACTGTCGCGTCTCACCGCGCTCGTGGGAACGATGCCGGGGCCGGGGCACCGCCCGCGTCGCCCGGAGGGACGGGCGGCTTTCGCAACGCCGCCGACACCGACCCCTCGGTGCCCGCGGGGCGCGAGTGGGCCGGGCGCGTCGTCGCGCTCGCGCGCGACTCCCATGCGGGAGAGGCCACGCTGGCCACCGCACGCGTCACCACCGCCGCCGAGGCACGAGCGGCCGTCGCCGCCACGCGGCGAGGCGCAGCGTGGTGGTGGTCGAGGGATCCCGGCGAGCGTGCAGCGGTGCTGCACGCCGTGGGACGTGCACTCGAGACCCGCAGGGCCGACCTGTGCGCCGTCATGATGGCCGAGTCCGGCAAGACGCTCGACCAGGCGGATCCGGAGGTGTCGGAGGCGGTCGACTTCGCGCACTACTACGCGATCAGGGGAGAGGCACTTTCGCGCATGCGCGGCGCGCGACCGGTACCGCGCGAGGTGACCGTGGTGACCCCGCCATGGAACTTCCCCGTCGCGATTCCCGCGGGGTCGACGCTCGCCGCGCTCGCGGCCGGATCGGCCGTCGTCCTCAAGCCCGCGGAGCAATCCGCCCGCTGCGCCGCAGTGTTGGCGGAGACCCTATGGGACGCGGGCGTGCCCTCGGACGCGTTGCGGCTCGCCCACGTCGACGCCTCGGGTCTCGAGCGGGGCGTGGGTGCGGCGCTACTGACCGCCCCGGGCGTCGATCAGGTGATTCTCACGGGTGCGCACGAGACCGCCGCGCTCTTCCACCGGCTCCGTCCGGGAGTGCGCCTCTTCGCCGAGACCTCCGGCAAGAACGCGATCGTCATCACGCCGAGCGCCGACCTCGACCTGGCCGTGCGGGACGTCGTGCAGTCGGCCTTCGGACACGCGGGACAGAAGTGCTCCGCGGCCTCGCTCGCCATTGTGGTGGGCTCCGTGGCCCGTTCGCGGCGCTTCCTGGCCCAGCTCGAGGACGCGGTGAGGTCGCTCACGGTGGGCACCGCACACGACCCGTCGACCCAGGTGGGTCCCCTCATCGAGCGGGCGCACGGCAAGCTCGCACGCGCGCTGACCTCTCTCGAGCCGGGCGAGCGCTGGCTCGTCGAGCCGCGGCGGCTCGATGCGGACGGCCTGCAGTGGACCCCCGGCGTGCGCGTGGGGGTCGCGCCGGGGTCGTGGTTCCATCGGACCGAGTGCTTTGGTCCGGTGCTGGGCCTGATGACCGCGGACACCCTCGACGACGCTATCGCGTTGCAGAACGGCGTCGACTATGGGCTCACCGCCGGCCTGCACAGCCTCGACGCGCACGAGATCGCGCGGTGGCTGTCGCGCGTCGAGGCGGGCAACCTCTACGTCAATCGCGGGATCACCGGGGCGATCGTGCAGCGCCAGCCCTTCGGAGGATGGAAGGCCTCGGTCGTCGGTCCCTCCGCCAAGGCGGGCGGGCCGTCCTACGTCGCGGCACTCACGGGTTGGGAGCGCGACGAGTCCCCGCTGGCGGGGTTCTCACACATGGACCGGCCATCACTCGAGCCCACCGTCGAGCGACTCCTCGAGGGCGCCGCGCCCTGGGTCGTGTCCGCGGCGGCCGCTGACGCCCACGCTTGGGGCGATCGCTTCGGTTGCGCCACCGATCTCTCCGGGCTGGCCGCGGAGCGCAACCTGCTGCGCTACGTGCCCGCCGCGACGGAGATTCGCTGGGACTGCGGTGACACGGATGACCTCCTCCGCGTGTGTGCCGCGCGCCTGCGCGCGGGCGGCGCGGGCGGGGTGTCGTGCGTGGCGGAGCCTCCCGCCGGGCTCTCCACGCGGCTCGCGACGGCGGGACTCACGGTGACCGTCGAGAGCGACGATGCCCTGGTCGCCCGCCTTCGTGCCGGGGGCTTGAGTCCAGGGTGAGGACGGTGGGCGCCGCGTGCGCCCAGCGCGTCGACCTCGCCGTGTACGACGCGCCGGTGACGGGTGCACCGGAACTCGAACTGCTGCCGTTCCTCAAGGAGCAGGCCGTGGCGGTCACGGCGCACCGCTTCGGCACGCCGTGGGCGGGTGCCGATTCCGCGCTCGCCGGCGCCGACCGCTAGGCGATTGCCTGCTAGGAGATCGTCGCGAGGTGGTCGACCACCTTGCGGGCCGTCACGCGTGCCGCGCGATTGGAGGACAGGGTGCTCGCCTGCGGCCCGTAGCCGGCGAGGAACAGCCCCGGCTCGCCGACCACGCCGCCGTCCTCGACAGCGATCCCACCCGTCTCGCCAACCACCCCGAGCGGGCGAAGGTGAGAGATCTCCGGCCGGAACCCCGTGGCCCAGATCACGGCGTCGACCGCGAGCTCCGTCCCGTTGCGCATCACGAGGCCGGTCTCGGTCATCGCGGTGAACATGGGGTGGCGCACGAGCCGGCCGGCGGACTCGAGCCGACGCACCAGGGCGGAGCGGGGGAGACCCGTGACGGACACGATCGAGGGGAGGGGACGGCCCGCACGCGCGGCCTCGTCCTGGATCGCGACCGCGACGCGGCCGCGCTCGGGGGACAGCTCGACCTCCTCGTCGTGGAAAGTCGGGACCCGGCGGGTAAACCACAGGGTTGATGCCCCCACGGCGGCGAGCTCGTCGAGGAACGTGAGCGCGGACGTCCCGCCGCCCACCACCGCGACCCGGCGACCCTCAAACTCCCTGGCGCTCGCGTAGTCCGCGGTGGTGACCTGGCGTCCACGGAAGCGCTCCCGGCCCCACACGAGCGGGATGCGAGGGCTGGTCCAGGTGCCCGTGGCCGAGACGACGGTGCGGGCGCGCACGGCGGCGACCGCGCTGCCCGGAGCGCACGTGACGAGGTAGCCCTCGGGATCCCTGTCGAGGTGCGCCACCGTCACCGGACGCACCACGTCGATGCCGTGAGTGCGCTCGTAGGCGGCGTAATACTCCGCGACCACCTCTCGCGCTGGTCGATCAGCTGGCGCGTTCGCAAAGGTCAGGCCGGTGTCGGCCATGCCGGGCAGGTCGTGGAGGCGGTGCGTGCCACCCAGCGTGAGCGAGGGCCACCGGTGCTGCCACGCGCCGCCGGGACCGGGCCCGCGATCGAGCACCATGAGCCGGTCGGGTTGCACCCCGCGCCTCAGCAGGTGATAGGCGACGGCGAGGCCGGCCTGTCCGGCCCCGATCACGACCACGTCGACGAGTCGGGCAGAGGTGTCGGGCATGCTCTCCAGCCTAGGCGTGGACGCGAGGGCCGCGGTTCACGACGCGGCGGGCTCCCGCACGCCCAACTCGACGCCGAGACGGTCGATCTCGGCCTGGCAACTCGTGGCGGGGGACGCGTCGAGCACGCGCAGCGCGACGCGCGCGACGACATCCGCCTCGTCCTGCGGGACCACGTCCACGAGTCCCTCGCGCAGGTGGGCCGCGAAGATCGGCAGGGCCGCGTCGAGGGCGAGCCGACCGGCGTCTCCGATCTCGACCCAGGTCCCGCGGTGGTCCTCATCGCACGACACGCGCTGGACCAGGCCGCGCGCCTCCATGCGCGACACGTGATGAGAGATCCGCGACTTCTCCCAGCCCAGCATCTCGCCCAGGGATCCCGCGCGCAGGCGGCCCGGTGACGCGTCGAGCGCCATGAGGATGTCGAGGTCGGGCACCGAGATTCCGACTCCCGCCTGGAGGCGCTGCTCGAGACCGGCGACCAGACGCCTGCCCATGAGCGCCAACGCGCGCCACAACGCGAGGTCGCGCGCATCGGGACCGAGAGTTTCCACGCGCCCATCGTAGAGGCGCGCACCGTGCGTGTCACGGAACGGGCCCGCCCACTCGCGCGGGGCATCGTCCCGTCCTAGGGTGGAAGGGCCAGGTATCCAGCTCTGGAGGTGCACGATGAACGATGACTCCGTGACGAGCACGCGTCACTACCGCTTCGAGCAGATCAAGGCGAGGGAGTTGGCACGGGGCGCGAGCGAGGACGAGGCCACTCGCATTGCCGCCGAGACCGTGGACAAGGTCATGGAGCAGGACCAACCTTCCTGAGCCACCCCTAGACTGGCGGGCGTGACCGCCGCCGAGGAGCCCCGCCAAGACGTGTCGCCGTCGGCGATGCGGTCGCCCGACTCGGTGTGGACCGTGCCCAACATCATCTCGATGGTGCGCATCGTGCTCATCGTGGTGTTCGGCGCGCTCCTCGCCGCCGAGTCCGATGGATGGGCAATCGCCGCGCTCGCCGCGGCGGGAGTGAGCGACTTCCTGGACGGCTTCCTGGCGCGGCGATGGGGCCAGGTGACGCGGTTGGGCAGGCTCCTCGATCCCGCCGCCGACCGCCTCCTGACGATCGTCGTGGTCGTGGGCCTCGCCATCAGGGACATCGTGCCGTGGTGGCTCGTGGCGGTGCTGCTTGCGCGGGACGTCGTGGTCGCGGGCGCACTCGTGATCGCGCGGCGCCACCGGCTCGATCCCCCTCAAGTCACGTTCGCGGGCAAGTGTGCGACCGCCGGCCTCTATGTCGCACTCCCTCTCGCGTACCTCGCTCGCGTGGCGTGGCCCGAGACTCCGGTGCTGCACGGCATCGCGATCGCGCTCGCCATCGCCGCCGCGGGCCTGTACTGGTACTCCGGACTCGGCTACGTGCGCGACATTCGCGCTCGCATCGAGGCCCGGGCCTGACCCCGGCTTTTCGCGCGCCGACGTTCCCCGGCGGGGCGGCGCGGGCCTAGGATGAAGAGGACCCATCGAGCCGAAGGAGGCGCCATGACGTACGACGAGAGCCCCGTCGAGCGCACGATGTCGCTCGACTCCGCGACCCACGTGGACGAGGGCGCGCCTCACCGCCTCGGCCCGCAGGATCAGGCCGCCGTCGAGTCGCTCGGACCCGACCATGCCCTGTTGATCGTCCACCACGGACCCAATATGGGTGCGCGCTTCCTGCTCGACGTCGATGTCACCACGGTGGGCAGGTCCGTGAAGTCGGACATCTTCCTCGACGACGTCACCGTGAGCCGCGAGCACGCGCAGTTCCTGCGTCGCGGCCACGAGTTCGCGGTGCGCGACCAGGGCTCGCTCAACGGGACGTACGTGAACAGGGAGAACATCACGGAGCGCGTGCTCGCCGCGGGCGACGAGGTTCAGATCGGCAAGTACCGGCTGACGTTCCACCCCGGCTCCCAGGCCTGACGCATGGCTCAGGCCGCCCCTCGCGCCCGAGACGACGTCACCCCTGCAGAGGACGAGGCCCACTCTCGCTCCGGTGCACCCGCATCACGCGAGGTGACGTCACCGACAGGCACCTGGCCGCACTCGCTGTCCCACGAGCCGATGCTGCGCGTAAGCGACGTGTTGGGACTCGTCCAGCGACAATTCCCGACACTCACGCCGTCCAAGCTGCGATTCCTCGACTCGAGCGGCCTCGTGACCCCCGAACGCACGCCGTCGGGATACCGCCAGTACTCGCCGGCCGATGTCGAGCGGCTGCGGTTCGTGTTGCGCCAGCAGCGCGACCATTACCGCCCGCTCACCGTGATCAGGGAGCAGCTCGACGCGCTCGATGCGGGACGTCTCCACGAGCCCGTGACCCTCACCGAGATCTCCGAGGCTCCGGACGACTACCTCACCGCAGCCGCCGTCGCCGAGCGGGGCGGCATCACGCGCGACACGCTCGCCGAGCTCGAGGCACTGGGGATCGTCGCGCCCACCGTGCCCGACGGCTATGAGCCCGCTGTGCTCGACGTGGTCGTCGCCTCGGCGGCGTACCTGCGCGCGGGTGGCGATGCGCGCGCGCTGCGCACGCTCGTGCTCGCGGCGCGTCGCGAGGCCGACCGCGCGGAGGCTCATGCCGCGCCGCTTCGGCGCCGCGACCGGGGACAGGCCGAGGCCGCCGCGGCCGAATTCGGCGAGGCGGCGATCGCCGCATTTTCCGCCGTCGTGCGTCAACGAGTGGGAGGATAGGTGCCGTGCGCGCGACACGGCGTCGCGGTCGTTGACCCGGCACCGCGCCACCCCTAACGTTGAAGTCAAGGTTGAAGTTGCGGGTGAATCCGCGAGACAGCGATCCGGAGGACAGATGAGCGACGAGCCCGGCCACCGGCTCCCCCGCGGATCGACCAGGGCATCCTGTTCGATGATGGCCTGCGCACGCTCGACGAAAACACCGGCTATCGCGGCCCGACCGCGTGCAAGGCGGCGGGCATCACCTACCGTCAGCTCGACTACTGGGCACGGACTGGGCTGGTCGAGCCCACGGTGCGCGGCGCGACGGGCTCGGGAACCCAGCGGCTGTACGGCTTCCGCGACATCCTGGTGCTGCGCGTGGTGAAGCGACTGCTCGATTCCGGCGTCTCCCTCCAGCAGATTCGCACCGCAGTCCTGCACCTGCGGGAGCGCGGCGTCGAGGACCTGTCACGGATCACGCTCATGTCCGACGGCGCCTCCGTGTACGAGTGCACGTCGGACGATGAGGTCATCGACCTCGTCCAGGGCGGCCAGGGCGTCTTCGGCATCGCGCTGGGCAAGGTGTGGCGCGAGCTCGAGGGGTCGCTGTCGGCCCTTCCCGCTGACCGCGCCGACGACTCGGCGCGAACGGTCGGGACCGACGAGCTCGCCGCGCGCAGGGCGCGCCGCACCCAGGCGGGCTGACCACACCACCCGCACGGGGCATCGTCCCCTCCCACCCACCTCCTCGGCATCGTCCTCGCCACGCGCCTGCGCGTGCGTGGACCGCGCCGCAACCCCAGCATGGGCGGCTGACTGGTCCATCGAAACCTGGCAGGATGTCCCCCAACGTCGAAGGGAAGCCAATGTTCGCCAAAGTCCTCGTGGCAAACCGTGCAGAGATTGCCGTCAGGGCCTTCAGGGCCTCGGTCGAGAACGGAGCAAAGACGGTCGCCGTCTTCCCGTATGAAGACCGCATGTCCGAGCACCGGGTGAAGGCCGATGAGGCCTATCAGATCGGCGAGGAGGGCCACCCCGTCAAGGCCTACCTCGACATCGAGGCGATCCTCGACGTCGCGAAGCAGGCGGGGGCGGACGCGGTCTATCCGGGATACGGCTTCCTGTCGGAGAACGTCGAGTTCGCTCGCCGCTGCGCCGAGGAAGGCGTGACCTTCGTGGGACCGCCGCCGGAGGTGCTCGCCAAGGCGGGCGACAAGGTCGCCGCGCTCAAGGCAGCGCGCGAGGCCGGCGTGCCCGTGCTCGAGTCCTCGGAGCCCTCGCAGGACCCAGACTTCATCATCGCGGAGGCCGATCGGATCGGCTTCCCCGTGTTCGTCAAGGCCGTCGCGGGCGGAGGCGGGCGCGGCATGCGCCGCGTTGAGCGCCGCGAGGACCTCCCCGAGCTGCTGGCCGCCGCGATGCGCGAGGCAGAGAACGCGTTCGGCGACCCGACCGTGTTTCTCGAGCAGGCCGTGTTGGGGCCGCGCCACATCGAGGTGCAGATCCTCGCCGACGCCGAGGGCAACGTCGTGCACCTGTTCGAGCGTGACTGCTCGGTGCAGCGCCGCCACCAGAAGGTCATCGAGATCGCTCCGGCGCCCGCGCTCGACCCCGCGATCCGCGACGCGCTGTGCGCCGATGCGGTGAAGTTTGCGACCAGCCTGGGCTACGTCAACGCCGGCACCGTGGAGTTCCTGGTCGCGACCGAGGGCGAGCGGGCCGGACAGCACGTGTTCATCGAGATGAACCCGCGCATCCAGGTCGAGCACACCGTGACTGAGGAGGTCACCGGGATCGACCTCGTGAGCTCGCAGCTGCGCATCGCGGCGGGCGAGACGCTCGAGGACATGGGCATCCGCCAGGAGGACATCCAGGTCACCGGCTTTGCGATCCAGACCCGCATCACGACCGAGGACCCCGCGAACGGCTTCCTGCCCGACACCGGGCGCATCGTCGCCTACCGTTCACCCGGCGGCGCCGGCGTGCGCCTCGACGGCGCGACCGGCATGGCGGGCAACGTCATCACGGGTCACTTCGACTCGATGCTCGTCAAGCTCACGTGCCGCGGTCGCGACTTCACGACCGCCGTCCGCCGCGCCCAGCGCGCGCTCGCCGAGTTCCGCATCCGCGGCGTGACCTCCAACATCCAGTTCCTGCGCGCGGTGCTGTCCGACGAGGCCTTCCTCGCGGGCGGCGTCACCACCGCGTTCATCGACCAGCGCCCCGAGCTTCTCGAGGTGGGGGAGAGCCAGGACCGCTCGACCAAGCTGCTCGCGTTCCTGGGACACACGACCGTGAACCGTCCGCTGGGCGAGCACGTCGAGGACGTGGTGCGTCCCGTCGACAAGCTGCCCACGATCGACCTCGCCGCCGAGCCGCGTCCCGGTTCGCGCCAGCGGCTGCTCGAGTTGGGTCCCGAGGGCTTCGCGAAGGCGTTGCGCGATCAGCAGGCGCTCGGTGTCACCGAGACCACGATGCGCGACGCGCATCAGTCGCTCCTCGCGACGCGCGTGCGCACGTACGATCTCCTCGCCGTCGCTGGCCACACCGCGCGGATGACCCCCGAGCTGCTTTCGGTCGAGTGCTGGGGCGGCGCGACCTACGACGTTGCGATGCGCTTCCTGTCCGAGGACCCGTGGCTGCGCCTCGCGGACCTGCGCGAGAAGATGCCGAACATCGCGCTGCAAATGCTGCTGCGCGGACGCAACACCGTGGGCTACACGCCGTACCCCGATGAGGTCGCGGTGGCCTTCGTCGAGGAGGCCGCGGCCACCGGAATCGACATCTTCCGCATCTTCGACGCCCTCAACGACGTCGAGCAGATGCGCCCCGCGATCGAGGCCGTCCGGCGCACCGGCACCGCGGTCGCCGAGGCGACGCTGTGCTACACGGGCAACATGATCTCCCCCGAGGAGAAGCTCTACACGCTTGACTACTACCTGCGCCTCGCGGACCAGCTGGTCGACGCAGGCGCACACATGCTCGCGATCAAAGACATGGCCGGGCTGCTGCGTCCCGCGGCGGCCTACATGCTCGTGTCGGCCCTGCGTGCGCGCTTCGACCTGCCGGTGCACCTGCACACGCACGACACGGCGGGCGGGCAGATCGGCACGCTGCTGGCCGCCGCGGAGGCCGGCGTCGACGCGGTCGACGTCGCGAACGCCGCGATGGCGGGCACCACGTCGCAGCCGTCGATGTCGGCACTTCTCGCGGCGCTCGAGCACACCACGCGCGACACCGGCATCTCTCTGGCCGCCGCGCAGGACCTCGAGCCCTATTGGGAGTCCGTGCGCAAGCTCTACTCGCCGTTCGAGTCGGGTCTTCCGGGACCCACGGGTCGCGTCTACCACCACGAGATCCCCGGTGGTCAGCTGTCGAACCTGCGCCAGCAGGCGATCTCGCTGGGGCTCGCAGACAAGTTCGAGGCCATCGAGGACATGTACGCGGCCGCGAACCGCATCCTCGGCAACCTGGTCAAGGTGACGCCGTCGTCGAAGGTCGTGGGCGATCTCGCGCTGCACCTCGTGGCGAACAACGCGGATCCGGTCGACTTCGAGGAGAACCCCGACAAGTACGACCTTCCCGACTCCGTCATCGGCTTCCTTGCCGGCGAGCTGGGCGACCCGCCGGGCGGCTGGCCCGAGCCGTTCCGCACTAAGGCGCTTCAGGGTCGCGACGTGTCCCGCACGCTGCCGGAGCTCACGGCGGACGACCACGCGGTGCTCGCACAGCCTGGTCCCGAGCGCCAGCGCAGGCTCAACCACCTGCTGTTCCCCGGTCCGGCCAAGGAGTTCGACCAGGCGATCGAGAAGTACGGCGACATCTCGGTGATCGACACGTTCCACTACCTGTACGGCCTCACGGTCGGCTCGGGCGAGGAGGCGGTGATCGAGCTTCACCGCGGCGTGCGCATCATTGCGACCATCGAGGCCGTGGGCGAGCCCGACTCGCACGGCGAGCGCACGGTGATGTTCAACTTCAACGGCTCGATCCGCCCCATTCAGGTGAGGGATCTGTCCGCGAAGGTCGACGTCGTGCAGCGGGAGAAGGCCGACACCGGTCGGCCCGGTCACATCGCGTCGCCGTTCACGGGACTCGTGACGCCGCGTGTCGCCGAGGGCGACGAGGTCGAGGCGGGACAGACGGTCGCGGTGATCGAGGCCATGAAGATGGAGTCCTCGATCACCACTCCGGTGGCCGGTGTCGTGACCCGCGTGGTCATCAACGCCGCGCAGTCACTCGCGGGCGGCGACCTGGTGCTCGTGGTCGAATAGTCGGAGGGCTGGCTGGGCCCTATGTCCCGTCGCACGGCGCGAGCCGGACGGGACGATGGTGGGGTCGAGTCCCCCGAGGAGGTCACCATGAAGGTCCTGGTTGCTGTTGGTTCGAAGTACGGCGCGACGCGCGAGGTGGCGAGGAAGATCGCCGAGGTGATCGGCGAGCACGGCTTCGAGGTGGACTGCGAGGACGCGTGTGACGTCCAGGGCATCCACTACTACGAGGCCGTGATCCTCGGCTCCGCCGTGTATGGCGGGCTGTGGCGCCGTGACGCGTCGGGGCTCGTCAAGGAGCACAGGGACGAGCTGCGGGCCAAGGACGTGTGGATCTTCTCCGTGGGCATGGAGACCGTGGTGAAGCCCGGTCAGCCCCTCGACGAGGCCGACGGCTTCGCGCGTGAGATCTCGGCCCACGAGCACGCGCGCTTCGCCGGCGCGATCGACTGGGACCGGCTCAACGTGGGGGAGAAGGCGCTCATCAAGGCCCTCAACCCTCCGCTCGGAGACTTCCGCGACCTCACCGCCGTGCGGGACTGGGCCGAGGGCGTCGCGACGCAACTCGAGCAGATCGCGGCGGCCTGAAACCTACGGCGCAGAGACGGCCACCGCATAGGGCTCGACTCTGAACCAGCGGCGTGCGAGCCACAGGGACACGTACACGAGTCCCACGAGCACCGGAACCTCAATGAGCGGTCCCACGACGCCCGCGAGAGCCTGACCGGACTGTGCTCCAAAGGTGCCGATCGCAACCGCGATGGCGAGCTCGAAGTTGTTGCCTGCGGCGGTGAAGGCGAGTGTGGTCGACCGCGCGTAGCCGAGCCCCAGCGCCTTGCCCCACGCGATTCCCACGAACCACATCACGGCGAAGTAGACCAGCAGGGGAAGCGCGATGCGGGCGACATCCCAGGGGTTCTGGGTAATCGCCTCTCCCTGGAGCGCGAAGAGCAACACGATCGTGAATAGCAGACCGTAGAGCGCCCACGGCCCGATCACGGGGATGAAGCGCTCCTCGTACCACTCACGGCCCTTGCGCCGTTCGCCGATCCATCGCGACGCGAAGCCCGCAACGAGGGGCACGCCGAGGAACACGAGCACGTTGATCGCGATCTGGCCGATCGAGACGTCAAGCCCTTGCGAATCGAGGCCCAGCCATCCCGGCAGCACGGTGAGGTAGAACCACCCCAGGAGCGAGAAGGCGATGACTTGGAAGACCGAGTTGATGGCGACGAGCACGGCTGTCGCCTCGCGGTCACCGCAGGCGAGGTCGTTCCAGATCACCACCATCGCGATGCACCGCGCGAGACCCACGATGATGAGTCCCGTGCGGTACTCGGGCAGATCGGGCAGAAAGATCCATGCCAAGGCGAACATGACCGCCGGGCCCACGATCCAGTTGAGAATCAGCGATGACGTGAGGAGTCGCTTGTCACCCGTGACAGCCGCCACCTTGTCATATCTGACCTTGGCGAGCACCGGGTACATCATGACAAGGAGACCAAGGCCAATCGGAATCGAGACGCCGCCCACCTCGAGATGACTGAGCCACGCCGAGACCTGCGGGATCAGCCTTCCCAGGAGCACTCCTGCCAGCATCGCGACCGCGATCCAGGCCGGGAGCCAACGGTCCAGCGTCGACAGGCGGTGGGGGGTGACGTGTCCCGTCACGGTGGTCTCGCTCGACATGGTGTCCTCCTGCGCATGTGATCGTCGGCTCTCACCTTATATCGATACTCGTCTATGTACGGACACTCGGGCGCGAGACACGCGTCATACCCGGCCAGGGCATCGTCCCCGCGGGGATATCCTGAGGGTGGGTCCCCACCCGGCAGCGAGGCCGGTGCGATCCATCGCGCCTCGCAGAACAGCTCAACGGAGAGTTCATGTTCACTGTCACCGCAGTCCACGCCGGCGCCACCGCGGCCACCGCCGCCTCGTGGCAGCCCGGCTTCTTCCTCATGGTGCTGGTCCTCGCGGCCGGTGCGGTCGGCTCGGTCGTGGTGGCCGTCCAGAACCGCCACCGCAGGCAATGAGCTAGGTGGCCCTGGGAAGGTCCACCACGCGTGTCTCGCCTGGTACGGGGACGATGCCCCCGCCCGTGAGGGCGGCAAGGTCGGCCTCGAGGTCGGCGATCCTGTCGGGCGCGACCCACACGGCCAGGGTGGCCGTCGCACCATAGGCCGGAGCGTCGAGCACCGCCTGGTGCGTCCCGGCCCACTGGTGGAGCCACGCCGTGACGCGGCCGGCATCGGCGTGCGGCACGTCGATCGTGACACGCGTGCGCAGCCCGCGATCCACGAGGACCGCGCGGTCGATCGTCTCGGAGACCGCGCTTCCGTACGCCCGCACGAGTCCGCCCGCGCCCAGCAGGACGCCGCCGAACCATCGGCTCACGACGGCGACAACGTCGGTGACGCCGCGATGGCGAAGCACCTCGAGCATGGGCACACCGGCGGTGCCCGCGGGTTCGCCGTCGTCGCTTGAGCGTTGCCTGTCGGCGTGGGTCCCGACCACCATGGCGGTGCAGTGGTGGCGCGCGTCCCAGCGGTCCTTGCGGATGCGCGCGATCACCGCGTCAGCCTCCTCGACGGATCCGACCGGCGACAGGTGCGTGAGGAAGACGGACTTCTTGATGACCAGCTCGTGCTCGACCGGCGCCGCGATCGTCGACGGCAGCGAGGGAAGGGTCACTGTGGCAGGGTAGCGGCCAGGGCGGGTCGGGCCGCGTCGCGCGTGTCGGGTGCGCAGGCTACTCGGCGGTGCCGCCCTCGCCACGCAGGTGTCGAATGTCACCCATGGCCGCAATGAGATCTCCCACCGAGTGGTGGGAGTTGCCATGGTGTCGCATCGGCCGATCGGGGTGGAGCACGTAGTGGTTGCGGCGGCCCCGCCGGACGCGCTCAAGGTAGCCGTCTGCCTCGAGGTCATTGAGGATGTTCACCGCTTGGCGGTCGGAGATGCCGACCGCCAGTGCGACCTCGTGAACGGTGAGGTCCGGCTGAGCCGCCACCGTGAGCAGCACGTGCGCGTGGTGCGTAAGGAAGGTCCACGAGGTCACGCCTCCATTGTGCCCACCCGCGTCCTCACGTGCAACAGAGTTCATGTATTGTGACCGATCGATGCACTGCACTTCATGTTTCCATCGGAGGTCCTGATGCTCGAGTCGTTCGTCACCAACTTCTTCTCGGCGCCCGTGCTGGCGTTCGCGCTCGGCATCCTCGCCGCCGCGATCCGTTCCGACCTCAAGGTCCCTGAGCCGGTCACTCAGGCGATCTCGATCTACCTGCTCCTCGCGATTGGCCTCAAGGGGGAGTGGCCCTGCGGGGTGTGCCGCTGGTCGACGTCGCGGCGCCAGCCGCACTCGCAGTGCTGCTCGGCATCCTCGTCCCCGCGGCCGCGTACGGGCTTCTCCGGCTGATCACGCGGCTCAACCGGGATGATCGCGGCTCGATGGCGGCGCACTACGGCTCGACATCCCTCGTGACCTTTACCGCGGCACTCGTGTTCCTCGCCGACTCCGGCATCGAGGTGCCCGCCTACGCGGCGACCATGCTCGCGATCCTCGAGGTCCCCGGCATCCTCGTCGGCATCGTCCTCGCGCGCCGCCACCTCGCCCGCACCGCGGGCTGGGGCGCAACCTTCCACGAGGTGCTCGCGGGCAAGTCGGTCGTGCTGCTGCTCGGCGGGCTCGGGATCGGCGCCGTGCTGGGGGAGGAGGGCTTCGCACCGATCTCGGTCGTCTTCGCCGACGGATTCCGAGGCGTGCTCGTCCTGTTCCTGCTCGCCCTCGGAACCGAGGTCGGCCAGCGCCTGCGCACCTTCCATCACGCGGGTCCGGGCATCTACGCGTTCGCGCTCGGGTTCCCGCCGCTCGTGGGCCTGATCGGCGTCGCTGCCGGCACGCTCGGGGGCTTGGGGTCGGCGGTAGTGCGATCCTCGGCGTCCTGGTCGCATCGGCGTCCTACATCGCCGCGCCGGCCGCCGTCCGCATCGCGCTTCCTCAGGCAAACCTGTCACTCGCGCTCACCGCGAGCATCGGCCTGACCTTCCCGCTCAACCTCACACTCGGCATCCCGCTGCTCACATGGTTCGCCCAGACCCTGGGCGCGTGAGATCAGGCCGCGTCGCGGATGCCCTCCTCGACCGCGGTGAGGGCGAGCGAGAGCGCCGATGCCGCGGGCGCAGCGCTGTCGTCGTGCGGACTGCGCCAGCGCGCGGCCACCTCGATCTGCAGCCCCGCAAGCCCCAGGTGGCGCTGGGCAAGGCTGGTCACGGTGTAGTGAGGGCGCGCGGTGAAGGGGGCGTCGACCACGACCTCGAAGGCGTCGAGCTCGGAACGCAGGATCTCCACCGCGAGGTTCTCCAAAGCGCCGGGGCGCGGTCCGGTGCCCAGGCAGAAGTCCGGGCCGTGGTGGTCGCCCATGCCGTGGATGTCGATGAGCATGCGCGCGGAGTCGCTGAGATCGCGCAGGTGGCGCGAGAACTCATCGTCGCGCTCGTCCCATGTGTCCCACTCGGTGCGCGCGCCGGCCGAGACCACGGCGGAGACGTTCGCGACCTCGCCGGCCAGGAGCGTGAGCGACCCGGTGTGGAGATCGGCCGCCTTCATCGCGCCCGCGCGGTAGTGACGAGTCGCGTGCGGGGCGGTCAGGACGACGGCGCTGGAGCGATCAACGAGCAGCGCGGGGTCGTCGTCCCCGGCGCGCCTGCGCGCGGTCCCAAAGTGCTCGTCGAGCTCTCGCCAGCGAGTGGCGATGTCGGTCACCTCGGTCGCGGCGGTCATCTCAATGGTCATCGTTCCTCCAGCCTTCTCAGGGTGGTCTGCACGCGTGCGCCAGGGTATCGACGCTACCAGGCATGTTGTTCCGAGCCCGGGGGCGCGCCGGGGCTGGGGGTCGTCAGGCGTGGTCCACGACGCGCAGCGGCCCCTCGGCCGGGGTCGGCACCTCGAAGCCATCGAGGTAGGACGCGGCCCGGTCGGGGGGCACCACCACGTCATGCGGCCCGTCGCCCCGGCGCCGAGAAAGGCGCTCGAGGATTATGGAGCGGGGCGTGTCGAGGTAGTAGACCACCGGGACGATTCCGGCGGGACGCAGGCACTCGCGGTAGTCGTCGCGTGACCGGCGCGACCAGAAGGACGTGTCGACGGCGACCGACTCACCCGCGGCCACGAGCGAGAGGAGACGGCGCTGGAGGTCGCGGTGGATCGCCTGCGCGACCTCCTCCGGAACGGGGTGGGACGTGTGGCCCCGGCTCCACGCCTCCTCGTCGAAGGACAGCACCTCGTAGCCCGCGTCGCGGCACGCCCGCGCGACCGTGGACTTGCCGGAGCCCGCGGGGCCGCACACCAAGATGACGCGGTCACTGGGGTGCGGAAGGCGGCTGGACATGATTGGCATCGTAGAGAAGCGTGGGCGTGTGCGTGTGGCCGAGCGGGACCGGGTGTGGCAGTGCGCACGCGGGCTTCGCGACCCGGCGATCGCACCAGGCGATGCGCGAAGGCCGATTCTGGGTCGAAAATCGGCAAATCCTCTGCGCGAAGCGGGGCTGGCGAGTGAGCGGCGGGGGAGTGGAGCGCAGGATCGGTCACTCGCGCGAGGCGCGTCGTGCGGGAACGCGGAGACCCGGATACAGTGCAATGCAGCAGGTAGATCCGG
Source organism: Demequina sediminis (assembly GCF_030296675.1). Lineage (GTDB taxonomy): Bacteria > Actinomycetota > Actinomycetes > Actinomycetales > Demequinaceae > Demequina > Demequina sediminis. The sequence goes on along the minus strand of NZ_AP027736.1, from coordinate 763,768 downwards.
CTCGGTGAAGAGTCGCACGGCTTCGGGGGAGCATGACGGTGAGCGTGTCGTCTCGCAAGTACTTGAGCGCCACTCTCGCCAAGCGTCGCGCCGGTCTCGCGACCGCGGTGGCATCCGTCGCGATTGCGGCCGTGGGCTGCTCGACGCCGGACCCCGTGCCGGAGGGCGAGTACTCGCGCGTCGCGTTCTATGACTCGCTTGAGGCGCTCAGGGCCGACAGCGACGCCGTGGTCGTCGGCCGGGTCATTGATCAGGAGGTAGCAGACGACGTCGAACCTGGGTTCCATTTCACCCTGTCCGATGTCGAAGTGATGGACGCCGATGCGACGTCCGGGCTGGCGGCCGGGGACACCATCGTCGTGCGCCAAGTCGGAGGAGCGGACACTCCGCCGCTGGCCAACCTCCTCGGGCCCGAGAACACGTACCTCTTGTTCTTGACCCTGTCGGGACTGGACGGAAGGCTGGCGACTCAGTTCTATCCGACTGGGGTCGTCGCGGGAATCTACGTCGCACCGGGGATCGACGGCGACACTGTGGAGCCCCTGACATTCACGCAGTTCGAGCGCGACGACGCGGACGACCTTCCGACCGAGATCACCGCGCGGGAAGCTCTGGGCTGGTGATGCGCGGACTGGCCGTGGGTGCGCAAGACATCAGCATGCACGTGCGAGGCGACGAGGAGGAGCGCCGCTGCTACGCGTAATGTCATAATGCGCATTATCGGCGTTAGGCGGAAGGGCGGGCGGAGGCGCGATCGCGACGCCCGGCTCACACCGCCGCGACGCCCTCGGATCGGTCGCCCAGCACCCGACCCATGGCGCGAAGTCCGTCGAGCAACGCCGACCGCTCGGCGTCGGACAGGCCCGACAGGATGCGCACCTCATTGGCCGCGTGCGCGGCGTGCGCGGCTGCCTGGATCTCGACGCCAGCATCGGTGAGCCGCACGCGGACCACGCGGCGGTCGTCATCGTCACGGCGGCGCGTGACAAAGCCGCGCGCCTCGAGGCGCGTCACGCGGTGCGTCGTGGTGCCCGACGTGATGAGCAACGCGCGGTCGAGTTCGCCCGGCGTCAGCTCATAGGGTGCACCCGCACGCCGGAGCGCGCTGAGCACGTCGAACTCCCAACTCTGCAACCCGTACTCGGCAAACACCGCGTCGAGCCGCGCCTGGACCAGCGCCGCGAACCGCGACAAACGTCCGATGATCTCGAGCGCACTCACGTCCAGGTCGGGACACTCCAATGCCCACTGACCCATAATCCGGTCGATCGCGTCCGCCTGCGCCGCCGCGTCCTCGGCGCTTCCCCTGGTATCCGGCTCGGTCATGGCACCATCATGCCAGCGGAATATCTTGACGTCGAGATACCGTTACTATCTTGACATCAAGATATTCGAACGGACCGCCATGAACCGCACCTCGCGCACGGTCGCGCTCACCGCACTCGCCCCGCTCGTGTGGGGCACCACGTACCTCGTCACCACCGAGTTCCTGCCCGCCGATCGCCCGCTGCTCACCGCGACGCTCCGCGCGCTTCCCGCGGGACTCGTGCTCGTCGCCCTCACGCGCACCCTCCCCCGCGGCTCGTGGTGGTGGAAGTCCGCGGTGCTCGGCACGCTCAACATCGGCGCATTCTTCGCGCTCATGTTCGTGGCCGCCTACCGGCTCCCCGGCGGTGTCGCGGCGACGCTCGCCGCGGTGCACCCCCTGCTCGTCACCGCCCTCGCGGGGAGGATCCTCCACGAGCGCGTCACTCCCCTGGCCCGCGCCGCCGCAGGGGTGGGCGTGCTGGGCGTCGCGCTCTTGGTCCTCACCCCCGGAGCTCGCCTCGACGGCTGGGGAATCGTCGCCGGGCTGGGCTCGGCGGCCGCGACGGCCGCCGGCGTACTCCTGACCAAGCGCTGGGGCAGGCCGTCCTCACTCGTCGCGTTCACGGGCTGGCAACTGATCGCGGGTGGACTCGTCCTTGCGGTGGCGCTGCTCGCCGTGGAGGGCCTTCCCGACGGCCTCACCGCCATCAACCTCGCCGGCTACGCGTGGCTCGCCCTGCCCGGCACGGCGCTCGCCTACCTGGCCTGGTTCTCGGGAATCCTGCGCCTGCCCGCGGCGCGTGTGAGCCTGCTGAGCTTCCTCACGCCCCTCACCGCGGGCGCGCTGGGCTGGATGATCCTCGGCCAGTCGCTCTCGACGACGCAACTCGTGGGCGGCGCTTTCGTGTTGGGAGCGGTCGGCGTGGGCGCCGTGGCCGGGCGAAGGGACGATGCTGGCAGGAGGGCCGACGTGCCAGTCGAGGTGGCCGCGGAACAACCGGCAGTCAGCAATCGTTCCGTCCTTGTGCAGGTCACGTGACCGCACGGAAGGAGGACCGCCATGGCCGATCGCGCGCTTCGAGGAATGCGACTGGGAACCCAGTCGATGGAGTCGATCCACAACGCCGAGCTCGCCGAGCGTGTCGAGGTGCACTATGACTGCCCTAACGGACACGTCATGTCGATGCCCTTCTCCGTCGAGGCCGACGTTCCGCTGTCGTGGGAGTGCCACTGCGGCGCCCTCGCGCTCCTCAGGGACGGCGACCGCCCCGAGCCCAAGGACGTCAAGCCGCAGCGCACGCACTGGGACATGCTCCTGGAGCGTCGCACGATCCCGGAGCTCGAGGAGCTCCTGGAGGAGCGTCTCGAGCTGCTTCGCGCGAGCCGCCGCTAGCGGCAGCCGACACCCCGAGCCGACGGCCTCACCTCACGGTGGGGCCGTTTTCTCGTGCTCCTCAGTGGCGTCCGCGTACCAGCCCCGCCGCCTGCCTGGCGCGATGCGCGGCGCCCCACGCCGTCACCTTGATCAGCGCCTCGCGAATGATCGCGCCGCTCATCTTCGACGTGCCCGCCTCGCGCTCCACGAAAGTGATGGGCACCTCGACGACGGATCCACCCGCACGGATCACGCGCCACGCCATGTCCACCTGGAAGCAATAGCCCTGGGACTCGACCGCGGCCAGGTCCAGCCGGCGCAGCATCGTCGCGCGGTAGACGCGGAAGCCGGCGGTGGCGTCCTTGACGCGCAGGCCCAGCGCGAGGCGCACGTACGTGTTCGCCCCCGTGGACAGCCACAGGCGATGGCGCGGCCAGTTGACCACCTCTCCCCCGTCGACCCACCGCGATCCGATCACGAGGTCGGCCTCGCCCGCGCGCGCGAGCAGCCGCGGCAGATCCACCGCACGGTGGGAACCGTCGGCGTCCATCTCGCACAGCAGGTCATAGCCCCGCTCGAGGCCCCACGCGAAGCCCGCGAGGTACGCGGCGCCCAGCCCGTCCTTCGCCGTGCGGCGCAGCACCTGGACCCGGGCATCGTCCCTGCTTCTGGACTCGGCCCAGTCGCCCGTTCCGTCGGGAGAGCCGTCGTCGACCACCAGAATGTCGACCTCGGGGGCGGCCGCGAGCACGGCGTCGAGCTGGCGCGGGAGCGACTCGCGCTCGTTGTAGGTGGGGATGATGACCAGGGTGCGGCTCACCAGTCATACCTTTCGGCGATGCGGCGGCGGATCGCGAGGAGCGCGATCGCCGTCGGAACAATGAGGACACCCCAGCCGATGAACCAGCCGAGTCGCACCGCAGGCGTGAGCTCGGTGCGCAGGCCGACCTTCTCGACCATGTGATCCGCCGTGAACAGGTCGGTGCCGTCGATCACGCGACCGCTCGGGTCGACCACCGCGCTCACGCCCACCGTGGAGATCTGGATGGCCCAGCGGCCCGTCTCGATCGCCCGGATCCGCGTCATCTGGAGCTGCTGCGTGCTCTCTGCGGTGCGTCCGAAGGTCGCGTTGTTGGTGGGGACGATCAGCAGCTCCGCGCCCGACGCGACGGCCTCGCGCACGATCGAGTCGTAGGCCACCTCGAAGCAGATCGGCGTCGCAATGCGCACGGCACGATCGAGGGACGCGATGGGCGCCTCGACCACGGCGGCGCGGCTGCCCGCGAGCATGTCCACCACGTTGTCGACCACGGGCGTGACCTGACGAGCGAGGTCGCGCAACGGCACGTACTCGGCGAAGGGCGCCGGCCGCTGCTTCGAGTAGGTGTCGAGCACCGTGCCCTGCGTGCCGTACAGGAGCATCGTGTTGTAGCGGCCGTCCGGGGGCGTGTAGTCAACCGTCCCGAGCAGCAGCGGCACGCCGGTCGCGGCGATCGCCTGGTCGACGGCCTCCTGCGTCGCGGCGTCGACCCTCGGATCGATGTCGGCCGCGTTCTCGGGCCACACCACGAGGTCGGGCGCGGACTCGGCGGACTCGGCCATGCGCACGGTCTCCGCAAGATGGTTCTGGGTGACCTCACGGGCCTGGTCGAACGAGTCAAGCCCGCGGTCGGGGACGTTGCCCTGAATGGCGGCCACGCGCAAGGTTCCGGCCTGCGCCTGCCCGTCGAGCGGAACAACGTATCCCGCGGCAAGCAGTCCCAGCGCGAGCACGGGCGCGATCGTTGCGGTCACCGCGCGCCGGGTCCGCGCGGCCTCCCACGCGAGGCCGACGAGCGCGCCGGCGAGCACCGTGACGAGGCTCACGAGTGGCACGCCACCGGCCCACGCGAGCCGCGCGACGGGCGTGTCGATCATCGCGTAGCCCAACCGTCCCCACGGGAAGCCGCCGAACGGAAGCATCGACCTCAGCTGCTCGGAGGCGACCCACAGCAACGCAAACACCGGAGCGAGCGCCCAGCGGTGCGTGTCGAGCATGCCCGAGCGGCGCACATGCGCCCACGCGGCGCCCACGAGCGCCCACGCGAGCCCCTCCGCGGCGCTCAGCGCGATCCATGGCACCAGCCCCACCGCGACGTTCGCCCACCACAGGTGCGGGAGCATGAAGGCCGTGCCGTAGACCCAACCGAGAGCGAAGCCACCCCAGGCCGTGGCGCGCTCGAGCGTCCACCACAGCACCGCGACGGAGGCCGGGGCGAGGTACCACCAGCCCGTGTCGGGAAACGCGAGATTGAGACCCACACCCGCGACGGCGGCCAGCAGCAGGTTCCTCAGTCCGGTCAGCACCAGCCAAGCGTAAGCGAGCCGACCGGCCCCTCCGGACAGGCGCGGCCGCTCTCAGTACGCGACGACTCCCCTGCGGATCGCCTTGATCGCGGTGAGCGCCGCGCCGCGCACCGAGGCGCTCGGCGCGACCTCCGCGATCTGGTCGAGGGCGTCGATCACCTGCTTGCACCAGCGCACCATGTCACCCGCCGCGAGGTCCGATCCCTTGAGCACGGCATCGAGGCCCTTGCCCTGCGTCCACCCGTGGATGGGGCCCACGATCCCCCAGTGGGGCGGCGGAAGGTCGGGAAGGCCGCGCTCCTTCTGCAGGTCGTCGACCGTCGACCACAGGCGCACGGTGTCACGCAGCGCCGTGCCCAGGACGCCCCTGGGGCCTCCTGGGATGTTCGGGGGACGCGTCTCGTCCTCCCGTCGCCCCTGGTACAGCAGCGATGAGACGGCCGCAGCCAGCGCGGGGGCGTGCAGTCCCTCCCACGCGCCCGTGCGCAGCGCCTCCGCGATGACGATGTCGTTCTCGGCGTAGAGCCTGCGCATCATCTCCCCGGCGCGGGTCAGTTCGGGAACGCCGTCGACCGTGTCGACGTAGCCGAGCGCGTCGAGGATCTGCAGGCGCTTGTCGAACACCTTCGCGATCGAGCCCGTCGCGCGCTGAATCTCCCCCACGACGCGGTCCTTGTCGCGCAGCGTGCGGTGATAGCGCTCGGCCCAGCGGGCGTGGGTCTCTCGATCGGGGCACTGGTGACAGGGGTGTTCGCGCAGGAGACGGCGCACCTCAAGCTCCTGCGCGGCGTTGCCGCCCGAGGCGTCACCGGCCTCCTCGGCGGCCGCGGCACGCGCCTTCGCCCTGCGCAGGGCGAAGTCCCCTCGCGACTCCTCGACGACCTGCGCGAGTTCGCGGCGGCTGCGCGCGTTGCGCGGGTCGAAACGGCGCGGCATGCGCACCGTGCCCACGGTCTCAATCCCGTGATGGAGCTCCGACACCGCGAGGCGGTGCACGCGGGCGTGCTCGGTCACCACGGTGGGCCGGGGAGCCACGGGGTTGTCGTCCGCCTCGACCACGACCGCGAGGCCCGAGCGGCGGCCGCCACCCACCCGGATCACGTCCCCTCGGCGCAGCGCGGCGAGCGTCGCCGCTGTCGCCTCCTTGCGCACGCGCGCGCTCGTGCGCGACGCGTTCTTCTGCAGCCTGCTCAGGCGCTCCCGCAGCGCCGCGTACTCGATGAAGTCGCCGCGGTCACACGCCACGGCCTCGGCGTAGCCCGCGAGCGTCGCGTCGAGCTCCTTGGCGCGCCGGGCCTTGCCCACGACGGACTGGTCCGCCTGGTACTGCGCGAAGGACATCTCGAGCACCTCGCGCGCACGCTCGACGCCCAGCGTCGCCACGAGGTTGATCGCCATGTTGTAGGTGGGCTGGAACGAGCTGATGAGCGGGTAGGTCCGCCGCGACGCGAGGCGACCCAGCTGGGTCGCGTCGAAGCCGGGATGCTCGACCACCACCGCATGGCCCTCGACGTCGATGCCGCGGCGACCGGCACGGCCCGTGAGCTGCGTGTACTCCCCCGCCGTGAGGTCCTTATGGCCCTGGCCGTCCCACTTCACGAGCTTCTCGAGCACCACCGACCGCGCGGGCATGTTGATCCCGAGCGCGAGGGTCTCCGTCGCGAACACCACGCGCAGCAGCCCCGCGACGAAGAGTTCCTCGACCACCTCCTTGAACAGCGGGATCATGCCGGCGTGATGCGCCGCGATGCCCGCCTCGAGGTTGTCGCGCCAGCGCGCGTAGCCGAGCGCGCCGAGGTCCGCGGCGGGCAGCGCCGAACAGCGCTCCTCGACGATTCGCGAGATCTCGTGGCGCTCCGCCTCGGTGGTCAGCACCATTCCTGCAGCGCGCACCTGGTCGACCGCGTCCTCGCAGCCGGCGCGCGAGAACACGAAGACGATCGCGGGGAGCAGGCCCTGCTGGTCGAGCACGTCGATGACCGCGAAGCGCGGCGGCGCGCGCCGACCCGCGGGGCGCCTGCCGCCGCGCGTCGGGCGTCCGCCCACGCGGGCGCCCGCCCTCGAGTCCTCGTATCGCGACCTCTTGGTGATCGCCTCGAGCTCGGGGTTGAGCGCAGGGGTGAGGCCGGGCGCCTGCGGATCGACGCCCGGCGCGTAGAGGTCGAAGATGCCCTCGCGCAGGAGCACGTGCGGCCACAGCGGCACGGGACGATGCTCGGAGACCACGACGCGCGTGTCGCCGCGTACCTCGCTCAGCCACGCCCCGAACTCCTCGGCATTCGAGACCGTGGCGGACAGCGCGACGATGCTCGTGCGCTCGGCGAGGTGAATGATGACCTCTTCCCACACGGATCCGCGGAACCGGTCCGCGAGGTAGTGGACCTCGTCGAGGATGACCACCCCCAGCCGGTCGAGCGTCGAGGATCCCGCGTAGATCATGTTGCGCAGGACCTCGGTGGTCATCACGACGATGTCCGCGTCGGGGTTGATCGTCGTGTCGCCCGTGAGCAGGCCCACCTTGCCCGGTCCGTAGGCGCGCGTCAGGTCGTGGAACTTCTGGTTCGACAGCGCCTTGATCGGGGTCGTGTAGAAGGACTTCTCGCCCTGACGGAACGCGTGGCGCACGGCGTACTCGCCCACGAGCGTCTTTCCCGCTCCCGTCGGAGCGGCGACCAGCACGCTGTGGCCCTCGGCCACCGCCTCGCACGCCGCGCGCTGGAAGGGGTCGAGCGGGAACGACAGCTCGCCTTCGAACTCGGCGAGGTCGGCGTGGCGCCTGCGCGCCCGGTCCGCGGCGTAGCGCTCGGCGGGAGAGGTCATACCGCCAGGCTACTGGCCCAGGTCCGCCCGTCCGCCCAGCACCGTGAGCGCGCGGGGCGCGACGGTGACCTTGAGCGGCGTGGCCCCCACGAGCTCGCCGTCCGCGAACGCAGGCGGCAGTGCCGCGCCGGAGGGGTCCGGCGCGATCTCGACCGTCTGTGCCTCGACGAACCGCACGCGCGGGTCGCTCACGTGGCTGCCGTCGCGCAGCTTCGGGAACAGGCGCAGGATGTCGAGGCGCGACATGGGCTCGGCGAGCACGAGTTCGAGCGTGCCGTCGTTCACCGACGAGCCTGGCGACACGATGAGCCCGCCGCCAAACACGCGCGCGTTGGCGACCGCGACGAGCGTGCAGCGCTGCGTCCACTCCTTGCCGTCGACCCGGAGCCGCACGCCGTACGGCGAGAAGCGCGGGATCTCGCGCATCGTCGCGACCGTGTACTTCAGCGGGCCCCGAGGATGCGTAATGCTGCGCGCATACGACGCGACGGCGGCATCGATTCCCGCCGACAACACCGCGCCGAAGAACCTGGGCCGCGCCGGCTCCTCGATCGCGTCGCCCACGACCTTGCCCACGTCGATGCTCACGGTCTCGCCGCGCAGACCGTCCTCGATGCGTGCAACCGCGGCCGCGATGTCGTGACGCGGGAGACCGACCGCCGAGGCGATGTCGTCACCCGAGCCGGCCGCGACGATTCCCAGGGGAAGCTTCCGCTCGGCACACACCTGCAGCCCCAGATGGGCCATGCCGTCTCCGCCGACGACGACGAGGGCGTCGAGTTCGCGCCGATGCCGCATGGCCGCCTCGTAGGACGCGGCCCATGAGCCGCGGGACAGGTCGATGAGCCGATGCCCACCCGCGGCAAGCGCCGCCTTCGCCTCGGTTCCCCACTTCGCGCCGCGCCCCGACCCCGAGGTGGGGTTCGTGATGATCCCGAGGGTCCTCACGCGGTCACGTCCGTGCGCGGCCGCCGTGCCACCGCGCGCTCGCGGAGCCGCGAGATGCCCACCGCCACGAAGTACAACGCCACCATCGGACCGGCCATGAAGAGCATCGTCACGGCATCGGGCGTCGGGGTGAGAATCGCGGCAGCGATGAAGATGAGCATGATCGCCCACCGCCATCCGCGCGCCCACGTGCGCGCGGGCACCAGGCCCACCCACGTGAGCGCGACCATGACCACGGGGAAGACGAAGGCGAGTCCGAACGCGAGCACCAGCCTCATCGCGAACGTCATGAACATCTGCGCATCGAGGTAGTTCGCCGCGCCCTCGGGGGTGAAGCCGGTGAGCACGCTGGTCGCGCGCGGGAAGACCCACGCACCGAACGCGACGCCCCCGAAGAACAGCGGAATCGCGGCCCCGAGGAAGGCGAACGTGTAGCGCCGCTCGCGTTGGTGAAGACCGGGAGCGACGAAGGCCCAGAGCTGATAGAGCCACCACGGGGCGCTCACGACGATCCCGAGCACGAGCGACATCTTGAGCTGCATGTCGAGCGCGGTCGCGATGCCGGCGAAGTTAACCTCGATGTTCGCGCCGTCTCGCTCGGCGGCCTCGAGGATCGGGCGCTGCAGCGCCTCGAACACGGGCGTGTAGAGGTACCAGCCCACGACCATGCCGACGGCGATGCCGGCGGCCGCAAGGATGAGGCGCTTGCGGAACTCCCTCAGGTGCTCGGCGAGGGACATCCGAGCATCGGGATTGTCCCGGCGGGCGCTACTTCTCGCCGTCACGCGGCTCGTCCGAGGACGACGTCGCGGTGGTGTCTGGCGTCGACGGCGCCACGGGAGTCGCGGCGGCGCCCGGGGCCGGAGGCATCGCGGGGGCCGCGCCGGACGTCGAGGCGCCGTCCTTCGAGTCGCTCGTGAGCGACGACGTCTCGTCCTTGAGGATGCGCAGCGACTGGCCCAGCGAGCGCGCGAGCTGCGGGAGCTTCGGGGCGCCGAACAGCAGCAGCACGATGACGAGGATGATGAGGATCTCGCGAGGTCCCATGCGGTGTGGCTCCTTCTGAATGGCTGACGGTCAGTCTACCGCTGCACGTCGAGCACGGCCGTAGCCTGCCGGTGCAGCGCGTCGACGAGCCTGCGGGGCGACACGGAGCGCAGGTGAGGGGCGACAGTGAGCAGGCGACCGGCCACCCATGCGTCGTCGGCGACGTCGAACGTGGCGATCACGTCGTCCTCGGCGTCCTCGATCCGCACGCCCGGCATGTCCTCGAGCGCCCAGCGACCCGCGCGGGCGATGCGCACGGTCGCGGTGAAGGCGGGCGTGAGGGTGAAGCCGGCGGAGTCGGTCGGCGGGTGCTCGACCGCGCCGTCGAGCACCGTGACGTCCTCGATGCGGTCGAGGCGCAGCACGCGGTAGTCCTCCGCGCGTCGGCAGTAGCACTCGAGGTACGCGTGGCCATCGATGAGGACCAGCCGATGCGGGTCGACCGTCCGCGAGGTGCGCCGGTCGAGCGCGTCGACGTACGCGACCTCGGCCTGCCGATAGCGGGCGATCGCGTCCACGAGGGCGTCGCGCACCCTGCCGTCCACGGCATCGTCCCCCAGCACGATCACGGGCTCCGCAAGGGCCTCACGCAGCTTCGCGAGCACCTGCGTGCCCGCCTCGGGAAGCGCCCCGGCCGCGCCCATCGTCGACAGCGCGCCGACCAGGGCCACCGCCTCGCGCGGGGACAGCCTCACCTGCGAGACGCCGTCGTTGCGCACGAGCGCGGCGACGTCGGCATCGAACGCGTCGGCGGAGAAGTCGATCGGGTACCACGAGTCGCCCGGCTCCGAGGCGAGCCACAGCGCGTCGATGTCGGCACGCACCTGGTCCACGGTGACGCCGAAGTGCTCCGCGAGCTCGGTGAATGGGGTGTCGCCATGCCGCTCGACGTACGTGAGGATGCCCAGCATGCGCACCAGGCGATCGGTCGCCTGCTCAGCCACGATCCACCTCCAGAGCCGCCGTGGCGGACCTCACTACCGCGGTCGCGAGGTCACGCGGGGTGACGATGCGCGCGCCCCCGCGAGGCCGAGCACCTCCGCGACCAGGTCCTCGGGGTGCGCGTACTCGACGTCGTAGAGGTCCCAGCCGCCGTCGACGCCAGCGGGGGTGCCGCGGCGTCGCAGCCCGTGGCCGGACTCGGGGCGCAGCGCCACGCGTGCGGTCTTCACGTCTCCGCTCCCGTCGAGCGCGCCGAGCGGGATCTCGGCGGGGATCTCGTATGCGCCGGGGTCGCCGATCCTCGTCACGCGGCCGCCGATGCGCTGCACGCGGAACGTGCGGGGCGCCTCGCGATCGCGGTCGTAGCCGATCACGTACGCGACGCCCGCGCGCAGCACCACCGTCCAGGGGTCGATCGTCCGCGTCCCCACACCCGAACTCGACGAGGAGTACTCGAAGCGCACACTCTGGCGCTCCCCCACCGCCTCGACGAGAGTGCCGAACGCGTCGCTCGACACCGCGGGAAGCGCGGCGAACGGCAGCTCGACTCGCGGGCCGTGCTCGGCCGAGGACGCGAGCTTCATGACCGCCTGCTGGGCGGCGCCGTCGAGCACCGCGCCCCGCCAGTAGTCGGTCGCGATCGACAGCACGGCGAGCTCGGCGGCGGTCAGGTCGAGCGGCGGCATGGCCGCCTCAGCGGGGCGGATCCGATACCCGATCTCGTCGCCGTGGACCGGGTCCTCGACCGTCTCGATTGGCACGCCGAGCTCGCGCAGTTCCTTCTTGTCGCGCTCGAACATGCGCTCGAAGCTCTGCTCGGCCTTGCGGATCTCCTCCTCGGAGGCCCCTCGCGGCAGCGGCTCGTAGCCCTCGATCGTGTCGCGGATTTGCTCGCGCGTGAGGCGGTGCCTCGTGCTCGACAGGCCGACGATGAGGTTGAGCAGCCGCTGAGGCTTGGGGACCGCCACGGTCAGACCCTGACCGCGAGCAGTTCCGTCGTGAGGATCGCGCGTGCTCCCACGGCGTAAAGGGCATCCATGACGTTGTTCATGTCGGCGCGCGGCACCATGACGCGCACCGCGTGCCAGTCGGAGCCGTGCAGCGGAGTCACGGTGGGTGCCTCGAAGCCGGGGCTCACGGCGATCGCGGCGTCGAGGCGATCGGACGGCACGTCGTAGTCGACCAGCACGAACCGCCGCGCGGTGAGGACGCCACGCAGGCGCCCGGTGAGCACCGCGATGTCCTCCGCGGACGCGTCCTGGCCGCGGATCAGGATCGCCTCGGAGCTGAGAATGGGCTCGCCGAAGATCTCAAGGCCCGCGGCGCGCAACGTCGTCCCCGTCGACACGACGTCGGCCACGACGTCGGCCACCCCCAGTCGCACCGAGGATTCGACGGCGCCGTCGAGGCGCACGACGGAGGCCTCCACGCCGTGCGACGCGAGGTGCTGCTCGACGAGGCGCGGGTAGCTCGTCGCCACGCGCTTGCCCTGGACATCGGCGATCGACGCGGCGACCCCGGGTGCGGCGGCATAGCGGAACGTCGAGCCGCCGAATCCGAGCTCGAGGTGCTCGACGGCATCGGCACCCGAGTCGATGAGCAGGTCCCGGCCGGTGATGCCGGCGTGCACGGTGCCCGAGCCGACATACACCGCGACGTCGCGCGGTCGCAGGAAGAAGAACTCGACGTTGTTGCGCTCGTCGACCAACACCAGCTCGCGAGGGTCGCGGCGCTGCTTGTAGCCTGCCTCGCGCAGGAGGTCGCACGCGGGATCGGACAGGGAGCCCTTATTGGGCACGGCGATGCGGAGCACTTCTCTCCCCTAGAGGTTCTTGTACACGTCGTCAAGCGTGAGGCCCTTGGCGACCATCATCACCTGGGTCCAGTAGAGCAGCTGCGAGATCTCTTCCGCCGCGTCCTCACGCGACTGGAACTCGGCGGCCATCCAGGACTCGGCGGCCTCCTCGACCAGCTTCTTGCCGATCGCATGGACGCCCTTGTCGAGCATCGCGACGGTGCCGGAGCCCTCGGGGCGCTCCTCGGCGCGGCGCTTGAGCTCGTCGAACAGGTCCTCGAACGTCTTCACGGGCGCCAGCCTATCGGTCCCGCGGCGTTCCCTCCGCGACCACATGCAGCAGCACGGCGTCCTCGGGAGACAACGCGGGCACCTGGATGCCTCGCTCCGCGAGCACGCGTCCCGTGAGCGAGGCGCCACCGACCCACCAGCGCGGCAGCGCGCGACCCGGGCCCTCTCCCGCCCCCTCGGGAGCCAGCGGCGCGACGCGGTACACGACGTCGGGGTCGAGCCCACCCAGCCGCACCAGACCCACGGTCGACGTCTCGGACAGCGCGAGCGACGCGACGCTGAACACCGCGCTGCGCAGATCCGCAGCCACCACGCCGTGCACCGCGCACGCGGGATCGTCGACGTCAGAATTGACCACCGATCCCGTATGCAGCAGCCCGCGCAGTTTCCTGTGCAACGCGACCCATGCGGCGAGCTCGTCGCGCGCCTCGACCGCCTCGGGTGAGGTGACGTCCCACTCGATGCCGAGGTGGCCGAACATCGCGGTGGCGGCCCGGAACGTGAGGGTCGACGTGCGGTGCGTCGTGTGGGCACGGGGCGGCCCGATGTGAGCACCGATCATCTCGGGAGGCACGAGCAGCTGGGTCCACCGCTGAATCGACTGGCGTTCGAGCGGATCGTTGCAGTCCGACGCCCACACCCGGTCCGTGCGTTCCAGCACCTCGAGGTCGACGCGTGCGCCGCCGCCCGAGCACGACTCGATCTCGAGGCCGGGAAACGCCGCGCGCAACCCGTCGAGCAGGCGGTAGAAGGCGAGCGTCTGCGCGCGGCCGATGGGCCGCCCGTGCACGCTCGACCCCGCCTCGAGCAGGTCCCGGTTGTGGTCCCACTTGAGGTACGCGGGGCGCAGCTCGGCGACCAGCGCGTGAAGCCGCTCCTCGAGGTACGCGAAGGCCTCGGGATGGGTCAGGTCCAGCACCTGCTGGTGCCGCGCGGTGAGGGGAAGTCGGCCGTCGCCCGGCTGGGCGATCCACTCGGGGTGCGCACGCGCGAGGTCGGAGTCGGGATTGATCATCTCGGGCTCGACCCACAGGCCAAACTCCATCCCCAACTCGCGCACGCGGTTCGCGAGGAAGCCGAGACCCTCGGGATAGACGTCCTCGTCAACGTGCCAGTCGCCCAGGCCAGCATTGTCAGCCCTGCGGTGGCGAAACCAGCCGTCGTCGAGCACGAACCTCTCGGCGCCCACCCGTGCGGCCGCCTCCGCGAGAGCGAGCAGGCGGTCGTGGTCGTGGTCGAAGTAGACGGCCTCCCACGTGTTCACGGTCACGGGGCGGGGACGATGCGGATGGCCGGCACGGGCGCGCAGGTGGCGGTGGAAGCGGGCCGCGGCGGCGTCGAGACCGGCCGCCGAATACGCCCCGTAGACCCACGGCGACACGTAGGTGTCGCCCGCCTCGAGCCGCACCTCGCCGGCGCGCACCAGGTCTCCGCCGCCCACCACGGTGGCTCCCTCGCGCGAGCGCTCGGCCATCATCCGCACGTCTCCCGACCACGCGACGTGGGCGACCCACACCTCGCCGCGCGCGAAGCCGAAGCCGGGCTCGCCGAGCGCCATCACGAACGGCGCGTCGTGTCCCGGCTTGCCACGCCGCGACTCGCGCAGGCGGGTTCCCACGGTGAGCGGCGTCCGTTGCGGCGTGCGCTCGCGAATCCACCTGCCGGTGAAGTCGAGCACCTCTCGCGCCTGGGCGGGCACGGGCAATAGCAGGCGCAGCGCGTCGAGCTCGTACGGGGCGTCGCCCCCCAGGCTCGTCAGGGAGGCGCGGGTTCGCAGCAGCCCGGAGCCCAGCAGCTGAAGCCGGATCTCCAGACCCAGCTCGGCGGCGTCATCGACGGCGGCGACCGTGAGCTCCTGGACGCTCGCGTCGCCCTCGCCCCGCGCGTCACGTGAGAGCGCCCTCACCTCGAAGCGCGGGCTGTGGTGTCGTCCCGCGCGCGAGCCCTCGAGTCCCGGCGTGCCGAACCAGCCCCAAGCCGGCTCGGGGATCACCGACGCCTCGTGGGACTCGTCCAGTCCGCCAAACGCGTATCCCCCGCGTCCCGACTCGACCACGGCTCGCGCCTGGGCCGCGGCGAGGTCGCCAAGGTCAGCCCCCAGTGGGCGATCCGCGGCAGCCGGCGCTCGCTCACGTCGAGGAGCACAGACACGCCCGCGGCGCGCAGGTAGATGAGGTCGTCGTCGACTCGCGTGTTCACGCGCACCACCTTAACCGTTTAAGGACTCTCGCGGGCGCGGCGCGCGGGCTACAGCGCGCGCAGGACCAGAGCGGTCGCGAGGGCGGCCTCGACGGCCTCGGCGCCCTTGTCCTCCTTCGAGTCCGGCAGTCCGGCCCTGTCGAGCGCCTGCGCGTCGTCGTCCGTCGTGAGAATCCCGAAGCCGACCGGGGTCATGTGCTCGCGCGCGACATCGGTGAGTCCGCGCGTCACCGCGTCACACACGTACTCGAAGTGAGGCGTTCCGCCGCGAATCACGACGCCCAGGCACGCGATGGCATCGGCCCCCGACCGCGCAAGCGACTCGGCGACCACGGGCAGCTCGAACGCGCCGGGCACCCGCGTCACGCGATACCGCGCGCCGGCCTTCTCGGCGGCCCGCACCGCGCCGGCGACCAGCCCGTCCATCACCTCGGTGTGCCACTGGCTTGCGACAATCTCGACCGTGAGGCCGCGCGCGTCGACCTCGACCGCGGGTGCTCCTGCTCCGCTCATGCGTTGTCTCCCAACAGGTGTCCCATGCGCTCCAGCTTGGTGCGCAGGTAGTTCTCGTTCTCGGGATGGGCTCCCACGCGATGCGGGATGCGCTCAACGCAGTCGACTCCCGAGGCGCGCAGTCCCTCGACCTTCGCGGGATTGTTCGTGAGCAGCCTCACGCGGTTGATGCCGAGGTCGTGCAGGATCGCCGCGGCCGCGCCGTACTCGCGGCGGTCGACGGGAAGACCCAGGTGGGTGTTCGCGTCCACGGTGTCGTAGCCCTGGTCCTGAAGGCCGTAAGCCTGCACCTTGGCACCGATCCCGATCCCGCGCCCCTCGTGACCCCGCAGATAGATGACCGCGCCGCCATCCTCAACCACGCGGGCGATCGCCGCGTCGAGTTGGGGCCCGCAGTCGCAGCGCAGCGAACCGAAGGCGTCGCCGGTGAGGCACTCCGAGTGGATGCGCACCACGGGCACCGCGTCGGCCTTGCCCGGCGCGACGAGCGCGACGTGCTCGTCTCCGGTGCGGGCGTCGCGGTACGCGTGGATCGTCACCTCGCCGTGGCGCGTGGGCAGGCGTGCCTCGCCACGGTGAAGCACGCGGTGCGGGCGCGCCTCGGTGGGCGGCGGGAGGTCGTTCGTGGCGCGACGGTACGCGACCAGGTCCTCGATCGTGAGGAAGACGAGGCCGTCACGCTCGGCGATCGCGGTGGCGTCCCCCTGGCGCATCATCGTGCCGTCGTCGTTGACCATCTCGCCGATCACCCCGACCGGCTCGAGTCCCGCGAGGCGGCAGAGGTCGACGCACGCCTCGGTGTGGCCGGGACGATGCAGGACGCCGCCGGGCACGGCCCGCAAGGGAAGCACGTGGCCGGGTCGGATAAGGTCCTCGGCTGTCGCCGAAGGGTCGGCGAGCACCGTGAGGGTGCGGTGCCTGTCGGCCGCCGAGATGCCCGTGGTCACCCCGGTCGCGGCATCCACGGACACGGTGTACGCGGTGCGACGCGGATCCTGGCTGCTCGGCACCATCAACGGCAGGCTCAGCGAGTCGGCCCGCTCGGCCGTCATGGGCGCGCACAGGTATCCGCTCGAGTGGCGGATGCCCCACGCCACCCAGTCGACCGTGGACGTCTGAGCGGCCATGATGAAGTCCGCCTCGTCCTCCCTGTCGCGCGAGTCGGACACCAGCACGGGCTTGCCCGCCCGCATGTCCGCCAGCGCCTGCTCGACCAGGGCGATCGAATCGACGGTCATGACCTCACCAGCTTCTCGACGTACTTGGCGACCACGTCGACCTCGACGTTGACGCGGTCGCCCACTGTCATCGCGCCGAAGGTGGTCTCCGCGAGGGTCGTGGGGATGAGCGACACCGTGACGCGCGTGCCGTCGAGCTCGGCGACCGTGAGCGATACTCCGCCCAGCGCGATCGAGCCCTTGCGCACCACGTAGCGCGTGAGGTCCTCGGGAACCTCGAAGGTGAGCGTGTCCCAGTCGGGGTGGGAGTCGCGCTCGACGAGCGTCGCGACGCCGTCCACGTGCCCCTGCATGATGTGGCCACCGAGGCGCCCGCCCGCGGGCACGGCCCGCTCAAGGTTGACGCGGTCACCCGGAGCAAGGCCGCCCAACGTGGTCGTCTCCAGCGTGACCCGCATGACGTCGGCGGTCCACATGGAGCCGTCGTGCTCGGCGACGGTCAGGCACACTCCGCCCACCGCGATGGACTCGCCGTGCGCGAGGTCCGTCATGCCGGGCGCCTCGATCGTGAGCCGCGACCGGGCTCCCTGCGGTGTGACCGCGGTGACGGTGCCGAGCGACTCGACTATGCCGGTGAACATCTACTGGGGTCCTCTCTGAAGGAACGCGGTGACCAGCGTATCGACGCCGAGGGCGGTGGCGGTCACGTCTCGACCCCTCAACGCACCGCCCATGGTCGCGATTCCCAGGTCGCCGACTGCGGCGGTTCCCGAGCCCAGGAGCGCGGGCGCGATGTAGGCGTGAAGCTCGTCGACGAGTCCCGCGCGCAGAAACGCAGTGGTGACCGTGCCGCCGCCCTCGACGACGACCGTGCGGACGTCTCTCGCGGCGAGCACCCGCAGCGCCTCATGCGGATCGTGCGAGTCAATCGCGACGGCGTTGCCGTCGCGCCACACGCGTGCCCCTGACGTATCCCGCCGTCCCATCACGGCCCGCAGCGGCTGGTGAGGCGCCTCCACGTGCGCGGGGCGTGCGGACAACTCGGGGTCGTCCGCCGCCACCGTGCCCGTGCCGACCAGGATCGCGTCGACCTCGGCCCTCACCCCGTGGGCATGAGCCCGCGCCTCGTCTCCCGTGATCCAGAAGCTCGTGCCGTCAGCCGCGGCGGTACGGCCGTCGAGGGTCTGTGCCCACTTGGCAATCACCCACGGTCGCCCCAGCGCGACCGCACCCAGCCAGCGCCTGTTCACGTCGCGCGCCTGCGCGACCGGCACGTGACGAGCCTCGATCCCGCGCGAGCGCAACACCTGCGCGCCGCCAGCCGCCTGAGGGTTGGGGTCCTCGACGGCGTAGACCACCGCGCCGACTCCCGCTCGCGAGAGGGCGTCGGTGCACGGTCCCGTGCGCCCGGTGTGCGCGCAGGGCTCGAGGGTGACGTAGGCGGTCGCGCCGCTCACGTCGTGACCGCGAGCCGCGGCGTCGGCGAGCGCGGCGGGCTCCGCGTGAGGGGTGCCCGCGCCCCGATGCCACCCCTCCCCGAGCATCGTCCCGTCGGGCCCGACGATCACGCAGCCCACACGCGGGTTGGGACCGTGGGCGGGACCGTGGAGCGCGAGCCCCGCCGCGCGGACCAGCCACTCCTCGTCAGTGGTGATGGCGCGCCTCCTCGCCCAGGTCGCGCAGCGCGCGAATCTCAGCGGCCCTGTCCTGAGCGCCGTACACGGCCGAGCCGGCGACGAGGACGTCGCCGCCCGCCTCGACCACGGTCTGGATGGTCTCTCGCGCGATGCCGCCGTCCGCCTGCAACCACACGTCGTGGCCTCCCGCCTCGGCGGCGGCACGCAGCCTCTCGAACTTGGGCATCATGTCCGCCATGAAGGCCTGGCCGCCGAATCCGGGCTCGACGGTCATGACGAGCACCATGTCGAGCGTGTCGAGCAGCGGCAGCACGTCCTCGACCGGGGTGCCGGGCTTGATCGCGCACGACGCGCGCGCACCTAGGGCGCGCAGCTGTGCGGCGATGGCCCGCGGATCCCGCGCGGCCTCGAGGTGGAACGTCACGGAGGTCGCGCCCACCTCGGCGTAGCGCGTGGCCCAGCGGTCGGGGTCCTCGATCATGAGGTGAACGTCGAGCGGCAGCGGCGAGACCTGCGCGATGCGCTCGACCACCGGCAACCCGAGCGTGAGGTTGGGCACGAAGTGCCCGTCCATGACGTCGACGTGCAGCCAGTCGGCCTCGGCGACGGCAAGGATGTCGCGCTCAAGGTTCGCGAAGTCGGCGGACAGGATGCTCGGAGCGATCTGAATGCCCATGCCACGAGCCTAGCCGCGCGTCAGCCCCTCCCGTGCAGTCGCGCGTACGGACCGCCCGCCTGGGCGAGCGTCGCGTGATCGCCGATCTCGGCGATCCTGCCGTCCTCAAGCACCACGATTCTGTCCGCGCCGCGAATCGTGGAGAGCCGATGCGCGACGACGAGGGTCGTGCGACCCCTCATGAGCGTGGCGAGCGCGCGCTGCACGAGCACCTCGGACTCCGTGTCGAGCGCCGACGTGGCCTCGTCGAGAATGAGGATGCGGGGGTCACGCACGAGGGCACGAGCGATCGTGAGGCGCTGGCGCTGTCCTCCCGACAGGCGCGCGCCCCGCTCTCCGATCCTCGCGTCGAGCCCGCCCATGTGACGCACGAACGCCCACGCCTGGGCCCCCTCAAGGGCGGCGACAACGGCATCGTCCGCCACGGCGGGACTGCCGTAGGTGACGTTGTCGCGCACCGTGCCCTCGAAGAGCAGTGCCTCCTGAGGCACCACCGCGATCTGGCGGCGTAGCGACCTCATGTCGAGGCCTGCGATGTCCGTGCCGTCCACGCGTATCGCGCCCTGCGTGGGGGCCACGAAGCCGATGACGGCGTTGAGCAGCGTCGACTTGCCCGAGCCGGACGGACCCACGAGGGCGACCGTCTCCCCCGGCTCCACACTCAGCGTCACGCGGTCGAGAGCGGGCTGGTCGGGGACCTCGGGATACGCGACGGTAAGGGCGTCGATTTCGATCGCGCCGGCGATAGGTCCGATCGCGGGCTTGCCCGCGTTGCGCTCGAGGTCGTCCGCACCGAGGACCTCGCCCACGGAGCGCACCGCCTCGAGCCCACGGCTGAGAAACGGAACGATCGCGACGAGCGCGGTCACGGCCCCCGTGAGCTGGACGAAGTACGCCGACAGCATGACGACGTCGCCCGCCCCGATCCCCCACCAGCCATGCCACGCGAGCATCGCGGCGCCCACGAGGCACGCGACGGACAGCAGTTGGAAGCCGATCCACGACACCGCTCCGAAGCGCCCATTCACCACATCGAGCTCGAGACCCGCGGTGCGCACGCCGGTGACCGCGGCGTCGACGCGCTCGGCCTCGCGCTCCTCGGATGCGTGCGCGCGGGTCACGGGAATCAGGTGTGCCATCTCGGCCACTCGGACCGACATCCGCTCCATCTCGGTGCGAAACAGCGCGTTGCGTTCGCGCATGCGCCGCCTGCTCGCGATCACGAGGACCGCGGCGGCCGGAACCGCGATCGCGTAGACCGCCAGGAACTCGGGGACGCGCACCGCCGTAAGCACCAGCGCTCCCGCGAGGGTCGTGAGCGCCGCGAGGCCCGTGTCGAGCGTCTGTCGCGACGCCTCGACGATGCTCTCGACGTCGCGGATCACCTTGGCCTGCACCACGCCGGCGCTCGTGCGCCGGTGGTAGCCGATCGACAGCTCCTGGAGGCGACGCGTCAGCGCGATGCGCAGCGACGCCTCGACGTTGCGGATCGCCAGGCTCTGCCGCCGCACGTAGAGAAGCCCGATCGGATAGTTCTGGGCGACGATCACGACCATGACGGCCGCGGCCCACGCGAGGCGCGACAGCGGCTCGTGGTCCACCACCACATCGATGATGATCGCCGTCATCAGCGGCGTGATCCACACCGGCGAGTGCTTGATCGCGAATGCGACCGCCGCGATCGCCAGGTGGCGTCGCTCGCGTCGGTACAGCCGCGCGAGCGTGCGCAGGGTCGGGCGCCGTCGAAGGCGCCCACCACGGCGTCGGGACCCGACGGCGTGCCGCCGCTACTCACCGAGCTCCGCGAGCGTCGGCGGGTTGGCTCCCGCGCGCGACACGGTGATGGCGGCGGCACGGGCGGCTCGCTCGACCACGCCGCGTACGGTCGCGGCGTCGGTCACGGCGAGGCGCTCGCGGCCGCCGGGCCCGACCAGGCCCGCGCGGGCGAGCCCATCGACGAGCGCCGCCATGTAGGAGTCGCCCGCGCCGACGGTGTCGACGACGTCGACGCGAAGCGGCGCCACCTCGAGGATCTCTCCCCTCAGGCACGCGAGTGAGCCCTCGGCGCCCAGCGTGGCCACCACCAGCGACGGACCGCTCGCGCACCACGCGCGCAGGACGTCGGCCACCGGAGTGCCGGGGTAGAGCCAGTCGAGGTCCTCGTCGCTGGCCTTGACCACGTCGGAACGCGCCACGATCCACTCGGTCCGGTCCACCACGGCGGAGCGCTCGCCCACCAGGCTCGCGCGCACGTTCGGGTCGTAGCTCACGGTCGCATGTGTCCGTGCCGCCTCGACGATGTCCTCGACCGCGCGCGCGCCGGGGTCGATGTGTGCGGCTATCGAACCGGTGTGCACGTGAGTCGCGCCGTCCACGAGCGCGCCGTGGTCGCCGGCGAGCGTCCACGCGATGTCGAATGCGTAGGTCGCGGCGCCGTCGGGACCGATCGTGGCCCGGGCGACGGGAGTCCTTGTCGACGACTCCGCGCACGCCGTGGTCACGCCGGCCGCGGCGAGGTGCGCGAGGATCGCGGCACCGGCGGGGTCGTCTCCGAGCTCCGTGAGCAGGGTCGCGTCCTGACTCAATCGGGCAAGTCCCACCGCGACGTTGGCGGGGCTGCCTCCCGGGTGGGCCGTCACGGTGCCGTCGGCGGTCTCGACCTCGTCGAGCACGCACTCCCCGACGACGAGCACGCGGCTCACGCGAGGCCCCCACGCACCGCGAGGGCCGTCGCGAAGGACGGCGCGATCGGCAGCTCGGGCAAGACCGCCGCCTGGTACGCGTGGTAGACGTCGGGCTTGCCGGGCCACACGGTGCCCGCCGGGCGGTTGTGCGTGTCGAGCTCGTGGTGCCACGATCCGCGGTCGTGGTCGATGAGGACGCGATCGGCATACGACCACCACTGCGCGGCGTCGTCGGCGTAGCGCGACTGTCCCGTCACCTGACGCAGCGCCTCCGCCGCGTTGACCGCCTCCGCGAGTACCCAGTGCATG
This sequence comes from Demequina sediminis, assembly GCF_030296675.1. GTDB lineage: Bacteria > Actinomycetota > Actinomycetes > Actinomycetales > Demequinaceae > Demequina > Demequina sediminis. The sequence goes on along the minus strand of NZ_AP027736.1, from coordinate 741,700 downwards.
CGGGACCGCACGACCGGTGCGCCCGACCAGTCGGTCGTATAGACAAATCCCGGAGCGCCGTCGGCGTCCCAGCCGTCCGCGACGGCGCGGTCGTACAGCGCAACCGCGGCCTCGCGGAGGCCAGCGGGGGCCGCGTCACCGAGCGTGGCGTCGACGGACAGCAGGAGCCGCGCCCACTCGAGTCCGTGCCCCACCGTCGCGCCGTACGGCCGGAACGGATGTGCCGGCTCGTCCCTGTTGTGCTCGAGCAACGGCGTCCAGGTCGCGTCGAAGTGCTCAGGAATGCGCCAGTCGTTCGCGGCCGCCCAGCCAGCGACGCGTGCCGCGATGCGACCCGCGCGCTCGTGCCACACGGCATCGGCGGTGACATCTCCCGCCGCGAGGTAGGCCTCGACGGTGTGCATGTTCGCATTGACGCCCCGGTACGTGTCGAGCGTTGTCCACGCGGCATCCCACTCCTCGACGGAGAGACCCTCGCGCTCGTCCCAGAAGCGCTCCGCGGACACCGTCAGTGCCTCGGCGAGCAGGGCATCGGCGCCCGGCACCCCGGCCTTCGCGGCGGAGGAGGCCGCGAGGATGACGAAGGCGTGTCCGTACGCCTGCTTCGTCGCGAGCGTGGCCGCGCCGTCCACCACGGCGGCGAACCACCCGCCGTTCGCGTGGTCGCGCAGGGGGCCCGCGAGCGACGCGACGCCGTGCGCGGCGAGCGCTGCCAGCTCCGCGCGGTCGGGACCGCCCGCGGCCGGCGGCTCGTTCGCGAGCACGCCGAGCGCGGCCACGTGGGTCATACGACACGTGATCCACAGCTCCACTGGCCGGGCCGTGTCGACCTCGCCAAGCTCGTCGAGCCAGCCAAAGCCGTCGGGCCTGCGCGCGCCAGCCATGAAGCGCAACAGGTCGGCTCGCTGCGTGGCGAGGTAGGCGGCGTCTCCCGGGATGCTCATCGGTTCTCCCACAGGTGGTCGAGGAACGTGAGCTGGCGGCGCTGCTGATACGCCTGGCCGCCCTCGTGTCCGTTGTACGGGTACACCACCATCTGCGCGGGCCCCGCCCACGCGTGATAGGCGGCGTAGACGGTCGACGGCGGGCAGACGTCATCGCGCAGCGCGACCGAGAACAGCGCGGGCGCCTGGGCGCGGGCGGCGTGGTGCACGCCATCCACGTAGGCGAGGGTGCGGAAGGTTTCCTCCTCGCGGTCCCTGTGCACCGCGAGGTAGCGGGCGATCTCCTGATATGGGTCGTGCTCGGCGACGCGCACGCCGCGCTCGATGTGGCACAGGAACGGCACGTCGACCAGGGCGCCCGCGACATCGGGCACGAGCCCGGCGGCCGCGATCGCGAGGCCTCCTCCTTGGCTCGCTCCTGCGACCACGACGCGCGTCGGATCGATCCCTGGCAGGGTGCGCACCGCGTCGACGCAGCGCGCGGCGTCGGTGAGGAGGCGGCGGAAGTAGTACGTCTCGACTTCGCGCACTCCCCTGGTCATGAAGCCGGGGAGGGCGGGGGCGCCCGCGTCCCCGCCGCCCGACGCGTCTGCGGTGTCGCCGCCGTTGCCCCATGCGGATCCCTGCCCGCGCGTGTCCATGAACACGTAGTGGTAGCCGGCGGCGGCCCATAGGAGTCGCTCGTGCACCAGCCCGCGGCCGCCACCGTAGCCGTTGAACTCGACCACGACCGGCGCAGTGGCCGTCAGCCCGCGCGGACGCAGCCACCACGCGCGCACCGGGTCACCGCCGAAGCCGGGGAACGTCACGTCCGAGGCCTCGATCAGCGCGAGTCCCGCGTCGACGGGAGTCACCGCAACCTCGCCTCCCGCCGCGCGCGCCTCGGCGAGGGTCGCCGTCCAGCGCTCGTCGAAGTCGGCGGGCGCCGGCAGGTCGGGACGGTACGACTCGAGCGCCTCGCGGCTCATGTCGGAGAAGGGCATCGATCGCTCCTACGAGATCCTGAGCGCCGTCCCCGCCGCGAGCAGGCACGCCCACCGCGACGGGTCGAGGGCCTCCACGCCCTCGCCGCGCACGGTGAGCGTAGCGCGCTCGCCGGGCAGGAGGAGAACCAGTTGGCGGTCGGCGCATGCGTCCCCGAGGCCGGGCTCCGTCTCCGCGAGGATCACGAGGTCGCGCACCAGGGACTCGGCCCTCACCGCGATGTCGACGCGCCCGCGAGCGACCTCGACCGCCTCGATCTCGAGAGCGGCTTCGGGGTGGGAGAGCGCGAGGTCGGGAACAATCCACCGTGCGGCGCGCAGCTCTCCGGCGTCGACCACGATTGCCGCGGCGCCGGCCGGCACCACGGTCGGTCGCACCACGGCGTGACCGTCGGCGGGCACCGTCACGTCGAGCCTGTCCTCGTGAAGGATGGTTCCTCGCTCATCCACCACCGCCAGCCGTCCGGTGACCTGCCATGCCTCGGGCACGTCGTTGACGAGGGTGAGCCCATGCGGGTCGCCGTCCGCGGTGGTGATCACGGCACGCGCCGCCATCACCTCGGCGGCCGCATACCACGCGAGTTTGCGCCGTCCCGCCGCGTCGATGACGGACCACGACATCGCCGGCCAGCAGTCGTCGAGCTGCCACCACAGGGCGCCCGAGCACGTGTCGTGCAGGCTCCTGAAGCGTCCGATCGCGGCGCGGAGTGCGCGCGCCTGCACCAACTGAGTCGCGAGGTACCAGCCGCGGCCGTCCGTAGGCGGGTGCGGGACGTGATCGGCAATAGCGCGGTCGAGCGCGGCGGCGCCCTCGGGATGCTTCTGCAGGCGCTGCAGGTCGGGATCCGCTCCGCTCGTCGGCTCGTGGCCGATTCCCGTGACGAGCGTCGCCCACGAGGCCGGCGCCTGCCATCCGAATTCGGACGCGAAGCGCGAGCGCTTGTCCTCGAAGTGGACGTAGTCGAGCTGGTCCCACGTGTCCCAGTGGTGGGTGGTGCCCTGGGTCTCGTCGTTGGGGTGGCGGTCGGGATCGGGCGAGAACGGCGAGCCGGGGATGTAGGGACGATGCGGGTCGAGCGCGGCCAGGACGCCGGGGATGACGTCGTGGTACAGGTGGGCGCCCCATCCTGCGCCGTTCAGTTTCTCCTTCCAGCCCCAGTCCTCGTAGCCCCACAGGTTCTCGTTGCATCCGCACCACAGCGCGAGCGACGCACGATGACCGACGCGGACCACGGCATCCTCGACCTCGCGGCGCACGCGCGCCACCTGGTCCTCATCCTCCGCGTACGCGGCGCACGCAAACGAGTAGTCCTGCCACACGAGGATGCCGAGCTCGTCACACGCGTCGTAGAAGTCGTCCGACTCGATGATCCCGCCGCCCCACACCCGCAGCATCGTCGCGCCCGTGGCGGCCGCCTCCGCCACCAGCGACCTCACCCGCTCTCGCGTGACCCGCTCGGGAAGCACATCCGCAGGGATCCAGTTGAATCCGCGTGCCCAGACGCGCGCGCCGTTGACGTGGATCTCGAAGCGGCGCCCCGCGGCATCCGGCTCCTGGACCAGTGCCACCGCACGGAAGCCCACCCTGCGCGCGGCCGCGTCGATCGCCTCACCGTGCGCGCCGATCGCCTCGACGCTCACGTCGTAGAGCGGCTGCTCGCCGCGGCCCCTCACGTCCCACCGCGACGCGCCGGGAACCTCGAGCTCGAAGGACACGCTCGCGGTGTCGACCGACGCCACGTATTGCAGCAGCGGAGGCTCCTCCCCGGCGCGCTCACGCGCACCACCACGCGGTCGACCGCACCCTCGACGACGACGCTTCCGCGCAGCACGGCACCGTCACCCAACACCGCGCCGCCGCGCCACGTGGGGCTCAGCAGGGTCCGCAGGATTCGCCCCGCACCCTCGCGCTCAACCTGAACCCCGCGATACAGGCCGGCCGTCATCGTCGTCGGTCCCCAGTCCCAGCCGAACGAGCACGCCATCTTGCGCACCTGGTTGAACGGGATCTCGTACATGTCGGCGCGCGGCAGGGGCGCGACCGCCTCCGCGGCCCGCGCGACGGGCTCGGCGGGGCGCAACTCGACCTCGACGTCCCAGGCACCCGGAGCATCGTCCCTGCCCAGATCGACGACCCAGCGGTGGAACATGTCGTCCGCCTCGAGGACGGCATTGCCGTCGACCGTGACGGTGGCGATCGTGTCGATGCCCTCGAACACGACGCGCACGTGGGCACCGTCCCCGCGCTTGGGAATCGACGTCCGGTACGCCCACGTCGAGGCGGCGGCCCAGGCCACCTGCTCCTCGGTGCCGTTGACCGTGACGTCGGTGGCGAGTCCAGCGTCGATGAGCGTGCCCAGCACGCTGCCGGGAACACGCGTAGGGATCCCGCGCGAGAGGGCCCGCACGGCAGCCACAGGGGCGTCAGGTGCCGGGTCCACGAGGTGGAGCGTCCACTCCGAGTGTGCCGCGCGCTCCGTGGTGGGCGCTGCTGGCGCGAGCGTGCGATCGGGGTTCACTTGACGGCTCCCTGGGTCAGTCCTCGGTAGATCCACTTCTGCAGGAGGACGAAGGCGATCACGGTGGGAATCACGACCAGCACGGTGGCCGCGGTGATGAGCTCCCACTGCCCCCCATAGGGGCCCTTGAATCTGAAGAGCGATGTCGAGATCAGGCCCTCGGATGGCAGATAGAGGAAGGGAAGGTAGAACTCGTTGTAGATCGCGATGCCCTTCACGATCACCACGGTCGCGATCGCGGGCTTGAGCAGCGGCAGGATCACGCGCCAGTAGATGGTCCAGCGGTTGGCGCCGTCGATCATCGCGGCCTCGTCGAGAGCGACGGGGATCGACTGCATGAACTGGATGAAGATGTAGATCGCGATGATGTCCGTGCCCATGAAGAGCAGCACCAGCGCGGCCTTGGTGTTGTACAGGCCCAGGCCGGAGATGATCTGGAACGTCGCGACCTGGCTGGTCACACTCGGGATGAGGGTCGCGACCAGGAACATGCCCATCACCAACTTCTTGCCACGGAAGTCAAACCGATCCACGGCGTAGGCCGCCATGGTGCCGATGATGATCGTGCCCGTGAGCGAGATCGCCAGCACGATTGACGTGTTGATGAGGCCGGACACCATGTCGCTCTTGACGGCGGCGTCGATAAAGTTCTGGAAATTGAGCCAGTTGGTGGGCGGAGTGAGCGGACCGGAGTTCGCGTACTCCTCCTTGGTCTTGAAGCTGGCGAACACCACCACCACGAGGGGCAGGAGCACCACGACCACGGCGCCGACGAGCGACGCGTACTTGAATGTGCTGGCAAGCGTGCGCTTCACGTGAGGTCCACCTTCTCGTCGGGGAAGAACTTCCGCTGGACCCAGGTCACGAACAGCACGATCGCGAGCAGCACGACGGCCATCGCCGACGCGAGCCCGACCTGCCGGAACTGGAACGCGGTTTGAATGGTCTGGATCACGAAGGTCGAGGTGCCATTGGCGCCGCCTGTCATGATGTAAGGGATCTCGAAGACGGACAGGCTGCCCGCCACCGCAAGAATGAACGACAGCCCGATGATCCGTCGGATGCCAGGGAAGATGATGTGCTTGAACTGCTGCCAGCGGTTCGCGCCGTCGAGATCAGCGGCCTCGTAGATGTCGCCGGGGATCGACTGGATCGCGCCGAGGAAGAGCACGAAGTTCAGGCCGGTGTACCGCCACACCGAGGTCCCCGCCAGCGAGTAGTTCGCGATCGAGGCGTCACCCAGCCACTGGGGGTCTCCGCCATCCCGAACCACGCGAGGACGGTGTCGAGCGTGCCGCCCGGCTGGAACAGGTAGAGGAAGACGAAGCCGATCGCGACGCCGTTCATGAGGTAGGGGAAGAACAGGATGCCGCGGAAGAAGCTCGAGAACTTCGTGTTGAAGCTCAGCAACGTAGCGAAGTACAGCGCGAGACCCATCTGCAGGAACGATGCGGCGAAGTAATACAGGCTCACGCCGAACACGCCGAAGATGGCGGGGTCGGTGAAGACCGCGACGTAGTTGTCGAGGCCCACGAAGTCGTCGACGGGACCGAATCCGGTCCAGTCGTTGAGGCTGTACCAGATCATGTTGGCCGCGGGGATGTAGGTGAGCAGGACCAGCAGTCCCACCGCCACCGCGACAAAGAGATACGGCGTGAGCCTGCTCAACAACCAACCCTTGCGGGGGCGCGGTGGGCGCTCCCTGACCGAGTCCTGGGTGTCCGGGACGCCCGCGCGCAGCGAACCGTTCGCCGTGACCGACATGATGCTCCTCGAGGATGAGTGGGGGTGAGTGAGGCGGCCCCCGGCGCCCGCGGGATGCCCGCAGGCGCCGGAGGCGTCAGATCAGGACGCGAGCTCCTGCACGGCCTCGGCCCAGCGGGCGTTGAGGTCGGCGAAGAACGAGTCCTTGTCACCGTCGGCCTGACCACGGGCCACGTCGACCAGCTGCTGACGGTAGAGGTTGCCCCACACGTCGACCTTGGACGTGTCCGCGATCTGGTTGAGCAGTCCCTCCTCGCCCGCAGGTGCGGGCGCTGCCTCGATGAGCTCGACCGAGTTCTCCTCGAGGGAGGCGAGGTTGGCGGGCAGCGGCGCGGTCATGAGCGCGGAGATCATGCCCTGGTCGTCGGTGAAGCCCGAGTCCTCGAGCAGGAAGTCCATCCACGCGCGCGCCGCCTCCTTGTGGGAGGAGTTCACGTTGATCGCGAGGTTGTAGTCGCCACCGATGGTCGCGTACTGCACGCCGTCCTCCGCAGTGGCCGGCCAGGCCATGAAGCCCACGTTCGAGGGGTCAGCACCCGCGTCGGTCGCTGCGGCCTGGAACTGCGAGATCGCCCACGAGCCGAGCACCATCGTCGCGATCTTTCCGGTCGCGAAGTCGCCCTTCGACTGCTCCCAGTTGGTGGTGAGCGGGTCGGGCTCGGTGAGGCCGGCAGCGACCGCGTCGTAGAGCACGGAGTCGATCACGTACGCGTCCTTGCCCTCAACCCACGGCGACTCATCGTGGATCATCTCGTTCTGCGCCTCGACGTTGCCCGAGACCGCGCCGACGTTCGCGAACCACTGCCCCCCGAGCGGCCAACCGTCCTTGTAGTTGGTGTACAGCGGGATGGCGTCGGTCGAATCCGCGATCTTCTGCAGCGCCGCGAGGAAGTCCTCGGACGAGGTCGGCATCTCCGTGATGCCTGCCTCGGCCCACACCGCGGTGTTGTACAGCACGCCGTTGGCGTTGCCGCCGAGCGCGATGCCGTACTGCGTGCCGTCGAAGCTCGCCGGAGCCTGGAATCGGTAGGTCTCCGAGAGCTCGTCCACCGTGCCGAGCGGCTCGAAGAACGTCGGGAATTCCTCGGCGGGAACCGAGGCGGGAATCATGAGCACGTCGCCGTAGCCGTTGGGGGTGCTCATGCGCGTGCGGACGTCGTCGGCGTAGTTGGTGATGCCCTCGACGTTGACGTTGATCAGGGGTACTCCTCCTGGAACGTCGCGACGTACTCGTCAAACGTGCCGTTCTCCTGGAGGTCAGTGCGGTTGGTGAGGAACGTGATGTCGCCCTCAAGGGTCGCACCCGAGGCGCCCCCGTGGACGACCCCTCGGGGGTGCTGGAGCCTTCGCTGCACGCCGCGAGCGTGAGCATGAGGCCCGTGGTCGCCGCGAACGCGGCCACATTGCGCATCTTCATTGATGTTCTCCTGTCAGGACCTGCCTACCGCCGCATCGCGGAGGCACCGCGTCTGCGGCACTCGCAACTATATCGATTAAGTCGCAGAGTCGCCCTTACCGGCAGTCGTTGTTACTTAATCGTTACAGTGGCCGTCGCGAGAAGGTCTGACTCCCGGACAACTGGTTACGACGCGGCGTCGGCGACGACGTCGTGCGGCGCCGGGCCGAGCGATCCGCGATCCACGAGGGTCGCGATGCTGATCGAGGAGGCAAGCGCTCCGTCGTGGCCCTTGACGGTGGCAAGCAGCGCACGCGCCGCCTCGGCCCCGTAGGCCGCCACGTCCCTGCTCAGCGCGCTGAGCGGCGGCTCCGTGAGGCTGCACAGAGGGGAGTCGTCCCACGCGAGAAGCGACAGGTCGCGGGGGACGTCGACGCCGCGGGTGCGCGCCGCTCGCAGTGCCCCGAGCGCGGTGAGGTCGTTGTCGAAGACCATCGCTGTGGGGCGGCGCTCGAGATTGAGCAGCGCGCCGCAGGCACGGGCCCCGTCGTCGAACGTGTAGTCGGTGTGGATCTCCGCGACGATCTCGACGCCCAGTCGCCCGCCGGCGGCGCGCATCGCCTCGCTGCGCCGAAGCGTGTGCACGAACCTCTCGGGGCCCGCGACGTGCGCGATGCGCCGGTGGCCCAGCTGCGCGAGCCGCGCGACGGCCTGCTCGGCCGCCCCGGCATCGTCCGATCCGACGGCGGTCAGTCCTCCGGCGTACGCCGGGTCACCCACGACGACCGCGGGCAATCCGATGTCCTCGAGGATCGCGAGACGAGGATCGTCGACCGTGAGGTCCGTGAGAAAGATGCCGTCGACGCGTCGCGCCGACCACCACTCTCGGTAGGTTGCGGTCTCGCGCGCGGGATCGGGCGTCACCTGCAGCAGGAGCGCGAAGCCCTGCTCGGAGATGACCTGCTCGATGCCCGCGATGAAGGACATGAAGAACGGCTCAATGCCCAGCATCTGCGGCTCGCGCGTGATGACCAGGCCGACCGTGGCCGCTCCCCCGCCACGCAGGGCCCTCGCCGCGGTGCTCGGCACCCACCCCACTTCACGCGCGACCTCGAGGATCCGTGCGCGCGTCTCGTCCGAGACCCCGGGTCTCCCGTTGAGGGCATACGAGACGGCACCAGGCGAGACACCCACGCGCTCGGCGATCAGGGCGATCGTCGGACGGGTCTGAGCCTTGCGGGCCGCCATGCCCCACCTCCTCGGCGAGGGCGCACGCCCTCGATTTGTGTCGGGGACCACCATATCGGGCGCCCACGTGCGCGGGGGCGGCGGCGCGCCGCATCGTTCTCAATCGATTAAGGTGTGCGCAACACGCCAGCAAGGAGACACCGATGTCCACGACCGCCGTCACCAGCCCCCGCACCCTGCCGCCCGGGCCCTTCCAAGCGATGACCTGGGGGTGGACGGGCGTGCGCGGCACGTGGACCACCGCGGCGGCGCGCGCCTCGATGGAGGCGATGCTGGAGGTCCGACCCACGTGGGTGGTGCTCGCGTATGCGGCGCTGCAAGACACCGCTCAGTCGACCACGATCCGGTGGCAGGAGGCGCCGAGCCTCACCGATGGCGAGATTCGAGCGGCCGCCGCACATGCGCGCGAGCTGGGCCTGCGCGTGTGCCTCAAGCCCACCGTGAACGTCGCGGATGGCACGTGGCGCGCCCACATCGGCTTCTTCGATCGGGACGTGCCAGGCGAGCCCACGTGGGACGAGTGGTTTGATTCGTACGACGCATACATCCTTCATCACGCGGCGCTCGCCGAGGAGCTGGGCGCCGACCTCTTCTCGATCGGCTGCGAGATGGTGCGTGCGGATGCACGCGAGGACAGGTGGAGGTCACTCGCGGCCCGCGTGCGCGAGGTCTACTCGGGGCCCATCACCTACAACTGCGACAAGTACCAAGAGGACCGCCTCGCATGGTGGGATGCGGTCGACGTCCTCAGCTCATCCGGCTACTACCCCACCGGCACGTGGGATGAGCACCTCTCCCGCATCGAACCCGTGGTCGAGCGCCACGATCGGGAGTTCGTCTTCCTCGAGGCGGGCTGCCCGAGCCGCGACACCTCCCCAGCGCGGCCCAACGACTGGAACATGGTGGGCGTCCCCGATGAACACGCGCAGGCAGCCTACCTCGACGAGATGTTGACCGCGCTTGCGGGACGCGCATGGGTGCGTGGGGTCGCGCTGTGGGACTGGCCGCCCGCGCTGTACGCGCGTGAGGAGGCGGCCCTCAACGACGACTACTGCATGTTCGGCAAGGCGGGTGCCGCGGTGGTCGCGAGGCACTTCGCGGCCCCGCTCGCATAGCGCCACGCGCGCGCGTAGCGCGCCACGCGCGCTCGTGGCACGATGCCCGCGGAGGGTTCACCATGACTGAAGCGTCACCGCAGGGGTTCAGCGAGGCGGAGCGGGCCGCGATGCGCCAGCGCGCCGAGGAGTTGCGGTCCTCGAAGGGCCTCAAGGGCGCCGCCAAGCGTGCCAAGGAGTACGAGGCGTGTATCGCGGCGATCGAGGCGCTCGAGGGCGTCGACCTCGCGGTGGCGTCGCGCCTCCACGTGATCGTCGGTGAGGAGGCCCCTCACCTCGAGCCGAAGACGTGGTACGGCTTCCCGTCCTACGCGCGCGACGGCTCCGTCGTGGTGTTCTACCAGCCGGCGTCGAAGTTTGGCACCCGGTATGGCTCGGTCGGCTTCAACGAGGACGCGCGTCTCGATGACGGGCCGATGTGGGCCACCGCCTTCGCGGTGGTCGACATGACGGACGAGGTCGAGACGCGCCTGCGCGACCTCGTGCGCCGCGCGGCGGGGTAAGAAGCGGGGTACGACGCGGGATAAGCCGCGGGGTAGCCGGCGCCTCAGGAGGCGGGCTTCTCGAGGAGCGCGAGGAACATCGCGTCCGTGCCGTGCACGTGGGTCCACAACTGCACGTGCGGGCCGCTTCCCCACATGCGCGCGGTCGTGCCCGTCACGCGAGCCACCGCCTCTCGTGCGTCGAGCTGTCGCAGCCCTGACCCTGCGACCACGTCGCGGGTCTCGGCGACCACCGGCGAGCACGTGATGTACGCCAGCACCCCACCGGGCGCGAGCAGCCGCTCCGCGTTGGCGAGCAGGGCGCGCTGGAGCGGCACCAGCTCCTCGAGGTCCTCGGGCTGGCGTCGCCAGCGCGACTCGGGCCGCCTGCGCAGCGCGCCGAGGCCCGAGCATGGGGCATCGAGCACGATGCGGTCGTATGCGCCGTCCTCGCCGAAGTCCGTGGCATCCGCGACGCGCACGGTCACGGTGCCGTCGGGGACAGCCTTGATCGAGCCGCGTACAAGCTCGGCGCGGTGAGGATGCAGTTCGAGCGCCTCAAGGAACGCGCCGTGCTCCGCGGCGAGGGCGCCGAGGAGGGCCGCCTTGCCGCCGGGTCCCGCGCACATGTCGAGCCACCGTTCGCCCGGCTCCGCCTCGCGCACGCTCGCGAGAGCGGCGGCGACCACCTGGCTTCCCTCGTCCTGCACCGCGGCGGTGCCGTCCGCGACCGACTTCAGGTCGCCCGGCCGCCCGCCGGACATCACGACCGCGTAGGGCGAGTACTCCCCCGCCTCGCCGCCCGCCTCGTGCGCGAGGTCATCCCTGTCGACGAGTCCGGGGCGCGCCACCAGCGTCACCCGGGCCGGGGAGTTGTCGGCGTCGAGCAGCGCGGAGATCTCGCCCGCCCGGCCGTCCTCGGCGAGCGCACGCTCGAGCTCCTCGACCACCCACGCGGGATGAGAGTGCCTCACCGCCATCGCATCGCGACCGGTGCCGGACGCGACCACCGACATCCACTGCTCGGCGTCGCGCTCGGTGACGCGCCGCATCACGGCGTTGGCGAGCTTGGCGGCACCCGCGCCGCGCTCGCGCCTCACCTGGTCGACCGTCTCACTCACGGCGGCGTGCGGCGGCACCCGCATGGCGAGGGCCTGATGGGCACCGAGCCACAGCGCGACGCGCAGCTCGGGGTCGAGGTCGCGCGGATCGCGTCGCGAGGCATGAGCGATGATCGCGTCGTAGAGGCCTCGCATCCGCAGCGCGCCGTAGGCGAGCTCGGTCGCGAATCCCGCGTCACGACCGTCGAGGCCAGCCTTGCGCAGCAGCGACGGCATGATGAGGTTCGCGTAGGCGCCCTCGGTGGACGCAGACATCACGCACGCGTACGCGACGTCGCGCGCGCGGCTCATGCCTCACCCAACTGAGCGCCCTCGCCCAGGCGTGCGCCGCGCCACCAGTCGGCGGCCGGCATCGGCTTCTTGCCCGCGGGGGCGATCCATCCCAACGCGACGGGCTCCGTTCCCGTGCCCACGAGCACCTCGCCCGCCTCCTCCCGCAGCTGGCCGGGCACGGTCCGCGCACGCTGCGGCCGGGGCGACACCGGCCCCAGCTTCGCGACCGAGCCGTCCGGCAGCGTGGTCCAGGCGCCGGGCGCGGGCGTGCAGCCCCTGATGCGGCGGTCGACCACGTGAGCGGCGAGGTCCCAGCGCACGTACGCGTCCTCGCGCGTGAGCTTGTCGGCGTAGCTGACGCCGTCGTCGGGCTGAGCGAGGGGCCGAGCCGTGCCCGCGTCGAGTGCCGCGAGGGAGTCCACCATGAGGGGCGCGCCCAGCACGCCGAGCCGGTCGAGGAGCGTGCCTGCGGTGTCCGTGGCACGGATGCGCTCGGTCAGCGTCCCGATCACGGGTCCCGTGTCCAGCCCGCGTTCGAGCATGAACGTCGTCGCGCCCGTGACGTCGTCGCCCGCCATGATCGCGCGCTGGACCGGCGCGGCACCTCGCCAGGCGGGAAGCACCGAGAAGTGCAGGTTGACCCACGCGAGACGCACCGCCTCGAGCAACCGGGGACGCAGGATCTGGCCGTAAGCGACCACCGCGGCCGCGTCCACGTCGAGTGCGCGCACGCGCTCGACGACTTCAGGTGCCGAGGCCTTCTCGGGGGTCCACACGTCCAGCCCGCGCTCGAGCGCGTGGACCTTGACCGGGGACGGGTGCAGCGTGCGTCCCCTGCGTCCGGGGGCATCCGGCTGCGTCAGCACGGCCACGATGTCGTGGCCCGCGTCCTCGAGCGCGGCCAGGGTCGGGACGGCGATCTCGGGGGTTCCGGCGAAGATCAGGCGCATCGGACCATCGTAGGGGGACGATGCCGGGGCCGGCTTCGCGTTACGAGACCGGCTCGAGGGGCGCGTCGACCCGCAGGCGCAGTTCTCCCTCGCCGGCTCGCGAGAGGTCCTGCTGGCGGCGCCTCAACGCGTCCACGACGGACTGCGCCGCCCTGCGCGTGACGAGCAGGAACACCCCGTCCTTTGCGGGCACGATCGCGACCTCGGTGTGGCGCACGAGGCGTTCTCCCTCGACCCGCTCCGAAAGCGCGAGCGTGATGATGGCGGGGTCTCCCCACAGCCGGATCGCGCGTCGCATCGGAGGTAGCCCCAGGTCCGCACGCTCGCCGTATGCGTCCCACGCGGCCTCGGCTCCGGTCCACGCGACCATAGGGTCGCGCACCGCCGGCGGCAGCTGTCCCACCGCGACCACCTCTCCGCGCTCACCGCGCGGCCTCGCGAGGGCCGCGATGCCAAGCCACCACCGCAGGGCCTGCAGCTCCGCGCCCAGTCCCCCTCCGGCGGGAACGTCCGCGCCCACGATGACGATCCTCGCGTAGCCGCCCGCCACCGCGGGCAACGCCGCGGGCGTTGCCACGACGAATCCCTCATCCACCGCTCCGTCCGGAAGCGTCCCCACGGCCCCGGCGGACAGCGCGACCGGCGCGTCACCTGCCATCGCCCGCACCTGCTCGGCGATCCGCTCGACCCCTTGGCGCAGCTGCTTGGTCGCCGCGGAATGACACTCGGGGCAGTGCCAGTCGGGGTGCGGGGTGTCGCACTCGCCGCACCTCAGCGTCGCCGTCGCGGACTCCTTGCGCAACGGACCACCGCACGCGGTGCACGAGGACCACTCGCCGCAACGCGCGCACGCCGTGGCGCGTACGTAGCCGGCGCGGGGCACGACGATCCCCACGGGGCCGCTCGCGAGGGCATCGCGCGCCCCCTCCACACGGAGCCGGGCATCCAGTGCCAGCCGCTCGCGCCCTCGGCCTCGCGCTTCTGATCGTCGATCACCGTCATGAGCGGGGTCGAGGTGCGCACGAGAGCGCGCGGGACGTCGGCGCGCTCGGCCCATCCGTGCGCGACCAGCGCCATCGCCTCGACGCTGGGCGCGTAGCCCGCGAGGAGCATGCCCGCGCCAGCCTCGTCGGCTCGCATTGCCGCGACCGTCCGGGCGTGGGGGTAGGGCGCGTGGGGGTCCTCGTACACGTTCGAGGCCTCGTCCCACATCACCAGCAGTCCCAGGCCCCGGACCGGCTGCAGCGCGGCGGGGCGCGTGCCCAGCACGATGCGTGCGTGGCCCGTCATCGCCGCCAGGTAGTTGCCGAAACGCACCGCGGGCCCGTCCTCAGCGTGCACCACCGCGAAGTGTCCGCCCGAGCGCGCATTCCATCGCGACAGGCCCGCGCGGACCAGGGCGTCGCCCGCCGCGGCGAGAGCACGCGCGTCGGGCAGGATGACGAGCGCCGTCTGGCCACGCGCCGCGACGGCAGCCGCGGGAGACAACAGCGCGTCGATCGGGAGCCCGTGGCGCCGGGACGGGTCGGGCACCGCCTCCCACACGAGGCGCGCGCCCGCCGCGAGCGAGGCATCGTCCAGCGCCACCGCCGCGGCCTCCTCGGCAAGCGCCTCGTGAGCGAGCGCATAGGCCTGCTCGTCGTGATCGACGCCCGACCAGTCCCTCTTCTCCACGGCAGCGACCCTAGGCGGCGCCATGAGCCGCAGGACGTCCCACAGCCCGCCGCCGTAGCGGCGCGCCACCTGGCCCGCGAACGCGATCGCGTCCGCCGTGTACGAGGGCATGGCCGAGCTCGAGTGGATCGGGGCCAGCGTCCCCTCGAAGTCACTCGAGTCGGACAGTGCGGTCACCACACCGTTGATGAGCCGCCCCGCGAAGCGAACGCGCACCCTCGACCCGACGTCGACCACGCCGCGCAGCGCGTCGGGAATCGAGTAGTCGAACGGCCGGTCGAGGTGCGGCTGGGCACTGTCGACGCACACCTGCGCGACAGTGCGGGGCGCGGTGAGGTCTATACCGCGCTCCGCAGCGCGTCGGCGCGGTCGGTGCGCTCCCACGTGAAGTCGGCGAGCTCGCGGCCGAAGTGGCCGTACGCGGCGGTCTGGCGGTAGACGGGGCGGCGCAGGTCGAGCGCGTCGATGATCGCGCCGGGGCGCAGGTCGAAGACCTCGCGAATCGCGGCGACGATGCTCTCGTCGGGCACGGTCGACGTGCCGAAGGTCTCGACGTAGAGGCCCACGGGGTGCGCGGTGCCGATCGCGTACGCGACCTGCACCTCGCAGCGGCCGGCGAGTCCCGCCGCGACCACGTTCTTGGCGACCCAGCGCATCGCGTACGCGGCGCTGCGGTCCACCTTGGAGGGGTCCTTGCCTGAGAACGCGCCGCCGCCGTGGCGCGCCATGCCGCCATACGTGTCGACGATGATCTTGCGGCCGGTGAGTCCCGCGTCTCCCGCGGGTCCGCCGATCTCGAAGCGTCCCGTGGGGTTGATGAGCGAGCGGTGGGCGCTCGCGTCGAGCGCGTAGCGAGAGAGCACGGGGGCGATCACGCTCTCCTCGATCGCGCCTCGCAGGGTCCCGGTCTCCCACGACTCGGCGTGCTGCGTCGACACCACGACCGTGTCGACGGTGACGGCGGTGTCGCCGTCATAGCCGATCGTGACCTGCGCCTTGCCGTCGGGGCGCAGGCCCTCGACCTCACCCGAGCGGCGGACCTCGGCCAGCCGGGCGGTCAGCGCGTGCGCGAGGTGAATCGGAAGCGGCATGAGCTCGGGCGTGTCGCGGCACGCGTAGCCGAACATTAGGCCCTGGTCGCCCGCGCCGAGCTCGCCGGAGTCGGAGTCGGTCGCGTGGCCCACGCCCATCCAGATGTCGGGCGACTGCTCGCCGATCGACACGGAGACGCCGCACGAGTCACCGTCGAAGCCCACGCGCGAGGACGTGTATCCGATGCCGTTGACGACACTGCGAATGGTGCCGGGGATGTCGACGTAGGCCTCGGTGCTGACCTCGCCCGCGACGTGCACGAGTCCCGTGGTGACCATGGTCTCGACGGCCACGCGCGACAGCGGATCCTGGCGCAGCATCTCGTCGAGGATCGCGTCCGAGACCTGGTCGCAGATCTTGTCGGGGTGGCCCTCGGTCACGGATTCGGACGTGAACAAGCGCAACGAAGTCATGGCCGCCAGCATACTGGCGGGCGCCGACGCCGCCCCGCCTCGCGTCAGTCGCCGCGGACGCCGCTCTCCGTGCGCACCGCCAGCACCGCGTCGAGCACCGCATGCGCCACCGCAAGCTTCGAACCAGTGGCCCGTCCGACCTCGTTTCCCTCGGCATCGAGCATCGTCACCTCGTTGGGCACGTCCCCGAACCCGCGGCCCCCGCCGACGGGGTTGAAGACCAGGAGATCGGCCCCCTTGCGACGCGCCTTCGCGCGCGCGTGGTCGAGAGCCGAGGCCGCATCGTCCCCCGTCTCCGCGGCAAAACCCACGACGGTGCGGCCCTGAGTCGCGTCCCGCACCAGCGACGCGAGGATGTCCTCAGTCTCGACGAGCTCGAGAGTCATCCCGCCCGTGCCGTCCTTCTTGATCTTCGTGGCGGCGATCGCGCGCGGCCTGAAGTCGGCCACGGCCGCGGCCATGATGACGACGTCCGAATCGACGCCACGCACGGCCTCGGCGAGCTCCGCGGAGGTCTCGACATCGACGCGCGTGATCCCCTCGCCCAGCGGCAGGGCGACGTTCGCGGCGATCACGGTGACGGTCGCGCCTCGCTCGCGCGCCGCCTCGGCGAGGGCGAAGCCCTGCAGGCCTGTCGAACGGTTGCCCAGAAACCGCACGGCATCGAGGGGTTCGTGGGTGCCCCCGGCGGTGATGACGATGCTCAGCCCCGAGAGGTCTCCCCACGCACCGCGGATTCCCGCCTCGGGGGCACGGGCCTCGGCGGGGACGGCGCCCTCAGCGACGGCGTATAGCGCCGCGACCAGGTCCTCCGGTTCGGGAAGGCGTCCGGGCCCCGAATCGGGACCGGTGAGGCGGCCGACCGCGGGCTCGATCACCGTGACGCCGCGCGCGCGCAAGGTCTCGACGTTGGCCCGGGTCGACGCCTTCTCCCACATTTCGGTGTGCATCGCGGGCGCGACCACGACGGGTGCGCGCGTCGCAAGAAGCGCGTTACCCAGCAGGTCGCGCGCCTCGCCGTGGGCGAGCTGCGCGAGGAAGTCAGCGGTCGCGGGTGCCACCAGCACGATGTCCGCCTGCTGGCCCAGCCTCACGTGCTCGACCGCGGGCACGTTCTCGAAGGTGTCCGACGTCGCGGGCAGCCCCGACAGCGCCTCCCACGTCGCGCGCCCCACGAATTCGAGGGACGCGCGCGTCGGGATGACGCGCACCACATGGCCGTCCTCCTTGAGGCGCCTCAGCACGATGGCGACCTTGTAGGCCGCGACCCCGCCCGTGACGCCCAGGAGGACGCGCATGCGCTACTTCTCGGAGTCGCCGAGCTCCAGCAGGTTGCCCTGGTTGAGCTCGCGCAGGGCCACGGACAGGGGCTTGTCGGTGGTGTCGGCCTCGACGAGCGGGCCCACGTTCTCGAAGTGGCCCTCGCCGAGCGCCTCGTAATACGAGTTGATCTGGCGCGCGCGCTTGGACGCGTAGATCACCAGGGCGTACTTGGAGTCGACCTTCGCCAGCAGTTCGTCGATCGGGGGTTGGTGATGCCCTCGGGGTTCGCAACGGTTCCGGCCACAATCACTCCTCTAGTTGTGCAAAGACTCCGGGTATTCTACCCGGTCGCGCGGACCACCGAGAGGAGCTCGGCCGCGGCGCGCTCGACGGTGTCGTTGATGATCGTCTGATCGAACTCTCCGGCGGCGGCCATCTCCTCCCGCGCGGTCACGAGGCGGCGCTCCCGCTCCTCCTCGCCCTCGGTGCCGCGCCCGACCAGCCGAACGACAAGCTCCTCCCACGAGGGAGGCGCGAGGAAGACGAAGTGCGCGTCCGGCATCGTCTCCTTCACCTGGCGCGCGCCCTGCAGGTCGATCTCGAGCAGGCACGGGCGTCCCGACGCCAGGCAGTCGTCCACCGGCCCGCGCAGGGTTCCGTAGCGGTTGACCCCGTGAACCACGGCCCACTCGAGGAACTCGCCCGCCTCGACGCGCCGCGTGAAGTCATCCGCGTCGAGGAAGTGGTAGTCCACGCCGTCAGTCTCGCCGGGGCGAGGGTCGCGGGTCGTCGCGGAGATCGAGACGTAAACCTCGGGTGCCATGGCGCGCAGCGCGCGCACGACCGTCCCCTTGCCGACCGCGGTCGGGCCGGCAAGGACGACGAGTCGGCTCACCTGCGTTCGCGCTCGAGCAGGGCTTCGACCTGGTGCTGGCCCAGCCCGCGGATGCGCCGCGCGAGGGAGATGCCGATGTCCTCCATCACCAGTTGCGCACGCTTGGGGCCGATGCCGGGCAGGCACTGCAGGAGATCGCGCACGCGGATGCCGGCGAGGGCATCGTCCGCCTTGGCGCGGCGGATCGCCTCGGCGAGACTCATCTCTCCGCGCGTCAGCTCCTCCTTGAACACGCGGCGCGCGGAGCGCACCGCGGTCGCCTTCACCAGCGCGGCCGCGCGCTGCTCATCGGTAAGTTCCGGGGTGGCCATGGCCTATCCCTTCCGCTCGACCTGCGACTCGCGCAGGATGCTTGTCACGTCCGCGGCCGCCGCAACGACGGCTTCACGGAGTTTCTCGACGATGGGGCCTGCCTGAAGCACACCCCTCGACTGATTGACGAGCACGCAACCCCTCGCGTTCCCGAAGACCAGGGACAATTCTGCCGCACCCGCGCCCTGCGCACCCACGCCGGGCGACAGGAGCGGGCCATTGACCCGGTCGAGTTCGATGCCAAGACGCTGCACCGCGTCTCCCACGGTCGCGCCGACCACGAGGCCCACGCTTCCCATCGGACTGGCACCGCTGTTGAGCGCGGCCGCCGAGTCGGCGACCACGGCCGCGACGGCTCTGCCGTCCGGCGCGATGGCGTGCTGGACCTCCGCCCCCTCGGGGTTAGAGGTGAGCGCCAGCACGAAGACTCCCTTGCCGTGTTCCTGGGCGAGCTCAAACGCCGGGGCAAGCGACCCGAAGCCGAGGTACGGCGACACCGTCACCGAGTCAGCCTCGAGCGGCGCGCCGGGCCGCAGATACGAGTCCGCGTAGCCCTGCATCGTGGAGCCGATGTCGCCCCGCTTCGCATCGAGAATGGTGAGCAGCCCCACCTCGCGCGCCCTCCCGAGCAGCTGCTCGAGCGCCGCGACACCCGCCGAGCCGTGGCGCTCGAAGAACGCGGCGTTGGGCTTGATCGCCGCACAGGCGCCCGTGCTCGCCTCGAGCACGGCGTCGCCGAAGGTCACGAGGGACGATGCGGTGTCGGGAAGCCCCCACTGCGCGAGCAGTCCGGGGTGCGGATCGACGCCCACGCACAGCGGGCCGTGCGCGTCCATCGCGGCCGCGAGACGGGCACCAAACGTCATCGCTTCCTCCTTTGAGGCCGCGGGGACCGGCCTGCCATTGCTACTCTACCTGCGATGTTGAGGCCTCGCTGGGTCAACGTGCCGCGTCCTGAAGGCTCAGCACGTCGAACGGCCCCGCCTGCAGCGCCTCGATCGCGAGCACGGCGGCCGCGAGCTGCTGCGTGGTGGTCACGATCGCGATGTCGGCCGCGGTCGCGGCAGCACGGATCTCGTAGCCGTCGGCGCGCGCGCCCTGACCGGACGGGGTGTTGATAACCAGGTCCACCTTGTCCTCGTGAATAAGGTCGACGATGGTCGGCTCGCCGTTGGGGCCGCGTCCCTGCGAGTTCTTGCGCACCACCGTCGAGGGGATGCCCATACGCTGGAGGACCTGGGCGGTGCCCTCGGTCGCGAGGATCTCGAAGCCCAGCTGGCGCAGCCGCGCGATCGGGAACGTGATCGAGCGCTTGTCGCGGTCGGAGATCGACACGAAGGCCGTGCCGCCGGTGGGCAGCCCGCCGAACGCCGCGGCTTGGGACTTCGCGAACGCGAGTGGGAAGGTCTCGTCGAAGCCCATCACCTCGCCGGTCGAGCGCATCTCGGGGCCCAACACGGAGTCGACCGCGATCCCCTCGTGCGTGCGGAAGCGCTTGAAGGGCAGCACCGCCTCCTTGACCGCGATGCGCTGCGTCATGTCGATCACGCTCGCGTCGTGCTCGGGAAGCACGCCACGCGCCCGCAGCGACGCGATCGACTCCCCCGCCATGACCTCGGACGCCGCGCTTGCCAGCGCCACGCCCGTGGCCTTCGCGACGAACGGCACGGTGCGCGAGGCACGCGGGTTCGCCTCGAGGACGTAGAGGATGTCCGAAACCAAGGCGAACTGCACGTTCATCAGTCCCCGGACGCCGATGCCCCTGGCCAGGGCCTCGGTCGAGGTGCGGATGCGCGCGAGCTCCGCGGCGGACAGCGAGAACGGCGGCAGCACGCAGGCCGAGTCGCCGGAGTGGATGCCGGCCTCCTCGATGTGCTCCATCACGCCGCCGAGGAAGAGCTCCTCGCCGTCGAACAGCGCGTCGACGTCGATCTCGATTGCGTCGTCGAGGAAGCGGTCGACCAGCAGCGGCGCGTCGGTCGCGTGATCGCCCACGTCACCCATGCGCGTGCCGTAGTCGCGCAACTGCTCCTGCGAGTACACGATCTCCATGCCGCGGCCGCCCAGCACATAGGACGGGCGCACGAGCACGGGGTAGCCGATCCGCTCCGCGATCTCGACGGCC
The DNA here is from genome assembly GCF_030296675.1 of Demequina sediminis. Taxonomy (GTDB): domain Bacteria; phylum Actinomycetota; class Actinomycetes; order Actinomycetales; family Demequinaceae; genus Demequina; species Demequina sediminis. The sequence continues at coordinate 721,131 of NZ_AP027736.1, read as the reverse complement.
TCGTCGATGCCGTGCGCGGTGCCGTAGGCCGGAGCGGGCAGCTCGGCGGCCTCCAGCACGCGGCCGAAGGCCGCGCGGTCCTCGGCGTTGTCGATCGCCTCGGGCGACGTGCCCAGAATCGGCACCCCGGCATCGGCAAGGCGCTGCGCGAGCGACAGGGGCGTCTGCCCGCCCAGCTGCACGAACACGCCCTTCACCGGACCCGCGGCGAGCTCGGCGTGGTAGACGGCCATGACGTCCTCGAACGTGAGCGGCTCGAAGTAGAGGCGGTTCGCGGTGTCGTAGTCGGTGGACACGGTCTCGGGGTTGCAGTTGACCATGATGGTCTCGTAGCGGTCCTTGAGCGTCAGGGCCGCGTGGACGCACGAGTAGTCGAACTCGATGCCCTGACCGATCCTGTTGGGGCCGGACCCCAGGATCAGGATCGCCTCGCGGTCTCGCGGGCGGACCTCATCCTCGACGTCGTACGAGCTGTAGTGGTACGGCGTGCTCGCCTCGAACTCCGCGGCGCACGTGTCGACGGTCTTGAAGACGGGCTGGACTCCCAGCTCGCCGCGCAGTCGATAGACGTCACCCACCTCGAGGCCGCGCAGGGCCGCGATCTGGGTGTCGGCCAGGCCGTGCGACTTGGCCTCGCGCAGCAGTTCGGCCGTGAGGTCGGCGGCGCTCGCGACCCGCGTCGCGACCTCGTTCATGAGCAGCATCTGGTCGAGGAACCACGGGTCGATGCGACACGACTGGTAGACGTCGTCGAGCGTGATGGTGCCCGCCTCGACGGCGCGCAGGGCCTGCTGCACCTGCACGAAGCGCTTCTCGGTGGGCACCGCGATCTCGCGCAGCAACTCCTCGAGGGCCGCTCCCGACGGCACCGGGCCGTCCCAGTGGAAGTTCATGCCCTTCTTGTCGATCGAGCGCAGCGCCTTGCCCAGCGCCTCCGTGAAGTTGCGGCCCAGGCTCATCGCCTCGCCCACGGACTTCATGGTCGTCGTGAGCACGGGGTCCGCGGCGGGGAACTTCTCGAACGCGAAGCGCGGGACCTTCACGACGATGTAGTCGAGGGTGGGCTCGAAGCTCGCGGGGGTCGAGCCGGTGATGTCGTTCGGGATCTCGTCGAGCGTGTAGCCGATCGCGAGGCGAGCCGCGATCTTCGCGATCGGGAAGCCCGTCGCCTTGGAGGCCAGCGCGGAGGAGCGCGACACGCGCGGGTTCATCTCGATGACGATCAGTCGGCCCGTCTCGGGCTCGACGGCGAACTGCACGTTGCAGCCGCCGGTGTCGACGCCCACCTCACGGATGATCGCGATGCCCACGTCGCGCATGCGCTGGTACTCGCGGTCGGTCAGCGTGAGCGCCGGCGCGACCGTCACGGAGTCTCCGGTGTGCACGCCCACGGGGTCGACGTTCTCGATCGAGCACACGACCACGACGTTGTCGTGCTTGTCGCGCATCAGCTCGAGCTCGTACTCCTTCCACCCCAGGATCGACTCCTCGAGGAGCACCTCGGTGGTCGGCGAATAATGCAGACCGGCACCGGCGATGCGGCGCAGGTCCTCCTCGTTGTACGCGAAGCCGGAACCCAGCCCGCCCATCGTGAAGGACGGGCGCACCACGACCGGGTACTGCAGTTCCTCGGCGGCCGCGAGGCACTCGTCCATCGTGTGGCAGATCACGGACTTCGCCGAGTCCGCGCCGCAGCGCTCGACCACTCCCTTGAAGAGCTCGCGGTTCTCGCCCAGGTGGATCGCCTCGAGGTTCGCGCCGATCAGCTCGACGTCGTACTTCTCGAGGATGCCCGCCTCGGCGGCAGCGATCGCGGCGTTGAGCGCGGTCTGTCCGCCCAGCGTGGGCAACAGCGCGTCAGGGCGCTCCTTGGCGATCACGCGCTCGATGACCTCGGTCGTGATCGGCTCGACGTAGGTCGCGTCGGCGAACTCGGGGTCGGTCATGATCGTGGCCGGGTTCGAGTTGATGAGGATCACGCGAATCCCCTCGGCCTTGAGGACGCGGCACGCCTGGGTGCCGGAGTAGTCGAACTCGCAGGCCTGGCCGATCACGATCGGGCCGGAGCCGATGACGAGGACGGAGGAAATGTCGTCGCGCCGGGGCACTAGCGGTCACCCTTCATGAGGTCGAGGAAGCGGTCGAAGAGGTACGAGGCGTCGTGCGGTCCCGCCGCGGCCTCGGGATGGTACTGGACGGAAAACGCCGGCAGGTCGAGGCACTCGAGCCCCTCCACGACGTCGTCGTTGAGGCACACGTGGCTCACGCGCACGCGACCGTAGCCCGCGGGAGAGTCGGACTCCCCGTCGAGCGGGGCGTCCACCGCGAAGCCGTGGTTGTGCGCGGTGATCTCGACCTTGCCGGTCGTCCGGTCCATCACGGGCTGGTTGATGCCGCGGTGGCCGAACGCTAGCTTGTACGTCCCGTATCCGAGCGCGCGGCCCAGGATCTGGTTGCCGAAGCAGATGCCGAAGAAGGGCACCTTCGCGTCGAGCACCTCGCGCAGCGTCGCGACGGCGCGCTCCGCGGCGGCGGGGTCGCCGGGTCCGTTCGAGAAGAACACGCCGTCCGGCTTCATCTCCAGGATCGCCGATGCCGTGGTCGAGGAGGGCACCACGGTCACCCGGATGCCGCGCTGGGACATCTGCTCGGGCGTCATCGCCTTGATGCCCAGGTCGACGGCGACCACGTGAGCCTTCTCGTCTCCCTGCGCGGGCACGGTGTACGGCTCGGCGGTCGTCACCTCGTCCGCGAGGTGGGCGCCCTTCATCTCGGCCGCCCCGCGCACGCGGGCCACCAGGTCCTCCACGGCGACCGGGGCATCGTCGCTCCCCAGCGCCCGTCCCGAGAAGATCCCGGCCCTCATCACGCCGGCGGTGCGCAGAATGCGCGTGAGCTGACGGGTGTCGATCCCCGAGATGCCCACGATCCCCTGCGCGACCAGGTCGTCGTCGAGGGAGCGTTGCGCACGCCAGTTGGACGGCCGGCGCGCGGGGTCGCGAACGACGTAGCCGGCGACCCAGATGCGGCGCGACTCGTCGTCCTCGTCGTTGACGCCGGTGTTGCCGATGTGCGGCGCGGTCATCACGACGATCTGCTTGTGATAGCTCGGGTCGGTGAGAGTCTCCTGGTAGCCGGTCATGCCGGTGTTGAAGACGATCTCGCCGAGCGTCTCGCCGAGGGCGCCATACGGGCGGCCCTCGAACGTGCGGCCGTCTTCGAGCACCAAGACGGCGCGGGTGGCCTCGCTCATGCGAACGCTCCTTCGAAACGGGGGTCGAGGTGGGTGGGCACGCCGCGCAGCAGCGTGATGACGGCGCGGCCGGGCAGCTCGATGCCGCCGTACGGGGTGTTGCGGGCACGCGAGGCGAGGTCCTCGGGACGGACGGTCCACGCGGCCCGCGGGTCGACGAGCGTGATGTTTGCCGGCTCGCCCGCGGCGAGCGGGCGGCCGTGTGCGTCGTCGACGCTGCCGATGCGCGCGGGGGCCTCCGACATCAGTCGCGCGACGTCGCGCCACGTGGCGGCGCCGGTGTCGACCAGCACCTTCTGCACGATTCCGAGCGCGGTCTCGAGCCCGAGCATGCCGAACGATGCGGCGGCCCACTCGCAGTCCTTGTCCTCGCTCGCGTGCGGGGCGTGGTCGGTCGCGATGATGTCGATGGTGCCGTCGGCGACGGCGGCGCGCAGGGCGTCGACGTCCGTCTGGGTGCGCAGCGGCGGGTTGACCTTGAAGAGGGGGTCGTAGGTGCGCGCCTCCTCGTGCGTGAGGAGCAGGTGGTGAGGAGTCGCCTCGGCGGTGACATTGATCCCGCGTCCCTTGGCCCAGCGGATGATCTCCACCGAGCCTGCGGTCGACAGGTGCTGGACGTGCACGCGCGAGCCCACGTGCTCGGCGAGCAGCGCATCACGCGCGACGATCGACTCCTCCGCGACGGCGGGCCAGCCCGCGAGGCCGAGCTCGGCGGACACCTCGCCCTCGTGCATCTGCGCGCCCTCGGTGAGGCGCAGGTCCTGCGCGTGCTGGACCACGGCGCCGTCGAAGGCCTTCACGTACTCGAGAGCGCGGCGCATGATGACGGGGTCGTAGACGCATACGCCGTCGTCGGAGAAGAGCCGCACGCGGGCCTTCGAGTGGGCCATCGCGCCCATCTCGGACAGGTGCTCGCCCTTGAGGCCCACGGTGACGGCGCCGATGGGGTAGACGTCGACCAGCCCGATCTCCTGTCCCCTGCTCCACACCTGCTCGACCACGCCCGCCGTGTCGGCGACGGGGGTGGTGTTCGCCATCGCGTGGACTGCGGTCCACCCGCCGCGCGCCGCGGCGCGGGAGCCGGTCTCGATCGTCTCGGCGTCCTCGCGTCCCGGCTCGCGCAGGTGGGTGTGCAGGTCGACGAGCCCGGGCAGCGCGACCAGCCCGGTGGCGTCGATCACGACCGCCCCTCGGGCCGCGTGTCGGAGTCGACCGCGGTGATGACGCCGTCCTCGACCACCAGGGTCGCGACGGTGTCGCCGTAGAGGGAAGCGTTCTGGATGACGATGGGGCGACTCACGAGGCGCCCTCCTCTCCGGCTAGCAGCAGATACAGGGCGGCCATGCGCACGGCAACGCCGTTCGCGACCTGCTCGACGATCACGGAGCGTGACGAGTCGGCGGCCTCGGCCGAGATTTCGAGGCCCCTGTTCATGGGACCGGGGTGCATGACGATGCCGTGGTCGGGTAGTCGCGACATGCGGTCGGCGTCGAGACCGTAGAGGCGCGTGTACTCGCCGGGGCTCGGGAAGAACCCGCCTCCCGTCATGCGCTCGCGCTGGACGCGCAGCATCATGAGGGCGTCGATCTCGTGCGTCTCGAGTGCCTCGTCGAGCGTGTGCACCAGGGTGCACGGCCACGGCTCGATGCCCACGGGAACCAGGGTGGGCGGCGCGACCAGCACCACGCGCGCACCCAGGGTGTGAAGCAGGTAGACGTTCGAGCGCGCGACGCGGCTGTGCAGGACGTCGCCCACGATCGCGACGGTGAGGCCAGCGAGGTCCGCCCCCGTGGGGTCGCTCACCAGGTGGCGGCGCATCGTGAAGGCGTCGAGCAGCGCTTGCGTGGGGTGCTGGTGGGTGCCGTCCCCCGCGTTGAGGACGCTGCCGTGGAGCCAGCCGCCGTGCGCGAGCTGATACGCCGCGCCGGAGGCCCAGTGGCGGACCACCACGGCGTCGGCGCCCATGGCCTGAAGCGTGAGGGCGGTGTCCTTGAGCGACTCTCCCTTGCTCACGGAGCTGCCCTTGGCGGAGAAGTTGATGACGTCCGCGCTCAGTCGCTTGGCGGCCGCCTCGAACGAGATGCGCGTCCGGGTCGAGTCCTCGAAGAAGAGGTTGACGACGGTCTTGCCGCGCAGCGTGGGGAGCTTGCGCACCTCGCGCTCCTGGGTGGCGGCCATCTGTCCGGCGGTGTCGAGAAGCGTGATCGCGTCCTCGCGAGAGAGGTCACGCGTGCTCAGGAGGTGACGCATGCTCACTCCCCTTCCGCAAGATCACGGCGTCCTCGCCGTCGATCTCCTCGAGGCGCACGTCCACGCGCTCCGAGCGGGCGGTCGGGATGTTCTTGCCCACGTAGTCGGCGCGAATGGGAAGCTCGCGGTGTCCGCGGTCGACCAGGGTCGCGAGCTGCACGGCGGCGGGCCGGCCAAGGTCGCGGATCGCGTCGAGTGCGGCCCGGATGGTGCGCCCGGTGTGGAAGACGTCGTCGACCAGGACCACCACGGCATCGTCGATGCCGGCTGCGGGGACTGACGTCACGCCGATCGCTCGCGTGGGGTTCTTGAACAGGTCGTCCCTGTACATGGTGATGTCGAGCGCTCCGCAGCGGTGCTCGGCCTCGAAGCCGGGCTCGACCTGCGCGATGCGCGCGGCCAGCCGATGCGCCAGCGGCAGTCCACGCGTGGGAATCCCCAGCAGGACGATCGATGCTGCGCCGTCGTTGCGCTCCACGATCTCGTGGGCGATGCGCGTGAGGGCTCGGGCGATATCCGCCTCGCCCATGATGGTGCCAGTCACCTGGCGACCTCCTTCCCCGCCTCGCAGGACGGTCCTTAAAGGATGTCTGGGTTGTGACGGCAAGCCTACCCGACCCGTGGCGCCGCGACCTGCCACCCGCCGCCCCAGCTACCCCGACGGGCCGGCTCGCTCCTCGCCACCGGATCCGCCGCCCACGTCCCGGTCGGTCACCGTGGTGAGTGCCCGGAAGCCCGGCCGTGGTCGCCTTTCCGGGTCCACGGATCGCGGCGGGATGAACTCCGGGCTCCCCTGGCGCATCCTGATGGCCCAACCGTCATGGTGGATCCAGTGATGGCAGCCGACGCACAGCATGATGCCGTCGCGGACGTTCGTCTCTCCCCCGCGCTCCCACGGGACGATGTGGTGCACGTCGCAGTGACTCGGCGGGGCCCCGCACCAGGCGCAGCCGCGATCCCGCTCGGCGATCGCGCGCCGCTGAGCCGCGGTGAAGAGTCGCTTCGCGCGGCCGTGGTCGAGCACCTCGGAGCCCATGCCGAACACCGTAGGGACCACCTGCGCATCGGCCGCATGCCTGCGCAGCACCCCGACCGGCACGCGGACCGTGATGCCGTCGACGTCGCCGTACCCCTCGCCCGCCCGGAGGTCGGCAAGGCTCATGCGGATCGAGACCGTGGTCTTGACGCCGTCGTGGGTCGCGTCGCAGCCCGTGGCGTGTCGCCCCAGCCAGCCCAGTCCGTCCGCGCGCAGCTGGTCTCCCGTCCGCGCGTCCTGGGACTCCTGGTCGCGCCGCGCGCGGAACGCCTTCTTCACGTACCCCTCGACCGCCGCCTTGAGCGGCGCGGCGGTCATGGGATCCAGGAGAGCGGTGAGGCTCACCATGCCGTCGCGCTCCTCGCGGAAGCGTGCGAAGCGGCGCTCGTGGAGCTCCTCGTAGCGTTCCTCGGCCGTCACGGACGCGGTGAGATCCGCGGTGAGGGCGTGCGCGAGGGACCGCACGGTCCGCAGTGGCTGCCCCTCCGCCTTGGCGATCGCGGTCTTCTCCACCGCCTCAAGTGGCCGGCGCCCCAGCGGGGTCGTCCGCACGGAATCGTCCACGACGAGCCCCACCCGCTCACGTGCCTCGGGGTGCAGCATGAGCGCCTCGCGCAGCAGCGCGCACGCATCCGGGCTCAGCCGCCCCGCGCTCGCCGCGGCCGCGAGCAGCGGCAGGGGCGACACCGCGCCTCTCCCAGGCCCGGCACCCCTCCCAGGCCCGGCATCGTCCCCCAACCTGCCCCGAGCATCGTCCCCCGCCCCGGATCCGGCAGGCCCACCGGCCCCGGCAGACCCACCCGCGCCGCCGGGAGACCCGGCAATGAGGTGCCCCATGGTGCGCAGCCGCTCGGCCTCCGCCACGGTGCCACCGGTCTCGCTCGCGATGAGCTGGTCGACGGACCGGAAACCGGCCCGCCGCGCCATCCCGCTCGCCCCGGCCTGCGACCGACGGTCGAGGTCCGCGGAGATCAGCGCGAGCACCACGTCGATGTCGCGCCTCACCCCGACGGCCTCGCGCTTGAGCGCGAGCACCTCCCGCTCGGTGAGCGCGCCGACTCCCTCCGCACGGGCGCGCAGCCCGGCGAGAGCATCGGAGACCATGGAGAACGCCATGACCCCAGTCCATCACCGGGGTCTGACAGCGAACCCGGCAATCCGGACAAACGCCACGAAACTGTGGAGAACTACTTCGCAGCCTTCAGCGCCGGCGCCTCGCGCGCGATGGTCCCCAGGACTCCGTTGATGAAGGCCGGAGAGTCGTCCGTCGAGAGATCCGCGGCAAGCTTCACGGCCTCGTCAATCGCTGTACCCAGGGAGATCTCGTCGTTGCACAGGATCTCCCACGCCCCGATCCGCAGCAGCGCACGGTCCACCGCGGGCATCCGCGTGAGCTGCCACTCGGGCGAGGCGTCCTGGATGATCGCGTTGAGCTCGGGCCACCACTGCACCACTCCGCGCACGATCTGCTCGGCGTACAGCGGCAGCGGCGTCTCGCGGCCCGAGTCGACCAGCCGCGTCTGAAGCACCGACAGCACGTTGTCGCCGCGCTGGTCCGCCTCGAACAGGACGTCGAGGGCGCGCTTGCGAGCCTTGGTCCGGGCCGCCACTAGTCGTTGACGCGACCGAGGTAGTCCCCGGACGCCGTGTTGACCTTGACCTTGGTGCCCACCTCGAGGAACAGCGGGACCTGGATCTCCTTGCCGGTCTGGAGCGTCGCGGGCTTGGTGCCACCCGACGAGCGGTCGCCCTGCAGACCGGGCTCGGTGTACGTGACCTCAAGCACGACGGAGGCGGGCAACTCGAGGAAGATCGGGTTGCCGTTGTTCGAGCCGATCACGGCGGACTCGTTCTCGAGCAGGTAGTCGGTCGCGTTGCCCATGACGGCCTCGGACACGGGGATCTGCTCGAAGGACTGGGGGTCCATGAAGATGTAGGACGTGCCGTCGAAGTACAGGTACTGCATGTCGCGGCGGTCGACCGTCTCAAACTCGACCTTGGCACCTGCGTTGAACGTCTTGTCGACCACCTTGCCGGTCATCACGTTCTTGAGCTTGGTGCGCACGAACGCCCCGCCCTTGCCGGGCTTGACGTGCTGGAACTCGATGACGGTCCAGAGGTTGCCGTCGAGGTTGAGCACGGAGCCGTTCTTGATGTCGTTCGAAGTCGCCACAGGGGTGTCCTTTAAGAATGTCTGGGATGAAGTCCGCAGACGATTCTAGCCGACGCGCCGCGCGACGGCCTCGAGAGCCAGGCGGTACGAGTCGATCCCCAGCCCCGCGATGGTTCCCGTCGCGATACCGCTGATGACGCTGGTGTGACGGAAGGCCTCGCGGGCGTGCGGGTTGGTGAGGTGCACCTCGATCAGGTTGAGGCCCTCCGCGGTCACCAGCGCGGCCGCGTCCCGCAGCGCGTACGAGTAGTGCGTGAACGCCGCCGGGTTGATCACGACGTGGGTGCCGGCGTCGACGCTCTCGTGCATCCAGTGGACCAGGTCCGCCTCGTCGTCCGACTGGCGCACCTCGACGTCGAGACCCAGGTCCGCGCCCCACTGCGTGACCAACACGGTGAGCTCCTCGTGGGTGGTGCTGCCGTACTTCTCGGGCTCGCGCGTGCCGAGCCTGCGCAGGTTGGGACCGTTGACCACCAGGACGTTCATGCGGCCAGCGTAGCGGGGACGATGCCCCGGTTGGGTTGGGCGCGCGAAGGGACGATGCGGTGGTTCAGACATGCTGTGAGCTTTCCGGATTCTCCGGAGAGTTCACCGGCTACGCATCTCGTCTACGCGTGGGCGAGAGCGAACTCTAGCTTCGTGTGTAGCTCGTGACCCCATGCGTAGTCCTTGGACTCGCGTTGCGCGCGGCCGAGAACGATGCTCGGCGCCACCCCCAACGCGTCGGCGAGTGCCAGTACCGCTCCCGTATCGCGCGTCCGTGGAAGCCGGTCAACAACATCGGGCGGGATCAGCAGATCAGATGCGAAGGCGTTCGCCTCGTCCTCTGCCTGAGTCGCATCCCCGTTGACATACAACTCCTTGTCGCCGTGGAGGAGTACGTGACCGATCTCATGGAACAGCGTGAACCACATCTGATCATCGCGTTTCCACAACAGGGAGAGCTGGACGATGGGGCGCCCATTGAGCCATCGTGTCGCGCCGTGAATGCCGAGGCCCGGCACGGCTGGCACGAAGCAAAGGACCACGCCGACCTCAAGGAGCCGAGCCCTCGCCTCATCGATGGCGGCGACCGGCTCCGCGGCAGTGAGCGCCCGTAGCGACGGCAGAAGGAGCTCGAGGCCACGCCGGTCAAACGGAGGCATGCCGTCGAGTCCATCGTGGTGGCGCTCGGCGAGGGCGAGCCAGGTCGCCAGCGCAGGTGCGTGATCACGCCCCACCGCCGACCGCCGATACGCCACGCTTCCCTGTCGCCAGGTGTCGTCGAAGGCGTCAAGGGTCGCGACGCCCAGGATCCCGAGCAACTCGCGCACGGAATCCGCGTGGTTTCGGGCGGGTGCCTTGATGTACCCCCACTTGCGCAGATAGCTAAGCGGGAACTGCTTTGCTTGTTCGTACTGCGCGGCGAGTCTTTCCGTCTCCTCGCCACGAGCGAGGTCGCTGCGATAGCCGCTCTCATACTGATTCCAGATGCGCGCGGGCACGCCCGTGACACGCTCGAGCGCGAGGGAAAGCGGGTGCGACAACGGCGCCTTGCCGCTGAGCAACTCGCTCACATGCTTGCGTGTCACTCCCAGGCGGCGCGCCAGTTCGGCGGCGTTGATGCCCTCACCTTCCATCCACTCGGATATGAAGTCGCCAGTGGTGACGATGTAGGTGGGCTCGGCGGACACGGTGTCCTCCTTTCGACTCGGCAGCATCTGGTCAACGACGGTGATAGTCGACGATCTCGACCACCAGCACCGTGAGCACGTTGTCCGGGCACGGCTCGACGATGAGGCGCCAGTTGGCACTGAGTCTCGCGGACCACTGCCCGGATCTATCGCCGCTGAGCTGTTCCCAGCGACCGGTGCCGACCAGGAGATCCGCCGGCTCGGTGGCGTACCTCAATTCGGCGATACGCAACATGAGCGCCTTCGCGACATGGGCGTCGAGCGTGCGCTTCATGTAGCGCTCGTCGGTGCACTGCCGCTCAAGGTCGCGGGTCGCGTACTCGAGGTGCATGACTAGATGTTACCCAAATCGTAACACCACGACCAGTGTCGTGGATAGAGGCGTGTCGCGGGACAATGCGGGGCGGCCTCATGCCGACACGGCAGCGTACGCACCCTGCAGGATCGCAGGGTCTGGCCCCTCGAAGCGCACGGGGTTCTGGAGCCCGTTGAGAATCACAAAGCGCAGCAGGTCGCCGCGCGTCTTCTTGTCCCGGCGCATCGCGGTGAGCAGGGCGTCCCAGCGGTGCCCGGGGTAGGTAGTTGGCAACCCCAGGCCGGAGAGGATCGCGCGGTGGCGGTCCACCTCCTCCTCGGTGAGCTTGCCCGCCAGGTGCGCGAGCTCCGCGACGAACACCATGCCCACCGACACCGCCGCGCCGTGACGCCACTGGTACCGCTCCGTGTATTCGATCGCGTGCGCGAAGGTGTGGCCGTAGTTGAGGATCTCGCGCAGGTAGGACTCCTTGAGGTCCGCGGCGACCACGTCCGCCTTCACCTGGATCGCGCGGGTGATCAGCTCGATCAGCACCGCACGCGTCGCATCGTCCAGGTTCCCGTCGCGACTCTCGCCGCGCAGCAGCGTGAGGTTGTCCTCGACAATCGTCAGGATCTCTGCGTCGCGGATGAACCCGCACTTGACCACCTCGGCCAGCCCCGCCACCAGGTCGTGCTGCGGAAGCGTGTCGAGGGCGCGCACGTCACACCACACGCTGAGCGGCTCGTGAAAGGCGCCGACCAGGTTCTTGCCCTCGGCCGTGTTGATGCCCGTCTTGCCTCCGACGGCCGCGTCCACCATCGCGAGAAGCGTGGTGGGAACCTGAATCACGCCGACCCCACGCAACCAAGTCGCGGCGACGAACCCGGCGAGGTCGGTCACCGCTCCCCCGCCGAACCCGATGACCACGTCGCTGCGCGTGAAGTCGGACTTGCCCAGGACACCCCAGCAGAACGCGAGCACCTCGGCTGACTTGCCCTCCTCCGCGTCGGGCACCTCCGCGATGACCACGGTGAGCCCACGCGCGTCGAGAAGCGCCTTGAGGTTGTCGACGTGGCGGCGCAGCGGCGCGGCGGTCACCACCAGGACCCGCATCGCGGCCTCCGGCACCGAGTCGGCGACGTCCTGGAGCAGGTTCTCGCCGATGGTGACGTCGTACGGTGCAGCCGTCGCGACGTGGACGATGCGGGGGTCGTCGTGCGGTGGTCGGGCATGGCTTCTCCGTTCAGCCGGCAGTGGCGTCGATCGCCTGGACGATCTCGCGGGCGGCCTGGTTCGGGGTGAGCTTGTCGGTGAGCACCGTGACGGTGGCGAGGCGCTCGTAGATGGGTCGACGCGCCTCCATCAGGTCGAGCCACTGACGGCGAGGGTTGCCCACCAGCAACGGGCGCGCGTTGTTGAGGCCCACGCGCGGCGCGGCGGCACTGAGCGAGACGTCGAGGAACACGACCGCTCCCCGCGCGCGCCGTACGCCTCGAGCAGTGCCTGCGTCTCCGGCGCGAGGACCGCGCCGCCGCCCAGCGACAGCACGCCCACGTGCTCAGCCACCGCGGTCGCGACCGCGGTCCGTTCGAGCGCACGGAACGCCTGCTCGCCGTCGTCGACGAAGATCTCCGCGATCTCCTTGCCGGCCGTCGCCTCGATATCGGCGTCGGTGTCCCGGCGTTCGACGTCCCACAGCGTGGCGAGTGCCTTGGCCACGGTCGACTTCCCCGAGCCTGGCGGGCCGATCAGCACCGCCCTGGGCCCGTTGCCCACGCCCGACATCAGCGCAGGTGCTCCGGGATGGAAGCGACGTAGGACTCGATGTTGCGGCGAACCTCGTCGACCGAGTCGCCGCCGAACTTCTCCAGCAGCGCGTCGGCGAGCGTCAGCGCGACCATGGCCTGGGCGACCACCGCGGCCGGGGCCACCGCGCACACGTCGGAGCGCTGGTGGATGGCCTTGGCTGCCTCGCCCGTGGCTGTGTCGATGGTGTCGAGAGCACGCGGCACCGTGCTGATGGGCTTCATGGCGGCGCGCACGCGGAGCGGCGCACCGTTGGTCATGCCGCCCTCGACGCCTCCGGCACGGTTGGTGCGGCGCTGGACGCCGTCAGCGCCGTACTCGATCTCGTCATGGGCCTGCGAACCGCGGCGAGCGGCGGTACGGAAGCCGTCGCCGACCTCGACACCCTTGATGGCCTGAATGCCCATGAGCGCGGCCGCGAGGCGCGCGTCGAGCCGGCGGTCCCAGTGAACGTGGCTGCCCAGGCCCACGGGAAGGCCGTAGGCGACCACCTCGACCACGCCGCCGAGCGTGTCGCCGGCCTTCTGGCAGTCGTCGATCTCGGCGAGCATCGCGGCCGAGGTCTCGGCGTGGAAGCAACGAATCGGGTCCGCGTCGAGCTGGGGCGTGGCGTGCGCGGGCGGCAACGGCGCATCGTCCGGAACGGCGACGGGGCCCACCTGGACCGTGTGCGACACCAGGGCGACGCCGGCCGCCTGCGCGAGGAAGTTCTCGGCGACCTGGCCCAGCGCAACCCGCGCGGCCGTCTCGCGTGCGCTCGCGCGCTCGAGCACGGGCCGCGCATCGTCGAAGCGGTACTTGGTCATGCCCACCAGGTCGGCATGACCGGGGCGCGGGCGCGTGAGAGCGGCGCCGCGGGCGCCGGCGAGCTCCGACTCGTCGATCGGGTCGGCCGACATCACGGTCTCCCACTTGGGCCACTCGGTGTTCCCGACCATGACCGCGACGGGGCCGCCCTGGCTCAACCCGTGGCGCACGCCGCCCAGGATGGTGACCTGGTCCTGCTCAAACTTCATGCGGGCGCCGCGCCCGGCGCCCAGTCGGCGGCGGGCCAGCGCGTCCTGGATCTCCTGGCTGGTGATCTCGACGCCGGAGGGCAGACCCTCGAGCGTGCCGACCAGCGCGGGGCCGTGCGATTCTCCTGCGGTGAGCCATCTGAGCATGGCTGTCATTCTTCCACGGGTGGATGGCAAGTCCGGATGGTGAGACGTCGATGGGCGCCGACCTTGCGGCCGGCGCCCATCGAGCGAGCGTGCTGGTGGTTGGCCAGGTGCCGATCGTCAGTTCGCCGCGGACTCCTCGGTACCAGGAAGGGGCCTGAACGCGTTGTCCACCGGCGAACCCGGCACGTACTCCGGAAGGTCGGTGTCGTCGTCCGCCACAAAGGACCGGGTGTCATCGAGGAGGAGAACACCATGCCAGTGATGGTCACCGTCCACTGGTCCTCGGTCAGCGCGGGCCGACCGGGCGACTCCTCCGCCGGCGCTGCCTTGGCGATGGTGAATCCGGTCACGGTGTAGAAGCGGGTCAGTTGCGTCTCCATCGACTTGATGAAGTTGAGGACCCTGACCGGATCACCTTCCGTCGTGATCGAGACAGGCATGGCGAGCAGGCCATCAAACGGCGCCTCTACCACCGGCGTCGCCCCGGTGTCACCCGCAGCTCCGCCCGTGGTGCCGTCGGTACTCGTCTCATCGGCGTCCGCCGCGGCGGTGGCTGAAGGCGAAGGGGACGGGCTTGGTGTCGCGGCCGTGCCGTCCGTGGTTGCTGGCTCCGCGATGGTTGGAGGCTCGGTTCCTGCGGCGGCGAGCGGATCGATGGCCTCGGGCCTTCCGGTGGTGAAATCGACGAGCGGGAGACCCGCAGTTGCGAGACTGTCGGCGACGAGCCGTTCCAAGGAAGGCTGCGCGACTCGTGGAGGCATGTCGAGCGAGATCTTGGCGATTTGCTCACGCCAGTCAGGCACCTCCTGCTCAAGCGCCTTCATCTGCTGAATCTGAATCTCGGTCAGATCGTTCGCATCGCGAGCGATCTGCGCCTCCTCGGAGGCGGCAGTCGCCTTGTCGAGTTCGGGGCTGATGAGCGTCAAGTACGCAAGCGCGCCCACGACGATCGCCAGCACGATCGCCGCGAACACCCAGGCGCCAGTCCTCTGCTGAGTCTTCATCAGTTGGCTCCCTCTCCGGTGGGCGCAGGCGATGCGGATGGGACCGCCTCAGATGCCTCGATCTCGGCAAGCAACTCCTCGGGCACCGTGGTCTGCTCGGTGACCGTACGGCCCGACAGCGCACTGAACGTGATCCGCGTCGCACCCGAGTACTGCCAGAACACCGCACCGTTCTCGTTGTTGCCCTGCAGTTGCTTGGCCTCGACCCAGGTGTCGCTGAAGCCTGGCAATGCGTCGAAGGCCTCGATGAGCGCCGCAGTCAGGTCTGGGGTGCTCGCGCGACCGGTGAATACGATCGAGCCCATGTCGGGCTGCGCAAAGGCGGTCCCATCGGTGGCGATCACGCCTGCCGGAGTACCCTGCGCCATCGCCATGTCAGTGAAGGTGATGCCGTCCGGCGCACTGCTCAGCAGCGCGGTCAGATGCGTGGCCCAGTCGATATCCGTCGAGCCGGCCCACTCACGCGCCTTCACGGAGTTGTCGAAGGTATCTGCGAGGGTGTTGATGTAACCGTAGGTCGCCAACTCCGTCTGGAGCTGGGTCCGGCGGTCGTTCTCCGCCTGGAGCTCGTCCTCTGCGGAACTACGAATCGCGACCACCAGGAAATACGCGGCGGCCACGACAACGAGGAAGATGCCGAATACCAGGACGATCACTGCCTTGACACGCCCCTGCGTGCGGCGCGCCGCGATCTCGGGGGAAGCAGGTTGACCTGGGGCGCCGGAGGCGCGCCGACCGGCGAGGAAACAGGCATGATCGAACTCACGTTCGACGGTGCGGATCCCGGGTTCATGATGCCTCCCCAAAAGCGAGACCGATAGGCACGGCCGCTCGCACCTCGAGCCCCTGGACAACCTCAGGGCGCACCTTCTTGCCCAGTGCGACGCGTGCGAAGGCGTTGCCGTAGCGCACGGGGAGCCTGGTAGCCGATGCGAGGTACTGACCTAGTCCGTTCAGCAACGAGCCGCCACCGGTCATGACGACGTGGGCAGGCGCCTCGCCGGGATTGCTCGATGCGAAGTACACAAACGTGTTGCGCACTCCCTCTACGAGGGCACGGGCGCTCTGTGCGAGTGGATCGATTGCGGCTTCCCTCCCGGGGACGGCGCGGCCACCGAGGCCCATCTGAATCTTGACCTCCTCCGCCTCGACCGCGCTGATCTGGAGCGATCCGGCCACTGCGTCGGTGAGATCCTGGCCGCCCTGAGGGAGCGTTCGGACAAGACGTGGCACGCCGTGGCTGGTGATCACCACGGTGGTGAGGCGTGCGCCGATGTCGACAAAAGCGACGCCGCCGGCCATCACGTCTTCGGTGTACTGACTGCGGAGGAGCGCGAAACCAGCGAGATCCACCATCTTGGGCCGCAGGCCTGCGGCCTCGACGGCGAGCAGGTTCTGGGTCACGGTCGACTTGGGCGCCGCGACCATGATGCCGCGCACCACCTTGGAGCTCTCAAGCTCCTTCTCGCCGGTGGGGTAGAAGTCCAGGAGGACCTCATCGACCGACATCGGCAGCGTCTCCTGGACGTGGAAAGGGAGCGAGGACTTCAACTGGGGCATGGGAAGGGCTGGCAGCTCGATCTCGCGAACCACGACGTTGGCGGAGCCGACCCCCACGTGGGCATCCTTGACGCTGATCACCGCGTCCTGTGCCGCTTGCCTGATCGCATTCCCCACTCCGGAAACGTCCACGACCTCGCCGGCCTGGACGGCCCCGCGCGGCAACGGGACTTCCGCGTACCCGGTCAGCGTCCCGCGGCCACGGGCGGCCGCACCCTTTCCGGAGAACTCGACCTCCGCGACCCGCACATGCGTGCCGCCGATGTCGACCCCGACTCTCTTGATTGCCACTGCTCCCCCTTCGGTCCGGGAATGTCCTGTGTATCGGCGCCTCGCGCCCTCAACTCAAACTGCGTCGCGTCTTACACGGCCCACCCCGTGGCCCACTCCACATACCACGACGAGATCGCTGGCCCCCAGAGGACGGCGATCCAGAATGCCGTGATGATTGCTGGTCCATAGGCCAACCTGACGCCGCGCACACCGCCCGCCCTGACGCCAGCGGCGATCGCGAGCAGGCCACCGACGAACGGACCTAGGAACGCGCCCACGGCGAGCGCCCCCAACCGAGGTACCCCAGGATGGCACCGATCGGCACGGCCAACTTGACGTCGCCGAAGCCGAGGCCCTTGGGGTACACGAACCACAGCACAAAGTAGAAACCCCCGAGCGCAAGCGCACCGAGTCCGGCTCGCCCCAGTGACGCCCACGCTCCGGATAGTGCGGCGTCGGCGACCAGCAACAGCACCGCCGCGCCGGCCAGGGTGAAGACAAGCGCGTCGGGCAAGCGGTGATGCTCCAGGTCGATCGCGGTCAACGCCACTGTGAGGAGGGCGCTGAGCGCGAGCAACCACGTGACCGCACCCGAACCGAACTGCCAGGCGACGAGGCCGAAGAGGACGCCCACGGTGAGCTCAACAAGAGGGTAACGAGCGGAGATTGGCTCCTTGCAGTGTCGGCACCGTCGGCGTAGCACCAACCAGGAGAGCACCGGGATGTTGTCATACCACGCGATGTCATGCCGACACGTGGGACATCGGCTGGAGCCCCGCACCCAGCCTTCGCCTGAGGGTACGCGGGCAATGAGCACATTCGCGAAGGACCCGCACAACAGGCCCAGCGCGACGGCGGCCAGGATCACCACTCAGGACACCTCGCGCTTGTAAACCACCGAAACGTCGTAGCCGGTCACGGTGCTCATACCAGCCGCAAGGTCGTACCCGGGAATACCGACGTATGAATACTCAAGGCTGAACGCGTTCTTCGGGCTCACGCTGCACCCGTACCACTGCCCGCGCGTGCCCTCATGCGGGTTGAGCGAGATAGCACCCGGAGAGTACGCGAAGATCGACGCTGGCGCCGTCACCAGGAAGTCGGTCGAGTTGGAGTCCATCCCGCCCTTGCTGCAGTCATTGGGGGTCGTGGTTGACGCATACTCGTACGGCACGATGAGCCAGATCTTGTAGTCCCCGGACGCTGTCACGTGAAACGTGGTCTTGACGCTCATCGAGCGCATGATGATCGCCACGTCACCGTTGAGGTTCGCGTAGAACTTCTGGACCTGCCAACCATTCGAGCACGACGTGAGGTCGTAGACCGTCTTCCCGGCAGGAAACTGCACGGGTGAACCGGACGACCCGGCGTCCATGTTCTTGCCGCAGGGGTTGGTTCCGAACAAGGTTTGCGCGTCCGAAGTCGACTTCACGGTGAAGTTCTGCGGCGAGGACGTCCACGTGGTCTTGTTGGGGCTCGGCTTCGACGTGTCCCAGTAGATCTTGGGAAGGCCGACGGGAGCGAAACTCGAGGGCACCGCAGCGGCCCCAAGCATAGGCTGGATACCGCCGAGCGCCGTGAGGTTTGCCGGCGTTGCACCCGCCAGCTTCGCGGCTCCCTTGATGGTGAACGGCGTGCCAATACTCGTCGCGCCGCCCACCGCCAAGTTCCCGGACCCAGTCATCGAGGTGCCCGAGGCATTTCCCGCGACCGTGAAGTCCTTCTTCACCAGCACATCACCGTCGATCGAGCAACCCTTGCCAATATTGAGGCTCCCGGCTGCCACGAAGACAGAACCATACAGGTTCGCGCCCGTACCACCCGCGCCACAATCCCAATTGCCGTTGTCGACCCAAATATCGGCACTCTCTCCGAGATCAGACCGAGTGATCTCCAACTTGTTGCTCGGAGTGAAACCATTCGCGGAGAAGATCGCTGCGTTGGCTCCCACGGACTTCACCGGATTAAGCAGCACCTTTGCCTGCATCTTCCGGACAGGGGCGACACCCTGTTGCGGCGCAGTGCCGGATGAAGTGGCAGTGATCACGGCTGTCGCGGGTGTACCAGACAGGACGCCAGCATTGCACGTCAGTTTCACGCCAGTCGCGTCCCAGTACTCCACACCAACGGCAGTTGACGTTGCCTGAGCGCCAGTGCCGTCGGTTGTAGTTGACATGCACGGCGTGCTGCTCTGGAGGGTCACCATGGTGGCGTCGACCGCGCCCTCGGCAGTGTGGATCTCCGTGGTGCGGACACGATCGCGACCCGAGTCATTCACGGCAACGATGGTGGCAGTGACGACCACCCCCGCCACCACCATCGCGATCAACGCGATACCCATTGCCATGACGAGGGCGACGCCCTCATCCGTGTGGAAACGTGCTCGAGAGACCATCTCTACCTCCTACGGTGCCGGAACCGCGCTGCAGAACGTTGACGAGTAACCGAATATCGTGTTGCGACCGGTAACTACCGATGTCAGCACTTGGGACTTCGCATCCGATCGTGCCTGCGGATCCCCCATCCTCAACGTAATGCGTACATTCTTCGCGTCAGACGTGCCAGTGTTGGGAGTATCAACCCAGAAGGGCGGCCACGTGGTGGGATCGCCGGAATCAATCACCGAACCCATCGCCCGCTCGACGTTTGACGCCACTCGGGTCCATGAAGTGACGGTGGCAACGTCTGCCGGATCCCATTCGCGGTACTCAAGCTGACCGAAACGGGCCGTGCTGCTAGCGAAGTTCACGCGCCACTGCACGCAACTGTCGAGCCCGCCCTCCTGGGTATAAATGCGCAGTGAATAGTACTCGGGGACGCCAGCCGTCGTATCCGACGCCGGATCCATGATGAGATTGCCCGACCGGATCTGCCGATCAATCTGCGAGAGCCCTAGCCGCGCCTGTTCTACGGCCCGCTGCCGCCCAAGGTTGTCCTGTGCCTGTTCGCTCATGCGGATCATGAGACCGGTAAGCAGAGCCATGAGAATCGAAAAGATCGTCATGGCGATCAGCAGCTCAACGAGAGTGAAACCCTTGTCTGCACGCGCCACCCGCAAGCGTTCACGCATTCGGGGCCTCCTTGAACAACGCCGCCGCCTGAGAACCGTTGATGGTCGTCGCGACCGCGATCCGCCACGGCGCGAAAGTCGAACCGCCGGCGGGTGCGACATGGTACTCAGTGACGACGCTCACATAGCCATTGGTCGCAGTGACCGAGCAGCCCTCTACACCCTTGCAGGCCGTCGACGACTTGACTGATGCGGATGACCCCGTGACCTGGAGCCGCGCGGTCGCCGTGATCACCGCAGCGCCGGTGGTCCACGTCACCGCCGGGACGTCTGCCGTAAATGCGCTGCTCGCGGTGATAGCGACCGGAGACGAGTAGCCCGTGCCGTTCCAGTAGGTAACCGAAGCGGACCGGCTAAAGGCAGGAGCCGTCGACGCAAACCCGACGCCGCGCTGCACGCTGACCGCGTCCGAGTAGCCGGAGATCACTACGAGCCCGTTCGCGGCGTTCGCATCCCACTCAGTACCTGTCTGAACATCGCCAATGACCACCGAGCCGAAGGTCTGCTGCGCGCCCGCCGACGCGCAACCCGACCCACTCAACGTCTGGCAACCAACACTCGCGTTACCCGCCACGGTCAGGAATCGCCCGGCCCACGCGTGATTAACCGACGTGGTGGGCGATGCCTTCACTCCTGCGAGAAGTAGTTCCTCACCAGAGACGCTCAGCGTCATCTGGCCGGTGCCACTCGCATTTGCGCTGAGGCCCGCGTGTGCGCAGGGCGCTCCGGCCGCGATCGCGCTAGCCAAACCGGTGCTGCACGACTGCGTCGTGGTGGCCGCCAGGGAGGCCAACCTGCTCTCGTCCGAGCGCGCCGCCAACGAGAACACTCCGCCTGCGATAGAACCGACGCTCGACGCACCGGCGCCCGAGACGCCGACGGGGTTCGCGGGCGCGGCGCCCGTGGTCGTGTCATTCGAAGCGCGAAGACTGTACTGCGTGAAGCCCTTGCTCCACCCCTGCGCGGCAGGTTCCGTTGTCGGATCGGAATCATCCCATTCCACACCGCCGAACGGGGCGAAAGCCGAGGCATTCGACACCTGCTGGCTGGAGACACGGGCCGCTGCACCTGCAGTCGACATGTGCATGGAGTAGTAGCTTGAACCGGGGAGAACCGGCGACTCGCCAAGCCCGTCATCGGTGCTAGCAGTAACGGAGACGTCCACGCGCGATGCGGATGCCGTAGCCTCGAACGAAGCCTGACACGCGGCGAGGAAGGGCGCGGTCTCCGTGCTCCCGCACGTCGAACCAGTGGGCGCATACGCTGTCGAGGTCAGCACCGTGCGTTGGGTGGAACCGTCCGATGGCTTGGTCCACGTGGCGACCACGATGAGGCCCACCGCGTCGGTGGCTCCGGCGCCGGAGACTGTGGTCGTATACGATCTCAACTCGATCGAAGTTCCATTGCCGGAACCGGACGTAAGCGTCTGCTTATTGGAGCCGGAGGCATCGAACAGCGGTGGCCACGGCTTGGCAAGGTCCGTAGCGGTGGTGCCCATCTTCAACGTGTACGGCGTGCCGGTGACGGTGAGTGTGCTCCCCGATACGTACGAGTCACCACCAGCGGCGGTGACAAAACCCGAGTAGAGACCCTTGCGCAGGTAATTCCATGGCATTGCACGGAGCTGCTCCATGGCCTGATTCGCAGCGGCCGTGGCCTGCTGGCGAGCTTGGCTTTCGGCGTTCGTGGTCAGGGCCTTGGCCTGCACAAAGACGATCGAGAGCATCACGATGGCAAGCACGAACATCGCCACGATCACCTCGACCAACGTGAACCCGCCATCACGTTGACCCAGGACACGGTGCCGACTCATCGCTCGCATCGCTGTCTCCCCAACATTCGTGTACCGCAAGGTCTCGACCCGGTTGGGTTCCTGTGGACGGGCAAGCGACCGAGCCACAGGAACCCAACGTTGATCGGAATAGATCAGCAAGTACCCTCTTCGAGGCCGCCAGCGGCCGAGTACTTGTAGCCGACAACCGCCTTGTCGCCCAAGGCGTTGGTCACGTCGACGCACCAGGTGGTGGACGTGCCGCCACCCTCGAGGCCGTCCGCGCCGAGTGCAACATTCTTCGACGCATTGCCAATCTTATTCGCCGTAGCTGCGGCAGCGGTGGCGCCAAGGCCGTAGAAGCCACCGGTGGCGGCCGACTGGTTGACCACCGGCGCGGTCGTGTTGTCCACGTACCAGGTTGCGATCTCCTTGCCGAGCGTCGAGACATCGGCCTTCGCGGCGGAGTCCTCCGCCTTCTTGCGCTGGTTGAGGAACAGCGGGATTGCGATCGCGGCGAGGATGCCGATGATGATCATGACGACGAGGAGCTCGATAAGGGTGAAACCCTTGTCGTCCTTCTCCTCGATGCTCTTGCGAATGCGAGCCATCGCAGTCATTGTCTTCTCCTGATCAGTTTCAGTTTCTATGTGTTGATGAGGACCCTTGCGGGCCCCTCCTCCGCAGCACACCCTCAGGTGCGCCGCGGCGAAGTCTTATGCGACGAGGTCGAAGACCCCGAAGATGGGCATATACAGACCGATGACCATAAAGCCGACGATTCCGCCGAGCACCGCGATCATGATGGGCTCGATGAGAGAGGTGAGCGCCTCCGTGGTCGCCTCGACCTCTTGGTCATAGAAGTCGGCGATCTTGTCGAGCATGTCGTCGAGCGCTCCGGTGTCCTCGCCGACCGCCATCATTTGGACCACCATGGGCGGGAAGACCGGGTGCTCCGCGAGCGGCTTCGCGAGTGAGTTACCTGTGCGCACGGATTCACGCACCGCTTTGGCCGCGCGCTCGATCACGATGTTGCCGCTCGCCTCACCGACGATGTCGAGCGCTTGGAGAATCGGCACTCCCGACCTAAGCATCGACGCGAGGTTGCGTGTGAAGCGCGCGACCGCGATCTTTTGGGTGAGACCACCGAAGACCGGAACCTTCAGGTAGAACGGTTCGACCTTCTCGCGGAACCCCTCCTTATAGCGATTCTTCCTGTAGAGCCACGCGCCAACGAAGATCGCGATGACCAAGGGGATGATGAGCACCTTGAGCGCGTCGGACATCCACACGAGGATCTGCGTCAGGAACGGCAGCTCGCCGCCCAGGTCGCTGAACATGGTCGCGAACACGGGCACGATGAACAGCAACATGCCGGTCACCGCAAGGATTGCGATGACAAACACGACGATCGGGTACGTCATCGCGGACTTCACCTTGCCGCGGAGCGCCACTTCGGATTCAAAATTCTGCGCGACCGACAGCAGGACCTGGTCTAGGAAGCCGCCGACCTCGCCGGCGCGCACCATGTTGACCATGAGCGGCGGGAATGTGTCATGCTTGCCGAGCGCCTGCGAGAAAGATGAGCCGGCCTCGACATCCGCGCGGACCTCGTGAACGATCTTGGCGAGCGCCTTGTTTTCAGTCTGCTCCGCGAGGATGGACAGCGCGCGCAGGAGCGACAGACCCGCGGCGATCATGGTCGCGAGCTGACGCGACAGGATTGCGATGTCCTTGAGCTTGATCCGATCCGTCAGGCCCGGGATCTTGATCTCGGACTGCAGCCCGCCGGTCTTGACCTCGGTGATGGCGACCGTGGTCAGCCCCATCTCCTTGAGGCGTCCGGCGACGGCAGCTTCCGACGGGGCCTCGATGGTGCCCTTCTGGATCTTGCCCTGGGCGTCACGAACCTCGTAGTTGTACTTCTTGACGGTGGCGGTGGAGGTTGCCATCACTAAACCTCCGCCCCGGCCAGCGAGCCACGACCGCACAGGCGGTTGAAGTCCTCGAGGTGATGGCACATCTCGGCGCCCGTGTCGTAGGAGATGCGGCCCTGCTTCACCAGGGACGCGAGGTGCTGGTCCATGGTCTGCATGCCCTGCTTCGAGCCCGCCTGGAGCATCGAGTAGATCTGGTGCGTCTTGCCCTCGCGGATGAGGTTGCGGATAGCCGGCGTCGCGACCATGACCTCGACCGCGACGGCACGGCCCGGGCCGTCCGAGCGCTTGCACAGCGCCTGGCACATCACGCCCTGGATCGCAGTGCCGAGCTGCGTGCGCACCTGCGCCTGCTGCTCCGCCGGGAACACGTCGATGATGCGGTCGATGGTCTGCGCCGTGTCCTGCGTGTGCAGCGTCGCAAACACCAGGTGGCCAGTTTCGGCGGCGGTCAGCGCCACCTGGATGGTCTCCAGGTCACGCATCTCGCCCACGAGGATGACGTCGGGGTCCTGGCGCAGCACGTGCTTGAGCGCGTTCTTGAAGGACAGCGTGTCCGCGCCGACCTCGCGCTGGTTGACCAGCGACTTCTTGTGCTTGTGCAGGAACTCAATCGGGTCCTCGACCGTCATGATGTGGTCCGCGCGCTGGCGGTTCACGAGGTCGATGAGCGACGCGAGCGTGGTCGACTTGCCGGAACCCGTGGGCCCCGTCACCAGCACCAGTCCGCGCGGCTTGGACGCGAACTCCGCGACGGCCGGCGGGATGCCCAGGGCCTCGAGCGGCTTGATCTCATACGGGATCACACGGAACGCGGCGCCCACCGACGAGCGCTGCATGTAGAGGTTGACGCGGAAGCGCGCCTCCCCCACCAGGGCGTACGAAAAGTCGAGTTCAAGGTGCTCCTCGAACGTCTCGCGCTGCTTCTGCGTGAGGATCGAGTACATGGTGCGCTGCAAGCCCTCGGGGTTGAGCTTGCTGAACCCCTCAAGCGGCTGAAGCTCGCCGTCGAGACGCACCATGGGCGGTGCGCCCGTGGTGACGTGGAGGTCGGAGGCGCCCAACTTCATCATCTGGCGTAGCGCCACGTTGATGTCGAGGTCGTTCTCGTCGCGGTCGAGCGTCATGCCCACGCGCTTGCCCACCGGCTGCGCCTTCGGACCCGGCGCGGCCTGCGCCGCCGCGGGTGTGGGAGGGGCCTTCGGCTCCTCCTTCACGGGGGCAGGCTCGGGTGCCGGCATAAAGGCGCCCTGCTGCTGTGCGGCGGCGGCGAAGGCGGCGGCCGCATCGACGGGCGGTACGGGCGCCTGCATCGCGGTAGGCGCGGCTGGAGCCGATACAACGGGCGACGATGCGGCGGGAACCTGCTGCGCTCCGACGGGCGCGTCAGGCTGGCCAGTGTACGGGCGGCGCTCCTCGAGGAACGGCGCGCGCCGCGTGTTCTGGGGACCAGCGTGGTGCAACGACGGAGCCGCGGGCGCAGTGGGCAGCGGCGCCTCGGGCGACTGGGGAGCGAACACCGGATTGCCCGCCTGCGGTGCCACTGGGGGCACTGGAGCGGCAGCAACCGGAGCAACCGGCTGGGGGTCGACGGGAGGCGTCGTGGGCGCGGGCGGCTGAGCGGCGACCGGGCGCTGAGGCGCGGCGCCACCCTGCGGCGCGAACCATGCGCCGTTCCCAGGCTGGAACTCCGAAGTCATGCGTCCTCCCCCGAAATGCGCGCCTTTTATGCGCATTCCCTCAAACTATCGGCGTGAATCTACCATTCTAAGACATTCCCTATTTCACGACTCGCAGCAGCTCCTCCACGGAGGTGAGTCCGTCGCGGACCTTCGCCCAACCGTCCTCGATGAGCGTCTGCATGCCGGCCGCACGGGCCACGCGGCCGATGTCGGCGGACGAGGCGCGAGCGACCGCAAGCCGCTCGAGCTCTTCGTTTACCGGCATGATCTCATGGAGCGCGAGGCGCCCCCGGTAGCCAGTGCGGGAGCACCGCGCGCAGCCTGCGGGCCGGAACAGTTCGGGAAGTTCCTCGCCTGCCTGCCATCCGAAGCGCTCGAGCTCGTAGCCCGTCGGCGAGTACGTCTCCTTGCAGTGCGGGCAGAGCCGGCGCGCGAGGCGCTGCGCAATCACACAGTCGACCGCGGACCCGACGAGGAACGGCTCGATGCCCATCTCGGTCAGTCGCGTGATCGCGCTCGGCGCGTCGTTGGTGTGCAGCGTCGACAGCACCAGGTGACCGGTGAGCGCCGCCTCGATCGCGATCTGAGCGGTCTCGCCGTCACGGATCTCACCGAGCAGCACCACGTCAGGGTCGGAGCGCAGAATCGAGCGCAAAGCGCCGGCGAACGTCAGGCCAGCCTTGACGTTGACCTGCACCTGGTTGATCCCCGGAATCCGGTACTCGACTGGGTCCTCGACGGTGATGACGTTGATCTCGGGACGCGACACCTGGTTGAGCGTCGCGTACAGCGTGGTGGACTTTCCAGAGCCGGTAGGGCCCGTCACCAGGATCATCCCGTAAGGCTTGGTGTACGACTGCTGGTAAAGATCGAGATTGTGCTGGCGAATGCCAAGCTCTTCGAGGTCGAGCGTCGCCGTCGAGTTGTCGAGGATACGCATGACGACCTTTTCGCCCCACACCGTGGGGAGCGTCGCGACGCGCAGGTCGATCTTGCGGCCCTGGTGGTTGACGGAGAGGCGTCCGTCCTGCGGCTTGCGCCGCTCGGCGATGTCGATGTCGGACATGATCTTGATGCGCGAGATCACGCCGTTCTGGGTCGACTTGGGGGCCGCGTTCATCTCGTGCAGCACGCCGTCGATTCGATAGCGGACCCTGAGGTCTTTCTCCCCGGCTCGAGGTGAATGTCGGACGCACGGTCCTGGATCGCCTGCGTGATGAGCAGGTTGACGAACCTCACGATCGGCGCATCGTCTTCGATGACGTCGCCGATCTGCGAGAGGTCGACCTCCTCCTGCTCGTCGAGCGCGCCCTGAAGGTCCTTCATCTCCGCGTCGGAGCGGCAGTACCGGTCGATCGCCTGCATGAGGTCGTCGTGCGCCGCCACCACGGGGATGACGGTCCTGTGGGTGATCTGTCGAATGTCGTCGACCGCCACCACGTTGCCCGGGTTGGACATCGCGACCTTGAGGCGCTCGCCCTCGAAGCCGATCGGCAGCGCCGCGTGGCGCCGGCAGACGGTGTCGGGGATGAGCGCGACAGCCGCGCGATCCACGGGGTACTCGGCGAGTTCCACGAACTCCATACCCACCTGAGAAGCGAGCGCACGCACCAACTGACCCTCGGAGATGTACCCCATCTCCACCAGGGTCCGCCCGAGCGACTGCCCCCGAGCCTGCTGCTCGTCGATCGCGTCGACCAGCTGCTCCTCGGTGAGCACGCCCTCCTCGAGCAGGATGCTTCCTAGCTGCTTCATTCGCGCTCCCTCATGCGCCAGAACCATTAGCGCCGAACCTACCATCGGCAGCGCTCAGGCCCACCTGAAGTGTTACCTATTCAACATTCCACGCAGAGCGGCATCCATCACGCCAATCGGTGCAGAACGCCCCGTCATGAGTCGTACCTGCTCAGCAGCCTGATGAAGCAACATGCGCTCCCCGCCGATGCGCGTCCCACCCAGGCGGGCCCACGCGCCTCCCAGCGGGGTCACCAAGGGGTCGTAGACCGCGTCGAGCAGCGCCGCCCCCGCACGCACCAAGGTGAGGGTCCCCGCGACCTCCGCACCGGCATCGGCCGGAACGGTGGACACCACCACGTCGACTCCCTCCGCAAGCAACGGCACCTCATCGAAGCCCACCAACCGCGGACGCAGTCCCATGCGACTCGCGGCGCGCACCAGTCCTCCGGCGCGTCCGCGCGCGCGCACCGCGACCAGCAGGGCCTCGACGCCAAGCGCTCCCAGCGCGGCCATCGCGGACGTCGCCGTCGCTCCCCCGCCCAGGATCATGCCCGACCGGGCCGACTCGACGCCCGCCTCGCGGAAGGCCTCCTGGATGCCCCACACGTCGGTGTTGGCACCAGTGAGCTGGCGCACGCCGCCGATGTCCTGGATGAGCACCGTGTTCACCGCGCCCACCAGCTTGGCCATCGACTCGACGTAGTGCATGAGCGGCACGGCCTCGACCTTGAGCGGCATCGTCAACGACAGCCCCGCCCAGGCGGCGTCGAGGCCCCCGAGAAAGGCGGCTAGCCCTCCCGCGGGCACGTCGTACGCGCCGTACTCCCAGTCCAGTCCCAGCGCGTCGTAGGCGGCGCGGTGCAGCACCGGGGAGAGCGAGTGCCCGATGGGGTGACCCAGGACGCCCGCGCGGCGGACGGCGCTCACTCCGCGTCGGACTCGGTCTGGTTGGCGGCGACCCACGCGCGCAGGGTCTCGACGTTCGCGAGGTGGTCCGAGTACTCGGTCGCGTACAGCGTCTCGCCCGTGTCGAGGTTGACCGTCACGAAGAACAGGTAGTCGGTCTCCGCCGGCGACAGCGCCGCCTTGATCGACGCCTCTCCCGGTGCCGCGATCGGGCCAGGGGAAGGCCCACATTCGCGTACGTGTTGTACGGAGAGTCGATCGCGCGCTCGTCGTCCGAGGTGAAGACCCCCTCTGACGGGGACAGGTACTTGACGGTCGAGTCGAGCTCGAGCTTCATGTCGATGTCGAGGCGGTTGTAGATCACCGAAGAGATGAGCGCACGGTCGTCGTCGAGGCGCGCCTCGCGCTCGATGAGCGACGCGACGGTGAGGATGCGCACACGGTCCTCAGGTGCCACACCATTCCTGTCGAGGATGGTCACCGTCTGGGCGATCATTTTGGTCAGGATCTCCTGCGGGGTCACGCCGGGGTTGAACTCGTAGGTCGACGGGAACAGCCAGCCCTCGAGATTGCCGCCCGCCTCCTCGGGGAGGCCGAGCGCCTCGGTGTTCTCCGCGGCCGCCTGCACCTCCTCCTTGGTGGTGCCGGTGAGGTTCGCGATCGCCTGGAAGTAGTGGTCGAGTGTCCTGCCCTCGGGGATGGTGATCGCGCGTACGTCGCGGTTCGCGGGGTCGAGCAGCGCCTCCAGTGCGTACTCGGCCTTCATCTCCTTGTGCATGAAGTAGTAGCCGGGGGTGATCGACGCGGACTCCGCGTTGTCATTCGCGGCGATGATGAAGGCCTGCGTCGATGCGATCACGCCCGCGTCGTAGAGCGTCGCTGCGATGTCCGCCCCGGTGGCACCGCTCTCGATGACCACCTGGACGTTGCCCTGACCGGGGCCGTCGTAGTCCGCGATCTCGGTGGTGGTCGACTCGAAGCCCTGGAGGAAGTTCACCGCGATCGAGCCGCCGATCGCGAACAACACCACCGCGACGGCGGTCACGATCAGCGTGAGCCGCCTGCGCGCCGCGCGTCGCTTGCTGCGCTGAAGGCGCCGCAGGTCGAGAGACGTGGTGGTCGTGGCCTCAGCCTCGAAAAGGTCAGTCATCATTCCCCTTGCGCGGAACCTCGATGGTCACCGCATCGAGATTACCGTTCCTGTCAACGTCGAGGGCGTTCTCGAGAATCACCACGGCGGCCGCCTGGTCGATCACCTGCCGCTGTCGCTTCGCGCTGCGGCCGGCGCTGCGCATCGCCTGGGATGCGGTGGCCGTCGAAAATCGCTCGTCGATCAAACGAACCGACGCCTCGGTGAGTTCCGCGAGGGCCGCAGCGAACCCGCGCGCGTCCTGAGCGCTCGCGCCCTCGGCGCCGGCGAGGGTGCGCGGCAGCCCGACGAAGACGCGGACCGCCCCGCGCTCCGCGGCGATTGCGGCCACGGCCGCGACGTCGCCCTTGCCCCGCTGCACCGTGTCGACGGGAAACGCCATGAGCCCGTCAGGGTCGGACGCCGCTACGCCCACGCGGACGGTGCCCACGTCGACGGCGAGACGCACTCCCCTATCCACGCGCCGCCCTAGGCACGTGAGGCCACCGTTGCCTGCACGGCCTCGAGCGCGTCGGGGATGCGCGCGGCATCCTGACCGCCGCCCTGCGCGAGGTCCGGCTTGCCGCCGCCCCCGCCGCCCAGGATGGACGATGCCGTGCGCACCAGGTCTCCCGCCTTCAGGCCGGCGTCGCGCGCGGGTCCGTTGGTCGCGATCACGATCTGCGGCCGGCCGCCGAACTCGCCCGCGATCGCCACCACCGCAGGTGTCGACTCGCCGAGACGAGCACGCACGTCCGTCACGAGCGTCCGGAGGTCGTCCCCGTCCCCCGCCTCGTGAGACGCATGGGTCACGACGCGCACGCCGTTGACCGTCACCGCGTGGTCGACCAGACCGGCGGCCGCCTGCTGCATGGCCTGCTGACGATAGCCCGCGAGCTGGCGCTCGGCCTCGGCGAGACGCTCGAGTACCTTCTCGACCCGCCCCTTGAGCTCGCCGGGCTGCACCTTAAGTGTGGTCGTGAGTTCGGAGACCAGCGCGCGCTCGGCGGCGAGCTTCTGGAAGGCCTCGATGCCCACCATCGCCTCGATGCGACGCGAGCCCGAGCCCACCGAGGACTCGCCCGTGAGCGCGACGAGTCCGACCTGGCTCGAGTGATCCACGTGCGTGCCACCGCACAGCTCGCGCGACCACGGACCGCCGATCTGAATGACGCGCACCGTCTCGTCGTACGTCTCGCCGAACAGCGCGACGGCGCCCCACTCCTTGGCCTCGGGCAGGGTCATGTACTGCGCGGACACGTCGAGATCGCGACGGATCGCGCGGTTGGTGACCTCTTCGATCTCGGACCGCGTCGCCGCGGACAGCGCGGAGTTCCACGCGAAGTCGAGGCGAAGGTAGCCCGGCTTGTTGTACGAGCCCGACTGCAGCGCATCGGGGCCGAGGACCTCGCGCAGCGCCGCATGCACCAGGTGCGTGCCCGAGTGCGCCTGACGCGCGCCAAGCCGCCACTCCGTGTCGACCTCGGCGGAGACCTCGTCGCCCACGGCGATCTCGCCCTCGATCACCGTCACGGTGTGCACCACCAGTCCCTTGACGGGCTTCTGGACGTCGACCACCTCGAGCGTGCCGCGCGCGGACCGGATGATGCCCGAGTCGGCCTCCTGGCCGCCCGACTCCGCGTAGAACGGCGTCTGCGGGAGGATGACCTCGACGGTTTCGCCCGTCAGGGCGACGGGTACGCCCACCCCGTCGCGCACGATTGCCTGAATCTCGGTGGCGGTGACGAGCTCCTCATAGCCACGGAACTCCGTCGCGCGCGTCTCCTTGATCCCGTTGTAGACGCTGACGTCGGCGTGGCCGCCCTTCTTGGCCTTGGCATCGGCGCGGGCGCGCTCACGCTGCTCCTTCATGAGCTCACGGAACTTTGCCTCGTCGACCTGGATGCCCTGTTCGGCCGCCATCTCGAGGGTGATGTCGATCGGGAAGCCGTAGGTGTCGTGCAGCGTGAACGCGTCGGAGCCGGACAGCGCGGGGGTGCCGGATTGCTTCGCCTTGTCGACCGCGAGGTCGAAGATGGTCGTGCCCTGCGCGAGCGTGCGCCGGAACGCGTCCTCCTCGGTGTACGCGACGGACTCGATGCGCGAGCGACCGGTCTCGAGCTCGGGGTAGGCGCTGGCCATCGCGTCGATCGACACGGGCAGCAACTCGGGCAGCGAGCGGTCCTCGACACCCAGCAGGCGCATGGCGCGCACCGAGCGGCGAATGAGGCGGCGCAGCACATAGCCACGGCCCTCGTTGCCAGGCGTGACGCCGTCGCCGATCAGCATGAGCGACGAGCGCACATGGTCCGCGATGACGCGCATGCGGACATCGTCCGTCTCGTTGTCGCCATACGTCTTACCCGACAGCTCCTGCGCCTTCGCAATCACCGGGAAGACCTGGTCGATCTCGTACATATTCGACACGCCCTGCTTGAGGTACGCGAGGCGCTCCAGACCCGCACCGGTGTCGATCGCCTTCTGGTCGAGCTCGCGGATCAGCGGGTAGTCCTTGCCGGAGCCCTCTCCTCGCAGGAACTGGTCGAAGACAAGGTTCCACACCTCGAGGTAGCGGTCGCCGCCGGGGTCCACGGTGCCGCCCACGGCCTCGGGACCAAACTCGGGCCCGCGGTCGTAGTGCCACTCCGCGCAGGGACCCGCGGGACCGGGCTGGCCCGTGTCCCAGAAGTTCTCTTCGCGCGTGAGTCGCACGATGCGCGACGGGTCGACGCCCACGTTGACGAGGTGCGACAGCGCCTCCTCGTCCTCGTTCCAGATGGTCACCCAAAAACGCTCCGGGTCGAAGCCCAGATTGCCCTCCGACTCGGGTCCCGTGAGGAACTCCCACGCGAAGTCGATCGCGCCTTCCTTGAAGTAGTCCCCGAACGAGAAGTTGCCGAGCATCTGGAAGAAGGTGCCGTGGCGCGTGGTCTTTCCCACCTCCTCGATGTCCTTGGTGCGAATGCACTTCTGGACAGAGGCGATGCGCGGGTGCGGCGCGGTGTCCGTGCCGATGATGTACGGGATGAAGGGGACCATGCCCGCGACCGTGAAGAGCAGCGACGGATCCGGCGACACGAGCGACGCGCTCGGCGCGATGTGGTGGTCGCGCTTGGCAAAGAAGTCGACCCATCGCGTGGCGATCTCGGAAGTCTGCATGGCTCTCCTACGTGTCCTTACCTGTCATCCGGCGTGGGGCGGGACCTGCCCGGCGCCTGCATCGTACAGAAAGGGCCGCGGCGCACCGCCCCTCAGGGGCGCCGCGCCGCGGCCTCTCAGTGTGTGGCTCGTCGAAGCCTCACGGGTGCGACTAGCGCGCGTAGTACTCGACGACCAGCTGCACGTCGCAGGTCACGGGGACCTCGGCGCGCTTGGGACGGCGGACCAGGCGGGCGCTGAGCTTCTCGAGCGTGACGTCGAGGTACTCGGGCACCTGCGGGAGCACGTCACGGTGCGCGCCGGCGGCGGCGGCCATGTAGGGCTCGAGGGTGACGGCCTTGGGCTTGACCTGGATGGTCTGGCCCGGCTTCACGCGGAACGAGGGACGGTCGACGATCTTGCCATCCACGAGGATGTGGCGGTGCAGGACCGACTGACGCGCCTGGAGGATGGTGCGGGCAAAGCCGGCACGCAGCACCAGGGCGTCGAGACGCATCTCGAGCAGCTCGACGAAGGCCTCACCGGTCAGGCCGGACTCCTTCTTCGCCTCGGCGTAGGTCGAGGTCATCTGCTTCTCGCGGAGGCCGTACTGGGCGCGAAGACGCTGCTTCTCGCGCAGACGAACCGCGTAGTCGCTTTCCTTGCGGCGGGCGGTACGGCCGTGCTCGCCGGGCGGGTAGGGACGCTTCTCGAAGTGCTTGACGGCCTTCGGAGTCAGCGCGATCCCGAGGCTGCGCGACAGGCGGACCTGGCGGCGTGCCTTCTGTACTGAGGTCATGATGTCCTTAATAACTTCCCGGGCGCGCGGATGCGCCGGGAAATAATCGATGTGCTGAGTGCTGGAGTTCGCGGGGCAGCAGCCAACCGTCCGCGAGGGCTCGAATAGTGTAGCAAAGCGGGTGGGGGCCGCACACCCCGCGACACGCGCGGAACTCTCGACGGACCCTAGTCCCTGCCGAGCATGCGGCGAATCGTCGTGAGCCGCTCGCTCAGGGTGCGTTCGAAGCCGTGCTCGGTGGGCTCGTAGTAGCGCGCGCCCTCGAGCGCCTCGGGCAGGTACTCCTGCGCGGCGACCCCGTGGGGAGCATCGTGCGCGTAGCGATAGCCCTGGCCATGGCCGATGCGCTCGGCTCCCGCGTAGTGCGCGTCCCTGAGGTGGTCGGGGACCACGCCGGCGCGGCCGGCACGCACGTCGGCGATGGCCTTGTCGATCGCGACGTACGCGCGGTTCGACTTGGGAGCGCTCGCCAGATACGCGGTCGCCTCCGCGAGCACGATGCGCCCCTCGGGCATCCCGATGAAGCTCACCGCCTCGGCGGCCGCCTGCGCGATCACCAGACCCTGAGGGTCGGCAAGGCCGATGTCCTCGGCGGCGAGGATCACGAGCCTGCGCGCGATGAACCGCGGGTCCTCCCCCGCGACGACCATGCGCGCCAAGTAGTGCAGCGCCGCGTCGACGTCCGACCCGCGCACCGACTTGATGAATGCGCTGATGACGTCGTAGTGCTGGTCGCCCGACTTGTCGTACGCGACCAGGGCGGCATCCATGGTCGCCTCGGTCAGCGCGGCCGTGATGAGCCCGCCCTCCGAGGACTGCAGCGCGGACTGAGCGACCGACTCGAGCAGGGTGAGCGCCTTGCGGGCGTCGGCCCCCGCGACACGCAGGATGTGGTCGCGCGCACCGTCCTCGAGGGTCACCGTGCCACCGAGACCGCGCTCCTCCACGATCGCGCGGTCCACCACCTCTCCCACATCCGTGGCCGCGAGCGGCTGCAGCGTGAGCAGCAGCGAACGGGACAGGAGCGGCCCCACGACCGAGAACGACGGATTCTCCGTGGTCGCGCCGATGAGCGTGACCCAGCGGTTCTCCACCGCGGGCAGCAACGCGTCCTGCTGCGAACGCGTAAAGCGGTGGATCTCATCCACGAACAGCACTGTCTCGCGCTCTCCAGTCGCGATCCGCCGCTTCGAGTCGTCGATCACGGCGCGCACGTCCTTGACTCCCGCGGTAACGGCCGACAGCTCGACGAACCTCCTGTTGCCCGCGACCAGGTACGCCAACGTGGTCTTGCCCGTGCCGGGCGGTCCCCACAGGATCACCGAGGTTGCGGGTGCCGCCTCGCCAATGAGCCGCCGCAGCGGCGAGCCCTCCGCGAGCAGGTGTGCCTGCCCCACGACCTCATCAAGGGTGCGCGGTCGCATGCGCACCGCAAGCGGCGCGTTGCCGAGCGCCTCCGGCACGCCGGTGGCGTCCATGCGCGCGGAGTCGAACAGATCCATGGGTTCAGCGTAGGCGCAGGGTCTGACAGCACACGCCGCGCCGGCCGCTGCTAGTACCCGTTGACTCGGGCGAACTCGTCCGGGTTGAACACCCCATACATGTCGACGATTCGCCTCTCCCTGACGAAGACGCCGCGCGTCGGGTCACCCGTGCCGTCAGAGGTGTTGCCCTCGACCAGGATCACGTTGCTGCCGACCACCCGGTCAACGATGCCCGCGTGAGTGGGCCCCGTATACGGCGGCCAGTCGACCAACACCACGTGGCCCGGCTTGAGATCCGCCGCGGTCACCGTGCGATCGACGATGCCCGACGCGAGTGCCTCGCGCGCCCAGTCCGAATACAGCAGCTCGAACGGCACGCCCTGCTTGAAGCCCGACTTGTCGAACACCCACATGACGAACACCATGCACCACGGGTTGCGACCGCCCGCCCAGTCGTTGAACTTGTTGTCGTTGTACGACACGGCGCGATAGCCGACCTGGGAGTGCGCGGTGCGCAACACCGCGGCGGCGTCGAACGGCCTCACGACGTTCATGTGCATGGCGGGGGCCCACGCGAGTCGATCGCGGAATCGCACCTGCCACCAGTCGCCGCGAATGACGCCGGTGAACTCGCCACGCTCGCCGCGGCGGATCTTCATCAGGACCGTGTCGTTGTTCGACGGGCCGTCGCGAAACCACAACTCGTCAACCTTGATGCCCACGCGAGTCACCGTGAAGGACGGCTCGGTCGTGCGCAAGTACTCCGAGGGCGCCCATCCCTTGACGCCGCCCATTTCCACGCGCTGCCATCCATGCTCGCGTGCGCCATCGAAGGTTCCGCTCGCGTTCCTCCGTGCAGACACCACGACGGCCGAGTTCCAGGTGGGCTGCGCCCGCAGATGAAGGGTCGATGCGGTGACCCATACCGTGGCGCGAGGCGCCAGCACCGGTGCATGGGCGGTCACGGGCTCCGCGCCGTGCTCGAGCCGGTAGAGGAATGCAGCCATTGCGTCGCGGGTGATGGTCTGGAGCGGCTTGTAGACCCGCCCGCGCCAGTTCACCCACCCCTGCGAGATGCCCTGGGTCGCGAGCCACTCGATCGCGTCGGCATGCTCGGGGGACTCGTCCGAGTCGACATAGACCTGCTCACCCGACGGCGCGGAGCCCCCTCGAAGCGGTAGAGGAACGAGGCCATGGCGTCGCGAGTGATCGCCCGCGTGGGCTTGAAGGTGCCGTCGGACCAGCCGCCCGCAATGCCCTGAGCCGCGGCCCACTCGATTTGGACGTAGAAGTCGGACGTCTCGGGGGTGACGTCGGAGAAGGTCGGCTCGCTGGGAGCCTCAAACTCGGGCGAGCCGGCGTAGCGGTAGAGGAACGCGGCCATGGCGTCGCGCGTGACGCGACCGAATGGCCTGTACTCGCGTCCCGCCGTCGTGGCGTAGCCAAGCGAGATGCCCGTCTCGCCCATCCAGGCGATCTCATCGGTAAACTCCGGCGAGCGATCCACGTCGACGAACTCGACGGGGGCCTCGACGGCCTCCTCGGCGGCCGCGGCGGGCACGGCGATCACGGCGGTGAGTGCGCCGGAGACGAGCAGCGCCGCGACACGGACGAGTCGGCGGTGGATGTGGACGGTCTCAGACATCGACCGGCTCCGTTCTCCGCCCGTCTCAGGGCGGCGCTCAGGACGCGACCCTCCCCGCGACCGTTGGACCTGGCGGCTTCCCAGCGCGGCCACAGTATCAAACTGATTCCGCGCCGGGCCGCAGCCCACCGTGAGACTCCGCGCCACCGTGGCGCCCCGCATCGTCCCCGCTGCCCCCGTGGTCCCGCGCGTCTAGCCTGGTGACCATGGGAATCTTCACCCGGCTGGGTCATGCCATCGCACGCGCGCCGCGGCTGGTCGTGATTCTCGCCACACTCGCCACGATCTGCCTTTACGCGCTCGCGACCGTGGGCGTCAACGGAGAGGGACTCTTCCAGCGGGTCACCACCGGGCCGCCGCTCGTGGACGGCTCGCAGTCGTGGGAGGTGACGCAGGCCCAGGAACGCACCGCTGACCCCGCGGTCGGGCCTCGCCTCGCGTCGTATGTCCGGGACGCACGCCCGGACGATGCCGGGGTTCAGGCGGCCATGGAGGCCGCCCTCGCGCGCATCGCCGAGGTCGACCACGTGGCGTCGGTGGCCACGCCCTTCGCCGGCCCGCCCGAGGCGCGCGCGGCGCTCGTCGACGCCACGGGCACCGGCTTCCTGGTCGACGTGGCGTTCGCCGACCCGGGCGACGACGCACTCGCGCTCCACGAGGAGGTCGCGGCGATCATGGCTGGCGCCGTCGCGGACATGCGCGCGAGTCAGCCGGAGGCGACCGTGCTGACGTTCTCGGGCCCGCTCGTGTTCGACGACTTCACTCATCAGCTCGAGCGAGACCTCGTCACGGGCGAGCTCATCGCGCTGCCCGCGGCGCTCATCGTGATGGTGTTCGTGTTCGGCGGCTTTCTCGCCGCGGCGACACCGCTCACCGGTGCCATCGCCTCGATCGCGGGCGGCCTGGCGGTGCTGTACGGATTCTCCTACCTGCTGGATCTCGATCAGAGCGCCGTGAACGTCGTGACGGTGCTCGGCATCGGCCTGTCGATCGACTACGGGCTGCTGCTCGTGTCGCGGTTCCGCGAGGAGCTTCACCGGCTCGGAGGCGACCCGCGCGAGGCGCGTGACGAGGCACTCGTGCGCACCCTCTCCACCGCGGGCAGGACCGTCGCCTTCTCGGGCCTGATCGTGGCGGTCTCGGTGGGCGGCATGCTCGCCTTCTCCCCCGAGATGATCAGGGGCATCGGCGGCGCCGCGGTGGGTGTGGTCACCACCGCGATGGTCGCCGCGCTCACGGTCGTGCCCGCCGTGCTGTATCTGCTCGCGCCACGCATCGTGGGGGCGGGACTGCTCGCGCGGCTACCCGGGGTGCGGAGGGTCGTGTCCGTCACGTCCAATGTCGACCGCGAGGACGGCGCGTTCGCGCGTCTCGCCACGCGGGTCCAGCGCCACCCGTGGCTCGTGATGATCGGCGCCACGGCGCTGCTTCTGCTGCTGGCGTCGCCCGTGCTGGGACTCACGCTGCGCAACTCGGATATCGAGGCGCTGCCGGTCGGCAACGAACGGCGCGACTACGTCGTCGCATTCGAGGAGGGCTTCCCTCACCTCGTGGAGCCCGCCGTCACGGTGCACTCGCTCGAGTCGCCCGCTGCCCTCGCGGACTGGCTCACGGCGGTGGCCGAGCTCGGCGGGGTGGCGGGGGTCGAGGAGCCGGTGGTGCTCGAGGGCGAGACCTTCGTCGGCGTGCGCCTCGACACGACGGACGCGACCGGCCCCGAGGCCGCCTCGACCGTGCGTGAGATGCGCGAGTTGCCCGCCGACGTGACCATCAACGTGGGTGGTGCCGCCGCGACGCAGATCGACTTCATCGACGCGATCGCCGAGGGCGCCCTGGTGGCCGGGGCGCTCGTCGTCGTCGCGACCTTCGTGTTGCTGTTCCTCATGACGGGATCGCTGCTCGTCCCGGTCAAGACCCTCCTCATCAACGCGCTGTCCCTGCTCGCGACGCTGGGCGTGGTGACGTGGATCTTCGGGGAGGGCAATCTCGAGTCGCTGCTGGGCTTCACCTCGACGGGAGGCGTGGAGACGTATGTCGCGGTGATCATCGTGGCGTTCGGCTTTGGGCTCGCGATGGACTACGAGGTGTTCCTGCTCGCGCGCGTCAAGGAATACGTCGACGCAGGCGAGAGCAACGATGCCGCGGTCCGCAAGGGTCTGCAGCGGTCCGGTCGCATCATCACCTCGGCGGCCGCAGTCATCGTGCTGGTCTTCCTCGGCTTCGCGATGGGCGACCTGCTCATGATCAAGGAGGTGGGCGTCGGACTCGCGTTCGCGGTGCTGCTCGACGCGACCGTGGTGCGCTTGCTGCTCGTGCCCGCGACCATGACCCTTCTGGGGGACTGGAACTGGTGGGCACCCGGGCCCCTGCGCCGGCTCCACCAGCGCATCGGCCTCACGCACGAGTGACCGGCCGCCGGGCGCTTCCGCGCGACCTCAGCTGAGACCGGCGCCCACGTCCGTGAGGACGTCGAGCACCGCGCGCACCGCGTGTCGTTCCACCCGATCATGGCGACCGATCGCGACGATCGCGCGGGTCGCATGCACGCCCTCAAGCGGGAGGAGCCGGTAGGCCGGGGACCGCGGGGTCGAGAACCGGGGTAGCAGCGCGATCCCTAGCCCCTCGCCCACCAGGCTCTCGACCAGGCGGTTGTCCCGCACCTCGACGATACGGTCAAGAGTGACGCCGGTGACCGCCTCGATCGACTCGTGCACGGTCGCGAACGGGAAGCCTCGCGGCACCGCGATCCATCGCTCACGCGCGAGGTCCTCGGGCCGCACGCGCGGGCTGCTCGCGAGCCGATGCTCCGCGGGCACCGCGACGTCGATCGGCTCGCGCGCGATCACCACCGAGAACAGCCGCTCGGCGCCGGCGGGGACATCCGCGGCGAGGCTGTGCGCGATCACCAGGTCGTGATCGAGCGTCCTGTGCGCGTAGTCCGCCTCGGCGAGGTCGAAGTCCTCGACCTCGATGCGCAACTGCGAACCCACGAGTCTCGACATCAGCCCCGGCAGGAGCGCGGCGCCCGCGCTCGGAAGGGTGCCGATGCGCACGGTGCCGCGAGGCTCGCCGCGGCCTGCGTCGAGAGCGGACTGCACGCGTGCCAGCGCCGCGAGGACGTCGTCGGCGCCCGCGGCGAGGATCTCGCCCGCCCATGTCAGGCGAAGCCCCCGCGCGGCGGGTTCGACCAGCGCGACTCCCACCTCACGCTCGGCCGTCCTCAGCTGCTGGGACAGCGCCGACGGCGTGCGGTAGGTCGCGGCGGCCACCGCACCGAGAGTGCCGCGCTCCTTGAGGTCCCTCAGCAGTTCGAGATGACGCGCTTCCATGAAGGCATCCTAAACATCTGGGACACGAATGCTCGCTTGTCCTTCACCCGTGCGCGCTCGAGACTGGCCCCATGCCCGCCCGTCACGCCGCCCTCGCGGTGCTCGTCGCCGTCCTCTGGGGCGTCAACTTCCTCGCGATCCATGCGTCGCTCGCGCACTTCCCGCCCCTGTTCCTCGTGGCGCTGCGTTTCGCGCTCATCGCGGTGCCGACGATTCTGCTGGTGCCACGGCCGCGAGTGCCGGTGCGCTGGCTGCTCCTCTACGGCCTGGGCTTCGGCACGCTCCAGTTCCTCTTCCTGTATCTGGGCATGGCCGCGGGCTTCCCCACCGGCCTCGCCTCGCTCGTGCTGCAGGCCTCGGCGCCGTTCACTGTCGTGCTCGGCGCGGTGTTCTTGCGGGAGGGATGGGGCTTGGCTCGACTCGTCGGCGTCGCGGTGGCCACCGCGGGGCTCGCGGTGGTCGGGCTCAGCTACGGAGCGACGGCGCCGTTCGCACCGTTCGCCCTGGTACTCCTCGGGGCCCTCGGGTGGTCGCTCGGCAACCTCGCCTCGCGGCATGCCCGCGCGGAGCGCCCGCTCCACCTGGTGCTGTGGATGAGCGTCGTGCCGCCCCTACCCATGGTCGCGCTGTCGCTCGCCGTCGAGGGACCAGGGCGCGTGGGCGAGGCGCTGTCGACCTCGCTCACCGCCGAGGCCGTGCCCGCATGGATCGGACTCGCCTACACGGTGCTCCTCGGCACGCTCGCGGGCTCGGGCATCTGGGTGTGGCTCATGGCCCGCCACCCCGCGGGTGCCGTCGCCCCGTTCTCGATGCTCGTGCCCGTGGTCGGGCTCTTGACCGCATGGCTGGTGCTCGAAGAGACACCCGGGCTCGGCGAACTCGTGGGCGGCGCGCTCGTGATCGCGGGCGTCATCGCGGCGTCGCGGGCGGGGCGACCGTCACGTGCCGTCAGCATCGATGCGACCACCGGGCCCGCGCA
Organism: Demequina sediminis; assembly: GCF_030296675.1. GTDB lineage: Bacteria > Actinomycetota > Actinomycetes > Actinomycetales > Demequinaceae > Demequina > Demequina sediminis. The sequence continues at coordinate 681,036 of NZ_AP027736.1, read as the reverse complement.
TCGTCCCCCCGCCAGCACGTCTGGCGAGGTCCTCAGTGCCCGAAACCGGTGATTCCGGGCACTGAGGACCTCATACGGCGCAGCACCTCATGCCGCGCAGCACCTCGTGCCGCGCAACACCTCCGAAGGCTCGACTACGCCTCCGCCTGCTCCTTCTTCTCGGGGACGAAGTCGACCCCGGCCTCCTTGCGCTGCTCGGGAGTGATCGGCGCGGGCGCCTGCGTCAGGGGGTCGTAGCCTCCGCCGGACTTGGGGAACGCGATGACGTCGCGAATCGAATCCGCCTTGGCGAGCAGCGCCGTGACGCGGTCCCAGCCGAGCGCGATGCCGCCGTGAGGCGGGGCGCCGAACTGGAAGGCGTCGAGGAGGAAGCCGAACTTCTCCTGAGCCTCCTCGGCCCCGATGCCCATCACCTTGAAGACGCGCTCCTGCACGTCCTGGCGGTGGATACGGATCGAGCCTCCGCCGATCTCGTTGCCGTTGCACACGATGTCGTACGCGTAGGCGAGCGCGGGTCCGGGATCCGTGTCGAACGTGTCCATGAACTCGGGCTTGGGGCTCGTGAAGGCGTGGTGGACCGCGGTCCACGCGCTCGTGCCCAGGACGACGTCGTCATCGTCCCCGTCGACCGCCTTGAACAGCGGCGCATCCACGACCCACACGAACTCGAAGCGGTCCTCGTCGATCAGGCCCACGCGGCGCGCGATCTCGTTGCGCGCGGCGCCCAGCAGCGCGCGCGAGGTCGATGCCTTGCCCGCGGCGAAGAAGATGCAGTCGCCCGGCTCGGCGCCCACGGCGGCCGCGAGTCCCTCGAGCTCCGTCTCGGACAGGTTCTTCGCCACCGGACCGCCGAGCGTGCCGTCCTCCTGCACCAGCACGTACGCGAGGCCCTTGGCGCCGCGCTGCTTCGCCCACTCCTGCCACGCGTCGAGGGTCTTGCGCGGCTGCGACGCGCCGCCCGGCATGACCACCGCGCCCACGTAGTCCGCCTGGAACACGCGGAACGGGGTGTCGGCAAAGTAGGACGTCAGCTCGGTGAGCTCGAGACCGAAGCGGAGGTCCGGCTTGTCGGTGCCGAAGCGCGCCATCGCGTCGGCGTAGGTGAGGCGCGGGATGGGCAGCGACACCTCGTAGCCGATCAGCGCCCACAGCTCGCGCACGAGCTCCTCGCCGAGAGCGATGACGTCGTCCTGGTCGACGAAGCTCATCTCGATGTCGAGCTGCGTGAACTCGGGCTGGCGGTCCGCGCGGAAGTCCTCGTCGCGGTAGCAGCGCGCGATCTGGTAGTACCGCTCCATGCCCGCGACCATGAGCAGCTGCTTGAAGAGCTGCGGGGACTGCGGCAGGGCGTACCACGAGCCCGGCGACAGACGGGCGGGCACCACGAAGTCGCGGGCACCCTCCGGCGTCGAGCGCGTGAGCGTCGGGGTCTCGATCTCGAGGAAGTCGTGGCGCTCGAGCACGCGACGGGCCGCCTGGTTGACCTTGGAGCGCAGCACGATGTTGGCGCGCGGCTGCGGGCGACGCAGGTCGAGGTAGCGGTGCTTGAGGCGCGCCTCCTCCCCGACCGTGACGTGGTCGTCGATCGGGAACGGGGTGGGGACGGACTCGTTGAGGATCGTGACCTCGTGGACGTCGACCTCGATCTCGCCCGAGGGCAGGTTCGGGTTCGAGGACCCCTCGGGCCGCGTGCGCACCTCACCGGTGACCTGGATGACGTACTCGGTGCGCAGCGCGTGAGCGATCTCCTCGCGAATCACCAGCTGAGCGAAGCCCGACGCGTCACGCAGGTCGATGAACGCGACGCCGCCGTGATCGCGGCGGCGACCCACCCAACCGGCGAGGGTGACGGTCGCGCCCGAGTCGGCGGCGCGGAGGTTTCCAGCGAGATGCGTGCGGAGCAAGACAAGGCCTTTCGTACGCGCGGGTGGCGCGGGTCAAGTGAAGAGCGGGACTCAGTCTAGCGGCGGACGATGCGCGGCTTGAGGTCGTCCGCGGGAGGCACCCAGGCGTCGGCATCGGCCGGCACCTGGTCACCCGTGCGAATGTCCTTCACCTCGCCGTCGGGAGCGGTCTCCCCGCCCCCGGGAACCACACGAACGGGATGCCCCGGCGATCCGCGTACTGGATCTGCTTGCCGAACTTGGCGGCGGTCGGCGACACCTCGCACGGAATGCCGCGCGCCCGCAGCCGGTCCGCGATCGCGGCCGAGGCGGCCCGGTGCGCCTCGTCGGTCACGGCGACCAGGACCGCCTGCGGGACCGCGCGCGTGGACGCGGCGAGGTTCGCGCTCAGCATGCGGCTCACGAGCCGGCTCACACCGATCGACATCCCCACGCCGGGGAAGCCGCCGCCCGCGACGAGCGAGTCGTAGCGTCCGCCCGAGCAGATCGACCCGAGGTCCTCGTGGCCGTCGAGCACCGTCTCGTACACCGCGCCCGTGTAGTAGTCCAGGCCGCGAGCGATCCTGAGATCCGCGATCGCGGCGCCAGGAACCGCGGCATTGACCGCGTCGACCAGGGCCGCGAGGGAGCGAGCGCCGCGATCGAACTCCGCCCGCGCATCGTCCGCGTCCTCGACGATGGGTGCGTGGTCCCACAGCGCCTCGACCAGGCCAAAGAACGAGTCGTCGGGCGTCTGGATGGCCGCGAGCTCGAGGATGGCCGCGACGGCCTCGGGCGACACACCCTTCGCGTGAAGCTCGTCACGCACGCCGTCGGGCCCGATCTTGTCGAGCTTGTCGACGCTGCGCAGCGCGCCCGCGACGTCGACAATCCCCACGCCGCGATAGAAGCCCTCGACGAGCGCGCGGTTGTTGAGGTGCATGCGCGCGGTCGGAATCGGGAGGGCGGCCAGCGCCCTGGCCATGACGATCGCGACCTCGGCCTCGAGGTGCTCGGGCAGGTGGTCGCGGCCCACGACGTCGATGTCCGCCTGATAGAACTCCCGGAACCGCCCCTCCTGGGGGCGCTCGCCGCGCCACACCTTCTGGATCTGGAAGCGCCGGAACGGGAAGTGCAGGCGTCCCTGGTTCTCCTCGACATAGCGCGCGAACGGCACGGTGAGGTCGAAGTGCAGACCCAGGCGCGCCTCGCGACCCGACTGCTCGTCGGCGTTGAGACGACCGATCGCGTAGATCTCCTTGGACGCCTCCGAGTCGCCGGCGAGGCGCTCGACGGGCTCGACGGCCCGCGTCTCGATCTCGCCGAATCCGTGCAGCGCGAAGACCTCGCGCAACGTCTCAAGGACGTGCGCCTCCACCAGACGCTCTTGCGGTGACCATTCGGGGAATCCGGAGAGGGGTTGCACGCGTGCCATGCGGCCATTGTTCCGCATCGCCCCGCCGTAGACTGACCTGGCACATCTCCCGGCACGAGAAGGACCGATGACCAGCAACAAGCAGGCCAAGGCCGCCGCAAAGAAGCGACAGGCCGCATTCGAGGAGCGGATCGCCGCGAGGCAGCGCCACAAGGAACGCGTCATCCGCATCACGGCGATCGTGGTCGCGGCCGGGCTCCTCCTGGGTGGCGGACTCGCGGTCCTGCTCGTCGCGCTCAACCAGAACCGCACCGAGGCGCGCGCGGAGACCCCCTCCGGGACCTCGAGCGCGGAGTCCACCGTGTCGACGGACCTCGCGGTTCCCGATCCCTCGATCGCCGAATCCCGCACGTGGACCGCGACGCTCGCGACCAACCGCGGCGACATCGTGCTCGAGTTGGACGGCGCCGCGGCACCGCAGGCCGTGGCGAGCTTCGTGTCGCTCGCACAAGACGGCTTCTTCGACGGCACCGACTGCCACCGCCTCACGACCGAGGGCATCTACGTGCTCCAGTGTGGTGACCCGACGGGCACCGGATCCGGCGGCCCGGGCTACACGTATGGGCCGATCGAGAACGCTCCCGAGGACGACCTATACCCCGCCGGAACCATCGCGATGGCGCGCGTGCCGGGCGACGGCGAGTCCATGGGCAGCCAGTTCTTCATCGTCTACCAGGACTCCGTCATCCCGTCCGATGCGGCCGGCGGATACACCGTGCTGGGAAGGGTCGTTGACGGGACCGCTAGTGTGGTGGATGTTGCCGACGCAGGCACCATCACCGGGGACACCGATGGTCCGCCGGCTTTGTCCGTCATCGTGAACGAGGTATCCGTCTCATGACCGAGTCGCCCGACGCCCCCGCGTCGCAGACCGAGGCCGTCGTGGCCGCGTCCCAGCCCACCCCCGAGACCGCGGCCGATGTCGCGACTCCCGACGCCGCGCCCGAGGTGACGCCGGAGGCGGCAACCGAGGTCGCTTCAGAGGCCGCATCAGAGGCCGCGCCCGAGGCAAGCGCTCCTAAGCCGGCCGCACCCGAAGCCAGCGCACCCAAGCCGGCTGCGCCCAAGCCAGGCGTGCCCAAGCCCGGCGCCTTCAAGGCGCCGACGCCCGCCGCGGTCGCCAAGCAGGCAACCCACGTGGTGGTGCCCGTGCCCGTCGCTGCCGAGGTGCCGGATGAGCGCTTCGAGGAGGCGCTCGCGCACGGACTCGTCGAGGACGGCGTGGCCTACGTGATCGTGGCCGAAGAGCGCGTCGAGGTGGGCCCCGCGGCCGACGACGACGCGCTGCGCCCGTACGCCCACGCCTTCTTCGAGCTCGAGGCCGCGGTGGAGCGCTTCCATGCACGCCTCGCGACCGCGGACCTCGCGCCCAAGGACATCGACGAGTCGCTCGCGTCGCTCGAGTCCTCGCTCACGCCGCCCAGCGTCGTCGGCGACCTCGACACGCTGCTCGAGCGCTTCGCCGCGGTGAAGGCGGAGGCGGAGGCGATCCGCACCCGCATCCAGGAGGAGCGCAAGGCAGCCCGCGAGGCAGCGGTCGCGGCTCGCGAAGAGATCGTGGTGACCGCCGAGGCGCTCGCGAACAAGCCCGAGTCGAAGGTGCACTGGAAGAACGACACCGTCGAGCTCAGGGCGTTGCTGGACGCGTGGAAGGAGGCGCAGCGTTCAGGCGCGCGCATCCCCAAGGACGTCGAGCGTGCCCTATGGACGCGCTTCACTCACGCACGCTCGGCCTTCGAGAAGGCGCGCAAGCACCACTTCGCCGAGCTCGACAGGGCCAATACCGACGTGGCCGCCCGCAAGGAGGCGCTCGTCGCCAAGGCCGAGGAGCTCGCGCAGACCACCGACTGGGACCGCGGCGCGCGCGGCTTCCGCGACCTCATGAACGAGTGGCGCACCGCCGGCCGTGGCCGACGCAGCGTCGACGACGCGCTGTGGAAGCGATTCCAGGCGGCACAGGACGCGTTCTTCCAGTCGCGTCGCGGCGCGTCCGATGCCGAGGATGAGGCCCTCGCGGGCAACGTCGAGGCGAAGGAGGCCGCGGTCGTCGAGGCCGAGGCCCTGCTTCCCATCAAGGACCTGCAGGCGACCAAGCAGGCGCTCCGCCCGATCCAGGACCGCTTCGAGGCCGCGGGTCGTGTGCCGCGCGCCGACGTCGCACGCCTGACGAAGCGCATGGGCGCGGTCGAGAAGGCCGTGCGGGATGCCGAGGACGCGCAGTGGAACTCGCGCAACCCCGAACTCGAGGCGCGCGCGAGCGGCGCCGCGGCGCAGCTCCACGCCGCGATCGAGGCCCTCAAGGCCGAGATCGCGGAGGCGAAGGCGGCAAAGAAGGACACCTCGAAGCTCGAGGAGTCTCTCGCGGCCCGTCAGGCGTGGCTGTCGCAGATCGAGGGCGTGCGCTAGAGACGCACGGCAGAACACCGACAGCGGGCCGGACCCCTCCACAGGGGCTGGCCCGCTGTCGCGTGTGCGGTGACGATGAACCCATGATCCTCGTCACCCCGGCCGACGTCGGGCGGCCGCAATTTGCGCGCCTGCTCAGGGACGGCATCGTCGCCCCACTCGCGGCGGGTGTCGCTCGCCCCCTCGACGTGCCCTCCTCCCCCGGCCTGCGTGCCCTCGCGTGCGCGCACGTGCCGCGCCACACCGTGCTCACGGGCCTCGCGGCGCTCTGGGTGCATGGCCGGTGGGCACGCGTCGACGGCTCCGCGCCCCAGGCCCCGTGGCACGTCGTGGGCGTGCGTGGGCTCTCGCGCACGGACGATGCCCGGCTGGCGTTCCACTCCGGGGTCACCTCGCGCATGGGCGAGCACATGGGCCCCGTCAGGGTCGCCCCCGTGGCGCGCGCGTGCCTGGACGCGCTGCGATGGGAGGACGAGCACGTCACTCGCGCGGCGACGGTCGCCGGACTGGCCGCGGGGTGGGTGACCGCGCCCGAACTGCGCGCCTCGCTCGCGCTCGATCCCTCGAACGGGGCCGGCTACGCGCGCGTCGCGGCGATCGTCCGGGAACTCGTGGACGGTGTGCCGTCCGTCCCTGAGGGCTTCTGAAAGCCGTTGCGGTCGCTACGGTCGCTTCGCGCCGGTGATCCGGCGCGCGTCGTAGACGCCATCGATGCGCCGTACCGCGCTCAGGATCGCGCCGAGGTGCGACGGATCCGCCATCTCAAAGACGAAGCTTGACAGCGCGACGCGATCGCGCGAGGTCGACACGTTGGCGGACAGGATGTTGACGTGGTGGTCGGACAGCACCTGGGTCACGTCGGACAGCAGGCGGTTGCGGTCGAGCGCCTCCACCTCGATGTTGACCAGGAAGGTCCCTGCGTTGTGGCCGGTCCACTCGACGTCGATGAGTCGCTCGCTCTGGCTCTTCAGCTGCGCGAGGTTGTCGCAATCGGCGCGGTGGACGCTCACGCCCGAGCCGCGCGTGACGAATCCCTGGATCGGGTCCCCCGGCACCGGCGTGCAGCAGCGCGCGAGTTTGACCACGACATCGGTGAGGCCGTGCACCGAGACTCCAGGGTCGCCGCGACGCGAGGACCGCGCGGCCGGCAGCCCCGGGCGCGTGATCTCGGTCAGGTCCTCGTCGGCGCCCTCCTGGCCGCCCACCGCCTCGACCATCCGCACCACGACATCGGCGGCCCGCTCCTTGTGCTCGCCGATCGCCGCGTACAGCGAGTCGACGTCCTCGTAGTGCATCTCCTTGGCGAGCGCGAGCAGGGTGGACCGGCTCATCAGGCGCTGCATCGGCAGGTGCTGGCGACGGATCGCGCGCGCGAGCATGTCGCGCCCCGTCTCGATCGACTCCTCGCGACGCTCGCGCGTGAACCATTGGCGGATCTTGTTGCGCGCGCGGGTGGACTGCACGAACTCGAGCCAGTCGCGTTTGGGATGCGCGTTCTCGTCCGAGGTGGTGAGGACCTCGACCGTATCGCCGTTCTCGAGCGTCGAGTCGAGCGGCACCAGGCGGCCGTTGACCTTGGCGCCGATGGTCTTGTGGCCCACCTCGGTGTGGACAGCGTACGCGAAGTCGACAGGCGTCGCCCCCTGCGGCAGCGACAGCAGCTTGCCGCGCGGCGTGAAGACGTAGACCTCGGCCTTGGAGATCTCTCCCCGCAGGCTGTCGAGGAACTCGGTCGGGTCGGCGGTCTCCTGCTGCCAGTCGGCGATCTGGCGCAGCCAACCCATGTCGCCCTGGCCGCCGCCACCCTTGCCGCCGGTCTTGGCCGTCTCCTTGTAGCGCCAGTGCGCCGCGAGGCCGTATTCGGCACGGCGGTGCATGTCGTACGTGCGGATCTGCAGCTCGACGGGCTTGCCGGTCGGGCCAATCACCGTGGTGTGAAGCGACTGGTAGAGGTTGAACTTGGGCATCGCGATGTAGTCCTTGAACCGGCCCGGAACGGGCTGGTAGCGGGCGTGCATGGCGCCCAGGACCGCGTAGCAGTCGCGCACGGACTCGACCAGGATGCGGATGCCCACCAGGTCGTAGATGTCGTTGAGGTCGCGGCCTCGCACGATCATCTTCTGATACACCGAGTAGTAGTGCTTGGGGCGGCCCGTGATCTCGGCCTTGATGCGCATCGCGCGCAGGTCCTTCTCGATCTCGGAGCGCACCTGCGCGAGGTACTTCTCGCGCTCGGGTGCGCGCTCCGTCACGACCTCGACGATCTCCTGATAGATCTTCGGGTACAGGGTCTGGAAGCTGAGGTCCTCGAGCTCCCACTTGATCGCGTTGAGCCCCATGCGATGCGCGAGCGGGGCGTAGATCTCGATGGTCTCTTGCGCCTTCTTGCGGGCCGACTCCGGCGACACGTGCTTCCACGTGCGCGCGTTGTGGAGCCGGTCGCACAGCTTGAGCAACAGGACGCGGATGTCCTTAGCCATCGCGACGACCATCTTGCGCACGGTCTCTGCCTGCGCGGCGTCCCCGTAGGTCACCTTGTCGAGCTTGGTGACACCGTCGACGATCATCGCGACCTCGTCGCCGAACTCCTCGCGCATGCGCTCGAGCGGATACTCGGTGTCCTCGACCACGTCGTGGAGCAGCGCCGCGGCAATGACGGAATCGGACATTCCGAGATCCGCGATGATCTGCGCCACCGCGATGGGATGAGTGATGTACGGCTCGCCGCTCTTGCGCAGCTGACCGCGGTGAGCCTCGTCGGCGACCTTGTACGCGCGCTCGATGAGCCCCGTCCGACCGCGCGGATACATGCGGCGATACGTGTCGAGCACGCCGTCGATCGCGCTCGCCTCGCGGCTGCCCCGGCGGAGGAATCCGAGCCCGAGCGCCCCGGTCGAGGGACGAGTCTCCGTCACGCGCACCTCCCAGGCTGGTAGGGGCCCAGTCTACCGAGTGCGCCGCACCGCCCCATCACACGTACGGACCTGCGCCTCCGCCACACGGCTCGCGGGCGGAGCGACAGTGGAGGTCCCATGGGAGGCGCCGACCTCGCGAAAGCGACCATGGAGGTCCCATTGCGCGAGCGTGTGTGGCGGAGCCGACATGACGTGTGGCGGAGCCGGTGGGCCGCGCGGAGTGCGTGGGGCATGGGTCGCGCCGGAAACGGCCGGAGGGGACGATGCCGTGGTGTCGGCATCGTCCCCCTCCTGGTCAGTCTGGGATGGGGTGGCGTCAGGCCTTGCGGTTCTTGCGCCGCGGCTGGGCGGCGGTGCCCTGGTGGTGTCCAGGAGTCACGGCACCCACGCGCACCTCGCCGGTCTCCGAAATCGCGACGTCCGTCTCACCGGAGGCACGCATCGCGAGCACCCTGGCGGTGTGCTCCTTGATCTTGGGCTCCGAACCACGAAGCGCCACCTCGAACGGGGTCGCTACAAAGATTGACGACCACGTGCCGATGGCCATGCCGATGAACAGCGCGAGCGAGATGTCCATGAGCGTGCCCGCGCCCAGCCACCACGCGCCCACGACGAGGATCGCGGTCACGGGAAGCAGCGCCACCACGGACGTGTTGATCGAGCGCACCAGCGTCTGGTTGAGACCCAGGTTCGCGAGCTCGGCATACGTGTAGCGGTGCTGCGACGTGAGGTTGGCGGTGTTCTCGCGCACCTTGTCGAAGACCACCACGGTGTCGTAAAGCGAATAGCCCAGGATCGTGAGGAATCCGATCACCGAGGCGGGGGTGACCTCGAAACCCACGAGCGCGTAGACACCCACCGTGATGATGAGGTCGTGGGCGAGCGCAATGAGAGCCGCCGCGGCCATGCGCCACGCGCGGAAATACAGCGACATCACCACGGACACGAGGATGAGGAAGATGATGAGGCCCTGGATCGCGGCCTTGCCCACCGACGCACCCCACGTGGGGCCGATCTGCGTGAAGCCGACGGCTGCCTCGTCGACCCCGTACGCGTCCGCAAGCGCCTCGGAGATCTGGCGAGCCGTGTCCGCATCGACCACGCCGATCTGGATGCGGATGTCGTCGTCGCCCAGCAGCGTGACGCGCGGCGTCTCGTCGGCAGCGAGCTCCTCGACCACCTCCTGCGCGATCGAGACCTCGGCGATTCCGGAGCCCGTGACGCGGAACTCGGTGCCTCCGGCAAAGTCGATGCCGGGGTTGAGCCCCTTGAACACGAGGATGAGGATGGACGCCGCGAGGAGCGCAGCGGACACCACGAACCAGCGCTTGCGCTGCTGGACGATCGGATAGGTGATCTCGCCAGCGTGGAGCTTGTTGCCCCACTGTGCCAGGTTGGTCTTCATCAGGCGTCCTCCCCTCGGGGCGTGCGCCGGCGGCGGCCGCGGCGGCCTTGCGCTCGGCGAGGGTGGGCTGGGTCGGGTTGATCGCCACCCGGCCACGGCCCTTGTAGATGGTGTCGCGGCCCAGCTGGCGCGGGTCGAGTCCCGACCACGGGTGACCCGAGCCGAAGAACTTCGTCTTACCCAGCAACGCGAGCACCGGGTGGGTGAACATCATCACGACGATCACGTCGACGATGGTCGTGAGACCGAGCGTGAAGGCGAAGCCACGCACGCCGCCCACCGCGAGCACGTACAGGACCACGGCGGCAAGCAGGTTGATCGCGTCGGAGGCGAGGATGGTGCGGCGTGCGCGGCGCCATCCGTGCTCGATCGCGGCATTGAGGCTGCGGCCCTCGCGGAGCTCGTCGCGAACGCGTTCGAAGTACACGATGAACGAGTCCGCCGTCACACCGATCGCCACGATCAGACCCGCGACACCCGCGAGCGAGAGGCGGTAGTCGATGAGCCACGACAACAGCGCAATGAGCACATACGTGAGCGCACCCGCGATGACGAGCGAGCCCACGGTCACGAGGCCGAGCGCGCGGTACTGGATGAGCGAGTAGATCACCACGAGCACGAGGCCGATCGCACCGGCGATGAGACCCTTCTGGAGCTGGTCGGCACCCAGGGTCGCGGAGATCTGCTGCTCGGACTGCACCTCGAGGGTGATCGGCAGCGCACCGAACTTCAGCTGGTTGGCCAGCTGCTGCGCGGACTCCTGAGTAAAGGTGCCGGTAATCGACGCCTGGCCACCCGTGATCGGCCCGGAGACACCCGGGGCGGAGATCACCACTCCGTCGAGCACCATCGCGAACTGGTCGCGCGGCGACTCGAGGGTCGAGATGCGCTCCGTGATCTGGGCGAAGGTGGATCCTCCGTCGCCCGTGAGCTCGAGGCGCACCTCGAAGCGGCCGGTGAGCGTGCCCTGCTGGCTCAGCTCGGGGCCCGAGGTCGCGGTATCGATGTCGGAGCCGTCCATCTCGACCGGGCCCAGGATGTACTTGGCGAGTCCGTACTGGTCACACGCGACATCGGCCGCTGCGGGGTCGCCCGGGGTCACGCCCGACAGGTTCTCGGGCAGCGTGCAGTCGAGGGCGTCGTAGCGCTCCTGCACCTCGGTGGTGATCCACTCGAGGGACGATGCATCGGTGGGCTCCGCGTCGGGCGTCGCCTCCGCGCTCGGTGAGGCACTGGGCTCAGCGCTGGGCTCCGCCGACGCGGTCGCCTCGGCGGTCGGCTCGGCCGAGGCGCTGGCCTCGGGCACGGCCGATGCCTCGGCGCTCGGGACCTCGGACGGCTCGGCCGACGGCTCGGCGGAGGCTGACGCCTCCGGCGAGGGCGTCGCGCTCGGGTCGGTGATGGTCGACGCGGTCGGCGCGCCTGCCACCAGCACCGGACGGAACTGAAGCTGAGCGCTCTGACGCACCAGTGCGACCGTCTCGTCCGACGGGTTACCCGGCAGCGCGACCACCACGTTCTGGCCCTGCGTACTGATCTCCGCCTCGGCCACACCCGAGGCGTCGATGCGCCGGCGGATGATGTCAACGGCCTGGTCAAGGTCGGACTGGTCGACCGTCTGCTCTGCGCCCTCGATAAGGGTCGGAGTCAGGACGATCTCGCGGCCGCCCGCGAGGTCGAGAGCCAGGGAGGGCGTCCAGCCCGCACCACCGGTCACGACGCCCAGCGCCAACAGTCCATAGAGGCCGACGACGATGGCGCCCAGCCAGGTGAGCGCACGACGCGCCCCATTCTTCACACGTGCCACAGGAATCCTCACGGTCTCGGCTCGACTGAGCCCCGGGCGATTCTAGGCGGCTCGCGGGCCCCGAGTCGAATACGGCACGCGGGAGCCCGCCGCATCCGGGCCGCGCGTCAGTCGAACAGGCGCGAACCCGTCGCGCCGCCCACGGCGTCGACTGGTGGCTCGAGGCCCAGGTGGAGCCACGCATCGGCCGTCGCGATTCTCCCTCGCGGCGTCCTGCTCATGAGCCCCTCGCGCACGAGGAAGGGCTCCGCGACGGTCTCGACCGTCTCGGTCTCCTCCCCCACGGTCACCGCGAGGGTCGACAGGCCCACCGGCCCGCCGCCAAAGCGCAGGCACAGCGCCTTGAGCACCGCGCGGTCGAGCCGGTCGAGACCGCGCTCGTCGACCTCGTACACGGCGAGCGCCTCCCGCGCGGCGTCCAGGTCCGCGCGCCCCGTGCCGTGCACCTGCGCCCAGTCGCGCACGCGGCGCAGGAGCCGGTTCGCGATGCGAGGCGTGCCGCGCGAGCGCGACGCGATCTCGTGCGCGGCATCGTGCTCGATCGACACGCCCAGCCGCCCCGCCGAGCGCACCACAATCGCCTTGAGCTCGTGATCCTCGTAGAAGTCGAGATGGCCCGTGAATCCAAACCTGTCGCGCAGCGGCGCGGGCAACAGTCCCGCGCGCGTGGTCGCGCCCACCACGGTGAAGGGCGGCAGGCTCAGCGGGATCGACGTCGCGCCGGCTCCCTTGCCCACCACGACGTCGACACGGAAGTCCTCCATCGCGAGGTAGAGCATCTCCTCGGCGGGCCGCGCGAGGCGGTGGATCTCGTCGAGGAACAGCACGTCGCCCTCGTCGAGCGAGGACAACACCGCCGCGAGGTCGCCCGCATGCTGGATCGCGGGGCCCGAGGTGATGCGCAGGGTCGCGCCCAGCTCCGCCGCGATGATCATCGCGAGCGTGGTCTTGCCCAGCCCCGGCGGTCCGGACAACAGCACGTGGTCGGGTGTCGATCCACGGCCCGTCGCGGCGCTCAGCACGAGTCCCAGCTGTTCGCGCACCACACGTTGACCGACGAACTCATCGAGGTTGGCGGGGCGCAGCGCGGCCTCGTTGGACCGCTCGATCGCGTCCGCGTCGGGATTGACCACGCGCTCATCCACGGGTGCCTCCCAGGTGCTTGAGGGCGGCCCTCAGTACCGCACCCGTCTCGGCCTGCGACACGGGCTGCTCGGCGACGGCGTCGACGGCCGCCTGCGCCTGCTTCACGGGGTATCCCAGTCCGACCAGCGCCTCGACCACCTCGGCACGCGCGTCGCCAACCGGGGCGCCCGGGGTGTGCTCGTCGAGCACCAGCTTGCCGCCGAGCTCGAGCAGGAGCCGCGACGCGACCTTGGGGCCGATTCCGGGCACCTTGGTGAGGGCCTTCTGGTCGCCCGCGGCCACCGCCTGCGCGAGAGCCTCGGGCGAATGCACCGCGAGCATCGCCAGCGCGAGCTTCGCGCCCACGCCCTGCACCGATTGAAGCTGCTCGAAGGTGTCCCGCTCCCCCGCCGTCAAGAACCCGAACAGCGTCATCGAGTCCTCGCGCACCACGAGGTGCGTGTGGAGCGTCGCCGACTGGCCGCCCCGCAGCTCCCCGAGGGTCGCCGGCGTGGCCAGCACGCGGTATCCGACCCCCGCGACGTCGAGCACGAGCGCGGACGCGCCCACGTGCGCAACGCTTCCCGACAGCTGAGCGATCACCCGGAGCCCCTCTCGAACATGTGTACGAACAGGCTAGCCGAGCGCACCGACGTCATCCGCGACGGCGCGCCGCCTTCTCGGCCTCGGTCCAGCGCCGCTGAGCGGGCGTCGTCGCGGCCGATCCCACCGGTGCGGCACCCCCACGCCACGCGTGCGCGATCGCGATCGCGAGGGCGTCCGCGGCATCGGCCGGTCGTGGGGCCTGCGCGAGACCCAGCAGCCGCGTCACCATGAACGTCACCTGCTCCTTGCCGGCGCGGCCATCTCCGGTCACCGCGGCCTTGACCTCGGACGGCGTGTAGAGCGACAGCGGGAGCCCCCGCCGCTCGGCCGCGAGCATGATCACGCCGGAGACCTGGGCGGTGCCCATGATCGTCGACACGTCGGAGCGCGCGAAGATGCGCTCCATCGCGACCGCCTCGGGACGATGCTCGTCGAGCATCGCCTCGACCACGTCCGCGATCTGGGCGAGCCGCGCCGGGGTCTCGAGGGTCGATGGCGACGTCGCCACCCGCACGTCGAGCATCGTCACGCGCCGCGCAGCGCCCGACTCGACCACTCCCAACCCGCACCTGGTGAGGCCGGGATCGACCCCCAGGATGCGCATCGGCCCTGCTTCCCCTCCGCCGCGCGCGAGCCGCTAGGCCTGCGCGGCCTCGAGGACCTCGTCGCTCGCGTCGAAGTTCGCCCACACGTTCTGGACGTCGTCCGAGTCCTCGAGGGCGTCGATGAGACGCAGCATCTTCTTGGTGCCCTCGACCTCGAGCTCGATCTTCATCGAGGGGAGGAAGGTCGCCTCGGCGCTGTCGTAGTCGATGCCGGCCTCCTGGAGCGCGGTGCGCACTGCCACGAAGTCGGTGGCCTCCGAGATGATCTCGAACACGTCGCCGAGATCGTTGATCTCCTCGGCACCCGCATCGAGAGCGGCCTCCATGAGGTCGTCCTCGGTCGCGCCGCCGTCCTTGGCGACAATCACCTGGCCCTTGCGGGAGAACAGGTACGACACCGAGCCGGGGTCAGCGAGCGAGCCGCCGTTGCGCGTGAGCGCCACGCGCACCTCGGTGGCCGCACGGTTGCGGTTGTCGGTGAGGCACTCGATGAGCACGGCCACACCGCCGGGGCCGTAGCCCTCGTACATGATGGTCTCGTAGTCGGCTCCGCCCGCCTCGAGCCCCGAGCCGCGCTTGACCGCGCGGTCGATGTTGTCGTTGGGCACCGAGGACTTCTTGGCCTTCTGCACCGCGTCGAACAGGGTCGGGTTGCCCGCGAGATCGCCGCCGCCGGTCCGGGCAGCGACCTCGATGTTCTTGATGAGCTTGGCGAACAGCTTGCCGCGCTTGGCGTCGATGACGGCCTTCTTGTGCTTGGTCGTCGCCCACTTGGAATGCCCGGACACGTGTGCTCCTCGTCGAATGTCGGTCTGGAATCCCGTCCAGTGTAGTGCGTGGCGAGGCCCGGAACCGGTCCCACACCATCGCGGCTCCGCCACACGGATTCGCGGCTCCGCCACACGGATTCGCGGCTCCGCCACACAGCGCTCGGCGTGTCGCCGGCGTGTCGTGCCCGGAGAGCCCGCTGAGGGCCGATGCCGGGGTGGCTTGTGTGGCGGAGCCGCGGGGGGCAGCCGCAGCGGGGATGGCTACGACGCGATGAGGTCGACGAGCAGCCGATGTACGCGGTCGTCCGCGGTGCCACCCGGCGCGACGATCTCGGGGTGGAAGCTCGTCGCGATCGCCGCGCGGTGGCGCACCGCGACGGGATGACGCATGCCGTCGGGGCCGGCGGCGGTCGCGAGCACCTCGACCGCCGGATCCCACGACTCAACCCACGGCGCACGGATGAACGTCGCGTGCATGATCGAGCCGTCCGGCTCCCACACCAACTCGGTCTCGGCCGAGTCGACCTGCCGCCCGAACGCGTTGCGGCGCACCGTCATGGGGATGCCGCCCAGCGACCGCTGCCCTTCGATCGCCCCGATGATGTCCGTCGCAAGCATGATCATGCCCGCGCACGAGCCCATCACGGGCATGCCCTCGGCGATCCGCGACCGCAGCGGCTCGAACAGGTCGAATGCGCGCAGGAGCTTGTCGATCGTGGTGGACTCGCCGCCGGGGATGACGAGCGCGTCGACGGCCTCGAGCTCCGCGAGACGGCGCACGCGCGTCGCGGTCGCGCCCACGCGCTCGAGCGCGGCCGCATGCTCGCGCACATCGCCCTGCAGGGCCAGCACACCCACGGTGCTCATTCGTCCACCTCTCCCAGGTCCCTCGTCACGCCGTCCCAGTCGAGGAACCACGCCCATGGCTCCCGCAACTGGGCCGGAAACACCTCGATCATCGACTCGCGGAGCTCGCGCTCCGTGAGCCACGTGACCTCGTCGATGGTCTCGCGTTCGACCTCGGTCCATTCCTCGGCCGTGCGTGCGCGCCGGTCGGCGTCCTCGAGCCGGCCGACGTAGATCTCTTCGAACTGCGTGTAGGGCCGCGACGCGAAGTCGAACACCGCTGTGCGCCTCCACACGGGACCCACGAGCTCGTGAGGCTCGAGCACGTAGCCGGTCTCCTCGACCAGCTCGCGCACCGCCGCCTCGAGCATCGTCTCTCCCGGCTCGATCCCGCCGCCCGGCGTGAACCAGAAGGAGCGCGCCGTGTCGTGAGGATCATGCCCCTGCACCATGAGCAGGCGGGGACCCTCGCCGTCGTCCCCCGCGGGCGCGACGAGCAACACGCGGGCGCCGCGTCGGTGGATCCTGTCCCCCGTCGCGGCGCCCATGCGTGATCGAACAGCCGGGGTTTACCAGCCGCGCTCGGCGAGGCGGTGCGGCTCGGGGACCTCGTCGACGTTGATGCCGACCATCGCCTCGCCCAGCCCGCGCGACACGTCGGCGATCACCGACGGGTCGTCGAAGAACGTCGTCGCCTTGACGATCGCCGCGGCGCGCTGCGCGGGGTTGCCCGACTTGAAGATGCCGGAGCCGACGAACACGCCCTCGGCGCCCAGCTGCATCATCATCGCGGCGTCGGCGGGCGTCGCGATGCCACCCGCGGTGAAGAGCACCACGGGGAGCTTGCCGGTCTCGGCGATCTCCTGCACGAGCGGCAGCGGCGCCTGGAGCTCCTTGGCGGCGACGTACAGCTCGTCCTTGGGCAGCGCGGTGAGCGCCTTGATCTCCGCGCGGATCTGACGCATGTGCGTGGTCGCGTTCGACACGTCGCCCGTGCCGGCCTCGCCCTTCGAGCGGATCATGGCCGCACCCTCGGAGATGCGGCGCAGCGCCTCGCCCAGGTTGGTCGCGCCGCACACGAAGGGAACCGTGAAGTTCCACTTGTCGATGTGGTGCGTGTAGTCCGCGGGGGTGAGCACCTCGGACTCGTCGATGTAGTCGACGCCGAGCGACTGCAGCACCTGCGCCTCGACGAAGTGGCCGATGCGCGCCTTGGCCATCACGGGGATCGAGACGGTGTCGATGATGCCCTGGATGAGGTCGGGGTCGCTCATGCGCGCCACGCCGCCTTGCGCACGGATGTCGGCGGGCACCCGCTCGAGCGCCATCACGGCGACCGCGCCCGCGTCCTCGGCGATGCGAGCCTGCTCGGGGGTGACCACGTCCATGATGACGCCGCCCTTGAGCATCTCGGCCATGCCGCGCTTCACGAGGTCGGTGCCAACCTGGGGCTGAGTGGTGTCGTCGGTGGTGGTCATGGCGATGTGACGTCCTTCGTCGGATGGGGATGGAACTCGGCATCCATCCTAATGGCGTCGCGGTACGTCTCTTCGACGCGGGGCGCGACGTTGGACCAGTCAAAGGCGGCGGCGCATTCGCGCCCCCGCTCGGCGAGCGCGGCGCGCTCCGCCGGGTCATCGAGGAGCGCGATGACGCTCGCGCCGATCGACGCGGGATCGCCGACCGCGTGGTGCGCGGCGGCGTGACCGCCGTCGGCGAGCGTCGACACGTCCATGAACGCCGTGAGATCCGAGGCCACGACGGCGGCCCCGGCGGCCATCGCCTCAACCAGCACGATCCCGAAGCTCTCGCCGCCCAGGTTGGGCGCGCAGTAGATGTCGACCGAGGCCATGAAGCGCGCCTTCTGCGCCTCGTCGAGCTCCCCGACGACCTCGGCGCCGGCGCGCGCGGCCTTGGCGGCCACTCGATCCGAGAAGCGGCCCGCGACCAGGAAGCGCGCGTGCGGATGCGCCGCACGGACCGCAGGGATCGCGGCAAGGAAGTCCTCGAGCCCCTTGCGCGGCTCGTCGAGGCGTCCCAGGATGCCGATGCTCGGGGCCTCGGCCGTGCCCGTCCACCGGGGGTCGGGGACGGCCGTGACGTAGTGCGAGGTGTCGACCCCGTTGGGAATGATGTGCGTGGCCTCGACCCTCAGGTGGTCGCGCACGGTCGCCGCGGCGGAGGGCGACACCGCGATGCGCGCGTCGAGCTCCTCGTAGCCCGGCTTAATCCACGGCTTCGCGAGCCGCATCGCCGCGGACTCCGACTGCGAACTGTGGAACGTCGCCACGGTGGGCCCGATCCGCGCCCACATCGCGATGAGGCTGAGCGACGGGGCGCCCGGCTCGTGCAGGTGGACCACATCGAAGTGACCGAGCTTGAGCCACTCACGCACGCGGGACGCGGCCATGAGACCGAACGTGAGGCGCGCCGTCGAGCCGTTATAGCGGATCGGAATCGATCGCCCCGCACTCGACACGTACGGCGGCACGGGTGTGTCCTCGGCGGCGGGGGCCAGCACCGAGACGTCGTGGCCGCGCGCGATGAGCGCCTGGGCGAGGTCGAGAACGTGCAGCTGCACGCCGCCGGGCCGGTCGAGCGAGTACGGGCAGACGATGCCGATCCTCATCTCACTCCGTCCATCCGAACCGTTGCAGCATGTGCCAATCCTGGGGGTGCCTGCGGATGGCGTCGCCCATGAACCCTACCCAGGCCCGCGTGAGGTGACCCACGCGGTCGTCGCCAGGGGCATCGGCCGGAGAGACCGCCGCACCAAAGGTGAGCACGGTCCCCCACCGCGACCGCGCCGCGCGCCGGCGCTTTCCCCGCAGCCGCTCGTAGCGCACCATGACGGGCACGAGCATCGTGTCGGTCGCCGCGGCCAGCGCTGCCGGTCCGGGCGCCACCTTCGCGCGGTGACCCGCGAAGTCCACCTCGATGCCCGAACCCGTGAGGTCCCGGTCCGCGAGCAGGCAGATGAGTCCGCCGTCGCCGCGTGCGATACGGATCAGCTCCCTGAAGGTGGATCCCCCTTCGAGGCCGAGGATCCGCATGCCCACGCCCTCGCGCAGCGCGACGAACTCCTCGAAGACCTCACGCGGCTTCAGCACCTCCGCGACGGACACGACGGGACCCAGGTTCCGGCACGCGAAAGCGCCCACCAGATCCCAGTTGCCCGAGTGCGAGAGCGCGATCACCACGCGGCCGTGCTCGCGGATGATCTCCCTGATCTCGGCCTCGTTCTCCATACGCACGCGCGCGTCGATGACGTCAGCGGTCATGCGAGGCAACTCGAAGGCCTCGGCGTAGTAGCGCGCGGCGGAGGCCATGCCCGCGCGGCTGAGGCGGCGCAGGTCACGCCCCTCGAGCCCCGTGACGCGATGCAGGTTCTCCTCGAGACGGCGGGCGGGCTTGGCGCGGCGCACCCATTGCGCCATCGTGCCCGCCCACAGTGCGCCGCGGGTGACGGAGACCGGGAGGTAGCGCGAGGCCCGGAACGCGAACAGGAAGCCGTTCATTCGTGCGGGTAGAGCTGGCGCCCGGCCTCGAGACTGCTCGCGTTCCACGCGGGGTCGCGTCGCGCGCGCTGCACCACCGCGTTGATCCGCTGCGCGACGGTGATCGCCGCCATCGCCGCGAGCACCCACAGGGTCCACGTCAGCACGGGCAGCGGCACGCCGAGTCCCACGATTCCGGTCGCGGTCAGCCCGATCACGAGCCTGTCCGAGCGCTCGGCGATGCCCACCTTCGCGTCGACGCCGATCGACTCGGCACGCGCGCGGGCGTAGGGCACGAGCGAACCGATGGCGAGGCACGCGAGTGCGGCCAGGGCTGTCGCGCGATCGTTGTCGATGAAGGACCATGCGAGGGCGCCGAAGATCGCGGCGTCGGCGACCCTGTCGAGCGTCGAATCCAGGAACGCGCCCAGGCGAGAGCTCTTGCCTCCCAGCCGGGCCATCGTCCCGTCGAGCATGTCCGTCACCACGAACACGGTGATGAAGATGACGCCCCAGAACAGCCAGATCCCGCCCTTGGGCAGGAAGAACAGCGCGCCGAACACCACGCCGGCCGTGCCGAGGATGGTCATGACGTTGGGGTGGACACCCAGCCCGAGCAGCGCGCGTGCGGGCGCCTGCCACAGGGCCGCCATGAGCGGCCGTAGCCTGCCGAACATCTACTGGTCCTCTCTGAAGGCGTCGCTCACGCGTCGCCACGTGTCGTCGAGCAGTTCGGGCACCGCCTTGGTGCGCGCGATGATGGGGAGGAAGTTCGAGTCTCCCTCCCAGCTCGGCACCACGTGCTGGTGGAGGTGAGCGGAGATCCCCGCTCCGCCCGCGGTTCCCTGATTGATCCCGATGTTGAAGCCCTGCGGGCTGCTCACCCGGGCCAGCACGCGCATCGCGCGCTGGGTCAGCACCGCCATCTCGTCTCGCTCGGCGTCGGTGGCGTCCGTGTAGAGCGCGACATGGCGATACGGGCACACCATGAGGTGGCCGGGGTTGTACGGGAACAGGTTGAGCACCACGTAGCAGTGCTCTCCCCTGTGGACCACCAGGTGGGCGCGGTCGTCAGACTCGGTCTTCTTGCACAGCGGGCAGCCGCGCGGCTCGCCTTCGGGTCGCTCCGCCTTGACGTAGGCGAGCCGATGCGGGGTCCACAGTCTCTCGAGCCCGTCGGGCTCGCCTCCCATGGTGTCCGCGTCGACGGCCTCGGGCACCGTCAGACCTGAGCCTTCGTGGTCACGGCCTCGACGATGCGCGCGACGGCCTCGTCGAGCGGCACCTGGTTGTCCTGGCTGCCGTCGCGATAGCGGAAGGACACCGCGTTCGCGTCGGCGTCGTCGCCGCCCGCGATGAGGACGAACGGAATCTTCTCCTTCGAGGCGGTGCGGATCTTCTTGGGGAAGCGCTCGTCCGAGGCGTCGAGCTCGGCGCGCACGCCCGCCGCGCGCAGTCGCGCGACCAGCTCGCCCAGGTAGTCGTTGAACGGCTCGGCGACCGGGATCGCGCGCACCTGGACCGGTGCGAGCCACACGGGGAACTGACCCGCATAGTGCTCGGTAAGGATCGCGAAGAAGCGCTCAATCGAGCCGAACAGCGCACGGTGAATCATCACGGGGCGCTGGCGCGAGCCGTCCGAGGCCGTGTACTCGAGCTCAAAGCGCTCGGGAAGGTTGAAGTCGAGCTGGATGGTCGACATCTGCCACGTGCGCCCGATCGCGTCGCGCGCCTGCACGGAGATCTTGGGTCCGTAGAACGCCGCGCCACCCGGGTCGGGCACCAGTTCGAGGCCCGACGCGAGGCCCACCTCGCGCAGGGTCGCGGTGGCCTCCTCCCAGATCTCGTCCGAGCCGACCGACTTCTCGGGATTGCGGGTCGACAGTTCGAGGTAGAAGTCCTCGAGCCCGTAGTCCTTGAGCAGTCCGAGCACGAACTCGAGGGTGGTGGTGAGCTCATCCTTCATCTGCTCGCGCGTGCAGTAGATGTGCGCGTCATCCTGCGTGAAGCCGCGCGCACGGGTGAGGCCGTGCACCACGCCCGACTTCTCGTTGCGGTACACCGTGCCGAACTCGAACAGGCGCAGCGGCAGCTCGCGATACGACCGGCCACGCGCGCCGAAGATGAGGTTGTGCATCGGGCAGTTCATGGGCTTGAGGTAGTAGTCCTGGCCCTGCTTCGTGATGTTGCCCGCGGCGTCGCGCTCCTCGTCCATCTGCATGGGCGGGTACATGCCGTCCGCGTACCAGTCGAGGTGACCCGAGGTCTGGAACAGCTGCGCCTTGGTCGCGTGGGGGGTGTAGACGAACTCGTACCCCTCCTCGATGTGGCGCCTGCGGGAGTACTCCTCCATCTCCATGCGGATCACGCCGCCCTTGGGGTGGAAGACGGCGAGCCCCGAGCCGATCTCGTCGGGGAAGGAGAAGAGGTCCATCTCCGCGCCGAGCTTGCGGTGGTCGCGGCGCTCCGCCTCGGCGAGCCGCTCCTTGTACGCGGTGAGTTCCTCCTTGGAGGGCCACGCCGTGCCGTACACGCGCTGGAGCTGCGGGTTCTTCTCGGAGCCCTTCCAGTATGCGGCGGCGGAGCGCATGAGCGACCACCCGTTCTGCAGCACACGGGTGCTGGGCACGTGAGGACCGCGGCACAGGTCCTTCCATGCGACCTCGCCCCCGCGGCGCACGTTGTCGTAGATGGTGATGTCGCCATCGCCGATCTCGACCGAGGCACCCTCGGCACCCGCGGTGTCCTGCGTGAGCAGCTCGCACTTGAAGGGCTCGTGAGCGAGCTCCGCGAGCGCCTCGTCGCGGGTCACCTCGCGACGCACGAAGGCCTGACCCTCCTTGACGATGCGCTGCATCGCCTTCTCGAGTGCCTTGAGGTCCTCGGGGGTGAAGGGCGTCTCGACGTCGAAGTCGTAGTAGAAGCCGTTCTCGATGGGCGGGCCGACGCCCAGCTTGGCGTCGGGGTTAACGGCCTGAACGGCCTGCGCGAGCACGTGCGCGGTCGAGTGGCGCAGCACCATGAGGCCGTCGGGCTCGGAGACCGTCACGGCGTCGACGGAGGCGCCGGCGGGGACCTCGCGCGCGAGATCCCACAGCGCGCCGTCGACCCTCATCACGACCACGTCGCGGCGCTCACCGAACAGATCGGCGCCCGTCGTGCCCGGTGCGAGCTCTCGCTCGACGCCGTCGATGGTCGCAGTCAGGCTTGACACCGGTGTTCTCCTCGGGTGGTGGGGCGTACGGGGACGATGCTACCGAGGGTCCGTGCGGTCGCGTCACCGCCGCGCGTGAGCGCGGGTGGCGGCTACAGCCCCTGTCCCCCGTCCCACAGCCGCTCGGAGGCGCCCGAGACGAGCGCCGCGACCGACATCGCCTGCGCATCGGTGAGCGAGGCGACGTAGTCGATGATGCCGCGGCCCGTGGCGTAGCGCCGCAACGCCGCGGCATCGGTGGTCGGCAGGGCCTCCGGCGACCGATCCCTCACCCTGAGGTAGTCCTCGGCGGCGATCTCGACCAGGTCCAGGAGGCGCCGGGGGCGCGGCGCACGTCGTCATCGTCGTCGAGCCATGCCGCGAAGCTGGTCACGAGCCTCTCGATCACGCTCGCCTGGCCGCGCTGATACACCGCGAGGTCGGGACGGTGGAGGACGAACCGCTCCTGGAGGAACTTCAGGACAGCGACGTCGTGCCACGCCGCGGTGTCGAGGCTCACGTGGCCCGACCTCACGTGGGGGTCGCGTTCGACGGAGACCGAGTGCTGGAGGCGGGCGATCCATCCGGACATGAACACCGCGAGCCCGCGGTCGGCCGCGAGCGAGCCGTCGTATGGGACCGACAGCAGGCCGTCCACGACCTCGTCGGCGACCCTCGCGACGGACTCGCCGAAGGCATCGTCCCCCGCGACCCACGGGTCCTTCTCGACCATCCGCCTGCGCAGCAGTTCGAGGCCGTGTCCCGGCGTGCGCGGGGCGCGCAGGAGCTCCTCGCGCGGGATTCGTGCGAGCGCCGCGCGGTCCCTGATCCACGTGCGGAACTCCGCGGACACCGCCGCCTGGTTGAGGAGGTCCGCGCGGTAGAAGTCGTCGAGGTCGTGCAGCGAGTAGGCGATGTCGTCCGCGATGTCCATGACCGAGCACTCGACGGTCTGCTGGAGCGGCGCGATCGCGGGGTATGCGGCCCGAGCCTGCGCGAAGTCGGCGGCGTCGAGGGTGTACGCCGAGAACTTGAGCGCGCCCTCCCCGGCCTGGCGGGCGCGAGACCGCGCGGCGTCGCGGCGCCCACGGGCCAGCGCTGGCCCTCGGCCCGCATCCAGGGGTACTTCAGCACCGCGGCCCTCACCGCGGCCGTGAGGTTCAGGCCGGAGCCGGCCCGATCGTACTCGTCGAGACGCGTGAGGATGCGGAAGGTCTGGGCATTGCCCTCGAAGCCCTCGTCGAGCCCGAAGCGCTCGCGGGCCAGGCGATTGAGGGTCTGCTCGCCCAGGTGGCCGAACGGCGGATGGCCGAGGTCGTGCGCGGCTGCGGCCGCCTGCACCACGACCGGGTCGCATCCACCCAGATCCCGTACGAGCGCGCCACGCTCGCCTCGGTCGCCCACGAGCGAGACGGCGATCGCGCGCGCGACGGCCGTCACCTTCACGGAATGCGTGAGGCGGTTGTGGACCGCGAGTCCGGCGCCGGACTGCGAGATCACCTGAGTGACCGCGGACAGCCGCGAGAAGTACGGCGAGAAGCGGATGCGCTCGAGGTCGACGCGGAACTCGGGGCGATACTCGACCAGCTGAAACTCGTCGAGTTGCTCGGCGACGCGACGCGCGATGCGCGGGTCCACCGCCGCCGGCTCACTCATGCGACCTCCCCTGGTCGGTCCCCGTCCTTCGGCTATCGAGGACGCTATCGACGCCCGACGCCGGGTGTCCAGCCGCGCGGACGCGCATGCCGGGGCATGACACAGGCGCCGCCTCCCGAGGGAGACGGCGCCTGAGGGGTCAGTCCTTGTTGTGGTCCTTGGCCCACTGCTCGGCCTTCGCGACCTGCACGTCCACGTTGTCGGGGGTGTGCTCGCGAATCTTGTCGCCGACCTTGCCGAGGGTCTCATCGTCCGGAAGGGCGTCCTTGGCCTTGTTGGCGAGATCCTTCATGTCCATCACTGCCTCCTGAGATAGGGGTGCTCTTGGCATGGGCGACAACGCGGGCCAGGGTCCTGCCATTCCGGACGATGCGTGGGGCGCCTAGTTCGAGGGCGCGCTCGGCGCGGACTGGGCGGACTGGGCGGACTGCGCCGAGACCGGCGACTGGGCGCTGACCGGCGACACCGGCGAGGGTGCGGACTGCGGCGACACGGGCGACTGGGTGCTCACGGGCGAGGGTGCGGACTGCGGCGACACGGGCGACTGCGTGCTCACCGGCGAGGGGCTCGACGCGGGGGTCGCGGGCGACTGCGTGCTCACCGGCGAGGGGCTCGACGCGGGGGTCGCGGGCGACACGGAGGACCGGACGGACACCGTCGACCGCACGGACATCGTGCTCGACAGCGGAACGATCGACGAGGGCGAGACGCGGGGCGTCTCGCTCGCGGTGTCGGACGGGCTGGGCTGGGGGTCGGCGCGTCGCCAGTGGCCGCGTTGGCCGCGACGCCCACACCGATGACGCCGAGCGTGCCGGCGACGATCCACGCGCTCCTGTGACGGATGTTCATGATGGTCTCCTGTGATCTCGGTCAGACCCGGGTGGCCTGTCTCGATGGCACCACCATGACGGGCACACATGAACGGCCTAGGAGAGGATCGTGAGAGTCCTCTCATGCGGGCGGAAGCGAGGCCACCTCCGACTCGGCACGCTCGAGCCAGCGCTGCGCGAGCGAGCGATCCGCGATGCCAGACGCGAGCGAGACGAGCACCGCCGCGATGCGTGCCGCGAGCTGTTCCGCGGGCACCGCGTCCGCGAGCGCGGCACGGACCGCGTCGATCCACGCCGGCACGTCCGCGTAGCCCTCGCCGTCAAAGTCCTCGAGCGTGAGGAGGTGAGCGAGCAGGCATGCGAGGTCATCCGCGCGGTACCCGGGGCCGAGCGTGTCGACGTCGATGAGCGCCGTGGGTCGGGGGTCGCGGGTGGCCGAGACGAAGACGTTCGCCGCGTGAAAGTCCCCGTGGGTCGCGACCACCGGACCGGGAGCCTCGCGCGTGGCGGCGGCGATCCGCGCCGCGACGGCGCGCACGCGAGACTCCTCGAGTCCCGCGGCGATCGCCGCGTCGGCGTAGCGGGAGAGCTCCTCCGTGGGGGACGGCCGCCTGTCGAGGGCCGTGGCCGCCTCCGGGAGCGCGTCGAGCACGTCGAGGATCAGCGCGGGGTCGAGGGGCGCACGCCCTTCGGGCGCGGTCGGCAGATACAGGTGGGAGGTGAGGGGGATGCCCTCGGCGGCGTCGATGAGGACGATGCCGTCGCACAGGTCCCGCGCACGCGGCGCGAGGGCACACATCGCGTGCCGCTCGAGCAGCCGCGCGGCACGGCGAGGACGCACCACCTTGACGAACACCGCGGACTCGACGCCGTCGCGGGTCACGCGCGCACGCAGGACCGCGCGGCGCATGGGCCGCAGGACCATCATCTCGAGGCCGGTGACCTCGCACGGCTCACCGTCGGCGGCTGCGATCCTGGCGGCGAGAGCCTCGGGCACACAGGCATCCGCGAGGCCGGTGAGTTCGGGGTCCGCGGGATGGCGCCACACCGTCACGGCGCCCTGCTCGTTCTCCAGGCGCACGGCGCCCACCCTGGCGCGCACGGCATCGTCGATATCCGCGGTCGACGCGATGAGGTAGATGCGCTCCCCCGACGCGACCACGTCGTAGGCCACCGAGGTTTCCGCGCCGGGGCGCGCGTGCACGGCGTCGATGGTCCACGACTCGAGCGCGGCGCCCGACGCGCCCAGGGCCGCCACCAGCATGGGCTCAGGGTCCTCGCGCAGCAGGACGGCCAGGTCGGGGACGACTGTCATGGGGTCCATCCCACCATGGCGGCGGGCGAGGCGGCGCACTCGTCACCGTGCGGTTGCGCCGCCGGGGATGGCGCGTGACGATCGCTCCATGCCTCACTTCCTGGTCTCCTTTCCCGCGAGCGCGATGGCGGACCTCAGTCCCGAGGAACTCGCGCAGGCGAGTGTTGACTCGCACGCCGCGATCGAGGACGCCAAAGCCGCCGGCGTCTACGTCTTCGGCGGCGGCATCGACACGTCGGTGGCGCCCGTGCGCGTCAACGGCCACGGCGAGGTGTCCGCGACGACGTACCCGGGATACGTGCTCGACGGCGGCTTCGCGGTACTGAGGGTCGCGTCCCAGGACGAGGCGGTCGCGTGGGCGGCCAGGCTCGCGGCGGCCTGCCGCTGCCCTCAGGAGGTCCGGCGCTTGGGCGACGATCCCGCGAGCTGAGGCAGCGCGTCTCTGGGCCGAGACACACGTCAGGCCCCGGCGGACCGGGGCCTGAATCGCTGAAGATGGTGGGCGATACTGGGATCGAACCAGTGACCTCTTCCGTGTGAAGGAAGCGCGCTACCCCTGCGCCAATCGCCCATCGAGCGGTCACCATAGTAGCGCCTCCGCCGGGGTGCGAGTGACACCCCCGGTCGCGGCCGGGTCCGCGGGCGCCCGCATGAGAGAACTCTCATGCCGCGCCCACGCTCACGATGGGACACTAGCCACGTGTCCACCGACCCGAGCCCTGCCAGCGACGATGCCGCGGCTCGCCCCATGCACGACACCGCGCCTCGCGCCTCGCGCCGCGGCCTCACGGTCCGCACGTGGATCCTTGCGGCGGTGTTTGGCCTCAGCGCGCTCGCGCTGCTCACCGCGGGCGTGACGGTGGCCCGGCTGCAGGAACTACGCGTCGAGACACGCATCGACGACGACCTCCGGTCCTCGGCCGAGGAGTTCCGCCTGCTGTCCTCCGAGGGCGTCGACCCGGAGACCGGCGAGGCCTTCACGTCGCCGGCGGATCTCGTGCGCACGGCGATGGCGCGCATCATCCCCGGCCGCAATGAGGGAGTCGTGGGTGTCGTGGGCGGCGAAATCGCGTACACCGCGCGCGGCGCGGACGTCGCGCTCGAGGACGATCCGGCGCTGGTGGCCGCACTGGGTCCACTGGTCACGGGGGACGCGACGTCGTTCACGACCGTCGAGACCCCCGTCACGACGTATCGGGTCGCGGCGATCCCCGTGCGCACGGCGGCGGACGGATCTCTTGCTGAGGGTCCGGACGACTCGTCGCCGCCGGCGGACTCCGTCGCGGCACTCGTCTTCGCGTACGACCTCACGGCCGAGCGCGCGGATTTTGGCGAGGTGTTCCGGAGCTATGCGCTCGTCGCCGCCGCCTCGCTGGTGGTCGTGACGGTCGTGGGTTGGCTGGTCGCGGGGCAGCTGCTCCGGCCCATCCGCGTCCTCGCGGCGTCGGCGCGCAGGATCGGACGCGAGGACCTCTCCGAGCGCATCCCTGTCAGAGGCAACGACGACCTCGCCGACATGACGCGCTCCGTCAACGAGATGCTCGAGCGACTCGACGACGCGTTCGACGCGCAGCGCCAGCTCATCGACGATGTCAACCACGAGCTGCGCACACCCCTCACCGTCGTGAGGGGCCATCTCGAGCTCATGGATGCCGAGGATCCCGACGATGCCCGCGAGGTGCGGGCGCTCGCGCTCGACGAGGTCGCGCGCATGAACAGGGTCATCGACGACCTCACGACGCTGGCCACCGCGGAACGTCCCGACTTCGTGCGCGCCGAGCCCATCGAACTGGGCGCCCTCACGGACGAGATCTTCGACAAGGCCGTGGCCCTGGGCGAGCGGCAGTGGCGACTCGAGCAGCGCGCGGAGGGGGTCGCGGAGGCAGACCGTCAGCGGCTCACGCAGGCCCTCCTGCAGCTCGCGGCCAACGCCGTCAAGTTCTCCCCGGCCGGTTCGCGGATCTCGCTGGGCAGCAGAATCGAGGGCTCCCGGGCCGTGCTGTGGGTCGCCGACGAGGGACCTGGTGTGGCACCCGAGGACCGCGAGCGTGTCTTCGAGCGCTTCGCACGCGTGGGCGACCGCTCCGCTCCGGGCTCGGGGCTGGGCCTGGCGATCGTCGCGGCCATCGCCCACGCCCACGAGGGCCGGGCCCGGTGCGGCGGGGCGCCCGGCGGCGGCGCACTGTTCACGATCGAGATTCCCCGGGCGCGAGCCCACACCGACACCCCCACCACCGCAGAGGAGGCTCCGTGACCCAGATCCTGGTGATCGAGGACGAGGACAGGATCGCGACCTTCGTCGCGAAGGGCCTGAAGTCGGCCGGATACGCGACGCAGCGCGCGGCCACCGCGAAGGAGGGCTTCGAGGCCGCACTATCGGGCGACCCCGACCTCATCGTGCTCGACCTGGGTCTGCCCGACGGCGACGGCCTCGAGCTGCTGGCTCGCATGCGCGCCTCGGGCGTCGGCGTGCCCGTCATCATCCTCACGGCGCGGCGGTCGGTCGATGACACCGTCGCCGGCCTCGAGGGCGGCGCGGACGACTACATGGCCAAGCCCTTCGGCTTCGACGAACTCCTCGCCAGGATCCGGCTGCGCCTGCGCGTCGAGAGCCAGGGTGAGGCGACCACGCTGTCCCACGGGTCGCTGTCGCTCGACCTGCGCACGCGCCGCGCGACCATCGAGAGTCGCGAAGTCGACCTGTCCGCGCGAGAGTTCACGCTCGCGGAGACGCTGCTGCGCAATCCCGGGCAGGCACTCAGCCGCGAGCAGCTGCTCTCTCGCGTGTGGGGATACGACTTCGACCCCGGCTCGAACGTGGTCGACGTCTACGTCCGCTACCTCCGCGCAAAGATCGGCGCGGATCGCATCGAGACGGTGCGCGGGGTGGGCTACCGGCTGGTGGCACCGCGGCCCGGCACCGGATTCTCGTAGGCCTCGCTAGTCCGCGGACTGCGGGCTGGGAGCCGACGCCGCGCTCGCGGGCGACGCGGCGCTCGCCTGCGCGGGCGCGGGCGCGGGCGCCGGGTCCGCCGGGCTTGCCGCGCTGGGGGCCGATGCCGCGGTCGCCGGCGCGGCCGGCGTCGCGGGGGACGGCGAGACCACCGAGACGCGCGTGACGGGAGAGGCGGTTGCGGTCGGGCTCGATGCCGCGGTGATGGCGGAGATCGCCGTCACAGGAGTGACGGGTGTGACGGTCGAACTCACCTTGAGGATGAGCGCCTCCGGCGACGAGGGTGCGCTCACCTCGATCCCCGGAACGGGGTCGTTGGACGGGCCCCCGCTGGCCGCAAACGCGACACCAGCACCCACCGCGACGATGCCAAAGGCGCCGGTGACGATCCATGTCGACTGCGTGGCCATCGCGTGTTCCTTCCCGTCGTGTGCGTCGGCGCGGGCACTGGCGCGCGCGTCACCCCAGCATCGTCCCGCGCGGTGAGCCCTTCAGGAGAGCTTCATGAGAAAACTCTCATGAACCACGCGGTCACGCGCGGCGCGGCTGAGGATCGGTGTCGCGCGCGGAACGGTCGGCGAAGACCTCCGCCAGGGCCGTCAGGAGGGGCCCGGGGGCCAACTCCACGCCGTCAAGGGAGGCGAGCGGCTGGACGCGACGCGTCGAGGAGGTCACCGCGGCGTGCGCCGCGCCGCTCGTGACCTCGTCGAGGACTCCCAGTTCGAGCTCTCCCGGGGCGGCGACCCTGATGGGCAGGCTGGCCTCGGCGCCCCACTCGAGAGCAAGCCCTCGCACGGTGCCGGGTAGACAGCCAGAGGCAAGCGGCGGGGTGACGATCTCCCCTTCGCGTTCGATGAGGATGTTGGATGCCGTGCCCTCGCACAGGTGGCCATGGGTGTTGGCCATGAGTGCCTCGTCCGCGCCGCGCGAGCGCGCGAACTCCATCATCACCACGTTCTCGGCGTAGGACGTGCTCTTCACGCCCGCGAGCGGCGACCGTTCGTTGCGACGCCACGGCACCCGCACCGCGCGACACTCCGTGAGCGCCGGGGAGTCGTTCGCCACCACGACGAGCGTATGGGGCCCGTCGCCGCGCGCACTGCTCATGGGTCCGGCGCCGGACGACACGGTGATGCGCAGGCGAGTGAGGCCCTCGGCGGCGGAGAGCACCTCACCCACGGCCTCGCGCACCCACTCGGTGTCGACGGGCTCCATGCCCATGCGCGCCATCGAGTACTCGAGACGCTTGAGGTGGCGCGTGAGCGCGAAGGCGCGGCCGTGGACCACCTCCATGGTCTCGAAGACGCCGTCGCCGACCGTCCAGCCATGGTCTCGCGCCGCGACGACCGGCTCGTCAGCGTCATCGAGAAGCCCACCACCACGCAGGCGTCCCCCCACCCACACCAGCGTTGTCATGGGCCCATTGTGTCCGCGGATGCCAGAGCTATCAAGCGTCGCGCCTTCAACTCCGTCTCGGCCCACTCTCCCGCCGCCTCCGACCCCCACGTGATGCCGGCGCCGGTACCGAAGGACAGGCGTCCGCCCTGGTCAGGGCGCCACACGAAGGTGCGAATGCCCACCGCGAGCTCGGCGCGACGGGAATCGGCATCGATCCACCCGATCGCACCGCAGTACGGACCGCGAGGCACGGGCTCCTCGCGCGCGATGATTGCCAGCGCGGACCCCTTGGGTGCGCCGCTCACGGACCCCGGCGGAAACGTGCCGTCCATCAGGGCCGGCCACAGTCGCTCGGTCCAGTCGAAGTCGGGCGCGAGCGTCGCCGCGACCGTGGACTGCAGGTGCACCAGTCCCGGGTGCTCGTGCAGGCCGAGCAGCTCCGGCACCCTCACCGAGCCGGGCGCGGCGACGTGCGAGACGTCGTTGCGGATGAGGTCGGTGATCATCACGTTCTCGGCCTCGTCCTTGGGGAGCATCTGCTCCCCCGGTGCCGCGGTTCCCTTGATCGGGCTCGAGGTCACCGTGGCACCGTCCACCCTCAGGTAAAGCTCGGGAGACGCCGAGACCACCCAGGCCCCCGGCCACGCCGCGGTGCGGGGAATCACGATGCGCGACGCGAAGCGTGCGGGGTTGCCCGTCGCGAGCCGATGCGCGAGCGCCACGGCGTCCGGCCCCGGTTCAGCCGCGGGAAGCGGCGCGTCGAGCATGCGACAGAGGTTGACCTGATAGACGTCGCCATCGCGGATGTCCGCGCGGATCCGGTCGACGCCCGCCATGTACGCGTCGCGATCGAGGGACGAGGTCCACGAGGAAGCCAGCGGACCGCGCCAGGCGCGGCCGGGAGGCGGCTCGGGCACGGCATCGTCCCTGGTCACGGCCTCCATGCGCCACGCGTCGAGGCGGCCCTCGAAGCTCCCCACGACGACCCAGAAGCCGCCCGCGGCGACCTTGGCGCCGTCGACGGTGAGGTCCGCATGGTCGACGGGTGAGGCGGCGCGGACGCCCCGGAACGCGGCGCTGCCGGTCCGGCGCGGATCGTCCTCCCACCTCACGGAGACCACGCTAGTGGGGCGCGCGCGTGACGCTGGTCGACGGGGTCTCGCGCGCCACGCCCGGGCGTCGACCGATTTGGTCCGGCGGCGTTCTATCCGCTAGGGTCTATCTCTCGTCAGGGCACAGCCCCGACATGCGGACGTGGCTCAGTTGGTAGAGCATCACCTTGCCAAGGTGAGGGTCGCGGGTTCGAATCCCGTCGTCCGCTCGGAGCGCCGGCGCCGGTGACGGTGGCGGCACTACGGTGGAGTGGCCGAGAGGCGAGGCAGCGGCCTGCAAAGCCGTATACGTGGGTTCGAATCCCATCTCCACCTCGGGCGATTGGCGCAGCGGTAGCGCGCTTCCCTGACACGGAAGAGGTCACTGGTTCGATCCCAGTATCGCCCACGACGAGGACGAGTCACCCGAGAAATCGGGCCTCGGCCTGTCGGCCGGTTCCGACCGGCAAACGCGGACGTGGCTCAGTTGGTAGAGCATCACCTTGCCAAGGTGAGGGTCGCGGGTTCGAATCCCGTCGTCCGCTCGAATGATCGCCCCTCGGGGCGATCTTCGTGTTTTACCTGGCTTCTTGCCGGGCGATTGGCGCAGCGGTAGCGCGCTTCCCTGACACGGAAGAGGTCACTGGTTCGATCCCAGTATCGCCCACTCCCCTGATCTCCACGCGGCTCGCACGCAGCCCGCGGACATTCCTCAACGACTCACGCGCACCGCGCCCCTCACGGACTCGGCGGCACCCCGCAGGTCGCCGGTGTCCACGGGCGCGGCGAGGCCACGGCAGCGGGCCGCGAGCGCCGTCAGCGCCGCCATGTCCCTCATTCCCTCTCCCAGCCGTGCATCGATGGGGGCG
The DNA here is from genome assembly GCF_030296675.1 of Demequina sediminis. Lineage (GTDB taxonomy): Bacteria > Actinomycetota > Actinomycetes > Actinomycetales > Demequinaceae > Demequina > Demequina sediminis. Next base: position 648,431 of record NZ_AP027736.1, on the reverse strand, counting down.
AGGCCTGCCGACAGCCGCTCGCCCACTCCGCTGCGCACCACCAGGGTGCGCCAGTTCGCGAGCAGTCGCTGGAACTCGAGCAGCCGCTGGTGCGCGTCGTCGACCGCGTCCGCCGCGGCCAGCAGGCCCGCGGCGGCGGCACGGCGGGTCTCCTCCCCTCCTCGATCGACACGGCGACCGCGCTCGCGAGATCGCCGATGCTGCGGGCGGGGTCGCCGATCGCGGTGCCCGCGATGAGGTCGGCCGCGACCAGCAGCGCCATGTCGGTGTGGAGCACGGACAGCGCGAGCGCCGCGCGCAGATCCAGGAGACGCGTGCGCTGCGCGTCGAGAGCGACACTCAGCGGCCGCACCGTCTCGCGAAGTGCCCGAGCAAGGGTCACCGTGGCGCGCGCGGTGGGCGGCAGCACCGGAGCGGACGCCGCGACGGCCTCGGATGCCTCCGCCGCGGCGTCCGCGGCACTGGCCAGCGCGTCGAGGCTGACGTGAAGCGTTCCCGCGACGCGGCCGAGCTCCGCGGCGACCTCGGCGGCGTCCTCGTAGCGCGCGCGAAGTTCGCCGAGCTCATGATCGATCGTGATGAGCCCCCGTACGACGTCGTGCCAACGGTCCCCGGGCCGCGTGAGGGGCCGAGCGGAGCCTCCCCCGCGGCGCGGCGCCCGTCGACCTCGGCGGGCAGCAGCGTCCTGATGACGTCGTCATAGTCGTCGAAGCCCAGTCCGCGGAGTCTCCTCAGCAGGTCCTGTGCGCCGATCGTCGCCGCCTCCGCACGGCTCGCGCCCGCGCGGCGCACGCCATTCTCGAGCGCACGCGTGAGCCGATACGCGTCGACCACGGGCTCCCAGAGGTCGGGGCACGTGACGGCCGACCTCACCGAGAGGAAGCCGTCGCCCAGCGGCGTCACGGTCGAGAACGTGCGGTAGGGCACGCCATCGGCGGCGAGGTTCACCACGTAGGCCGCCATCGACCGGCCGGCGAGCAGGCGGTCCCACATGATCCGGAAGGCGCCGCCGGGCATATCGGGGTGGCGGATGAGGTTGTGCGGGGCACCCACGAGCGCGTCCTCGCTGAACCGCGAGAGCCGCACGAACGTGGAGTTCACCGTCTCGATCACCCCGCGCCGATCGGTGGTCGAGTAGAAGACCTCGTCGACTCCATACGGCCGTTCATGCTCCATCGACAGCAGCGCCACTGACACCGGGCACCTCCTTGTGAGCCAGGCATGGGGGACCTGGTCCGACGCTAGACCCGCGGCCGGGACGTGGGGCTCGCGACGCGCCGCTCTCCGCCCGCAGGTCGCCGCCGGTCAGCCCGGAATGGGCGCGAAGAGCTCTCCCACCTCGACCGCTTCCGCGAGCGTGTTTCCCGGTCCGGGGAGCGGGCACACCCAGTCCGAGGAATACGCGCACGACGGCTGGTAGGCAAAGTTGAGGTCGATCACGAGCGCGTCTCGAGTGCCTCCGAGATCGGCCCCCTTCACGGTGTCGAGCACGTATCGTCCTCCACCGTAGGTGCGTGCCGAGGGGTCGCGCAGGGGCACAAAGATCCCGCCGCCGTACGAGTCGAGCCACCACACGTCGAGCCCTCCGAGGCCCGGAAGCTCGACCCTTCCGACGCGTTCGAACGGGACCACGCCATCGGTCGCCGTGGGCACCTCACGCCGCTCCGGCGGCGCGTCGAGGACCGGCACCACGAAGCGGGCGGCGGGGTCGTACGGGGCGACGCTGGGACGGAACGATGCACGGGCGGCCGGAGGCACGGGCGTCGCCGGGTGGTCGCGGAGCAGCGTCGCGCGACGCTCGCGCCACTCCTCGTGGGCCGCACGCGGGTCGGAGTGCGCGCGCACCGCGGCGTACATCTCGGCGACGCGCAAGCGCCAGTCCCTGATCTGCCACGCGGCGCTCACGGACGCCCGCCCAGGAGCGTGCCCATCGCGTTCGCGAGGCCCCGCGTGACGGCATCGGGATCGCGGTCGAGGTAGCCAGCGACGAGCGCACCATCGCGCAACATCATGATCTGATGCGCGAGCAGCGCCGTGTCGGCACCGTCGCGCGCGACGCCGGCGGAGACGAGCCAGCCCTCGATCGCGCGCATCATCACGGCGCGGAAGTCCGCGACGACGCGGCGGACGGGATGCTCCGCGTCGGGGTACTCGGCCGCGGCGTTGATGAAGGGACACCCGCGAAAGCCGGGGCCGCACATGTCCTCCGTCAGCGCGGCCGCGATCGTCGTCAGGTCTGGCGGCACCCCCGTGCCCTGTGCGATGGCCGCTCGAACCCGGGCGAGTTCGCGCTCGAGATAGGCGACCACGACATCGTCCTTGCTGGGGAAGTGACGGTAGAAGGTGACCTTGGAGAACCCGACCTCGGCGAGAATCCGATCCGCGCTGACCGCACGGATCCCGTGCGTGGCGAAGAGCCGGGACGCCGCCTCCACGATCTCCTCGGCCACGGCGGGACCTCGCCGTGGCGCGATGCGGGAGCCGAGCGAGCCCGTGGCCTGGGACGAGGCGCGGCGGTCGTCTCGCGTGCCGGTCGCGGTGGGCGCGTGCGTCGCGGTCATGGGTGCTCCTTGCGTGGGGCGAGTGCAGGGAATCGATTGTGCCTGCCCTGCGCTACAGTCGGTGTAGACGTACTAGTAACTCTACAGGACACGCCACGAAGGAGCACTCATGACCCTCGACCCCACGGCCGAATCCCCCGCTACCGACGACCTCGCCGCGGCGGCCGCCGAAGACGAGCAGCCGCGCGGCAAGGCCCCTCGCCGCCCCAAGGCCTTCTACACGGCCGAGGCCACCGCGACCGGCGACGGACGCAACGGCCGCGTCGCCTCGAGCGACGGCCTGCTGGACCTCGACCTCGTGATCCCCAATCCGATCACGCAGCCCAAGAAGACCAACCCCGAACAGCTGTTCGCGGCGGGCTTCTCCGCGTGCTTTAACTCTGCGTTCCAGGGCGCGGCGAAGCTCCTCAAGGTCAAGCTGATCGAGTCGACCGTCACCGCGCGCGTAGGCATCGGACCCGTGGCGCTCAACCGCTTCGGCCTGGGAGTGAAACTCCACGTGACCGCCGTGGGAATCGACCAGGAGACGGCCGAGCGGGTCGCCGTGAAGGCCGAGCAGATGTGCCCGTACTCGAACGCGACGCGCGGCAACATCCCCGTCGACATCGAGGTCAGTGTCAGGTAAATCCCGCCTCAAGGGAATGCCAGCGCCTCGGGTCGCGTCTGTCATGATGGTCAGATCCGAGGAGGCTGGTTTTCTCTATGTCCGACGTCACGCACGAACGTACGAGAAGCACGAAGAGGCTGGGTCATCGCCCGGACGCGCCGGTGCCGCTGTCGACCTATCGCCTGCAGTTGAGCGCGGCATTCACCTTCGCCGATGCCGCGGCGCGGCTGGATTACTTCGCCGCGCTGGGCGTCACGCACCTGTACCTTTCCCCCATCCTCACGGCCGCTCCGGGATCGACGCACTTCTATGACGTGGTCGACCACGCGCGCATCTCCGACGTGCTCGGCGGGGAGGAGGGACTGCGCGAGCTGTCGTGGCAGGCAGGTGAGCGGGGAATCGGGCTCATTGCCGACGTGGTCCCCAACCACATGGCGGTTCCCACCCCCGCGTATCACAACCAGGCGCTGTGGTCGGTGCTCGAGGAGGGGCACGACTCGCCATTCGCGCACTGGTTCGACGTCGACTGGGAGTCGGGCGAGCCAGTATTGATGCCGGTGCTGGGCCAGCGTATCGGCACGGTGCTCGCCGCGGGCGAGCTGGCCGTCGACCGCATGGTCGTGCCGGGACTCGAGGACCGCGGAGAGGTGCCGGTCCTGCGGTACTGGGACCACGTCTTCCCGATTCGCGAGGGCACCGAACACCTCCCGCTGGCCTCGCTCGTCGAGCAGCAGCACTATCGCCTCGCGTACTGGCGGGTCGCCAACGAGGAGCTCAACTACCGCCGCTTCTTCGACGTGGGCTCGCTCGTCGCCGTGCGCGTCGAAGACCCCGACGTTTTCGATGCCACCCACGCGCGCATCGTCTCCCTCATCGAGGACGGAACGCTGCAGGGCCTGCGCATCGACCACCCCGACGGCCTCGCGGACCCCGAGGGCTACCTGGCGCGGTTGTCCGCCGCGACCCACGGAGCGTGGATCGTGGTTGAGAAGATCCTCGAGGACGAGGAGCGGCTTCCCACGCATTGGAAGACGGCCGGGACCACCGGATACGACGCCTCCTGGCGCGTCGGGGCGCTACTGAGGGACGCGGCTGGCGCCGCGCCGCTCGCTGGCACGCTCCATCGCGTCGCCGGGGACGCGATGGGCGAGCTGCCGGACATGATCGACGCCGCCAAGCGGGAGATCGTGAAGGAGTCGCTGTCGAGCGAGGTGCACCGACTCGCGACGATCGCGCACCACGTGTGCACGACGGACGTTCGGCTCCGGGACCACACGTGGCGCGCGCTCTACGACTGCTTGCGGACCATGCTCGTCACCTTTGATCGGTACCGCGCATACGTGGTCGCCGACGCCCCGCCGCGCCCCGACTCGCTCGAGACCATCGATCACGCCGCGGAGCGCGCGCGCCGCCTCCTCGACCCCGAGCGTCACGAGACGCTCGATGTGGTGGTGGACCTGCTCAAGGGCGCCGAGGTGGGTTCCGCCGGGCGCACGACGGACGCCAAGCGACGCGAGCTCATCACCCGCTTCCAGCAGGCCTGCGGCGCGACGATGGCGAAGGGCGTGGAGGACACCGCGTACTACCGCTGGACGCACCTGTTGCCGCTGTGCGAGGTGGGCTCCCCCGCGGGACGCTTCGCGATGCCGCCGGCGGCCTTCCACGCGTGGGCGCACGAGCAGCAGCAGCTCTACCCCCACGCGATGACGTGCCTCACGACTCACGACATCAAGCGCTCCGAGGACGTGCGCGCGCGGCTGGGAGTGCTGTCCGAGGCGGCCGACGAGTGGGACGAGTTGGTGCAGCGGCTGCGCGAGGTGACTGCCGAGTTGCGCCCCGCGGAGCTCGACGGTCGCACCGAGAACCTGTGGTGGCAGACGCTGGTCGGGACGTCCGACGAGGACGGGGTGATGGAGTGGGACCGCCTCGAGGGCTACCTGGTCAAGGCGATGCGTGAGGCCAAGTCGCACACCACGTGGACGTCGGTCAACGAGACCTACGAGTCGCAAGTGCTGTGGTTCGCGCAGACGACTCACGCCGACCCCGCCGTGCGGGACGAGCTCATCGCCTGGCACCGCGCAACCGCGACCGGCGTGCGCGCGGCGATCCTGGGCCAGAAGCTTCTGCAGCTCACGATCCCCGGCGTGCCCGACGTCTATCAGGGCACCGAGGTGGTCGCCCCGAGCCTCGTCGACCCCGACAATCGCCGGCCCGTCGACTTCGAGTTGCGGGCGGAGATGCTCGCGCGAGTGATGGGACGCGCCAAGCCGCGGGGCCTGACCGAGGAGAAGATGCTGGTGACGGCCTCCGCGCTGCGGTTGCGGCGCGCCCAGCCTGCCGCCTTCATTGGCGACGATGCCGGCTACGTCCCCTTGGCATCGTCCTCCGGCCACGCCGTGGTCTTCGCGCGCACGGTGGGCGAGGAGGCCGTCACCATCACCGTGGTGACCCGCGCGGCGCTCGAGCTCGAGCGGCTCGGCGGGTGGGGCGAGCACACCGTGCAGCTTCCGGAGGGTCGCTGGCGCGACGTGATTGGCCGTCACACGGTCGAGGGAGGCCCGGTGCCGCTCGCGCAACTGCTCAAGTCTCACCCCGTCGCGCTGCTGGAGCGCGCGTGAGTGCGCCGGTGCGGGTGTGGGCGCCCGCCGCGTCGCGTGTCGAGGTCCTCGTGGGACCGGCCGACTCCGCGGTCACTCAGGTGATGCATCCGGCCGGTGAGTCCGGGTGGTGGGAAGGCCCCGCGCTTCCCGACGGCACCGACTACGCGTTCGCGATCGACGGCGCGGGACCGTTCCCCGATCCCCGCAGCGCGTGGCAGCCCCATGGCGTTCATGGTCCGTCCCGCATCTTTGACCCGAGCGCATTCGCGTGGACCGACTCCGACTGGACGGGCCGCGACGCCCGCGGAGCCGTGCACTACGAGGTGCATGTGGGCACCTTCACGCCACGGGGCACCCTGGATGGCATCGACGATCATCAGTTGAGCGACCTCGCCGCGCGAGGCATCGAGATGATCGAGTTGATGCCCCTCGCGGCCTTCCCCGGCACGCGCGGATGGGGCTATGACGGCGTCGCGCTGTACTCGGTCCACGACGCCTATGGCGGACCGGCGGCGCTCCAGCGGTTCGTCGACCGCGCGCATCGGCATGGACTGGCCGTGTGCCTCGACGTGGTCTACAACCACCTGGGACCGGACGGCAACTACCTCGCACAGTTCGGGCCGTACTTCACCGACGCACACGAGACCCCATGGGGCTGGGCCGTCAATCTAGACCAGGCCCATGCGCAGGGGATGCGCCGCTTCATCATCGACAACGCCCTGCGGTGGTTCACGGACTTCCACGTCGACGCGCTCCGGCTCGACGCCGTGCACGCACTCGTGGACGACTCACCGAGGCACATCCTCGCCGAGCTCGCCGACGAGACCGCCGCGCTCTCCGCGAGACTCGCCCGACCGCTGTCACTCACGGCAGAGTCCGACCTCAACGACATCAGGATGGTCACGCCGACCTCCGCAGGCGGGCTGGGCATGACGGCACAGTGGGCGGACGATGTCCATCACGCGCTCCACGCGTATCTCACCGGGGAGCGGCACGGCTACTACGTCGACTTCGGCTCCGTCGAGGCCCTCGACAAGGTCTACCGCGACGTCTTCCTTCACGACGGCGGCTTCTCGACATTCCGCGGCACCGACTGGGGGCGGCCGGTTCCGCACGACGTCGATCGCCGCCGATTCGTGGTGTTTGCGTCCAATCACGACCAGGTGGGCAACAGGGCGATCGGCGACAGGCCGGCGAGCAGGCTCAGCCCTGGTGGGCAGGCGGCCTCGCTCGCCCTCGTCTTGCTGTCCCCCTTCACGCCCATGCTGTTCATGGGCGAGGAGTACGGGGAGACCCGGCCCTTCATGTTCTTCACCGACCACGACGAGCCGCTGGGCACCGCGGTATCCGAGGGCCGCATGGGCGAGTTCGCCGGGCACGGATGGGACGAGTTGTATGGCGGCCACGTCGAGGTTCCGGATCCGCAGGATCGCCAGACCTTCCTCCGCTCGAAGCTCGGCTCCGGGCTTGCCTCGACCACCACGACGAACGCCCGCATCGAACGGTGGGTCGCGATGGTCATGGAGGTCAGGCCCCGCACGCTGGCAGAGGGCGCGTGGTCCCGCCATCCGGCGGCGGTGACCGAGCAGGCGCCGCGCCAGCTGACGATGCACGGGCCGGTCTACGTTCATGCGAATCTGTCCGACGAGCCGATGCGCGTGCTCGGCGGCACTCTTCTGGGGGCCTTCGGCACGGTGACGGACGAGGGGCGCGAGATCGTGCTCGAGCCCGACGCCGTCGCACTCGTAGCCGCGTAGCGACGTAGCGACGTAGGGGCGCGACGCGTGAGGGCACAGCGCGCGGGTGGTGGGGGCGCGTCGGGTGGTCATGCTGCCTGTGGTGGTGCTTGGGGTGGGTGGATCTCGAGTGCGCGTTTGCCTCCTTGGACGGGGGTACGCGTGGGGTCGACCGATGCTGGTGGGATGAACCACACCTCGGTCGCTGTGGTGCGGACACTCCAGCCGTCGTCGTGGAGTCGATGATGGCAACGCGTACACAGCATCAGCCCGTCGCGCAGGTTGGTTTCACCGTGGTCGCGGTCCCATTCGTTGACGTGGTGGGCATCGCACCACGCGGCCGGGGCGTGACAGAACGCACATCCCCCATCGCGTTCGATCAGTGCGAGGCGTTGCGCAGGCGTGAAGAACCGCACCGCCCGACCCAAATCCATGGGAAGCGAGTCACCACCGCACACCATCGGCAGGATCTGGGCATCCACCGCCATCAGCCTCAACTGCTTCGCGGTCAGTGGTGTCGCCATCGAGTCGCAGTCCCCTACCCCCAGCCCGGTCCGGAGTGCCTCTTCCGACACGCGCACCACCACGGTCGTGGACACACCCGTGCCGGGCTGGGTGCAGCGCAGCCCATGCCTGGCGAGATCGGCGAGGGCGTCAACACGCATCCAACCGGCCTCCCGCGGATCACGCGACGTGTCGCCCGCATCGCGCTTGTGGGCGAACCCTGCCCGTACCCGAGCATCCAGGAACGCGATCAACGGCGCCGCGCAGACAGGATCAAGGAGCCCGTTGACCGCGACCATCCCATCCACGGTCTCCTTGAAATGCAGAAACCTGGCTTCGTGGACGCGTTGTTCACGCTCGAGCGTGTGATCCGCATCCCACGAGGCAAGAACCTGGCGACCGGCGTGACGCAGATCCTCCAGCGACACCTTCCTCGCCTTCACGACCAGCGCCTGCTCCACCTCGGCGCGCTCGGTGTCGCGCCCCTCACCGGAGCACTGGGCAATCACCTCACTCACCAGTGCCGCCTTCGCCGCCGACACCTCACCCGCCCTGAACGCCTCCGCCACCACCGCACCCAGCGAGCGGGCCCCGTCACCGTCACCGTCAGCATTGAGCAGCGTCCCGGCGGCGATCAGATCACGCGCCCCACCACGCGTACCACCCATCCCCGCAGCCACCATCGCCACCGCATTACGAAACCCCTGCTTACGGGCCAGGCCGCCACCGACCTCGGGAGAAGACCTCCGCGCCACCTCCCCCGCCACCATCGCGACAGGCACCTCCACCGCACGAGCCAGACCCGCCACCACCCCCTGCAACTCCACCAGCTCCGCATCCGACAACGAGCCCAACTCCCGCCCCTCGAACACCCGCAACTGCGCGACCACGCCAGCCACCACATCGGCCACCCCGGCAACCACCGGCCCAAGCGAAAGATCCATGACAACAGTCAACACACAAGGTCTGACAATCAGGACAAAAGGGGCTCCCCGCCAAGCGAAAAGACACGAATACCAGGCATCACCCTGGCGCCCCCGCTCTACCCCGCGAGTGCCCTGAAGCCCTCGTAGACCATGAAGGCGGTCCAGAAGATGCCCTGAAAGATCGCGCCGACGTGCTCCCAGAACCCCTCAGCCTGCGTCCAGAACCAGACGATCCCGCCAAAGATCCCGAGCCCGTAGAGCGCGCCACCGCTCGCCGCCGCGCCGCCGTCCCTGCTCACCGCACACCTCCCTCGTGGCCACGCTGTGCGCCCCTCCTGCCAGGTCTATCAGGGCGTGAGCCCGCGTGCACGGCTACGGTGAGAGGACCCGATCCAACGGAGGACGACATGGTCAAGAAGTCCGGCAAGAAGCGGTCAGCCACGGCCGGCTGGGAGGGACGCGCCGCGGACGCGTTGCGCGTGGGTCCCGGCTTCGACCTCGGTGAGCTCGACACGTCCGCGACGCCCGGTTTCGATGGGGACGATGCCGCGGGAGAGGCCCTCATGAAGCGCCTGGGGCGCAGGCTGTCGGACCTTCAAGAGATGCTCTACGCAGAGGGGCGCTCGGGCGGCACCAGAGCGGTGCTGTTGGTCCTGCAGGGGATGGACACGTCCGGGAAGGGAGGCATATCGCGGCACGTACTTGGAATGGTGGACCCTCAGGGAGTCACGGTGCGGGCGTTCGGCGTCCCCACTGAGGAAGAGAGACGGCACCACTACCTGTGGCGCATTCGTCGCGCCCTTCCGCAGCCGGGGCGCATCGGCGTCTTCGACCGCTCGCACTATGAGGACGTGCTCGTCGTGCGCGTCGATGGACTGGTCGAGGACGACCCGTGGCTCGAGCGCTACGAGGAGATCATCCGCTTCGAGAGGGAGACCGAGGCCGCACGCATCACCGTGCTGAAGTGTGCCCTCATGATCTCTCCCCACGAGCAGCTCGAGCGGCTCTCGGAACGCCTCACGCGGCCCGACAAGTTCTGGAAGTACAACCCCAGCGACCTCGATGTGCGCGCGAAGTGGGACGACTACATGCACGCCTACCAGGACGTCTTTGATCACACGTCGACGGCATCGGCGCCGTGGCACGTGATTCCCGCGGACCACAAGTGGTACGCGCGACTCGCGGTCACCCAGCTCCTCGTCGACACGCTCGAGGACATGAACCTCACGTGGCCCGCGGCCGACTTCGACCTCGACGCCGAGCGCGCTCGACTGGCCCGCATGCTCGAGGAGACCCCCTGAGCTAGACGGGCCGGTGGTGCTCGATCGCGGCATGCACCATCGACTCGAGGCGCGAGAGCGCACGCAGGTACTTCTTCCGGTAGCCGCCGCGCATCATCTCGGCGGTGAAGATCGTCTCGAGTCCACCCCCGCCCGCGAGCACCCGCGCGTCCCGGTCATAGAGCCGATCGACGAGGCCCACGACGCGCAGCGCCTGGTTCTGATCGGCCAGCGGAAACACTCCGTCGATCACCAGGACCCGCACCCCATCCACGTAGGCGCCGAAGCGACTCGGGTGCACGTGCGCGAGATCCGCGACCAGCGCTTCCCACGCGACGCGCGCGGCCCCCTGCTCTGCCGCCGCGGCGTCCAACGCGCCGGCGTCCGCTGGAGCGGGGAAGTCGAGCGATCCACGGTGCCGGTAGTCGGGCCCATCGATACGAATGACCTCGAAGACGCGCGCCACGGCCTGGATCTCACGCTGGAAGTCCTCCGCCGCGAACCGCCCCTCACCCAGCGCATCGGGAAGCGTGTTCGACGTCGCCGCGACGCACACCCCGGCATCGGTGAGCTCGCGCATGAGGCGAGCCATCAGCAGCGTGTCGCCCGGGTCATCGAGTTCAAACTCATCGATGCACACCACCGCGAACGCCGAGAGCGCCTCGCGCGCCGCCGCAAAGCCCAGCGCTCCCACGAGGTTCGTGTACTCGACAAAGGTGCCGAAGGCAGCCCGACCGTCGAGAGCGTGCGCGATCGCGGCGAGAAGGTGGGTCTTGCCCACACCGAATCCGCCGTCGAGGTAGAGGCCCACCCCTGGACCCCGCCGGCTCCTCAGCCGCCGCTGATGCGGTCGCGCGAAGTCGCGCGCCGCTGCCAGCGCCTGTGCTTGACTGGGGTGGTCGGGATCGGGGACATAGGAGTCGAACGATGCCTCCGCGAAGTGCGGGGGCGGCACCAGGCCGGCGATGAGAGCCGCGGGTTCGACGACGGGCCTTCGACCCAGGACGGACACACTCACGTGCCCAGCCTACGGCGCACCTTCGGGCCGCGAGGACGGGTTCGCAGCGGGGAGGCGCGATGGCCGATCACACAGCGCCCGAGCACACGCCACCCGGCGCCACCCTGACGGGAGGCGCGCGAGGCGAGCCACCCGGGGAGATACCGCCCGACCCGGCGGAGGCCAGGCTGCGCGCGCTCTACCCCCACCGCGCGGGCATCGTCCGCCTGAACCTCATCGCCAGCGCGGACGGCAAGGCCGCCGGAGCCGACGGCACGTCACGAGGACTGGGCGGCCCCGAGGACCAACGCATCCTCGCGGTGCTGCGTGCGCTGTGCGACGTCGTGCTCGTGGGCGCGCAGACCGCCCGCCGGGAGCGCTACGCGGACCTCGCCGTGCGTCCCGGGCTCGCCCAGGCAAGGACGATGCTCGGGTTGCGCGAGCACGTGGATGTCGCCGTGGTGACGCACACCGGCAACCTTCCGCCCGGACTCACCCCGGCACGCACCTGGGTGGTGACCCACGCGGGCTCCCCCGCCACCGCGAGGCTCGGTCCCGAATGGGCCGAGCGCCTCATCATCGCCGGAGACCAGGACGTGTCTCCCCGCACCGCGATCGGCCAACTTGGCGCGCGCGGCCTGTCCCGCGTGCTGTGCGAGGGCGGCCCCACCCTCGCGGGCCGGTTGCTCAACCGCGGCGTGGTGGACGACTACTGCCTCACCGAGTCCCCTGTCGTCGGCGCCGCCGCGGCACCCGCGATCCCCCGGTCCCCGCCGGAATGGACGAAGCCGCCACCCTGGAGGGCGGCGGCTTCGTCATGCGCCGGTGGACCCGGCGCTCCTAGAGCGAGCGCAGACTCAGGCCTCGATCTCGGTGCGGTCACCCGACCACAGCGTGTGGAAGGTGCCCTCCGCGTCGACGCGCTTGTACGTGTGCGCTCCGAAGAAGTCGCGCTGGCCCTGAATCAGGGCGGCAGGCAGACGCTCCGCACGCAGCGAGTCGTAGTACGCGAGCGAGGATGCGAACGCGGGCGCGGGCACGCCCGTGAGCGCGGACTGCGCCACGACGCGGCGCCACGCACCCACGCCGCCCGCAATCTCGTCGACGAAGTACGGGTCGACCAGCAGGCTCGGCAGTGCCGCGTTGCGCTCGAACGCCTCCGTGATGCGGTCGAGGAAGCGCGCACGGATGATGCAGCCCGCACGCCAGATCTTCGCCATGTCACCGAGCGTGATGTCCCAGCCGAACTCGTCGGACGCGGCGCGGATCTGGTCGAAGCCCTGCGCGTACGCGACCACCTTGGACGCGTAGAGCGCGAGCCGAACGTCCTCGATGAATGCGGCGCGGTCCTCGACGTCGAAGGCCTGCGTGTCGCCTGCGAGCACGCCGCGCGCGGCCTGACGCTGGGCGACCTGGGACGAGATCGCACGCGCGAACGTGGCCTCGGCGATGCCGGTGACGGGCACGCCCAGGTCGAGGGCGGACTTCACGGTCCAGCGACCGGTGCCCTTCTGGCCCGCCTCGTCCTTGATGACGTCGACGAGCGCCTTGCCGGTGCGGGCATCGGTCTGGCGCAGCACCTCGGCCGTGATCTCGATGAGGAAGGACTCCAGGTCGCCCTGGTTCCACTCCGCGAAGATGTCGGCGATCTCTGCGGGCTCGAGGTCGAGTCCCGTGCGCAGCAGGTCGTACGCCTCGCCGATCAGCTGCATGTCCGCGTACTCGATGCCGTTGTGGACCATCTTGACGAAGTGGCCGGCACCGTCGGGACCCACGTGCACGCAGCACGGCGTCCCGTCCTCGGCCTTGGCGGCGATCTTCTCGAGGATCGGGCCCAGCGTGACGTAGGACTCGGCGGGACCACCCGGCATGATCGAGGGGCCCAGCAGCGCACCCTCCTCACCGCCCGAGACTCCCGAACCCACGAAGTGCAGGCCCTTGGCGGCGAGGTCCTTCTCGCGACGCATCGTGTCCGTGTACAGCGCGTTGCCCGCGTCGACGATGATGTCTCCGGGCTCGAGCAGCCCCGTGAGCTGGTCGATCACGGCGTCGGTCGGACCGCCGGCCTGCACCATGATGACGACGGTGCGCGGCGTGGCCAGCGCTCCCACGAAGTCCTCGAGGCTCTCGCAGCCGATGAACGCGCCCTCGTCGCCGTGCTCCTCGATGAGCGAGCGCATGCGCTCGACCGAGCGGTTGTGCACCGCGACCGTGAAGCCATTGCGTGCGAAGTTGCGTGCGAGGTTGCGGCCCATCACCGCAAGTCCGGTCACGCCAATCTGAGCAAGCGCCATCGTCCATCCTTTTCGAGGGTTCCGGGGTACGGAAACAGCCTAGACGGTCCGCTGTCGCGTGGCGTACGGTCACGCGCGCGACGCGGGCTTAGGCTCCGGATATGGCAAGCGACCTCGGCGCGGCGCCCGCGGACTTCCGCGCGGCGCTGCTGTCGCTGCGCGACGCCCCCACGCATCCGCTCGTGGCCCTCACCGAGGTGCCAGCCCCCGGGCGCATCGCGCCCTTCGCCGCCGCGATCTCTGGTGACCTCGACGGTGACGGCTTCGACGCGTCCGGGCGGTTCGTGATCCTCCACGACCCCGCGGGACAGCCCGCGTGGGAGGGGACGATGCGCGTGATCGCCCTCGTGAAGGCGACGGTCGAGTCCGAGGTGGGCCGCGACGACCTGTGGGGAGAGGTCGCATGGTCGTGGCTCACCGAGTCGCTCGCCGGTGCACCGCACCGCGCCAGGGGCGGTACCGTCACCAAGGTGACCTCGGAGTCGTTCGGCGAACTCGCGGACCGACCCGACGAGGTCACGATCGAGCTGAGGGCGTCGTGGACGCCCACCACCACCGACCTCGCGCCGCACATCGCGGCGTGGACAGAACTGATGGCGGCCTGCGCGGGCGTCCCGCCGACACCCGAGGGTGTGCGCGCGCTGCCGGGAAGGACCGCGTGACCCAGCCCGCCGCATCGTCCCCTGAGGACGCCGCTACCCCTCCGTCCGAGGACGCCTCACCACTCATCCCGCTCACCGAGCCCGAGGGAGGCGTGCCCGACATCATCGACACGCCCGAGGCTCTCGCGCGGGCGTGCGAGGCATTCGCCGCGGGCACCGGTCCCGTGGCAGCGGATGCCGAGCGCGCCTCGGGCTTCCGGTATGGCCAGGCCACGTACCTCGCGCAGTTCAAGCGCGAGGGCGCGGGCATCGCGCTGATCGACACCGATGCGCTGCCTGACCTCAGCAGCTTTGGCGAGGCGCTCGGCGACGCGGAGTGGGTCTTCCACGCGGCGAGCCAGGACCTGCCAGGCATGAGGGACCTGGGGATGCGCCCGGCGCGGATCTTCGACACCGAACTGGGTGCGCGGCTGCTCGGGTGGCCCAAGGTGGGCCTGGCGGCGGTGGTCGAGCGCGAACTCGGATTCGTGCTCGCCAAGGAGCACTCGGCGCAAGACTGGTCGACCCGCCCGCTTCCCCACGCGTGGCTCGTGTATGCCGCTCTCGACGTCGAGGTGTTGCTCGACCTGCGTGTGCGCCTAGGCGCGCACCTCGACGCCGCGGGCAAGAGCGAGTGGGCGCGCCAGGAGTTCGAGGCCGTGCGCCTCGCTCCCCCGCCCGAGCCTCGCGAGGAGCCGTGGCGGCGCACGTCCGGATCTCACCTGTTGCGCGACCAGCGTCAGCTAGCGATCGTCAAGGCGCTGTGGGAGGCACGGGACGCGGAGGCCCGTCGCCGCGACATCTCCCCCGGTCGTGTGCTGCGCGACCAGGCGATCGTGGCCGCGGCCATGGCCAAGCCGCGCACGCTCGACGACCTGATCGCGGTGCGCGAGTTCCAGTCGAAGGGCACGCGCCGCCGCGCCCCGCAGTGGCACGCGGCGATCGCGCAGGCGCTCGCTCTCGAGGAGCGCGAACTGCCCGCACGACGCGCGCCTCAGGGCGACGGTCCACCGCAGCAGCGCATGTGGAAGGAGAAGCGGCCCGAGGCCTTTGCCCGGCTCAACGCCGCGCGCGCCATCATCGGCGCTCTCGTGGAGCGTCACGACGTCCCCGCGGAGAACCTCCTCCAGCCCGACGCGTTGCGTCGCGCGTGCTGGGAGTACCCGGGCGGCGGCGAGACGTGGATTCGCACGTTCCTCGCGTCGCGCGGAGCCCGCCCGTGGCAGATCGACCTGGTGGCCCCCGAGCTCGCGGCTGCCTTCGACGCGCTCGCCCCTGCTCCTGCCGCCACCCCCGCGCCCGCGGAGGACTGAGGCCTCGGCCTCGCGCCCCGCGGCGTCGGGAGACGCCGCGGGTCAGTCCTGCTCGAGCCTCGCGAGAGTCGCATCCGCGATCGCGGACGGGTCGAGACCCAGGTCGTCCACGATCTGCGCGCGTGTCGCGTGCTGGAGGAACTCGCGCGGCACGCCGTGGTGTGCCCACTCCGCGCGTACGCCCGCCAGCCGCGCGTACGCGGCCCACTCCTCGCCGATCCCGGCATCGGTCAGGCCATCCTCGACCGTCACGACCAGGTCGGCGCCCGCGATGAGTTCCTCGAGCCCCTCGGGCACCGGGTGCACCCACGTCGCCGTCGCGGCGAGGGTCGCGAACCCGTCCGCGGCGATCTTCTCGGCGGCGCCGACCGCCGTGGTCGCCATCGATCCCAGGCCCACGACCACCACGCGGGGGTTGTCGCCGTGCTCGGCAATCACGTCGAGGTCGCCGACCCTACGCAGCGCAGGCACGGGCGCCCCGACCGCTCCCTTGGGGTAGCGCACCACGGTCGGCGCATCGTCGACCTCGATGGCGTCGCGCAGCGCGGACCTCAGGGTCGGCTCGTCGCGCGGCGCGGCGAGCCGCAGCCCGGGCACGTGGCGCAGCAACGCCATGTCCCACATGCCGTTGTGGCTCGGGCCGTCGTCGCCCGTGATTCCCGCGCGGTCGAGCATGAAGGTCACGCCCGCGCGGTGCAGCGCGACGTCCATGAGCACCTGGTCGAACGCGCGGTTGAGGAACGTGGCGTACACGGCGACCACGGGGTGGAGGCCCGCGTATGCGAGTCCCGCGGCGCTCGTCACCGCATGCTGCTCCGCGATCCCGACGTCGATCACGCGCTCGGGATAGCGGTCCGCGAGCGGCTGGAGACCCACGGGAGCGAGCATCGCGGCGGTGAGCGCGACCACGTCGGGTCGCTCCTGCGCGATCTCGACAATCTCGTCCGCGAACACCGACGTCCACCCGAAGCGCGACGCCTCGATAGGCAGGCCCGTCTCGGGGTGGATCTGGCCCACCGCGTGGAAGCGGTCGGCCGCGTCCTGCTCCGCGGGAATGTACCCGCGACCCTTCTCGGTGAGCACGTGCACGATCACGGGGCCGCCAAAGTCCCGCGCCTGCGCGAGCGCGGTCTCGACATGGCGAAGGTCGTGGCCGTCGATCGGGCCGATGTACTTGAGCCCCAGGTCCGAGAACACGCCGGGGTCGGTGAGCAGGCCCTTGAGCGCACGCTTGCCGTGCATCACGGACAGGTACGCGAAGTTGCGCAGCCGTCCGCGGTTCTCGAAGGTGCGCTTGCCCCAGCCCAGGAAGTCCTCGTAGCGACGGTCGATGCGGATGCCGTCGAGCTTGCGCGCGAGACCGCCGATGGTCGGCGCGTACGAGCGCCCGTTGTCATTGACGACCACCACGACCCGGTCGCGCGAGTCGCCGAGCGAATTGAGCGCCTCCCAGGCCATGCCTCCCGTGAGCGCGCCGTCGCCGATCACGGCGACCGTGGTGCGGCCGGTCTCGCCGCGCAGGGTGTGCCCCCGCGCGATGCCCGCGGCCCACGACAGCGCGGTCGAAGCGTGGGAGTTCTCGACGATGTCGTGGACGCTCTCCTGGCGCGCGGGATAGCCCGCGAGCCCTCCGCGCCTGCGCAGCGACGAGAAGTCCTGGCGTCCCGTGAGGAGCTTGTGCACGTACGACTGGTGGCCGGTGTCGAAGACGATCGAGTCGTGGGGCGACTCGAACACCCGGTGGATGCCGATCGTGAGCTCGACCACGCCCAGGTTGGGGCCCAGGTGTCCCCCGGTGCGTGACACGTTGTCGACCAGGAAGTCGCGAATCTCCGAGGACAACTCGGAGAGCTCCGGATAGGTCAAGCCACGCAGATCACGAGGCGACCCGATGCGCTCCAGCACGCGACACTCCTTACCTGTGGGACCTCCCACTGTACGACCTGACGGGTACGGCCCCGCCTGGCGTAGACAACGCCGGACGGGGCCGTTCCGTTTCCTCCGTGCTAGACCAGCGACCTCAGCACGTACTGCAAGATGCCGCCGTTGCGGAAGTAGTCCGCCTCGCCGGGGGTGTCGATCCGCACGGTCGCGTCGAACTCCACGACCGAGCCGTCGGCCTTGGTCGCGCGCACGGGAAGCGTGCGCGGGTGCTCGCCTGCGGAGAAGGCGGACACTCCGACGATGTCGAAGGCCTCGGTCCCGTCGAGTCCGAGCGAGGCGGCGGACTCGCCGGCGGGGAACTGCAGCGGCAGCACGCCCATGCCGATGAGGTTCGAGCGGTGAATGCGCTCGAAGCTCTCCGTGATGACCGCGCGCACGCCCAGCAGGCTCGTGCCCTTGGCCGCCCAGTCGCGCGAGGATCCCGATCCGTACTCCTTGCCCGCGAGCACCACGAGCGGCACGCCGGCCTCGGCGTATGCGACGGACGCGTCGTAGATCGTGGTCTGCTCGCCCGTGAGCAGGTTGCGGGTGAAGCCACCCTCGACGCCCGCGCCGTTGTTCTCCTGCGCGAGCAGTAGGTTGCGCAGGCGAATGTTGGCGAAGGTGCCGCGAATCATGACCTCGTGGTTGCCGCGGCGAGAGCCGTAGCTGTTGAAGTCCTTGCGGTCCACACCGTGCTCGGCAAGGTAGCGTCCGGCCGGGCTGTCGGGCTTGATCGATCCCGCCGGCGAGATGTGGTCGGTCGTCACCGAGTCACCCAGGAACGCGAGCACCCGCGCGCCCGCAATGTCCTCGACGGGCTCGGGCGTGAGGCCCATGCCCTCGAAGTACGGGGGCTTGCGCACGTACGTGGAGTCGGCGTCCCACTCGAAGGTCTTCCCCGCCGGGGTGGGCAGGGTCTGCCAGCGCTGGTCGCCCGCGAAGACGTCGGCGTAGTTCTTGTCGAACATCGCCTGGTCGATCGAGGACTGCACGATCGCCTCGACCTCGGACGCGTCGGGCCAGATGTCCCGCAGGTACACCGCGTTGCCCTGCGAGTCCGTGCCCAGGGGCTCGGTCTCGAAGTCGTGGTCCATCGTGCCCGCGAGCGCATACGCGATGACCAGCGGCGGCGAGGCCAGGTAGTTCATCTTCACGTCGGGGTTGATGCGGCCCTCGAAGTTGCGGTTGCCCGACAGCACCGAGACCACGGCGAGGTCGTGGGCGTTCACCACGTCGGAGACCTCCTGCGGCAGGGGGCCCGAGTTGCCGATGCACGTGGTGCAGCCGTAGCCCACCAGGTGGAAGCCCAGCGCCTCGAGGTCGGGCCACAGCCCGGCCTTCTCGTAGTAGTCCGTGACCACCTGCGAGCCGGGAGCCATCGACGTCTTGACCCACGGCTTGACCGAGAGGCCCTTGGCGTTGGCGTTGCGCGCGAGCAGCGCCGCGGCGAGCATGACGGACGGGTTCGACGTGTTGGTGCACGACGTGATCGAGGCGATCACGACGGCGCCGTGGTCGAGCTGCGTCTGCGTGCCGTCTGCCATGGTGAGCGGGACGTGCTTGTGCGGACGCGTGAGGGTCGTGGTGGCCTGCGCGTGCGCGGGCTCGGGCTCGTCGCCCGCGTGCTCCCCCGCCGCAATCGGGTCGGATGCGGGGAACGTCTCGTCGACCGACTCGTCGAGGCCGTGGAGGTCCTCGTGTGCGGCGTAGTCGAGGATCGACTCGCTGAACGCGGCCTTGGCCGAGGTCAACTCGATGCGGTCCTGCGGGCGCTTGGGTCCCGCGATGGACGGCACCACGGTCGACAGGTCGAGCTCGAGGTACTCGGAGTACGCGGCCTCACGCGAGGGGTCGTGCCACAGCCCCTGCTCCTTGCTGTACGCCTCGACCAGCGCGACCTGCTCGGGAGAGCGCCCCGTGAGGCGCAGGTAGTCGATGGTCACGGAGTCGATCGGGAAGATCGCGGCGGTCGAGCCAAACTCGGGGCTCATGTTGCCGATCGTCGCGCGGTTCGCGAGCGGCACCTGGCCCACGCCCTCGCCGTAGAACTCCACGAACTTGCCCACGACGCCGTGCGCGCGCAGCTTCTCGGTGATGGTCAGCACGACATCGGTCGCGGTGGCCCCCGCGGGGATCGCTCCCGTGAGCTTGAAGCCCACCACCTTGGGGATGAGCATCGACACCGGCTGGCCCAGCATCGCGGCCTCCGCCTCGATGCCTCCCACGCCCCAGCCCAGGACGCCCAGGCCGTTGATCATCGTGGTGTGCGAGTCGGTGCCCACGCACGAGTCGGGGTACGCCTGGGTCACCCCGCCCGCCTCGCGCGTCATGACGCCGCGCGCGAGGTACTCGAGGTTGACCTGGTGCACGATTCCCGTGCCGGGCGGCACCACCTTGAAGTTGTCGAAGGCCGTCTGGCCCCAGCGCAGGAACTGGTAGCGCTCGCGGTTGCGCTCGTACTCGAGGTCCGTGTTGCGCGCGAGCGCGTCCTTGCGCCCGAAGATGTCGATGACCACGGAGTGGTCGATGACCAGCTCGGCGGGAGCGAGCGGGTTGATCGACGTCGGGTCGCCGCCCAGCGCGGAGACCGCCTCGCGCATCGTCGCGAGATCGACGACGCAGGGCACCCCGGTGAAGTCCTGCATCACTACGCGCGCGGGGGTGAACTGGATCTCCGTGTCGGGCTCGGCGGTGGGATTCCACTCGGCGAGGGCCCGCACGTGGTCGGCGGTGATGTTCGCGCCGTCCTCGGTGCGCAGCAGCGCCTCCGCCAGGATCTTCAGCGAGTACGGCAGGCGCTCAAGCCCTGGTACCGCATCGAGCCTAAAGATCTCGTAGTGCTGATCGCCTACCGTCAGCGTCGACTTGGAACCTAGGGTGTTCGCGCTCATGCGTCTCCTCCGCGCTCGGGGGTCTCCCCACATCGGGCCTTCGCTCATCCTATCGGCCCTGCCTAGGGCCGAGGTCCCGGGGGTGCGGTCCTCCTCGGGTGGCGCCGATGCGGGGATTCAGTCGCGCTCGAAGGTCGCGACGGACTCGACGTGGTGGGTCATGGGGAACAGGTCGAAGCCCTCGGCCTCGGTCAGCCGATAGCCGTGTGCGTGCAGCAACGCGGTGTCGCGTGCGAGCGCCACGGGGTCGCACGCGACGTACACGAGCCGCCGTGCGCCGACCGCCGCCATCGCGTCGACCGTGCGCGCCCCGGCCCCCGACCGCGGCGGGTCGAGCACGATCGCGTCGACACCCGTGGGCCCCGACTCGAGAAAGGCACGGGTGTCCCCGTGGACGATGCTCGCGCCGGGAAGCGCGTGCACGTTGCGGCGCGCGTCGCGCGAAGCCCGCGCGTCCGACTCGACGGCGGTGACGGCGCGCCCCTGAGAGGCGAGTGCGACGGTGAAGAGCCCGGCACCCGAGTACAGGTCGAGCACGCTCGACGCGTCGCCCACACGGCGCAGCACCGCGTCGACCAGCACGCCGGGCGCCTCGCGATGCACCTGCCAAAAGCCCTCGACGTCGAGCTGGAAGTCCCATGCGCCCGCGGCGATCGCGACGTGCTCACGCACGCGGCGCGGCGCGTTGGGGCGGTGATCCGCGCGCCCCCCACGCCACGGCACGCCGTCGACCACGAGTCGCGGGTCCTCTCCGCCCGGCGCGACCGCGTGGATGCGGCTGCCGGCGGGGAAGCGCGACTCCAGGAGCGCGTCCTCGAGTGCGGGCGACGCGATCGGGAGGCGCGACAGCGCCCGCACCTCGCGCGAACGATGCAGGTGCATCGCGGGCCGCCCCTCGCTGTCCGCCACGACATCGGCGCGCGTGCGCCATCCCCACCCGGCCCTGGCATCGTCCCCGGCGCGGCCGCGACCCCACCGGGAAACTCCCGATCCGCGAAGCGCACGAAGGACTCGCGCAGCACGGCGAGCTTCCACTCGCGCTGCGCGGGCAGCGCGACGTGGGACAGCTCTCCGCCGCCCACTCCCCCGGCCCCGCCTCGGGCCACGCCGAGTCGACTCGGTCGGGCGAGGCCTCGAGCACCTCGACGGCGTCGGCGCGCCACAGCCTGGCGTCATCGCCTGCCTCGGTGAGGCGCGCGCGCACCATCTCACCCGGCAGCGCGTGGCGCACGAAGACCACGCGGCCCTCGTGCCGCGCGACGCAGTGGCCGCCGTGCGCGACGGCCCCGATCGACAGTTCGATCAGGTCAGTCATCACTGGGCCTCCGTTGATTCGACGTGCGGGATCTCGCGGGTGAGCGTGTCGGGCGCCTCGTAGGACAGCGCCGACTCGAGGTGCCACGGCACAGCGGCCACCACCACCCGCGGGATGGACAACAGCTTCTGGCGCAGTCGCATCGACGCGCGGTTGTGGAGGAATCGCTCCCACCACCTGCCCACGATGTACTCGGGAACGTAGACGACCACCATGTCGCGCGGAGAGCCACGGTGAATCGACTTCACGTGCTCGAGCACGGGCGCGACCAGGTCACGATACGGGGAATCGAGGACCACGAGCGGGATGCTGAGGCGCAACTCGCTCCAGCGGCGCTGGAGATCGCGTGTCGCCGCCTTGTCGACCTGCACCGCGACCGCCTCGATCGTGGAGTGGCGCGCCGCGTTGGCGTACGCGATCGCTCGCAGCGCGGGCCGGTGAAGCTGGGCGACGAGGACGATTCCGTGGGTGGCGGAGGGACGCGCGGCGGCCGGGTCGTCGGGCAGGATCGCGAGCTGGCGGCGGACGTCGGCGTAGTGCGCGTCGATGCCGCGCATGAGGAAGACGAGTCCGGTCACGAGCACGAGCGCGA
This sequence comes from Demequina sediminis, assembly GCF_030296675.1. Classification (GTDB taxonomy): domain Bacteria; phylum Actinomycetota; class Actinomycetes; order Actinomycetales; family Demequinaceae; genus Demequina; species Demequina sediminis. Next base: position 626,248 of record NZ_AP027736.1, on the reverse strand, counting down.
ACCACGCGCCTGCGAGGAAGTTGAAGACGGCGATGACGATCCACACCGCGGCCGCGACGCCCGCGGCCGCCCCGTGCAGGACGCGGGCGCCCATCATGCGCAGGCGGGTGCGCCCCGTGGGCTGCAGCGCGATGCGCGCGGTCTGCAGGCGGATCATCGCGAGCTGGCTCAGCACGATCGCGGCGAAGGCGCCGATCAGGTACATGTGCACGAGCTGCTCGAGGCGTGCCCCCGTCGCGACGACGATCACCGCGGACGCGCACGCGACCCACAGCACGCCCCCGCGGAACACGAGCCGCTCGCTCTGCTGGCCGAGCTGGCGCGGCAGATACGAGTCGCGCGCGAGCAGCGACGTGAGACCGGCAAAGCGCCGGAACACGGCCGATGCCGCGGCGTAGAGGATGCCGACGGTCGGGATCGTGACCGCGAGCACGACCCAGAACGAGCCGGAGATGCGCTCTGTGACCTGCAGCAGCGCGGGCCCCTCTTGCCATCCCGAGACGCGATAGCGCCACATCATCAGCGTGACGCCGAGGAAGGCCACCGCGCCGACCAGGACCGCCACGATCACGGTGCGTCCCGCCCGCTGACCGCGCGGCTCGGCGTGATACGGCGCGGAGGACGACAGGTGGTCGATGCCGGTGAGCATCACCGCGCCCGAGGCGATCGCCCCCGCGAAGGCGAGGGCCGAGGACCAGGTCGCCTGCGCGGGGCTGGTGGTGAGCGGCGTGACGTCGTCGCGCAGGACGCCCGCGATCACCACGAGAACCACGACGAGGAGGAAGCCGAACCACACGCCGAGCAGGACGCGCGAGCGCTCGCGGATGCCGCGCAGGTTTGCGAGCGTCATGACCGCGATCGCGGTGAGGGCGAGCGGCACGTGCCAGCCGTCGATCGCGGGCACCACGAACCCCACGAAGTGCGCGATCGCCGCAACCGACACCGCCACGGTGAAGATGTAGTCGACCAGCAGGGATGCGCCCGTGACCACGCCCGCGCCGGGGCCCAGCCGGTCGCGCACGATGCCGTAGTCGCCGCGCTCGTCGGGCTGCTTGCGCACGTTCGAGCGATACGCGAAGCCGAGCAGCACCATGATCGCGACCACGGCGCCGGCCATCCACGGCAGGCTCGACTGCACGCCGCCTCCGCGCAGCGCGTCGATCACGGCGTCGGGCGCATACGCGACCGTCGACAGCAGGCTCGCGCCGAACACCGGAAGCGCGACGCGCGTGCGCAGGGCAGCGCGATACGCACGCTCTGTCGCGATGGGACGCCCGAACACCAGCAGTTTCAGGCCCTCGAGAAACCTCCGCACGTCGCACCATCCTAGGCTCATCGGGTATAGCGTGGGTTGCCGTGCACATCGTGATCATGGGCTGCGGCCGAACAGGGGCCACCCTCGCGACCGAGTTTGAGGCCCGCGGCCACACGGTGGCGGTCATCGACCAGTCGGGAGACGCGTTCCGCCGGTTGCCCTCGAGCTTCAAGGGCCAGCGCATCACCGGCATCGGCTTCGACCGCGACACGCTGGTATCCGCCGGTGTCGAGGACGCGTACGGCTTCGCGGCGGTGTCCGACGGCGACAACTCCAACATCCTCGCGGCGCGCGTCGTGCGCGAGACGTACGGCATCGAGAACGTCGTGGCGCGCATCGCCGACTTCGGGCGCGCCGAGGTCTACCGCCGCCTGGGCATCCCCACGGTCGCGCCGGTGCCGTGGACCGCCGCGCAGATCGTCACGCGCCTCCTGCCGGGCGGCAGCGACGACCTCTTCGATGACCCCTCGGCCGGAGTGAGCCTGCGCCGGCTGCCCGTCGACCCCGCATGGGTCGGGCGCCGCTACACCGAGCTTCAGGAACGGTCGGGGGCGCGGGTCGCGTACCTCGTGAGATTCGGAGAGCCGCTCCTGCCGGTCACCGACACCCGCGTCCAAGAGGGCGACGAGGCCTACTTCGCGCTCGTGCGCGGCGCGGAGCTCGATCCCGCGCGCGTCACGGGTCGCTCCCCGGAGGTCACCCGATGAAGGTCATGATTGCGGGAGCGGGATCGGTCGGTCGGTCGATCGCCCGCGACCTGCTCGAGCACGGCCACGAGGTGCTGCTCATCGACTCGAGCCCCGCCGCGATGCGCGTCGCCCAGGTCGCGGAGGCGGAGTGGATGCTCGCCGACGTGTGCGAGATGTCGGCGCTTCGCGACGCGCAGATCGAGACGATGGACGTCGTCGTCGCCGCCACGGGAGACGACAAGGCCAACCTGGTCGTGTCGTTCCTCGCCAAGACGGAGTTCGGGGTGCCGCGCACCGTCGCGCGCGTCAACAATCCCCGCAACGAGTGGATGTATGACGCCCAGTGGGGCGTCGACGTCGCGGTCTCGACGCCGCGCATCATGACCGCCATGGTCGAGGAGGCCGTTGCGGTGGGCGACCTGGTGCGGGTCTTCACGTTCCGCCAGTCGGGCGCCTCGATGATCGAGGTCACCCTGCCGGCGGCCTCACCCGTCGTGGGCGTGATCCTGCGCGAGATTCAGTGGCCGGTCGACATCGTGCTTGCCGCGATCGTGCGCGGCGACAGGACCATCGCGCCGTCGCCCGATGACACGCTGGAGGCGCACGACGAACTGATGTTTATCGTGTCGTCTGAGGCGGATCCTGAGGCTCTGGAGCACCTTCTGCGCCACGGGCCAGCAGCCATACGCCCCACAGCGTGAGCGCGAAGAGCGGCACGCCCATCGCGAGTTTCGCGGTGCCGAGGGCCGCGACAGCTCCCGCCAAGTACAGCGGCACCTGGACGGCGAGGCGCAGCACAAACATGCCTGCCACCACGCCCGAGGCCAGCTGATACCTGCGCCGCTCGGCAGGGCGCTCGCGCCACGACGTTCCCTCACCGCGAATGAGGCCCATGACCACGCCGACGATGGGCCATCCGACGGCCATCGACAGCAGCACGCCTGCGAGGTACGCGGCGTTGACCCACAACCCGGGCACGAAGTACCCGGAGGCGTCGCCCGAGCGCCAGGCCCACACGGCACCGATCGCGACGCCCACGGCACCGGACAGCGCCTGGGTCGCGGGGGTGCGCTGAATGAGTCGCACCGCGACGAGCACCGCCATGACCGCGACGGACGCGATGACGGGGATTCGGAAGCCTCCCCAGCCCAGATAGGCCACCACGAAGACGATGCCCGGTGCGGCGGATTCGACGAAGCCCCGCCACCCCCGATCGCGTCCTGCACCGAGAACGAGTCGCCCCCGAGCAGTCGCGCGGCCTTCGAGTCCTCGGCGCTCATGCGACGGGCGCCAGCTCGTAGCGCGGGTTGTACAGGCGCATGACCGAGTCCGACTCGCACACCCGGCCCTCGAGAGCAATCCGCGAACCGGGCGTGATGCCGGGCACCTCGCGCCGGCCCATGAACACGGCGTCGATGCGGCCCGTGCCGTCGTCGAGTCGGAGGGTGAACGCAGGAGGCGCGTCACTCGGTTCGACCTGGACCGCGAGCACGCGGCCGGAGACGCGTGCCATCTCGCGCGGTCGCACCTGCGCGATCGTGATCGTCGGGGTCGAGGTCACGACTGCCCCGTCGATCCAAAGCCGCCCTCGCCCCGGTGAGACCCGGGAAGGGACTCGACGGGCACGAACAGCGCGCGCTCGACGCGCTGGATCACCAGCTGAGCGATCCTGTCGCCACGCTTGAGCGTCACGGTGTCGCGCGCGTCCGTGTTGAGGAGCGTCACCGCGATCTCCCCGCGATAGCCGGCATCGACCGTGCCGGGGGCGTTGACGATCGTGATCCCCGCGCGGGCCGCGAGGCCCGAGCGGGGGTGAACGAACGCCGCGTAGCCGTCGGGCAATGCGACGCGCAGTCCCGTGGGAACGGTCGCCCGCTCCCCCGGCGCCAGCGTGACGTCGACCCGCGTGGTGATGTCGGCCCCGGCGTCGCCGGGGTGCGAGTACTGCGGGAGCGGCACGCCCGGCTCGGTCGTGCTGACGAGGATCTCAGGGGTGGCCATGCGTCAGGCCGCGCACTCCGAGCAGATCGGCTGGTCGCCCTTGAAGGTCGCGAGCTGGCTGCGGTGGTGCACCAGGAAGCAGGACATGCAGGTGAACTCATCCTGCTGAGGAGGAAGCACGCGAACGGACAGTTCCTCCCCCGACAGGTCGGCCCCGGGGAGTTCGAAGCCCTCGGCGGCCTCCGTCTCGTCCTCGTCGACCACGCCGGAGCTCTTGTCCGCGCGGCGAGCCTTCAGCTCCTCGATGGAGTCTGCCGAAATCTCGTCGTCGGTCTTGCGCGGCGCGTCGTAATCCGTTGCCATGCGGCCTCAGTCCCTTCCACGATGCCAGCGGCTCGGCTGAGCCTGTGGCTGTCTAATGCCCCAGAGGCAACATTTGTTCCCTTGCGGCGCACGCATTGTGCCCCATCCCACGCGAGAAAGCGACTCGTGCGCTCTCGCGGGGGCGGCGCGCCGCCGTCAGCGGTCCCCCGCCCCCGACTCGAGGAGGGCGTCGCGCAGCCCTGGCCACGCATCGGGATGCGCCGCGATGAGCATGCGGGAGTCGGCGGGGCCACCGTCGAGACCGCCCACACGCAGTCCCGACTCCTGGGCGATGAGCGCCCCTGCCGCGAAGTCCCACGGGTGCAGACCCTCCTCGTAGTAGGCGTCGACCATGCCCGCGGACACGTGGCACAGGTCGACCGAGGCCGCGCCGAGCCGGCGGATGTCCCGCACCCGCGGGAGCAGCCGCGCCACCACCTCGCCCTGTCGCGCGCGACGCTCCGCGGTGTACTGGAAGCCGGTCGCGACGAGCGACTCGTCGAGCGAGGGCCCGCGATCGCGCCACAACGGCACCCCCGCGCGCCGCGCGCCTTCTCCGCGGGCCGCGGTCCACACGACCCCCGAGGCGTCGACCACCGCCCCGGCCTCGAGGCGCCACTCGCGCACGTCGCGCGGTCCGCTGACCGCGGCAACCGAGACCGCGTAGTGCGGGAGGCCGTAGAGGTAGTTCACCGTGCCGTCGATCGGGTCGACCACCCAGGTGATGCCCGAGGTTCCACCGACGTCCTCGCCCTCCTCGCCCCACACGCCATCGGCGGGTCGTAGCGCGGAGAGCCGCTCGCGCAGCAGTCGCTCCGATGCGAGATCCATCTGGGTGACCACGTCCACCGCCGAGGACTTGGTGTGGGCGACCCTCGCATCGGCCCTCCCCTCGACAATGAGGCGTCCGGCCTCCCTCGCGACGGTGGCGGCGACCTCGAGCAGTGCGGAGGGTGTGACCATGGGCTCATCGTAGGCGGAGGGCAATGCGGCCGGTCCGGGGTGTCGCGCTCCCCCATGAGTCGCGCCGTGGCACCCTGATGCCATGACTCGCCTCACCCTCGTGGGTCCCTCCGAGGACGGTCTCCACCTCGTCGTGGAGTCCGAGTCGGGCGACCGCTTCGAGCTTCCCCTGTCCGACGAGCTCCGCCACGCGGTGCGCTACACCCGACCGAGCCACGTGAGGCCCGCGGCGGACGAGGACGCGGATGCCCCGTCGATGTCGCCGCGCGAGATCCAGCAGCGCATCCGTGCGGGACTCACGGCAGCCGAGCTCGCGGAGCTGACCGGCATGACCGTCGCGACGATCGAGAAGTACGAGGGCCCCGTGGCGGCCGAGCGCGGCTACATCGCGGGCCTGGCGCGCGAGACCAGGATCGGCCGCGACGCGAGCGCTCCTCAGCTCGGGGAACTCGTCACCGATCGCCTGGCGGCGCGAGGCGTCGACCCCGAGACGGTGGTCTGGGACGCGTGGCGCGAGGCCGACGAGCCGTGGAAGGTCGCGGCCGACTACCGCGTGTCCGGCCGGTCGGTGCGCGCGCTGTGGACGTTCGATCACACCGCCCGCACGGTCACGGCGGAGGACGAAGAGGCGCGCTGGCTGTCGGAGACGGAGCTGCTCGACGTGCCGATCCCCCGCCGCCACCTCAGCGCGGTGCGCGAGGCGGAGGCGGACGCCGCGCTCCCTCTCCAGGCGACGCGCCCCCTGCCCCCGCGACCGAGCCCACGCCCGTGGTGCGCGTCGAGGGAGACCAGGCCGAGGTCGACATCGTCTTCGCGGCTCCGGTCGAGACCCAGACCGAGCTTCTCCTCGAGGACCTCGACCTGCGCCGCGGCACCCGCGAGGCCGTCGCCGAGCCCGACGAGGATGACGACGAGTTCGAGGGCTTCGGACCGGCACGTCGGCAGCGCGAGGCGGAGACCGGCTTCACCCACCCTGCCGGCCGCGCGCGCACGCCTCGGGTGGCTCCGGCCGTCGCTCCGGAGCCTGTGGCCGACGCCGAGCCGGCCGAGCGCAGGACTCCCGCCAAGCGCGGACGGGCCTCGGTGCCTAGTTGGGACGAGATCGTCTTCGGCGCGAAGAACGACCAGGGCTGAGCCCGCTCCCTACGCCGCGACCAGCAGCGGGACGTCGAGTTCGTCGCGCGTGAGCGAGCCGTGCACTCCGATCAACGCGAGGGCCTGATCCGACTGCGTCCGTGAGTCGACCACCGTCGCGCGACCCGCCATCGCGACCACGACGTCGCCGATCCGCTCGGTCACGTGCGCCGAGACGGGCCCGAACAGGCCCAGCGCGATCGCCTCGTGTCGCTCCCACACCGCGGCATCGTCGCCCAGGATCTCGCGCCATCGCGACGCGACCGCCCGCGCCTCACGGGCATCGTCCGTGTGGAGGTGAATCGCGCGGGGCTCCCCCGCCACGAGGCGCACACCCCGCGCGAGTTCGGGCTCCCGGCCCACGTCCCAGCGCGGTGCCCCGGTCACGTCGACCATGCCGTGGTCGGCCGTCACCACCATCGCCGCGCCCCTCGGGAGCCGCGCGCGCAGGCGGCGCAGTTCCCCGTCGGCCGCCTCGAGAGCGGACACCCACGCGTCCGACTGCCATCCGTGCTTGTGCCCTGCGGCGTCGATGTCGCCCCAGTAGCAATACGTCAGCCCGGGCGTGCGGGCCTGGGCGATCGCCTGGTCCACGCGCGCCTCAAGGGTCTCCGCGCCCACGAACCGTCCGCCCGACAGTGCCGCGCGCGTGAGTCCCGAGCCGGCGAAGCGTCGCTTGCCGAGCGACACGACCGCCACCCCTGCGGCCTCCGCCGCCGCGAGCAGTGACCGCTCGCGCTGCCACTCGTGCGGCTCCTCGGCCCCTTCCCACGACACGAGGTTGGCCGCGCCACCCGTGTGAGGATTGTGCGCCGTGTATCCGGTCATGCCCGTCGCGCCCGCGGCCCGTCCCGTGCCGAACAGCGCGAGGGACGTGGCGGTCGTGGTGGGGAAACCTGCGGTGATGACCGCCGACTCGGTGGAGCGCAGGAAGGGCGCGTGACCGCGGCGCGCGTCGAGCTGGTGGTGTCCGAGCCCGTCGAGCAGGACCACGACCACGTGCTCGGCGTGCGGGATGCCGAGGCGCGCGCGATCGGCCTCCGCGTCTCGGGTCACGACCGCGTCGCCCACGCCGATCGCGGCCAGGGCGGCGGGGAGCACGGCTCCGAGCTCGAGGCCGCCGTAGTCGGGGACGGACAGTCCGGCCGCAGCCAGCCGCCCGTCCGGGGTCACCCGCGCGCCCCGATCGCGCGCTGAAGTGCGCCGGCGAAGTCCTGGAGCGCGCGGATCGAGTCCGCCCCGTCGGCAATGAGGCTCACCCGGACCAGGATGTCGTCGGACGTGAGATTGCCGGTGTAGCCGTGGTCGGCCTCGCAGTTCTCGTCACCGCAGTTCGCCGGCTCGAGATCGAGTCGCGAGTGGACCGAGCCGCCCACCGCGAGCACCAGCTCGCTCGGCAGGTCGCCGGCGCGGAAGCGCTCGGGCTCGTGAACCACGTGGGTCATCGCGGTGTTGCGGATCGCGGTCAGCGCGGTGGTCTCGACCGTCGCCGACGCCTCATGGCCACCGCCGGGGACGTGTCCGGCACCGTCGTCCATGTGCACGCGCAGCAGCCGGGTGTCCGTGATGACCAGCACGGTCATGTGGCGGCGGACCTCGCGGTCGTCGAATGTGGTCTCGGCGTGGACAAAGTGGCCGCGCACGGACTCGTCGCCGATCGCGCCCCGCAGGACGGTGGTCGCGAGGGCGGGGTAATATCCGGCGGTCGTGACGGCCTGGTCAAGCGTCTGCGTCATGGCCGCTATTGTCTCACCTTCGAGGGCGGACCGGCCGCGTCCCCACCGGGAAGGCCCGTGGGGACGATGCGCGGGCCGGGTCTGCGGCCCGCGCGCCTGTGCGCGGGTGTCGGGACGGCACGAGACAATACGGTCCGGACCCTGACGGCCACCGCAGGGCCACACGGGTAGGACAGACGAGAGACAGAGGCGAAGAGATGACCGACGGACCGGACACGCAGATCGTCGACATCGACGTGAGCGCGGAGATGGAAGCGTCGTTCCTCGAGTACGCGTACTCCGTGATCTACTCGCGCGCCCTGCCCGACGCGCGCGACGGACTCAAGCCCGTCCAGCGGCGCATCGTCTACATGATGCAGGACATGGGACTGCGCCCCGACCGCGCCTACGTGAAGTCCGCGCGCGTCGTGGGCGAGGTCATGGGCAAGCTCCACCCGCACGGCGATTCCGCGATCTACGACGCGCTGGTGCGCATGGCGCAGTCGTTCTCTTTGCGCCTGCCGCTGGTCGACGGTCACGGCAACTTCGGCTCGCTCGACGACGGGCCTGCGGCCTCGCGCTACACCGAGGCCCGCCTCGCGCCCGCGTCGCTCGCGATGACGGAGAACCTCGATGAGGACGTGGTCGACTTCGTCGCGAACTACGACAACAAGCTGACGCAGCCCTCCGTCCTGCCCGCCGCGGTGCCCAACCTGTTGGTGAACGGCGCGGCGGGAATCGCGGTCGGCATGGCGACCAACATGGCGCCCCACAACCTCATCGAGGTGGTCGCCGCCGCACGCCACCTGCTCGACAACCCGCGCGCGACCCTCGACGAGCTCATGCGTTTCGTACCGGGCCCCGACCTTCCGGGCGGCGGAAAGATCGTGGGACTCGAGGGCGTCCGTGAGGCGTACGAGACGGGCCGAGGACGCTTTGTCACGCGCGCGACCACACGCGTCGAGAAGGTGTCGGCGCGCCGCCAGGGAATCGTCGTCACCGAGCTGCCGTACATGGTGGGACCCGAAAAGGTCATCGAGAAGATTAAGGACGGCGTCTCGAACAAGAAGCTTGAGGGAATCTCGGCCGTCACCGACCTCACGGACCGCCACCACGGCCTGAGGCTGGTCATCGAGGTCAAGAACGGCTTCAACCCCGAGGCCGTGCTCGAAAAGCTCTACCGCTACACGCCGCTCGAGGAGTCCTTCTCGATCAACAACGTCGCGCTCGTCGACGGCGAGCCGCGCACTCTCGGGCTCAAGGAGCTGCTGCAGGTGTGGGTCGCGCACCGCCTCGAGGTGGTGCGCAGGCGGTCGTCGTACCGGCTGCGCGCGCGCCGCGACCGGCTCCACCTCGTGGACGGCCTGCTCATCGCGATCCTCGACATCGACGAGGTCATCCAGATCATCCGTGCGGCCGACGACTCGGCGGTCGCGAAGGAGCGCCTGCGCACGGCCTTCGACCTGTCCGACATCCAGGCGGAGTACATCCTCGAGTTGCGCCTGCGGCGACTCACCAAGTTCTCGCGACTCGAGCTCGAGAACGAGAAGTCGCAGTTGCTCGCCGAGATCGCCGAACTCGAGGAGATCCTGGGGTCGGAAAGCGTCTTGCGCGCGGTGGTCGCACGCGAGATGGACGCCGCGGCGGCGGCACACGGCACGCCCCGTCGCACGATCCTCCTCGCGGACGGAGGTGCGCTTGCGCCAGCGGCCGCGGTCGGCGCGCGTGCCGGCACGAAGGCGCCCGCGCTCTCGATGGAGATCGAGGACTCCCCGTGCTACGCGCTGCTGTCCACGACGGGTCTCGTGGCGCGCACCACCTCCGACGAGCCGCCCGTGCGCGAGGGCGCCGCAGCGCGCACGATGCCCTGCGCTCCGTGCTTCACACCTCGGCCCGCGCGGAGGTCGGCGTCGTGACCTCTCAGGGGCGCATCGTCCGCCTGTCCCTGCTCGACGTGCCCTCGCTCGCGCCCACGTCGGAGCCGCCGAGCCTCGGCGGCGGAACTCCCCTCGCCGAGCTCGTGACACTGGAGCGGGGCGAGGACGCGATCGCGCTCGTGCCGCTCGACGGCGCGGCGCCGATCGCGCTCGGGACCGCGCTCGGCGTGGTCAAGCGTGTCAAGGCCGACGACATCCCGTCGAAGGACGCGTGGGAGGCGATCACGCTCCAGGACGGCGACTCAGTCGTGGGTGCCGGGGCGGCCCCCGACGGCGACCGCCTCGTGTTCATCACGACCGACGCAAGCCTGCTCTACTTCGATGCCGCCCTGGTGCGCCCGCAGGGTCGCGCGGGCACCGGCATGGCGGGCATCAAGCTGGGACAGGACTCCCGCGTGACGTTCTTTGGCGCTCTCGGTGCCGACCTCAACGCGGCCGTCGCGACCATCGCCGGGCCCTCGGACGGGCTGCCCGGCACCGCGCCGGGCTCCGCAAAGTGGACCCCGCTCGCCGAGTACCCGACCAAGGGACGCGCGACGGGCGGCGTGCGAGCGCATCGCTTCCTCAAGGGCGAGGACACGCTCCTGCTCGCGTGGGCGGGACCTTCCCCGGCGCGCGCGAGCTCCGCTGCCGGACAGCCCATCGACCTTCCTGCCGAGCCGGGCAGGCGCGACGGCTCGGGCGCGGCGCTCACGGTCCCGGTCGCCGGAATCGGCTGAGCCGCGCGCGGCTCGGGCGGCTCGGGCGGCTCGGGCGGCCCGGACCGCTCGGTTGGCCAGGACCGTTCGCCTTGCGGAAGTCACACATCTGACGCCGGGTGTGACCGCGTTTACGCACGAAACACGACACACCTGCTCTCAGATGTGTGACTTGCGCACGCGTGGGCGGGGGCGATGACCCGGGGCGGGGCGCACGCGCGGTTCCGGGCGCACGCGCCGCCTACGTGAGCGGAGCGGCCTCGAGGATCGCGTCCCGACTGCGGCCCTCGCGCAACCGCACCGTGTCCCCCACGAACAACACGTCCCCGCGGAAGAAGCGCAACAGCCACAGCACGGCGTCCACGTTCGCGTCGTGGTGAATGCGGGCGGGTGCTCCCGGCTCGGCGCGCGTCGACCGGCGCCCGATCACGTCGAGCACCGAGTGGACCGCCAGCGTGTACTGACCGCGCAGCACCGTCTCGAGCGGACGCGCGACCTTGCGGTAGCGAACCTTGACCTCTCCGCCCGCCTCGACGCTCGCCCGATGCCCGACCTCCGCCGCCCGGCGGACGTACAACCCGTTCTTGGGCAGGATGCGGACCACGTCGACTCCGCGGCGCAGCGCAATCTCGAGCGCGAACGCCAGGCCGTAGCCCGAGGCCTCGCCGGTGTTCGAGAACACCGCGACGTCGCCCTCGACCTCGTGGTCGCGCATGACCAGCACCGCGACCGTGGGATGGCCGGCCGCCGCCGCGTCGATCGCGCCGTTGACTGCCTGGTGCACGAAATAGCGGCGGCGCAACGGGGTTGCCATCGCTAGCAGGACGCAGTCCGCCTCGGCGGCACGCACGATTGCCTCCCGCACGTCGGCCTTGACGATTCCGCCGTCGACCACGTCGACGTCGGGCCGGAGCGAACGGAAGCGCTCGGTCGCGTCGAACAGCGCGTCGGAGCTGTACAGCACGATCGCGGCGGCGGCGCCCGCGATCCGATGCACGGCGCGGTCGCTGAGGCGGTGGCCGTCCAGGACCGCGATCCGCCGCGTGCGCTCGATTACCCGCGTCACGCACGCTCCCCCATCACGGCCAGCCTCGCCTCGATGATCGCGGTCCAGGCGCGCGCTCGCCTGCGTGTCTCCACTACCGAGAGAGCGGACAGGCCCGCGACGACCGTGGCGGCCGCGGCACGCGTCCCCTGACCCGCGAGGGCAAGCGCCGCGGCGGCAGTCGCTCCGATCACGACCCCACCCAGCACGCCGGCGTACGATCTCGCGTACCCCAGCATGAGGCCCAGCGCGACGGGATCCTCGGCGCGGCCCACTGCCAGGGCATCGTCCACCGTGGGGCGCCGTGGTCCCCACGCGGCACCACCCATCCACGGCAGCGACGCGTCGACCTCTCGGTAGCGGGAGGTTCCCATGCCGCTCTCCTTCTTCCGGTGGGGTCAGCCGCGGTCGAACGACCACTCGCGATCCGTGATGAGCTTGGCGATCACCAATCCCACCATGATGGACAACACCACCAGGAGCACCTGGAGGATGGCGCCGATCGTATCGGTGTAGTTGCCCTCGTTGAGGCTCACCACCGAATGAAACGCGAGCACGCCCGGAATCATGACCAGCACCGCGGGTACCTGAAGCGTGATGATGGGTGACGGCGTGCGAGGCGCGGCGACCGCGACCAGCACCCCCACGAGGACGCACGCGATCACCGTCGCCATCTGTATGACGACCCCCTGGTCAACCAGCATCAGGCGGAAGGTGTTCGACACCATCCCGATCAGCGCGGCGGACAGCGCCATCCGCCACGGGGAGTTGAACATGAGCGCGAAGCCCAGCACGCCGATGAGGCTCGCGATCGCGATCACGGTGTAATGCGGCACCGGATCCAGCGTCAGCGGCTCGCGCTCACTCGCGTCGAGCGCATCGATCAGTGTCATTCCCCACACCGACAGCGCGGCGCCCACGATCATCATCGTGGCGAACACCAGCCGCGAGATCCCCGCGGAGAAGTCGAGCTTCGCAAGATCCAGCGCCGCCGTAATGAGGGGGAAGCCTGGCAGCAGGAACAGCGTGCACGCGATGTACCCCGACGCGTGGACGTCGACGTCCGCACCGACGATTCCATAGAGGGCCACCGAGGCGAGGTACAGGCCGCACGCGAGAGCGGCGGCGGCCATCGTGGTGCCGAACGGGTTGAAGCCACGGTGAGCGAGCGAGCGGCGCAGCAATTGGCCCAGCGTCGCCGCAACGAGCACCGCAAGCACCTCGAGCGGCCGAGCGTTGTTGAGCACGGCGAACGCGGCGCATGCGGCGCCGGCCGAGAGCGCGTTGACGGCGGGGTGGTACAGGGCCGGCTTCGCCTCGATGGCATCGAGCGCGGCGTGGACATCCGCGGCGGTCGTGTGCTCGGGGATTCCCGACCGGAAGTCGTCGAGAAGCTTGATGCGCTCGGCGTTGACGCCGAACTTGCGGACCTCGGTCACCTCGGTACGGAAGATGGCTCCGCGGTGCGTCGTCGCCGTGATCTCGGTGAAGGTGACGGCCGCGGTGTGGCGGTCGATACCCAGGGCGCGTGCGACGGCCTGCATCGCCTCCTTGACGCGATAGCTCGCGGTTCCCGAGGCCAACATCATGCGTCCGACGCGGAGCACGGCTCCCGATTGGCGGATGAGCTCGACGGGCTCGAGCGAGTCCTCGTGGTCGCGGTGAGAGGCGCGATCGTCAGCCATCAGTTCCCTCGTGTCGTTGGCGCGGACAGGCGGCGTGGTCCTCCGGGGATTTCATTGTGGCAAACCTGAGTCGGGACCTTGCACCCGCCGCACCCGAAAAGGGTCAGTGCGGGATACCCACGCGACGATGCCAATCGCGGATGCGGCGCAGCCTCGCACGATCCACCGCGGCCTCGGCGTGCGCCACCCCGAGGGTCGCGGCCGCGCCCAGGACGCCGAGCACGACCCACACGGTCGCGCCGTCGATCACGGCGATCACGAGGGCGGCCGCGGTGAGTGCCGCCGTCAGTGCGGTGAATCCGCGGCTCCCCGACGCCCTCTCGCGCACCCACAACTCGTCGATGAAGTCGAGCTCGCGGTCGGACTCGAGCAGTTCCTCCTCCAACAGCGGGCAGCGCGCAGGGAGGCCCAGCACGGATCCATCCCGGAACACCGTGCGCGAGCCGGCTCCGGCGACTCGGGGGCGCAGGTGATAGCCGTAGGGGTGCACGGGGCAGGGCGCGGCCCCGTCGACGGCCTCGGGTGCGCGCGCCGGCAGGCCGCTCATGCGTCGATCCGCGAGTGGTCGAGCGAGGCGGCGCCCGCGACGATGAAGTCGCGCCGGGGGCAACCTCGTTGCCCATGAGCAGCTCGAAGACCCGCTCGGCGGCCGCGGCGTCCGCGCTCGTGATGCGCCGCAGGGTGCGCTTGCCGGGATCCATGGTGGTCTCGGCGAGCTGGTCCGCGTCCATCTCCCCCAGTCCCTTGTAGCGCTGGATGTCGTCCTTGTACTTGCGGCCCGCGCGCTTGAGGTCGCGCAGCGTGTCCTGCAGCTCGCGCTCCGAGTAGGTGTAGAGGTACTCCTTCTCGCGCCGCGCGGAGCCCGACACCTCGACGCGGTGCAGCGGCGGGACCGCGGCGAACACGCGGCCGGCGTCGACCAGGGGGCGCATGTACCGGAAGAACAGCGTGAGCAGCAGCGTGCGAATGTGGGCGCCGTCCACGTCCGCGTCGGTCATGAGAATGATCTTCCCGTAGCGAGCCTGCTCGAGATCGAAGGTGCGTCCCGAGCCCGCGCCCACGACCTGGATGATCGACGCACACTCCACGTTGTGGAGCATGTCGGTGACAGAGGCCTTCTGGACGTTGAGGATCTTGCCACGAATCGGGAGAAGGGCCTGGTAGTCGCTCCGCCGAGCAAGCTTGGCCGTGCCCAGCGCGCTGTCCCCCTCGACGATGAACAGCTCGGACTGCTCGACGTCGTTGGAGCGGCAGTCGGCGAGCTTCGACGGCAGCGAGGAGGTCTCGAGCGCGTTCTTGCGACGCGAGATCTCCTTCTGCTTGCGCGCGGCGACGCGCGCGCGCATCTCCGCCACGACCTTCTCAAGGACGATGCTCGCCTGCGCCTTGGTGTCACGCTTGGTCGAGGTGAGGATCGCCGTGAGCTCCTGGTCGATCACCTTGGCGACGATGCCGCGCACGGGACCGGTGCCGAGCACCTCCTTGGTCTGCCCCTCGAACTGCGGCTCGGGGATGCGCACCGTGACGACGGCCGTCAGGCCAGCCATGATGTCGTCCTTCTCGATGCGCTCGACGCCGTCCTTGCCGGTGAGCTTGAGTCGACGCGCATTTGCCGCGATCTGCGTGCGCAGCGCCTTGACGAGCCCCTGCTCGAAGCCAGCGAGGTGAGTGCCGCCCTTCGGGGTCGAGATGATGTTGACGAAGGACCTGGTCTCGGTCTCGTATCCCGTGCCCCAGCGCAGCGCGACGTCGACGATGCACTCGCGCTCGACCTCCTCGGACTCCAGGTGACCGTTCGCCTTGAGCACCGGCACGGTCTCGGTGTACGTGCCGCGGCCCGTGATCTCCCACGTGTCGGTGATCGCGGTGTCCGTGGCCACGAAGTCGACGAAGTCGCGCGCGCCGCCCCCATAGCGGAACGTCTCCTCGTGAGGCTCGAGCGGGTTGCGCTCGTCGCGCACCACGAGCGACAACCCGGGCACCAGGAACGCAGTCTGGCGCGCGCGCACCAGCAGGTCCTCGTACGTGAACGTCGCGGACTTGTTGAAGATCTGGCGGTCCGCCCAATAGCGGATGCGGGTACCCGTGCGACCCTTCGCGACCTTGCCGACCACCGCGAGCTCCGAGCCCGTGACGAAGGGCACGAACTCCGCGTCGGGGGTGGCGCCCGAGGCGGGGTCCTTGAAGTAGCCGGGCTCTCCGCGCCGGAAGCCCATGTGGTGCGTCTTGCCTCCGCGGTCAACCCACACGTCGAGACGCTCGCTCAGCGCATTGACCACTGATGCGCCCACACCGTGAAGACCGCCCGATGCCGCGTACGAGCCGCCGCCGAACTTGCCTCCCGCGTGCAGTTTGGTCATGACGACCTCGATGCCGCTGAGCCCCGTCTTGGGCTCGATGTCCACCGGGATGCCGCGGCCCTGGTCGCGCACCTCGACGGAGTCGTCGGGGTGCAACACGATCTCGATCCTGTCGCCGAACCCGCCGAGGGCCTCGTCGACGGAGTTGTCGATGATCTCCCACAGGCAGTGCATGAGGCCGCGCGAGTCGGTGGTGCCGATGTACATGCCGGGGCGCTTGCGGACCGCCTCGAGGCCTTCGAGGACGGAGAGGTGCCGTGCGGAGTAGTCGTTTGCCACGGCGGCCATCCTAGTTGCGCGGTCAGACACCGCCGCCCCGGCTCACCGCGCGCCCGATGGATGATCCGCGACGCGGTGCGCGTTGGCCCTCGTCACAGTCCACGGCGAGGAGGCGCGCATGACCACAACGGAGAGGTCGATGGACGGCACGAGGACGCAGCGGATCGCGGCCGCGTGCGGCGCGGTGATCGCCGTGGTGGCCGCGGCATGGGGCTCGGGCGCTTTCGGTGGCACGCCCATCGCGCAGGCGGCCGATGGTGCGTTCGACGCCGACGCCACCCTGCTCGCCCCCGCGACCGCGGCATTCGGAGTGTGGTCGCTCATCTACGCGGGGCTGCTCGCGTTCGCCGCCGCTCAGGCGACCCCGATGCTCGGCACGCGCGAGCGCGTGCGCGGCGTCGCGTGGCCGCTCGTGGGATCGATGGCGCTCAACGCCGCGTGGATCGCCGCGGTGCAGGCGGGAGCCGTGGTGGTGTCCGTGGGGATCCTCGCGGGAATCGTCGCGACGCTGAGCGTGGCCGCCGTACGGCTGACGCGGACGGCGCCCGGCTCGGCAGTCGAGGCGCTCGTGGTCGACGTTCCGACCGGCCTCTACCTGGGGTGGGCGAGCGTCGCGACGGTCGCGAACGTGGCCGCGGCCGGCGCGTGGCTCCTGGGAACCGCTCCCGAGGCCGGCACGACCGCGGCGACGGGAGCGCTGGCTGCCGTCGGCCTCCTCGCGATCGCGATCTCGCGCGATCTCGCGGTGCGGCCCGCGCTCGCGTGGGCGACCACTGCCACTCTCGCGTGGGGACTCGCGTGGATCGCGGCGGGGCGGCTGGCTGGCGCGCCGGCCGATGCCGTGGTGGGGTGGGCCGCCGCGCTCGCGGCCGGCGCGGCGGTGCTGTCCACCGCGATCACGACCGCCGCGGCGGGCTGGCGAGCGCGCCGCGCGCGCCGTCGCTGACTACCGGCGAGGGCGCAGCCGCTGCGAGGTCATCGCGACATTGTCGTGCTTGATGAAGAAGCCCAGATCCCGGTACAGGTGAAGTCCGGCAGGGCTCGCGTGGAGCTCGACCACCTCGATGCCGCGCCGGTCGGTCTCGGCCAGCAACGCCTCCATGATTGCGCGCGCGTAACCCTTGCGCTGGTGCTGGGGCGCCGTCGACATCCACTGGATGTAGCCAGTCTCGTGTGCCTGAGCGCCCGGGCGCGCGAGGCGCGGGGCGATGTTGACGAGCCCGCACGCCGCGAGGCCGCCCTCGGGCGCGTCGATCACCATGCCGAAGAGGTCGCGACCGAGCCGCTCCTGCACCGTGCGCGTCGACTCGACCGCCCATGTGGGGGTCGGCTTCGCGCCGACGGCCTTGTACATGAGCGCTCCGAGGTGCACGATCTCGGCCGCGTCACCCGTCGTCGCGGGCCGGACCTCGACCATGTCAGCGCCAGAAGACGGCGAGCACGATGTTGACGACCGTGAGCGCCGCGACCGTGGGAACGGCCCACGCGACGCCCTCGGTGCGCTTGCGCGTCGCCTCAGCGATTCCCGCGATCGCGAGGGCCACCAGGAACTTCGCGGCCACCTTCACGTGGTCGAGGTCGGCATCGTTCGCCATCGCGACACCCACGAGAGCCAGTCCCGTGACCAGCTGCGCACGCGCACCCCACACCATGACGGTCGTGACGCGGCGCGCGTCGCTGCGTAGCTGCTCGAGCGCGGGCCCGAGGATCGCGGCGAGGCCAACGAAGTGCAGGACCAGCAGGGCGTAACGGACGGCGTCCACGGTGTCTCCTTGGATAGGGGTCGTACGCGATGACTGTAGTGGCCCGAGGGGCCACGCCGGGAAGAGGCCCGCCGGAACAGGCCCTCGCCGCCCCTACGCTGGTGCGGTGACCACGGCAGCACCCGCGCATCGGCGCTCCCCGCACTCGGCGCGACCTTTGCGCTCACGGGGGCGCTGCTCTTCGGCATCAACGGCTCGGTGTCAAAGGTCGTGATGGCGGCTGGCATCTCGCCCGAGCAGCTCACGTTCGCGCGCGCGGCGTCGACCGCGCTCATCGCAGGGGTGGTGTTGGCGGTCACGGGCCGCGAGCATCTGCGCCTTCCCGCGCGCGACGCCGCGTTCTTCGCCGCGCTCGGCGTCGCGGGGCTCGCGATGATCCAGTGGCTGTACTCGGTGGCCATCTCGCGACTGCCGGTGGGGGTCGCGCTGCTGTTCGAATACACCGCGGTGGTGCTGGTCGCGCTCGCCGCGCTCGTGCTCTTTCGAGAACGCGTCCACCGCAGGCTGTGGTGGGCGATCGGCGGCGTGCTCGTCGGCCTCGCCGTGGTGGCCCAGGTCTGGGACACGCACCTCGACGGTCTCGGGGTCGCCGCCGCGCTCGGCGCCGCGGTCGCCTACGCGTTCTACTTCCTCGCGGGCGAGAGGGGCGTCGCGGCGCGGCCACCCATGGCGGTGGCATTCTGGGCCGCGCTCTTTGCCGCGGGGTTCTGGGGCGCGCTGTCGGGCTGGTGGCGCATCGACCCGGCGACGCTGGCGACGCGCATCTCGCTCGACGGCGCCCTGTCGGGAGTCGAGCTGCCGCTGTGGGCGCCGCTGCTGTGGATCGTCACGCTCGGCGGCTTCGCCCCCTTCGTGCTGATCTTCATGTCGCTGCGCCACGTCAACGCGACCGCGGCAGGCATCCTCGCCTCGTCGGAGGTGCTCTTCGCCTTCCTCGTCGCGTGGGTGTGGCTGGGCGAGTCGCTCTCCCCCGTGCAGGTGGCCGGGGCGAGCCTCGTGCTCGTCGCGATCGTCGTCGCGCAGACGGCGCGCGAGCGCACCCGCGCGGACGCCACGCCCGCCGTCGTGTCGCCGGAGGTGCCTCCCGAGGTCCCGTGACCCCGGCATCGTCCCCCTTCGCGTCCCCCGACGACGCGAAAGGGCCCGCCGTCACGGCGGGCCCCCTCACGATGCGTGTCAGTCCAGGTAGTCGCGCACTCGTCAGGCATATGCGCTGTGCAACCAAGCACAGCGAACGGGCCTGGTAGAAGCGCTGTGCGACGAAATATCATGGACTAGCGGCACCAAGAAGAGCCCGCCTCGGTGTTGGAGCACCGGGCGGGCGAGACGGACCACAAGGAGGGCCGCCATGCTTGAGACTACCGCCGCACCCCGACACTCGACCAGCCCTGAGCTGCTCGCCGCGACCGCGACCGATCTGCGCGACCTCGCGGCCCTCGAATGGGAGTCCCTGAACGTCCCCACCGCTGAGCGCCTCGACGTGCGCGCTGCGGGATACGCCATTGCCGCCGAGCAGGCATGGTACGACCACCGTGACGCGTTGCGCTGGTTCGCCGAACGCTTCCCACAGTTCGCCGCCTAGCGGTCCTACGTCGCCCCCTGGCGTGCTGTCAGGTGGCGGCGTAGGGCCTCTAGTCCTCGGCGCTTTCTCTACGTCTCAGCCGCTAACCGAGACGTCCCGTGAATGGAGTGTGACGGGCCTCCCGCCTCGCGCGTGCGATCGTCCTGGCCAGGGCGTGCGCGGGGTCCCGGTAGGCCTGTCTCCCCACGGTGACGGGTCTACGGGCGCTGTCCGAACAGCGGCAATGGCTCGGGGGCGGCTTGAGGGCCGGGGTGAGGGGTCGATCCGGGACAGGTGCGCGTAGCGCACACCTCGCCTTGTCAGACCGCCGCAGTAGACCAGGAAGACCAACTAGCAACGGAGGATGAAATGCCCAGGTCCAATGGAACTGTTGACCTCAGCCGAGTCAGTGAGATCATGGCGCCGAAGCTCGAGAAGGCAATCAACGCTGACGGGCGCGACCGGTCCACACTCGCCCAACTGTCGGGCATGGCGCTCAAGCGCTTCGAGCGGGTGGTCGCCGACCCTGGCAAGGCGTCCGTGCCCGAAGTCATCGACATCATGAAGGCTCTTGACCTCAAGTACGAGGACGTGTTCCCCACCGAAGCCGAGATGTCCGCCTAGAGAACTCGCGCCCTACCACCGCGGGACAACCACAACTGAATAGGGAAACCGGGCCTGTGCTCGGTTGGAGGATCCACAACGGCCCGCCCCTCATCTGAGGAGCGGGCCGTCGCCGTTGCTAACCTCAGCCCATGACCGAATGGTTTGGCGAGAACTGGCAGTGGGTTGCGCAGTTCCTTGCAATACCCCTGCTCGTATGGCTAGGAGCACGCTGGGCGGAGTGGCGGCGCAAGCGCCGTGAGGTCAAATGGCACATCCAGCTATCTCGCGTCGTGGGCGAACTGCGCGTGCAGGTCATCGCAACACGAGTTCAACCCGACCTGGCGCTCAATGTCCGGATTGAGTTTTCGGACGGCGTGACGCGCACGTCTATGGGCGGATCAACCAAGCCTGTGATGAAGCCGGGCGACAAGATCTCCGCCACCGCCAGGTGGGAGCGAACGACGAAGAAGCCGCATGCAACCTTGCGTTGGCAGGAACGCACGGACGGCACGAACAGGCGCCAGAGAGTTGGTCTCGATATGCCAGTTCCTCGCGAGGTCACCGCAGCGATCGCCACGGCAAGTGGAGATCTCGGGGCGTAGAAGTGGGGCAACAGCGGCTCGAATACACCCCGGCACGTTTTCGATTGCCACGCATGCCCAGGTACCTCGTCGCACTTGCGCTTGAGGCGGCGCCGTTCGCTGCATAGACCCGCAGCAACACGCCTTGCCCCTCACGTAGGGGACGAGCCGAGTACGCCTGTCTCCCCGTCTTCCGAGCCCTCGAACGTTGCGCGCGCGCGCAGCGCCATCGTTGAGGTGACTAGCACGGCGATGGCGCCGAGGATCAGTAGGGCTACGGTGGCGCCGGAAGCCCATATGGCCAGAGCAGAGAACACCTCCGCTTCGTCGGAGGCGCTCGCCTGTGCTGCGCGCGCGGTCACTTCGCCTGCCAGGGATTCTGCGAGTCTTGCGCTCGTCACTTCGGCGTCCGAGGTTGTGCTCCGATAGTCGGCGTTCGCAGCGTCGCTGGCAGTTGCGGCAGATTCCACTAGAGAGCTGGCGTAGTTGTAGTCGGCCACACATCTCTCGCAGCCCATATACCAGTCCCAGTACGCCTGATCTGCGCGCGACTGTGCGGCCTTCAGTTGGGCAGTCGCGGTATCGGCTGCGCTCTTCGCCTCCGTGAGAGCCGCCTTGGCTTCGGCATCGGCCTGACCGGCTGCGATCGAGCTCGCACTCGCCAGGAACAAATCGGCATCGGCACCGCTGAGCGTCTCCCGCGCCGACACAGATGCCCACCAGAGCAAGCCTGTGGCGACGATCGCCAACAGCCCGACCGAGACGGCAGACCACTTCGTCACGGTGGCAACTCGACGCGTACGCCGAATGTAGTCAGATTTCGCCGTTCCCCCAGCCATGCAGTGCAGGTTACTCCGGACCAACGTCATTGCGAACACGCGGGATCCCTGGGGTCTGCGTTTGAGCACTCAACCCCACTGCGGCATCACGGCGGCGGCCCTGATCGCTTGCGGCACCGTCTCGACAGGATCGGACCTCCAGGACCGACGGCGCGCCCGGAGCATCCCGTCGGGCAGTACCTCGACCCATGCGACGATGCGGCCCGATGCGGTCTCGAGGATCGCGGTGCGGCCGGCTCGAGCGGCGGCGTACAGGAGTAGTTGTTCACCTGGCATGACCGAATGGTCGCGGCGACGGCTGACAGGAGGGGCGTGGGCATATGGTGTGAACCAACGCATCTGAGGGGGCAATGATGGCAAGGTCTTCACGTCGACAAACGCGGATCGGGTGCCTGCCGGGATTCCTGATCATCGGGCTGTTCGTGGCAGGCATCTGGTGGTTCACGGACGCGATCACGGGCGGAAGCGATCCGCAGTCGACCACGGCCAATACGACGCCCGCCACGGTCGAGACGGGTATTGCTGACCCCGAGCCCACCGCGCCCTCGGCTGACGTGCCGTGGGAGGACTACGACACAAGTGTGCGGGAGCGCATCGACGCGATGGGCGCTGACGCCGACTGCGCGGGGCTGCAAGCCGAGTTCGACACCGCAGATGCAAACAACGGCATCACGATGGATCGCACGGGGCACAACAACGCCGACCTGATGGGGTACATCGACGAATGGATGCAGCTCGCGAGCTGCTACTAGTCCTCGAGCGCTCCCATGCGCCTCGCACGTCCACGCGCAGACTGCTCGAGGCGGACGTCGCGCGGGAGAAGCGTCATCCAGCCGTTGAGGTTGCCCAGTGCGGCGCGGGACCATTCGCGGCCCGCGTCTTGCCACCTCGAGCGCGCGCCATGGTCGTCGGGATCACCCGTGCCGCCCCATGCCGGATGCGTGGGGCCAGCGGCGACCTCGGGAGGAAGCCCTGTGGGGTCGAATGCTGCACGGCGAACGCGGGCCATCACGCACCACCCTCGAGGTCGCGAACGGTGCGCAGTCCACGCGAGTGAAGCCACGCGCGTCGTGCGGCACTCCACAGCGACCGGGACACGATGGCGGCCATGCGGGCACGACCCCAAGTAGCGGCCATCGGCTCGACGCGCTCGAGAGGCGGGGGCCAGTCGCCCGGGTGGTACTCACGCAGGCTGGCAGGCATGTCGTCGGCTGTGGGGGTCGTGGTGCGGCGTGCGCGGGCCATTATTTCCCCACCGCCTTGAGGGCACGCTCGGACGTGTGTCCAGCCCAGCGCTTCGCCGCTGACGCCTTGCCGCGCTGCTGTGCGCCAGTGGGGATTGCTTCGCCATCCTCATCAGGGAGTGCCAGCGCTGCGAGTAGCCGGTGCAACACGATCCGCTGGCCTCGCGCCTCGGTGAGTGCAGGGTTCACGACGGGCTGTCCCATGCTTCCTACGGTCATGGCGCCGTGGTCGGCGACAGCCTGGGCGAGCGCGTCGAGGTTGTCGAGGGTCCTGCACGCCTCAAGCAACAGTGGCGTCTCTGAGTCGGACAGCTCATACGCCTCGAGGGTCGCGGTCCAGAACCTCGCACCCCGCGAACCGAGGCCATCAGGGGTCTCTACGTCGGTCATTCCTTTACCTTTCGGTGGCGAAAACTGAGCATCATTTACCGTTGCCAACTCTTCCCTCCTCTCCGGCGGTCAAGCACGGGAAGGGCTCGACGGGCCTGTCCCCACCCCTTGACGGCTCCTTTACCTGAGCCTTTGCCTTCGTGGCGGGGCCGCGCGCTCGCGCCGTTGTTGACACGAGCGCGCGGCGTGGCTCACGCGGTGGTGAAGTCCTCGGCACGCACTCGCGCTCCGGTGGTGTTGGCTACTCGGGCCTGCTCCTGCTCGGTGCGCCATGCCTCGACGGCGTGGGCCTCGGTGGCGATCTGGTCGGGCAGTGCTGCGGCGGCGTCGAAGTCGACTGCTGCGACAGCGAAGCCCGGTAGTCCCTTGCCTGCGGTGCGCAGGTTCGGGATGGTGCCGCCGTACAGGGCGAGGCGGCGCATGGTGAGCGCGGTTCCTGCATGCTCGCGGTAGTCGGCCTCGGCGAGTGTCAGGGCTTCGTAGGCATCGCGGGCACGGGTGACGGCCTCGCGTGCCAGGTTCTCGGATGCGAGGGCCACGGGAATGGCGACGTCCTGCATGGCGGCGGCGAGGGCTCGACCCTGACGCTCGAGCTGGCGTGCGTCGTCGTCGTAGGCGGCCTGCACCTGTGCGATCTGCTCGACGATCTTCGGGGACTTGTCGACGACCTTGCCAGGGTCCTCGCCAGCGTCGGCGGCTGCGTGTCGTGCGGCCCGATACTCGGCGGCTGCATTCTCGGCCTTAGCGCGCAGGGCGGCACGTTCGCGGCCTCGCTGTGCCATGCGCTCGAGGGTGGCCGTGTAGGCGTCGTGGCGTGCCAGGGCGTCGGGGTGGTCGAGGTACAGCTCGCGGGGAGGCAGTCCCGAGGTGCCTGCGATGAGGCGAGGCTCGGACACGCGGTGGTCACGCTGGAAGTGCTTGAGGCTGCGGCGGGTGGTTTCGGCCATGGTCAGTTCTCCTTGGTGGTGATGCGGCGATCGTCGACGGCTGCCGCGATCAGGTCGTGTCGGCCCAGTCGGGCCAGGTCTGCAATGTCGGCGCGGGTGATCGCTCCGTGTCGGGCACGGTCGATGAGGGGGCCTCGTCGGGCGCGTACTGCCCGAGGGTGACCGCGAGGCGTCCGGCGTCGAGCGCGTCGGTGATCTGCTCGGGTGTCATGCCGTCGAGGTCGGCCCTGGTGAGTTGGTCGGTCATTCGTGGGGCTCCGTGTCGTAGAGGTATTGGGGTGAGTTGCGCACCGCTGCCGCGTGTGGGCAGTCGGCGACTGGTGAGGGGCCGTGGATGTCGCATCGAAAGTTCGCCGGCGGGGTCCACCGCACACGCACTTCGTCTTCGCCGGGGATGGTTACGAACGCAACCAGGTCACGCCCGCTGGTCCGGATCCGGGTGGCGGCGGGCATCATGCGGGCGCCTGCTCTCCCGCGCTGACTGCTCGCCATGCAGGCGTGCGAGCGACAGCCTTGGTGTGTGGGCAGCCGGGGATGCTCTGCGGCCCACACGCCGTGCACGACCACCCCGAGGGACGCCACGCGACACGGACATTGCCGCCATGTGTTGCCACGCGCGCCGTGCCGAACAGGCCGTGCGTCTCCCGGATGTGGACTGCACTCACCTTGTCCAGTGGGCGGGTCGGCGGCTTGGTGAGCATCCCGCGGCTGACCTGTAGCGCGATAAGGTCACGTGCCAGGCCTTCCGCGAAGGATCGTCCCGGCTGCGTTGCAGCACCCTTGCGACGTCGACGCCTAAGCTCACGACGCGCCTTCGTGGGCCAGTTCGGCCCGCTATCCCTGTTCTTCGTCACGAGCGGATCTCCTTCGGTCGCGGCGCAATCGGTGCGCACTGGTGGGTCAATGTCGAGGGACTGGCGGCTGACGGGGAGCTCATGCCGTGCCCCCTGACGGAGTTGACGGAGTTGACGCTCTGGGCGGTTTCACTCCGAGGCGGCCCCACACCGTCAGGAACGCGGCATGGAAGTAGACGCGCTCGCCGGTTGAGGTCTTGCCTGTGTGGATTCCGAAGTTGCTCGAGAGCATGCGCCCGAGCCGTTGCGGAGTGAGTGCGCGTCCGTAGGAACTTGTCGCGCCCCACTGTTCGGGGCTCTCGGCGATCAGGAAGCGGACCAGGGTTTCCGATGTCAGGTGCTCGCGGCCCTCGGGCCAAACTGTCATGACGTCCTTGAGTGCGACGATGGCGGGCTTGTCGCGCACTGCGCCGTCCTCGCGCTCGAGGGACTCGCGCTCGAGGTCCCGCATGGCGAGCTCGTCGACCTTCTCGGGCCAGCCGTAGCCAACCGCCTGTGCAACCTTCTTGAGTGGCTTCCAGCGCTCGCGCGCGCGGCCCTTCACCTCGCCAGGCAACTCGCCTGATGCGCCCGCAACGGCCTCGCCGTAGTTCGCCGCCCATTCCTCGATGAGTGCCTTCAGATCCGCGGCATTCGGCTCGATCTGCTCCCAGTCGGATTCCTCAACGGTGCCGTCAAGATCGGGCATGAGCAACACGCGCAGTGTCCTTGAGCGTGTGTCGTCGGGGAGATCGGGCTGATTGCCCGCCATCGCGATAGGCGCGAACGTGCTCATCTCAGACACCTCCCACTCACTGCCCCGCACCTGCACAAGGACGGGACGTGTCGCGCCGCGCTTGTATCCCGAGTTGATGACGGCCACGAGCTCTCCGACGCCTTCCCGCTTCGGGTCGAGGTTGCGGTCGCACTCGTCAATGCAGATGGTCCGCACACCCTGATCGATGACCCTGGCGAGCAATGCGGGTGAGGACAGGCTCGCGGCCTGCATGGGCCGGAATCCAAGGCGCTGGATGTGCTCGAGCACGGTGGTCTTGCCTGAGCCTGGCATCGGCGAATCGATGAGCAGGCGGGGCGTCGTGTAAACCTTGTCGACCACGTGAGTGTGGAGGACCCACAGGGCGAGTAGTTCGATGTCGTAGTCGGATGTCGTGCGGATGTACCGCGCGAGCCATCGGACGGTTCGCGACAGAACGTCAAGGGGGTCCCGTCCGAACCGCCCAGACCGTCCGAACCGTCAACTCCGTCAACGCTCACCGCCCGGGGCGGGAGGTCGAGCCACGCGGCGCTCACGCGACACCACCGAAGTGCTCGAGAGGCATGCATCGCCGTGCAGCCTCCTGGCGGCGCTTCAGTCCTTCGAGTAGCGCATCGAGGCAGCGGTCGCATCGGCGTGTGTTGCGGGGTGCCGGGGCGTCGCAGTCGAGGCACGGCACGGAGGGAGGCGGCTCAGGTAGGCGCTCGCCACGGGCAAGCATGCCGCTGATGGCGATGGCACCCCGAGAGGGGTCGAGGGGGACGCGATTCACCGGGCATCAGCGCTCCCGAGTGCGGCGAGCTCGACCGCGGCAGCGTCGCCCTCTGCCACGATCAGGCGAGCCGCGCGGGCCTTCGCGGACTTGAGCGCCAAGCGGGCAAAGTATGCCTTCCTAGCGTGCTCGGCGCGTCGTGCGCGCTCGTCAGGGCTGAGAGAGCGGTCCGGATCGACCTGATCCTCAAACTTCCGCATAAGAGCGGCACGCGCGGGCGCCGTACGTCGGGAGCGGTCGGCAGTGGTTGCCCAAGACTCGTGGGCGGCGATCTGAGCGGCAAGGCGTCGCTCGGCTTGCAAGGCCATCGTGATTCCTCTCGGATACACGAACACCGAGCACACAGTTACGAGCCTCTTGCTCGTTCTGTGAACTCGGTGTTTGGGCCTTGCGCCTACTTCAACCGCCCCGGTCCAGCATTCCTACGTAGCCCATTGCGGGCCTTGCAGAAGGCTGTCCCATCGGGGGCCTAGAACCTCTTTATCCGGCAATCGCATTGCGCGATGTAACTCCGGTCCATCGGACTAGGTGTCGTCGATGTTCTGGTCGGTTGAGCATCAACTCAACCTCTTGTATTTCCATGTTCGCAGACAACTGAGCGCTATGCAAACCGCGACCCACAGCGCTCACCAACCTAGATGTCACCCAGGTTCAGCGAGCGCGACTCCACTGCCGCCCGTTCGGCAGCACGCGCCTTCGTGTAACGCTGGAGCATGTCAGGGCGCGTCCATCCGGCCACCGCCATGAGTCCACCCTCAGAGCCACCCGCCGCGAGCCAGCGATGGGCGGCCGTGTGACGCAACTTGTGGGGGTGGAAGCCTGCAATCCCAGCGGCCTTCGCCCGCCCCTCGAGCGCCTTGTGAAGTGCGTCATAGGTGAAGCCGCGCTTCCGCTCCCCTAGCCAGAGGCTCGGCAAGCCCGCTAGCGCGTGACCTGCACGGCGTCGACGGTAGCGGTCGAGTGCCTGGACTGTTTGCGGGCCGATGGGCACCACGCGGCCCTTGCCCCCTTGCCTCTCCGGACAACTACAGTGCCCGCCATGAGGTCCAGATCGTCGAGGGCGATCACGGCGCACTCCCCGCTCGGATCCCCGTCTCAGCCATGAGGCGCACGATCGCGGTGTCGCGAATGTCGCGGAACTCCTTGCCAGCGCACGCCTGAATAAGCGCTTTGAGCTCGGCATCGCTCAGCGGCTCAACGATGGGCGCGTCGAGCTTGGGCGGCTTAAGTCCCACGAGCGGATCCGCCTCAATCTCGCCCTCGTCGGCTAGCCATCGAGTGAACCGCCGGATGCCGAGTTGGCGTGACCGCGCGGTGGCAGGTTGCTTCCCACTGTCGAGCAGGGCCGCGATGTACCCGTTCACGCTCGCGCGCGTCGGCTCCCGCGCCGCGCCTTGTTCATCGCACCAGGCAAAGAGCCCACGAACGCCATCCGTATAGGACTTGATTGTCGCCGGCGACTTGCGTTCGGCGCGCAGTGCGAGCACCCACGACTCGAGCAGGGCGCTGTATTCGATGTCAGTAGGCACGAGGCCAGTCTATCGAATATCTGGACTAGAAGCGCTGTGCGGGTGTATGGTGCTGACATCGGCCCGACAATCCAGCGATTTACCTGCTGAATAGTCGGACCGATGCACAACCGCTAGTCCAGGTAGTCGCGCAGCACCTGCGAACGGGACGGGTGGCGCAGCTTGGACATCGTCTTCGACTCGATCTGGCGGATGCGCTCGCGCGTGACGCCGAACACGCGGCCGATCTCGTCGAGCGTCTTGGGCTGGCCGTCGGTGAGACCAAAGCGCATGCCGACCACGCCAGCCTCGCGCTCGCTGAGGGTGTCCATGACCTTGCTCAGCTCCTCCTGGAGGAGGGTGAAGCCCACGGCGTCCGCGGGGACCACGGCCTCGGAGTCCTCGATGAGGTCGCCGAACTCGCTGTCGCCGTCCTCGCCAAGCGGCGTGTGGAGCGAGATGGGCTCGCGGCCGTACTTCTGGACCTCGACGACCTTCTCGGGGGTCATGTCGAGCTCGCGCGCCAGCTCCTCGGGCGTGGGCTCGCGGCCCAGGTCCTGCAGCATCTGGCGCTGAACACGCGCGAGCTTGTTGATGACCTCGACCATGTGGACGGGGATGCGAATCGTGCGCGCCTGGTCGGCCATCGCGCGGGTGATGGCCTGGCGGATCCACCACGTCGCGTACGTCGAGAACTTGTAGCCCTTGGTGTAGTCGAACTTCTCGACCGCGCGGATCAGGCCCAGGTTGCCCTCCTGGATGAGGTCGAGGAAGAGCATGCCGCGACCGGTGTAGCGCTTGGCGAGCGACACGACCAGGCGCAGGTTGGCCTCAAGAAGGTGGTTCTTGGCGTGGCGACCGTCGTTGGCGATCCACTCGAGCTCGCGGCGCAGTTTGGGAGCGAGCTTCTCACCCGACGCGAGCGTCTCCTCCGCGAACAGTCCGGCCTCGATGCGCTTGGCAAGGTCGACCTCCTGCTCGGCGTTGAGGAGCGCGACCTTTCCGATCTGCTTGAGGTAGTCCTTGACCGGGTCGGCGGTGGCGCCTGCGGTCATGACCTGCTGGACGGGAGCGTCGTCATCGGTGGCCCCGATGACGAAGCCGCGCGTGTCGGACTCGTCGTCATCCTGGGCGGCGGGCTCGGCGGCACCGTCGCCCGCGGTCGCGGGGTCGGCGTCGGGCTCGACGTCCGCCTCGACGTCGACGGCCTCGACCTCCTCGACGGCGTCGGCATCGGCGTCGGCGGCCTTCTTGGCGGCGGCGAGCTCGGCGCGCGTGGGCGCCTTCGCGGCGGTCTTCGCGGCGGCACGCGGCGCCGCCTTGCGGGTCGGGGCCTTCGGCTGCGCGGCTGCGGTCTCCTCGACCGCGTCGGACTTGGCCTTGGCGGCGCGCTTCGGCGTCGCCTTCGCGGCGCCGGTGGACTGGGAAGCGGCTGCGGTAGTCGTGGCCTTCTCCTTCTGGGTATTGCTGCCAGCATGCGGCAACGAAGCGTCGGACGTGAGGGGAGGTGCGCCAGCCGAGCGTCGGGTCTGACGCGACTGTCCGTCCCCGGCTGTGCCGTGGGCGGTGCCCGGCTGATCTGGCGACACGGCTTCCCTCTCGACCTGTCACGGAGTGGATGGTGAGGCCCGCTGATCGCCTCGCGCAAATCCATTAGATTGTAACGCCCCCATCGCCGGAAACGTTCCGCGACTCGCGTCACCGCTCCTGAGAATCGCTTGCCACGAGCGCGAGGGTGAGAAGGGCGAGCCTATACGCGGGGTCGTGCTGGAGCGCGATGGCGCACCACGCGCCGGCGGCCGCGGCCTGATCCGTCCACCACGCGATCACGCCGCGAGTCGCCGCGACCGGCGCGAGCAAGCGTCGCGGCGCCACGTCGAGCAGGGCGTCAAGTACGGCCTCCAGCCCGGCGGTGCGCGCGGCGTCGGGCGGGCGCGTGGGCCGCATCTGCGCTCCCAGTGCCGCGCCGATGCGCACGGTGTCGGCCCCGTCGAGGGCGTCGAGTGCGGCGTCCTCCGCACCGGGGATGAGCAGAAACAGCACGGCGTCGCGCACCCGCACGTCCGCGAGCCCTGCGGCGAGGCGTCCGAGCGGCGCCGGCCCCTCCACCCCGTCCGCGAGCGCGCTCCTCCACAGGTCGAGCGACGCGCGGCGCCACGCGCCCTCGTCGCCGAGCCGTCGCCTCTCCCACCGCGTCGCGGCTCGGGAGGCCAGCTTGCGCACCTGAGCGCTCGCACGCCCCGCGTCGCCTCCGGAGCCGGCCGTGCGCGCGAGGGGTCTGCTCCGCGGCGCGGGCACCGCGCGCCCGCCGGGCGGGCAGCACAACGGATCGATGCAGTGCGGGCAGAAGTAGCGTCCGTGCGCGACCACCCAGCTGTCCGCGGCCACGACCACACCCTCGAGCTCCGCGAGCACGGGCTCCACGGCGAGACGGCCCACGTCGGCATCGGACGTGTACGCGAGCACCACGGCACGGCGCGCGCCGTCGCACACAGCCTCCGTCGCGATCGCGCGCGAGATCTCCTCGGCGCCATCCGACAACAGGTCCGCGGCGTCGACCCTCATGAGAGTGCCCAGCGTGCCGCCCACGCGGACCAGGACCACGACGACGCTGTCGAGGGGCTCGAAGCCCAGCAATCCGGGGACGCGTGCGACGAGGTCGCCTGGGCTCGTGATCACTGTCATGGCCCCAGCGTCGCGCCGGGTCCCCGAGGACGCACTCGCGCCACCAGCATCTGGGGATAGCCACGATGCTCGTGCGGGCCGGGGGCATCGGTGCGGGCGCCTCGCGCCTACGCTGGGGCCCATGACGGCTGAGGACCCCCGACACGAGATCAACGACCGCGTCGCGCGCGCCCTGACGTGGGCGGAGACGGCGATGGCCCCCGCGGGACCGGCGGCGGCGGAGATTGCGGATCGCCTCACCCGCTCGGCCGAGGGCGGCAAGGCCTTCCGCGGGCGGCTCCTGCTCGCGGCCTTCGAGGCGTGTGGAGGGGTGGATCGCGACGCTGCCATCGAGCTCGCCGCGGCCGTCGAGCTCTTCCAGACGGCGGCCCTCATTCACGACGATGTCCTCGACGGCTCGGACACCCGTCGCGGGCGGCCCTCCGCTCACCGCGCCTTCGAGGCGCTCCACCGCGACGCGGGGTGGCACGGCGACCCCGCGGCCTACGGACGGTCCGGCGCGATCCTTTCGGGCGATGTCGCGCTCGTCGCCGCTCAGCGCGGCGCGACACTCGCCGCGCGCCGCGTCGGCGACGTGGTTGCCGACCTCTTCGACGAGATGGCGGTGCTGGTCACCGCCGGCCAGCACCTCGACATGCGTGTCGCGGTGTCACCGCTCGCCGCCCTGCCGGGCCTCGAGGGCGACATTCGCGCCACGATGCGCGCCAAGACGGCGTCCTATACGGCCGAGTTCCCGCTCGCGCTCGGTGCCGCCGCGGCGGGAGCCGACCCCGACATCGTCGCGGCAGTGCGGGAGGCGGGGGTTCCGCTCGGGGTGGCGTTCCAGCTCCGCGACGACATCCTGGGTGTTGCGGGATCCCCCGCGGTCACCGGCAAGCCCGTCGGCGACGACCTGCGCGAGGGCAAGCGCACCCTGCTCGTGTGGCACGCGGCCACGCGAGGCGACGATGCGCAGCGCGAGGCCGTACTGAGCGTGCTCGGCCGCGCGGACGCCACGGCGAGCGACATCGAGGCGGCGATCACCGCGATCGAAGCCTCGGGCGCCTATGCGTTCGTCGAGGCCGAGATCGCGGCTCATGCCGCCGCGGCGCGGACGGGCCTCCGTGACGCGCTCGCGCGGCCGGTGGCCGTGCTCGACCTGGTCGACGCGGCGGTCGACCGCGTCGCGTAAAGGTCCCGCCCTCGGCTAGAGCATCGCCTGAGCGATGCGGCGCACATGGGCGCGGCGACCCTCACGCAAGGCGGCGAGCGGAGACATGCCCAGCTCGGGCTCGTCCGACATCAGCCAGTCCGCGGCCTCGCCGTCGCCGAAGCCCGCGTCGCGCAGCAAGGTGAGGGTGCCCCGCAGCGTGGGAAGGACCGTGGGACCCTCCTCTCCGTCGACGATGAAGCCGGCGGGGATCTGCACGGTCTGGCGTTCGCCGCGGCGGACCGAGAGCAACTCGCCCTCGCGCACCATTTCGCGCACCTTGCTGGCCGTGGTGCCCAGCTGTTCGGCGAAGTCGGGAACGGAGAGCCACGCGGAGTCGTCAGTCATGGCTCCAGGGTACTGAGGGCCGGCTTCCTCCTTGCCACTGCCCGTGCCCTTGTCACCACGCCCGCGCCGAGATACCGTCACTTGTGTCACATCTGTCACATCCTTCACTTCCGATCTCCCATTCGGAACCGACACCCCACGGAGGCGCGCATGCCACGCATGACCCCGGCAGCGACCAGGATGACCCGACCCGCGGGACGCCTCGCGGCGGCCGCCGCGCTCGCCACCGCCTTCGGCGTCGCCGCAGCGGTGCCCGCTCAGGCAGACCAGTCGCACCGCGTGGAGCCGGGCGACACCGCGTCGCGACTCGCGCAGCGGTACGGATCGACGGTCGACGCGATCGTCGCGGCCAACAACCTCGACTCGCGCGCGACGCTCTACGCCGGCACCACGGTCGTCATCCCGTCCAAGGAGTCGTCCACGGCCGCGCGCCCCGGCAGCCACACCGTCTCGTCGGGAGAGACGCTGTCCGGGATCGCACTGCGATACGGCACCACCGTCGCGGCAATCGCTCGCGCCAACGGCATCGCGGACCCGTCGATCATTCGCGTCGGCCAGCGCCTCACCCTGCCCGGAGGCGAGGCAGGTGCCGCGGCGAGCACGAACGCGGCGCAGTCGGCGACCGTCCACACCGTCGTTGCCGGCGACACGCTGTCCGACATCGCGCAGCGCTACCGCAGCACCGTCGCCGCGATCGCGAAGGCCAACTCCCTCGCCAACGCCTCGCTCATTCACATCGGCCAGCGGCTCACGATTCCGGAGGCGGGCGCGGCGCGCGACGCACGCGCGGCCTCGACGGCCTCGACCGCCTCAACCACCTCGACCACCGCGACGAGTTCGACCGTCCACACCGTGCGCTCGGGCGACACGCTGTCCGCAATCGCCCAGCGACACGGCACCACTGTCGCCGCGATCGCGAAGGCCAACTCCCTCGCCAACGCCTCGATCATTCACGTGGGCCAGCGCCTCACGATCCCCGGCTCGAGCGGGGCTCCCACCGGCCTCGTGGGCGACACGTTCCTGGGACGCACGTATCCCAAGGACGTCGTCGCGGCGGCCAACGTCAACAAGGCCGCACTCAACGCGACGGATGTGCCCAGCCGGGCGGCGATGCAGCAGTTGATTGTGGACACCGCACGGGCGTATGGCGTCGACCCTGCCCTCGCGCAGGCGATCGCCTACCAGGAGTCGGGCTTCAACATGCGGGCCGTCTCGCCCGCGAACGCGATCGGCGCGATGCAGGTCATCCCGAGCTCGGGCGAGTGGGCTTCCGACATGGCGGGCCGCCCGATCGACCTGCTCGACCCCGAGGACAACGTGCTCGCCGGCGTGCTCATCCTCCGCTCGCTCACGCGCACCTTCGACCGCCTCGACCACGCGATCGCGGGCTACTACCAGGGGCGGCCGCGGTGAAGCGCCACGGCCTCTACGACGACACCGTCGACTACGTCGCCGCGGTGCGCGCCCACATGGCCCGGTTCGCCTAGCATCCCCGCGCCGCGCCGCAACCGAGTCTCCTGAGCAACACCACACCGCGCCTACAATGAGCAGCGTGTCCAGCACCCTCACCGATCCCCTCCTCGGCCGCGTCATCGACGGCCGGTACGAGGTGCGCGAGCGGGTGGCAGCAGGGGGCATGGCGACCGTATATCTCGCCTTCGACCGGCGGCTTGAGCGCGACGTCGCGCTCAAGGTGATGCACCCCCACCTCGAGATTGATCCGAACTCGCGCGAGATCGTCGCGCGGTTCCGGCGCGAGGCCAAAGCCGCGGCGCGACTCACCCACCCCGGCATCGTCCGCGTGTACGACCAGGGAGTGGACGCCGACGTTTCGTACCTCACGATGGAGTACGTCGAGGGCGAGAACCTGCGCGAGCGCATGACCCACGAGGGACACTCTCGCTCGGCGAGGCGCTCACGACGCTCGACCACGTGCTCGACGCGCTGGCCTCCGCGCACCGCCAGGGCCTGGTCCACCAGGACGTGAAGCCGGAGAACGTGCTCATCGACCCCGAGGGGCGCCCCAGGGTTGCCGACTTCGGGCTCGCGCGCGCCGTCACCGAGGTGACCGCGAGCACGTCAGGCACGATCCTCGGGACGGTCGCGTACCTGGGCCCCGAGCTCATCAGCAACGGCCACTCCGACGCGCGCACCGACGTGTACGCGGCGGGCGTCCTGCTCTACGAGATGGTCACCGGACGTCAACCGCACACCGGCGCGACGGCGATGCAGGTCGCGACCAAGCACGTCCACGAGGACATTCCCGCGCCGTCGACCGTAGTGCCGTGGCTGCCTCCCGAGATCGACGCGCTCGTCGAGTCGCTCACCGCGCGTGACCCCGATGCCAGGCCCGCCGATGCTGCGGCCGCCCTGCAGCTCGTGCGCCAGACCAGGATGGTGCTCGACGACCCGACCCTGGATCGCCGTGCCGACCCTCCGAGCGGGGCCCACCCCACGCGCGTGGATCCCGATGCCACCGCGGTGCTCGACGCGCCCGCGGCCGGCTCGACCGTGGCGCTGCCGATCGGGCTCGGCCATCCCTTCCCCGCAGTGGGCCAGCAGCTCGAGGAGATCCCCGAGGACGACCCCGAGGCCAAGGAGCCGCAGCGCACCGACCGCCGCGCGGGCTGGTGGATCGCCGCGGTGCTCATCGCCGTCCTCGCGCTCGGCGGCGGCGGCCTGTGGTGGTACAACTCGATCGGCCCCGGCGCCTACACGACCGTTCCCACCGTGGTGGGCGAGAAGGAAGCAGACGCGCTGACGGTGCTCGACGGCGCGGGACT
Source organism: Demequina sediminis (assembly GCF_030296675.1). GTDB lineage: Bacteria > Actinomycetota > Actinomycetes > Actinomycetales > Demequinaceae > Demequina > Demequina sediminis. Next base: position 591,300 of record NZ_AP027736.1, on the reverse strand, counting down.
GATCCCGAGCGTCGAGTACACGAACGACGACGAGATCCCGGAGGGGATCGTCATCAGCACGGATCCCGGCGCCCAGGGACGCATCGAGAACGGCGGCACTGTCGTGGTGACGGTGTCCGAGGGACCGCGCATGAGCGAGGTTCCGAACGTGGTCGATGCGATGCGCGACGAGGCCGAGAGCACGCTCGCCGAGCTCGGCTTCCCCCTCGGCGAGATCACCGAGACCTACTCCGACACCATCCCCGCGGGTCAGGTCATCTCGATGACCCCCGCCGCGGGAGAGACCGTGCGCCACGACACCCCCGTCGCGCTCGAGGTCTCCGGTGGGCCGGAGCCCATCACCTTCCCCGACGTCAGGGGCATGTCCGAGGCCGATGCGGTCGCGGAACTCGGTCGCTATGCGCTTGACGTGTCGATCGAGCGCGCCCGCACCGATGACGCCCCCAAGGGCGAGGTCTACCTCCAGAGCCCCGAGGCGGGCGCTGACGGCCGGCGCACCGATGCGATCACCATCACGGTCTCCGAGGGCCCGCCGCTCGTCACCGTCTCGGACTACGTGGGTCTGGGCGTCGAGGAGGCCGAGCGGGCCGCGAAGGACGACGGCCTCAAGGTCGAGCTGTACTCGAAGTGGCCGTGGAGTTCCCCCAACTCGATCGTCGACCAGTCGCTGGTGCCTGGCGCCGAGGTCGAGAAGAACACCTCGATCGTCCTCGTCTACAACTGACGCACGGCATCGTCCCCTCTCCTGCCGGCGCGGGAGAGGACGCCAATGCCCCGCCCCGGCGAACCGGGACGGGGCATGAGGGACGATGCTGGGGTTAGAAGATCTCTTCGCGCTCGGGACGGTGCTTCTTGAGCAGGTCCGCCACGAGGAACGCCATCTCCAGCGACTGCTGGTGGTTGAGTCGCGGGTCGACCTTGGTCTCGTAGCGCCGCGCGAGGCCCTCGTCGTCGATCTTCTCGGTGCCGCCGATGACCTCGGTGACGTCGTCACCGGTGAGCTCGACGTGGAGGCCGCCCGGCACGGTGCCCAGCGCCTCATGCACCTCGAAGAAGCCCGTGACCTCGTCGAGAATCGTGTCGAAGTTGCGCGTCTTGTAGCCCGATTCCGACGTGTACGTGTTGCCGTGCATCGGGTCCGTGAGCCACGTCACCGCGAGACCGGCGTCACGCACGCCCTCGACGATCGACGGCAGCGCGTCGCGCACCTTGCCCGCGCCCATCCGCGCCACGAACGTGAGGCGGCCGGCGATGTTGTCGGGGTTGAGACGCTCGGCGAGCGCGATCGCGTCGCCCGACGTCGCCGTGGGGCCGAGTTTCACCGCGAGCGGGTTGTGCACCTTCGACAGGAACTCGACATGGGCGCCGTCGAGCTGACGCGTGCGCTCCCCGATCCACAGGAAGTGGGCCGAGCAGTCGTACGGGAGGCCCGATCGCGAGTCGATGCGCGTCAGCGCACGCTCGTAGTCGAGCAGCAGCGCCTCGTGGCTCGAGAACAGCTCGACCGTCTTGAGCGCGTCGAAGTCCCCTCCCGCCGCCGCCATGAAGCGCACCGCGCGGTCGATCTCCTTCGCGAACTGCTCGTACTTTGCGTACGCGGGATTCGCGGAGAAGCCCTTGTTCCACTGGTGGACGCGGCGCAGGTCCGCGAATCCACCCTGGGTGAAGGCGCGGATGAGATTGAGCGTCGACGCGGACACGTGGTACGCGTCGAGCAGCCTCTCGGGGTTGGGGATGCGCGACTCGGGCGTGAAGGCCGACGAGTTGACGATGTCACCGCGGTAGACCGGCAGCGTGACGCCCCCGATCGTCTCGGTGTCGGCCGAGCGCGGCTTCGCGTACTGACCGGCCATGCGGCCGATCTTGACGACCGGAGTCGACGCGCCATACGTGAGGATCACGGCCATCTGCAGGATGGTCTTGATCTTGTTGCGGATGCGGTCGGCCGTGGCCTCCGCAAAGATCTCGGCACAGTCGCCGCCCTGGAGCACAAAGGCCTCGCCGCGCGACGCGGCGGCGAGCTGCTCGCGCAGCCGGTCCGCCTCGCCAGCGAACACCAGAGGGGGACCTGCGTGAGACGGTCGGTCGTGCGGCGCAGCGCAGCGGCGTCGGGCCACTGCGGCTGCTGCTTCGCCTCCTTGGAGAGGTACGAATCCACACCCGCCGCCGTCAGGGCAGCCTCTGTCATGGTGATTAGGCCTGTCCGATCGCCGCGAGCGTGTCGACGTACCAGTCGGTGGTCGTGTCGAACGGCTTGTGGCCCGCGATGCGGGGGAAGGCGATCGCCTTGAGGCGGTCGCCGTCCTCCTCGTCGTGACCGATCACGCCGGCCTCGCCGCGCAGCGCGCACTCGACCGCGTAGTCCGTCATCGACTTGATGAGGCGCAGGTCCTCGGCGTTGGCCGCCGCGGCACGCGAGTAGTAGCCCGACTTCTGGACCATGACCTTCTCGGCACCCAGGCGCTCGGCGAACTGCTTCGCGAACCACTGGCCCGGGTTGATCTCGTCGAGACGCACGTGACCGAACGGGTCGCGGCGCACCTCCTGGCCGGAGGCCTCCATCTCCGCGATGATCTCGGGCACGCCGGCGCCCTCGGACAGGAAGATGTTGACGTTGCCGATCTCGTCCATGACGGTCCGCAGGCGTGCGGCCTCGGCGTCGAGGTCGATCTTCGCCTCGGGCACGTAGACGGCGTGGATGTCCCAGCGCTCCTTGCTGAGGCCGATTCCGGGCAGGAACTCACGGGTCTCGAGGTCCTCGCGGTACTTCATCGCGGCGGCCGCGGTGAGCCAGCCGCACGCGCGGCCCATGACCTCGTGCACGATCAGCATGCGCGGTCCCGAGCGGTGCTCGCCGATGATGTTGCGGGCGAATCCGGCGGCCTCCTCGGCCGCGGTCCATGCGCCGAGCGACTGGCGGATAGGCACCACGTCGTTGTCGATCGTCTTGGGCAGTCCCACGACGGTCAGTCCGTAGTCGTGCTGGGCGAGGTACGCCGCGAGGTCGGCTGCGGTGGTGTTGGTGTCGTCGCCGCCGATCGTGTGGAGCACGTCGACGCCGTCGGCCTTGAGCTGGTCGGCGGCCACCTGCAGCGGGTCCTGACCCTCCTGGACCAGTCCGCGCTTGACGCAGTCCGCCACGTTGGTGAGCTTGACGCGCGAGTTGCCGATCGGCGAGCCGCCGAACTCGTGGAGCAGTCCGGCCTTTGCGCGCACCTCGTCGTCGATGACGATCTTCTTGCCGAGCAGCAGGCCCCAGTAGCCGTGCTCATACGCGATGATCTCGACCTCGGGAGCGATCTCGGTGTAGCGCTCGATGAGGCCGCCCACGGCGGACGACAGGCAGGGGCGAAGCCACCCGCGGTCAGAAGGGCAACACGGCGAACCGACATGACGAACCTTTCGATGGGTAACGTGCGGATTTCTTGGCTCATTCTAGGTGCGCGCACACGCGCGCGAGACCGGGACGGGGGACCTACTCCCCCGCCTCCTCGCGGGCCTGCTTGGCAAGCTCGCGCTTGACGATGGCGGCGTCGCGGTCGACATACTCCTGGCCCGACAGCTCCCTGATCGCCTGCATGATGCGGTCCGTTGCCTCGCGCAGGGCGGCACGGTCGGACTGGCGTCCCTGGAACTCCGCGAGGCTGATCGGGGCGCCGATGCGGGCGCCGATCGGGTGGCGCGACGGCACCTTCTGGCCGATCGGCTGGGCGATGTGCGTGTCGATCATGGCGACGGGAATGACGGGAGCGCCCGACTCGATCGCGAGTCGCGCCGCGCCGGACTTGCCACGATAGAGGCGGCCATCGGGGCTGCGCGTGCCCTCGGGGTAGATCCCCAGCAGCTCGCCGCCCTGCAGCACCTGAAGCCCTGTCCGCAGCGCGGCCTCGGACGCGCGCCCGCCTCCGCGGTGGACCGGAATCGTGCCCACGCCCTCCATGAAGGCGCGCGTCGCGAAGCCCTTGGGCCCCTTGCCGGTGAAGTACTCCTCCTTGCCCAGGAAGACCACCTTGCGCGAGATGACGAGCGGAAGCCACACCGAGTCGGAGAACGACAGATGGTTCGACGCGAGGATCGCGCCTCCCGTCTCGGGAACGTTCTCCGCACCCTCGACCCACGGCTTATAGATCGCCTTGAGCGGCGGGCCGAGCAGGACGTGCTTAAAGAGTCGGTAGTACGTGTCGCTCATGTGTTCCTCACCGGCGGGCGGAGGCGATGCGTGCGAGGTCGGCCGCACCCACGATTCCCGCGTCATTGCCCATCTGCGCGGGCACGATCGGCACGATCGGACGGTGTCCACGCGCGGGCAGGTTCTCCTCGAAGGCGTGGCGTGCCGAGCCAAGCAGGAGGTCGCCGGCCGCGATGACGCCGCCGCCGATCACGAAGAGCTCGGGGTCGAGCGCCGCGGCGAGCGAGGCACAGCCCTCGCCGATCCAACGCCCGAGCTCCGCGAGCAGCTCGATGCCGAGGTCGTCGCCCGCGACGGCGACCTGGGTCACCTGCGGGCCGGTGATCGCGGACGGGTCGCCGCCGGCGAGCTCGAGGAGCGCGGCGGCACGCACGGGACGCTCGATAGCGGCGCGGCGCGCCTCGCGCGTCAGCGCGGAACCCGACGCGTACTGCTCCCAGCAGCCGCGCAGTCCGCAGCCGCACGAGTGCCCGCCGGGCACCACGCGCAGGTGGCCGAGCTCGGCGGCGAAGCCGTACGCGCCGCGCACGAGCTTGCCGTCGACCACCATCGCCGCACCCAGACCGGTGCCGATCGTGAGCAGCACCATGTGCTGCACGTCGCGCGCGGCGCCGAAGGCGAATTCCGCCCACCCGGCCGCGTTCGCATCGTTTTCCACGACCACCGCGACATCATCGCGACCCAGCAGCGCGCGCACGTTGGCCGCGAGCGGATAGTCGCGCCACGCGATGTTGGGAGCGAACAGGACGTGCTCCTGGTCGGAGGACACGAAGCCGGCGGCCGCGAGGCCCACCGAGTGAAACTCGTGATCGACCGCGAGCTCGGCCACGGCATCGGCGATTGCGGCATCGATGCCCGCCGGGTCCTGCGGCTTGGTCTTGCGCTTGGTCTTCGCGACGATCCTGCCGTCCTCGTCCACCACACCGACCGCGATCTTGGTGCCGCCGATGTCTACGCCGATTGCATGCATGCTGTGTGTCGCCTTCCACTTCCCTGGGACTTCGTCAAGGCTATCTTGTGAGGGTCCCACCTACTGTCACTGGAGTCACGCCTCATGAGCCAGCCCGCGCGCGCGGACTACGCGCCGAACATCGCAGCACTCATCGCCGAGTCGTGGCGCCGCCACGCCGACGCGGTGGTCATGCGCTACGCCGACTCCGAGGACCGGTGGCACGACGTCACGGGAGCCGAGGCCCAGGCGCGGGTCACCGCGGTCGCCAAGGGCCTCATCGCGCGCGGCGTCGAGCCGGGTCAGAGCGTGGGGCTCATGGCCCGCACGCGCATCGAGTGGAGCATCCTCGACGTCGCGATCTGGACGGTCGGGGCGCTGCCGGTGCCGATCTACGACACCTCGTCGAGCGCGCAGATCGACTGGATCACCTCCGACGCCGAGATCTCTCTGCTCGTGGTCGAGACTGCGGCGCATGCCGAGCTGGCGCGCACGGTCGCGGGCGATTCCGAGAGCCCGGTGCGCGACATCCTCGTGATCGACGAGGGCGCGCTGGACGACCTCAGGGACGCCGGCGTGGGCATCCCCGACTCCGTGGTCGAGCAGCGGGCGGCGCTCGCGACGCTGGACAGCCCGGCCACCATCATCTACACGTCGGGCACCACCGGCCGCCCCAAGGGCGTGACGCTCACGCACTTCAACTTCGTGCGACACACCTACGGCATTCAGGACGAGCTCCACGACGTGCTCTTCGGGGAGGGCGCGAGCACGGTGCTGTTCCTCACGCTCGCGCACTCGCTTGCGCGGCTGGTGGAGGTCGCGCTACTGGCCTCGGGGACCGTGATCGGGTACTGCCCCGACGCCAAGAAGCTGGTGCCGTACTTCGCGTCCTTCAAGCCCACGCTCATCCTCGCGGTGCCGCGGGTCTTCGAAAAGGTCTACAACTCCGCCGAGCAGAAGGCCGCCGCGGGCGGCAAGGTGAAGATCTTCCGGTGGGCAGCGAAGCAGTCGATCGACTTCTCGCGCGCGCTCGCGACTCCCACCGGGCCCTCCCTCGCGCTCAAGGCGCGCCACGCGGTCGCCGACCGGCTCGTGCTGTCCAAGATTCGCGAGGTGCTGGGCGGCCGTGCGCGCCACGCGATCTCGGGGTCGGCGCCGCTCGGTGAGCGACTCGGCCACTTCTACAACGGACTGGGACTCCAGGTCCTTGAGGGATACGGGCTGACCGAGGTGACGGCCGCGTCGCACGTCAACCGCACCCGCCTGTCGAAGATCGGCTCGGTGGGCGCAGCCCTGCCCGGCTTCGAGGTGCGGATCGCCGACGACGGCGAGATCCTCATGCGCGGCGACATGCTGTTCGCCGGCTATCACCACAACGCCGAGGCCACGGCGGAGGCGATCGTCGACGGGTGGTTCCACACCGGAGACATCGGCCACCAGGACGACGAGGGCTACCTGTACATCACGGGCCGCAAGAAGGAGATCATCGTCACCGCCGGCGGCAAGAACGTCGCTCCTGCGGTGCTCGAGGACCGGCTCCGTAGTTATGCGCTCATCAGCCAGTGCGTCGTCGTGGGAGACGGCAAGCCGTTCATCGGCGCTCTGCTCACGCTCGATGCCGAGGCGCTTCCTGCCTGGTTGTCGGGCAAGGGCCTGCCGGCGATGACCGTGGCAGAGGCGGCCGCGCACCCCGTGGTGCGCGAGCACCTCGAGAAGGCGGTCGCGCGCGCCAACCGCGCGGTGTCGCGCGCCGAGTCGATCCGGCGCTGGGAGATCCTCGCCGACGACTTCACCGTCGACAACGGCTACCTCACGCCCTCGCTCAAGCTCAAGCGCGGTCAGGTGCTCCGTGACTTCGCGGATGACGTCGAGGCGCTCTACACCGAGGGCGCTCAGTAGGAGCGCTTCCCCGGTCCGTGCGTCTCAGGTCAGCTCGCGCGCGGTGGCTGCACCAGACGCAGAGGAGGAACGAGCCCTCCCTCCGCCAAGGCAGACAGCGCGCTCGACTGGTCGGCATCAAGCTCGACGCTCGACCGGTCGCTCGGCCGCACCTCGATCGTGAGAAACGACACCACACAGTCCCCGCACTCGCGTCCGCGCATCTCGCACGTTCCACAGTCGATCAGCATGGCTGCACTCCCTTCACCTCGTGCCGGTGCGTGGCGCTCGTGCGCAGCTCCGGCGGAGACCATGCGGTCACCGTGCTTGCCACGCTAGGGAGAGGGTCTGACATCACGCTGTACGGCCTGGTGAGAGGACGATGCGCGGTGATGTCTGAGCGCTGACGTACCGTCATCGCATGACGTCGCCCCCCGCCTCGATCGAGGAGCTGTTGCCCACGCAGCGGTCCTTCGAGGACATCGGCGAGCCCCTGTCGCAGACCACCTTCGTGGTGGTCGACCTCGAGACCACCGGCACGTCGCCCGGAGCCGCCGCGATCACCGAGATCGGCGCGGTCAAGACGCGCGGCGGTGAGGTGATCGGCGAGTTCCAGACTCTCGTCGATCCGGGTGCGCCCATTCCGCCCATGATCGTGGCGCTCACCGGCATCACGGATGTCATGGTGAGCGCGGCCCCGCGCATCGAGGCCGTCCTTCCCGCGTTCCTCGAGTTCCTCGGGGACGCGGTGCTCGTGGCCCACAATGCCCCGTTCGACACCGGCTTCCTGCGCGCCGCGTGCCGCGCGCACGGATACCGGTGGCCGGGCAACCAGGTGGTCGACACCGTGACGCTCGCCCGCCGCGCGACCACCAAGGAAGAGGCGCCCAATAAGAAGCTGTCGACGCTGGCGCGCGTGTTCGGCACCGCCGTCGAGCCCAACCACAGGGCCCTCGAGGACGCGCGAGCGACCTCGGAGATCCTGCACAGGATGCTCGAGCGGGTGGCCGCGTTCGGCATCACGCACCGCGAGGACCTCGAGTCGCTGCGCAATCCGATGCCCGAGCGCATCCGCAAGAAGTCGGCGATGGCGGCGGCGGTGCCCAGCAAGCCCGGCGTCTACACCTTCCGCGGGCCGCGCGGCGAGCGCCTCTACGTGGGCACCTCCAAGAACCTGCGCGCACGCGTCAAGTCCTACTTCACCACGGGAGAACAGCGCCGCTCGGTGCGCGACATGCTCGAGCTCGCGGTCGGCGTCGACACGATCGTCTGCGCGACCGAACTCGAGGCGAACGTGCGCGAGGTGCGACTCATCGCCGAGCATCGGCCCCGCTACAACCGGCGATCGGCGCGACCCGAGCGCACCTCGTGGGTGCGACTCACCGAGGAGCGCTACCCGCGGCTGAGCGTGACACGCGGGGTCGAGGGGCCGTCAGGAGCGCTCGGGCCCATGAGATCCGCCACCGACGCACGCCTGGCGATCGAGGTGCTGCAAGGGGCGATCGGCGTGCGGACCTGCACCACGAGGCTGCCGATCACCCCGCGCGCCTCCGCGCGCGCGTGCCTGCTCAAGGACCTCGGCGCCTGCGCCGCCCCGTGCGTGCGGGGGCCGACTCGGGCTACGACGCCACGGCCCGCGCGGCTCGCGAAGCCCTCGAGAGGGACCCCACGACCGTGGTCTCGGTGGTCGAGCGCCAGATTGCCGATCATGCCGCCGGCCTTGACTACGAGCGCGCGGCCGAGCTGAGGGACGGGGTGAGCGCGGTGGTCGACGGCGCGATGCGCGCGCAGCGGCTCGGCTCGCTCGCGCGGTGTTCGATCGTCGCGGTGCGCCCCGACGGCGAATGGTGGGACGTGGTCGCCGTGCGCCGTGGAGCGCTCGTGGGTTCGGAGCGCGTGCGGGCCGGCGTGTGGGAGGCGGCAGACCGCCTTCGCGCCCTGACGTCCGACCTCGGTGTCGACTCACCGGTCCTGGTCGAGGAGCGCGAGCTCGTGTCGCGGTGGATCGAGACCCCCGGCACGCGCCTGCTCTACGTCGACGGCGAGTGGTCGAGCCCCGTCGACGGCGCGGGCCGTCACGCACGCTGGGTCGACGCGCGGCGCGCGGACCGGACCGTGACGGGCGTCCTGCGCCGCACGTGACGGAAGCGCGCCGCCACCCCCAGGCGGTGGGGATGGCGGCGCGCCGTCTTAAGGAGGAGAAGTCAGTTCAGGAATCGCCTCCTTCCATGTAGCGGTAGAGGAATGCCGCGAAGGCGTCGCGCGTCACCGGCCGCAGCGGCCGGAACGTGCCGTCCGACCAGCCGGTGCTGATGCCTGCCTCCGCGAGCCAGCTGATCTCGGTGTAGAACTCCGAGCCGGACGCGGTGACGTCGCTGAACAGCGGCGTCGCCGGCGCCTCATACCCGTCGACCTCGGCGAGACGGTAGAGGAACGCCGCCATCGCGTCGCGAGAGGTGCGACTCAGGGGACGGTAGGTGCCGTCGGAGAATCCCTGCGAGATGCCGCTCTCCCCCATCCAGCTGATCTCGGTGTAGAACTCCGTGCTCGTGGGAGTCACGTCGGAGAACACCGGGGTCGTGGGTGCCTCGTAGCCCTCGGGGGCCTCGAGGCGGTAGAGGAACGCGGCGATCGCGTCGCGGCCGATCGGGGCGTACGGACGGAAGGTGCCGTCCGAGAAGCCCGTCGTGAGACCGTTCTCCCACATCCACTGAATCGCCTCATAGTGCTCGAGGGACTCGTCGACATCGGAGAAGGGCATGCCCGCCGGCACGAGCTCGGCGACACCCCAGCGGGCGGTCGACTGGTAGCCGGCGCCGGTCGGGTCCGCCCAGTTGCGGATCGCCTGGCGAGCCCCGGCCGCGGCATCGTTCACCTGCACGTCGAGGCCGTGGAACGTGCCCTCGCCGCCGTACTCGAGGAGCGAGATCGCAACCTCGACCACGTAGCCGCCGTCGACGATGCTCGTCGCGGAGTCGACTCGGTTGGCCTGGAACGTCTCGTCGCCCGTGCCGAACGACACGACGTTCTCCGCGTTGATGCGAATCTGCGTGTCGTCGTACCGGTACGCGCCGTTCTTGGCGTTGCCCGCGTCGAGGTAGATCTCGACCGAGTCCTGGATCCACGGGTCGGAACCGGTGACATCCACCACCGGGTCCGCGATCTCCGCGTACATGTACAGGGTCTGGTCACGCCACAGCGTGTGGAACGTGCCGATCGCACCTCCGGTGCCCGACACCTCCTTGTCCGTGGTGAGGACGGCCGCGCCGTCCCACGCCGCGTCGCGCTCGCCGTCGATGACCGGCGCGTCGCCCGCCTCGGGGATCGAAGCGAACGAGAGCTCCTCGACCAGCGTGAGCGTGCCGAGGGCGCCCGGCGTGTTCCATCCGGACACCTCGCTGCCGTCCACCACGCGGACGTCGGCCTGCAGGGTGTCGTTGATCGCGGCCCCATCGAGCGGGACCTCGACCACGATGTCGTAGCCGTCGCCACGCTCGGTGACCACCGCGGGCGCGTCGCCCGTGCCGTCACGACCCACCGCGTAGGTGGCGGAACCGACCTCGATCTCGACCCCATCCGCGGCCTCGGCCACGGCATCGTCCACCGTCACGTAGGCGGTGAGGGCGTCCTCGCTCCACCGGAGCTGGAAGGCGCCGGCCGAGCCAAGGCTGTGCAGGGGCAGGCGGTCCCACTCCGGCGAGGACGTCGCCGAGTCATCGAGCGCCACGGCGCCGGCGAACACGTTGGCCGTCCGGGATCGCGGAGGCAGCGGCTCCTCGGAACCGTCGGGCTCCACGATGCCGTAGTAGGCGTACTTGGCCTGCAGGGCATCGTCGAATACGAGCGGTCCGCCACTCGAGTCCCGCCACGAGCGGGAGTCGATGAGACCCCACACGGTGACCGAGAACATCTCGCTGGCGTACGCCCTGAACACGTCGAACGCGTCCCGGAAGTAGTAGCCCTGGTCGATGAACTTGGCCTGCGACTCCGGAACGCCGGTGGTCACGTCGAACTCGGTGACGGCCTGGATGAGGCCCAGCTCCGAGGCGTCGACAATCGCCTGCTCGAGGTTCTCGACCGGCATCGCGAGGCTGACGTGGAACTGGTGGCCGATTCCATCCACGGGCGCGCCGCGGTCGAGGAGACGGTCGATCAGCGCCAGGTAGCGTCCACGCTTGCCCGCCTGCTCGGTGTTGTAGTCGTTGATGAACAGCGTCACGGGACGGTCAGCGGACGCGTCCGCATAGGTCTCGTTGAACGCCTCGTCGGCGTACTGGAAGGCCAGGTCGACAAACTCCTCGCCCAGGATCCGGTACCACTCCGAGCGGCGCATGCCGTCCGCGTACGCGGCGCTGTCATCGATGACCTCGTTGACCACGTCGAACGCGGTCACCGGGTTGTCGCCACCGAACTCTCCCCACCCGGTCGAGAGGTACTCGGCCACGTTGAAGATGTGCTCGCGCATGCGGTCGCGCAGGATCTGCTTGTCCTCCTCCGAGGTGGTCAGCGGCGTGCCGTCCTCGTGCTGGAAGAAGAACGCAGGGGTCTGGCTGTGCCACACGAGCACGTGTCCGTAGACGTCCAGGCCGTTGTCTCGCGCGAAGTCCATGACCGCGCCGATCTCGGATGCGTTCGGGGACCACTCGCCCGCGGCGTTGTACCAGGCCTCCGGCTTCATGTAGTTCTCGGCCGTGATCTGGCCGAAGTGACGGAGCGTGAGCTCGGCGGACGCACCCACGGTCTCGCGGCTGTCGATCGCGACACCCATCGGGAACGGGACGGTGTCCTTGATCGGCGTGAGGTCCTGGATCAGGGCCGGAGCCGCCGTGCGGACCTCGATGTCATCGACGTAGAAGTCCGACGTGTTGCCCGTCGCCCCTCCGTCCCAGGCCGTCTCGAAGTAGAGCAGGGCGGTGTCGAAGCTCGAGGGCGTGAAGCTCCCCGAGACCTCGGTCCACCCGGAGTTGGAGACGCCGGTGAAGGTGAGCAGGTTGTCGTAGGACGTCGTGCCGTCCGTGGTGCGGGCAAGCGAGAGGACGATGTCGTCGGTCGTTTGACCCTCGCCGAACCTCACCCACGCGGTGACGTCGTACGTGACCCCAGCGGTGAGCTCGTCCGTGATCGGGAAGCCGATTCCCGAGCCCTGGCTCGTGCGCGCGGTCACCGCCGCCGACTGCACGCCCTCGTGGGCGTCGTCGGTGGTCGTCGCCACGCTGTGGCTGCCGGCCTCGACCTCACGCGCGATCCAGCCATCGAGGCCGTCCTCGAAGCCGGTCGACAGCACCACGGTGATCCCGTCGCCGGTGTCCTCCGTCGTGGTGACGAGGATGTCGTCGACAAGGTACGTGTATGCGGTCGCGCCGCCGGAGAGATTGCCGGTGCCGATGTAGGCGCTCAGCGTCGCTGGATCCGCACCCGCGGGAACCGTGAACTGGCCCGTCACGGTCGTCCATGCCTCCGCGGACACTCCAGAGGTGTTGCCGATCCAGGTGTAGTCGGGCTTCATCACGAACCGAGCCGAGGTCGTGCCAGGCGTGCCCTCGGCGAGACGCATGCGCATCGACAGCGTGTAGGTCGTGTCGGGCTCGAAGATGCCCGTGGGGCTCTCGAGGCCCACGTAGTCGGCCGTGCGGGCGATCGACGCCACCTTGGTGTCGTCGTCGATCACCGAGAGGGTCGAGCCGTCACCGCCGGACTGCGTCCACGTTCCGGTGGTGCCGTCCTCGAAGTCGACGGAGGACACGGTGGTGGTGGCCGCCTGCGCCACGGACAGCGGCGACGCTGTCACGGCGAGGGTCACCAAGAGGGAGAGGGCCGCTATCGCGGCGGATGGTCGGATGGCATGAAGACGATGCACGTGCGCTCCTTTACGCGACGGGTCGCCGTCCCCCTGGGCCGAGCTTCCTTGCGCGCGGAGGGGACGGCGGTCTTACATCGATATCGTTATCGATAACGATGTCGCTGACGCTATCCCCCGACCGCGGCGGGCGTCAAGCATGTGACGGGGAGCCGGCAACATCGCAACGTTTCGCGCGGCACATCCGCGCGATGTGAACGTTAATCCTGGTAGGTCCGCATGTCGAGGGGTCGCCACGACGGCGGCGCGTCAGGACTGGGTGGCGACGACCCAGCGATCCAGGACGTCGGCCGCCGCGCCCGAGTCGATCGAGCGCGCCGCGTGTGCGAGCCCCGCGGTGAAACGCTCGACGAGCGTTCCACTGGCGGTTCCCTCGAGGGTGGCGTCCGCGACCAGCCCGGCGGCGGCGTTGAGGAGGACCGTGTCTCGCACCGCTCCCGCGTCTCCCGCGAGCACGCTGCGCACGACCACGGCGTTCTCGTCGGCGTCACCGCCGCGCAGATCGCCGATCGTGATGGGTGCGAGGCCGAGGTCGGCGATCGGGTCGAGCCGGAGCTCCGTCACCCCTGACCCGCGCACCTCCCACACCGTGGCCGCGCCCGTGGGCGCGAGCTCGTCGAGGCCATCGTCGCCGTGGAAGACGAGCGCCTCGCGCCCCTGCGACGCGATCACGCCCGCCAGGACGGGAGACACGCGCAGGGACGACGACCCGATGGCCGTGGCCTGAGGCTGTGCCGGGTTGGTCAGCGGGCCCAGGATGTTGAACGTGGTCGGGATCCCCAACTCCTTGCGGATGGGCATCGCGAAGCGCATCGACGGGTGGAAGACCTGGGCGAAACAGAACGTGATGCCGACCTCGGTCGCGAGCTCCTTGACGCGCTCAACAGGCAGGTCGAGCCTGACACCGAGCGCACCCAGGACATCGGCCGAGCCCGACCGCGAGGTCGCCGCGCGGTTGCCGTGCTTCACGACCGTGGGACCCGCACCCGCGATCACGATCGACGCCATCGTCGAAATGTTGACCGTGTGCGCACCGTCGCCGCCGGTGCCCACGATGTCGACCGTGCGTCCCGGCACCTCGAAGCGGATCGCGTGCGCGAGCATCGCCTCCGCGAGCCCCGCGACCTCGGCCGCCGTCTCGCGCTTGACGCGCAGCGCGGCGAGGAAGGCACCCATCGCCACCGGCGAGGCGGAGTCGGTGAGCACCGAATCCATCACGGCGGCGGTCTCCTCCGACGTCAGGTCCTCATGCTCGACCAGGCGCGCGAGGAGGTCCTGCAGCGTCGGCATCGCGTGTGCCTCAGGCGTCCGCGTCGGCGGGGACGAAGAATGCGTCGACGGCGTCGCGCACCGCGAACGGGTCGAGTGGGTGCGCGACCGCGGCATCGGCCTCGGACCACGTCGCGAGCCACGCGTCACCGGGCCGTCCCACGAGCAGCAGAATCGGCGGGCACACATACAGCTCGTGACGCATCTGGCGGGCGATTCCCATGCCGCCCACCTTCGCGGCCTCGCCGTCGAGGATCACGAGGTCGAACGTCGTCGAGTCGAGCTGAGCGGTGACCGCGGCGTGCGTCGCCGCCTCGACCCACTCGATGGGCCGGCCGTGGGTGGTGGGCCCGACGGCGAAACGCACCTTCTCGCGCACGTTGCGGTCGTCGCTGTACAAGAGGATCCGGGCCGGGCGGACGGAGACGTCGCCAGACTCGTGCTTCACCACGTCGCTCATGGCGCCCATTCTGGCATGACCGGGCGGGCACGATCCCCTGCCCACGGCCCCGGAGCGTCGCCACGTGCGGCGGAGGTCCCGGCACGGGGAACCCGTCGGACCTCGCGAGCGTTTCGCGTGTGTGAAGCGCGTGCTCCGTGCGCTTTAATGGGACCTATGTCCCACGCCACGACTGCGCCGTCGCCCATTCACGCGACCCGGCCCAATCAGGTTGCCGTCGGCACCATCGTGTGGCTGAGCTCCGAGCTGATGTTCTTCGCGGGTCTGTTCGCGATGTACTTCACGCTTCGCGCTCAGGTACCCGAGGTCTGGGCCGAGGCCACCGAGCTGCTCAACGTCCCCTTCGCGACCGCCAACACCGTGATCCTGGTGCTGTCGTCGTTCACCGCCCAGGCCGGCGTCTTCGCGGCCGAGCGCTATCAGCGCCGCCGCACCGGAAGCCTGTGGCAGGTGAAGACCTGGGGAATGCACGAGTGGTTTGTGCTCACCTTCATCATGGGCTCCGTCTTCGTCGGCGGCCAGGTGTACGAGTACGCCGTGCTGGTGTCCGAGGGCCTGACGATCTCGTCGAGCCCCTACGGCTCCGTCTTCTACCTCACCACGGGCTTCCACGGCCTCCACGTGATCGGTGGACTGCTCGCGATGCTCTTCGTGCTGGGACGCTCGTTCGCCGCCAAGAAGTTCGGCACGCACGAGGCCACGACGACCATCGTGGTCTCGTACTACTGGCACTTCGTCGATGTCGTGTGGATCGCGCTGTTCGCGGCGATCTACCTGATTCAGTAAGGGACAGCCGATGCACGCGCTCGCACGACACCGCTACCACCGGGCCGCCCCGGTGGTCCTTGTTCTCCTGCTGCTCGCCCTCATCGCCGGAGTGGCCGCCGCCGTCTCGACGGCATCGTCAGCCGAGGCCACCACCGCCACCGCCGACGACGTCGCCGAGGGTGAGAAGCTCTTCGCCGCCAACTGCGCCTCGTGCCACGGACTGGGCGCCGAGGGCCAGGACGGCGTCGCGCCGTCCCTCGTGGGCGTCGGCGCCGCCGCGGTCGACTTCCAGGTGGGCACCGGCCGCATGCCCATGCAGGCCTCGGGGCCCCAGGCCCCCGCCAAGCGCCCCCAGTTCTCCGCCGAGGAGATCTCGCAGCTCGCGGCCTTCGTCGCCTCGCTCGGCGCCGGCCCCGGAATCCCGACGGCCGAGCAGGTCGACCCCGCGCTGGGTGACCCCGCCAAGGGCATGGAGCTGTTCCGCACCAACTGCGCGATGTGCCACGGCTCGGTCGGTGGAGGCGGCGCCCTGACGCAGGGCAAGTACGCCCCCAACCTGTGGGAGACCACCCCCACGCACATCTATGAGGCCATGCTCACGGGACCGCAGTCGATGCCCGTGTTCAACGACGCGAACATCACCTCCGAGGGCAAGCGCGACATCATCGCCTTCCTCAAGGCCCAGGACGAGGGTTCGCCTGGCGGCCTGCGCCTCGGCACCATCGGCCCCGTGGCCGAGGGCATGTGGGGGTGGCTCGTCGCCCTCGGACTGATCATCGCCAGCACCGTGTGGATCGGAGCCCGTTCTTCATGAGCACCGCAGACCAGCCCGTCGGTCACGACTCGGCCGACTCCTCGACCGCGGCACAGGCCGACGAACAGACCCCGGAGATGTTCACCGATCCCGGCCTTCCCTACCACCGCCCGCGTCGCGCGGACGTCGACCCCAAGGCCGACAAGCGCGCCGAGCGTCAGGTCGCCGCCCTCTTCGGGCTGTCGATTCTGGGCACGATCATCGCGATCGGCTCCTACCTCGCTCTCGACATGACCGAGGAGATCGCCTCGATCCGATTCGTCAACATGATGATCGGACTGGGTCTCTTCCTCGCGATGATCGGAATCGGCCTGGGCGCCGTGCACTGGGCCAAGACCCTCATGCGCGACCACGAGATGGTCGAGGAGCGCCACGAGCTGCGATCCTCCGAGGAGGCCCGCGAGGGCGCCGTCCAGAACCTCAAGGACGGTGTCGAGGACTCGGGAATCGGCGGCGTGAAGCGCCGCCCGGTGCTCGTCGGCTCGCTGGTGGGCGCGATCGCGCTCGCACCCTCGCCGTGCTGTTCCCGCAAATCGGCAACATGGGTGGCGACTGGAACACCAAGAAGTTCGCGCACACGATGTGGCGCAAGGGCACGCGCCTCGCGCGTGACCCCGACGGCACCCTCATCAAGGCCTCGGACGTCACCATCGGCTCGGCGTTCCACGTGATCCCCGATGGGCTCAACGAGCTTGAGCACCACCGCATCGAGGAGAAGGCCAAGGCCGTCGTGCTGCTGGTCCGCCTCGACCCGCGCGACCTCAAGATCCAGCCCGGACGCGAGGACTGGTCGTTCGACGGCATCGTCGCGTACTCGAAGATCTGCACGCACGTCGGCTGCCCCGTGGCGCTGTACGAGCAGCAGACGCACCACCTGCTGTGCCCGTGCCACCAGTCGACCTTCGACGTGGCCGACGGCGCCAAGGTGGTCTTCGGTCCCGCCAAGCGTCCCCTTCCGCAGCTTCCGATTGCGGTCGACGACGAGGGTTACATCGTCGCGCAGAGCGACTTCCACGAGCCGATCGGTCCGTCCTACTGGACGCGCCTCAAGCACACGTCCGACGGTCTGAACGACTCGTCCGAGGGGAGCAGCCACTAATGGGCGCGCGTCTCGATTCCGCCGCATCCGGCACCGCCAACTGGGTCGACGAGCGCACCTCGATCGGCTCGTTCGTCAAGTTCATTGCGCGCAAGGTCTTCCCCGACCACTGGTCCTTCATGCTGGGTGAGATCGCGCTGTACTCGTTCATCGTGCTGCTGATCTCGGGTGTGTTCCTCACCGCGTTCTTCGTGCCGTCGATGGGCTTCGTGACCTATGACGGCCCGCTCGAGACCATGCAGGGCGTGGAGATGTCCGAGGCCTTCGCCTCGACGCTCCACATGTCCTTCGAGGTACCCGGTGGCCTGCTCATGCGCCAGATCCACCACTGGGCAGCGCTGCTCTTCACGGCGGCAATCGTCACCCACATGGCGCGCGTGTTCTTCACGGGGGCCTTCCGCAAGCCGCGCGAGCTCAACTGGCTCGTGGGCTTCACCCTGATGATCCTGTCGCTCGCGGCCGGCTTCTCCGGCTACTCGCTTCCCGACGATGTCCTCTCCGGCAACGGCCTGCGCATCATCGAGGGCGTCACGCGCTCGATTCCGATCCTGGGCGAGTACATCTCGTACTGGATCTTTGGCGGCGAGTTCCCCGGCGAGATCATCATCCCCCGCCTGTTCACCATGCACATCCTGCTGGTGCCCGGCCTGATCCTGGGGCTGATCGCGCTTCACCTGTTCCTGGTGTTCCTGCACAAGCACACCCAGTACCCGGGCCCCGGCCGCACCCACAAGAACGTCGTGGGCCTGCCGCTGTTCCCCGTGTACACCGCGAAGGCCGGTGGATTCTTCTTCGTGGTCTTCGGCGTGATCGCGCTCGTGGCCGCGGTGTTCACCATCAACCCGGTGTGGAACTACGGACCGTACGATCCCTCCCCCGTCTCGGCGGGAACGCAGCCCGACTGGTACATCCTGTTCGTCGACGGTGCGCTGCGCCTCATGCCGGGCTGGCTCTTCGACGTCATCCCCATGGAGTGGGAGCTGTGGGGCTACACGCTGTCGTGGAACATCCTCATCCCCGCGGTGATCGTTCCCGGCCTGTTCTTCGGCTTCCTGGCGTTCTACCCGTGGATCGAGGCGTGGGCCACGGGTGACCGCGGCGAGAAGCACGTGCTCGACCGCCCGCGCAACGTGCCCGTCCGCACCGGCCTGGGCGTCGCGCTCATCATCTTCTACGTGATCCTCGTGCTCGAGGGCGCGAACGACATCATTGCGACGCTGTTCCACCTGTCGCTCAACGACCTCACGCTGTTCCTCCGCGTCGGCATCTTCGTGCTGCCAGTGCTCGGGTTCCTCATCACGCGACGCATCTGCTTCGGTCTCCAGCGCAAGGATCGCGAGCTGGTGCTCCATGGCAAGGAGACCGGGCGCATCGTCCGCCACGAGCACGGCGAGTACATCGAGGTCCACGAGCCGCTCACCGAGCACGAGCGCTGGATCCTCGTGTCGTACGACGACATCGCTCCGCTCGAGATCGCTCCCGAGTACAACGAGCGAGGCGTGCGCCGCAAGGGATACCGCTGGGATCGCTTTAAGCAGCGCCTGTCGCGCTTCTACTTCGAGCACCGGGTCTCCCCCGTCACGCCCGAGGAGCTCGAGTCGGCCTCGCACGCGCACCACTAGCACCACGCGATCCCGTCAGGGGCGTCCGGCATCGGCCGGGCGCCCCTGACGGCGTCTCCGGCCCGTGCCGGAATTCCTGGCAGGGACCGGAATGCCCGTGCCTCCACCGAGGTTGTCTCGGGTGTCCCACTTCGCTCCGAGACGTGCGTCTCGCTAGGCTCGGAGCGTTCCCGGAAACCCGGCCGTGCCGCCGTCGCGGCGCCGCGGCCCCACCTTGGAGGAAGAATGGCCGACTACACGCTGCCGGACCTCAGCTACGACTACGGAGCACTCGACCCGCACATCGCGGGCCAGATCATGGAGCTCCACCACAGCAAGCACCACGCGGCCTATGTCGCCGGAGCCAACACCGCGCTCGAGAAGATGGCGGCCGCGCGCGAGTCGGGCGACTTCGGCGCGATCGCGGGCCTCGAGAAGGCGCTCGCCTTCAACCTGGGCGGTCACACCAACCACTCCGTGTTCTGGACCAACATGTCCCCGGACGGCGGCGACAAGCCCACGGGCGAGCTGGCGGCGGCAATCGACGAGCACTTCGGCTCGTTCGACGGTTTCCGCGCCCACTTCACCAACAACGCGATGACCATCATGGGCTCCGGCTGGTCGATCCTCGCGTGGGACACGATCGGCAAGAAGCTGCTGATCGTCCAGCTCTACGACCAGCAGGGCAACGTCCCGGTCGGCCTCATCCCGCTGCTCATGCTCGACATGTGGGAGCACGCGTTCTACCTGCAGTACAAGAACGTCAAGGCCGACTACGTCAACGCCTGGTGGAACGTGGTCGACTGGGCGAACGTCCAGCAGCGCTTCGCCACCGCGTCCGCGACGCAGGGGCTCATCGTCTCCTAGGTTCACCCACGGCCTTCAGAAGGGCGGTCTCCGGGTTCGGAGGCCGCCCTTTGTGGTCTGCGGGCCCCGCCCTTTCCCCACGCCGCCTTTCCCCACGCCGCCTTTCCCCACCCCTGCACGCTATGGGACGGCCATGGTCGTTTCTCGAAGGTCTCAGCGCGCCATGGGACGCTCAGCGTCGCCGCTCACGCGATCCCGACGTACCGCGCCAGGTGCTCCCCCGTCAGCGTCGATCGCGCCTCGACCAACGCGGCGGGCGTCCCCTCGAAGACCACGCGCCCGCCGTCGTGGCCGGCGCCCGGCCCCAGGTCGATGATCCAGTCGGCGTGCGCCATCACCGCCTGGTGGTGCTCGATCACGATGACCGACTTGCCCCCGTCGACCAACCGGTCGAGCAGCGCGAGCAGCTGCGCGACGTCCGCGAGATGCAGACCGGTGGTCGGCTCGTCGAGCACGTAGACGCCGCCCGACTCGGCCATGTGGGTCGCGAGCTTGAGGCGCTGTCGCTCGCCTCCCGAAAGCGTCGTGAGTGGCTGGCCGAGCGCGAGGTATCCCAGCCCGACCTCGACCAGGTGGCCCAGCACCTTCGCAGCCGCCGGGTTCTTCGCTTCTCCCGCCGCGAACAGCGCGTGCGCCTCCTCCACCGGCATCTCGAGGACGTCGGCAATCGAGAGGCCCGCGAGACGGTACTCGAGCACGTCCTCGCTGAACCTACGCCCCTCGCAGGCCTCGCACACGCTCGCGACGGTCTCCATCACACCCAGCTCGGTGTAGATGAGCCCCGCACCCTTGCACACGGGACACGCCCCCTCCGAGTTGGCGCTGAACAGCGCGGGCTTGACCCCGTTGGCCTTCGCAAAGGCCTTGCGAATGGGATCGAGCACGCCGGTGTACGTCGCGGGGTTCGAGCGCCGCGAGCCGCGGATGGGCCGCTGGTCGACCGTCACCACGCCGGAGTCGGCCGGCAGCGCGCCATGGATGAGCGAGCTCTTCCCCGAGCCGGCCACCCCCGTCACGACCGTCAGCACACCCAGCGGGATGTCGACGTCCACGTCGCGCAGGTTGTTGAGCGAGGCACCCCGAATGGACAGCGCGCCCGCCGCGGTCCGCACCGCGTCCTTGAGCGCCGCGCGGTACCCGAGGTGCCTGCCCGTGAGCGTGTCGGAGGCGCGCAGGGCTGCGACGCTGCCCTCGAAGCACACGGTGCCTCCCGCGGTCCCCGCGCCGGGTCCCAGGTCGACCACGTGGTCCGCGATCGCGATCGCCTCGGGCTTGTGCTCGACCACGAGCACGGTGTTGCCCTTGTCACGCAGCCGCAGCAGCAGCCCGTTCATCCGCTGGATGTCGTGCGGGTGGAGCCCCACCGTGGGCTCGTCGAACACATAGGTGATGTCGGTCAGCGCGGAGCCGAGATGACGAATCATCTTGGTGCGCTGAGCCTCGCCTCCCGACAGCGTGCCCGCCGCGCGGTCGAGCGACAGGTAGCCCAGCCCGATCTCGACGAACGACTCGAGGGTCGAGCGCAGCGCGCTCACCAGCGGAGCCACGGACGGCTCGTCGAGGTCACTCATCCACTCGGCGAGGTCGGAGATCTGCATCGCTGCGAGGTCGGCGATCGACGCCCCGCGGATACGCGAGGACCGCGCCCGCTCGCTGAGTCGCGTGCCGCCACAGTCCGGGCACGTCGCGAAGGTCACCGCGCGGTCGACGAACGCACGGATGTGCGGCTGCATCGCCTCGGGGTCCTTCGACAGCACCGACTTCTGCAGCTTGGGGATGAGCCCCTCATAGGTCATGTTGATGCCAGCGATCTTGACCTTGGTGGCCTCCTTGTAGAGCAGCGCGTCGCGCTCCCGCGCCGAGTACTCCCCCACCGGCTTGTGCGCATCCAGGAACCCCGACTCGGTGTACATCCGCACGGCCCAACCGTCGGCGGTGTAGCCCGGGATAGTGATGGCCCCCTGCGCGAGCGACCTCGCACCGTCCACAATCTGGGTGATGTCGAGCTCGCTGATGCGGCCCGTGCCCTCGCACCGCACGCACATCCCGCCCGTCACGGAGTACTCGCGATGTTCGCGCGCGGTCGAGCCGTCCGTGCGGGTCACGGTGGCCGACCCCGAGCCGGAGGAGGACGCCACATTGAAACTGAACGCCTGCGGCGGGCCCACGTGCGGGTCACCTAGACGCGAGAAGAGGATGCGCAGCATCGCGTGGACGTCCGTCGCGGTGCCCACGGTCGAGCGGACGTTCGCCCCCATGGGCTCCTGGTCGACGATGATCGCGGTCGTGAGCCCCTCGAGCACGTCGACGTCCGGGCGCGACTGGCTGGGCATGAAGCCCTGAATGAACGAGCTATAGGTCTCGTTGATCATGCGCCGCGACTCCGCCGCGATGGTCTCGAACACGAGCGAGCTCTTGCCCGATCCCGACACCCCCGTGAAGACCGTGAGACGCCGCTTCGGCAGCGTGAGCGTCACGTCCTTGAGGTTGTTCTCGCGCGCGCCTTCCACGCGGATGAGGTCGTGAGAATCGGCGGCATGGGCGGGCGAGGACGTCACGGTTGCTCCCGTCGGTGGGGACGATGCGGCGCTCACCATTGTGCCCGGTGCCTGCCCCCTTGGGGAGACAGCGAAGCGGCCCGCCCCCTCACGGGGACGGGCCGCTGTCGCGCGCGGTCGCTCAGTGCGCGTGCTGCCCGCGCGAGAACTCGAACACCCAGCCGACGAGTCCGATCACGCCGACGATGGCGGCCGGAACCATGATCCACCAGCCCACGGCCATGGCCGTGAACGCCAGCGCGGCACCGAGGCCGCACACGAGCGGCCACCAGCTCCAGGGGGCGAAGACGCCCTGCTCGCCGGCGTCCTCCGAGATCTCGGCGTCCTCGCGGTCCTCGGCACGCTGACCGTGGCGCTTCTCGAGCATCTTGAAGTACACGCCGACCATGAGAAACATCGCGCCGGTGAGGTAGATGGCGAGGAAGCCCACCCACTCGGACCAGTCGGTGAAGTAGCCGTAGACGGTGCCCGCCACCAGGAAGAACGCGACGGGGATGTTGAAGAGATTGGCTTCGATGCGCATCGGTCTCTCCTTACGCGACGGGCGCGTGATCGGTGTTGTCACGCTCCGCCTGGTAGTGATCGCGCGCGGCGGCTCCCGGGTGGTGCAGATCGAACGCGGGACGCTCCGAGCGGATGCGCGGGATGGACGTGAAGTTGTGACGCGGCGGCGGGCACGAGGTCGCCCACTCGAGCGAGTTGCCGAAGCCCCACGGGTCGTTGACCGTGACCTTTGGCGCGCGGCGCGAGGTGATGTACACGTTCCACAGGAAGGGCAGCGTCGAGATCGCGGTGAGCACCGCGCCCACGGTGGATAGCTGGTTCATCCAGGTGAAGCCGTCCTCGGGCATGTAGTCGACGTAGCGCCGCGCCATGCCCCGAGCGCCCAGCCAGTGCTGGACCAGGAAGGTCATGTGGAAGCCGAAGAACAGCAGCCAGAAGTGGATCTTGCCCAGTCGCTCGTTGAGCATCTTGCCCGTGAACTTGGGCCACCAGAAGTAGAAGCCGGCGAACATCGCGAACACGACCGTGCCGAACACCACGTAGTGGAAGTGCGCGACCACAAAGTACGAGTCGGAGAGCGGGAAGTCCAGGACCGGCGAGCTCAGGATGACTCCCGTGAGACCACCGAAGAGGAAGGTCACGAGGAAGCCGATCGACCACAGCATCGGCGTCTCGAAGGTGAGCTTCCTCGCCACATCGTGCCGATCCAGTTGAAGAACTTCACGCCGGTGGGCACCGCGATGAGCATCGTCATGAACGCGAAGAACGGCAGCAACACGGCGCCGGTCACGTACATGTGGTGCGCCCACACCGTCACCGACAGCGCGGCGATCGCGATGGTCGCGTAGACGAGGCCGTGGTAGCCGAACAGCGGCTTGCGCGAGAAGACCGGCAGGATCTCGGAGACGATGCCGAAGAAGGGCAGCGCGATGATGTACACCTCTGGATGGCCAAAGAACCAGAAGAGGTGCTGCCAGAGGATCGCTCCCCCGTTGTCCGGATTGAAGACTTGAGAGTCGAGCACGCGGTCCGAGCCGAGCGCGAAGAGCGCCGAGGCGAGCGGCGGGAAGGCGAGCAGCACGAGCATCGACGTCACGAGGATGTTCCACGTGAAGATCGGCATGCGGAACATCGTCATGCCGGGCGCGCGCATCGTGACGATCGTCGTGATGAAGTTGACCGAGCCGAGGATCGTGCCGAAGCCACCGAGCGCCAGGCCGAAGACCCACAGGTTGCCACCCACGCCGGGCGAGTACACCGCGTTCGACAGCGGCGCATACGCGAACCAGCCGAACGAGGCCGCGCCCTGAGGCGTGAAGAAGCCCGCCATCGCGATGACTCCGCCAAAGAGGTAGAGCCAGTACGCGAGCATGTTGAGACGCGGGAACGCCACGTCGGGCGCGCCGATCTGCAACGGCATGATGAAGTTCGCGAAGCCCGCGAACAGCGGTGTCGCGAACAGCAGCAGCATGATCGTGCCGTGCATCGTGAACAACTGGTTGTACTGCTCCGCGGACTGCACCACCTGGATGCCCGGCTCGAAGAGCTCGGCACGGATGAGCAGCGCGAGCAGTCCACCCACGATGAAGAAGAAGAACGACGTGATCAGGTACATGTACCCGATGGTCTTGTGGTCGGTGGAGGTGATCCACTTCACCACGATCGAGCCGGAGCGCGCGGGCGCGGTCGGGAGCGTCACGGTGCGGCGGTCGTCGCCTGCCTCGTGGGGGACGGTAGCCATCAGGACGCGGCCTCCTCGTGGGTCTCGGTGAGCTGAACCACCTGATCGCGGCTGTAGTCGTCGACGCCGATCTGCCCGGTGTAGCCCTCGTTGCGCAGCTCCTCCATGCGGGCGTCATACTCGGCGCGCGAGACGACGGCCACGTTGAAGAGCATCGAAGCGTGGTACTCGCCGCAGAGCTCGGCACACTTACCCTGGTAGATCCCCTCTTCCTGAGGAATGACCTGGAAGGTGTTGGTGCGCCCTGGCACGGCGTCGATCTTGTAGAGGAACGCGGGGATCCAGAACGAGTGGATGACGTCGCGCGAGTCGATCGTGAACTCGACGCGCTCGTCCACCGGCAGGTACAGCGTGGGGAGGGTCGCCTCGACGCCCTCCTCGCCCGTGAGGGCAGCCTGCACACCCGGGTCGTACACGTCGTCGTCGACGTAGTTGAAGTCCCAGCTCCACTGCTTACCCACCACGTTGATGTGGATGTCGGGAGTCGCCGACGTGTCCTTGATCGCCCAGATGTCCTCGGCGGTGTACTTGAACAGCACGCCGATCATCAGCAGAGGGACGATCGTGTACATCAGCTCCAGCGGAATGTTCGCCCTGGTCTGCACGGGCAGCTTGGTGTCGCCCTTGCGCTTGCGATAGACCACGACGGCCCACAGGATCAGCCCCCAGGTGATCACGCCGACCGTCAGGGCGGCGATCCAGGAGCCGTTCCAGAGGGTGATGATGCGACCCGTCTGGTTGGTGATGTCAGGGGAGCTGGGCAGCGCGCCATTCTCGATGCCGTTGGCGCATCCTGCCAGGAGGGACGTGAGTCCTACGACAGCGATGCCTGCCAGGGCTTTTCCGGGCACGCGGGGACGTGAAAGGAGGGACACACGGGCAGTCTAGCGCGCTGTACCGTGAAGGCATGCAGGTTGCGCGCATGTTCCTCGACGCCTCGGGTTCCGCTCCTTTGACGAACCGCACGCTCGAGGCGTTCCAGGCGGGTCTCGCGGACGGATGGGCGGACCCCGCAAGACTCCACGCGGAGGCGCGCCGGGCGCGTCAACTGCTCGACGGTGCGCGAGAGGCCATCGCCGAATCACTGGGCGCTCGCCCCGAGCACACGCACTTCGCTCCGACCTTTGCGATCGGCCTCGAACGCGTCATGGCGGGCATCTACGCCGCGCGCCGCGGTCGCGACCGGGTGGTGGCGACCGCGATCGAACGCGACGCGACCCTCCACTCCGCCGACTACGTCTCGGGCGGCGGGCTCACGCTCGTCGAGGTCGACGGCGCGGGCCACGTCGTCCTCGAACACCTGCGCGAGGCTCTCGACGTGCCCGACGTCGCGCTCGCCGCCGTCCAGCACGGCAACCACGAGATCGGCACGGTCCAGCGCCTGGGCGACGTCGCGGAGGTCACGACGGCTGCCGGCGTGCCGCTCGTCGTGGACGCGACGGCGAGCATCGGTCATGGGGAGGCACCCGAGGCGTGGGACGCGCTCGTCGCGAATCCCGCGGACTGGGGCGGCCCGGCCGGGGTGGGAGTCGTCGCGCTCCGCCCGCGCACCCGCTGGCTCCCCGTGTGGCCCGAGGGCGGCGACTGGGCGCCGGGCGGCGTGAGCGTGCCCGCCGCTCTCGCCGCTGCGGTCGCCCTCCAGGAACGGCGCGAGCACCTCGCCCAGACCGGCCCGCGCCTGCACGCGCTCATCGAGCGAGTGCGCCTCGAGGCCGCCTCGTGGCCAGGCGTCACGGTGGTCGGCGACCCCGACCACCGCCTCCCCCACATCGCCACGCTCTCGTGCCTCTACGTGGACGGAGAGGCGCTGCTCACGCGGCTCGATCGCCACGGCATCGCGGTCGGGTCTGGATCGGCCTGCACCACGAGCTCCCTCGAGCCCAGCCGTGTGCTCGAGAAGATCGGCGCGCGCGGACACGGCAACGTGCGGCTTGGTCTCCACCCCGGCGTGTCGGACGATGACGTCACGCGCCTTCTCGAGGTGTTGCCGCGCGTGATCGGCGACCTCCGTGCCGAGGCAGGAGCGCCCGCGCTGTCCTGACGTCGCGTCGCGCCTCGTCCGACCCCTCAGACAACACGTGACCCCAGAGACACCACAACGGGCGGCGAGGCCGTAGCCTCACCGCCCGTCGGTGCTGGTATCCCTGGGGATCAGCTGAAGGAGTCTCCGCAAGCGCAGGAACTCGCGGCGTTCGGGTTGTCAATCGTGAAACCCTGCTTCTCGATGGTGTCTGAGAAGTCAATCGTCGCGCCATCGAGGTACGGGACCGACATCTTGTCGACCACGACCCCCACGCCGTCGAAGTCGCGAACCGCGTCTCCGTCAAGCGTGCGCTCATCGAAATAGAGCTGGTAGATGAGGCCGGAACAGCCTCCGGGCTGCACCGCGAGGCGCAGCTTGAGGTCGTCGCGGCCCTCCTGCTCAAGCAGGCTCCTGACCTTCGCCGCCGCGGCATCGGTGATGACGACGCCGTGGGACGTGGTCTCGGTTGCGAGATCAGTCATAGACGCCTCCTCTCTCTCGGGTGTCTTGATAAGCGTACGCCGCGAGAGGGATATTCCGAACCCCGACGCGCGATGTGTGGATGCGTCATCTTCGTGACGCCACGCGCGGACAGTCGAGGTCGGGCTAGCGCGCGGGCGTCCAGGTGTGCGCGAGCCGGCGCACCTGGGCCGCCAGGCCCTCCTCACCACGCTCGCCCTCGTGCGCGCCGGCGATCCCTCCTGCCATGAGGTCGCGTCTGCCGACACCCAGGTGACCGGTGGCGACCACACACGGGGCGCCCCGCCTGCCCGCGAGCCACGCCGCCGCGGCGGCGGCGCCGTGGTCGAGGTCGGCCGCCCGCAGCCGAGCGACCACGGCGACCACCAGATCGGCCTCCTCAGCGGCATCGTTCAGGCCCACCATCTCCGCCACCGCGCGCGATCCCGGCACGAGCCGCGCACCCAGGGCCGCCAGCGCGTAGGCGAGGCCGCCCGCCGCTCCCGCACCCGGCTCGTCCGACAGCCGTCCCACGCCCATCAGGACCTTGCGCGATGCGACCGCGTCCGCCTCACGTGCGATAGCCGCCCACCGCTCCTCCTGTGCCTGCGCGGCCAGGGCGAGCGCGGCATCGGCCTCGCGCCCCTCCCTCACCGCGGCACTCATGCCGCGGAATCCGAGCAAGGGCCGGTCCGCACCCACGAGCGCGACGATGTCGAGACCGGCCACTGCGGCACGCGCCGCGGCGAGGCCGCCGCCCCACAGGTCGACCGCGTCGCCTGCGGGAGGCTCGTCGCCCACGGGCACGACGACCCGCGCGCTCTCCCCCGCGGCGGCGAGTCCCAGCAATGCCGAGGACAGCGCGCCCGGCTCCCATCGCGTGCCGCGCGCGGGAGCCAGCACCACGGCACCCCTCACGCGGCGGGCGATCGCGCCTCCGACGCTCCACCGCTCCCCGGTGAGCGCGTCGCCCGTGAGCGGTCCGCCGTCAGGGACCGCGCGCACGTCAAGCGCGACGTGTCCGGCGGCCTGGGTCCAGGCCTCGCGCGCGACCGCGGCGGTGCGCTCGGGGGTGAGGGATTCGGTGTCGGACAGGGGCCAACTCTGGGCGGCGACGGCAACACGCATCCCACCAGTGTGCCCGCTGCGTCATGCGACAATGTGCGAATGACCCAGACGTTCCACGAGCCCTCGCTGTCCCCCGCGCTGCTGCTCCTGGGTGAGCGACGCGATCCCCTGTCGGAGCGGGGCGTCGACTGTCCCGGCGACCTGCCGCCCGCATCGGACCCCGACCTAGTCGCGCGTGCGCGCGCCGCGAAGGAGGCGCTGGGTGACCGCGTCTTCATCCTGGGCCACCACTACCAGCGCGACGAGGTCATCCAGTTCGCGGACGTGACGGGCGACTCGTTCAAGCTCGCGCGCGATGCCGCCGCGCGTCCCGAGGCGGAGTTCATCGTGTTCTGCGGTGTGCACTTCATGGCCGAGAGCGCGGACATCCTCACGTCGGACTCCCAGGCCGTCGTGCTGCCCGACATGGCGGCCGGCTGTTCGATGGCCGACATGGCGAACATCAACCAGGTGGACGATGCCTGGGCACAGTTGGAGGAGGCAGGCATCGCCTCCCGGACGGTGCCGGTGACCTACATGAACTCGACCGCGGCCATCAAGGCCTTCTGCGGCGAGCACGGCGGGGTGGTCTGCACGTCGTCGAACGCCGAGGTCGCGCTGCGCTGGGCCTTCGACAAGGTGGGCGGCGTCGAGGGCGACGGCAAGGTCCTCTTCATGCCCGACCAGCACCTGGGACGTAACACCGCGGTCCTGCAGCTGGGGCTCTCGCTCGACGACTGCATCGTGTGGGATCCGCGCAAGCCTCTCGGCGGCAACACCCCCGAGGCGATCGAGGCCGCCCGCATGATCCTGTGGAAGGGTCACTGCAGCGTGCACGGCCGCTTCCGCAAGGAGAACGTCGACGCGATCCGCGCCAAGGTGCCCGGCGTCAACGTGCTCGTGCACCCCGAGTGCGCGCACGATGTCGTGACCGCGGCGGACTACGTCGGATCGACCGAGTACATCATCAAGACGCTCGACGCCGCCGAGCCCGGCTCCGCGTGGGTGATCGGCACGGAGCTCAACCTGGTGCGCCGCCTCGCGAACGCCCACGCCGACAAGGACGTGCACTTCCTCGAGGACACGGTGTGCTTCTGCTCGACCATGAACCGGATCGACCTCCCTCACCTGGTGTGGGCGCTCGAGTCGCTGGTCGCGGGCGAGGTGCCCAACCGGATCGTGGTCGATGACGAGACCCAGCGCCTCGCCAAGATCGCCCTCGACCGCATGCTTGCGCTACCCGCGCTGAACCCCGCCAAGGACTGACACAAGGGAGAGACAGCGGGGACGCACGTCCCCGTCACCACCATGAGCGACCACACCACGCCCGAGCCCGACGCGCCCGGCATCGAGACACCCGGCAAGAAGAACCGCCCCACGCCCAAGCGCAAGGAGCAGGAAGCCGCGCGACGTCGCCCGGTCATCGCCGACTCCAAGACCGCGCGCCGCGACCAGCGCGAGAAGCAGCGCCTCCAGCGCGAGAAGGAGTTCCAGGCGATGCGCGAGGGCGACGAGCGGAACATGCCGCTCGAGCACCGCGGTCCCGAGCGACGGTGGCTGCGCGACTACGTCGACGCCCGCACCTCCCCCGGCGAGTTCCTGCTGCCGCTGTCGATCGTGTTCGTCATCGCGTCGCTGGCGATCCCTGGCAACTCCGTGGCGGGCCTGCTGCTCATCGCGATCTTCTACATGCTGGTGCTCGCGGTCGCGATCGACACGTGGCTCATGATCCGTCGCATGAAGAAGCGGTTCGTCGCGAAGTTCGGCGCCACCAAGCTGCCGCGCGCCTGGACCTTCTACGTGATCGCGCGAGCGCTCAACATCCGCCGCTTCCGCGCGCCCAAGCCGCGTGTCGCGAGGGGCGAGTACCCGGTCTGACCCGGCGCGGGCATCGTCCTCCCCCACGGGAGGGCGCGCCTCGCGGCCGCGGCGCGCGCGCATTCCCACGTTCGCGTCGAGCCGAATCGACGTGATGAGCGGGCGAGGCACCCGCCACCGGCAATATCGTCGACACATGGTCAACTATCGATACCTGGGCAACTCCGGCCTCAAGATCACCGAACTCACCTACGGCAACTGGATCACGCACGCCTCGCAGGTCGAGAACGCGCAGGCGACCGCCTGCGTGCGCGCCGCGCTCGACGTGGGCATCACGTCCTTCGACACTGCGGACGTCTACGCCAACACGGCGGCCGAGGAGGTGCTCGGCGAGGCCCTCAAGGGCGAGCGCCGCGAGAGCCTCGAGATCTTCACCAAGGTCTTCTGGCCGACCGGGCCGGGCGGCGCGAACGACATGGGCCTGTCCCGCAAGCACATCATGGAGTCGATCCACGGCTCGCTGCGTCGCCTGCAGACGGACTACGTGGATCTCTACCAGGCGCACCGCTACGACTACGACACTCCCCTCGAGGAGACCATGAGCGCGTTCGCGGACCTGGTCCACTCGGGCAAGGTGCACTACATCGGCGTGAGCGAGTGGACGGCAGATCAAATCAGAGCCGGCGCGGCTCTCGCCAAGGAACTGCGCATCCCGTTCGTGTCCTCGCAGCCGCAGTACTCGATGCTGTGGCGTGTCATCGAGGACGAGGTGGTGCCCGCCTCGCGCGAGGTGGGAGTCTCGCAGATCGTGTGGTCGCCCGTCGCCCAGGGCATCCTCACCGGCAAGTACAAGCCGGGCCAGGCCCCGCCCGCCGGCTCACGCGCGACGGACGAGAAGTCGGGCGCGAAGTTCATCGAGCGCTTCATGCGTGAGGACATCCTCACCCGGGTTCAGCACCTCCGGCCGATCGCCGACGAGCTGGGCCTCACGATGGCGCAGCTGGCGATCGCGTGGGTGCTGCAGAACAGCAACGTCGCGGCGGCGATCATCGGCGCGTCCCGTCCCGAGCAGGTGCGTGACAACGCCAAGGCCTCGGGCGTCGAGATCCCCGCCGAGCTCATGACGCGGATCGACGAGGTCCTGGGCGACGTGGTCGAGCGTGACCCCGCCCGCACGGTCGAGGCGGGTCCGCGCTCGCGCTAACCGCACCCCTGACACACACGAAGGCCCCGGGAGTGATCCCGGGGCCTTCGCTGCATCAAAGGAGAAAACAATGCTTGCACGCCTGGCAGGTGCGTACATCGGTTCCAACGCGCGAATGCGCCCGCGCGTTCCCGGGCGCACACTGGAAGCGTGGAGCGCCTGAGGAACAGGGACGATGCCGGCGAGCGGCTCTCCCGCCTGCTCGCGCCGTTCCTCGAGGAGGCCCGCGGGGACGCTCCGCCGGTGGACGCTCCGCCGGTGGACGCTCCGCCAGTGGTGCTGGGGCTGCCGCGGGGCGGGGTTCCCGTCGCCGCGGGCATCGCCCGACGCCTCGGCCTCCCGCTCGACGTGATCGTGGTGCGCAAGCTCGGCGCGCCGGCTCACGGCGTATCGCGCGGTGCGACCGGCCCTGCCGCTCGGGGGGCGCACCGCGATTGTTGTCGACGACGGCATCGCGACCGGAGGCACGGCCCGCGCCGCTGCACTTGTCGCGCGCGCCAAAGGTGCGACCCGGGTGATCCTCGCCGCGGGAGTCGCGGCGCCGGACTCGCTCGCCGCACTCATGCGGGACGGCAGCGTCGACCATGCGCTCGCGGCCGTCATCCCCGACGCCCTCCACTCGGTCGGCGAGTGGTACGAGGACTTCGCGCAGACCCCGGATGACGAGGTGGTGCGGCTGCTGACGCTCGGGCTCGGCGACTCCTAGCCTCGACCGGCGGCGATCTCGAGAATCCTGCTCGCGGCGGGCGACAGGCGGCGCCGTGGGTCCCACACCGCGGCGAGCGGGCGGGTGAGCGACGGTCCGAGCACCGGGACGCGCACGAGCCTGCCCGCCTGCAGGTCGTCGTGCACCGCGCGCTCGCTGAGCGCGGCGACCCCGCCCCCGCGAGCACCGTGGCGCGGATTGCCGCGGTGGTCGACAGCTCGGCGGCGGGCGCCACCACGGCGCCGGGACCCAGCGCGGCCTCGAGTGCGCGCTCGAGCGTGAGCCGCGTGCCTGAGCCGGCCTCACGGCTCAGGAGAGGGGTGCGTGCGAGCTCCTCGGCGGCGATGCCGCTGCGACGTGCCCACGTGTGACCGGGCGCGACGACGATCACCACCTCGTCGTGGGCGACCACCATCGCCGCGAGGCCCTCGGGCGCATCGGGCGTCTCGACAAAGCCCAGGTCATCGCGCCCGTCGCGCACCCGATGCTCGACCGCGGCGCTATTGACCGCGGTGAGCTCGACGTGCGCCGCGTCCGGCGTCGCGGCGTAGCGCACCAACCAGTGCGGCACGAGGTGCTCGGCGACCGTGAGACTTGCGCCCACGCGCACGCGCGCCGCACGCACGGTGCGCAGCGCCGCGACCGCGGACTCGAAGCCCTCGGACTGCTGAATCACCGCCGCCGCCCACCCGGCCACCATGACGCCGTGATCCGTGAGCACCGTCCCGCGCGTGGTGCGCGAGAACAACGACAGTCCCCAGCGTCTCTCGAGCGCGCGCATCCGTTGCGATACGGCCTGCTGAGTCACGCCCAACTCGCGGGCCGCGCCGGTGAGGCTTCCGTTGGCCTCGACCGCCACCAGCATGCGGAGCTCTTCGAGCGAGGTTGCCATTCTTCTCCGTCACAACTGTGGCTTGGGTGTCACCCGTATTCTTGCACTACCGCACCCCTGATGCGCTTGGGACGCTGGAGTCATGACCGAGCCCCGCCCGTCCACCATCGCTCCCCAGTGGTTCGCGGTCGTGATGGGAACCTCGATCATCGCGACCGCGTCGCACGCGCTCCCCGTCCGGCTGCCCGGGCTCGAGGCGCTCGCCTGGGTCGCGTGGTCCGTGGCCGGAGCGCTCCTCGTGTTGCTCAGCCTCGTGGCCGCGGTGCAGTGGAGCACCCGCCCCGGAAGCGTGCGAGCGCATCTGCTCGATCCCGAGGCTGCCCCGGGGTTCGGCGCGCTGTCCATGGCCTTCACGGCCTTCGCGGGTGCGACGCTCGCGGTCGCACAGCCCGCCCCCGGCGCGGGAGGGCTCGCGATCAGGGTTGCGGCGGCGCTGTGGATCGTCGGCACCGCGATCGGCGTCGCCACGGCCGTGTTGATCCCCGCCATCGCCTTCATGCACCACCGCGCCGCGTCCGACGCGGCATCGGGAACGTGGCTGCTGCCGGTGGTGCCGCCGATGGTGTCCGCCGCCGTGGGTGCGCTGCTGCTCCCCCACCTTCACGGGATCGCCGCACAGACCCTCGCCCTCGCGTGCTACGCGATGGTCGGCGCCGTCGGGCTGGGCGCCACCGTGCTCGTCGTGCTGCTGTGGTCGCGCCTCGCCCATCACGGCGCTGGCCCGGCGCGCACGACCCCGTCGCTGTGGCTCGTCCTGGGCCCGCTGGGCCAAGGGGTCACCGCGCTCGGGCTACTCGCCGACCACGCGAGTCCCGCTCTCGGAGTCGAGCCGCGCCTGCTGGTGATCGCTGCGGTCGGGCTCGGCGTGCCCTTCATGGGCTTCGCCCTCATGTGGCTCGCGATCACCGCGACCATGACCGCCGCCGCGGCACGCCGAGGGCTGCCGTTCTCGCTCGGGTGGTGGGCCTTCACGTTCCCCGTCGGCACCTTGGTGACCGGGGCATCGTCCCTCGCCCTGCACACGGGAGCGGCGGCCGCGACGTGGCTCGCGGCCGGCCTGTTCGTGCTGCTGCTGGCCGGCTGGGCCGTCGCCGCGACGGGGACGGTGCGCGGCCTTCGAGTCGTCGCTGCCCCGGCTCTCCGGGCCGCGCGAACTAGCGGCGCGTGAGGTCTCGATTGAGGCGCGCGACCCACCACGGTCCGCGGTACACGAAGGCCGTGTAGACCTGCAGCAAGGTCGCACCCGCCGCGAGCATGCGCCGAGCATCCTGCTCGGAGGAGATGCCACCCACCCCGATGAGGCACAGGTCGGGACCCACGCGGCCACGCAGGCGCGCGATGATCTCGAGGGCACGCGGCAGCAGCACGGGGCCGGACAATCCGCCGGGGCCGCGGTCGTGGGCGATGGTCGTGTTGGCGGCGACGATGCCGTCGAGGCCGAGTTCGAGCGCGAGATCCGCCGCGGCGTCGACGTCCTCGTCCGCGAGGTCGGGAGCGATCTTCACGAGCAGCGGCACGTGCCGGTCGGGTACGGCGGCGTCCGCCGCGGCCCGCGTCGCCGCGAGGATGGGGCGTAGAGTCTCGACCGACTGCAGGTCGCGCAGTCCGGGTGTGTTGGGCGAGGACACGTTGACCACCAGGTAGTCGGCGTAGCTCGCGAGCAGTCGCGCGGACATCGCATAGTCGTCCGCGGCGCGCTCGGCGGGCGTGTCCTTGTTCTTGCCCAGGTTGACGCCGAGCACCACGCGACGGCCCGCGCGGGTGGACCGCAGCGCCGCGAGTCGCTCGGCCATCGCGCCGGCTCCCGCGTTGTTGAAGCCCATGCGGTTGCGCAAGCCGTCGACGTCGCGCTCGCGCCACGACCGCGGCTTGTCGTTGCCCGGCTGACCCACGGGCGTGACGGTGCCGACCTCGACAAAGCCGAATCCGGCGGCCGCGAGTCCCGCGACCGCCTCGGCATCCTTATCCATGCCTGCCGCGAGCCCGACCGGAGCGGGAAACCGAAGGCCGAGCGCCTCGACCGCACCCGCGGGATCGGGGCGGGCCACGAGGCCCAGCCGCCGCATCGTCCGGAAGGCCCAGCCACCCCGCGCGAAGGCGAGGACCCCGAAGCGGTGGGCGGCCTCCGCGTCAAGGCGCGCGAGGATCAGGCGGTAGAGGGGACCGTACACGGGTCCCAAACTACCGGGGCTAGGCTCGACGGCATGACCTCACTCACCTCTACACAGGAATCCGTCGCGTCCCTCGAGGCCGACGCTCTCATCGTGGGCTGGACCGCCGAAGGACTCGCGGCTCACCCCCTTCTCCCCGCGGACGCCGCGGCGTCGATCACCGCCGGCGCCGAGGCGCTCGACGCATCGGCCAAGGCCGGCACCGTCGTCGTGGTGCCGGGCACCGCGGTGGCGGCACGCCGCGTCGTGGTGGTCGGGATCGGCTCCGGCGCGGCGGGCGACCTCCGTCTCGCCGCGGGCGAGGCCGCGCGGCGCGTGGGCAAGAAACCGTCCACGGTCGTGGTCGCGCTACCCGCAGAGGGCGACGAGCACGCCATCGCCGCCGCCGAGGGTGCCGTCCTGGGCGCCTACGCCTTCACGGACTACAAGTCGGATGAGGACGCGGCGACCGACACCGCGTGGATCATCGCCGGCGCCTCGGACGCGGCGATCCAGCGCGCCCAGATCACCGTCGCAGCGATTGCCGGCGTGCGCGACCTGGTCAACACTCCCCCGCTCGACCTCTACCCCGGTTCCTTCGCGGAGATCGCGGAGCAGCTGGGCGCCCAGGCGGGCGTCGAGGTGCGCGTGTGGGACGCGAACCAGCTCGCGCAGGAGGGGTTCGGCGGCATCCTCGCGGTCGGCATGGGATCCTCCCGCCTGCCGCGCCTGGTGCGCGTCGCGTATGCGCCCGAGGGCGCCTCGCAGACGGTCGCGCTCGTGGGCAAGGGCATCACGTTCGACACCGGTGGCATCTCGCTCAAGCCGCCGAAGTCGATGGAGACCATGAAGTCCGACATGACGGGAGCCGCGACCGTGCTGCACACCGTGATCGCGGCGGCGCGTGCCGGACTCCAGGTCGGCGTGACCGGCTGGCTGTGCCTCGCGGAGAACATGCCGTCGGGTACCGCTCAGCGTCCGTCCGACGTCATCCGCATCTACGGCGGCCGCACGGTCGAGGTGCTCAACACCGATGCCGAGGGACGCCTCGTGATGGCGGACGGCCTGGTCAAGGCGCGCGAGGAGAACCCCGACGTGCTGCTGGACGTCGCGACCCTCACGGGCGCGCAGGGCGTCGCGCTCGGCACCCGCACGTCGGGCGTCATGGGCACCCCCGAGATCCGCGACGAGGTCGTCGCGCGCGCCGACGAGGCGAACGAGGCGATGTGGCCGATGCCGCTGCCCGAGCACCTCCGCGAGCACCTCGACTCCAAGGTCGCCGACCTGCAGAACATCGGCATCCCGGAGGGCGGCATGCTGTCCGCCGGGCTGTTCCTGCGCGAGTTCGTGGGTGACACCCCGTGGGCCCACCTCGACATCGCGCGTCCCGCGTACAACGAGGGCAAGCCGTGGGGCGAGAACCCCGCCGGCTCGACCGGCCACTCGGTGCGCACGCTGCTGCGCTTCCTCGAGGCCCGCGCTTCGGCGTAGGCTCCCGCGCTTCGCGCGCAACGGCGGCTCGCGCGCGACCGCTGCGCCCCGTGAGGTGCTCAGTGCCCGATTCGATCGATTTCGGGCACTGAGCACCTCATTGCGCGTTGTGGGGTGGAGAGATCGAGGCCCACGCTGGCGCTCGTCCTCGAGGCTCACGCCTCCGCCTCGTCTCGCGCCACTCGCCCGCCGCCGCAGCGCCCTGTGAGGTGCTCAGTGCCCGATCTGACCGTTTTTGGGCACTGAGCACCTCACAGCGAGTCGAGGGCGGGCGCGGCGCAGAGTGCGCAGGACGAGGCGATGCGGCGGGGCGGCCTCGCGTGTGACCTTCGCCGGTAAATGGCGGTGTTCTGTCGATGCTCCGTGGCGGCTTTAGTTGGTGGTACCGATGACAAGCGTGGTCTGGCCGTCCGTGGTCGAGAGTCCTGCCGCCGATGCGAGGGCGGCAGTGCCATCGTCAGCAGCTGAGGTGTCCTCGTCGACGTAGCCAGATCTCCAGGGGAATGGTCGTCAGTGGCGGTACCGCGGCGATGATCGAGAGAGCAGTGACCCGCCATGGCCACCGCAGGGTGATGGCGGTGATGAGCGCTATGGCGAGGTAGATGAGGAACATGCCGCCGTGCAGGGCGCCGAAGATGCTGACACCGACGTCGGTTGTGCCCGTCACGTACTTGAGGAACATCCCCGCGAGCAGACCAGCCCAGGTGAAGGCTTCGAGAAAGGCCGCGACGATGGAGACTCTTGCCACAAGCGGAAGTCCATAACGCTGCTGGGTGCTTGCGCTCATTGGTTCGCCTCGTTGCTCGGGAGTTCGTCTGCGTCCGCGACGGAGCGGGCGAGGTGCTCTGCCAGCGCGGCGCGCAGCTGGTGGGGTAGTGGGATCGCGCCGACGGATTCGCTGAGCCAAAGACCGTCGGCAGCGAGGTAGGCGACCATCTTCTGCAGTGCCCGAGGGTCGGTCGGGTCGATGCTGGCGGGGTCGGGGACCCAGCGAGTGATGACTCGTTTCCACGGCTTGCTGAGCTCGCTGTGGGTGCTCGCTTCGAGCATAAGC
Organism: Demequina sediminis; assembly: GCF_030296675.1. Classification (GTDB taxonomy): domain Bacteria; phylum Actinomycetota; class Actinomycetes; order Actinomycetales; family Demequinaceae; genus Demequina; species Demequina sediminis. Next base: position 553,842 of record NZ_AP027736.1, on the reverse strand, counting down.
AGTAACTCCGCGCCGGTGGCGCCGCGGGCGCTGACTCGGGCATAGGCGGCGAGTCGCTCATCCTGCGATGCCTCATCCGGGTCCTTGCCCAGTGCGTGGATCATCTCCTCGTCCCAGTGCTGGGCTTGATGTTCGTGCAGCGCGAGCATCATGGCGTCCTTCGAGGGGAAGTGGTGGAGCAGCCCGCCTTTGGTGAGTCCGGAGGCGGCGGCGACGGATTCGTACGTGAGCGCCGTGACGCCGTCGGTCTCGACAACGCTGAGGGCGGCCTTGAGGATCGTGTCCCGTTTACTGGTCCGCATGGGCGGTCCTTTCTCGGTCAGTGCTCGGAGTGCAGCTGTGACTGGGTGCCAGGCAGGTACCGGCGCAGAAGCACTCCGGTGATGACTGCGCCCACCGCGAGAACGACTGCGACGACCAGCATCACAACGAGGTAGGCGGAGTCGAAAGCCGTCGCCGCCGCCTGGAGGATCTCTGCGTCACCCTGCGCAGCAGCCTGTGCCTCAGCGATGCTGTTGCCAGCCGCGTCCGGGGCGCCGTCGGGTAGAACGACGCGTGCGCCGTAGATAGCCGTGAGCAGGCTCCCGAGCACGGACACTGCAATGAGGCTGCCGAACTCGTAGGAGACTTCTTCGATCGAGGCGGCCATGCCTGCTCGGCGCACCGGCACGTTCCCGATAATCGCGGTGGAGGCGACCGCCAAGGCGGCTCCGATACCAGCTCCGGTCAACAGCAGTCCGAGGATCAGCACGCCGAAGGACGACTGGAATCCGATGACCGTCACCACGACGCCGCCGGTGGCGAAGGCGAGACCGCCGGTGATGAGCGCGAGCAGTCCGGTGCGGTGCAGGAACGCGCCCCCAGGAGCGCTGTCGGCAACGTGCCCACGGCGATCGCGGCGACCAAGAGCCCAGCTTCCAGCGGGCTGAATCCGGCGACCTGCTGGAATCGCTGCGTGGTGACGAGCTGGATGCCCCCGATCGCGAACATCGCGAACGACGCGGCCAGCACTCCGGCAGTGAACGCCGGGTTGCCGAAGATGGAGAACTCCAACAGAGGTTGCTCCATACCTCGCTGACGGCGCACGAACAGCCAGAACCCGATGGCAGCAACGAGCAGCGCAACAATGATGGTCGTTGCCGAGGGCGGCGCGTGGCCGATCTCTTTGATGGCCATCACCGTTCCGACAAGCCCGATCATCACCAAGATCGAGGAGATGGCATCCCATCGCTTCGAGGGATCCGGGTCGTTGGCCAGGCGGATCAGCCAGGTAGCGACCAGCGCCAGCACCACAACGGGCACGTTGATCAAGAACACCGAGCCCCACCAGAAGAACTCAAGGAGTGTGCCGCCAATAATCGGGCCGAGGGCGAACCCGATGACCGACATACTTCCCAGACCGCGATGGCGATATTGCGCTCACGCTCGACCGTGAAAGTGGTGCGGATCAGCGCCAGGGTGGCCGGCATCATCGCTGCCGCACCGACAGCGAGCACAGCACGCGCAGCGATCAGGACCTCGGGTGACGGAGCGAACGCTGCCAGCAGGGAAGCCAGTCCGAAGATCACCAGACCGACAACAAACATCCGCGTGTGGCCGATGCGATCCCCCAGGGTTCCGCTGCCCAGCAACAGCCCCGCCATCACCAGGGGGTAGGCATTGATGATCCAGAGGTTCTGTGTGTTCGAAGCCTGCAGTTCCTCAGTCAGCGTCGGCAGGGCCGTGTAGAGAATCGAGTTATCCAAGGTGATCAGCAGCAGACCTGCTCCAACCGTCACCAGCAGCGACCAGCGTCGCCTCTTCGTCATCGCGGACATGCGCGTCTTCCCCTCGTCGTGAACGACATAACTGTACCGGATGGATGGTGTAGTTAAGTCGACGGAGGGAGAGACTCACGGCGCGCGCTATGCATGGCGTGCGGGCGGCGAAGCTTGGAAGGTTTTAGAGCGAAGGCGCGGCACTTCGATGCAGGCAAAACCGGACGAGCTGGTGCCTCAGTTGGGTACAGGTTTATGAGACTTTCAGCGGGTGGTCGGCCTCAGGTTCGCTTCCTGCGTGAACGCGCTCTCGGGATTGTCTTGCGAAGTCGTCTCGACGGAAAGTGCCTCAAGGCGGTGACTTCCAGGACTTTCTGCACCATGCTGGGGGTATGAGGCTTCTGGGATATACGCGGGTGAGCACGGCGACGCAGGACGCGCAGCTGCAAGTCGATGCGCTGGTGGAGGGCGGGGTGCAGAAGCGGGACGTGTTCTCCGATGTGACCTCGGGTAGCCGGACCGCGATCGAGCGACCGGGGATGAAACGTCTGCTGGACTACGCCGAGGACGGCGACACGGTGGTGGTGTGGCGCATCGACCGGCTGGGCCGGTCCCTGCTCGACGTCCTGAATACGGTCACGCTGCTGCGCGGCCAGGGCGTGAAGATCAGATCGGTCTCGGACGGGATCGACCCGGAGACGACATCGGGCCGGATGATGCTGGGCATGCTCGCGACCTTGGCCGAGTATGAGCGCGAGCTGATCACCGAACGCGTCAATGCGGGGATCGCCGCGGCGAAGCAGAACGGCACCCGCTTCGGCCGACCCCCGGTCGACCCGGCCGTGATCGCGGAGAAGCTCGAAATCGCGGGCGATGCCCGCGCGAAGGGCCGCACCGCCGAGGACGCCGCCCGACTCGTCGGCTGGTCCCGGGCGACGCTCTATCGCCATCGGCAGGCGGCCCGTGCCCGCGAGGCCGTCGCCGAGCAGGTGTGAGGTGGACGGGCCGGCGCGGTGGCGCATCCTGCGGCTGCACGTCGAGGACGGTATCCCGCTGAGCGCCCTGGCCCGGGAGACCGGGATCAGCCTGCGCACCCTGGAGCGCTGGCACGCCCGCTACCGTGCCGACGGGTACGCGGGCCTGGAGACAGGCCAGCGCTCGGACGCCGGCGCCCACCATCTGCCCAGGGAGCTCGTGCGGTTGATCGAGGGCCTGGCGCTCAGCAAGCCCCGGCCCGCGATCGCCACGATCCACCGCAAGGTCACCGACATCTGCGGTACCCGAGGGTGGCCGGTGCCTTCCTACGGGGTGGTCCGCTCGATCGCGGGTGCCCTCGATCCGGGCATGGTCACCCTAGCCCTGGAGGGCGCGGCGTCCTACCGGGACAAGCACGAACTGGTGCTGCGCCGGCACGCCGAACAACCGAATGCGATGTGGCAAAGTGACCACACGCTGCTCGACATTCTCGTGGTGGGCACCGACGGCAAACCAGTCCGCCCCTGGCTGACGACGATCCTCGATGACTGCTCCCGCGCGATCTGCGGCTACACCGTCTTCCTGGGTGCGCCGTCCGCGATGAACACCGCCCTGGCGCTGCGGCAGGCTATCTGGCACAAGAGCGACCCCGCGTGGCCGATGTGCGGGCTGCCGGACGTGCTCTATGTCGACCACGGCAGTGACTTCATCAGCCGCCACCTCGCCGGCACCGCTGTTGACCTGCACATCCGGCTGATCCACTCCACCGTCGCCCGTCCCCAGGGCCGGGGCAAGATCGAGCGGTTCTTCGGCACCGTCAACACCGAGCTTCTCGCTGACCTGCCCGGCCACATCACCGAGGGCCATCCCGCGCCGACGCCGAAGCTGTCCCTGGCCGAGCTCGACAGCGCGGTGGAGGGGTTCGTGGCCACCTACAACGACCGGACCCACAGCGAGCTCGGTGCCTCGCCGCGCACCGCGTGGATCGCCGAGGGCTGGCTGCCGCGCATGCCCGAGAGCCTGGAAGACCTCGACGGGCTGCTGCTCACGGTCGCCCAGTCCCGGGTGGTGCGCCGTGATGGCATCCGCTTCCAGGGGCTGCGCTACGTCTCCCCGACGCTGGCCGGCTACGTCGGACGGCCGGTGGTGATCCGCTACGACCCGCGCGATATCACTGAGATCCGCGTGTTCGACCACGACGAGTTCCTGTGCAAGGCCGTCAACCAGGACCATCACGACGAGAAGATCAGTCTCAAGGAGATCCAGGCTGCCCGCAACGCGCGCCGTCGCGCCCTGCGCCAAGGCATCAATGAACGCATTGCCGTCGTAGCCGCGCACACCACTGAGACGCCATCGACAGCCGAGCCGCCAGCCCCAGCACCGAAGCGGAAGCTGAAAGTCTACAAGGAGGACTTGAGGTGAGCCAGCGCTTCATCGTGACCAAAGAGCACCGCCGCTTCACCGAGTTCGCCGACGCTGTCCGCCGCGGCCACACCATCGGTCTGTGCTTCGGACCGGCCGGGGTGGGCAAGACACTCTCCGCGCGCCGCTACGCCCACTGGGAGAAGGCCTATGACCTGCTGACCTATTGGGGTCCGCGCGCCGACAGCGACGCCAAGATCTACGCCGCCCTCGCTCGGAGTCGTACCGTGCTCTACACCCCCAGCGTGCTCACCACCCCACGGGTGCTGAAGGATGAACTCGACCAGGCGATCACCCGCACCAATATCTGCATCGAGCAGCATCTGGAGGCAGTCGGTCAGATCACCCCGCAGACGTGGGGCCGACGGCACGGCAGGAACCACGTGCAGCTGGTCATCGTCGATGAGTCCGAACGGCTCCGCCCCACCGCGCTGGAGCTGCTGCGCGATCGCTACGACCGCGACAACATCGCCTTGATCCTGATCGGCATGCCCGGCCTGGAGAAGCAGTTCAGCCACTACCCGCAGTTCTACAGTCGTGTCGGCTTCGCCCACCAATACCGGCCCCTGGGCACGGACGAGCTGCTGTTCGTCCTCCAGCGCCACTGGCGCTCCCTGGGCAAGACCCTCGACCCCGAGGACTTCACCGACGCGCAAGCCATCGCTTCCATCACCCGCATCACCCGCGGGAACTTCCGACTGCTGGAGCGGCTCTTCCCGCAGATCGAGCGCGTCCTGAAGATCAACGAGCTCGACACCATCACCAACGACGTCATCGAAGCCGCCGCCAGCACCCTCGTCATCGGCACCACCTGAACAAAGACCGCCACTGAGCATCGACAGAACACCGCCATTTAACAGCGAAAGTCACAGGCCTCGCGGAACCGGCGCGGGGACGATGCCGGGGCCGGGTTCAGCCGTTGCGGTGCTTCTCGTTCCACTCGCGCATGCGGCTGGGGTAACCCGAGAGGTTGACGTCAAACGCGGGCACGCCGAACTGCTTGGCGAGCTTGCGCGCGGTCGCCTCATCGGGAACGCGCCGCCGCGTCCACTCGCCGGTGTCCGCGACCATGACCATGGTGGTCTGCGTCACGCGCGTCGGAGGTTCGATGAATGCCTCGCAGCCGGAGTGCGACTCGACGAACGCCGCGAAGTGCGCGACCGTCTCGCTCTTGGCGTCCTTGCCGGCTGCGGGGGCGGCCGTCGACTGCTTCGAACGCGACTTCCAGGAGAACAGACCCATGCGCTCAGCGTAGCCATGGCGCGCGGTTCGCGGGCGAGGCCCGCCGTGGCAAGATGGGCCGTACAGACATCCCTACAAGGAGATCCCATAGTGTCCGAGTCCACCCCACGCTCGTTTGATGTTCTGATTCTCGGTGGCGGTTCCGGTGGCTATGCCGCCGCACTGCGCGCCTCCCAGCTCGGCCTCACGGTCGGCCTGGTCGAGGAGTCGAAGGTGGGCGGCACGTGCCTCCACAACGGCTGCATCCCCACCAAGGCCCTCCTGCACGCGGCGGAGCTCGCCGACAACGCACGCGAGGGCGCCAACTACGGCGTCAACACCACGCTCCACGGCATCGACATGCTCAAGGTGAACTCCTACAAGCAGGGCGTCATTGACCGCCTCTACCGCGGACTCACTGGCCTGGTGAAGTCGCGCAAGGTCACCGTGATCGAGGGCCACGGACGCCTGGTGGGCCAGGACACCATCGAGGTGAACGGCGAGCGTTACACCGGCACGAACATCGTCCTTGCCTCGGGCTCGTACGCACGCTCGCTGCCCGGTCTCGAGATCGGCGGCCGCGTCATCACCTCGGACCAGGCCCTCCAGATGGAGTGGGTCCCGCAGCGCGCGATCGTCCTCGGCGGCGGCGTGATCGGCGTCGAGTTCGCCTCCGTGTGGAAGTCCTTCGGCTCCGAGGTGACGATCGTCGAGGCGCTCCCTCACCTCGCCCCGAACGAGGATGAGTCCCTGTCGAAGGGCCTCGAGCGCTCGTTCCGCAAGCGCGGCATCGACTTCAAGCTCGGCGCGCGCTTCCAGGGTGTCGAGCAGTCCGATGCCGGCGTCAAGGTGACGCTTGAGGACGGCAGCACTCTTGAGGCCGACATCCTGCTCGTCGCGGTGGGTCGCGGCCCCCGCACCGCCGAACTCGGCTACGAGGAGCAGGGCGTGCGTATGGACCGCGGCTTCGTCCTGACGGACGAGCGCCTCCACACCGGCGTCGCGAACATCTACGCGGTCGGCGACATCGTCCCCGGCCTCCAGCTCGCGCACCGCGGCTTCCAGCAGGGCATCTTCGTGGCCGAGGAGATCGCGGGCCTCGCGCCGCAGGCGATCGTCGAGGCCAATATCCCGCGCGTCACGTACTGCGACCCCGAGCTCGCATCGGTGGGCCTCACGGAGGCCAAGGCGATCGAGACGTACGGCGCGGACAAGGTCAAGGCGCTCGAGTACAACCTGGGCGGCAACGGCAAGAGCCAGATCCTCGGCACCACGGGCTTCATCAAGCTCGTGCGCGTGGTCGACGGCCCCGTGGTCGGCGTGCACATGATCGGCGCGCGCGTCGGCGAGCAGATCGGCGAGGCGCAGCTCATCGTGAGCTGGGACGCCCACCCCGAGGATGTCGCACCCCTGGTCCATGCCCACCCCACGCAGAACGAGGCGCTGGGCGAGGCGCACCTGGCGCTCGCCGGCAAGCCCCTGCACGCGCACGACTGATCCGTCACGAACGAGGGAGTTCCCACCATGAGCAATGACGTCACCCTTCCCGCGCTCGGCGAATCCGTCACCGAGGGCACCGTCACCCGCTGGCTGAAGTCCGTCGGCGACACCATCGAGGTCGACGAGCCGCTGGTCGAGGTCTCGACCGACAAGGTCGACACCGAGATCCCGTCGCCGTTCGCCGGCACGATCCTCGAGATCCTGGTGCCCGAGGACGAGGTCGCCGAGGTCGGCACCGTCCTCGCACGCATCGGCGATGCCGGCGAGTCACCCGCGGCGAGCCCGGCACCCGCCGCCGCGTCCGCGCCTGCCCCCGCCGCGACGCCCGTCGAGGCCGCGCCCGCTCCGCAGTCGGCGCCCGCACCGCAGTCCGCACCGGCTCCCGCCGAGCCCGCGCAGTCCGCTCCCTCGCCCGCCCCCGCAGGCGGAGGCCGCGACGTGACCCTTCCCGCCCTCGGCGAGTCGGTCACCGAGGGCACCGTCACCCGCTGGCTGAAGGCCGTGGGCGACTCGGTCGATGCGGACGAGCCTCTGCTCGAGGTGTCCACCGACAAGGTCGACACCGAGATCCCCGCTCCGTTCGCCGGTGTCCTCACCGAGATCGTGGTCGGCGAGGACGAGGTCGCCGAGGTCGGCGCCGTGCTCGCGCGCATCGGCGAGCCGGGCTCCGCGCCCGCCGCGGCACCGGCCCCCGCTCAGGTGAGCCAGCCCGCCGCCCAGGCACCCGCGGCCCCCGAGCCGCAGGCGGCACCCGAGCCCGAGGCCCCGGCTCCCCCGGCGCCTCCCGCCGCGCCGTCCGCGCCTGCCGCGGCATCGGTCCCGGCCCCGGCCGCGCCGTCCGCCCCGGTTGCACCCTCCGCACCGGCCGCGCCGTCCGCCCCCGCGTCGGCATCGGCCGCCTCGACGGGCTCTGGATACGTCACGCCGATCGTGCGCAAGCTCGCTGCCGAGAAGGGCGTCGACCTGGCGTCCCTCACGGGCACCGGAGTGGGCGGGCGCATCCGCAAGGAGGACGTCTTGTCGGCGGCCACCGCGCCTGCTCCTGCGGCGTCGTCGGCCCCCGCCGCTGCCGCCCCCGCGGCCCCGAAGAAGGCCGCGGCCGACGTCGAGGTCTCGGAGCTGCGCGGCCAGACGGTCAAGATGACCCGCATCCGCAAGATCACGGCCGACAAGATGATGGAGTCGCTGCACGGCATGGCGCAGCTCACCTCCGTGGTCGAGGTCGACTGCACCAAGATCTGGGCGCTGCGCGCAAAGTCGAAGAACGCGTTCTCCGAGAAGCACGGCGTGAACCTCACGTTCCTGCCGTTCTTCACGCGGGCCGTCGCGATTGCGCTCCAGGAGCACGCGTTCCTCAACGCCTCGGTGGTCGACGGCAGCATCGTCTACCACCCCGCCGTGAACCTCTCGCTCGCGGTCGACACGCCTAAGGGACTCATGCTCCCGACGCTCAAGGACGCCGACTCGAAGAGCATCGTCGAGCACGCCAAGGGGATCGTCGACCTCGCTGGCAAGGCCCGCAACGGCGGCCTCGGCGCGGACGAGATCTCGGGCGGCACGTTCTCGGTGACCAACACGGGCTCCGGCGGCACGCTGTTCGACACGCCGATCGTCCCGGCGCCGCAGGTGGGCATCCTGGCGACGTGCGCGATCGTCAAGAAGCCCGTGGTGGTCAAGGGTCCCGATGGCGAGGACGTCATCTCGATCCGCCCCATGTGCTACCTGCCGCTCAGCTACGACCACAGGATCGTCGACGGCGCGGATGCGGCTCGCTTCCTCCAGACCGTCAAGGCGATCATCGAGGCCGGCGAGTTCGAGTCCGAGCTGGGCCTCTAGGCACTCATGCGCGTCGTGATCTCCGGCTCCTCGGGGCTGATCGGCACGGCGCTCCGCACGTCCCTGCGCGAGGGCGGCCACGATGTGGTCGCCCTCGTGCGGCGTTCGGCCGCCGGTCCTCACGAGTCCCGCTGGGATCCCCGGGCCGGCGAGATCGACGTCAACCTGCTGTGCTCCGCCGATGCCGTCGTCAACCTGGCCGGCGCGTCGATCGGTGACAAGCGACTGACGTCCTCCTATGCCAAGGTCGTGCGTCAGTCGCGTCTCGACGCCACCTCGACGATCGTCGAGGCCCTGGTCGGCGGCTTCGATGGCGTGCTCATCCAGGGCTCCGCGATGGGCTTCTACGGCTCGCGCGGCGAGGAGGACCTGAACGAACGCTCGGGTCCGGGCGACACCCTGCTCGCGAGCATCGTCAGGGACTGGGAGGCCGCGGCCCAGCCCGCGCGCGATGCCGGGATCCGCACGGTGACCGTGCGCACCGGGCTCGTGCTCGCCCCGCACGGCGGCTTCGCCGAGCGGCTCCTGCCTCTTGTCACGCGCGGGCTGCTCGGCTCGCTCGGCAGCGGCGACGCGTGGCACTCGTGGATCTCGCTCGAGGACCACATCCGCGCGCTGCGCTTCCTCATCGACTCGGATCACCACGGCGAGGCCAACGCGATCGCCCCCCACCCCGCGCGCGACGCCGCTCTCCTGCGCGCGCTGTCCGAGGCGGCGGGCAAGCGGCCCGGCTTCCGGGTGCCCGCCTTCGTGCTCGAGGCGGCGATCGGTCCCGCGGTCGAGGACCTGCTCTCTTCGCAGAAGGCGACGCCAGGAGTGCTCACCCGGTTGGGCTTCGAGTGGCATCACCCGACCATCGAGGACGCCGCACGGTGGGTCATGGCGGGTGTCACGGAGGGTCGCTGACCTCCGCGACCCTCCAGACGGTCCCCGACCACTCGAGCGCGAGCAGCGCCGTCTGCGTGTGCGCCGGCACCGCGACGCTGTGCCCGTCGGGGTCGCTGCGCGCGTGTGGCGAGACCTCGTAGGTGACGGCCACCAAGGCACGCCTCGGCGCACCGTTGTCTCCCTCGACCGCGTCGCCCACCTCGACCTGCACCGCCCCGCGCTCGGCGATGACAAGCCCCTCGAACACCGTCCCCTCCTCGAGTGACCGCGCCTCGCGCGAGGCGGTCGCCCACGCGCCGCTGCCCGGCACCGTCATCGCGACCAACGCCTCGCCGTCGCCCACGGCGAGCGCCTCGCCTCGCGCCGTGGTCAGGGCGACGGCCGCCGCGACGGGCGCCGGAGGACTGAGCACCGGCGCCGGATCCGCCGGCACGGAGTCGGCGGCTAGTTCAGCGCCGCGCGCGGACGGCTCGCTCGCCGCGAGGTCGGGTCCCCACGCGATCCATGCGATCGCCGCCACGCAGGCAAGGGCGATCACCAAGGTGCGCACCGGTCGACGCACGAGTCTCCACGCCCACGCGCGAGGATCGCGCTCGGTGCGCGCGGGAGGCGGCGTGCCCTGGCGAGGGACGTCGGCCTCGGGGCGCCACCTCACCGGCGCCGCGCAGCGCGACAGCCCCGCCGCGACGGCCGCCGCCGTGGGGCGCGCGTCAGGATCCTGTGCGAGGAGAGGCACCATCCACGCCTCCGCCTGCGTGCGGATCGTGTCCCCCGCCACGGCGAGCGCGACCGCCCCGAGCGCATAGACGTCCGCCGCGGGAGATGGCCCTCCTCGCGCGCGCTCGGGAGCGGCGAAGCCCGGCGTGCCCCTCTCGCGGCCCAGCGCGGCCCCCACCAGATCGATCAGCACCGGCCGCACACCCACGATCACGTTGGCCGGCGACACGTCACCGTGGCTGAAGCCTGCTCGATGCAGCGCGGCGAGGGCATCGGCGAGGGACGCGACGAGCCACACCCACTCTCCCAACGCCTCGACCGGCCCCGCGCCGGAGAGCGCAACCCCGGCGACGCGGGGAGAGCACGCGACCACGGCATCGTCCTCGCGGGCGACATCCAGCGGGACGCACACGCCCGGGTGCGCGACCGACGCCAGGTCCGCCACGCGCTCCCGCGCCAGGCGCTCGTCCCTGTCGCCCCGCCCCACCACGCGCGAGACGCGATCCAGCGCGAGGGGTGCGACGCGGGCGGGTGCGGACGGCATGAGTCCACCGTCGCACCGTGAGACGCGTCGGGGCCCGTTCTCCACAGGGAGAACGGGCCCCGCCGGCCGGTGGCGCTAGTCGCGAATCTTCCGCGACGGCCACCACGCACGGCGGCCGATATCGCCGATCAGCCCGGGGATGAGCAGCGACCGCACCACGAAGGTGTCGATCAGCACGCCCGCCGCGACGATGAACGCGAGCTGGGCGAGGAAGATCAGCGGGATCACGCCCAGCGCCGCAAATGTCGCGGCGAGCACGATTCCGGCCGACGTGATGACGCCTCCGGTCACGGCGAGGGCGCGCCTGATGCCCTCGCGCGAGCCGTGGAGGAGCGACTCCTCCCGTGCACGCGACATGAGGAAGATCGAGTAGTCCACACCCAGCGCCACCAGGAACACAAACGCGAGCAGCGGGACCGCCGCATCGGTGCCGGGGAAGTCGAAGACGTGGTTGAAGACGATCGCGGACAGGCCCATGGTCGCCGCGAAGCTCAACACGTTCGCGAGGATGATGAGCACCGGCGCGAGCACGGACCTCAGCAACAGCATGAGGACCAGCAGGATGACCACAAGGATCGTGGGCAGGATCACGCGCAGGTCGCGCTCGGACGTCAGGCGCGTGTCGAGCGCCTCCGCCGCCTGACCGCCGACCAACGCACCGGGGTTGACGTCGTGGGCGACGGTGCGTACCTCGGCAGCGATATCGGTCGCCGCGGAGGACGATGCCGCGACGCGCGTGATCGCGTTGACCTCGACGCGACCGTCGATGACCAGCGGGTCCTCCTCAACCGCGCCGGGGGCGCGCCCGCCGCGACCGCGGGGGTCAGCACGTACACGGTCTCGACGCCCTCGACCGCGGAGACGGCCTCGACCATCTCTGCGGCGGACTCCTCGGGGGTGATGATGCGCATGGGCGACGTCGCACCCGCGTCGAAGTGCTCCTCGAGGAGTTCGAAGCCGCTCACGGAGTCGGTCTGCTGCGTGAAGACGTCCCGCTCGCCCAGCCCGCCGGACTGGAACGTGGGCAGGAAGGCCGCGAGGATCGCGAGGCCCAGCGCGGCGGCAACCCACACGCGTCGCGGGTGGCGGTCGACGCCGCGCGAGACGCGGCCCCACACGCCAGAACGCCTCTCGACCTCCTCGACGGTGTCGGCCGTGGCGGTCGCCTCGTCACCGCGGTAGCGGGGCATCGCGGGCCAGAAGACGCCGCGCGCGTGCTTGCCGCCGATCAGCAGCAACGCGGGCAGCAGCGTGAGGGCCGCGAAGAACGATGCCGCGATGCCGATCGCGCCGGCGGGGCCGAGCGCGGAGTTCGACTTGAGGTCGCTCAGCAGCAGCACGAGCAGGCCGAGCACGACCGTGCCGGCCGATGCGGCGATGGGTTCGAGCGAGCGCTTCCATGCGGTGGCGAGCGCCGTGTAGGGCGATTCGGTGCGCAGCAGCTCCTCCCGATAGCGCGCGACGAGCAGCAGCGCGTAGTCGGTGGTGGCGCCCACCACGAGGATGAACATGATGCCCTGGCTCTGGCCGTTGAGCGTGATGACGTCCGCATTCGCGAGGGCGTACACCGCGATGATCGCTCCCGTGAGCGCGATCATCGAGGTCGACAAGACCAGGAACGGCAGCACGGGGCTGCGGTAGACGATCAGCAGGATAACGAGCACGACGCCGAGCGCCACGAGCAGCAGGATGCCGTCGATGCCGGCAAACGCGGCGGTGAGATCAGCGACCAGGCCGGCGGGGCCGGTGACGTATCCCGTGAGGCCCGTGTCGGCCTCCTCCCACGCCGCGCGCATCGTCTCCACAAAGACCTGTGCGAAGGACTCCTCACCCACCTGGGAGTCGAAGACCTCGGCGTCGATCGCGAAGGACACGAGGATCGCCTCGCCGTCCTCCGAGGGGATCGCCTGCGGGCCCTCCCCGCCGGGGCCGGTGAGCGTGACCTCGCCCACGGCGCGACCCTCGGGGTCGCCCTCGAGCGGCGCGCTCATGACCTCGTCCACAAAGGACTGCACGGTCGCGAGATCCTCGGCGCCGCCCTCGACGGCGAGAAGCGCGGGGACGGACGATGCGGGGGCGAACTCCGCGTGCGCCCTGGCGGCCGCGGTGGACTCCGCGCTCGAGGGCAGGAAGGCGGCCGAGTCGTTCTCCTGAACCTCGGAGAGCTTGCCGAAGGTCTGGCCGCCGGCACCTCCCACGGCGAGCCAAGCGACGATCACCACGAGGACGAGGATGGGGCGCAACCAGGGGCGCATGTTCGCGTGCATGACATGCACGAAGTCGAATGGCCCCCGGGGTATTCCCGCGGATTCGAAGAGTTACGCTTCTGTGATGCAGATCGTCCCCCTCGAGCTCGGTTCGCGCCTCATTCCGTACCACGAGGCGTGGGACCGTCAACGGGAGATTCACGCTCGGGTGGCGGCCGGAGAACGCGAGGACACGGTGCTGCTGGTCGAGCACGAGAGCGTCTACACGGCAGGCCGCCGCACGGCCACGTGGGACCGGCCCGTCGACGGAACGCCGGTGGTCGACGTCGATCGCGGGGGACGCATCACGTGGCACGGTCCGGGTCAGCTCGTGGGCTATCCGATCATCCGGCTCGCGGAGCCCGTCGATGTGGTGAAATACGTGCGCCGTCTCGAGCAGGCGGTGATGGACGCGTGCGCGGCCTTCGGCCTGGAGACGATGCGCGTCGAGGATCGCTCGGGCGTGTGGCTTCCCGCGTCGGGCGGGAAGAGGGAGCGCAAGATCTGTGCGATCGGCGTGCGCGTCGCGAAGGGCGTCACGATGCACGGCTTCGCGCTCAACTGCGCGCCCGATCTCGCATCGTTCGACCGGATCGTGCCGTGCGGGATCTCCGATGCCGACGTCACGTCCCTCGGGGCCGAGCTCGGCAGGGACGTCACGCTTGCCGAGGCCGCGGAGCCCACCGTGCGATTCCTGGAAAGCGCCCTGACGGACGTAAGGTGGGCCACGGCGCACACCAGCGTCCCCGACCCCCTCCCCACGAAGGAGCCCGTGTGACCATCGCACCCGAGGGCCGCAAGATGTTGCGTGTCGAGGCCCGCAACTCGGCCGTTCCGATCGAGCGCAAGCCCGAGTGGATCCGCACCAAGGCGACCATGGGTCCCGAGTACACGGACCTCAAGGGGCTCGTGAAGTCCGGCGGCCTGCACACGGTGTGCGAGGAGGCCGGGTGCCCCAACATCTTCGAGTGCTGGGAGGACCGCGAGGCCACGTTCCTCATCGGCGGTGACCAGTGCACCCGTCGCTGCGACTTCTGCCAGATCGACACCGGCAAGCCCGCGGCCTTCGACGCCGACGAGCCGCGCCGCGTCGCGGAGTCCGTGCGCCAGATGGGCCTCAAGTACTCGACCATCACGGGAGTCGCGCGCGACGACCTCGACGACGGCGGTGCGTGGCTCTACGCGGAGACCGTCCGCCAGATCCACGGCCTCGACCTGGGCGTGGGCGTCGAGCTGCTCATCCCCGACTTCAACGCCGAGCCCGACCAGCTCGCCGAGGTCTTCTCCTCGCGTCCCGAGGTGCTCGCCCACAACCTCGAGACCGTCCCCCGCGTGTTCAAGCGCATCCGCCCAGGCTTCCGCTACGACCGCTCGCTGTCCGTGCTCACCGCCGCGCAGGACGCCGGGCTGGTCACCAAGTCGAACCTCATCCTGGGCATGGGCGAGACGTTCGACGAGGCGATCGAGGCGCTGCGGGACCTTCATGCCGCGGGATGCGACCTCATCACGATCACGCAGTATCTGCGTCCGAGCCCCCGCCACCACCCCGTGGACCGGTGGGTCAAGCCGCAGGAGTTTGTCGAGCTCTCCGACGCCGCGACCGAGATGGGCTTCCTGGGCGTGATGTCCGGTCCCCTGGTGCGCTCGTCGTACCGCGCGGGCCGGCTGTGGGGGCAGGCGATGAAGCGCAAGGGACGGCCCATCCCGGCCGCCCTCGCTCACCTGGGCGAGGAGACCGAGTCGCGCCAGGAGGCCTCGGCACTGCTCAAGGCGCGCCCCGAACTCGGCTAGCACGCGGTCTCGGGACCCCGCGGCCCTGCGACTAGACTGTGCGCATCATGGCTAAGGACAAGACCCGCCCCAAGAAGCAGCGCTGGTACCACCTGGTCGCCCAGGCCTACAAGGTCACGGCGCCCCACGACAAGCTGCTGCTGCCCGGCATCCTCGTCATCGCGATCGGCGCGACCGGAATCGGCGTGCTGGTCGGCATCCTCATCGGCGGCATCGCCGCGATGATCTATGCCTCGCTGTTCGGCGTGATGACGGCGCTCCTGGGAGCGATGTTCTACCTCACGCGTCGCTTCGAGCGGAACGCCTACCTGCGCATGGAGGGCCAGACCGGAGCGTCGCTCGCCGTCGCGCAGGCCATCCGGTCCGGCTGGAAGTTCGAGGAGAACCCCGTCACGATGGATCCCCGCGGCAAGGCCGTGGTGTTCCAGGGCGTGGGTCGCGGCGGAATCGTGCTCCTCGCGGAGGGCGGCGCGGCCGCCCACAAGCCCGCCACTCAGGCGCAGAAGCGCATCGAGAAGCTCGTGCCCGGAGTGCCCGTCACCATCATCTACGTGGGGCGCGGCGAGGGCGAGGTGCCCCTGACGGGGCTCACCAAGGCGATTCGCCGCACGCCCAAGGCCCTCAAGCGCACGGACCGTGGCACCGTCGAGGCGCGACTGCGCGCGATCGGCGCGACGCGTCCGCCGCTGCCCAAGGGAATCGACCCCGTGCGCGCGCGTCCCGACCGCAAGGGCATGCGCGGGCGCTGAGTGCGCCCAGCGTCTCAGCCCAGCTTCACCCGCACGCCCTGCTCGGACGCACTGAAGCGCACGTCGCTCATGTCGCGCACGCGCGCGAGGCCCACCGTGGCATCGGTGTCGAGCGTGCCCACGACCACCACGGTCGCCCCAGCCGCGAGGGCCGCCCTCACCCCGGCATCGGCGTCCTCGAAGACCACGCACTCGCGAGGGTCGGCGCCCAGCGCCTGCGCGCCGCGCCGGTAGGGCTCGGGGTCAGGCTTGCCGCGCGCCACGTCCTCGGCGGCGATCATGACGTCGATCGCGGGGAAGCCCAGGCGCGCGAGGCGGCGCAGGGCCGGCTCGCGCAGCGCGGAGGTGACCACGGCCCAGCGCCCCGCGGGCAGCGTGCGCACCGCGGCGACCGCCCCGGGGATCTCGACGTCCGCGTCGAAGCGCTCGGCCTCCCACTGCGCGATCTGCGCGAACCATGGCTCGATGTCGGCGTGCTCGCCCAGGAAGCGTCGCAGCGTCGCGCGCGCGGGCACGCCGTGGACGGTCGCCAGCACCTCGGCGACGTCGAAGCCGGCCTGGCGGGCGAAGTCTCCCCACACCGTGTCGACGGTGGCGGTCGAGTCGATGAGGGTGCCGTCCATGTCGAGCAGCACGGCCGCCGCGTCGAGCGTGGTCATGAGTCGCCTCCCAGGCGTGTGATGCGGGTGTGGGCCACACGATCGTGAAGGCCGCGCCCGTCCGGCCCCCACACCACTGCGGGGATGACGAGTGCGAGCAGCACCGTGCGGATTGCCGCCTTGATGAGGCCCACCGCGGGAGCGCCGTCCTCGCGCACCACGCGCAGTCCCACGATCCGGTGGCCGATCGTGCTGCCCAGCGTGGCGACCAGCAGCAGGTGCTGGGCCGCCCACACCCCGAGCGTCGCGAAGGAGGACCCCGACAGCAGCGCGCGCTCGACCGCGCTCACCGCCTCGACCGGGTAGTCGGGGTCGGGAAAGAATGCCGACGAGATGAGCAGGCTCAGCACCCAGTCGATGCCGATGCCCGCGAGCCGGCGCGGGATCCGGGCGGACGGGGCGGCCGGCGTGTCCGGTGAGGAGGGGTCGGGCACAGGGTTGTCGGGCGCGGTGGTGTCGGGCGGCGTCACGAGACCCAAGGTTATCCGGCTGGGCGGTGCCCACTCCCCTGCCCAGGGACACGCGTCCACGCGTGCAAGCGGCCACAGTTAACACTTTGGAAACATGACGTGTACGTGGCGGCAACGGAGCCCCCTTAGGGTGTGAGGTGCCAGTCCAGGCCTGTCCATCTGTTCAAGGAGTACCGGATGTTCAAAGACGCCAACGAGGCGATCGAGTACGTGAAGAACGAGGGCGTCGAGTTCGTCGACATCCGCTTCTGCGACCTGCCCGGTCAGATGCACCACTTCAACATTCCCGCGTCGCAGTTCACCGAGGACGTGTTCACCGAGGGCGCCATGTTCGACGGCTCGTCGATCCGTGGCTTCCAGGCGATCAACGAGTCCGACATGAAGCTGCTGCCGGACGTCGCGACCGCATTCGTCGACCCGTTCCGCAAGGCGAAGACGCTGGTCATCAACTTCTCGATCGTGGACCCGTTCACGAACGAGCCCTACTCGCGTGACCCCCGCAACATCGCGGCCAAGGCCGTCGAGTACCTGAAGTCGACCGGAATCGGCGACACCGCCTTCTTCGCCCCCGAGGCGGAGTTCTTCATCTTCGACTCCGTGCGCTTCGACACGAACCAGCACGAGGGTTACTACCACATCGAGTCCTCCGAGGGCTGGTGGAACACCGGCGTCGAGACCGAGGCAGACGGCTCCGCCAACCGCGGCTACAAGACGCGCTACAAGGGCGGCTACTTCCCCGTCTCCCCCGGCGACCAGTTCGCTGACCTCCGCGACGAGATGTGCAAGGTCCTCGAGGAGGTGGGCCTGAAGCTCGAGCGTGCGCACCACGAGGTGGGCACCGCCGGTCAGCAGGAGATCAACTACCGCTTCAACACGCTGTTGCACGCGGGCGACGACATCCAGAAGTTCAAGTACGTCGTCAAGAACGTCGCATGGCGCGCGGGCAAGACCGTGACCTTCATGCCCAAGCCGCTGTTTGGTGACAACGGCTCCGGCATGCACGTCCACCAGTCGATCTGGAAGAACGGCGAGCCGCTCTTCTACGACGAGTCCGGCTACGGCGGCCTGTCCGACATCGCCCGCTGGTACATCGGCGGCATCCTCAAGCACGCGCCGTCGCTGCTCGCGTTCACCAACCCGACCGTCAACTCGTACCACCGCCTCGTGCCGGGCTACGAGGCGCCGGTCAACCTGGTGTACTCGGCTCGCAACCGCTCCGCCGCAGTCCGCATCCCGATCACCGGTTCGAACGCCAAGGCCAAGCGCATCGAGTTCCGCGCCCCCGACCCGTCGTCGAACCCGTACCTCGCGTTCGCGGCACTGCTCATGGCGGGCCTCGACGGCATCAAGAACCGCATCGAGCCCCCTGCCCCGGTGGACAAGGACCTCTACGAGCTCCCCCGGAGGAGCACGCTCAGATCCAGCAGGTCCCGGCCTCGCTCCCCGAGGTGCTCGACGCCCTCGAGGCGGACCACGGCTTCCTCACCGAGGGTGGCGTGTTCACCGAGGACCTCATCGAGATGTGGATCGACCTCAAGCGCACGCAGGAGATCGACCCGCTGCGCTTCCGTCCGCACCCGCACGAGTTCGAGCTCTACTACGACTGCTAAGTAGCGCTTCAAGGAAGCCCCCGGCACCTCACCAGGTGTCGGGGGCTTCTGCGCGTTCCGGCACCGGGCATCGATGCCTTGCAATGGTTCAGCGTCAGCGCACGGACCTAACCGTGTGCTCGAGTGCTTCTCGGACAAGCGAGGACACGACGCTCGGCACCCCCACGCCTCAGCTCGCCGCGACCTCGACGCGGCACATGAGCGGCCCCTCGAACGGCAGCAGCCGCACGTCGACACTGTCCGCACCCGCGCCCCGCGCGAGACCCCGCAGCATCGCGGCATGAACCCCGCACACGACATCCGGGCGGTCGTGAGCGAGTGCGGCGAGGGGGCACGCCCCGATCTCGACGTGCACGGCGCCCGCGGAGGCACCCAGGTCCCCCGCTCCCCGCGCCTCCTCAAGCACGCGCGGCTCCATCCCCATCGACTCCAGCTCCCGCGAGACCAGCCCGACCACCGCGGTGACCCCGCCGACGGAACCGGCCGCCCGCCCAAGATCCTCGCCCCAGCGTGAGCCCTCTCGCTCGACGGCCGCGGCGGCCTCCTCGGGCCCGGTTCCGTAGTGAGAGAGGACGATGCGCAGCACCCGATCGCGCAGGTCGTGGGCCTCCGCTCCGGTCGCGGTGAAGGTGGCAGGCATTGCGGCCGCACCCGGCGACGGGACCGCCGCGTACAGCGCCCGCGGACGCCCCCGGCCCGTCCGCGGTCCGGGGAGGCGTTCCACGAGCCCCTCGGCGACCAGGACGTCGAGATGTTCGCGCGCGGTGTTGGGGTGCAGGCCAACTGCCGCGGCGAGGTCGTCGACTCCGACACCGACTCCGCCGGGTGCCGCACGCCGCCTCAGCTCGAGCATCAGCGCCGCGCGACGGGCGGGACCGCGCGCGAGCCGCGGCGCGACCGCACTCGTCTCCGAAACGCCGCCCGCGCCGGACATCAGCAGCAGCTGACGCGCGACACCGCCACGCGCCACAGCTCGGGGCCCGCCTGGAGGTAGTCGACCTGGAAGTCGCCAGCGACCTCCGCCTCGATCTCGTTGACCAGCCGCGCAGGGTCGTGAGGGGCGGCGATCACCACGGACTCGCCGGGCACCAGCGACGTCACCATGCCGATGACGCGCGCGTGCCTCACCTCGCGAGGGATCGCGCGCACGTCGATGTCGGTGTCGAGAGGCGCCGTGCTAAGCGACGGAATGGCGGACGGCGCGCCGTCGAGCAGCGAGTCGGCGGAGACGGTCTGAGCGCCGCCGCCACCGCCGCAGCCTCCTCCTCCGCATCCGCAGGCGTGACCGGTCTCGGCGGCGGCGGTGGTGCTGGTGATGTCTGACATGGGATCTCCTGTGGTTGAGGGTGGACGGGACTATTCGGTGACCGCGAAGGCGCCCGCGGCGCCTCGCTCGGCGTCGACCATGATGTGCGAGACGAAGGGGTAGCGGCCCGGCTCCGGAAAGCTCAGCTCGACAAATCCGCCCTGGCCCGGCTGGAGCGCGAGCGCCTGCGCGCCACCGGCGGCGCCGGGATCCCCGGGGCCACCCAACTGGTACGCGCCCTCGAAGTACACGGTGTCGAACTGCGAACCGACCACGTGAAAGGAACTCGCCCGGTTGGGCCCCACATCCACGACCCACACGCGCACGCGCTCGCCCACCGCTGCCTCGAGCGGGTGGTCCTTGTATTGCGTCGCGTGGCCGTTGAAGACCACCAGGTCGGGCGCCTCCGCCGCGATCTTGTCCGCGTCGGCGAAGCCGCCCTGATCGCCCAGGTAGTACTCGGACTGCACGAGCACATACTCGCGGTCCACGGGCTCCAGGTCGGGGGATCGATGATGACCGCCCCCGCCATGCCGTTCGCGATGTGCAGCGACATGGGCATGGTCGAGCAGTGATACATCCACGCCCCGGCACGCTCCGCCACGAAGCGATATGTGAGGCTCTCGCCCGGCTCGATGGTCCTCATGACGTCGTCGGGCGCGATCCAGCTCGCGTGGAAGTCGATCGAGTGACCCATGTCCCCGTTGTTGACCAGCGTCACCTCGAAGACGTCGCCCACCTTGCCCCGCAGCGTGGGTGCGGGCACACCGCCGCCGAAGGTCCACAGCTCCTGCGTCACGCCGGGGGCCACCTCGGTCATGACGTTCTCGACTTCGAGGGTGACACGATGGACGGTCGCGTCCGGTGCGGGCTCGAGCGTCGCGTCGAACGGCGATCCCGACATGGGTGCCTGGAGATCGATGGTTGCATGCTCGCCTTCGCCGTGCACGCCCGACGGGGTCGGCGCGGCAGTCGCCTCGGCCACCGGGGCATCGTCCCCACCCGTGACCACCACGGCGAGGGTCATGCCCATCTGGCGGTGACCCGCGATCGAGCACCAGCCGTCGAGGGAGCGACCCACCACGCCCACGTCGAGCACGGCGGACTCCCCCGGCGCGATCCTGCCGCTCGCCTGCCCGCTGTCGAGGACCAGATCATGCGAGGTCGTGTCGGTATTGACCACCTCGATCACCAGCCGGTCGCCCGCCTCGATCTCGATGATCGAGGGCGTGAAGCGCATGTCGCGCGCCTCGACGCGCACCTCGACGGTGCGGCCGGTCGCGGTGACCTCCGCGGCCGCGGACTCTCCGACGCCCGCGGACGCGGGATCGGCGGCCACGGCCGCGGCGGTGCCCAGCAGCAGCGCGCACGCCGCGACCAGCGCGGCACCCCGGCCGCGCACGGTCGGCAGTTGCGCGGCCATCTGCACGGGGACGATGCGCGGGTTCCCGTCCGCGGGCGCCTCGCGCCGGGTGCGGAAGGACACGCGCACGGCGCGTCCGATCGCGGCGAGGGTCCACACCGCCGCAGCGAGCGCGAACATCGAGCCCGCCACGCGCACGAGGCTGGGCGTGGGCAGCACCCACAGCGCGACTCCCCCGTTGAGCAGCACGAACCTCGCGAGGGCACGGCGCTCGACGGCGTCGCGCGCGGCACGCACCGCGTGGGGTCCGCCACCCAGCACCATGGGCAACAGGTGAGTGAGGGCGCCCAGCAGCACCTGCGCGGCGCCGCCGGCCACGAGCGCGGCCACCACGCCGCCCATGCGCTGACGGGACTCCTCCCAGTCACCCGCGGTGGCGACAAAGGCGGCCCACGTCAGGGTCGCGCTCGCCATCCAGGTGACGGACGCCGCGAGATGCCACGCGGCGACGGTGCCTGGCACGCGGGAGCCGGAGACGCGAGGAGAGGCCGCGCGCAGCATCGGCACGGCGGAGAGCGCGATGCCTGCCGTCACGACGAGCACCGCAGCCGCGTAGGCCACGCGCGCCCCGACCACAAGCGCCGCGCCCGAGAGGACCACACCGGATCCCATGAGAACCAGCCCGGCGCGCCCGAACCGCACGCCGCCCTCGGGGATGCGCACCGCGAGCACGGTGGGCCACAGCGTGATGAGCGTGGCCATCACCGTGAGACCCACCCACCCCAGGATCATGAGCGTGACGTGGGCGAGGTAGAGCCGCGCCGCGATCGCGTCCGTCGCGGGTCCGCGCGCCAGCAGCACGCCGCACACGACTCCGCCGACCAGGCTGGCTCCCGCGGCGACATACGCCCAGGTGCTCCAGCCCAGCCGGTTCGACAGGGCGCCGCGTGCCGCGAGCGCGATCTCGACCGCATGCCACGCGACGGCGATGCCCACGACCGCCCCGCCCGCCACGACCGCGCGCGGCGACGGCGCAACCATGCCCGCGATCACCGCGACGGCACCCACCGTGTGGGCGGCGAGCCGCGCCACCTGACCCCGCCGCCCGGTCGGCAGCGAGCGCCGACGCAGGGCCTCGGCAAAGTGCGCGCTCCACACGAGGATCGCGGCGGACACCCCGCCCAGCATGAGGAGGTGCACCATGAGCCACTCGGACGCCGGCAGGACGCGATGCGCGGCGGCCGCCACGGCGGCGGCGACCAGCCACGCGGCCACGAGAGCATTGGCGCGCAGATGCCAGCGGGCCCTCATGACGCCACCTCCACGAGTCGCTCATCGACGACGGGAGCGAGTTGCGCGCGTCGCGTGCGGCGCGCGTCGCGTGCCGCCACCACCACGGAGCCCACCGCCGTCGCCGCGAAGCCAAGCACGGCCGCCACGTTGAGCACGCCGCCCCACGTCAGGGCCGCCTCGACCCCATACGCGTCGCCCGCAAGCAGCCGCAGCACCAACGATGCGTGAAGCAGCACCAGCGGGACGTACATGATCCGGCGGTACGGCAGGGCGACGCGGAGCACGGCCGGCAGAATAATGGGCGCGTGGGCCATGATCATCGACATCGTGAAGCCCAGGAACACGGCATGGATGACGGCGTCGTACGCGGCACCGTCGGGGACCCCGCCCGCGAGCCACACGGCACCCGCGACGGCCATCCACGCGTAGCCGGCCAGCATCGCGGCCGCGGCAAATCGCGGTAGTCCCGACGCGCGCACCATGCGCCGTGCGACGTCACCCGTCACGAGCACCGTACACAGCACGAGCACCGCGACGCCCAGCAGCGCAGTCCCCAGGTCCCCCGCGACGGTCGCCGCGATCACTCCCGCGCACACGGTCCCGCTCGCGAGCAGGCCGCGCGCGCCGATACTGGGGTTCTCGAGCCGCGCGAGCTCCGCCCGCTCTCCCGCGATGGTGAGCAGGACGAATCCGGCGAGCCACGGCAGCACGGTGGCCACGGGCGCTCCCGCGGTCCACAGGAGCGCGGCAGCGGCGGCCAGCGCGGCTCCCAGGACCTGCGTGGCGAGCTCGGGGCTCTCCTGTCGTTGCCACAGCGCGGCATACACCGCGAGGAGCATCATCGCGCCCGCGGTCAGCAGCGCCCCGCCCACACGAGGGTCAGCAGGCGTGAGCAGTGCGAGTCCCCCGAGCCCCAGCAGCGCGGGTGACGCCAGGGCCCACACGCGGCCGAGCGCGACGGCGCGTTCAAGGGAGATCACGGTGCCCACGAAGCCGAGCGTCATGAGGATGCCGTGCGCGGCGGCGAGTCGCTCGCCGTCGAAGGAGAGCACGCCGAGCAGGGCAAGGGCGCCGATGCTGCCCGCGACCAGCGCGATGCCGCCGGGTATCAGCAGCGCCAGCCGGGTCACCTTTTTCACGGGTTCAGCGTAAGAATTCCGCTGGCCCCCGGTGCGGGACCTATGTCCTTGACGCCGCCGCGGCTCGGGTCAGGATCGCGGCCACCGCCGACTCGCGCGGGACGGCGAGCGGCGCGCTCCACGCGCCCGCACGCAGCGCAATCACCGTCACGTCCGGGTAGTCGGGGTGCGCGGCGGCGTCGACGCCGTCGACCGCCCCCAGCGCCACCGTCAGGCGCGAGGCCGAGTGCACGGGCGTGGACCCCCGCACGAGCGCCTCATGCCTGCCCAGCACCTCGAGAGCGACCGAGTCGCCCGCGAGCACGCAGCCCTGCGCGACCATGGGCGACAGCGCATGCGACACGCGCCGCAACGCGCCGCGCATTCCCGTGCCGCCTGGCGCGACCCTCGCGCGGGCATGGCAGGCCCATGCACGCACGTCGGGGTGGGCGGCGCTCACCTCGCGGAGGTCGGCTCCCAAGGCGAGGTCGCCGCCCGCGTCGAGCGCCGCGAGACTCACCGCCCCAGGGGGCGCGGCATCGGCCAGCGTGCGACCGACCGAGCCGCGCCCCCACCGCACGAACTCCGCGCGCAGCGCGCCGGTGAGGAGACCGACGCTCGCGCGAGCAGAGCCGTTGAACCGCATCGTCAGCTCTCCGCCATCGTCCGTGGCGATGGACAGCCACCCCTCGAGCAGATTGACCGTGTCCCGCACCGCGACGATCCTCGCGAGCGGGATGTCCGCATGGTCGTAGCCGCCCCCGCGCCCGGCTGGGCCCCGCGTGGGAGGTCGCGACCGCGACGGGACAGGACCGTGAGCGAGTCACGACCGAGCACGAGCAGGTGGTCGTAGAGGTCCATGTCGGGTGAAGCGTCGCGGCGCGCCACGTTGCGGGGCACCTTGAGCACGAGCCTCGCGGCAGCCAGGTCGACTCCATGCGGCCGGAACAGGCGCGGCACGTCCGCCTCCGTCTCGACCCGGTCGATCCACGGTCCGAAGCGGTCGTACTCGCTCACCGGGCGCTCAGGATTCGCCACGATCGCCCCCTTCGCGGGTCGACGTGCCGTCCCGGCCGATGCTGTCCAGGACGTCGGTGAATGCGGCCAGTGCCGTCGCGGGCACCCGATCCACAATCCTCGCCCGCGCGCTCGCGACGTGCAGCGGATCCACCTCCGCGAGCCGGTCGCGGCCTGCCTGTGTGAGACGCGCCTCGTGTCCGCGCCCGTCCGCCGCGCTCCGGCGGCGCTCCACGAATCCCTTCGCCTCGAGGGACTTCACGACCCGAGTCACCGCCCCGAGCGTCAGCGCCGTGAGGCGGGCGAGTTCGCCCATGCGCAGCGAGTGGGCCGGGGACTCGGACAGGTGTCTGAGGGTCACGTACTCGGTGAAGGACACGCCGGCCGCCGCTCCCAGGTCCGCCTGGAAGGCCCGGGGCACCACCACCAGCACCCGCACGAGAGCGCGCAAGAAGTCCTCCTCCTCCCGGCTCAGCGGTGCGGGGGCGGGGTCGTCCGCGTGTGCGCGGTCGGGCTGCGATGCCGTCATGAGATTACTTTAGGGCTAAAGCAAACCCGTGCCGTGCATCGTCCCTCCACCCGACCGCGCCGCACCCGTCAGAGACCTACCCGAACGTGAACGAGTAGACCTCGACCCCGCCCGTGACCTCGACGTCGAGGACGCGCGCGCCGCCGTCCACCCCCGCGGCGGCCGCGCCGACCCCGAGTCCCTGCACGGCCAGTCCGTTGCCCAGGTCGATGCGCGCGGATTGGGCGCCTCCCGTGAGGAAGATCACGGGAAGCACGGGCAGGATGCACGGCGAGATTCCGGTGATGAGCCCACCCAACAGGCCGATGATCGCGAGTGTCATGACGAGTCCCTTCGTGTGCCGGCGGTTCGGCACCACAACGGGTTCGGCCACAGCGGCTCTCCGGATTGCCGCGACGCGCACCGCCGAAAAGTCACCCCATCCGGCCGCCGATGCCGGGCGAACCTCCCGTGACGCCGCACCCGCGGCAGGCGCCCACCCGGGCGCTGGCAGCAGGATCCGCCGGGCGGATCCCGAGAACGGAGGCAGAGATGTCCACCACGATCAAGCACGCAGGAGCGATCACCCTGGCGATGGCGGGAGCACTGCTGCTCTCCGCCTGCGCAGGCGGCGATGCGGACACGGACGACGTGTCGACGATGCCCGCCGAGCCGACCATGGCGGCCGAGCCGAGCCCGTCGGCCACCGCCGGCGACGCGATGGAGGAGGACGCGATGGGCATGGACCCCTACGCCAACCTCGTGGGCGCGGCCTGCATGGACTACGACGAGCAGGTTCCCGACGGCGCGGGCTCGATCCAGGGCATGTCCCAGGACCCGTCGCGGTCGCCGCGTCGAGCAACCCGTTGCTCACCACCCTGGTGGCGGCGGTCAGCGGCCAGTTGAACCCCGACGTCAACTTGGTCGACACCCTCAACGGCGACGAGTTCACGGTCTTCGCCCCCGTCGACGACGCGTTCGCGCAGATCGACGCCGACACGATCGCCACTCTCGAGACCGACGCCGACCTCCTCACGTCGATCCTCACGTATCACGTGATCCCCGGCCAGATCGAGCCGGACGCGATCGCGGGCACCCACACCACGGTCAACGGCGCGGAGCTCACGGTGACGGGCAGTGGCGACGCGATCATGGTCGGCGACGGTGCGACCGTGCTGTGCGGAGGCGTCCAGACCGCGAACGCCACGGTGTACTTGGTCGACTCGGTGCTCATGCCCCCGGCCTAAGCCGCAAACGCTCACGGCCCGCCGCACGCCAGGAACAGACCTGGGAGGTGCGGCGGGCCGTGTCGCGTGCGCTGCCGGAGGAGGGTGCCTACGCGACGCCGGGCAGCGCGAGCGTGTGGTCGGTGTGCTCGACCTTGGTCAGCAGGTAGCGAGCGTTGGACTCGGCGAGGTGGACCCCGGTCGGCACGCGCTCCTCGACGTCGATGCCCAGCAGCTCGAGCTGTGCGGCCTTGTCGGGGTTGTTGCTGAGCAGCCGGATGCGCCCGGCGCCCACGGCGTGCAGCATCTGAGCCGCCGGCTCGTAGTCGCGCTCGTCCTCGCCCCTGCCGAGCGCGACGTTGGCCTCGTACGTGTCCAGGCCGGTGTCCTGGAGCGCATACGCGTCGAGCTTGGCGTACAGGCCGATCCCGCGACCCTCTTGGCGCAGGTACAGAAGGATTCCGCCCGCCTCGGCGATGCGCTCCACGGCCTCGCGCAGCTGCGGTCCGCAGTCGCATCGCTCCGAGCCGAGCACGTCCCCGGTGAGGCACTCGGAGTGCGGGCGCACGAGCGGAGCGGGACCGCCCGAGGCGGAGCGCTCGAGGGCGCCCTCCCAGTCGCCCAGGCCGATCGCGAGGTGCTCGCGCCCGTCGGCCAGGCCCGTGAAGGTCATGACGCGAGCGGTGGTCGCGTAGCCGTCGGCGAAGCGCAGCGGCACCGTGACGGCGGTGCGCACCTGCGCGCGCGTGGGCTCGAGCGGGTGCTCGCGGCCCGCCGCGGTCGAGGCGTCAATGCTGCGCACGCGGGAGCGCAAGAGGGGGCAGGTCACGGCCACGGCTGGTCCTTCCGTCGAGGGTGCGCTCGCGCGCAGGTAGCAGTGCCGACACACGTATGCGCGCGCATATTTCCGCCTGAATGAGAACGATGCGGTCACGGCTTGGTCACGTTCGCGCCGCACGCGCGCCACGGGTTTGCTCGCGACCCATGCAACCGCTTACATTGGTGGCCATCTCCCGCGGAGCTCAACGGTGCGCGCGCGGGCTTCCTCGCGTCCGAGATCCGGCGCGGGATCGATCGAGAGGACACCGTGGCCACGAACGTCGCCGGCTCCACCATCACTGCTCAGGAGTGGTGGCGCTCCTCCGTGATCTACCAGATCTACCCGCGCTCCTTCGCGGATTCCACGGGCACCGGCGTGGGCGACCTGCCTGGGATCACGGCGCGCCTGGACGCCCTGGCGGAACTGGGCGTGGACGCGATCTGGCTGTCGCCGTTCTACCGTTCGCCTCAGCGCGACGCGGGCTACGACGTCTCTGACTTCCGCGACGTCGACCCCCTCTTCGGCACCCTCGACGACTTCGATGCCATGGTCGCCCGCGCGCATGAACTCGGTCTGCGCGTGATCGCGGACATCGTGCCCAACCACACGAGCGACGAGCACGCGTGGTTCCAGGCCGCACTCGCCGCCGCTCCGGGCTCCCCGAGCGCGCGCGGTACATGTTCCGCGACGGCCGCGGCGCGTCCGGCGAGCTGCCCCCCAACAACTGGGAGTCCGTGTTCGGCGGCCCCGCGTGGACGCGCGTGACGGAGCCTGACGGCAACCCCGGCCAGTGGTACCTCCACCTCTTCGACACCTCGCAGCCCGACCTCAACTGGGAGCTGGAGGAGGTGCGCGCCGAGTTCGACGACGTCCTGCGCTTCTGGCTCGACAGGGGCGTCGACGGCTTCCGCGTCGACGTGGCTCACGGCCTCATCAAGGCCGAGGGACTGCCCGACTTCGTGCAGGACGAGGACGAGGCGTCGATGGGCGGCGGCGCGGCGGAGGCCTCGCCGTACTGGGCGCAGGACGGCGTGCACGAGGTGTGGCGCCGGTGGCGACGCATCACGGACTCGTACCCCGGCGATCGCATCCTGGTCGCCGAGGCCTGGATCTACCCGCTCGAGCTGATGGCGCGGTGGGTGCGTCCCGACGAGATGCACCAGACGTTCAACTTCGGCTACATGGAGGCGCACTGGGACACCGCTCAGCTGCGTTCCGTGATCGACGACTCGCTCGCGACGTTCGGTGCGGTGGGAGCCCCGAGCACGTGGGTGCTGTCGAACCACGACATCGTCCGTCACGCGACGCGCCTCTCGCTGGGTGCGGACACCCCCCAGGGCCACGGCGTCGGCCCCGACAGCCCCGGCCTTCCCGACGTGGACGAGGGCATCCGCCGCGCGCGCGCCGCCTCTCTCCTCATGCTGTCGCTGCCCGGCGGCGCCTACATGTATCAGGGTGAGGAGCTTGGCTTGCCCGAGGCGGTCGACATTCCGGGAGAGGCGCGTCAGGACCCCACGTGGCACCGCACGCAGGGCGAGCGCTACGGCAGGGACGGCTGCCGCGTGCCGCTGCCGTGGGAGGCGGACTCCCCCGCGTTCGGCTTCTCGACCACCGGCGACTCGTGGCTCCCACAGCCCCGCGAGTGGCGAGCGCTCGCGCGTGACGCGCAGCGAGGCGTCGAGGGCTCGACGCTCGAGATGTATCGCGCGGCCCTGCGCGTGCGCCGCGAGAGTGGGCTCGGCACGGGCACGGTGACGTGGCGCGAGGCGCCCGAGGGCGTCCTCATCCTCGACAACGGGACCGTCCGCATCATCGCCAATGTCTCCGGCGACCCGGTCACCGTCGAGGGCGAGGTGCTCGTGGCGTCGTCCCCTCTCGACGGCGCGACCCTGCCCGCCGACACGACCGTGTGGGTCCGACTGCCCGAGTAGGATGCGAGGGCGCGCGGCGGCGCGCACACGTCGAGAGGAGCCGAGGGTGGCGACGATCCAGCGGGTCGCGGAACTGGCGGGCGTCTCGACGGCGACCGTCTCGCGCGCCCTCGCGGGCAAGTCGACGGTCTCAGCCGCTACGCGCCAGCGGGTCGAGGATGCCGCGCGGCAACTGGGCTACGTCGCCTCCGCGACGGCATCGTCGCTCGCCTCCGGCCGCACCCGCAACGTGGGCATGGTGATGCCCTTCCTGGGCAGCTGGTACTACGCGAGCGTTCTCAAGGGCGCGCACCGCGCGCTCGCCGACGCGGGCTACGACCTCACGCTCTATCACCTCGAGGACACGACGCGGCATCCGCGCAGGCGACAGCGCCTGTTCGAGGAGTTCCTCATGCGCAAGCGCGTGGACGCGTTCATCGCGGTCTCGCTCGAGCTCACCGCCGAGGAACTCACGCGCATCCACGACCTGGGCAAGCCCATGGTGGGTCTCGGCGGTCCGCTCGAGGACGTCACGACGCTCAGCATCGACGACCGCGCCGTCGCCGAGCTCGCGACCTCGCACCTCACCTCGCTGGGCCACCGCCGCATCGCGTACATCGGCGGCTCCGAGGGCTTCGACCTCGACTTCCACATGCCCGCCCACCGGCGCCAGGGCTACGAGGACGCGCTCATCGCCGTGGGGGTCACCCCGGATCCCGCGATGCGCCTCGCGGCCGACTTCACGATCCAGGGCGGCCACCAGGCGACGCTGCAGATCCTGGGCGACCCTCGCCTGCGCCCCACCGCGATCTTCGCGGCATCGGACGAGATGGCGATCGGCGCGGTCCTCGCGGCGCGCTCGCTCGGCCTGCGCGTCCCCGAGGACCTGTCGGTGGTCGGCATCGACGGACACGAGTTGGGCGCGTTCTTCGAGCTCACCACGGTGGACCAGCATCCCGTCGAACAAGGCCGGCTCGCGGCGCTCGCGCTGCTCGCCGAGCTGCGCCAGGACACGGCGGCCGAGGGTCATGCCAACCGCGCACTCCCGTACAACCTGCACGTGCGCAAGTCCACGGCCGTCCCGCCGGTGCGACGGCGTGACTGAACCCGACGTCCTCGTCATCGGGCCCACGAGCGAGAACACGATCGTCGAGCTCGACGCCCTTCCCTCCCCCGTCCCCCACACCGTGATGGCGCGCTCGACGCGCGAGGCGATGGGCGGCACCTCCGCGGGCAAGGCGCTCCACCTCACCGACCTCGGGGTACGCACGCTGCTGCTCACCACGCGTGGGGACGATGCCCTGGGCGAGGACCTCATGGACCGTCTCGCGGGGTGCGGGGTCGATGTGCAGGCGGTGCGCACCACCGGGCCGAGCGAGCGTCACCTCAATCTCATGACGCCGCGCGGAGAGCGACTGTCGATCTACCTGCACGGCGCGGGCGCCGTCGATCCGGAGGAGATGAGAGGAGCGCGGGCGACCGCGCGCAAGGCGCTCGGGCACGCTCGTGCCGTGTTCCTCGACCTCGCCGAGCTCTCGCGCGCGCTCATTCCCGAGGTTTCGGCGATGGGCCGCGAGGTGTGGGTCGACGCCCACGACCACGACGGCGTCGGCGGCTACGCGCTGCCGTTCCTCGAGGTCGCCGACGCCGTCATCATCAACGACGACGCGGTCGAGGACGCCGAGTCGTTCCTGCGCGCCGCGATCCAGCGCGGCGCGCGCCTCGCGATCTGCACGCTCGGTTCCCGCGGCGCGATCGCCGTGGGGGCGGACGGTTCCTTCGCTCGTGCCGACGCCCCGCGCGTGACCGTGGTCGATCCCAACGGGGCGGGCGATGCGTTCGCGGCGGGGGTGATGGGCTTCGCGCTGCGCCATGGTGGGGCCGCGGCGCTCGTGGGCGACGCGCTGTGGGAGGCGCTCGAGGCAGGCGCCGCGCAGGCGGCGCGCGCGGTCACGAGCCCCGAACTGTCGCCTCTGCTCGAGACCCCGCGCCGCTGACGTCCCGCGCGGCGCCTCGCCTGCGGTCGATCACGAGCGCGACGATCGCCGCCACGAGCGTGACGATTCCCACCTGCATCATGAGGTCCGTGAGCCCGGCGAGGCCCGAGTCCGACAGGAACGTCGACACGAACGCGCCGAGTCCGCCGGATTCGCCTCCTGGCATCGCGGAGGCCAGCGCGCGCGGCGCGACCGCACCCACCGCGAAGGCGACGGCGAGCGCGCCCACCGCGAGTCCCAGCACGCTCCAGCCCGCATAGCGCGCACGCCTGCGCGACAGCGCCATGCCGACCGCGAGCAGCGCGGCGCCAATCCACGCGAGCCAGTCACCGGCGAAGCGAATACCCGCGTACGCGGTGCGCACCTGATCGAACGTGGCGGCATCCACCACCTCGACCTCGACCGGCGCGATCTCGAGGTCGGGAGCGAACGCGCCGACCACGGGGACCTCGTCGAGGCGCGCGTTGAGCTCGGCCCCGATGTCGACTCCCACGGTGAACGGGGCCGTGGCCCGCTCGCGCGCGGTCAGCTCGTCGACCAGCCGCGTCTCGACGCGCGTGATGCCGGCCGCCACCGCGGTGCGCACCTGGTCAGAGGACAACACCTGGGCGGCCAAGCTCTCGAGCGGCCCCTGGAGTGCGGCGATCGCGAGGTCGCCCGCGCGCGAATCCGTGAGCTCCTGTCCCTGGGCGACCGCCGCCCTGGCGATCGCCTGCGAGGCCTGGGCCACGACATCGGCGTCCGCGAGGGCGGCCGTCGCGACGGTGCGCGCGGCCTCCCCCGACGTCACCGCGCGGTCGACCCGTCCGGCGACGAGTCCCAGCAGCACGCAGAGGATGCCCACCACCGCGGCGAGGGCCGCGAACGCCGGCCGCACGCGCGTCATCGTGGTGACCGAGGACGGCGCACCAGGGCGATCATGAGAGCGACACTACCGACACCCGCCGCCGCCGCGCCCACCGTGATGAGTCGCTCCTGCAGCACCGGCACGGTCTCCGCGGTGACGATGGCCGACAGCGCGGTGCCGGCAGGACCGTCCGCGCCGCCCGGGAGGGCCCCGGCGATCGTCTCGAGCCCCCACACCTCGAGCGCGATCCATGCCGCTCCCGCGAGCACCGCCACGGCAAGACCCGCCTTGGCCAGGAACCACCGCGTGCGCGGCGACACGATCAGGCCCAGGAGGAACAGGCCGAGGCCCACCCACAGCCCCCATCGGTGCGCGAACTGCGCGACGTCGTACGCGCGCCGCGTGTCCTCGAAGCGCTCCTCGCTCATCACCGTGACGGGCACGGGGGCGAGCTCGAGCTGCGGCGCCGCGGCGCCCACGACGGGCAGGGTCGCGATCTGACCGTTGACGTAGCCGCTCGCGTCCACCGTGATGACGAGCGGCGCCGGCGCGCGGTCCTCGGCGGTGAGTTCACGCGCGAACTGAACCCGCGCATCGTCCACCTGCGCCAGCAGCGCCTGCCGGAACTCGGGCGTGCGCGCCGCACCCGCCACCAGCTCCCGCAGCGGCGCGTCGAGGCCCACCACCGCGAGGTCGAGGCCCGCGTCCGCGAGCCCCTCCACGGCGGCATCGCCCAGGCTGGCGCCGATCGCCTCGACCACCGCGGGCTCCTCGAGCGCCGCGGTCGCGATGGTGCGCACGGCCGTGCCGTCCTCGACGGCACTCACCACGACCCCGCTCACGGCCCACAGCGCGATCGACACCGCCCCAGCCACGATCAGCAGCGCGGAGACGAGCGTGCGCAGGATCTTCATCGCCGGGACTCGTCCCAACCGAAGAACAGCCGCTCGGTCACGGCGCGCGCGAGCCTGGCCGCGCGCGAGTAGCGCTCGTCGAGCTCCGCGCCCGTCACCCTCATCCCAAGGATCTCGGCCAGCACGCCCAGCTCGCGCACGTCGCCTGGCAGCACGTCCGTGTCGCGTGCGTTGCCCCGCAGCGCGAGCGCGCCGCGCAGGTTGGTCGCGAGCACCCACGCGTCACGCAGAGTCTCGGCGTCGCCATCAGTGATCAGCCCCAGGCGGGTGCCCGCGGACAGCGCCTCGAGCGTCACGGTCGTGCGCAGCTCCGCGTGCGCGTGCCCGTGGCGCAACTGCATGAGCTGGACCACCCACTCGACGTCGGAGAGTCCCCCGGCCCGAGCTTGAGGTGGCGGCGGGGGTCGATCCCACGCGGCAGGCGCTCGGCCTCCATGCGCGCCTTGAGCGTGCGCATCTGCTTGAGCGCGCTCGCAGGCAGAGCCGTCGGGTACCGCACGCCGTCGACCATCGCGACGAACGCGGCGGACAGGTCGGTGTCCCCCGCCACGGGTCGCGCGCGCAGCAGCGCCTGCGCCTCCCACGGGTCCGACCACCGCTTGTAGTAGTCCGTCGCCGAGGCGAGCGAGCGCGCGAGGGGTCCGCCGCGCCCCTCGGGGCGGAGGTCGGCATCGATGGAGAGGGGCGGCTGCGGTCCCACGCGCTGCAGGATCGAACGCAGCTCCTGGGCCAGCTGAACGGCGATTGCCTGGCCGTCGGGCGAGTCCCCGTCCCACACGAACTGGACGTCGGCATCGGACAGGTAGCCCATCTCGAGGCCGCCGTAGCGCCCCATCGCGACCACGGAGAAGCGAATCGGCAGCGCCTCGAGTCCCCTCGCATCCGCGACCACGCGCGTCGCGATGCGTAAACCGCCCTCGATGAGCATGTCAGCGGTGTGCGACACCGCCATCGCGGCATCGGCGGCATTGACCATGCCCAACACGTCCGCCGCCGCGATGCGCGCGAGCTCGCGCCTGCGCAGCCCGCGCAGCGCGACGGCCGCCTGCACCGGATCGTTCGAGCGACGCAGGATCGCGTCGGCCTCTCCCCACAGGCGCGCATAGTCGCGCGGCTCGAGGTCCTCGTCGCGGTCGAGCCACGTGACGGCCTCTCCGGAGGCGAGCAGGGCCTTCGCGACGTAGGGCGACGTCGATAGCACGCGCGCGAGGCGCTGCGCCGCGGTGCCGGAGTCGCGCAGCAGCTTGAGGTACCACTGCGTGTCGCTGAGCTGCTCGGAGAGCTGGCGGAACGCGAGCAGACCCGCGTCGGGGTCGGCACCTTGCGCAAACCAGCCGATCATCGCGGGCATGAGTTGGCGGCGGATTGCCGCGGACCTCGACATCCCCTCGGTGAGCGCGCTGATGTGCCGGTACGCACCCGCGGGATCGACGAACCCGACGGCCCCGAGGCGCGCCCGCGCGGCGGCATCGTCCAGCCGTGCCTCGTCCGCGCTGAGCCTCGCGACCACGGGCAGGATGGGCCGGTAGAACATCTCCAGATGCATCGCGCGCACGTCCCTGCGGATGTCCGCCCAGACCTCGTCCATGTACTCGACCGTCGCGAAACCCGAGGCGCGGGCCAGGACGCGGCGGTCCTGATCCGCGGCCGGCATGAGGTGGGTGCGGGTGAGCTTGCGCAGTTGCAGCCGATGCTCCCACACCCTCAGCTGGCGATACGAGCGGTCCATGGTGGCGGCCTGGGGACGGCCCACATAGCCGCCCGCGCGCAGACGCGCGAGGGCGTCGAGCGTGCCGCGCACGCGCAGCGACTCGTCCGCGCGGCCGTGGACGAGCTGCAGGAGCTGAATCGTGAACTCGACGTCGCGAAGTCCGCCGGGGCCGAGTTTGATCTGCCTGCCCGCCTCCTGCAGCGGCACGTGCTCCTCGACGCGGCGGCGCATCGCCTGCGCCGACTCGACAAACCCCTCGCGTTCGACCGCATTCCACACGAGCGGCCGGGTCTGCTCGACGTAGCGCTCGCCCACCTCGCGGTCTCCCGCGACCGCGCGGGCCTTGAGCAACGCCTGGAACTCCCAGGTCTGCGCCCAGCGCTCGTAGTACGCCAGATGCGAGGCGAGGTTGCGGACCAGCGGCCCGTCGCGGCCCTCGGGACGCAGATTGGGGTCGACCTCCCACAGCGCGGGCTCGACCCCCATGCTCGAGCAGGCCCTCGCCGCCGCGACCGCGAGGCGGGTCGCGACGCGCAGCGAGCGGTCGTCCTCGACGCCCTCCGCGGGTTCCGCGACGTAGATGACGTCCACGTCGGAGACGTAGTTGAGTTCGCGCGCGCCGCACTTGCCCATCGCGATGATCGCGAGGCGGGTGGCGGCGTGATCGGGCTCGTCGTGACGCGCGATCGCGAGGCCCGCCTCGAGAGCGGCGCCTGCGAGGTCCGCCAGCGCGGCACTCACGTCGGGCATGAGCGTGGCCGGCGACCGGGCAAAGAGGTCCTCGGCCGCGATGCGCAGCAGCGCGCGCCGGTACGCGACACGCATGGCCGCATGGCCGGCCGCGCCGCCCACGGACGCCACCGGGGCATCGGCCTCGGGATCGGCCCCGACGGCGGCGAGCAGGTCGCCCCTCACGTCGACCGCGGCGAGCTCCTCACCCACCGGCCAGCGCTCGAAGTCGGCGATCAGCTCGGGATGGCGGACAAGGAAGTCACCGAGTGCGAGCGAACCACCCAGCAGCACGCCCAGCCGCGCGCCTGCGGCGGTGCCCGCGAGACGTACCAGCACGTCGAGGTGGCCGGCGTCCCTCGCCGACTCCGCGAGCCGCAGCAACTGCAGCAGGCCGGCATCGGGATCCGCGAGGTAGGACACGGCGGTCGCGGGGTCGTCGAACTCGATTCCGGTGACGGCGAGGATCTCGCCGATCAACCCTTCCGCACGCGAGGGATCCGCGACGCCCGCGCGCCGCAGCAGCGTGGTGAGGGAGACCTCCCGTGCGCCCACGCCTACAGGACGGAGAGGTAGGTGTCGAGCTCGTAGGGCGTCACCTGGGCGCGGTACGACTCCCACTCGGCGCGCTTGTTGCGCAGCACGAAGTCGAACACCCTCTCCCCCAGCGTCGACGCGACCAGCTCCGACCGCTCCATCTCCACGATCGCCTCGGCGAGCGAGGTGGGCAGCGGCTCGTAGCCCATCGCGCGGCGCTCGGCGTTCGACAGCTCCCACACGTCGTCCTCGGCACCCTCGGGCAGCTCGAGACCCTCCTCGATGCCCTTGAGCCCGGCGGCGAGCAGCACCGCGAAGGCCAGGTACGGGTTCGCGGCGGAGTCCATCGCGCGGTACTCGACGCGCGTCGACTGGCTCTTGCCCGGCTTGTGCACGGGCACCCTGACCAGGGCCGAGCGGTTATTCGACCCCCAGCACACGTACGAGGGCGCCTCGGCGCCGCCCCACAGCCGCTTGTACGAGTTGACGTACTGGTTGGTGATCGCGGTGATCTCCGGGGCGTGGCGCAGCAGTCCGGCCATGAACTGGCGCGCCACCTGGGAGAGCCCCAGCTCCGCGCCGGACTCGTGGAACGCGTTGCGGTCGCCCTCGAAGAGGCTCAGGTGCGTGTGCATGCCCGATCCCGGCGCCTCGAACAGCGGCTTGGGCATGAAGGAGGCGAAGACGCCCTGCTCGAGCGCGACCTCCTTGATGACCGTGCGGAACGTCATGATGTTGTCCGCGGTGGTGAGCGCGTCCGCGTAGCGCAGGTCGATCTCGTTCTGACCCGGGCCGGCCTCGTGGTGGCTGAACTCGACCGAGATACCCATGTTTTCGAGCATCGTGATGGCCTCGCGGCGGAAGTTGTGGGCGGTGCCGCGCGGCACGTTGTCAAAGTAGCCCGCGCGGTCGACGGGCACCGGCTGCTCGCCCCGCTCGAACTGCTTAAAGAGGTAGAACTCGATCTCGGGGTGCGTGTAGAAGCTGAAGCCCTGCGAGGACGCCTTGTCGAGCGTGCGCTTGAGCACCTGGCGAGGGTCGGACATCGCGGGCTCGCCGTCGGGGGTGAAGATGTCGCAGAACATGCGTGCGGCGCCCTGACGCTCGCCGCGCCACGGCAGGATCTGGAACGTCGCCGGATCGGGCTTGGCGATCATGTCTGCCTCGTACACGCGCGTCAGGCCCTCGACGGCGGAGCCGTCGAACCCGATTCCCTCGGCGAACGCGTTCTCGAGCTCGGCGGGCGCGATCGCCACCGACTTGAGGATCCCGAGAACATCGGTGAACCAGAGGCGAATGAAGCGAATGTCGCGCTCCTCGACGCTGCGAAGCACAAATTCCTGC
This sequence comes from Demequina sediminis, assembly GCF_030296675.1. Lineage (GTDB taxonomy): Bacteria > Actinomycetota > Actinomycetes > Actinomycetales > Demequinaceae > Demequina > Demequina sediminis. The sequence goes on along the minus strand of NZ_AP027736.1, from coordinate 516,817 downwards.
TGCTTGTCCATGGCGCCTATCCTGCCTCATCAACGTGACGAACGTGTGTCCTGGTCCCGCGCGCCGCGCGCCCTAGGCTTGGCGCATGGTCAACGCTCGCATCGCTCTCGCCCAGGTCAACCCCTGCGTGGGCGACATCGCAGGTAACACCGCTCTTGTGCTCGACACGTGTCGCGCGGCACACGCCCAGGGCGCGAGCGTGATCGCGTTCCCCGAAATGGTCGTCACGGGCTACCCGATCGAGGACCTCGCGCTGCGCGAGAGCTTCCAGCGCGCAGCCGCGGCCGCGGTCGAGCAGATCGCGGCCACGCTCGCGGCCGAGGGTCACGGCGATCTCATGGTGATCCTCGGCACGCTCGGGGTGTCCCGCTCCGGGCTGCCCTTCAACCAGGCCGTGGTGCTCTCCGGCGGCGCTGTGACGGCGCGCTACAACAAGCACCACCTTCCCAACTACGGCGTCTTCGACGAGCGCCGGATCTTCGCCGCCGGTGAGGACGCGTGCATCGTCTCCGCGGGCGACTCCCGCATCGGGATAGTGATCTGCGAGGACATCTGGCAGGACGGCGGGCCGGTCGCCCAGCTCACCGGGTCCGGGATCGACCTGCTGCTCGTGCTCAACGGGTCGCCGTTCGAGGAGGGCAAGGGTCGCGTCCGCACGGAGCTCGCGCGCCGCCGTGCCGCCGAGGTCGGCGCGCCGCTCGCGTACGTCAACCTGTGGGGTGGCCAGGACGACCTCGTCTTCGACGGCCACACGTTCGTCGTGGGCGCCGACGGGACATGGCTCGCCAACGCCCCCGGCTTCGAGGACGCGCTGCTGATGTGGGACCTGCCCGCCGCGGGCGCGCCGGCCTCGCGCGGCGACGTGGTCGACTTCGCGTCGGACGACGAGCAGGTGTACCGCGCGTGCGTGACCGGACTGCGCGACTACGTGCGAAAGAACGGCTTCCGGTCGATCGTGCTGGGCGTGTCCGGCGGGATCGACTCCGCACTGACGGCCGCAATCGCGGCCGACGCGATCGGCGGGGAGAACGTGGTGGGCGTGTCCATGCCGTCCTCCTTCTCCTCCCAGCACTCACGGGACGATGCCGCGGACCTGTGCGCGCGCATCGGCGCGGACTACCGCGTGCAGCCCATCGCACCGCTGGTCGAGGCCTTCCAGGCGCAGCTCCCGCTCGACGGCGTCGCGGAGGAAAACCTGCAGGCGCGACTGCGCGGCGTGATCCTCATGGGCGTGTCCAATGCCGAGGGCCACCTGGTGATCGCCCCGGGCAACAAGTCCGAGCTCGCGACCGGCTACGCGACCATCTACGACGCGGGGAGCATCGGCGGCTTCGCGCCGCTCAAGGACGTCGACAAGACGCGCGTGTGGGACCTGGCGCGGTGGCGCAACGCCCTCGCAGCATCGCGTGGCGAGACCCCGCCGATCCCCGAGAACTCGATCACCAAGCCGCCCTCGGCCGAGCTCCGTCCGGGCCAGACGGACCAGGACTCGCTGCCCCCGTACGAGCTCCTCGACGAGGTCCTCGACGCGTATGTCGAGCACGCCGAGGGCCGCGCGGAGTTGCTGGCGCGCGGCTTCGACCCCGCCGTCGTGGACCGCGTGCTCGCGCTCGTGGACCGGGCCGAGTGGAAGCGACGCCAGTACCCGCTGGGCCCCAAGGTCACCGCGCTCGCGTTTGGGCGCGACCGCCGCCTACCCGTCACTAACCGCTGGCGCGAACCGTCCCAGTAGTCCGCGCGTGAGAAGGTGGAGCCATGAGCCGCAAGAAGGTCAGGATCCACCACTTCAAGGAGATGAAGCAGCGAGGCGAGAAGATCGCCATGCTGACCGCGTACGACTTCCCCACCGCACGGGCCTTCGACGCCGGCGGCGCCGACATGCTGCTCGTGGGCGACTCGCTGGGCGACAACATGCTGGGCCTCGAGTCCACGGTGCCGCTCACTCTCGACGAGATGATCCCGTTCGCGCGGGCCGTCGTTCGCGGTGCCGAGCACGCCTTCGTGGTCGCCGATCTCCCCTTCGGGTCGTACGAGATCTCGCCCGAGCAGGCCGTCGAGTCGTCGATTCGCATGATGAAGCTGTCGGGCGCGCAGGCGATCAAGTTCGAGGGCGGGCGCCGCATCGCTCGCCAGGTCAAGGCCGTGACCGATGCCGGCATCCCGTTCTGCGGCCACCTGGGCTTCACTCCGCAGAGCGAGAACGCGCTGGGCGGACGCCGCATCCAGGGTCGCGGCGAGCACGGGGTCGAGGAGCTGGTCGCCGATGCGCTCGCGTTGCAGGAGGCCGGAGCCTTCGCGGTGGTGCTCGAGATGGTGATCGCGCCAGCAGCTAGGGCCGTAACCGAGGCGCTCGAGATCCCCACGATCGGGATCGGGGCCGGGCCGGACACGGACGGCCAGGTGCTCGTGTGGCTCGACATGGCCGGCGTGGGCGACTGGCACCCGAGCTTCTCGAAGCAGTTTGGGGCCGTGGGCAAGGCGATGACCGATGCCGCGGCCGGCTACGTGGGCGAGGTCAAGTCCGTGACCTTCCCTGGTCCGGAGCACACGTTCGAGAGCTGAGGCTCTGCCCTTTCGTTCCCCTGCCGCAAGTCACACATCTGAGGCCGGGTGCGCGGCGATTCGTGCTCAGACACGGACCCACGTGGCGCCAGATGTGTGACTTACGAAAGCGCGCGGGGGGCGGCGTGGTCGCGGGGCCGAGGCGCGGCCGTGGCTACGAGTCGTCTCCCCAGTCGTCATCGTCGTCCCACGTGTCGTTGCGGGCCTTGGCGATCTCAAGCGCACCCGCGGCCTCCTCGGCGGTCGGGTACGGACCCATCAGGTGCTCCCAGGAGCTGACCCGGCCCTTCTCGACCATTCGCGTGCGCGTGTTGAAGTAGTACTCGACCGGCTGATCATCGTCGTTGGACATGGGCATCGCCTCCGTGAATAGACTGCCAGGCATGAGCCCCGTCCGCGAAAGCATCTCCAAGGGCACCGTGTCCCCCTCCGCGAGGTCCCCGCCGGGATCGCCCGGCCCGAGTACGTGGGCAAGAAGCGCGCGACGCTGTGGAACGGCGGTGACGTTCACGACGCCGAGACCATCGACCGCATCAGGGTGAGCGCGAAGATCGCCGCGCAGGCCCTCGCGGAGGTCGGCCGCCACGTCGTGCCCGGCGTCACCACCGACGAGCTCGACAGGATCGGCCACGAGTTCGTGCTCGACCACGGCGCATACCCCTCGACCCTGGGCTATCCGGGAGCCGCGGGCCGCCCGGCGTTCCCCAAGGCACTGTGCACCTCGGTCAACGAGGTCATCTGCCACGGCATCCCCGACTCGACCGTGATCGAGGAGGGCGACATCGTCAAGGTCGACATCACCGCCTTCAAGGGCGGCGTGCACGGCGACAACTGCGGCTCGTTCATCGCGGGCGAGGGTTCCGCCGACGCCACCAGGCTGGTCGAGGTCACCCACGAGGCGATGATGCGCGGCATCAAGGCCGCCCAGCCGGGCCGCGCGGTCAACGTGATCGGGCGCGTGATCGAGAAGTACGCGACGCGACACGGCTTCGAGTCCGTGCGCAACTACACGGGCCACGGGGTGGGACCCGCCTTCCATACCGGCCTCGTGATCCCCCACTACGACGCGGCTCCGCATCACGCCGACATCATCGAGCCCGGCATGGTCTTCACCGTCGAGCCGATGCTGTGCATGGGTTCCGAGGAGAACCACGAGTGGGACGACGGCTGGACGGTCGTCACCAGCGACGGCTCGTGGGTCGCGCAGTTCGAGCACACGATCGTCATCACGGAGACCGGACCGGAGGTTCTCACGCTGCCATGAGCAAGCACATCGCCATCGGAGTCGATATCGGAGGAACGGGCATCAAGGCCGCGCCCGTCGACCTCAGGACGGGTGAGTTCCTCGAGGAGCGCTACCGCATCCCCACGCCCCAGCCCTCGACGCCCGACGCGATCGCGCGCACGGTCGCCAAGGTCATCACCAAGTTCAACCCGCCCACCAAGGTCCCGATCGGCGTGGCCTTTCCCGGGGTGGTGCAGCACGGGATCGTCAAGACGGCCGCGAACGTCGACGACAGCTGGATCGGCACGGACCTTCGCGCGATCATCAGGGACTATGCGGGCCACGACGTCCACGTGCTCAACGATGCGGACGCCGCGGGCTACGGCGAGTTCAAGTACGGCGCGGCACACGGCCGGTCGGGCTCGATCCTCATGACGACCCTCGGCACCGGAATCGGCACCGCGATGATCGTCGACGGCACCCTGGTACCCAACCTCGAGCTCGGCCACATCATGATCGACGGTCACGATGCCGAGGACCGTGCGGCGGAGTCGGCACGCGACCGCCACGGCTACGACTGGGAGCAGTGGATCGAGCAGCTGCAGAAGTACTACTCCGAGATGGAGCGGCTCCTCTGGCCGGACCTCATCATCGTGGGCGGCGGCGTCTCCAAGTCGCACCACATGTTCCTGCCCAAGCTGCGCCTGCGCGCGCCCATCATCCCTGCCGAGCTGCTCAACGGCGCCGGAATCGTCGGCGCCGCCGCCGCGGCAGCGGTGTCGACGCGGCGGGAGAAGGACGAGTCCAAGGCCGCCGAGAAGTCCGCCAAGGACGCGGCCAAGAAGGCTGCGAAGGCCGCGGCCAAGGCCGCCCAGGCGACGCCCCCGCCGCCGGCGCCTGAGACGACCCGACCCGACCCAGGCATCGTCCCCATGTCCTTCTCTGCCACCCCAGTCCTCGAGCATGCGCTCGCGCGTCTCGAGCCGCTGTCCCAGTCCCACCGCGACGACCTTGCCGATGCCGTGACGCCCGGCGAGCTGTGGCGCACCTGGTACACGCGCATTCCCTCGCCCGATGAGATGGTCGCGGAGATCGAGGCGCGGCTCGCGGCGCAGGCCCGCGGCGAGGTCGCGCCGTGGGCCGTGGTCGACGCCGCGACCGGACGCGCGGTGGGCATGACCACCTACCTGCATCTCGATGAACACCACCGCCGGCTCGAGATCGGCAGCACGTGGCTCGGCCGCGACGCGCACGGCACGGGCATCAACCCCGCGATGAAGCTCCTTCTCCTCGAGCGGGCGTTCGACGTGCTCGGGTGCATCGCGGTCGAGCTCCGCACGCACTGGCACAACCACCAGTCCCGCGCCGCGATCGCGCGGCTGGGCGCCCACCAGGACGGCGTGCTGCGCCAGCATCAGGTGTGGCACGACGGCACGCTGCGCGACACCGTGGTTTTTTCGATCCTCGACCGCGAGTGGCCCGCCGTGCGCTCCGGGCTCGAGGCACGCCTCGCGACCCGAATGGCGGGTCTCGAGGTTCGCTGACGCCGGAGCCGCGGAATACCGCAGGCTCCCCTCCCCTTGTCTCCTACGAGACGCAAGGGAGGACAAGCATGAGCAAGCCGTACCTCAAGTTGGCGATCGCGCTCACCGCGAGCTTCATCGTGATGTTCGCGTTCAGCCTGATTCAGTCCGACCAGTGGAGCCACGCCTACCCGAACCTCAGCAACCTCTACATCAGCCTCATCGGCGTGAGCGCGATGGGGGTCATCATGCTCGTCGTGATGTGGGGGATGTACCCGTCCCGACGCCTCAACATCGGGCTGCTGGTGGGGTTCACCGGCCTCTTCGTCACGGGGATCCTCTTCGCACGCACCGAGGCATTCGTGGGCAACGATGCGTTCCTCTACTCGATGATTCCCCACCACTCGCGCGCGATTCTGGTGTGCGAGGAGGCGAGCATCACCGACCCCGAGATCGAGCGTCTGTGCGACCAGATCATCGAGGCCCAACGCGACGAGATCGCCCAGATGCAGCGCATGCTCGACGAGTAGGAGGGCACCGCGAGCGGCGCGCATCGCGGCAGGACTCGTGGGCGTGCGCGCGACCGTGGTCTCGCGCGACCTGGGCAACTCCCCCGCCGGCTTCCTCACCGCGACCGACCTCGCGGGCGTGGCCGCGGAGCTGGGCGCCGAGTTCGGCTTCGAGGTCGAGTCCTTCGACCGCGAGCAGCTCACCCGGATGGGCTACGGCGGGCTGCTGGGCGTCAACGCCGGCAGCGCCGAGGAGCCGCGCATGATCGTGCTGCGTTACACGCCCAAGGGCGAGTCGACCGGCCACCTGGGGCTCGTCGGCAAGGGCATCATGTACGACTCGGGAGGCATCAGCCTCAAGCCGTCCGACCCGATGCACCTGCTCATGAAGATCGACATGGGCGGCGCCGCGGCGGTGTTGGGCGCGTTCACGGCGCTGAGGGACCAGGGCGCGACCGCGACGGTCACCGGCTGGCTCATGTGCACCGACAACATGCCGTCGGGCACCGCGACCAAGCTGGGCGACGTGCTCATCGCGCACAACGGCACGACGGTCGAGGTGAAGAACACCGATGCCGAGGGCCGCTTGGTCATGATGGACGCCCTCGCGCTCGCGGTCGAGGAGGGCGTGGACGGGATCGTGGACATCGCGAACCTGGGCGGACCCCACGCGGGCGCCACCACGGCGGCGCTGTTCCTGGCGGAGTTCGTGGGTGACACCCCGTGGGCGCACGTCGACATCGCCGGCACGATGCAGGCCGAGGCCGACGGCTCGTGGCGCTCGGTCGGGGCGACCGGCTTCGGCGCGCGGCTCCTCGCGGGCGTCGCGAGGGTCTTCACCGCGTCGTAGCGGCGCTCCTCACGCGCCGCTACTCGCAGACGGTGCCGTCGGAATCTCCGTCGCGGTAGTACCCGTATTCGACGTCCTCGCCGCGCACGTACGGCCCGTATCCGGCGGCCTTCGCGGCCGTGCACGTCCCCATGTCGGGGTCGGGCTCGGAGACGGGGTCCGCCGAGGCGTCGGTGTCGGAGGACGGCTCCGCGGGCGCCGATGGTGCCCGACCGACGTTGTCCGCGAGGACCGGCTGGTCGCCCGGTGCGGGCAGCGGCTCTCCCGGGCACGTCCCGAGCACGCGCAGCATCGCGTCGAGCTCGGCCTGCGTGACCCAGACGCCGTACTTGGCCTTCACCGCCACCTGCCTCGCGACATACGTGCAGCGGAAGTCCCTGTTCGGGGGTAGCCACGTCGCGGCGTCGCCGTCGCCCTTGGCCCTGTTCTGTCCGGCGTCGACCGGCTCGAGGTTGAGCGGATCGTTGGCGAATGCGACGCGCTGGGCGAACTCCCAGGTCGCGGCGCCCTTCTGCCACGCGTCGGACAGCGCCACCAGGTGATCGATGTCGACCTCGCTGTCTCCCCCACGCACGAAGCGCAGGGTCGCGCCGGTGAAGGGGTCCTCGAGCGTGCCCTCGAGCACGCGGCACGGCCCCGACATGACGGTCTCGCTCAGGCGCAACCCGAGCATGTCGTTGCGGGTGTCGCACCCGTTGCGGTCCACGTCCACCCAGCCGTCCCCGAACTGCTCGCGCGAGTAGCCGGTCTTTGGGGCGCGCCCCTTCACGGTGAGCTCGAGCGCGGCGGCCTCCGCCGTCCCCGCCGACGGACCCGCGGTGGGCGTGGGCGCAGCGGGGGTCGGCGTGGCGGAGACGGGCACGGTGGGCGTGGCGGGCGACGCCGACGGGGAGGCCACCGCCCGGGTCGGGCCCGGCTGCGCCCCCACCGCCAGAGTCGCGGGCTGCGCACACGCGGACAGCGCCATCGCCCCCGCGATCACGAGCGCGGCCACGGCGGGCACGCCACGGCGCGCGCGAACCAGGGGTGTCCTCAGCATCAGGAGAACGTATCGAGCCGCGCGTCCAAGCGGGACGCGCCACACCGTCAGCCCGGCGAGTCGGCTCCGTCCGCGGCGAGCCTGCGCAGCGTCGCACGCAGCGAGTCGACGGTCGCGTCGCCGAGCTCGTCCCGCCACGCGTGCTCGGCGGACCGCATCATCTCGGTTGCCTTGGCGCACAGTGCGGCGCCGTCGGCCGTGAGCGTCACCAGGGTTGCCCGCCGGTCCGTGGGATCCGGCTCAAGGGCCACCATCCCCGCGCGCTCGAGATCCCTCACGAGCGCGGCGACGGACTGGCAAGTGTGGCCGATGCGCGCGGCGAGGTCCGCGACGCGGCTGCCGTGGGCATCGAGGGAGGCGATCACGGGGACGTGAGCGACGCGCACCCCCGAGGTGCCGTCGGGGTCCAGCGCGGCCAGCGCCCGCGCGTTGACCGCGCTCGAGGCCGCCATGAGCAGGCGCGCGATGTCCTGGTCGATCGCCGCGGCGAACGCCGCCAGCTCCGCCTCGTACGTCATGCGCCCTCCCGCCTCGTCCACGGCCCTTCACCACGGGGAATACGCAGGCGCCCTGCCCTGTTATGCAGGCTGCCTGCTCATCTCACGAACAGAGAACCGATGTCCACCCTATCCGCGCCCCTCACCGCCGGGGCCACGCTGCCGACCCTCACCCTGGTGAGCCCGACGGGCGAGCCCACGAGCCTCGACGCCTTCGCGGCATCGTCCCCACGGTCCTCTATCTCATGCGCACCGCGACGTGCCCGGTGTGCCACCAGCACCTTCGCCACCTCACCCGGATGGCGGCGGCGGGCGAGATCGGTGTCCCGCTCGTGATAGTGCCGGGAGACGCCTCCGAGGCCGCCTCCGTCGAGCGGCGTCATCCCGCGCTTGCCGGTCGGATCGTCGCGTCGGAGACCGCCCATGCTGCCCTCGGGCTGTTCGTGCGCATGGGCCTGCAGCAGTCAGGCACCTACGTGGTGGACGGCGGCAGGGTGCTCTACGCCCGGTACGCGACGGTACCGCTGGGCAGCTTCGACTCCGCCGAGACGGTCGCCGCGGTGCGCGGCGAGCGCTCCTAGGGGTAGCGCCGGGTCAGCACGTCGACGGGGTCGTCCGCCTGGGCAGCATCGCCAGGCGGCGCCCCCGTGTGCACCAGCTCGGGATCGACGATCGACAGCGTGAACACGCCAGGGCCCGAGCAGTACAGGACGACCAGCAAGAACCAGCCGCCCTCGACGAGCAGCCGCGACTCGGTGAGCGCCTGGAGCGCGAGAGCCGCGGTGAGCACGGCCCAGCCCAGCGGGATGTAGGTGTCGCCAAAGCCGGCGCGCTCGACGAGTCGCCACGCGCTTCCGAAGGACAGCACCACCATCACCAGGAGCAGCACGGCCCCGATGACGCCCAACTGGAACCATGCGTCGAGGAACGCGTTGTGCGCATGCGTCGCCATGACGCCCACGCGGTCGACGATCCCGCGGTAGGGCTCTTCCCAGATGGGCCAGTACCCCACGTAGCCCCAGCCCTCGGGGCGCTGCCACGCGTGAGCCACGACCTCGTCCCAGATGCGCGTGCGGTTCGAGGCGTCGGGGCTGCGGTCGAACATCGCGAAGATCTCGGCGCGGTACTTGAGCGTGAGCACCGCGACCAGCGCGGTGCACGCCAGCACCGCGAAGGACAGCCGCCGCTTGAGTGACGGCCGCGCGCGGCGGATCAGCAGCGCAGCGATCCCCAGTCCCGCGAGGTAGATCCCGGCGACCGTGACCGTCGCGGACTCCGTGAGCAGGTGCACGAGCAGCGCGAGCGCGAGCGTGACGTACCCGTCGACGGGGCGCACGCGGCGCTCCAGCAGCAGGATCACCGCCACGATCGCAGCGAACAGCGCGATCGCCGCGAAGGGGTTGCGGTTGCCCACGAACCCCTGGATGGGTCCGCCCTCGAACAGCAGCCCCTGGGACCACTTGATGGGCTGACCCGCGGCATCGACCTTGGCGACGCTCGACAGGTCCGTCGCGAGCGGTGCGAGCGGGCCGCGGATCACGATCGCCACGAACAGCTCGAAGAGCACTCCGACCACGAGGCTCGCCTGGAGCCCGCGGTACAAGGCGGCCATAAACTGGCCGCGGCTGGTGCCGCGCGCGACCAGCACCGCGATCACGGTGGTGATCGCGAGCACCCCGGCCGCGAGCGCCGTGACCACACGCGTCTGGGACCACAGCACGGACAGCGCGGCAAGCGAGGTGAACATCGCAACCAGCGGCGGCACGTTGACCCGGCGTACGAACCCGCGATACGACACGAGCACGACCCCGACGGTCGCGATGACCAGCAGGGTGTAGAGCGGAATGCCCAGCAGATAGCGCAGCCCCTGGCCGGAGAAGAGCAGGAACACGGTCCAGGCCGCGACCCAGGCGCGCGGGCGCGGATGCTTGCTGCGCTCCCACAGCTCGGCGAGACGGGTCGACACCATCGGTCCGCTCACTCTCCTTCCCCGGGCGACGTGCCCGGCGACGGCCGGCAAGGCGGGCGTGACGCACGGCCTCAGGGGCTCCCCACTCAGCGAGACCGGCGCTCCATCGTACGGGCGCACCCCCGCATACCCGCGCGACCGCACCCCGGTCGTGACCCAGTCGTGACCTCAAGGGGCCCCGCTGCCAGGGGTCTCGTGGGCCACCCGGAGCGGGTGATACTGGCACCATGGCCGCCACCTCCCGACCGATCGCGCGGGCGCGCGAGCGACTGGGCAGCGCGCTGTTCGCTCGCGTCGGCGGCCAGGACGGCCCCGCCATCCGCTCGCGCGTCCACGACACCCCCGGCCCGCGGTGGTTTCCTCCCGGCGCCGCGATCCGTCGCGTGCACGGCGACGCGTCGATGTACGTGGGCGGCCTGCGCGCGCTACTCCTGCAATCCCTCCACCCCCTCGCGATGGCAGGGGTCGCGGGCCACTCGGGCTATCGCGGGGACCCGTGGGGACGGCTCGCGCGCACCGCGACCTTCCTCGCCTTCACCACGTTCGGCACCCAGGACGATGCGGCGGAGACGGTCGCACGGATCCGCGCGATCCACGCGCGGGTGCGGGGAAGGCGCCCGACGGGCGCCCCTACCGCGCGGACGATCCGCACCTCCTCACGTGGGTGCACGTCGCCGAGGCCGATTCGTTCCTCGCCGCGCACCAGCGCTACGGCGCGCGCCCGCTGTCCCCCGCCGGTGCGGACGAGTACGTCGCGCAGTCCGCCCGGGTCGCGCGCGAGCTGGGCGCGACGGACGTCCCCGTGACCGTCGCGGAACTCCACGCTGCGATCGTGCGCTACCGCCCCGAGCTCGCGGCGACGCCCGCGGCGCTCGACGCCGCGCGCTTCCTGTTGCACGAGCCGCCGCTGGGCCGCGGAGCGCGGCTCGGCTATGCGCCGCTCGCCTCCGGCGCCGTCGCCCTCCTCCCCCGCTGGGCGCGCACGGAGCTCGGCCTCGACGGCCGCGTCACCCGCGCCGTCGGTCCGCTCGCCGGCGGCCTCGCGACCCGCGCGATTCGGTGGGGAACGCAGGACATGCGACCCACGAGCCACGTCGACTGACGCCGCGCATCGTCCCCTGCCTCGGGCATCGTTCCCGCCTCCCGCCGTTTCGTGCGAGGCTCGACCCATGACAGTGACACCCGCCTCCCCCGCACCCGCCGTCCACGCCAAGCCCGCCCGCGCGGTCCTCGACGCCCTCGAGAGCACGCCCTCGGGACTCACCGCCGAGGAGGCCGCCCGCCGCCTCGAGTCGCACGGGCCCAATCGGCTGCCCGCCCCCGAGCGTCCCAGCGTGCTGCGGCGCATCCTGGGCCACTTCCAGGACGTGCTCATCTACATCCTGCTCGCGGCGGCGGTGCTCAAGGCGCTCCTGGGCGACTGGATCGACTTCGGGGTGATCCTCGCGGTGGCCGTCATCAACGCCGCGGTCGGCTTCATCCAAGAGGGCCAGGCGGAGAAGGCGCTCGACGGGATCCGTCAGATGCTGTCGCTCGACGCGCAGGCGTGCCGCGACGGCGAGTGGGCCATGGTCGATGCCGAGGACCTGGTCCCCGGCGACGTGGTGCGGCTGCGCTCGGGCGCGCGCGTGCCCGCCGACTTGCGCATTCTCGAGGCCACCAACCTTCAGGTCGACGAGGCCGCCCTCACGGGAGAGTCGGTGCCCTCGGTCAAGCAGGTCGATCCCGTCGAGCACGACGCGGGCGTGGGCGACCGCGCGTCGATGCTGTACTCGGGGACCATCGTCTCCGCGGGAAGCGGGATCGGCGTAGTCGCCGCGACCGGCTCGGGTACCGAGATCGGGCGCATCCAGCAGATGGTGTCCGAGGCCGACCAGCTCGACACCCCCTCGCACGCCAGCTCGCGCAGTTCGGGACGATGCTCGCGTGGGGCATCCTCGGGATGGCCGTCTTCATGCTCGTGGTGGGCTACGTGGTGCATCAGTTCGCGTGGGCGGACCTGATCTCGGCCGCGATCGGATTCGCGGTCGCCGCGGTGCCGGAGGGGCTGCCCGCGCTGGTCACCGTGACGCTCGCCCTCGGGGTCCAGCAGATGGCGCGGCGTCACGCGATCACGCGCAAGCTCACCGCGGTCGAGACGCTGGGGTCGGTCACCACGATCTGCTCCGACAAAACCGGCACGCTCACCACGAACGAGATGGTCGTGCGCCACGTCGCAACCGCCACCGCGACGTACGACGTCGAGGGCAAGGGCTACGCGCCCGAGGGCCGCATTCTGCTCGACGGCGAGGTCGCGACCCTCGCCGCGCACGACGACCTCGCGGCACTCGTCGCCGCCGCGGCATCGTGCAACGACGCCCGCGTGGTCGAGGAGGACGGCCGCTGGCGCGTGGTCGGCCAGCCCACCGAGGGCGCCGTGGTCTCGCTCGCGCTCAAGGCCGGCGCGGACACGGCGGGTGTCGAGCGCCTCGCGGTGCTGCCCTTCGAGTCGGACACCAAGTACATGGCGACGCTCGACCTGGTGCCCGGCGAGGGCCCCCACACGGGCCGCATGGTGCGCGCGATGGGCGCGCCCGACCGCCTCCTCGAGCGCTGCGCCCTCCAGCGCACCGCCGACGGCACCCTCGAGCCGCTCGACCACGCGTACTGGGACGGCGTCATCCACTCCCTCGCGCAGCAGGGGCTGCGCACTCTCGCCGCGGCGGAGCGGCCCGCGGAGCACGAGGACGACATCCTGGACCACGAGCACGTCGAGGAGGGGCTGGTCTTCCTGGGCGTGTTCGGGATCATCGACCCGCCCCGGCCCGAGGCCGTCGCGGCGATCGCCGAGTGCCACCGCGCGGGCATTCGCGTGAAGATGATCACCGGCGACCACGTGGGCACCGCGACGGCGATCGCGCGCGACCTGGGGCTCGCCCCCGCGCAGGGCGAGGTGCGTGCGCTCACGGGCGCGGAACTCGAGGCGATGTCGGACGCCGACCTCGAGGCCGTGGTGCGAGACGTGGACGTCTACGCGCGCACCAGCCCCGAGCACAAGATCAGGATCGTGCGGGCGCTGCAACGCCACGACGAGGTGGTCGCGATGACGGGAGACGGCGTGAACGATGCCCCCGCACTCACGCGCGCCGACGTGGGCATCGCGATGGGCATCAAGGGCACCGAGGCCACCAAGGAGGCCGCCGACATCGTGCTCGCCGACGACAACTTCGCGACCATCGAGCGTGCGGTCGAGGAGGGACGCCGGATCTACGACAACATCCGCAAGTCGGTCGTGTTCCTGCTGCCCACCAACGGCGCCCAGTCGCTCGTGGTGCTCGTCGCGATCTTGGTGGGATTCACGCTGCCGCTCGCGCCGGTGCAGATCCTGTGGGTCAACCTGGTCACCGGTGTCACCCTGTCCCTCGCGCTCGCATACGAGCGGGCCGAGCCGGGCATCATGGACCGGCCGCCGCGAGGCAGCGCGGGGTCGGTGCTGTCACGTTCCGCACTCCTGCACGTGGTGATCGCATCGCTCATCATCGGCGGCGCGACCCTCGCGGTGTCGTTCATCGTGCGCGGATGGGGAGTGAGCGCGGAAACCGCGCAGACCACCACGGTGACGATCCTCGTGCTCGGTCAGCTCGCGTACCTCTTCAACAGCCGCTTCCTCAGCCGGTCCAGCCTCACGCTCGGCGTGCTGCGTGGCAACCGCGCGCTGTGGGTCGCCGCGGGCTCGTTCCTCGCCTTCCAGCTCCTCTTCACGTACGCGCCGTTCATGCACGTCGCGTTCCAGTCCACGCCCATCGGGCTGCGCGAATGGGGTCTCGCCGCGGCGTTCGCCGTGGTGGTCTTCCTCGCGGTCGAGGCGATGAAGGCGGTCACGCGGGCCCGCCACCGCGCGCGAGACCGCGCCTAGCCCACCCCGCCCACGACGGAGCCCGGCTCGAGCGTGCCCGCGGCGATGTCCGCCCAGAACTGATCGATCGTGTCGGGATCGAGCAGGACGGTCGAGCCCACGCCGTCGACCCGGTAGCCCATGTCGGCGATCGGCGGCGTGCCCGTGATCGCGTCGTCACCGCGCGCGGCGTTGAAGTCGAGCGCGACGCGGGCCAGATCAAGGGCGCCGGTGCCGTCGCTCACCCGGAACGCGTCAAGGCCGGCGTCGACTGTCGGCACGAGCGTGAACGGGTTGAGCACGGTCGACGGGTTGAGGAGAGTGTCCGCCACCGCGGACACCAGCTGCTGCTGACGCTGCGCCCTGCCGATGTCCCCCAGGGGGTCGGAGTACCGCATGCGCGCGAAGGCGAGCGCGTCCGCTCCCCCGGCGACGTGACAGCCCGCCTCCCACTGCATGCCCGAGCGCCAGTCGTCGACGTCCTCGTCATAGCAAAGCTCGACCCCGCCGATCGCGTCGACCAGTCCCCCGACTCCGGTGAACCCGACCTCGAGATACGTGTCGATCGTCAGCCCCGTGTGCTGCTCGACCGTCGCCACCAGCAGCTGCGGTCCGCCGAACGAGAAGGAGGCATTGATCTTGTTGTCGCCGTAGCCGGGAATCTGGACCAGGGAGTCGCGCGGAATCGAGATGAGCGCGGTCGGCCCGTCCTCGGGCCGGTGCAGCACCATGATCGTGTCGGTGCGCTCGCCCTCCGTCGGGTCGTTGCTGTCGAAGCCCTCGCGCGAGTCGGAGCCCACGATCAGCGTGGTGCTGCCCGCCGTGTTCGCGGCGCCGCTGAGCGCGTCGACGTGGGTGATGCGCGACTCGACCCAGATCCAGAACACCACCAGCGCGGCGAGCAGAAGCACCAGGAGAGTGACGAGCGTGCGGCGTACCGGGTGACGGCGCCGCGTGCGCGCCGGAGACTGGCGAGGGGACGATGCCGGGGCCGGGCGGGCGGGCGCCTGCTGCGGCCGCTGGGGTGAGGCCTGGGGACGCTGCGCGGGTGCGGGAGGCTGCGTGTGCTGGGAGCGTGACGCGGCGGCGGGCGCGGGCCTCACGCTCTCGCGGCGGACCGGCTGGGCGGGCCGCGCGACCCCGGGACGCTCGCGGTCGCCCCGCGGCGGGACCGACGGCGGGAGGCGGCGCGGCTCATCATTCACCCCGCGAGGGTATCTCGCGTTCGCGCGGGAACCACAGCGACGCCACGCGCGTCAGGAAGACTAGGGACGGCATCGGCCGTCAGCGCCACGACGACAAGGACACTCATGCCCGACCCGGATCCCGCCTCCTCTCAGGCCATCTCGCTGCTCAGCACCGGCGCGGGCTCGGTGACCTCCGAGCAGCTGCGGGACCTCAGCCAGGAACTGCAGCGTTTCCTGCTGCAGTACGAGTTCGGGCTGCGCGAGATCGAGACCAAGCTGTCCATCCTGCGTGACGAGTTCCTCTCGCTGCACGACTACAACCCGATCGAGCACATCTCGAGCCGCGTCAAGGCGCCCGAGAGCCTGGTCGACAAGCTGCGCCGCAAGGGCCTCACGTTCGAGCTCGCGACGGTCCGCGAGCAGATCACCGACATCGCCGGCGTGCGCGTCACGTGCGCGTTCTCGACGGACGTCTACCGGCTCTTCGACCTGCTCACGCAGCAGGACGACGTCACGGTGCGCAGTGTCAAGGACTACATCGCGCACCCCAAGCCCAACGGCTACCAGAGCCTGCATGCGGTGATCGAGATCCCCGTGTTCCTGTCCTCGGAGCGCGTGTCGGTCCCCGTCGAGGTGCAGTTTCGGACCATCGCGATGGACTTCTGGGCGAGCCTCGAGCACAAGATTTACTACAAGTACTCGGCGGCGGTGCCCGACGGACTGCTCGACGAGCTGAAGTCCGCGGCCGCCACCGCGACCGAGCTCGACGCGCGCATGGAGCGCCTGCACCGTCAGCTCCACGGCGACCGGTCGTGACGGCCTCGATGACGCTCCCCGCGGGCGAGCCGCCGGCGGGACCGTTCGAGTGCGGTACGGTCGCGTCCCTCGCGACGATGCTGGGGCTCGCAGGGCGGGCACCCGGACGGCCGTGGGTGGTCGCCGTCGACGGGCGAGGCGGAGCGGGCAAGTCGACGCTCGCGCGCCTGCTGGCCGCGGAGCTGGGACCCGCGGCCGTGGTGCACACGGATGATCTCGCGTGGCACGAGCCGTTCTTCGGGTGGGGCGGGCTGCTGCGAGTGGGCGTGCTCGAGCCCCTGCACCGCGGCGAGGCGGTCGACTTCCGCCCGCCGCAGTGGGTGGCGCGAGGCCGCGAGGGGTCGATCGCGGTGCCGGCGGGACTGCGCGCCGTCGTGGTCGAGGGTGCGGGTGCTCGTCAGCAGGAGTACGCGGACCTCGTCGATGCGACGGTGTGGGTGCAGGCGGACGTGGTGGAGGCCGAACGGCGCGGCGTCGCGCGCGACGTCGCCGAGGGCACCAATGGCGACGAGGATGAGGCACGGGCGTTCTGGCGCGAGTGGACGTCGCACGAGACTCCGTTCTTTGCCTCCCAACGACCGTGGGAGCACGCGCTCGCGGTGGTCGCGGGGACGCCTGTGCCTCGGTTCAACGGTCTCGGTGAGGGTGAGCTGGCGATCGCGCGGGGTCCCCTGCGAGGCTAACGGTGCCCTGATCGGGCATCGGGTGACCAACACCTCACGGGATCGCAGGCACGCGCAGCACGCTCGTTGCTAGGGTGCTGGAAACGAGCAAAGCACGGCACGACCGTCATCGATCTCCCGGTGAACGGGCGCGCGGTCCGGCCCGGAGGAGGATCTCGTGAGACTCGATCCCGCACTCCATCACCTGCCAATGCCCGCAGCCCTCACGAGCGCGGTGGGCAAGACGCCGTGGATCGTCGCTGAAGCCAACGCCGCCTTCGTGCAAGCGGTGGGCGAGACACGCGACGTCCGCGGGGCTGACCTTCGCACCCTGCTCGACGCGCCTCTGGGCGGGGTCACCGCTGACGAGGCACGGGACGTGGTTGAGCTTCCCGGGTCTCGGCCGGCGATGGACGGCACGCGCCGCCCGGTGGTGGTCACCGTCGTGCCGCTCGGGGGCCGGATCCCTCTCGCTCCCACGTGGTCTATGTGCGGGACCTGTCGGGCGATGAGATCGGTGCGCAGGTTCAGCGGACATACGACTGGTTCCGGGGGATGTTTCACCACACGCCGGATGCGAACATCGTTCTTGATCGCGACGGCCACCTGATGGAGATCAATCCTGCAGGTGAACGGATACTGGGCTTCAGTCGTGATGACCTGATGCGCGGCGGCTATGAACAGCGGGTGCACGAGTCACAACTCCCGCTCGCGCAGGGCGTCTTCCGGCGGCTCCTCGAGGGAGAGGTACAGCGATTCGAGCTGTCGCTCACGGACAGTGCGGGCGAGGTGAGGGACCTCGACATGTTGGCACTGCCCATGATCGAGGGCGATGAAGTCGCGGGCGTGTTTGTCCAAGCGCGCGACGTGACAGAGCGCAATGCAACGGAACGGCGACTTCAGGAAAGCGAGCAACGCTACCGCGCGCTGTTCGAAGACAACGTCGATTCGGTGGTCTCCTTTGACACGGAGGGCGGCTACGAGTACCTCAACCCCGCGACCGAGGCGCTCACGGGCTACTCCGAGAGGGAACTGCGCGAGCTCACGTACGTCCCGCTGCTCGTGCCCGATCAGCGGGACTTTGTGCTCGCCGAGTTCACGCGGGCCTTGGAAGGTGAAACGCGCCAGTACGAGACGGCGATGTACAACCGTGCGGGCGAGGTGGTGGACCTCCACATCACGCTCATTCCCATCATCATTGACGGCGAGACCCGTGGCATTCACTGCGTGGGCAAGGACATCACGCAGCAGAAGCGACTCGAGCGAGAGCTCAGCATCATGGCCTACACCGACTCGCTCACTGGCCTGGGAAACCGAAACGCAGCAGCAGAAGACATCGCACACCGCGTCGCCGACGGCCGCCCGTTCGCCGTGATCGCGATGGACCTCGACCGGCTCAAGTCCGTCAACGACACGTGGGGCCGTGACACGGGCGACATGCTGCTCACCTCGATCGCCCAGCGGCTCGCTCACCGCCTCTCTGACCGCGCGACCGTGTACCGCTACGCCGGCGACGGCTTCATTCTCACGTTGGACTCCGGCGATCCCCACGTGGCGACCGCCGTCGCCGAGGACCTCCGCGAGCTTGTGCGCGCCCCGCTCATGCTGGGCGGGCACGAGGTCACGATCTCGGCGACACTTGGCATCAGCACCTACCCCGACGATGGGTGCGATGCGGAAACGCAGATGCGCAACGCTGAGACCGCGCTGTACGGCGCAAAACGGCGAGGCTTGAACCAGGTCGCGCTCTACCGGTCCATAGCGACCCCCGACGATGACCGCCGGGTCCACATTGAACTTGAGCTGCGCCGCGCCCTCCAGCGCGATGAACTCTCTGTCGTGTATCAGCCCCAAGTGTCACTTCCCACCGGTGAACTCCACGGCGCGGAGGCGCTCATGCGCTGGAACAGCGCCACGCTCGGCGCAGTGTCTCCCGACACCTTCATCCCGGTCGCCGAGGACACGGGACTCATCGGCGAGATGGGACGGTGGGTCATCGAGACCGCATGCCGTCAACTCGCCGAGTGGACCCGCCGAGGGTGGGAGCTGACCGTCTCAGTCAATATTTCGATGAGCCAGTTTGGCGATGACGGGTTCGTCGGCCACCTTGAGCGCACCCTCGCGACAACCGGCATCGACCCCCACCTGCTGGTGCTCGAGATCACGGAATCGATCGCGAGCCGCGTCGACATCGCCGTCGCGCGCCTCCACCAGTTGAGGGAGCTAGGCGTACAGATCGCGATCGACGACTTCGGCACCGGCTACAGCTCGCTGCAGTACCTGCGCGACTTTCCTCTCGACTATCTGAAGATCGATCGCGGATTCGTGAGCCAGAGCACCCACCACGCCCGTGACCGCGACCTGGTGGCGACCATCGCCCAGCTCGCCCGCAACTTCGGCCTGCGGACCGTCGCGGAGGGCGTCGAGTCACAGGCCGAGGTCGATCTGCTCACCGACCTGGGAGCGGACCTCGCCCAGGGTTACCACTTCTCGCGACCACTCGACCCCGAGTCATTCGAGGCGTGGGTCGAGGCGCACCTCGCGGCGTTCCCGCAGGCCTAGCCTCAGTCCTCCAGGGCCTCCACGAGGAGCGCGACGAGCGCCTCGAGTTGCACGTCCGTCGACGAGTCGCCCTCCTCGACAGCGACGCCGTCGAGCGCCTGAGCGGCGAGCCCGGACTTGGCGTCGATGAGCTCGGCAATCTTCGCGTCGATGGTCTGCGCGGCGATGATGCGCCACGCGGTGACGGGCTCGGACTGGCCGATCCTGTGGATGCGGTCGATCGCCTGGGTCTGCTCGGCATCGGTCCACGACAGCTCCGCGAGGACCAGGTTCGAGGCCACCTGCAGGTTGAGCCCCACTCCCGCCGCCATCAGCGAGCACACCACGATCGACACCTCGGGGTCCTCGGTGAACGCGGTGACGTTCTTCTCGCGCACCTTGGCGGTCTGGTCGCCCCTGATCGAGGCGAACCGGATGCCGCGGTCGGCAAAGATCTGCTCCGCCTGGTCCATGACGTCGATGTGCTTGGCAAAGAACACCACCTTGCCCACGTTGCGCACCAACTGGACGGCGTAGTCGGCCGCAAGTCCAGCCTTCGCCTGGCCGATGCGCCGGACCATCGTGAAGACGTTCTCGCCCGAGGTCTTCGAGCTCGCGTCCTTGAGCTCCGCCGCCGCGACGCGGCGCGCCAGCTCGAGGTCGATCCCGCCGTCGTCGGCGTGGTCCGGGCGCGCGGCGACGGCCCGGCGGTAGCTGTCGACCATGCGGCTCGCGAGGGCGGCCTCGGCGGCGCGAATCGACCGTCCCACGGGTCCGTCGAGCTCGACGGGAAGGTCGGCGACGCGGCGTGCGGGGATGTCGGCGGCGACGTCGGCCTTGCGGCGGCGCACGATTCCCATGTCGATCACGGCCGCGCGCGCCGCGGCGTAGAAACCACGGTCGGTGGGGATGAGTCCCGTGTCCTCGAGGGCCGCCATCAGCGCGCCGAGCGGCTTGTCGTCGTCGATCCAGCCCAGGAACTGCCAGATCGCCCGGAAGTCCTCGATGTCGTTGATGAGCGGCGTACCCGTGAGGGCCATGAGCAGCGGGCGCGCAGCGCGCTCGCGGATCCGCTGCGCGAGCGCGAGCACGTGCTGCGAGCGCTGCGAGGACCGATTCTTGATGAAGTGTGCCTCGTCGACCACCATGCCGCGGAAGCCCAGGTCGCCGAACCAGCCCACGTGCCGATCGAGGATGTCGTAGTTGACGATCACCACGTCGGCGAAGGCGTCGACGTCCTCGCCGTCGCCATGGACCACGCTCGCGCGCCGATGCGGGGTCCACAGCGAGACCTCGTGCGCCCAGTTGGTCTTGACGACGTTGGGGACCACGACGAGCAGCGGGTAGGCATCGGCCGCCTCGGCGGCGAGCAGCGCCTGCGCGGTCTTGCCCAGGCCGGGCTCGTCCGCGAGCAGGAAGGTACGGTGACCGCGCGACGACGCCGCCACGACCTGGGCCTGGTGCGGCATGAGCGCGCGGCCGAGCGGGACGGGGATCGACCGCGCCGTGAGCGAGTCCGGCTCGGGCAGCTCCATGCACGCGCGCACCCCGTTGGTGTCGTGCTCGAAGGACCTGAACAGCGGCTCGAGCAGCTCCCACCCGGCGAGTCGCCGCGGCCGTGCCGTCACGCGCTCGCTGGCCGCCGAGAAATCGGGGGCAAGGAAGGGGTTGGCGAGCTGGCGAGAGATCGCGGACTGCGGCACCACGCGCTTCTCCTGCGCGGGAGTCGGTTCGCTCGGCGCCGGCGGCTCGGGCTCCTCGGGAGCCTCCCGTCCGGCGGCACCCAGCACCGTGGCCTTGTAGGCGCGCGCGGCGTCGGACACGCGCGCGTCCTCGGCCAGCAGCGCCAGGAGCGACGTGTCACGCGCGGCGATCTTGGCCAGCAGCGTGGCCACGCCGTCGAGTCGCTTGAGCTCCTCGCCGCGACGCGATACGGACATGGCCTCGTCCGCCTTGACGCGTGCGCGCTCCTCGCGCGCCAAGAGCGCCACGACCTGGAACTTGGTCCGTAGCGCGGGACGCGTCGGCGGGCGCTGCACGACGCGGTCGACGTCTCTGGCGATCCCCGCGAGGATCGCGATGAGGTCCTGGTCGGCCGCGCGCGTGGCGCGACGGCGTGAGGTCCCGGCATCGGTGCGCGCGCGGCTGCGCCGCTGGCCCGACTGGCCTGGTCGTGACACCTTGCCTCCTGCTGTCCTGCGCGTCGCACGTGCGCCGCGCCACTTCTCACGGGGATGCGCCGGCCTTCGCCTCGCACACCCGGGGGCACCGTCACGGTGCCCCGGGTCATCGCCTCAATGCGGATGAGCTGGCCGATACGCCGGGTTCTGTCACTCACGCCGCGTTGCCGCAGCGCGAGGGGCGACCATCCATCTAGGCCCTGGATTGCTCCAGGGCTCAAGCAGCCTACCCGGATGCTCGGGCGGGCAGCCCTCGAACGCATCCTGTCTGGCCTTGCTCCGGGTGGGGTTTACCGTGCCGCTCCCGTCACCGGCAGCGCGGTGAGCTCTTACCTCACCCTTTCACCCTTACCTCCCCGTGCCCGAAGGCGCCGAGAGGCGGTTTCCTTTCTGTGGCACTGTCCCGCGGGTTACCCCGGGTGGCCGTTAGCCATCACCCTGCCCTGCGGAGCCCGGACGTTCCTCGAGACCCCGAAGGACCGCGCGGTCGCCTGGCCAACTCATCCGCATGCCCAGCGTACCGGGCGCGACCCTGCCACCGCATCGTCTCCGCACGCACGAACCGCGACACGTGCACGCAGCCCCTACCCTGGTCCCCGTGCTGATCCTGCTCCCGCCCTCCGAGGGCAAGACCGCCCCCGCCTCCGGCGCCCCCGTGGACCTTTCGTCCCTGTCCCACCCCGCGCTCGAGGATCACCGACGCCGCGTGGGCGACGCCCTCGTCAGGGTGAGCGGCCAGCGCAACGCGAGCGAGGTGCTCGGCGTCGGACCCAGTCTGAGCCCCGAGATCGAGCGCAACCGCACCCTGTGGGACAACCCCGCTGCACGGGCCGCCACCGTCTACTCCGGCGTCCTGTACGACGCGGCAGGCATGGCGACGTGGGACGCGCCCACCCTTGAGCGCGCGCGGGCTCACGTGCGCATCGTCTCCGCGCTGTGGGGCGCCGTCTCCCCCGCCGACCCCATCCCCGCCTACCGCCTGTCGATGGGCACGAGCCTGGGTCGCATCGGCCCGCTCGCGGCGCTGTGGCGACGCCATCTCCCCCGCGAGCTCGACGCCGTCGCGGACGGCCGCCTCGTGATCGACTGCCGCAGCGCGAGCTACGTCGCGGCCTTCCGGCCCGCCGCCTCCCCGTGGGTCTCCGTGGGCGTCCAGCGCGAGCTGGCGGGCAAGCGCGCGGTCGTGAGCCACATGGCCAAGCACACGCGCGGACTACTCACGGCACACCTGCTGAGGGACGATGCCCTGCCCGAGACCGCGCAGGACCTCGCCGATGCCGCGGCAGGGATGATCGGAGACGCGCTCGTGGACGTGGCGCTGACCCCGCGAGCCAAGGGCCCGGACGAGCTCACTCTGGTCATCGCGGGCTGAGGTCCCGACCGACGCGCAGCGCGCCGTGAGAACCTAGGCCCATGACCGATCAAAGCCAGCTGTTTCCTGGCAAGTACTTCATCTCGACGGTGCTGGACGCGCTCGATACCAAGACCGCCATGAGCGGGACCCTGGCGCGCGTCTACCTCATGCGTGCGGCCATGGCCGGCGGCCTGATTGGCGTCATGTACCTGGCGTACTACACCGTGGTGTCGACGTTTGGCGCTCTCGGCGACGACTCGCTGGGACTCGGCAAGATGGTCGGCGGACTGGTGTTCGGCTTCGCGCTGGTGTTCATCTACTACAGCAAGTCCGAACTCCTGACGTCGAACATGATGATCGTGTCGATCGGCGCGTACTACCGGCGCACCACCCCCTCAAGTCCCTGCGCATCCTCCTCCTGTGTTACGGCGGCAACTTCGTGGGCGGCCTCGCCGTCGCGCTCCTCGTGCTGGGCTCGAGCCTCGCGGACGGTGCGATCGGTGAGCAGATGGCGCACTCCGTTGATCACAAGGTGGGTCTCGTCGCGGAGGGCCTCGCGGGCTGGTCGGACCTGTTTGTGCGCGCGGTGCTCTGTAACTTCATGATCAACCTCGCGATGCTGCTGGTCTACAACGGCATGATCAAGGACGACTTTATGAAGTCGCTCGCGATGATCATGAGCGTGTTCGTGTTCGCGTTCCTGGGCTTTGAGCACTCCGTCGCCAACACGGTGCTGTTCACGATCGTCGGTCTTCACGATGGCATCGATGTGGGTCTCGCGCTGGGCAACCTCGCGATCGTGCTCGCCGGCAACTTCGTGGGCGGCGGACTGTTGATCGGCTACTACTACGCGTACGCCAACGACGACCGCAAGCACCTGCTGCGCCGCGGCCTGACCCCCAGCGAGTAGCGACCGGGGGCCAGGCGCGTTCGCTATGCGCGCGGGTCGATCATGACCTTGAGGGCCTCACGCGCGTCCATCGCCGCGTAGCCCGCGGGCACCCCGTCGAGGCCGACCGTCATGTCGAAGACCCTGCCCGGCTCGATGCGACCCTCGAGAACCTCCGGGATGGCAGCCTCGATGTAGGCGCGCACGGGCGCCGGGCCGCCGGTCAGCGTCACGTTCTTGCCGAACAGCGAACCGAATCCCACGGGAGCGTCCTCGTACTGCGGCACGCCCACGCGGGAGATCACGCCGCCGGGCCGCACCACGCCGTACGACTGCTCGTACGCGGGCATGTGCCCCACGGCTTCGAGTACCACATGGCTACCCTCGCCACCCGTGAGCTCCATGACCTCCGCGATGCCCTCGGCGCCGCGCGCGGACACCACGTCCGTGGCGCCCCATTCGCGGCCGAGGGTGGTGCGCGACGCGTGGCGACCCATGAGGATGATGCGCTCGGCGCCCTTCTCCCGGGCAGACAGCACCGCGGACAGTCCCACCGCGCCGTCACCGATCACGGTGACGGTCTTGCCCGGAGCGACGCGGCCCATGTGGGCGGCGTGCCATCCGGTCAGGTAGACGTCGGACAGCGTGAGCAGCGACGCCAGCAGCGCGTCGTCGGCGGTGTCCGGGTCGACGCCGGGGACCTTAACCGCGGTGCCGTCGGCCTGCGCCAGGCGGAGCGCCTCGCCCTGCCCGCCGCTCAGCCACGAGCCGTGCACGCACGACGTGGGGAAGCCCTCGCGGCAGAACACACAGGTGTTGTCCTGGATGCCGAACGGCACGATGACGAAGTCGCCCTTGGTCAGCGTGCGGACCTCGGAGCCGATCTCCTCGACCACGCCGATCGCCTCGTGCCCCATGTGCCTGCCTGTCTCCGACGCGGGCATCGAGTGGAACGGGTGGAGGTCGGAGCCGCAGATGCAGCCGCGCACCACGCGGATGACCGCGTCGGTGGGCGCCTCGATCCGCGGGTCGGGGACCTCGATGACGCGGACGTCGCCCGCACCGAACATAAAGGTGGCTCGCATGGTTCTCCTTGTGTCAGGGATGGAGGGAACGGCTCAAGCATCGCGACGATGCCGGGGTGGCGGGAGTCTCGCTCGACAGGGGTACCGGCGGTACCCCTAGATCGCAGGGGCGTCACGACTCGCGGCCTGCTGAGTCGCCCACCAGCTCGCGAGCAGACGCAGCCGCTCGGCGGAGTCCGATCCTGGGGCGGCGGTGTAGAAGGTCAGTCCAAGCCCGGGGTCCGCCGGAAGCTCGAGCACGTTGTACTCGAGTTCAAGCATGCCGACAACAGGATGGACAAGTCGCTTGAGCCCCTGAATGTGGAGGCGCACGTCGTGACGAGCCCAGCGCACGCGGAATTCGTCGGATCGCGTCGACAGCTCTCCCACGAGGTCGGAGATCGCCCGGTCGAACGGGTCGCGCCCGGCCGCGGTCCGCAGGCTCGCGACGGAGCCGTCGGCGATGTCCTCCCAGTCGGGGTAGAACACGCGTGAGGCGGGATCGAGAAAGACGAATCGCGGGTAGCTCACAGCGTCACCCTGAGCCCTGAAGAGGGGGTCGTAGAGCGCCCGCGCGAGCGCGTTGGTCGCGACAATCTCCCCGCGCGCGTTGCCGACCACGCCCGCGGCATCCGTGGTCGCGTCCAACAGGTGGCGCAGCCCCTCGCGCATCCGGGGGCGTGGCGCGGCGCGCCGTCTGGCGCGCGCGCCCGCATTCGCCACCCTGGCGAGGTCGAAGAGGTGGGCGCGCTCGGCATCGTCCATGCGCAGTGCGGAGGCGATCGCCTCCAGCACCTCGTCGGAGACCCCGCGCAGGTCCCCGCGCTCGACCTTCGTGTAGTACTCGACGCTCACGCCGGCGAGGATCGCGACCTCGCCGCGGCGCAGCCCAGGAACGCGGCGCGCACCGCCCTCGGGCAGGCCCACCATGGCGGGAGTGACGCGCGCACGGCGCGTCACGAGGAACTCGCGGACATCCTCGCGGGAAACGGTCATGTCTCCCAGGCTAAGAGCGCTCCCCCACACTTGGGAGTCCCTGCCGGTACCCCGCTGACGAAGCGCCCTCACGCGGCGGGCGTCGGTCGCCGCGCGTCACTCGACCGGCGCACCCACGCACAGCACGTGCTGCTCGGCGATCGTCCCATCGCGCCGCGCACGCACCTGCAGGATCGTGATCGACGCGGGCGACGGCCAGATGGCGCCCCAGTGCGAGGCCGGCATCCCGAGCGCGGTGCCCACGATCGACTTGATCGCCACCGCATGCGAGACGAGCGCGATGCCCCGTGCCACGTCGCGGCCCGCCATGCACTCCGCCGCGTGGTCACGCGCGAGCTCCTCGACGAGCGCGTAGCCCCGCTCGCCCACCTGGGTGATCGACTCCCCGCCGGGCGCGAGCGTCTCCGCACGCCTCCAGTGGTGGATCGCGTCGCCGTCGCGCTCGACGATCTCGGGGACCGTGAGACCCTCCCAGTCCCCGAACACGACCTCGCGCAGCCGCTCCTCCGTCTCGACGTGTGCACCCACCCTGCGGCCGATCGCCGCGGCGGTCTCCTGCGTCCTCACCAGCGGCGACGCGAGCACGCGCGTCACATGCGGAAGGTTCATCCACGTGCGTCTACCGATCCCGTACGCGAGGTCGGCGGCCTTCGCGGCCTGCACGCGGCCCGGGGCGCTGAGCGGCGGGCCAGGCACTCCCCCACCCGACATGCGCCGCGACGTGGTCATCTCCGTGACGCCGTGGCGCACCAACACGAGCGTGAGGGGTGCGACCAGGTCGTCCTCGTGGGGAGAGAACGGCGACTGAACGCGCGCCTGAGAGGACGATGCCGGGGTCGCCGGAGAGTCGGCGTCCAGGTCCGTTCCCTCGGGCAGTGGATGGGGCCGGTGGGGCACCGGCGGCTCGACGTGCGTGTCCGTCATCGCTGTGCCGCCTACTTGCCCGCGCCGCGCACGAGGATGCGGCCACACTCCTCGCAGCGCACAATCGTGTCGGGCGACTTCGCCTCGATGTCGCGCAGGTCGCCGGGGTTCATCGGCATGCGGCATCCGAGGCACTGGCCCTGCGCGAGCGCAGCGGCGCCGATTCCACCGTGCGCATCGCGCAACTTGACGTAGAGCGCGAGCAGGCCTGCGTCGAGGCCAGCCGCGGCCGCCTCACGCTCGGCGGCCAGCCCGGCCAGCTCGGCATCGATCTGGGCCCACGCCGCGTCGCGCTCGACGGCGAGCTCCGCGATCTGCGCGGTGATGGCATCGACCTGCTCCTTGGCGGAGGCATGCTCCGACTCCGCCTGCTCGAGCGACTCCATCGCCTCGAGCTCGACGTCCTCGAGTTCTGCCTGACGGCGGACCAGGATCTCGAGCTCCGCCTGCAGCGCCTGCAGGTCCTTGGGCGATCCGGTGCCGGACGCGAGGCGAGCACTGTCGCGGGCGGCGCGGTCGCGCACCGACTGCACGTCATCCTCGGCCTTCTGCACCGCGCGGCGCAGGTCGGAGGCCCGGGTCGCGCTCGCCACGCGTGCCTCGTCGAGGTCGACCAGCCGCGCGGTGAGTTCCGCGATCTGCTCGAGCACCGGGAGGTGGTCGCGGCGGTGGCGCGCCTGCTGCGCGCGCAGGTCGAGGGCCTGCACGTCGAGGAGGCGGATCTGGTCTGCTGCGGGTGCTGAGGGCACGTAGTACTCCTTCGCGCTAGAAGCGCGCGGTCCAGGGGTCGGTGATGAGGGTCGAAACGATGGTGTCGATGCCGGTGGCGTCGCCGAGGTACTCGGCGGCCGCCTCGAGCCACGTCCACTCGGACGCGTAGTGAGCGACGTCGACGAGGAAGGGCGTGCCGCCGGCGAGGAGCGCGGCCTCGCGCGCATCCGACGCGGGGTGGTGACGCAGGTCGGACGTGAGGTAGACGTCGGCGCCGGCGACTCTGGCGGCCTCGAGGAACGAGTCTCCCGCGCCGCCCACGACGGCCACGGTCTGGACGGTCGCGTCGAGGTCGCCCGCGACGCGCACGCCGTGTGCGGTCTGCGGGAGCACCGCGGCCGCACGCTCGGCGAAAGCACGCAAGGTGATCGGCGCATCCAGGCGACCGATGCGCCCGGTGCCTTGTTCGGCATCGTCCCTCAGCGGCACGAGCGGCAACGCGCCCGACACCCCCAGGACCTCGGCGAGCGCCTCCGCAACCCCGCTGCCCGCGTGGTCGGCGTTGGTGTGCGCGTTGTACAGCGCGATCCCGTGCTCGATGAGCGCATGGATGACGGCTCCCTTGGGCGTCGCCGCGTTGACCGTGGTCACCCCGCGCAGCAACAGCGGGTGGTGCGTCACGATGAGGTCGCAACCGGCCTCGACGGCCTCGTCGACCACCGCGAGGGTGGGGTCGACGGCGAAGAGCGCGCGCGTCACGGCGGCGTCGGGCCTGCCCACGCACAGGCCGTTGACGTCCCAGTCCTCCGCGAGGTCGAGGGGGAAGCGACTCTCAAGCGCGTCCATCACGTCGGCCACAGAGGTCATGCGCTCAGGCTACTCGCTGCGCGCCCGCCGGCGATGCCGGTATGGCGCACGCCCGCACAGCTGGCATGACGGCGTGCCCGTACCCGAGATTCCAGCGCTGACGCCCGCGCGCCGCAAGGTGTTGGCCTTTGTGCTGAGGGTCGCGGTAGCCGCCGCGGTGGTGTGGATCGTGAGCGGGTTGATCGGCCGCATCGACTGGCGCGCGGATGCTCCTCTCAACGACGAGGAGGACTGAGCTCTTCGAGGGCTTCACGCGCGTGGCGATGCGGGCGCGATCGTCACCCTCACCGCGAACGCCGGCACGCTCCACGCGCAGCTCGACGCGCCCTGCCTCAACGTCGAGGACGTGCTCGACGGCTCGCACCTCGAGGACGCCGCGTACTCCGTCGCCCGCGAGTACGGGTGGGAGCGCATCTTCGCCTCGGTCCCCTGGGCGTCCGACGACGAGGCCCCCGCACGATGGGTGCTGCGCCGTTCCGACGGCGCCTTGCCCGCGGAGCGAGACCTCCGCGTGCTCGCGCGCGCCATCGCCACGTGCCTGGGTGTGCCCGCCCGGTACAGCTATTGCGAGCGGCTCATGCTCACCGAGGACGTGTTCTACCCCTCCGCCGACCACGCGCGGGCATGACAGCAACCTTGCTCTGCGTGGGCCCTGCCGGACTCGAACCGACGACACCTGCGGTGTAAACGCAGTGCTCTAACCAACTGAGCTAAGGGCCCGCGGACCATTGTGGCAGGACGATGCCGTGGTCGGGTTCAGGCGCGGCGTCGTAGGGCTACCGCAGCGTCGCGATGAGCAGCGCGCCCGCGCCGGCGAGCGCCCAGCTGACCAGGCTTCCCACCAGGAACTCCTCGGCGGCGGAGCCCCGTGCCCTGTCGCCCGAGATCTCGGGGAAGCGGCCGATTCCCTTGGCCGCCATGAGGCCCACGATCACGCCCTCCGCACCTACGAGCGCAAGCGCGACGATCAGCCATCGCTCGAGCGGCCCGATGAACCGGCCACCGCGCAGCCGCGACGGGTCGGCCGGCGGGTCGCCCGGCTCGTCGGACTCTTCAGGGGCCGCCCGCGCGCGCCGGATCACGTCGCGGCACACGTCATTGGCCCCGTGGGCGAGGAAGGCGGCCACCGCGACGGTGGCGACGATTGCCGCCGCACGGTCCGGCCCGTCGCCCGCCAGGAGCAGGACCGCGGTGCCCGCGAGGAGGACGCCCGCCGCGGCATCGGCCCCTACCGAGGTGCGCACCGCGACCCACAGCGCGGCGCCCAGGGAGGCGCCTGCCGCCCACCACGGGGCCACGTCGCCCAGGATCACGCCGCTCGCGAGCACGGCGGCGAGCCACGCTGCGACGGCGAGCGCACGTGCTCCCCCGCGCAACTGCCACATCGCGAGGTCAACCCCCGCGACCATGGCGACCAGCATCGCGGCGGCCATCAGGCGGTCCCGGCCCGCGCCTCGAGAGCCGCAAGCGCCTCGCGCAGCGCGACCGCGCCGGAGCGGTGAGCGTTCTGCGACACGGCGGCCTGCGTGATCGACTCGCGCGTCGCGATCGCCGCCTGCGGCTCACCCTCGAGCAAGGCGGCGGCGATCCTGCGCTCGCGCGCCTTCATGCGCGCGAGCACGTGGTCGCGAAGGAGCAGGACGGCGGAGGCCATGGGACCATCCTGCCCGTCGCCTCCGACACACCAGGCGCGAACCGCGGACTCCCCCGCATCCTCGCGGCGGTGCGCCTCGTCGATCGCCTCGCGCGCACGCCACCACGCGGAGCCGTCCGAGATGTCGCCCTCGACCTCGACCACCTCGCCCAAACCGATCCCGGAGCGCACCTCGAGTCCATCGGGGAGCACGAGTGCGGCGAGAGTCGTGACGCGCAGCGCATCGGCGAGCGTGCGGTAGACGCCCTGGAACTCGTCTCCCACCGTCGCCGCGAGCGGGCGGACGGCGTGGGCATCGCGCTCGGCCCGCGCGAAGGCCTCGAGCACCTGGGACTGCGCCAAGGCGCGATCGGGAAGCGCGCGCGAGCGCACGATGTCGACGATGACCGCGGCGACGTGTTCCATGAGCCCACACTAACGCTTATAAGCGAGAGATATAAGTGTTTTCGCGGATCTGGTTCCGCGCGGGTCGCCGCGGCCCTCGCACGTCAGCCCAGCAGCGTCTCCACGGCTCCGCGGTACTCGGCGACGTCGCGCGCCTCACCCTCCGGGTTGACGATCGCCCATCGCACCACGCCCTCAGCGTCGACGAGGAAGCTGCCCCGCGTCGCGAGGCCCTTGCGCGCATTGAAGACGCCGAAGTGGCGCGACACGTCTCCGTGCGGCCAGAAGTCGGACAACAGGTCCGCCTTGTAGCTGTGGGTGTCGGCCCACGCCTTGAGCGTGTAGACCGAGTCGCAGCTCACCACGATCACCTTGAAGCCATCGCGGTTCAGGAGGTCATCGGCCGCGCGCAGGTCGATGAGCTCGTTGGTGCACGTGTCGGAGAACGCAAACGGCACGAACACCAGCAGATACGCCGTGCCGAGCAGCGACTCGGACGTCACCGTCCTGCCGTGGGTGTCGGTCATCTGGAAGGCGGGCGCGGGCCTGCCGACCATGGGGTGGGTCACTTGCTGCGACCCTTCTCCACCAAATGCGTGGCGGTCCAGCCGCCACCAATCACAAACGTCGAGGTCGCGTGCAGGCCGGCGACCGATGCGCCCTCCTGCACCTCGCGCGGCTGCACGTGACCGGGCTGGCCGGCCTTGGGCGTGCACACCCACACGGACGCGCCGTCGTCGAGCAGGCTCTGTGCGTCCATCAAGAGGTCGGCAAGATCGTCGTCGCCGTCCCTGAACCACACGAGCGTGCCGTCGGTGACGTCGCCGTAGTCCTCGTCCACCAGCGCTTCGCCGGTCGCCTCCTCGAACGCGGCGCGGAAGTCCGCGTCCGTGTCCGTGTCGTAGCCAAACTCCTGGATGATCTGCCCGGGCTTCAGCCCAAGCCTCGCGATGACATTGTCAACCGCTGCCTTCGCGTCCTCCTGTGTCGCCACGTCGGCGGAACCCCCTTCGTACGGTTCTGCTCGCACCAACGCGAGCCTCGCGTCCACAGTAGAGGCACGGCGCGTGACGGTGCAATCGGCCACGGTCCCAGGCTGGCGTGACATTCCCGAAACTTGTGGGAACAATGTGGGGGATGGCGGCTTACCCGCCGCGCGAACTCCCACCCACTGGCGCGCCACCGCGCGCCCGAGAGGAAGGTCCCCCTGTGGCACATCACGGCGAGGTTGACAAGGACCCAGGCGAGACGCAGGAGTGGCTCGAGTCGCTCGACGGCCTCATCGATGCGGGCGGGGAAAGCCGCGCAGAGTACATCGTGGACCAGCTCGTGGAGCACGCGGCCAAGAAGCAGTTGAGCGTCCCGCTCAGCCTGAACACGCCGTACGTCAACACCATTCACGCCGACGACGAGCCCGACTTCCCCGGCGACGAGGAGATCGAGCGCCGCTACCGCGGCTGGATCCGCTGGAACGCCGCCGTCATGGTGACGCGCGCGCAGGCGGGCGGCAAGGGCGTGGGCGGACACATCTCCTCGTACGCCTCCGTGGCGACCCTGTATGAGGTGGGCCTCAACCACTTCTTCCGCGGCAAGGACCACCCCGGCGGCGGCGACCAGGTCTACTACCAGGGCCACGCCGCGCCCGGCGTATACGCCCGTGGCTATGTCGAGGGCCGCTTCAGCGAGGAGGACCTCGACTCGTTCCGCCAGGAGAAGTCCGGCCTCGGCCGCGGCCTGTCCTCGTACCCGCACCCGCGTCTCATGCCCGACCTGTGGGAGTTCCCCACCGTGTCCATGGGACTCGGCCCGGCATCGGCCATCTACCAGGCCTGGACCAACCGCTACCTGCACCTGCGAGGCATCAAGGACACCTCACAGCAGCACGTGTGGGCGTTCCTCGGCGACGGCGAGATGGACGAGCCCGAGAGCCGCGGCATGCTCCAGCTCGCCGCGAACCAGCAGCTCGACAACCTCACGTTCGTGGTCAACTGCAACCTGCAGCGCCTCGACGGACCGGTGCGCGGCAACGGCAAGATCATCCAGGAGCTGGAGGCGTTCTTCCGCGGCGCCGGCTGGAACGTGCTCAAGGTCGTGTGGGGCCGCAACTGGGACCCGCTGCTCGCCCGCGATGAGGACGGCGCTCTCGTCAACCTCATGAACACCGTGCCGGACGGCGACTTCCAGACCTTCCGCGCCGAGTCCGGAGCGTTCATCCGCGACCAGTTCTTTGGCGGCGACCCGCGCGCCAAGGAGCTCGTCAAGGACATGACCGACGACGAGATCTGGGCGCTCAAGCGCGGCGGACACGACTACCGCAAGCTGTACGCCGCGTACGCTCGCGCCACCACCCAGAAGAACGGCAAGCCGACGGTCATCCTCGCGAAGACCATCAAGGGCTACGGACTGGGTGCCAACTTCGCGGCGCGCAACTCGACGCACCAGATGAAGAAGCTCGCGGCGGCCGACCTCAAGGTGCTGCGCGACACCTTCGACATCCCGTTCACCGACGAGCAGCTCGAGGCCGACCCGTACCACCCGCCGTACTACCACCCCGGCTTCGACGACCCGGCCATTCAGTACATGCTGAAGCGTCGCCAGGAGCTCGGCGGCTTCGTGCCCGAGCGTCGCGACAACCGCAAGGAGATCAGCCTCCCCGGCGACAAGGCATACGAGCTGCTCGCCAAGGGATCGGGCAAGCAGGAGGTCGCCACCACGATGGCCTTCGTGCGCCTGTTCAAGGACCTGGTGCGCGACAAGGAGTTCGGCCACCGGCTGGTGCCGATCATCCCCGATGAGGCGCGCACGTTCGGCCTCGACGCGATCTTCCCGAGCGCCAGGATCTTCAACACGCAGGGACAGAACTACCTGCCGGTCGACCGCGAGCTCATGCTCTCCTACAAGGAGTCCGAGTCGGGCCAGATCATGCACACGGGAATCAACGAGGCCGGATCCGCTGCCGCGTTCCAGGCCGTCGGCACGTCGTATGCGACGCACGGCGAGCCCCTGGTGCCGTTCTACATCTTCTACTCGATGTTCGGCTTCCAGCGCACCGGCGACCAGTTTTGGGCGGCGGGCGACCAGCTCACGCGCGGCTTCATCGTGGGTGCGACCGCAGGCCGCACGACGCTGGCCGGCGAGGGTCTCCAGCACGGCGACGGCCACTCGCCGCTGATCGCGGGCACCAACACCGCGGTGGTCCAGTACGACCCCGCGTACGGCTACGAGATCAGGCACATCGTCAAGGACGCGCTCGAGCGCTGGTACGGACCGGACTCGGGACGCGACCGGAACGTCATGTACTACCTCACGGTCTACAACGAGCCGATCGTCCAGCCGGCCGAGCCCGAGGACGTGGACGTCGAGGGAATCCTCAAGGGCATCCACCGCGTCTCTGCCGCTCCCGAGGGCCACGGCCCGGAGGCGCAGATCCTCGCCTCCGGCGTCGGAGTGCCGTGGGCCTATGAGGCTCAGGCGCTGTTGCTGCGCGACTACGGAGTCCGGGCCGCCATCTGGTCCGTGACCTCGTGGAACGAGCTACGTCGCGAGGCACTCGCGTGCGAGGAGGCTAACTTCCTCCGCCCCGAGGAGGGCTTCCGCACGCCGTACCTCACGCAGAAGCTGCAGGGAGCAGCGGGACCGTTCGTCGCGACCTCGGACTACGACCACCTGGTGGCCGACCAGATCCGGGCGTGGGTCCCCGGCGACTACGCGACGCTCGGTGCGGACGGCTTCGGCTTCTCCGACACCCGCGCCGCTGCGCGCCGTTTCTTCCACATCGACGGCCCCTCGACCGCGGTGCGCGTGCTCCAGCTGCTCGAGCGCCGTGGTGAGGTCCAGCCCGGCACGTTCGCCGAGGCGATCCGTCGCTACGAACTCCACGACGTCCGCAAGGGCACGTCGGGCAACGCGGGCGGCGACGCCTGAGCCGCGCATTCGATCACGGCTCAGGGCCGGGATCCTCGCCTTCGGGTGGGGTCCCGGCCCTTCGTCGTGGTTGACGTGCAAGGCCTGGCGCGGCTCCGCCACACGCCGAGCGCGCCAGCCGCGGCCCCCACCCCACGGCTCCGCCACACGCCGAATGCACAGTGGGGCACTCATGGTCGCTTCTGGCAGGTTGAGGCGCGCCATGGGACACCCATGGTCGATTGCGTGTGGCGGAGCCGCGAGACAGCGTTCGTGTGGCGGAGCCGCGAGACAGCGTTCGTGTGGCGGAGCCGCGAGAGCACGCGCGTGTGGCGGAGCCGCGAGAGTCCACCCGTGTGGCGGAGCCGCGAGAGTCCACCCACCCCGCCCTCATGTCGGATTCCACCAACCGCGCCCGCCTCACCGCACCGCCGCCACACCCGAGCCACCGTCTCGCCCAGGGCACCGATTGTGCTCTCCCTACAATCGCGCACTAGCCTGAGTGAATGGTCACCCCCGAGATGCGCGCCGAGACCCTCCGCCGCCTCCGGGCCGGCACCGGCCGCCTCGCCACGATCGCACTGAAGACCCTCGACTCCGAGTACCCATGGTTCAGGGAGCTGCCCGCGCAGGAGCGCTCGTGGGTGGGCACGGTGGCGCAGGCGGGCATCGCGTCGTTCGTCACGTACTTCGCCGATACCTCCGCCGGCCACCGCGGCGCCCTCGAGATGTTCGCGTCCGCTCCTCCCGAGCTCACCCGCTCGATCTCGCTCCAGCACACGCTGACGATCGTGCGCACCTTCGTCGCGATCGTCGAGAACCACTCCGACGAGTTCGCCGCCCCCGGAGCCGAGGCCCACCTGCGCGAGTCGATCCTGAGGTACTCGCGCGAGATCGCCTTCTCCGCCGCCGAGGTCTACGCGCGTGCCGCGGAGTCACGCGGCGCGTGGGACGCCCGGCTCGAGGCGCTCGTGGTCGATGCGCTGGTGCGCGGGCAGGTCGACGACGATCTCCTCGCGCGCCGCCGCGCTCGGCTGGAAGCCCGGCCCCACGCTTGTCATGGTCGGACGCACGGAAGGCCCGCTGGGCGAGGTCCAGTCTGCGGAGTTGCGGCGCACGATCCGCCGCGCGGCGCACGGAGCGCTCGCCGGCATCCACGGCGAGGACCTGGTGGTAATCGCCCGTTCCGATTCCGCGCTCGACGAGGTCACCAAGGCGCTGCTGCCCACCTTCGGCAGCGGCCCGGTCGTCGTCGGTCCGCCGGCGATCACGCTCGTCGAGGTGGCCCGCTCCACGCGCGCCGCGATCAACGGCGCGAGCGCAGCCCCCGCGTGGGCCCTCGCCCCGCGCCCGGTCAACGCGGACGACCTCCTCCCCGAACGCGTGCTGATTGGCGACTCCTCGGCGGCCGAGCGCCTCATCGCCGTCGCCTACGACCCCATCGCCTCGGCAGGAGGCTCGCTCAAGGAGACGGTCGCGACGTTTCTGGACTGCGGCCGCTCGCTCGAACTCGCGAGCCGCACCATGTTCGTCCACGCCAACACCGTGCGCTACCGGCTGCGCAAGGTCGCGGACCTCACAGGTTGGGACGTGCTCTCCACGCGCGACGCCCACGTCCTCGAGACCGCGTTCGCGCTCGGCAGGCTGCGCGACGCGGCCGCGCTGTCTTTGTAGGAAACCAACAAGAACTCGGGCCCGAATCGGTACCAGGATGCCGGTAGGGGTTCCACCATGTGAGGCAGGCTATAACCCGTGATTGCCATTCTCTGCCCGGGACAGGGCGCGCAGACCCCGGGATGCTCGCTCCGTGGCTCGACATCCCCGCCGTCGCTGAGCGTCTTGGCGCGCTGTCGGAGGCGGCCGGCATCGACATCGTCGGTCACGGCACCACCTCGGACGCGGACACGATTCGCGACACCGCGATCGCTCAGCCGTTGCTGGTCGCGACCGCGATCGCGACCGGCCGTGAGCTGCTCGGCGACGCGGTCCCCGCCCTCGCCGCGGGTCACTCCGTGGGCGAGCTGGGCGCCGCCGCCCTCGCGGGCGTCTTCACGGACCGCGAGGCGATGTCCCTGGTCGCGGTGCGCGGCGCGGCGATGGCCCGCGCGGCGGCCGCGAGCGAGCCCACGTCGATGGCGGCGGTTCTGGGCGGCGACCCCGAGGAAGTCGCGGCCGCGCTCGCCCAGCGAGGCCTCACGGCTGCGAACGTCAACGGCGGCGGCCAGGTGGTCGCCGCGGGTGCCAAGGACGCGATCGTCGCGCTCGTCGCGGAGCCGCCCGCCCGCGTGCGCGTCATCGAGCTCCAGGTGGCGGGCGCCTTCCACACGACGTACATGGCTCCCGCGGTCGCGGACCTCGAGGCGGCCGCTGCGGCCGTCTCCCCGCCGCCCCAGGCGGCATCCTGCTCTCCAACGCCGACGGCGCCCAGGTGACGGACGGCGCCGATGCCCTCGCGCGCATCGTCCGCCAGGTCGCTAACCCCGTGCGATGGGACCTGTGCATGGAGACGATGCTCGAGCTGGGTGTGACCGGTATCGTCGAGCTCGCGCCCGGTGGCGTCCTCACCGGGCTTGCCAAGCGTGCGATGAAGGGAATCCCCTCCGTCGCGCTGAAGTCCCCCGACGACCTGGCCGCCGCGCGCGACCTCCTGGAGGCCTGATGACCACGCTCACCGTTCGCCGCGGTCCCGAGTTCACGCGCATCCTCGGCCTGGGCGTCGCCCGGGGCGAGAACGCGGTGCCGAACGAGGACCTCATCGAGCCGATCAACTCGTCGGACGAGTGGATCCGCAAGATGACCGGAATCGTCACGCGCGTGCGCGCCAACCGCGACACGTCCGTGATCGACCTGTCCGAGCGCGCGGCGCTCGGCGCGATCGCACAGGCGGGAATCGACCCGTCCGAGATCGACGCGGTCATCCTGTCGACCATCTCGTTCCCGCACATCACGCCGGGCGGCGCGCCCGTGCTGGCCGAGCGCCTGGGCGCGACCCCCGCGGCCGCCTACGACATCTCCGCGGCATGCGCGGGCTATTGCTACGGCATCGGTCAGGCCGATGCCCTGGTCAGGTCGGGCGCGGCCCGCAACGTCCTCGTCGTGGGGGCCGAGAAGCTGAGCGACTTCGTCGACCCCGAGGACCGGTCGATCTCCTACCTGCTGGGCGATGCCGCCGGTGCGGTCGTGATCGGCGCCTCCGACACCGCGGGAATCGGCCCCACCGTGTGGGGATCGGACGGCGGCGGCGCAGAGCTCATCCGTCAGACGTCCTCGTGGCTCGACATCCGCGACAACCGCGACCTGCCCTTCCCGACCCTGCGTCAGGAGGGTCCCAGCGTGTTCAAGTGGGCCTCGTTCAAGATGGCCCCGGTCGCGCTCCAGGCCATCGAGGCGGCCGGGGTCACCCCGGAGGACATTCAGGCCTTCATCCCTCACCAGGCCAACACCAGGATCATCGACCAACTCGTCAAGCAGATCGGGCTGCCCGCGCACGTCGCGGTCGGCAAGGACATCGTGGATTCCGGCAATACGTCGGCCGCGTCGATCCCGCTCGCGACCGAGCGCCTGCTGCGCGACGGCGATGCGAAGTCGGGAGACCTCGCGCTGCAGATCGGGTTCGGCGCCGGACTCGTGTACGCCGCGCAGGTGGTGGTCCTGCCCTGACGCGGGGCCCCGCGTAGAGTTTCCAAGCGTTCGCAACGAACACGGCGCCCCGGCGCCGCATCA
This sequence comes from Demequina sediminis, assembly GCF_030296675.1. Lineage (GTDB taxonomy): Bacteria > Actinomycetota > Actinomycetes > Actinomycetales > Demequinaceae > Demequina > Demequina sediminis. Next base: position 478,914 of record NZ_AP027736.1, on the reverse strand, counting down.
CCCACAAAGGAGCAGCACATGGCACTGTCCAACGACGAGGTCCTCGCCGGCCTGGCCGAGATCGTCTCCGAGGAGACGGACATCGACACCGCCGAGGTGACCGCAGACAAGTCCTTCACCGACGACCTCGACATCGACTCGCTGTCGATGATGACGATCGTCACCCTCGCGGAGGAGAAGTTCGACGTCCGCATCCCCGACGAGAAGGTCAAGGACCTCGTGACCGTCGGCGACGCCGTCGACTACATCACGGCCGCACAGGCCTAACCCTCCCTTCCCGATCCCTCCCCATCCCTCCTCACCCCACGGAGCCACGCCCATGAACGTCGTTGTCACCGGACTCGGCACCACCTCGCCCCTTGGCGGGGACGTCGCGAGCACGTGGGAGGGCGCCCTCGCGGGCCGCTCCGGCGTGCGCACGCTCGACAACGACTGGGCGGAGCTCTACGGCGTGCCCGTGACCTTCGCCGGTCAGCTCGCCGTGCGGCCCGAGGAGGTGCTCTCGCGCCCCGAGACCAAGCGCATGGACCCGTCCGCGCAGATGGCGCTCGTCGCCGCGCGCGAGGCGTGGGCCGATGCCGGGTTGCCCGAGGTCGAGCCGGAGCGCCTGGGGAGCGTGGTGTCGTCGGGCATCGGCGGCGTGTGGACGCTGCTCACGGCGTGGGACACGGTGAAGGAGCGGGGCGCCTCGCGCGTCCTGCCCCTCACCGTGCCCATGCTGATGCCCAACTCCCCCACCGCCTACATCTCCCTCGAGTTCAAGGCGCGTGCGGGCGCACACGCGCCCGTGTCGGCCTGCGCGTCGGGCGCCGAGGCGATCGGCATGGGCTTCGAGATGATCCAGTCCGGCCGGGCCGATGTCGTGATCTGCGGAGGCACCGAGGCCGCGATCCACCCGCTGCCGATCTCGGCCTTCGCCGCGATGCAGGCGCTGTCCAAGCGCAACGACGACCCCGCGGGTGCGTCGCGCCCGTACGACGTCAGCCGCGACGGCTTCGTGCTCGGCGAGGGCGCCGGAGTCGTCATCCTCGAGTCCGAGGAGTACGCGCTCGCGCGCGGCGCGCGCATCCACGCTCGTCTGCTGGGTCTCGGCATGACGGGCGACGCCCACCACATCGCGGCACCCGAGCCCAATGGCGCGGGTCAGACGCGCGCGATGGAGCTCGCGCTCGAGCGCGCGGGCCTGTCCACCGCGGACGTCGTCCACGTCAACGCCCACGCCACGTCGACCCCGGTGGGCGACATGATCGAGGCGCGCGGCATCCGCGCGCTACTGGGCGCCCACGCGGACCAGGTGCTGCTCTCCGCGACCAAGTCGATGACCGGTCACCTGCTCGGTGGCGCGGGGGCGCTCGAGTCGGTCTTCACGATCAAGGCCCTCGAGACGCGCACGGCTCCCCCGACCATCAACGTCACGGAGCCGGACCCGGAGCTCGAGGTGGACCTGGTCCGCGACACGCCGCGCGCCCTTCCCGAGGGTCAGATCGCGGCGATCAACAACTCGTTCGGATTCGGCGGGCACAACGTGGCGCTCGTGTTCGGCACGGCCTAACCGAGGCCCTTCCCCCGCGCCGGCCGGCATTCGATCACGGGATGCCGGCCTCCAGGCGGGCGAGCGCGCGGTCGACGACCTCGGAGACCGGCTCATTCGAGTGCTGTGCCCACCACACGGAGGCGGACAGGATCGCCCCGGTCGCGGCCTGTCCCGCGACATGAGCGTCGAGGCCGCCCTCCTCGAGGCCATCCGCGCGCGCGAGGTGGCGGGCCAGGCGGTCCGTGATGTCCACGAGCCCGAGCATCCCCGCCGCGAACACCTCGGGCGACTCCCCGATGATGCGCAGGCGCACGCGCGCGGCCTCCTCGGCCACGGCATCGGGCGCAAGTACCTCGCGCATCGCGGCGCGCAGGCCGGTCATGCCCGGCTGGGCCGAGTCGCGCGTGAGCGCCTCGTCGAGCCGCCGGTAGGTCGCGAAGAACTCGTGCCAGACCAGGTCCGCCTTGTTCGCGAAGTGGCGGAACAGGGTCCTGCGGGAGACGCCGGTGCGGGCGGCGACGTCGTCCATCGACACCGCCGCATAGCCGTGCTCATGGAACAGCGCGACCGCCGCCTTCCCAATCTCGACGGGATCGGCAATCTGAGGTCGGCCGGGGCGCCTGTGGTCGTTCACCCTCTCACCCTAGCGCGCACCGGTTCCAGGCGAGACGTTCAACCGACGCGGTGAAGCCAGCGCACCGGCGCGCCATGGCCCGCGTAGCGGAACGGCTCGAGCTCCTCGTCCCACGCGGTGCCCAGCGCGAGGTCCATCGCGCGCTTGAAGTCCGACACCGTGGAGCCCGCCTCGAGTGCCGCGCGGATGCGGTCCTCGGGCACCACGATGTTGCCGTGGACGTCGATCACGGCGTGGAAGATGCCCAGCGAGGGCGTGTGCGACCACCGCCCGCCGTCCGAGCCGAACGACGCCTCCTCGGTGACCTCGTACCGCACGTGCTCCCAGCCACGCAGGGCGGACGCGAGGCGCGCGCCGGTCCCCTGCTGGCCCTGCCACGAGAGTTCGGCGCGCAACAGACCGGTGCCTGCCGGCTGGTCGGTCCACTCGAGCGTGGCGCGCGAACCGAGCACTCCCTGCGCCGCCCACTCGATGTGCGGAGACATCGCGCGGGTGGCGGAGTGCACGAAAAGAACACCACGGGTGATGGCGGCCATGACTCTTCCTTCCTGAGAGGTGCGTCTTCCCCTACGACCTCGAAGGAACCCCACGGCTGCACCGGGTGTAGTCCGATCATGCCTCACGCGGGGCGGATGGTCCAGCGCGCGTGACCGCGAGTCGCGTCAGTCGGCCTGCTCGAGGGACTCGCGGAGCTCGCGCATGGCCTTCTTGCGCACGTCTCGCTTGAGCCGATCGAGGTAGAGCTTGCCGTCGAGGTGGTCGACCTCGTGGTTGATGAGGCGGGCCCAGATCTCCTCGCCCTCGACCTCGACCTTGTCGCCGTTGAGGTCGGTGCCCACGGCACGCGCATAGGCCGCCCGCTCGCACGGGTACCAGAGGCCGGGGACCGAGAGACAGCCCTCCTCGCCGATCTCCTGGAACTCGTCGCTCACCTCGACGATCTCGGGATTGATGATGTAGCCGATGTCCCCGTCGATGTTCCACGAGAACGCCCTCAGCGACACACCGATTTGATTGGCGGCGAGTCCCGCGCGACCGTCGTGATCGACCGTCTCAACAAGGTCCTCGATCAGTTGCCGCACGCGGTCGTCGATCTCGCCGATCGGTTCACAAGGGGTGCGGAGGACCGGGTCCCCAATCACTCGAATGTCGCGCATTGCCATGCGCGTATTCTTCCACGGCCGCGAGGGGGCGTATCGTCGGCTTATGACGCTCGAGACCGCGAGACTCCTGCTACGGCCGTTCGCTCGTGAGGACGCCGGGGACGTCCACGTCTATGCGTCGGACCCCGCCGTGTGCCGCTTCACGGACTGGGGCCCCAACAGCCTCGAGGACACCCAGGGCTGGCTCGAGGAGGCCGTCGCGGCGGGGGTTCCCTCCCACTGGGCGATCACGCTGAGGGACGATGCCGTGGGCACGGCAGGGCGCATCGCGGCAGCTACCGTCGTGGGCGGGTGGGCGTGTATGGCGAGAATCGCGGCCGCCTCGAGGACTCCCCGCGGTGCGGGAGCTCGGGTGGGTGGTGCGACGCGACCTGTGGGGCCGCGGCATCGCGACCGAGGCGGTGAGCGCGGTGATCACGGCCCTTCTCGAGGACCCCGCCGTCGCGGAGATTCACGCGCGCTGCCGGCCCGAGCATCGCGCCTCCGCCAAAGTCATGGAGCACCTGGGCCTCGCCCTCGCGCGGCGCATCGACAACGACATCGAGCGCGACGGCGCCTGGATGCACTCCGACGTGTACGTGCGGCGCGTCGCCTCCTGATGGTCGCGGCCTGATGCCGATGCGCCGCTGGGAACGCGCGGACGTGGCCGCGTCCTGGCCGAGGCCCGGCGCGGCCGACGACAAGTACTCGCGCGGAGTCGTCGGGGTGATCGCGGGATCCGAGGCCTATCCGGGTGCGGCGGCCCTGGTCGTGTCCGCCGCGGTGCGCGCCGGCGCGGGGATGGTGCGCTACGTCGGGCCGCCGCGCGCGCAGGATCTGGTCCTCGCTCATCGTCCCGAGGCCGTGGTGCACCACCCCGTCGACGCCGCCGAACGCCTGCCGCGTGCGCAGGCCTGGGTGGTCGGCCCGGGGGTCGCGGACTATCCCGAGCAGGACGCGGCGATCGGGGCCGTGATCGCGCAGTCGGTCGCAATGGTCGTCGACGCAGGGGCGCTCGAGACCGTGGCGCGTGCACGCGCCGCAGGTGCGCGTGCGGTGGGGTCCGAGCGCGTGCTTCTCACCCCCACGCGGGTGAACTGGTGCGCACGCTCGGGGCGCTCCGCCACGACGTCACGCTCGCTGACGTTGAGCGCGATCGCGTGGGCCACGCGCGGCTGCTGGCCGAGACCGCACGCGCGACGGTGCTTCTCAAGGGCGCCGTGACGCTCGTGGTCTCGCCCGGCGGCGCGACCATCGAGCTGCCCGAGGCCCCCGCGTGGCTCGCGACCGCGGGCGCGGGCGACGTGCTCGCCGGCATCGCGGGTGCGCTCCTCGCCGCGGGACTCAGCGCGGACGCGGCCGGCGCGAGCGCGGCGTGGATCCACGCGCGCGCCGCCGAGGACGCGTCGCGTGGCGGGCCGATCGCGGCGCTCGACGTGGCGACGGCCCTCCCCGGCGCGGTGGCCGCCGTGCTGGCCGGCTGAGTTCAGCTCGCGGCACCTCAGTTGGCAGCGCCGAACAGCGTGATCGAGGCCCACGCGAGCACGATCACCACCGCGAGCACGGCGACCACCGCGGCGGCGCGGCCCGCGGCGCGCGAGGCGGCGACGGTCGGCAGCACCGCTCGCGTGAGGCCGGACGTCACGGAGGCCGGCATCGCGACCGCGAGGATCGCGTACGCGGCGCCCGCGGCGGTCTCGGACTGACCCAGCGCCACCAGCGTCACGACCGGCGCGGCGAGCAGCGCTCCCATCACCGCGAAGACGATGCTCGCGCGGCGGTCGCCGCCGTTGCGGGTCGCGGAGAACACGAGCCTGCCGATCGTGTGGGCGATGAGCAGGATGCCCAGCACCGCGATCGCGGTGTTGAGGATGCCAACCCCGACGAAGATCGCGGCGTCGTCGACCTCACTGCGATCGGGGGCGAGAGCCTCCACCACGGGCGCCGCGGCAACCGCCATGAGGAGGGACAGCGCGCCGTAGATCGGGATGCCGATCGCGGTCGCGAGCCATGCGGCACGCCGCGGGTCGAGGGGCTCGGCCACCGGGGCCTCGCTGGCACGGTCCTCGGACATGAGCCCCTCCGCTCCGGCGTCGCGCTCGACGCCCTGGCCTCAGTGTCTCACCGGGGTGCCGCTACAGGAGGGGAGTGACGCGAACCGTGACGGTCTGCCCCGGCGCGAGGCGCTCGGCCTTGAGGACAGCGCGCTTAACGGGCAGGACAAACGTGCGCCGCTCCTTCGACGGGAAGATGCTGGTGCGCCACGTGGTCGCGCCCACGCTCACCTCGACGCGCACGGCGCCGAATCCGCGGCGCGGACCCGTCTGCGCATCCTCGATCTCGTCGGCGATGTCGAAGGGCAGGTCCGCGAACACCCACGAGTCGCTGCGCGCGTCCCAGAGGTAGAGCTCGGCGTCGAACTCGTGCGCGGTCACCTCGCCGCCTCCGCCGTCAGCGCCTTGAGGGCTCGCGCCACGATGTCTGCGGTGGCCGCGGTGGCATCCACGCGCACGCCCGGCTCATCGACCCCGAGACCCTCCAGGATCGCGAACTGCGAGGCGACCAGCGCGGCCGGCATGAAGTGTCCATCGCGCGCCGCGCAGCGGCGGGTCGCCTCCTCCTCGGAGATCGTCAGCTCGACGCACCAAGCGCCCGGCGCGTTCGCCCGCAAGCGGTCGCGGTACTCGCGTCGCAGCGCGCTGCACGCAACCACTACGCCCCCGGTGGACGCGGCGTCCGCGAGCACGCCGCCCACGCGGTCGAGCCACGGCCAGCGGTCCGCATCGTCGAGCGGAGTGCCCGCGGCCATCTTGGCCAGGTTCGTGTCCGGGTGAAGGTCGTCCGCATCGACAAAGGGGACCGCGAGGGCGGCCGCGAGCGCGGCACCCACCGTCGACTTTCCCGTCGCGGACGGGCCCATGACGACGATGCGCGGGATCGCGTGCGACGTCACGGCACCGCCCTTCGTGTGGGGATGGCCACGACCCTATCGGGATCGGGCTCGGCGCCGCGGGCATCGTCGCGGGGGTGGCTCTCCTGGCAGGGGCGCCGCACCGGGTAAGATCAGGACGGTGATCCCCCACTACCCCAACACCCGCACGGCGTTCGCCGGCGGACTGTCGCTGGGGATGCACGTGGGCACCAACGGACAGGTGTCGAGCTGGGGCGCGAGCCTCGCGGGCACCGCTCCCCCACCCTCGGCGCGTGAACGCCGGCCCGGGTGTTGCCCTCGCTCCGCGAGCGAGTGACTCCCCCGCCGGTTCCCCGTCCCTCCCTGCCCCGACCGAGGTGGAACCGTGCTCCTAACCGCCGTCGCGACCGTCCTGGTCGCCTGCGCCGCCGCCCCGGCGCTCAACCGCGCCCTGGGCCGCACCGCGGGCTGGGCGCTCGCCGTGCCCCTGCTCATCGCCGCCGCGATCGTGGGAACGGCGGCGGCGCCGGGGAGGTCGTCACCGAGTCGCTCGCGTGGATGCCCACACTCGGCATCGAGTTCGCGCTGCGCCTCGACGGCCTCGCGCTCGTCTTCGCGATGCTCGTGCTCGTGATCGGCGCCGCGATCCTCATCTACTCGGGCCGCTACCTGGGACGCGGCAAGCACGGCGTCTTCTACCTGCTCATGACGGCCTTCGCCGCCGCCATGCTGGTGCTGGTCCTCACCGACGACCTCGTGGTGCTGTTCGTCGCGTGGGAGGCCACCACGCTGTGCTCGTTCTTCCTCATCGCGCGGCCGGGCGGCGCGGCGCGCGAGTCCGCGATCCGCACGGTGCTGGTGACCGCCGCGGGAGGGCTCGCGCTGCTCGCCGCGGTCGTGACCGTCGCGATCGGCACCGGCACCACGCGCATCGGCGAGGCGCTCTCTCACCCCATCTGGGGAGAGGACGCCGGCTTCACCACCTCCGTCGCGGTCCTCATCGCGATCGCCGCGTTCACCAAGTCCGCACAGTTCCCGTTCCACGCGTGGCTTCCCGACTCGATGGTCGCGATCACCCCCGTCTCCGCGTACCTGCACGCAGCGGCGATGGTGAAGGCTGGCATCTACCTCCTGCTGCGCTTCTCCCCGCCCTCGCGGGCGAGCAGGTGTGGACGGTCATGCTCGTGACCGCGGGCCTCATCACCGCGCTGCTGGGGGCCATCGCCGCACTGCGTCGCGACGACCTCAAGGAACTGCTCGCGTACTCGACCATCAGCCAGCTCGGCCTGCTCGTCGCCATGATCGGCATCGGCACCCCCGAGGCGCTGACGGCCGCGGTGGTCCACACCGTCGCGCACGCGCTGTTCAAGGCGTCGCTGTTCATGCTGGTCGGCGTGATCGACCACGAGGCGGGAACGCGCCGCATCAGTCACCTGGCCGACCTCCAGCCACGAATGCCCGTCACCGCGGCCGCGATCGCTCTCGCCGCGGCCTCGATGGCGGGGGTGCCACTGCTGCTGGGCTTTGTGAGCAAGGAGACGATGCTCGAGGCGTTCCTTCACGCGCCGGGACCGGCGTGGGTGCCCTGGGTCGTCACGGGCGCCGCCGCGGCGGCATCTGTGCTGACCTTCGCCTACTCCGGGCGGATCGTGCTGGGTGCGCTCGGCGGCCGCACGGGCCGCGTCGTGCGCGAGGCCTCCCCCTGCTGTGGGGCGTACCCGCGACGGGCGCCCTCGCGGGACTCGTGCTGGGCGTCGCGCCGTTCGTGCTCGACGGGCTGGTGTCCGGCGGGGCGTCGGGCGCGGCGGGCGAGGAGATCGACAAGCACCTCGCGCTGTGGCATGGGTTCAACGCCCCGCTCGCGGTGTCCATTGCGGTGATCGCCACCGGAACCGCGCTGATCCTCGCGAGGACGCGCGTGTCGCGCGCGCTCGAGCCGCTCGCGTTCCCGTTCCGCGCGCTCGATGTGGTCGACGCGACGCTCCACGGCGTGGTGCACGGCGGCGCCGCCGTCGCTCGCTGGGCTGGCACCGCGTCGCCCCGCAGGCACCTCGCCATTCCCGCGATCGTCCTCACCGCCCTCGCGATCGGCGCCGCTTTCCGCCTCGACGGCCTGCCGCCCGTGATCGGCGACACCTCGCGGCCCCTGGACTGGGCGCTCGTGGTGCTCGTGGCCGGCGGCGTGGTCGCGATGGTGCGGGCGCGCACGCGCATCGCTGCCGTGGTGGTCGCCGGCGTGGTGGGCTTCGCGATGACGCTGTGGTTCCTGGCGCTCGGCGCCGTCGACGTCGCGATCACTCAGCTGTTGGTCGAGATCCTCACCGTCACCGTCTTCGTGCTGCTGCTGCGTCGCCTGCCGTCACGGTTCGTGCGCGAGCGGGGCCGCCCGCGCATCGCCGCCGGCGTGGTCGCGGTCGGCGCGGGAGTCGCGACGGTGCTGGGCGTATGGGCACTCACGGGGCGGCGCGAACTCTCCCCCGCCGCGACCTACCTCCTCACCGAGGGCGAGGCGGAGACGGGCGGGGCGAACATCGTCAACACCGTGCTGGTCGAGTTCCGCGCGCTCGACACCCTGGGGGAGCTCACCGTGCTGGGCATGGCGGGGCTCACCATTGCGGCGCTGCTGCATTCGAGGCGCGCCGTGCCGGTGAGGTCCGCCCACATCGACGAGTCCTCTCCGCTGGCGGACGCCCGCAGCAACACGGTCTTCGTGCGCACCGTCGCGCGCATCCTCGCGCCGCTGATCGTCGTCATGTCCGTGGTGCTGCTGCTGCGCGGGCACCAGGAGCCGGGCGGTGGCTTCATCGCGGCGCTCGTGGGCGGCGCGGGCTTCGCCCTTGCGTACATGGCGGCGCCGAGCGATACGACCGCGCGGATTCGCTGGCCCTATCTCACACTGATCGGCGCGGGAATCGTGGTGGGCGCCGGTGCCGGCTTCGTGGGCTACTTCGACGGCTCGTTCCTCGCACCGATGAGCACGTACATCCTCGGCTACAAGCTCACCTCGTCGCTCGTCTTCGACGTCGGCGTGTACCTCGCGGTGATCGGCGTCATCCTCGCCGCCTACAACCTGCTGGGCCGCCAGCATCGTCTCCCGCGAGATCGCCGGCGCGAGGAGGTGGGGGCACGATGACCGTCGCGCTGACCGCCGGCCTGCTCGTCGCGGGCGCCGTGTACCTGCTGCTCAAGCGGGAGATGCTGCGGGTGATCCTGGGCTTCGTGCTGCTGGGCCACGCCGCGAACCTCATCATCATGGCCGCGGGAGGAACGTCGCGTCGCGAGGCCCCTTCGGCAGCCCGGAAGACCTCGCGGGGGTCGCCGACCCCCTCCCGCAGGCCTTCGTGCTCACCGCGATCGTCATCGCGTTCGCGATCACGATCGTGATGCTCGTGTTCACCGTGACGGGGCGCGAGGATGACTCGTTCACGCCGCACGACACCGACGAGGACGCCGTGTCCGAGGATGACGATGATCGCCCCGACCCGGAGGTGACCCGATGACCGCCACCCTCTTGCCGCTGCTGGTCGCGGTCCCGCTCCTCACGGCCGGCGCGCTCGTCGTCGTGGGAGAGCGGCGCCGCGCGCACACCGCAACGCTGGTCGCGGTGCTGAGTGCCACGTTCGTCGCGGCGGTCGCGCTCGCGGTGCACTTCGGCTCGGGCGCCGCTCCGCTGGCGACCGGCGTGGGCCAGTGGCCCGTGGGGATCGCGATCCCGTTCGCGGCGGATGCTCTCACCGCGATCATGCTTGCCATCACGTCCCTCCTGTCACTCGCGAGCGTCGCGTTCGCCGTCGCGAGCGACCGCGCCTCGACGCGCTACTTCGCGCCGCTCATGCTCGTGCTGATCGCGGGCGTCAACGGCGCGCTACTCACGGCCGACCTCTTCAACCTCTTCGTCTTCGTCGAGGTCATGCTGGTGCCCTCGTATGGGCTGTTCGTGCTCGCGGGACCCGGGGCGGCATCGCTGCGACAGGTGGCAGGGGCGCGGCTGTACGTCGTGGTCAATCTGCTGACCTCGACGATCTTCCTCATCGGCGTCGCGTTCGTGTATGGCACGGCGGGCAGCGTCAACCTCGCGGACCTCGCGGGGGCCGCGCAGGAGGACTCCCGCGTCGCCCTCGCGGTCGCGGTGTGCCTCATCGCGCTGGGCATCAAGGCCGCCGTGGTGCCGGTCCATGGCTGGATCGCGCGGGCCTATCCGGCGACCTCGCCCGCGATCACCGCGCTCTTCTCGGGGCTACACACCAAGGTCGCGATCTACGCGATCGTGCGCATCTACGCGGTGGTCTTCGACGGCGACACGCGCTACCTGTGGGTGGGCGCGGTCGTCTTTGGCGTGACGATGCTCGTGGGCGCCGTGGCCGCGGCGGGCGCCTCGACGTTGCGCGAGAGCCTGACGTTCTCGATGGTGAGCGGCATCGGAACCATCCTGCTGGGAATGGCGCTGTTCACCCAGGCGGGTCTCGCGGCGGCCATCTTCTACCTGGTGCACCACATGATCGTGAAGACCTCGCTGTTCCTGTCCACGGGCGCGATCGAGGTCCGCTACGGCACGGGCGTGTTGGGTCGGGTGACGGGTCTCGCGAAGCGCGAGCCGGTCTTGGCCGCGGCGTTCCTTGTCGCGGCATTGTCGCTCGCCGGCCTGCCGCCGTTCTCGGGATTCGTGGCCAAGGTCGCGCTGGTGTGGGCGTCGCTCGACGCGGGTCAGGGCCTCATCGCGGCGCTCATCATTGTCGCGAGCCTCGTGACGCTGGTCGCCATGCTGCGGATCTGGGCCGCGCTGTTCTGGTCGACCCCGCCCGGACCGGACCTCGAGCCCGTCGCGGGGACTCCGGGGACGCCCTCGGGCGGCCGGGTCGCCCTTGCCCCGGCATCGTCCACCCGCACCCGGGTGCGTGCCGCGCTCGCGGCGCCGGCGGTGGTGCTTGCCGCGCTCACGGTGGTGCTGGGCCTGGCCGCCGAGCCGCTGCTCGCGTTGTCGCAGACGGCGGCGACGGGGCTGCTCGATACGAGCGCGTATGTGGAGGCGGTGAGCACGCCATGAGCTGGGTGACGTGGCCGGTGAGGATCGTGGGACTGGCGCTGTGGTTCGCCAAGGAGATCGTGGTGTCGAGTGCCGCCGTGTTGCGCGACAACTTCACACCCGGACAGAACTCCACGCCGGGCATCGCGCGACTCGAGACCCGCTGCAGGACGGACCTCGAGATCACGCTCTTCGCGTCGATGATCACCATCACGCCCGGCACGCTCACGCTCGGCACGGACGTGGTGGGAGACGAGCAGACGCGCGTGCTGTACGTCCACGGGATGTACGCCGCCGATGCGGACGCGCTGCGCGCGGAGCTGCGCGTCATGGAGAACAAGGTGCTGCATGCGGTGCGGCGCGAGGGGGCACGCTCATGATCGCGCTCGACATCGGAATCGTCATCATCGTGGTGGCATGCTTCGCGGCGACCTACCGCATGCTACGTGGTCCCGCCGAGGCGGACCGGGCGGTCGCGGCCGACCTGCTGCTCTTCGGGGTGGTGGGGCTCGTCGCGCTCATGGGCGTGCGGCTCGCGAACTCCTACACGTTCGACATCGTGCTGATCTCCTCGCTACTGGGGTTCCTGGGCGCGCTGTCGCTCGCCCGTGCGCTGACGAGGGGGAAGCGATGAGCCAGGTCTTCGAGGTCGTGGGATCGGTGTTCGTGGTCCTGGGTGCGCTCGTATTCGCGAGCGCGGCGCTCGGGCTGTTGCGCTTCCCCGACACGTACACGCGCATCTCCGCGGTGGGCACCGCGGGCGGCGTGGGCATGGCGCTGGTCATCGTGGGAGCGCTGTCGCTGCAGCCCACCGTGCCCGATGCCTTCAAGGCGGTCGCGATCATCGCGCTCCAGTTGGCCACGTCCGCGGTGGGATCGATCGCGATCGCGCGCTCCGCATATCTGACGGGCACTCCGCTGTATGAGCCGCGCTTCGACGAGCTCGCGGAGGAGTCCGACCCGGACGAGCGCGAGGAGGCGCGCCTGGCGCGCGAGGAGCGCGAGACGCCGCGCGACGTGGAGTAAGCGGCGCTCACCACTCCTGGAGGCGCTCAAGGCGCACGTCGTAGGCGACGGCTTCGGCCGCCACCAGAGTGAGAGTCACGCCCTCCTCCCCCGCCACGTCCGCGCTGGACGCGACCACGGCATCGGCGATCACGAGCGCGGCATACGGCCGCTTGAGGTCCCCGCGCACGTCGTGAACCTCGCCCGCGCAGGCGGCGGCGGTCGCGGCGATCAGTGCGATCAGCGCGACCGTGAGCGTGCCGCGAGCCATGTACCTCCCCCTTCGCAGGTTCCTCTGCGTGTCACCCTACGGCGCGCGAACTCGCGTCACGACTTCCGCTCTCCCGTGTCCTGACGCCCATGCACGGCTCTCGACGGGCGAGACCGTGGGCGTCAGGCTGACGAACCCCGTCGAGGGCCGCGCGGTCGCCCCGGTCTTCCCCGTCACCCGCATCGGTGTTGTGCTCCTGGGTGCGGGGCGGTTGTCGTGAGTCGGGGGTAGCGGGCTGGCCCGTGCCAACCTCACCGTGGAGCATCGCCGGTCCCGGCGAGACGTGGCCGATCCTCGCCGCCGGCGACAAGGTCCCCGCTACGATCTGGCAGGTATGAGGCGCCTCGTTCCCGGCTTTCACGCGTCATGGAACGACGCCGACTTGGCCTTCGCCTCATTCATCGAGGCACTCCCCGTGCGACGCGAGCAGCTGCGGGCCCGGCTCGCCGAAACCTGTGGACCGGAGCTCGATGGCTCGTTCGAGAGCCTGGACGCGCTCAACGAGTGGTACATCCGCATTGCGTTTGCCGACGAGGACGACGGCACGGACTGGTGGCCGATGTGGCACCAGCGCCGTGACGAGCCATTGGCGACGACTCGATGGCACCGTGGAGCGCCGCCTCGTCTGCTGCGGTTGTGGGAGCTGGTGGCGGTCTACGTCGGCGACTTGTCCCTGGCCAGGGACGACAGAAACTGGCAGAAGGCCCCCAGCGGTCGCGGCGCTGGCACGCGAGTCGCAATGCGGCCCTGGTAGCGCGCTCACCACGCGGGTCCCGAATGTGTCTACTCGTGTTCAGGCAGCCGCGGCGCCGACCAACCAGGATCACGGCCGATCAGTGCGGCGCGCGTGACGGCGGCGGAGCCGAACCGATCGCGGACCGCATCGAGGGCAGTGTCGATGCGCGCCCCGTCGTGCCAGTCGATCGGAAGCTCGAGCTGCATCCTGCCTGCGCTGGTCAGTTGCGCGAGAGAGACGCCGATGAGGGTCACGCCCCGGCCGGAGATATCAGGACCCGCTGCATCGAGCAATTGCTGAGCGACGCCGAGCAAGACCTCGGTGCGATCGGTGGGCGCGGCGAGCGTGCGCGATCGGGTCGCTTTGGTGAAGTCGCCATAGCGAAGCCTCAACACGACGGTCGCGCACGACGATCCGCGATCGCGCAGGCGCTTCGCGAGGCCGTCGACGATCTGAGTGAGGATCAGCCCAAGCTCACCAGCGGTGTACGACCGATTGCCAAGCGCGCGCTGCGAGCCGATGGATCCGTGGCGCTTGGTCGTCGCGACCGGCCGCGGGTCCCGAAGCCTCGCCAGCGCGTGCAGATGCGCACCGGCCGCCTTTCCGAGCCATCGCTCGGCGGTCGCCGCTTCGAGTTCGGCCAACTGCCCGACCGTGTAGACGCCGTTGCTGTGCAACTTCTCCGCGGTCACCGCGCCCACGCCCCAAAGCCGTTCGACGGGGAGCGGATGAAGGAACGCCTCTTCGTGATCCGGCCTCACCAGGAGGAGCCCGTCGGGCTTGCTGACCGCGCTCGCCACCTTCGCAAGGAACTTTGTTCTCGCGACGCCCACCGAAATCGGGAGCCCGGCTTCGGCACGCACACGCTCCCGCAGGCGCACGGCAATCTCCTCGGGAGTCCCGGCAAGGCGGCGAAGCCCCCAACCTCGAGGAACGCCTCGTCGATCGAGACGCCTTCCACGTGCGGCGTGGTGTCGTGGAAGATCGCAAACACTGCGCGACTCGCTGCCGAGTAAGCCTCCATACGGGGAGGGACGATGATGGCGTCGGGACAGAGCGCACGCGCGCGCTGCACCCCCATCGCGGTGCGGACGCCCCGGGCCTTTGCTTCATAACTCGCGGCCACCACCACGCCGCCGCCCACAATGATCGGCCGTCCGCGCAGTGCAGAGTCGTCCCGCTGCTCGACCGAGGCGTAGAACGCATCAAGGTCGGCGTGGAGCACCGTCGCTTCGCCGCGCATCTCCGACCTCCCGCCACCACACGCTCTTTCGGGAATGGTCTCACCTGCGTCCGACACCGCATGGGTGCTCCCCGGTATTGGTTGACGTCAGCCAGTATCGAGGCAGAACCCGGCGGCGGCGCGCGGATGAACCGCCCCGACCTTCGCAGGTGCGCGCACCGACATCGAATACGAGTCACGCGTGGGCCAGGCGGGGCTCGAACCCGCGACCGATGGATTATGAGTCCACTGCTCTGACCTGCTGAGCTACTGGCCCGTGACCCCGAGAGGCCGCGCGTCAGTCTAGCGGGGCGTTCCCCGCCCGAGTCGCGACCACCAGCACCCCCAGGATGGTCACCGGCAGCCTCAGGGATCCGCTAGAGTATTCGAGCGCGATCCTCCGTAGCTCAATTGGCAGAGCAGCCGACTGTTAATCGGCAGGTTGCTGGTTCGAGTCCAGCCGGGGAGCTTGAGAGCCGGTCCTTCGGGGCCGGCTCTTCGCATGTCCGGGCAGCATCGCCCCGCGGAGACGCGCATCACGGCACCGGGCGTGACGCCCAGCGGCCCTACTCTCCCACCGGTCCCGCATCCACCGGAATGGTCACCGATCCATCTGCCTCGAGATCCCCGAACGGATTGACCGCCAGCTCCCACGGGTGCCCGTCGGGGTCCGCGACGTAGCCCGAGTACCCACCCCACTCGGCCGCCTGAGGCCGCTTAAGCATCGTCCCTCCGGCCGCGAGAGCAGCCTCGAAGACACGATCCACCTCCGCCTCCGAGGGGTAGTTCTGCGCGAGCGCGATCGCGCCCGTGCCCAGCGCCGCGCCGGGTCGCGCCTGGTCAGCCGCCAAATCTGCCGCGCCGTCCAGCCCCAGGCCTCGTAGAAGCGCCTCGACCGGCCGAGATCCGCGACCCCGAGCGTCACCACCGAGACTCGTTGCGACATCGCGCACCCCTCTCCCGCTCGTCAGCCCTCGCGGAGCTGCCGCCTGCGCGTCTCCAGCCGGATCATCTCCGCGAACGCCTCCTGCGCCGCGGGAGTCCCCTCGCCTGCGCGCTGCATGCGGCCGCGCAGGTCCGCAGCCTGGCGCGTCAGGCTCAGGTCCAGGAGCCGCGCGAGCACGGACCGCGCATACGCGGCCTCCTCCGCCAGTTTGTCGTGCGGCAGCGGCGTGACGGCGAGCTGCGAGACCAGCGAGGCGAGCTCGGGACCCACCTGCTCGATCACCGCGCCCACCCAGTCCGCCGGGGCCTCCCCGGTCCCCCGACCGCGACCATCGCGTCGAAGATCTGCGCATACTGCGGCGCGGTGAAGGCCGCGCGCGACAACTCGCTCACGATCTGCATCGCCGGGCCGTCACCCGCGATCGCCCGCTGGGCCTGCAACAGCGCACCCAACGCGAGCGCCTCCGCGCGCACGACCGGGTCGCGAGGGTTGGGCCGCGACGCGACCACGGTCGCGATCTGGCCGGTCTCCGGGTCGATCGGCGGGGGTTCGTCGGAACGATGCTGGGGCGGCGGGCCGCCCTGACGCCCCTGGGGGCCGCCGGGCTGGCCCTGCGCGCCACCGGGCCCGCCCGAGGATCCGCCCGCCCGGCCACCGGACTGGCGGCTGGCACGCGAGACGGCGCCCACGACATCGGCCGGTTCCATGCCCAGCCATCCCGCGAGGCGCCGCGCGTACTCGGGCCGCAGCGCGCGGTCGCGAATCTGCGACACGATCGGCACCGCGGTGCGCAGCGCCGCCACCCGCCCCTCGGGGGTCTCGAGGTCGTGCTGCGCGAGCGCGGCGCGAATCACAAACTCGAACAGCGGGACGCGACGGTCCATGAGACGACGCACGGCATCGTCGCCATCGCGCTGACGAATGTCGCACGGGTCCAGGCCCTCGGGATCGACCGCGACAAAGGTCTGCGCGAGGAATTGCTGGTCGAGCGCGAAGGACTTGAGCGCGGCGTTCTGGCCGGCCTCGTCGCCATCGAACGTGAAGATCACCTTGGCGCCGGTCGAGCCGACCTTGAGCTGCGCCTGGCCCGTGTCGCCCATGAGGCGTCGCACCACCTTGACGTGGTCCTCGCCGAACGCGGTGCCGCACGTCGCGACGGCATTGGTGACGCCCGCGAGGTGGCAGGCCATGACATCGGTGTAGCCCTCAACCACCACCGCGGTGCGCTCCGAGCGGATCGTGCCCTTCGCGAGGTCGAGGCCGTACAGGACGTGCGCCTTCTTGTAGAGCTGCGTCTCGGGGGTGTTGAGGTACTTGGGGCCTTGGTCGTCCTCGTGCAGGCGGCGCGCCCCGAAGCCGATGACGTCGCCCGTGACCTCCCTGATGGGCCATACAAGGCGCCCGCGGAAGCGGTCGTAGATGCCGCGCTGACCCTCGGACACCAGGCCCGATGCCTTGAGCTCGGCCTCCGTAAAGTTCTTGCCGCGCAGGTGCTCCGTGAGGTGCGACCAGCCCTGCGGTGCGTATCCGCAGCCGAACATCTGCGCGGCCTCGCGGTCGAAGCCGCGCTCGCGCAGGAAGTCGCGCGCGATGCGGGCCTCGGGGCTCGCGAGCTGCTCGGCGAAGTACTCGGCGGCGATCCTGTGGGCCTCGAGCAGGCGGCGGCGCATGCCCGCGCCCGACTCGGATCCGCGGGGGCGCCGGACTCATAGCGCAGGGTCACTCCGGCGCGTTCCGCGAGGTATTCGACCGCCTCCGCGAACGGCAGGCCGTCCATGCGCATGACGAACTCGATGACGTCGCCGCCCTCGCCGCATCCGAAGCAGTGCCAGCGGCCCGCGGCGGGGCGCACGTGGAAGGACGGCGAGCGCTCGTCGTGGAACGGGCACAGGCCCTTGAGCGAGCCCACGCCGGCAGACTTGAGCGAGACGTGCTGGCCCACGATCTCCTCGATCGGGGCGCGTTCGCGGACCGCCGCGATGTCATCCCTATTGATCGTCCCTGCCACGGGCTCAGACTACTCGGGCGTGGGGACGATGCCGTGGCGCGGTGGAGGGGGCCGGGTCCGGGCGGGACTTCGCGACGTTCTCCCAGGTATGCGGGTCCCATTATGACTTTCCACAGGCTCCTTGGGTCCCTTTTGTCCCGATTGTCGGACCCTGGTGGTGGGATGAAGCCATGGACATTTCGGGCCTTCTCGATCGCGAACCCGGCGGCGCTGCCGTCGTGGTGGATGCGTTCTCGGCCGCGTGCGCGGTGGCGATCGCGGCGGTGGCCGGGGTGCGGGATGCCGCGCGGGGGTCTGGCGGGCCTGACGGGCGGGACGGGCGGGACGGGCACAACGGCGTGGGCGTGGATGCGGCGGTGCTCGCGGCGCGGGCTCAGATCGCCGGGCAACTCGCCCGGGAGGTCGACCTCCTCCTGGCCGAGGTAGCGTGCGCGATCGAACGCCACGGCGACACCGAGCCCGATGGCGGTGTGGCGCGCCGCCTGGGACACCGCGGGACCGTCGACATGATCGCCTCCGTCCTGGGCTCCACGCGCGCCCACGCCGGCCGGCTGCTCGACGTGGGACGGGTGCTCACCCATGAGCCCGCGTCCGACGGTGAACTCGGCCACCATCCACACGTGGCGGAGGCGCTGAACTCTCGCGAACTCTCCGTCGACTGCGCGAGCACCATCACGTCCATGCTCGACGCCCTGCCCGAGACCATCCCCACCGAGCGTCTTCGGAGCGCCGAACGCGACCTCGTCTCTCGCGCGCCCGGGCTGACAGCGACCACGTTCGGCCGCATCGTCACCCACTTCCGCACCGCGCTCACGGTCGACACGACTCCCGCCACCCTCGAACGCCTGCGCGCGAACCGCTACCTCCACCTGTGGGAGGACCGCGACGGCATGCTCGCCATCGACGCACGCCTCGACCCCGAAACCGCCGCCCCCGTCCGCGCCGCCCTCGACGCCCTCGTCAGCGACGCGATGCGCCGCGCCCGCGACAACATCGCCACCGACACCACCAGCGACACCAGTGCCGACACCACCGCCCGCGCAGGAACACCCGCCACCAAGACAGCCGCCACCACAACAGCCACGACCAGAACAGCCGCCCAGATGCGCGCCGATGCCCTCGCGGACCTCGCCCGCCACGCGCTCGCCTGCACCGCCACCGACCTCCCGCTCGCGTCGACTACGGTCGTCGTCCGCGTCCATGAGACAGACCTCCACACCGGGCTGGGCAACGCCGAGATCGACGGCACCTCTCACGCGATCGACATCTCCACCGCACGCCGCATGGCCGCCAATGCTCACGTCATCCCCGCCGTGCTGGGCTCCCACAGCGAACTGCTCGACTGGGGACGCAAACGCCGCCTGTTCACCACGGCTCAACGGCTCGCCCTCATCGAACGCGACGGCGGCTGCGCCTTCTGCGGAGCTCCACCAGGCTGGGCAGAGGTCCACCACATCGAATGGTGGAGCCGCGACCTCGGGATCACCTCCATCGCCAACGGCGTCCTGCTGTGCCGCCACTGCCACCACACGATCCACCACCAAGGCTGGACCATCCACGCCACCACCACCGAAGTCTGGTTCACCCCACCCGCAAGCATCGACCCGCTCCAGACACCCCGCCAAGGAGGCCGCGCCCGCTTCCACGCACCCCGCCACCTCACTCAGCCAGGTTCGCCAGGCATCGTCGCCCATGCGCCTGCGTACGCGTAGTCGAGCCGCGCCTCCCCGCCCCCTCGCGCGGGCCGCCCGCGCGGCGCGCGCTAGGCTGGACCCGCCCCCCACGAAAGGACTGGCTGCTGTGAGAGTGGACGCATTCCTCGCCGACTCGGCTGAGGTCGTGCAGAACAAGATCTACGCGCTGGGCGCGGGGTGGAACATCATCTTTGTGCGCGGCTTCCCTGCCGTGCACCGCCGCCTTTCGGTCGGCGCGATCGTGCACGTGCCCTTCACCGAGACCAACCGTGCGCACCAGTTCGAGCTCAAGCTGCTCACCGAGGACGGCGTCGAGTACCCGATCGGGATCCGTCCCGACGAGGACGGCAAGCCCGCCCCCGTGCGCGCCATGGGTGGCGAGTTCACGGTGGGTCGCCCCCGCACCTCGTGGACGGCGACGAGCAGGTCGCGAGCTTCGCGTTCACCATCGACGGGCTCCGCTTCGACAAGCCCCGCCTGTTCTCGTGGGTCATCAGCGTCGACGGCGAAGAGATGACGCGACTGCCGATGCGCGTGCAGCAGGCGGCGCAGCAGGGCTGATCACGTGGGTGTCTACACCGCGGTGATCGTCCCGCTGGTGCTCGTGGTCTGCGCCGCGCTCGCACTGGCAGGCATCGTCACGCTGATCTGGCCGAATGCTCACCGGGCGGTGCTCCTTGCCATCCCGGCGACCTATGCGGCCACGGTCATCCACCTCATCGCAGTCGTCGTGCTGCTCCTCACGGGCGTCGACGCTGGGCTCGTGCTCACGCTCGGCTACCTGATGGCGTCGCTCGCGCTGCTCGCCCTGCTGGGAATCGGCCGGCTAGGCACACCCGAGGCCGCCGCCGCGGATCCCGATCCCACCCGGCCCGTCCTCGCGCCCGACCAGATCGCCCGCGTCGATGCCGCCTCGGCGGTGATCGTCGCGATCGCCCTCGCCGTCGTGGTGTGGCGCGTCATCATCATCGTCGAGGGGGCGCGTGAACTACGTCGCACGCATCGCGCTGGTCGTCGCATACTCGGTGCTTGGCCTCGCGGCGCTCGGCCGGTCGACGGTCCAGATCACCACCAAGCTCGCCGACGCGCCCGTCCCCTATCTCGTGTCAGGACTGTCAGCACTGCTCTACACGGTCATCGCGCTCGCGCTATGGAAGCGGTGGGCGGGGGTCGCGTTGGTGGGCACCGTGGTCGAGCTCGCCGGCGTCGTGATCGTCGGCACGCTCGGCTACGTGGAACCGTCCTGGTGGCCCGACGAGACGGTGTGGACCGGCTACGGCTCGGCCTATGGCTGGGTGCCGCTGCTCCTGCCGATCATCGCCCTAGTGCTGCTGGTGCGCGAACGCACGGCACACGCCACCCGCACGGCCAGGAAGGACCCGTCATGACAACCCCTCACACCGCGGACATCGAGGCAGGCGAGCCGACTCCGCGCCGCACCCCCGCCTTGGTGGCGCTCGACCTCCTGCGCGGAGGCCTGATCGGCACTGCGGAGACCGTACCCGGCGTCTCCGGCGGCACCATCGCGCTCATGACTGGCGTCTACGAGACGCTGCTGACCTCCGCGGGACACCTCATCGCGGGCATCCGCACCTCCGTCACGGACGGCCTGCGCGGCAAGGGCCTGACGCGGGCGGGTCGCGAGTTCTCGCGGGTGCGCTGGGGGATCATCGTGCCGATCGGCATCGGCATGGTCATCGCGCTCGTCACCATGGCGCGCGTCATGGAGGACCTCATCACCGAGCACCCCGAGACCATGAGGGGACTCTTCCTCGGCCTCGTACTCGCCTCGCTCGCGGTGCCCTACCGCCACGCGATCGCCTCCGAGGACCGCCGCGGCCGTGACGGGTCGTGGAGGGCGCGTGAGTGGGTGATCGCCGTGATCGCCACGCTCGCGACCGCGGTGATCGTCTCGCTGCCGGGCGGAAGCCTCGAGCCCACCCCACTGGTGCTGGTGCCCGCGGCCGCGATCGCGGTCTCGGCGCTCGTGCTGCCCGGACTGTCGGGGTCCTTCCTGCTCCTCACCTTCGGGCTGTATGAGCCGACCCTCGCGGCCGTCAACGACCGCGACCTGGGCTACCTCGCGTGGTTCGCGCTCGGCTGCGCGATCGGTCTCGTGAGCATCGTCAAGGCACTCCAGTGGCTACTGGAGCACCACCGCCGTGTCACCCTCGTGGTCCTCACCGGCGTCATGGCGGGCAGCCTGGTCGCGCTGTGGCCGTGGCAGGACGCGGACGGGGCGAGGATCGCACCCACCGGGTCGATCGCCGCACCCCTGATCGCCCTCCTTGTCGGTGCCGGCATCGTGGTCCTCACCCTGCTCGCGGAACACCGCTTCCTGCTGCGCCGCGCCGCGATCGAGGAGGTCGCTCAGGCCGCCGACTCCGCCGCCGACGCGGCCGACGGCTCCTAGGACCTCGGGCGGCAGCTACGACCGTGGAGAGCGAGACCGCGCCACGTACCTGTGGTGCCAGTCGTATGCCGACTTATCGGTGAGCGACGCCACCTGGTCGATCACCACCCTGGTGCGCGCGGCATCGTCCGCCGCCTCCCGATACATCGCCGCGAAGTGAGGCTCGAGCGCGACGTCGCCCAACTCGACCAGCGCACCCACCAGATCCGCGAGCCGCTGGCGCTGCTGGCGATACGCGTGCTTGCGCTCGCGCGGCGCCATGAGGAAGTGCACCGCGATGCCCTTGAGCATGAGGATCTCGTCGGCGGTCTCTTCGGGGATCACGAGGCTCGCGTGGTGTCGCGTGAGCGGCCCGTCGCCGTAGCGTTCGCGGGTCGCGGAGGCGATCCGGCCCACGAGCCTCCCGATGAGCTGGCTCGTCATGTCCTTGAGCCGCGCGAGGTCCCGGTGTGAGCCGTCGTACTCGTCCATCCACCACGGCTCCGCACGCAGGCGGTCGAGCGCGGCGATGAGCGCCTCCGGCTCCCCTCGCCCGTACCACTGGCGCGCGTGGGCCGCGATCTCGCGCGCCCTGCCATGGTCGCGCAGCACCCCGAGCGACACCGTGTGATGCACCACCGAGTCCTCGACGTCGTGCACGGAGTACGAGATGTCGTCGGCGAGGTCCATGACCTGCGCCTCGAAGCTCTGCGCCCGCTCGGGGGCGCCCTCACGCAGCCAGCGGAACACCGGCAGGTCGTCGTCGTAGACGCCGAACTTGCGCGTGGGGCTGCCGTCGGGGCGCGTGGGCGTCGCGTCCTCGGTCCACGGATACTTGACGCTCGCGTCGAGCGTGGCGCGCGTGAGGTTGAGCCCCACGCTCTCCCCCGTGACGGGGTCGAAGGACTTGGGCTCGAGCCGCGTGAGCAGGCGCAGGGTCTGCGCGTTGCCCTCGAAGCCGCCGATCTCCCGGGACACCTCGTCGAGAGCGCGCTCCCCGTTGTGCCCGAAGGGCGGGTGTCCCAGGTCATGGGCGAGGCACGCGGCGTCGACCACGTCGGGGTCGCAGCCCAGGATCTTGCCGAGGCTCCGCCCCACCTGGGCCACCTCGAGCGTGTGCGTGAGACGCGTCCGAACGAAGTCGCCCGTGCCCGCGCCCAGCACCTGCGTCTTGGCACCGAGCCTGCGCAGCGCACTCGCATGAACGATGCGCGCGCGGTCGCGTTCGAACGGCGTGCGTTGCGCCTGCTTGGGAGGCTCCTGCACGTAGCGCTCCACATCGGATGCGGCATAGCCGTCGGGAAGGGCGCTCACACTCCGACTCTAGCGGCGACGCCGGCCACCTCCCTGCCCCTGCCTCCCTCCGCGGGTTAGTCGGCGCGCGGCCTGAGGTGGAGCTGCACCAGCCCGTCGCCGTAGCGCGCAACCCGCTCGACCGTCATCTCGGCCGGCACCGTCAGCCCCCCGAAGAGCGAAATCCCGTCCCCCAGTACCGTGGGCACGAGCGTCAGCACCAGATGATCGAGCAGCCCCGCCTCGAGCGTCTCGCGCACCAGCGCGGCCCCGTCGACATAGACATCGCCCTCCCCCGCAACCTCGCTCGCGCGCGCGATGAGGTCGGCGATGTCGCCCTCGATCGGCTCGACCCATGCGTGGGGCGCGTCGAGCGGCCGGTGCGTCGCGATGCGCATCGGCACGTCGCCGTACGGCCACTCCGGGAAGCCCTCGACGATGTCATACGTCCGCCTGCCCATGAGGATGCACCCGACCCCCGTGAGGAAGGCGCTGAACTCGAGCACGCCCTCGTCGCTCGTGTCGCGCCACGGCGCGACGGCGAACGGCGGCGCGTCCGGAGCGCGACCCTCGAGCCACGCGAGTTCGTCATGAGGTCCCGCGACGAATCCGTCGAGCGAGGCGGCCAGGTACGCGCGGATGCGGCTCATGCGTCCACGCTAACGTGCGCGTGCGACAGCAGGAACCGCCACCCGCGCCACCTGACCTACCCGCGCTACCCCCTACCCGCGCTACCCCCTACCCGCCCGAGACGCTGAGCTCCGCCTCCCGCAGCCTGGCCTCGAGGTCCGGAGTGATGTCCTGCGTGTCGAGCCATCCGTCGGGACACGCGGGCACGCGCGGCGAGCCCTGCCGGCCGCGCGGACCCTCGGCCTCCTCGCCCGGATACCCGGTGTCGAGCGCGAGCGAGTCGAGCAGCCCGCGCAGCTCGGCGAGCGTCTCGACCA
Source organism: Demequina sediminis (assembly GCF_030296675.1). Taxonomy (GTDB): domain Bacteria; phylum Actinomycetota; class Actinomycetes; order Actinomycetales; family Demequinaceae; genus Demequina; species Demequina sediminis. The sequence goes on along the minus strand of NZ_AP027736.1, from coordinate 455,156 downwards.
GTCCCAAGGCGCGGCGCACCTCTCCTCCGACCGGGTAACCCTTGAGATACCAGGACATGTGCTTGCGGATCTCGCGCATCGCCTTGTTCTCGTCGGCGCCGAAGTGCGTCACCATGAGCTCGCCGTGGCGGTAGATCGTGTCCGCGACCACGCGCAGCCCCGGCCGCACCCGCTCGGGCCGTCCCTCGAACGCAGCCTGCAGATCGGCAAACAGCCACGGGCGCCCCATGCAGCCGCGTCCCACGACCACGCCGTCACACCCGGTCTGCTCGACCATGCGCACCGCGTCCTCGGCCTGCCAGATGTCCCCGTTGCCCAGCACGGGGATGCTCGTGACGGCCTCCTTGAGCCGTGCGATCGCGTCCCAGTCCGCGGTCCCCGAGTAGTACTCCGCCGCGGTGCGCGCGTGCAGCGCCACGGCCGCGACGCCCTCCTTCTCCGCGGTGCGTCCCGCGTCGAGGTACGTGAGGTGGTCGTCGTCGACCCCCTTGCGCATCTTGACGGTGACGGGGATGTCGAAGCGCGAGGCCTCGCGCACCGCGGCACGCACGATCTCCTTGAAGAGGTCCCGCTTCCACGGCAGCACCGCGCCGCCACCCTTGCGCGTCACCTTGGGCACCGGGCAGCCAAAATTCATGTCGATGTGATCCGCGCGGTCCTCCTCGCAGATCATGCGCACCGCAGCGCCGACCGTCGCCGGGTCCACCCCGTAGACCTGCACCGACCGGGGCGTCTCGTCGGGGTCGTGAGCGATGATGCGCAGCGACTCGGGGGTGCGCTCGACGAGCGCGCGCGAGGTCACCATCTCGGCCACGTACAGACCGCCGCCGTGCTCGCGGCACAGTCGCCGGAACGCGGCGTTGGTGATGCCGGCCATCGGGGCGAGCACCACGGGAGTGTCGACCTCGAGCGGGCCAAGGCGCAGCGGCTGCAGGACACGAGTCGCGGGGGTCATGGCATCCATTGTCTCAGGCGTCGTGGGGTGCCCCGCGGGACGATGCCGTGGCCGGGTGGGCGCCCCGGTTCCGCGGCGGTCTCGCCACAGCCTCACTGACGTCGGGCACACTCGCGCCCGGGCCGCTGAGGGATAGCCCGGGCGCGAGGCGTCACGGCGCAGCGAACCAGCGCGCTGCCGCAACGTATGTGCGGGGACGGCACCCGGCCTCCCCCTCGGAAACACTGGCCGCGCCCCCGGAATGCCCGTCAGGACCAGAGTGGAGTGCCGCGGGCCCCGCGTCAAGCAAATCCGCACAATGAGGGAAAAACAGTCACGAATCCCGCGCGGGAGATCCCGTGCCGTCGCCCGCCTCATGCGGCGCGGAGGCGTCGCGCGCGGCGACCCCGGCCGCGGCATCGTCCCTCTCGGGATCCACATCGCCAGGCGCACCAGGCTCGATGTCGTCCCGCTTCTCCCCCGCCAGTCCCACGATCAGCGCGCCGATCGCGGTCGTCAGCGGCACCGCGAGCACGAGGCCGATCGACCCGACCAGGGTGCGCACCACCTCGCCGGCGATCTCGGAGGACGTGATGGCGCCCGACAGCGGATTGTCGTAGACCGCGACCAGCATGATGAGCGGCAGCGAGGCTCCCACGTACGCGAAGGCGATCGTGTAGACGGTCGACGCGATGTGGTCGCGGCCAATCCTCATGCCGCGCGAGAAGAGCTGCCACGGACCCAGGTCGGGCCGTGCCGCGCCCAGCTCCCACACCGCCGAGGCCTGCGTGATGGTGACGTCGTTGAGCACGCCCAGTCCCGCGATCATGAGGCCGCACAGCGCGAGCCCCTGGAGCGACAGCCTCCCCTCGACGAACGCGATGTTGATCTCCGCCTCGGACGGCACGCCGGGGATCTTGGCCGCGGTCACCGCCCACGTGCCGAGCGCCGCCGTCACCGCGAGACCCGCGATGGTGCCCAGGTACGCCGTGGTCGTGCGCGCGTTGGGCCCATGGGCGACATAGAGCAGCACGAAGAGCGCGCCGGCCGCCGTGACCAGGCCCACGAGGGGCGGGCTCGCGCCGTCGAGCAGCGCGGGCACGGTGTAGAACGCGACGATCCCGAACGCCGCGGCCAGGCCCAGCAGGGCGCCCAGCCCGCGCCACCAGGCGACCGCGATGACGAGCACCACGTAGACGATGAGGAGGGCGAGAATGGGCGTCCCGCGCTCGAAGTCCGAGAACACGAGCGGCCCCTCGTCGAGCTCGACCACGCGCACCTGGTCGCCGGGTTCGAGCACCAGCGAGCCCACGCCCGTGGGCGCCATCTCCCTCTCGCCCTCGGCGCCCGGGGTCGTGACACGCACCACGGACTCGCCCGTGGACTCGTCGAAGGACACGACCTCGGCGTCGAGCCGGCGCGCGTCCTCGTAGAGAAACTGCTGAGAGCCGAGCATGTCCCAACTCGACGGCCACGTCACCATGGCGCCCACGAGCACGCCGCCGAGCACGCCTATCACGAGCGCCCACAGGACGCGCGTGGCGCCCGGCGTCGCGCGCGGCCGGGTCTCGGCGTGAGAGTGACCGGCTCCCATGCCCTGCCTACGCGCCGATCAGGCGCTGCGCGAGATAGCCCTGGACCTGAGCGAGCGCCACGCGCTCCTGCTGCATCGTGTCGCGGTCGCGGATGGTCACCGCCTGGTCGTCGAGCGTGTCGAAGTCGATCGTGATGCAGAACGGCGTGCCCACCTCGTCCTGACGGCGGTAGCGCTTGCCGATCGACTGGGTGACGTCGACGTCGATGTTCCACGCGCCACGCAGTTCCTTCGCGAGCGCCTCGGCGGTCGGGACCAGGTCAGCGGACTTCGACAGCGGCAGCACCGCGGCCTTGATGGGGGCGAGGCGGTGGTCGAGGCGCAGCACCGTGCGGGACTCGGTGCCCCCTTCGCGGTGGCCACCTCCTCCTCGGTGTAGGCCTCGACCAGGAAGGCCATGAGCGAGCGCGAGAGGCCCGCCGCGGGCTCGATGACGTACGGCACGAACCGCTCGTTGGTCGCGGGGTCAAGGTAGCTGAGGTCCTTGCCCGAGTGCTTCGCGTGGGTCGTGAGGTCGAAGTCCGTGCGGTTGGCGATGCCCTCGAGCTCTCCCCACTCCGAGCCCTGGAAGCCGAACCGGTACTCGATGTCGGTGGTGCCCTTGGAGTAGTGCGACAGCTTCTCGAGCGGGTGCTCGTAGAGGCGCAGGTTGTCCGCCGCGATGCCCAGGTCCTCGTACCAGGCCTTGCGGGTGTCGATCCAGTGCTGGTGCCACTCCTCGTCGGTGCCAGGCACCACGAAGAACTCCATCTCCATCTGCTCGAACTCGCGCGTGCGGAAGATGAAGTTGCCCGGCGTGATCTCGTTGCGGAAGGACTTGCCCACCTGCGCGATGCCGAACGGGGGCTTCTGGCGCGACGTACGCATGACGTTCTCGAAGTTCACGAAGATGCCCTGCGCGGTCTCGGGGCGCAGGTAGTGCAGGCCGGACTCGTCCTGAGCCGCGCCCAGGTAGGTGCGCAGGAGACCGTTGAACATCTTGGGCTCGGTCCACTGGCCGCGGGTGCCGCATGCGGCGCATGCGATCTCGGCCAGGCCACCCTCGGGAGCGCGCCCCTTCTTCTCCTCGAACTCCTCGAGCAGGTGGTCCTCGCGGTAGCGCTTGTGGCAACTGAGGCACTCGACGAGTGGGTCAACGAAGGCCGCGATGTGGCCGGAGGCCTCCCACACCTGCGGGGGCAGGATCACCGACGAGTCGAGCCCCACGATGTCGTCACGGCTGGTGACCATCGACCGCCACCACTGGCGCTTGATGTTCTCCTTGAGCTCCACGCCGAGCGGCCCGTAGTCCCATGCGGAACGGGTGCCTCCGTAGATCTCGCCGCAGGGGAACACGAAGCCACGGCGCTTCGCGAGCGAGATGACGTTGTCGAGACGGCTGGTAACGGCCACGTGGTGCTCCTTGCGGGGGTCGGATTGCTCGGGTCAGTCTATAGGCGCGCACTGAGGGACGATGCTGGGCTCCAGACCCCCGACGACGGCACGGCGCTTGCGGGGCGTCGCGAGCCGACGGACGGGACATTGGTCCTTATTGACAATGATTATCAGTCACGCTAGGCTGGCACCATGACCTCGACTCTGCGACCCTCGCTGCTCGTCGCCGCCGCCGCGGCGACGACGCTCACCCTTGCCGCCTGCTCGGCCCCCGCCGAGACCGGGGCCAGCGCATCGTCCGCTCCCGCCGACGGCCTCACGGTCGCGGCGGCCTTCTACCCGCTTGAGTACGTCGCGCGCGGCGTCGCGGGCGCGGACACCACCGTGGTGGCGCTCGCGCAGCCCGGCGTCGACGCCCACGACCTCGAGCTCTCTCCCGCCTCGGTGCGAGAGATGCAGGGTGCGGACCTGGTGCTCTTCCTGAGCGACTTCCAGCCCGCCGTCGACGACGCGATCGACAGCACCGGGGTGCGTTCCCTCGACGCCGCCGCGGTCGTGGAGCTCCACGACGCCGAGGAGCACGCCGAAGAGGAGGGTGAGGCCCACGACGCCGAGGACGAGCACGAGCACGGCACGTCGGACCCCCACTTCTGGCTCGACCCCACGCTGCTCGCGGCCTACGCCGACTCCGTCGCCGCCGAGCTCTCGGAACTCGACCCCGACAACGCCGACTCCTACGCGGCCAACGCCGCCTCCCTGACGGAGACGCTCACCGGCATCGACGAGGCCTACGCGACCGGCCTCGCGCAGTGCGAGCGCGACACCATCTTCGTGGCGCACGAGGCCTTCGGCTACCTCACGGAGCGCTACGGCATTCACCAGGAGGGTTTCGCGGGCCTCGACCCCGAGTCCGAGCCCTCCCCCGCGCGTCTGCTCGAGATCAAGGAGCGGGTGGCCGACACCGGCGCGACGGTGATCTTCACCGAGGACACCGTCTCCGCCTCTGTCGCCGAGTCGCTCGCGAACGATGCCGGGGTCGCCACCGCGGTGCTGAGCCCGGTTGAGACCGTGGCCGACGGCGAGGACTACGCTTCGACCATGACCCGCAACCTCGAGGAAATCCGGGGCGCGCTTGGCTGCGCCTGATCTCGATCGCACTCGAACGCCGCTGGTCGCCAGCGGCGTTCGAGTCGTGCTCGGGACCACCGAGATCCTGCATGGCGTCGACCTCGAGGTCTCCGCGGGCGAGGTCGTCGCGCTCATGGGCGGCAACGGCTCGGGCAAGTCGACCTTCGTGCGTGCCATGGTGGGCGCGGTGCCGCTCGCGGGCGGCTCCGTCTCGCTCTTCGGCTCCCCCTCGACGCCCGCGGCGCGCGCGCGACTCGGCTACGTGCCGCAACGCATCGGCGCCGGTGGCGGCGTGTCCGCCACGGCTCTCGAGGTCGTGATGTCGGGGCTGCTGGGCAGCCGCGAGGACGGACGTGGGGCGGCCGGAGGCCTGCGCGGCCTGATCCCGCCGCGCGACGCCAAGCGACGCGCGATCGACGCGCTACGGTCGGTCGCGATCGAGGACCTCGCCCGGCGCGACGTGTTGCGGCTCTCGGGAGGGCAGCAGCAGCGCGTGCTCATCGCGCGCGCGCTCGTGCGCCGCCCGGACCTCTTGATCCTCGATGAGCCGATGGCGGGGGTGGACCTGCAGTCGCAGGTCTCCTTCGCCCACACGCTCGGCCACCTCAAGCACGACGGCGTGGCGGTCGTGGTGGTCCTGCACGAGCTCGGCTCGATCGCGCGCCACATCGATCACGCCGTGGTGCTCGAGCAGGGCTGCGTCACGTACGTGGGCGCTCCGCCCAAGGACCTGGGTGTCCACGCGCTGCCTGGCCACGAGCACGAACACGCCCACGAGGGCGCGCAGCCCACCGGCGGCGCGCTGGGACTGGAGGGGCCATGACCCTGCTCACCGATCCCCTGGTGCAGCGCATGCTGCTCGTCGGCCTGCTCGTGGGACTCGCCGCGCCCGTCATGGGCACCTACCTCGTGCAGCGCCGCATGGCGCTGCTGGGCGACGGCATCGGCCACGTCGCGCTCGCCGGAGTGGCCGCGGGCTGGCTCGCGGGTTCCGCCGCCGGGCTCGCGCAGCGCGACGCCCTCGCGATCCCCGGCGCCGTGGTCTTCGCGATCGCCGGGGCGGTCGTGATCGAGCGCATGCGCGCGCGCGGCACCGCGGCGGACGTCGTGATGGCGATCCTGTTCTACGGCGGAATCGCGGGAGGCGTGCTGCTCATCGGCCTCGCGGGCGGCTCGAACGCGAACCTGCTGGGCTACCTCTTCGGCTCGATCTCGACGGTGACCTGGGGAGACGTGTGGGTGAGCGTCGCGCTCGCCGCGCTCATCCTGATCATCGGGCTCGGGCTGCGCTCGTCGCTGTTCGCGGTCACCCACGACCAAGAGTTCGCGCGCTCGACGGGTCTGCCCGTCGCGGTCCTCAACATGGTGGTCGCCGTCCTGGCCGCGATCACCATCACGGTCGCGATGCGCGTGGTGGGCGTGCTCCTGGTGAGCGCGCTGATGATCGTGCCCGTGGCGATCGCTCAGCTAATGACGCGGTCCTTCGCGCGCACCATGCACGTGGCCATGGGGCTCGGCGCGGTGCTCACGGTCACCGGCATCTGGATCACGCTGTTCCACAACCTCCAGCCGGGCGCACTCATCGTGGTCCTCGGCGTCGCGCTCTACGTGATCGTTGCCGCGGTCACCGCCGCGCGTGAGAGGGTACGCGCATGACCGCGACCCGCATGACCCGCCAACGCCGCGAGATCCTCGACGCGCTCGACACCCGCGACTTCCGTTCCGCGCAGTCGTGGCACGAGCACCTGCGCTCGGAGGGCTCGACCGTGGGCCTCGCGACGGTGTACCGCGCGCTGACCGCCCTCGCGGATGCGGGCGAGGTCGACTCGGTCGTGTCTGAGTCGGGCGAGACCCTCTATCGCCGATGCGAGGCGGGCGAGGAGCACCACCATCACCTCCGCTGCCGCGTGTGCGGACGCGCGGTCGAGATCGACGTGCCGTCCTTCGAGAGTTACGCCGCCGCGATCGCGACGGAGCATGGCTACGCCGAGATCAGCCACACGATCGAACTCACCGGCGTGTGCCCCGCGTGCGCCGCGCGCGACCGCGGCTGATGCCCGGCGTTCCGGCCTTCGTCGCCGACGGCCCCTGGTGGTGGCTGTCGCTCTTCCTGTTCTGCGTGGTGTTCCTGCGCACCCAGGGCACCTACTGGATCGCGCGATGGGCGCGCACGGGGGCCGATGCCGTGGCGGGCAGGACACAGGCCGGCGACGGGCGTCGGGCACGCCTCGCGCAACGACTGGCGGGGCCGGGGACGGAACGCGCGCGCTCCTTCATCGAGCGCTGGGGCTGGCTTGCGATCCCGATGTCCTTCCTCACCGTGGGCTTCCAAACCATGGTCAACGCCACCGCGGGCTACACCCGCATGCGCTTTGACCTCTACACACTCGCGCTGATTCCCGGCAGCCTCATCTGGGCCACGATCTACACGCTCATCGCGTTGTCGCTGTGGGAGGCGTGGGCGACGTCCCCCTGGTTGCTCGCCGCTGCGATCGTCGCCTTGATCACGGCCGGCTGGGGGCTGTCACGATGGCGTAGGCGTGCCGCGCCCGCGCACCCGGCGACGGCATCGTCCGCGACCACGCCCTCCGACGCTTAGGCGGCCCCGAAGCGGCGGTTGCGCCGCGCGTACTCGTCGATCGCGGCCCACAGGTGCGTGCGGTTGACGTCGGGCCACAGCACGTCGCTGAAGACGTACTCGGCATAGGCGGCCTGCCAGGGCAGGAAGTTCGAGCTGCGCTGCTCTCCGCTCGACCGCCAGAACAGGTCGACGTCCGGCATGTCGGGCTCGTCGAGGTGGGCCGCGAGCGTCTTCTCCGTCACCTTCGACGGGTCCAGCTCCCCCGCCGCGACCTTGAGCGCGATCGCCTTGGCGGCATCGGCGATCTCCGCTCGGCCGCCGTAGTTCACGCACATCGTGAGGGTGAGGACGTCGTTGTCGCGCGTGAGCTCCTCCGCGCGTTCGAGCTCGTTCACCACGGACTTCCACAGCCGCGGACGGCGACCCGCCCAGCGCACGCGCACGCCCCAGCTGTGCATCTCGTCGCGCCGGCGCCGGATGACGTCGCGATTGAAGCCCATGAGGAAGCGGACCTCGTCGGGGCTGCGCTTCCAGTTTTCGGTGCTGAACGCGTACGCGCTGAGGTGGGTCACGCCGGCCTCGATCGCGCCGGCAACCACGTCGAGCAGCGCGGCCTCGCCACGCTCGTGACCGGCGGTGCGCGGCAATCCACGCTCCTTGGCCCACCGGCCATTGCCGTCCATGACGACCGCGACGTGGCGCGGCACGGCCTCGCGCGGGAGGTCGGGCGGCGTCGCGCCTGACGGATGGGGGTGGGTCGCTCGGGGCTCACAACCGCCAGCCTAGCGGCGGACGATGCCGGGGCAGGGAGCGCCGTCAGGACCGGTCGACGTGCCCCAGGCTGCGTACCTTGCGCTCGAGGTGGAACTGGGTATACGCGGCGATGAGGCCCGCGGCGTCGCGGCGGTGGCGCGCCTCCGAGGCATCCGCCGTGCGCCAATCCCCGGCGAGCAACGCCTCGAGCAGGGAGAAGGTCTCGGGGGCGGGAGCCGCGGCGCCGGGAGGCCTGCACGACTCGCACACGGCGCCTCCGCCGCCCACCACGAAGGCGCGGTGCGGACCGGGCCTGCCGCAGCTCGCGCAGTCGGTGAAGCTCGGCTCGTAGCCCGCGAGCGAGAGCGACCTCAGCAGGAAGGCGTCGAGCACCATGCCAGCGTCGTGCTCGCCCCGGCTGAGCGACCCCAGCGCGCCATGCAGGAGGCGGTAGTGATCCCAGGCGGGTTCGCGCTCGTGGTCGACCAGCTTGTCGGCGGTCTCGACCATCGCGGTGGCCGCCGTGAACTTCGCGTAGTCCTCGGCGATCCTGCGCGCATAGGGCTCGCGGGTCTCGACCTGGCTCACGATGTCGAGGTTGCGTCCCTCGTACAACTGCACGTCGACCAGCATGAAGGGCTCCATGCGCGAGCCGATCCTGCTCGAGGTCCGGCGCACGCCCTTGGCGACGGCGCGTACCTTGCCGTGACGTCGCGTGAGCATCGTGACGATGCGATCGGCCTCCCCCAGCTTGTGGGTGCGGAGGACGATCGCATCGTCACGGTAGAGAGGCACGCCGCCATTGTCCCCCGGGCGAGGGTGGCGAGGCCGCAGGCGCGACGCCGTCCGAGCGCCCCCGGCCTGCGCTTCAGCGCACTCGGCCTGCCGCTGCGCCCTGCGAGGTGCTCAGTGCCCAAAATCCGTCGATTCGGGCACTGAGCACCTCGCGGGGCGCGCCCGAGGTCGGGGCCGAGCCCCGCGGCGCGGCCGATCAGCCGCCGCGAGCTCCCTGGTCAGGGGGATGACGTCGGTGTGACTAGTCGCGGGCAGCGTAGACGCCAGCCATGCACACGGAGTACGCCATGTAGTCCGGCGTCAGCGGACGCAGGTCCGGCAGGGCGAAGGTGGTGATGCCGTCGCCTCCGTAGCGCGTGCCGTACAGGCTGAACAGCGCCGTGAACTGCTGGATCGGAAGAAACTGACCGTTCGCGGGGAGGCGATTGTCCACGGTGCTCGCGGTCAGCAGGATCTCACCGAGCATGCAGTCCGCCCCACGACCGGACGCGACCTCTCCCGTCCGGTACCCCAGCCACTCGACCGTTCCTGCGGACCCCTGCGGACCTGCGGGACCCTGCGGACCCGTCGCGCCGATGGGGTCCGCCGGGCCGACGGGGCCCTGGATGCCATGCAAGCCCTGGAACCCGTCGGCGCCGGCCGGACCGATGCAGGCCGAGACCATCAAGGTGGACGCGAGGGCCACGGGAAGGGTGTAAGCGCGAAGACGCACGTCGGCGTGTCGATTTCCTCCTGACCGAGCGCGGCCGCGGCTCAGCGACCCTCGCGGTTGACCGCGGAGATGATCGCCTTGAGAGTCGCGGTGGTGATCGATGCGTCGATCCCCACGCCCCACAGGATCTGGTCGCCGATCTGGCACTCGACGTACGCGGCGGCGATCGCATCGCCGCCACCGCTCATCGCGTGCTCGTGATAGTCGAGCACCTCGACGCGCACTCCCCTGGTGCCGAGCGCGGCCACGAACGCGGCGACCGGGCCGTTGCCGGAGCCCTCCACCGTGACGCTCGTACCGGAGTCGGTGATGTCGGCGGCCAGCGTGTCGGGTCCGGCATCGGACGATGTCGCGCGCGTCCCGACGAGCGCGAAGCGGCCCCACGCGCGCGCGGGGTCAGGCGACGGCAGGTACTCGTCCTCGAAGATGCGCCAGAGGTGCTCCGCCGTCATCTCGGCGCCCGTGGCATCGGCCTCTCGCTGGACCACGCGCGAGAACTCGATCTGCAGCCTGCGGGGAAGGTCGAGATGACGCTCCGTCTTGAGCAGGTACGCGACTCCGCCCTTGCCGGACTGCGAGTTGACCCGGATGACCGCCTCGTACGAGCGCCCCACGTCGCGCGGATCGATCGGCAGGTACGGCACGGCCCACACGAGGTCGTCGACGCTCACGCCCTGGCGCTCGGCCTTCGCCTCCATGGCCTCGAGGCCCTTCTTGATCGCGTCCTGATGCGATCCCGAAAATGCGGTGAAGACCAGGTCGCCGCCCCAAGGGTGGCGTGGGTGGACGTCGATCTGGTTGCAGTACTCGACCGTGCGGCGGATCTCGTCGATGTCAGAGAAGTCGATTTCGGGGTCGATTCCCTGGCTGAAAAGGTTCATCCCCAGCGTCACCAGGTCGACGTTGCCGGTGCGCTCGCCGTTGCCGAACAGGCACCCCTCGATGCGGTCCGCGCCGGCCATGTAGCCCAGCTCGGCGGCCGCGATCGCGGTGCCGCGGTCGTTGTGCGGGTGCAGGCTCAGCACCACGGAGTCGCGATAGTCGAGGTTCCTGCTCATCCACTCGATCGAATCGGCGTACACGTTGGGGGTCGCCATCTCGACGGTCGCGGGCAGGTTGATGATCACCTTGCGGTCCGGCGTGGGCTTCCATACGTCGAGCACCGCGTTGCACACGCGCAGCGCGTACGCGAGCTCGGTGCCCGTGTAGGACTCGGGGCTGTACTCGTAGAACACCCTCGTGTCCGGGATGGTCTCCTCGAACTTCTGGCAGAGCATGGCGCCGTGGGTCGCGATGTCGAGGATCTCGTCCTCATTGGCGCGGAACACCACCTCGCGCTGGAGGATCGACGTCGAGTTGTAGAGGTGCACGATCGCCTGCTTGGCCCCCGCAGCGACTCATACGTGCGCTCGATCAGGTGCTCACGGGCCTGGGTGAGCACCTGGATGGTGACGTCCTCGGGGATGCGGTCCTCCTCGATGAGGGCGCGCACGAAGTCGAAGTCGGTCTGGCTTGCGCTGGGGAAACCGACCTCGATCTCCTTGTAGCCCATGCGGACCAGGAGCTCGAAGAGGCGCATCTTGCGCTCGGCGTTCATGGGCTCGATGAGCGCCTGGTTGCCGTCGCGCAGGTCCACCGCGCACCACCGCGGTGCCTTCTCGATGCGGGCGCTAGGCCAGGTGCGGTCCGGCAGATCGACCTCGATCTGCTCGTGGAACGGAACGTACTTGCGGATGGGCATCGCGGAGCGACGCTGGTCGCCGCCGGTGTAGTGGCTCATGGGGATTCCTTGCTGCGTGGCTGTGGTCTATGGCTGGGGGCCGGCACACCAACCTCCGCGACGAGGGACCGGCCTGGCCTAGGCCTCGTCGCGGCACGTAAGCAGCGAGGGTGCACGCATGCGACCACCATAGCCGACGCCCCGCGCCGCGCGGCAAACTGGACTTCCCGACCGCCGCGGTGCCCCGCACGACCACGGCGACCACGGCATCGTCCGGGATCAGCACCTCCTGTGACGCGGGCGACTCGTGGATTCGCCCGCGTTTCGGGCTGCGCACGCCGCATTCGCGGGCGCAACCGGAATTCGCCCGCGTTTCGGGCCCCCGAACTCAGCACCCGCATCCGGCGAGCGGCTAGAACCCCAGCCGACCCAGCTGCTTGGGGTCGCGCTGCCAGTCCTTGGCGACCTTGACGTGCAGGTCGAGGAACACCTTGCGCCCCAGCAGCCGCTCGATGCCGGCTCGCGACGTCGCTCCGACCTCCTTGAGCCGCGACCCGCCCTTGCCGATGATGATGCCCTTCTGCGAGTCCCGCTCCACGAAGACGTGGGCGCGGATCTCGAGCACCTCGCGGTGGGCATCCTCGGAGTCGGGTTCGACCATCTCCTCGATCACCACGGCGAGCGAGTGAGGAAGCTCGTCCCGCACGCCCTCGAGCGCCGCCTCGCGGATGAGCTCCGCGATCCGCATCTCCTCGGGCTCGTCGGTCAGCTCGCCGTCCGGGTAGAGGGCGGGCCCCTCGGGCAGGTACCCGACGATCAGGTCGAGCAGCGTGTCGATCTGGATGTCCTTGATCGAGCTCACGGGCACGATCTCGGCCCACTCCCCCAGCTGCTGGACGTCCATGAGGTGCTGCGCGACGCGCTCCCGCGCGACCTTGTCCACCTTGGTGACGATCGCGATGACGGGTGCCCGCGCGGCGGACAGCTCGCGCGCGATCCACTGGTCGCCAGGTCCCACCTTCTCGTCGGCGGGCAGGCAGAAGCCGATCACGTCGACCTCGGCGAGGGTCTCGCGCACGAGGTCGTTGAGGCGCTCGCCCAACAGCGTGCGGGGACGATGCAGTCCCGGGGTATCGACGACCACCACCTGGGAATCGTCCCTGGTAATGATGCCACGAATCGCGCGCCGGGTGGTCTGAGGGCGCGAGGACATGATGGCGACCTTCTCGCCCACCAGGGCGTTCATCAGGGTCGACTTGCCCGCATTGGGCCGGCCCACAAAGGCCACAAAGCCCGATCGGAACTCACTCATGGTCATCGTCCTTCCGTCCGCGCCTGCGTGGCGCGGTCACATTCTCGTCGGCGGCGGGCTCGGGCTCGACGCGGGTCACCACCACCGACACGAGCCGCCGGCGGCGGCCCTCGGCACGCTCGGCCAGCAGGTCGAGCCCATGCACGCTCGCGCGCGACCCGGGGATGGGCACCTTGCCCAAGGCCTTCGCGAGCAGTCCCGCGACGGTCTCCACGTCCTCGTCGTCGATCTCGACGTCGAAGAGTTCGGCGAGCTCGTCGAGAGAGCACCGCGCGGGCACACGATAGCGCCCGTCCCCCAGGTCCTCGACCTCGGGCGCGAGCCGATCGTGCTCGTCGACCATCTCGCCCACGATCTCCTCGAGCGCATCCTCGATGGTGACCAGTCCTGCGACGCCGCCGTACTCGTCCACGACCACCGCCATGTGGAAGACCTCGTCCTGCATGCGGCGCAGGAGGTCATCGGCCGGCACCGACTCGGGCACGAAGACCGGCTCGCGCATGAGCGCGTCGATCGGTTCGTCGAGTCGCTCGGGGTGGTCCCACGTCGCGCGCACCACGTCCTTGAGATAGAGCACGCCCACGGTGTCGTCGACCCCGTCGCCGATGACCGGCACGCGCGAGAAACCCGACCTCATGAACAGCAGCATCGCCTTGCGCGCGGGAGTGCCGGCGTCGATCGTGATCATGTCCGTGCGCGGCACCATCACCTCGCGCGTGAGCGTGTCGCCGAGCCCCACGACGGAGCGCAGCAGCTCCGCATCCTCCTCCTCGAGGGCATCACCGGCCTGCTCGACGAGGTCCTCCGGCTCGGACAGCTCGCGCATCTGCAGCGCGGGCACCACGGCGCGGATGGGGGTCGTGAGGCGCACGATCGCCCAGCCCACCGGCGCGAGCGCGCGGATGGCCGCCTCCGGATGGCTGCGGGCGACGCCGCGAGGCCAGGCACGCACCACGATGACCGAGAGGAACGCGGCCACGCCCGCCGCGAGCGCGAGCGTCGCCCAGCCGTCCCACCCGAGCACGTCGCCCAACTCGAGGGCGAGCACGGTCCATGCGACCAGCGCGAGAGACTCGAGCATCGCGTAGCCGACCGAGGCGGCGTTGTCGGCATGATCCGGAAGCACCGCGAGCCGCGCGGCACGCGTGGGTCTGCCGTCGGGGCGGACCAGGGCCGCGATGCGGCGCTCGTCGGCGTAGGGGATCTGCTCAAACGCGGCGACGATCGCGTGCAACACCGCGGCTCCCGCGAGCCCCGCGACCGCGACGGCCACGAGCAGCGAGACCGCGGACGAGCTCATCGGCGCGCGAGGAAGGTGAGCAAGAGATGGCGCTGCAGCGCGAACATCTCCTTCTCCTCCTCGGGCTCGACGTGGTCGTAGCCCAAGAGGTGAAGGATCCCGTGCGTGGTGAGGAGCAGCATCTCCTCCTCGGCGCTGTGGCCGGCCGCCGCCGCCTGCCGCGCCGCAACGCTCGGGCACACCACGATATCGCCGAGCAGGCCGGGAGGCGTGGGGTTGTCGGGCGTGCCGGGGCGCAGCTCGTCCATCGGGAAGCTCAGCACGTCCGTGGGGCCGGGCTCGTCCATCCACTGCACGTGCAGCTGTGTCATCGCCTCCTCGTCCACGAAGAGGATCGCGAGCTCGGCGCCGTCGGCGACGTGCATCTGTCCCAGGACGTAGCGGGCGAGCTCCGCGAACTCGACCTCGTCGACCTCGGCATCGGTCTCGTTGTTGACGTCGATCATGGACGCTCCTCCCGGTCGAACCGGCGGCGCTGGCCGGTGGGGCGCGGCGTCTGCGCCCTGTTCTCGTCGCTCTCGGCGTAGGCGGTGATGATGTCGCTCACGAGTCGGTGACGCACCACGTCCTGCGCGCCCAGGTGGCAGAACGCGATGTCCTCGACCCCGCTGAGGATCTCGGCGGCCGACCTCAGCCCGGACTGCGTCCCGCCCGGCAGGTCCACCTGCGTGACGTCGCCCGTGACCACCATCGTGGTCCCGAAGCCGAGACGCGTGAGGAACATCTTCATCTGCTCGCGCGTGGTGTTCTGAGCCTCGTCGAGGATCACGAACGCGTCGTTGAGCGTGCGCCCACGCATGTACGCGAGGGGCGCGACCTCGATGGTGCCCGCCTCCATGAGCTTGGGGATCGACTCGGGGTCGACCATGTCGTGCAGCGCGTCGTACAGCGGCCGCAGGTACGGGTCGATCTTCTCGCTGAGCGAGCCGGGCAGGAAGCCGAGCCGCTCGCCCGCCTCGACCGCGGGACGCGTGAGGACGATGCGGTTGACCCGCTTGCCCTGCAGCGCGGCCACGGCCTGGGCCATCGCGAGGTAGGTCTTGCCGGTTCCGGCGGGGCCGATGCCGAAGGTCACCGTGTGCGTCTCGATCGCGTGAACGTACGATGCCTGGCCCTGGGTCTTGGGCCGGATCGTGCGTCCGCGCGTGGACAGGATCGAGCGGCTGAGGACGCCGGCGGGACGCTCCTCGGGCGCACCCTGCGCCTCGGCGGTCGGGGTCGATCGCAGCATGCGCACGGACTCGCGCGCCACGTCCGGGGTCAGCGGCACGCCGGCCCCCAGCACGTCACGCAGCTCCTCGACGGCGGTCGCGGCCGCGTCGACGTCGGACTCCTCGCCGGTCAGCGTGATGCGATTGCCCCTCACGAGGATGTCGACCGCGGGGAACGCGCGCTCGACCTCGCGCAGCACGCCGTCGCCCGAGCCCAGCAGCTCGGGCATGCTCGCGGCGTCGTCGATCACCACCACCCGCGTGACGCTCACGCGTTCCACCCCAGGGTGCCGCCGTTCATGACGTGACCGTGGACGTGAAACACCGTCTGGCCCGCCGAGGGGCCGGTGTTGAAGATCCACCTGAACTCGCCCCCGCATTCGGCGTCGGCGACCTGCTGCGCGACGATCGCCATCTCCGCGAGCACCTCGGGGATCTCGCGCGCCGCGGCGGCGACGTTGGGCACGTGATGCTTGGGCGCCACCAGCACGTGAACCGGTGCCTGGGGGGAGATGTCGCGGAACGCGACCACAGTGTCGGTCTCGGCGACGCGCTCCGACGGGATGTCGCCCGCGATGATGGCGCAGAAGATGCAGTCCGTGGTGCTCATCCCCCTAGCGTAGTGACCGCCCAGTGGCCACGAAGCGCCGCGAGAGCGGCGAGAGCCGCGGGTCCCGCCGACGAGGCCCGCAGCACGTGCGGGCCCAGCACCACGGCGGTCGCACCCGCGGCGGCGAGCGCCTCGAGCTCGGAGTCCGCGATTCCGCCCTCAGGCCCCACGATCACCCAGGTGGGCTGCTCGCGATCCTCCCAGTCGAGCGCGGCGAGTCCCAGCCGCGCGGACTCGTGGAGCACCAGCACGCGTGTCCCCGCGGCCGCCGCGTCGGCGACCGCCGCCGCGAGGGCGCGCGTGGTCATCACGCCGGAGACCTCGGGCACCACGGCGCGCCTGCTCTGCTTGGCCGCCGCAAGCGCGAGCGCCTGCCAGGCTGCGCGCCCCTTGTCGGCCTTGGGGCCGCGCCACTGGACGATTGCGCGGTCCGAGGCCCACGGGATCACCCCGGTGACGCCCAACTCGACGGCCGCCTCGACGGCCTGCTCGTCCCTGCCGCCCTTGGCGAGCGCCTGGACGAGCGTCACGCGGGGATCGCTCTCGCGTGTCACGCGCGCGACCAAGATCTCGAACCAGCGGTCGCCCGTCGCGGTGATCGCGCCGCTCGCGCGCACGCCCGCGCCATCGACGATGTCGACCGCCTCGCCCACGCGGCGGCGCTGGACCGTCACGGCGTGGCGCGCCTCATCCCCCTCGACGCGCAGCGTGTCGCCCGCGGTCGCGGTCGCCGCGCCCGGATCGACAAAGACGGGTGCGGTCACCGCTCCCGGCCCATGAAGGCGTCCCTGAGGCGCGAGAACACGCCGCCACCGATGGGCGCGAGCCTGGCCTCGGGGATCTCCTCGCCGCGCAGTGCGGCGAGCTGACGCAGCAGGTCGGCCTGCTCGTCCGTGAGATCGGTCGGAGTGACGATGTCGAGGTGGACGTGGAGGTCGCCGCGTCCGGCCCGCTGCAGCCGGCCCACGCCGAGGCCCTTGAGACGCACCGTCGAGCCGGAGTGGGTGCCGGGACGGACGTCGACCTCCTGCGGCCCGTCGAACGTCTCGACCGTCATCACGGTCCCGAGCGCCGCGGCGGTCATCGGCACCTCGAGCGTGCAGTGAAGGTCGTCCCCCTGCGCTCGAAGGCCTGGTGCGCGCGCTGGCGAATCTCGATGTAGAGGTCGCCCTTCTGTCCGCCCGCGACGCCGGCGTCACCCACGCCCGACATGCGGATGCGCGTGCCGGTCTCGACACCCGCCGGGATGTCGACGCTCACGGTGTGACGCGAGTGCGTGCGTCCCTGGCCGGCGCAGTCGGTGCACGGCGACTCGATCGTCGAGCCGTAGCCGCCACACGTGGGGCAGGGCGCGGTGGTCATCACCTGTCCGAGCAGCGAACGCGCGACGCGCTGGACCGATCCCGAGCCGTTGCACTGGCGGCACGTGGTGGGAGAGGTGCCCGGTGCGCAGCACGATCCGTGACACGTCCCGCACACGTCGGCAAGGTCCACCTGGATCTCGCGGGTGACGCCGAATACGGCCTCCTCGAGCGTGACCTCGGTCTGCACGAGCGTGTCGCCGCCGCGCTGAGTGCGCGACGCGGGACCGCGCTGCGCGGAGCCGAAGGGACCGGCACCGCCGCCGAAGAACGTCTCGAAGATGTCCTCGAAGCCGAACCCCTGCGCGCCTCCCGCGGAGCCCGACGCCGCACGCGGGTCGACGCCGCGGTCGTACTGCGCACGCTTGTCCGCGTTTCCCAGCACCTCGTAGGCGGCGGCGACCTCCTTGAAGCGCTCCTCGCCCTCGGCCCCCGCCACATCGGGGTGCAGTTCGCGGGCGAGCTTGCGGTACGCCTTCTTGATCTCGGACTCGGTCGCGTTGCGCTGGACACCCAGCACGCCGTAGTAATCCTTCACCTAAAGCTCCACCACTCTCGAAAGGTAACGGGCGACGGCGCGCACGGCGGCCATCGTCCCCGGGTAGTCCATGCGCGTGGGCCCGAGCGCGCCCACCAGGGAGGACGCGTCCCTGCCATACGCCGCGGCCACGATCGACGTGCGGGACAGCGCCTCGTGGTGCGTCTCCGCGCCGATCCGAACCGAGACATCGTCTCCGCCTGCGGCCATCTCATGCAACAGCCGCAACAGCACCACTTGTTCCTCGAGCGCGTCGAGCACGGGCGCGATCGTGTCGGCCTCGAGTCCCGACCCGGCGCGCGCCAGGTTCGACGTGCCGGCGAAGACCACGCGCTCGACCGTTCCGCCGCGCGCGGCGGTGACCACGATGCTCGCGACCGCGGCCGCCCACGGCACCTGGCCGGGAGAGCCGGCCCAGGCCTCCAGCGCCTTCTCGAGGGCCGCGCCGGTGCGGCCCTGCGCTGCCTCGTTGATGTCGCGCACCGCGCGTTCGAAGGCCTCGTCGGGGGTGGCCTCGCCCAGCGGAATGGTCTGCTGGTCCACACGCGCGTCCGCGGAGACCACCACGACGAGGGCGTGCTCGGCTCCCAGGCGCACCAGCTCGACGCGCCGCACCGCGGACTCGCGCAGCGACGGGTACTGCACCACCGCGACCTGTCGCGTGAGCTGGCTCAGCAGGCGCACGGAACGCTCGACGACATCGTTGAGATCGACGGCGTCCGAGAGGAACGTGCCGATCGCGCGCTTGTGCGCCTCGGGCAGCGCGGACGCCGCAAGGTGGTCGACGAAGAGGCGATAGCCCTTGTCCGTGGGGATGCGCCCGGCCGAGGTGTGGGGCTGCGCGATGAAGCCCTCCTCCTCGAGGATCGCCATGTCATTGCGAATGGTCGCGGAGGACACCCCGAGCGCGCGGGTCTCGGCGAGTGCCTTGGACCCGACCGGCTCGTGGGTCGCGACGTAGCCCTCGACGATCGCACGGAGCACGGCGTGACGGCGTTCCTCGCTCACGTTTTCTCCTCGCCTGGGGATCGGATTGGCACTGGCACTCGGACTCGTTGAGTGCTAATCCTAGCGCGGCTCGCCCGCGCCCCCTCGAGGGCTGCGGGGGTCCCGCCGCGCGGTGATCACGCACTGTTCGCCCGTATCCCGTGACGTACCGGGGATGTCTCGGTAGCATCGGCCCGTCGGGCATGCACGCCCACCGCCGGTGGCAGCCGGCGACCAATCGAAGGAGACGTGACCGATATGACCGAGTACCCGCCGCCCCCGCCGCAGTCGCCCCAGCCGCCCTACGCGCCGCAGCCGATGAGCCAGAGCGATGAGCGCCTCTGGGCCACGCTCGCGCACGCGGGCGTGATCCTGTTCGGCTTCATCCCGCCGCTGATCATCTGGCTGGTCTTCCGCGAGCGCAGCGCGTTCGTCAACGACCAGGCCAAGGAGGCCCTCAACTGGTCGATCCTCATGGCGATCGCGTCCTTCGTCGGCGCGATCACCACGATCGCCATCATCGGCTTCGTGATCCTGCCGCTCGTGGGCATCGCCGTCCTGGTGTTCGGCATCCTCGCGGCGATCGCCGCCAACAAGGGTGAGCAGTACCGCTACCCCTTCAACTGGCGCATCATCAAGTAGGGGTCTCACCCCGACGAACATCAGGGCCCCGCTCCGCCTCCTGGCGGATGCGGGGCCCTGCCGCGTTCTGGGAGCCTGGGGGCATGAACGACACGACCGACACCGCCTCGCCCCAGCCGGAACCGCAGCCGCAGCCGCAGGCCCAGCCGGCTCAGCCCGCGGGCGCACCGCCCGCCTACGTCGCCCCCGCTCCCATGCTCGAGCGCGACGCCAGGACCATCGCCATGCTGGTCCACATCCTCGCCGCCGTCGCGATCGTGCTGTCCGCAGGCACGCTCGCGTTCGTGGTCCCGCTCGTGATGTGGCTCATCTACCGTGAGCGCAGCGCACTCATCGACTTCCACGGCAAGATGAACCTCAACCTGCAGCTCACCGTGCTCGTGGTGATGGTGGGCGGAGTGGTCCTCGGGCTCGTGACGTTCCTGTTCGGATTCCTACTCACCGGGCCCGCGATGCTGGCCTACGGCATCTACGCGCTCGTGGTGTCGATCATCGCGGGGGTGCGCGCCAACAACGGCGAGTACTACCGCATCCCGCTGGTGATCCCCTTCATCAAGTAGCGCTGACACGCGACGAGCCCCTCGTGCCCTCCGCGGCGCGGGGGCTCGTCGCGTTGTCGGGACGGCTACGGGGAGAGCGTCGACGCGCGCAGCAACGCGTCCTCGACCACGGCGACGAACGTGCCCACTCCCGAGGGCCGCGGGTGGATGCCGTCGCTGCCCACGACGCCGGGGTCTCGATTCACCGCGACCTGCCAGTCGGCGATGACCACGGACGGGTGTCGCTCGGCCGCGCGGCGCAGCGCCTCCTGGGCCCCGCGCATCCACGGCCGGTCGCCGTAGGGGGTGACGAGCACGAGCGGCCGGTCACCCGCCGCGGCCACGAGCCTCTCGACGTCCTCGTCCCGCACCGCGCCATTGGTGCCCAGCGCCACGACCACGTAGTCGCGCAGGTCGCCCGCGCGCGCGAGTCGCTCGACGCGGTCGACGCCGGCACCGAACTGCTTGCCGACCTCGGCCTCGACCGCGATCCCCGGCATCGCCTCGACCAGCTCCGGGGCGGAGCCCAGCGTCACCGAGTCGCCGATCATCACGATGTCCCTGCCGTCCGGCACGGCGGGCTCGCGCACCTCCACCGCGGGCGCGGCGGTGGGCAGCATCGACGGCACCGCGGACGGCACCGCGGCGATGACGGGCGCCTGAGGCGCCGCGTCCGGGAGTGACGATGCCGACGGCGACGACTCCTGCGGCCCAGCCGCCGTCCCCCTGCCGCCGCGAACGCGCCGGAGTCGAGCTGTCGCTCGAGCGAGGTCTGCTCGGGTGCGGAGGCGACGGCCGAGCCCGCGAGAGCGAGCACCGCGGCGACGGCTCCGCCAAAGGCGGCGGCGCGGCGACGCCTGGTGACCCGCACGGCCTCGGGGTCCTCCGCCACCGGGTACAGCCACTCAAGCAGCGCGCGCAGGGACGCGCGGAAGCCCGCCCGTCTGACGGGCATCTCCAGCCATCGATACGAGGCCGCGGCGGCGCCCACGGTCACCGCCACCACCAGCACCGCGGTCACACCGGAGGCCTCACGCACCCGGCCGCCGTCGAGCATCGTCACCATGATCACCAGCACGGGCCAGTGCCACAGGTAGATCCCGTACGAGCGCTCGCCGATCCACCTCAGCGGGGCGACGTCCGCGCGGCGTCCCACCGCGGGCGCATGGAGCATGGCGTTGATGATCGCGACCGTCGCGAGCGACGCGATCACGAGACCGCCCCGGTAGGTCGCGGGAGACTGCCACGGCAGCCACAGGGCGAGCACGGCGAGGACGGCCGCGCCGGTCACGCCCGCGGCGAGGGCACCGCGCGCCCCCACCGACCGATGCCCCCGAGAGGACGCGGAGGCGGCCCCGTCGCGCCCGGACCACCAGAACGCGAGCCCGGCGCCCGCCATCAGCCCGAACGCGTGCGTGTCGGTTCCGACGTAGACGCGCGTGGGATCCGCGTCGGCGACAAAGAGCAGCGCCATCGCGCCCGCAGATGCCAGCGCAAGCGCCGCGGCACCTGCGGTCGCCCTGATGCGCGACGCGCCCGCCGCGAGCGCGCCGGCGACGACCAGCGGCCACAGCACGTAGAACTGCTCCTCGACGGCGAGAGACCAGAGGTTACCCAGCAGCGCGGGTGCCCCGGCCGTCGCGTAGCTCTGGCCGACCGCGACGCTCAGCCAGTTGCTCGTAAACGTCGCGGCGGCAGTCATCTGAGCGCCCACCCCCACGAGCAGGTCGCTCCAGGGGGCACCGCCCGCATCGTCGCCGCCCGTCGGCGCGACCGCCTGGGCCGCCGCGACCGCGGCAACGCTCACGGTCACCACGACCGCGAGCGCGGGCACGAGCCTGCGCGCGCGATGGATCCAGAATCGCCTCAGCGAGATGCGTCCGGAGGCGGTTCGCTCGCGCACCAGGATCGTCGTGATGAGGAAGCCGGATAGCACGAAGAACACGTCGACGCCGATGAACCCGCCCGGCAGCGCCGACGGCCACACGTGGTGCGCCACCACGAGCACGACCGCGAGCGCGCGCAACGCATCGAGACCCGCGATGCGTCCCCGTGGGACCGCGCGGGTCTCGGCCGTGCGCGGGCTGACCCGCGCGAGTTCCTGAGTGCTGATGTGCGTTCCGGTGACCCCTGCGGTCCCGCTCCTTCGTGTCCAGGATAGGCGGCACAGAAGGGGTGTTTCCGACGCGCCGCGAAGTCCCACGTCCGCCCGGCGCGTCGCTCCTCTCGCGCGGTTAGAACGCGAGCGCGCGGACCGCGAGATCCGCGAGCAAGCGCCCGCGGCGGGTCAGCCGGAGCGTGCCGCGCACCGCGGCGCCGCCGTCGAGCACGCCGTCGGCGATGAGTCGCGCGATCGCCTCCGCACGCCCCTCGACCAGGGCCGCGGGAATCCCCTCCGAGAGCCGCAGGCGCAGCATCACCTGCTCGAGCCGCAGGTCCTCGTCGGCGAGCGGCTCCGTCTCGGCAGCGGGGCTCTCCCCCGCCGCGAGCCGCGCCGCATATGCGCGCGGATGCTTGACGTTCCACCAGCGGCTTGCTCCCGCCGCGATCCCGTCCCCCTGGACGCGCGGACCCAGATAGGAGTGCGCGCCCGGCCCGATGCCCCACCAGTCCTGGCTCCGCCAGTAGGCGAGGTTATGCCGGCAGCGGTCCGCGGGCTCGCGGGCCCAGTTCGAGACCTCGTACCAGTCGTAGCCCGCCGCGCTCAGCATCGTGTCGGCCAGCTCGTACATGTCGGCCTGAACGTCGGGATCGGTCGGGGCCACCTCGCCGCGACGCAGCTGCGCACCCATGCGGGTGCCCGGCTCGATCACGAGCGCATAGGCGCTCACGTGGTCGGGCTCGAGCTCGAGCACGGCCTCGAGGCTCGCGCGCCAGTCGGACAGGGACTCGCCAGGGGTGCCGTAGATGAGGTCGAGGCTCACCTTGAGGCCCGCCTCGCGCGCGGCGGCGACCGCGCGCGCCACGTTGGCCGGACGGTGGGTCCGCTCGAGCGTGGCGAGCACGTGTGGCACGGCCGACTGCATGCCCAGGCTCACGCGCGTGAAGCCCGCGCGCGCCAGCGCGTGCAGCGACTCGGGCGTGACGGAATCGGGGTTGGCCTCGGTGGTGACCTCGGCATCCGCGCTCAGCCCCCACGTGCCGCGCACGCCCTCGAGTAGCGCGACGAGCGCGGCCGAGTCGAGCATCGTGGGCGTGCCGCCGCCGAAGAACACGGTGCGCGCGGGACGACCGTCGCCGCGCATCGTCTCCCGCGCGAGCGCCATCTCCGCGAGCGCCGCCGTCACGTAGCCCTCGCGCGTCGCGCCCTCGACCTCGCCCGGCGCATACGTGTTGAAGTCGCAGTAGCCGCACCGGACCGCGCAGAAGGGAACGTGGATGTAGACGCCGAAGTCCCTCGCCCCTGAGGCGCTGCTCATACGCTCATCATGGCTGGTGAGGAGGTGATCCGTCGCGCGGGACGGAGGCACACTACTTCTTCTTGCCCTTGTCCGAGCCGTCGTCGGACGTCGACAGGGCGGCGATGAACGCCTCGGGCGGCACCTCGACGGAGCCGATGTTCTTCATGCGCTTCTTTCCGGCCTTCTGCTTCTCGAGCAGCTTGCGCTTGCGCGAGATGTCGCCGCCGTAGCACTTCGCGAGGACGTCCTTGCGGATCGCGCGGATGGTCTCGCGCGCGATCACACGGGAGCCAATTGCCGCCTGCACGGGGACCTCGAACTGCTGGCGGTCGATGAGGTTCTTGAGCTTGCCCACCATCGACAGGCCGTACGCGTATGCGGCGTCCTTGTGCACCACCGCGCTGAACGCGTCGACGGTCTCACCCTGAAGCAGGATGTCGACCTTGACGAGGTCGGCGACCTGGTCGCCAGCGGGCTCGTAGTCGAGCGACCCGTACCCGCGGGTGCGGGACTTGAGCTGATCGAAGAAGTCGAATACGACCTCGGCGAGGGGCAGCGTGTAGTGCATCTCGACGCGCGTCTCGCTCAGGTAATTCATCGTGCCCATCGTGCCGCGACGCTCCTGGCACAGTTCCATGACCGTGCCGATGAACTCGCTCGGCACCAGGATCGATGCCTTCACCACGGGCTCGCGCACCTCGCGAATCTTGCCGCCGGGGTATTCCGAGGGGTTGGTGACGGTAATGACCTTGCCGTCCTCCATCGTGACCTCGTAGACCACGTTGGGCGCGGTCGAGATGAGGTCGAGCCCGAACTCGCGCTCGAGGCGGTCGCGCACGATCTCGAGGTGGAGCAGGCCCAGGTAGCCGCAGCGGAAGCCGAAGCCCAGGGCGACGGAGCTCTCGGGCTCGTAGACGAGCGAGGCGTCGTTGAGCTGGAGCTTGTCGAGCGCGTCGCGCAGGATCGGAAAGTCCGAGCCGTCGAGCGGGAACAGGCCCGAGTAGACCATCGGCCTGGGGTCGCGGTAGCCGCCGAGCGACTCCTGCGCGCGACGCGACGCAAGCGTCACGGTGTCGCCCACCTTGGACTGGCGCACGTCCTTCACGCCCGTGATGAGGTAGCCCACCTCGCCCACGCCGAGGCCCTTCGTGGGGACCGGCTCGGGGCTGATGACGCCGATCTCGAGGAGGTCGTGCGTCGCGAGCGTCGACATCATGGCGATCTTCTCGCGCGGCTTGAGGCCGCCGTCCACCACGCGCACGTAGGTCACCACGCCGCGATACGTGTCGTACACGGAGTCGAAGATCATGGCGCGGGTGGGGGCCGATGCGTCGCCCACCGGGGCGGGGATGTCGCGCACGACGCGATCGAGGAGTTCGGGAACGCCCGCGCCGGTCTTGCCCGAGACGCGCAGCACGTCGTCGACCTCACAGCCGATGAGCTGCGCGAGCTCCGCCGCGTAGCGGTCGGGGTCCGCGGACGGCAGGTCGATCTTGTTGAGCACCGGAATGATCGTGAGGTCGTTCTCCAACGCGAGGTACAGGTTCGCGAGAGTCTGCGCCTCGATGCCCTGCGCCGCGTCCACCAGCAGGATCGCTCCCTCGCAGGCCGCGAGCGAGCGCGAGACCTCGTACGTGAAGTCCACGTGGCCGGGCGTGTCGATCATGTTGAGCGCATGGGGCTGGCCGTCGACCGTCCAGGGCATGCGCACCGCCTGCGACTTGATGGTGATGCCGCGCTCTCGCTCGATGTCCATGCGGTCGAGGTACTGCGCACGCGCCGCCCTCTCCGACACGACTCCGGTGATGCCCAGCATGCGGTCCGCGAGGGTCGACTTGCCGTGGTCGATGTGCGCGATGATGCAGAAGTTGCGAATCAGCGCGGGCTGCGTCGAGGCAGGCTCGATGCGGGGATCTCCAGACACGGTGATGACGGTTCCTCGGTTCGGACGGCAGGGTGCGCGCCATTCTCCCACGAAGTCGAGGGTGCCGCCGCTGCGCTCGGTCCTCATGCACGGCCCCCGATTGCCGATACAGAGGGCAGACCGGGTGAGTGATGCGCCCGGCTGACACCCTCGAGGGGACGACCATGGCGCAGTCCGACCTGTTCCGCCCCGCGTTCGACGGATCACCCATCGGGATGATCGTCATGGACGCGGAGGGCGCGATGCTCGACGCCAACCGCGCTTTCGCACGCATCGTGGGACGCACCACCGCGGGACTGCGCACCTTCCGCCTGCGCGACCTCACGCACCCCGACGACGTCGCGCGGGACGAGGAGCTGCGCGGACAGCTCGACACGGGCGAGCTGCCCTACTTCCAGGCCCAAACGCGCCTCATCCACCGCAACGGCGATACCGTCTGGACGCGTCTCACGGTCTCCCTCGCCCCCGCCGAGGCCGCACCGGCGCGCTACCTCGCCCACGTCGAGGACGTCACCGAGATCCGCCGCGCCAAGGACCTGCTCGAGCGGCGCGCCCTCTACGACCACCTCACCGGCCTACCCAACCGGACTCTGCTTCTCGAGCGCCTTGAAGCGGCGCTCGAGTCGCGCCGGGCCGACGCACACACCGTCGCATGCATCTTCCTCGACGTCGATCACTTCAAGCTCGTCAACGACTCCCTCGGCCATGAGGCCGGCGACACGCTGCTCCAAGCGATCGCGAGCCGCGTGCGCGGCGCGGTCCGGCCGGGCGACACCGTGGCACGGCTGGGCGGCGACGAGTTCGTGG
This sequence comes from Demequina sediminis, assembly GCF_030296675.1. Classification (GTDB taxonomy): domain Bacteria; phylum Actinomycetota; class Actinomycetes; order Actinomycetales; family Demequinaceae; genus Demequina; species Demequina sediminis. The sequence goes on along the minus strand of NZ_AP027736.1, from coordinate 428,933 downwards.
TGATCCTCGAGTCGGTCGCGACGCAGGCCGCCGCGGAGGCCTTCCTCACGGTCATCGCGGCGGACGTTCAGGTGCCGTTCGCCGTGGGCGGTCACGAGGTGGTGCCCACGGTCAGCGCCGGCCTGGCCCTCGCGGAGCCAGGCATCACCGCGGAGAGCCTGTTGCGCAACGCCGACACCGCGATGTACACCGCGAAGCAGCGCGGCAGGGCCCGCGTCGAGGTGTTCTCCACCGAGCTGCGCTCGCACGCGCTGTCCAAGCTGTCGATCGAGTCGGAGCTAAGGACGGCGATCCGCGAGGGCGAACTGGTGGTGCACTACCAGCCGATCGTCCGTCTCGACACGAACGAGGCCGTCGCGTACGAGGCGCTGGTGCGCTGGCAGCACCCGAGTCGCGGCCTCCTGCTTCCGGAGGAGTTCATCGAGGTGTGCGAAGAGGCAAACCTCGTGGTTCCGCTGGGCGCGTTCGTCATCAACGAGGCGTGCGAGCTCATCGCCGCACACCCCGAGTTCACGGGCCGCATCTTCGTCAACGTGTCGACCCGGCAGATCGGCTCGGCCGACCTCACCAGGGTGGTGACCCACGCACTCGAGTCCACGGGCATCGACCCCGGCCGCCTCGGGCTCGAGATCACGGAGTCGGGGATGCTCATCGCGACGCAGGCCGCGCGAGCGGACCTGGACGGCCTCAGCCAGTTGGGCGTCGAGCTCATCATCGACGACTTCGGCACGGGGTACTCGGCGCTCAGTTCCGTGCTCCTCAACCCCGTCTCGGGACTCAAGCTCGCGCGCGAGTTCACGCTGCGCCTGGGCGACCGGTCCACGGGCGACCGCATCTCGACCACGGTCGCGGCCCTGACGCGCAGCCTGGGAATGTCGGGCGTCATCGAGGGCGTCGAGTCGGAGGCCCAGCGCGACATCGCGAGGGAGCACGGCTGGGCGCTGGGCCAGGGCTTCCTCTTCGGCCACGCGATACCCGTCACCGAGCTCCCGTTCGCGGCGCATCGTCCCTGCCCGCAGTCCGCTGATGACCGGAGCGGACCGCTAGCCTCGGCCTGATGAGCCCCTGGTCCCTCGTTCGCAGGATCGTCCACGCGGTCCGCACGACCCCGTCGCCGCGCGCCCGTGCGCGGGCCACCGCTCCCGCCCCTGGCCGTTCCCGAGCATCCGCCCCCGCCGGGTATCCGGGCGACTTCACGGGCCGCCCCCGGGTGACCTACTCGCCCACGCACGGCGGCACGCCCGATCCGGGCGAGGTGGTGTGGACCTGGGTGCCGTTCGAGGAGGACCACCGCCAGGGCAAGGACAGACCCGTGCTCCTCATCGGCAAGGACGGGCGCTGGCTGCTGGGGCTGATGCTGACGAGCAAGGACCACGACCTCGACGCCGCCGACGAGGCGCGCCACGGCCGCTTCTGGCTGGACATCGGCGCCGGACCGTGGGACTCTCGGGGGCGGCCCAGCGAGGTGCGCCTCGACCGAATCGTGAGAATCGACCCCGCAGCAGTGCGCCGCGAGGGAGCGATCCTCGACCGTGCGACGTTTGACACGGTGGCGCAGTCGCTCAAGAAGCACCATCGCTGATATGATGTTCGTTCGTGTGTGAGCGCGCCTGCTCGCGCCGCACCCAGAACTTTTTCACCTGATCGCTTAAAGGAACGCTGTGGCAAACATCAAGTCGAAGATCAAGCGCATCGGCACCAACGAGAAGTCGCGCCTGCGCAACGTCGCCGTGAAGTCCGAGCTCAAGACCCACGTCCGCAAGGTGCGCGAGGCCATCGCCGCCGGCGACAAGCCCGCGGCGCAGACCGCGCTGTCGTCCGCGTCGGTCAAGCTCGACAAGGCCGTCTCCAAGGGCGTCATCCACAAGAACCAGGCCGCGAACCGCAAGTCGGCCCTCGCCAAGCAGGTCGCCGCTCTCTAGCGCAACCGTCACGAACGCCCCGTCTCGCCCACGCGATTCGGGGCGTTCGTTCGTCTTCGCTCTCGACTGTGACCTTCTCCCGCCCTCCCCGCCTGTGGCATCCGCCGCACCTGCGCCGCAATGGCGCGCGCGTCCATGTGGCGCGGCAGGGCATCTTCACGCACACGGGCGAGATCGCGGGACACGAGCTGGTGTACCGCACCGCGGGTCATCACGGCCTCGCCATCGACCAATGGCCGGCCCGCCTGCAGGATCGCGCCACCGAGCACGTCATCGCGGCCGCCTTCTGGCGTGAGCCCGACATCACGGCGCCTCACCCCGCGTTCATCAACGTCACGCGCTCGTTCCTCTTGCGCCACCCCGGCACGCTGCACTGCGATCCGCCGCGCGTGGTCCTGGAGATTGTCGAGTCGGCATTCGTGGACGATGCCCTGGTCGAGCGCGTGATCGAGCTGCGGGAGGCCGGCTTCCGGGTCGCGATCGACGACTTCGTGGGCTCGGCCTCGCAGCGCCGCCTGCTCTGCATCGCGGACTTCGTCAAGGTGGACTTCAGGGACCTGGTGCGCCTGGGGCCCGCGCTCGCGGATGCCGCACGCGTCGACCACGCGGCGTTGATCGCCGAGCGGATCGAGGACCCCGAGACGCTCGAGGCGTGCGTCGACCTGGGCTTCGACCTGTTCCAGGGCTTCCTGTTCGAGCGGCCCGAGGTTCACGAGCGTGGTGACCACGATCCCGAGGAGCGGCGCGACGCGGACCTCGCGGACGCCGAGGTCTAGGACCGGTTCGACGGCCTACGCGGCGAGCTCGGCCACGGTGCGCACCGCGCGCTCGAGCGCGAATCCGGGTGCCCTCGAGGCCCCCTTAATCTCGGAGTCGGCGCGCGCGACCGCCTGCACCGCTGCGGCCAGGGAGTCGGCATCCCACTTGCGCAGGTCCCTCCGCGCACGCTCCTCCTGCCAGGGCTGAATCCCCAGCGACCGCAGGTCCATCCCGCGCCCGCGCGCCCCGCCCACCTTGATGAGGGTGCGCAGCTTCGAGGCGAGCGCCGCGATGAGCGGGACGGGATCGGTTCCGGTCGACAGCGCGTGACGCACGAGCGCAATGGCCTCGCCCGTGCGGCCCGCGATCGCGGCATCCGCGACCGCGAAGCCCGTCGCGTTGACGCGCGTGCCGTAGTACCGCGTCACCGCAGCCTCATCGATGGTGCCGTCGACGTCACTGATGAGCTGCGCGCACGCGGCCGCGAGTTCGGCGACGTCCTCGCCGATCGCGTCGACGAGCGCGCGGACGGCCCGCGCCGGGGCCGATCGGCCCGCCCGGTCGAGCTCCGCGGCCGCGAAGTCGACGAGCTCGGCATCGCGCTTGATCGCGGGGCACGTGTACTCGGGGGTGCCCGCCTTGCGCAGCGTGTCGAGGAGGCGCTTGCCGCGCGTCCCGCCCGCGTGGAGGAGCACGACCACGCAGTCGGGATCGGGACGCTCCGCGTACGCGAGCGCGTCCTGCAGGAAGTCGTCGTTCATCGCCTCGAGCGCCTCGACCACGACCAGTCCGGGATCGGCAAAGAGCGAGGGGCTGGTGGCCGCGGTGAGGGCGCCGCGCGCATACGCGCTCGCATCGAGCCTGCTGATCTCGATGTCCCCGCTCCCCGGACTGCCGCGCCGACGCGTTCCACGGCGCGCGACGCCAAGAGCCGTTCGGGGCCCGAGATCAGCACGAGCGGCGCGGGTGCGGCACGATGCCACGTCGCCGGAGGTGCCTGTCGCGCTGCCACGGCACCTAGCCTGCCATGGCCGACCGACACGGACGGACCAGCGTCACGGCGCCATCGGCGGCGCCGAGCAGCACGTCCCCGCACAGGTCCGTGCGCAGCACCACGGCTCCCCCTCGCCGTAGAGGTCGAGAGCCTCGGGAGCCGGGTGCCCGTAGTCGTTGTCCGCGCCCACGGTCGCGATCGCCACCGGCGCCGCCAGGGCGCTCACGAGACCCGCGTCCTGTGCAGCGGACCCGTGATGCGCGATCTTGACGATGTCGACGCCAGCCGGGAGGGGGCCGCGCGAGAGCCGCTGCTGGCCGGCGACCTCGAGATCGCCGAGGAGCATCAGCGACACCCCCGCGGCCTCGACGTGGAGGATGGTCGACGACTCGTTGACCTCGGTGCCGTCCCGAGATCGCGGCGCGGGACCCGTCTGCATCACCGTGATCTGGATGCCGCCGAGCGTGACGGCCTCGCCCTCGACGGGTAGCCTCGCGTCTGCGGTCGCGCGCGCCGCCCCGCTCGTCGTGGCCGCGGAGGCCGCGTGCGGCAGCCAGACCGCGCGGATCGCGGCGGCATCGGCCACCTCGTCGAGACCGCCGGTGTGGTCGGCGTGCTCATGGGTGAGCACCAGCAGGTCGATGCGCGTGACGCCGAGTCGCTCGAGGCACGCGGCGGCCGCGGGACCGCGCGGACCGGCATCGACCATGAGCACCGCCCCCGCGGCGCGCACCACGAGCGCGTCTCCCTGCCCCACGTCGCAGGCAGCGACCGTCCAGCCCCGTGGTGCGCCGCCCCACCCCGGCGGCAGCCACGTGGCGGGTGCGAAAGCGATCGCGGTGACGGCGAGAGCCATGGCGGTGGCCGCGCGTGCGATGCGTCCGGAGGCGCGCGCGGCCACCACGACAGCCCCGATCAGACACAGTCCCAGCACGATCCCGCGCACTCCGGCGGGCCACCTGAGCGACGCCCCTGGGGCCTCGGCGAAGGCCCGCGCCGTGACCGCGACGGGCCAGGCGGCCCAGCCTGCCAACTCGACCAGCACCGCCGCGACGCCGGGCACGGGGATCGCGAGCGCCAGCCCTGCGACGCCCAGCAGGGTGACGGGTATCGCGAACGGAGTCGCGAGCGCGTTGGCCGCGACCGCCCACGGCCCTAGCCGCGCATCCATCAGCGCGAGGAGAGGCATGCAGGCCGCCTGCGCCGCGATCGTCACCGCGGCGGCCTCCGCGAGCGCGGGCGCGACCACCCGCGCGAGCCGATGCGCGAGCCACGGGGCGAGCAGGCCGATCGCGGCGACCGCCGCGACCGACAGCGCCAGCCCCAGGTCCTCCGCGAGGTCGGGCCGCACGACGACGAGCACGATCACCGCCGTCGCGAGGCCCGGCACCACCTGTCCGCGGCGACCGGCCACGAGCGCGCCCGCGGCGATGACCGCCATCACGACCGCACGCAGCACCGCTCCCCGCCCGCAACGACGATCGCGAAGCCGCCGCTCGCGACAAGCGTTGCGGCGGCGGTCAGCCACGGCCCGGCGCGAAGCCGTCGCAGCACCAGCCCCACACCGGCGGCCAGGATCGCGAAGTGCGCACCCGAGACCGCGGTGAGGTGAGCCAGCCCCGTCTCCCGCATCGCGTCCGCGAGGCTCGGGTCGAGCCTGCCGGTGTCGCCCAGCACCATCCCCTCGACCAGGCCCGCCGTGGCCTCGGGAGCCCCCGCGACCGCGTGCGAGAACGCCGCGCGCGCGGATACGACGTGCGCGCGCCACCCGGAGGGCCTGGTCACCACCACGATCTCTCCGTCGAGCAGGGCGTCGACCGTGCCGCCGGCCGCAGGAGAGAGCGATCCGCGCGCGACCGCGGCGTCCCCGCGCGCCGGCGCGGCGTCGGAATCGGCCAGCACGACCAGGCGGCCGGCCCCGTCCCGCCACGGGGCGTCGGGCGCTGTCGCCGCGGCGGGAGCCGCGCGCCACGCCTCGACCTCGAGGTGAACGGAGACCCGATCGCCGCCCGAGGCCAGCGTGGGCCGCACCTGCGCGACAGTCGCCCGCACCTCGACCCCTTCCCCGGCTGCCCGAGTGGCGTGCCACGCGTGGCGCGAGTCGGCCGCGGTCGCGGTGAGGAGCGCGGCTCCGCCGGCAAGGACCGCGAGACCCACCAGGGCCGCGACACCGTGCACGCGAGCGCGCCGCGCGAGCGCCGCCCCCACGAGGGCGGCCCCGGCCCATGCGAGAGCGACGCACGCCCCGGTGCGGGGGCCCCCGAGCGCGACGGCCAGAGACACGGACCACGCCGCGAGCGCCGCGGGGACCAGCCTGAGGTCGCCCCATCCGGAGCCGCTCACGTGGTCGCGAGGTCGGCGATCGACTCGAGGATCGCGGGTCCCACTCCCGGCACGCGCCCCAGGTCTTCGACCGAGGCGAACGGGCCATTGGCCTCACGATCCGCGACGATTCTCCCCGCGAGCACGGGGCCTATTCCCGGTAGCTCCTCGAGCGCCGCGGAATCGGCCGCATTGAGGTCGAGCGGGACGCCCGCCGCCGGTCCTGTGCCGTGCACGCCGGCCGCCGCGGGCTCGCCCTGGACCCCGACCCGGATGTGCTCGCCGTCGACCACGACCCGCGCGAGGTTGATCGAGGACGGATCCGCGGTGGCGGTGAGCCCGCCCGCCGCCTCGATCGCCGCCGCGACGCGTTGGCCGGACTCGAGCTCAACGAGGCCGGGGCGCTCGACCGCGCCGCTCACATGCGCGACCACGATGCGCGCCGCGGGCGGGGCGCCCGAGGCACCCGCCGTGGATGGCGACGCGGACGATGCCGGGGCAAGCGGCGCGACGGGCGCCGCCGCGGTGCCACCCACCAGCCCCCACCACACCCAGGCGGCGAGTAGTACGAGGACCACCGCGGCCGACACCGCCGTGCGCGGCTCCACGCGCCATCGCGTGGCGTGCGGCGCGGGAGCCTCGGCGCCGTGGCCCGTCGCGTACGCGCGCGCTGCGGCCTCCCTCAGTCCCGCGGCCCACCGCGCGCGTACCTCGTGCGAGTCGTCCATGAGGGCGACGCTATGAACCGGCTCACGTGTGCGCACGGCGCGGTGCGGGATCTGGGGAGCGGCCATCCGCCACGAGGGGCCGTGGGCATCGCCGCCGCGCTACCCCCACGCCTTCCCTGCACTACCTCCGCGTCACGCCCCTGGAGCCGCCGCGCCGACGTCAGCGCCGAGGTCCGCGACCGCGACTGCGAGCGTCCCGGGTCCCGTGTGCACCGCGAGTACCGCGCTCACGCCGGTCCTCACCACGGACAGTCCAGGGGTGCGCTCCTCCAGGGCGGTGGCCGCCTCCTCGACCGCGGCATCGTCGCCCACGCCCATGGCCGCGACGGCGGGGCTCACGCACTCGCGCACGGCCGCCTCGGCCATCTCGACGAGCGCCGCCCGCGCGCGCACCGTCGACCTCACCCTCGCGACGAGCCGCACCTCCCCCTCGACCATCTCGAGGACGGGCCTGATGCCCAGCACGCGACCCACGGTCGCGACCGCGGGCCCGATCCGACCGCCCCGGCGCAGGTGGTCGAGACCGTCGACGGTGAAGAAGCACCGCGCTCCCGCGGCGGTCTCGCGCGCCACACGCGCGACCTCCTCGAGCGACGCACCCGAGGCGGCCGCGTCGGCGGCGGCAAGCGCGGCGAGGCCCTCGGCCATCGCGACCGTGCGGGTGTCGACCACCTCGACGGGCAGGTCGGCGCGGGCGGCCGCCGCACGCGCGACGTCCGCGGTCCCCGACAGCGTCCCCGACAGCGTCACGACGACGACTCCCGTCGCTCCACCCACCGCGGCGGCGGCCAGGGCGGCGTCGAAGGCCGCCGGGGTGGGCTGCGAGGTCGTGATGTGGTCGCCCGCCACGAGGTGCGCGAGCACCTGATCGGCGTCGATTCCCACGCCCTCGGCCCGCGCGGAGTCGTCCACCACCACCTGGAGCGGCACGACGGTGAGTCCGCGCGCGGACGCGAGGTCGGTGGGGATCGAGGCGGCCGAGTCGACGACGACGGCGACAGTCATGGCGCCACCCTAGCGACCCGCGCTCCCCACCGGGAGGGTGGGATCTGCCGTCACGCCGTCACGACGTTGACCAGGCGCGGCGCCTTGACGATCACCGTGCGGATCGCGGAGTCGCCGATCGCGCGGCGCGCACCCTCGGTGGCGAGCGCGAGCTCGCGCAGCTCGTCCTGGCCGATGCCGGGCGGCACCTCGAGACGGTCGCGCACCTTGCCCATGACCTGCACGATGCATGTCACGGTCTCCTCGACCAGCAGCGACTCGTCGACCGCGGGGTACGTCGCGAGCGCGACGTCCTCGTGGCCCAGCATCGACCACATGTCCTCGGCGCAGTACGGGGCGAACAGGCTGAGCAGGATCGCGACCGCCTCGGCGGCCTCGCGGACGGCGGGGTCGGCTGCTCCCGCCCCCGAGTCGATCGCCTTGCGCGTCGCGTTGACGAGTTCCATCGTGCGCGCGACCACCACGTTGAAGCGGAAGGACTCGATGAGCTCCTGCGCCTCGTGCAGCGTGCGGTGCGTGACGGCGCGCAGCGCGACGTCGCCGGTCGCGGGGTCGGTGCCAGGCGCGCTGTCGACGTCGCGCGCGAGGCGCCACGCGCGGGCAAGGAACTTGGCGGAACCGGCGGGCGACACGTCGGCCCAGTCGATGTCGTCCTCCGGCGGACCCGCGAAGGCCATCGTGAGCCGGACGGCGTCCACGCCGTACTCGTCGAGCTGCTCGGACAGTCGCACCAGGTTGCCGCGCGACTTCGACATCGCGGAGCCGTCCATGAGCACCATGCCCTGATTGAGCAGCGCGCTGAAGGGCTCGCCGAAGTCGATCATCCCCATGTCGCGCAGCGCCTTCGTGAAGAAGCGCGCGTACAGCAGGTGCAGGATCGCGTGCGTCACGCCGCCCACGTACTGGTCGACGGGCGCCCAGCGCTTGGCCTCCTCGACGTCGAACGGACCGTCGGTCTTGCCCACCGACAGGTAGCGCAGGAAGTACCAGGACGAGTCCACGAAGGTGTCCATGGTGTCCGTGTCGCGCAGCGCCGCGCCGCCGCAGCGCGGGCACGTCGTGGTGACCCAGTCCGTCGCGGCGGCCAGCGGGGACTGGCCCTTGGGCTTGAGATCGAGACCCTCGGCGGGCGGCAGCGTGACGGGCAGCTGGTCGTCGGGAACCGGCACCTCTCCGCACGCGTCGCAGTGAATGATCGGGATGGGCGTGCCCCAGTAGCGCTGGCGCGAGATCAGCCAGTCGCGCAGGCGATAGTTGACCGAGGCGTGGCCGCTGCCCGCCGCGTCGAGCTCCGCGGTGATCGCCGCGATCGCCTCCGCCTTGGCGAGGCCGTCGAGCGAGCCCGAGTTGATGAGCACCCCGTCGCCCGTCGTCGCGACGCCGGACTCGGCCGGGTCGGCGAGCGGCTCGCCAGCATCGTCCCTGCAATCCAGGACCACGCGCACCGGCAGGTCCATCGCACGGGCGAAATCGAGGTCGCGCTGGTCGTGAGCGGGGACGGCCATGATCGCGCCGTGACCGTAGTCGGCGAGCACGTAGTCCGAGGCCCAGATGGGCAGCCTCTCGCCGTTGACGGGGTTGATGCCGTAGCGCTGCAGGAACACGCCCGTCTTGGGGCGGTCCGTCGCGAGGCGGTCGATGTCCGAGGCGGTCTTGACGCTCTCGACGTACGCCGCGAACTCGGCACGCGTCGCGTCGTCGGCGCCCTCTGCGAGCTCGGCCGCGAGGTCCGAGTCGGCGGCGACCACCATGAAGGTCGCGCCGTGCAGCGTGTCCGGACGGGTCGTGTAGATCGCGATCGGCTCGTCGCGGCCCTCGATCGCGAACTCGACGTCGGCGCCGCGCGAGCGACCGATCCAGTTGCGCTGCATCGCGAGCACCTTGTCGGGCCACGCGCCGCGCAGCGTCTCGAGGTCGTCGAGCAGCTCGTCGGCGTAGTCGGTGACCTTGAAGTACCACTGGGTGAGCTTCTTCTTGGTGACGAGCGTGTCGCAGCGCTCGCAGCGTCCGTCGACCACCTGCTCGTTCGCGAGCACCGTCTGGTCGAACGGGCACCAGTTGACCTGGCTGGGCTTGCGGTACGCGAGGCCGCGCTCGAACAGGCGCGTGAAGATCCACTGGTTCCAGTGGTAGTAATCCGGACGGTGCGTCATGAGGACGCGATCCCAGTCGAACGAGCACGCGTAGCGCTTCATGGAGCTCAGCTGCTGCGCGATGTTGTCCTCGGTCCACCCCGCGGGGTCCACGCCGCGCTTGATCGCCGCATTCTCCGCCGGGAGCCCGAACGAGTCCCAGCCGATCGGGTGGAGGACGTTGAAGCCCTTCTGCACCCAGTGACGCGCGATCACGTCGCCAAGCGCATACGCCTCCGCGTGACCCATGTGCAGATCGCCCGAGGGGTACGGGAACATGTCGAGGACGTACTTGGTGGGTCGCGAGTCGCCCTCCTTGCCCGACCGGAAGGGCTGACGCTCCTCCCACACGGGGAGCCAGCGGTCCTCGATCGTGCGGAAGTCGTAGCGGGCGGCGTCGGTCTCAGGCGTCTCGGTCACCCGAGGATTCTACCGAGGGACGATGCCCGGGCTGTGCCTCCCTCGGGGCCCGGCCGGGCGGATCCCGGGTGGCCAATGAGACACGCATCACAGGAATCCGCCCGGCGACACCGAATGTCGCTAATCTCCGTTCTTACCAGGGGCGGCACGGGGCCTCCCCGCTTGAGTGGGTCTTCCTTGTCCACCGCATCGTCGCGGGGACGGCGCCTTGGCGCGTCCGTCGCCCTGTCCACCCTGATCGCCGGGTCGCTGCTGATCGCCGCGCCCGCGCAGGCCGCCACCTACTCCATTTCCGGCACCGTCACGATTCCGGACGATGCCCCCGCCGACTGGCTCGCCGACCTCCAGGTCGACGCGATCAGCACCGTGGACGGGTCCGTGACGTATGTCGACGTCGACCCCGTGACGAGCGCGTACACCATCGAGCTCGACGCGGCGGGCCAGTACGAGGTCGCGTTCTACGACGCGGGCTACTGGGACGAGGACACGTGGATCCAGCACAACCTGGCGACCACGTGGTGGCCGGGAACGCTCTCGCGCGACGCCTCGGCGCCGCTCACGGTCGACGGCGTCGAGACCGGGATCGACGCCGACCTCCAGTACGGCCTCACGGTCTCGGGCACGGTCACCGCCCCAACCGCGACGGATCCCGACTGGTGGTGGTACTCGTACGTGTACGCGCAGACCACCGACGGCTCGTCGTGGGGCTACGCGCAGGTGGACGCCGCGACCGGCGCGTACACGCTCGTGGGGCTCAACCCCGGCGAGACCGGTATCGAGTTCGGGACGGACATCGACGCGCCGATGATCGACGGCAAGCAGTTCGCGACCGAGTACTGGGGTGACGCGCTCAAGCCGTGGCAGTCCGAGCTCATCGACCTCACCGGCGATTTCGCCGGCATCGACGTCGACCTGGTCACGGTTCCGTACCTCACCGACGTCCACTGGGACCCCGCGTCGCCCGTCTACAGCGACTTTGACACCGAGATCCGGTGGCTCGCCGCGGCGGGCATCACCACGGGATACGCACACGCCGACGGCACCGCGGAGTTCCGACCGCAGGGCACCGTGACGCGCGACGCGATGGCGGCCTTCCTGTACCGCTACGCGGGCTCGCCCGACTGGTGGCAGGCGCCCAGGCGCTCGCCGTTCTCCGACGTCACGACGACCACCCCGTTCTATTCCGAGATCACGTGGCTCGCCGAGATGGGCATCAGCTCCGGCTGGACCGTGTCGGGCAAGCAGCAGTTCCGTCCGCTCGCGCACATCAAGCGTGATGCGATGGCGGCCTTCCTGTACCGCTACGACGACCTGGAGTGGTATCTGAGCTGACGCTCGGCGCGGGCGCTGACGAATCCAACAATTCGGACGCGCCCGCCCGTGCGGGCATGTGGAATTCCTCACATTCCGCGCGTGTACGGGGCCCACGTGGCATATCTCACACGCATATGCCCTCGTGCGAGGCCAATTGGATGCCGTAATAGGGGACAAACCCGGCCACATCCGTGCCACGCAGGAGGATTCGTCATGGGCCTTGGCTCCCCTCGCACGCTCACGAAGGCAGCGTCCGCTCTCGCGGCGCTCACGCTCGCGCTCGGCATCCCCCTCGCCGTCGCGCCCGCAGCCTCGGCGGACTCCTCGACCACGATCCTGGAGCTGACGAACGACTACCGCGCGAGCAAGGGCCTCAAGCCCCTGCGCTGGAACCAGGACGTTGCGAATGTGGCCTCAGCGTGGAGCGCGTCGATGCTGTCGAGCCGGACGCTCGCCCACAACCGCAAGTTCTCGTCGCAGATCCCCGGCGGCTGGTCACGCGCCGCAGAGAACGTGGGCTACGCGTGCGGCTACTCCTCCGCGGAGAAGGCCGCCGCCGTGATCATGAACGCCTGGAAGAACTCCCCGGACCACGACGAGAACCTGCGCGGCGACTACACGGACATCGGCATCGGCTTCGCGTGGGACGCCTCGAGCACGTGCGCGTACGCGACGCAGAACTTCGCCAAGTACAGCTCGTCGAGCACCTCGTCCATCTTCGGCACCCTCGTGTCACCGAGCGGAACGCCCGTGTCGGGCGCCACGGTGTACGCGCGGTACTCGGGCGGCACCCGCTCCACGACCACCGACTCCGCCGGTGACTACAAGCTCACCAACCTCCCTCGCACCACCTACACGCTCGAGTACCGCACAGGCTCGACCGCGCTGCGCAGCGAGTACTTCACCGACGCGCCCGTGGTCTCGTGCGCCTCTCGCGTGAAGCTGGGCGGCACGGACCTCCTGCGCGTCAATGCGAAACTGTCCCCCTCCACCGCACCCGTCGCGGACGGCTCGACAGTGCTGTGCGACGTGTCCCCCGATAAGACGTCGTCTTACTACTCGGCGTTCGCTGGAGAGATCCAGTGGCTCGCGGACGCCGGCATCACGACCGGCTGGTCGAACGGCTACGGCGGCAAGAACTACAAGCCGCTCACGTCCACGACGCGCGACGCGATGGCCGCCTTCCTCTATCGACTCGAGGGCGAGCCTCCCGTCGACACGGCGGCCGCCCCGGAGTTCACGGACACCGCCTCCTCGGCCTTCCAGACCGAGATCGCATGGCTGGCCACGACCGGCATCACGACCGGATGGTCGACCCCGAGCGGTCGCGAGTTCCGTCCTACCGCACAGGTGACGCGCGATGCGATGGCCGCGTTCCTCTATCGCTACGCGGGGGAGCCACCCTTCACTCCCCCTGCCACGTCGCCCTTCACGGACGTCGCGACCACGTCGCCGTTCTACAAGGAGATCACGTGGCTCGCCGAGACGGGCATCACGACCGGCTGGTCCGTGAGCGGGGGCAAGAAGGAGTTCCGCCCGCTCAACAAGATCACGCGCGACGCGATGGCCGCCTTCCTGTTCCGCTTCGACGAGCAGGGGCTGTAGCTTCCCGCACGGGACTGTTGACGCGCGCGAATAACGGCACAGGCGCGTTGCGTTTTACCTCTTCGGGCCGGTAGAGTCCCGAGTAAGGGTTCCCTTACCTCGTGACAGTTGCGCCTTGCGCGCCCCTACCTCCCTGGAGTATTCGTGCCATCCAGCACTGATTCCGCGCGCCCTGGCGCGGGTCGCATCGCGGTCGCCGCGGCGCTCATCGCGCTCGCCGCACCGCTCGCCATTGCCGTTCCTGCTCAGGCGGACTCCGCCTCCGCGGCCCTCAGGTGGGGCTTCAAGGCCTCGTTCCGCAGCTACCTCATCGGCTCTATCGCGGAGGGCAGCGTCACGGCCAGCGCGCCGGCCACCGATGACGGCATCGCCACGACGTTCCCGCTGCGCGCGGACGCCGAGGGCGCGCCGCTGTACGACGGCGACGTGACCTACTACGGCCACGACGGCGTGCTCGACGTCACCATCGCCGACCCGTCGGTCGAGATCGACGGAGACTCCGCGACGCTCGTCGCGCTCGTCACGACCGCGGGCGGGGAGCCGACCGAGACGGACCTGGCCGAGCTCGACCTCTCCGCGACCGCGCCGGCCACCTCCGACGGCCTCGTGACGTACACGAGCGTCCCCGCGACGCTCACGGCCGCAGGCGCCGTGGCGTTCTCGGGCAATGGCATGTCCTTCTATAGCGAGGGCACCGTGCTCGACCCGGTGACCTTCTCCGTGCCGGCCGAGGCCACCCTCACCCCGACCGTCACCGTCGATCGGACCACGAACCTCGACGGCACCGGCGACACGATCACCGTGACGGGCGAGGGCTTCCTGCCTGCAGGAACGCCCACGACCGGCACTCGCCCGCCGCTTTCCGGCGCGTTCACCGGCGTCTACGTCGCGGTCGGCAAGTACGCGGACACGTGGCAGCCGTCGGAGGGCGCGCCGAGCGCGGCCCGCTCGAACGCCTTCACCCGGTGGGCGCTACCCGCGGAGAGCATGGCGACGGTAGGCGGTGCCGCAGCCGGCGCGATCGAGCTCACCCCCGAGGGCACCTTCACGGCGACCTTCGACGTGACCGACGACACACTCGACGAGGCCAGCGGCACGTGGGGCGTGTACACCTACGCCGCGGGTGGCGCAGTGTACGCGCCGTTCGAGACCGCGACGCCGATCACCTTTGCTCCTCGCGTCGAGGTGTCGCAGGTCGACGACCTCGCGCACCTCACCACGGTGACCGTCGAGGGCCGCAACTTCCTTCCTGCGGGCACCGCCACGACGGGGACCCGCCCGCCGCTCGCCGGCAAGTTCACCGGCATCTACGTGACGGTCGGCAAGTACGCGGACGTGTGGCGCCCGACGGAGAACGCGCCGAGCTCGGCGCGCGTCAACGGCGACGTCTCGTGGGCGGTCCTCGCGGAGGACATGGCGACGATCGGCGGAGCGGCCGCCGGCGCCGTCGAGCTCGAGCCGGACGGCTCCTTCACGACGGAGCTCGCGGTGGACAAGCACGCGCTCGAGTCGATCGAGGGCGCGTGGGGCGTCTACACCTACCCGGGCGGCGGCGCGAAGTACGCCCCGTTCGAGACGCGGACTCCCCTCGCATTCGCGGCGGACGCCGCGGTCACCGACATCGCGGCCTCCGCGTTCGTGACCGAGATCTCGTGGCTCGCGAACGCCGGCATCACCACCGGCTACGCGAACGGCGACGGCAGCTTCAGCTTCCGTCCCCTCGAGACCATCAAGCGCGACGCGATGGCGGCCTTCCTCTACCGCTACGCGGGCTCGCCCGAGGTGGATCTTCCCGAGACCTCGCCGTTCGTCGACGTGACGCCGGAGTCGACGGCCTTCTACAAGGAAATCGTGTGGCTGTCGACGCAGGGCATCACCGAGGGCTGGGGCACCGCCAAGGGTCAGGAGTTCCGGCCCCAGGCGCGCATCACGCGCGACGCCATGGCGGCGTTCCTCTACCGCTTCGCCGGCTCACCCGAGGTCGAGCTCCCCGAGACCGACCTGTTCGCCGATGTCACGCCCACGAGCACCGCGTTCTACGACGAGATCACGTGGCTGGGACAGCAGCAGATCAGCACCGGTTGGGACAACGGTGACGGCACGTCCGACTACCGCCCGCTCGGCACCACCAAGCGCGACGCGATGGCGGCGTTCCTCTACCGCTTCCACTACGGCGCGTAACACTCACCTCAGGGGCGGACTCCGGCACGATGCCGGGGTCCGCCCCTGTGCTCTGTCCTGGTAGCGCGTGACATTTGTCTCGCCGGCTTTTGTTCGACTGTCAACCAGCCGATGATGAGGGCGTGCCCGCGCGGCGGACGTCGCGCACGACCTCAGGAGGATTCTCGCGGTGAGCAGTCCCTCAGCTCGACGACCCGGACAGAGCATGCGCCTGCGCGTCCTCGCGACGCTCGCGACGGCGGCGATCGCGGCGGGCATCGCCGCTCCCGCGGCCGCCTCCACGGCGACCCCCTCCCCCGACCCGACGCCGGCATCGTCCCTCCCCGCCCCGAGCGCCACTCCGTCGCCCACCGCGACCCCCGAGCCGACCGCCTCTCCGGAACCCAGCGTCTCTCCCACGCCGAGCGCGACGCCGCAGCCGTCCGCCGCTCCCACCCCTGCGGAGCCGATCCCGACCGCAGCGCCGTCCCCCGCCGCAGAGCCGTCCGCCGCGCCGGAACCGGCTCCCCGCGCCCCC
The DNA here is from genome assembly GCF_030296675.1 of Demequina sediminis. Classification (GTDB taxonomy): domain Bacteria; phylum Actinomycetota; class Actinomycetes; order Actinomycetales; family Demequinaceae; genus Demequina; species Demequina sediminis. The sequence goes on along the minus strand of NZ_AP027736.1, from coordinate 413,034 downwards.
ACCATGACGGCCCTCGCGACGCCCACCACCGGCGTGTTCGCGGACGTCAGCTCCGCCGCGGGACCGCGGTACTCGGCGTTCGCGACCGAGATCGCGTGGATGTCGACCACCGGAATCTCCCGCGGCTGGACGCTCAGCGACGGGTCGACCGTGTTCCGCCCCACCGCGACGGTCACCCGCGACGCGATGGCCGCCTTCCTGTATCGCTTCGTGGGCTACCCCGCGGCCTCCTCGACCGCGAAGCCGTTCACGGACGTCAGCTCCTCGTCGAGCGAGTTCTCGAAGGAGATTACGTGGCTCTACGCGGAGGGCATCAGCACGGGCTGGCGCACCTCGAACGGCGTGGAGTACCGCCCGCTCACGACAATCTCGCGTGAGGCGATGGCCGCATTCCTCTACCGCCTCGCGGGAGAGCCCGCCGTCACCCTGCCATCGAGGTCGCCGTTCGTCGACGTCGCGGCGTCCGACCCCTTCTATCGCGAGATCACGTGGCTCGCGAAGACGGGCATCGCCGAGGGCTGGACGACGTCGGCGGGGGCCGAGTACCGCCCCAAGGCCGCGATCACGCGCGACGCGATGGCCGCGTACCTGTACCGTCTCCACGAGTCGGGCGAGGTCGAGGTCACCGCGGGCGTGGGTGGCAGCACGATCCGCCACACGACGCTGTACGTCTACGGAGCGAGCTCTCTGAACTTCCGCACCGGACCGTCGACGGAGTACCCCGCGATGGCGCAGCTATCGCGCGAGGCGAAGGTGTACCCGACAGGCAACACCGCGAACGGCTGGGTCGAGGTGATGGTCGGCACCCAGAAACTGTGGGCGTCGAGCTACTACCTGATCGGTAAGGCGGGAGCGGCGGGCATCGAGATCCGCTCGGACTACTCGAATGGCCGCATTCCGGCCTCGGCGCTGTGCGGCCTGTCGTGGGACTCCGTCGAGCTCCTCGCGTGCACCGCCGCTCACGACCTCGAGCTCCTCAACGCGGCGTTCCGCGCGAAGTTCGGCGTCAACCTGCCGCTCAACGACTCCTACCGCTCGTACGAGGACCAGGTGCGGGCGAAGGAGCTCTATGGTGATCTGGCCGCGACGCCGGGCACCTCGAACCACGGCTGGGGACTCGCGGTCGACATCAGCACCGCCCGCCTGACGGGTGGCACAGCGGGCGCTCAGTACACGTGGCTCAAGGAGTACTCGGCGATCTACAACTGGGTGCTGCCCACGTGGGCACGGCCGTCGGGCACCAAGCCCGAGCCGTGGCACTTCGAGTACACGGGCTAGTCGAGGGACTCCGGCAGCGTCGCGAGACGCTCGAGCCACGCCGCGCGTGCCGCGAGCTCCTCGGGGATGTCGAGCAGGTAGTCCCCGGGTGCCGCGAGGAACTCCGACAGCTCGGGCAGGCGGAACAGCTGCGCCTTCTGGCGGAAGTACTCGCTCGCCCCCATGAGGTACGCGGGCTTGCCCATCAGCGCCCCGAAGAGCGCCGTGTGATACGACGACGACAGCACCAGGTCGACGTCGAGGATCGGGCGTAGCGGGGCCGGGAGGCCCTCGCCGAACCGATACTCGAGGGACGCCTTGGCGATGTCGAGCACCGTGAAGGTCGAGAACGGCATGTCCTCCGCGAGCGCGGTCACGGTGTCGAGCGTGTCGCGTACGTCGAGTCGCGCGTCGTCGTACGCGTGCAGCAGCGTGAGCTCGCAGCCGGGCAGGGTCGCCGCGACCTCGTGCAGGATTGACCGCCACATCGCGAGCGCGCGCTCGCCGCCTGCGTAGTCCGACGTGTTCATGTGGACCGCGACACGGGTGGGCCCGGGGCGGCGCTCGTGGCCGACCGCCGCGCGCGCCCAGTCCTGGAAGATCTCCGTGAGGTCGTCGAACGTGAACTCCACGGGGACGTCGAGGTGCTCTCTTGCGAGCGCGAGGGACACGTGGTCGCGTAGCCCCACCTGGACGATGCGGTGGTGGCGCGCGAGCTCGACGAACCCGTCCAGCGCGGGACGGTCGATCTGCAGGCCGGAGAAGAGCACGGGCACCTCACCGGCGTCGTGGGCGAGGGCATCGATGATCGGGAAGTGCTCCCCTCCCCAGCGCGCATTAAGATAGCCCCCACCCACGACGTGCACCATGCGCCCGCCCGCGGGCGGTGGAATCTCCACGAGGCCCGTGCCGCGCACCTCGACCGCCTGGGTGGTCGCGAAGACCACCGCATCCGCCGGGTACCAGGACTCGAGCAGCGCCGCCCGGCCCGCGGGCAACGCCGCGTAGGCCGGCATGATCAGCGTGGTGTGGTGCTCGGACCGTCGCTGCCAGCCCGCGAGGATGTTCTTGGTCTGCAGGACGTCGCCGAAGTTCGAGTGTCCGTTCGACCCGGTATAGACGACGATGTCCGAGCCGTCCCGCGCGAGCCGCTCTGCGGCCTTGGGGGACGCGAAGTACCTGAGCGCGGCGCGCGCACGGCCGGGACCCGTGCGCCGGGGCAGATAGCCGGGAAGGGCCTCGAGCGTCGCGTCGAACGCGTCGAGCGAGGCGGCCCGCTCGACGCGTTCGCGCGCGCGGCGCGCCCTTGCGGCGGCCTCGGAGGGGTTGGCACGAATCGCCTCGATGGCCTCCAGGTAGCCAGCCAGGCCTGACCCTGGGTCGACGGGGTAGCCAACGGTCTCGTCGAGCATCTCTCCCACGCCGCCCACGAGCGGCGCGATCACGGGAAGCTCGACGGCCATGGCCTCGAGCATGACCATGGGCACGCCCTCGTAGTCGGAGTTCAGCAGGAGCGCGTCGAACTGTTCGGGACGTGCATGAACAAAGCCGCCCTCGTACGGACCCTCCACCGTGGCGACACCCGCCTCCGCACGCGTCAGGTGGTCCTGCCAGCGCTCATCGCTCTCGACGACGGCACGACCCTTGACGACGATCTCAACGGGCGCCCCCTTGGCGCGGAGTTCCACCGAGATGTCAGCGAGTCGGTCGAGGCGCTTCTGGAAGTCGAAGCGGCCGGCCCACAGCAGGCGCGTGGGCCCCGAGGCGTCACGAGCAACTGTCCCGCGCGCCACAAGCGCGGGGGCGAGTGACTCGGTATCCACCACGGTGAACACCGTAAACAGCTCGCGCGGCACGCCCTGCACCTCGATGACCTGGTCGACGAAGGCCTGGCTGTCGGTGAGGATACCCGTGACGTGATCAAAGAAGTCGAGCGGCCGATTGTAGAGGAACGACCACTCCGAGAGGTCGTCGAAGCGGTCGACGCAGAAGGTCTGCAGGTAGACACGGCTGTGGCGCGCGATCTGGCGGCCGAAGCGCTGGAGTGCCCAGAAGCCGGCGACCGAGTTGTTGATGTGAATGGTCTCGGGCCGGAGCTGCGCGCACACCATCGCGAGCACCTGCTCGGTGAACTGCGGCCACAGGCGGAACCTGCCGAGTTCGACCACGGTGACACCGTCCGGCACCTCGGCGAGGTGCTCCGAGGCATCGGGCTCGGTGGTGATGAGCGCCACGGTGGCGTCGGGCCGCAGCCTGCGCAATGCATGCAGGTGCTTCAGGGTCATACGGTCACCGCCGCCGGTCCGCACCCACAACGCGACAAAGAGGAAGTCGAGCCGCTCGGGCAACTGATCGATCACCGACCAGTAGGCGAAGCGGTCGTTGACCGACAATGCGTCGTAGTCCGTGCCGACGACGCGATACTCGACCAGGTGGCGCTCGACGGGAGTGCGCAGGAGCGGCTGCAAGAGGTGGGCGCCGTGCCAATCCGCTATCTCGCCAGGCGTGAGCATGGTGAGCTCGGCGGGAATCTCACGCTGCTCGGTGCCTTCCGCCGTGCCACGCATCTCCCGTCCGAGGCGCGCGCTGGTCGCACGGGCCAGGCGTGCCGCTCGACGCGCGGCACGGACGAGCCGCGGCGCCGCCGCGGCCTGCTCGCCTCGCTGCACGCGAGGAGCGAGCCTAGCGACTTCTGCCCGCGCGACCTCTTTGTCCCTCAGCAGCGCGGTGCGGGGCACCAGTGAGCCGGCGTGTGCTCCCGCGAGGGATCCGTGCCTGCGTGCGTGATAGTACAGCGTGGTTTCGGGGACGATGAGATGAGGGATGCCTGCGGCGACGGTGTCGCAGTTAAACGCCCAGTCCTCAGGCCCAAAGCCGGAGTCAGGACGGGACTCGCGATAGGGATGCGCCACAGCCACCGCACGATGCATGAGCGCGAACGCGTCCCACATATTGAACCAGGCGAGCAGGCCCGCATGAAAGCGCGGGTCATCCGTGCCCACGAGCGGCCAGACAGCCAGGTCGTCGCCGAACTTCAGGAGGCGCGCGGGATGCACGATGCTAGGCCCGGGGGCGGCATCGAGCACGCGCGCGGCGGCATCGAGCCAGTTCTCCGACGGGAGGTTGTCGGCGTCGAGGATGCCGACCATGGGAGCAGAAGTAAGCGCGATCCCCGCATTGCGGGATAGGCCCAGATCCCCATGGTCGACGTCGATCACGCGCGCCTCGACGGCGTCGGCGAGCATGCCGCTCGCGATCAAGGTGTCCGTCTGCTCCACGGTCCGTGCATCCGCACGGTCACGCACCACTACCACCTCGACGGCGCGTCCGGCACGCCGCGCATGAGCGACGGTGCGCGCGAGCCCGCGCATGGTCGGAATCAGGTGGCGACCCTCGCGGTGAGTCGTCACCACAACGGCGATGTCGGGGGTTGAGGGCACCGCCATACCTTACCTGGCGGCGCTCGTCGCGACCCACTCCCGCGCGGCACGGAGGGGGCCGCCGCCCGTGTGTTTTTGCTGAAACATCTCGCAAACATTCGTGTAATGCGAAGTAGTTAGCGTGCGGACGTGCGCCGCTGACGCCACCTCCCCGCGCCGCGGGCGCAGTTCCGGCGCGGGCCTCTCACGAAGGAATCCCCCATGCCCTCACCGAGTCACCGCGCGCGGGTGCGCCGGTCCGTCGCCCTCAGCGGCGCGGTCGCCGTCGCCCTCGCGTCGTTCGGCGCTTCCGGCGCCGTCGCGGCACCCTCCTCGTCGCCCGCGGTCGTCACCGCCCCGGCGACCGCGACCGTGGGCGACGTCATCGACGTCGCGGTCTCCATCCCCGGCGCCACCGACGTCTTCGCCTTCGAGGCGGACCTCGACTTCGACCCCGCCCTCCTCGACTACGTGGACGGCTCCGCGAGGGGACCCGACGGGGGCTTCACCTCCGCCTCGGTCACCGGCGGCACCCTCACCGTGACGTCCACGCGGCTCGGCACCTCCCCTCCCTCGAGGGCGACATCGACGCGATCACGGCGCAATTCACGGTGATCGCCGCGGGAGACGCGACGCTCGACCTCTCGTCGCTCGCGCTCGTGGGCGCGGACACCGCGGTCGTCACCGCGGAGGACGTCGACGCGACCGACCTCACGCTCGAGGCCGCAGCCGAGCCGACTCCGGAACCCTCGTCGCCCTCGCCCGAGCCGTCTCAGGAGCCCTCCGCCGCTCCGTCCGAGGAGCCCTCGGCGACTCCTGAGCCCAGCTCGGAGCCGACCGCGTCCGCCGCGCCCGTCGACGACTCGCTCTCGTCGACCGGAGCGGACATCGCGCTGCCCGTCACCCTCGCCGCACTGGCGATCGTGGCCGGTCTCGCGCTCGTGCTGCGCCGCAAGGCGGTGCAGTCGTGAACGCCGCCTCTCGTCACGCCTCAAGGAGCACCCTCATGTCCTCGTCCCCTCGCCGGCTGGCCGCCACGACCGGCGTCGTGCTGCTGACCGCGACCGCGGCAGCGTGGCCCTCCGCGGCCGTCGCGGCACCCGACTCGAGCGCGAGCATGCTCGCGCCGTACTACACCGAGCTCGACGTCACGGGCGACCTCGCGGTCGACACCGCGGACCTCGAGGTCCTCGCCGCGTCACTCGGGGCGACCGCGTCCGACCCTGCATGGGGCGACATCGCGCACGCTGATGTCGACGACGACGGCGTCATCACGGTGGCCGACCTCGCCGCCGTGTCGCAGCGCATGATCTACGACGACGGACCGTTCGAGCTGGTGGAGGCCTCGGTGGTCGACATGCAGGCGGCGATGAACGCCGGCGTGACCACCTCCGTCGAGATCACTCAGGAGTACCTCGACAGGATCGCGGCGTACGACACAACGCTCGTGGACACCTCGGGCACCGGTCGTCCGCTGCGCTCGATCATCACGACCTCGGATGTTGCTCTCGCGGCGGCCGCGCAGGCGGACGCCGTGCGTGCCGACCAGGGAATGACCAGCATGATGCTGGGCGTGCCCGTGGCCGTGAAGGACAACTACAACACGGTCGACATGCCCACCACCGCGGGCTGCGCGTGCTGGGAGAACAACCAGACCGCGACGGACGCCACGATGGTCGAAGGCCTGCGCGACGCGGGCGCGGTCATCCTGGCGAAGGCCAGCCTCGACGAGTTCGCCTACGGCTTCGTCTCGGAGTTCTCGACGGGCGAGCCCGCCGGGTCCAGCGTTCGCGTGGCGAGCCCGTACAACACGGCGCGCAGCGCGGGAGGCTCGTCCGGCGGCACGGGCGCCGCGATCTCGGCCAACCTGGCGGGGATCGGGTTTGGCACCGACACGGGCGGCTCGATCCGCGTCCCGTCGTCGTACAACCAGCTCGTGGGCGTGCGTCCCACGGTCGGCCTCGCGAGCCGCGACGGCATCGTCCCCTTGGCCCTCAGCCAGGACACCGGCGGTCCCATGACCCGCACGGTGCTCGACTCCGCCGTCGCCCTCGACGCCGTGGTCGGCATCGACCCCGCGGATCCCGTGACCGAGCGCCAGGCGGGACTCGTGCCCGAGTCCTACACGTCGTACCTCGACGAGGACGCCCTCGAGGGTGCCCGCATCGGCTACGTCGCGTCGATGCTCGGCACCAACGCGACCACCCGCAGGCTCTTCGACGAGTCCGTCGCGACGCTCGAGGCCGCCGGTGCCACGGTGGTCGAGGTCACGCCGCCGTCGGGCTTTGCCTCGGTGCTCAGCGAGGGCAGCGGCAGCACCGCCGAGTTCAAGCACGACCTCAACGAGTACATCGCGCACTTCCTCGCCCCCGAGGTGAGCCTGCGCACGCTCACGGACATCATCGCGTCCGGTCGCTTCGTGACCTCGCGGTCCGGCGTCTACGTGAGCCGTGACAACGTCACCGAGGAGACCTACCAGGCGTGGGCCGGACCCGAGGGCAGCCACACGCTGCAGCTCGCGTACGGCAAGGAGCTGGTCACCCAGATGATGGATGACCTCGACCTCGACGCGCTGGTCTACCCGAGCGGCAACCCCTACGGCACGCAGAGCACCAACCTGCGCCTCAGCCCCAACACGGGCATGCCGTCGGTCACGGTGCCGATGGGTCAGGCCATCGAGGCGGACGCCACCATCACCGGTGCGGGCGTGAACCTCGAGTGGCTGGGACGCGACTTCGACGAGGGGCCGCTGCTGGGCCTCGCGTACGCGTTCGAGACGCTCACCCAGGCCCGCACGAGCCCCGCGCTCTACGGTCCGCTGGGATAACGCGACACGACGCGAGGGGCCGGTCCGCATGGACCGGCCCCTCGTGGCATGTGTGGAGCGCTACTCGACCTGCGTGACGTGCACGGTGACGTCGAGGCCCGTCGTCGAGCCCGCGACCACACCGGTGAGCGGCGGGATGTCCGTGTACTCCCTCGCGCGCGCGACGATCACGTGGTGGTCACCCACCTCGCGGTCGTTGGTCGGGTCGAAGCCGTACCAGTCGCCCGTCCACCACTCGACCCACGCGTGTGACTCCCCCGCGACGGTCTCCCCGATCTCCGCGTCGCGCTTGGGGTGCAGGTATCCGGAGACGTAGCGTGCAGGAATCCCCACCGTCCGCAGCGCCCCGATCGCGAGGTGCGCGAAGTCCTGGCACACGCCCGAGCGCACCTCCCACGCGTCCCGCGCGGGCGTGTGGACCGTGGTGGCTCCCGGCACGTAGCGCATCTGGTCGTGCAGGTGATCGCAGATGGCACGCGCGGCGGCGTCGGGCTCGAGGCGACTGGCGGCCTCACGTGCGACCTCGGCGAGCTCCTCGGTGGGCTCGGTGACGTCGCTCACGCCCAGGTACTCGCTCAGCAGGTCCTGGAAGCGCGGGCCCGCGAGGGTGTCCCAGCTGGCACGCTCCTCACGCGCGGGAGCGCCGGCCACCTCGACCAGGCTGCGTCCCACGACGGTGAGGCTCTCGTGCGGCTGCAGCACCTCGAAGACCACCACCTCCGCCTCCCAGTAGTCGCGGTACGACGAGCGCCACGTGATGGGCGCCGCGTCGACACGCGACTCGAGCACGCGCTGGCGCGGCAGCCACGCCGGCGTGAGGCGCGCCTCGTTGTACGAGGACACCAACGGCGTCGAATACGTGAAGGTGGTGCGGTGCTCGATGCGCAGCGTGGTCACGGTGTCTCCCGTGTCATAGCGCCTCCTGGTTCCACAGCACCGTCGAGGCGGGCAGGAAGTAGCGGTCCCTGATGAGGTCCGATGCCGCGCCGCACGCGCGCTGCACCTCCCTCATCTGGCTGGGAAGGTCGTCAAGCACGTCGCGCACGTCGCGGTACTCGAGGTTGGTGCGAGCGCGTCCGAGGGCGAGCCGCGCGCGGTCCGACAGCGCGCGCGAGTTCGACGCGCCCTCGATGAGGCCGAGCGTGTCCTCGGCCTTCTGCAGGTTGTACGCGATCGAGCGGGGGAACAGCCGGTCGACCAGCAGGAACTCGGCGGCACGCTCCTCCGTCACGAGCGCGCGCACGGTCCGCAGGTACGCCTCGTGGGCGCTGCACGAGCGCAACAGAGTCGTCCAGTTGGGTCCCGAGGTTCCCTCGAAGTGGCGCGTCATGAGCAGCCGCGCGATCATGTCCGCGCGCTCGAGCGAGCGTCCCAACTCCATGAAGTGCCAGGCATCGTCCCTCGACGTGGTCGCGCTGTGCAGCCCCCACACCACCGCGGCGCGCTCGCGCACCCACACGAAGTACTCGTGGGGGCGCGCCGAGGCGCTCCAGCGCGGCAGCTGGTTGCGCGTGGTGTTGAGCGACTCCCACACCTCGGTGCTGATCACCTCGCGCGCGCGGCGCGCGTTCTCGCGTGCCGCACCCAGCGTCCAGGCGATGGACGATGCCCTCTCCGGGTCGAACGCGAGCGTCGCGAGCACATCGCGGCGCGACACGGGCGCCTCGATCTCGCAGTTCATGACCGCGAGCAGCGAGGCGTTCGCGCTCGGCTCGTCGACCCAGGGGTCCTCGAGCAGCACGTTGAGGTGCACGTCGAGCAGCCGCGCGGTGTTGTCCGCGCGCTCGACATAGCGACCGATCCAGAAGAGCGACTCCGCGATGCGGCTCAGCATGAGGGTTCCCCTGCTGCTGTTGCTGCTGTTGCTGCTGCCCCTGCTCGACGTCGTCGGGGTGGGCCGCCTGCGGCACCGAGCCGATCCCCGCCAGCTCGACGCGCGACTCCGGCGGCGGCGTGGTGGCGCCCCTGCGCTGGCGCACGCCGCCCAGCACCCAGGTGTCCTTGGACCCGCCGCCCTGCGACGAGTTCACGATCAGCTGGCCCCGCGCGAGCGCGACGCGCGTGAGCCCGCCCGGCAGCACCCAGACGTCGTCGCCGTCGTTGACCGCGAACGGGCGCAGGTCCACGTGGCGAGGCTCGAGGCCGTCGTCGGTGAGGGTCGGCACGGTCGACAGCTGGATGACCGGCTGTGCGATCCAGCCGCGCGGGTCCTCGAGGATCTGCGCCCTCACCGCGTCGAGCTCCTGCGCGGAGGCCTTGGTGCCGATCGTCACGCCCTTGCCGCCCGCGCCGTCGACGGGCTTGACCACGAGCTCGTGGAGGCGGTCCATGACCTCGGCGCGGGCCTCGGGCTCCTCGAGGCGCCACGTGTCCACGTTGGGCAGGATCGGCTCCTCCCCCAGGTAGTAGCGCGTGAGGTCGGGCATGTACGTGTAGATCAGCTTGTCGTCCGCGACGCCGTTACCGATCGCGTTCGCGATCGTGACGTTACCGAGCCGCGCGGCGTGCACCAGCCCGGGTGCTCCGAGCGTCGAGTCGGGGCGGAAGACCACGGGGTCCAAGTAGTCGTCGTCGACGCGGCGGTAGATGACGTCGACGCGCCGCCTGCCGGCCGTGGTGCGCATGTACACGCGCCCGTTGTGGGTCTCGAGGTCGCGGCCCTCGACCAGCTCGACGCCCATGGTGCGGGCGAGCAGAGAGTGCTCGTAGTACGCGCTGTTGAAGACGCCGGGGGTGAGCACCACGATGGTCGGGTCGTCGACATCGTCGGGAGCCGACTTCGCGAGCGCGGCACGCAGGCGCTGCGAGTACTCGAGCACCGGGCGCACGCCCATCGCGCCGAACATGTCGGGGAACATCTGCGACATCGCGCGGCGGTTCGACAGCACGTAGCTGACTCCCGACGGCACCCTGACGTTGTCCTCGAGGACCCGCCAGATGCCGTGCTGGTCGCGCACCAGGTCGATTCCCGACACGTGCACCCGCACGCCGTTCGCGGGGTCGATCCCGGCGGCCGACCGATAGAAGTACTGCGAGGTAGCGATGAGGCGGCGCGGCACCACGCCGTCGTTGACGCAATGCTGCGAGCCGTACACATCCGCGAGAAAGGCCTCGAGGGTCTTCACGCGCTGCGCCACACCGGGCGAGATGATGTCCCACTCGCTAGCGCCCACGACGCGAGGGACGATGTCGAGGGGGAACGGCCGCTCCTCGCCCGCGTGATCGAACGTCACGCCCTGGGCGAGATAGGTCGAGGCGAGAGCCTCGGCCCGTGAGTAGAGGTCATCGCCGGACATCCGGTCGATCTCCGCGTACACGCGCGAGTACGGCTCCCTCACTTTGCCGTCGAGGTCGACGGCCTCGTCCCACGCCTGCACGGGCTGGTAGCCGGCCCACGGCGTGTTCGGTGACGAGGTCATGCGCCCCACACTAGCCACGGCATGTTTCCTGGCGGTGACCGGGACGTGACCGGCGCGTCAGCGTCGCCTCGCGGCACACTGCGCTGGGCTTCCGCGCGACCGTCGCCGCTGCTACGTTCGGCGTCATGGGATACCCGCGCACGCTGCTTGCCCCCGACGAGGAGATCGTCGTCGACAGCCACCCCCACTGGAAGGCTCTGATCGGCCCCGTGATCGTGGCGGCCCTCGCGGTCGCGGCGGCCGTCGTGGCCGGCATGCTCGTGACGGGATCGGACCTCACGGACACCACGCAGACCGTGATCGGCATCGCGATCGGCGTGATCCTCGCGATCGTGGTCATCTGGTGGGGCATCGCTCCGTTCATTCGCTGGTTCACCACGCACTTCGTCATCACGGACCGCCGCGTGATCTTCCGCACCGGCGTGCTGACCAAGACCGGCATCGACATCCCGCTCGCTCGCGTCAACACGGTGCAGTTCCGCCACGGCCTCATCGACCGCATGCTGCGCACCGGCACGCTCATCATCGAGTCCGCGTCCGACGACCCCCTGGAGTTCGAGGACATCCCCCACGTCGAGCGCGTCCACGCGCAGCTTTACCACCAGGTCTTTGACACCATCGACCGCGAGGACGGGCCCGCAAGGCCCACCACTCCCCTCCCGCCTGATCCGCTCGCCGCGCGCCGGGCATCGTCCCTCCCTACATTGGGGAGCATGAGCGAACCGAACGGTCCCGACCACGCCGCGGCGGTGGCCGCGGGCTACACCTTCGACGGTCCGTCGATCACGCTCGGCGCGCTCGTGCAGGGCGGAGCCGGCAACCCCGCGGCACAGGTGCGCCTCCCACTCGCGATGATGAACCGCCACGGACTCATCGCGGGGGCGACAGGGACGGGCAAGACGCGCACGCTGCAGGGCCTCGCCGAGTCGCTGTCCGATGCCGGGGTGCCGGTCTTCGTGACGGACATCAAGGGCGAACTGTCGGGCATGGCGGTCGCGGGCGAGGCCAAGGACTTCATCGCCACGCGAGCCGCCGACATCGGCCAGGAGTGGGAGCCGCGCGCCTACCCCGTCGAGTTCTACGCGCTGGGAGAGGCCGCCGCCGGCACGGGGCTGCCGCTGCGCACGACCGTCACCGACTTCGGGCCGCTGCTGCTCGCAAAGGTGCTGGGCCTCACCGACGTCCAGGAATCCGCATTGGGGCTGGTGTTCCACTGGGCGGACACCAACGGGCTCGCGCTGCTCGACCTCAAGGACCTGCGCGCCGTGATCGCGCACCTCACGTCCGACGAGGGCAAGGCGGAGCTCAAGACGATCGGCGGGGTGTCGACGCAGACGGCGGGCGTGCTGCTGCGCGAGATCGCGAATCTTCAGGCCCAGGGCGGCGACGAGTTCTTTGGCGAGCCGGCCTTCGACACCACGGATCTGCTGCGGCTCGCGCCCGACGGCAGGGGCATCATCTCCGCGCTCGAGCTGCCGCGCCTGCTCGACCACCCGCAGCTGTTCTCGACGTTCCTCATGTGGCTGCTCGCGGACCTGTTCGCCGACCTCCCCGAGGTGGGCGACGCGGACAAGCCGCGCCTCGTGTTCTTCTTCGACGAGGCACACCTGCTGTTCGCCGATGCGTCCAAGGAGTTCCTCGCTCAGGTCACCCAGACGGTGCGGCTCATCCGCTCGAAGGGCGTGGGCGTGTTCTTCTGCACACAGACCCCCAAGGACGTGCCGGCCGATGTCCTGGGCCAGCTGGGTTCACGCATCCAACACGCGCTGCGCGCGTTCACTCCGGACGATGCCGCGGCCATGCGGGCGACCGCGCGCACCTTCCCGAATTCGCCGTACGACCTCGAGGAGGTGCTCACGACGATGGGTATCGGCGAGGCGGTGGTGACGGTGCTGAGCGACAAGGGAGCGCCGACCCCGGTCGCGTGGACGCGGCTGTGCGCGCCGCGCGGGCTCATGGATCCCGCGCCCGCTCAGGTGGTAGCCGAGGCCGTGGTGGCCTCTCCGCTCGCGCCGCGCTATGCGACGGCCGTGGATCGCGAGAGCGCGTACGAGATGCTGACCGCGCGGGCCGCGAAGGCCGCCAGCCGCGAGCCCGGGCCTTCCGCCGGGTCCTCTTCCGGGCCCTCTTCCGGGTCCTCTTCCGGGTCTCCCCGCGGCTCCTCCTCCGGGTCCTCTTCCAAGTCCTCCTCGGGGTCCTCCCGCCGCTCCGAGAAGTCGGGCGTCGAGCAGGTGCTCGAGTCGGCGCCGGTGCGCGACTTCGCGCGCACCGCGGGGCGCGAGATCGGCCGGTCGATCCTGCGGTCCGTCCTTGGCGTGCTCAAACGTTGACCGGCAGGCGGAACCCGCTTCGCGCAGAGAATCTTGCGATTTCTGGGGCGGATTCGGGCCTCGCGCATCAGATCTGCAGATTGCACTGGGATCTCAACCCAGCCCGATCGCAAAATCCTCTGCGCCAAGGCCATCGAGGCCTCGAGAATCGCAAAATCCTCTGCGCTAAGCGCAGCGCGGCCGTCCGCAGAACGTCACCCGGCCTCAGCCGGTCCAGGACCCGCCCACCAAACCCCGCCCACCAAACCCCGCCCGCCAACCCGCCGACCCACCCGCCCTTCCGCCAACCCACCCGCGCACCCCGATCCCCACCCCCTGACCCACACCCCAGACGCCTTGCTGCGCCGCATGTGCGTCACTAGCATCGTCTTCATGCCGCATCTGCGAGTCTCCGAGGCCGCCGCCCTCCTGGGCGTGAGCGACGACACCGTGCGCAGGTGGATCGACGCCGAGTCGATCCCCACGCTCAAGGACTCCGCCGGACGCCTCCTGGTCGACGGCGTCGACGTCGCGGCCTTCGCCTCCCGGGCCGCGGCGCCCGAGGACCCGACGGGCGTCGGGCGCTCGGCCCGCAACCGCTTCACCGGAATCGTCACGCGCGTGATCGCGGACGGCGTCATGGCCCAGGTCGACCTCCAGTGCGGACCGCACCGCGTCGTGTCGCTCATGAGCGCCGAGGCCGTGCGGGAGCTGGGCCTCGAGCCCGGTTCCGTCGCGACCGCGGTGGTCAAGGCGACCACGGTCATCGTCGAGACGCCGGCGGCCAAGGCGTGACCCTCACCACCCCGAGGCGCGCCGCCCGCACCGCCCGCGCCACCCACACCGCCCGCACCGCCCACGCCCGCACCGCCGGGATCGCGCTCGCGCTCGCGGGCACCGCCGCCGGCTGCGGGATCGCCCCCGGCCTCCACGCGGAGAACACCTCTCGCGAACCGTCACGCACCCTCAGCGTCTACGCCGCCGCCTCCCTCTCCGAGGTCATGGAGCGCATCGCCGATCAGTTCGAGATCGCGCACCCCGACGTCGACGTGCGCGTCACCTACGGCGGCTCCTCGGATCTGGCCGCACAGATCGCCGAGGGCGCTCCCGCCGACGTGTTCGCCTCCGCGAACACCACCCAGATGGATGCCGTGGCGGACCTGGTCGCCGTCGAGCCCCGCCTCTTCGCAAAGAACCACCTGGTCATCGCGGTACCCGCGGGCAACCCCGCGGGCGTCACGGCCCTGGCCGACCTCGAGGATCCCGCGGTCGTGTCCGTGATCTGCGCCCCGCAGGTCCCGTGCGGCGCCGCGACCGCGGAGCTCGCCGCGCTCGACGCGCTCAGGCTCGCGCCGGCCTCCGAGGAGCAGTCGGTGAGCGACGTGCTCGCGAAGGTGGCCTCGGGTCAGGCCGATGCCGGGGTGGTCTACGCGACCGACATCGCCCGGGCGGACGGCGTCGAGGCCGTGGCGATCGAGGGAACCGAGCGCGTCCTCACGCGCTATCCGATCGCGCCGCTCGACGCCGCCGCCGAGCCGACCCTCGCCTCGGACTTCGTCGACTACGTGACGGGGCCCGAGGCGCGCGCGATGCTCACCGAGTCAGGGTTCGGCGTGCCGTGACCGCGCCCCGGTGGATGATGCCGCTCGCGATCGCGGGCGCGCTCGTGGTGCTGCTGCCCCTCGCGGGACTCGTGGGCCGCGTTGAGCTCGCCGATTTGGGCGGGCTGGTGTCCTCCCCGCCGCCGCGACCGCCCTCGGGCTCAGCCTCCGCACGGCGGCGATCGCCACGGCGCTGGTCGTGGTGCTCGGCGTCCCGCTCGCGTTCGCACTGCACGCGATGCGCGGCGCCGCGCGCGCGGTCGCGCGCGCGCTGGTACTCATCCCGCTGGTGCTGCCCCCGGTGGTCGGCGGCCTCGCGCTGCTCTACGCCTTCGGGCGTCGCGGACTGCTGGGCGAGGCCGTGGGCGGGTCCCTCGCCTTCACCACTACGGCCGTGGTCCTCGCGCAGACCTTCGTCGCCCTGCCGTTCATGGTGGTCGCGGTCGAGTCGGCGCTCGCGGCGCGCACCGGACGGCACGAGGCCGTCGCGGCGACGCTCGGCGCGTCGCGGACTCGCATTCTCGCGACCGTCACCCTTCCCGCCCTGGGCCCCGCCCTCGCGACCGGAGCTGTGCTCGCGTTTGCGCGTGCCCTCGGCGAGTTCGGCGCGACCCTCACGTTCGCGGGCTCTCTCGAGGGGGTGACGCGCACGGCGCCGCTCGAGGTCTACCTCGCGCGCGAGACCGACCCCGGCGCGGCCGCCGCCCTGTCGCTCGTGATGGTCGCGATCGCGATCGTCGTGGTCGCGGTGGCCTACCGGCCCGTGGGGTCCGCCCGATGACACCCGACGCGATGACGCCTGGCGCGATGACACTCGATTGCCACGTGGTCGTCCAGCCGCGACGCGTCGACGCCCGCCTCACGCTCGCCACCGGCCGCACGCTCGTGCTGCTGGGTGCCAACGGTGCCGGCAAGTCCACCGTGCTCGAGGCGATCGCCGGCCTGGTCCCGCTGTCCGACGGCCACGTGAGTCTCGACGGCCGCCCCCTCGCCGACGCCCGCACGTCGACGCCCGCCCGCGAGCGCGGCATCGGCCTGCTGTCCCAGGACGATGCGCTCTTTCCCACCATGTCCGTGCGCGACAACGTCGCGTTCGGGCCGCGCTCGCGCGGCGCGTCCCGGGCCGCCGCGCGCGCCACAGCGGACGACTGGCTCGCCCGGGTGGGGCTCGACGGATGCGGCGACCGCCGACCCGGCGAGCTCTCGGGCGGACAGGCGCGCAGGGTCGCCATCGCACGGGCGCTCGCCGCCGAGCCGCGCGTGCTGCTCCTCGACGAGCCCTTCGCGGGGCTCGACGTGGGGGCCGCGAGCGAGGTGCGCGCGCTGATTTCGTCGCTGCTCAAGGAGCGCACGGCCGTCGTCACCACCCACGATGCGCTCGACGCGTACGCCTTCGCGGACGACGTCGCGGTGGTGGAGGGCGGCCGCGTGGTCGAGGCCGGCGCGGCGAGCGAGGTCCTGACCCGCCCGCGGACGGCCTTCGCCGCGCGCATGGCCGCGCGCGTGCTCGTGGTGGGGACGATGCGCGGGGGCGCCCTGGTCACCGATGCCGGGGTGAGGGTGCCGGTCACCGGGGGTCCCGGTGCGGGTCGGCGGGCGGCGGTCGCGGCGCGCCCGGCCGCGGTGGCGCTCGAGGGCGATGAGGGCCCGCGCGCGCCCGGGCGCGCCTGGATCGCCGAGCACGTCACCGCCCTCGAGCCGCGCGGTGACGAGGTCCGCGTGCACGGCACGAGCCTGGCGGCGGACGTCGACCCCGCGGACGCCGCCCTCCTGTCCCTGGGGGATCGGATCGCGTTCGGAGTGCCCGCGGGGCTCGACGCCTACCCGCTCACGCCCTCGTGACCGGCGCGGGGATGTCCCCGCAATCCGTGCGTAACCGACGCGTTCCTAGACTGACCTCATGTCCCCCACCCTCGCCGGCATCCGCGTCGCGGTCGTCACGGTCTCGGATCGCTCGTTTGCGGGCGCGCGTGACGACCTCACGGGGCCGGCGCTGTGCGGCGGCCTGGCGGCGGTCGACGCTCATCTCAGCCCGCGCATCGTCCCCGACGACGCCTCCGCGATCGCCCAGGTGATCGAGGACGCCATCGCGGACGGTGCGCGCGCCGTGGTCACCACCGGCGGGACCGGAATCGGGCCGCGCGACGTCACCCCCGAAGCGACCGCGCCGCTCATCGCGGTGCCGCTGCCGGGCATCCCCGAGCTGCTGCGCCAGCGCGACGCTGGCCGCACGCCCCTCGTGGCGCTCTCCCGCGGGCTGGCCGGACTCACCGCGCACGAGCCGCCCGCGCTGATCATCAACCTGCCGGGATCGATGTCCGCGGTCGAGTCCGCGCTCGAGGTGCTGCCCGCGCTGATCGCCCACGCGATCGCGCAGGTCGACGGCGGTGACCACTGATGCCCGCGATCGCCGCCGTGTCGGACGCCCCGCTGTCCCTGGACGCCCACGTGGCGGCCGTCGCCCGTCCCTCTCACGGCGCCGTCGCGACGTTCATCGGCCTCGTGCGGGACCACGACCCGAGTGTCGAGGGCGAGGTCGTGGGGCTGGACTACTCGGCGCACCCGGACGCCGGAGCCCTGGTCGCGCGCATCGTCGCGGAGGTCGAGGCCGCGCATGGCGCGGTCATCGCGCTCACGCACCGGACGGGGCTGCTGGGGGTGGGCGACGTGGCGATTGTGGCCGCGGCGGCCTCCGCGCATCGGGCCGAGGCCTTCGCGGCGTGCCGCGAGGCCGTCGAGAGGGTGAAGGCGGAGCTGCCCGTGTGGAAGCGCGAGATCCTGGCCGACGGCTCGCACACGTGGGTGGGGGTGGTCTGATGGAGCTCATCGACCGCTACGGCCGCGTCCACCGGGACCTGCGGATCTCGCTCACGGATCGCTGCTCGCTGCGCTGCACCTATTGCATGCCCGCGGACGGGGTGCCGTGGCTCAAGTCCGCGACGCTGCTCTCCACCGAGGAACTCGTCCGCCTCACGCGTGTCGCGGTCGGGCTTGGGGTGCGGGAGGTGCGCCTCACGGGCGGGGAGCCGCTACTGCGTCCCGACGTGGTGGACGTGGTCCGCGAGCTGGCCGCGATCTCGACATCCGACGGGCCTCTCGACCTGTCGCTCACCACCAACGCGCTGCGGCTGCCGGCCCTGGCCGCGCCGCTGCGGGACGCGGGACTCGACCGCGTCAACATCTCTCTCGACACGCTGCAGCGCGCGCGGTTTATCGAGCTGACGCGCCGCGACCGGCTCGCGGACACGCTCGCGGGCATCGAGGCCGCGCGGGCCGTGGGCTTCGCACCCATCAAGCTCAACGCGCTCATCATGCGCGGCGTCAACGACGACGAGATCGCGGACCTCGTGTCCTTCGCGGTCGAGCGCGGCCTGCAGATGCGCTTCATCGAGCACATGCCCCTCGACGGCGGCCACACGTGGCGGCGCGAAGAGATGGTGACGGCCTCGGAGATCCTGGGTGCGGTCGCGACGCGCTTCGACCTGACACCGCTGGGTGCTCCCGGTAGCGCGCCGGCCGAGGAGTTCGCGATCGCGGGCACCACCGCCACGGTGGGCGTGATCGCCTCCGTGACCCGCACGTTCTGCGAGCGCTGCGACAGGGTGCGGCTGACCGCCGATGGCCAGTTCCGCAACTGCCTCTTCGCGCACGAGGAGTCCGACCTGCGCACGCTGATGCGCGAGGGCGCGGACGATGCCCGGCTTGCGGCCGCGATGCAGGCGTGCGTCGCGCGCAAGCGGCCCGGTCACGGGATCGACGACCCGAGCTTCGTGCAGCCCGACCGCCCGATGAGCGCCATCGGGGGTAGGTGGGGCTGGTTGCTGGGGTTGGGCTCTGAGTGGGTTCAGAGCTCGGCAATGGTCGCGCGGATGTCCTTGAACATCAGCACGAGCCGCATCGGATCGCCGGGCAACTCCTGGAAGCCGCTGAGCTGGCGGAGGTAGAACTCCTTGGCTGCCTGGTCCTTCGCGTCGACCACGAGGGCGCGGCCGCCGATCTCTTCGGCTGCGGCGAGCGAGCGCATGATGGCGTCGAGCAGCAGACCACCGCCGAGACCCTTGCCCGTGTGCCGCGCATCGACGGCCAGCCGTGCGAGCACCACCACGGGAACCGGGTGTCGTCCGCCGCCAGCCCGCATGCGCGCAGTTGCGTCCTCCGCAAGCACGTGCCCTGGAGCGATCGCGGAGTACCCGACCACGCGATCGCTGCCGTGCTCCGTCACCACGGCGACGCGGGTGTGGCCGCCCCCATGAGAACTCCGAGCGTGGACACGAAGCCACGTGCTGAGTTCCTCGCTCTCGCACCGGAACTCGCTGACGTCGTGCCTCACCCCGAGGTGGACCGGTGTGGTGTAGCTGGTCACGGGCCGCCGCTGCCCTCAGCGGTCGGAGAACGGCGAGGCTCGGCGCATCAGATTGGCCAGACCCGGCACCACCTGGGCGGGCGCATCGAGCTGTTCGAGAAAGCGGTCGTACTCGACGTCGGTGAGGGTGAAGGCGGCCTGTTCGGCGAGAATCTCGTCGGCAGCGCGCCGCGCATGCTGAAGTACGAACGAGGAGAGGTCGAGGCCAGACTGCTCCGCCGCGCGACGCAGGCGCTCCTTCTCCGTGGTGGAGATCCGCACCTGCAGATGGGCGTCGCGGGCGATCGCGCTCATGATTGCCTCCAGAAGACGAACGGACTCCAGGCTACGCGCGCCGTCATGACAACGTCAATACGTAGGGCGTGCCCTGTGCCATGAAGACTTGGGGCCAGCCGGGCTTCCCAAGGGCGTGCCCTTGTGCACCGCTCGGCGAGGGACGGATGCGGGCTTCACAAGCGCTCGCGAGTCCGCTGCGCCACACGGAAACGACCATAGATGTCCCATGGGAGGCAACGGAGCGCGAAAAGCGACGGTGGGTGTCCCATAGGGCGCGCGGCGTGTGGCGGAGCCGCGGAAAAGCGCGGCACCAGAGCACGTGCGCGCGGATCAGCCCCCCGCGAAGGGCGGGAGCACGTCGACCAGATCGCCCGAGTTCAGCGGTGCCGAGTCCTCGAGCCGCTCCCCCGCCCTGAGCACCGCGCACTGCGCGATCACGCGGGGCGCGGACTCGCCGCGCGCGCCCAACGCGGCGCGGAGGTCTCCGACCGAGGCGGCGGCGATGTCCAGCTCGGGAGCGCCCACGGCCTCGGCGGCCGCGGCGAACGCACGCACGCGGATCATTCGGCGACCCAGTCGCGAGCGAGGGCCGATGCGCGGTCGCACTCCGGGGTGAGGTCGTCGCCCGCGGCGCCGCGCCGGCCCGCCGCGTAGCCCACCAGGAACGTCGCGAGCGGGGCCGCCGGTCGCACCACCGAGTGCGCGGCGTCGCGTGCCACGTCGAGCAGGGCCTGCACGTCGACATCCGCGATGTCCAGGTCGAGCTCGGTCGCGAGCGCGGCCACCCACTTCTCCAGCGTGTTCTCGGTCATCCCAGCGTCTCCTTCCAGAAGCGCGCATCATCCCAGGTATCCAGGTCACGTGAGAGGCCGGCGGTGTCCGGCACCGCGATCATCGCGAGCCCGCCCACCAGCCTACGCAACGACGCCCCGATGAGGTCTCCTCCGCATGCGCGGCCAGCACCCGGGTGCGGTAGACCGCGACCAGCGGCTGCTCGCGGCCCTCGCCATCCACGAGCCACGCACCGTCAAAGGACGTCGCACCAACAGGGGACGCCCCGCCGTCGCCCTCGCGCGCGGCGAGCAGCGCCTGAACCGCCTGCTCCGCGCGCGGGGTGTCCACGCCGAGCACCACGGTCCAGGGCGCGGGCCCGGCCGGAGCACCAGCACCCGCACCAGCACCCCCGCCACGAGCCGCCGCGGCAAGCGCCGCGACCCCCGCCGCAACAGCGGCCGCCGGTCCCGAGCGCGGCGGGTCCTCGACGGTCCAGCCCACGCCCTCGCGCCGCGGCCCACCCACGAGCATCACGGCGCGCGCACCGGCCACGGCCGCGAGCGTGCGGTCAACCAGCGCGACGCCACCCACCACGAGCTCGGGCTTGGACGCCCCGCCCAGGCGGCTGCCCGCGCCGCCCGCGATCACCACGGCGTCCCACGCCAGCGAGGAGTCCTCAGGCACGTCGCCAGGAACCCGACTTCCCGCCGTCCTTCGCGATCAGCTTCACGTCACGGATGGACGTCATCTTGTCGAGGCCCTTGACCATGTCGACCACGTTGAGCGCCGCGATGGAGACCGCGGTGAGCGCCTCCATCTCGACGCCCGTGCGATCGGCGGTGGACACGGTGGCAACGATCGCCACGCCGTCGTCGACCACCTCGACTTCGACCGTGGCGCCGTGGACCCCGATCACGTGCGCGAGCGGCAGCAGCTCGGGGTGCGCTTCGCTCCCGCGATGCCGGCGATCCGCGCGAGGGCCAGCACGTCGCCCTTGGGGACCGCCCCGTCGCGCAGCGCCGCGACCACGTGCGGCGCGCACTCGACAAAGCCCTGCGCGACCGCGCGGCGCACGGTCGGGTTCTTCTGGGTGACGTCGACCATGCGGACCCTGCCGTCGCCGTCCAAGTGGGTGAAGTCGCTCATGCGGTGAACCTCCTGAAGGCGAGGGTATCGCCCGGTGCGACGGCCTCCGTGCTCGCGGGCACACGGGCGATGCCATCCGCCACCGCGAGCCGTGCCACCAGGTGAGATCCCGAGCCGCCCGAAGTCGCGGGCCGCAGCGCCCCGTCCTCGATCACCACGGGCATGAGCTGCTCGCGGCCGGGCGGGCATGCCCACCCCACCGCGGCGGGCAGGGGCTCCCACGCGGGCTCGGGCACGCCCCGCAGCGCGCGCACCGCGGGGCCCACGAACAGCTCGACGCACACCGCGACGGCCACGGGATTGCCCGGCAGGGACACGACGGGCACGCCGCCGACCACACCAAGCCCCTGCGGCTTGCCGGGCTGCATCGCGACGTTCAGGAACTCGACGCCCGCACCCGCGAGGCCCTCCTTGACGGGGTCGTGGTCGCCCACGCTCGCTCCCCCGGTGGTCACCACGAGGTCCGCGCCCGCCGCGACCGCGGACTCCACCGCGCGGCGCACCGCATCGGCGCTGTCCCCCGCGATTCCCAGGTCGATCAGGACCGCGCCCAGCGCGCGCAGGCTCGCCGCCAGGGTCGTCGCGTTGGACTCGTGGATCTGCCCCGGTCCGAGCGGATCGCCGGGCGCCACGAGCTCGTCCCCCGTCACCAGGAAGGCCACCCGCGGAGCCGGCCACGCCTCGACGCGCGCGACCCCCGCGGAGGCAGCCGCCGCGAGGTGTCGCGGCCGCAACTCGACGCCAGCGCGCACCACGACGTCGCCCGACCGCGCATCCTCGCCCGCGCGACGCACATGCGCGCCATCGCGCACCGCCGCGGCGAGCACCACGTCACCACCCGAACGCGTCACGTGCTCCTGCGCCACCACCGAGTCGGCGCCGGCGGGCAGCGGCGCGCCCGTCATGATCCTCACCGCGGTCCCCGGCCCGACCGCGCCCGAGAACGGGTGCCCCGCCGCGGACTCCCCCACCACCGCGAGCGTCACCGGGGCGTCGGGCGACGCGCCCACGCAGTCCGCGGACCGCACCGCGTAGCCGTCCATCGCCGAGTTGTCGAACGGCGGGATGGCTCCCGCCGCGGTGACATCCGCGGCCAGGACCAGTCCCAGCGCCTCGCGCAGGGGGACGATGCCCGGCACCGGCGGGCGCAGCAGGCTCAGGAGGCGGGCGGCGTGGTCGTCGGCACTACGCATGGGCGCCTCCCGCGACCGGCAGCGCGCGCCACACGCCCTCGCGCGCGTCGAGCACCTGCAGCGTGCCGCGCAGTCCGCGGCCGGTGCCCGACAGCAGCACTACGGCCTGGGCCGCCATCGCGGTGCCCACCTGGCCACACAGCGGCCCAAGCACGCCGCCGCCGTCGCACACGGCAAGATCCTGCGGCGGCTCATGCGGGAAGACGTCGCGCAGCGTGCGACCCTCGTCGAACACCGTCACCTGACCGAACCAGCCCTGCACCGCGCCCCACACGAGCGGGACGCCCAGGGCGACCGCGGCATCGTTCACCGTGAGCCGGGACGGCCACGTGTCGGTGCAGTCCAGGATCAGGTCGTGACCCTCGAGCACCGCGGGAGCATCCGCGCCCAGGCGTGCGTCCAGGGCCGTCACCTCGGTGCCGGGGGCGAGGCGCGCGAGCGCCTCCGCGGCCGCCTCGACCTTGGGCCGGCCCACGTCCTCGGGGCCAAAGAGCACCTGACGATGCAGGTTGGTGACGGACACGCGGTCCGAGTCGATCAGCGTGAGGCGTCCCACGCCCGCGGCCGCCAGATACAGCGCGGCCGGGCAGCCGAGGCCGCCCGCCCCGACCACCGCCACCCGCGCGCGCGCGAGCGCGTCCTGGCCCGCCGCACCGAAGCCCTCGAGGGCGCGGTGGCGGACGAATGCGTCAGCTTCCACCCGCGTCACGGTACCGGTCGAGCACGATCTCCACGAGCCGCGGGTGCGGGGCGAGGGGGCCGGTCACGTAGTCCGCGCCCGACTCCCCCAACCTCTTCTGGAAGAAGCCGGGCGCGAGCAGGAAGGATGCCACCGCGACCACGCCGTCCTCGCCATACTTGCGGGCCTCCGTCACGGCATCGGCCACCGTGGGATGAATGCCCGCCGCGTAGCCGATGCGCACGGGACCGTCCCAGCGCGCGCGCAGCATCTCGGCGGCGGCGGCGGTGTCCGCCTGGCTGCGCGGATCGGAGGATCCGGCCGCGGCCAACACGAGCGTCGCGGTGTGCGGCACCCCGGCCTCATGGACCCGCTCCATCACGATGTCGATGAGCCGCGGGTCCGGGCCCAGGGCGGTCGCGGACACGATGTCGGTGCGGTCCTCGATGGCCTCGGCGATGTCGTGATAGACGTGATAGCCGCCCGCGAGCAGCAGCGGCACCACGACAGCCGTGGTCCCGTCGGTTTCCTCGAGCTCCGCGACCACGTCCGACACGTAAGGCCCGTGGACGTCGACGTACGCCTCGCGGACGTCGTGTGCGGGCAGCGCGGCCCGGACGTCCTCGACCAGCCGCCGAATGGTCGCCTGGCCGTCCGCGTCGCGCGTGCCGTGCGCGCAGCCGATGAGGATGCTCATGCCGCGCTCACCGCGAGAGCGTAGCCTCGCTTGACCACCGTGCGGACGAGGGTGGGTGCACCCGAGTTCTCGCGCAGCCGGTTGATCGCGGCCTCGACGGCATGCGGGCCAGCCTGCGCTCCCGGCAGGATCGCGGCGAGCTGCTCGCGCGTGAGCACGTTGCCCTTGGCCCTCGCGAGCGCACGCAGGATCTCGAGCCCGGTGGGCGTGAGCGGCAGCACCCTGCCGTCGAGCACCGCCGTGGTGGCCCTCATGACCAGGGGTCCGTCGGGGGTGGGCGTGCCCACCGCGGTCTCGGTGAAGTCCTGCACGAGCATGCGCACGAGCGCCCCCAGGCGCCAGCGATCCGGATACTGCACCACGAGTCCCGCCTCCTCGAGTGGCGCGGCGGTCACGGGACCCACCGCTGCGATGACCAGCTCGCCGGTTGCGGCGCGGGCCGCGATCGCGTCGAGCACACCCTGCTGGCGCGCGGTCGTGATCCACGAGTCGGCGCCGGGGGCCGAGGTGAAGAGCACGGCGTCCGCCCCGCCCGTCGCCGCCTGGTCGATCCACTCGAGGTGGACCTCGGGCTGCAGCGGCGGCCCCCAGCCGTACACGAGCAGGCTCTGCACGTCGGCGCCGGCCTCCGTGAACGCCTCGTCCAGTCCATCGGAGCCATTGCCGTGGTGCTGCACGGCCACGCGCAGGCCCTCCACGCCCTCGGCGAGCAGATAGTCGCGCAGTTCAGCGGCGGTCTCGGATTCCGCGACCCAGTCGGCCTCGAGGCCCGCGGCCTGGATCGCGCCGCGCGCCTTGGGCCCGCGCGCCACCAGGCGCGCCCCGCGCAGGGCGTCGATGAGCGGCTCGGCCAGGCCCGCGGCATCGGCCGCCTCGATCCAGCCCCGGAAGCCGATGCCCGTGGTCGCGACCACCACGTCGGGCGGCGCCGCGATCAGCGCGCGCGTGTCCGCCACCAGCCGCGCATCGTCGAGATGAGGAATCGTGCTCAGCGCGGGCGCGTGCTTGACGATCGCCCCGCGGCGCTCCAGTGCCGAGGCCAGCTCCCTCTTCCGCCGATCCGCCGTGATCACCATCACGCATCCCGCCAGCGGCTCTCCCCCAACTGACATCGAGACCTCCTCGTCACTCCCGCCGGGCCGGAGTAGCCGCCGCTTGCGAGGCCAACAACTCCGGTCGTGCGACGTCTCCGATGACAATAACCGCGGGAGGTTTCACCCCTGTTTCTCCCGAGAGACGAACAATGTCCGATAGCGTCCCGCGCGTGATGCGCTCGTCCGCCGTGGTGCCGCGCTCGATGATCGCGACGGGGGTGGCGGCGTCCGCTCCTCCCGCGAGGCCCGCCGCGACGATGTCGGGCAGCGCGGCCACGCCCATGAGCACCACCACGGTCGCGCCGGCGGCCATCGCGGCGACCGCGGCGGCGTCGGCCCCCGCGTGACCCGAGGTGACGAGCACCGAGGTCGAGATGCCGCGCTGGGTCACGGGAATCCCGGCGAGCGCCGGCACGGACAGCGCCGACGTCACTCCTGGCACGACCTCGACGGGCACGCCCGCGACGATGCACGCGTGCGCCTCCTCACCGCCGCGGCCGAACACGAACGGGTCGCCGCCCTTGAGACGCACGACCGTGCGGCCCGCGAGCGCGTGCTCGACGAGGATGCGGTTGATCTGGTCCTGCGGCACCGGGTGGGTGTCGGGCGATTTGCCCACGTTGATGACCTCGACGTCGTAGGGCACCGTCACCAGCAGCTCGGTCGCGCCCAGGCGGTCCGTGACCACCACGTCCGCCTCCGCGAGCGCCTGACGCCCGCGCACGGTGATGAGACCCGGATCGCCCGGACCGGAGCCCACGAGGATCACGCGGCCCTGGCCCGCGCGGCGGCGGCGCAGGTCCACCTCGCCCGCATCGATGTGCGCGGCGACGGCGTCGCGCACCGCGCGGATGCGAGCGGGGTCGGGCTTGTCCGTCGAGACGACGCCCACCACGAGGTCGCCGTGGCGCGAGGCGGCAGCCTGACGCGCGGTGCCCTTGGCGGCATCGGACGCATCGATGCAGAACACGCGCCGCTCGGCCGCCCAGGCCGCGACGTCGTCGTTCACCTCGGGCCGGTCCGTCGCGGCGAGCACGAACCAGGCATCGTCGAGGTCCGAGGGGACGATGCCCCGCTCACGCCATTCGAGATCGCCGTGTTGGGCGTGGCGACGGACGTCGTCGCTCGCCTCGGGAGCGACCACCATGATGTCGGCGCCCTCAGCGAGAAAGCGTCGCACGCGCCGCGAGGCGACGTGGCCCGCACCCGCGACGACCACGCGCCTGCCACCGAGGTCGAGTCCGAAGAGAGCCGTCACGCTCGGCCAGCCAGGTCGATGATCACCTGGCCATTGTCGAGGGTGACGGGGTACACCTCCAAGTCGGCACTCATCCCGGACGTCGGCTGCTTGTCCATCGTCACGAGGCAGGTTCCGTCCACGAGCGAGAACACCTGCTTGTAGATGGGAGACGCGACGGTGGGCACGCCCGCCCTGTCTCCCGTGATCCCGCGCGAGATCACGTGCGCGCCGGAGAACGGGTCGAGGTTCTGGACCGCGTGCACGCTGCCGTCCGCGAGACGGAACAGCGCGACCTGGACGCCGTCGACGAGCGCCGCGACACCCAACTCGGGGCACAGCGCGTCGTAGTCACAGACCACGACGCGCGAAGGCGATGGGACGGCGGGTGCGGTGATGGTCATGAGTGAACCTCCAGGCGTGCGGGGGCGATGAGGACGGCACCGGACTCGCGCTCGGCGGGGGTGGCAGGGCGACGCTGGCCGCGCTGCTCGACGTAGGCGAGCGACGGGTCGGCCTGGTCGGGGGCGTTGACGAAGCTCGTGAACTGGCGCAGCCGCTCGGGATCGTCGAGCACGGCCTTCCACTCGTCCTCGTACGTGTCGAGGTGGTGGGCCATGTGGGCGTCGAGCTCGGCACAGATGCCGAGCGAGTCCTCGACCACCACCCTGCGGATCTCGTCGAGTCCGCCCTCGTACTCGGCCTGCCACGCGGCCGTGCGCTGCAGGCGGTCCGCGGTGCGGATGTAGAGCATGAGGTAACGGTCGATCACCCGGAAGGCCTCCTCGTCCGAGGCATCCGCGACCAGGAGGTCAGCGTGGGCGGGCGTGAAGCCGCCGTTGCCGCCCACGTAGACGTTCCAGCCGCGCTCGGTCGCGATGAGCCCCACGTCCTTGCCGCGGGCCTCGGCGCATTCGCGTGCGCAGCCGGAGACGCCCAGCTTGATCTTGTGGGGGCTGCGCAGTCCGCGGTAGCGCAGCTCGAGCGCGATCGACATCGACGCGGAGTCCTGCACGCCGTAGCGGCACCAGGTGGAGCCCACGCAGGACTTCACGGTCCGCAGCGACTTTCCGTACGCGTGGCCCGACTCCATTCCGGCGTCCACGAGTCGCTTCCAGATCTGCGGCAGTTGCTCGAGGCGAGCGCCGAACAGGTCGATCCGCTGGCCACCCGTGATCTTCGTGTAGAGCCCGAAGTCCTCGGCCACCTGCGCGATCACCATGAGCTTGGCCGGCGTGATCTCTCCGCCGGGGATGCGCGGGACCACCGAGTACGTGCCGTCCTTCTGCATGTTCGCCATCACGCGGTCGTTGGTGTCCTGCAGCGCGGCGCGGTCGCCGCCCAGCACGTGCTCGTTGTGCAAGGAGGCGAGGATCGAGCCCACGGTGGGCTTGCAGATGTCGCAGCCGCGTCCCGTGCCGAACCTCTCGAGCACGTCCGAGAACGTCCGCAGGTCGGCCACCTGGATCGCGCTGAACAGCTGAGCCCTCGACATCGCGAAGTGCTCGCACAGCGCGTTCGAGACCTCGAGGCCCGCCTTTTCGAGCTCGGCACCCATGATCTTCTTCACGAGCGGCAAGCAGGACCCGCACGCGGTGCCCGCCTTGGTGCAGGACTTCACCGCGCCCAGGTCGTGGCAGCCGTCGTGGTTGACCGCGTCGCGGATCGCGCCCGCGGTGACGTTGTTGCACGAGCACACGGTTGCGGCATCGGGCAGCTCGAGGTCGGGCCGCTCGACCGCACCCTCGGGCAGGATCCATGCGGACGGGTCTCCCGGCAGCGTCGCCCCGATCATCGGGCGCAGCGTCGCGTAGGCCGAGGCATCCCCCACGAACATCCCACCCAGGAGGGTCGACGCATCGTCCGTCATCACGAGCTTCTTGTAGGCACCCGAGAACGGGTCGGAGTAGACCACCTCGAGGGCCCCCGGCGTGGTCGCGAACGCGTCGCCGAAGGACGCGACGTCCACCCCGAGCAGCTTGAGCTTGGTCGCGGTGTCCGCGCCCATGTAGACCGCGTCGCCACCCAGCAGCCGGTCGACCGCGACGTCGGCCATGGTGTTGCCCGGCGCGATAAGGCCCACCGAGAGGTGTCCGTCCGCCGCGGCGGCCGCGCACTCGCCGATCGCACTGATTGCCGGGTCCGCGGTCAGCGACGTGTCGTCGACCACGATTCCGCCACGCTCGCCGATCACGAGTCCGGCGTCGCGGCCCAGGTTGTCGCGCGGGCGGATGCCGGTGGCGAACACGACGACGTCGACTAGCTGCTCGCCGCCGTCGGCGAACACGAGCGTGCCGGCGTTGCCGTCGCGGTCGGCGCGCACCTCGGAGGTCGCGACGCCCGTGCGGACGGTGACGCCCAGCTTCTCGATGAGGCGCTTGAGCGCCTCACCGCCCGACTCGTCGACCTGGAGCGCCATGAGGCGCGGCGCGAACTCGACGACGGTGCTGGTCGCGCCCAGGCTCTGCAGCGCGCCCGCGGCCTCGAGACCCAGCAGGCCGCCGCCGATCACCGCGCCGCGCACCGGACGGTTGAAGAAGCGCTGGCGGGTCTCCACCCACTCGCGCAGCCGCGCGACGTCGTCGACCGTGCGATACATGAACACGCCCGGCAGGTCCACGCCAGGCACGGGCGGCGCCCACGCGTACGATCCCGTCGCGAGCACCAGGTGGTCGTACCCCGCCTCGCCGCCGTCGGACGTCGCGACGGTGCGTGCCTCGCGGTCGATCGACTCGACCCGGACGCCGCGGTGCAGGGTGACGCGAGGGTCCTCCCACAGGCTCGGCTCGCCCAGCAGGAGGCCCTCGGCGGACGTCCCCTGGAAGTAGCTCGTGAGGGCGACGCGGTCGTACGGCGCGTAGTCCTCCTCGCCGTAGACCTCGACCTCGAATCGCCCGGCGCCGTCGCGCTCGAGCAGCGTGGTGACGAAGCGGTGGGCAACCATGCCCGCCCCGACGACGACGATTCGCTGGGTGCTCATGATGCTGCCTTTCCTGGCCCGCATCGCGGCACGCCCCAGCGTCCACGACCGAGCCGCTGCGGTGGGGACCAGTGCTGGCTCCACCCTAGAAACGGCATGCGCGATCACCCCGTGACCTTGGACCCGACGCCGCGCCTACGCGGCGGCGACGAGCACCTTCCCGTGCTCGACCGTGACCAAAAACACACGCAGGTGCGCGGCGTGTCCCTCCACGGGTTCCTTGTCCATGGTCACGAGGCAGGCGCCGTCGATGAGCGAGAACACCTGCTTGTAGAGGGGCGAGGCCACCGTCGGCACGCCGGCCCTGTCCCCCGTGATGCCGCGCGAGATCACGTGCGCGCCGGAGAACGGGTCGAGGTTCTGGACCGCGTGCACGCTGCCGTCCGCGAGACGGAACAACGCGACCTGCTCGCCGCCGACGAGAGCGGCGACCCCGAGCTCGGGCGTGAGCCTGTCGTAGTCGCACACGACGGTCGCCGTGGACGGTCCCGCGAGGGACGGTCCCGCGACGGACGATGCCGGGGTGACGGTCGCGCTCATGAACGGACCTCCAGGGTCGAGGGGGCGATGAGCACGGCGCCGGACTCGCGCTCGGCGGGGGTGGCGGGGCGACGCTGGCCGCGCTGCTCCACATAGGCGAGGGACGGGTCGGCCTGGTCGGGCGCGTTGACGAAGCTCGTGAACTGGCGCAGGCGCTCGGGGTCGTTCAGCACGGCCTTCCACTCGTCCTCATAGCTGTCGATGTGGCGCGCCATGTGGGCGTCGAGCTCCTCGCCCAGCCCGAGGGAGTCGTCGACCACGATCTTGCGGATCGCGTCCAGCCCGCCCTCGTGCTCCTGCTGCCAGGGCGCAGTGCGCTGCAGGCGGTCGGCGGTGCGGATGTAGTACATGAGGTAGCGGTCGATCACGCGGAACACGTCCTCGTCGGAGACGTCCTCGACCAGCAGCTGAGCGTGCACGGGCGTGAAGCCGCCGTTGCCGCCCACGTAGACGTTCCAGCCCTTGTCCGTGGCGATGACGCCGACGTCCTTGCCGCGGGCCTCCGCGCACTCGCGTGCGCAACCGGAGACGCCCAGCTTGATCTTGTGCGGGCTGCGCAGCCCGCGATAGCGCAACTCGAGCGCGATCGCCATGCCCACCGAGTCCTGAACGCCATAGCGGCACCAGGTCGAGCCGACGCAGGACTTCACGGTGCGCAGCGACTTTCCGTACGCGTGGCCCGACTCCATGCCCGCGTCGACCAGCCGCTTCCAGATGCTCGGCAGCTGCTCGAGGCGAGCGCCGAACAGGTCGATCCGCTGGCCGCCCGTGATCTTGGTGTACAGCCCGAAGTCCTGAGCGATCTGGCCGATCAGGATGAGGTGCTCGGGAAGGATCTCGCCTCCCGGCACGCGCGGCACCACGGAGTAGGTGCCGTCCTTCTGCATGTTCGCCATCACGCGGTCGTTGGTGTCCTGCAGCGCCGCGCGGTCGTCGCCCAGCACGTGCTGGTTGTATAGCGACGCGAGGATCGACCCGACGGTGGGCTTGCAGATGTCGCAGCCGCGGCCGTTGCCAAACCGGGCGATGACGTCCGAGAAGGTGGTCACCTCCGCGACCTTGACGGCGTTGAAGAGCTGCGCGCGGGACATGGCGAAGTGCTCGCACAGCGCATTCGAGACCTCGATGCCCGACTTCTCGAGCTCGGTCGCCATGATCTTCTTGACGAGCGGCAGGCAGGACCCGCACGACGTCCCCGCCTTGGTGCACGCCTTGACCGAGCCCAGGTCGGTGCAGCCCTCGTGGTTGACGGCGTCCCTGATGGTGCCAGCTGTGACGTTGTTGCACGAGCACACCGCGGCCTCGTCCGGCAGGTCCACGCTCGGGCGCTCGACCGCTCCCTCGGGCAGCAGCCAGCCGGCGGGGTCGCCCGGAAGGTGGGCGCCCACCATCGGGCGCAGCGACGCGTACGCCGACGCATCCCCCACGAGCACGCCGCCGAGCAGCGTCTGCGCGTCGTCGGTGAGCACCAGCTTCTTGTAGACGCCGTTGACCGGATCCGCATAGACCATCTCGAGCGCGCCGGGCGTGGTCGCGAACGCGTCGCCGAAGGACGCGACGTCCACCCCGAGCAGCTTGAGCTTGGTCGCGGTGTCCGCGCCGGGGAACGTGCTCGCGCCGCCCAGCAGGCGGTCCACGGTGATCTCGGCCATGGTGTTGCCAGGAGCGATGAGGCCGATGCACGAGCCCTGGATGCACGCGACCTCGCCGATCGCGCTGACGGCGGGATCGGCGGTGAGGCACGTGTCGTCGACCACGATGCCGCCGCGCGGGCCCAGCTCGAGTCCCGCCGCGGCGCCGAGCTCGTCGCGCGGTCGCACTCCGGTGGCGAACACCACGACGTCGACCAGTTGCTCGCCGCCGTCGGCGAACACGATCGAACCCACGCGACCGTCCTTGCCCGGAC
This sequence comes from Demequina sediminis, assembly GCF_030296675.1. Taxonomy (GTDB): domain Bacteria; phylum Actinomycetota; class Actinomycetes; order Actinomycetales; family Demequinaceae; genus Demequina; species Demequina sediminis. Next base: position 381,317 of record NZ_AP027736.1, on the reverse strand, counting down.
GCAGCTCGGAGGTCGCGGTGCTGCACCTCACCGTCACGCCCAGCTGCTCGATGAGGCGCTTGAGCGCCTCGCCGCCGCCCTCGTCGACTTGGAGGTTCATCAGGCGGTCGGCGAATTGGATCACGGTGCTCGTGGCGCCCAGTCCTTGCAGCGCGCCGGCGGCCTCGAGACCCAGGAGGCCGCCGCCGATGACGGCGCCACGCACCGGGCGGCCCAGAGCCGCGCGCCGCTCCTCGACCCAGCCGCGCAGCGCCGCGACGTCGTCGATCGTGCGGTAGAGGAACACGCCGGGCAGGTCCGCTCCCGGCGTGGGGGGCATCCACGCGTACGAGCCGGTGGCGAGCACCAGGTGGTCGTACGCGACCTCCCTGCCGCCCTCGACCGTCACGACGCGTCGCTCGCGGTCGACCGCGGTGGCGCGCGAGTCGCGGTGGAGCGCGACCAGCGGGTCGTGCCACAGCGCGGGATCACCCAGCTGCAGGTCCTCGGGAGACTTGCCCGTGAAGTAGCTGGTGAGCGCGACGCGGTCATACGGCGCGCGCGGCTCCTCGGCGATCACCTCGACCGCGAAGCGGCCGTCCGTGTCGCGCGCACGCAGCGCCTCGGTGAAGCGGTGCGCGACCATGCCGCCGCCCACGACGACGATCCGTTCGGTGGTCATGATGCCTCCCCTGCCCCCACCAGCGCGGGGATGTGGTGATCCGCGGCACGCGCCGCGATGAGTTCTCGGACGAGCGGCTTGCAGTCGCCGCAGCCCGTGGATGCGCGCGTGGCGCGCGAGACGTCCTCGAGGGACGCGCAGCCGTCATCGACGGCCGCGCGGATGCGCGCCTTCGACACCCCGTTGCACTGGCAGACGGTGTCCTCGTCCGTCAGCTCCGCCGCCGACCGGCGTGCGGGTGCGGCGCCGGGAATCGGACGGACGATGAGGTGGGCGGGGTCGCTCGGGACGGGCAGACGGCGCGTGTAGAGCGCCTGCAGGTCGGACGCGGTGGCCTTGTCCCCCACGACGGTCGCGCCGACCAGGATCCCGCCGCTCACGACGACCTCGACGAACCTGCCGACCGCAGGGTCCGAGATGCGCACGGCCCTGAGGTCGCGACCGCCGTGATCGAACTTGCCGCTCAGGCCCATCGTGACCACCTCGAGACCGGGGGCCTTGACGCGCACGACGTTGGTGAGGTCGTGCGCGGCATCGCCCGAGGAGTCCTCCTGCGCGCCAGCGGCGTCGCCCGCCCACAGGTCGACGAGCCGCCGCGCCTGGTCCCAGCCCTGGGCCACGAGACCCGTGCCGCCCTCGGGAGGCTGTGCGCAGTCGCCCACCGCGAACACGTCCGGATCCGCGGGCGAGGCGAGGCCGTCGCCCACGAGGATGCCGCGTTCGCACGGCAGCCCCGCGCGCCGCGCGAGCGCCGTCTCGGGGATGGTGCCCGCGCACATCACGAGCATGTCGGTGAGCACCTGTGCGCCGTTGTCGAGCTCGACACCGCTGACGTGGCCCCTGCGCTCGAGCACGCGCGAGACCGAGGTGGTGGTCACCACGGTGATGCCGAGGCGGCCGAGCGAGTCCGCCGCAATCTGCGACGCGACCGAGCCGAGCTGGCGCTCCATGAGCCGGTCGGCGTGGTGGACGAGCGTCACGGCGAGGCCGCGCGCCGCGAGACCCGTCGCCACCTCGATGCCCAGCACGCCTGCCCCGAGGACCACGGCGCGCCGCGCGCGCGGCAGGGCCGCCACGATCCCCTGCGCATCGTCCAGATCCTTGAGCACGAATACCCCCGGCACCAGCCCGTCGGGCCCGGCCACGTGCTGAATCTGCGGGATGCGGGCGGCGGAGCCGGTCGCGAAGACCAGGCGGTCGTACGCGAGCAGCGATCCGTCCGAGGCGCTCACCGTGCGCGCCTCGCGGTCGATCGACACCGCCGTGACGCCGCGGCGGACGTCGGCGCCGGGCGTGTCGGCGTCGAGAGCGATCGAGCGGGCGTCGGTCTTGCCCGCGACCACGCTCGACAGCAGCACGCGGTTATACGGGGCGTGCGGCTCGCGCCCCAGCACCGTCACGCGCGCTCCCGGCACGCGCGCGGCGACGTCCTGCGCGAGCCGCGAGCCCACCATGCCGTGGCCCAGAATCACCACCCTCATCGCAACGCTCCTTCGCTCTCGATGGCTGCCGCGGCAACCCGCGCCGCGCTGATCTGGACGGCCGTCACCTTGAACTCCGGCATCGAGGACGTCGGATCCGTCGCGTTGTTCGTGAGCCGGTTCGCGCTGCCCTCGCCCGCCCAGTGGAAGGGCATGAACACCGTGTCCGCGCGGATGTCCGTCGTGAGCCTTACCGGCGCCAACGCTTGTCCGCGAGTGCTCGTGAGGATCGCGACGTCACCGCCCGCGAGGTCCAGCCGGTCGGCGAGCAGCGGGTGCATCTCGACGAAGGCCTCGGGCTGCGCCTGCGCGAGCTCCTCGACGCGGCGCGTCTGCGCGCCCGACTGGTAGTGCTGCAGCACGCGGCCCGTGACCAGGTAGATCGGTGCGTCGGCGCGGACGTCATCCGCGGGACCGCGGTGGTTGACGGCGTGCATGACGGCGCGGCCGTCGGGCGTGGGAAAGCTCTCGAGGAACGGCCGCGGCGTACCGGGGTGGCCCATGCCGGGGTGGGCGGGGTCCGACGCGTGAGCCGCGGGGCACGGCCAGAACAGCTCCTCGCCGGCGTCGAGTCGCGCGTAGGTGACGCCGCTGTAGTCGGCCTTACCGCCCGCCGAGGCGCGCGCGAGCTCGTCGAACATCACCTCGGGGTCCTCGCTGAACAGCGCGCCGCAGTCGAGGCGCCGCGCGAGTTCGCGCAGGATCCACAGCTCCGAGCGGGCCTCGCCCGGAGCGGCGGTCGCGGCGCGCCTGCGGATAATGCGACCCTCGAGGTTGGTCATGGTGCCGTCCTCCTCGGCCCACTGCGTGACGGGGAGGATCACGTCCGCGAGCAGCGCCGTCTCGGAGGGCACCAGGTCGCACACGACCAGCAGGTCGAGCGCGCGCAGGCGCTCCTCGACGAGCGTCGCGTGCGGCGCGCTCACCACGACGTTGCTGCCGTGGACGAGCAGCGCGCGCGGGCCGCCCGGCGTGCCGAGCGACTCGAGCAGCTGCATCGCGGGCACTCCGGGACCGGGGATGACCGCGGGGTCCACTCCCCACACCGCGGCGACGTGGGCGCGCGCAGCCGGGTCGGAGATCGACCGATACCCAGGGAGCTGGTCCGCCTTCTGGCCGTGCTCGCGGCCGCCCTGGCCGTTGCCCTGTCCCGTGACCGGGCCGTAGCCCGAGCCGTGACGGCCCACGAGGCCCAGCGCGAGCGCGAGGTTGATCGCGGCGCTCACGCAGTCCGTGCCCTGCGCCATCTGCTCGACGCCGCGCCCGGTGAGGATGTACGCGCCGCGACCTCCGCGCGCGGGAGAGGCCGCGGCGAGCAGCCGCGCGACCTCGCGCAGGGTCTCCGCCGGCACCCCCGTGACGGACTCAGCGCGCTCGGGCCACCACTGCGCCACCGAGCGGCGCACCGCGTCGACGCCGTTCACGCGTCGCGCGAGGTAGTCCTCGTCGGCGAGCGACTCGGCGAACACCACGTGCAGGATCGCGAGCAGCACCACCATGTCCGATCCGGGGACGGGAGCCAGGTGCAGGCCGGCGCCGTCGGCCGCGAGCTTCGCGGTCACGGTCTCGCGCGGGTCCACCACGACCAGCCCGCCCCGCTCCCGCACGCCCGCCAGGTGCTGGACGAACGGGGGCATCGTCACCCCCATGTTCGAACCCAGCACCAGCACGGCATCGGCGCCACCCAGGTCGGCGAGCGGGAAGGCGAGGCCGCGATCCATGCCCAGCGCGCGGTTGGACGCCGCGGCCGCGGAGGACATGCAGAACCGGCCGTTGTAGTCGATGAGGCGCGTGCGCAGCGCGAGCCGGGCGAACTTGCCCAGCGCGTAGGCCTTCTCGTTGGTAAGTCCCCCGCCGCCGAACACGGCCACCGCATCGTGCCCCGACTCGGACTGGAGGGACCGGATGCGGCCCGCCACGAGGTCGAGTGCCTCGTCCCACGAGGCCTCGCGGAAGCCGCCGTCGGCGGTGCGCAGGAGCGGCGTCGTGACGCGGTCGGCGGCGCGCAGCACCTCGGGAGAGGTCCAGCCCTTCTGGCACATGCCGCCCCTGTTGGTGGGGAAGTCGCGGCCCGTCACGGTCACGGGCAGGCGCCCGCCGGGCGTGGCCGTGAGCGTCTGCGCGCACTGGAGCGCGCAGTACGGGCAGTGCGTGGCGACGGTGGCGCCGGGGACTCCCGGCGCCACCTCGCCCTGCGTGAGGGGCGTCACGTCAGACGTTCCTCATCGCGGCGCCCTTGCGGAGGTAGAACCCCCACGTGAGCGCGGCCATCACCAGGAACACCACCACGTATGCCTGCAGCGCGGGCACGATCGAGCCGGTCTGCTCGCGGGCGATCATGTACACGAACGGAATCGCGAAGCCTCCGAAGGCACCCACCGCGGAGATGATGCCCACGGCGCCCGCGGCCTGGCGCTTGAAGTCCAGGCGGCTCTCGTCGGTGTTCTCGCCCTTGTCCGCCTGGATCCGCGTGAAGATCGACGGGATCATGCGGTACGTCGAGCCGTTGCCGATTCCCGTGAAGGCGAACAGCGCCATGAAGCTCACGAAGAACAGCCCGAGCGACTCCTGCTGCACGCCGATCACGGCGGCGACCCCTGCGACGGCCATCGCGATGAACGCGCCGAGCGTGATGACCGAGCCGCCGACGCGGTCCGCGAGCTTGCCGCCGTACGGGCGGGCCAGCGAGCCGACCAGCGCGCCGAGGAAGCCCCAGCCGAGCGCGATGTCGGCGCGCTCGAAGACCACGGTGAGCAGTGTCGGGAACGCGGCGGAGTAGCCGATGAAGGACCCGAACGTGCCGATGTAGAGGAAGGCCATGAGCCACGTGTGGCCGTGCTTGAGCGAGGCAGCGGTGGGCTTGGGGTCCGCCTTCGCCTCGCGCAGGTTGTCCATGAAGAGGAACGCGAGGATGGCCGAGGCGAGCGCGAGCGGCACGTACACGAGTCCCGCGGCGCTGAGGCCGAAGGCGCTGATGCCGATCACCACGGGCACGAGCTTCTGCGCGACCGCGACGCCGATGTTGCCCCCGGCCGCGTTGAGGCCCAGCGCCCAGCCCTTCTCCTTGTCGGGGTAGAAGAACGTGATGTTGGACATGGAGGAGGCGAAGTTGCCTCCGCCGAATCCCGCGGTCGCTGCGATCGCGACGAGCACGCCGAACGGCGTCTCGGGACGCGCGACCACCCACGCGAGCCCCAGGGTCGGGATGAGCAGCAGCAGCGCGGAGATCACGGTCCAGTTGCGGCCGCCGAAGATCGGCACCGCGAACGTGTACGGCACGCGCAGGAACGCGCCCACGCCCGACGCGACGGCGAGAAGCGTGAAGCCCTGACCTGCGGTGAGGGCCCAGCCGTTGGCACCGGCGGCGACCAGCGCGCCGGACTCGTCGAAGGTGCCGTACATGCGCACCACGACGATCGACCACAGCAGCCACACCGAGAACCCGATGTGCTCGGCGACGATCGAGAAGATGAGGTTGCGGAACGCGATCGCCTTGCCGCGGGCCTCCCAGAACAGCTCGTTCTCGGGCTCCCAGCGCTCGATCCAGCGCCCCTTGCCGATCACGCCGGGCTCGATCACCTGCTCGGCGGTCTTGTCGGAAACGGTCATGGTCCCTCCCCAGGAACACTCGCGTCCGTCCGGGGCGGGCGCCTCGGAGTGAATCGGACGTTCCCGACAGTAGGGAGGGGAGGTTACGGCGGCCGTCTTCGCGTGTGAAGCGTGCGAGAACTCTTCCTCACCGGCACGGGGTGACAGCGGTGAGGTCGCTCACGCGGCGGGTGGGAGCCCGTGAAAATGGGCCCTGAACAGGGACGATGCTCGGGCGGGGTGAGATTGCGGGCCGCCGGGCGGATCTCCCTACGTGCGCTCGGAGTCCGCCCATGCGGCCACCGTGGCGATCACGTGGTCGACATCGGCGGCGGTGTGCGCCGCGGAGACGAACCAGGCCTCGTAGGCGCTCGGCGGCAGCGCGACCCCCTCGCGGCGCACCGCGTGGAACATCCGCGCGAAGGCCGCCGTGTCCTGGCGCGAGACCTCCTCGAACGTGACCGGGGCATCGTCCAATCCCAGGAAGATCGAGAACAGCGTGCCCGCGCGGCCCACCGCGTGGGCGATGCCGCGCTCCGCGAGCGCGCCGGACACACCCGTGACGAGGGCGTCCGCGGTGGCCGCCACGCGGTCGTGCACCTCGGGGGTGAGCAGGCGCATGGTGGCGAGCCCGGCGGCCACTGCCACGGGATTCCCCGACAGGGTTCCCGCCTGATACACCGGTCCGAGCGGCGCCAGCCGCTCCATGAGGTCGCGCCGTCCGCCGAGCGCGGCGACGGGAAGCCCGCCGCCGATCACCTTGCCGAAGGTCACGAGGTCGGGCGTCCACGGGTCGACCCCCGCCGCGAGATCGTGATCACGCTCGACGCCCCACCAGCCGGCCGGTCCTGCGCGGAAGCCCGTGAGGACCTCGTCGAGGATCATCACGGCGCCCTCGTTGCGGCACAGCGTCGAGATGAGGCGGTTGAAGCCCTCGGGCGGGCGCACCACGCCCATGTTGCACGGCGCGGCCTCGGTGATGACGGCGGCGATCCGCGCGCCGTGTTCGGCGAAAGCGTCCGTGAGCGCGGGCTCGTCGCCGTACGGCAGCACCAGGGTGTCCGCCGCAGCCCCGCGCGTCACGCCTGCGGAGTCTGGCACGCCTGCGGTCGCGAGGCCCGAGCCGGCGGCGACCAGCAGCGCGTCGGAGTGGCCGTGGTAGCAGCCGGCGAACTTGACGATCACGTCGCGGCCCGTCGCGGCGCGCGCGAGACGGATCGCGGTCATCGTGGCCTCGGTGCCCGTCGACACCAGGCGCACGCGCTCGGCGGGGGCGTAGCGCTCGCGGATGAGCTCCGCGAGCTCGACCTCGGCCTCCGTGGTCGCGCCGAAGCTGAGGCCCCTCGTGGCGGCGGCCTGGACGGCCGCGACCACCTCGGGGTGCGCGTGGCCCAGCATGGCGGGACCCCACGAGGCGACCAGGTCGATCATCTCGCGGCCGTCGGCGTCCGTGATGCGGCTGCCGTGCGCGGACGCGATCGGCACGGGCTCTCCCCGACCCCGTTCCACGCCCGCACGGGCGAGTTGACCCCGCCCGGCAGGATCGCCCGCGCCCGGTCGCTGTACGTGCTCACATGTCCTCCAGCCAGGCGGCGAGCTCGAGCGCCGCATACGTGACGATGATGTCCGCGCCCGCGCGGCGCATCGACGTGAGCGCCTCGAGGTGCGCGGCGCGTCGGTCGATCCAGCCGTGCGCGGCGGCGGCCTCGATCTGGGCGTACTCGCCCGACACGTGGTACGCCGCGACGGGAACGCGGGACGCCTGCGCGACCTCCGCGACCACGTCGAGGTACGGCAGGGCGGGCTTGACCATAACGATGTCGGCGCCCTCGAGCTCGTCGAGCTCGGCCTCGCGCAGCCCCTCGCGGCCGTTCGCCGGATCCAGCTGATACGTGCGGCGGTCACCCTCGAGCTGGCTGTCGACGGCCTCGCGGAAGGGCCCGTAGAACGCCGAGGCGTACTTGGCGGCGTAGGCCAGCAGCGCGACGTCCGTGAAGCCCTCGGCCTCGAGCGCGGCGCGCACGGCCGCCACCTGGCCGTCCATCATGCCGCTGAGCCCCAACACGTGCGCCCCGGCGCGGGCCTGGGCGAGCGCCATCTGCGCGTAGATGTCGAGCGTGGCGTCGTTGTCGACGTCTCCCGTGGGGGCGAGAACGCCGCAGTGGCCGTGGTCAGTGAACTCGTCGAGGCACAGGTCCGCCATGAGGACGATGCCGCGGCCGGGTGGGCCGTCGATGGCGTCAGCCGCGGCGCGGATCGCGCGGTTGAGGATGCCGTCGGGGTCCACCGCGCCGGAGCCTCGCGCGTCGCGCACCGAGGGAATCGCGAACAGCATGAGGCCGCCGATGCCCGCATCGATCGCGCGCTCGACCAGCGCCGGCACGTCCGCGAGGGGGTGCTGCGAAACGCCGGGCAGCGAGGCGATGGGGCGGGCCTCGGCGAGGTCCTCGTGGATGAACACGGGCAGCACGAGCTCCGCGCGGTGGGGGCGCACCTCGCGCACCAGGCGCCGCATCGCGGGCGTGGTGCGCAGGCGGCGGGGGCGGTGCGAGATCATGCGTCCTCCTCTGGGACCTGCAGCGCGGTGTCGAGAGCGGCGCGCATTCCACGGTACGTCGGCTCGGTGGCGACGGCGTCCACGCGCAGCCCCGCCGCACGCGCGCCGGCCTCGGTGGTGCGACCGATCGCGACGATGCGCGTCGTGGGCGCGACCGTCGGGCACGCCGCGGCGAAGCGCTCCGCGACCGAGCCGGACGTGAGCAGCACCGCGTCGAAGCCACCACCGGAGGCGCCTCGCGCCACCCCGGCAACCACGGCATCGTCCGGGCCCGGGCCATCCACCGTGCGATACGCCTCGACCTGATCGACCGACCACCCCTTGCGCGCGATCCCGCGCGCGAGCACGGGCGACGCGAGGTTGCCCACGGGAACCAGCACGCGGCCCACCGCACGCGACGCGGGGACGCGCTCGGGGAACTCGGCGACGATCCCGCGCGCGTCGGCACGGGACGCCGGCACCAGCGCCACCTCGAGTCCGGCCGTCGCACACACCGCGCGAGTCGCCTCTCCCACCGTCGCGACCCGTGCGGCGGGCTGGGGCTCGCTCAGGTCGCGGCCGTGCGCGCGGGCGATCCGCTGCATTGCGAGCACCGCGTTGCGGCTCGTGACGGCCATCCAGTCGTACTCCCCCGCGAGCCACGCGAGAGTCGCCGACTCGAGCGCGGCAGGATCCGTCGCGGGCTCGATCGCGATGAACGCCACGGGCGTGACGTGCGCGCCCTCGGCGGCGAGTTCGTCGGCGAAAGCGGTGCGCTCGGCGGTCACGGGTACCAGGAGGCGGCGTCCCGCGAGACTCACGCGCGCCCCATGAGGCGCTCGGCCCCGCGGCCGAGCAGGGAGAATCCGCTCGAGCGGCCGATCGACGAGGCCTCCGCGAGGACTCCGGAGTTGCGCTCGTTGAGCGCGAGCGTGCCGTCCTCGTTGATGACGCGCGTGTGGAGCGTGAGGCGGCCGCGGCTCACCACGGCGTGTGCCGCGACGGGGGCGGCGCAGCCGGCGTCGAGCACGCGCAGCGCCTCGCGCTCGGCGGTCACGGCGGCGCGGGTCGCGGGGTCGTCGAGCGTCGCGAGCAGCGCCCGCAGCTCGTCGGGCGCGTCCTCGCGGATCTCGATCGCGAGCGCACCCTGACCTGGGGCGGGCACCATCGCGGTCACCGCGAGCGGCTCGGTCGCGTCGGCGGACCGGCCCAGGCGGTTGAGGCCCGCGGCGGCCAGCACCACGGCGTCGAGGTCGTCACCGACGTGCGCCAGGCGCGTGTCGACGTTGCCGCGCAGCGGGAGCACCTCGAGGTCGGGGCGCATGGCCTTGAGTTGCGACGCGCGTCGCGGCGACCCCGTGCCCACGCGCGCGCCCTCGGGCAGCTCCGCGAGCGTGCGGCCGTCGGTGCACAGCGCGTCCCTGGGGTCCTCGCGGCGAGGGATCGTGACGATCTCGAGGCCCTCGTAGGGCTGCGTGGGGACGTCCTTGAGCGAGTGGACGATGAAGTCGCACTCGCCCGCAAGGAGCGCCTCGCGCAGCGCGGTGACAAAGACGCCGGTCTGCGACAGGCCGATGAGCGAACCGCGGTCGATGTCGCCCTTGGTGGTGATGGTCACCAACTCGACAGCTACCCCACCACCGGCGGACGTGCCGCGCGCGGCGGCCGCCGCGACCACCGCATCGGCGAACTGCCCCGATTGTGCCGTCGCGAGCGCGGAACCACGAGTGCCCAGACGGAGATCCATGGCACCAAGGGTAACGAGTGGGCGCGACGGTCCCTGACGGCTACCGTCGCTCAGCGGCGGTAGCCGGGACCCACGAAGACCAGCACGACCGCGATCGCGGACAGCCCGAGCGCAAACCACACGGGCGCCACGAATCCCCAGCCGAGCCCGATCACGATCGCGCCCATGCCGGTGCCCACCACCGTGGCGGCGTTGAGCGCGGAATGCGACAGCGCGGCCCCTAGCGACGGCGACGTGTGGGTCGCGTCCATGAGGTGCGCCTGCCCCGATTGCGAGAAGGTCTGGATGAAGACGCCGAGCAGCATGAGCGCGGGCACCACGGGCCAGCCGCTGTCTCCCACGACGCCCAGCACGGCCAACGCCGCCGCGACGCCGATGATCCCCACGCGCGCGGTGAGCAGCACCGAGCGGTCGGTGAGCTTGCCGCCCACGAAGGCGCCGATCGTCATGCCCACGCCGAACAGCATGAGCACCACGGTCACCGTGCCGGTCGAGAAGCCGTTGGTCTCCTCGAGCAGGGGCACCATGTAGGACTGCACCGCGCCCAGGCCGGCGAAGCCCACCGTGATGGTCAGGATCGCGGTCCACAGCACGCGGCCGCGCAGCGCCGACAGCTCGGCGCGGAAGCCACCGCTCGCGGTGCCGGCGATCGACGGCACGTACGCCCACATCAGCGCGAGACCCGCGATGCCCACCGCGGTCACCACGGCGTAGGACACGCGCCAGCCGGCGAGCTCGGACAGCCACTGCATGCCGGGCACTCCCAGCACCGCGGCCGCCGTGAGGCCGTACATGATGGTCGCGATCACCTGTCCGCGACGCTCGGGACCCAGCGCGAGCATGCCCACGTACGAGGCCGTTCCTAGCAGCGCGCCGTGCGGCAGGCCCGCGAAGAAGCGAATCACCAGCAGCGACTCGACGGTGGGAGCGAGCATCGTCGCCACCGAGGTCACCACGAAGATCCCCGACATCGTGAGCAGCAGCCTCCGGCGATTCCACGCCGCGAGTCCCACCATGAGCAGCGGCGCACCCACGACGACGCCCAGCGCGTACGTGACGATCGTCCAGCCGATCATGTCGACCGTGGTGTCGAGGCCGCGCACCTGGTCGAGGATCACTCCCGACGCGCCCTGCTGCGACAGCCCGATCCCGAATCCCGCCACCACGAATCCGGCGAGCACGAGCGCGGGGTGAGCGGCGTGGGCGGTGCGCGGCAGCAGCCAGCGCGGGGTGCCGGCCTCGGAGGCCGGGGGAAGAGAAGTCATGAGATGCCTTGCGGAACGAGCCACACCGCGGACGCGGTGGCGGGCGGGACGACGACGGTGGTCGCCTCCGCGGTTTCGATGAGGATTCCGCGGTCGCCCTCGAGGTCGGGCGGGTCCATGACCCGGATCGAGGCGTCCACCGTCAATCCTAGGGCGGCGAGGTCCCGTAGCACCGCCGGATCGGCGTCCGACAGCCGCGCGACCGTCCACGCTCCGGGCGCCGCGTGCGCGAGATTCGTGCCGTCGAGGGAGACGATGCGCCCGGCGGCGCTCGGGATGGGGTCCCCGTGCGGGTCGCGGGTGGGATGTCCCAGCAGCCGGTCGAGAGCGTCGATCATGCGCGGCGAGCACGCGTGCTCGAGGACCTCGGCCTCGTCGTGGACCTCATCCCAGCCGTAGCCGAGCTGCGTCACCAGGAAGGTCTCGATGAGGCGGTGGCGGCGCACCATGTCGAGCGCCCTGCGCTCGCCCTCCGCGGTGAGCGTGATCGCGCCGTACGGGCGATGATCGAGCAGCCCGGCGGCCACCAGCTTGCGGACGTTCTCCGAGACGGTCGGGGCGGACACGCCGAGGCGCTCCGCGAGCTGCTTGGTCGTGACGCGGGAGTCGCTCCACTCGGTCGCGCTCCACACGATCTTGACGTAGTCCTCCGCGGTGGGAGAGAGCTGCGGCTCGGTCACGTGGCGACTCCCTAGTGCTGGCCCGCGGGGCCGTTCGGATCCGCGCCGCGGCGGGCGGCGAGGGCGATTGCGGTGACGGCTGCGGCGGCCACGGCTCCTCCGACGAGCCACGGCAACAGGCTCGCGCCCTGCCCTTCTTCGGCGGCGCCCGCGGTCGCGGAGGGGCTCGGGGTCGCGGACGGCGTCGGGGTCGCGACCTCGCTCGGGGACGCGCTGGGCGTGGGCTCCTCGCTCGCATCGGGCGACTCGCTCGCGCTCGGCGTGGGGCTGGGCGAGGGCGGCGCGTATGTGAAGGTCACGGTGCCCTCGATCGGGTGACCGTCGGCGGACACCACCCGGAAGTGCAGCAGGTTGGTTCCCGCGCCCGCCGCGCCGTCGGGCACGATCGCGGTGAGCGTCGAGGTGACCTCGCCGTCGACCTCGAGCGGCGTCCGGGTGCCGTCAGGGGCCTCGAGCGCGACCTCGTTGCCGATGTCGAGCAGCTGCTCGTTGAACTCGAGCTCGACGCTCTCCAGCGTGGAGACCGTGTCGCCCTCCGCGGGGGTCGAGCCCACGAGCGCCGCGTGCGCCGCGGCGGGAGGGGCGGCGATCACGGCGACTGCCAGCACGGTCGCGAGTGCCGCGAGCGCGCGGGGGACGAGTCCGGAGGGGGCGTGAGGCATGCCAGAAGTCTCCCACGGCCCGCGATCACGGCATCGTCCCCGCGCACCGGCGCCCCCGTCACCCAACCGTCACTCGACCGTCACGCGACATCCAGCACGCGGCAACCGCGCCGTCGCCCGCGGCCCGAAGACTGGCAGTCGTGAAGGTCGCGCTGGTCGCAGAGTCGTTCCTGCCGCACACGAACGGCGTCACCCACTCGCTGCTGCGAGTGCTCGATCACCTCGCCGCCCGCGGCGACGAGGCGGTCATCATCGCCCCCGAGGCGCCCGGTGCTCCGGACGCCGTCGCGGGCGCTCCCGTGGTCCACGTCCCCGCCGTCGGCTGGCCCGGCTATCGCGACGTCCGCGTCGCGCTGTCGAGCGTCCGCGGCGTCACCCGACTCCTCGAGGCCCACGCCCCCGACGTGGTGCACCTCGCCTCGCCATTCATGCTCGGCTGGGCGGCCGTGAGGGCCGCGGCGGATGCGGGGCTGCCCACGGTCGCGATCTATCAGACCGATGTCCCCTCGTACGCCGCGGCCTACCGCGCCCCGTGGGGCGAGCCCCTGCTGTGGGCCCGCGTGCGCGCCATCCACTCGGCCGCGGACGTGACCCTCGCGCCCTCGACCGCCGCGATGAGCCAGCTCGAGGACATGGGCGTCGAGCGGCTGCGGCTGTGGCCGCGCGGCGTCGACACCACGCGCTTCTCCCCGCGCATCGGGACGATGCCCTGCGCGCCAGGTGGGCGCCGCGCGGCGAGGTCGTGGTCGGCTACGTGGGCCGGCTCGCGAACGAGAAGCGCGTGGGCGACCTCGCCCGGATCGCGCGCCTGCCGGGAGTGCGGCTGGTCGTCATCGGCGAGGGCCCCGAGCTGGCACGGCTGCGCCGCCTCATGCCGTCTGCGGAGTTCGCCGGCTTCCTGGGCGGCGGGGAACTGGCGCGCGCGGTCGCGAGCCTCGACGTCATGGTGCACCCGGGAGAGCTCGAGACGTTCGGTCAGTCCGTCCAGGAGGCGCTGGCCTCGGGCGTGCCGGTGATCGCCCCGCGCCGCGGCGGCCCGATCGACCTCATCGACCACGGCTCGAACGGCTTCCTCTACGAGCCCGGCCGGCTCGACCGGATGGAGGCCGCGGTCGCGATGCTGGTCGAGGACACGGACCTGCGGCTCATCCAGGGCGCTCACGCGCGCATCTCCGTCGAGGGGCGCACGTGGCCGCGGGTCTGCGAGGCTCTCGTCGACCACTACGAGTCCGCGATCGCGGCGCGCGCAACGTCGGGCACGACCACAGGAACGGCGACGCGATGAGAATCGCGCAGGTGGCCAACTTCTACGGCCCACGCTCGGGCGGGCTACGCACCGCGCTGCGCGCGCTGGGCCGCGGCTACCAGGACTGCGGCGACACGGTACTGCTGATCGTGCCGGGAGACGAGGACTCGGACACGCTCACCGCCCACGGTCGCGTCGTCACGCTCCACAGCCCCGTGTTGCCAGGATCGGGCGGCTATCGCGTCATCACCCGCGTGGGTGCGGTGCGCGACGCGCTCACGGACTTCGCCCCCGACGTGCTCGAGGTCTCGGACCGCACCACGCTCGCGCGGTTGGGCGCGTGGGCCCGCGGGCGCGGCATCGTCGCGACCTTCACGGCCCACGAGCGCGCCGATGGCGTGCTCGCCTCCGCGCTCCCGCGCGCCCTGTCGCCCCTGGTCGCCCCGCTCGCGAGGGCGCACACGCGCGGGCTGTCCTCCCGCTTCGACACCCTGGTCGCCACCACGTCGTACGCGGGCGAGGAGCTGCGCCGCGCAGGGGCGACGGTCGAGACGGTACCGCTCGGGGTCGACCTCGACACGTTCCACCCGCGCCATGCGAGCGCCCTCGCGCGCCGTGCTCTCGCCGCCGACCGCGAGACCCTGCTCGTGATGGCCTCGCGGCTCTCCCCCGAGAAGCGGCCCGACCTCGCCGTGGACGCGGTCCGCGAGCTCACGCGCCGCGGCCGGGCCGTGCGGCTCGTGGTCGCTGGCGCCGGCCCGCTCGATCGCGACCTGCGCCGCCGCGCGCGCGGCCTCCCCGTCGACTTCCTGGGATTCGTGGGCGACAGGCGCTCGTTCGCGTCGCTGCTCGCGACCGCGGACGTACTCCTCGCTCCCGGGCCCATCGAGACGTTCGGCCTCGCCGCCCTCGAGGGCCTCGCCTCGGGCACGCCCGCCGTGGTCAACGCGGCATCCGCGCTGCCCGAGGTAATCGCCGAGTCCGGTGTCGCCGCCGCGGGCACGCCCGTGGGATTCGCCGATGCCGTCGAGACGCTGCTCGCGAGGGACGGCCGGGAGCGTCGGCTCGCCGCGCGGGCCCGGGCGGAGTGCTTCCCGTGGGAGACCACGGTGGCGAGGATGCGCGCGATCCACGCGAGCGCACTCGCGGGGACACGGTGAGGAGGACGGCATGAGCGGACCCCGAGTGGTGGCGCTGGGCGACTCGATCACGCTGGGCGTGGGCGACGGCGTGCAGCGCTCACGGGGAGACGTGGGCTGGGCGGCGCTCGCCGCGCGCTCGCTGGGCGCCTCCCACTTCACCAACCTGGCCGCCAATGGTGCGCGGGCGCGCGACATGCTCGCGACCCAGGTGCCGCGCGCGCTCATGGAGCGCCCGGACGTGGTGCTGCTCACGGTGGGCGGCAACGACGTGCTGAGGGGCGACTTCTCCCCCATCGAGGTCGAGCTCGCGCTGGGCGAGGCAGTGGACCGTCTCGAGCGTCCCGGCCGCAGGATCGTCACCGTCTCTCTCGACAGGATCGGCCTGTTCGACGTCGCCCCGCGCGCGGTCGCGGAGGCGATGGCCCGGCGGATCGGTCAGGCGAATGCCGCGATCGCGCGCGCGGTCGAGCACACCGACGTCGACGTGATCGACGGCGCGACCCTGCTCGCGTCGCTGGGGCGTCGCGCGTGGCACATCGACCGCATCCACCCCTCGCCGCTCGGGCATCGGGCCCTCGCAGGGGCCGCGGCGTCCGCGCTCGAGGACGAGTGGCCGCGCCTCCACGACACGCCGGCACCGCCGCGGCCGCCGAGCCGCGCGGCCGTCGCGGCGTGGCTCGCGGTCAACGGGCTGCCGTGGGCGCTCAAGCGCAGCAGGGACCTCATCCCCCAGGTGACGATGGTCGTGGCGCGCGAGCTTCAGGCCGAGCGCCGCGCGAGCCGGGTGGCCCGTCGCGGCGGCACGGCCCGCCGCCACGGAGCGGGTGGAGGCGGGGCCGCCACCCGCGCGTGGGGCGCCGAGGCCTAGATCAGCCAGCGACGGTCGCCGACGACGCGCCGCCACCACCGCCCGAGCCCGATCGATTGGTGTTCGAGTTCGACGAGCACGATCGCGGGGATCGCGAGGGCCATGATGATGTGATCGTCGAGGAACGGGTTGGTCGTGGGCCACAGATGCGACGTGTACATCATGAGCAGCATCGCGGGAGCGGCCCACGCCGCGATCTTGGTGCCGATCCCGAGCATGAGCGCGAGCCCGATGCCGAGCAGACCGATCATGAAGACCCAGTCGGTCCACCGCTGGGTGCCGAGGTCGGCGTAGAAGTCCGCGAGCGGACCGGTCGCGGATCCGAGGTAGCCCTCGGTGACGTGGCCACCCGACAGCCATGCGCGATCACACATGACCTCGATCGAGTTGTCCTCTTGGCGGCACACGGAGTAGCCGAGCCCGATGAGCTTGTCGAGGAAGGGCCAGAGAAAGTAGAAGCCAAGCGCGATGCGGGTGATGCTCAGCAGCACCCATCCGGCTCGGCTGCGAGTCGCCGCTACGGCGGTGTCGCTGGTGGTCATGAGTGCCTCCCGGTGAGATGGGATGGTCCGATGACGCAACGGACGTCGTTGTCCGCCCCTCCACCGTAGCCCCGGGTCCCGCATCGTCGCTGGAAACACGCCCGCCGCCGGGAATGCCGTCACACGGCACGGCGCCCCGGCGGGAAGCCCGCCGGGGCGCCGATGTCCGCGTGTGAACTACACGAGCCAGGCGTTCTTCTTCACGATCGCCAGCTTGCGCCACCACGAGCCGAGGCCGATGTCCTGGCGCTCGAGCTCCACCAGCACGATCGCGGCGATCGCGACGGCGTAGATGAGGTGCTCGTCGAGGATCGGGTTGGTGCCGGGCCACATCTGCGTGAGGTACATGAAGACCAGCATCGCGCCGGCGGACCAGGCACCCACCTTGGTGCCGATGCCGAGCATGAGCGCGAGACCCACGCCCAGCAGGCCGAGCATGAACGGGACGTCGGTCCAGGCCTGGCCGCCCAGGTTCACGAAGAAGTCGTGGAACGGGCTGGTGGGGTTGCCGCCGTAGACCAGGTAGCCCTCGGTGACGCGACCGCCATTGATCCAGGCGGAGTCGCAGAAGTAGTCGGTGCCCGTGATGACGCCGGCGTCATCCTTGATCGAACACACCGAGCGGCCGAGCCCGAACATCTTGTCGAGGAAGGCCCACAGGAAGTAGAAGCCCAGCGCGATGCGCGTGATGCTCAGCAGCTTCCAGCCGAGGTTGCTGCGGGTCGAGACCGCGGGCTCCGCGGTCGAAGTGTTGTCTGCCATGAGTCTGCTCCTTTGGATGGGCCGGGGGCCCTCCGTGCTGGGGATAGCACGTGGGAACGAGACTATTGACGCATCACCTACCTCTCACGGGACCTCGGTCCCGACCTTTCGAAACAGTTGTCCACCTGTCGCAAAACAACCCCTGACGAGGGACGATGCCGCGCCCGCCCGGTCACGCCCGCTGGCTTGCGAGGTGGGCGGCCAGTGCGCCGACCATGTCGACGCTCGGGTCGAGGAGCCATTGCACCTGGAGGCCGTCCATGAGCGCGATCACCTGCGTCGCGGCCACGGTCGGCTCGATCCCGGCCCGCATCCGCCCGTCCTCGACGGCCTGCGCGTAGGCGCGGGTGAGCCGGTCGCGCAGCCCCTCGTAGCGCTCGACAAAGTAGTCGTGAGCGGGGTGGGCCCGCGTGGAGGCCTCGGCCGACAGCGTCGCGTACAGCTCGACGATCCCGCGCCGGCCGGCATTTCGCCGCGCCGTCTCGACCAGGTGATCGAGCACCTCCGTGCCGCGCAGATCATCGAGGTGCACCTCGCGGCCCTCGGTGTCGTCGCGCCGGCGCAGCACCTCCATCAGGAGGTCGGCCTTCGCGGGAAAGTGATAGATGAGGGCCGGATGCGTGAGCCCGCAGCGGGCCGCGACCTCGCGCACCGAGGTCCCCAGGTAGCCCTGGGTCGCGAACAGCTCCATCGCCGTGTCGAGGATGAGCGTGCGAGTCTCGGCGCCCTTGTCCGACAACTCGCGAGCCGCCACCATCTCACCCTCCTCGGCGCCGCATCGGCCGCCCGTCGCATCGTTTCGAGAACTGTTTTACCATGTGGTAGAACTTGAGGAAAGTACCACCCCTCTTCCACCGCCGTGAGACAAGGAACCAGCGTGACCGCCGCCTACCTCGACCCCACCCTCCCCACGTCCGAGCGCGTCGCGGACCTGCTGGACCGCATGACGCTGCCCGAGAAGGTGGGGCAGATGATGCAGATGCACACCTATGACGGCGTCCCCCACCTCATCGAGAAGCTGCACGTGGGCTCGATCCTGCACGCCTCCCCCGAGCGCCTCGAGCAGGCGCATGCGCTGGTCGAGCAGACCCGGCTGCGCATCCCCCTGCTGATCGGCGAGGACTGCATCCACGGCCACTCGTTCTTCAAGGGCGCGGAGATCTACCCGACCCAGTTGGGCATGGCCGCGACGTTCGACCCCGACCTGCTCGAGCGGGTCGCGAGGGCCACCGCGGTCGAGGTGGCAGCGACCGGCATTCACTGGACCTTCTCCCCCGTGCTGTGCATCGCGCGCGACCTGCGCTGGGGGCGCGTGTCGGAGACCTTCGGCGAGGACCCGTACCTGCTGGGCGAGCTGGGTGCCGCGATGGTGCGCGGCTACCAGGGTGAGGGCCTGGGCGACCGCACCGCGATCCTTGCGACCGCGAAGCACTTCGCGGGCTACTCCGAGACCCAGGGCGGCCGCGACGCGTCGGAGGCCGACATCTCGCGGCGCAAGCTGCGCTCGTGGTACCTGCCGCCGTTCGAGCGCATGGCGCGCGCGGGCTGCGCGACCTTCATGCTGGGCTACCAGTCGACGGATGGCGTGCCGATCACGATCAACGAGTGGCTGCTGAACGACGTCCTGCGCGACGAGTGGGGCTACACGGGAACCCTCATCACCGACTGGGACAACGTGGGCAACCTGGTGCGCGAGCAGCGCCTGTTCCCCGACTACGCGCAGGCGGCCGCAGCCGCCGTCAACGCGGGCAACGACATGATCATGACCACGCCCGCGTTCTTCGAGGGCGCGCAGGAGGCGGTCGCGCAGGGTCTGCTCGAGGAGTCGCGGATCGACCAGGCCGTCGCGCGCATCCTCACCCTGAAGTTCGACCTCGGCCTGTTCGAGGACCCCCGCTTCGCCGACACCGCGCGTCAGGCCGAGGTGATCGCGAGCCCCGCGCATCGTGCCCTCAATCTCGAGGTCGCGCGCCGCTCGCTCGTGCTGCTCGAGAACGACGGCACGCTGCCCCTGCCCGCCGACCGCCCGCTGCGCCTCGCGGTCGTGGGCCCCAACGCCGACGACGAGCACACCACGCTGGGCGACTGGGCGGGCGCATCGGGCCAGGCGGACTGGCTCACCGAGGGCCACCCCCGCGAGATGATCACCACCGTGCTCGACGGGCTGCGCGCTCTCGCGCCCGCCGGCTCCGAGGTGACGTACGCGCGCGGCGCCGAGATCATCACGACCGGCCCCGACCCCAAGGGCGCGTTCTTCCCCGACGGCCAGCCGCGCCCCCACATCGCGTTCCCCGTGGGGCCCGACGAGGCCATGATCGCGGAGGCCGTCGAGGTGGCGCGAGGGGCCGATGCCGTGGTCGCCGTGCTGGGCGATCGCATCGAGCTCGTGGGCGAGGGCAAGTCCACCGCGACCCTCGAGCTGCTGGGCGGCCAGGTCGCGCTGCTCGATGCGCTGGTCGAGACGGGCACGCCGGTGGTGCTCGTGATCCTCGCGTCGAAGCCGCACGTGCTGCCCGCGTCCGCCGAGCGCGCCGCCGCGATCGTGTGGGCGGCCAACCCCGGCATGGCCGGAGGCACCGCCGTCGCGGAGCTCGTGTTCGGCGCGATCGAGCCCAGCGGCCGGCTGCCGATCTCGTGGCCGCGTCACGTGGGCCAGCAGCCCACGTTCTACAACCAGATCGACGCGCAGCACGGCTACCGCTACGCGGACCTCACGCAGGAGCCGCGCTGGGTCTTCGGCGAGGGCCGCTCGTACTCCACGATCGAGTTCGCGAACCTGCGCCTCGCGGAGTCGACGCTGGGCCTCGACGGCGAGATCGAGGCGACCGTGACGCTCACCAACACCGGCGCTCGCCCTATGCTCGAGACGGTGCAGGCATACATCCGCGACGTCACCAGCTCGGCCACCTGGGCGGACCGCGAACTCAAGGGCTTCACGCAGGTCGAGGTCGCCCCCGGAGCGTCGGTCGACGCGACGGTGCGCATCCCCGTCGCGGCGTGCAGCATCGTCACCGCGCGCGGCGAGCGCGTGGTCGAGCCGGGAGCCTTCCAGGTGCTCGTGGGCCCGTCCTCGCGCCTCGCGGACCTCCTGGTCGGTGACCTCGAGGTCACCGCGTGAGCGTGACCTCCGCCGCGGCGGTGACGCCCGAGCTCAGGCGCGCGCGCCTGGGCGTGACGCTGCTGTTCATGACCAACGGGCTCATCTGGGCCAACCTCGCGCCGCGCTATCCCGAGATCAGGCGCACGATCGGGCTCAGCTACGGCGAGTTCGGGATCGCGCTGACGTTCAGCGGCTTCGGCGCGCTCGTCGTGGGCCTCACGGCCGCCGCGATCATCCGCCGCTACTCCTCGCGCATGGTCGGCGTGACCACCATGATCGCGATGGGCATCGCGGCATTCCTCGTGGGCCTCGCGCCCCACGGCATCGTGTTCGCCGCCGTGCTGTTCGCGGTGGGGGCGATCGACTCGATCGTCGACGTCGCCCAGAACGCCCACGGGCTGCGCGTCCAGCGCGAGTACGGCCGGTCGATCCTCAACGCGTTCCACGGCATGTGGAGCGTGGGAGCGGCGGTCGGCGGACTCATGGGCGGCGCCGCGGCCGGGCTCGGGATCCCGGTCGCGACCCACCTGGGCGTGGTCGCGGTCATCGTCGTGATCATCAACCTCGGCTGCGCGCGCTTGCTCCTCAAGGGCGCCGATCCCCAGCCTGCCGCCGCGAGCGACGCCCACGCGCGCGCCTTCCCCAAGGTGTCCGCGCGCACGTGGCTCGCGCTCGCGCTGCTGGGACTCATCGCGATCGCGGGCGCGTGGGTCGAGGATGCCGGCATCTCGTGGTCCGCGAGCTACCTCCAGGACGAGCTCCTGGCCGGGCCCACGCTCGCCTCGCTCGGTTTCGTCGCGCTCATGGCGATGCACTTCGTGGGCCGGCTCGTGGGCGACCGGCTCATCGACCGCTACGGCGCGCGACTCGTCATCCGTGTGGGCGGCGCGATCACGGCCGTCGGGATGGGCGTCGCGCTCGCGTGGCCCTCCGTGCCCCTCACGATCGTCGGCTTCGGCCTTGCGGGCCTGGGCGTCGCCGCCACGATTCCGGTGGCGATGCACGCGGCCGACGAGCTCCCCGGCTTCCGGGCCGGCACCGGACTCGCGATCCTCAGCTGGGCGCTGCGGCTGGGCTTCATGCTGTCGCCCGTGGTCGTGGGGGCCATCGCGGACGCCTCGAGCCTGCGCGTGGGCCTGCTGCTGGTCACCGCGGCCGGGTTGCTCATCGTGGCGCTCGCCGGGGCGCTCTCGACGCGCCGCGCGGCGGACCGCCTCGAGCCCAGCCTGCCCATGAACCCGCCCTCCGGCCCGATGTAGGAGAAACCGTGTCGACCGCCGTTCCGGTCCACCTGCGCCGCGCGCGCGTGGGCGTCTCGATCATCTTCTTCACCAACGGAATCGTGCTGGGCGGATTCGCCCCGCGCGTGCCCGAGCTGCGCGACCAGCTGGGCGTCTCCTACGGGACGCTCGGCATCGCGATGGCGATGTGGCCGATCGGGGCGCTCGCGCTCGGCCTCACGGCGGCCGCGATGATCCGGCGCTTCCGGTCGTCGCGGGTCGCGACCGTGACGATGGTCTTCTCGGCGGCCGCCATGCTCGCCGCGGGCCTCGCGCCCAACGTGTGGACCTTCGGCGCGGCGCTGTTCGTGGTGGGCGTGACTGACGCGTGGGTCGACGTCGCGCAGAACGCGCACGGCCTGCGAGTGCAGCGGCTCTACGGGCGATCGATCCTCAACGCGTTCCACGCGCTGTGGTCGATCGGCGCTGTCGCGGGCGGCCTCATCGGCGGCCTCTCTGCCGGGCTTGGGGTCGCGGTGCCGTGGCAGTTCCTCGGTGGGCTGGTGCTGGTCCTCGCGGCAAATGCCGTCGCGTATCCGATGCTGCTCGCGGGCCCCGAACCGCAGCACGCGGGCGAAGAGGGCGCCGACGAGACCGCACTCCCCCATCCTCAGCACGTGCCCCTGCGGCGCATCCCGGTGCGCACGTGGGGCCTGCTCGGCGCGCTCACGGTCATCGCGCTCGCGGGCGGCTGGGCCGAGGACGCCGCGGCCACGTGGTCCGCGATCTACCTGCGCGACGAGCTCCTCGCGGGCGCGACGTTCGCCGCCCTCGCCTTCGTCTCTCTCCAGGGCTTCCAGTTCGTGGGGCGCCTCCTCGGCGACCGCATGGTCGACCGCTGGGGCCAGCGCGCGGTGGCCCGCTGGGGCGGCGCGCTCGTCGCGGTCGGCATGGGGCTCGCGCTCGCGATTCCCACCTCGTGGGGCACCGTGCTGGGATTCGGCGCGGCGGGCTTCGGCATCGCCACGCTCATTCCCGGCGCGATGCACGCTGCGGACCGCCTGCCGGGGCTACGTGCAGGCACCGGACTCACCATGCTGTCGTGGCTCCTGCGCCTCGCGTTCCTGCTCTCGCCGCCGGTGGTCGGCGCGATCGCCGACGCGACCAGCCTCCGGGTGGGACTCACCCTCGTGCCGGTCTTCGGACTCTTGGTCGTGGCGCTCGCGGGTGCGATGGAGGGCCGCCGGGTTCCGGCACCCTCCAGGTGACTCCTCAGCCCGCGACCAGTTCCCTGGCCCGCGCCACCGCGCCGTCGAGCGTCTCGAACACTGTCTCCCCCACGCGCGGCTCCTCGAGCGCGCCCGCATGGAGCAGCACGCGCCGATGCTCGGGCCGGATCCCCTTGAGCAGCACCGTCACGCCCTGGCGGCGCAGGCTCGCGATGACCTCGGCCAGCAGCTGCGCGCCGGTCGCGTCGAGCAGGTCGACCTGCGACATGCGCAGGATCACCACGCGCGCGCCCTCGACGCGCGACACGCGCTCGAGCACGCGCTCGGCCGCGCCGAAGAACAGCGCCCCGTCGAGGCGGAGCAACGCGATCCACTCGTCGCCGGCGTGCGCGCCGCCGGGCAGCTCCTCCCGGTGCACGCCCGCCGAGTTCGACACCGCGCGCAGCGCGAGGAAGGCCGCCACGGCCATCCCGATTCCGACCGCATAGATGAGGTCCACGCTCACCGTGATGATCGCGGTGAGGACGAACACCACCGCACCCTGCCGCGAGCCCCGCATCACGGCCGCGACCGTGCGCCGGTGCACCATCGAGATGGCCGTCACCATGAGCACCCCCGCGAGCACGGCAAGCGGAATCCGCGACACCACGCCGGACGCGACCGCCACCACCGCGAGCAGCACCACGCCGTGCACCACGGCCGCGAGCCGCGTGCGCGCCCCGCCCGGACGTTGACCGCGGTCCGCGCGATCGCCCCGGTCGCGGGCATGCCCCCGAACAGTCCGGCTGCGACTGAGGCGAGCCCCTGACCCACGAGCTCGCGATCCGCGTCGTAGCCGCCCCCGGTCTGGGACGCGGCCACGCGCGCCGAGAGCAGCGACTCGATCGCCGCGAGCGCCGCGATGGTCGCGGCGGGCGCCAGCAAGGACGTCACCTCCGCGAGGGTCGGGAGCGCGAGGCCGGGCGCGGGGAGTCCCGCGGGCAGTGCGCCGATGCTCGGGACGGGGGCGGCGAAGAGGCCCGCGGCGTCCGCGGTCACCGCGGCGACCGACACCACCACGACCGCAACGATCGACCCCGGCACCGCACGAGTGAGGCGCGGCATCACGACCATGATGGCAGCGACGGCGGCCGCCATCGCGAGCGCGGGCCAGGCCGTCTCGACGCGCGCGTCGAGCAGCGCATCGACCGCGGCCGCCGCCGCGTTGGAGCCGTGACCGCCGGCCGGAACCCCGATCGCCGCGGGCACCTGCTGCAGGAAGATGATGATCGCGATGCCGAGCGTGAAGCCCTCGAGGACGGGCCACGGGATGAGGCCCACGAGCCGGCCCAGCCGCGACACGCCGAGCGCGATCACCATGACACCCGCGAGCACGGTCACGAGCGCGAGCGCAGTCGCGCCTCGCGCCGCGAGCACGGGCGCGAGCACCACGACCATCGCGCCGGTGGGCCCGGACACCTGGACCGGCGAGCCGCCAAAGACGGCTGCGACGACGCCCGCGACGATCGCCGTGACGAGTCCCGCCTCCGCGCCCGCACCCGAGGACACCCCGAAGGCGAGCGCGAGGGGAAGCGCCACGATTCCGACCGTCACTCCCGCCAGGAGATCGGCGCGCCAGGATCCTCGCAGCCCCGCGTAGTCCGCGCGCGACGGCAGCAGCGCACGCCATCCGACCGCGGTCATGAGCGAGCGGCGTCGAGGTGGGCGTCGTGAAGGTCCGCGAGCGCGCGACGCTCCGCGAGCACGTCACCCAGGAGCAGCCGTGCCGCGTCGAGGAGGTCCGCGACCGAGGCGTGCGCGAGCCGATACGACACGCTCGACGCGCGCCGCTCGGACGCGACCAGCCCGTAACCCCTCAGCACCCGGAGGTGCTGAGAAAGGTGCGAGGCCTCGAGTCCGGTGTGAGCGAGGAGGTCGGCCACCGTGCGCTCGGGCGACTCGGCGAGCAGCTCGAGCACCCTGATGCGCACGGGATGAGCGAGACCCTTGAAGAGGTCCGCCTTGACCTCGTTGAGCGGCCGTCCGGTTTCCATATGATGACTTTATCAAGTCAGCCAGCAGCAAGGCCCGGGCCCGACGTCCCGACCACCCATCCCCGGCATCGTCCCCCTGCCGGCCCCGCGCCCGCGGGGAATGAAACCCGCCCCCTCGCGTTATTACATGCGTACGCATATAATCGCCAGCAGCGGCTCCCCCGAGCCGAACGGATCCCCAGGAGGCACACCATGCAGTTCGGCATCATGTCCGTCTCGGACATCACGCGTGACCCGGTCAGCGGCTACACGCCCTCGGAGGCGGAGCGCATCGACGCGATCGTGAAGATCGCGGTCCACGCGGAGGAGGTGGGCCTCGACGTCTTCGCGATCGGCGAGCACCACAACCCGCCGTTCTTCAGCTCCTCGCCCACGACGCTGCTGAGCCACATCGGCGCGCTCACCGAGAAGCTCACGGTCACCACGAGCACCACGCTCATCACGACCAACGACCCGGTGCGCCTCGCCGAGGAGTACGCGATGCTCCAGCACCTCACCAAGGGACGCATGGACCTCATGCTGGGCCGCGGCAACACCGCGCCCGTGTACCCGTGGTTCGGCCAGGACATCCGCCAGGGCCTGCCGCTCGCGCTCGAGAACTACAACCTGCTCCACCGCCTGTGGCGCGAGGACGTGGTCGACTGGGAGGGCCAGTTCCGCACGTCGCTGCAGGGCTTCACCTCGACGCCGCGTCCGCTGGACGACGTCCCGCCGTTCGTGTGGCACGGCTCGATCCGCACCCCCGAGATCGCCGAGCAGGCCGCGTTCTACGGCAACGGCTACTTCGCGAACAACATCTTCTGGCCCAAGGAGCACTACAAGCGCCTCATCACGTTCTACCGCCAGCGCTTCGAGCACTACGGCCACGGCACGCGCAAGCAGGCGATCGTGGGGCTCGGCGGTCAGGCCTTCATCGCGAAGAACTCGCAGGACGCCCACGACCAGTTCCGCCCGTACTTCAACGAGGCCCCCGTCTACGGCCACGGCCCCACGATGGAGGACTTCGAGGAGATGACGCCGCTGAGCGTCGGCAGCCCGCAGGAAGTCATCGACAAGACGCTGACCTTCCGCGACGCCTTCGGGGACTACCAGCGCCAGCTGTTCCTGGTCGACCACGCGGGCCTGCCCGTCAAGACCGTCCTCGAGCAGCTCGACCTGCTGGGCGAGCACGTGGTGCCGGTGCTGCGCGCGGAGCTCGAGGCGCGTCGCGACCCCGAGGCCCCGTCGAACCCGCCGTCGCACGCGGACCTGGTGCGCGCCAAGTACGGCGACGCCGAGCCGCGCCAGCCGCGCCCCAACGCCAACCGCGGCGACAACGTCACGGGCGGCTCGCCGTACCAGGACTCGGAGACCGAGGTCTCCGCGTACCCGAGCCTCTAGGGAGCACGTCATGACCACCTCGCTCGCGACACCCGCTCGGGACGCGGCCCCCACCCGGGACGCGGCCCCCACTCGGGGCCGCACGCGCCTGGCCAACGACGCGTGGGAGGCCGCGCTCGGCGCACACGGGACGCTCATGCGCCAGTTCGCGGCGGACGACGTGTGGGAGGACCTGTCGATGCGCGAATACGACGTCCTCTACACGCTCTCCAAGTGCGACACCCCGCAGCGCCTGGGCGACCTGGGCAGGCACGTGGTGCTCAGCCAGCCGGGACTGTCCCGCCTGGTGGACCGGCTGGTCGAGCGCGGGCTGGTGGCGCGGTGCGCGGATCCGTCCGACGCCCGCGCCGCCCACCTGTCGCTCACCGATGCCGGGCGTGCCGTCCAGCGTCGCGTGGGCCGCGGCCACGGCGCAGCGGTCGCCGCGGCGCTCACCTCCCGGCTCACCGACGACGAGCTACTACTCCTCGAGTCCCTCTCCCTCAAGCTTCTTGCCGACCCCGCAAAGGACCCCTCATGACCGACTTCCGCCTTGTCGTGGTGAGCGCCGGCGTCTCCGATCCCTCGTCGACCCGCCTGCTCGCCGACCGCGCCACGCAGCGCGTGACCTCCCTCGCCCGCGAGCACGGTCACGCCGTGAGCGTCACCACCGTCGACCTGCGCGAGCTCCTGCCCGAGCTCCCGGCCGCGATGTCCAACCAGCTGTTGGGCGCCAAGTTCACGCGCGCCGTGGACGCCCTGCTCGCCGCGGACGCGATCATCGCGGCGGCGCCGGTGTACAAGGCCGGCGCGTCCGGGCTGTTCACGAGCTTCTTCCAGGTGCTCGACAACGACCTCCTGATCGGCAAGCCCGTCATCCTCGCGGCGACGGCGGGCACGGCACGTCACGCGCTCGTGGTCGACCAGGAGATGCGCTCGCTGTTCGCCTACCTGCGCACGCTGCCCGTGCCGACCAGCCTGTTCGCCTCGACCGAGGACTGGACGGACGCCGCGCTCGGCACACGCATCGACCGCGCCGCACGCGAGCTGGTCCTCCTCATGGAGTCCGGCTTCGCGCGCTCCGTGAGGGACGATGCCTGGGGCGCCTACCAGCACACGTACGGCTCCGCGGGGGCACCGAGCTCGACATCTCGCTCGACTCCGACATGATGAAGTTGGCGACGGGCGGCTCGCTCCGCAGCGCCGATGACGACCCATTCGATCCCAGGAGGGCCTGATGACCGTCGAGGTCACCCGCAGCGACGAGCGGTCGCGCTACGAGATCACGGTCGACGGCGCGCTCGCCGGCTTCGCGGAGTTCCGCCTGCGCGAGGGTCGGGCCGTCTTCACCCACACCGAGATCGACGGCGCCTTCGAGGGCCAGGGCCTCGGCACCACGCTCGCGAAGGGCGCCCTGGAGGATGCCGCCGCCCGCGGCGAGGGCATCGTCCCCCTGTGCCCCTTCATGGCGCGCTACCTGCGCCGCCACGACGTCCCCGGGGCACGCGTGGAGTGGCCCGAGTCATGACCCGCCCCGGCCCGATGGCGCTCACGCTCGAGGCGCGCGAGGTGCCGCTGGGCGGCCTGCGCGCCATGAAGGTGCGCCGGTCGCTCCCGCAGCGCGGACTGCCGACCATCGGGGCGTGGTGCTTCCTCGACAGGTTCGGCCCGCAGGAGGCCGTGATGCGCGTTGAGCCGCACCCGCACATCGGGCTGCAGACGGTGACGTGGCCGCTCGTGGGAGAGGTGCGCCACCGCGACGGGCTCGGCTCGGACGTGGTGCTGCGCCGCGGCGCACTCAACCTCATGACGAGCGGCCACGGGATCGCGCACTCCGAGTACTCCCTGGGCGAGGACCCGGCGCCGCTCGACGCGCTCCAGCTTTGGGTCGCGCTCCCCGAGGAGGCGCGCCACAGCGCGCCGGGCTTCGAGACACACGCGTCTCTGCCGACGGTGGGGTTGCGCGCGCTGCGCGGGGACGATGCCGTGGCCACCGTCATCATGGGCGTGCTGGCGGGCGTGGAGTCGCCCGCGACGACGTACACGCCGATCGTAGGTGCCGAGATCGCGATTCCGGCGGGCTCGACCGTCCGGGTGCCGCTGAATCCCGAGTGGGAGCACGGCGTGGTGGCCGTTTCGGGTGACATCGAGGTGGCGGACGGAACGGTGGCCGATACCACTGGGACCCTCGGCGCCCCTCCCCGGACGGCATCCTCTACCTGGGCACGGACCGCACCGAGATCACGCTGAGCTCCGCGGCGGGCGCCACCGTGGCGCTGCTCGGGGGCGAGCCGTTTCCTGACGCGCTGGTGATGTGGTGGAACTTCGTGGGCCGCACCCACGACGAGATCGTGGCCGCGTGGCACGACTGGAACGGGCGCACCGGGAGGTTCGCGGAGGTCCCTGGCCACGACACTCGCATCCCCGCGCCGCCCATGCCGGAGGTGCGGCTCACGCCGCGCATGCGGACAGCCTGAACGGGCCCGCGTGAGGTCGACGTCGCGCGCGGCCACTTGCCGCTGAACGCGACTACGCGTGCACAGAGGCACTCCATTGTCGGGAGCGCCCCGTCCACTTACCCACCAGAGTCGGAGCCACTGTGGCTCTCGCGCCGCGCCAAGGTGCCGCGCACGCCACCGACAGCGTCAACGCCTCGCCCGTACGGCTTCAGTGGCCTGGCATCCACCCGAGACCCTCAGCATCGCGGCTCCACGCGCGCCGTCAGCCCGCTACCTCGTGAGGTGCTGACTAAGGTGCCCCCGCACCTGCGCGGGTCAAGCCCGCGCGTCGGAGCGGGTGGACCAGGCACGCTCCACCGCCGAGGCCTCCGGTATCGAATCCACGCCCGAGTCTGGCGCGAGCACCGTGGGCAGGCGTGACAGTACCGTAGGTGGCTAGGTTGCCCCCCGAGTAACGTTGCCACTTCAAGTCAAGGGGCGCGAGCGTCGGAGGGCAGGAAACTCTCGGTTGATGACTCCGAGGACGTCACCGAAGCACTCCCGGATGTTTCCCGCGGAGAACTCGATGTACTGAACTCCATCCACATTGGAGAACAACTCGACTCCAGCCTCCTTGAGGATTACGGCACGGCTGAATCCAAGGCGCCCCTGGAACAGCCCCACCTCGTGGACCACGTTCTGGCGAGCGCGCATGGTGTCATCCGCCTGTGCGTCCTCGGCGGTCATCACGAGGAACGCCAACGTGGAACTACGAAGCATCGAATCCAGCACCTCGCGGATCGTGTATCCGCCCCGCGCAGCGACTTCGTAGGCTTCGACTTCGATGTGGTGGATATCGATTAGGTGCTGCTTCAGTTCATTCCAAGCGCCTGATCGACCGTGGCCAATGAAAACGCGTAGAGGGACCTCAGGCGCCCACTCGACGACACCCTCGCCAAGCTTCTGCGCGATCATCTGGGCGACCGACTCGACAGCGGTACGCTCGGGAGCCATTATCTCTATCGTGAAGTCGCTTGCGTAGAAGAGATCGAGTGAACCCTTGGAACCCCACTTGATCCAGGCGTGATATGACGAGTATCCGTTGCCAATCTCGGCCAGGAATTGCCGTTCGTCTGGAAGCGTCCATTGGTCGGCGCCGCGCTGCACCTTGAGCAGCTGGCTGTCCGGATCCTCACCAGCCGCGCCGAGAGTGGCACGGGCTTCGGTCAGAATTGCTTCGAGGGTGGCGCGCTCTAATCGCGTCTTGACAAACGATCTACTCAGTTTGATTTGTTGGGCCACGTCGTGACTCTATCGCGGCCAACCGACGCCGTGTGTTGTCAAGGCGCGCGGATGTGATCTCTCCGTTTCCTCAGGATGCACTCACGAGCTGCTCCCTTGGGCGTGGCGGTAGGTCCAAGCGTGCCGACCTCTTGACATCTGGCACTAGAGCCGAACTGACGTGCTACCACCACGCCTTGACGATCGTGAACGAGTCGTCGCCGTCGCCGGCAGGCCACGTGCACGCGAATCCGAGGGGCACCCACGACCAGGCCTGATCCATCGAGCCGCCGGACACACCCGCCGGCACCGCAGCGTCCGTGGTGCAGACCGAACTCGCACGATGCCAACCCACAGACCAGTACCAAGACACCGCGACCGCCATGAGCACAATCGTCGGGACCGCGACTAGGGCAGCGAACAGGTGCCTGCGCTTCGACCTCTGTTGTTCAACGACCGCGCTCATGAACCCCACCTAGACGCTGGAGCGCTCCCAAGTCATGAGCGCGTGCATATAGGCACCTAGGCGTACTGCTTCGCCCGTTGGGGGCGCATCGACTCATTCCATTGGGCGCCTTCGCACGGCCATGGCTCAAGTCGACCGGCTCGCTGCCATCAGAGACTCCTCACTCCTATGCTCATGCACGTGGAGGGACGTGAAGCCGAGAGCCTTGCCGTCTGGAGGCAGCGCATTGAGGAGCGCATCAGGCGCGCTGGCCACGATGTGAGGTTCGAAACGGCAGTCGGGCCAGCGATGGGCGCACCATTCATGCCGTCACTGAAATGCACGGCCTCAGGAACGGCATCGACGCTTGAGCTCTACTTCGAAGGCGACGCTGTCTATCTCGAACTGCATACCCCAAACTGGCTTGCGTACGGCGACACCGACTACTGGGCCCCTTGGCTCGGGTCGGCGAGTGGAATGGCGTGGCTCGAGACGCTGATGCTTGAGCGCTGGTCTGTGCGTCGCACCTTGGGCCCGATTGGGCCACGACGCTTGCGCGCTGGCCGGAAAATGCCCACGATGCGAGTGAGGTCCGCGGCGCAGTAGTGAAAGGCCCCGACCGCCTGCGGGCGGTGGGACGACGAGGTGTTTCCCTCGGCAGCCGGCTGGTCCGTGCGAAGTTCTGCCCGCGCGTTGAGAGCGCGTCCTCGGCTGCCGGAACTCCACATGCGCCACCATTGGCTCCATGCCCAGGCGCCTCATGTTCATTCAGCTGAAGACCGGCTTTGACATCGATCGTGGACCATCCTGGATTGGCTGGGTCGACTTCAACCGCTCATTCAGGACCGCCAAGTATCGCGGCCGTGAGTTGCGACGTTGGCCGGGAATGTTCGATGCCAACTTCTTTGACGTCGACACCGACGAGCGGTTCTGGCTTTCGGGCCCGAAGCGGGACCAAAGCGGCTCTTCGCATTTAGGGCTGTAGGAGTGGCCTGAAGCCTCCGGTCTCGAGTAGCGATCTCGTGATGTAGTGGGTGAGGTTTCGGAACCCCAGGGCGGATCCGCGGAGGTGCTCGAGTCGGCCGTTGATCGCCTCCGTGGGCCCGTTCGAGGTCCCTGGCCGGTCGAAGTACGCGAGGACGTCGGCGGCGCGATGGCTCAGGGTTCGCCCGAGGCGTCGCAGTTCGACCAGGGCGGCTGGCACGCCGGTGCGCAGGGACTCGATGAGGCTTGCGAAGTCGCGCTTCGCGGTCGCGCGGTCGGGGTGGCGGTAAGCGGTGATGATGCGCTGGTAGGCGGCCCAGGTGACCTCGACCTCAGCATGTGCGTCTTCCACGAAGAGCGCGTCGAGTCGGGCCCGCTGGCGGTCGGTGAGGTACTCCAGCCCGGTGTGCAGGATCCGCCGCGACATGTACAGCGGGTCGCCGGTCCGTCCCCGGTGGCCGTGGATGGCTTGCTGCAGTCGCCGGCGGCACTGGTCGAGGGCGTCGCCGGCGAGACGCACGACGTGGAACGGGTCCATGACGGCGGTCGCGGTCGGGAGCTCTTCGGCTGCGGCGGTCTTGAACCCGCTGAAGCCGTCCATGGCGATCGACTCGATCCGCTCGCGCCAGCATCGGGGGCGTTCGGCCAGCCACGTCTGGAACGTGGCCTTCGACCGCCCGGGGATCATGTCGAGCAGCCGGGCGGGGCCGACGCCGTCGCGTACCGGGGTGAGGTCGATGATGACGGTCACGTAGTTGCCGCCGTAGCGGGTGTGTCGCCACACGTGCTCGTCGACCCCGATGACCGCGACGCCGTGGAAGCGGGTGGGGTCGTTGATGAGTTGGCGGTGCCCTTCGGTCAGGACCGCGTCGTTCGCGGTGTGCCATGCGACGCCGAGCCCCGCCGCGATCCGGGAGATGCTCAGGTGGTCCACGACGAGCGCCCTGAGCGCCCAGGTCAGGCCGCCGCGAGAGACCTTCGCGCGCGGCTCTGCAGCCGCGCGGAGGTCGTCGAGCCAGAACCGTCCGCATGGATCGCATCGGAACCTGCGCACGCGCACCAGCAGCGTCGTGGGCCGACACCCGAACGGCTCATGCGCGAGCTGGCGATCTTGCGTGCCTCGCGACACGCCCCGGTTCCCGCACTCGTGGCACAGGTCATCCGGGTCGGCAACGCGGCACTCGAGCACCGCCCGGTCGCCGTCGATCCGCTGCCCGGTGACGATCAGGCCAAGGGCGTCGAGGTTGCAGAAGGTCGTGAGATCGGGCGCGGCGAAGGTAGCGTGAGACAAGTCGAGGTCTTCCAGACGGTGAGTGTGAGAACTTCCATCCTGGGGGACCTCGACCCCTACCCCCAACCACCCACCCCCGGGACAGCGCTACAGCCTCATTTGCGAAGAGCCACCAAAGCGATACACGGTACGGGCCACGGACGACCGAGATCGACGACGATGCCCTCGTCGCATACGAGGCTTTCCTCGACGGTGCTCCCCTACCAGGCCGAGAGAGTGGCTGACGGGCGCAGGCCCACCATGCGGGTCCATTCACGAGTTACTCCCGTTGTCGTGGCGCCATCTGTGCGATATCGGCGAAGTGGAGCGCAGAGCCACCGCAGGCTGGGCCGATACACCCAGCGCCGTCTTCTCGCCGTAGCGGGCCACCATGGGGAGCTGTGCCCACAACTGGAGTGGCGGCCTTCGCTTCCGCACCGGGTGGAAGGCATCCTGGACTGGACTGGCATTCCAGCGACGCTAAGACGCAGTACTCGCGCCGGGAAGTGCTGTCCTAGCCAACGGGGCGGTCTGCGCATCGAAGGTCCCCGGTGATGGCGATTACATCTACTACTCGACGAGAGGGGTAGTCCCATGAGTGCAACAGCGCGCCCCGAGATCCGAGTTGCCGCGCCGTCACATCTCTGGGGCGTGCTGTTCCTGCGGGACGCATGGCGGCTCCCGATCGCCGCGGCTGCGCCGCCATGCGCGCCGCCGCCAGATTTCGGGTCGCTCGACAGGAACCCCTCACCACACGCTGAGTCGGCCGCCCGACAGGCGTGGGAGACGCTCAGTCGCACACCTACCGCCTAGTCCTCGCCTGACGTCACGGAGCAAGTGCTCTCGCTGATCGCGGAGGCCGGAGCAGTCATTGTCTGGCGATCTTGGTCGCCATCCGCCAAACGCGCGATCCAATCGCTTGCCCCTCCGCTCGCGCGCAACCCGATCTGGCTAGCGGCCGAGGACACAGCGCTGCACTTGCCGACGCTTACCTACATGGTCGTGCTTCCTGTCGAAGGCGCCTACTGGAAGTTCGACGGAAATGTGCTCCACGTCGCTCACAAGGTCTACAGCGACGCGACTCTCTTTCGCGAGTCGGTGTTGTCAATCTGAGGTGACTCGCGCGGGCACGCGTCCCGTAAGGCCCGCAGCGCTCTCAACGGACACCCCGCGCATCGTCCCGGCCAGCTACAACCCCACCCGGACACCCTGGGGTTGACCCCGGATTCCGGACACTGACCAGACGGGTTTCGCGTGAGCGAGTGCCTGTCGGGGAGGATGTCCGTGATGGGCACGAAGAAGAGGAAGACGTATACGCCGGAGTATCGGCGTGAGGCTGCGCGGCTGGTGATCGATACCGGGCGCACGATCGTCGCGGTGGCGCGTGAGATCGGCGTGGGTGAGGCCTTGTTGGGGCGCTGGGTCGCGGCCGAGCGGGCACGGTCGGGCGGGGGTGAGCGGCCGTTGGATGTCGACGAGCGGGCCGAGCTCGATCGGCTCAGGCGCGAGGTTGCCGAGCTGCGGATGGATAACGAGTTCTTGGGAAAAGCGGCGGCCTTCTTCGCCTCGAAGCACGACCGGAGGAACGGTTCGCGCTGATCGAGGCGGAGAAGGCCAACTACCCGGTCACCCGCATGTGCGACCTGCTTGGCGTGGACCGTCGCCGCTACTACGAGTGGCGGGCCAGGCAGGCCGCAGGGCCCTCCGCGCGCGAGCAACGCGATGCCGATCTCACGGCTCAGATCCGCGCGTTCCACGATGCGTCGGCTGGCACCTATGGGGCCCCGCGCATCCGGGCGGACCTGCGCGACGAGGGTGTGGCGGTGTCACGCAAGAAGGTCGCGTCGTTGATGAAAGACGCTGGTATCGCAGGGATCAGCCCGCGCACGTGGCATCCGCCGACCACGGTGCGTGGTGCCGACCCGTTCCCCGTGCCTGACCTTGTCGAGCGCGCTTTCGACACCGGCGCACGTGACTGCGTGTGGCTGTCCGACATCACGTATCTGCGCACCGGTGAGGGCTGGGCGTACCTGTGCGTCGTGCGCGATGGACACACCCGCAGGGTCCTGGGTCGGGCCGTCGCCGACTCGCTGCACACCGACGTGGTCGAGGCCGCGCTGCGCCAGGCCGTGGCCCTGCGCGGCGACCTGGCCGGCAAGGTCGTCTTCCACGCCGACCGCGGCGTCCAATACACCAGCGCACAGATCGCCGCTGCCGCCAAGGAACTCGGACTGCTGCGATCGATGGGCCGCACCGGCGTGTGTTGGGATAACGCCCCGGCCGAGTCGTTCTGGTCGGTGTTCAAAAACGAGTACTACCACCGGCACGTCTTCGCGACCATCGAGGATGCCCGGCGAGGCTCCTACACCTGGATCGACGGCTGGTACAACGCCCGCCGACGCCACAGCGCCCTGGGCTACCTCAGCCCGCTAGAGTACGAACGCCGCCAGCTCGCGCTGGCCGCATGACCAACCAACTACCTGTCCGGGAAACGGGGTCAACTTCACCCCGACGGCGGGAACAGTCGCGCCCGCCAGCGCGTTGGCATCGCGAGAGCGGCCGCCGCATGGCCGCTCCAGGCCCCGACACAAGGAGTCCCCACGATGAAGTGCCCCGTCGACAACGCGACGCTCGTCATGTCCGACCGCCAGGGAGTCGAGATCGACTACTGCCCCGAGTGCAGGGGCGTGTGGCTCGACCGCGGCGAGCTCGACAAGATCATCGACCGCTCCGCCGCCGAGTCCGCACCCGCGCCGGCCCCCGCCCGCGAGACACAGCGCGGATATGACCAACGCGGCTACGACCAGCGCTCGTACGACGACCGCAAGGGCTACGACCAGCGCGGCTACGACCCCCGCTACGGAAGCAAGCCCAAGCGCAAAGAGTCCTTCCTGGGAGACCTGTTCGACTTCGGATGAATCAGCCCGCCGCGATCCGGGCACGCACCCGGATCGCGGTCGCGCTGAACGCCACCTTGTCCGCCGCGTCCCACGCCGTCGAGCCCGCGGCCCCGACCCAGGCGTTGAGGTTCGCGCCGATGCTCCCCGTCAGCACCCCCTCGACCACACCCGCGGCGTCCGGCACACCCCACTCCACCGGGAAGAACGCCGTCCCCCGCCGTGCAGTCGCGCCTCGACGCGCTCGGGCAACGCCGCGACCTCGCCCACGTCGGCGACCACGGCGGCTGCGGCATCGGCCGCCCTCAGGGACTCGTGCAGCGCCCTGGTGAG
Source organism: Demequina sediminis (assembly GCF_030296675.1). Lineage (GTDB taxonomy): Bacteria > Actinomycetota > Actinomycetes > Actinomycetales > Demequinaceae > Demequina > Demequina sediminis. The sequence goes on along the minus strand of NZ_AP027736.1, from coordinate 345,548 downwards.
ACCCAGCACTCCCCCATGTTTGGTCGCGGCGCGCAAGGAGAACCGTGAGCTCTCCAGCGCCGCCCACGGCGGCGCGCCGTCCAGATCCGTCGCGACCAACGGCCGGTAGCCGATGCTCGGGATCACGTCCACGTAGAGGTACCAGCGATCTTGGTCGTGGGCGCGGAACATCGTGGGAACCTCGACGCCGTGGCCGGCGGCGTACTCCTCGCCGATGCGCGTCTGGACCTGGGTCCATGAGGTGTCCGACTCCCACCAGCGCGTCGCGTCGGTGACCTCCATGAAGAGGCCGCGCGCGCTCGCGCCATTCGACTTCGTGACGCGGTAGGTGCGGCCGCCGTGCCGCAGGACCGTGGCGTCGATCGTGTCCTCGCCATGGTCGAGCATCACGCCGCCGAACCGCCACGTCGCCTGCGTGAAGTCCGTGGTGGAGCCCCACAGGATGACCTGGTGGTCGCCCACGGTCGACGTCCAGTACACGACGAACGCGCCCTCGCCCTCGCCGTGGAAGTCGGGCACGAAGGTGGCTTCGGCTGCCCACATCATGCCCATGTCGGGAACACCCGGCGCGGGCTCGCCGGTCGCATCGAGCGCCACGTCGAGCTGGCGTTGCGGCGACCACGTGATGAGATCGCGCGACTCCCACACGTTCATCCGCGTCGAGTAGCCGTGCGACCACGCCTCCCACCCGGCATCGTCCCCGCCGAACACCCGGAGGTCCGTGCCCAGGATGAAGTACGTCCCGGTCTCGGGGTTGAAGGCGAGGTGCGGGTCGCGCACGCCCGTGGTGCCCAGGTGGGACGCGAGGACCGGCTCGCCGCCGTTGAGGGGGATCCAGCGCTCGGGGTCGTTGCCGTCGGAGAGGTCCAGGTAGATCCTCTCGGCGTAGCCGTCCGGATCCTCAAGGAAGTGGACCATCAGGTAGCCGTAGGGCTCTCCCCCGGCGGCCGAGCCGGTCATCGCACGCGCACCGTCACCGAGACGTCGCGCAGCTCAGGCAGCAACTCCTCCTCGGTCTCCATGTCGAGCACCGGCATGCCGTCGGTCGCGAAGTGGACCCGGCGCACGAACATGTCGCGCCCCGTGAGGCCCTTACGATCCGTGCGCGCGTGGAAGACGTAGAGGAGATTGCCGTCCTCGTCCTCGGACCACATGCCGTGGCCGGTGCCCAGCTGCATCTCGCCGTTGAAGGGCCCCGATTTCTGGATCGGATGGCCCAACCGCGTCCACGTCGCGGGGTCGGTGAGGTCGGCGCCCTCTCCCGCCGGGGCGGTCGCGAGCCCCGTCGTGTAGGTGTCGCCCACCGTCGAGCCCGAGTACAGCAGGTAGAGCCGGCCGTCCCTCGCGAGCACGTTGGGCCCCTCGGCGATGAGGTTGTCCCACGCGTACTCGGGGGCGATGATGCGCACCGGATCGCTCGTGAGCCGCGTCGGGTCCGCGGGATCCATCCGCGCGATGAACACGCTGCCGAGCATCTGCCAGGCGTAATAGTGCTGGCCGGAGTCCTCGACGTAGGTCATGTCGAGAGAGATGCCCTGGATCGGGTTGAGCGCGGCGCCGTCCGCGCGCACCACGTGCCGCGCCGGCGTCCAATGCGCGGGCACGGTCGGGTCAAGATGACGCCCCGCGGCGTCCTTGCGCAATTGGACGATGCTCGCGCGTCCCGACCACATGTCGGTCGGGGTGCCGTAGCTGGGCATGAAGAGGATCGACAGCGTGCCGTCGATGAGGTGGATCTCGGGCGCCCAGAAGCAGCCGGTCATCGAGTTGCCGTCCGCATCGGGCGAGCCGTGGACCAGCAGGTCGACCTCGGTGACGCGGCCGGCCTCAAGGGCCTCGTCGGACAGGTCCTCGATGCGGTCCGCCATGCGGAGGGGCATCCCCACCGGCTCGCCCGAGTTGTTCACGGGGTCAAGGTGAAGGTCCTTGGTGGCGATCATGAGGAACTTCTGCTCGCCGTTGAAGTCGAAGCGGTAGACGCTCGGATCGGCCCGCTCGTCGGCGAACGGCGTCGGGTAGACGGCCTGGCGGACGCGGCCCTGCACGCGGTGCTCGCCGGGCACGGCGGTGTCGATCGCGGCCTGTGCGGCGAGGTCCCACTCGATCGCCAATGACCCCGTGGAGCCGTCGCTGTAGTCGAGCTCGAGGCGTCCGGGCAGGCTATCGACACCGAGCATCCCGCCCCGCGGGACGTGCACCTCGGGCAGCGGGCGCGCGTCCGTGTTGACGATCCTCCCGAACCTCACCTCGAGGCCGCGCGCGACCTCCTCCGGGACCGCAAGCGGCGCGCCATGCTCAAGACCGTCAACGCCGCCGTCCTCGACCGCGCCCACCGTGGCGGCGTCCGCGAGATCGGCAACCGTGGCGCGACGGGCGCACCCGGCATCGTCGCTCCACGACAGGCGGTAGACGCCGGCCTGGGCGTCGAAGGCCGCGGCGGGACGATGCACGCCGTCCGTCACGCCCAGATCGAGCAGGCCGATCTCGGTGTAGGTGAGCAGGTCGGGCGAGGTTGCGATGAGGACGCTCGACTGTTCGGTGCCGTCGGGGCCGCCGCCGCGCGCCACGCGCGTCGCCACCACGCCGAACTCGCCACCTTCCAGGTGGAACAGGTGCGGATCGACGAGCGAACGCAGGATCTCCTCGGTGGTGCCGGCCGGGCCAGGGTCTCGGCGACGCGCGCGAAGAAGATGCCGTAGTCGTCGAAGAGCGGCGCCCACCCGCCGGGTCCCTCGATCGCGAGGTGCATGCTGAGCGCGATGTCCGCGTTGTTGGCCTCGGCCTCCGAGGTGGGGGTGCGGTGGTACGCGCGGACGCGGCGCGCCGGTCCCCGCGCGGGTGCCGGTTCCTTCCCGGGCACGGTGGGCTCGGTCACGTTCGCTCTCCCTCGAGTCGATGGGTTCCGCCCCGCAATTTACATCGATTACCTAGCGGGCGCAAAGGCCGCAGGACGCGCGTAATTCGCGCGCGTGGCGCCTACCCGCCTACCGCAGCCCCCCGCGCGCCCTGGCGACCACGCGTCCACGCTGAGACCGCGGAAAGCGGGCCAGCATCTCGCGCAACTCGTCGGCGGTCGCGTCGGAGCCGAAGATCTCCGTGGGCGGCTCGAACGCGACCCCGGCCGCGAGGGGCCCGGCGATCACGGGATCGAAGCCCATCGCATCGACCAGCGCGGCCACCGTCGCGACGTCGCCCGCGCCATCCTCGGCGCCGTCGCCCGCGATCGCGATCCCCCGGCGCTCGGGATCACCGGCCGGCCGCGCAAGGTTCTCGAGCTCCCACACGCTCGCGTGGCCGAGCGCCTTGACCACGCGCGCGCCCTCCAAGAAGGCGGCGACGGTCTCGGAGGTCGAGGTCGTGGGGTCGTCGAGATCGGGCCTGGCGCCGTCGAGCTCCCACCAGTAGTTCATGGCATCGACCACGAGCCGGCCCCGCAGGAGCTCGCGCGGCAGGCTGCGGTAGCGACCGAGCGGAATCGCAAGGATCACCACGTCGCACGCGCACACCGGGGCCGGGTCGTCGGCGGATCCCGCGGCCCGAACCTCGAGTCCCGCGTCGCGGCACAGGCGCGCCAGCACCGTCCCCACGCGCCCCACCCCGAGGATCCCGACCGTCGCAGGCACCGCCGCATCGCTCATGCGCCGCACCCTACCCGCCCGCGGGCGCAGCGAGGCCCTCGCTACAGCCGGGCAACCTCGACGACGGCATAGACGCCGTCCTGGGGGATGTGCACCAGTGCATCGGCGATGTCGACTCCAGCGGAGGCCAGCAGCGCGGCTAGCTCGCCGAGCGTGCGCATCGGTCCCATGGGCCACGCGACGGTGAGCTCGGGATCTCGCGGGGGCGACCCGCGAGCATCACGGACAACACGAGCGAGCCGCCCGGGCGCACCATGGCGAAGGCCTCGGCGATGGCACGCGCGGCCGCGTCGCACGAGAGCCCCTCGAGCAGGCCGAGCGCCTCCACGAGGTGTTGGGACTGAGCCGGCACGGGCGCGTCACCGGCGCGGGCGACCGTGAACCGGTGCGCGTCGGGGTCGATTCCGTGGGCGAGCACCACGCGGCGGCTCACGTCGACTGCCGGCAGGCACGTGTCGACGAAGGTCGCCTCGATCGCGATACCCGACTCCATCGCGACCGCCATCGACGCGGCCATCGGATAAGCGGCTCTTCGCAAATGAGGCTGTAGCGCTGTCCCGGGGGTGGGTGGTTGGGGGTAGGGGTCGAGGTCCCCCAGGATGGAAGTTCTCACACTCACCGTCTGGAAGACCTCGACTTGTCTCACGCTACCTTCGGCGCGCCCGATCTCACGACCTTCTGCAACCTCGACAGCCTTGGCCTGACCGTCACGGGTCAACGCATCGAGAACGACAGGGCGGTGCTCGAGTGCCGCGTCGCGAGCCCTGACGACCGGTGCCACGGGTGCGGGGACCGGGGCCGGCCGCGAGGCAGCCAGGAACGCCGCCTTGCGCACGAGCCGTTCGGGTGCCGGCCCACGACGCTGCTCGTGCGCGTACGCAGGTTCCGATGCGATCGATGCGGCCGGTTCTGGCTCGACGACCTCCGCGCCGCGGCCGAGCCACGCGCGAAGGTCTCCCGCGGCGGCCTGGCCTGGGCGCTGAGGGCGCTCGTCGTGGACCACCTGAGCATCTCCCGCATCGCTGCGGGGCTCGGCGTCGCGTGGCACACCGCGAACGACGCGGTCCTCACCGAAGGGCACCGCCAGCTGATCAACGATCCCACCCGCTTCCAGGGCGTGCACGTCCTCGGTGTCGATGAGCATGTGTGGCGACACGCCCGCTACGGCGGCAACTACGTGACGGTCATCATCGACCTCACCCCGGTACGCGACGGCGTCGGTCCGGCCCGCCTGCTCGACATGATCCCTGGCAGATCGAAACAGACGTTCCAGACATGGCTCGCCGAACGCCCCCGATGCTGGCGCGACCGAATCGAGTCGATCGCCATGGACGGCTTCAGTGGCTTCAAGACCGCGGCCGCCGAAGAACTGCCCGACGCCACAGCGGTCATGGACCCGTTCCATGTGGTCCAGCTCGCCGGTGACGCCCTCGACCAGTGCCGCCGGCGACTGCAGCAAGCCATCCACGGCCACCGCGGCCACGCCGGCGACCCGCTGTACATGTCCCGTCGGATCCTGCACACCGGGCTGGAGTACCTCACCGACCGCCAGTGGGCACGCCTCGACGCCCTGTTCGACGACGACGCCCACACCGAGGTCGAGGTCACATGGGCCGCCTACCAGCGCATCATCACCGCCTACCGTCACCCCGACCGCGCGACCGCGAAGCGCGACTTCACGGCGCTCATCGAGTCGCTTCGCACCGGCGTGCCGGCCGCGCTGGTCGAGCTCCGCAGGCTCGGCCGAACCCTGAGCCATCGCGCCGCCGACGTCCTAGCGTACTTCGACCGGCCGGGGACCTCGAACGGGCCCACGGAGGCGATCAACGGCCGACTCGAGCACCTCCGCGGATCCGCCCTGGGGTTCCGAAACCTCACCCACTACATCGCGAGATCGCTACTCGAGGCCGGCGGCTTCAGGCCACTCCTACAGCCCTGAATGCGAAGAGCCGGATAAGCGGGCCCGCACGCGAGACTGGCCCAGCGCATCGTCCCCGCGACATCCACCGATGCCCGCGCGGCGAGCCAAAGGAGGACTCGCGCGCGCACCCGCAGGGCGCGCGCGTCCGCCGCGAGGGTGAGGTACCTCCTCGAGGCGTCGTCGACCGGCCCGCCCGAGAAGAGGTCGACGTGGCCTTGAGGCGAGGACAGGCGCTCGGCGTCCGGAAGGTAGACGTTCGGCAACGCGCCGGACGCGCCCAGGCGCATGCGCCATTCGGCGAAGGCGGCCGACGACTCCGGCGACGGATGCTCGTCCGGCCCGAGCGGTCGGGCATCGTCGGACTCGTCGCCGACCGCCAACCGCACCACACGCAAGCCAGTGGGATCGATGGACGCGCTCATGACGAGCACGTCTCGCGCCGAAAAACGGCGCCCCTCAGCCACACGCACCATTTCCCCTCCGCGTCCTCCGCCGGCAGGCGGCCCCCAGGAAAGCGACACCGGCGGGGTGCACCGCCGGAGTAGTGATAACGATGCTATGCACGTGGGGCCCTCGCGGCAATGCCCTCTTTTTTGGGGGGTGCCCCATTGTCAGTGCCGTGAACGACAATGGACCCCATGACCGACGACCTCGCCACCCGGGACGAGGCGCCTAGGAATCCGCACTCCTCCGCGTCCCCTCAGCCCGCGCCCGCTCAGTCCGCGACAGCAGACCAGTCCGCCCCGATCGACCCCGCCACCGCACGCCGCAACTCCGTGGTGATTTGGGTCTTGATCGTCTCCGCCTTCGTCGTGATCCTCAACGAGACCGTGATGAGCGTCGCGATCCCGCACCTCATGACCGACCTGGGCATCACGGCGGTCGACGCTCAGTGGCTGACCACGGCCTTCCTTCTCACGATGGCGGTGGTGATCCCGATCACGGGCTTCCTGCTGCAGCGCTTCCACACGCGACCCATCTTCTTGGCCGCGATGGGGCTGTTCTCCACCGGCACCTTGATGGCCGCGCTGTCTCCCGGCTTCGAGGCGCTGCTCGTCGCGCGCGTCATCCAGGCCGGCGGCACCGCGATCATGTTGCCCCTGCTCATCACGACCGTGATGCAGCTCGAGCCGCCGGCAACCCGGGGCCGTCGCATGGGCTCGATCTCGGTGGTCATCGCGGTCGCGCCCGCGATCGGCCCCACCGTCTCAGGACTCATCCTGAGCGTGCTGCCGTGGCGCTTCATGTTCGTGTTCGTGCTCCCCATCGCGCTCACGGTGTTGGCGCTCGGTTGGCGCCTGCTCACGAATGTCACGGAGCCGCGCAAGGCGCCGCTCGACGTCGTGTCGGTGCTGCTCTCCGCGATCGGCTTCGGCGGGGTCGTGTACGGCCTGAGCCGAATCGGCGAGTCCGCTGGCGAGGGCGTCACCACGGAGATGATCGTGGCTCTTGGTGCTGGGCTCGTCGCGCTCGCGCTCTTTGTGTGGCGACAGCTGGTGCTGCAGCGTATCGACGATGCCCTGCGCGACCTGCGCACGTTCCGCGTCCCGACCTTCGCGGTCTCGGTCGGCATGTTCGTCATTCTCATGATGTCGCTCTTCGGCGCGATCATCCTGCTGCCGCTCTTCATGCAGAACGTGCTGGGACTGACCGTGCTGCAGAGTGGGCTCATGCTCCTCCCGGGTGGCCTGGTGATGGCGCTGTTCGCGCCGGGGATCGGGCGCGCGGTGGACAGGATCGGACCGCGTCCCCTGCTAATCCCGGGAGCCGCGCTGGTCGCGGGCGTGCTGTGGACCATGTCCGCGATCCTCGGGCCCGACACGCCGTGGTGGGCGCTGCTCGCGTGCCACGTCGCGCTCAGCACCGGCCTCTCGCTCATGTTCACGCCGCTGTTCACCGCGAGCCTCGGGTCGCTGCCGCGCCACCTGTACTCGCACGGCTCGGCGACCGTCTCGACGCTTCAGCAGGTCGCCGGCGCGGCGGGCACGGCGCTGTTCATCTCGACCATGGCGGCCGTGGCCCTGACGCGCGCCGACTCGGGCGCCACGACGGCGGGGGCCACCGCGGCGGGGATCTCGGCCGCGTTCGTGATCGCGGCCGTGCTCGCCACGCTCGCCGTGGTGGGCGCGATGTTCATCCAGCGCCCGGCCGACTCCCCTGGCGAGGTCCCCGCGGGCCACTGAGCGGAGCGGCGGAGCGCTCTGCTCCAGAACTGCTCACCCCTCTCTCGCCCGAGCGCCCTATGGGACACCCATAGTCGATTCCGGGAAGTTTGCGCTTCCTATGGGACCCCCACTGTCGTTCGCGCCCGAGCCGCAACCCTGCGATCCCGCGTCCGCAGGCTGAGCGCGCTCACCGCCTGCCAGCGTCAGCGCCAGCGTCAGCGCCAGCGTCAGCGCCAGCGTCAGCGCCAGCGCCAGCGCCAGCGTCAGCGTCAGCGCCAGCGTCAGCGTCAGCGTCAGCGCCAGCGCCAGCGTCAGCGTCAGCGTCAGCGCCAGCGTCCTATGGGACACCCATAGTCGATTCTGCGAGGTTTGCGCTTCCTATGGGACCCCCACTGTCGTTCGCGCCCCTCGCCCACCCCACGCCCCAGCTCCCCAGCGCCCCAGCTCCCCAGCTCCCACCACCGAGCACGACCCACCGCCTCCACCAATTGACTCCGCTTCTACATCGTTGTAACTTTGCGCGGCGTGGGGACTCACCCCATCACGCACTGTCCAACGACGAACAGGAGCATCCGTGGCACATCCACGTTCTCGACTAGCGATCGCGGCGAGCGCCTTCACACTCGCCGCACTTTCCGGAGCCGCCATTCTCACGGCGGGCGGGGAAGCCGCCGCCGCGCCCGCCACCACACCCGCACCCGCCACCGCACCCGCACCAGCCACCGCACCCGCCGAGGCGACGCCACCGGCCCCCACCTTCGCCGAGGTCTCGGTCCACGACCCCTCGGTTGTCACGTCCGGAGAGGACATCTGGGTCTTTGGCTCGCACGGCGCATCGGCCCACACGACCGACCTCATGAACTGGACTCAGCACACGGTTGACCTGGGGATTTCACGCGACAACGCGCTCTTCGAGGACATCGACACCGAGCTCGCGGAGACCTTCGCCTGGGCGGAAACCACCACCCTGTGGGCCTCGGACGCGATCCAGCTCGAGGACGGTCGCTACTACCTCTACTACAACGCGTGCCGCGGAGATTCGCCCCGGTCTGCGCTCGGAGTCGCCGTCTCGGACAGCGTGAATGGCCCCTACGAGGACCTCGGCATCATGCTGCGATCAGGGCAGCGCGACGGCGAGCCCCAGCAGGTTCCCGGCGAGGACTACGACGCGACCGTGAACCCCAACGCGGTCGACCCCGACGTCTTCTTCGACGCCGACGGGCGCCTGTGGATGGTCTATGGCTCGTACTCGGGCGGCATCTTCATCCTCGAGCTCGACCCGGCAACCGGCATGCCCCTGCCGAACCAGGAGTGGGGCACTCACCTGATCGGCGGGAATCACGCGCGCATCGAGGCCCCGACCATTCGCTTCGACGAGCAGACCGGCTACTACTACCTCTTCGTCTCCTTCGGTGGGCTCACGGCGGACGGCGGCTATGACATGCGCGTGATGCGCTCCGAGAACCCCGATGGCCCCTACGTCGATGCCCAGGGTCACGACATGTCGACCGTCATGGGCGGCGAAGGAACGCTCTTCGACGACGCCGCGATCGAGCCCCACGGCGTCAAGCTGATGGGCGGCCACGCTTGGACGCGCGCAGTGGGCGATCCCGGCAGCGGCACCCCGCTCGGCTACGTCTCCCCTGGCCATAACTCTTGGTACGACGACCCCATCACCGGCGAGTCCTTCCTGGTGTTCCACTCGCGCTTCCCTGGCACGGACGAGCGTCATGAGGTCCGCGTCCAGCAGATGTGGATGACCGAAGATGGCTGGCCCGCCCTGTCTCCCATGCGGTACGCAGGCGAGTCCGCAGGCGCCGTCGCTTCCGAGTCGATCGCCGGCGGCTGGCAGCTGGTGGACCTCGGCAAGGACATCACCGCCGACCCCGCCCCCACGTCGCGCGTGACCCTCGCGCCGGATGGCACCATCACGGGTGAGACCGAGGGCACCTGGACCCTGACCGGCGACAACACCATGACGGTCTCCCTCGACGGCATCGACTACACCGGATTTGCCGTGCCCATCTGGGACGCCGACCTCGACTCCTGGTCGACAGGCCTCACCCTGCGCGACGCGACCGGCGCATCGGTGCTGGGCCGCGCGCTCGACACCCCCACGGGCCAGGACGCGGTCGACGCGACGCTCGCTGCGCTCACGCTCGGCAGCACGACTGCCGTCACCGCGGACCTTTCCCTGCCGCTCGAGGGCACCGGAGGGACCGTGATCACCTGGGTGACGTCGGACGATGCCGTGGTCACCGCCGCGGGCGCCGTCACGCGCCCCCGGTGGGGGCGCCCGATGCGACCGTGACGCTCACGGCGACCGCGGTCAACGGCGAGGCGACCGGCTCCAAGGACTTCGAGGTGACCGTGCTGGCCACCACCGAGGCCGCGGGCGAGGCCGCATGGTCCTTCGACGGCGACCTCACCGAGTCCACCGGCACCTACGCCCCCGCCACCACCACCGGCAACCGCCTCACGACGACTGGCGGCACCGCGTCCTACGTGGACGACGGCGTGGTCGGCTCCGCGCTCCGCCTCGACGGCGAGTCGGGAGTTCGGCTACCCGATGGACTCATCCGGACCCACCAGTACTCGGTGAGCTTGTGGCTGCGCCCCGCGGCACTCACTCAGTTCACCACCGCGTTCTTCGGCGGGCCGACCACCACGAGCTGGATCAGCCTCAACCCCCGCGGCTGGTCCGACACCACCATGCTGTGGTCAGGAGAGGCCTGGTACGACGCCGTCTCACCCACGCTCATCCCCACGGGCGAGTGGACCCACGTCGCGTTCACCGTCGACGAGGGCGCCGTCACGCTCTACCTCGACGGCGAGCCGGCATTTGCGGGAACGGGATTCCCTGACGTCTTCACTACGGACGATGCCGTGTTCGGCTTGGGCGTCAATCACTGGGACGTGCCATACGAGGGAGATATCGACGAGCTCGGAGTCTGGTCACGATCCCTCACCCCCACCGAGATCGCCGACCTCGCGAATCCTGTGGATCCCGAGCCGTCCTTCATTGATGTGGAGGGCTCGGAGCATGCTGTGGCGATTGGGTGGCTTGCTGCGGAGGGGATTAGCACGGGCTGGTCGACTCCGTCTGGTCAGGAGTTCCGTCCGTTGGCGCAGATTAAGCGTGATGCGATGGCGGCGTTCTTGTACCGGTATTCGGGCTCTCCTGAGGTGACGCTTCCTGCCGAGTCTCCGTTCGTGGATGTCACGCCGACGTCGACGGAGTTCTATGAGGAGATTATGTGGATGTTCCAGGAGGGCATCTCCACGGGTTGGGAGACGTCTGCGGGGCGGGAGTTCCGTCCGCTGGCGCCGGTGAAGAGGGATGCGATGGCTGCTTTCCTGTACCGGTATGCGGGCCAGCCTGCCTGGACTGATCCTGGTGAGTCTCCGTTTGTGGATGTGACTGCGTCGTCGACGGAGTTCTTCACGGAGATCACGTGGCTGGAGTCGACCGGCATCACGACCGGCTGGTCCACGCCTGCGGGTCAGGAGTACAGGCCACTGGCGTACACCAAGCGCGACGCCATGGCCACGTTCCTCTACCGCTTCGACCAGCTCGACTAACAACCCCCACCAGAGCGGAACCCCCGCGGCTCCGCCACACAAGCCACCCCGGCATCGGCCCTCAGTGGCCTCCGCGGGCGCGACTCGCCGGCGACACGCCGGGACCTGTGTGGCGGAGTCGCGAATCCGTGTGGCGGAGCCGTCGCTCGCCGCACGGGGTCGGAAGCTGCCACACCGCGCTCACTTGCGGCTCCGCCACACACGCAAGCTCTGCATCGGCCCTCAGCGGCCTCCGCGGGCGCGACTCGCCGGCGACACGCCGAGACCCGTGTGGCGGAGCCGCGAAAACGTGTGGCGCAGCCGACGCTTGCCGCAAGGGGTCGGAAGCTGCCACACCGCGCTCACTTGCGGCTCCGCCACACGAGCCGCCTCGGCATCGGCCCTCAGTGGCCTCCGCGGGCGCGACTCGCCGGCGACACGCCGAGACCTGTGTGGCGGAGTCGAGAATCCGTCTGGCGGAGCCGCGAGGGAGTCCGCGCTAGAGGGCAGGTCAGGCGACGAAGCTCGCGACGTCCCCCGGCTCGACCGCAGCGCGCACCCTCGCACTCATCTCCTCCGACATGGGCGGGAGGGAGTCGAGCGGGAACCATGCGGCCTCGGTGTTCTCGCCATCGGCCGGGAACGGGTCGCCGCTCACGTAGCGGAATCGGAACGTGAGGTCGAGGTACTGTGACCGGTCGCCGTTCGCGTAGGTCATGGGGGAAGTGCGTGCACCCACACGAGCGCCTCGGCGACCGCGACCACGTCCGCCTCCTCGAGGCACTCACGCGCTCCGGCCTGGGCAGGCTCCTCGCCCGGATCGATGATGCCCGTGACCGGGGTCCACGCACCGTTGTCGGCGCGCCGGACCAGCAGCACCTCCCGCGATCCGCCCTCGGGCGCGGGCCGCAGGACCACGGCAGTCACCCCTGGTAGCCACAGGAGATCGGTGCCGATCTTCGAGCGCAGGTCCAGGATGAAGTCAGGGGTCGCCATGGCGTCACGCTACCCGAGCCAGCCACGCCGCCTCGGCTCGATGAACCACGCGCGCGACGTCCCTCCACCACACCGCCCCCGCGGCTGCGCCACACAAGCCGGCCCGGGATCGGCCCCCAAAGGCCTCTGCAGGCGCGACACTCCGGCGACACGCCGGGACCCGTGTGGCGGAGCCGCGAAACGGTGTGGCGGAGCCGTCACACGGGGGCAGCGGGCGGCTCGACCAGCGACCAGGTGGCATGCTTCGGGTCGCGACCATCACCGGACGACTTCCCGGTGAGCCGCCGCCCCAGCCACGGCAGCACGTAGCGGCCGACATAGGCAGCCTCGGACAGCAACCCCCGCGAGCCCAGATCGGATGACGCGGCCACCGGAAGGTCCGTCTCGACACCCATCGCGGCGAGCACCCGCGCCGCCACGCGCGAGTGACCCAGCGCGTTGAGGTGCAGACGATCCTCGGACCAATACGCGGCGCGGCGCATCTCGCGGTCCCGGTAGTTGTCGACGAACATCACGTGCGGGTACTCCCCCACGACCCGATCGACGATCTCCATGAGCTCACCCGCTCGCTCCGCGAAGACGCGTCCGCGCGGGAGCCGCTCGGTGGGGTCGGGCCCGGAGAGCATCACGAGTCGCACGCCAGCCGACTCGGTCCGCTCCATCACACGCCGAATGAGCGCCTCGATCCGGACCGCGTTCCAGCCCGGTCGCATCATGTCGTTGCCCGACCCGTTGAACGTCATGACGTCGGGTCGCGGGTCGAGCTCGAGCGCCGCATCGCACTGTTCCGTCGCGATGGGCTCGAGCAGCCGTCCACGGATTGCCAGGTTCGCGTAGTGGACGCCGCGCCCGGAATCGGCCGCGAGGCCCAACGCGACCAGGTCGGCCCAGCCACGCACGCCCCCCGGCACCGGATCCCCCACACCCTCGGTGAAGCTGTCCCCAATCGCCACGTATCTCACGAGCATCGACCCTAGCCCGATGACGCCGTTACGGCACCCGGTGCGGTCTGCGACACCCCGGCCACTCCTCACCCCATCCTGACCACGAGCGAGCCCCGCGCCCGCCCCGCGCGCAGGTCACCTAGGGCATCGTCCACGCGATCGAACCCATACGTAGTGACCGCCGGCGCGAGGTGGAGATTGCGCGCGAGCGCCAAAAACTCCGCGCCATCCGCGCGCGTGTTCGCGGTGACGGAGCGGAGGTCGCGTTCGTAGAACAGCGAGCGGTCGTAGTCGATCTCCGGGATCGGCGACATGTGGATGCCCGCGGATACGACCGTGCCGCCGCGCGCGGTCGCATCGAGCGCCTGCGTGAGCAGCGCCCCCACCGGCGCGAACACGATCGCCGCGTCGAGAAGCTCGGGCGGCGTGGCGTGCTCGTCCCCCACGAAGTCCACCTCGAGCTCGCGCGCGAGCGCTCGGTTGCGCTCCCCGCGCGTGATCGCGATCACGGTCGCACCCGCCGCCTTCGCCAGCTGCGCGGTGATGGACGCGCTCGACCCGAAGCCGTACAGCCCCAGCACCCCTCCGGGCGGGAGGTTCGCACGCGAGAGCGCCCGATAGCCGATGATCCCCGCGCACAGCAGCGGCGCCAGGTCCAGCGCCTCATCCGTCAGGGGCAGCGGGTACGCGAACGCCTCGGGCACGGTCACCAGCTCCGCATAGCCGCCGTCGTGGTCCCAGCCGGTGAAAGTCGCATGCGGGCACAGGTTCTCGCGCGCGGTGCGGCACCATCGGCAGGTCCCGCACGTGCGGTGCAGCCACGCCACGCCCACGCGCTCGCCCACATCGAAGCCCCTGGCCGCGCCGCCGGCGCCCACGACGGTTCCCACCACCTGGTGTCCCGGGATGACGTGGGGACGATGCTGGGGCAGGTCCCCGTCGATCACGTGAAGGTCCGTGCGGCACACCCCGCACGCCTCGACTCTCACGAGCAGTTCATCCGCGGCGGGCACACGATCGGGTCGCAACTCCCGCACCACCGTGCCGTGGCGGGCCACCCAAGCATCCATCGCTCACCTCCCTCACCAGTGAAACACCGGAGCGCACGGCCCGCGCGGCTAGGGTGAAGGCGTGACCCCCACCCTCTCCGGCGGGCGCCGCCGCGCGCTCTTTCTTGACATCGACGGCACGTACGCACACCACGGAGTGGTGCCCCCGGAGCACGAGGAGGCTGTCCGCTCCGCGCGCGCCGCGGGCCACCTGGTGTTTCTGTGCACGGGGCGTCCGCTGTCGCTGCTCACGCCTCGGATCGTGGCGGCCGGATTCGACGGCTACGTGGCGGGCGCAGGGATGTACGCCTCGGTGGGCGACACCGTCCTGGTCAATGACACCTTCCCCGCCGATCTCGCCGTACGCGCGCTCGAGGCGCTCGACGCGCACGGATCGCTGTACCTGCTTGAGGCCGCCGAGGCGACCTACGCCCGTCCCGCGACCATCGACGCGATGACGCGCCGCTCGCCGGCGGGCGGCATGAGCACGGGCCGGCGCGACATCCTCGCGGCGCTCACCCCCGCCGAGGACCTCTCCGGGCTCGCCTTCGGCAAGGTCGCGTCCTTCCATGCCGGGACCCCGCTCGCCCAGATCGCGCGCGTGGTGGGACCGGAGGTCACCGTCCTGCCGTCGTCGATCCCCGAGCTCGGCCCTGGCGCGGGAGAGATGTTCCTCGCGGGCATGCACAAGGCGCTGGGCATCGCGGCCGTGGTCGAGCACCTGGGACTCGACCGCGAGGACGTGATCGGGTTCGGCGACGGGCTCAACGACGTCGAGATGCTCGAGTACGCGGGCGTGGGCGTGGCGATCGAGGGCGCGCGCCCTTCGGTTCTCGCCGCCGCCGACCGCGTCGCGCGCGGCCCCCAGCACGCCGGCCTCGCGGAGGCCTTCAGCGACCTGGGCCTCCTCGCGTAACCCACGCCCCGTTCGGGACACTCAGTACTCCGATTCGCGCCAGAACCCGCGCATCGGGACGCTCAGGACTCGTCGGCGACGGACCTCACCAGCCCAGCCAGGGCATCGGCGCTGACCCCGAGCGCCCGGGCACGCTCCGCGAGCGCCCGCGCCTCCACGCGCAACTCCCCGAGCGCGCCGGCGCGCTCCGTCGCCACCGCCCCCTGCCGCGGCGCATCTCGATGAGCCCCTCGTCCCGCAAGAGTTGATACGCCTTGAGCACGGTGTGGAGATTGACGTCGAGCGCGGCCGCCACCTCGCGCGCGGACGGCAGGCGGTCGCCGGGCGCAAGCCGGCCGGACGCGGCCTCGACGCGCACCGAGGCCGCAATCTGGTCGTACAGCGCCACCGAGGAGCCGGGCGTGGTCCGGATGAGCATCAGGCCCTCGCCGCGACCGCGGTGAGCATCGCGGCGGCTCCCGCGGCATCGTCCACCGTCACCACGAACCGGCGCCCGCCGGGGCGCGTCACCTCGAGCGCCTCTCCGTCCCTCAGCACCACGGAGGTCGCGCCGGGCACCGAGCGAATCCCGTAGCCCCCGAACTGCGCCAGCCCGCTCACGTGGATGGGCGCGGCGCTCGAGACGTCGGCGGCGGGGACGCGCAACCGCACGAGCCGACCCGCGGAGGTCACGGTGAGCCCGCGGCGATCGACGCGCACGTGGAACACCGTGAAGCTCGCGACGAGCACGCCCATGACCACGGTGATCGCCGCGACCAGGATCGCGACGCCGCGGTCGCCCACGACCCACGAGATCACGGCCGTCGCGCCCACCGCGATCGTGGCGAAGGCCAGGGCCGCCAGGACGATGCCGCTGGTCTCCGCGCGGCCCACCCACACTGCGGTCTCGCCGGGGGCGAGCGTCACCGGCGTGACGGGCTCTCGGGCGGGCGGCACGCTCGACTCGCGCGGCTGCACCAGCCACGCGGCGACACCGGCCGCGACGGCGGCGACCATGGCGGCCACCAGCAACGACACGATCGACGGCGCCTGGGCGGCGTCCGCCAGGCCGCGCTGCAGCCACAGCGTGCCGGTCATCAGGATGCCCATGAGGGTCGAGAGACCGGTCGCGAGCGCGGGCATGAGACGCAGCGCGTATCCACGCTCGCCGCGCGCCACGGCGCGCAGTCCGGTCGAGCCCAGCGCGATCGGCAGCGCGAGCGCCAGCAGGGCCGTCATCGCTGGCACGGTCCAGGCGGGCGAGAAGCCATCTGCACCCGACGGACCCCAGTGGGTCGCGACCTCGGCCGGCAGATCTCCCAGGATCGCCACCTGAACGCCCACGGCGAGCAGGCCCACGCCAGCGGGCACCACCACCCCGACCAGCCGCGCCCTGCGCAGCGCCAGTTCTCCGGTCATGGCGACCACCCCTCTCGACAGTTGTTATAGATGAACTATAACACTTTAAGAAGGCAGCGGGCGCGCTCCGACCGCGCCCACTACGGAGAGCGCATGACCGCCAGCCTTCCGCTCGCGCTCGGCATCGCGCTGTCTCCCTTCGCGATCCTGCCCGCGGTCCTGGTGCTGCTCGGACCGCGCGGCCGCGCTGCAGGCTTCACGTTTGCCGGGGCGTGGTGGCTGGGCACCACGGCCCCCACGTTCGCGGCCGAACTCGCCACCACCGCGCTCGTCGCCTCGTCGACCGTGCTCGCCCCCGTGGTCGCCGCCACCGTCGGTGGGCGGCGAGCCACGCCGGTCCTCGAGTCGCTGCGGCGCTGGCTCGATGCCCACACCGCGACGCTCCTGGCCGCGGTGACAGCCGTGATCGGCGCGCTGGTGCTGTACTCGGGGATTTCCGGGATCTAGCAGGACTGCGCGGCCGCCGGAGTGGCGCCCAACTGGATGAACTGCGGGCGCGCACCCGCGGGCACTCCGACCGGCACAGGACCCGCGGGGGCGCAGCAGCCTCCCGCGCCCGACTCGTCGCCGTCGAAGAGGCCCGCTCCCCCGCACACGCCGGTCTCCGGCAGCGTGAGCTCGATCCTGGCGGCCGCCGCGCTGTCGCCCGCGATCGCCGCCACCACGCTGCGGACCTGCTCGTAGCCGGTGAGCGCCAAGAAGGTGGGCGCGCGCCCGTAGGACTTTGCCCCCACGATGTAGAGGTCGGGCTCGGGCTGCGCGAGGTCGGCCGCCCCGGTCGCGCGCACCGTGCCGCACGAGTGCAGGTTGGGATCCACCTCCGCCGCGATCCGCGACGGCGCCTGGAGGCGCGGGTCGAGATCGAGGCGCAGCTCCGAGAGGATCGACAGGTCCGGGCGGAATCCGGTGAGGACGATGACGTGGTCGGCGGGGTCGAGAGCGCGACCGTCCTCGGCGGTCACGACCGCTCCCGCGGGCGTGGTCTCTATCGCGGCGGTGCGGAAGCCCGTGACGACACGGATGCGCCCGGCGTCGACCGCGGCCTTGGCGCGCAGCCCGAGCGCGCCGCGCGCGGGGAGCGCGTCCGCGTCTCCTCCGCCAAACGTGTCGCCGATGCCCCCGCGGCGAAGCACCCACGTCACCGTGGTCTCGGGGTGGGCCTCCGCGATGCCCGCGAGGGCGACGATGGCCGTGAGCGCCGAGTGGCCGTTGCCCACCACGACGGTGTGCCGGTCCGCCGCGGTCGCGGCGTCGATATCGGGGATGCGGTGCGTCACGAGATTGGCCTCGACGGCGGCGGCCTCGCCCAGCGCGGGAAGGCCGTCGGCACCCGCGGGGCTGGGCGTGCCCCAGGTGCCCGAGGCGTCGATCACGGCGCGCGCCTCGATCCGCTGCTCGGTTCCGTCCGCGAGCGCGACGTGCACCACGAAGGGCTGTTCGGCTCGGCCGGCGTCGACCACCAGGTCGCGCCCCTTGCGGGCGACTCCGGTGACGCGGGCGCCGTAGCGAACCCGCTCGCCCAGCGCCGCCGCGAGCGGGGCGAGATACTCGCTCATCCATTCGCCTCCCGTGGGGTAGCCCGATGCCGGGGCGACCCAGCCCGTGGGGGCCAGCAGGCGGGCGGCGGCCGTGTCGACCAGCTCGGGCCACGCGGAGAACAGGCGCACATGGGCCCACTCCGCGACCGCTGCGGCGGGCCCTTCGCCCTTCTCGAGCACGAGCGGCTCCAGGCCACGCTCGAGCAGGTGGGCGGCGGCGGCGAGACCCTGCGGACCCGCGCCCACGACGACGACCGGGTGTTCCATCGCGCTGACCATCTCACTCACTCCATCCATCGACTACCATCAATGTGTTGAGAATGCTCGATTCATCGAAGGATGTCAATATGTCGCAGCACGCGATGTTGCCGGTCGTGTCCGCGGGGTCTGGCGCGGGCGCCGCCGCGGCCCCGAAGTCGGCTTCCGCCGCGCCCGCGTGCGGCACCGGACTGGACTGCGGACTCGACGCGGTCGAGGCGGAGCGCGTCGCGCGCGTCTTCAAGGCGCTGGGCGACCCCACACGCGTGCGCCTGCTGTCGATGATCGCGGCAAGCCCCGCGGGCGAGCTCTGCGTGTGCGACCTGACCGAGCCCGTGGGACTCTCGCAGCCCACGGTCTCCCACCACATGAAGCAGCTGGCCGAGGCCGGACTGGTGACGCGCGAGCAGCGTGGCCGGTGGGCCTACTTCCGCGCGGTCGACGGCGCCGTGGGCGATGCCGCGCGGGCACTGCTGGGCTGAGGGCTCGCAGGCAAGCCGCCGCAGTAGAGCCTGTTACTGGCCTACACCTCGGTCCGCAGCGGCCGTCCTCAGCGCCACGGCCATGCGCACAACCGCCTCGGCCTGCTCAGCTCCCACTGCGGCAGCGCGATAGTTCTGACCGTTGCGCGCACGGCGGGCCTGCTCGAAGAACTCGGCCGCGGCAGCAGCGCCCGGCGGTGCATCAATGACCACGGCGATGAACCCATCGATCGCGGCTCTCTGAGATCGGGAGAGCGGGGCGAGCGTCACGGCGCGTCCCCGACAACAGCAAGGACCGGACCCTCGCGGACGCTCTGCAGAAAGCCCGACGGCTCGGCGTACTCGGCCTCGCTCATGATCGTGGGATTGACCGGCCTGCCGACCGCACGCTCGACGCGCGCGCACGCGGCATAGACCGCCTCGACCTCGGGCCTGCCCACCACCATGAGATCGATATCGTGCGGCGCGGGACCATCCCGTCCCACTGACCGGGCCGCGAACGAACCATAGATGAAGGCCTTGCTCACGCCATCGATCTTCGCAAGCTCCTCCGACAACAACGGGCGAGGACCCGTCGCGATCAGGAGAATGGCGCGCAGAGGCTCGACCAGGGGGCTGTCGAGGTTCGCAGAGAGCATTCGCGTCCGCCCCGCGCGACGCTCGCGGAAGATCCCCGCCTGAAGCAACCGCTGGGCCTCCGCATACGCAGTAGTGCCCCTTAGAGTGGTGTAGCGCCCGGCGGTGGCAAGGCTCCTCGTAGACAGAGGAAGCGGCCACCGCGGGGCCTTCGAGTTCACCCTTGCAAAGTTCTCTCGAATGGATCACCGCGATGACCGCACCCCATATTGTCGACCCTGCCCGCGTGCTGGGCAATCTCCTCTCCGACGCATCGCCGGACATGATGCGCTCGCTGCTGCAGACCATGATCAACGCGCTGCTCAGCGCCGACGCGGACGCCGTCTGCGGAGCCGAATGGGGCCAGCCGTCTGCTGACCGCGTCGCGCAGCGCAACGGCTACCGCCACCGGCCCCTCGACACCCGCGCTGGCACGATCGACGTCGCCGTGCCGAAGCTGCGCTCGGGCACGTACTTCCCGGAGTGGCTCCTCGAGCGCCGCAAGCGCGCCGAGTCGGCGCTGATCACCGTCATCGCCGACTGCTACCTCGCCGGCGTGTCCACCCGACGGATGGACAAGCTGGTGAAGACCCTCGGCATCGACGGGCTGTCCAAGTCCCAGGTGTCGCGCATGGCCGCCGACCTCGACGAAGCCGTCGCCGCCTTCAGACACCGCCCACTGGACGAGGCTGGCCCGTTCACGTTCGTCGCCGCGGACGCGCTGACGATGAAGGTCCGCGAGGGCGGCCGCGTCATCAACGCCGTGTGCCTGGTCGCCACGGGCGTCAACGGCGACGGCCACCGCGAAGTCCTCGGACTCCAGGTCGCCACCAGCGAAACGAAGTCCGCCTGGAACACCTTCCTCGCCGACCTCGTCGCCCGCGGCCTGGCCGGCGTCCGCCTCGTCACGTCCGACGCCCACGCCGGCCTCGTGGAGGCCATCGCGGCGAACCTGCCAGGAGCGGTATGGCAGCGCTGCCGCACCCACTACGCGGCGAACCTCATGGCCGTCACCCCGAAGGCCCTGTGGCCGGTCGTGAAGTCCATGCTGCACTCCGTGTACGACCAGCCCGACGCAGCATCCGTGCATGCCCAGTTCGACCGCCTCCTGGACTACACGAGCGACAAGCTGCCCGCCGTCGCCGACCACCTGGAAGCCGCCCGCGACGACCTCCTCGCGTTCACCACATTCCCCAAGGACGTGTGGACCCAGATCTGGTCCAACAACCCCGCCGAACGGCTGAACAAGGAGATCCGGCGTCGCACCGACGCGGTCGGGATCTTCCCCAACCGCGACGCCATCATCCGCCTCGTCGGCGCGGTCCTGGCCGAGCAGACCGACGAATGGGCCGAGGGACGGCGCTACCTCGGACTCGAGATCCTCGCCCGCTGCCGCCTCACCCCCGTGCCCAACACCGGCATCGAGGAGGTGACCGAGCCCTACGCGCTCACCGCCTGACGAAGGAAACCGCTACACCACTCCACGGGACTTGACCGCATACGCCGTCGGATACGCGACCCCTGATCGCACGGCAGCGTCGGCGATGCTGATCTCCTCGGACCCAAGCAGCACGGCAGACAGCAGCCTCGCCTGACCCTCCGAACGAAAGACCGGAGCGAGCACAGGCGCCTGAGTTCTCATATAACCGAGGTTAACTCTTGTTATTCCGACATACAAGGGATAGGCGGCACTCACCGCGGCGCGGGCACAGATGGCGAATGGCCATCAGCGCGGCCAGGATCGACGACATGTTGACAGCAACGTTGACACGATGTCGCCCAGAAACGAGAACGGCCGCTCCCCAGGTGAGTTATGCCTGGAGGAGCGGCCAAGTGCTGTCTCAACACTTCGTGGAGCTGAGGGGACTCGAACCCCTGACCCCCTGCATGCCATGC
This sequence comes from Demequina sediminis, assembly GCF_030296675.1. Taxonomy (GTDB): domain Bacteria; phylum Actinomycetota; class Actinomycetes; order Actinomycetales; family Demequinaceae; genus Demequina; species Demequina sediminis. The sequence goes on along the minus strand of NZ_AP027736.1, from coordinate 324,171 downwards.
AGGTGCGCTACCAGCTGCGCCACAGCCCCAAGACCCGGAGGTCCTGCGCTCCGAAGAGCGGTGACCAGAATAGCCCAAGAACTCCGCCGGGTGTTAATCCGCCCCGAGGCCGTAGCGCGCAAGCGACCAGTGGCCGGGAGAGGACACCAGAACGTTCCAATGCGCGTGCGGGAGTTTGCCCAGCGCGGTGGAGTGCAGGTCCAGCCCCAGCAGCGCGAGCGACCCCAGCATGATCGCCGAGCCGTGACTGACCGCCACCACCACCTTCGCCCCGCTACACGCCTCGAGCAGCCCCTCGGCCACCCGCGCGGACACCTCCGCAGCGGTCCCCCACCCCTCGATGCGGGGATCCAGGCCACGGTGCCTGCGCTCGTACTCGAGTGGCCACCTCATCTTGATCTCGTCCCACGTGAGCCCCTCCCACTCGCCGTAGGAGCGCTGCGCGAGCCGGGCATCGGCCAGTGCGGGGACCCCCGTCACCGCGGACAGCTCCGCCGCCGTGTCCGCCGCACGCGCGAGGGGCGAGGTCACAATCCTGTCCGGAATGCCGTACTCCTCGAACAGCGCACGCGCCGCCGCAGCGGCCTGCTCGCGCCCGGGCGCGCCGAGCGGCACGTCGAGCGAGCCTTGCAGGCGTCCCTCGGCGTTGTACGCCGTGCGCCCGTGACGCAGCAATACCAGGACCGTCACCAGGACACCGCCACGGCCGGGGCGCCCACGTTGTGGCGCTCGAGCGACCACCCGCCCGCGGGCGAGGGCACCAGGCGCGACCAGGCGGCGTTCTCGAAGTGGCCCAGCGTGCGACCCGTGAGCGGCAGGCCCAGCAGGGACAGCAGCAGCATGCGCCCCGAGGACCCGTGCGCCACGAAGACCACGTCACCAGACACGCGCGACGTCCACTCGTGTGCGGCGGCGGTGGTGCGCGCCGCGACGGTAGCGTGCGACTCGTAGCCGTCGAAGTCGGGTTCGAAGCCGGCGCGCCACGCGGCATCGGCGTCGGGATACTGCTCGGCACGCTCGTGGGCGAGCAGCCCCTCCCACGGCCCGTACCGTCGCTCCCCCAGCCGCGCATCCTGGTGCAGCTCGCACTCACCGCCGCGCGCGATGATCCGCGCGGTCTCGATCGCGCGGCCCAGCGTCGAGGACACGATCACGGGTGTGCCCGAGAGCTCCGGCCACAGCGACGCGGCAGCGGCGCGTGCCTGCGCGCGGCCCGTGTCGTTGAGCTCGATGTCCGACGATCCCTGGAGCCGGCCCGCGAGGTTCCAGTCCGTCTGACCGTGACGGACCACGTACAGGCGGGTCACTGCGGCAGGTCAAGCTCGATGACCGGGCAGTCCTTCCACAGCCGCTCGAGCTCGTAGTACGCGCGCTCCTCGTCATGCATGACGTGGACGATGATGTCGTTGAAGTCCAGCAGCGCCCACCGCCCCTCGCGCACGCCCTCGCGGCGCAAGGCGTCGGAGCCGATCTCGCGCAGCGCGTCCTCGATCCCCTCGGCGATCGCGGCAACCTGGCGCTCGTTCGACGCCGATGCGATGACAAACGCATCGGCGAGCGGCAAGTGAGCGGACACGTCGAGCGCGACGATTCCCTCTGCCTTCTTGTCGTCGGCGGCCTTGGCCGCGGCGCGCACGAGTTCGAGCGCGCGATCAGTGGCGGTCATCCAGCATTCCCTGTGAGATGCCACACCAGGACGCCCAGCAGGAACGCGACCGCGCCGATCACGGCCAGGTGGGCCCACGCGAAGTGGTGCGCCCCCTCCTCGATCTCGGTGCTGACGGGCCGGCGGGTGATGTCGATTCCGCCGGTGGGCGGGAACGGGACGTCGGTGGGACTGGGGCCGTCTCCCACGTGCCCGGCGGGCGCGGTGCCCGCCGACGAGCTCGTGGACGCGTACCCGTGCATGATCTTGGTGAAGTCGGGGATGGGGATGTCCTGCGACGGCGTGTAGTCCGCCACCTCGCGCGGCTGCGCCTGCGTGAGCGGATGCGCGTCCCACACCGACGGAGCCGTGGCCTGGGCCGTCGCGGCGGGACGCAGCCCCGCGGGGACGATGCCCGCACCACCCGCGGGGGTGGTCGGCGAGGGGGCGCTGGCCGGGCTGGGGGACGATGCCGGGGTCGCGACGGACTCCGGCGACGGCGCGGATTCGGGCGAGGGCGCCGACCACGGCGAGTCGCTCACGGGGGCGGGGGCCGGTGCGGGCGCGAGGAAGGGCTCGGGCGCGGGCTCGGGAGCCGGCGCGGGTGCGGGCTCGGGAGCCGGCGCGGGTGCGGGCTCGGGAGCCGGCGCGGGCGGCGGCGTGACCGCGAACAAGGAGGGTCGCTCGACCGCGCCGAACAGCGACGGACGCTCCGGCGCCTGCGGCTCCTCGCGGGGAGCGCTCTCCGCCTCGGCGCGCGCGTACACCTCCGCGGGGTCGAGCACCTGGGTGGCCTCGTCGGAGGGCTGCGGACGCTCGTCGACCGAGGGCTCAGCGACGGGTGCGGGCTCCGGCTCGGCGATGGGCTCGGTGATGCGCTGGACCTGCTGCGTGCGGGTGATACCAGCCATCGCCTCGGCGGTCAGGCGACGGATCTCCGCGGCCGGGTCCTCAACCTCGGGCTCGGGCTCGTCCCCGCCCGCGGCGGGCATGCCACCCGGGGGCGTAATGGTCTCGCCACGCTCGAGGCGCTCCTGCAGGCGCCGTGCCTGGAGCGAGCCCGGCGGGAACAGGTGGCGGTACTCCTCGGGGATGCCGTCGATCGCCGACGCGGGCTCCGGCTCGGGCTCTGGCTCCGGCGCGACCTCAACGACGGGCTCGGGCTCCGGCGCGACCTCAACGACAGGCTCAGGCTCGGGCTCAGGCTCGGGCTCAAACTCGACCACCGGCTCCTGCTCAACGACCGGCTCGGGCTCCGCCTCAACCACGGGCTCGTCAACGCGGCGACGCTCGACCATCTCCTGCGCGGCCAACACGTCGGGAGTCATCGCGGGGATCTGCCCCGTCGCGATCATCTCCTCCTCGGGCGTCCACGTCTCGAGGGGTCGCGCGGCGCGCTCGAGCTCGCGACGCTGCTTGCGCGTGAGGGCCGTTCCGTCGGGATTCGTGAGGGGGCCCGGCACCACCGACTGGATCGGGATGGTCGGCTGGTCCTGGGCGGCCATCCTGGCCTCGACCTCGCGGCGCTCCCGGCGCGACAAAGGTCTGCCCTGGTCAGTCATCGATTCCTCCGTAGTAGAGCCCGTTCACAGCGATGTAGTCGGCCACGCAGCGGGGTACGAGGTAGCGGATTGGTCTCCCGGCCCTCACCCGGCGACGCACATCGGTCGAGGATATCGCCAGCGCGGGGACCTCCACCAGGATATGTGGCCTTTCCGTGTGAACTAACGAATGACCGGGCCGTGTCACTCCCACAAGTGTGGCGAGTTCGGCGATTCTGTCCGGTTCGCGCCACTCCTCGAAGCGATCGAGGGCGTCGGCGCCGGTGATGAAGAACAGCTCCGCATCGGGTCGCTGCTCGCGGAGGTCGCTCAGCGTGTCGACCGTGTAGGTGATGCCGCCGCGCTCGATGTCAACGGGAGAGACCGCAAACCGCTCGTCCTCCGCTGCCACGAGTTCGCACATCGCCAGCCGATGCTCGGGCGACGCGGCGTCGTACCCGAGCTTGAAGGGCTGTGAGTAGGCGGGAGTGAGCAGGATCTGGTCGAGACCCAACTCCGCGCAGACTTCCGACGCGACGGCGAGGTGACCCGTGTGAATCGGGTCAAAAGTGCCCCCCAGCACTCCTACGCGCGCGACGGGCGAGTCCACGTCAGTGACGCGTGCCGACGCTCCGGAACGCGAACGTCACGAACAGCAAAGCCATCAGCCCCGTGAAGGCCAACAGCCCGAACGCGGGGGCGGGGATGGGAAGCTCGGTGACGACGTGCGTGGTGTTCTCGACGGCCTCGGTGAACATGGGGACTCCTCTCGTCTCCCGCGATTATGGCACTAGGCGGGCGCGGAACGATGCACGGGCTGGTTCAGCCCCGGATGTGGCCGTCCCCGTAGGCGACCCACGTCGTCGTCGTGAGCTCGCCCAGGCCCATGGGTCCGCGCGCGTGGAGCTTCTGCGTCGAGATGCCGATCTCCGCGCCCAGCCCGAACTCGCCGCCATCCGTGAAGCGCGTCGACGCGTTGACCATGACGGCCGCGGAGTCGATGTGCGCGACGAAGTGGTTCGCGGCGTCGATGTCGTTGGTGACAATCGCCTCGGTGTGGCCGGTGGAGTAGCGCGCGATGTGCTGGATGGCCTCGTCGATGCTGTCGACCATCCTGATCGCGAGGTCCATCGACAGGTACTCCGTGGCCCAGTCCTCTTCGGTCGCGGGGACCGTGGGGACCGCCGGCGGGGCGAGGTCGGCGATCGCGTCGTCGACGTGGAGCGTCACGCCCGCCTCGTGAAGCGCGGTGAGGATCTGCGGCATCTTGTCCTCCGCGTCGCGGTGGACCAGCAGCGTCTCCGCCGCATTGCACACGCCCACGCGGTGGGTCTTGGAGTTCAGCACGATCGCCATCGCGCGGTCGAGCGGCGCCGAGGCATCGAGGTAGACGTGGCAGTTGCCCTCGCCCGTCTCGATCGCGGGCACCGTCGAGTCACGCACCACGGTCTGGATGAGGTCACGTCCGCCGCGCGGGACCAGCACGTCGACCAGCCCACGCGCGTTCATCAGCACGCGCGCCCCGGGCCGGCCGTACGCATCGATCGACTGCACCGCGTCCTTGGGCAGGCCCACCGACTCAAGCGCCTCTTGGAGCACCGCCACGATCACCTCGTTCGAGCTCGCTGCCGCGGAACCGCCGCGCAGCACGGCCGCGTTGCCCGACTTGAGCGCGAGCCCGGCCGCATCGACCGTCACGTTCGGCCGCGCCTCATAGATCATGCCCACCACACCCATCGGCACGGCCTTCTGGACCAGCCGAATGCCGTTGGCCAACGTCGATCCGCGGCGGATCTCCCCCACCGGGTCGGGCAGCGTCGCCACGTAGCGCAGCGCGTCCGCGATAGCAGCGATGCGCTGCTCGGTGAGCTCGAGGCGGTCGAGGAGCCCGGGCGACATGTCGTTCGCGCGCCCACGCTCGAGATCGACGGCATTGGCCTCGACGATGCGCGCCGCGTTCGCGACGAGCGCGTCCGCCATCGCGTACAGCGCGTCGTTCTTGGTGGTGGTGGTCGCGGTCGCGAGCGCGCGCGACGCGAGCTTGGCGCGGCGGCAGGCCTCGAGGACGGCGGACTCGACGTCGGTGGGAATCGCGGTCTCGGTCATGGCACCCGAGTCTAGGTGCCACAAGGGTGCCTGCCCAGGGCAAGGTGGCACCCTTCGCGCCCCACCCCGCGCCCACCTGCGGCTCCGCCACACCGCGCCCACCTGCGGCTCCGCCACACAGCGAGGCCCGACATCGTCCCCTCAGACCCTTCACGAGCGCGACACGCCGCCGACACGCCGATGCGTGTGTGGCGGAGTCGCGAAAGCGTGTGGCGGAGCCGCAGGGGGCGGGGGCCAGGGGCGGAGCCGCGGGGGGCGGGGGCCAGGGGCGGAGCCGCAGGGGGCGGGGGCCAGGGGCGGAGCCGCAGGGGGCGGGGGCGGGGGCCGGGGGCGGCGGCGGATGAAGCTAGAGCACCACGAGGTGGTCGATGTGGATGAGTTCGCGCGCGTAGGCCTCGCCCAGCACCTCTCCCAGTGCCTCGGTGCTCAGGCCCTTCATGCGGTCGGCCTCCTCGGAGGAGAAGCCGGCGAATCCGCGCGCCACCAGATGACCGTCGCGTGAGACCAGGTCCACCGGCTCGCCCGCCTCGAAGTCGCCACGGATCTCAACCACGCCCGCCGCGAGCAGCGACGCCTGGCGTCCGCGCAGCGCCCGCACGGCGCCGTCGTCGAGCACGATTCCGCCGCGAGTCTTGGCCGCGTCTGCGAGCCACTGCAAGCGGGTGGTCTCGGGCTTGCCCGTCGGCAGGAACACGGTGCCCACGTCCTCACCGGCGAGGGCGCGCGCGGCATCGTCCGCCGCCGCAAGCACGGCCGTCACTCCCGAGTTGGTCGCGAGCGACGCGGCCTCGATCTTGGTGATCATGCCGCCCGTGCCCACCGCCGAGCCACGCCGGGAGATGTCGATGCCGTGCAGGTCGCGCGCGCCGTGCACCTCCGCGATGCGCCGCGCGCCCGGAGAATCGGGAGCCGCGGTGTACAGCGCGTCGACGTCGGTGAGCAGCACGAGGGCGTCCGCGCGCACGGCGGTCGCAACCAGCGCGGCCAGGCGGTCGTTGTCGCCAAAGCGAATCTCGTCGGTCGCCACCGTGTCGTTCTCATTGATGATGGGCACCACGCCGAGCGACAGCAGCGAGTCGAGCGCACGGCGCGCGTTGCCGTAGTGCGCCCGCCGGACCATATCGTCGGCGGTGAGCAGGACCTGGCCCACCGTGAGGCCGTAGCGCGCGAACGCGACGGTGTAGGCGTGGATGAGCTTGCCCTGTCCGACCGATGCGGCGGCCTGCTGGAGTTCAAGGTTGGTGGGACGCGCGGCGAGGCCAAGCGGGCCGATGCCGGCGGCGATGGATCCCGACGTCACCAGCAGCACCTCGCGGCCGTCGCGTCGCGCCTGGCCGAGCACGTCGACCAACGCGCCCAGGCGGGCCTCGTCGAGGGTGCCGTCGGGTCGCGTCAGGGACGAGGACCCGACCTTGACGACGATTCGACGTGACTGCGCCACGCGTGCGCGCGCCTCGCTCACCCTGACTCCCCTCGGACGTGCCCTACGGATCTGGGAGAAGGCTACTCGGCGTCGTCGGCCGGGTCCGTCCACTGACCGGCATCGCGCTCGGTCCACAGCTCCTCGCGGGCCGCGGCGCGCGCGTCCATGCGCTCCTTGAACTCCTGCCGCTTCTCCGCACGCGTCGCGCGGTGCTGGCGCTCGTGCTGCTCGATGCGGAGGTCGGAACCGCGCTGGCCCAGCAGCTCGGCGCCGGCCATCATGGTGGGCTCCCAGTCGAAGATGATGCCGCCCTGGCGCGGGCCGATGACGACCTCGCAACCGGGGGTCGCGCCTGCCTTGAACAGAGCGTTCTCGACGCCCGCCTTCGCGAGCCGATCCGCGAGATAGCCCACGGCCTCGTCGTTCGCGAAGTTGGTCTGGCGCACCCACCGCTCGACCTTGACGCCGCGCACCTGGTAGTAGTCCTCGACGCCGTCGCGCACGTGTGTGACGGTGAAGCCCGAGTCGTCGACCGCCTTGGGGCGGATGACGACGGGCGCCGGCTCGAGGACCGGCGCCTTCGCGCGCTCGTCGGCGACCATGCGGGCGAGCGCGAACCCCAGCTCCTTGAGTCCCTCGTGGCTCACGGCACTGACCTCGAAGATGGGCATGCCCCGCTCCTCGAGCTCGGGGCGCACGATCGCGGCAAGGTCACGGCCGTCGGGGACGTCGATCTTGTTGAGGATCACGATCTGCGGGCGCTCGGCGAGCGGCACGCCACTGATGGCCTCGTCACCCGAGTACGCGCGCAGCTCGCCCGAGATGATGTCGAGGTCGCGCAGCGGGTCGCGGTCCGTCTCGAGGGTCGCGGTGTCGAGCACGTGCGCGATCACCGAGCAGCGCTCGATGTGGCGCAGGAAGTCGTGTCCCAGTCCCTTGCCCTCCGAGGCGCCCTCGATGAGTCCGGGAACGTCGGCGACCGTGAAGCGGGTGCCGCCGGCCTCGACGACTCCCAGGTTGGGCACGAGCGTGGTGAAGGGATAGTCCGCGATCTTGGGGCGGACCTTGCTCATCGCGGCGATCAGCGAAGACTTGCCCGCGCTCGGGAAGCCCACGAGCGCGACATCGGCGATCGACTTGAGCTCGAGGATGACCGAGGCCTCCTCGCCCGGCTCGCCCAGGAGCGCGAAGCCGGGAGCCTTGCGCTTGACCGTGGCGAGGGCGGCATTACCCAGTCCCCCGCGGCCGCCCTCGGCGATCACGTACTCGGCGCCCTCTCCCACGAGGTCGGCGAGCACCTCGCCGTCGCGCGTCTTGACGATCGTGCCGTTGGGCACGCCCAGGCGCAGGTCGGGCGCGTTGGCGCCGTGACGCATGTCGCCTGCTCCCTGCTTGCCGTTCTCCGCGGTGCGGTGCGGGGAGTGGTGGTAGTCGAGCAGCGTGGTGACCTGGGCGGAGACCACGAGGATCACGGACCCGCCGCGACCACCGTTGCCGCCGTCGGGTCCGCCGAGCGGCTTGAACTTCTCGCGGTGCACGGAGGCGACGCCGTGGCCGCCGTTGCCCGCCGTGACGTGAAGCGTCACGCGGTCCACGAACGATGCCATGGTTCCTCCTGTGGGGACTGTCTCAGCCTAGAGACGCGTCAGGGGCGCTGCCTCACGGCGCGCCCCTGACTGACGTATGGGTGTCGAGTGCTTACGCCTCGACGATGTCGACGACCTTGCGGCCGCGACGCTGACCGAACTGGACCGAGCCGGCTGCGAGGGCGAACAGGGTGTCGTCCTTGCCGCGGCCCACGTTGTTGCCCGGGTGGAAGTGGGTGCCGCGCTGGCGAACGATGATCTCGCCGGCGTTGACGACCTGACCACCGAAGCGCTTGACGCCCAGGTACTGGGGGTTCGAATCGCGACCGTTGCGCGAGGAGCTCGCGCCCTTCTTGTGTGCCATGAGTGTCTCCTCGCTTACTTGATACCGGTGACCTTGAGGCGCGTCAGGTCCTGACGGTGCCCCAGGCGCTTGCGGTAGCCGGTCTTGTTCTTGAACTTGAGGATGGTGATCTTCGGGCCGCGCTCGTCGCGCACGACCTCGGCGGTCACCTTGACCTTGGACAGGGCCTTGGCGTCGGAGGTGACCTTGTCACCGTCGACCAGCAGCACCGGGGCAAGCTCGACAGTCGCGCCGGCAGCCGCCTTCAGGCGGTCCACCACGACGATGTCGCCCACGGAGACCTTCTCCTGGCGGCCACCAGCCTTCACAATCGCGTACACCATGATCTCTTCCTCATGAAACTCGTTGGTCGACCCCGATGGGGGTCAGATTCCTGCCGCAGCCGCTCCCGATGAGGGCGCAGGCAGGGCTTCAGCGCGTGGCGCGCCGACGTACAAATGTACCCGCTGGGCACCGCCCGGGTCAAACCCGGCGCGTCGCCCTTAGAGCACTACTGCTGCTCGGACTCCTCCGCTGCGGGAGCGTCCTCGGTGACCACGGCATCGTCCGATCCCTGGGCCGCCTCGGCGGCGGGCTCGGGCAGCACCACTGGCACCTCGATCACGGTCTCGGCGTCCGCCGCGTCCGTCACGACGTCATCGTGGTGGTGCGCCTTCTCGGCGGCCGCGGCGATCGACGCGAGCGTCGCCTTCACGGCGGCACGCGCCTCCTCACGGTCGTCGAGCGCGTGCGTCTCGACCTGCGCCGCGGCGTGCGCGTGCTGGTCCTTCTCAGACTGCTTGGGCTGCGACTGCTGGCCGCCCTGCTTCTGCTGTCCCGACTGTCCGCCCTGACCCGACGAGGAGCCCTGGTTCGACTGTCCGCCGCGCGAGCCGCGTGTGCGGCGCGCCTCGGGCTGCTTCTCGCTGGCCTCGGCCACGGGCTCGCCGTGGACCAGGAAGCCGCGACCCTTGCAGTGCTCGCAGGTCTCGGAGAACGCCTCGACGAGTCCCTGACCCACGCGCTTGCGGGTCATCTGGACCAGGCCAAGCGAGGTGACCTCGGCCACCTGGTGCTTGGTGCGGTCGCGCCCCAGGCACTCGATGAGTCGGCGCAGCACGCGGTCGCGGTTGGCCTCGAGCAGCATGTCGACGAAGTCGATGACGATGATGCCGCCGATGTCGCGCAGGCGCAGCTGGCGCACGATCTCCTCGGCAGCCTCGAGGTTGTTGAGCGTCATCGTCTCTTCGAGGGTGCCGCCCTTGCCCACGAACTTGCCGGTGTTGACGTCGATGACCGTCATGGCCTCGGTGCGGTCGATCACGAGCGAGCCGCCCGAGGGCAGCCACACCTTGCGGTCCATGCCCTTCGCGAGCTGCTCGTCGATGCGGGACTCCGCGAACACGTCGCGGTCCCCCACGAACTTGTGCAGGCGCGGCATGAGGTCGGGGGCGACCTGACCCACGTACATCGACAGCGAGTTCCACGTGTCGTCGCCCTGGATGGTGAGCGAGTCGAAGTCCTCGTTGAAGATGTCGCGCACGACGCGGATCGCCATGTCGGGCTCTCCACGCAGGAGCTTGGGGGCCTTGGAACCGCCCTTCGACTCGTCGAGGATGGTCTGCCACTGACGCTTGAGACGCTCGACGTCCGCGCGCAGCTCCTCCTCGGACGCGCCCTCGGCCGCCGTGCGCACGATCACGCCGGCGTCGGCCGGAATCACCTCGCGCAGCAGCTTCTTGAGGCGGTTGCGCTCGGTGTCGGGGAGCTTGCGGCTGATGCCGGTCACGCCGCCCGCGGGCACGTAGACCAGGAAGCGGCCGGCGAGGGAGATCTGCGACGTGACGCGCGCACCCTTGTGGCCAATCGGGTCCTTGGTGACCTGCACCATGACCGTGTCGCCCGGCTTGAGCGCGAGCTCGATGCGCTTGGCCTTGCCCTCAAGCCCCGCGGCGTCCCAGTTGACCTCGCCCGCGTACAGGACCGCGTTGCGTCCGCGGCCGATGTCGACGAACGCCGCCTCCATGCCGGGCAGCACGTTCTGCACGCGTCCCAGGTAGACGTTGCCTGCCATCGACTGCTGGGCCTGGTGCGACACGTAGTGCTCGACCAGGACGTCGTCCTCGAGCACCGCGATCTGCACGCGGCCGTCCTTCTCACGCACCACCATCGAGCGCTTGACGGACTCGCGGCGGGCGAGGAACTCGGCCTCTGAGATCACCGGGCGGCGGCGCTGGCCGTCGCGGCTGTCGCGGCGGCGCTGACGCTTGGCCTGCAGGCGGGTCGAGCCCTGCAGCTGGTCGTCGGATCCGCTCGAGCCGCCAGACGTCGAGGCGCCGGAGGACGAGCGCGATCCGCGGCTGCGGCGGCGCCTGCGGCGCGAACCGCCCTCGCCGTCACCGTCGCCGGAGTCACCCTCGTTGTCCCCGTCGGAGTCGGCGGAGTCGTCCGCCTGGTCATCCTGAGAGCCGGAGTCGCGCGAGGACGATGCCTCGGTGGGCTCGTCCTGGCCGTCGCCCTCGCCGTCGCTCGGGCGCTTCTTGCCGCGACCGCGGCCGCCCCTGCGACGGCGGCGGCGCGGGCCGCCGTCCTCGTCGATGTCGCCGTCGTCGTCGGACGCGGCGGAGTCCTGGTCGCCCTCGGCCTGCGGCGCGGGGGCGGCCTCGGCATCGGCGGTCTCGTCGGTGTCGACGGCGGCCTTGCGGCGGCGCGACGGACGCTTCTTGGCCGGAGCCGCGGCGGAGCCGTCGGCCCCGTCCTCGCCCTGCTCGGGCGCGACCTCGGCGGCCGCGGCATCGTCCGCCTCAACCTTCTTCTTCTTGCTCGTGGCGCGCTTGCGCTTGGGAGCGGCCGGCTCGTCACCCGCGGTGCGGTCCGCGGCGGGCGGCGGCGGGGCGAACGGGCTCGCCTGCGGCGCTGCCGTCACCGGCGGCGTCACCGCGGCCGGGGGTCCGGCGGGGGCCGAGGCCCTGCGCGAACGCGTGGGAACCGGCGCCTGGAAGATCGGCGCGGCGACGGGGCTGTCCTGGGTGGTGTTTTCCTCGCTCAAAGCGGGTACCTCGATTCGGGACCGCCCACACGCGGTCCCGACCTCATCGTCGTTCGCGATTCACTGGTCGTGATCGCGGAAGTCTGCTGGTCGCGGCGGACAGCGGCGTTCTCAAGCGCCCATCCCCGTTTTCTCCGTTGACGGGCCGTAGCCCACGGGATCGGGCGGGACTGGCAGCTATGTCTCTGCTGCGTCTGTCGCGCGGTGGGCACCCGGTGTGGCTGGGTGCCTGACCTACGGGACATTGTGTCACAGGCATGCCCGAAAGCGGGAAGCGGCGCGCTCGTGCCACGACTTCTCGCATACCCCGCCCTGCATCGGCCCTCTACCTGGGACGATGCCATCCCCCAGGTCCGATGCCGTTTCGTGACCGCGACCGGGACCAACGTCCCGGTGCGTGAATCGCTCGGGCCAAGTAGTTTTCACCCTAGGAAATCTAGGAGGTCCCCACCCCATGGAAGCTCTCGAGCTCGCGCGATGGCAGTTCGGCATCACGACCGTCTACCACTTCGTGCTCGTGCCCCTCACAATCGGGCTGTCCCTGCTGGTTGCCATCATGCAGACCGCATGGGTGCGCACCGGCAACGAGAAGTGGCTGCGCCTCACCAAGTTCTACGGCAAGCTCCTGCTCATCAACTTCGCGCTCGGCGTCGCGACCGGAATCGTGCAGGAGTTCCAGTTCGGCATGAACTGGTCCGAGTACTCGCGGTTCGTCGGCGACGTGTTCGGCGCGCCGCTCGCGATGGAGGCACTCCTCGCGTTCTTCCTGGAGTCCACGTTCCTGGGGCTGTGGATCTTCGGCTGGGACCGGCTTCCCAAGAAGGTCCACCTCATGACGGTGTGGGCCTTCTCGATCGGCTCGTTCCTGTCCGCGTACTTCATCATCGCGGCGAACTCGTGGATGCAGCACCCGGTGGGGGCCGAGTTCAACCCCGAGACCGGCCGCGCCGAGATGAACGACATCTTCGCGGTGCTCACCAATAACACCACCTTGGTGGCCTTCCCCCACGTGATCGCGACCGCGTTCCTGGTCGCGGGCACGTTCGTGTCCGGCATCGCCGTCTACTGGATGGTGCGCCACCACCGCGCCGACAAGAATCACGCCGACCTGCCGATGTACCGCACCGCCGCCAGGTTCGGCGCGGTCGTGATGATCATCGCCGGGCTCGGCGTGATCATCACCGGGGACATCCAGGCCAAGCTCATGTTCGAGCAGCAGCCCATCAAGATGGCGGCCGCCGAGGGGCTGGTGGAGACGGCCCAGCCGGCGCCGTTCTCGCTGCTGAGCGTCGGCAACCTCGCGGGCGACGACCCGGACTCGGTGCGCCACCTCATCGAGATTCCCGGCTTCCTGTCCTTCATGGCGACCGGCGACTGGAACGCCGAGGTCAAGGGCCTCAACGAGCTCCAGGAGATCTACGCAGAGCGCTACGGCGCGACCCTCGAGGACGGCACGGAGATCGAGTACCGCCCCAACCTCGCGGTCACGTACTGGTCCTTCCGCCTCATGATCGGCCTCGCGGTGTTCTCCGCGGCGCTCGCGCTGGGCGTCCTGTGGTTCACGCGCAAGAAGCGGGTGGACATGCCCGGTTGGATGCGCACGCTCGCGCTCGTGTCCCTGCCCATGCCGTTCCTCGCGGCCAGCTTCGGGTGGATCTTCACGGAGATGGGCCGCCAGCCCTTCGTGGTGGCACCCAACCCCACGGGCTCCGACCAGATCATGCTCATGACAATGTTCGGCTACTCGACCTCCGTCAGCGCGGGTGAGGTGCTCACCTCGATGATCAGCTTCACGGTGGTCTACGCCATCCTGGGCGTCTTCTGGTTCCGTCTCATCCAGCGCTATGCGGTCGAGGGTGCGCCGCAGGTGGAAGAGCCCCAAGTCCGGTCCGACGACGACTCGGCCAAGCCGCTGTCGTTCGCGTACTAAGGAGTCCCCCCATGGATCTCGCACTCGTCTGGTTCATCCTCATCGCGGTCCTGTGGACCGGCTACCTGGTCCTCGAGGGCTTCGACTTCGGCGTCGGCATGCTCATGCCGATCGTCGGCAAGACCAACCGCGGCCGCCGCGTCGCGCTCAACACGATCGGCCCCGTGTGGGACGGCAACGAGGTCTGGCTCCTCACCGCGGGCGGCGCGACCTTCGCGGCGTTCCCCGAGTGGTACGCGACCCTGTTCTCGGGCTTCTACCTGCCGCTTCTACTCATCCTGCTCGCGCTGATCGTGCGCGCCGTGGCGATCGAGTACCGCGGCAAGATCAACGACGAGTCCTGGCGCAACCGCTGGGACTGGGTCATCATCATCTCCGCGTGGGTGCCGTCGATCCTGTGGGGCGTCGCGTTCGCGAACCTCGTGCGCGGCGTGCCTCTCGACGCCGACCACCAGTTCATCGGGAACTTCTTCACGCTGCTCAACCCGTTTGCCCTGCTGGGCGGCGTGGTGACGCTAGTGCTGTTCCTCTCGCACGGCGCGATCTTCCTGTCGCTCAAGACGGGCGGGGTGATCCGCGAGCGGTCCGAGGCCGTCGCTCGACGCATGTCGCTCGCGGCGATCGTGGTCGCCGGCGTGTGGGCCGTGTGGGCGCAGCTCGCCTACTCGCGCAACACGTGGACCTGGGCGGCCGTGGCGCTCGCCGCCGTCGCGCTGGTCGCGGCCTGGGGATCCACGCTCAAGGGTCGCTTCGGGTGGGCGTTCACCGCGAACGCCGTCGCGATCGTCGGCGCCGTCGTGCTGATCTTCGGCGCGATGTACCCCAACGTCATGCCCGCGTCCAACGACGTCGCGAACTCGCTCACGATCGACAACGCGTCGTCGACGGACTACACGCTCATGGTGATGACGTGGGTCGCGGTGATCCTCACGCCCATCGTGCTCGCTTACCAGGCGTGGAGCTACTGGGTCTTCCGCCGTCGCCTGTCCGAGCACGACATCCCGGAGCACAACGAGCTCACCTTCGCGGCGAAGTCAGAGACCTCCGCCTAGATGCGTCCGCTCGATCCACGGCTCGTCCGTCGGATCGGCCCGGCCCGCCGTCACATCATCGTGACGGCGGGTTTGGGCTTTCTGACGGCCCTCCTCATCCTCGTCCAGGCGCTGCTCATCGCGCGCCTGCTCGCCCCCGTGCTCTCCCCCACCCCGCTCACCGACGACGGGCTGCGGTGGTGGGGCGGAGTTGTCCCCGAGTCCGCGCGCACCCTCGCGACCGGGCTGACGGCGCTGGCCGTGATCGTCGCGTTGCGCACGGCCCTCACGTGGCTCCAGGAGCGGCTCGCCCACCGTGCGGGCGTCCAGGTCGTGTCGCAGCTGCGCGAGATGGTGGTCGCCCACGTCGCCACGCTGGGCCCGCGCTGGGCGGCGGGCGGACGCACCGCCGACATCGCGACGCTCGTCACGCGCGGCCTCGACGATCTGCTGCCGTACTTCGTGCGCTACCTGCCGCAGCTCGCGCTCGCCGTCACCGTCACGCCGGTGATGATGGTCGTGGTCCTCGGCCTCGACTGGCTGTCCGCCGTCATCGTCATCGCGACCCTGCCGCTCGTGCCGGTCTTCATGGTGCTCGTGGGGCTGCTCACCCAGGAGAGGTCGGCGCGCCACCTCGAGGCGATGCAGCGGCTCGGCACGCGCACGCTCGACCTCATCGAGGGACTGCCGACGCTCAAGGCGCTCGGCCGCGAGCGCGGTCCCGCGGCGCGCGTGAGGGAACTGGGCGACGCGCAGCGCCGCGCGACGATGGGCTCGCTGCGGATCGCTTTCCTGTCCGGCATGGTGCTCGAGCTGCTCACCACGCTCGCCGTGGCGATCGTCGCCGTCACCATGGGCTTCCGCCTCATCGCCGGCGACATCGGCATCGAGACCGCGCTGGCGGTGCTGGTGCTCGCCCCGGAGGTCTACCTGCCCGTGCGCAACGTCGGCACCCACTTCCACGCCTCGGCGGACGGGCTCGCCGCCGCCGACGCCGCGTTCACGCTGCTCGACGAGTCCGACCCGACCCACGTCCGCGCGTCCCTGGGCGAGGCGCCGGACCCCCGCGGGCGAGAGCTGCGCGTCGACGGCCTGTCCGTCGCGACCCCCGACGGGGCGCGGCTGGCGCCCGCCGCGCTGTCCTTCACCGCCGCCCCGGGCGCGATCACCGTCCTGCGCGGCCCCAACGGCGAGGGCAAGTCCACCGCGCTCCTCGCCCTCACGGGACTGCTCGCGCCCGACGAGGGCACGGTCGCCGTGGGCGACACCCCCGTCCTGAGGGACGATGCCGCGGTCGCGTTGGACGGTTGGCTCGCCCACGTGGCGTGGGTGCCCCAGCGACCCGATCTGGGCCCCGCGGGGCGCACGCTGTCGCTCGGGCAGCGTCAGCGCCGCGCGCTCTCCCGCGCCTTCGACTCGGGTCGAGCGATCGTGCTGCTCGACGAGCCCACGTCTCACCTCGACCGCGAGTCTCGGGCCGAGGTCATCGCGGCGATCCGCTCGCTCGCCGACTCCGGCGCCACCGTCGTGGTCGCGACCCACGAACCCGAGGTGGTGGCCGCCGCGGATGCCATGGTGGAGGTCACGGGGGCGCTGACGTCGACCGTCGAGCCCGCGAACACCGGGGAGGACGCGTCATGAGCGCGGGAGACGTGCGCGTCGACTGGCGCGCGCTGCGCGAGGCCGTGCGTGACACGGGCCTGCGCGCGTGGCCGCTCACGCGCGCGGTGCTCGCGGGAACCGTCGCGCTCGGCTCGGCGGTCGGCCTGTCCGCGGTCGCGGCGTGGCTCATCGCCAAGGCCGCCCAGATGCCCTCCCCCGCCGATGTCGCGCTGGCCGCGACCATCGTGCGCACCTTCGGCGTCTCGCGCGGGCTCTTCCGCTATCTCGAGCGCCTCGCCTCTCACGACGCCGCGCTGCGCGGCGTGGTGACGCTGCGCGAACGCGTCTACGACCGCCTCGCAGGCTCGGGGGCGCGCACCGTCATGGGCCTGCGCCGCGGCGACATCGTCGCGCGCATGGGCGGCGACCTCGACGCCGTGGGCGACGTGGTCGTACGCGCGCTGATTCCGCTCGGCGTCGCGGTGACGGTGTCCGCGATCTCGATCGCGATCGTCGCCGTGCTGCTGCCCCTCGCCGGGGTCGTGCTCGCGGCGTGCCTGCTCGCCGCCGGGCTGGTCCCCGCAGTGCTGACCCTGCGCTCCGCACGTATCGCGGCCGTCGAGGGCACTAAGGCGCGGGCCGAGGTCACCGCGGCCGCGCTGTCCGCGATGGACGGCGCGACCGAGCACCGCGTGTGGGGCACCTCCTCCGCCGCCGCACGGGCCTTGCGCGACGCGGACGCCGATGCCGAGCACGCCCATGAGCTCGCCGCGCGGCCCGCGGCGTGGGCCGTCGGGGCGCAGTCGCTGTTCTCCGGGATCGCCCTCGTGGCGCTCGTGGGACTCGGCGTGCTCGCGGTGCGGGCGGGCGACCTCGAGGGCCCGCTCGCGGCGATCGTCGCGCTGCTGCCCCTCGCGGCCTTCGAGGCGGTGGGCGCGGTGCCGACCGCGGTGATGCAGCTCTTCCGCTCCGCGACGGCCGCGCACCGCCTGCGCTCCCTCACCCCTGCCGAGGGCGAGGCGACCGCGGACGCCACCCCGGCATCGTCCCCCTCCACCTCCCCCGCCACGCTGGAACTGCGCGACCTGCGGGCCGCCTGGCCCGGCATGACGCCCACCCGGCCCGTGACGGCGACCGTTCCGCCGGGAGGCGTGCTCGCGATCGTGGGCCGCTCCGGGATCGGCAAGACCACGCTGCTCACCACGATCGCCGGCGCGCTCGAGCCCGCAGGCGGCGCGGCGCTGCTGGGCGGAGCCGTCGTGACGCCTGCGCACACGGGGCACGCGATCGCCATGACCGCGGAGGACGCGCACGTGTTCGGCACCACGGTGCTCGAGAACCTGCGCGTCGCGCGCGGATCGGTCACGGAGGACGAGGCGTGGGACGTGCTCGAGCTCGTCGGGCTCGCGCCGTGGGTGCGGTCGCTTCCCGCCGGCCTCGACACGGAGCTGGGCGCGGACGGACGGTCCGTCTCGGGCGGTGAGCGGCGCCGGCTGCTGCTGGCCCGCACGGCGCTCGCCCCCGCGCCGGTGCTGCTGGTCGACGAGCCCGCGGAGCACCTCGACGCGGCGGGCGCTCTCGCGCTGCGCGCGCTGGTGTCACGGGTGCGCGGGGAAGGCCGTACGGTAGTCCTCGTCACTCACGACCTCGCGCTGCTCGACATCGCTGACCAGGTGGTGAGCCTCGATGGCTGAACCCAAACCCCGGAGGGAGCCGCCCGTGTCGGACGCGCTCACGGACGCGATCGTCTCGCTCAACACCCAGCTCGACCTGGGCCACACGCTCGACATGTTCCTCGAGGCGTCAATCACGCACACGGGGGCGAAGTTCGCCGCGATCAACGTGCTCGACAACGACGGCATCAGCGTCGACTTCCACTACAAGGGCATGGCTACCGGCGTGTGGGACAAGATCGGCCGCGCGCCCAACGCCGTGGGCGTGCTCGGCAAGATCCCGGACGAGGGCACCCTGGTGCTCGCCGACCTCACGCAGCACCCCGCATTCCGCGGGCTGCCCAAGGGGCACCCGCCCATGGGATCGTTCCTCGGCACGGCGCTGAAGGTGCGCGGCACCGTGTTCGGCTACCTCTACCTCGCGAGCAAGGACGGCGAGTTCACCGAGCGTGACGAGGCGGTGGTCGAGGCGCTCGCCGCCGCGGCCTCCGTCGCGATCGACAACGCCCAGCTCTACGAGAAGGCGCTCGAGCGCGAGCGGTGGCTCAGCGCGTCGCAGGACATCACCACCGCCCTGCTCGCGGACCCGGGGGACGAGGAGGCCTTCGAGCGCATCGTGTCCTCCGCCAAGGAGCTCGCGGGCGCGGTCAACGCCGCGCTCGTGCTGCCGGGCGTGGACGGCTCGTGGACGATGGAGATCACGTCGGGACCACGGGGCCAGGAGCTCCTGGGGCTGGTGCTTCCCGAGGAGGGCAGCGCGATCGCCTCGATCCGCAGCGGCACCGGAGTGATCGCGGCGGAGCCGCCTGGGACGATCGTGCTCGACGTGGTGCAGGCCTTCGGCCCGACCCTGTACGCGCCGCTGCACGCGGAGCACCGCACGGTGGGACTGCTCATGCTGTGGCGCGACCGCGGCATGTCGACGTTCACTCCCGACGACCTCGCGATCGCTCAGCGCTTCGCGAACCAGGCCGCCATGGCCTACTCCCTTGCGGAGCTCGCGCACGTCAAGAACATGACGACGGTGCTCGAGGACCGTCAGCGGCTCGCCGACGACCTCCACGACTTCGTGTCCCAGGAGCTCTTCGCGACCGCGATGCAGATCGAGTCGATCGCCGAGGATGTCGACATCCACCTGCGCGAGAGGATGCTGCGCACGCTCGAGCACGTCAAGCGCGCGCAGCGCGAGGTGCGCGGCGTCATGAGCTCTCTCGCGGGTCAGCGCACGTCCGAGCCGCTGTCGGAGCGCATCCGCCGCGAGATTGTCATGGCGACCGACTCGATGGGCTTCGCCCCGCGCGTCCAGGTCGACTGGGCCGAGGTCTCGCACGCGATCGCGGGCGACCCGTCGCTGTCCGACGACGTCGTGGCGGTCGTGCGCGAGATGCTGTCGAACGTGGCGCGTCACTCCAAGGCGACCGCGGTCAACATGGCGATTCGCGGCTCGGGCGGCCGCATCGTGGTGTCGGTGGCCGACGACGGAATCGGCCCCGCCGGCGCGACGAGCCGCCACTCCGGCACGTCCAACCTCGCCAACCGCGCGCTGCGTCGCAACGGCACGTTCACGCTCGCGCCCTTCCGGCCGGGAGCGCACCGTCCCGGCACGGTCGCCGAGTGGAACGTCGAGGCGGCGGGCTAACCCCGGAACGACTGCGCGCGCCTGGCGGTCGCCCACGCGACCACCTGGGTGCGACGCTGAAGCCCCATCTTCGCCAGCACGCTCGTCACGTGGTTCTTCACGGTCTTCTCCGCGATCCCCAGCTTCTCGGCGATCTCGCGGTTCGACAGCCCCGCGCCGACGAGGTCGAGCACGCGGCGCTCCATGGGCGTGAGGCGGGCCACGACGTCGTCCTCGTGGACGGCGATGTGCTGGCCGTGCTCGCGGCCGCTCGCGGCGTCGCGGACGGCCTGCAGGACCTCGGCGGAACCGGCGGTCTTCGCGAGGAACAGGTCGGCACCGGCGTTGCGCGCCGCGGCCTTCGCCTCGTCGTCGTCGTAGCTCGTGAGCACGACGATGTGGGTGTCGGGCAGCTTCGCGCGCACGTGGTGGATGACGTCGAGTCCGGTGCCGTCGGGAAGGCGAAGGTCGGACAGGATCACCTGCGGCCGCACGGCCTCGGCGCGGCGCACCGCCTGCGCGACCGTGGACGCCTCGGCGACGACGGCGATGCCGTCCGCCCGCTCGAGGATGTCGCAGATTCCGCGTCGCACGACCTCGTGGTCGTCGAGCACCAGCACCGTGATGTCAGACATAACGGGAATGGTACTCCGGACCTAGGACCCAGGATTCGCGCGACGCGCGCTCCACCTGCGCTGACACCGCGCACACCAGTGCGTCGACCGGCCGCCGATGCTCGCGCGGGTCAGCGGTGCACCGCACCGCGAGCACGGCTCCCCCGCCCTGCCGTACGCCTCGAGAGCCCGTGAGAAGTAGCCGGACTCGCCGTTGACGTTGACGTAGAGCGCATCAAAACTGGTGCCGCCCTGGTCGAGCGCGTCGCGCATCACGTCCTGAGTGGCCACCAGGAGCGCGCGGGCGGACGATGCCGTGAGGGCGTGCGCGGGACGCTCGGGATGGACGCGGGCGCGCCACAGCGCCTCGTCGGCGTAGATGTTCCCGATCCCGCTCACGACCGTCTGGTCGAGCAGCACCTGCTTGATGCCTCGCGTGCCCCTGCGCAGCGCGCGGCTGGCGGCGGCCAGGTCGAGCGCGGGATCGAGCGCGTCGCGGCCGATGTGCGCGACGGACGCCGGCACGAGCGGCAGCGGGGTGCCCTCGCCCCCGGGGCCTCCATCGGGGGTCGGCACCAGCGGCTCGACGTGGAGGTAGCCGAACGTGCGCTGGTCGAGAAAGTCGAGCGTGAGGTCGGGGTCGCCCAGGCCCAGGCGCGCGCGGCAATGCGGGTGCGGATCGGGCACGCCAGCCACCGCGGCATCGTGCACGCGAAACTGTCCCGACATCCCCAGGTGAGCCGACAGCGCGAGGACCGGGGCATCGTCCCCCGCGCGGGGCGCGACCTCGGCCCACAGGAACTTGCCGCGGCGCGCAAGCCGCGACAGGCGCAGGCCGGTGAGCTCGGCGGCGAACTCCGCGGCGCCGCCCGGCAGCAGGCGCACGCACGAGTCGCGGCGAACCTCGACGGCGTCGATGCGCGCGCCGGTGACGAGCGTGGAGAGGCCGCGACGGACCGTCTCGACCTCGGGGAGTTCGGGCACCGGGGTGTCCTACGCGTCGGACGTGATCGCGGCGTAGGCCTCCGCGGCGGCGTCCTGCTCGGCGTGCTTCTTGGCGGAGCCGGTGCCGGTGCCGCGCGGCTCTCCCGCGATGAGCACCGTCGCGGTGAAGGACCGCGCGTGGTCGGGGCCCTCGCCCACGACCGAGTACACCGGGCTTCCCAGTCCGCGCTCGGCGCAGGCCTCCTGAAGCGACGTCTTCCAGTCGAGGGCGACGCCCGAAAGGGCCGCCGCCTCGAGGCTGGGGCCCACGAGGCGCAGGATCACGTCGCGGGCGACGTCCATGCCGTGGGTGAGGTAGACGGCGCCGAAGATGGCCTCGAGAGCGTCGCACAGGATCGATTCCTTGTCGCGACCGCCGGTGGTGCGCTCCCCTTGCCCAGGAGGATGCACGGGCCCAACTCGATGTCGCGCGCGACCTTCGCGAGGGAGCGTTGAGACACGCATGCGGCCCGCATCTTTGCGAGCTCGCCCTCGGGCAGGTCGGGGTGCGCGTGGTACAGCTTGTCCGTGACGACGATTCCGAGGACGGAGTCGCCCAGGAACTCGAGGCGCTCGTTGGTGGGCAGGCCACCGGCCTCGTATGCGAACGAACGGTGCGTGAGCGCGAGAATCAGCAGGTCGGGGTCCACGGGGACACCCAACCTGCTGATCAGGGCGTCAGCTGACTGCTGCCCTGGAATACTCATCTGCTCGCGTCACGCCGCAGGGCGTGCGACGCTCAGGCGCCGTGCTCGGTGCGCAGAGCCTCGACGTACTGACGACCGTTGTAGGCGCCGCACGACGGGCACGCGGTGTGCTGGAGCTTCTCAGCCTTGCACTGGGGGCACGCGCTGAGGTTGGCAGCGGTCGTCTTCCACTGCGAGCGACGTGCACGCGTGTTGCTGCGCGACATCTTGCGCTTGGGAACAGCCACGGCTAACTCTCTTTCTCGTCGGTCAAACTTTGCAATGCGGCCCACCTCGGGTCCAGCACCTCGTGCGTGTGGTCGGGATCATCCGCGAGTCGCGCGCCGCATTGGTCGCACAGCCCGGGGCAATCCGGTCCACACAGGGGCGTGAACGGGAGGCTCGTCACCACCGCGTCTCGCACCACGCCCTCCAGTTCCAGGTGTTCACCGTCGAACTGGAAGACGTCCTCCGAGTCTTCGTCCTCGACAGCGGTGCGCGAGTCGGAGTACTCGAACAGTCCCTGGACGGGGGCGGCTACTTCGAGCCGCACCTCGTCGAGGCATCGTCCGCATTCCCCGATCGCCGTCCCACTGACGGTTCCGGAGACCCAGATGCCCTCCTGCACGGATTCGAGGCTCAGCTCGAGCCTCACCTCCGCGCCTTCGGGCACGCCGATCAACTCGGTGCCGAGGACCGCGGGGGCCGGGAACACCTCGGAGACGATTCGCTGCGCCCCTGGGCGCCGCACCATGTCTCGGAGAGAGAAGGTGTACGGCGAGGGTGCAGGGCGTGAAGTGTGAGCCACACGCGCCTCCTGAGTGATCCGGTCCGCGGGGACCTCGGCCCGCGCCTGTTCGGCAGGGCCAGCGCACCACTGTACGCGATGCGGGGTGCTCGGCTCAACCTCGAGCGCTTCTCGGCCCGGCGCTCGTTCCCTGCCCGAGCCCCCGCCCCCTCGAATCCCGCCGCAGGCCCCTCGAATCCCGCCTCAACCCCCTCGAATCCCAGCCTCAACCCCGCAATGGGACACTGACGGTCGCTTCTGCGAAGTCCGTGCCTCCCATGGGACGGTGAATGTCGCTACGCGCGCAGCGGGGAAACTCAGCCGCGCTCGGCGGCGAGGGCCGCGCGCACGGCGTCAACCACGCCGTCCGGGACGTAGCGCCCAATCGATCCGCCGTGGCGCGCCACGTCCCTCACGAGCGAGGACGCGACGTGACTCAGCGCGTTGTCGCCCGTGATGAAGACCGTCTCGATCCCCGTCAGCGAGCGGTTCATGAGCGCCATGGGGCGCTCGTAGTCGTAGTCGGCGCCGCCGCGCAGCCCCTTGACGATCACGCCCGCGCCGATTCCCTTGCAGAAGTCCACGAGCAGCCCGTCGACCGCGACCACCTCGACCCCCTCGATCGGGGCGACCGCGCGCCGCGCGAGCTCCACGCGGGTGTCGAGGTCGAGCAGGGGGTCTTGGTCGAGTTGTGTGCGACCGCAATCACCACCCGCGAGAACATCGATCGCGCTCGTGTCGCGATGTCGACGTGACCCCACGTCACGGGGTCAAAGGTGCCAGGAAAGACGGCTGTGGTCATGCCTCGACGCTACCGCCGTGCGCCGTGCCCTCCAACTCGGCGTGAGGTGCGTCACCCCGCGGCTCGGCGTAATGGATCGCGGTCTCGCCATAGGCCTTCGAGGCGGTCTGCGCGAGCGCATCCGGCCAGGGTGCGGACCCCGCGCGTGAGGACCACTCGAGCACCATCACGCCTCCCTGCGCGAGGTGCGGCGCCGCCTCCGCGAGCACCGCCGCGAGCTCGTCGCGTGCGATGTCGTAGGGCGGGTCGAGCAGGATGATGTCGTACGGCGAGCCGTCCCGCGAGAGGAAGGCCCGCACGCGCTCCTTGGCGATCCGCACCGCGTCGCCCGCGCCCAGGTCGCGCGCATTGGCGCGCAGCACCGAGGCCGCGCGAGAGTCGGCCTCGACCAGCGTGGCATGGGCGGCGCCGCGGCTGAGCGCCTCGAGCCCCAGCGCACCCGAGCCGGCGAACAGGTCGAGCACGCGAGCGCCGCGCAGGAAGTCCCCGTGATCGAGGCGGCTGAAGACGGCCTCGCGCACGCGGTCCGTCGTGGGACGGGTGCCGCGCGGCGGCACGGCGAGCCGGCGGCCGCCCCAGCGGCCCGCGATGATCCTCGTCACCGGACCAGCCTACGGGTCACGGCGCGACGCGACGCAGCACCTCCAAGCATGCGCGTGCGTTGTGATACGGGCACTTCCATGGACCCATCTTGACGTCTCCGCCGCCATCAGACCGGGGCGTGTTGCTCGCGTCCAGGCGCGCAAACCACTCTCCCCCTCGCGATCGATCACGTGGCGCTCGATGTAGTCCCACGCGCGCAGCGCCGCGGCACGGTCCTCGGCCCGGCCCGCCAGCTGGAAGGCGTTGAGCCATCCCACGACGCCCTCGGCCTGCGGCCACCAGTGGCGGTCGAGGTCCGTAGGCCCCGCATGAGTGCCCGCGTACAGCACCGCGCCGTCGGCGGCCACGCCGCGGTGACGCACCGCCTCGGCGAGATCCAGCGCCGCCTCGCGCGTGCGCCACTCGAGATCGGCATCGTCGAGGCCCCACGCCGCGAGCGCCTCCCACGCATCCCACAGCAGCCAGGACCCCTCGATGTCGTGGCCGTACGAGACGCCGTCCGAGCGGCTGTCCCAGCTCTCGTCGAAGTACAGCGCGCAGTGAGGGAAGGGCGCGGCCTGCATCACGCTGTCGAGCACGGTGCGCAGCAGCGTCTCGAGCGACTCAGCGACAGTGGGCGACGAGGACGCACGCAGCAGCTCCGTGAGCGCCTCGAGAACGTGAAGGTTCGTGTTCATCGACTTGGGCACGTCGGGGTCAACCTCCGACAAAGCCATCCGGTCGGTGGGGGTCCAGTCGCGCGCGAGGGCCTCGATGTAGCCGCCGTACTCGCGGTCGCGGGCGCTCGCATCCACTGCCGCGGCGAGCCACAGCGCGCGCTCGAGAGCGGAGTCGTCCCCCGTCACCCGCGCCCAGCACGCGAGCGCGTAGACGGCGAAGGCCTGGGCATAGACCTGCTTGCGGTCGTCCACGACGGCGCCCGACGCGTCGAGCGACCAGTACACGCCACCGTGCTGCACGTCCCACATTGGGCCCGTGAGGACGTCGAGCGCCCGGCGCGCGGTCGAGAGGTGTCGCTCGCGGTGCGTGGGCACGGCCTCCGCGGCCGCCGCGAACGTCCACAGGATCCTCGCCGCGAGCACCGAGTGGCGCGGCAAGTGGTCGAGGTAGTCGAGCCCGCCCGAGACTCCCCGCGCAGGCTGCCGTCCTCGGCGAAGGCGTGTGCCTCCCAGAACGGCAGGATCCCTCCCGCGAGCTCGCGCTGGGCGAGATCACGCAGGACCGCGAGCTGACGATCGGAGTTGATGACTTCGGGCATGCGCAAAACTGTAAACGCTCACAACCGGGACTCGTGCACGCACTCTCGACTCCTCAACGAGGCGCCTCGGCGGTCGATGGGGAACGCTCACGCTACGTTCCTGTCAGGGCGCGCGGTCCGCACCCACTAACCGCGCTCGAGGTACTTCTCGCGCTCCGGATCGAGCATGTCGGCGATCGCCGCGGCGAGCTCGGGGTGCGTCGCGAGCGTGGGATCGGCCGCCACGAGCGCGACGGCCTCCTCGCGTGCCTGCTCGATCACGGCGGCGTCCTTCACCACGCGCAACAGGCGCAGCGAGTTGCGGCCACCCGACTGCGCCGCGCCCAGCACGTCTCCCTCGCGACGCAGCTCGAGATCACGCTCGGCGAGCACGAACCCGTCGGTGGTCGCGGCGAGAGCGCTCAGGCGCTCGTGCGCGAGCGTGCCCTCCTCGGCATGCGACACGAGCAGGCAGATGCTGGGCTCGCTACCGCGCCCCACGCGACCGCGCAGCTGATGGAGCTGAGAGATCCCGAAGTGCTGAGCGTCCAGGATCACCATCGCCGTGGCCTCGGGCACATCCACGCCCACCTCGATCACCGTGGTCGACACGAGCACGGGTGCCTCGCCCGAGGCGAAGCGGGCCATCGCGGCGTCCTTCTCGTCGGAGGACAGCCGGCCATGCATCACGCCGATCCCGATCCCCGCGAGCGCGGGCGTCTCGCGCAGTGCCGCTGCCACCTCGACCACCGCCGCCAGCGGCGGCCGGGACGGCTGCTCGCCCGCGGCATCGTCCGCCGCCACCTCCGCGTCGAGAGGGGTCTCCTCCTCTGGCTCGGCGTCGTCGCCATCGATGCGCGGGCACACGACGTAGGCACGCCCGCCGCGCTCGACCTCCTCACGCACGCGCGTCCAGATCCGCTCGATCCACGCCGCGTTTCCCGCCGGCACGAGGTGGGTCACGGTGTCCTGGCGGCCGGCGGGGCGGTCGCTCAGCACCGAGGTTTCGAGGTCCCCGAAGACGGTCATCGCCACCGTGCGCGGAATCGGGGTGGCCGTCATGACGAGAGTGTGGGGGACGCGGGTGCCCCGCTCGCGCAGGGCGTCGCGCTGCTCGACGCCAAAGCGGTGCTGCTCGTCGACCACCACGAGGCCGAGGTCGGCGAACTGCACGGTCTCGCTCAGCAGGGCGTGGGTGCCCACCACGATGCCCGCCGCCCCCGAGGCTGCCTCCGCGAGCGCGGCGCGCCTCTCGCGCGATCCCTGTGAGCCGGTGAGGAGCACGATCCGCGTCGCGTCGTCGGCGGCGGTCAGCATGCCGCCGTCCGCGAGCGGACCCATCAGCGCGCGCAGGGACCGCGCGTGCTGCGCCGCGAGCACCTCGGTGGGGGCAAGCAACGCGGCCTGGCCCCCGCGTCGACCACCTGGAGCATCGCGCGCAGCGCCACGACGGTCTTGCCCGCGCCCACGTCGCCCTGCAGGAGGCGGAGCATCGGCGTCGACCGCGCAAGGTCGGCTGCGAGGGCCTCGCCCACCTCCCGTTGGCCCGCGGTGAGGTCGTACGGCAGCCTCGCGTCGAGGGCCGCGACCAGCCCACCGCTGCGAGGCGGCCGCGGGGTCGCGGCGAGCGCCTCGTGATCGGCGCGCCTGCGCGCGAGCGCCGTCTGCAGGACGAGCGCCTCCTCGAAACGCAATCGGGCGCGCCCACGCCGGTGGTCGCCCACGGCCTCGGGGACGTGCACCAGGCGGAGAGCCTCGAGCAGGGTCGGAAATCCGCGACGCTCGCGCAGGTCGAGCGGCAGGGGGTCGGGAACGTCCGCCTCGGTGAGGGGATCGAGCACCGCGCGCACGGCCCTGCCGATCCTCCAGGTGGGGACCGATGCCGCGGCCGGGTACAGCGGAATAGGCCGGGAAGCCTCCGCCATCGCGGCGTCCTCGTCCGCGGCGTCGACACCGACGATGAGGTAGTCGGGGTGGGTGAGCTGGCGCCGGCCGCGGTAGTCGCCCACGGTGCCGGTGAACAGTCCGCGACGCCCGGGCCGCAGCTTGTCCTCGTGCATGCGCAGCACGCCCGCGCGCTTGGCGAAGAAGGTCAGTTGCAGGGTGTCCGTGCCGTCCGTCACCACCGCCTCGAGCATCGCGCCACCACGAGAGCGCATCTGACGAACGGTCGCGGTGCGCACCTCCGCCATGACGGTGACGTGCTCGCCCGGGGTGAGCTCGGCGAGCCGCGTGAACTCCCCCGGCGCGCCATAGCGGCGCGGGTAATGGCGCAGCAGGTCCCCGACCGTCACCAGCCCCAGCTTCTCCAGCGACCCCGCGGCGCGGGCGCCCAGCACCTTCGCGAGCGGCTCGTCGA
Organism: Demequina sediminis; assembly: GCF_030296675.1. Classification (GTDB taxonomy): domain Bacteria; phylum Actinomycetota; class Actinomycetes; order Actinomycetales; family Demequinaceae; genus Demequina; species Demequina sediminis. The sequence continues at coordinate 296,552 of NZ_AP027736.1, read as the reverse complement.
GTCGACCGGTCATCGAGGAGTGGCCTCGACACCGATGAGGATGGGCGGCCACTCGTGACCACCCTCGTAGACCGCGACCTCCGCGCCGGGAGCGCGCGCCTCGATCGAGGCGCTCACCGACTGCGCCACCGAGTCGTCGACGCCGCGCGCGAGGATGAGGGTGACGACTTCGGTGCGGGAGTCAACCAGCCGGTCGAGGTCCTCGTCGAGAGCGTCGCCCGTGCTCTCCCCCACCGCGGTGGCGGCGACGGCGGCGGCCATCAGGTCCGCCACCTCCTCGCCGGGGGTGGCGAGCGCCGATGCCGCGACGGCGGCCACCACATGCGCCTCGTGGGCGGCGTCGAGCACCACCAGATGCGGCTTGCCGCGCTTCGCCTCGAGGGCGCGGGCCACCGCAAGCAGGGCGGGGTCGCCCGCGACCACGATCGCCTCCGCTCCCGAGGCGTCGCGCACCGCGCGAGAGGTCGCGGCGGTGCAGCGCGCCGGGATCGGGAACCACGAGCACCACGGCGCCGGCGTCAGCCAGCGGCTCGGCGAGCCCCGCGCACGTCGTGAGCGCGACCACTCCGGTCGCGGTGCGGTCGTGGACGATGCTCATCGCGATCGAACGCACCACGATCTGCCGCGCGGTAGCGCCGGCGGCCACCGCGACCGCTCGCGCGGGATGATCCGTGTGGACATGGGCGTGGAGCAGACCCACTCCCGCCGTGACGGTGACGGAGTCGCCCAGCGCGCCGAGCGCGCGAGCGATCGCCGCGCGTCCGGCCTCCTCCTTCTCGACCACGAACATGACCTCGTAGGCCCCGCCGTGCTCGGCGCCATGGCCGGGATGGCCCGGCTGCACCACACGGTGACGCCTGCCCGGAAGCTCCCACGCCACCTCGGGGTGGTCCGCGAGGGCGTCGGGGCCCGCGATCGCCTCGGCGAGCCGCTCGAGCTGGAGCACCAGGGCGGCGGCACCCGCATCGACCACGCCCGCATCGCGCGCGCTCGGAAGCTGCTCCGTGGTGCGCACGAGCGCCTCGCGCGCGCCGTCGACCGCCGCCACGATCACCTCCGCGCGTCCGCCTCGCGCGGCCGAGACGTCGGTCGCGGCGGCGGCCGCCGCCCTCGCGACGGAGAGGATCGTGCCCTCCACCGGCGTGCTCACCGCACCGTAGGCTGCCTCGGCCGCGACTGCGAGCGACTGCGCGATGGCGTGCGCGTCGACGGACTCGATGCCTCCACGCTCGTCCATGACGCGCAAGAGGGCGCTGAGGTACTGGCTCACGATCACGCCGGAGTTGCCGCGCGCTCCCACGAGCACGCCGCGCGCGAACGCGGCGGCGACGTCGCGATGGGTCGCGTCGGCGGGCAGGCGCGCGATTGCGCGGTTGCCCTCCTGCAGCGTGAGATAGACGTTGGTGCCGGTGTCGGAGTCCGCGACGGGGAACACGTTGATCGCGTCGAGGCGGCCGCGGGAACGATGCACCGCGTCGAGTCCGGAGCCCAGCCAGCGGCGCAGGGTGTGCGCTTCGCTCACGGGTCACCTCCGGTCGGGGGCGTGGGGATGCGCCCGCGTACTATCGTGGCACGACACGCCGACACCGGCGGGCCGCGCGCCGCGTCGAGCACCCCACGGGTTTGCCGCCCGGGCTGGTCGTCGGTTACGCTAGTGCGGTTGCCCGATCATCCGGGCCCCCAAGCTTTGCGGGTCGACCCTTCGACCTGCGCCATTAACGAGGAGAACTATCGTGGCTGCCACCTGCGACGTCTGCGCCAAGGGACCGTCCTTCGGTCACAGCATCTCGCACTCCCACCGCCGCACCAAGCGTCGCTGGAACCCCAACATCCAGCGCGTGCGCGCCGTGGTCGCGGGTACCCCCAAGCGCCTCAACGTGTGCACCTCGTGCCTCAAGGCCGGCAAGGTTCAGCGCGCCATCTGATGGATGCGCGCGCCGGCGTGCACCGGCGCGGCTGATCGCCGCCTCTCCCAAAACGGACGTCCCATCGGGGCGTCCGTTTTGCTGTCCGCCGCGGGTCCGGGGTTGACCCGCGGGCTATCCGCCGAAGTGGTCCCAGCCATGGTCGACAGGCGTCTCGCCATCGACCCGCACGCCCGAGAAGGCGTCGGTGGTCTCACCCACCACGGTCCATCCCGCCGGCACGGCCGCCTCGCGGGGGAACACGGCCAGCATGTGGTGGTCCTCTCCCCGGTGAGGGCCCACGGGCGCGGGTCGACCAGCAACTCGATCGCCGCAAACCGCGCCCCCTCGTGCACGGGGACGTCATCCGACCGCAGCGCGATTCCCACCTCCGAGGCTCGCGCGATGCGACCCGCGTCCCGCACCAGTCCGTCGGAGATGTCCATGAGCGCCGTGGCGCCGTGCAGCGCGGCCTCGAGTCCCGCGCCGATCCGGGGGCGCGGGCGCAGGAACAGGCCGATGCTCTCCTCGTCGATGCGCCTGCCCTCGGTGAGTTGGACGTAGCCCGCCGCGGCCGCCCCGAGCGGCCCGGAGACCGCCACGACCTGGCCGGGCAGGGCATCGGCCCGTGTGATGGGCTGCGTGCCGTGCGTCTCGCCCAGCACGGTGACGGAGATCGCGATCTCCCTCGCGCCGGACAGGTCGCCGCCCACGACGCCCACGCCGTGCGGCTCGCACGCCTCACGCAGTCCGTCGGCGAAGCGCAGCACCCAGTCCGCGTCGAGGGTGGGCGGCGCCGCGAGCGTCACCTGCAGCGCGGTGGGGACCGCGCCCATCGCGTCGATGTCCGCGAGGTTCTGCATCGCCGCGCGCCATCCGACGTCCTCGGGGCTCGACCAGTCGAGCCGGAAGTGCCTGTCCTGGATGAGGACGTCCGAGGAGACCACCAGGTCCCCGTCGATCGCCAGCACCGCGGCATCGTCGCCGGGGCCCAACACCTCCGCGTCGCTCACGGGTAGCCGCGGGACGAATGCCGCGATGAGCGCGTCCTCCCCCATCTCGCCAATGCTCGCCATGCGCACCAGCGTAGGGGTGGCGGGGCGGGTGCCCGGCCAGGCGCGGACGCCCGGCCGCACGCCGCTACCCGACCTCGAGCACGACCTTGCCGCCGACGCGCTGGGTCTCGAGGTGGATGCACGCGCTCATGTGCTCCTCGAGCGGGTACACCGCCCCGAGATGCGGGCGCACCTCGCCCCGGTCGATCCACGCCGCGATCCGCTCAAGAGAGGCCCCCTCGGGCCTCGCGGCGACGAGCGCCACGCGCCTGCGCAGCCACGGACCGGCCGCCGCGGCCGCGAACATCGGCCCCGCCGGCCCGAGGAGGCGGCTTCCCTTGAGGGCACCCGCCGGGGCAAACACGCCGTCCGACGCGATCAGGGGCGCGAGCCGTCGCAGCGGCAGCGTCGCGACCGTGTCGAACACCACGTCGAAGCGTTCGCCGCAATCGCGCACGTCCTCGCGGTCGTACGCGATCACGCGGTCGGCGCCGAGGCCAGCCACCCAGTCCGCGTTGCGATCCGCACACACGGCCACCACGCGTCCCGCCCCGAGCGCCTTCGCGATCTGCACGGCGAAGTGCCCCACGCCTCCCGAGGCGCCCAGCACCAGCACGCTCGCGCCGGCCGGCACGCGCGCCTTCTCGAGGCCATGGAGCGCGGTGAGCGCGCCCATCGGCACGGCGGCGGCCTCGGTGAAGGTGAGCGACCGCGGCTTGAGCGCGAGGCGCGACGCGTCCGCGACCGCGGCCTCGCCGCATGACCCGAAGCCGATCTCTCCGTAGACCGCATCGCCCACCTGGAAGGAGTCGACGCCCGCTCCCAGGGCATCGACCACCCCCGCGACGTCGGCACCCAAGACGCGCCGTCCCGGGCCGCGCCACCCGACCGCGCTGCGCGCGATCCACGGATCCGCACGGTAGAGATGCCAGTCGTACGGATTGAGTCCCGCGGCGCGCACCCGCACGCGCACCTGACCCGGTCCGGGTGCCGGGTCCGGCAGCTCGCTCATCGAATGCCCCTCGGGCCCGCCGTAGCGCGTGTAGGTCACGGCCCTCATGGCGCCACCACCACCTTGCCTGCGGCGTGACGCGAGGCCACGCGTGCGAGTGCCGCCTCCGCCTCGCGCAGCGCCCACACGCGATCCACGTGGGGCCGCAGCGTGCCGTCGGCCAGCATCGCGGCGAGCCGCTCGAGGTCCTCTCGCCGCGGCGACGAGTAGTAGGTCAGCACGCGCACGCCGCGCACCACGAGGTTGACCCACGCGGCCTTGGCCACGCGCGCGAGCGGGCCTCCGTCCGGGCCGGGCTCGCCCGAGTTGGGCAACAGGACCCCGCCAGGGGTCAGGAGGCGCATCACCTCGCGCATCCGATGATTGCCCACGTTGTCGAAGACCAGGTCGAAGCGCTCGTCGAGGTCGAGGATCGACTCCCGCGTGTAGTCGACCACGCGCGCAGCGCCCAGGTCCGCGACCCAGTCGGCATTGGCCGCCGAGCACACCGCCGTCACCTCGGCGCCGGCCGCGGTCGCGAGCTGCAGCGCCAGGTGGCCGATTCCCCCGGCCGCTCCGTTGATGAGCACCCGCTGGCCGGGCGCGAGACCCGCCGCGCGCAGGCCGTGCAGCGCGGCGAGTCCCGCCATCACCACCGCTGCGCCGTCCTCCGCGGCGACGGCGTCGGGCAGCCTCGTCACGCGCTCGCACGACGCCACGGCGTGCTGCGCGAGCGACCCTCGCGTCTCGCCAAAGACGCGGTCACCGCGACGGACCCCCGTCACCGCCTCGCCGACCGCGACCACGATGCCCGCGGCATCGGTCCCGATCACGCCGTGGCGCGGGCGCCGTAGCCCGCCACTCATGCGCAACACCCAGGGCCGACCGCGGAGCTTGAAGAGGTCGGCGGGGTTGAGGGCCGCGGCCTCGACGCGAATCAGCACCTCGCGCGGGCCCGGCACGGGGACGGGGACCTCGGAGATCTCGACGATGTCGGGCTCTCCGTACACGCGGTGGACCGCGGCGGTCATGGTGGTCGTGGACACGGTGGTCATGATGCGCTCGTTTCGTGAGTGACGGAAGGGGTGGGGAGGGACGATGCCCTGGCAGAGTCGGCGGGGATGTCCGCCACGGCGTCGCGCGGCGGGCGCAGCCCGACCGTGAGGAGGTAGCCGACCATCCACAGTTCGCCGACGGTCGCGACCAGGGACAGGCCGTCGACCAGGGCGACGGGGGCATCGGCCCATCCGTAGCCCACGAGGGCCGAGGCGACGTACCCGAGGCCTCCCGCGACCAGGAGCCAGCCGAGCAGTCGCGGCAGGCGGCGCGACGCGAGGCCCGCGACGCCCATGGGGATCAGCCACAGCCCGAAGAACACGGCGCCGACACCCCAGGCGTGGTCACTGACCTCGAACAAGAGCTGAGCGGTGGCGGCGGCGTCGCCCGCGGGGGCGAGCGTCGGGTCGGCGGACACGGCCGTCGCCGTCGCGAGCGCGGCCGCGGATCCCATGATCGCGGCGGCGTTCATCAGTCCGAATCCGGCGATCGCGGCCCCGGCGACGGGCGCGTCGCGCCGCCACAGCCCGAGGAAGCCGATCGCCGCGAGCGCCTGAGCGATGACGACAGCGAGTTCGAGGGCGAGGTAGGCGAGACCCGTGAGCCGGGCCGTACGAAGGGTGGACATGGTGGACTCCTGGGGTGCGCGAGGGCGCGTCGAGTAGAGCCGCGTGCCGCGGCCGTCATGAAGGTGTGCTGCGCCGGGGCCGCGGCGCGGCCCGAGCGTGCGGTGAAGGGCGGCGCTAGGCCTGCTCCTCCTCGGGGTACTGGAAGACGTCATCGAGCGGGACGTTGAACGCCCGCGCGATCTGGAAGGCCATCTCGAGTGACGGCGAGTACCGTCCCTGTTCGATCGCGATGACGGTCTGGCGGGTCACGCCAATCCTCTCGGCGAGGTCCGCCTGGGTCATCTCGCCGTGCGCGAAGCGCAGCGCGCGGATCGCGTTCGTCACGCGGGTCGAGCGTCCCATCAGAAGCCCCTGCGGTACGCGCGGAGCTTGGTGGCGGCGACGATCACCCCAGTGATGAGTCCGGACAGGAACAGGGCGTGAGCGATCCAGAAGGGATCGGCGTCGAGCATCGCGAGCACCGCGGCGGCGGCCGATCCCAGTCCGGCGAGCGTGTAGCCGCGCGCATTGCCGAGGAGCTCGATCTGCTTGTCGCGGACGTCGCCGTCCTCCCACTCGGGCGTCTCGCCGGCGACCTCGGCACGCACGCCGGTGGCGATCGCCGAGGCGATGGTGCCCGCGACGATGAAGACGATGATCGCGCCCCACGCCCACAGCATCGGCGCGACCCAGCTGACCTCGGCGACCGGCGCGTCCAGGGCGCGCGCCACGATGACTGCGAAGTAGACGATTCCCACGAGCGGGAACACCACGAGGCTCGCCCACACCATGCGTTCGGTCATGGTCATGAGAGGTCTCCTCGGTACGCGGAGAGCGACACAACTGCGGAGGAGACGGAGCCGAGGAACGAGCCGACGAAGAGCACGTGGGCGCTCCAGAAGGGGTCCGCGTCGAGCGCCATCATGATGAGCGTCACGAGCACGGCCAGGCCGGTCAGCTGGCCCCCTGCGGTCTCCGACATCAGCGCGATGTGGGTGTCGCGTTCGTCGGCGACGCGGGTGCCGCGGGCGCGCCAGCGCATCGTCCCGTAGACCGCCCCGTAGATGGCGCCGCCCACGACCAGCGCGGCGAGCATCGGCCCCTGCCACGCGACCTGCGTGAAGGGAAGGTCGTCGCCAGCCGCGCGTACCGCGATGACCACCCAGTACGCGACGAAGGCCGCGATGCCGAGCCCCAGGCCGATCGCCCGATTGCGCTCCTCGAAGGACATCACAGCCCCCTGCGGTCGAGCACCACGCGTGCGCCGACGCCGAAGACGGCGGCGAGCGCGTACGCGAGGAAGAGCGCGTTGGCGATCCAGAAGGCGTCCGCCTCCCGGATCGCGAGGACCATGGGCCCGAGCGCGAAGATCGAGAACGCGTAGAAGGCGAGGGCGTCCGCGCGGCGGCCGATCTCCTTGTCGCGCTGGTCGGTGAGCTCCGCGCGCGGGCCGCGACCGCGCACGATCGACCTGCCAATCGCGTGGATCACGATCGAGGCGACGATCGCGCGGAAGAGCGCGCTGGTGTAGTCGACGTCCGCGGCGGGGGTCGAGTCGAGCTGGATCGCCAGCCACGCCACGTAGACCGCCGTCGTGACCAGCGCGGCGAACCCGTACGCCACCTGGCCTCTCAGCTCGAAGCTCATGTCCCCTCCGGTGTCAAAGATTGTTGACTTGCTCAAGGTATGCCTCGCTTGACATCGTGTCAAGAGTTCTTGACATGGACGATGCAGGGCGCGCGCCCGCCGCGCCACCCCGCCTCTGTTCGCACCACGTACCCCCCGTTCGCAAGTCACACATCTGGAGCCACGTGGAACGCGCGCACACGGGGATTCCGAATTACCCGGCGTCAGATGTGTGACGTGCGGAAGAGCAGGCCCACACGGAGCGGACCCGCACGGAGCGGGTCCTACGCGTGCGCCCGGTCGAGCCAGCGCCCGGCCCGCGAGATCCGCACGTAGGCGATGCCCATGAAGACGCCCCGCGCGACGTTGAAGAGCAGGAACGCCCGCCAGAGGTCGTGGTTGCGGCCGTCGTCGACCCACGCGAGACCCGCGAGCAAAGCGGGCACGAAGACCAGCAGCGCCGCGGCGAGCATGGTCACGAGCATCTCGCGCGTGCGACCCGCCCCCAGGAAGACGCCGTCGAACAGGTACGCCGCCGAGGACGCGAGCGGCAGCCACACGACCCATCCGATGTGCTCCTGCGCCGCGGCGGTGACCTCCGGCAAGGACGTGAGGACCGCGAGGAAGGGCCCCGAGGCGAGCAGGTACGCGATCGTGAAGACCCCGCCGATCGCGACGGCGGGCAACGCGGAGGCCGCGACCGCGCGGCGGAACGCCGGAACGTCACGCCGTCCCACCTCGCGCGCGACCATCGACTCCGCCGCATGCGCGTAGCCGTCCTGCCCATAGCTGGCGAGCAGCATGAGCTGCATGAGGATCGCATTGGCCGCAAGGATGTCCGGTCCCAAGCGGGCCCCGTAGGCGGTCACGAACGTCAACACCGCATACAACGTGGCGGTGCGCAGGAAGAGGTCCGTGTTCATCGCGGCCAGACGCCGCCAGCCGGTGCGCAGCCCGCGGCCGCGCCAGCGCCGCACCGCGGCCCGCGTGGCAGGTCGAGCCGCCCGCCACCAGAGCGTCACGGCGACCGCAAGACCCAGCCACTCGGCGATCACGGTCGCCGCCGCGGCCCCCGCGGAGTTCCACCCCAGTCCCCCCACGAAGGCCACGTCGAGCACCAGGTTGACCACGTTGACAGTCGCGACAATCACGAGCGGCCGTCGCGTGTCGCCGGCGCCCACGAACCACCCCGAGATCACCAGCGTCACGAGCGCGGCCGGCACGGAGGCCATGCGGATCCACGCGTACTGGATCGCAAGGTCCCTCACGTCGCCCGCCGGCGCGAGGACGGACATCAGTGCGGGCACCGCGATCCACTGCAGGAGCAGCGCTCCCCGCCGATCGCGACCGCAAGAAGGGCCGCGCGTTGAGCGTGGGTGACCGCGGCATCGTCCCTTCCCGAGCCCAGCGCCCTGCCCACCAGCGACGTGGTGCCGGTGCGCAGGAAGCTCACGAGCCACATCACGGCGCTCAGCACCGTCGACCCCAACGCGACCGCCCCCAGGTGCGTGGCGTTGGAGAAGTGGCCGAGCATCGCGGTGTCCACGAGACCCACCAAGGGCACCGTGATGTTGCCCAGGATCGCGGGCCACGCGAGCGAGAACGCGCGACGATGCGGCAAGGGGGTGCGAACGGTCACACCGAGACGTTACCGGGCGCCACTGTGACGCTCGGCACACTGCTCTCCCGTTCAGTCGTGGCGCACCATTAGGCTCAGCCCGTGGATCCGCTCACCCTTCGCGTCGCGCTCGCCGCTGTCGCCGTGAGCCTGTTGCTGCTTTCGTACGCCGGCGTGCACCGGCGGACGCGCTCGCGGTACTCCATGTGGTGGTGCCTGTCGCTCGTGGCCACCGCCGCGGCCACCATGCTCTACCTCTTCAACGGCACCGACGCGCAGTTGATCGCCAACCCCCTCGCCAACGCCGTGGGTACCGTCAGCGCCGCGTGCACGTGGGGCGCCGCGCGCGCCCTCGGTGGCCGCACGCTCGGCGTCTGGCCGCTCGTGGTGCCCGCCGCGGGAGTCTTCCTCGCCTCGATCGCGGACCGCCCCGCGACCAACATCTGGGCGGGCGGCTGGGCGACGCTCCTCGCGATGGTGCTGCTGTTCGCCGCAACCGGCCGCGACCTCTGGAAACTCCGCGGGGAGCACCGCGACATGGGCGAGTCCCCTTGGGCACGCGAGCCATCACGATGCTCGCTATGACCGTGTCGGGCCTGACGGTCTTCTACGCGTTCCGCTTCGCGATGTACATGGCGTTCGGCCCCACGCACGAGACCTTCCAGACGTTCGTCGGCTCCGTGCCGACCACGCTCGCGCTGATCGTCGCGCTCGTGATCGTCACGTTCACCATGACCGACCTCAGCGCGGTCGAGAGCACTCACCAGCTGCGCATGCGCGCGACCCGCGACTCCCTCACCGGCCTGCTCAACCGCGGCGAGTTCAAGGCCCGTGCCACGGCCCGCCTCGCAAGCTCGGGCGCACGCCATGCAATCGTGTTTGCCGACCTCGACCACTTCAAGGCGATCAACGACACCCACGGCCACGCGGCGGGCGATGCGGCGCTGGCGACGTTTGCCTCCGCCTGCCAGCAGACGCTCACGGGTGACGAGATTGTGGGCCGCATGGGCGGCGAGGAGTTTGCGCTGCTCCTGCCCACCTCGGAACCCGAGGAGGCGCGCGCCCGCGTCGAGCGCGTGAGCGAGGCGTACGCTCGCCTCGCGAAGGCCGCCAGCATCCCCTCGACCACGGTGAGCTATGGCATCGCGATCGTCGCCGAGACCGACGACCTCGCGCAGGCGCTACGCCGCGCGGACGCCGCGATGTACCGGGCCAAGCGCGCGGGGCGCGACCAGGCAGTCGTCGACGGCACGCACTGACGTTCCGACGCGGGCCGGCGCACGGCTAGTCTGAATCGCGTGAATCGCACGTCCGCCGCCCTGGTGCTGGCCGCCCTCGCGGCTCCCCTTGCGGGCTGCGCCTCGCCGCTCGTGGTCGATGCCGCCCCCTACGCGGCCGATCCCGACTGTGCGCGCGTCATGCTCGCGGTGCCCGAGGTCGTGGGCGGCCTCGACATGAGGGCCACGTCCTCGCAGGCCACGAGCGCGTGGGGCGAGGACAACGCGCTCGTCATGCGGTGCGGCGTCGAGCCCCCGGACCCACCACGGAGACGTGTATCGCGGTCGAGACGTCGGGAGACACCGTCGACTGGCTCGTGCTCGAGGAGGACGATGCGTGGCGCGCGGTGACGTTCGGACGCTCGCCCGCGGTGGAGCTTGAGGTGCCCAAGGTGCGCGCGCAGGAGGCGCTCGGCGACGTGCTTGCCGAGGTCTCCGCCGCCGCGGGGCGCGCCCCGCTCAACGGACTCGCCTGCCGCTAGCCGACCGGGTACGGCTAGCGCAGCCCCACCGGCCGCTCGAGCGCGACCGTGAGCAGCGTCTCCACGAGCGCCGGATACGAGATGCCCGCGGCCGCCGCCATGCGCGGATACATCGACGTGGGAGTGAAGCCCGGCATCGTGTTGATCTCGTTGACCACCACATCGCCGGTGTCCGTCACGAACACGTCGACGCGGGCGAGCGACTCGGCGTCGATCGCGCGGAAGGCGCGGCGCGCATAGTCCGCGACGGTCGCCGCCACGGCGGGCTCGAGCTCCGTGGGGCACAGCAGCGTGACCGCGGCCTCGTCGAGATACTTGGCCTCGAAGTCGTAGAAGTCGTGATCGCCGCCCGTGATGATCTCGCCCGCGGGGGACGTCAGCAGCCCGTCGGGCGTCGCAAGCACCGCGGTCTCGATCTCGCGGCCCACCACCGCCGCCTCGATGAGCACCTTCGGATCGTGCTTCTGGGCGTCCGCGACGGCCGCATCGAGGGCCGCCCAGTCGGACACCTTCGAGATTCCCATCGAGGATCCGGCGCGGGCCGGCTTGACGAAGACGGGAAGCCCTAGAGCCTCGATCTGCTCGCGCTGCTCGCTCACGCCCACCGTGGGGGTGACCACGACATCGGGCGTCACGGGCAGGCCCGCGCCACGGAACACCGTCTTCATGAAGACCTTGTCCATGCCCGCGGCGGAGGCGAGCACGCCGGACCCGACGTATCTCGTGTCGGTGAGTTCGAGCGCGCCCTGGATCGTGCCATCCTCGCCCCACGGCCCGTGGAGCAGGGGAAATACCACGTCGACGTGGGCGAAGTCGCGAGTCTGACCGGCATCGGTCACCACGGTCCACTGCCCCGAACCGGCCGCCCGCGGCGTGACCACGGCCTCGTCGGTCGCGAGTACCTCGGGCATCCGTCCGTCGATGATGCGCCACTGCGCGGGGTCGGAGGACACCGGCGTCCAGCGGCCCTCGCGCGTGATCCCCACCGCGACCACGTCCCACGTGTCGCGGTCGATCGCGCCGAGCACTCCGCCCGCGGTCACGCACGACACGCCATGCTCGGAGGACCGACCGCCGAAGACCACCGCCACCGTGGGCCGCGCCGTCGATGCCGCCATCAGTCGACCTCCGCCTTGCGCGGCCGGGACAACAGCGCCTCGACCACCGACTCGCGCGGCGCGCCGCCCTCGAGGATGGTCACCACGCCGTCGCAGATCGGCACCTCGACGCTAGCCGACGCCGCCAGTTCGCGGATCGACTGGGACGTCTTGACGCCCTCGGCGGTGCCGCGCGTGAGCGCGATCGCCTCCTCGAGCGAGGCGCCTCGACCGATATGGGCGCCGAGCGTGTGGTTGCGCGACAGCGGCGACGCGCACGTCGCGATCAGGTCACCCATGCCCGCCAGCCCCGAGAAGGTCTCGGGCCGCGAGCCGAGCGCGAGGCCCAGCCGCGTGATCTCCGCGAGGCCACGCGTGATGACCGTCGCGGTGGTGTTGTGACCGAAACCGAGGCCATCGGCGATCCCCACGCCCACCGCGATGACGTTCTTGTACGCGCCACACAGCTCCACGCCCACCACGTCGTCATTCGTGTACGGCCTGAAATAGGACGATGCCGTCGCGGCGGCCACGAGTTCGGCGGCCTCCCGGTTGGACGATGCCACGACGGTCGCCGTGGGCTGGTGTTGGGCGATCTCGCGCGCGAGGTTGGGCCCGGACACCACGGCGACGCGATCGGCGCCAAGGGCCCAGGCGTCCGAGATGACGCTCGACATGCGCGCGTGCGTCCCGAGCTCGACACCCTTCATGAGCGACACCGCGACGGCGCCGTCGGGCACGAGCGACGCGAACGGAGCGATGATGCCCCTCACGTGCTGCGCGGGCAGCGCGATGGCCACGAGGTCGGCTCCCGCGAGGGCCTCCTCGACATCGGTGGTCGCGTGAATCCCCGCGGACAACTCGACGCCGGGAATCGACGCCTCGTGGCGGCGCTCGTCGCGGATCGACCGCACGACGGCCTCGTCGCGACCCCACAACGTCACCTGCGTTCCGGCATCGGCCAACACCGCCGCAAACGTCGTGCCCCACGCGCCCGAGCCGAGCACCGCGGCCCGGGTCATCGCGCTCCCCCGCGTCCGTCGCGCTTGCCGCGCATGTCGAACGGCGTCGCGGGAGGCGTCTCCCCACGGATCTCGGCGACCATGGAGGTCAGCGTAGCCATGATGCGGTCCGTCGCGACCCGCAGGGTCGCGGTGTCGAGCTCGCCGCCGCGGAGGTCGTCGAGGTCGACTGGCGGGCCGGCCACCACCGTGATGGTCTTGCGCGGGATGGGGCGCAGGAGCTTGCCGTAGCGCGGAAGGAGGCGCTGTGCGCCCCATTGCGCGACGGGGATGACGGGCACGCCGGTGCTGAGCGCCATTCGCGCCACGCCGGTACGCGCGACCATCGGCCACAGGTCGGGGTCGCGGGTGAGGGTGCCCTCGGGGAACATCGCGATCATGTCGCCGCGGCGCAGCACCTCGACGCCTGCCTCGACGGCCTCGGCGGCGCGGGACGTGCCTCGATAGACGGGGATTTGGTCGAAACCGCGCAGGATCGGGCCGATCACGGGCGCCTCGAAGAGGCTTGACTTCGCGAGGAACCGCGGCGGGTGTCCGTTGTTGTAGAGGAAGTGCGCGAGCGTGATCGGATCCGCGTAGGTCATGTGGTTCGACACCGCGATGAAGCCGGTGTCGGAGGGCAGGTGCTCCGCACCATGCCAGTCCTTGCGCGTGCACGCGGTCACGAGTCCCTGCAGGAACCTCGCGCCGCCGCGATAGAAGCGGGTGGGCTGCGTCGGCACGGGCTTAGACGACCTCGGCGCCGAGCGCGGACAGCTTGCCTCGGAAGTTCTCGTATCCGCGGTCGATGATCCCGATGCCGCGCACCGTGGACGTACCCTCCGCCGCGAGCGCGGCGATGAGGTGGGAGAAGCCGCCGCGAAGATCGGGCACCTCGATGTCGGCCGCCTTGAGCGGCGTGGGACCCGAGATCACCGCGGAGTGCTTGAAGTTGCGGTCGCCGAACCTGCAGGCACGGTCGCCCAGGCACTCGCGGAACAGCTGAACCTGGGCACCCATCTGGCACAGCGCGTGCGTGAAGCCGAACCGCTGCTCGTAGACCGTCTCGTGGACGATGCTCAGGCCCTTGGCCTGCGTCAACGCGACCACGAGAGGCTGCTGCCAGTCGGTCATGAAGCCGGGGTGCACGTCCGTCTGCAGCGCGATCGAGTGGAGGTCGCCGCCCGGGTGATAGAAGCGAATGCCGTCGCGAACCACCTCGAACTCGCCGCCGACCTTGCGGAACACGTTGAGGAACATGCCCATGGTGCGCTGCTGCGCGCCGTGAACGAAGATGTCGCCCTTGGTCGCCAGCGCGGCGGAGGCCCACGAGCCCACCTCGATGCGGTCCGTGAGCGCGTAGTGGTCGTAGCCGTGGAGGCGCTTCACGCCCTCGATCGTGATCGAGCGGTCGGTGTCGACCGAGATGATCGCGCCCATCTTCTGGAGCGTGTCGATGAGGTCCTTGATCTCGGGCTCGACGGCCGCGCCCTCGAGGTGAGTGATGCCCTCGGCCATGACGGCGGTGAGGAGCAGTTGCTCGGTCGCGCCCACCGAGGGGTAGGTGAGCTTGTGCTTGATGCCCTTAAGCCCGTGTGGCGCGGTGAGGTAGAGGCCGTCCTCCATCTGCGTGACCTCGGCCCCGAACTTCTTGAGGATCTCGAGGTGGAAGTCGATCGGCCGGTCACCGATCCGGCAACCGCCGAGGTCGGGGATGACGGCCTCGCCCAGGCGGTGCAGCAGGGGGCCACACAGCAGGATCGGGATGCGGGACGAGCCCGCATGCGCCGCGATCTGTGCGGCATCCGCGCGCACGAGGCTCGAGGTGTCCATGGCGAGGACACCCGCCTCGACGTCGTAGTCGACCTCGACGCCGTGGAGGCGGAGCAGGGAGGACACGACGTTGACGTCTCGGATGTCGGGCACGTTGCGCAGGGTGGACGCCGAGGAGCCCAGCAGCGCGGCAACCATCGCCTTGGACACAAAGTTCTTCGCACCGCGGACGGTGATCTCGCCCGTGAGGGGGCGCCCGCCGGTGACCCGGATGGAATCGGTCATGGGCTCTATCTTCCCCCATGGGCGGCGCCACGACCGCACCGGCGCCCGCGCATCGTCCTGGCTACAGTGACGACGTGACCACGTCCGCCCTGTTCGCCGGCCTCGCGACGCTCGACATCGTCCAACTCGTGGAGGCGCTTCCCTCGCCCAACCAGAAGGTCGCCGCGCTGGACTTCACGGTGTGCGCGGGCGGCCCCGCCGCGAATGCCGCGGTCGCGTTCGCCCACTGCGGCGGAGCCGCGACGCTGGCGACCGCGCTGCCCGAGCACCCGCTCGCCGCTCCCCTGCGGGCGGACCTCGAGCGCTGCGGGGTCGAGATCGTCGCGGCGGCCTCCTACGACGGCCCGCCGATCACCGCGTCGATCATGATCACGCGCGCGACCGGCGATCGCGCGGTCGTGTCGCCCACGGGCGTGGCGACGGCTGGCGCGCTCGAGCCGACGCATGAGGCGTCCTTGGACGGCGTGTCCGCGGTGCTGATCGACGGCTACTTCCCGTCGGTGTCGCTGCCGATCGCCGCCAGGGCACGTGCCGCGGGCGTCCCCGTCATCCTCGACGCGGGCAGCCACAAGCCCCACACCGACGCGATGGTGGCGGCGTGCGACATCGCGGTGGTCTCCGACGACTACGCGCCTCCCGGCACCGCGGGCTCTCCCGACCGCGTCGTCGACCACGTCCTCGGACTCGGCGCCAGCGCCGCCGTCATCACGCGAGGCTCCCGGCCGGTCCTGTACCGCACGAGGACTGCCGACGGGTCGGTGGCGATCCCGCCCGTCTCGCCCGTGCGGGACACCCTCGGGGCCGGCGACTTCTTCCATGGCGCGCTCGCGTGGCGCATCGCGTCCCTGGGAAGGGACGATGCCCGGCTGGCGGAGGACATCGCGTTCGCCTCCGCGGTGGTCGCGCGGTCGCTGGGGAGCTTCGGCACGCGCGCGTGGCTTGAGAAGGAGAACGGCTAGGGCGCCGCGGCGGCTCGCGCGGCCTGCACGATCCGCGCGTTGGCCTCATCCACCGAGTCGACCCACGCGACCGCGTCCTCGCGGGATCGTCCCGTCGTCACGCGGCGCTCGATGAGCCGCGCCCTCGCGACCTCCCACGGCACGTCGAGCCACCACAGGGCGTCGAGCAGGGGCCTCACACCCTCCCAGCCGCCGGCACCCCACGCCAGGTAGTTGCCCTCCGTCACCACGACCCGAGTGCCCGCGGGGATCACCAGGCGGTCCGGCACCACGTCGTGGAGGTCGCGGTCGTAGTCGGGCGCGAGGATGTCACGGCCCGCCGCTCGGACGTCGCGCACGCTCCGGAGCAGTCCCACGTAGGCCGCGGCATCGAAGGTCTCGGGGGCGCCCTTGCGGCCCGCGAGTCCACGCCGTGCGAGCTCGGCCGCAGGCAGGTGAAAGCCGTCCATCGGCAGATACGCGGCGGGCACGCCGCGATCGATCACGGCCGACACCAGTGCGCGCGCGTATGTCGACTTGCCCGCGCCGGGAACGCCCGCGATCCCGATCACGACGCGCGGCCGTTCCCCCGCCAGCGACACGGCACGGGCGACGTGCTCGCTCGAGGCGGCGGGTTGATTCACGATGCCGACGACCCTCAGGGCGCCGTGATGAAGATGTCGAAGAGCTCGGGCTGATGAGCATGGACCAGCACCGCGAAGACCACGGCGTCGAAGAGCAGGTGGACCGTGACCACGTACGGCAGCGACTTGGTACGCGCGAAGATCCACCCCTGCACGAGCGCGAACGGGATCGTCAGCGCGGGCCCCCACGCGCGGTAGCCCAGCTCCCACAGGAAGCTGACGAACACGATCGCCTGCAGCACGTTGGCAAGCCACACCGGGAAGTGGGCGCGCAGCAGGGCGAAGACCACGCAGATGAAGAAGAGCTCGTCCCACAGTCCCACCGCGTTGACGCCCACGAACAGCCGCGCGATCTCGCCGTCGGAATCGAGGTCGGGCCAGTTCGTGTACACCCCGCTCGAGATGAAGTACCAGGGCAACAGCAGGTAGCCCACCGCGACCACGATCGCGAGGTACAGCCACATCGTGCGCGTCCAGCGCCGCCCCGTGGCCACGGGGAACGTGATGGCCCGGTCGCCGAACACGTGGTGGGAGATCGCCCACGGCACCAGCACGGCGAGCGAGAGCGCGACCGTGAAGCGGGCCATGCCGGCGTCCGAGAGGTCCGCCTTGAGGGAGATGGTCGAGATGATCACCTGCCCCAGCGCGATGAGTCCCAGGTCGCGCGCGAGCCTGCGGTCCACGGCCGCCGCAAGCACGACGCCAACGATCAACGGCACGTAGCCGAGCGGCCGGACGTGGACCGCGAACAGCAGCACGGCGGCGCCGGTCACCAGGACCGCGGCGACCACGCGCAGGACGGTGTGCGCGTCCGCCCTCAGTGCGGGCACGGCGGGGACAGCAATGGCCGGGGAGCTCATGGCCCGACTATGCCATGTGTCTCCCCGGCCATCTGTTGACCGGTCTCAGGTCAGGACGGCATGTCGGCCGCGCGGGCGGCCTCGATCTCCACGCTCGGGAGGTGCTTCGCGGGCAGCGTGCGCGGACGCCACGCGGCTCGCTTGGCCTCGAAGGCCGTGATGTCGGCCTCGTGCTGCAGGGTCAGGCCGATGTCGTCGAGACCCTCCATGAGGCGCCAGCGCACGTAGTCGTCAATCTCGAACGGCACGGTGAGCTCGCCGCACGTCACCGTGCGATCCTCGAGCGACACCGTGATCTCCTTGCCGGGCTCCGTCTCGAGCAGCTTCCACAGCAGCTCGACGTTCTCCTGGCTCACGACGGCGGCGAGCAGTCCCTGCTTGCCCGAGTTGCCGCGGAAGATGTCCGCGAAGCGCGACGCGATGACGACCTTGAAGCCGTAGTCCTTGAGCGCCCAGACGGCGTGCTCGCGAGACGATCCGGTGCCGAAGTCGGGCCCGGCGACCAGCACGCTGCCGTGCGTGTACGCGGGCTGGTTGAGCACGAAGTCGGCGTCGCCCTTCCACGCGGCGAACAGCGCGTCCTCGAAGCCGGTGCGCGTGATGCGCTTGAGGTACACGGCGGGGATGATCTGGTCCGTGTCGACGTTGGAGCGGCGCAGCGGGACGCCGATTCCGGTGTGGGTGGTGAACTTCTCCATCTCGGTGTCTCCTTACGCGAGCGCCGCGGGGGCGTCGACCAGGTCGTCGGGGCTGGACAGCGTGCCACGCACCGCGGTCGCGGCGGCGACCAGGGGCGACACGAGGTGAGTGCGGCCGCCCTTGCCCTGGCGACCCTCGAAGTTGCGGTTCGAGGTGGACGCCGAACGCTCCTGCGGGCGCAGCTGGTCGGGGTTCATGCCCAGGCACATCGAGCAGCCGGCATTGCGCCACTCCGCACCGAAGTCCTTGAAGATCTGGTCCAGGCCCTCGGCCTCGGCCTGGAGGCGCACGCGCGCCGAGCCGGGGACGACGAGCATGCGCGTGTTCGGCGCCTTCTCGCGGCCCTTGATGATCGCGGCGGCGGCACGCAGGTCCTCGATGCGGCCGTTGGTGCACGAGCCAAGGAAGACCGTGTCCACGGCGATCTCGCGGAACGGAGTGCCGGGCGTCAGCCCCATGTACTCGAGCGCGTTGGCGGCCGCCTCGCGCTCGGCCTCGTCCGCGAAGTCCTCGGGGTTCGGCACGGTCGCGCTCAGCGGCAGGCCCTGTCCCGGGTTGGTGCCCCACGTGATGAACGGCTCGAGGTCGGAGGCGTCGAGGTCGACCTCGGCGTCGAACTGGGCGTCAGCATCGGTGACCAGCGTGCGCCAGTAGGCCACGGCATCGTCCCAATCCTGGCCCTCGGGGGCGTGGGGACGGCCCTTGACGTACTCGAACGTCGTGTCGTCGGGGGCGATGATGCCGGCGCGCGCGCCCGCCTCGATCGACATGTTGCAGATGGTCATGCGCGCCTCCATCGAGAGCGCGCGGATCGCGTCGCCGCGGTACTCGAGCACGTAGCCCTGTCCGCCGCCGGTGCCGATCTTGGCGATGATCGCGAGGATGATGTCCTTCGCGGTGGTGCCCTTGGGCAGCGTGCCGTTGACGTTGATCGCCATGGTCTTGAACGGCTTGAGAGGCAGGGTCTGGGTGGCGAGCACGTGCTCGACCTCCGAGGTGCCGATGCCGAAGGCCAGCGAGCCGAACGCGCCGTGGGTCGAGGTGTGGGAGTCGCCGCACACGACCGTCATGCCCGGCATGGTGAGGCCCAGCTGCGGGCCGACCACGTGCACGATGCCCTGGTCGGCGTCGCCCAGCGAGTGGATGCGGACGCCAAACTCGCGGGTGTTCTCGCGCAGCTTGTCGACCTGCTTGCGCGAGGTCTCGTCGGCGATCGGCAGGTCGATGTCGAGCGTGGGGGTGTTGTGGTCCTCGGTCGCGATGGTGAGGTCCGGGCGGCGCACGGGGCGGCCGGCAAGGCGCAGCCCCTCGAACGCCTGCGGGCTGGTGACCTCGTGGCACATGTGGAGGTCGATGTAGATGAGGTCGGGCGCGCCGTCCTCACCCTTGCGGACCAGGTGGTCTTCCCACAGCTTCTCGGCCAGGGTGGTTCCCATGGGGCTCTCCTTCACCTCTCGACATCTCAGGATTTGAGACGCTAGTATCGCTCTGTGGACAATCATAGCGGAGTCGGCGTCATTGACAAGGCGGCAGCGATCCTGGGTGCGCTGGAGCAGGGACCGGCCACCCTCGCGGAGCTCGTGGCCTCGACCCACCTCGCCCGCCCCACCGTGCACCGCCTCGCCCTTGCCCTTGAGCACCACCACCTCGTGGGGCGCGACTCGACGGGCGCCTTCGTGCTGGGACGCCGCTTCGCTCAGCTGGCCGCGTCCGTCAACGAGGACCGCCTGGTCTCCGCGGCGCAGCCCGTCCTGACCGTCCTGCGCGACCGCACGGGCGAGTCCTCGCAGCTGTACCGGCCGCACGGCGACGAGCGCATCTGCATCGCCGCGGCCGACCGTCCCGTCGGACTGCGCGACTCGATCCCCGTGGGCACCACGATGACCATGACCGCCGGCTCCGCCGCGAAGGTGCTGCTGGCATGGGCGGAGCCCGAGCGCATGCACCGCGGGCTCGCGCGCGCCCGCTTCACGGCCGCCGAGCTCGACAAGGTGCGCGCGAACGGCTTCGCCGAGAGCGCCGGCGAGCGTGAGCCGGGGGTCGCGTCGGTCTCGGCGCCCGTATGGGGGGCCGCGGGCACCGTGATCGCCGCGGTATCCATCTCCGGACCCGCGGAGCGACTCACCTCCTCCCCGGCGCGGTCCACGCCGGCGCGGTGGTCGACGCCGCGCGCCAGCTCACCGAGGTGCTTCAGCGCACCGTGATCGCGTAGCGCTTCGCGATCGCGAGGCGCGCCGCAATCGCGTAACTCGCTGTGGCCGGGCACCTTCACCCGGCCACAGCATCGTCCCCCAGGTCTTGACACGCACGAAACGTTTCGTGTTACGTTGCGCTCACCCAGCGGCCGGTCCCGGCCCGGGCACACCCCTGATGCAATGGCGCAACAAGGAGGAATGGTGGGGCAACTCAAGAGAGCGCTCTCTCGGAGCGCGATGGTCGCACTTCTGGTGGTCGCGGGGGCGACCCCGGCGGCGGCCGATGTCACGAATGGCGGCTTTGACGACGGCGAGACCGGCTGGTTCGCGTACGGCTTCGCTGCGACGACGACCGACGACGGACGCTTCTGCGGGGAGGTGCCCGCGAGCGCGGAGAACCCGTGGGACGCCGCCGTCGGACAGAACTTCACGGAGCTCGCCCCCGGCGAGTACACGCTGACCTACACGGCGAGCGGCGATGGGGCCGTCACCGCCGTGGTCGGCCAGGGCGCCGAGCCCTACGCGCAGTACTGGACGTCGGCCACCACGGTCACGCCCGACCCGGCCACGGTGGTCGAGACGGTCACGATCACGGGCGAGACGTCGAGCCCTCAGCTCGCCTTCCAGGTGGGCGGCAACGCCGGCGCAACCTTCTGCCTCGACGACGTCTCGCTGGTCCCTGCCGGCACGGAGTACCTCTCCAACACGGACTTCGCAACGGAGACCGCGCCCTGGTGGACGTCGAACGTCACGTCGAGCACGCTGGTCGACGGCGTGTGGTGCCTCGACATCCCCGGCGGCACGACCAACCCGTGGGACGTGATCGTCGGCTACAACGACGTGGGCAACCTTGACCCCGAGACGGGCCAGTACGTGCTCCCCGCGGGCCCCTACACGCTGTCCTTCACGGGCAGCGGGGCGGGGCCGGTGCGCGCGATCGTGGGCGACAACGGCGCCCCGTACGGCACGTACGGCGAGCTCATCCAGACCGCGCCGGACGGCACCTACTCGGCGAGCTTCACGCTCGACGAGCCCACGCCGTCGAGCCCCGAACTGCCGAACCTGCAGGTCGCGTTCCAGGTGGGCGGATCAGCCTCGCCGTGGACGTTCTGCCTCGACGAGGCCTCGCTGATCGGTGGCGGAGCGGTCGAGGAGTACAGCCCCGACACGGGACCGCGCGTGCGCGTCAACCAGGTGGGCTACCTCACGGGCGGCCCCAAGCAGGCCACGCTGGTGACCGAGGCCTCCGAACCGGTCGCATGGCAACTCCTCGACGGGGCGACCGTGGTCGCCGAGTCGATGACCACCGTGCAGGGTGTTGACGCCTCGGCCGGCGTCAACGTTCACCTCATCGACTTCTCCGACGTCACCGATCCCGGCACCTACACTCTCGCCGCGGACGGCGAGACGTCGTACGAGTTCGAGATCGGCACCGAGGCCTACCAGCAGCTCAGGTACGACTCGCTCAACTACTTCTACCTCGCACGGTCGGGCATCGAGATCGACGGCGCGATCGTGGGCGAGGACTATGCCCGCGAGGCGGGCCATGTGTCCTCCCCGCCGACGGCGTGGCAAACAAGGGCGACCTCGACGTGCCGTGCCAGAACGTCACCGACTCGCAGGCGGTCTACGGCGAACCGTGGACGTGCGACTACACGCTCGACGTGGTGGGCGGCTGGTACGACGCCGGGGACCACGGCAAGTACGTGGTCAACGGCGGCATCGCGACCGCGCAGTTGCTGGGCACCTACGAGCGCTCGCTCACCGCGCCCGGCGCGGCGACGGACGCCCTCGCCGACGGCACGCTCGATGTCCCCGAGTCCTCGAACGGCGTCCCCGACGTCCTCGACGAGGCCCGCTGGGAGCTCGAGTTCATGCTCGCGATGCAGGTGCCGGACGGCGAGCAGTACGCGGGCATGGTGCACCACAAGATCCACGACGATGGCTGGACGGGCCTGCCGCTCATGCCCGCCGCGGATTCCCAGGTGCGCGAGCTCCACCGCCCCTCGACGGCCGCCACGCTCAACGTGGCAGCCACCGCGGCCCAGGGCGCGCGCCTCTTCGAGGCCTACGACCCCGACTTTGCCGCGGACCTCCTTGAGGCGGCCCGGTCGACGTGGGAGGCGGCGCTCGGCACGCCCGCGCTGTACGCCCCCGCGGCGGACGGCGCCGACGGCGGCGGGCCGTACGACGATGACGACGTCACCGACGAGTTCTACTGGGCCGCGGCCGAGCTCTTCCTCACCACGGGAGAGCAGGAGTTCGCCGACTTCCTCGCCGACTCGCCGATTCACACGGCGGACTCGTTCCCCACCACGGCGTTCAGCTGGGATGCGCTCGACGCGATCGCCAAGATGAACCTGGCGACAGTGCCGAACGACCTTGCCGACCGCGACGCGATCGTCGCCCAGGTCATCGACGGCGCGGACGCGATCCTCGCGGTGCAGGAGGAGCAGGAGTTCGGCCTCGCCCTCCCGGACGACGCGTTCGAGTGGGGCTCCAACAGCCAGGTCCTCAACAACCAGGTGGTGCTCGCGACGGCCTTCGACCTCACGGGCGAGCGCGCCTACGCGGACGCGGTGGTCGAGTCCATGGACTACCTGCTGGGCCGCAACGCCCTCAACCAGTCCTACGTGACCGGATACGGCGAGGTCTACTCGGAGAACCAGCACTCACGGTGGTTCTCGGCGCAGCTCAACGGCGACCTGCCGCACCCGCCGGCGGGCTCGGTGGCGGGTGGCCCCAACACCACGACGAGTACGTGGGACCCCACGTTCGCTGCGCTCTATCCGGATCAGGACTGTGCGCCGCAGTGGTGCTACGTCGACCACATCCAGTCGTGGTCGACCAACGAGATCACGGTCAACTGGAACTCTGCACTCAGCTGGGTGGCGTCCTTCGTGGCCGACCTCGACCAGGCGGACAGGATCGGCAACCCGCCGTTCTCGGACGTCCACGAGGGCCTCGAGCACTATGAGGCGATCCGCTGGATGTGGCAGAACGGTATGACGACCGGCTTCGATGACGGCACGTTCCGGCCCTTCTCCCCCATCACGCGCGACGCGGTCGCGGCGTTTATGTACCGGCTCGCGGACCCCGAGGGGTACGTCGCGCCGGAGACGTCGCACTTCACCGACATCACGCCCGAGAACACCGAGTTCTACACGGAGATCAACTGGCTCTACGACGCCGGCATCTCCACCGGCTGGGCCGACGGCACCTTCCGACCCCAGGGCAAGACCACGCGTGATGCGATGGCGGCGTTCCTGTACCGCTACCTCGAGCCGGAGGGCTACGAGGCGCCCGTGATGTCCCACTTCACGGACGTCACCACCGAGAACACCGAGTTCTACACGGAGATCAACTGGCTCTACGACGCCGGCATCTCCACCGGCTGGGCCGACGGCACGTTCCGCAAGGCCTCTCCGATCACGCGCGATGCGTACTCGGCGTTCCTCTACCGGATCATGACCGCAGCCGACTGATCCCGCACCACCCACACGGCGCGCCGGCCCTCCTCGACCGGCGCGCCGTGTGGCGTCATGACCAATGTCCCTGGCGCTCGCGTGCGCAGGGGCGGACCATGGCGCCATGAGAGCAGTCGTGGTCTACGAGTCGCTGTGGGGCAACACGGCGGCGGTCGCCACCGCCATCGCGGCGGGCTTGGGGGACGATGCCGTGGCCCTGTCGACCTCCGAGGCCACCCTCGCGGTGGTCCAGTCCGCGCAGGTGCTGGTCGCGGGCGCACCCGTGCACGGCATGAGCCTGCCGACGGAGGCCAGCCGCGAGTCCGCACGCTCCAAGCCCACGACGGGCCACCAGCCGGCGCCCGATCTCTCGCACGTGCCGATGCGCGCATGGCTCGAGACGCTGCCCGCGGGGCCGCGACTCGGCGCGGCGTTCGACACGCGCGTGCGCGGCCCGCTCGGCCGCGGTGCGGCCCGGGCGATCGCCCGATCCCTCGAGGCGCACGGGCTTACGCTGCTCGACGGACCGCGCGGCTTCACGGTGCACCTGCGCGCCACCTCGGAGGAGCCCGCGGGGTTGCTGCTGCCCGGAGAACTGGACGCCGCTCATCAGTGGGGCCAGGAGCTCCGCGAACGGGCTCACGCACGCCTCTAGGCACTCCTCGCGCGCCGTTACGCTGGCGGCATGCGTGCAGTAGTGGTCTTCGATGGCGACTGCGGCCTGTGCAACGGGTTCGTCGCGTGGCTGCTGCGCCGCGATCGCACGGGCACGTTTCTCATCGCGGGCTCGGCCGGGGACGCCGGACGCGAGGTGCTGCGTCTGGCCGGGCTCGGCCCGTCCGTGGCAGCCTCGAGCATCGTCGTGTGGGACGGCAGCCAGGGATGGCTGCGCACCGATGCCCTGGCGCGGATCGCGCGCGGCCTCCCCTGGCCGTGGCGAGCGGCCGCCGCGATGCGCATCGTCCCCCGCGCCCTGCGCGACACCGCCTACGACGCGGTGGCGCGCAGGCGACCCCGACGGCCCGCCGAGGACCCCGCGTGCGGCACCCCGCCACCCGCGCTTGTGACCCTGTGGCGGTCACGCCTCGCGAGCGTCGAGGACGTCGCGGCGCTGTCCTGAGACACGACGATGCCCTGGGGACGGACCCCCAGGGCATCGTCGAGCTGGTTCGCTACGGCTTGCCGACGGTGTCGGGCTTTCCTGCGGTCTCGGGCTTGCCCGCGGTGCTGGGCTTGCCCGCGGTCTCGGGCTTGCCCGCGGTGCCGGGCTTTCCCGTGGTCTCGGGCTTTCCCGTGGTCTCGGGCTTGCCCGCGGTACCGGACTTGCCGGGCGCCTGAGTGTCGGCGCTGGGCTCGGGCGACGCGCTGGGCGCCGGGCTCGCGGAGGCGGAGGGCGACGGCTCGGTCGACGGCTCCGTCACCAGGCCGCGCGCACGCTCCGACACACCCTGGCCGAAGTCGCGGCCCGTGGCGTCGGCGGTCGCCATCCACTCGAGCATCGCGGCCACGCGCTCGTGAACCTCGGCCGAGGCCTCGGATCCGTTGGTGCGCAGGCGCTCGGCCACGCCGAGCAGGGCCTCGGAGGACGCGGAGTCCTCCTCGACCGCCTCGACGACGTGCTCGAGGGCACCCTCGCTGTCGCCCGCCTCGTCGAGGACAATCGCCTCGTCGACGCGCTCGTCGACTCCGCCATCGCCGATCCCGAGGTCCTCGAGGGCGCGGTCGACCCCGTACAGCGCGTCACCCGGCGCGGCGTCATCCGCGGCAGCGGCTCCGCCCACGACGCCGAGCCCCAGGAGTGCGAGACCGCCGGCAATGGCGGCGCGCATACGCCATGGGGAAGGGGTTGCCGCCGCAGGCACGGTGAGGGGGACCGAGGAATCCGCGGCGACACTTGCGAGAGCAGCCGCCGCACGCGCCGTCTCGGCGTCGTTCGGCGCGACGTTCAGCGCGCGGAGCGCCGCGATGGCGGGGGCCGCGTCGGCCAGCGGGCCGGTGGCGTCGCCACGCAGCAGCCGCTCCTGGTCGCGGGGCGTGAAGTCGTTGCTCGTCATGGTCCTGTGATCGCCACGCCGCGCCGATCGGTTACATGACCGTCAGGATTTCTCAGCGTCGCGCTTGGCGCGGGCCCGCCGGAGCGCGGTGATGGCGCGGTGCTGGGCCACCTTCACCGCCGACTCGGATTTCCCGACCACCGACGCCGTCTCCCTGACCGACAGCTCGCCGACCACTCGCAGGAGCAGGATCTGACGCTGATCCTCGCTCAACCCGGACAGGAGATCTGCGGTCGCCACGGCCGCGTCGCGGACCAGCACGGACTCCTCCGCGCTGGGGGTCGCCACGCGGTCCGCGCCCTCGGCGAGGTCGGTGAGCTCGGTGTCGACGACCTTGGGGCGACGGCCCGCCTTGCGATGCGCGTCGACCATGCGCCGGTGCGCGATCGAGAACACCCACGAGCGGAAGGCGGACTCGTCGCCGTCGAAGGAGGCGATTCCCTTTGCGACGTGAAGGAAGGTCTCGGCGGCCTCATCCTCGGGCTCGGGCGAGCCGCGGCCAGCGAGGTATCCGCGGACGGGACCCGCGAGGTCCCGGTAGATCTCGCTCCAGGCCCACTGCTCGCCCGCACGTGCCGCAGCCAAGACGCTCTCGAACCCGTGCCCGAGGGTCACGAGGCGGAGCCCTGCACGGTGAATGAGCGCCAGTCAGACATGGAGGGAGACGCTAACACGGTCGCGAATACGCCCGCTTACGACAAAACTCCCCGCCGCGAACGGTGAGGAGTTTCATGTCGTAGCCCCGACGGGATTCGAACCCGCGCTACCGCCTTGAGAGGGCGGCGTGCTAGGCCGCTACACAACGGGGCCCTAGCTGCATCGGCCACCCTCCCGGGCGGCTGGCGCGAGATAAGACTCTACAGCATCGGCGCGTCGTTGCACAACCACCGGCTGCGCTGGCGGAGCGGCCACCCGATCGGCCACGCCGCCCCACCGTGCGCAAGTCACACATCTGGCGCCACGTAGATCGTCACCGAACGGGGAATCGCGAACACCGGTCGCGAGAGGTGTGACTTCCGCTCGACACGACAAGGTGCCGGACCCCCGCCCTCCCCCGCTCCACTTGCGCCGCCGGATGTCGTTACGTAAACTTGAGCGTAGGCGGCTCAAGTCTGAGGCAGCCAGCCGCAAGAGAGCACCACGCACCACCAGGAGGAACTCATGTCCGCTCAGCCCTACGCCCCCGACACCCAGGAGCAGGCCAGCGCGCTCGAGCAGTTCGGCCAGGACTTCACCGCCCTCGCCGAGTCCGGCGCGCTCGACCCCGTGATCGGTCGCGACGAGGAGATTCGTCGCGTCATGCAGGTGCTCACGCGCCGCACCAAGAACAACGCGGTCCTCATCGGCGAGCCCGGCGTGGGCAAGACCGCGATCGTCGAGGGCCTCGCCCAGCGCATCGTCGCGGGCGACGTCCCCTCGTCCCTCAAGGACCGTCGCGTCATCGAGATCGCGATGAGTTCGCTGGTCGCGGGCGCGGCCTTCCGCGGCCAGTTCGAGGAGCGCCTCAAGGCGATCCTCAAGGAGGTCGAGGAATCCGAGGGCCGCATCATCCTCTTCGTCGACGAGCTCCACACGATCGTGGGCGCCGGCAAGGCCGAGGGCTCGGTCGACGCGGGCAACATCCTCAAGCCGATGCTCGCGCGCGGCAAGCTGCGCATGATCGGCGCGACTACGCTCAACGAGTACCGCGAGCACGTCGAGACCGACTCGGCCCTCGAGCGACGCTTCCAGCCGGTCTTCGTGGGCGAGCCCAGCATCGAGGACACCGTCGCGATCCTGCGCGGGCTCCAGGAGAAGTACGAGGTCCACCACGGCGTCAAGATCACCGACGAGGCGATCGTGGCCTCCGCGCGCCTGTCCGACCGCTACATCACCGAGCGCTTCCTGCCCGACAAGGCGGTCGACCTCATCGACGAGGCCACGAGCGCGCTGAAGATGCAGCTCGACTCGATGCCCATCGAGCTCGACCGCGCGCGCCGTCGCATCATGCAGCTCGAGATCGAGCGCACGCAGGTCGCCAAGGACAAGTCCGAGCACGCCAAGGCGCGCCGCGAGGAGATCGACCGAGACATCGCGAGGCTCCGCGAGGAGTCCGATGCCCTCAACCTGCGCTGGGCGCGCGAGAAGGAGCTGATCGTGCGCGTGTCGCAGGCCACCGAGCGGCTCGAGCAGCTGCGCGGCGAGCTCGAGCGCGCGGAGCGCTACGGCGAGCTCGAGAAGGCGGGCCGGATCCGCTACGGCGAGATGCCCGCCGCGGAGCGTCAGATCGCCCAGGCACGCGAGGAACTCGAGGCGATCCCCTGCGGAGCGCATGCTGCGCGAGGAGGTCACGGGCGAGGACATCGCGGGCGTGGTCGCGAAGTGGACCGGCGTGCCCGTCGAGAAGCTCCTCACGGACGAGTCCAGCAAGCTCGGCCACCTCGAGGACCGCCTCCACGCGCGCGTGGTGGGACAGCATCGTGCGATCGCGAGCGTGTCAGACGCGATCCGTCGCGCCCGCGCGGGAATCTCCGACGCGAACCGACCTATCGGCTCGTTCCTGTTCCTCGGCCCCACGGGCGTGGGCAAGACCGAGCTCGCGCGCGCCCTCGCGGAGCAGCTCTTCGACGACGAGCGCGCGATGATCCGCATCGACATGTCCGAGTACATGGAGTCCCACGCGGTCTCGCGTCTCATCGGCTCGCCCCCGGCTACGTGGGCTACGACCAGGGCGGACAGCTCACGGAGGCCGTGCGTCGGCGCCCGTACAGCATCGTCCTGTTCGACGAGGTCGAGAAGGCCCACCCCGACGTGTGGAACGTGCTGCTGCAGGTGCTCGACGACGGCCGCCTCACCGACGGCCGCGGCCGCACGGTCAACTTCACCAACACGATCATCGTGATGACCTCGAACCTGGGGTCGGACGTGGTGCTCGCGTGGGACGGGGTCGACCGCGAGGCGCTCGAGCGTGACCTGCAGGCGGTACTGCGGCGCGCCTTCAGGCCCGAGTTCCTCAACCGCCTCGACGACGTCGTGATCTTCGACCGGATCGACCCCGCCGCGATGGAGGGAATCGTCGACACGGAGCTCACCAAGACCGTCGCCCGGCTCGCGGAGGCGAAGGAGATTGCGCTCACCGTCACGCCCGAGCTGCGCGCGGCGCTCGCCCGTGACGGCTTCGATCCCGCGTTCGGCGCGCGCCCGCTCAAGCGCCTCATCCAGACGCGCCTGCTCAACGCGCTCGCCAAGGAGATCGTGGACGGGCACGTGGGCGAGGGCGACGCGGTGACGGCTGGTTGGGATGGCGAGGCGGTCACCCTCGAGGTCGAGTAGGACCGGACGATGCCCGGGTGGGCCGCGCGCGTGCGCCCGCCCGGGCATCGGCGTAGGTTCGTAAGAAGGGGCAGTTCCGCTCGCAAGGAGGGGTCGCCATGGCGCGCACCTACGTGGTCACGGGATCGGCATCGGGTATCGGGAGGGCGACCGCGGACCTCCTGAGAAGTCAGGGCCACACCGTCATCGGAATCGACCTCCACGACGCCGACCTCACGGTCGACCTCACCAGCCCCGCCGATCGCGCCCTCATGGTGGACATGGTCGCGGAGCGCTCGGGAGGCGGCATCGACGCGATCATCGCGGTGGCCGGTCTCGCGTCTCCTACGCCCGCGACGGTCGCGGTCAACTACTTCGGGATGGTCGCGACGCTCACCGGCCTGCGGCCGCTGCTCCTCGACTCGCAGGACCCGCGCGCCGTGGGCGTCTCGTCGATGGCGAGCCTGTTCCCCGGCGATCAGGCGCTCATCGACGCGATGCTCGACGGGGAGGAGGACGCGGCGCTCGCGAGCGCCGGCGAGCTCGCGGCGGACCCGCAGTTGGGCCAGCTCATCTACGGCTCGACGAAGGCCGCGTTCTGCCGCTGGATCAGGCGTCACGCCGCGACCCCGGAGTGGGCGGGCGAGTCGATCCCGCTCAACGCGGTCGCCCCCGGCGTGATCCTCACCCCCATGGTCGAGCCGCTACTCGAGACCGAGGAGGGGCGCGCCCAGATCGCGCAGGCCGTGCCGATGCCGCTGGGCGGCTTCGCCGAGCCCATCGTGGTCGCGCGCCTGCTCGCGTGGCTCGCGAGCGAGGACAACACGCACCTGTGCGGCCAGGTGGTGTTCGTGGACGGCGGCTCGGACGTGGTGATTCGCGGGGACTCGGTGTGGTGAAGCGCTCGCGAGGCGGTCGCGAGCCGCTCGTGACTACTCGCCGCGCGAGGACTCCCCGCGCCACTGCGCGATGAGGTCGCGCTCCCGCTCGCTGGGGGCCCTGCACGCACACGCGTCCTGGTGCGCGGCGTGCCAGCGCCCGCGCTCGCGGTCCGTCGGGCGATCAGGCATCCGGTGGTCCCGATGCCACTCGCGGTTGATGGCGCCCATGGGTCGCTCCTCGTGTGAGGGGGACTCATCGCCAGGCTATACCCGGGTCGGCGGCGCATCGGCGCACGGATCCGGACACGAGAAAGGGCCCGCCATCAGGCGGGCCCTTGTCTCATCGAGACTCTCGTGGAGATCTCTTGCGGCTGGGCTACAAGGATTCGAACCTCAACTAACGGAACCAGAAACCGTCGTGCTGCCAGTTACACCATAGCCCATCAGGTTCTTTCGAACCGAGGTACCACTGTACCCGACCCGCGGCGGCATTCCAAACCGGCTACCCCTCCGCCGGGTCGACGCTGTCGAACGCCACGACCCCGGCATCGTCCGCATCACAGAAGCCGCCGAACGACGCAAAGTAGCTGTCGGGGTTGGCGCCATCAGGCAGATCCTCGAGGGCGACCCGCGCTCCCGAGCCGGTCACGGAGGTGGCATCCGCGAAGGCCGCGTCGCCCCACCGGACTCCCCCGTCGTCGGTCGCCTCCGCGTCCGGAGGCCACACGATCCAGGGCTCCGAGCCGTCCTCGAGCCGCAGGTGGAGGCAGCCGTTGGTCGCGATCACCACGGTGCCGCCCAGCTCCTCGCGAACACCCGGCACCTCGCCGGCCTCCTGCTGGCGCGGCACCCCGAAGCCGGCCCGGCTGTCCTCGCCCGCACAGCCGACCACCAGGAACGATGCCGCAGTGAGCGCGGCGGCGAGCCTCACCATGGGCTCACCGTACCGCGAGCAGCCCCGCCAGCTCCTCGAGAGAACCGATCCGCACCAGGCCGTCGCGCGGCTCCCCCACGCCGCACAGGCCGTCGAGGTCCCGGGAGTGCGCGCCAGGGCGCTCGATCCACACGCCAAGTCCCAACCCCGCCGCCACCGCGGCCAGCGGGTCCACGTCGAACTCGTCGCCCACATAGGCAACCTGCTCAGGCGGGAGTCCGAGCCTCTCGCACGCGAGCGCAAAAACCCGTGGATCGGGCTTACCGAAGCCGAGCTCGTCGACCCCCACGAGCATCGGCATGCGCTCAAGTCCGCACGCCGCGAGCTTGAGCACCTGATAGTCATGCGCCGCGTTGGACAGCCCACCGTAGGGGATGCCCGCGACGTCGAGAGCGTCGAGCGCGGGTGCCGCATCCGGGTGGGCCTGCCAGCCCTCGCGGAAGTAGTGCTCGAAGGCGGCGTCCCATGCCTCGTACGCCTCGGGGTCAAGATAGGGGCCGTCGAAGAGCTCGTGGAGGTCGTTCGCGCGGCGGTGACGCTGCTCCTTGTGGGTCAGCTCGCCGCGGGTGTGCGCGCGGTACCAGCCGTTCGCGTCCGCGCGCCACACGCGCAGGAGCTCGTCGTGGTCGACGTCGCCGAGGTAGTCGACCGCGACGGTCGCGAGCGCGTGACGGAACGCCCCACGCGTGTCGACCAGCGTGTCATCGACGTCGAACAGCACTCCGCGAATCACAGCCGCACTCTCCTCTTCCCTCAGCCCGGGAGCCGCCCGCCCTACAGAGCCGCGCGCAGCTTCCTCAGCCTCGCGAGAGAGGAGTCCTGACCCAGGATCTCCATCGACTCGAACAGCGGCGGCGACACCTGACGGCCCGTGATCGCGACCCGCAGCGGCCCAAAGGCGAAGCGCGGCTTGATGCCCATCTCGTCGACCAGGCGCGCGCGCAGGGCCTCCTGCTGCGCGTCGGCCCCAAAGTCGGCCAGCCCCGACAGCACGTCAATGGACGCGTCAAGGATCTCCGCGGCCTCCGGCGGAAGCTTCGCGAGCGCGGCCTCCTCGGGCACCACGGCCTCGTCCCCGATCAGCAGGAACCCGAGCATGCCGGGGGCCTCCCCCAGCAGCGTCATGCGCGTCTGCACCAGGGGAATCGCCTCCGCGAGGATCTGCTCCTCGTGCGGGGACAGCGACTGCGGCGAGGGCGAGGACACCAGTCCTGCGTCGTAGAGGTACGGCACCACGCGAGCGGCGAAGTCGCCGGGGGCGAGCATGCGCATGTGCTCGGCGTTGATCGCCTCGGCCTTCTTGAGGTCGAAGCGCGCGGGGTTGGGGTTGACGTCCGCGATGTCGAAGGCCGCGACCAGCTCGTCCGGCGTGAACACGTCGCGGTCGGGCCCGATGCTCCAGCCCAGCAGCGACAGGTAGTTCAGCAGCCCCTCGGGCAGGAAGCCGCGCTCACGGTGGTGAAACAGGTTCGACTCGGGGTCGCGCTTCGAGAGCTTCTTGGTGCCCTCGCCCAGCACCATCGGCATGTGCGCGAAGCGCGGCACGGCATCGGCAATCCCGAGCTCGACCATCGCACGCCACAGGACGATCTGGCGCGGGGTCGAGGACAGCAGGTCCTCGCCGCGCAGCACGTGGGTGATCTTCATGAGGGCGTCGTCGACCGGATTGACCAGCGTGTACAGCGGGATGCCGTTCGCGCGCAGGATCACGTAGTCGGGCACGGAGCCGGCGGGGAACGTCACCGATCCGCGGATCATATCGTCCACCGTGATGTCCTCGTCGGGCATGCGCATGCGAATCACGGGCAGGCGTCCGGCCGCGCGGTAGGCGGCCTTGTCCTCCTCGGTGAGCGAACGGTCGAAGCCGTCGTACCCCAGCTGCGGCGAGCGTCCGGCCGCCTTGTGGCGTGCCTCGATCTCCTCGGGGGTCGAGAAGGACTCGTACGCGTAGCCACCCTCGACCAGGCGGCGCACCACGTCGAGGTGCAGGTCGTGGCGCTCGGACTGGCGGTACGGCGCGTACGGGCCGCCGATATCGGGCCCCTCGTCATACGTGATGCCCAGCCAGTTCATGGCGTCGAGCAGCATCTCGTAGCTCTCCTGAGAGTCGCGCTCGGCATCGGTGTCCTCGATGCGGAAGACCAGGTCACCTCCGGTGTGGCGCGCGTACGCCCAGTTGAACAGCGCGGTACGGACCATGCCCACGTGGGGCAGGCCGGTGGGCGACGGGCAGAATCGGACGCGGACCTTGCTCATGTTCTTCTCTCTAGCGGGGGGACGATGCTGGGGTGGCGTGGGCGCTCAGGACCGGCGGATGACCGGGTTGCGCAGCACGCCCAGGTCCTCGATCTCGATCTCCACGACGTCACCGTGGTGGAGGGCGCGCACGCCGGACGGGGTGCCGGTGAGGATGATGTCGCCCGGCAAGAGGGTCACGACCTCGGAGACCATCGCGACCGCGTGGGCGACGTCGACGATCATGTCGCCCGAGTGGCCGGCCTGGGCCTCCTCGCCGTTGATGCGCGAGGAGATGGTCACGTCGTCGTGAGCGAGCTCGGTCTCGATCCACGGGCCCAGCGGCAGCGACGTGTCGAAGGCCTTGGCACGGAACCACTGGTCTTCCTGACGCTGAATGTCGCGCGCCGTGACGTCGTTCGCGCACGTGTAGCCGTAGATGTAGTCCTCGGCGTTGTCGGCGCTCACGTCCTTACACACGCGGGAAATGATCACCGCGAGCTCGGCCTCGAGCTGGACGTCCTCGCTGTAGTGCGGCAGCACGATCGGGTCGTCGGGGCCGATCACGGTCGTGTTGGGCTTGAGAAACAGGATCGGCAACTCGGGTGCGGGGCCTCGGTGCGGGATCTCCTTGGCGTGCGCCTCGTAGTTCTTGCCCAGGCACACCACCTTGGAGCGCGGAATCACGGGCGCCAGGAGGCGGACGTCGTCGGTGAGCGGGATCCTCTCGCCGGTCACGGTGCCCGGCGTGTACATCGGGTCGCCGGTGAGGACCACGAGCTCTTCACTGCCCGCCTCCCCGTCGACAATCGCGTAGCGAGGCTCTGCTCCGGTCGTAAAACGGGCGATGCGCATGACCTCCAGCCTAGTGGCTCGACGCCCCGGCACACGCGGAGCGAGGACCCTACGATGGGAGCCATGGGACAGGAAGCCGAGCGGATCGTCGCGCAGGCCGAGTCCGGCCTGGCGCGCGTGCTCGCCCGCACCGATCCTCACAGGGACGCGGACCTGGGCGACGCGTATCAGGGTCGCCGCGTCGCTGACGTCCTTGCCCACCTCCACGCCTGGCACGTCCTCTTCGAGGGCTGGGTGACCCAGCATCGTTCCGGAGCGGTGCCCGCCTTCCCCGCCGAGGGCTACTCGTGGCACACGCTGGGCGACCTCAACGACGCCCTCCACCGTGCTCACCACGACCGCACCTACGAGGAGATTCGCGCGCTCCTCGTCACCTCCCACCACCGGATGATCGCCCTGGTGCGCGAGCTCGACGACGCCACGCTCGGATCCCCCGGCGCCCTGGCGTGGCTGGGCGACGCGTCGCTGGGCAGCGTGGCGCACGAGTGCCTGGGCGCCCACTACGCGTGGGCGGAGCGCGTCCTCGACGATGCCGGGGTGCCGACTCCGTGACGTCCCGAATCGCGGGCCTCGACGTCGCGCGCGGACTCGCGATCCTGGGCATGGTCGCGGCTCACGTGGGCGACGATGCCTCGACCGACGGCGTGGGCTGGCCGTGGCTGTTCGCGACCCACGGTCGCTCCTCCGCGCTGTTCGCGGTGCTCGCCGGGGTCACCATGTCCCTCATGCTCGCGCGCGGAGACGATGCCGGGGGCGCCTTTCGTACCCGGGTGAGGATCGCGACGCGCGCCGGGATTCTCGTCGTGCTGGGGCTGCTGCTGACCGAGCTGGGCACGCCGGTCGACATCATCCTCGTGAATCTGGGTCTTATGATGCTGCTCGCGCTGCCGCTCCTGCGAGCGCCGTCGTGGGCGCTGCTTGCGATCGCGGGCGGGGCCATCGCGGGCGGCTGGTGGTACGTGCCGCGCCTCGCGGAGACGTTCTCCGAGTTCCTCCCCGTGCTCGGGAGGCTGTGGAGCACGCACTATCCGGCGCTGTCGTGGATCGGATACGTGCTGATCGGGGTGGTCGTGGGCCGACTGCCGCTCGTGCAGGCGCGCACGCAGGCGCTCCTGGTGGGGGCCGGCCTCGCGGTCGCGAGTGCGGCGGTGCTGGTGCGCGCCGTGGCGGGCGAGGGCCCGGTGACGAGCGTCGAGCCGCACTCGTACACGCCCGTCGAGATGGCGCACAACGCCGGCGTCGCGGTGCTCGTCATCGGGGCATGCTGCTGGCTCGCGACCGTCGCGCCGGCCGCGCGCGCGGCCCTCGCGCCGCTGGCCGCGCTCGGTTCGATGGCGCTCACCGCCTACGTGGGCCACCTGCTCGTGATCGCCGCGATCGGACCGGAGGCGGCGTTCCAGCCCTCGAACGTCACCCTCGTGGTGCTGTGCACCGCACTCCTGGCGATCGCGTGGGCATGGCGCACGTGGCTGGGTCAGGGCCCGCTCGAGCGCGTGCTCACGCTCGCCTCGAACGCCGCCGGCGACCGCGCGGTGCGGGCACGCGAACAGGCAGAGAGGGAGCGCATCGCGTGAGCGTGATCGACTGGCTCCTGGAGGGCGACCCCGCGATCCGCTGGCAGGTGATGCGCGACCTTCTCGACGCGGATCCGGACCACGTCGCGGCCGAGCGATCGCGCGTCGCGCGCGAGGGCTGGGGAGAGCGACTGCTCGCGCTGCAGCAGCCGGACGGCTCGTGGGCGGGCGGCGCGTGGTTCCCCGCGGGCTCCCGCGATCCTGGTGGAGATCCCATCGACGGTCAACCGTGGACCTCGACCGCCCACGTGCTCACGCTGCTGGTGCACATGGGTGTCGACCCGGACGCGACGGCGGTGCGGAGCGCGGCCTCGTGCGCCTTCGACGCGGTGCGCTGGGAGGAGGGCGACCGGCCCTTCCTCGAGGGCGAGGACGAGGCCTGCACGCTGTCGACAGCGATCCTCGCCGGCGCGTACTTCGGCGCGGACATGACCGCGCCCGCCGCGCGGCTGGTCGCGGACCGACGCGGCGACGGCGGCTGGAACTGCGAGCCGCGCGAGGTGTCGAACCGCTCGAGCTTCCCCTCGACCCTGATTGCCCTCGAGGCTCTCGCGGCGCAGCGACGCCACGCGGGCGCGCTCCCGCTAGACGCGTCCGAGGCGATCGACGCCGCCCACGAGTACCTGCTCGCGCGCGGACTCATGCGCCGCCGCTCGACCGGCGAGATCCTCGACCCCGCGTACCAGCGCCTGTCCTTTCCGACCTATTGGCACTACGACGTGCTGCGTGCCCTCGACCACCTGCGCGACTGGGGCGCGGAGCCCGACCCCAGGGCCGGCGAGGCGATCGAGCTGGTGCGATCTCGCCACACGGCGGCCGGCCCGTGGCCCCTGGAGAACACCCACCGCGGCGCCGTGCCCTTCGTCATGGAGGACGGTGACGGGCGCCCGAGCCGCTGGATCACGCTGCGCGCCCTGCGGGTGCTGAGGTGGTGGGACGATGCGTAACGCTGCCCCCGTCGCTGCCTCCTCGGAGTGGGAGCCCCTCGCGGCCGCGCACGCCGCGCGCGCCGACTCCCTCACGGCCGGTCACCGCGAGCGCACCGAGCGCGGCGAGTCCCACGCGATCGAGGACTTCCTCTACGACTACTACTCGACCCGTCCCTCGCTGCTCCGGCGCTGGCATCCCGGCCCCGGCATCGTCCTCGCGGACGCCCCCGACCACGCGACGTGGAAGTACTACCGGACCGATGCCGGCCTCACCAGGATGGACGCGACCGCCTTCATGGCGGCGCGAGGCGCCGCGGTGGACTGGATCGAGCGGCTGCTGACGGCGACGGCGGGACGCCAGCCGCGGCTGGGCTGCTTCGGGCTGCACGAGTGGGCCATGGCGTACCGCGCGGGCGCGGAGCTGCGCCACCCCTCCCCCTGCGGCTGGGCCAGGCGGGCACCGATGCCGTGGTCGAGTCCCACCCCATCGCGTGTTCGCACATCGACGCGTTCCGCTTCTTCACGCCCGAGGCCGTGCCGCTCAACCTGCTGCAACCCACGCGCAACACCCAGGTCGAGTTCGAGCAGCCCGGCTGCCTGCACGCGACCATGGATCTCTACAAGTGGGCGGCGCGACTCGCACCAGCCGTGCCCTCAGAGCTTGCGCTCGACGCGTTCGAGCTCGCGGTCGAGGTGCGACGCGTCGACATGCGCGCCTCGCCGTACGACGTGAGCGGGTTCGGGCTCGCCGCGATCACGATCGAGACGCCCACGGGCAAACGCGAGTACGCCGACCACCAGCGCGACTTCGCGGAGCGCGGCGGACTCCTCCGCGAGCGCCTCCTCGCCGCGATCACGGCACTGCGCGCGCACGCCGCCTGACGCGGCCGGCACGCGGGCCCGGACACGGCAACAGGGGACGGCCGGTGGCCATCCCCCTGTCGACGGGCGGTGCTACGCGATCGAGATGAGCGGCTCGGTGAGCGTGAGACCCACCTGTGCGCCCTGGCTCGCGAAGAGCAAGAACAGCGCGAGCGCGCCGCCGATGAGACCCAGGTTCTTGTTGAAGGAGATCTGCTCGGTCTGCTTGGCCTGAGCGTCGGTCTCCTTCCAGAACGCGTGCATGAAGAAGGTCACGGGGATGAGCGTCGCGACGATGAGGAGCGCGCCAATCTCGCCGTAGAAGCCGAGCAGGATCATGAGGCCGCCGATGCCCATCGCGACGCCCGAGGCGATCACGCCGAACTTGCCGCCGGGAGCACCCTTGTACGAGGCGTACTGCGCCATGGCGTTCGCGCCGACGATGTGGCCCACCGCGGAGAGCAGGAAGATGAGCGCGACCAGGATGCGGGCGACGAGGAAGACGATGTCCATGAGGGTCCTTCGAGAGTTGATGACGAATAGTTGTTGGATTAACTAATCGTAGGGCGTGAATGATTGACGTGTCAACTGGAAGTCGGCACGGCCCGTCGCACGGCGCGTCGCGCGGCGGTTGAGCGCCGGCACGCGCGGCGCGTGCTCCCCCGCATCGCGCCTGGTCGGGGGAGCATGGAATGCGTGGCCGACCGGCCATGCGGGTCATCGGAGGGGGCATTCATGGCACGGTCGACGGAGGGCGCGCGGTTGGCGGTGCTGATCGACGCGGACAACGCGGGCGCACAGCACCTCGAGCGACTCCTGGTCGAGATCGCGAAGTACGGCACGGCCAGCGTGCGCCGCGCGTACGGCGACTGGACCTCCACGCAACTGGGCAAGTGGAAGGACGCACTGCTCGCCCACTCGGTGCAGCCCATTCAGCAATTCAGCTACACCACCGGCAAGAACGCGACGGACAGCGCGCTCATCATCGACGCGATGGACCTCCTGCACGCGGGCAACCTCGACGGGTTCTGCCTGGTGTCAAGCGACAGCGACTTCACGCGCCTGGCCGCCCGCATCCGCGAGCAAGGACTGACCGCGTACGGCTTTGGGGAGCGCAAGACGCCCAAGCCCTTCGTCGCGGCGTGCGACGCCTTCATCTACGTCGAGAACCTCGCACCGCCGGTCGCACCCGCGAAGGCCGCCACGACCGCGGCGAAGCCCGCGCTCAAGCCCGACAAGACCCTCGACCGCCTCCTCGCTGAGGCCGTCGACGTCGCCGCAGGTGACGACGGCTGGGCCAACCTGGGCACGGTCGGCAGCAACCTCTCCAAGCTCGCGCCGGACTTCGACTCCAGGACGTGGGGCTACGGAAAGCTCAAGGACCTCATGCAGGCGCACCGCGACTACGAGGTGAAGTCGCGCAGCGCCGGCGAGGGAAAGAACCCCAGCGCACACGTCAGGCACAAGTAGGGCCTGTGCGGCGTTGACGAGCGCATGACCTGGGACATCGTCGACCGCTTCGACCGGCCGGACCTCGATCCGGACCTGTGGATTCCGCACTACCTCCCGCACTGGACCACGCCCGACCGTTCGGAAGCGCGGTACCGCCTCACGGACGAGGGCCTCGAGTTGCGCATCGAGCGCGACCAGCCCGCCTGGCGACCGGCCGACGGGCCGTTCCGGGTCTCGCACGTCCAGACCGGCCATCGCGACGGCCAGCATCGCGTAGGCAGCCACCTCACCGTCGTGTCGCCGCGGCCGCCTCGCACGCTGTGGGCGCCGCGAGAGGGAGCACTCGAGGTCGTCGCGAGCGCAAGCGCCGATCCCGCGTGCATGCTCGGCATCTGGCTGCTCGGGGACGAGTCCGCAGGGCCACGAGACTCGGGCGAGATCTGCGTGGCCGAACTCTTCGGCAGCGCGGTGGGCGCGCCTCTGTCGACCGTGCGCACGGGCATCAAGGCGCACCACGACCCCCGCCTCGCGTCCGACGTCCGCGACGTGGAACTGGCGATCGACGCGAGGGCGCCGCATGTGTATGGCGCGCGCTGGGGAGCGCACGGATGCGAGGTGAGCGTGGACGGCACCGTCATCTTCGCGACCGATCAGGTGCTCGACTATCCGCTCCAGCTCATGCTGGACCTCTGGGAGTTCCCGGAGCAGGGCGCGGGCCGCGAGGCAGAGTCCTATCCCAAGACAGCTGTCGCCCACGAGGTGCGACTGCGCATGTACCGCTAGGACGTCATTCCTGGCCCTCTCGCGAGGTGTGGACGTCGTAGAGGAACACCCGTAAACTGGGTGACCAGCCTCACCATTGCGGTGGTGTGGGAAGTGAGCCTCAGGAGTTCCTGCCGAAGACAGGGCCTGGGGCTCGCTGCCGTTCTACGTCGCGCCGCCGATGAGTTCGATTGTTGCCCGTTTGTCGATGAGTCGAATCCAGCGGTCATCGCCGAGCCGATACGCGACCACGGCGCCGCACACGGCATCGGCGAGCCAGAGAGCGGGCTCTGCCGGCCCGGGCACGTGCTCGATGCGCAGGCCACCGGCGCTCAACACGCGGCCTGCCCGCATCGCATCGAAGCACAAGCGATCGCGATGGTCGTCGGAGGGTCCGCGCGACTCCATCGTGAGTGTCGCGCAGCCAACACTCTCGAGAGCCGGAGCAAACGTCTCCATGCACTTGCGCCTGCGCCTCTCGTTCCGTTCCATGACGCTTCCGGCGCGCACGACAACGAAGGCCTCCAGGTCCTCCTCGAGCGCGGCCATGAGGGTACGGCGGTGGCCAGCATCGTCGTCGGAACTCCAATGGAGCTTGCTGCCGCCCCTGCGAGGGACAGCGCGCATGGCCGCCCGCAGGTCGTCGAGGCGGTCCACGGCAACGATGACAGCGCCGAGGAGATACGTGCCCGGATCTCGCGACGCCACCGAGCCAGACTCGTCTCCCCACGCCTGGAGCATCGGCCCGCCCTTCTCGCGTCCCGATCCAGGCTATGCGCGCCCACCGACGCGCACACGGCAACGTAGCGGCGCACGGCGCCTCTCGCACCTACCGCGCCGAGAGCACTCCCTTGTTGGCGAGTTCATCGGCCCTCTCGTTGCCGGGGTCGCCCGCGTGTCCCTTGACCCAGACCCACGTGATCTGGTGGCGCTGGAGCTGCTCGTCGAGCGCCTGCCACAGCTCGACGTTCTTGACCGGCTTCTTGTCAGCGGTCTTCCACCCGTTGCGCTTCCAGCCCTTCATCCACGACTGCGCGCCGTTCTTCACGTACTGCGAGTCGACGTGCAGGGTCACGGTGCACGGCCGGTTGAGGGCCTTGAGGCCCTCGATGACCGCGGTGAGCTCCATTCGGTTGTTCGTGGTGACCAGCTCGCCGCCGAAGAGCTCGCGCTCGTGGCCGCCCGCCTTCATCCACACCCCCAGCCGCCCGGGCCGGGATTTCCCTTGCAGGCGCCATCGGTCCACATGTGCACGTCGGTCACGGTCGCGTCTTCCACCCGGACACGGTAGCCCCTCCTCACCCATGGCATCGGCCACAATGTCTCCATGTCCCGCAAGCACGTCGCCGGCGGAGCGACGCCCGCAGTCCACGCCCTGGTCGAGGCAGGCATCGTCCACACGCTGCACCCCTATGAGCACGACCCCGCCTCCGAACTCGGCTACGGCCTCGAGGCCGCCGCGGCGCTGGGCGTGGACCCCGACCAGATGTACAAGACCCTGTGCGCATACGTCGACGGCACGCTGTCCGTGGGGGTCGTGCCCGTGAGCGGGATGCTCGACCTCAAGGCGCTCGCGCACGCGCTGGGCGGCAAGCGCGCGGAGATGGCACCCCCGCCGACGCCGAGCGCGCCACCGGCTACGTCGTGGGAGGAATCTCGCCGCTGGGTCAGCGGCGCGCACTGCCCACCGCCATCGACGAGACCGTCGAACTGTGGGACACGGTCTATGTCAGCGGTGGCCGACGCGGCCTCGATATCGGCCTGGCCCCCGCCGACCTCATCGCGTGCACCTCCGCCGTGCTCGCCCCGATCGCGAAGGACTCCTGATGGACCTCTCCCCCACGCCGGCCGGTTGGGACTACGCGGGGGCTCTCGCCGCCGTGAAGGCCCGCGTGCATGTCGCGGAGGCCGCGAGCGGCCGGGCCGGTTCCGGTGTGCGCGTCCTGGTGGCGACCAAGACGTGGGACGCCGATGCCGCGGTAGC
The DNA here is from genome assembly GCF_030296675.1 of Demequina sediminis. Lineage (GTDB taxonomy): Bacteria > Actinomycetota > Actinomycetes > Actinomycetales > Demequinaceae > Demequina > Demequina sediminis. Next base: position 255,164 of record NZ_AP027736.1, on the reverse strand, counting down.
GGTGGTCCGCGCCGGCGGGGTCCTTGTGGGCGAAAGCAGGATGCAGGAACTCGACGCCAAGGGCGCCGAACTGACCGCCGCGGGCGCGCGCATCCACGTGATCGGACAGCTCCAGCGCAACAAGGTCGCCACCGCCGTCGAGTGGGCGCAGTGCATCCAGACGGTCGACTCGGCGCGTCTCGCCGAGCGCATCTCGCGCCTGTGCGTCGATGCCGGACGCACCATGGAGGTCATGCTGCAGGTCAACGTGTCGGGAGAGGAATCCAAGGCCGGCGTCGAGCCGGACGAGGCCCTCGCGGTCGCGTCGATGATCGCCTCGCTGCCCGCACTGACGGTCACCGGCTTCATGACGATCGGCCTGAACTCTCGAGACGAGAACGCGGTACGCGAGGGCTACGCGCGGCTCAGGGAGATTCGCGACCAGGCGCTCATCCGCTCCGAGCGGGGCACGCTCCCCCTCGCGCAGGCGTGGGAGCTGTCGATGGGCATGTCGCAGGACCTCGAGTGGGCGGTCGCCGAGGGCGCGACCATGGTGCGCGTGGGCACCGCGGTGATGGGGTCACGCACCGCGGCCTAACCGCACACTGGGCCGTGCGGATAACGGGCTCTTCGCATTCAAGGGTGTAGTAGTGGCCTGAAGCCGCCAGTCTCGAGTAGCGACCTGGCGATGTAGTGCGTCAGGTTCCGGAACCCCAGGGCCGAGCCGCGGAGGTGTTCGAGTCGGCCGTTGATCGCTTCTGTCGGGCCGTTGGATGTGCCGGGTCGGTCGAAGTAGGCGAGGATGTCGCAGGTGCGATTGTTGAGGGTCCGCCCGAGGCGGCGTAGCTCGATCAGCGCGGCGGGGACGCCGGTGCGCAGGGACTCGATCAGGTGGGCGAGGTCGGCGCGGGCGGCGGCGCGGTCGGGGTTGCGGTAGTTGGTGATGAGGCGCTGGTAGGCGGCCCAGGTGATCTCGACCTCGGTGTGGGCGTCGGTGTTGAACAAGGTCTCCAGGCGTGCCCACTGGCGGTCGGTGAGGTACTCCAGTCCGGTGTGCAGGATCCGACGGGACATGTACAGCGGGTCTCCGGCACGTCCCCGGTGGCCGTGGATGGCTTGCTGGATGCGGCGACGGCATTGGTCGAGGGCGTCGCCGGCGAGCTTGACGACGTGGAACGGGTCCATCACGGCGGTCGCGGTGGGCAGTTCCTCGGCGGCCGCGGTCTTGAACCCGCTGAAGCCGTCCATGGCGATCGACTCGATCCGCTCCTCCAGCATCGAGGACGTTCGGCCAGCCACATCTGGAAGGTGACCTTCGACCTGCCAGGGATCATGTCGAGCAGCCGGGCCGGACCGACGCCGTCGCGTACCGGGGTGAGGTCGATGATGACCGTCACGTAGTTGCCACCGTAGCGGGTGTGTCGCCATACGTGCTCGTCGACACCGATCACCGCGACACCGTGGAACCGGGTGGGGTCGTTGATCAGCTGGCGGTGCCCTTCGGTCAGGACCGCGTCGTTCGCGGTGTGCCACGCGACCCCCAGTCCCGCCGCGATACGAGAGATGCTCAGGTGGTCCACGACGAGCGCCCTGAGCGCCCAGGCCAGGCCGCCGCGGGAGACCTTCGCCCGCGGATCGGCGGCCGCACGGAGATCGTCTGTCCAGAAACGGCCGCACGGGCTGCACCTGTAGCGGCGTACCCGGATCAACAGGGTCGTGGGCCGTCCGCCGAAGGGCTCGTGCGCGAGTCGGCGCGTGATCGTGCCGCGCGACACACCTCGCCCACCGCAGCCATGACACAGGTCGTCAACCGTGGCGGCGCGGCACTCGAGGACAGCCCGATCGGGGGCGAGATGTTGGCCGGTGACGATCAGGCCAAGAGCATCGAGGTTGCAGAAGGTCGTGAGATCGGGCGCGCCGAAGGTAGCGTGAGACAAGTCGAGGTCTTCCGGACGGTGAGTGTGAGAACTTCCATCCTGGGGGACCTCGACCCCTACCCCCGACCACTCACCGCAGCACGCACTACACCCTCATTTGCGAAGAGCCGGATAACGTGGCATCCATGATCGAGCTCGACCCGGTGCCGCTCACGTACCTTGCCGTCGGCGTCGCCACTCTGCTGGCGGCCCTGTTGCCGCGCCTGCTGCGCGCGGCACCCCTGTCCATGCCGATGCTCTTCGTCGCCGCCGGCATCGTGGTCTTCGCGCTCATCCCCGACCTGCCCGATCCCGATCCCCTCGCTCACCCCGAGGTCGCTGTTCACCTCACCGAACTGTGCGTCATCATCTCCCTCATGGGTGCCGGGCTCGCGCTCAACCGGCCGCTCGGGTGGCGGCGGTGGTCGAGCACGTGGAGGCTGCTGGGCATCACGATGCCGCTCAGCATGATCGCGGTGGGGCTGCTCGGATGGACGATGCTCGGGCTGGGCGTCGCTGCCGCCGTGCTGATCGCGGCCGTCCTGGCTCCCACCGACCCCGTGCTGGCCTCGGAGGTGCAGGTGAGCAAGCCCGCACAGGATCCCGAACACGACGACGACGAGGTCCGCTTCGCCCTCACCTCGGAGGCTGGGCTCAATGACGGCCTCGCGTTCCTGTTCACGTGGGCTGCGGTCGGCATCGCGATCGCGGGTATCGCGCCGTCGGGCTGGCTGGGGCACTGGCTCGCGGTCGACCTCGTGTGGCGCATCGCGGCTGGAGTCGGCATGGGCGCGGCCTGCGGCTGGCTGCTGGGAAGGATGCTCTTCTCGACGGCATCGGAGCGGCGCCGGATCACGGATGGCGCGCACGGCTTCATCGCGCTGGCCGCGACCTTCCTCACGTACGGGCTCACCGAGCTCGTGCACGGGTACGGCTTCATCGCCGTGTTCGTCGCGGCGCTCGTGCTGCGCTCGAACGCCCGACACCATGACTACGTCCGCGTCCTGCACGGGTTCGTCGAGCAAATCGAGCGCCTCCTCACCGTCGCGGTGCTGGTGCTCGTGGGCGGAGCGGTGAGCAGGGGTGCACTCGAGGGGATCGGCCTGATCGACATCGTCTTCGTGGCGGCCGTCCTACTGGTGGTGCGACCGCTCGCGGGATGGATCGGGCTCGCGGGAGGCGTGACGCGCCGCCGCGAACGCATGGTCATCGCGTTCTTCGGCGTGCGCGGGGTCGGGTCGCTGTTCTATCTGGCCTTCGCCCTCCAGGAGGCCAACTTCCCCGGCGGCGACCGGCTGTGGGCGGTAACGCTGCTCGCGGTGCTGGGTTCCGTGATCCTCCACGGCATCACGGCCACCCCCGCGATGAGATCCCTCGACCGACGCCATGGGCGGCTCCCCGAGGAGCCCGCACCCGCCTGACGGGTGCGGCCGAGACGACGCACGGTTGGCGTTTGCCTCGGATGCTTGCGACACTTCATGAGGAGTGCCGGTCGGGCGCGAGCTGAGGGGTCTCGACGAGGAGGTCCACCATGCCGCTGTTTCACCTGGCCATGTACTACGAGCAGGGCTCGGGCGAGGTCCCGCCTGATCTGGACCAGATCATGGCGGAGGTCGACGCACTCAACGACGACCTTCGCGACGCCGGCGCATGGGTTACCGCGGCGGGATTCGAGCCCGCTCCCCAGGCACGCGTGGTGACCGCACTCCCCGACGGCGCGGAGACCACCGACGGCCCCTACCTGGCGACCGCCGAGCACCAAGGCGGCTTCTGGCTCATCCACGCGCGCTCGATGGGCGACGCCATCATCTGGGCGGAGCGTGCCAGCCGAGCGCTGCGCCTTCCCGTCGAGGTGCGCGCATGCGCTCCCGAGAAGGAAAGTTAGGCAAGGTTTCGCTTGCTGGCGGGCGCGGCGGCGCCTGCCTACCCTGGAAGGCGTGACCAACACCCAGCCGCACCACACCTCGTTGTTTCCCGACGAGGACCGCGTCTCGCGCCGCCTCAACGCGCTGCGCGCCGGCGTGCTGGGAGCCAACGACGGCATCGTCTCGATCGCCGCACTCCTCGTGGGCGTGGTCGCCGCCAATCCCAGCCCCGCAATCATCCTCACCGCCGCGATCGCCGGCATCGCGGCCGGAGCTCTCTCGATGGGCGTGGGCGAGTACGTGTCCGTCTCGAGTCAGCGCGACGCGGAGCAGGCCCAGCTCGACCGCGAGCGCCAGTGGCACGAGCACCGGCCTGACTGGGAGCTCGACCAGCTCGCCCAGCTCCACATGGAGACCGGGATGTCGGAGGAGACGGCGCGGCGCGCCGCTATCGAGCAGACGGCCTTCGACCCGCTCGCGGCCCACGCCCGCGCTCACCTGGGCATCGACCCCGAGGCGCTCATCAACCCCTGGCACGCCGCGTTCGCCTCACTCATCGCCTTCACGCTGGGCGGCATGTTCCCGCTGCTGACGGCCGTGCTCGCGCCCGACAGCCTCAAGGTGCCGCTGACCTTCGGTGTGGTCGCGGTGGCGCTCGCGATCTCGGGACTCGTCTCCGCCCGCCTGGGACACGCGCCCCGCGCACGCGCGGTGCTGCGCAACGTGCTGGGAGGCTCGCTCGCGATGGCGATCACGTGGGGCATCGGCTCGTTCGTGGGCGTCCACGTCTAGCGTGTGAGGCCCTACGGGACGATCCTCAGCCACGAGTCAGTCGCGAAACGGTCCTCGACGGCGCGGTGGGCCGCGGCGAGTTCGTGCTCCCGGACGGCGCCGGGCACCGTCGCGTACCGCGACGCGAAGTGGTCGAGGAATGCCTCGATAATGTCCGCGCGCGACATGCCGGTCTGGCTGCGCAAGGGGTCGACCCTCTTGTTCGCGCTCTTGGTGCCCTTGTCCGACAGCTTCTCGCGGCCGATCCTGAGCACCTCGAGCATCGCGTCGGCGTCGATGTCGTAGGCCATGGTCACGTGGTGGAGCACGGCGCCCGCGGAGTAGCGCTTCTGCGCCGCGCCCGCGATCTTCCCCGCGGGAGACGCGATGTCGTTGAGCGGAACGTAGGTCGCCTCGATACCCACCGACCTCAGCGCGCCGAGCACCCAGTCGTCGAGGAACGCGTAGGACTGCTCGAAGCTCAGCCCCTCGACCAGCGACGTGGGCACGTAGAGCGAGTACGTGATGGTGTTGCCCGGCTGGATGAACATCGCGCCGCCGCCGGACACGCGCCGCACCACGGTGACGTCATGGCGCGCGGCACCCTCGGCATCGACCTCGTTGCGCAGCGACTGGAAGGACCCGATCACCACCGCGTTGCGCTCCCACTCCCAGATGCGCAGCGTAGGTCCGCGCGTGCCCGCCGCGACCTCGCGCGCCAGGACGTCGTCGATCGCCATCTGCAGGTGCGGGTCACGCGGGGAGTCGTGAATGGTCTCGAACGTGTGGTCGTGCCAGCTGGTCGCGTGCCCGAGCGCGCGACGCACCGCGATCGCGACCGCCTCCGGGCTGAAGCCGATGAACTGCGCGCCGCTCGCCGCACGCGTGACGGCGGCGGTCATCTGCGACACGGTCGCATGCGCGGACAGCCCCGCGAGCGCCCGCGAGATGTCGCCGATCGCCTCCGCGGGCTCGAGGAAGAAGTCCCCCGAGATCACCACCGTGTCGAGCGTCTCGCCCGTGTGATCGAGCTCGACATCCGCGACCACGAGCTTGCCGCCAGGAACCTTGTACTCACCGTGCATGCCACCTATCCTCCCCGCCCCGGCGGGCGCGAGGACCACGGTGACCCCGGCATCGTCCCTCCTGGGGACGATGCCGGTCGCAGGTGCGGCGGGCGGCTACACCGCCGGGGTCACCTCGGCCTTCAGGAGGCCGTAGAGCAGCGCGTCGGTGAGGGCCTCCCACGAGGCCTCGATGACGTTGGGGCCCACGCCGACCGTGCGCCACTGGGCGCCGGTCACGGTGTCGACCGTGGTGATCAGCACGCGCGTGACCGCGTCCGTGCCGTGTGCGGCGTCCATGATGCGCACCTTGAAGTCGGTGAGGTCGAAGCGGTCGATCTCGGGGTACGCGGCCACCAGCGCGGCACGCAGGCCGTGGTCGATCGCGTTGACCGGGCCGTTGCCCTCACCGACCGTGACGTAGCGGCGCCCGCCCGCACGCAGCTTGACGATCGCCTCGGCGTCGGCCTCGTTGGGGTTTCCCGGTGCCGAGGACACGAGCACGCGCCACGTCTCGACGTCCCAGTACCGAGGCGACTGACCCATCTCACCGCGCAGCAGTAGCTCGAACGAGGCATCGGCCGCGTCGAACGTGTAGCCCATGGCCTCGGCATTCTTGACGCGCTCCATGACGCGCTTGAGGACCTCGGGCTGGCCCTCCAGGTCGATTCCGAGCTCCTTGCCCTTGAGCTCGATCGAGGCACGCCCCGCCATCTCGGACACCAGCATGCGCATGTCGTTGCCCACGAGCTCGGGCTGGGTGTGCTGGTAGAGGTCGGGATCGACCTTGATCGCGCTCGCGTGAAGGCCCGCCTTGTGAGCGAAGGCCGATGCCCCGACGTACGGCTGCCGCGCGAAGGGCGCGATATTGGTGATCTCGGAGATCGCGTGCGAGATGCGCGTCGCGTCGCTCAGTCCGTCGCCCTTGAGCGCGGACACCCCACGCTTGATCTCGAGGTTGGCCGCGACCGCGATCAGGTCCGCGTTGCCCGTGCGCTCGCCGTAGCCGTTGACGCAGCCCTGGACGTGCGTGACGCCCGCGGCAACCGCTGCCATCGAGTTCGCGACGGCGCAGCCGGAGTCGTTGTGCGCGTGCATGCCCAGCTGCGCAGTGGTGCGCGCGCGGACCGCCGTGACGATCCGCGTGACGTCGTCGGGGAGCATCCCGCCGTTCGTGTCGCACAACACCAGCGACGATGCCCCGGCGTGCTCTCCCGCAAGCAGCGCCCTGATCGCGTACTCGGGGTCGTAGACGAAGCCATCGAAGAAGTGCTCTGCATCGAGCACGACGCGGCGACCCTCGCCCACGAGGAACGCGACGGTCTCCTCGATCATCGCGAGGTTCTCCTCGCCGCTGACGCGCAGGGCTCGCTCCGCGTGGCGGATGTCGGTCTTTGCGACCAGCGTGATGATGGGGGCCTCGGAGTCGAGCAGCGCGCGCACCTGCGGGTCAGATGCCGCCGTGCTGCCGGCGCGCCGCGTCATCCCGAACGCCGCGAACTGCGCGTGCCGGAAGCTCAGCTCCTTGGCGACCAGCCCGAAGAACTCGGTGTCCTTGGGCACCGCGCCGGGCCAGCCACCCTCGATCACTCCCACGCCGAGCTCGTCGAGCAGCGGCGCGATCGCCATCTTGTCGGCGACCGAGAGGTTCATGCCCTCTTGCTGCGCGCCGTCGCGCAGGGTCGTGTCGTAGATCTCGACCGTGAGATCCGCCATGGTGTGCTCCTCGTGTCCGGCATGGTGACGCGGCGACTGCGCCGCCCCAACAAAAAAGCCTCCCAGGGGTACGGGAGGCTGCGCGTCGGGGTACTCCCGACGCGCTACAGAATGATGATCGCGGTAGGCATCGCGTTCATTGTGGCACAGGTCGCGCGCGTTGTGCCGCAGTGGTGCGTGACCGAGCGGTGGTGCGTGCCCGAGCGGTGGTGCGTGCACAAGCAGTGGCGAGCCCGCGACCGTCCGGCATCCTGGAAGCCGTCCAGCATCCCTGGACCGTGCGGATGTCACACATGTGGTGCCGGGTGTGGCGTGATCCGTGCGTGGTTGCGGGTTACCTGTCGTGAGGTGTGTGACTTGTGGATGCGGGGCTGGTGCGCGGGTGATGTTTGGGTGGTGTGGGGGTATGCGAAAGACCCCCACGGTGTGGGGGTCTTTCGAAGGTATGTCCTGACTCGTGCCACTTTCTGCTGATCGGTGGTTTGCGCGAGCATTCGCCCTGGTAGTTGAGTTTCGGGGTTCGTGATTGACACACCCCGCTTGGCGGTACGGTCGGGGATGTGGTGTTCGTGCGCAAGTCCCCGGGCCGGTCGGGGGCGGTGAAGGTCCAGATCGCGGAGCGTCGCGCTGGCCGTGATGTGGTGCTCGAGCACGTCGGCACGGCCCATGATGATGCCGAACTCGCGGCGCTGATGGAGGTCGCGCGCGGCAAGCTCTACCCCGGCCAAGGGGAGCTCACGCTCGACGGCGTCGCGCCGCGGACCGTGGAAGGTGAGCCGACGACGGTGGACATCACGTCGAAGTCGAACGCGGTGTTGTGGCAGGTACTTCAGGCCGCGTACACGGATCTGGGCTTCGATGTCGTCGATGACGACGCGTTTGAGCAGCTCGTGCTGGCGCGGCTGATCGAGCCGACGTCGAAGGCCGACTCGCTGCGCGTTTTGCGCGAGCTCGGGATCGCTCATGCGTCGCTGCGGACCATGTTCCGCTCCCTGGAACGCGCTGGGGAGCGTGACTACCGGTCCCTCCTCGCCGACGCGTGCTTCGCCCACGCCGCGTCCGTGGGTGACATCAGCTTGTGCCTGTATGACGTCACGACGTTGTACTTCGAAGCCGAGGATGAGGACTCGCTGCGGAAGGTGGGCTACTCGAAGGAACGGCGGGTCGACCCGCAGGTCGTCGTCGGGCTCCTCGTCGACAGGAACGGCTTCCCGCTTGAGATCGGCTGCTTCGAGGGCAACAAGGCCGAGACGCTGACCCTGATTCCGATCGTGGACCAGTTCCGTCAACGCCACTCCCTCGAAGGGTTCGTGGTTGTCGCCGACGCCGGCATGCTGTCCGCGACCAACTTGCGCGAGCTCGATGACGCGGGACTGCATTTCATCGTCGGGTCCCGCACGACCAAGGCGCCGGTCGATCTCGAGTCGCACTTCCGTTGGCATGGCGACGCGTTTCGCGACGGGCAGGTCATCGACACCATCACGCCTCGCCACGGACGCACCAGGGCTGGCGCGTCGGATCCGATGGTCAAGGCTGAACCGATCTGGAAGTCCGAGCATGACAGTTCGTGGCGGGCGGTGTGGGCGTACTCCGGCAAGCGTGCCGTGCGCGACAACCGCACCCTGACCTTGCAGGAGGAGCGTGCACGGGACGTCGTCGCCGGCGACAAGGCCGCCCGCACGCCACGCTTCGTGAAGACCGTGAGCGGCTCCCGCAAGATCGACGAGGCGTCGCTGGCGCGCGCGCGACGCCTGGTCGGGCTCAAGGGCTACGTCACGAACATCCCTGCGACGTTGATGCCCGCGGCCGAGGTCATGTCCAGCTATCACGACCTATGGCACGTCGAGCAGTCATTCCGGATGTCCAAGACCGACCTACGCGCCCGGCCGATGTTCCACCACACGCGCGACGCGATCGAAGCGCACCTCACGATCGTGTTCGCATCCCTCGCGATCAGCCGCTACCTACACACCACGACCGGGCTGACGGTGCGCAAGATCCTCCACGCGCTGAAACCCATTCAGCAGATCACCGTCCGCATCGCCGGCCACGACCACGTCGCCCGCGACCCCATCACCAAGCCCGCCCAAGCCATCCTCGACGCCCTCGACATCACCCTGGACTGACACACCCCGGTGGCACGAGTCAGGCTGGACCGTGCGGATGTCACACATGTGGTGCCGGGTGTGGCGTGATCCGTGCGTGGTTGCGGGTTACCTGTCGTGAGGTGTGTGACTTGTGGATGCGGGGCTGGTGCGCGGGTGATGTTTGGGTGGTGTGGGGGTATGCGAAAGACCCCCACGGGGTGGGGGTCTTTCGAAGGTATGTGCCGCAGCGACCTACTCTCCCACACCCTGGCGGGTGCAGTACCATCGGCGCTGGGAGGCTTAGCTTCCGGGTTCGGAATGGAGCCGGGCGTTTCCCTCCCGCTATGGCTGCGGCAACTTTATGGAGTTGTTGAATGGTTTCCCGTTCGTTACTCGGGAACCGCACAGTGGACGCGTAGCATTACTTATAAAATCTTGAGTGTGTGTCAAGTTATCGGCCTATTAGTACCGGTCAGCTTCAAGAGTCGTTAGTCCTCTCTTCCACGTCCGGCCTATCAACCCCATGGTCTATAGGGGGCCTCTCGGAACAAGTTCCATGGAAACCTCATCTTGAAACAGGCTTCCCGCTTAGATGCTTTCAGCGGTTATCCCTTCCCAACGTAGCCAACCAGCCGTGCTCCTGGCGGAACAACTGGCACACCAGAGGTTGGTCCACCCCGGTCCTCTCGTACTAGGGGCAGCCTTTCTCAAGTTTCCTGCGCGCGCAGCGGATAGGGACCGAACTGTCTCACGACGTTCTAAACCCAGCTCGCGTACCGCTTTAATGGGCGAACAGCCCAACCCTTGGGACCAACTCCAGCCCCAGGATGCGACGAGCCGACATCGAGGTGCCAAACCATGCCGTCGATATGGACTCTTGGGCAGGATCAGCCTGTTATCCCCGGGGTACCTTTTATCCGTTGAGCGCCGGCGCTTCCACATGCCACCGGCGGGTCACTAGTCCCGACTTTCGTCCCTGCTCGACCTGTCAGTCTCACAGTCAAGCTCCCTTGTACACTTGCACTCGCCACCTGATTGCCAACCAGGCTGAGGGAACCTTTGGGCGCCTCCGTTACTCTTTGGGAGGCAACCGCCCCAGTTAAACTACCCACCAGGCACTGTCCCTGATCCGGATTACGGACCGAGGTTAGATATCCAGAGTGATCAGAGTGGTATTTCAACAATGACTCCACCGAAACTGGCGTTCCAGCTTCATAGTCTCCCACCTATCCTACACAAACCACACCGAATACCAATACCAAGCTATAGTAAAGGTCCCGGGGTCTTTCCGTCCTGCTGCGCGTAACGAGCATCTTTACTCGTAGTGCAATTTCGCCGAGTTCGCGGTTGAGACAGCGGAGAAGTCGTTACGCCATTCGTGCAGGTCGGAACTTACCCGACAAGGAATTTCGCTACCTTAGGATGGTTATAGTTACCACCGCCGTTTACTGGGGCTTAAATTCGGAGCTTCGCCTTGCGGCTGACCCCTCCTCTTAACCTTCCAGCACCGGGCAGGCGTCAGTCCGTATACATCGTCTTGCGACTTCGCACGGACCTGTGTTTTTAGTAAACAGTCGCTTCTCCCTGGTCTCTGCGGCCTTCAAACGCTCCAGCAGCAAGTGCCTTCACGCCTCAGGCCCCCTTCTCCCGAAGTTACGGGGGCATTTTGCCGAGTTCCTTAACCACGATTCACTCGATCGCCTTAGTATTCTCTACCTGACCACCTGAGTCGGTTTGGGGTACGGGCGGCTAGAACCTCGCGCCGAGGTTTTTCTTGGCAGCATAGGATCACCGATTTCCCACATACGTGGTTACCATCAGGTCTCAGGCTATGTGAGCTGCGGATTTGCCTACAGCTCGCCCTACACCCTTAGACGTGGACTACCATCGCCACGCTCGGCTACCTTCCTGCGTCACCCCTGTTAATACGCTTGACTACTACGGATCTGGTTCGTGCGCGCCACCGTACTTGCCCCGAAGGGTTCGCCGGCTTTGGGCACTTAGCATCGTCCGCCTCGTCATGGGCGGTTCTTCGCCGGTACGGGAATATCAACCCGTTGTCCATCGACTACGCCTGTCGGCCTCGCCTTAGGTCCCGACTTACCCAGGGCGGATTAACCTGGCCCTGGAACCCTTGGTCATTCGGCGGACGGGTTTCTCACCCGTCTTTCGCTACTCATGCCTGCATTCTCACTCGTGTAGCGTCCACTGCTGGATCACTCCGCAGCTTCACCCGCCACACGACGCTCCCCTACCCATCCACACGCCTGGACCACGAAGGCCTAGCATAAATGTGAATGACACAACTTCGGCGGTGTACTTGAGCCCCGCTACATTGTCGGCGCGGAATCACTTGACCAGTGAGCTATTACGCACTCTTTCAAGGGTGGCTGCTTCTAAGCCAACCTCCTGGTTGTCTATGCAACTCCACATCCTTTCCCACTTAGCACACGCTTAGGGGCCTTAGTTGGTGTTCTGGGCTGTTTCCCTCTCGACTACGAAGCTTATCCCCCGCAGTCTCACTGCTGCGCTCTCACTTACCGGCATTCGGAGTTTGGCTGACGTCAGTAACCTGGTGGGGCCCATCGGCCATCCAGTAGCTCTACCTCCGGCAAGAAACACGCAACGCTGCACCTAAATGCATTTCGGGGAGAACCAGCTATCACGAAGTTTGATTGGCCTTTCACCCCTATCCACAGCTCATCCCCTCGGTTTTCAACCCAAGTGGGTTCGGCCCTCCACGCGGTCTTACCCGCGCTTCAGCCTGGCCATGGATAGATCACTTCGCTTCGGGTCTAGACCCAGCGACTCAAACGCCCTATTCGGACTCGCTTTCGCTACGGCTGCCCCACACGGGTTAACCTTGCCACTGAGCACTAACTCGCAGGCTCATTCTTCAAAAGGCACGCCGTCACCCCTGCTATGGAGGCTCCGACGGATTGTAAGCACACGGTTTCAGGTACTATTTCACTCCCCTCTCGGGGTACTTTTCACCCTTCCCTCACGGTACTGATTCGCTATCGGTCAGTAGGTAGTATTTAGGCTTACAGAGTGGTCTCTGCGGATTCACACGGGATTTCTCGTGCCCCGTGCTACTTGGGATCCCCTTCAGGAGTCCGCGCAATTTCGTCTACGGGGGTTGCACCCTCTACGCCGGGCCTTTCAATGCCCTTCGACTATCACGCGGATTTCTGACTCCTCGACCATTCGGCAGAATGATCAGAAAGGTCCCACAACCCCGCATACGCAACGCCTGCCGGCTATCACACGCATACGGTTTGGCCTGTTCCGCTTTCGCTCGCCACTACTCACGGAATATCTCTTCCTGTCGGTACTGAGATGTTTCACTTCCCGACGTTCCCTCCACACGCCCTATGTGTTCAGGCGTGGGTCACTGGACATGACTCCAGCGGGGTTTCCCCATTCGGACATCCTCGGATCAAAGCTTGTTTGCCAGCTCCCCGAGGCTTTTCGCAGGCTACAACGTCCTTCTTCGGCTCCTACTGCCAAGGCATCCACCATGTGCTCTTAAAAACTTGACCACAGATATCAAAGATGCTCGCGTCCACTGTGCAGTTCTCAAACAACGACCGGGCCTACCCTCACACCACGCCTACCCAGCCTCAGCCAAGCGGTTCGATAGCATCCGATAGTCCGACAGCCACCCGAACCCCCACAACCGAAGTCACAGGAGTGTGTGGTGGCCTGAAAGGGAGCTTTACGCCCGACCCTTCAGGACCCAACAGTGCGCCATGCCCATCCCCCACCTCTTTGCGTCACACGTTCCCACCCGTCTCGCAAGGAGACAGGCGTACTAGCGTCACGACTCAAGGTCAGTGACAGGCCACATCGATGTTCCATCCATGAGCCCCACCCCAGACACGAACGGTCTGAGCATGGGTCCTGGACCCCCACACCACAGTGTGGACGTCAGGTGCTCCTTAGAAAGGAGGTGATCCAGCCGCACCTTCCGGTACGGCTACCTTGTTACGACTTAGTCCCAATCGCCAATCCCACCTTAGACAGCTCCTTCCCATACGGGTTAGGCCACTGGCTTCGGGTGTTACCGACTTTCGTGACTTGACGGGCGGTGTGTACAAGGCCCGGGAACGTATTCACCGCAGCGTTGCTGATCTGCGATTACTAGCGACTCCGACTTCATGAGGTCGAGTTGCAGACCTCAATCCGAACTGAGACCGGCTTTTTGGGATTCGCTCCACCTTACGGTATTGCAGCCCTTTGTACCGGCCATTGTAGCATGCGTGAAGCCCAAGACATAAGGGGCATGATGATTTGACGTCATCCCCACCTTCCTCCGAGTTGACCCCGGCAGTCTCCTATGAGTCCCCACCATTACGTGCTGGCAACATAGGACGAGGGTTGCGCTCGTTGCGGGACTTAACCCAACATCTCACGACACGAGCTGACGACAACCATGCACCACCTGTATACCCCGCCGAAGCACCCCCATCTCTGGGGGTAGAGGGTATATGTCAAGCCTTGGTAAGGTTCTTCGCGTTGCATCGAATTAATCCGCATGCTCCGCCGCTTGTGCGGGCCCCCGTCAATTCCTTTGAGTTTTAGCCTTGCGGCCGTACTCCCCAGGCGGGGCACTTAATGCGTTAGCTGCGACGCGGAACTCATGGAATGAGCCCCACATCTAGTGCCCACCGTTTACGGCGTGGACTACCAGGGTATCTAATCCTGTTCGCTCCCCACGCTTTCGCTCCTCAGCGTCAGTTGTGGCCCAGAGACCTGCCTTCGCCATCGGTGTTCCTCCTGATATCTGCGCATTCCACCGCTACACCAGGAATTCCAGTCTCCCCTACCACACTCTAGTCTGCCCGTACCCACTGCAGGCCCGAGGTTGAGCCTCGGGTTTTCACAGCAGACGCGACAAACCGCCTACGAGCTCTTTACGCCCAATAATTCCGGACAACGCTTGCGCCCTACGTATTACCGCGGCTGCTGGCACGTAGTTAGCCGGCGCTTCTTCTGCAGGTACCGTCACTTTCGCTTCTTCCCTGCTGAAAGGGGTTTACAACCCGAAGGCCTTCATCCCCCACGCGGCGTCGCTGCATCAGGCTTGCGCCCATTGTGCAATATTCCCCACTGCTGCCTCCCGTAGGAGTCTGGACCGTGTCTCAGTTCCAGTGTGGCCGGTCGCCCTCTCAGGCCGGCTACCCGTCGTCGCCTTGGTGAGCCACTACCTCACCAACAAGCTGATAGGCCGCGAGTCCATCCCAGACCGAAAAACTTTCCCAACGCATCCCATGCGGGAACGCTGCATATCCGGTATTAGCCCCGGTTTCCCGAGGTTATCCCAGAGTCTGGGGCAGGTTACTCACGTGTTACTCACCCGTTCGCCACTGATCACCCGAAGCAAGCTCCGAGGTCACCGTTCGACTTGCATGTGTTAAGCACGCCGCCAGCGTTCGTCCTGAGCCAGGATCAAACTCTCCGTAAATGATTGCTGTACACCCAACCAAACGGCCGGGATACATCAATACGAAGTACATCCCCACTCACGTGGAGACTAGTTAATCTCTGACATCGAACAAAATGTCACTGACATTTCATTTTCAACCAAAGGAATCCAAACACCAACCCCCTTACAAGAGGCTGATGCCGGAGTAATTTGGCATCGACATGTGGCACACTGTTGAGTTCTCAAGTTTCGGACGCGCACCGCCTCAATCCTTTTCAGGACCTCGCTCGGGGCAACCCTTCTAACTTACTCTCTCGTCAACCTCTTGTCAACTCGCCTCATCGGCGTGTCTCGGTTTCGGAGAGCCTCCACACTACACCTGTTTGTCCGCTTCAGCGAACGCTCATCGGTGGGCGTGGAGGGTGGTCTCGCGCCGGTTTCCATCTGGACCCCGTCGCGGCGACCTGGAATAACTTACACAGGTTCCGAGCCGTTGTCCAACCGGATCGGGCAGTTTCTGCCGATAACTTGGTCACTCCTGGTGGGTGGGCTCAAGATCGCAGGTACCGTCCCGGATGGGCCGTGGCGGCGCCTCCTATACGCCCCGCGAGGCCCCCACCAACCAGTCCAGGAGGGCCTCGGCGCGCGTGAGGACCGAGATGTGTCCGTCCTCCGGGAACACCCGGACGTCGGCGCCGGGAACGCTGCGCCCGAGCCACTCCCCGTGCGTGTACGGGACCACCCGGTCCTTCCCTCCATGGGCAATGAGCACCGGCGTCCGCCCGGCATCGGCCGCATCGAAGCCCCACTCGCGCACATAGGCGAGGTCATCGTCGACCATTCCGTCGGGCCCGTGCTCAAGCGCGGCTTTCACCACCCCGTCGAACCACTGCCACGGACCGGCCAGTGCCGCATGGTCCTCCGGCGTGAATCCCTCGGGATCCCACTCCTGCTCGAGCTGGAGGACCAATGCCGCCGGCCCTGCGGCGGCCGCCTCCAGTTCCGCGCGCCCGCCTGCGGCCATGCCTCCGAACCAGTCGAGGTCGTGCGCATCGAAGGGAGCGAGTCCCGCGATCGCCGCGCATGCCGTGACGCGCTCACCGAGGAGCGCGGCGCACGCGAGCGCGTGCGGCCCACCCCCGAGTGCCCCGCCACCGCAAAGGTGTCCAGACCGAGTGCGTCGGCGACGGCTTCGACGTCCTCAACCACGTCGGCCACCGTCCGGCCCTCGCGCCGCGTGGATCCGCCGTAGCCGGGGCGATCAAGAGAGACCCAGCGGATCCCACGGTCCGTCGCGGGCTTCATCAGGGGCCCGGGAGGTTGGCCGATATTGGGCGTGCCGTGATTCCAGAACAGCACCAGTCCCGCGTCGCGAGGTCCGTCCTCGTACCACCGCACGGTCCGACCGTCGGGGCGCGTGATCTCTCCGGTTCGCGACATGAGCCGAGACTATCCGGCGGGACTCCCACCCCACGGTTGAGCCGCCCGCTGCGTCTTGGGCGGTGGAAGGATGATCCGCGATACAAGGGGGCACGGTGAGCCGGTGGTCACACACGCTCGATGCGCTGGTGCGCGAGCGAGGCAGGGCGCTGTACGGATACGCCTTCGTACTGACCGGTGACGCCCACGCCGCCGATGACCTCCTCCAGGACGCCCTCGTGCGCTCCTTCAGGTCCGGGCGCGGTCCCGAGGACGTCGACGCCGCACATGCGTACGTGAAGCGGGCCATGCAGACCGCGTTCATCGACGCTCACCGACGCGCCGAGGCCCGCCCCCGACGCGACCACCGCGACGCCGACCGGGTCGTGCCCGACCCTGCCACCGCATCGGTCACCCGCGACGCTCTCCACGACGCCGTCCTGTCGCTGCCTCCTCGGCAGCGCGCGTGCCTCGTCATGCGGTACGTCGACGGCCTCTCGTCGCCGGCGATCGGGAACGAGCTAGGAATCTCTGCGGCGACCGTGCGCGGCTACCTCGCCTCCGCGGTCGAGACGCTGCGCCGCACACACGGCGACTTTGGCCTGGACGCGACGGACGCCGTCGAGGGCGGACACGACCACGTTTTCATTCTGACGACGGGAGGCACGCGATGAGCCGGGAACTCATGGAGTCGCTGGGGAGACAGGCCGATGCCGGGGGTGCGCTCTTCGACGATCGCGCCAGTGCGGTGGTCGAGCCCGCGCGCGCGCGGGTGCGGCGGACTCGCCGCCTCCGCGCCGCGGGCGCCGCGGGTGCGGCGGCACTGGTGGTAGCCGCCGGCGTCGTGGGTGCGACGATGCTGGCCGGCGGTGAATCGCCCCTCGCGCCTGCGGGGACGCGCGGCGACGCGCTCATGGCCGAGGACGTGCTTGCCTTGTCACGGGCAGCCGTGGGCCCCGAGTCGACCGGACCGGGACAGGAGATTGCGCACTGCGTGGTCGACCCGCGCGACAACCCGTGGAGCGCGCAGGCACAGGCCGCGTTCATGACCCTGGCCATGGACTGTGGCCGCGCCTTCGCTGGAGACGCACCACTGGTGGAGATGACCACGACGTCCCTCGCGAGCGACGGCAACGGTGTGATGGTCGAGTGGGAGGTCCGCAACGCGTCCGATCAACCGCTGCGCCTCGATCCCGCGGGAAGCGCGGTGGCGGTGATGGTCGTGTCAGAGGACGTCGAGCTGACGCCGTGGGTGTCCGGCAACATCTACGTGGGTCCGCCGGTACGACACCCGGACAACACCCTGGGCGTGGTGCTCGAGTCCGGCTCGGCGCCGCTCACGCTGGCTCCCGGCGACACGCTCAGCGGCGCCGAGTACATCCCACGGGACAGCAGGTCGAGGGGGTGCCGGACGCCGTCGCGATGATCGTGGCGGGTGAGCTCACGCCCTCGATCGCCGTGCAGCTGCGCGTGGCGCCCGCGGGAGAGCCGTCCACCTCCGAAGTGTTCCTCCACGTCGAGTCGGACGCGGTCGAGATCATCCACCGGGGAACGCTCGCGCGCACCGCCGAGGAGTTCGCTGCGGCCTCCGAGCCGCGCGTGCGCGACGGTGTGCGCGGCGGCACTCAGGCCGCGCTTGACTGCGCGGTGCCGCTCGGCGGAAATCCCCGTATCGCGGGCGTGGAGGACGAGCTGGCGTGGGTCGAATGCGATGCGCGCTGGCTGCTGACCGAGACGCCGCTCGTCACCCTCACTGAGTTCTCCACCTCCTACGACGCCTCCACGGGCCAGCTCACCGTGACATGGACGGCGCAAAACACCGCCGGCGAGCCTTTGCGGCTCGACACCGGTGGCGCGATGGTGACGGTCGAGACGCATCCCACCATTGCGCCACCCGACAACGAGATTGCCGAGTCGAGCACGCTCGGCACGGTGACCGCACAGACGCTGTGGCTCGACGAGGAACACAGGTCGGGCGTGATGAGGAGCACCTCCGCTCTCGAGACGGTCGAGCCGTGGCAGCTGTTCGCCGGGGAGGCCATCTTCGACTGGGATGTCACTGAAGGCGCCGTCGATCCGCGATTCGGGCTCCAGGTGAGGATCGCGCGGGAGGACGATGCCGCGGAGGTCCCGGGCTCGAGCGAGCTTCTGCTCGAGGTGCCGTGGGACGCGTGACTCCGGATGCCCGTCCCGCCTGTTCGATGGCACGATGAGGGGTACGGCAGAGGGGGCGGCGTGAAGGCGTGGGTAAGGGCGCTCGAGGAGCTGTCGCGCGACTGGGGGCACGAGCTCCTCAGGGACGCGCGCACTCTCACAGGCGATGACTCCGCCGCCGAGGCCGTGGTCGAGGCCGCGCTGGTCGCGGTGTTCTCACGGCAGGCTCCTCCGGCCACGATGGACGATGCGCGGGTCGCCATGAGTGCCGCGTTGCGTCACGCCGCGGTCCGCCGGGTGCCCGGCGACGCGCCGACCGACCCCGACGACCCCTTCGCGGTCCTCACACCGCGCGAGCGGGCGGTCCTCGCGATGCGTTACGTCGACGGCTGGGCGGTTCCCGTCATCGCCCGCGAGGCGGGCCTGCGCGAGGACGGCGTGCGGGACGCGCTCACGTCCGCGATCGCGCGGCTCGACGGGAGCGAGATGGCGTGGGAGCTCTCGGTGGAAGACGCGCTCCACGGCGGCTCGATCGCACACGAGGACACGAGCGTGGGGGACGCACGGTGAGCCGCGGCGTGGTTGATGCGCTGACGCGTGGGGCGGACCCCGCAGAGCCGCTCTCGCCCGACGTGGTGGTGAGGGCACGGTCCAGGATCGCGGCCGCGCGCCGCAGGCGTGCCTCGTGGTGGGCGGGCGGGAGCGTCGCGCTGCTGGCGATCGCCGCGGTCGCGGTCGGGACGTGGGCCGCGCCGCCGGTCGTTCCTGCGGCGGCAGCAACCCCCACCCCGAGCGAGACGGCGGATCCCCTCCCTGCCGTCCTTCACGCCGAAGACCTCATGGCGATGTCGGAGCCGCGCACGCGCGGCGTCGAGCCCGAGGGCCCGCGCCAGGCCGGGCTCGTGTGCAACCTCGACGACGTCCCTCCGGAGTCGGCGAGACCGGGAGCGACCGCGGGGACCCCCTGTGACGCCGTGTGGGTGGGTGAAGACATGCTCCTCCGGTTGGAGCCGGAGGCGACCACCGCGACCACCTACGTCGTCGGGGATGCCTCACAGGTCCGGGTCATGTGGGTGGTGCGCAACGCGGGAAGCATCCCCCTCCAGCTCGATCCCGCGGGAGCCGTGGCGTCACTGGTCGCGGACCCGGGCTCGGTCGCGACCTCGGGATCGCAGTCCGGATTGACCCAGGTGGCGAGCTCGTTGTGGCAGGACGATCACCACCGCAGCACCGTGCTGACTCGTGGCGCTGCCACGTCGGATTCCTCGCTCGACGACTCGTGGATCCTCCAGCCCGGCGAGTACGCGAGCGGCGAGGCGACATTCATCACCGAGCGGGACGACCCTGTGTCGCGCGTCATCGACGCCGCGACACGATTCACCATGCCCACCCTCTCCGTGCAGATTCCGGTGGTCCCGCTCGGGGCACCTGCCGGCAGCATGATCCTCCTGGAGGTCGAGAGCCAGCTCGTCACTGTCGACCCGGGCACGGCCGGCGACACGCTCGCCTCGATGGGCGTGCCGCGACGGCTCGGGGAGGAGCCCCGGGCGGATGCGCAGGCGGCGCTGCTGTGCGAGATCTCGGATGCGCTCGTCGAGGGCCGCACCCTCGCCATCGCGGGCGAGTTCTCCTCATACTCGGCAGAAGAGTCCTCCTGCACTCCCCTGTGGGTGCCTGGCCCGATCTTCGTGGATGGCGGGGGCCTCGACGTGGTCGGCGACGAACTCGCGACTCCCGACGCCACGTCCCAGCGGCTCGTGTGGACTGTCGAAAATCGGTCCACGTGGACCGTGCTCACCGAGAACTTCTCCCTGCTCGTGGAGGCAGCGCCAGCGAGCCCGCGTCCGGATGGCGACGTCTTGTCACGGCTGGGCGACACGGTGGTGACGGAGTCCAGCGCATGGATGGCAGACGGCAGACGCGCGGTGATGTTGTCGAGCCAGGCCTGGCGATTCGGAATGGAGCCCGGCTCCATGTTTGGCGCCGAGTCGACCCTCTTCCCCGGCATGCTGACGTCGACTGACGTGGTCGACGTCGACGAGCTCGTGGAGTCCCTCAATGGCGACGGCGCCGCCACGGCGCTCATCGAACTCCCCTGCTCGGTACACCGACCCAGGTGCTCGTCCTTGAGGTACCCGTGAGCGCCGCAGTCGACGGCTAAGACCCGTTGAGTTCCGCGCGATGTTCGCGCCACGGCGGCAGGAACGTGTCCATCACGGACTGGAAGTCCGGTCCGTGGTTGCTCACGAGGAGATGGGCGAGCTCGTGCACCACGACGTACTCCACGAGGTGCAGGTCCTTGCGGGCGAGCTCGACGCTGAAGGTGATCGAGCGGCGCAGCCGATTGCAGCTCCCCCATCGCGTGTGCATGACGCGCAATCGCCAGGTCGGAGTCGGCACCCCCATGCGTGGCACCCACTCGCGGACCAGCTCATCGATGAGGGGCCGCAACTCCCTCTTCAGCGCCTCCGCCTCCGCGCCGGGCGACAGCGGCGCCGGCCTCGCCACGGCATCGGCCCTGCGCGCCTCGATCCACGCGGCCTTGGACCTCACCCACGCATCGATGTCCGCCGTCGCCATGCGCAGCGGCGCGCTCACCCGCACCTCCCCCGTCCCCGGCTGAACGACCATGCGCACGTTCTTCATACGCTTGCGCGTGAGCGTGTACGGAGGAACCGGGCCTGACATGCGACCACTGTAGGCGCGGCCTCCGACACTCTTCGTCGTTATCCCCAACCCTGGAGACGCCGGCTGCGTACTACCCGGCATGAAACGGAGTTGCAGCGCATGAGCGCCTGGTCCCGACTGCTCGACACGCTGGTCCGCGAGCGCGGCCCCGCCCTGTTCGGCTACGCCTACGTGCTCACCGGAGACAAGGATCGCGCCGAGGATCTCCTGCAGGACGCGCTCGTGCGCACCTTCCGCAGCGGCAGGGCACTGGGCTCGCTCGACTCCGCTCACGCCTACGTCAAGCGTGCGATCACCACCGCCTTCATCGACAGCGGGCGCCGCGAGGCCGCGCGGCCCAAGAGGGACGGCGTCGACATCCTCGACCGGCCCGGAGTGGCCGTCTCCCCCGACCCGTCGGGCCGCGTGGACGATGCCGTGGACCTGCGGGCGGCCCTGCTGAGTCTGGCGCCGCGCGAGCGGGCGTGCGTCGTGCTGCGCTACCTCGAGGACCTGCCGGTCGCTCACGTGGCGTCCACGCTCGGTCTCGCGGAGGGCACGGTCAAGAGGTACCTCTCGGATGGGGTCGCACGCCTGCGTGCCGCCGCGCCGGGAGTCGAATTCACGGAGGTCGAGACGGTCGGCGTCCACACCCACTCAGGAGGTTCACGATGAGTTCGGCACACGACACCCTTGCCGCCCTGCGCGACGCCGGGGCCCGCGACTTCGCGGGCACCTCTCTCGCGCTCGACCTCACTCCGGTGCGCCGCCGCGTGCGCCGCCACCGCGTGGTGCGCACGGCCGTCACCTCGATCGCGGGAGTCGCCGTGGTGGGCGCCGGCGCGTACGGGGTCAAGCTGTGGGATCCGACGTTCGGGGCGACCCTTGCCCCCGCCTCGAGCGCCCCGGCGGAGGACACTCCCGCGCCCTCGCCGAGTGCTTCTCCCAGCGAGAGCACTGTCCCGCTCGGCTTGACGGCCTCCGACATCGTGGTGGAGGGCGAACGCGTCGAGGCCACGATCGACCGGCTGGCGACGACGCACGGTGTCACGGTGGAGCGTGCCCGCGAGGCGCTCGTGGCCGCGCTTCCCCCTGAAGCGGGCGGCGAGCCGGAGGGCTGGGTGTCGCCGGGCGACTACCCGATCGGCGCCACCGTCGAGGAGACCGCCCACCTGCTGGTGAACATCCAACTCCAGAACCTGCAGTCGATGGGCGTCGCGTCCGAGGACAGGCAGGCGACGCTGACCGTGGCGTCCATCTTGGTCAAGGAGTCGGGCAACGCGCAGGAGTGGCCCGCGCTGTCGCGCATGATCGCGAACCGTCTCGACGCAGGCATGCGCCTCGAGCTCGAGTCACCGCTGGTCTACATCACCGGCGCCGACGAGCAGACGGTCACCGACGACGGCTTCGCCCTCGACTCGCCGTTCAACACCTTCATGTACGAGGGGCTACCGCCGACCCCGATCGCTGCCGTGGACCTTGGAGCGGTCGACGCCGCGGCTCATCCCTCGGAGGGCGACCAGCTCTACTTCGTCCGCAACGCGGACGGCGCGCTGCTCTTCGCGGACACCTTCCACGACTTCCAGCTCCTCCTGGTCGACCAGGGCCAGCTCGCTCCGGAGGACGTCCTGCCGGAGTAGCCGGCCCAGAAGCAACTCAGCGCCGCTACTCGGCGTCGCCCTCGGCGGTCTCCTCCGCCGGGGGCGCGTCGAGCACCCGGCGCATCCACCCGTGGGCGTCTTCGCCGCGTCCATACTGGAGGTCGGTGAGACGGGCGAGCACGGCATCGGCCACGCTTCCTCCCTCCCCTGCCCCGCGTACCGTGACGTCGAGATCGTCCGACACGAGCCGGGCGATGGGCGTGACCACAGCGGCGGTGCCGCATGCGAAGAGCTCGAGGATCTCCCCCGACTCGATGCCCTCGACCAGCTCGGTGAGGGCGATGTCGCGCTCCTCGACCGCGCGGCCCTCGTCCCTCAGCAGCGTGAGGATCGAGTCACGGGTGACACCGGGGAGGATCGTGCCGGTGAGGCGCGGGGTGAGGATGCTGCCGTCGGCGCGCACCGCGACGAGGTTCATGCCGCCGAGTTCCTCGACGTACGTGTCCTCGCGCGCATCAAGGAACAGCACCTGTTGGCATCCATGCGCCTTGGCCTCGGCCTGCGGGAGCATGCTCGCGGCGTAGTTGCCCGCGGTCTTAGTGTCGCCGGTGCCACCCGCATTCGCGCGGTGGTAGCCGCGGGATACCCAGATGGATACTCCACCCGGGGCGGCCATGTAGGCACCCACGGGAGAGGCCGTCACGATGAAGTCGACCTCCGCGGCAGGCTGCACCAGCAGGCTGGCCTCGGTCGCGATGACGAGGGGTCGCAGGTAGAGGCTCGATCCCGGCGTGCCGGGAACCCAGGCATGGTCCGCCGCGATGAGGGCCTCGAGGGCCGCGAGGAAGTCCTCCTCGCTCACCTCGGGAAGCGCCATGCGACGACACGATGCCGCGAGCCTCGCGGCGTTGGCCTCGGGGCGGAACAGCCACACCGAGCCGTCCTCGTGCCGGTACGCCTTCAGTCCCTCGAAGGCCTGCTGCGCGTAGTGCAGCACGGCGGCACCGGGGTGCAGGGGCAGGGGGGCCAGGGGGACGATGCGTCGATCGGCCCAGCCGTGCCCGTCGCGCCACGTGGCGCGGGCCATGTGGTCGGTGAAGACCTTCCCGAAGACGGGATCCTCCATCGCGATCCACCGCTCCTCGTCCGTGGCGGGACGGCGGTTGGGGATGACGGTGAACGGGGTGGGCGTCTGCGTCTCCATGCGCCGAGCCTAGTCCCGGCGGGCGATGACGAGGCGCGTGGCGATCTCACCGATCTCGCTGACCGTTCCGTCGGCGACCGCCCACACGAGTGCGAAGGCCTGGTCCTGAGACAACTCGACGCGATAGCCGTTGAAGCCCACGAAGACGGTCGCCGCGAGCCAACCGAGACGCTTGTTGCCATCGACCAAGGCATGGTTCTTGACGAGCGAGTGAAGGAGGGCCGCGGCCTTCTCCTCGAGCGTCACGTAGGCGTCGCGTCCGAAGACTGTGGTCGCAGGCCTCGCCAGCGCAGACTCGAGAAGACCCGGCTCGCGGACGGGACCAATCCCGGCGAGGGCGACGATGTCGAGAAGGTCGTTGAGGTCGAGGTACCGCGTCATGATTCGCTAAGCGGACCCGAGTCGGGCGAGCGTCTCGCTCCAGTCGTGCAATGCCTCGCGTGTCAAGGTGTGCACCTCTCGCGCCCGATCGACGCGTTCCGCCCGTTCGAGCACTGCTCGCCGAATCACCTCCTGTCGCGACAGCCCCTCCTCCTTGACGAGAAGGTCCAGGGCCGCCTCAAGGGCGGAGTCGGTACGCAACGTGAGTGCCATACACGCCACGGTATCACCGCGGTATCACGCGGTCGAGGGTCGGGAGCGCGCTAGAGCCGGGTGCGCCCCGGCTTGGCCGCGGGACCCTGCGGCGCCGTCTCGGGTGCCGCGGGTGCGGGCTCGTCGACCGGAGCGGGGAGCTCGGCCACCTCGGCAAGCGAGATCCCGTGGTCGATGCGCGCCCAGTTGCGCAGGAAGTCGGCCGCCATGGCATCGGCGACCTCCTCTCGATGGCCGCCGCGGCGCGGCGACCTCCCCGCCTTCGTGTCGGGACGTGGCGAGACGCGTCTCCGCGGACAGGCGCAGGTCCCGCACGGTCCACCAGTGATCGACGAACGCGTCGCGAGCGTCGTGGAGGAGCTGCTGGGCGCGGCGATAGCGGATGATGTCGGCCACCACCGCGGGATCACCCATCATCGCGGCATGCGCCTCGGCATTGTCGATGCGCGGAATCGCGTCGGCCGGCGTGGGGTCCTTCTGAATCGCCTGCTTCGCGAGCTTGAGCACCAGCTTGTGCTCGAGCGTCTGCGGCGCCGCCGCCATCGCATGTTCGAGCCGCAGGTCGAGCGCACGCCCGCGCACCGCGAGGTCCTCGAGCGCACGATCCATCTCGCGCACCATGTCGATCGCCGGCAGCGCGGCCATCTGGCGCCGCGTCCCGCCCTGCAGCCGTGCAGCCTGCTCGCGCAGGGCGTTGGCGAACTCGGCGGGCGGCACCAAGGAGGTGGGGTCCTTCGCGATCCCCGCAATGAGCAGCTCATGCGCCGCCGACACCGCGACGGGCGCCTCGCGCGTGAAGCGCCGCCGCGCGTGGCGGCGCTCCTCGACGCGTCGGGACAGGTCGAGGTAGCCACCCACGGACGCACCCGTGACCACGGCGATGATCAGGCCGGGGACCAGCAGCGACCAGTCGATAGACATGGCACGACCCTAGGCCTTCGCCGGCGCCCCCACCAAGGACGGAAGGCGCAGAGTCGTCCTATGCGACGACCGGCACTCCCAGCGAGTCCAGCAGTCCCACCACACGCGTGCGAATCTCGTCGCGAATGGGACGCACGGACTCGATGCCCTGACCCGCGGGGTCCTCGAGCTTCCAGTCCTCGTAGCGCTTGCCGGGGTAGTACGGGCACGCGTCACCGCAGCCCATGGTGATGACCACGTCGGAGGCCTGGACGGCCTCGGGCGTGAGCACCTTGGGCTTCTCCGCGCGGATGTCGATGCCCTCCTCGAGCATCGCCTCGACAGCGACGGGGTTGATCTGGTCCGCGGGCATCGAGCCGGCCGAGCGGACCTCGACGGCACCGCCGGAGAGGTGGCGCAGGTAGCCCGCGGCCATCTGGGAGCGGCCCGCGTTGTGCACGCACACGAAGAGCGCGGAGGGGGTGGAGGCGGTGGTGTCGGTCATGAAGGTGTCCTGTCTACGGTCGGGTGGCGGGCAAGGAGAGATCGGGAAGGAGTTGGCGTAGCAGTTCGCGGACGCGACCGTCGATGTCGTCGACGATCGCCGCGACACCGGCCTCCGAGGCCAGCGCGGGGTCGCCCACCTGCCAGTCCTCGTAGCGCTTGCCCGGATAGATCGGGCAGACGTCGCCACAACCCATGGTGATGACCACGTCGGACGCACGCACGGCATCGTCCGTCAGGGGCTTGGGGAAGGCGGCCTCGCCGGCGTCCAGCGCGTCGAGGTGCGGGCGCACCGCGTCGTGGACGCTGGCCGCGGGCGCGGATCCGGCGGAGCGCACCACGACCTTGTCACCCGCGTAGCGGTGCAGAAGAGCGGCGGCGATCTGCGAACGGCCGGCGTTCTGCACGCACACGAAGAGCACCTGCGGCGGATGACCCTCAGGCGAGGCGGCGCGCCTCAGATCCTCAAGGCGCTGGCGCGCGAAGTGGCGCGTCAAGGGGACCAGGTGTTGGCGGATGGTCGCGCGGCGCGCGAGCGACGTGTAGCTATCCCGCACGATCCTCTCGGCCGCCGGCGCACCGAGTTCGGGAAGCGCTCCGCGAGGTCGCGGATCACGGCATCGAGGGCGCGGTCGACGTGCTCGAGCTCGCCCTGCTCGTGGACCACGTGGCGCGTCGCGCTCGCGGGCACCAGGGTCTCGAGCAGCGCGCGGACGGTCGGGACGTACGGCTCCGCGACCCGGTAGTAGACCCACGTCCCGCGTCGCTCGGACGTGACGAGCCCCACGTCCTTGAGGGTCTTGAGGTGGTGAGAGACGGTCGGCCCGGTGACCTCGGCAAGCTCGGTGAGGTCGCAGACGCAGGCCTCGCCCGTGGGTGCCGAGGCGATGAGGGCCACCATCCGCAGCCGCAGCGGGTCCGCGACCGCCTTGAGTACCGTCGCGGCGCGACCCGCGATGTCCGGCGCGATCGTGTGCGCCTCCAGATGCATCGAGACGCAGCCCTCGTGGGCCGGGTGCGGTTCCGAAACGGCGGCGGTGGCGGTCATGTCAGGCTCCGATGGAGAGGGGTGGGGAGGTGTCAAGGGACGATGCCGCGGCCGGGTGTTCCCGACCGTCGAGGTAGTGCTGGGCGTCGAGGGCGGCGGCGCAGCCCGAGCCGGCGGCGGTGATGGCCTGGCGGTAACGGTTGTCGACCAGGTCACCACACGCGAACACACCCTCCACGTTGGTCGCGGTGGTCCGCCCGATCACCTGGACGTAGCCCTCGCTGTCGGTGTCGACCTGTCCCTTGACCAGCTCGGAGCGAGGATCGTGACCGATCGCGACAAACAATCCCGTCGCGGCCAGCGTCGACTCCTCACCACTCACACGGTTACGGATCCGCACACCCTCGAGCTTCACGTCACCATCCAGACCCGTGACCTCGGAGTTCCACACGAACTCAATCTTCGGATCCGCCGCAGCACGATCCGCCATGATCTTCGACGCCCGCAACTCATCCCTGCGATGCACCAGATACACCTTGGACGCGAACCGCGTCAGGAACGTCGCCTCCTCCACCGCGGAGTCCCCACCACCGACGACCACGACCGTCTGGTCACGGAAGAAGAACCCATCACACGTGGCACACCACGACACACCCTTACCACTGAGACGCTTCTCATCATCCAGACCGAGCTCCTTATACGCCGACCCCGTCGCGAGAACCACCGCGGCAGCCGTGTACTCACCCGACATGCCCGTCACCACACGCTTCACATCACCGACAAGATCAAGCTCCGTCACATCATCAAAGAGCACCTCGGCACCAAAACGCTCCGCCTGAGCCTGCAACGTCTCCATCAACTCAGGACCCTGCACACCCTCCACAAACCCAGGAAAGTTCTCCACCTCGGTCGTGTTCATCAACGCCCCACCAGCCGTCACCGACCCCGCCACCACCAACGGCGCCAACCCCGCACGCGCCGCATAAATAGCCGCCGTATACCCGGCAGGACCAGAACCGACAATGATGAGCTGACGCTGATTCGACATGTCTCTATTTAGACGCAGGTCACAGCAGAAGGCAACCCTTGTCACCCACTGTTCACCCGCATCGGCCGAATCCTGGCTCCCGCCTAGTGCGAGGCAAGCAACTCCCGCACGTGCGCGGCGGTGGGGACGCGACCGGCGACCACCACCTGCTCGTCGACCACGAGGCCGGGCGTGCGCATGATGCCGTAGGCCGCGATCTCGCCGTCGTCGGTGACCTTCTCGACGGTCGCCTCGAGACCAAGCGCGTCGAGCGCCTCGCGGGTGACCTGCTCAAGGCGGGTGCAGTTGGCGCATCCGGGGCCGAGAATCTTGATGTGCATGGCAGTGCTCCTTGCGTGTCAGAGGATGGCGTTGAACAGGTAGCCGACGGCGATGATGCTCGCGCCCGTGATGGCGATGAACACCGCGATGAGCCGGGGCTTGAGGACCCGGCGTAGCAGGACCATCTCGGGCAGGCTGAGCGCGACCACGGCCATCATGAACGCGAGCAGCGTGCCCATCGGCAGGCCCTTGGCGACCAGCGCGTCGAGCAGCGGCAGGACTCCCGCGGCATTCGAGTACAGCGGAATGCCGATTCCAACGGCGACGAGCACGCCGAAGGGGTTGTCGGCGCCGGCGTGCTCCGCGAAGAAGTCCTCGGGCACCCAGCCGTGGATGAACGCGCCGATCCCGATGCCGACCAGCAGGTAGGGCCAGATTCGGCGCAGGATCGCGCCCGCCTCCTCGACGCCCATGCGCAGACGGTCGTCCCACGGGAGGCCCAGGGCGGGGTCGATCGCTTGGCCGCGCAGGTGCGTCTCGAAGACGAACGACTCGACATAGCGCTCCATTTTCAGGCGCCCGATGATGAAGCCCGCGACCGTCGCGATGGTCAGCCCGGCGGCCACGTACAGGGCGGTGGGGCCGAACCCGAAGAGGCCTAGGAGGAGCGCGATCGCGACCTCGTTGACCAGCGGGCTCGCGATGAGAAAGCTCATGGTGACGCCGAGCGGCACCCCGGCGGACACGAAACCGATGAACGCGGGCACCGCCGAGCACGAACAAAACGGCGTGACGACCCCGAGTCCGGCGGCGGCCACATTGCCGACGCCCTCGCGCTTGCCCCCCAGGAGTCGGCGCGTGCGCTCGACGCTCATGAAGGAGCGCAGCACGGTGACCAGGAAGATGATCCCGGTGAGCAACAGAGCGATCTTGACGGTGTCGTAGAGGAAGAAGTGGACCGCGCCGCCCACGCGCGAGTCGAGGTCGAGTCCCAGCCAGTCACCCAGGACCAGGTCCCACCAGGGCTTGTTGACCGAGTACAGCGCCCACCAGGCGAGGGCGACCACGGCGACGATGCTCCAGCGGCGCAGCGCTCGGCGCGCCGTGGTGCGGGGTGCGGCGGGCGCGCCACCTGACCGCCCATCTGACGGCGGGGCGGGGCGTTCCGCGGGCGCGGTCATGGCCGGCTCGCGAGCGCGAGGGTCCGCAGCGGGGCGGGCAGGGCGTCGTGCAGACGGGAGAGCGCGTCAGGGGTGAGGGAGTAGTCGATCCAGCGGCCGCGTCGCGTGCCCTCGATGAGTCCGGCCTCGCGCAGCACCTTGAGGTGATAGCTGAGGAGGTTGCCCGGCACGGCGGGCTCGGTGACCAGGTCGCACACGCACGACGAACGGTCCGCGAGCTGCGCGATGAGCTGGAGGCGAATCGGGTCCGCGATCGCACCCAACAGCGCCGCGTCGGCCGCGTACTGTTCAAGAACCTTTGAACCAATCACAATTGAAGTGTCTCGCCGCACCGAGGCGCTCCGGTGGGACCTCGGTCCCGTGCGACTGCCGGCCTGTTTGACTGCGGGCGCGCGCCGTCGATCTGGGAGGATGCGCGCATGCCCGTGACCGCCGCCGTGCTCGAGCGCCACCAGGTAGCGGTCTACGCGGCCGCACTCGCGGCGGGAGCGACCGTGGGCCTCGCGGCACCCTCCTCCGCCGACGCCGCGGGCACCCTCGCCACCCCAGTGCTGGCGCTCACGCTGTTCGCGACATTCCTCGGCGTGCCCCTGGGACGCCTGGGCGACGCCGCACGCGACCGACGTTTCCTTGGTGCGGTGCTCGCAGTGAACTTCGGGGTGGCGCCCTTGGTCGCCTTTGGCCTGTCTCGCCTGGTGGTGGACGATCACGCGGTGCTGGTGGGCGTGCTCCTGGTCCTGCTCACTCCGTGCATCGACTACGTGATCGTGTTCACGGACCTCGCCGGGGGTGCGCGTGAGCGGCTCCTTGCCGCCACTCCCCTGCTGCTGGTCATCCAGATGGCCCTTCTTCCCGCGTACCTGTGGCTCATGGCGGGCCCCGAGGTGGCCGCCCCCGTCGAGCCGGAGCCCTTCATCGAGGCGCTCGTGTGGCTGATAGCCGTGCCGCTCGCGGCCGCGGCGGTGGTGCAGCGCGCTTCGCGCTCGGGGCGGGCACGCGTGGCCCGGGTCGGGCACGGGGTCGCGCGCTCGGGGGCCGATGCCATGGTTCCCCTGATGGCTCTCACCCTCGGCCTGGTCGTGGCGTCGCAGATCGCGGGCGTGGCACGCGATCTCGCGGCGCTCGTTCCCGCGGCGATGGTGTTCGTTGCCTTCGCAGGCGCGATGGTCGCGATGGGCGCCGCGGCGGGGCGCGTCGCGGGACTCGACGTGGCGGGTCGGCGCGCGCTGACGTTCTCCGGCGTGACCCGGAACTCGCTCGTCGTGCTGCCGCTCGCCCTCGCGCTCGGCCCGGGCTTCGAGCTCACCCCCGTGGTGGTGGTGACACAGACGCTCATGGAGCTCGCGGTGCTCGTCGCGCTGGTGCGGCTGGTGCCGCGGCTCATCGCCACTTGATCACGACAGCGCCGCCGGCACCGGACCCAGCAACGGCAGCGCGGTGTCCTGCTGCTCCCATGGCCACGGGCCCCACAGGTCGGGAGACGGATACACGAGTTGAAGGGCACGCACGGGCCGCACGCCGTGTTTGGCATGCGTGTTCGCCGCAAGGAGGTGGCCGCCGGAGTCGTCGACATCGACGAGTGCCATGCGCACGCCGATGTCGTTGAGGCCATCCACCACAGCTCCGGCCACCAGCTCTACCTCGCCGCTTGTCGCACGGCGGGCCAACTCGTTAAGGATGCCCAGCGAGTCGGGGTACGGGATCCCGAACACGATCACTTCTGGGAGCCCGCGCCGCTCGAGACCCACGGTGTAGGCGTACGGGGGCGATTCGCCGTCAGCCATCACCGCCTGCACCGCCCACCCGTGC
The DNA here is from genome assembly GCF_030296675.1 of Demequina sediminis. Classification (GTDB taxonomy): domain Bacteria; phylum Actinomycetota; class Actinomycetes; order Actinomycetales; family Demequinaceae; genus Demequina; species Demequina sediminis. Next base: position 224,008 of record NZ_AP027736.1, on the reverse strand, counting down.
CGGGCGATGAGGTGCTCGAGGTGGCCATAGCCACCGGGACCGTCCATGCGCGCCATGCCGCCGCCTCCCGTCGTGATGCGATCAGGCTCGCATCGGGGCGCGGCCCCTCAGGCGCGCCGACGTGAATCTGTGGAGAGCGCCGGCGCCGTGCCGAGTTGGGGGCATCGACTGCCCATCGAGCTAGCGTCCGGGCGCTCCCCAGGTCCAGCGCCACAGGGGCGTCACGGACCACGCGTCCTCACGATGGGAGCGCCACTTGATCATGCCGCGACCACCCTGCGCCGACCCACTCGGCGTTGCTGCTCGTTCGCGGCGAGGACGACTGCCGGCACGAGGTCGATGGCAACCAAGATCGCGCTGCGGAACACGGGCATGACGCGAGCGTCCCAGTGCGCCATTCACCCTGCAAGCCCCCCATTATGGGGGCACTGCTCACGCGCTCGGGTCGAAGCTCACAATCGTCGCAAAGTCCGGCCAGGTGTCCCGCCTAGGCTCGACGACCGTGACATCCTGCAGCCCGCGTTCTACGGTCCAGAGGTGCGAGCCCGCCTCCACGTGCAGACGGGGCAGGTCGCCCCGCTCGAGGTACGCCGTCGCCCCGGTGAGGGAGATGGCATCCCAATCCCCGGCATCGTCCCCGGTCGCGAGCGGGCCGGAGGCCGTGAGGATGTCGTAGAACGACGTGAGCACCACGCCATCCCCCTCGATCTCGCGGGTGACGCGGAAGCCGCCCTCGATCTCCGTGACTCGAATGCCCGGTTCGTCGACCACGAGGATTCCCTGCTCGGCGGCAGCGGCGCGCGCCGCGGAGTCATCGCCCGCGGGCGCGAACATGAGGAGGTACGCCACGACCGCGGCGGCGGCCACCGCCGCCATCGACACCCAGATCACCCACAGGCGCGGATGATTGCTCGCCGGCTCCGAGGTGTCACCGCCGGGCGTGAGCCCGCCGATCACCGGATCCTTCGTGGGCGTCGCGCCTTGGTGAGCCGCGGGATACACGCCTGGATACATACTGACCCCCCTGCTAATGGGGCAAACGCTACTCCTGAAGGGCGCGCCCCGCTACTGCTGCTGGACGCGCTCGACCGTGGGGAGGATCGCCTCGAGCTCGGCGCGAGTGGTGCGCTTGCCGTAGGCCGGCGTGTCGCGCTCGACGCGCCACGACTCCGCGAGGGGACCCACGTCCACGGCGTCGTAGCCCAGGCCATCGAGCAGGGCGATCACGTGCGCCTTGGCGGACTCATCGTCACCCGCGATGGGCAGCGCGCGGCGATCCGGAGTGCCGGCGGGCGAGCCATCGGTGGGGATCTGGGCCGCGTAGATGTTGTTGAAGGCCTTCACGACCTTCGCGCTCGGGACGAGGTCCTGCAGGAGCTCGGACGTGGTCTTCTCGTTGGTGTCGAGCGCCTCGATGCGGCCGTCACGCTGCGGGTAGTAGTTGTTGGCGTCGATGACGGTTTTGCCCGCGAGCGCGTCCACAGGCAGGCTCGCGATCTTGCCCAGCGGAATCGCGACCACCACGATGTCGCCGTCCGAGGCGGCCTGCGCCGCGTCGACGGCCTCGGCGCGCGAACCCAACTCGTGGATGAGCGCGGTGAGCGACTCGGGGCCACGCGAGTTCGAGACGAGGACGTCGTAGCCCTTGGCGATGGCCGCGCGAGCGACGTTCGAGCCGATGTGTCCGGCGCCGATGATTCCGATAGTGGTCATGGTGGGCGGAACCTCGCGAGGCGCGTGGGTATTCCTGTGAGGGTGCTCCTGCAGTGGTGTGGCGGAACGATGCGGTGGTTGCCTTGCGTGGATCTTGCTGGGAAGCTGCGGGAGTGATTCAGGACGGCGAGGCCACTCGCGCACGCATCTATGCCGATGTCATGGCAGCGAGCGGTGGCGGTCAAGCACCACTAGCGCGCGACTGGCTTCTCAACTACACGATCGACGGCGAGCGACTTCCCCTTGTCGATTCGCAAGGGCGGGGTATTCGAAACGTCGACGGCTGGGCTCACACACTGTCGATCACGCGCGTCGAGCGCGGGCGCTATCCGAACCGAGAGTCCGAACCAGGTCTCTGGACCTATCCATACTCAGTACGTCGAGACGGCACCATTGATCCGTCGAACAAGAAGCTGAGCCAATCGGTTCGCGATGGCGTCCCGGCGTTGTACTTCTACAAGCCAGTGAGGAACGTGTACCTCGCGATCGGGTCGGTCCTGCCGATCGACGACTTCGTGAACCGGCGCGAGTTTGTTGTGTCACTTCTGGATGGCGATCAACTCATAGGCGGATCGTCCTCGGTCATTGAACGCGCGTGGGCATCGACGGTCGTCGACCGCCGGCTCCACCAGCCACGCTTTCGCGCAATCGTCATGGCGGCCTACGAGTCCAGCTGTTCGATCTGCGGCCTGCCTGAGGCGACGCTCCTCGATGCCGCCCACATTCGCGGAGATAAGGACCCGAACGGTCAACCGGTTGTCGAGAACGGCCTCGCGCTGTGCTCGATCCACCACCGCGCGTACGACAACAAGTACGTCGGAATCGATGAGGACCTGCGCCTTCACGTGCGTCCAGACGTTCTTGAGGTCTCCGACGGTCCTGTGTGGGAGCACGCACTCCAGCGGCTTCCCGGGCAGACGCTCGCCGTCGTCCCCCGCCGACGCAACGACCGGCCCGATCCCTACCGGCTCGGGCTTACGTTCAAGGAGTTTCTCGACGCGGTTCCCAGGTAGTCTCGCTCGCCGTACTCCTGCCAGCCACACCTCGATCGCGCCGATTCGGCATTCCAGCCTCCTCGATCGAGTCGCCTGCGTCGTCCGAAATGGATACGTAGTGCGTCACCGGCAACTGTGCATCCTCGAGCCACCGCGGCACCACAGAGAACGCCGGAACGCCGCGGTGCAGAGGGGTCGGGATTGGGGCCGCTCTCGCCCGTGTACCCCGCGAGCGCGAGCACCACCGCCATCCCAATCGGCACCGCCACCCGTGGACTCACCCCGGCCTCGGCATCGTCCCTGGTGAGAGGCGCGGTTGCGCGCCGGCCAAGTGCGCGCGCGACCGGCGCACCGAGGCGCCTCTCCAGGAGGTGCGCCATGACCACGGCGGGCGCTCACTCGACGGCACCCCGCACGAGCGGTTCGCGGAACCTGCGCCTCGCGTGGTGGTCGCTCGTGCTCTACCCGGTCGCGTTTGTGGGAGCGTTCGTGGTGGGACAGGCCGTGCCCTGGTGGATGGGGTACGACGTCGCCACCACCGCGGCACCGCGGTGGGTGATGGGACTCGCACTCACCGCGGCGCTCGCCACGTTCGCGTGGCCGTTGCTCGTGACCGCACTGTTCAGCCGCCGCGCGGTCGCCGACTCTCAGCCGGGCGCACGCATGCCCGTCCTGGTCGGCGGCATCGTGGTGGGCGGATTCGCCCTCATCAACCTGTTCAGCGGGCTGATGATGCTGATCTTCGAGTGAGAGGCCGCGGCGCACTCGGGCGCAAGCTCAGCCGCAGTAGTCGCAGACCCCCGTGGCCGGAAGCTTGGTGAAGCACGTGCCGCACGCCGCGACCGGGCGGTCGAACTCGACGCGACGGCTCTGCGTGTAGCCGCCCGCGCGCGTGGGCGCGATCGGCAGGTCGACCCAGGCGCTCTTGCCGCCGCGCGGGTGAAGCGCCACGAAGCCGGCGCCGACGAACGCGAGGTCGGGGCCGCCGTCCTCCGCCTCGAGCCCGATGTGCGAGCGAGAGTTCGGGATGTAGGCGCGCGAGAACTTGACGGAGGCCACCGCCGCACGGATCGGCTCGAGGTTCTTGGCGGGCGGATCGAAGTCGGTCAACGCCGCCTCAAACGACTCGAAATAGGTGCGGGACTCGGACTCCAGGGCGGCGTTCATAGGGCCATCATCCGCTGTTTCGCGCGATTGCGCCCAGGACGAAAATGGCGCCCCTGGGGGCGAACGTGTGCATCGGCCGATGCCGGGCTGGCGTCGGCCCTAGTCTGACCCTATGGGGCGCCTCATCATCGAGCAGATTGTCACCGTCGACGGGTTCGCATCGGGCCTGGACGGGAACCTGGATTTCATGGACATGGCCACGGAATTCGACTCGACCGACCATGACCAGCTCGCGATGCTCGAGCACGTCGACGCGATCCTGCTCGGACGCAACACGTACGCGCTCTTCGAGGACTACTGGCCGGGACGCACCGTCGAGGACGACGCCGTCGCCGAGCCCATCAACCGCCTGCCCAAGCACGTGGTGTCGAACACGATGAGCCGCGCCCCGTGGGGACGCTACGACTCCGCGACCGTCGAGAACGGCGAGCCGCGCCTGACCGTGGCGCGGCTCAAGCGCCACTACTCAGGGGACATCGTCGTATGGGGTTCGCTCATGTTGTGCGGCGCCCTGCTCCAGGCCGAGCTCGTCGACCAGGTGCGCCTGCGCATCGTCCCCGTGCTGTTGGGCGAGGGCCGCACCGCAACCCCGGCCTGCGCCACGCCCGCACTCTGCGTCACGTCGACACCCACACGTTCGACACCGGCCACGTCACGCTCGTCTACGACGTCCTGTAGCGGGCGGCGCGCCGCCGCGGCTCGCTCAGTAGCAGTAGTCGCAGCGGCCCGTCGCGGGCAGGTTGGTGAAGCACTCGGGGCACGTGGCGACCACCGGCTCGGCGTTCTTCGATGCCGCGGCAACCTCCGTCGCGACCTCCGCGAAGCCCTTGGCACGCAGCTGGTGCGACGGGAGCTCGACCCACGTGTTCTCGCCGTCGCGCGGGTGCAGCGCGATGTAGCCGTGCGAAATGTACGCGATCGCGGCGCCGCCGCCGCGCGGCTCCAGCGCGATGAAGGCGCGCGACTCGGGGATGTACACGTGCTCGAAGTCGAGGTCGCGGACCACCTCGACGATCTGATCGATGTTCTCGGCCGGGGGCGGAAGTCCGCCAGCGCCGACTCGAAGGACCGGAAATAGGTACGGGGTTCGATGTCCATCGCAACAGTCACCGGAGCATCATTCCGTATCCGCGAGGCGTCCGAGGACACCCGAGGTCCCGGTCGGGTCGGCGCCGCGCGGGGCACGTTCGAGCGCCATGCGGGGACCGTGCGGGCGCCGCTGCTTCGATACATCAGGCGATGTACTATCGGTGTATGACGATCACCGTCGCTGCCCCACTCGAGGCGCTCACGCGCTTCGGACACGCCCTGTCCGACGGCACCCGCGCCAGGATCCTGCTCGCGTTGCGCGACGGGCCCTCCTACCCCGCGGACCTTGCCGAGCGGCTCGAGGTCTCGCGCCAGTCCATGTCGAATCACCTGCGCTGCCTGCGCGGATGCGGTCTGGTCGTGGCCGCTCCGGAGGGCCGACGCACCCGCTACGAACTCGCGGACTCGCGGCTGGGCCACGCCCTCGCCGATCTCGAACAGGTGGTGCTCGCGGTCGACCCCGCGCACTGCGATGCCACCGACGCAAGGAGCGCGCTCGCATGACCACTCACGCCCACCCGGTGATCTCGGCCGCCCGGCGCGCCACACTCTCGCGGCGCATCCGCATCCTCGTGAGCTTCACCATCGCCTACAACGTCGTCGAGGCGACGGTCGCACTTTGGGCGGGTGCCGCGGCGGGATCCAGCGCGCTCATCGGCTTCGGGCTCGACTCGGTCATCGAGGTGTCCTCGGCGGTGGCGGTGGCCTGGCAGTTCGCCGGACCGCGCCCCGAGGAGCGCGAGCGCATCGCGCTCAAGGTGATCGCGGCATCGTTCTTTGGGCTGGCCGCATTCGTCACGTTCGACGCCGTCACCGGCCTCGTCGAGGGCCACGCGCCCGAGCACTCCGGCGTCGGCATCGCGGTCGCCGTGGCGAGCCTGCTCATCATGCCCACGGTGTCGCTCATTCAGCGCCGCACGGGCCACGAGATGGGCTCGCACTCGGCGGTCGCGGACTCGAAGCAGACGCTGCTGTGCACGTACATGTCGGCCGCGCTCCTCGTGGGGCTGCTGGCGAACTCGGTGCTGGGCTGGTGGTGGGCGGACTACGCCGCCGCGCTCGTGATCGCGGGGCTCGCGGTGCGCGAGGGCATCGAGGCGTGGAACGGCGACTCGTGCTGCTCCGCCGAGGTCCTCTTCGAGCGCGACGGGGACTGAACCTCGACGGGCGCCCCGGCGACGGCACTTCTACAGCAAACCTTCATCCGGTAGGCGTCCTATCTTGACCCGCAATCTGGACCATGGAGACCGGCGCCGACATCCGGCGCCACGCTGGCGGCCCGCGCGGCCGCGCCCCGCAAAGGAGGGTCCGATGCTGCCGTGGTGCGGGCCGATGGATCTCGCGGGTTGGCTGATCATCGCCGCCACGTGGAGCGCCATCGTCGGTCTCGCGGTGTGGGCGGTGCTGCTGCTCTTCCCAGTGCGACGCTCGTCGCGCCCGCGTCGCGAGCCCAACGGCCCGCGCGCTACCGAGGCACCATCGACCGCCGTCAGCTGGCCGGCGCCACCACCGGAAGCGTGACCTCGAAGCGCGCGCCCTCGCCCGGTCCCACGCTGTGGGCACTCACCCGGCCGCCGTGCGCCTCGACGAGCGCACGCGTGATGGCGAGCCCCACCCCCGAGCCACCATGCTCACGGTCGCGAGCCGAGTCCGCGCGATAGAAGCGCTCGAACACGTGCGGCAGGTGCTCCGCCGCGATTCCCGTGCCGGTGTCCGTGACCGAAAGCACCACGTGACCCGGGTGGTCGCCCCGCACCGCGGCGAGCGCGACACGGCCGTCGCGTGGCGTGTGACGCAGCGCATTGTCGACGAGATTGCCGAGCACCTGCGCCATCCGGTCGGGGTCCACGGTGATCCGTGGTAGCCCCGGCTCGACGTCGAGCACCAGGTCCACGCCCGCCTGCGCGGCGCGATCGCGGGCCGCGAGGAGCGCCTGCTCGAGCAGGTCGCCCGGCTCCGTCTGTGTGACATCGAGCGTCAGCGCGCCGCTCTCTGCGCGCGTCACCGACGCCAGGTCCTCGCTGAGTCGGACCAGGCGGTTCCCCTGCGCACGCAGCACCTCGACCGTCGCAGGGGTCAGCTGGGCCACCCCGTCCTCGAGCGCCTCGAGCGCCAGATTGATGGTCGCCACCGGGGTGCGCAATTCATGCGCGACATCGGAGATCAGCCGCCCACGGAGCCGCTCCGACTCGTCGAGGCGGTCCGCCATGCGGTTGAACGCGTCCGTGAGCGCGGTGAACTCCGCGCCCATATCCGGACTCTCGACCCTGACACCCACCGCGCCCTGGGCGATGCGGTGCGCCGCAGTGGCCACCGACGCGAGCGAGCGACCGATGCGCCTGGTGAGCACCACGCTCACGGCGAAGGCCGCCGCCGCACCCAGGGTGAGGGACAGCGCAAGAGCGACCGCGCTCGCGGTGCGGAACGCGAGCTCGGCATGCTCGACCGCGGCGTCGGGGTCGTCCACCTGAGAGGCGAGCAGGTGCGCGTGGAAGATCGACGGTCCGATCGCGCCCGCGACCAGCCATGCGGTCAGCGCCGCCGTCGCCAGCACCAGCCCGATCGCGACGAGGAGGCGGGGGCGAGCCCGCCTCGGGTGATGGCGCCGCGCGTCACTCGCCGGTGCCGATCCGGTATCCCACGCCGCGCACGGTGCGGACATACCGCTGCTGCTCCGCGCTGTCACCCAGCTTCTGCCGCACGTGGAGCACGTGGACGTCCACCAGGTGCTCGTCGCCGACCCATCCACCTCCCCACACCGCCTCCAACAGCAGGGCACGGGTCATGACATGCGCCGGGCGGACGGCGAGGGCGGCAAGGACATCGAACTCGGTGCGCGTGAGCCGGACCAGGTCGCCGCCGACGCGCGCCTCGCGAGCCCCGAGATCGATCTCCAGATCACCGACGGTCACCACGCGCTCGTCGGTGGCCGGGCCCGCCGCCGCGCGGGGGCGCCGCAGCATGGCCCGCACCCGCGCGACGAGCTCACGAGGGCTGAAGGGCTTGGTCATGTAGTCGTCCGCACCGACCGACAGCCCCACGAGCGTGTCGAGCTCGTCGGCCCGAGCCGTCAGCATCACCACGTAGCTGTCCGAGAAGGTTCGCAGCTGGCGGCACACCTCCAGGCCATCGATTCCGGGAAGGCCCAGGTCTAGGACCACCACGTCCGGATCGAAGGCACGGGCGCTCGCGAGCGCGGTCTCGCCGTCGCCCGCGCGCTCGACCTCGAAGCCGTCGCGGGAGAGGTAGCCGGCGACGAGGTCGGCCAGCACCGGCTCGTCGTCGACGACGAGGGCCCGCAGGTGCGTGGGTGCTGATGCCGTCATGCGCACCATTGTCGCGGAACCGCCACGCGTCCCGCGACCCCGGCGGCGCCAACCTTCATCGAACGTTGACCAAACGCCCGGCATCCGCACGGGGCGGCGCCACCACGATGGCCGCATGCGACCCATCCTCTTTTCCATCCTTGGTCTCGACGTCCAGACGTACGGAGTCAGCAAGGCCGCCGCGGCAATCGTGGCGGCGTACGTCCTCGCGCGTGCGTTCCGGCGCCACGGCCTCGCGAGGGACGATGCGTATGGCCTGGTGACGTGGGCGACGGTGTGGGGATTCGTGGGCGCCAAGATCTACTTCATCCTCGAGCGGCTGCCCGATGTCACGCCGCATGACCTGGGCGGCTCGGGGTTCACCTGGTACGGCGGCTTGCTGGGCGGCACCGCCGCCGCCCTCATCATGATTCGACGGCGTCACCTGCCGTTCGGCGTGGTCGTCGACGCGACGGCCGTGCCGCTCAGCCTGGCTTACGCGATCGGCCGAGCGGGATGCTGGTTCTCGGGAGACGGCACGTACGGCAAGCCGACCACACTGCCATGGGGCATGAAGGTGACGGCCGGGATGCTGCCCAGCGATGTCGCCGTGCATCCGACGCCGCTCTACGAGGCGGGCGCCGCCCTCATCATCGCCGCCCTCCTCTGGGCCCTGAGCCGCCGCGCGATCCCACCATTCACGGTCTTCGCCGCGTACCTGGTCCTCAGCGGGGTCGCCCGGTTCGGCGTAGAGCTGCTCCGGACCAACCCGCCCGCGTGGTGGGGCCTCACCCAACCGCAACTGTGGTCGGTCGTGAGCGTCGCGGCGGGCATCGCGCTGGCCACCCACGCGTTGCGAAGGACGCGACCGCGCGAGCACGCTCACGCCCGCGACTCTTCATCGAATGTTCACGAAACGCCAGTCGATCCTGCGGTGGCCCGCGCGCACACTGGCGGCGTCCCAACACCGTGAGGAGAACCGCCTTGCCTTCCGCCCCGTCGCATCGCACGCAGATCACGATCGTTCACAGCCCCGCGTGCCACTTCTGCGAGGACGCCGCCGCGGCGCTCGACGATTTCGCCTCGCGCTACCCGCTCGAGATCACCACCGTCGAACTCGAGTCCCCCGCCGGCGCCGCGCTGGTGGCCCGGCACCGCCCGGCCATGAATCCCCTTGTCGTCGTGGACGGCGAGTTCTTCAGCTCGGGCCGCCTGCCGCGCAAGAAGTTGGCGAGGCTGCTCGAGCGGCACACGGACGCCGCGGTCGCCGTCGCCGAGGCGCGCTGACATGGGCTCCGAGCTTCTCGCGACCGGAAGCATCGTCGCGGCGTTCTTCGCGGGCGGTGTGGCGCTCTTCGCGCCGTGCTGCATCGTCTTCCTGGCCCCGAGCTACCTCGCGGGGGCCGTCAAGAACCGCCGCTGGCGGCTCCTGCCCCTCACCTTCATCTTCGCCGCAGGTCTCGCCGTGGTGCTGGTGCCCATCACGCTGGGCATGAGCCTGCTCTCCGGCGCGATCGCCAAGTATCATGCGCCGCTGTACTGGGCGGGCGGACTGCTCATGATCGCGCTCGCGGGACTCGCGATCTCGGGACGCATGTGGTCGTTGCCGTCGTTCCTGCGCGCGCCGGACACCAGCCGCGGCGACAGCGCCAGCTTCTTCGCCCTCGGCGTCTTCTCGGGAATCGCGTCGAGCTGCTGCGCGCCGGTGCTCGCCGGAGTGATGACGCTGTCGGTGCTGTCCGGATCTGCCGCAGGGGGCCTGGTGCTTGGCCTCGCCTATGTGTTCGGGATGGTGTTCCCACTGTTCATCATGGCGTTGGTGTGGGACAAGGCGCGCCTCGGGGAGAAGCGGTTCCTCCGTGCCCGCCCGGTCCGCCTGACCGTCGCCGGGCGCACGCTCGTGACCAACACCGTCAACGTGGTGGTCGCGGTCGCCTTCGTCGTCATGGGCGCCTTCATCATCTCGCTCGCGGGTTCGCCCGGCATGACCGGCGGCACCGCCGCACAGGCATGGGCCTCCGACGCGCTGACGCGGGTCTTCGGGACCGTGCAGGACGCCCTGAGCCCCATCCCCGAGCCCGTCCAGGCTGCCGCGCTCATCGCGGTCGCTGCGGTGTTCGTGTGGGGCACGATCGCGGACCGTCGCACGCCCTGGCGCAGGACCGCCGAGCGGAAGGCCGACTTCGCGCCGGCGGCGCCCATCCCAGCCCCAGCATCGTCCCCAACTGACCAACGCGATAACGCCGTGCACACCGCGCCGCCCGCCACCGACAAGGAGTGACCCATGACGTCAGGATCCACGACGCGACTCAACAAGGAGCGCGACAGGCTGCTCACGCAGACCGGCTCCGCGCGTGAGCGTGAGCAGCGGCGGCGCACGCTGCGGGTGCGGCTGGCGTGGCTCGGCGCGCTCGTCCTGATCGCCGGGCTCGTGACGGCGGCCCTGCTGTCCGCGCGTCCCGAGACCGGGACCGGCGCCGATCAGGCGACGCCGTTCACGCTGCCGCTGAGCGACGGCGGCGAGGTGTCGCTCGCCGACTACGCGGGTAGCCCGGTGCTGCTCTACTTCAACGAGGGAGCGGGCTGCGATTCGTGCCTCATGCAGATGGCGGCGATCGAGCAGAACCCCGACTTCGCGGCAGCGGGCATCGCGGTGCTTCCGATCGTGATGAACACCGCGGAGCAGATCAACGCCGACCGCGACCGTCTCGACGTGCAGGCACCGTTCGCCCTCGACGACGGCGTGGTGTCGGACGCATACGGCACGCTCGGCACCGGCATGCACGCCGGTCTGCCCGGGCACGGGTTCGTCCTCATCGATGCCGACGGTGTCCAGCGGTGGTACGGCAACTACCCCTCGATGTGGGTCGACCCGGCCGAGCTCCTCGAGATCGTGAACGCCAAGCTCGCCTGAGCCGGCGTCGCGTGTCAGCCGGCCTCGACCACGCCCATCATTCCGAGGTCCTCGTGATCGAGGATGTGGCAGTGATACACGGTGACGCCAGCGAAGCGGTCGAACGCGATCCTCACCGTCACCGTGGCGCCGGCCGGCACGTCCACCACGTCCCGGACGTCGACGACTCCGGGAGTCGCGTCCATCACCTGCATCGGCCACGTATGGAGATGGAAAGGGTGATGCATGGGCGAGGCGTTCTCGAGCACCCACTCCTCGACGGTCCCGAGCGACACGTCCTGGTCTACGCGGTCAGCGTCGAATGGCCTGCCGTCGAAATCGAAGGTCATGGCGGCCATGCTGGACATGCCGCCCGTCATCCGAATGATCCGGCGACGGACGACGGGCGCGTCGCGCAGGTCACGGCGGGGGCGCGACGTACGGGGCGCGACGGGGCGCGACGCACCGCCGGGGCCGAGCGTGAGCACCGTGGCATCCGCGGGCGTCGCACCCATCCCGCCCATGCCGCCCATGCCGCCCATGCCGCCCATGCCGCCGCCATGAAGCGCGTAGGCGCGGGCGACGAGGTCGACGGGCTCGGCGGGGACCTCCATCTCCAGGTCCACGCGTCCGCCGGGCACGACCAGGACGCGGCGCGTCTCGACGGCCGGCTCGAAGGCGCCTCCGTCACGTCCGCGCACCCGGACCGTACGCCCGCCGAGGTCGAGGTCGAGGTACCGCGTCGCGCACGCGTTGATGACCAGCACCCGTTCGACCCCGCCGGGCCCGCCGGTGAGCAAGGGCGCGACGAGGCCGTTGGTGAGGAGCGTGTCGCCCACCCGCCCGTCCCCGCTCGCCGCGGCGTTCGGCTGGGCGACCTCCCCGCGCACGATGGTGGTGTCCGAGACGACCGCGATCCGCGGAGCGGCTGCGGACCAGTCGTCGCTGTCGACGACGATCGCTCCGTAGAGCCCCCGAACACCTGCGCGGCCACGAGGCCGTGGCGGTGCGGGTGGTACCAGAACACGCCGGAGGGGTGATCGGCGGGGATGGAGAGCTCGTAGTCGAACGCCTGTCCCGGCGCGATCTCGATCATCGGGTTGTCGCTCGCGCCCGCAGGCGAAACCTCGAGCCCGTGGGTGTGGAGATTCGTGGGCTCGTCGAGCTCATTGACGAGCCGGACCCGCAGGGTGTCCCCTGGCCGCACGTGAAGGGTGGGGCCCGGCACGGTGCCGTTGTAGGTGAGCATCCGGGCCGCGCCTCCCGCGACCTCAACGGGCGCCGCCGCGACGCGCAACTCGCACGCGAGCAACCCGCCGCTCGATTCCAGGACCGCTGGCTCGGACCACGGGGCCCCACCCGCGGCATCGTCCCCCCGCTGGGTTTTCTCAGGGACGCCTCCGCCCGCGGCCAAACCGGCCACACCCAGCGCGATCGACCCCGCGCCGCACGCCCCGATGGCGATCGCGGTGCGCCGCGAGACGCGAACGGTCACGGGCCCTCCAGGACCCTCAGTCGCTCGGTGAACTCCTCGGCATCGATCTCGCCACGCGCGAAGCGCTGCTCGAGGATAAGCCGCGGGCTGGGTCCGGGCTGCGCCGATCGGCGCGGCGGCTCGGCAACCTCGCGCACCTGAGCGCGAACGCCATCGCGGCCATTCCGATCCCGGGGCTGCCCGGCGAGCTGCACCACCGCGAAGATCAGTGCCGCGACCCCCGCGATGACCAGGACCCACAGCAACACCATGCCGGCGCCGCCGCCCATCATTCCGCCGTATCCATTGCCCCACATGATGACCTCCGCGTCTCGTCCGCGCGTGCGGCGAACGTCTCCCTCCAGTGTGCCCCCGGGGGCATGGTGCACGCGTCGAGAAGCGATGAAGAGTCCGTGAAGATTGCGTCGCTACAGCGGGTGCAGGAGCCTGCGGACGAACTGGCGCGTGCGGTCGTGTTGGGGGTGGCGTAGCACCTGGTCGGGAGGGCCCTCCTCGAGCACCCGACCCCCGTCGACAAAAGCCACCCGGTGTGCGACCTCGCGCGCGAACTGCAGTTCGTGCGTGACCACCACCATGGTCCAGCCCTCCGCGGCCAGGTCCCGCATCAACCCGAGGACGTCTCCCACGAGCTCGGGGTCGAGAGCGGAGGTGGGTTCGTCGAACAGCAGCACGTCGGGCCGTAGCGCGAGCGCGCGGAGAATCCCGACGCGCTGCTGCTGCCCGCCGGAGAGCTCATGCGGGTATGCCCCCGCGCGATCCGCGAGTCCCACCCTGTCGAGCAGCGCCAGCGCCTCCGCGTTGACCTCGGCGCGCGGGCGCCGCTGCACCACCACGGGTCCCTCGACGATGTTCTCGAGCACGGTGCGGTGCGGGAACAGGTGGTAGTGCTGGAACACCATGGCCGAACGGTCGCGCAACGCGCGCAGCTCCCGCGCGGGTGGTCGGGTCGCGAAGTCGACCGAAGTGTGCCCGATGCTCACGCGGCCCGAGTCGGGCACCTCGAGACCATTGAGGCACCGCAACAGCGTGGTCTTACCGGACCCGGAGGCCCCGATCACGGCGAGCACCTCGCCGCGGGCGACGCTCACGTCGACCGAGCGCAGCACCTCGACGTCCCCGAAGCTCTTGGACACGCCTGCCGCGGTGAGTAGGGACGATGCCCGCGCGCCGGTGGGGTCCGGGGTGGCACCCGGCGGGGTATCAGTGGGCGACATATCGATCCAATCGCTTCTCGAGTGAGCCCTGGCCTCCGGCCAGGGCCAGGCAGATCACCCAGTACACGAGCGCCGCCTCGACGTAGAGCACCATGAACTCCTGGCTGAAGGCCGCGATCTGTTGCGCCTCACGGAACAGCTCCGTGACGAGGATGAGCGACGCCAGCGAGGTGTCCTTCACCAGGGAGATGAAGGTGTTCGACAGCGGCGGCACCGCCACCCGCGACGCCTGGGGAAGGATGACCCGCCGCAGCGACGTGGGCCTCGACATGCCGATCATGTAGGCCGCCTCCCACTGGCCCTTGGGGACGGAGAGGATGGCGGCTCGCACCACCTCGGCCGCGTAGCCGCCCACGTTGAGCGAGAACGCGATGATCGCGCTGGGCCACGGGTCGATTGTGAGTCCGAGCGACGGCAACCCATAGAACACCACGAACAGCTGGACCAGCAGCGGCGTGCCACGGATCACGGACACATAGAGCCCCGCGACCGCGGCCACGGCGCGGTTGCCATACAGCCGCATGAGCGCGACCGCCACCGCGAGCACCATGCCCGCGGCGAACGACACCAGCGCGAGCGGGATGGTGCCTCGGATCGCCCCGCTCAGGAGAGGGCCGAGCGATCCGAGGACCAGATCCCAGTCGATGCCGGTCACGAGGCGGGTGCCACCGACACGTCCTCGCCGAAGAACTCGGTCGAGATGTCCGCGAGGGTGCCGTCGGCAGCCAGGGTGGCCAGGGCATCGTCCACCGCCGCGGCGAGCGCGTCGCTACCCTGCGCGAACGCGAAGGCGCTCCGCGACACGTCGTCGGTCTGCGCCGCGACCACCAGGCCGGTCGCGCCGGTCTGCACCTGGTAGTCGAGGAACGTGAGGCGATCGTTGATGGTGGCGTCGACGCGGCCCTGTTCCACCAGCGTGGCGGCCTGGGCCCAGCCCTCGACCGCCTCGATGACTGCGCCGGACTGCTCGGCGAGCACGTACCAGTTCGACGTGAGCGACTGGGCCGTGGTCCGGCCCTCGAGGTCCGCGAAGGAGGCGATGTCGGTAGTGGACTCGGCGACCACGATCACGCCCGGCGAGTACGTGTACGGGGAGGAGAACGTGTAGCTCTCCTCGCGGTCCGGGGTGATGGAGACCTGGTTGGCGATCACGTCGAAGCGACCCGCCTCGAGACCGGCGAAGATCGCGTCCCACTGGGTCTCCTCGAAACGAACCTCGACGCCCAGCTCCTCGGCGACCGCGCGAATCACCTCGACGTCATAGCCGGTGAGGTCGCCCGAGCCGTCCTCGTGGTAGCTGAACGGGCGGTACGTGCCCTCGGTGCCGACCACGAGCTCGCCGGCCTCGAGGACGTTCGCGAGCGAGTCGTCGGTCGAGGCGGACGCGGTCGCGGTGGGCGATGCGGTCGCGACCGGGTCGCCGGCACCGGTAGAGCACGCGGCGAGCAGGGCGGACGATCCGAGGACGGTGGCGGTAAGGACAAATCGGCGCTTCATGGGTGAGCCTTTCGTGAGGGTACGGCCGGGGGAGGCGACCGTGCGAGGGCCGCGCGGCGCGCGGCGGATGCCGGGTGGCGGGTGGGGAGTACCGGGGGACGCCAGCATGTGCGTGGGCACGATGCCGCGGCGAGGTGGCGGGCGATACCGCCTGGCTGTCGAGGGGTCCGCTAGAGCGCGGAGGGCTCGATCAACAGCGGTGCGAGGGCGCCCCACAACACGACGACATGCGGCGGCCATGGGGCGCGGGCATGAGCATCATGGGGGTGGCGTGCATGGGGATGAGGTTAGCCCACGGATCCCGCGACCCGTCACGCGCCGGCGATCTTCATCAAACCTTCATGGTCTGGCGACGGCAGGTTGACTGTCCGATGTGAGGATGAAGACCCCTGCACGAGTCCGCCCTCGGGCGCGACAACCCCGACCCGGCGGCGCCCGAGGCACCGCACGACAAGGAGAGATCCATGGCACGCACGGCTCGCATCACCGTCCTGGTCTCCGGTGCCACCGCGCTGGCGCTCACGCTCGCGGGCTGCGCCTCCTCCGCCGAGCCTGGCACACCTCGCGTGACGATCACGGCATCGGCGCCAGCGGCCACCACCCATAACGCCGCCGACACCGAGTTCGCTCAGATGATGATCGTGCACCACGAAGGCGCGGTCGAAATGGCCGACCTGGTGGTCACACGTGCGGCGACCGAGCAGGTTCGCACGCTCGGTCAACGGATCAGCGCCGCCCAGGGACCCGAGATCGCGACCATGGAGTCGTGGCTTGCGGCATGGGGCGAGGACCTGCCGGACGCCGCCGAGCACGGCGCGATGGATCACGCAGGCATGGACATGAACGGCATGGATCAGGGCGAGGCCATGGCGGCGCTCGACGCACTTGACGGCGAGGCCTTTGATCGGCTCTTCCTCGAGCTCATGATCGACCACCATCGCGGCGCGGTCGAGATGTCGACCATTCAGGTGGCCGAGGGCGAGAACACCGGCGCGATCGAACTCGCTCGCGACATCATCGCCGCCCAGCAGTCCGAGATCGCGGAGATGGAGGAGCTCCTCGCCGAATCCGCCCTGTAGCCGCGGCGCCGGACCGCCCGCCCGGACCTAC
Source organism: Demequina sediminis (assembly GCF_030296675.1). GTDB lineage: Bacteria > Actinomycetota > Actinomycetes > Actinomycetales > Demequinaceae > Demequina > Demequina sediminis. The sequence goes on along the minus strand of NZ_AP027736.1, from coordinate 207,530 downwards.
CGCGGGTCGCGGTACTTCCACATCGTGAGCGAGCCGAACACGGCCACGAGTCCCGCCGCCCACACGAGCGTGGTGACGAGCTCCGCGCCTACCTCGGTGCCGTTCATGAAGCCGCGCACCGCGGTGACCAGGTCGGACACGGGGTTGACGTTGACCCACGCCTGCAGCCAGCCGGGCATCGTGGAGGGGTCCACGAAGATGTTCGATCCGAACAGCAGCGGCATGAGCACAAAACTCGCGACGCCCATGATCGAGCCCGGGGTGCGCAGCAGCATCGAGAGGAAGGTCCAGATCCACCCGAGCGAGAACGCGAACACGAGCAGCAAGGCGACGCCCGCGACCACGCCAGCGACACCGCCGGCGGGACGCCATCCGATCGCGAGACACACGATCGCGGTGACGATCGACGCGACGGTGAACCGCACGGCGTCTCCCAACAGCATTCCGACCAGCGCGGACGGCCTCCAGATGGGCAGCGACCGGAAGCGGTCGAAGACGCCCTTGTCGATGTCGGTGCGCAGCGTCGTGCCCGTGTACATCGTGATGAACAGCACCGACTGGACCAGGACGCCCGGTGCGATGTAGGCGATGTACTCCTCGACCGAGCCCGCGATCGCGCCACCGAACAGGTACGTGAAAAGGAGCGTCATGATGATCGGGAACACCGTGACGTCGAAGAGCTGCTCGGGCACGTGCTTGATCTTGAGCAGTGCGCGCCACCCGAAGGTGACGGAGGTCGACACGGCGGAGGGTCGCGCCGGGCGAGTCGCCCCCGTGAGAGCCGAGGCGATGGCCTCGACCTTGGGAGCGGGCGCCTCCCCTGAGGCGCGGTCTGCGAAGCGGTCTGAGTGCTCATGCCGCCTCCTCCTCTGCGGGTGTGTCGTCCGACTCGGCATGATGGCCCGTCAGCGCGAGGAAGACCTCGTCGAGAGTGGGCTGCCCGAGCGAGAACTGTGCGAGCCCGATGCGCGCGTCCTCGAGTGCGGTGAGCGCGCGCGTCACGCCCGAACGGTCCTCGAGCCCGGCCACGAGCGCCTGCGGATCGTGCGTGGTGTCGAAGTCGACCCCGAGCTCGCGCACCAGGATCGCGCGCGCCGCGTCGCGCTCATCGCGGTGCATGACGCGCACGTGCAGGGTGCCGGACCCCACGGAGGCCTTGAGTTCGCTCGAGGTGCCCTCCGCGATGATCCGCCCCTGGTCGATCACGGAGATGCGGTCCGCGAGTTGGTCGGCCTCGTCGAGGTACTGCGTGGTGAGCATCACGGTGGTGCCGTGCGCGACCAGCGCACGAATGATGTCCCACACCTCATTGCGCGCACGCGGGTCGAGTCCCGTGGTGGGCTCGTCGAGGAACAGCAACTCGGGACTCACCACCAGCGACGCAGCAATGTCGATGCGCCTGCGCATGCCTCCGCTGTACTTCTTGACCTGCCGGTCCGCAGCATCGGCCAACCCGAACGCCTCGAGCAACTGATCCGCGCGGCCCGCGCCCGCCGCGCCGCGATACCCGTACAGGCGCGCGATGAGCCGCAGGTTCTCCTTGCCCGTGAGGTCCTCGTCAACCGACGCGAACTGCCCCGTGAGGCTCACACGCGAGCGCACCTCATCGGCCTGCCTCTCGACGTCGTAGCCCAACACGCGAGCGCGACCCTCGTCCGGCCGGATGAGCGTGGCGAGCATGCGAATCGCCGTGGTTTTGCCTGCGCCGTTGGGCCCCAGAAAGCCGTGCACACCTCCGCGAGCGATCGCGAGATCGATCCCGTCGACCGCCCGCTGCTTGCCGTAGATCTTCGCGAGACCCTCGGTCTCGATTGCCAGGTCCGTCATGAATACTCCCCCGGCGCCACCGGGGACGTAGCGCCTCCGTCAGGCTACGCCCGAGGTCCGACAACGTGAAGGGTCACGGCCGCATCCTCGGGCCTCTCCACCACCGCACGATCGCGCGCGCGTGACCCACGGCATCGTCCATCCAGGGCTGATGGCCCTGACCAGGGAGGATGCGCACGGTCGAGCCGGGTGCGTGCGCCGCCCACGCGCGCACCCTCGCGGGAGAGGAGAACGGATCGCGGTCGCCCACGAGCCACAGCGAGGGCGCACGCACTTCCTCGAGCGTCTCGCGACCCGGCGCCCAGCCCGCCCGCAGACCGCGCCAGGACGCGGCGAGGCGGATGAGCGCGAGCTCGTGCGCATACGTGTCCGTGTGGCGCGCGACGGCGACGCGCCACGCGAGATCCGGCCCGGCGAGCCCGCCGCGCGAGAGCAGCCGCGCGTGGCCCATGGCGCGAAAGGAGCGGCGGAGATCGGCCTCCGTCACGCGGCGGCGAGTGACCGCGCGTGCCACCGGTCGCAGGGACGATGCCCGCAGTGGGGCGGGCAGCCGGGCGCCGGCGAGGAGCGGCGCGCCTTCGAGGACGAGCGTGCGCACGAGCTCGGGGCGACGTGCCGCGAGCGTCAGGGCCGCCGCTCCCCCGGCGGAGCTGCCGACGACATCCGCGGGGCCGGCGGAGTGGGCCTCGATGACCGCGGCGAGGGCCGCGGTGGTGGCGTCGAAGAGCTCCCCGAGGTGGCCGGCGGCGGGTCGAGGGGGTCGCTGAGCCCGCAGCCGGGGCGGTCGACCACCAGCACCCGCAGCCCGGACAGCGGACCGCTCGCGAGCGCTCCCGCGAGCGGCACGAGCGAGGCTCCCGCGGTGGGACTACCGTGGATGAACAGCACCGGGCGGCCCTCCCCGCGCGCGAGCACCCGGATGCGCCCGCGGGGGTGGTCGACCCAGTGCTCGGTCGGACTCGGGAGTTCATGCCGCTCCCAGACGGCCGCCTCCGCGGCCCTGTAGCGGGCATCGTCCCTCATCCCGGGCCTATCGCGAGAAGGTGCCCACGGTGCGCGCCTGCCCGATCACGGCATCCGCGTAGCGCGCGAGGAACTCCGCGCGGGTGGGCTCGCCCTCGACCGGGCGGGAGAGCGCGTAGACCCAGAAGTAGTAGCGATGCACGCCGTGGCCGGGCGGAGGGAAGGCGCCCACGTAGCCGACGCCGGAGTCGTCCTGGGGCCCGGACCTTCCCAGCGCGACCGCGATCTCGCCCTCGATGGGCGGCAGTCCGTACAGCGTCCAGTGGGTGAAGCCGTGCGGGAGCGGGGCGTCGGGGTCGTGGCACACGAGCGCGAGCTCGACGGACCCCTCGGGCACCCCCTCGACGCTCATGCGGGGCGCGAGCGCGCCGTCCTGCCCCGCGAAGGTGTCCGGGATGCGGGTGCCGTCGGGGATGTCGGGGCTGGTCAGCGTGAAGTCGGAGGCGGGCATGAGTTCAGCATGACGCAGGCGGGGTCGCCGCGCGCGGGGAGTACTCAGTGTCCCGCAGCCCGCGAGACTCGCGACGGAGGAGTACTGAGTGTCCCGAACGGTGGCCGGGGGCGGGGCTCGGTGGGGCGCGGGTGGGGTTAGGCGTGGCCGCCGGGGGCGAGGACTTCTGCTGCGAGTAGATCGACTCGATGAGGTCCTTGAAGTTCTCCATGACCACGGCCCGGCGAATCTTGAGCGAGGCCGTGATCTCCTCGCGGGCCTCGGTGAACTCGCGGGGAAGGATGCGGAACTCGCGGATGGCCTCGGCGCGCGAGACGTGATCGTTGGCCGTGGCGATCGCGCGGCTGATGAGCTCGCGCACGCGCTCGTGTGTCGAGGCGGTCGCGACGTCCATCTCGGGCAGGTCGTGAGCGGCGAGCCAGCTGGGCAACAGCACCGGGTCGAGCGTCACGACGGCGGACACGAAGTGGCGGCCGTCGCCGATCACCACGGAGTCCTGAATCGCGGGGTGCGAGCGGATCGAGTCCTCGAGGATCGCGGGCTGGATGTTCTTGCCCGAGGACAGCACCAGGATCTCCTTCTTGCGACCCGTGATGGTGAGGTTGCCGTCGTGGATCTCTCCCAGGTCGCCCGTCGCGAACCAGTCGCCGCGCATCACCTGAGCGGTCTCCTCGGGTGCGTTCCAGTAGCCCGAGAACAGGTTGACGCCCCTGACCAGGATCTCGCCGTCCTCGTCGAGCTTCACCTCGCAGCCCGCGAGCGGGTGGCCGACGGTGCCCATGACCTGGCCGGTGCTGGGGGTTCCCATGTGCGCTGCGGTGGTCTCCGTGAGTCCGTAGCCCTGCATCACGGTGACGCCCAGTCCGCGGAAGAAGTGGCCGATGCTCGCGTTGAGCTTGGCTCCGCCCGCGAGCACGTAGCCCAGCTGCCCACCCATGAGCGCGCGGATCTTCTTGAGCACCAGCGCGTCGGCAATCCGGAAGCGCACCTTCAGCCCGAGCGACGGTCCGCCGGTCTCGAGCGCCATCGAAGACTCGCGCGCGACCTTGGCCGACCAGCGGAAGATCCGCTTCTTGAGGCCGGTCTGGGCGGCGTCCGCGCGGTTGTAGATCGTCTCGAGCACGCGCGGGACCAGCGGCATCCACGTGGGCCGGAAGCTCGCGAGGTCGGCGGCGAGCGTCTTATGGTTCGGGGTGTAGCCAATCACGGCGCCCGAGGACAGCGCGAGCACCATCGCGTAGCGCGCGAAGACATGCGCGAGGGGAAGGAAGAGCAGCACCCTCGTGTCGCCCTGCACGAACGCGCCGAACTCGGAGTCGAGCTCGACGTTCTTCGCGTGCTCGACCAGGTTGCGGTGGGTGAGCATCGCGCCCTTGGGCCGGCCCGTGGTGCCCGAGGTGTAGATGATGGTCGCGAGGTCGGTGAGCACCACGTCCGCGGTGCGGGCGTCGAGGTCGGCGTCGGAGACGCCGTCACCGGAGGCGGCGAGCGCGTCGAGGCCTTCGGCGGTGAGCGCGACCACCCGGGGAGCCTTGTCGAGGCCCGCGAGCATGGCGCGCAGGTCCTCGGTCTCCGCCGCGACCAGGGACAGCCCCGCGTCCTCGACGATCCACGCGCACTGCTTCGCCGACGACGACGGGTAGATGGGCACGACGATGCCCCCGGCGGCGAGCACCGCGAAGTCCATCACGGACCACTCGATGCGGGTGTCGCCCATGATGCCCACACGGTCGCCCGCGGCCACGCCGGACGCGATGAGGCCCTTCGCCACGGCGCGCACCCGATCCCTGAACTCGGCGAGCGACACGGGGACCCATGCCCCGGCATCGTCCTTCACCTCGGCGAAGGGACCGCTGGGGTTCGCCGCGACGCGAGAGTCGAGCATCGCGGTGAGGTTCATCGCGGGGTCGATGCTGGCGAGCCCCGGTGCTGCCATGTGGTTCTGGGTCATGCTCAATCTTAACCTACGCGCCCGTAGGTTACGCATGCGTAGGCGTGCGACGCGCCGGGCCAGGCCGGGCCGTCGACGCGTCAGAGAACCCGGTGCATCCAGCCGTAGGGATCCTCGGCGCGGCCGTACTGGATCGCGGTGAGGCGCTCGCGCACCGCGGCCGTCACGGGGCCCGGCTGGCCGTCGCCGACCGTCACGTCGAAGTCTGTCGAGGCCATGCGCCCGACCGGGGTGACGATCGCCGCGGTGCCGCACGCGAACACCTCGGTGATCTCGCCGTCCTCGATCCCCTGACGCAGCTCCGCGAGCGTGATGTCTCGCTCGACCACCTTGAGGTCCTGGTCCTCGAGCAGCCTGATGACGCTCGAACGGGTCACTCCCTCGAGGATGTTGCCGTTGATGATCGGGGTGAGCACCGTGCCGTCCGCGCGGACGGCGAACACGTTCATGCCGCCCAGCTCCTCGAGCACGGATCCCGTCGCGGCGTCGAGGTACAGCACCTGGTCGAAGCCGCGCTCGTACGCGGCCATCTGCGGGCGCAGCGACGCGGCGTAGTTGCCGCCGCACTTGGCCGCGCCGGTGCCACCCGGGCCCGCGCGGTGATAGTCGCGCTCGACCCAGATCGACACGGGCTTGATGCCGCCGGGGAAGTACGGCCCCGAGGGGGATGCGATGAGCAGGTAGTCGACGCGCTTGGGCGCGCGCAGTCCGAGGAACACGTCGGTGCCGATGAGGAAGGGGCGCAGGTAGAGCGACGTCTCGGGGGCGTCGGGCACCCACGCGTGCTCGAGCTCGACGAGCGCGCGGATCGAGGCCATGAAGTCGTCGACGCTCAGCTCCGGCAGCGCCATGCGCCATGCGGAGCGCTGGAGGCGCTCGGCGTTCGCGTGCGGACGGAACAGCCGGATGCTGCCGTCGGCCCACCGGTACGCCTTCAGGCCCTCGAAGACCTCCTGCGCGTAGTGCAGCACGGAGGCGGCGGGGTCCATCGGAATGGGGCCGTAGGGCTCGATGCGGCGGTCGTGCCAGCCCTCGTCGGCGGTCCACGTCACGCGCGCCATGTGGTCGGTGAACTGCAGCCCGAAGGCGAGGTCGCGTAGCTTCTCCGCGCGCTCGGCGTCCGTGGCCGCGTGGGGATTGCGGACGACGCGGAAGGCCTCGCCGGTGGACGATGCGATGGTGTCAGTCACTTCTGGGCCTTCCTTGGTCTTGGCATGGGGTGAGTCCTGCGAGGTGCTGAGTGCTCAGAATCGGCGGATTCGCGCACTCAGCACCTCACAGGGCGTCCTAGAGGGGATGGGTCCTAGGCGCGGATGCGGGCGGCGAGGGCGTCGCCGACCTCGGCCGTCGAGCGAACCAGCCCGGACTCGGCCTTGGCCGCGGCATCGGCCGCGACCGCCGCCTCGACCTTGGCCGCGAGCTCGCCGTGGCCCAGGAAGTCCAGCATCATCGCGACCGACAGCACGGTGGCGGACGGGTCCGCCTTCTGCTGACCGGCGATGTCGGGGGCCGAGCCGTGGACCGGCTCGAACATCGACGGTCCGGTCTTGTCGGGGTTGACGTTGCCCGAGGCCGCGAGCCCGATGCCGCCGGAGACCGCGGCCGCCTGGTCCGTGAGGATGTCGCCGAACAGGTTGTCCGTGACGATCACGTCGAAGCGCGAGGGGTCCGTGGTCATGACGATCGTCGCGGCGTCGATGTGCAGGTAGTCCCACGTGACGTCGGGGAACTCCGGCGCGACCGCCTCGACCGTGCGGCGCCACAGGTGACCCGCGTGCACGAGCACGTTGTGCTTGTGCACCAGGGTCACGTGCTTGCGGTCGCGACCCGCCGCGACGGAGAACGCGTAGCGGACCACGCGCTCGACGCCGTGACGGGTGTTGACGGAGACCTCGGTCGCGATCTCGTGGGGGGTGTCGACGCGCAGCGCGCCGCCGTTGCCCACGTACGGACCCTCGGTGCCCTCGCGCACCACCACGAAGTCGATCTCGCCCGGCTCACGCAGCGGCGACACCTCCCCGGGGTACAGGCGCGACGGACGCAGGTTGACGTACTGGTCGAGCGCGAAGCGCAACTTGAGCAGCAGCCCGCGCTCAAGCACGCCCGACGGCACCGTGGGGTCGCCGATCGCGCCCAGCAGGATGACGTCGTGGCCCTTGATCGCCTCGAGGTCGGCGTCCGTCAGGGTCTCCCCCGTCGCGTGCCAGCGCTTGGCACCCAGGTCGAACTCGGTGGTCTCGAACACGATTCCGGTGCCCTCGGTCGCGGCGGCGAGGCACTTGAGCCCCTCCGCGACAACCTCCGGGCCGATCCCGTCGCCCGCGACCACCGCGAGGCGGTAGGTGGTCTCGGTCATCGGGCCGCCGAGCCGTCCACGTAGTCCTTGTCCTGCGCGGCGCCGGACCACGAGAACAGGGCGCGGAGCTCCTTGCCGGTGGTCTCGATGGGGTGCGACTCCTCCTTGGCGCGCAGCTCCTTGAACTCGACGGCGCCGTTGTCCTGGTCGTCGATGAAGCGCTTGGCAAACGCGCCGGACTGGATGTCGGCGAGCACGGCCTTCATGTTCTCCTTGACCTCCGGGGTGATGATGCGGGGGCCGGAGACGTAGTCGCCGTACTCGGCGGTGTCGGAGATCGACCAGCGCTGCTTGGCGATGCCGCCCTCCCACATGAGGTCCACGATCAGCTTGAGCTCGTGCAGGACCTCGAAGTACGCGATCTCGGGCTGGTAGCCGGCCTCGGTCAGCACCTCGAAGCCGTACTGCACCAGGTGCGACGTGCCACCGCAGAGCACGGCCTGCTCGCCGAAGAGGTCCGTCTCGGTCTCCTCGGTGAACGTGGTCTTGATGACGCCTGCGCGCGTGCCACCGATCGCCGAGGCGTAGGACAGCGCGGTCGCCCACGCCGAGCCCGACTCGTCGTGCTCGACGGCGATGATGTCCGGGATGCCGCGGCCCGCGACGTACTCGCGACGCACGGTGTGGCCGGGTGCCTTGGGGGCGATGAGGATGACGTCGACGCCCTCGGGGGTCTCGATGTAGCCGAAGCGGATGTTGAAGCCGTGCGCGAACGCGAGGGTCTTGCCCGGCGCGAGGTGCGGCTTGATCTCGTCGTTGTAGATGCCGCGCTGGTGCTGGTCCGGCGCGAGGATCATGATGAGGTCGGCCCACTGCGTGGCGTCGGCGACGCTGAGGACCGTGAAGCCGTCCTCCTCCGCCTTCGCGACCGACTTCGAGCCGTCGCGGAGCGCGACGCGCACCTCGACGCCCGAGTCGCGCAGGTTCTGCGCGTGAGCGTGGCCCTGCGAGCCGTAGCCCACGACCGCGACCTTCTTGCCCTGGATGATCGAGAGGTCTGCGTCCTTCTCGTAGAACAGCTCAGCCATGCTGGGATCTCCTTCAGTTGATTGTCGAACGTAAGTGAAGACGGGGGTGAGGGACGATGCTCGGGCGGGCCGGGCATCGTCCCTCAGGACATCAGGCGGAGGCCACCCGATCGAGCGCACGCTCCGTGATCGAGCGGCCGCCACGGCCGATCGCGACCGTGCCGGACTGGACGATCTCGCGGACGTCGTGGGGCGCGAGCGCAGCGAGCAGCGCCTCGAGCTTCTCGGGCGCGCCCACCGCCTCGATGACGAGCGAGTCGGGAGCAACGTCGACGACGTGGGCGCGGAACAGGTCGACCACCTGGAGGACGTCGGTGCGCTGGCGCGAGTCCGCGCGCACCTTGACCAGCAGCAGGTCGCGCTGGACCGAGCGGTCCTGCTCGAGCTCGACGATCTTGAGCACGTGCACCAGCTTGTTGAGCTGCTTGGTGACCTGCTCGAGCGGGAGGGCGTCCACGTCGACCACGACGGTGATGCGAGAGATCTCCGGGTGCTCCGTCTGGCCCACCGCGAGCGAGTGAATGTTGAACGCGCGGCGCGAGAACAGGCCCGCGACGCGCGCGAGCACGCCCGGCTTGTTCTCGACCAGCACGGACAGGGTGTGCTTCGTCATGGGTCAGTCCTCCCGGTCCCACGCGGGGGCGATGCCACGCGCGTACTGGATCTCGTCATTGCTCTTGCCCGACGCGACCATGGGCCACACCATCGCGTCGCGCGACACGGTGAAGTCCACCACCACGGGCTGGTCGTCGATCTCGTTGGCGCGCTTGATCACCGCGTCGACGTCGGCATCGGACTCGCAGCGCAGGCCCACGCAGCCCATCGCCTCGGCGAGCTTCACGAAGTCGGGGACGCGGCGCGTGCCGTGACCCGTGTGCAGGTCCGTGTTCGAGTAGCGGCCCTCGTAGAACAGGGTCTGCCACTGGCGCACCATGCCCAGGCTCGAGTTGTTGATGATCGCGACCTTGATGGGGATCTCATTGATCGCGCACGTGACAAGTTCCTGGTTGGTCATCTGGAAGCAGCCGTCGCCGTCGATCGCCCACACCGTCTGGTCGGGCTGGCCCACCTGGGCGCCCATCGCGGCGGGGACCGAGAAGCCCATGGTGCCGAGGCCGCCCGAGTTGATCCAGGTGTTGGGGCGCTCGTACTTGATGAACTGGCTCGCCCACATCTGGTGCTGGCCCACGCCGGACGTGTAGATGGTGCTCTCCGGGTCGTTGAGCTCACCCAGGCGCTGGATCACGTGCTGCGGGCTCGACAGTCCGTCGTGCGTGGGCGTGTAGCCCAGCGCGTACGTCGAGCGCCAGTCGTCGAGCTGCGCCCACCAGGCCTCGAGGTCCGGCTTGCCGTGGCGCTCATGCTCCTGCGCGAGTGCGGGCACCAGCGCCTCGAAGACCTCCTTGAGGTCGCCGACGATCGGCACGTCCACCGCACGGTTCTTGCCGATCTCGGCGGGGTCGATGTCCGCGTGCACGATGGTCGCGTGCGGCGCGAAGCTGTCGAGGGCGCCGGTGACGCGGTCATCGAAGCGCGCGCCGAGCGAGACCACCAGGTCCGCCTTCTGCAGCGCCGCGACGGCCGCCACGGTGCCGTGCATGCCCGGCATGCCCAGGTGCTGCGGGTGGCTGTCGGGCAGCGCGCCGCGGGCCATGAGCGTCGTGACCACCGCCGCACCGGAGAGGTCCGTGAGCTTGCGCAGCCCTGCGCTCGCGCCGGAGCGGATCACGCCGCCACCCACATAGAGCACGGGCCGGCGGGCGGTCGCGAGCAGGCGCGCGGCCTCCTGCACCGTCTTGCTGTGCGGGCGGGCGCCCGCGTTGAAGCCGGGCAGCTCGATGCGGCCGGGCCACTGGAACGCGGCGGTGGCCTGCTGCGCGGACTTGGCGATGTCGACGAGCACCGGGCCGGGGCGGCCGTGGCTCGCGATGTAGAAGGCCTCCGCGATCGCGCGCGGGATGTCAGCGGCATCGGTCACCAGCACGTTGTGCTTGGTGATGGGGGCCGTGATGCCCACGATGTCCGCCTCCTGGAAGGCGTCCGTGCCGATCATTGCCGCACCCACCTGGCCGGTGATGGCCACCATGGGGATCGAGTCCATGTTCGCGTCGGCGATCGGGGTCACGAGGTTGGTCGCGCCGGGCCCCGAGGTCGCGATGCACACGCCGACCTTGCCGGTCGCGTGCGCGTAGCCCTGTGCCGCGTGGCCCGCGCCCTGCTCGTGGCGCACGAGGATGTGGCGCAGCCGCGTCGAGTCCATCAGGGGGTCGTACGTGGGCAGGATCGCCCCGCCGGGAAGACCGAAGACGTCCGTGACGCCGGCGTTCTCCAGCGCGCGGATGATCGCCTGTGCCCCCGTCATCTCGACGCCGTTGAGCGCGGGATCCGGGTTCGACTGCGGCGTGGGGTGCGCGAGCGAGGGAGTGCTCGACGCCTGGCGGGAGCGGGACGCTGGTGCGCCCGGCTTGGCCTGGACCTGTGCCATCTTCTCTCCTGGTGGTGGGTGGGAGGCGGGCCTCGCGTCCGCCTCGCATGAAGAAACCCCTGGGCCGAGGTGGCCTTCGGGGTCTGCGCGCGGACGATGCGTGGGTTAGGGGTGGCTGTCCGCGCGCCCGATAACTCGTACGAGGATCGTCTGCATGGTGAGACTCTACGCCCGGGGTGGGGGCGGTGTCGCCCCGCGGTCGCACAATCTCACATCTTGGTTCACCGTCTTGCATTCTAAGACGCAGTAGGCGGGCGTCGGCACCGGTGCCACGCGGCCCGCCCTTGCGCAGGTCACACATCTGACGACCGGTCCTCGCGCTCCAGACGGGAATCCGCGCGCACCCGGCGCCAGATGTGTGACCTCCGACGGGACGGGCGGCGGAGACGCGGGCGGGGGCGGGCGTCACGGAAAGGCACGGCACAACGAGCCGCCCGTCCCCCGCATTGACAGATTGTCAATAGCGCGCAGTGGTGGTCGCATGGACCAGGGCCGTTCCCGCGCAGGGCGCACCGGGCGCGCAGGGCGCACCGGGCGCACCGTCAAGGCGCCCCAGGTGCGCCGCGAGGAGATCGTCTCGGCAGCGCGCCGCCTGTTCGCCACGCAGGGAGTCCACGCGACCACGTTCCAGCACATCGCCGACGCGGTGGGCGTCACGCGAGGCCTGGTGTACCACTACGCGGGATCCACCCCCGAACTGGTCGAGATGGTGCTCGACGCATGTGTCTCCGACTTCGCCGATGACCTGCGCGCATGGGATGCGGCCCGCACACCCGGCGACATCGACGGCGCCGTGCGCGACTACATCGCGCTGTTCCACCGCCACCTGCCCGGTCGCGACGTCGAGCCGGGAGCGGACCCCGCCAGGGCATCGTCCGCTCCCCGGTCCCGCGCGTCGACGACGCCGGACTGTACGTCCGCTATGTCGACGCCTCCGTCGATGCGCTCCTCGCGGTCCTCGAGGCCACGACCATTCCCGCGTACGCGGCTCGCCACCGCATCGAGATCCGCCACGTGCGGGAGACGTTCGCGATGTTGCTTCACGGCCTGCTGGGCCTGATGCGCACGCGACCCGAGGTGGGCGACGACGTGCTCGCCGACCTCGTGCGCCAGACCCTCCGGCTGGCGCCCACCCCCTCCAGCGACCCCGGCCTGGACCCACCACTCGAAGGAGAGTGAGATGTTCCTGTTCGGAGACATCGGCTGGCAGGCCGCTGTCATGTTCTTTGTGGTGCTCGGCGCCCTGATCGGGCTCAACGAGCTGTCACGCCGCTCGAAGCTGTGGGGCCTCGGCCTCTTCGTGGCGGTGCCCCTGGTCCTCACGGTCTTCGTGTGGCCTCACACGGCAGGCGAGGGCTCCTCGACCGGCACGTGGTTCCACTGGGTCAAGGTGTATTCGGCGCTCGCCGGATGCCTGGGCTTCATGGCGATCCGCTACTACCCCCGCCTCGCGGCCAACCGCTGGGTGCTGCTGTTCCCGCCGCTGATTCTCGCGATCAACATCGCGGAGGCCGTCACGCGCGACTTCGAGGTCGCCGGCCTCACCGAGGGCATCCACGACGGCGCCTACATGGTGCCCGGCATCTGGAACACCATGAACGGCGTCGCGGGCATCCTCAACATCGTCACGATCTGCGGCTGGATGGGCATCTACATCTCGCGTGACAAGACCAAGGACATGATCTGGCCCGACATGCTGTGGTTCTGGATCATCGCGTACGACCTGTGGAACTTCGCGTACGTCTACAACTGCGTGGGTGACCACGCGTTCTACGCCGGCGCCGCGCTGCTGCTGTCCTGCACCATCCCGGCGTTTTTCCTGCGCAAGGGCGCCTGGCTCCAGCACCGGGCCCACACCCTCGCGTTCTGGATGATGTTCACGATGGCGTTCCCTGCGTTCGTGTCGACCTCGCAGTTCTCGGTCGACGCGTCGCACGACCCCACCGCGCTGTTCGTGGTCTCGGCACTGTCACTCGCCGCCAACGTCGCCGTCGTGATCTACCAGGCGCGGCGCATCATCTCGCGCCGCCTCAACCCGCTCACCCAGGAGCTCTACACGGATCACGCGAAGTTCCGCGAGGTCGTGGAGTCGATCCCCGGACGTGGGGACGACGCCGTGGAGGCGGCCGCTCCCGCCGTCGCCGGGGCGCGGGGCTAGGTCGGGAGGGGCTAGGTCGGGTAAGGCTCAGCCGCGCAAGACTCGACCGCGCGGGGCAACCCCCTCGCCACGTGCAGAAGTCACACCTCTGGTGACAGGTGTCCGCGATCCACATGGGGAGCGGCGCACACCCGGCGCCAGCGGTGTGACTTCTGGGCGGCGAGGGCCCAGCAACCCGCCGCTACGAGAGCACTGCGCCCTTCGACGCCGAGCCCACGAGCTTCTGGTACTTGCCCAGCACACCCTTGGTGAAGCGCGCGGGGATGGGCTCCCAGCCCTCCTTGCGCGCCTCGAGCTCCTCCGCGTCGACGTGCAGCTCGAGCGTGCCGTTGGCCACATCGAGCGTGATCCGGTCGCCGTCGCGCACGTATGCAATCGGTCCGCCGTCGACCGCCTCGGGGGCGATGTGCCCCACGCACAGCCCGGTGGTGCCGCCGGAGAAGCGGCCGTCCGTCACGAGCAGCACGTCCTTGCCCAGTCCCGCGCCCTTGATCGCGGCCGTGATCGCGAGCATCTCGCGCATGCCGGGGCCGCCCTTGGGGCCCTCGTAGCGGATGACCACGCAGTCACCCTTCTGAATCACTCCCGCCTCGAGAGCGTCGAGGGCCGCGCGCTCACGGTCGAACACGCGGGCGGTCGCCTCGAAGACGTCGTCGTCGAATCCGGCCGACTTCACCACGGCGCCCTCGGGCGCGAGTGAGCCCTTGAGGATCGTGATGCCGCCCGACTTGTGGATCGGGTTGTTGAGGGCACGCACCACGCGGCCGTCGATGGTCGCGGGCTTGAGCTCGGCCATGTTCTCCGCGAGCGTCTTGCCGGTCACGGTCATGACGTCGCCGTGCATGAGGCCCGCCTCGAGCAACGTGTTCATCACCGCGGGCACGCCGCCCACGCGGTCGACGTCGTTCATCACGAACTGGCCGAACGGCTTGAGGTCACCCAGGTGCGGAACCTTGGCGGCCACGCGGGAGAAGTCGTCGAGCGTGAGGTCGACCTCGGCCTCGTTGGCGATCGCGAGCAGGTGGAGCACCGCGTTGGTCGAGCCGCCGAACGCCATGACCACGGCGATCGCGTTCTCGAACGCCTCCTTGGTCATGATGTCGCGCGCGGTGATCCCCAGGCGCAGCATGTTCACCACGGCCTCGCCCGACTTGTGCGCGTAATAGTCGCGGCGGCGGTCGGCGCTGGGCGGCGACGCGGAACCGGGGATCGACATGCCGAGCGCCTCACCCACCGAGGCCATGGTGTTCGCGGTGTACATGCCGCCGCACGCGCCCTCGCCGGGGCAGATCGCCTTCTCGATCGCGAGGCGGTCCTCCTCCGACATGAGGCCGGCGGCGCACGCGCCCACGGCCTCGAACGCGTCGATCACCGTGACGTCCTTGGACGTGCCGTCGGAGAGCGTGACGTGCCCGGGCATGATCGAACCCGCGTAGAGGAACACGCTCGCGAGGTCGAGGCGTGCGGCGGCCATGAGCATGCCGGGAAGGGACTTGTCGCAGCCCGCGAGCAGGATGCTGCCGTCGAGGCGCTCGGCCATCATGACGGTCTCGACCGAGTCGGCGATGAGGTCACGCGACACCAGCGAGTAGTGCATGCCCTCGTGGCCCATCGAGATGCCGTCGGAGACGGAAATGGTGCCGAACTCGAGCGGATAGCCGCCGCCCGCGTGGACGCCGTTCTTCGACGCCGCCGCGAGGCGCTGCAGGGACAGGTTGCAAGGAGTGATCTCGTTCCACGAGGAGGCGATGCCAATCTGCGGCTTCGCGAAGTCCTCGTCACCGAGTCCGACGGCGCGCAGCATGCCGCGCGACGCGGTCGCCTCCAGGCCGTCCGTGACCTGGCGGGAGCGGGGCTTGATGTCGGGCGTCTCAGTCATAGCGCCGAGTGTAGGACCAGACGCGCGCGCGAGGGCGCCGCATCGTGGACACGGCGAGTGACGGACGATGCCGGGGCCGGCACCGCACTCAGGTGGCAGTCGGCAGGTCCATGCCCGGGGCATCGGCCGGGCGGGGGACAAAACCGTGGCGCGCGGAGAAGTCCGCACGACCCGTCGCGGCGAACAGTTGCACCTGCACCACGCCGGCGCGCTCGGCCGCGTCGACCAGGCGGCGCAGGATCCGCGCGGCTCACCGGCGTGACCAGCCGCACCTTGCGCCACTACGACGCGATCGGCCTGCTCACACCCGCGCACACCGGCGCCGACGGCAGGCGCCGCTACGGGGACACCGAACTCGCGCGGCTCCAGCACATTCTGGTGCTCCGCGAACTCGACGTGCCGCTCGAGACCATCGCCGCCATCGTCGACGGCGACGACCCCGCCACCACCGCCGCGCGTCTGCGCGACCACCACGAGGCGCTGCTCGCCCGGCGCGACCGCCTCACGACGCTTGCGGCGACCGTCGCACGCACGCTCACCCGCCTGGAGAAGGGACTTCCCATGACTGCCACTGACATGTTCGACGGCTTCGATCACGCACGCTACGAGCCCGAGGCGCGGGCGCGATGGGGGACGATGCCGTCGAGTCGTCGAACGCCCAGTGGGCCTCGCTCGGCGAGGGTGGTCGCGCCGCTCACCTCGCGGAGCACCGCGAGATCGCGGCAGCGTTGGGTCGCCTCGCGGCGGAGGGTGCGCAGGGGGCGGACGCCCGCGTGCAGGCGCTCGTGCAACGGCATCGCGCATGGGTGTCGACATTCTGGACGCCCGACGCGCAGGCCTATCGCGAGCTGGCCCGGATGTACGTCGAGGACGCACGGTTCAGGGCCACTTACGCCGCTCATGGCGAGGGCACCGCCGAGTTGCTGCGGGCAGGAATCGAGGCCGCCGTCGCCGAGTGAGGTTCGTCACTATCTGACACTTGTCGGGAATGCGCCTGGGAGGACAGACGTTACGGATCCCAACCGCGAGGGGGCGGCTGCAGTTCTTCCACTCCACCGTTGCCGAGGAAGGAATAGTCGATGCCGGTCATCGGTCTGCTGTTGGGTCAGTTGCCCGAGGTGCGCACCACGCGCCTGCTCTCGACGCTTCTCCACACCGTTGCCCCCCGGGGCACGACCGTGGTCGAACTCACCGCGTCGGACCTCCCACTCCACGCCCCGTACACGGACGCGCCCTTGCCCACCGCCGGCATCGCCCTGAAGCGCGCGATCGACGAGGTCGATGGCGTGCTGGTCCTCACTCCTACGCACGAGCGCTCGATACCCGGCGCGCTCAAGCACGCGATCGACTGGGCCACCGCGTCACCCTCGTCGCTCGTGGGCCGTCCGGTCGCGATCGCGGGTGCCGCCGCGCCTCGCGCCGGTTACTTTGCCGCGCTCACTCACCTGCGGACTGTCCTCAAGGACGCCGGAGCGACGGTCATGGGCCAGCCCGAGCATGCGCTCTCGGTCGACGCGGCATCGTTCGACGAGCACGGCGCGTGCGTCGACGCGGACCTCGAGGCGCAGGCCAAGGAGCTCCTCGCGGCGATCGCCGGCTTTGTGGTGCATCAAGCTCGCGCGTCGCTCGCGGCGGGCGAGCAGCCCGCGACGCCCGTCGCCCCGGTCACCCCCGCGACTCCCGCTCGCGGCCTCACCGCGCCGTCAGACCCGGTCGCGGCAGTACTCGCCGAACGCGCGCCGGGACCACCAAGCCCCACCGTGGGAATCCCGGCGTTCGTCGATGCCGTGTCGACCGCAGACCCCCTGGTAGAGACGAGCGACCCGCTCGCCGTCTCGCTGCGGACCGACTCCACCACGGGCGCACCCACACCCTGACTCGGCTCACCGCCGCGGCAACCGACTTCCGTAGACGCGTCACCTTCTGGAATAGTTGACGCGTCACCGTCGTTGCGGTGACCGTCCGGCACTGTTGTCGGAGCCTCCCACCACACCTTCAAGGAGACACCCATGCCCCGCATCGGCATCATCGTCGGATCGCGCTCGAGCGCGTCCATCAACCGCAACGTCGCCCGCGCGCTCCAGGCGCTCGCCCCCGCCGGCGCCGAGCTCGTCGAGCTCGACTACAGCGACCTCCCCGTGTACTCCCCCGACTTCGACGCGGACTACCCGACGGCCGCACGAGAGTGGAAGGCCGCGATCGAGGGCGTCGACGGCATCATCATCGTCACCCCCGAGTACCTCCGCTCGATCCCCGGCGCGCTCAAGAACGCGATCGACTGGGCCTCGCGCCCGTGGGGCACCAACTCCTTCAACGGCAAGCCCGTCGCGATCGCCGGCGCCTCGATCGGCTCGATCGGCACCGCCGCCGCGCAGCAGCACCTGCGCGCGATCCTCGGCCACCTCAACGCCCCCACGCTCGGCCAGCCCGAGGTCTTCCTGCACTACACGCCCGCGGCCTTCGACGCCGAGGGTGCGCTGGTGGACGAGGGCGTGAAGGCGATCCTGACCGGCTTCGTGGCCGCCGCCGTCGCGCACGTCGAGCAGTACGCCGCACAGGGCGCCACCGCGTAACGCGCACCACTCTGCACGAGCGTCGCGGCCCCGTCGGAATCATCCGGCGGGGCCGCCGCGTTGTGGGGTCATGACCCTGGCAGGCTGGCGCGCATGACCGAGATGTGGTGGATCCGGCGTGATGCACGCCTCGCGGACAATCCGGCGCTGCTCGGCGCGCAAGAGCACGGCCCCGCGGCGGCCGTGTTCGCGTGGACCCCTCCGATCGATCAGTGGTCGGGACGCCGCCGCGCGCACCTCGCACGCGTGCTGTCGAGCCTGCGCGAGGCCACCGGAGGGGCGGTGGGGATCCGCCGCGACCGCGCGGACAACGCCGTGCTCGCCGTGGCACGCGAGCACGACTCCCGTGTGGTGTGGGCCTCCCGCGAGTACTCCCCCGCAGGAATCCGCGCACAGGAGGCCGTGCAGCGCGCCCTCGCCGACGACGGGCGCGAGCTGAGGTTCGTCGGTTCGCCGTATGCGGTCGCCCCCGGCCGTGTGGTCAAGAATGATGGCGACGAGTACCGCGTCTTCACGCCGTTCTCGCGTGCGTGGCGCGAACACGGCTGGCGCGCCCCCGCGCACGCGGCGGACCCCGACTACCTCGCGGCGGTCGACTCGGACGTCGACCTGGAGGCCGAGGCGGCACGCGGGGACAGCGAGGACCCCCTGGCGGAACCGGTCGAGGCGCGCGAGGCGGGCGTGCTCGACGCGTGGCACGAGTTCGTCGAGAACGGCCTGGGCGCCTACGCGGCCGAGCGCGACCGCCCCGATCTCGAGTCGACGTCGCGACTCTCGGTGCCGCTCGCGTTCGGGCAGATCCACTCACGCACAGTGCTGGCCGCGACCGGCGCGATACGCGGTGACGCCGCGCGCAAGTTCGAGTCCGAGGTGGCGTGGCGCGAGTTCCACGCGGACGTGCTCTTCCGCCATCCGCGCGCGCAACGCGAGTCGCTCACCCCCGTGATCCCCGAGGATGCGTGGGCTCGGGACGACGAGTCCGCCGATGCCTGGGCCGCCTGGCGCGACGGCCGGACCGGCTACCCCTTGGTGGATGCGGGGATGCGCGAGCTTGCGGCGACCGGCACCATGCACAACCGCGTCCGCATGGTGGTCGCATCCTTCCTGGTTAAGGACCTCCACGTGCCGTGGCAGCGCGGAGCGGACCATTTCCGCCGCGCACTGCTCGACTACGACCACGCGCAGAACCAGCTCAACTGGCAGTGGGTCGCGGGCACGGGGCGCGATGCGGCGCCGTACTTCCGTATCTTCAATCCCGAGTCTCAGGCCGCGAAGTTCGACCCCGAGCGCCGGTACGTGCGGCGCTGGATCTCCGAACTCGACACGCCGGACTACCCCTCCCCGATCGTCGACCACGCCACCGAGCGCGCGGCCTCGCTCGCGGACTTCCAGCGCGGCAAGGCGCTCCGCGCGGGCTGACGCACGCCGGCTGACGCACCCACCCGCGAGACTCGCGCATCGTTCCCCCGTGGTGTCCGATTTCCGCGAGCCCGGTCACGGAGGATGCGTCACACTCGTGCCTATGTGGGACGACTCGATGCGCTATGCGGTGATCCGCGGCAAGGACGCGCGTTACGACGGTCAGTTCTTCACCGCGGTCCGCACCACGGGCATCTACTGCCGGCCGTCGTGTCCCGCGCGCACCCCCGCGCGCGCCAACGTGACCTTCTTTCCCAGCGCCGCGGCCGCGCAGCGCGCGGGTTACCGCTCGTGCCGCCGATGCTTCCCCGACGACACCCCCGGCTCCCCGCGGTGGCGCGTGGGCGAGGACGTCGCGAGCCGCGCGATGCGTCTCATCGAGGACGGGGTCGTGGATCGCGAGGGTGTCGCCGGGCTCGCGCGGCGGCTGGGCTACACCGAGCGCCACGTGTCTCGCGTCCTCACGGATCAGCTGGGCGCCGGCCCGCTGGCCCTCGCGGTCGCTCACCGCCTGCAGCACGCCCGCACCCTGCTCGAGACCACCCCGATGCCCGTCGCGGACGTCGCCTTCGCCGCCGGCTTTGGGTCGGTGCGCCAGTTCAATGATGCCGCGCGCACCTCATGGGATCTCACGCCGTCCCAGGTGCGCGGTCGCGCGAGCGCCCGCGGCACCGCACTGGCCGGGGGCGCCGGGGGCGCCGCGGGCGAGATTCGCCTGCGCCTGCGTCACCGCGAGCCCGCCGACGTCCCGCGCGCACTGGCATTCCTGGGGGCGCGCGCGATCGCGGGCGTCGAGGCGTGGGACGGAGAGGAGTATGCGCGGACGATGCTCCTGCCGCACGGCGGCGCGACGGTGCGCCTGCGCGCGGGCGCGGGGCATGTCGCGGCAAGCCTGTCGCTCGCCGACGTGCGCGACCTGGGCGCGGCGGTGGCACGGTGCAGGAGGCTGCTCGATCTCGACGCGGATCCGATCGCGATCGACGCGACGCTCGGCGAGTCTGCGGCAATGGCTGCCCTCGCGGCTGCCGCACCGGGGCTACGCGTGCCCGGCGCCGTCGACGGATTCGAGATCGCAGTGCGTGCGATCGTGGGCCAGCAGGTGAGCGTCGCGGGGGCGCGGAGGACGCTTGGGACGATGGTCGAGCGGTGGGGAGGAGTGAGCGTCCCCCATGGCCCCAGGGAGGCCGGATCGGAAGTCCTGAGCGTCCCGAACCGGGTCTTCCCTGGCGCGGAGGCGCTCGCGGACGTCGATCCCGGAGTGGGGCTCATGCCACGCTCGCGCTGGAGTGCCGTGTCCGCCGTCGCGCGCGCGGTGCTCGACGGTTCGCTCGACCTCTCCCCCGGCGCGGACCGCGCCCACACCCGCGCCGCGTTGCTCGACCTGCCGGGCATCGGGCCGTGGACCGCGGACTACATCGCGATGCGCGCCCTCGGCGATCCCGATGCCCTACCGTTCACGGACCTCATCCTTCAGCGCGCGAGCGGTCTCGACGCGCGCGGACTCGCCCACGCGGCGGAGTCCTGGCGGCCATGGCGTGCGTACGGCGCGATCCACCTGTGGACCGCGAGCGCGGAGGGGCGTCTGCCTGGTTCGACGCGCGCGACACCGGCCGCCCGCGTAGCCTGAACCCATGGCGGACAATCAGGTGGACGTCTGGATGGCCCACTACGACAACCCCATGAAAGTGGTGGTCGAGAGGGTCCGACGCATCCTGCTGACCGCGGACGATCGCATCGAAGAGTGCATCAAGTGGCAGGCACCCACGTTCACCTATCGAGGCAACCTCGCGAGCTTCTTCCCAAGTCCAAGGACCACGCCACCCTCATGTTTCACCAGGGCGCGCTCATCCCGGGGCGCTATCCGCACCTCCTCGGCAGCGGGCGCGAGGCGCGTTCGATGCAGTTCGTGTCGATCCACGAGGCCGAGGAGAGGCGCGACGAACTCACCGAGATCGTCAAGGCCTGGATCGCGTTGCGCGACGAACAGGCGGGGCAGCAACTCTGAGGGGCGGCGCCTTCCCCGCGACGGTCGCGCTACGCGGGGAAGGCGCCCATCATCACGAAGTTGACGGGATCGTCCCCATGGCGGCGCGCCTCGATCTGGCGGTGGACCAGGCCCGTGTAGCGACGGTCCGTGAGTCGCTCGACGCCCGCGACGTGAGGGACCACAATGCAGCGCGGCGCCGTCCAGAGCGGGTGCCCCGCGGGCAGCGGCTCGGGGTCGGTGACGTCGAGCGCGGCCCGCAGGCGACCGGACTCGAGCTCCGCCACCAAGGCCGCCGTGTCCACCACCTTGCCGCGACCGACGTTGATGAGCAGGGCATCGTCCTTCATCGCCGCGAGGAAACGGGCGTCCACCAGGCGGTCCGTGTCCTCGGTGTGTGGCGTGACCACGATCACGATGTCGTGGTGAGGCAGCAGGCTGAGCAGGTCGCTCGCGGCGTGCACCAGCGTGCCGTCAGGGGCAAGACGCGCGGTGCGGGCGACTCCTTCAACGTGGGCCTCGCACGCGCGCAGGCGAGCGCCGATCGCCTCGCCGATGCTCCCGTAGCCCACCACGAGAACCCGCGTGTCCGCGAGGCTGGGGGCGTCGAAGTCCGGCGCCCACTCGCCACGGCGCTGCGCCTCAAGGAACTGCGGAAGCCGCCGCTGAGAGGCGAGGGCGAGCAGCAGGGCCATCTCCGCGACGCGCGTGTCGTGCACGCCGCGAGCGTTTGCGAGGGAGACGCCGGGCGGGACGAAGGGCACCGCGTGCTCGAAACCGGCCGAGGGGATCTGGATCACCTTGAGGTCGGGACAGTCGGCAAGGCGGCCGTAGACGGTGCGGCCTCCCGTGTAGTGCGCGAGGCACGCGATCGTGACGCGCTCACGCTCGGCGGGCGGAACGTCCTCGACCGCCGGATCCCACACGATCACCCTGGCATCGGGACCGGGGTGACCCAGGGCATCGGCAACCTCCTGCGTGGGAACCGAGACGGTGATCATGTCGCCAGTGTGCCAGCGGCGTCACAGCGCGCGCAGCGCGACTCCCGCGGGGTCGGCGAGCAGCGGGGCGAAGGCGCGCTCCGCGGCGCCGATCAGCAGCCGATTGCCGCCGAGCGCCGCGCGGGCGATCGCCACGTCCTCGGCATCGGGCCGGAACGCGAGGTCGCGCACTCCCGTCTCGATCGCGGCGCGCCGCTCGTCGTACAGCGCACCCAGGTATCCGCCGAGCACCACCAGGTCCGGGTCGAACGCGACCTCGAGGTTGGCGATCGCCGCCGCAAGGATGCCCGCGAGAGCATCCAGCGCGGACGCCTCGTGGCCCGCGGCGTCGAGCCGCTCGGCGTTGAGCTCCGTCTCGAGGCACCCCGCGCGTCCGCATGAGCAGCGCTCGCCGTCGGAGCGAATCATCATGTGGCCGAACTCGCCGCCGTAGCCGCGCCCGCCGCGCAGCATGCGTCCCCCGATGAGCGCGGCGCCGCCGATTCCCGAGGCGGAGCCGTTGAGGTACACCACGGTGTCGACGCCGCGGGCGGCGCCATAGCTCCACTCGGCACGCAGCCCCAGGTTCGCGTCGTTGCCGACGGTCGCGGGCAGGTCGAGCGCCTCCTGCAGCGCGGTCGCGAGCCTCACTCCGCGCCAGCCCAGGTGGGGGCGTCGACCACGGTGTCGCCGTCGACCGCGACCAGTCCGGGCACGGCGGCAGCGACTCCCGCGACGCGCGCGTCGCCCAGGTCGCGCGCGAGCTCGCGGGCAGCGGACTGCGCGAAGACGACGGCCTCCTCGGGGCTAGGCGACGACACGACCGACTTGCGCCTGCGCGCCACGACGGAACCGTCGATCGCGACCGCTCCGAGTTCGAGCGCATCGACGTCCGGGTGCAGCGCGAGCGCGACGACATCGGTGCGCGGACGGACGATGAGGCTCGGCCGACCGACGGCGCCCGTCTCCTCGGCCGCATCCTCGATCACGAGGCCCAGCTCGGCGAGCTCGGCGACCAGGCCGCCGATGGTCGAGCGGTTGAGGCCCGTGTCGCGCGTGAGCTGCGCGCGCGTCAGCGGACCGCCGTAGTGCACCGCAGTGAGCAGGGCGGACAGATTGTGGCGTCGCGTGTGGTCGTTGCGGCTGCCGCGCGCGGGCGCCACCCGCGGCGTGTCCGACCCCGCACGTTCCTCAGCCATCTGCTCCTCCTCCGTGCCCGTCAGTATGCCCGCTCCGGCGCACCCCGCCGCACCGCGTCAGCGTCATGTCCGCCACCGCCCGGGCATCGTCCCCTCTCCGTTTTGACAGGACCCCTCTGCGGGGATATGTTTTATGCGGGAACATTTTAACCCGATTCAACGACGATAGGAGAGGCGCGATGTCGCTCACCCCCACCCCGGCCGACAAGTTCACGTTTGGTCTGTGGACCATTGGCTGGAACGCTCAGGACCCCTTCGGCTCCGCGACGCGCGGCCCGCTCGACGCCGTGACCGCGATCCACACGCTCTCCGAGCTGGGCGCGTACGGCATGACGTTCCACGATGACGACCTCTTCCCGTTCGCCTCGACCGACGCGGAGCGCCGCGCCGCGATCGACGCGCTGAAGAAGGCGTGCGAGGAGACCGGGATGACCATCCCGATGATTACCACGAACACGTTCTCGCACCCGGTCTTCAAGGACGGCGGCGTCACCTCGAACGCCCGCGACGTGCGCCGCTTCACGATCCGCAAGATCCTGCGCAACATCGACCTGGCCGCGGAACTGGGCGCCAAGACCTTCGTGATGTGGGGCGGCCGCGAGGGCGCCGAGTACGACTTCTCCAAGGACATCCGCGTCGCGCTCGAGCGCTACCGCGAGGCCGCCAACATCTTCGGTCAGTACGTGATCGACCAGGGCTACGACATCAAGTTCGCGATCGAGCCCAAGCCCAACGAGCCCCGCGGCGACATCCTGCTGCCGACCGTCGGTCACGCGATGGCCTTCATCAACACGCTTGACCACCCCGAGCTGGTGGGCCTCAACCCCGAGGTGGGCCACGAGCAGATGGCCGGACTCAACTTCACCGCTGGCATCGCTCAGGCGCTCGATCACGGCAAGCTCTTCCACATCGACCTCAACGGTCAGCGCGGCATCAAGTACGACCAGGACCTGGTCTTCGGCCACGGCGACCTGTTCAACGCGTTCTCGCTGGTCGACCTGCTCGAGAACGGTGGGCCCAACGGCGGCGCCGCGTACACGGGCCCCCGACACTTCGACTACAAGCCCTCGCGCACCGAGGACATCGACGGCGTGTGGGAGTCCGCGAAGGCGAACATGCGCATGTACCTGCTGCTCAAGGAGCGCGCGGCCGCGTTCCGCGCCGACCCCGAGGTGCAGGAGGCCATTGCGGCCACCCGCCAGCTCGAGCTCGCGCAGACCACGCTGAACGAGGGCGAGACCGTCGCCGACCTGCTCGCGGACACCTCCGCCTACGAGCAGTTCGACGCGGACGCGTACTTCGACGGCAAGGGCTTCGGGTTCGTCCGCCTGCAGCAGCTCGCCGCCGAGCACCTGATGGGCGCTCGCTAACCAGCCTCCTCGACCCAGGCGCCCGCCCCGTCAGTGCACCCGGACGGGGCGGGCGCCGCTCTCGTCTCACGACGAGGACTGAGTGTCCCGAACCGCGCTCTTCGGCGAGGATTCGAGTACTCAGTGTCCCGAACAGTAGATCGTGCGTGAAGGAAGACCCCATGACCCTCGTTGTCGGCGTCGACTCGTCCACTCAGTCCTGCAAGGTCGTCATCCGCGACCTCGACACCGGCGCCGTGGTGCGCACGGGGAGGGCGTCTCACCCCGACGGCACCTCGGTCGACCCCGAGCGCTGGTGGGATGCGCTGCAGACCGCGCTCGCCGAGGCGGGCGGCCTCGCCGACGTCGCGGCGATCTCCGTGGGGGCCAGCAACACGGCATGGTCGCGCTCGACGCGGCGGGAGCCGTGGTACGCGACGCGCTGCTCTGGAACGACACCCGGTCCGCCGGCGCCGCCGCCTCCTGATCGAGGAGTTCGGGGCCGATGCCCTGGCCGAGCGGACGGGACTGGTGCCCGTCGCCTCCTTCACCTCTACCAAGCTGCGCTGGCTGCGCGACGCGGAGCCCGAGAACGCCGCGCGGGTCGCGGCGGTGGCGCTGCCTCACGACTGGCTCACCTGGCGGCTACGCGGATACGGACCCGAGGGCGAGTCGCCGCTCGGTCCGGTGCTCGAGGAGCTCACGACGGACCGCTCGGACGTCTCGGGCACCGGCTACTGGAACCCCGCGACCGGCGAGTACGACCGCGATCTGTTGGTGGCGGCGCTGGGGCACGATGCCGTGGTCCCGCGGGTGCTCGGACCCGGCGAGCGCGCGGGCTCGGTCCACGGACTGGAGTGCGTCGTCGGCCCCGGCGCGGGCGACAACGCCGCCGCCGCGCTGGGACTCGGCGCGACGGTGGGCGACGTGGTCGTGTCGCTCGGCACGTCCGGAACCGTCTTCGCGGTCACCGAGCAGGGCTTCCGCGACGCGACGGGAATTGTCGCGGGCTTCGCGTCCGCCTCGGGAGAGCACCTTCCCCTGGTGTGCACCCTCAACGCGTCGCGCGTGCTCGATGCCTTCGCGCGGGTCCTGGCCGTGGGCTACGACGAGCTCGGCACCCTCGCGCTCGAGGCCGAGCCGGGCGCGGGCGGACTCACACTGGTCCCCTACTTCGAGGGCGAGCGCACCCCCAACCTTCCCGACGCTACGGCGACGCTGTCCGGCATGACCCTCGCCAACACCTCGCGCGCGAACATGGCGCGGGCGGCGATCGAGGGCATGCTGGCGGCTCAGGCCGTGGGGCTCGAGGCGATCCTGTCCGCGGGCGTGGTCGCCAAGCGCGCGCTCCTCGTGGGCGGCTCCGCGCAGAACGCTGCGGTGCAGGCGATCGCGGCCCAGGTCTTCGACGTCCCCGTCGAGGTGCCCGAGCCAGGCGAGTATGTCGCCGCCGGCGCGGCCGTGCAGGCGGCGTGGGCGCTGACGGGATCGCGACCCGAGTGGCCCCTCGCGGTGGTTGCCTCGCCCGCGAAGGACACGCGGCCGGAGATCATGGCGGCCTACGCCGTCGCGGCCGGGGCGTACCTGAGCTAACGCTGCGCGGGTACCGGCGCGTCGAGTGCGGGGTTGTCGAGTGCAGCGTTGTCGAGCGCCAGCGCCTGCGGCGCCGCGACCGGCGCGGCGGGGAAGATGATCTTGAAGACCGGGAAGTAGATCATCAGCTGCACGCCGCCGTTGATCACCGTGACGAGCAGGTTGTAGACGGCGGGATCCGCCCACTCCTTCACGAGCGGCACGTACAGGCTCATGAGGAAGCTGCACAGCACCGTGATGAGCACCAGCGCCACCACGTACCACGCGAGCTGGAACCCGACGCGTCCCTTCGACCGGAACACCACGTTGCGCTGCAGCGGGAAGTTCACTCCCTGCGAGATGACCAGCATGAGCACGAAGGCGACGAAGTAGCTCAGGCCACCCAGCGCATCCCCCGTGGCGGGGTAGTCGAACACGTACGTGTCGAGCGGGCCGAGGGTGACGTGAAGGAACTGGGCCGGGATGGAGCCCCAGTCGGTCGCCCGGAAGAGGACGCCGGGAAGGAACGTGAGCAGCAGGTACTGCAGCGCGGCCACGACAAACGACAAGCCCGAGAACTTGATGATCTCGGCCACCACGGTGTGCTCGGCGCTGAAGTCTCGCCATCGCTGGGCGGGCGTCCGGTCGAGTGTCATGGGCCGTCTCCTCGTGGGCGTCGTGCGGGAGCGGCGCGTGCAGCGCGCCGCGGTGCACGCTAGCGCGGGACGGGGTGCCCGCCGCCCCCTCACTCACAACCTGTCGCCGCTGCGGCTCAACCTGTCGTGGCGGCGCGCGAGCGCGCGACGCGAGAAATGCCTTGGCCTACGCCGCCGCTGTGAAGGCCTCGGCCGGGAGGCACTTCGAGGACAGCTCAAGGATCTGCGAGCGGTCCGGGTACATCCACAGCTCCGCGGCCCATGCGGCGCGGAGAACAGGGCACGCGCGGGGGTCTCGCCGTGAAAGGCCTCCCACAGCTTCTTGTCCTTGGCCGTTCCCTTCATGCTCGCGGAGCGGACGTAGCCCCCGGCATGGCGTCGACCTCGACGCCGAACGCACGGTCGCTGCGCAGGTCCTCGCCGAGGTCGGCCGGGTTGATGGGACGCAGCTTGATCACGGTGTCCCCCTCCTTGCCCTGGATGCGCCGCGCGCGCACCACGACGCCGTGGCGGTTGAGCAGGAGGTCGGGGGTGTCGAAGAAGGCCACCTGTCGCAGCTCGGCCTCCAGCGGGTCCATCCCAAGCCGTTGGACCACGCGCCGGCGGTCGGCGCCGGGCACGGTCGCCTTGAGCTCGACCGAGTCGGAGCCGGGCAGGAGGGCGAGCACCTCGCCGAGGTGCTCGGCGGTGAGGTCCGGCAATGGTGCGCCGGTCGTCGTTGGAGCGGACATGGCGCACTCTTCCGGTCGGACCTGGGGGCGACGTTGCCACCTCCGCCAGGAGAAAACCGCACGGCAGGTGCTCGCCTGTCGGCTCGGAACGCCCCTACGCCGGGCCGAGGTCCAGGCGACGCAACAGCTGCGCGTTGAGCGCCACCACGATGGTCGACAGACTCATCGCGATCGCCGCGACAGCGGGCGGCATGGTGACTCCCGCCCACCCCAGCGCACCCGCCGCGACCGGAATCGCGATCGCGTTGTAGCCGGTCGCCCACACCAGGTTCTGGCGCATCTTCCGGTAGCTCGCGCGCGACAGGTCGATCACACTCAACACCGCGCGGGGATCGGAACCCGCGAGCACGACGCCGGCCGCCTCGATCGCGACATCTGTGCCGGCCCCGATCGCCAGGCCCACGGTCGCACGGGCGAGAGCGGGGGCGTCGTTCACCCCGTCGCCGACCATCGCGACCCGACGCCCGCGCGCCTGAAGATCGCCGACTGCCTGATCCTTGTCCTCGGGCAGCACCTCCGCGAAGACGTCGTCGATGCCCAGTTCCTCCCCGACCGCGTCCGCGACCGACCGCGCGTCGCCCGTGATGAGCGCCACGCGAATGCCGCGCGCGTGGAGCGCGTCGACCGCGGCACGCGATTCGGGCCGGATCGGGTCGGCGGTGGTGAACGCCCCCACTACGGCGCCGTCGACCACCACGTGAAGCACCGCGCCGCCTCGCGACCGCCACCGGTCCGTGGCCTCGCGCAGCACCGGCGCCGCCTCGAGATCGAGACTGTCGAGGAGCGCGGGCCCTCCCACGGCGACCGCACGCTCGCCCACGGCGGCGCGCACGCCGCGTCCGGGCATCGTCTCGATGTCGCGGGCCTCCGGGACGTCCAGGCCCCTGTCGCGCGCCGCGTCGACCACCGCACGTCCGATCGGATGCTCGGAGTCCGACTCGGCGCCCGCGGCGAGCGCGAGGACCCGGTCCTCGTCCCAGCCGTCAACGGTCGCGACCTCGGTGAGCTCATGCGAGCCGCGCGTGAGGGTCCCCGTCTTGTCGAACAGGACGGTGTCGACGGTGCGCATCGCCTCGAGAGCGGCGGTGTCCTTGACCAGGATCCCGTGCCGCGCGCTCGACGAGGTCGCGATCGCGATCACGAGCGGGATCGCGAGTCCGAGCGCGTGTGGGCACGCGATGACCAGTACCGACACGGCCGCGGTGAGGCCACCGGTCGGATTGCCCGCGATGAGGTGTGCCGCGAGCGTGATCCCCGCTGCAGCGAGGGCGATCCAGAACAGCCACGCCGCGGCACGATCCGCAAGCCTGCGGGTCCCCGAGCGCGACTCCTGTGCCCCCGCGACCAGTCGCTGGATCCCGGCAAGGGCCGTCGCCTCGCCCACCGCCGTGACCTCGACGCGCAACGACGCATCGGTCGCGACGGTGCCGGCCACGACGGGATCGCCTTCCCCTTGCGCACCGGGGCGGACTCGCCCGTGATCATCGACTCGTCGACGCTGGCCTCACCACGGGTCACCCGCCCGTCCGCGGGGATGCGCGCGCCGGGCCGGACCACCACCACGTCGCCCTCGCGCAGGCCGCTCAGGCTCACGTGCTCGGTGCCGTCGGCGGTGACGCGCTCGGCGTCGTCGGGCAGCAACTCGGCGAGCGCCTGCAGCGCCCCGCGCGCCTGCCCCACCGCCTTCATCTCCTGCCAGTGGCCCAACAGCATCACCACGATCAGCGCGGCCAGCTCCCACCAGAAGTCGAGCTCCCCCACGCCGAGCGTGGCGGCCGCCGAGGCAAGAAACGCGACGGTGATCGCGAGCGAGATGAGCGTCATCATGCCCGGCCGGCGCCGCGTGAGCTCGTCCCGCCAGGCCATGGTGAGGAACGGGCTGCCGCCCCACAGGTAGATCACCGTGCCGAGTACGGGCGGGATCCACGCCGTGCCGGGAAGGTCGTAGCCCAGCCAATGCTCGACCATCCCCGAGGTCGCGATCACCGGCACCGCAAGGATCAGGTTCCACCAGAACAGGCGACGGAACAGGTCCGCGTGGCCAGAATGGTCGGTGCCATGAGCGTGCGCATCATGGGACTGGGTGCCTCCGGACGATGCCGGGGCCGGGTGGGCGTGTGCGTGGGCTGGGGACATGGGGACCTCCGTAGGTCGAGCCGTCCCGACCACCATATTCCTTCCAGTTGGAGAGAAGGTCAAGGGGCGGAGGCGACGCGCGCTACGGCAGCTCGGGCAGCACGAAGCGCCACCCCTCGGCGAGCCGCTCGTCGACGACCTCGATGACGGCGTCCACCGTCCCGCCTCGCGGTCCCCCGCCGTCGTGCACCAACACGAGCTCGCCCGGAGTCATCGCGAGCCGCAGCCGCGACGCGAGCACGGCCGGGTCCTGGTCGACCCAATCCTCGATGGTGTTGACCACGTCGAGCGGCTGCATCCCCAGCGCCACGGCGACGGCGGCGGTCTGGCCCCATGAGCCGTTGGGCGCGCGCCAATACGGCACGGGCACCTCATCGCCCACGGCGCCCTCGATGATCTCGAGAGCGCGCAGCATGTCGTCGCGCACGTCGAGCACGTTCCACTCGCCCATGTCCGCGAACGACGTCGAGTGGTTGCACAGCACGTGCCCCTCCGCCACGATGCGCCGCAGCACATCGGCGCCCGACGGGATGAGTGTGCCGTCGGCCGCGATGCCGGACGGCCTCAGGATCTCCGCGCCGATCACGGCGAACACCGCCCGGATCCCGCGGTCGCGCAGGAAGTCCAGGAGGCGCATCGTGTCGAGCCCGTTGGGGCCGTCGTCGAAGGTGAGCGCGCACGCGGGGGCCGACAATGCAAGACCCCCGCTCGCGACGCGGCGAACGGGGGTCTGGCTGAGCATGCGCGCCCCTAGCCCTCGACGCCCGCGCGCTGCAGGATGATCTCCCGCACGCGTCCGGCATCGGCCTGACCCTTGGTGGCCTTCATCACGGCGCCCACGATCGCGCCGGCGGCCTGCACCTTGCCGTCGCGGATCTTGTCGAGCACCTCGGGCTGCGAGGCCAGGGCCTCGTCGACCGCCGCCTCAAGGGCCGAGTCGTCCGAGACCACCTCGAGGCCGCGTGCGGCGACCACCTCGGCGGGAGAACCCTCGCCCGCGAGTACGCCCTCGAGCACCTGGCGCGCGAGCTTGTCGTTGATGCGACCCGAGTCCACCAGCCCCTGCAGCTCGGCCACGGCGGCCGGGGTCACGGGCAGCGAGCCCAGCTCGACCTCGCGGTCGTTTGCGACCCGCGACAGCTCACCCATCCACCACTTACGGGCAGCCTGGGGAGCCGCGCCAGCGGCGACCGTGTCCGCGATCAGGACCAGGGCATCGGCGGCCACCGCGTCCCTCATCTCGAGATCGCTGAAGCCCCACTCCTCGCGCAGGCGCGCCCGCATCTTGGCGGGGTGCTCGGGGAGGGTCGCGCGGAGCTCCTCGACCCACTCGCGCGACGGCTCGACGGGCAGCAGGTCGGGCTCGGGGAAGTAGCGGTAGTCCTCCGCCTCCTCCTTCGAGCGACCCGGCGTGGTGGAGGAGGTGTCCTCATGCCAGTGGCGGGTCTCCTGAATCACCGGCTCGCCGTTGAGCAGCAGCACCGCCTGGCGCGCGGCCTCGTAGCGCACGGCACGCTCGACGGCGCGCAGCGAGTTGACGTTCTTGGTCTCGGAGCGCTTGCCGAAGGGGATGTCGTCCTGCGACTCGCCCGCGACGGCCTTGGGGCGCAGCGACAGGTTGACGTCCGCGCGCACCGAGCCCTGCTCCATGCGGCCATCCGAGATCCCCAGCGCGCGCACGATGTCCCTGATGGTCGCGACGTATGCGCGCGCTACCTCGGCGGTGCGGTCTCCCATGCCCGTGATGGGCTTGGTGACGATCTCGACCAGGGGCACGCCACCGCGGTTGTAGTCCACGAGCGAGTAGTCGGCGCCCTGGATGCCTCCCGAGCCGCCCACGTGCGTGTTCTTGCCCGCGTCCTCTTCGATGTGCGCGCGCTCGATGCCCACGGTCACCACCGTGCCGTCGTCGAGCACCACGTCGAGGGCGCCCTCATAGCAGGTCGGCTCGTCGTACTGCGAGATCTGGTAGTCCTTCGACAGGTCAGGGTAGAAGTAGTTCTTCCTGGCAAAGCGCGAGGACTCGCGGATCGAGCAGCCGAGCGACAGGCCCAGGCGGATCGCGGACTCGACGGCCTTCTCGTTGGTGACGGGCATCGCGCCGGGCAGACCGAGGCACACCGGGCACACCTGCGTGTTGGGCTCCGCGCCGAACTCGTTGGCGCAGCCGCAGAACATCTTGGTCTTGGTGTTGAGCTCGACGTGGACCTCGATGCCGAAGACCGGGTCGAACTCCTCCATCGCCTGCTCGTACGTCATCGTGGTCACTTGCCGACCTCCAACTCGGGTGCCTGCGCGGACAACGGGCCGCCCCACTCGGCGGCCAGCGAGGCCTCCAGCGCGGCGCCGATGCGGTAGAGGCGGGCGTCCTCGCGCGCGGGGGCGAGGATCTGGAAGCCCACCGGCAGCCCGTCCTCGGGCGCGAGACCCGCGGGCAGCGACATGCCGGGGATGCCGGCGAGGTTCGCGGGGATGGTCGCGATGTCGTTGAGGTACATCGCGAGCGGGTCATCGATGCGCTCGCCGAGCTTGAACGGCGTCGTGGGCGTCGTGGGCGACACGAGCACGTCGCACTGCGCGAACGCGGCGTCGAAGTCGCGCTGGACCAGGGTGCGCACCTTCTGCGCCGAGCCGTAGTACGCGTCGTAGTAGCCAGCGCTCAGCGCGTACGTGCCGAGGATGATGCGGCGCTTGACCTCGTCGCCGAAGCCGGCGGCGCGCGTCGCGGCCATGGTGCGCTCGATGGTCGCTCCCTCGACGCGTATGCCGAAGCGCACGGAGTCGAACTTGGCCAGGTTGGACGAGGCCTCGGACGGCAGGATCACGTAGTACGCGGCGAGCGCGTACTCGAAGCTGGGGCAGGACACCTCGACCACCTCGGCGCCCATGCCGCGCAGCCTCTCGAGGGACTCCTCGAAGCGCTGCTTGACGCCGTCCTGGAAGCCACCCTCCGCGCCCGACAGCTCGCGCACCACGCCGACGCGCACGCCGGTGAGGTCCATGCGGGCGCCCTCGAGGGCCGCGTCCACCACGGGGGGCACGGGCTCGTCGAGAGACGTGGCGTCCATGACGTCGTGACCGCCCATGACCTCGTGCAGCAGCGCGGTGTCGAGCACGGTGCGGCCGCACGGGCCCAGCTGGTCGAGCGACGAGGCGAGCGCGATCGCGCCGTAGCGCGACACGCCGCCGTACGTGGGCTTGACGCCCACGGTCGCGGTGACCGAGGCCGGCTGGCGAATCGAGCCGCCCGTGTCGGAGCCGATCGTGAGCGGCGCCTCGAAGGCCGCGAGGGCCGCGGCCGAGCCGCCTCCCGAGCCGCCGGGGATGCGCTCGAGGTCCCACGGGTTGTGGGTGGGGCCGTAGCCGGAGTGCTCGGTCGACGAGCCCATCGCGAACTCATCCATGTTGGTCTTGCCCAGGATGGGCATGCGCGCCTCGCGCACGCGACGGGTCACGGTCGCGTCGTACGGCGGGATCCAGCCCTCGAGGATGCGCGAGCCGGCGGTCGTGGGCAGGCCCTGTGTGACGAGGACATCCTTGATGCCGATCGGCACTCCCGCGAGCCGCGGCAGCTCGACGCCCGCGGCGCGGTCGGCGTCCACGGCGCGCGCCGTCTCAAGGGCACCCTCCGCGTCGATGTGGAGGAACGCGTGAACCGCGCTCGGCGTGTCGAGTCCGTCGACGGCGGCGATGCGGTCGAGGTGCGCCTGCACCAGCTCGACGGAGGTCACCTCCCCTGCCGCCAGGGCATCGGCCATCTGCGCGGCGGTGGCGCGGGTCCAGTCGGTCACGCTCATGCCTCCTCCCCCAGGATCTGAGGCACGCGGAAGCGGCCGTCCTGGGCGTCCGGCGCGCCCGACAGGGCGGCCTCCTGCGCGAGGGACGGGCGCACCACGTCCTCGCGGTGGACGTTCGCCATCGGGATGGGGTGGCTGGTCGCGGGCACGTCCTCGCCGGCAACCTCGGCCACCTTGGCGACGGCGTCGAGGATCACGTCGAGTTGGCCCGAGAGGCGGTCGAGGTCCGCGTCGGTCATGTCGATGCGCGCGAGCGCCGCGAGGCGCGCCACATCGGAACGGTCGAGGGTTGACATGGGCCCGAGTCTAGTGGCTGGGAGTCAGGGCTCCCACGAGTATCCGAGCAGGCGCACGCCCTCCGTGGCGCACGAGGGTTCGCGCTCGAGATGAGCGGGCGACAGCCGCGTCACGGTGCCGTCCTCGTTGTCCTTGACCACCCAGTCGAGCTCCTCGCGCCGCACGAATCCCATGCGCTCGTAGAGCCGATGGGCGACGTGCATGGTCTCCATCGTGGACAGGACGATGCGGGAGGCACCCTGCGCGACGGCGCGGTCCATCGCGGCCTGGGCGAGCGTGCGGCCGATACCGCGCCCGCGCTCGATGGGCGACACCGCGAGCATGCGCAGTTCAAACTCGCCGTCCTGGGCAAGCTCGATGAAGGGGCTGCCCGGCGGGACGAGCGTGATGGTGCCGACGATCGCGCCCTCGCCCCGGTCTCCGTCGAACATCGCGAGGAGGTCCGCGTGGCGCGCGCGCGCCGCGGCGTCACGCAACTGCGGAAGATAGGGGTGCGCGTGATCGATCAGCCCGTCCGCGAGGTATGCGAGGGCCGTGAGTTCGCCGATTTCTTGGAGCCGTGAGGTCTCGTCCGGGGATACCGCCCGCACGGTCGCCGTCACTGGGGTCCCTCGTTCGGGTCGATGCGACGGTCCCAGTGCGGGGTCGACGTGTCGGACGGTGTTCCCTCGACGGGATCGGGGTGCTGGCCGGTCGGGCCGCGACCCGGTCCTCGGGCGGCTCGGACTTGCGGTTGGCGACGCTCACAAGCGCGATGACGACCGCGATGAGCACGATCACGCCGACGACGATGCCGATGACTGCGGTGGTGTTCATGGCTCCTCCAGGGGTCCCGCTGGGCCCGTCTTCCAGACTACCCACGCACGCCGCGACACGCCCGAGCGCGGGTTCAGGCGCGTCGCCTCGGCCCGCGGGTCATTCGCCGGCGAGCGCCTCGGGCCCGCCCTCGAGGAGGCGCACGAAGGCGGCCTCGTCGAGGATCGGCACGCCCAGCTGCTCGGCCTTCGCGGCCTTCGAGCCCGCGTTCGCGCCCGCGACCACGTAGTGCGTGTTCTTGGACACCGACGAGGCCGCCTTGCCGCCCCGGGACACGATCGCCTCCTTGACCGAGTCGCGCGTGAATCCCTCAAGGGAGCCGGTGGCGACCACGGTGAGACCCTCGAGCGTCCTCTCGATCGACTCGTCACGCTCGTCGACCATCCGCACGCCGGCGGCGGCCCACCGCTCGACGATCTCCGCGTGCCACGGGACGGTGAACCACTGCAGCACCGACTGCGCGATCACCGGCCCGACGCCGTCGACCGCCGCGAGCTCCTCCTCCGAGGCCGCGCGGATCGCATCCATCGAGCCGAAGGCGGTCGCGAGCGCGCGGCTCGCGGTGGGGCCCACGTGTCGGATCGACAGCGAGACCAGGACACGCCACAGCGGCTGGCTGCGCGCGGCGGCGAGGTTGTCGAGCAGCTTGTGCGCGTTGGCCGACAGGTCGCCCGCGCTGCGCGTCACACCCCCACCTTCGAGTCCTTCTCGAGCACGAAGAGCGGCACCCGCCGGAGATCGTCCTGGGTCAGATCGAAGAGTCCGGCCTCGTTCTCCAGCACGCCGGACTCGGCGAGCGCCGCCGCAGCCTTCTCCCCCAGCACCTCGACATCGAAGGCCCCGCGCGAGCCGATGAAGGCGATGCGATCCACGATCTGCGCGGGACAGAACTGCGCGTTGGGGCAACGGAGGTCCTTGTCGCCTTCCTTCTGTTCGACCAGCTCCGTGCCGCACGACGGGCACGCGGTGGGCATCGTCCACTCGCGCTCGGCTCCGGTGCGCGCCGCGACCACGGGGCCCACGATCTCGGGAATGACGTCGCCCGCCTTGCGCAGCACCACGGTGTCGCCGATCCGCACGCCCTTGCGCGCGACCTCATGGGCGTTGTGGAGCGTCGCATACGTCACGGTGGACCCGGCGACCGTCACGGGTGTCATCACGCCATAGGGCGTCACGCGACCGGTGCGTCCGACATCGACGCGGATGTCTTCGAGGGTGGTGTGCACCTCCTCGGGAGGGAACTTGTACGCGATCGCCCAGCGCGGCGCTCGGCTCGTCGAGCCGAGCTGTCCCTGGACCGCGCGGTCGTCGACCTTGAGCACCGCGCCGTCGATCTCGTGCACCATCGCGTGACGACCGGACTCGAGTTCCCTGAGGTACGCGTCGACCGCGTCGACACCCTCGACCACACGCGCGTGCGCGGTCACGGGCAGGCCCCACGACTCGAGCATCGCGTAGATGCCGTGCTGCGATCCCACGCGCGGGTCGGGAGCACCGTCGCCCCAGTCGAGCGCCCCCAGCGCGTACGTGGTCACGGCGAGCGGACGCGTCGCCGTCACCGCGGCGTCCTTCTGACGCAGCGAGCCCGCGGCCGTGTTGCGGGGATTCGCGTACGGCGCCTTGCCCTCCTCGAGCAGCCGAGCGTTGAGCTCCTCGAACGCCGCGACGGGCAGGTACACCTCGCCGCGCACCTCGACGAGCGCGGGCACGTGCTCGCCCGCGAGGGTGCGCGGCAGCCCCGCAATCGTGAGGACGTTCGCGGTCACGTCCTCCCCGGTGGTGCCGTCCCCGCGGGTGACGCCGCGCGTCAGCTCGCCGTGCTCGTACGTGAGGGAGATCGACAGGCCGTCGATCTTCGGCTCGCACACGACGGGCTGCGGCCCCGCCTCGCGCTCGACACGCGCGAGCCACGCCTCGACGTCCTCGAGGGAGAACGCGTTGTCGAGGCTCATCATGCGCTCCCGATGCGTGACGGACGCGAAACCGAGCGCGACCGTTCCACCCACGGTCTGCGTGGGGCTCTCCGGGGTCGCGAGCTCGGGATGAAGCGCCTCGAGCTCGCGCAACTCGCGCTCAAGGGCGTCGTACTCGGCATCCGACACCGTGGGCGCATCCTCCGCGTAATACGCGTGACGATGCGCCTCGATCTCCTGGACGAGCTCCTGGTGGCGGGCGCGAGGGTCGGTCACGGTCCTATCCCACCACGGCCGTCCGACAGCGCGCACCAGCGACCGGAGTCGCGCGCGGGACCGTTCACTAGTCTGTACGCATGCGTGCCGCCCCCGTGACCCTCGCCGCGCTCGCCGCGTTGGGGCTCTCCACCCTGGTCCTCGCCGCGTGTGCGGGCCCGGCGGAGCCCTCGCCGCGCGTCACGGTCACCGCGACCGCGACCCCCGACCCCGGCATCGTCCCCTCGCCCACCGTGACCGTCACGGCGGACCCCTTCGCACGTCCGGAGTGGCTCGGCAGGGCCGTCCTGGAGAAGCAGGACAACGACCTCGCGTTGCCCGTGGAGACGCCTCCCGAGCTGCGCGACCGCCGCCTCTCGCCCCGTCCTGGCGCGCATCCCGACCCGTCGTCGGACGCGTGGTTCGTCGAGATCACGCCCGTGCCCGATGAGGTGCTCGAGCGGTCCTCGTGGCGCGAGGAGTGCCCCGTGCCCGCGGAGGACCTCGCGTACGTCGTCATGCCATTCTGGGGCTTCGACATGCGCCCGCACACGGGCGAGATGATCACGTCGGCCGCGCACGCGGAGGACCTCGCGAGCGTCTTCGAGCAGATGTACGAGCGCCGCTTCCCGATCGAGGAGATGCGCGTCACGACCTGGGAGGAGGTGCGCGGGGACCACACGGGCGACCTCAACGTCACCATCTCCTTCGAGTGCCGCATGGTCACGGGCGGCTTCGACCGCTGGTCGCAGCATGCGCACGGCCTCGCGGTCGACATCAACCCCTTCCACAACCCGTGGGTGCGGGACGGATACGTGTTCCCCGAGCTCGCGTCGGCGTATCGCGACCGCACCTGGCTGCGCCCCGGCATGGTCGAGACCCAGCGGCAGATGATCGCGGACTTCCAGGGAATCGGCTGGGACTGGGGCGGCACGTGGACCGACCTCGACGACTGGATGCACTTCTCCGCGACCGGCCTGTAGCGCGCGGGACCTCCGGCCACACGGGACGATGCCCACGAGGGCCACACTGGGGGCATGAGCGTTCACGTGCCCACCGCCGCCGAGATTGTCGCGGCCGCGGCCGCGATCAAGCCCCACGTGCGGCACACCCCCGTCATCGAGATCCCCGGCGACACGCTCGGGATCGACGCGACGCTGGTCTTCAAGCTCGAGTACCTGCAGGTCACGGGGGCCTTCAAGGCGCGCGGCGCGGTGCACTACGTCGCCACGCAGCCCATCTCGCCGTCAGGGATTGTGGCGGCGTCAGGAGGCAACCACGGCGCCGCCGTCGCGTACGCGGCGCAGCGGTTCGGACACGAGGCGCACATCTTTGTGCCCACCACCGCGAACCCGGCGAAGGTCGAGCGACTGGTCCACCTGGGGGCCCACGTGCACCGCGTGGGCACCACGTATCCCGAGGCGCGTGAGGCCTCGTACGTCTACCTCTCCGAGCACGAGGCCACCACGATCGAGGCGTTCGACGACCCCGTCGTGATGGCGGGCGCGGCGACCGTCGCGCGCGAGTTCGAGGCCGATGCCGTGGGCGAGGACGGCCGCGGCCTGGACGCCATGCTGTGCGCGGTGGGTGGCGGCGGGCTCGCGGGTGGCGCCACGGCCTGGTGCGGAGACCGCATGCGCATCGTGGGCTGCGAGACGGTGGGGACGGCGTCCTTCGCGGCCTCGCTCGAGGCGGGCACGCCCACGCCCGTGCCGATCTCGGGCGTCGCGGCCGATCACCTGGGAGCGCAGATCGGGCTCGTGCCGTGGGCCGCGCTCACGGCCGCCGGCACCGAGTCCGCCGTGGTCACGGACGAGGAGGTCCTCGAGGCCCAGGCGCGGCTGTGGAGGCTGCTGCGGGTCATGGTCGAACCGGGAGTCGCGGCGCCCTTCGCCGCGTTGCTGACGCGTCGCTGGGTGCCCGAGCCCGGCGCACGCATCGGGGTGGTGCTGTGCGGGGCGAACGTGGTCAATCCGGCCGTGGTTCCCGCGACTACCCTGGTGTGATGTCCCCACTGACACTGATTGAGGGCGGTCACGTCGCGACCGTCGACGCCGTCGGAACCGAATGGGAGCGCGGCTGGATCGCCGTCCGCGGCTCGCGCATCGTCTCGCTGGGCGAGGGCGCGGCACCGTCCGAGGTGCGCGACGCCGCCGCGACACGCATCGACGCCACCGGCACGCTGGTCACCCCCGGCCTCATCAACACCCACCACCACCTCTATCAGTGGCTCACGCGCGGATGGGCGCAGGACGCGATCCTGTTCGACTGGCTGGTCGCGCTGTACCCCACGTGGTCACGCATCACCGCGGACACGGCCGGCGCGGCCGCGGCCGGGGCAATGGCGGTGCTCGCGCGCTCGGGCTGCTCGACCGTGGGCGACCACCACTACATCTTCCCGCGCGGCTCGGGCGACATCGTGGGCGCGATCGCGCACGAGGCGTCCGCACTGGGACTGCGCCTGCACGCGACGCGCGGCTCGATGGACCTCGGAGAGTCGGCGGGAGGCCTCCTCCCGACTTCGCCGTGGAGACCACGGCCGATGCCCTGGCGGCGTCGGCCGAGGCCGTCACCAGGTACCACGATGCCTCGTTCGACGCGATGACGCGCGTCGCGATCGCGCCGTGCTCGCCGTTCTCCGTGACGGCCGACCTGTTGCGCGAGGCCGCGGTGCTCGCGCGCGACCTCGACGTGCGCCTCCACACCCACGGCGCCGAGACCGTCGAGGAGGAGGCGTTCTGTCGCTCGCGGTTCGGGATGTCGCCTACCGACTACCTCGAGTCGCTGGGCTGGCTGGGACCCGACGTGTGGATGGCGCACTGCGTGCACCTGTCCGACGACGACGTCGCGCGCTTCGCTGCCACCGGCACCGGGGTGGCCCACTGCCCGTCGTCCAACGCGCGCCTCGCGGCGGGAATCGCCCCCGTGCGCGCGCTGATCGACGCGGGCGCCCCGGTGGGGCTGGGCGTGGACGGCGCGGCCTCGAACGAGCACGGCCGGCTCGGCTCCGAGATTCGCCAGGCGGCGCTCATGGCACGCCTGCGCGACGGCGCAGGCGCGATGCCCGTGCGCGACGCGCTGCGCCTCGCGACCATGGGCGGCGCTCGGGTGCTGGGGCGCGAGGCCGAAATCGGCTCTCTCGAGGCGGGCAAGCTCGCGGACATCGCGCTGTGGGAGCTCGGAGAGGTCGAGCACGCCGGCATCGCGGATCCCGTCGCTGCGCTGGGGCTGGGCTCGCTGCCGCGTGTGCGGCGCCTCCTGGTGCAGGGGCGCGATGTCGTGGTCGACGGCGAACTTGCTCGCG
The DNA here is from genome assembly GCF_030296675.1 of Demequina sediminis. GTDB lineage: Bacteria > Actinomycetota > Actinomycetes > Actinomycetales > Demequinaceae > Demequina > Demequina sediminis. The sequence goes on along the minus strand of NZ_AP027736.1, from coordinate 167,391 downwards.
CCGACGCGCGAGAGATCGCGGGGCGCGTGGAGGTGGCGGCGGCCGCGCTGCGTGGTTGAAAAGGCGGCGTGGTTGAGAAGGCGGCGTGACTGAGAAGGCCGCGCGACGGTGAAGCAGCCGGGCTAGCGTGCCTGCTGCTTCACCACGAGGAGCCGGTACGCCCCCGAGTCCGACCACCAGCGGTGACGCACGCCGCCCGCGTAGTAAATCGAATCCCCCATGCCCAGGCGGTGGGTCTTGCCATCCGTCTCGACCACGGCCTCGCCCTCGAGCACGTACACGAACTCGTCCTCGGCGTGCACGAAGGTCTCCCCCGGCTCGAGGGCGTCCGAGTCAACCACGATCGGCGTGAACGGCCGCGAGCCGCGCACGAGAGACGTGGCCGTGCCGCGCGCGAAGCCCTCCGCGGTGGACCGGCGCGATCCCGAGCGCACCACCTCGACGCGGCGCGGCGCGGGCCCCTGCTCGACCGCCGCCACGAGTTCGACGGGGCTGGTCTCGAGCGCGAGCGCGAGCCGACGCAGCGACTGCAGCGACAGGTTCGCGAGTCCACGCTCGACCTGGCTGAGGAACGGGTGCGAGAGGTCGGTCGCCTCCGCGAGCGCCACGAGTGTGAGGCCGCGCGCCTTGCGCAGCTCGCGCACGCGAGCGCCCAGCCGCACGGCGGCCTCGTCCACGTCGGCCTCACCGTGCGTCGTCGCCAAGGTCACACTCTCTTCTCCGGATGCATGCCCATCCGCGCCAGCACCGTGTTTTCCACGATGAGCACCAGGTTATAGAGCACGAGCGAGACGAGCGTGACCACCACGACGGCGGCCCACACATCCGAGAACTGTGCCGAGGAGACGTAGCCGCCGATCGCGCCGCCGATCCCCCGTCCTGTCGCGAGCCACTGCGCGAGGAGGGCACCCGTGATGGCGCCGGGGGCCGAGATCCGGACCGCGGCGAAGAACGCGGGAAGGGAGGAGGGCAGCGCCACCTTCCGCAGCGCGGTGGCGGGGCCGCCGCCGTACACGGCCACGACATCGTTCATCTGGGGCGAGGCGCTCTTGAGCCCGTACGCGATGTTCACGAGCGCCGGGAAGAGCACCACGATCGCGCCCATCACGGCGGTGGTCGCGGCTTCGCGTCCGAAGATCATGATGATGACCGGCGCGAACGCGATGAGCGGCACCGAGCGCAGCAGCAGCGCGAGCGGCATGAGCGCGTGCTCGAGGCCCTTCGACAGCTGGAAGGCCGATGCCGTCGCGAGCGCGAGCGCGAGTCCCGCCACGAATCCGATGCCCGCGTCGACGAGCGTCTCGCCGAGCAGTGCCATGAGCGTCGAGAGGTTCTCCGCCGCGTCGTCGTCGACGAAAAGGTGCTCCCACACCTGCACGGGACCCTTCGCGATGTAGGGCGACAACCCGAAGGCCCAGATCGAGCCCTGCCACATCACGAGGACCGCGACGAGGGTGAGCACGAGGGTCAGCACCGAGGAGCCGAGCGCCCTCAGCGTCGCGCGGCGCGATTCGCGCCGAATCTCGCCCTGGAGAGAGGACGATGCCACGGTCGCGGTCATGAGGCGGCCCCCTCGACCACGGAGTGGCGAGCCGCGTCAGCAGGCCCACGATCAGGTAGCCGGCGAGAGCGACGGCTCCCGACGCGAGCGCGATGCCCCACACGCGGGGCGAGTTGAGCGACTGCTGCGCGATGACCATCGCGGGGCCGATTCCCGTCTCGACCTTGCCCAGGTACTCGCCGAGCACGGCGCCGAGGAACGCGGCGGGCACGGCGATCTGCAGCGCCGTGAGGATCGCGGGAGCCGCCGCGATGATGCGCACCTTGCGCAGCTGCGTGAAGCGCGAGCCGCCGTACACGGCCACCACGTCGAGGCTCGCCTTGTCCGCGGACTTGAGGCCAAGCAGCGCGCCCACGACGGTGGTGAAGAACACCGACAACCCGGCGAGGAACACGGCAGTGCCCGAGGGCTCGCCCGGCTTCGGCGGGCCCAGGATCAGCAGGATGATGGGGCCGATCGCGACGATCGGGATGCAGTAGGTGATGACCGCGATCTGGTTGACCACGCCGTCGAGACGGGGGCGACGAGCACGATTCCCGCGAGCAGTAGCGCGATGCCGTTGCCCCACAGGTAGCCCTGGGCCGCCTCGTTGAGGGTCACCGTGAAGTTGCGGACGTAGAACTCCCAGCCGGAATCGGCATAGCCCTGCGCCACCTGCCACGGCGTGGGCACCGCCTTGGTGTTCCCCGATCCCACGTTCGCGAACACGGTGACGGAGAGAATCCACCACGCGGCGACAATTCCGACCGCGCCGAGCGCGCCACTCGCCCACGGCGGCAGTCGACGCTCCATCAGTCGTCTCCCCCGAACAGCAGCTCGGAGGCGTGGTCGACATACGCGTGGAACTCGGGAGAGCGCTGGATCTCGGGGGTGCGCGGGCGCGGCAAGTCGATCTCGATGATCTCCTTGACGCGGCCCGGCCGCGGGCTCATGACCGCGACCTGGTCCGCGAGGAAGATCGCCTCCGTGATGCCGTGCGTCACCAGCAGAGTCGTGGCCGGCTTGGCGGACAGGATCCGCATGAGCTCGAGGTTGAGCTTCTGGCGCGTCATGTCGTCGAGCGCTCCGAACGGCTCGTCGAGCAGCAGCACCGAGGGCTTGAGCACGAGCGCGCGGGCGATCGACACGCGCTGGCGCATGCCGCCGGACAGCTGGGCGGGCTTGGCCTTCTCGAATCCCGTGAGCCCCACGAGCTCGATGAGCTCGCGGATGTACGCGTCGTCGACCGCGACGCCGGCCACCTCGAACGGCAGCCGGATGTTCGCGTAGACGCTGCGCCACGGCAAGAGCGCCGAGTCCTGGAACGCGATCCCGAGCTCGTTGTACGCGCGCAGGTCCTTGGGGCTACGGCCGTCGACCCGCGTGGTGCCCGTGGTGGGCTGCTCGAGACCGGCCAGGATGCGCAGGATGGTCGACTTGCCGCAGCCCGAGGGACCCAGCAACGCGAGGAACGACCCGCGATCCGTGTGCAGGTCCGTGTCCTCGAGCGCGACCACCTGGCGTCCGCGCGTGGTGAAGACCTTGGACAGTCCGGTGATCTGCAGGCCGGTGCCCAGGGGAGTTCCCTGGACACCGGCCTCGGCAGTGGGGCTCACGATCAGCCCGCGTACGCGATCAGCTCGGGGTACTCCTCGTAGACCTCGGCCAGCAGCGAGAGGTCGAAGAGGTCGGCCGCCTCGATCGTGATGCCCGCGCCGGCGAGCGACGCGACCGTCTCGGTCTGCAGCGACTCCGAGATGGTGAAGAGGCCGTTAGCCTCGGTCTCCTCGGACACCAGCAGGTCCTCGGCCTGCTTGATGGCTCCCGCGATCGAGTTCTCGGGGATGAGGTCGAGGTCGACGCCGTACTCCTCGTACGCGAGGCGAGCGCCCTCCTCGGGGTCGTTCACGGCATCGGTCCAGCCCTTGATCTCCGCGACCAGGAAGGCCTTGAGCGCCTCACGGTTGTTCGCGATCGCCTCGTCGGTGACGGAGAAGGTCTCCGCGACGAACGGCAGTCCGTTGTCCGCGAAGGGCAGGTCCACGATCTCGTAGCCGGCCGCGGCAACGGTGATCGACTCGTTGGTGAGGTACGCGACGAAGCCGTCGACCTCGCCGTTGGTGAGCGGCGCGGGGTCGTACTGCACGGGCACGATCTCGAGCTGGTCCTCGGTGATGCCGTTCGCGGCGAGCAGCGCCATGAACAGCGACGTGTTCGAGTCCTGCACGCCGATCTTCTTGCCGATCATGTCCTCGGGCGTGACGATGTTGCCGCCGTCGGCCAGCGACAGGATCGTGAAGGGGTTCTTCTGGTACGTGGCGCCGATGATCTTGAGCGGCGCGTCCTCGTTGGCGACGGCCGAGCCGATCGACACCGCGTCGGAGAGCGCGACGTCGACGGTGCCGGAGACCAGCTCCGCGACGCCGGTCGACGGACCGGGGGTCAGCGTGACGGAGTCGAAGCCCGCCTCGGTGTAGTAGCCCTTCGAGTCCGCGAAGAACTCGCCCGCAAACTCCTCGTTCTTGATCCACGACAACTGGACCGAGAAGTCGCCGAACGATGCGGCGGCCTCGCCCTCGGCGGACTCGCTGCCGGCAGGCGCGGCTTCGCCGGACGAGCAGGCCGCGAGCGCGAGCGCGGCGACGGCGGCCGCGGCGGTGACCGCGGCGCGACGCCCGGCCTTCCCGAACGTGAAACGCATGTGGTTCTCCCTCGTTGAGTGGACGCGGCATCCGTCGGGCGGAACAGTGGTGGGGTGGTTCCGTCGACGGCCGGGCGCATGCCCGGGGCGTCGCGGTCGACGCTAGGGAATGTAGATTTCACCAACATGCGCACTTGTGTTTCGCCCTCGTAAATTCGTGCGCACGTGACACAAACGTGACATTCGGCCGTGGCAGACTTCCCCGAACCAAGGCCAGCCAGGAGGGAGGCGACATGGATCTCACCGCCGTCACCGGCTTCCGCCGCGCGACCACCCGCGCGGACCTCACCCTCGCCGCCGGCGAGCGCTTCCTCGCGGGTGGTACCTGGCTGTTCTCGGAGGCCAACCCCGATGTCACGGGGCTGGTCGACCTGTCGGGCATGGGGTGGGACGTCCTGCGGGTGGACGATGCCGGGCTCGCGATCGGCCCGACGTGCACCATCGCGCGGCTCCTCGCGGAGCCCGCGCGGCCCGGCTGGGCCGCGCAGCCGCTGTTCGAGATGGCGGCCCATGCGCTACTTGCGGGCTTCAAGATCTGGAACGAGGCCACCGTCATCGGCAACATCTGCCGCGCCTACGCCGCCGGAGCGATGCTGGCCGCGTGCGCGACGCTCGACGCGGATGCGGTGATCTGGACGCCCGATGGCGGCCAGCGCATCGTCCCCGTCGCGTCGCTGCCCACGGGAAACGGCACCACCTCGCTCGCCCACGGCGAGCTCGTTCGGGAGGTGCGCATCTCCGCTGACGCGCTGGGCGCGCGCACGTCGCTGCACAAGATCGCGCTCGCGGAGCTGGGCCGTTCGGGCGCGGTCGCGAGCGGCCGCGCGCACGCGGACGGCACCGCGGTGGTGGTCATCACCGCGGCGACCCTCACCCCCACCGTGCTCCGCTGGGATGCCCTTCCGTCCCCGGCCGAGGCGCGCGAGGCGGCCCAGTCTGCCGAGGGTTACTACTCCGACGCGCTCGGCGCCGCGGATTGGCGCAGGCACGTCGCCGGGGTCCTCGCGGCGCGCGTGATCAACGATCTTGCGGAGGCCTCGTGAGGATCAGCGTCGACGGCGCACCCCTCGAGGGCGAGCCGCGCCCCGGCCAGTGCCTGCGGACGTACCTGCGCGAACGTGGCACCTTCGAGGTCAAGAAGGGCTGCGACGCGGGCGACTGCGGAGCATGCACCGTGCTGGTGGACGGCACCCCCGTGCACTCGTGCCTGTATCCCGCCCAGCGGGCGGACGGCGCGGCAATCACCACCGCCGGCGGCCTCGCTCCGGGCGAGGACCTCCACCCCGTGCAGGAGTCCTTCGCGCGCCACTTCGCCTTCCAGTGCGGCTTCTGCACCCCCGGCATGACCGTCACCGCGTCGACGCTCACGGAGGACGACCTCCCCGATCTGGACCGCAAGCTCAAGGGCAACCTGTGCCGCTGCACCGGCTACCGACCCATTCGCGAGGCCGTCGAGCACGCCGTCCGCGGCTGCGGCGGCGCATGCGTGGGATGCCCCAGCACGGGCGCGGCGGACAATGCGCCGGTCGCCGTGGGCGCGAGCGCCCAGCCTCCCGCGGCGGCCCGGGTGGTGCAGGGTCGCGAGCCGTACACGTTCGACGCGGACGTGCCCGGCCTCACTCATCTCAAGGTGCTCGGCTCCCCGCACGCCCACGCGCGCATCGTCTCCATCGACGCCTCCGCGGCCCTCGCGATGGAGGGCGTGCTCGCGGTGCTCACCCATGAGGACGCGCCCGCCATCCGCTTCTCGACCGCCCGGCACGCCTCCCGGATGGACGACCCCCGCGACACCCGCATCCTCGACTCCGTGATGCGCTTCCGCGGCCAGCGCGTCGCGGCAGTGGTGGCCGAGACCGCCGGGATTGCGGAGGCGGCGTGCGCCGCGCTGCGAGTCGAGTACGAGGTGCTGCCGGCCGTGCTCGACCCCGAGGAGGCGCGCTCCCCCGGCGCGCCGGTGATCCACCCGGGGCTGACCCCCGAGGACGGCGTGGCCGAGTCGGGCCGCAACGTCATCGCCTCGTGGCGGGGCAGCTATGGCAACGTGGGCCGCGGCCTCGCGCGGTCCACCGCGATCGCGACGGGCACCTGGTCGACCGCGCGCGTCAGCCACGCGCAACTGGAGACGCACGGCAGCCTGGGATGGATCGACGAGGACGGCCGCCTCACCCTTCGGACCAGCAGCCAGGTGCCGTTCCTGACCCGCGACGAGCTCGCGCTCGTCCTGGGCCGCGACCCCGGGTCCATCCGCGTGTTCACGGCGCGCGTGGGCGGGGGCTTCGGCGGGAAGCAGGAGATCTTCACCGAGGACATCGTGGCGCTCGCGGTGCTGCACACCGGGCGGCCGGTCGCGTACGAGATGACGCGCGAGGAGGAGTTCATCCGCACCGCGACGCGTCACCCGTTCCGCGTCACCGCCACGCTGGGTGCCGATTCGGACGGCCGCCTCACCGCGATGGACATCGAGGTGCTCTCGAATACGGGCGCGTACGGCAATCACGCCATCGGCGTGATGTTCCACGGCTGCGCGGAGTCCCTCGAGGCCTACCGCTCCCCGCCAAGCGGCTCCACGCCGAGGTGGTGTACACGAACACGACCCCGGCCGGAGCGTTCCGCGGGTACGGGCTGGGGCAGGTGATCTTCGCGGTGGAGTCCGCGCTCGACGAACTGGCGCTGAAGCTCGGGATCGATCCGTTCGAGCTGCGGCGCATCAACGCGGTCCGCGACGGCGACAAGCTCGGCGTCACGGAGCGGCGCCACCATGAGGACCTCGTCTTCGGTTCCTACGGGCTTGACCAGTGTCTCGACCTGGCCGAGGCCGCGCTCGCACGCGGCAACGGCGTCGAGGCCCCTGCCGGTTGGTCCGTGGGCGAGGGCATGGCGCTCAGCATGATCGCCACCATCCCGCCGCGCGGTCACCCCGCCACCGCATCGGTCACGGCCTTCCCCGACGGCACCGCGCTGGTCGCGGCAGGCACGGTCGAGTTCGGCAATGGCACGCACACGGTGCTCACGCAGATCGCCGCGGAGGCGCTGGGCCTCGCGCCCACCGCGGTGCGGCTGCGCACCTCCGACACCGACGCGACCACGCACGACACGGGGGCGTGGGGATCGACCGGCATCACGGTCGCGGGCAAGGCCGTGCACGCCGCTGCCGTCGCGCTACGGGCACGCCTCGACGCGGGAGCGGAGATCCCGCCCGAGGGGCTCTCCGCGGAGGGCGCCACGGACGGCAAGGTCCGCTCGCTCGCGTTCAACGTCCAGGCGTTCCGCGTTGCCGTCGAACCCGATACCGGCACGGTCAGGATCCTGCAGTCGGTCCAGGCCGCCGACGCGGGCGTGGTGCTCAACCCCGCCCAGTGCCGCGGCCAGGTCGAGGGCGGCGTCGCGCAGGGCATCGGCTCGGCGCTGTACGAGGAGGTCCTTGTGGGCGAGGACGGCGCCCCTGCCAACCCCGCCTTCCGCGTGTATCGCGTGCCTCAGATGGCCGACGTGCCCGACACGGAGGTCTACTTCGCGGACACCTCGGACGTGCTCGGGCCGATGGGCGCGAAGTCGATGTCGGAGTCGCCCTACAACCCCGTCGCGCCCGCGCTCGCGAACGCGATCCGCCGCGCGATCGGGGCGCGGCCCATGGAGCTGCCGATGACGCGCGACCGCGTGTGGCGCCTCGCGTCATCCGCGCCGCGGGACGCTCAGGACTCGTGACGGGGATGAATCGGCCCGCGCGTCTCGCCCAGCGGCCTCCCGCTCGCGCCCGCGCGCGTCGCGATCACCTCGGCGAGGATCGCGACCGCGGTCTCCGCGGGACTCGACCCGCCCAAATCCAGGCCGATCGGCGAGCGCAACCTCGCCAGGGCATCATCCCCCACCCCGGCCTCGCGCAACCGGGCGAGCCGGCGCTCGGACGCGACCCGCGAACCCATCGCGCCCACGTAGCCGGCGGGACTCGCGAGCGCGGCCGCGAGCGCGGGAACGTCGATGCGGTCGTCGTGCGTGAGGACGCAGATCACCGTGCTGGGCTCGATCTCGAGGCCCGCGAGGAAGCGGTCGGGCCACGCGACGTGCACCTCGTGCGCCGCGGGCAGCCGCTCGGGGGTCGCGAAGACCGGCCGCGGGTCGACCACGATCACGCGGTATCCCAGCGCCCGGCCGGCCGCCGCGAGCGCGGGCGTGAAGTCGACGGCGCCCACGATGACCAGCCGCGGCGCGCGCGGTCGGGTCACGACGGCGCCGCCGGGGAGGGTCAGCGTGACCTCGCCGTCCTCGAGGGATCGCTCGAGCGCGGAGACGATGTCGTGGTCGCCAGGTCCCACGTGGAAGGCGAGGACGTCGACGGCTCCGCCACACGCGAGGCCCGGGCGGTAGAGATCGCCCTCACCGCCGAGTGTCTGCGTCAGCGGAGAGCGATCTGCCAGGCGCGACAACGCGAGCTCGTAGGCCTCGCCCTCGATGCAGCCGCCCGAGACGGCGCCCAAGGCGCGCCCGTCCGCGCACACCGCGATGGCGGATCCCGGCGCGCGCGGCGTCGAGCCGTGCACTCCCGTCACCACCACGACCCCCAGCGAGCCGCCCTCGTGGAGCACTGCCAGCGCCTCTCGCGCGATCTCGAACACGAGCGCCAGTCTGTCACCCGACCCGGAGGGATCTCATGACCTCGGACCTCGTCATTCGCGCGCCGCGCGCCATCCTGCCGGGCGGCGAGGGCCCCGCCGCGGTCGCCATCGCGGGCGGGAGGATCGTCGCCATCACCTCTGTCGATGCGCCGGTCGATGCGCGAGCGGAGATCACGCTGGCTCCTGACGAGGTCCTGCTGCCGGGCGCGGTCGACACCCACGTGCACGTCAACGAGCCCGGCCGCACCGCGTGGGAGGGCTTCGACTCGGCGACCCGTGCCGCGCGTGCGGGCGGCGTGACCACCCTGATTGATATGCCGCTCAACTCGATCCCGCCCACGACTACTCCGGCGGCTCTCGACGCCAAGCGCGCGGCGGCCACAGGCAAGACCCACGTCACGGTGGGGTTCTGGGGCGGAGCGGTACCCGAGAATCTGGGCTCCCTGCGCGAGCTGTGGGACGCGGGGGTGTTCGGCTTCAAGTGCTTCCTCGCGCCCAGCGGCGTCGACGAGTTCGGCCACCTCGACCGCGGGCAGCTGCGCTCCGCGATGGAGGAGATCGCCGGCTTTGGGGGCAGGTTGATCGTGCATGCGGAGGACCCTGCCGGGCTCCTGCCCCATGCGGGAGGCCGCGACTACCAGGGCTTTGTCGACTCGCGCCCCGAGGCGTCCGAGCTGAGCGCGATCGCGGCCGTCATCGACGGGGTGCGCGCCACCGGGGTGCGCGCGCACATCCTCCACCTGTCCGCGGCATCGGCCCTGCCCTTGGTGGCCGCCGCGAAGGCTGAAGGACTGCCCCTCACCGCCGAGACCTGCCCTCACTACCTGACCTTCGATGCCGAGCACATCCCCGCGGGCGGCACGCAGTTCAAGTGCTGCCCGCCCATCCGCGACGCCGCGAACCGCGAGGCGCTGTGGGCGGCGCTCGCGGACGGCACGATCGACTTCGTGGCCTCGGACCACTCTCCCGCGACCGCGGAGCTCAAGCTCGCCGGCGCGGGCGACTTCGCCGCCGCGTGGGGCGGGATCGCGGGGCTGCAGGTGTCGGTGGCCGCCGTGTGGACGGGGGCGCGGGCGCGCGGATTTCCTCTGGCCGATGCCGTCGGCTGGGTGAGCACACGTCCCGCCGCATGGGCGGGGCTGGGCGGCAAGGGCGCGATCTCGGTCGGGCGCGACGCGGACCTCGTGGCCTTCGCGCCGGACGCGCCATTCGAGGTACACGCGGCGGACCTCGAACACCGCAACCCCGTGAGCGCATTCGACGGCGCGCGACTCATGGGCCGTGCGCGGCGCGTGTGGATCGGCGGATCCGAGACGGCGGACGGCGTCATGATCGGGCGGCCCTAAAGGCGCGTGCCGCGGCTCCGCCACACGCGAGCGACCATGGATGTCCCATGGCGAGCACGGACCTGCGAATAGCGACGGTGAGCGTCCCATTGCGCGCGGGCGTGTGGCGGAGCCGCGTTTTCGTGTGGCGGAGCCGCGGCAGGGGCAGGGGCAGGGGCAGGGGCAGGGGCAGCGCCGCACGGTCAGCGCGAGGTGTCGCGCCCGAGTGCGAAGAGAGCGTCGCCGTTCATCGACTCACCCGGCGAAGCGAACACCGCCGTGACCACCACTCCATCCGGATCGCGTTCACCCGAGCGATCGAGGTCACCGATCCACACCAGGAAGGGCTCGTCGAGTTCGTCGCTCGCCAGCCCCTGGTCCGCGTTGAAGGCACGGATCGCCTCAACGGTGCGCGGACCGTGGAGGCCATCGACGGCGCTGTTGCCGTAGCCCGCCTCCGCGAGCATCCACTGCTTCGCATGGGTTCGGGTCCATGCCCCAGCGGCTCGCGCATCCGACTCGGGGGTCCATCCGTCTGCGCTCTCGAACGGCGCGGGCCCCGCGTAGGCGACCACGGGACGGCCGTCGATCTCGGCGACGATGTCCCCGGTCCAGATGCGGTCTCCCGTCTCGACGTGGATCGCGGAGAGTTCGCCCGCGACAGCAGGAGTCACCGTCGCGGGCGTCTCGGAGTGGTCGCCTTGCAGGGCCACGACGCCCGTCTCGGACGAGAACGCCACGTCGGCGTCCGCACACGGCACGTCCTCGAGACCGGTGATGGTCCGGGCGCCTGCATCGATGGTCACCGACCAGCAACCACCCGCACTCGCGTGCCCCGCGAACCAATCCGCGCCCCCGCCCGTCTCGGCCGATGCCCCGGTCCTCACCACAACCGTCGCGACCTCGCCGTCAACCTGCTCGCCGACGATGTCCGAACGTGCGTTCGTGACACCCTTGCCGGCGCAGTCGCGAACCACGGCCACGGCGTCCGAGCCGTCCGCGGGGGCGGCCAGCTCGCTCGTCTCGAGCGCCACGCACCCAGCCATCCCCTCGAATGCGGTCGCCACCTCCCAACGCGCCTGCTCCGCGGCCTGGCCATCGTTGGATCGCTGCTCCCACGCGACCAGCACCGCCGGCACCGCGATTACGAGGGCCGCGCCGATCGCAGCCACCACGATCAGCGCGCGCACCGCCGTCCGCCACGGCGCCCGCGCCGGCGTCGGCGCCGGCGCCGGCGCGTGACCGTTCTCTCCGCCCCCGGAGTGTCACCCATGCCGCGACTGTAGCGGGCGGCGCCGCGGGCCCGCCATCGGAGCGTTACGTGAGGAAATGCCCACGTAACGCGCGGTGGCTACCGTGGACCGAGGGGCGCTGCATGCACGCCTGACCATCCGATCGAAGGGCTCCACCATGGGCATCATTCTGGGCGACAACCAGTACGGCAAGGCCGAGAACCGCATCGTCCGAATCGTGCGCGACAGCGCGCGCCACGAGATCCGCGACGTCAACGTCTCGACGTGCCTCCGGGGCCGCTTCGACGACGCCCACCTCACCGGCGACCAGGGTGCCGTCCTGCCGACCGACACGCAGAAGCAGACGGCCTACGCGTACGCCAAGACGGTCGGACTCGCAAGCCTCGAGCGGTACGCCCTCGCCCTCGCGACGCACTTCATCGCGGATATCGAGCCCGTCGACCAGGCGAGGGTCGAGCTCGAGGAGTTCGCGTGGGAGCGCGTGAGCGTGGGCGGCGCGGAGCACGACCACACGTGGGTGCGTGCGGGCCAGGAGGTGCGAACCGTCGCGGTCACCGTCGAGGACGGCGCGACGTGGATCACCGGCGGCCTCAAGGACCTCACCGTGCTGAAGTCCACCGGCTCGGAGTTCCACGGCTTCCTCTCCGACGAGTACACGGTCCTCGAGCCCACGTCCGATCGCATCATGGCGACCTCGCTGGTCGCGAAGTGGCGATTCGGCGACGTGGACGCCGCGACGTTCGACTTCGACGAGTCCTACGCGGAGATCAAGGCCGCCCTGGTCGAGACGTTCGCGGACCACCACTCTCTCGCGCTCCAGCAGACGCTCTACGAGATGGGCAAGGCCGCACTCGAGGCCGTGCCCGAGCTGGTCGAGGTGCGACTCAGCGCGCCCAACAAGCACCACTTCCTGTACGACCTGGGGCGCTTCGGCATCGACAACGCCAACGAGGTCTTCCACGCCGACGACCGCCCCTACGGACTCATCCAGGCCTCCGTGACCCGCGAGGACGCGCCCGCCGCGGGTCCGGCATGGCAGCAGTACACGGGGCTGGTGTGAGCGGGACGCACGTCTATCGCGCCCACGTCTTCCACATCGCGGGCGCCCCGGCCCAGTCCGAGGTCCCCGCCGCGCTGGTCTCGCTCCCCGACGGCGCGCTCGTGGTCTCGGGGGACGGCGAGATCCTGTGGCTGGGTGAGTTCGCGGCGCTGCCGCCGCAGTGGGACGATGCCCCGGTCACCCGGGCGGACTACCTCCTGCCCGGCTTCGTCGACGCGCACGTGCACTTCCCCCAGTCGTATGCGACGGCGGCTCACGGCGGCGGCCAGCTGCTCGAATGGCTCGACCATTGCATCTTCCCCACCGAGTCACAGTTCGCGGATCCCGACTTTGCCGACCGCGCCGCGAGGTACTTCGCGCGCCGCCGCATCGCGGCGGGCACCACCGCCGCGATGGTCTTCGGCAGCGCCTTCCCCGTGGCGCAGGACGCGCTGTACCGCTCGACGCTCGAGGCGGGACTGCGCATCGTCTCCGGGCGGGGCGTCCAGACGGTGGGGCCACCCGCGGCATCGGCCCTCCTCACGTCGGAAGACACCGCGATCTCACTGGTCGCGGACGAGATCGACCGCTGGCACGCGGTCGACACGGGCGACCCGCGCACCGCTCACGTGCAGGTGGCGATCGTCCCGCGCTTCTCGCTGTCGGTGACGCCGCTCACGCTCGCGGCGATGGGCGAGCTGTACGACGAGGCACAGCTGCGCGGCGTGTACTTCCACAGCCACCTCAACGAGAACAACCGCAAGGGCGACGGCGAGATCGCGGCGGTGCTCGGCCAGTACGGCGTCGAGACCTACCTCGACACGTACGACGGACGCTTCCTTCCCGGCTCGAAGGTCGGCGGCCACTCGCTGCTGGGCCGGCGCTCCTCGCTCGCGCATGCGGTCCACTCGCAGCCTCGCGAACTTGCGCGAATGGCGGAGACGGGCACGTCGATCGCGCATTGCCCCACGTCCCAATTGTTCCTCGGTTCAGGGACGATGCCGTGGCGGGCGACCGTCGACGCGGGGGTCAACGTGGCGCTGGGCACCGACGTGGGGGCCGGCGACGAGTGGCTCATCTCGCGCGTGGCCGGCGACTGCTACAAGGTCCACATCTCCGAGGAGGGGGACGCGGGGACGGCGCTGCACCCCGCGGAGCTGCTGTTCGCGGCGACGCTCGCGGGGGCCAGGGCGCTCGACATGGAGCACGCGTTCGGCAACCTCGACGCGGGCAAGGACGCCGACTTCCTGCTGATCGACGTGTCGCGCTGGGAGCCGCTCGAGGGGATGCTCACCATGGGAATCCGCTCGGATGATGAGGAGCAGGCGACCCTCGAGGAGCTGTTCACGCTGCTCATGGGGCTGCGGCAGCCGGCGATCGCCGAGGTGTACGTCGCGGGCAAGCGGGTGGTCGCGCCGGAAATGTGAGGTGCGCGCTGTGCGGCCCTGCGCGCTGCCCCGCCCCTGCGCGCTGCCCCGCCCCTGCGCGCTGCCCCGCCCCTCTGCGTCCTGGGAGGTGCTCAGTGCCCAGAATCGCTCGATTCGGGCACTGAGCACCTCGCGGGACGACACACACCTCGCGGGACGATGCGCGCGTCGCCGCGTGAGAGGATCCTCGCCGTGGCAGTGGTGAGCGATCGGATCGCGGAGCGAGCAGGCGAGGACTTCGGCCGCTCCGCGCCCAGAGTTGTCAGCGCGCTCGAGCGCCTCACGGTGAACCCGGGAGTCGACCCCGAGCGGCTTCAGGCTGCGGCCCTGCTCGCCGCTCGCGGCGACCTCACGCTCTTCGAGGACGCCCTCGAGCACGCCCGGGTCGACTGGCGGGACCTCGTCGACCGTGCCGGACTCGCCGGTGCGGACTGGCGCGATCGCCTCGATGACGCGCTCGGACTCACCTGAACCGATCGCATGCACTGAGGTCCTACCCGCGTGCCAGTCAACCGGGCTAGCCTGACACCCGTGACTGCACCCATCGATCCCACGACCACGTCCGCCTGGGCCGAGCTCACCTCGCTCAAGGACGGCTTCGCCCCCGATCTGCGCGCCTGGTTTGCCGCGGATCCCACGCGCGTCGAGCGACTGACCCTTGACGTCGCCGACCTCCACGTCGACCTGTCGAAGAACCTCGTCACCGATGAGATCCTCGCCGCGCTCGTGAAGCTCGCACAGGAGACCAAGGTCGCCGAGCGCTACGCCGCGATGCTCGCCGGCGAACACATCAACACCACCGAGGACCGCGCGGTGCTCCACACCGCACTGCGCAGGCCCGCCCGCGACGTCGAGCACCTGGTGGTCGACGGCCAGGATGTCGACCAGGACGTGCAGGAGGTGCTCGCGAAGGAGTACGCCTTCGCGGAGAAGGTGCGATCCGGCGAGTGGCGCGGCATCACCGGCAAGCGCGTCACGCACGTGGTGAACATCGGCATCGGCGGCTCGGACCTGGGCCCCGTCATGGTTTACGAGGCGCTCGAGCCCTACGCCACCGCTGGCATCTCGGCGCGCTTCGTGTCCAACATCGACCCCACTGACATCGCGCAGAAGGTCAAGGGGCTCGACCCCGAGACCACCCTGTTCATCGTCGCCTCGAAGACCTTCACCACGCTCGAGACCCTCACCAACGCGCGCCTCGCGCGCGACTGGCTGTGGACGTCGCTCGCCGCGGCTGGCGTCGACGTCTCGACCGACGCACTCAAGGACGATGCGGTCGCGCACCACTTCGTTGCGGTCTCGACCGCGCTCGACAAGGTCGCGGCGTTCGGGATCGACCCGACCAATGCGTTCGGCTTCTGGGACTGGGTGGGCGGCCGCTACAGCGTGGACTCGGCGATCGGCCTGTCGCTCACGATCACGCTCGGCCCCGACGTGTTCCGCCAGCTGCTCGCCGGCTTCCACGCGGTCGACCGCCACATGGCGGAGACTCCGCTCGAGAAGAACGTGCCCGTCCTCATGGGCCTGCTCAACGTCTGGTACGTCAACTTCCTCGGCGCGCAGTCGCACGCGGTGCTCCCCTACGCGCAGCAGCTGCACCGCTTCGCTGCCTATTTGCAGCAGCTCACGATGGAGTCCAACGGCAAGTCCGTGCGCTGGGACGGTTCTCCCGTCACCACGGCGACGGGAGAGATCTTCTGGGGCGAGCCAGGCACCAACGGCCAGCACGCGTTCTACCAGCTGATTCACCAGGGCACGCTGCTGATCCCCGCGGACTTCATCGCGGTGGTCAACCCGGCGTACCCGCTCAAGGACGGCGGCCAGGACGTCCACGCTCTCTTCCTCGCGAACTTCCTCGCGCAGACCAAGGCGTTGGCGTTCGGCAAGACCGCAGCCGAGGTCGAGGCCGAGGGCACCACCGGCGCCCTCGTCGCCGCGCGCACGTTCGCGGGCAACAAGCCCACGACCTCGATCTTCGCGCCGTCGCTCACGCCCTCCGTGGTGGGCCAGCTCATCGCGTTGTACGAGCACATCACCTTCACGCAGTCCGTGGTGTGGGGCATCAACGCGTTCGACCAGTGGGGCGTGGAGCTCGGCAAGCAGCTCGCGCTACAAATCGCCCCAGCGGTCGAGGGCGACGCCGCCGCACTGGACGCGCAGGACGCCTCGACGCAGGCGCTCATCGCGTACTACCAGGAGCACCGCAAGTAGGTTCTCACCAGGCATAGCGAAGGGGCGGGTCCGGCGACGGGCCCGCCTCTTCGCGCATCCGTTGTTGCGATCCGCCAGCTACTCGGACGCCGACTCCCACCGGAGGATGTCGCCAGGCTGGCAGTCGAGGACGTCGCAGATGCGCTCGAGGGTGGTGAAACGGATCGCCTTCGCGCGGCCGTTCTTCAGCACCGCGACGTTGGCGGGCGACAGACCCACGCGCAGAGCGAAGTCTCCGACCGACATCTTCCGCCGGGCAAGCATGACGTCGAGATCCACGATGATCGGCATCAGATCACCTCGGCGAGTTCGGCGCGGTCCGAGATCGCGACGGCAAGCAACCCTCGCATCACGATCATGAGGAGTACGAACGCGCCTCCCGCCACCACCGCAGCGACCCCACCGAGAACCACTCCGGGGCCACCGATCCCCTCCCACGCGACCAGGTGCGCGCCCGTAGCCGCGCAGATCGCCGCCGCGAGTCCACCGCACCATGCGATGGCCTCGACCCAGCGAAGAGCGCGCCTCGTGTAGATGCGACCGGACTCGACCATGCCGAGCAGCGCCCAGATGCACGCCACCGCCGCCTGAAGGCACGCGACCGCGAGGATCCCGGCGACCGAGTACGGCACCACCAGGTGGGAGACCTCAGGTGCGCGCCGCCCCTCGTCCGCCGCGATGAGCGGGATCAACAGTTGTCCAAGGACAGAGCCGACGAGCACGAGGATCAACAGGAATCGGAGCCAGGCCATCACACGAGAAGTCATGTATCGATAATCGAGAGATTTACAGCGTTTGTCAAGAGGCGTGCACTCCGGAAGGCGCTCGCGGCGCGCAGCACGCGCGGCCGTGACCGCTTCGCGCATAGGATTTTGCGACTTTTCAGGCTGATTTGCGCTTCGCGCAGAGGATCTGCGGATGTGCCCTCCCGAAGGCGTCCGCGTCGCTCGACTCACACGGCTCGCTCAGCTCGCACCTCCAGAGCCGCCCGCGCTCCGTGCAATCGCAAGATCCGATGCACCAAGCCCGATTCGGGCTCGAAAACCGCAGAATCCTATGCGCGTGGCGACGGGGTGGCGCGGCGAGTGGCCGCCTCACACGACAGGCCGCCAGCGCCGACAGCGCGGGTGCCGCGGGTCGATCAGGACCCCCGCGCCTCCCGAGCCTTCGACAGCGCGAGCGCGAACGTCTCCACCGGCTGCGCCCCAGAGATCGCGAACGCGCGGTCGAACACGAAGAACGGCACACCGTTCGCCCCATAGGCCGCCGCCTGCGCGATGTCCGCGGCGACCGCGTCCTCGTACGCATCGGAGGTGAGCACGGACCGCGCCTCGTCGGCATCCAACCCCACCTCGGTCGCGAGTCGCACCAGGGTGTCGGCGTCGTCGACGATCGCGCCCTCGGTGAACTGCGCCCTCATGAGCCGCTCCTTGAGCTGCGGGCCCAGCCCACGCTCGTGAGCCAGGTGCAGCAGCCGGTGCGCGTCGCGCGTGTTCGCCATGATGTAGCTGTCGAAGTCGTACGAGATGCCCGCCTCGACGCCCAGGTCCACGATCCTCTGGTTCATCTCGCGCACCTGCTCGGGCGTCGCGTTGAACTTCTTCGCGAGCGCCTCGGCGTGCGGAGTGTGGTGGCCGTGCGGAATGGTCGGGTCGAGCTGGAAGCTGCGGTACCTGACCGACACCTCCTCGCCCGAGGCCTCGACGGCCTCCTCAAGGCGGCGCTTGCCCAGGTAGCACCAGGGGCAGGCCACGTCCGACCAGATCTCAATGTCGATAGTCACGCGGGGTCAACGCCTCACCGCGCGCGGAGATTCCTGACGCGTCAACTGCCGCGGTACGTCGAGTACGCGAACGGGCTGAGCAGCAGCGGCACGTGGTAGTGCGGCTCGCCGTCGACCGCGAACGGGATGCGCACCTCGGGATAGAACGTCGCGACCCCGCGGTCCGCGAACCACGCGCCGGTCGCGAACACCATCGTGTACGTGCCGGGATGCAGCACATCGGGCCCGAGCGAGCCCACGCGCCCGTCGGAGTCGGTCACCCCGACCGCGACCTCGACGTCGCCGTGCAGGAGCCGCACGTGGACCCCCTCCGCGGGACGGCCGTGCGCCGCGTCGAGCACATGCGTGGTGACGTGACTCATGACTCACCTCCATAGGTCGCGCGCAGGCGCAGCAGGGCGATCCCACGCAGCTGATCGGCCACCTCGGCCAGTTCGACACCGGGCTCGTTGTCCAGCCGCCGTTCGAGTTCGGCCACAATCTCCTCGCGCGAGCGCCCGGCCGCGCGGATCACAAACACGCGCCCGAAGCGCTCCTCGTACTCCGCGTTGAGCGCCGCGAGCCGCGCGGCCAGAGCCTGGTCTGCCGACGCCGATGCGGACTGCTCCTCGCGCGAGAACCGCGCCTCGGCATCGTCCCCGTCGCGCCGGTCCCCGATGCGGGGGTGCGCCGCGAGCGCCTCGTCGATCTCGGCGGGCGACAGCGGCGTCGCGGCAGCGACCGCGGCGCGCTCAAGTTCGAGCATCGTCGCGTACGCGCGGGCCGCGAGCGCGTCCGCCCAGCGCTCGACGTGCAGACACGCGAGGAGTTCCTCGCGGGTGGGTTCGATCATGCGTCCTCCTTAGGATGTCCAGCATGGCAGAGCGACTCGCAGGCGTGGTGCTTGCGGCGGGCGCCGGTTCGCGGCTGGGCGGCCCGAAGGCCCTGGTGAGGGACGATGCCGGGGCCTGGCTCCCTCGCGCCTGTCGCCTTCTCGCCGGGGTGGGGTGCGCGCCCGTCATCGCGGTGCTTGGCGCGAGCGCCGATGCCGCGGCGGAGCTGCTCCCCGACGACACCACGGGTGTGGTGGCGGACGACTGGGCCGCGGGGCTCGGGGCAAGCCTGCGCGCGGGCCTCGAGACGGCCCGCGGCGCGGGCGCGGGGGCCGTGCTCATCACCCTCGTGGACCTGCCACGACTTGCGCCCGAGGCCGTCGCTCGCGTCGCGTCGCACTGGGTGGGAGATCCCACCGTGCTCGCGAGGGCCACCGATGCGGGCACCCCCGGTCATCCGGTGCTGATCGGCGCCGCGCACGTCGACGCGCTGCTCGCGACGCTCAACGGGGACCGCGGGGCGGGTGCGTACCTGCGCGCTCACGGCGCGGTCGAGGTGGACTGCACAGGGCTCGGCGCGGCGGACGACGTCGACGAGGCGGACGACGTCGACACGGCGGACGTCGACGGCAGGTAGGTCACTCCGCTCACGCGCGGTCGGCGACCGCGAGCACGGCCGCCTCGAAAGCGTCGATCGCGAGTGCGACGTCCTCGAGCGTCACGGACTCGTCGGGATGGTGGCTCACGCCGCCGTTGCCGCACCGCACGAACAGCATCGCGTAGGACGTCAGGGACGCGATCGCCATCGCGTCGTGACCGGCCTTCGACAGCAGCTCGAGCGGCCGCTCCTCGCCCGTCGCGGTGCGAATGCCGTGCTCGATCGCCTCGCTGAGGCGGCGCTCGGAGGAGGTCGCGCGCGCGACATGGCGCAGGTTCTCGGTGAAGGTGAGCCGCCGTTCACCCGCCGCCTCGAGAGCGTGCGCGCGGATCGCCTCCCACGCCCGGTCGCGGTGGGCGTCCGTCGCTGCGCGCACGTCGAGCGAGAACTCCGCGCGGCCAGGGATGACGTTGGCGGCGCCGGGGAACACCCTCAGCTCTCCGACCGTGCCGACCACTCCCTCGTCGAGCGCGACCCGTTCGACCGCGAGCGCGGTCGCCGCCGCGCCCAGCAGTGCATCGCGGCGATGACGCATCGGCACCCCGCCCGCGTGTCCCGCCTGACCGTCCATCGCGAGGTCGAAGCGCTTGGCCCCCATGATTCCCGACACGACGCCGAGCGGCCGGTCCGCGTCGAGCAACAGCGGCCCCTGCTCGATGTGCGCCTCGAGATAGCCCACGACGCGCGCGGGGTCGAGCGCGGCGGTGGCGACCGCGTCGGGGTCGAGCCCAAAGGTGATGAGGGCGTCGCGCAGGGTGATGCCGGAGTCGTCCCGCAGTTCGAGCCAGCCCTCCTCCCACGTGCCTGCGACGGCGCACGAGCCCAGCAGCGTGCGGCCGAACCTCGCGCCCTCCTCATCGGCAAAGCCCAGCACCTCGATCCCGAAGGGAAGCCGCACGCCGCGCGCGGATAGCCGCGCGACCACCGCGAGCGCGATCATCACGCCCAGGATGCCGTCGTAGCGGCCCGCGTCGGGAACGGTGTCGAGGTGCGAGCCCAGCAACAGCACGGGGGCGTCCGGCGTCGCGCCGGGGTACGTGCCGCGCGCGTTGCCCGCGGCGTCCTGCCAGGCACTCATCCCCGCGTCCGCGATCCACCCGGACACGATCGCGTTGGCGCGGGCGTGCTCGGGCGACAGGTAGACGCGCTCGATCGCGCCCTCGCGAGCCGAGACCCCGGCGAGCAGGTCGCAGCGGCGCAGCGCCTCGCGCGCGTCGGCGATCGCGGCGGGCGACGCGCCCCGCGCGCGGGACCTCTTCACGCCGGCGACCCGTCGCCGGCGTTCACGTAGCACTCGCCTGCGGCCTCGACACCGCCGACCGTGGGCACCGCATGGCCCTGCGCACGCAGCACCGCCTCGAGCGCGGCCAGCGTCGTGAGCACGGCGTCGCGGCGCGCGTTGTAGCCCATGGTGCCGATCCTCCACACGCGGCCCGCGAGCGGTCCGAACGAGGTGCCGATCTCGATGCCCCACTCCTCGAGCAGCGCGCCGCGCACGGCCTCGCCGTCGACGCCCTCGGGGATCACCACTCCGACGATGTTCGCCATCTTGTGTGCGCGATCGCCGTAGACCTCGAGGCCGAGCCCCTCGACGCCGGCGAGCATCGCGGCCCCGTGCAGGGCGTGACGCTCCTGGTACGCCGCCAGTCCCTGGTCAAGCACGAGGCGCGCGCACTCGTGGGCGCCGTAGAGCATCGTGGTGGCCTCGGTGTGGTGATTGAGCCGGCGCGGCCCCCAGTAGTCGAAGATCATCGCGAGGTCGAAGTAGTTCGAGCGGATGGGAGCCGCCGCCACCGGGTCCCCCTCGACGCGGATGCCCGCCTCGATCGACCGGCGTGCCTCGATCGCCTCGACGGCGCGCGGCGAGAACGTCGCGGGAGCAGAGCCGGACGGCCCGCCCAAGCACTTTTGGAGCCCCGCGGTCGCCGCATCGACTCCCCAGCCGTCCACGGGGAACGGGTTGCCGCCCAGCGTCGCGGTGACGTCGGCATAGAGCAGGCAGTCGAAGCGGTCGCACAGTTCGCGCAACCCCTCGAAGGGCTGCATCATCGTCGTCGACGTGTCGCCATGCACCATCGCGAGGACCCGCGGGCGCACGCGCTCCATGGCCGCCGCGATCGCGTCGATCTCGGCGACGCGCCCCCACGGGACGTCGAGCGTGTGGACCTCGGCGCCGCTACGGCCCGCGATCTCGGCGAGCAGGTGACCAAAGCGCCCCATGATGGGCACGAGCACCCTGTCCCCCGGCGACACGATCGACACGAGCGCCGCCTCGATCGCTCCGCGCGCCGTCGAATCGATGAGCAGCGTCTGCGGGTTGGCGGTCTCGAACACCCCCGATACAGCTCCTGCACCTCGGCCATGACCTGGGTCATGTACGGGTCGTATTGCCCCACGAGTTGGGCCGACATCGCGCGCAGCACGCGCGGGTCGGCCGTGATGGGCCCCGGGCCCATGAGGAGTCGGGCCGGCGGGTCGATCGGGCCGGGCAGGGGCATGGCTGGCCTCCCACGAAATGTTGGTGTGACTTACACAGTGTGCCGCACGGATGTTACGCGGGGATTGCGGGACGTCATGCGCGCGCCAGGTGATCCTCGAGCTCGAGGCCGAGCTCGACCAGCGCGAGATCACTCCCCCTCGGCCCCACGAGGCACAGCCCCACGGGACCCTCCGGGGTCACGAGCAGCGGCACGGACAGCGCGGGCCGCCCCGCGATGCCAGCGATCGCGGTCATGCCCAGCGTCGCCTGGCGTCGTTCCTCGAGTTCCGCATCGGGCGCGTCGAGCGCCGGGGCGGCCGATGCCGCGGCGGGGATGAGCAGGACGGCGTCACCGAGCGCGTGATCGAGAGCGGCGGCGAGCCGCGCGGCGTCGGCGAGGGCCGCCGCCTCGCGCTCGGGGGTGACGTCGCGCGCCCACGCGAAGCGCGCGGCAACGTCGGGGGCGAGCGCGCCCGGATGGGCGTCGACCCACGCGCCGTCGGAGCGCCACGCCTCGGCGGACTGCGTGACGCGGAACGTCATGAGCAGCTCGTCGAGGGCGGGAAGCTCGACGGCGTCGACCTCGCGTCCGGTCGCGACCAGCCGCTCGACGGCCCGGTCGAAGGCCTCCCGCACGGGCTCCGCGCACGACGCCATCGCGCCAGGCGCGGCGACCAGGTCGCCGGTGTGCGCGCCACCGCCGCGCAGACCACCTGAGGGCCGCGCCGCGCCGGACCCGGCCAGTCCCACGCGGGCCGCCCGCAGCATCGTTCCCCCGTCTCGCGTCAGCCAACCGACCGTGTCGTAGCGCGGAGCGAGCGGCGCCACCCCTCGAGCGACACCGCGCCGTGGGTCGGGCGCAGACCCCACAGTCCCTGATAGGACGCGGGGACGCGGATCGAGCCGGCGGTGTCGGTGCCGAGCCCGATGCTCGCCTGGCCGAGCGCGACCGCGCTCGCGGGCCCCGAACTGGAGCCGCCCGGGATCCCACCGGGCACGGCGGGGTTCACCGGCGTGCCGTAGTCGGGGTTGAGCCCGGCGATCGAGTACGCGAACTGATCGGTCTGCGCGATGCCGACCACGTCAGCCCCCGCGTCCACCAGGGCGGCAACCGCAGGGGCCGTGCGGTGCTCGAGCGGCGACTCGGCGAGGTACGCACGCACGCCCACCCCGATGCGGTGGCCAGCGATCGCGAAGAGATCCTTGACCGCGACCGTCTCCCCCGCGAGAGGCCCGTCGGGAGCGCCCGCGACCAACGGCGCCCCGACCACACGCCACACACGCTGATCGATCGCACGGGCGGGGGCGGTGACATGGGCGGCGGCGATGCGCCAGCCCGCGGACTCGTTTCTCACCCACAGCTGAGAGACGGCTCCGCGTCCTCCCGAGGCGGGGGCGTTGACGGTGACCACGTGGGCGGCGGCGTCGCCGAGCACGTGAACACGCAGCTCGCGCACCTCGCGCACTCCCGCACCTCCACGGCGGCCCCGGAAGGCCGTGATGCGGTCGTGGCCCACGAGCAGCCCGTTCGCGTCGGCCCGCAGCGTGTCGGCCGCGGGCACGAAGAACGCCGCGAGCGCCTCCTGATCGTCGGCCGCGAGCGCCGCCTCGTACGCGAGCACGGCCTCGACCAGGCCCTCGGGCGCGTCGCCCGTCACGGACGGAAGGGTCACAGGACCTCCTCGAAGTCGGCGCGACGGATGCGCGCGTGGACGCCGCTCACCAGGTCGACCACCTGGGAGATCTCGAAGTCGGTGGCCGCCGACAGATACGCGTAGGCCAGGTGGGGTGCCATGCCATACCGGGCTCCCAGGAGGGCGATCGCCTGACGCACGCAGGCCCTCATGGCCTCGTCGAGGTCGGCGTCAATGCCGGTGGGCATGAGGTGCGTCGCATCGGCGGCGAGCGGACCGGCGAGGGTGCCGAACTCGCGTGCCGCATCGGTCGCGTCAAGAAGGTCGAACCGGACGCGCACCCGCAGCGAGGCCTCGAGCGCGGTGAGCGCGACCTCTCCGTTGCCCTGCGCGAAGTGCGGGTCGCCCACGTACGCGAGCGCGTCGGGCACCTGGACGGGGACGTAGAGCGTCGCGCCCTCAGTGAGGTGACGGATGTCGACGTTGCCGCCGTGCGCACCGGGGGCACCGAGTGGGCGCGCTCGGCGGTGTCCGTCGCGACGCCCATGATGCCCAGGAACGGCGCGAGCGGAAAGGACACCGCGCGCTCGCCGCCCTCGGTGAGCGGGAGGCGGCCCCGCCACTCTCCGTCCGCCTCCAGGGAGATGGGCGTGAAGACGCTGACGTCGTGCGGCCCGGCGGGCATCTCGCCAGCCAACGCGCCGCGCCCGTGGCGGTTGGAAATCACGCCGTAGTCGACCCGCGGCGTGGCCTCGAGCAGCGTGATCGCGAGCAGGTCGCCCGGCCGGGCGCCCCGCACCGCGATGGGCCCGCTCACCACGTGAGGGCCGTCCTCTGCGCGGCGCGTGCGGGTCGCCGCGATCGCGATCGCGTCGTCCAGGACGCGCTCCTCGGCACGCCGTGAGCGCCGAAGAACGCGGCCGGATCCTGCCCCTGATCGGGCAACAGGCCCTCGTGGCTCACCGTGTCGATCGTGATCTCGTCACCCGGGTCGAGAGTCACCACGGGCGCGTCTCCGCGTCGCGGCAGCCGGCCCCATCCCACCGTCGACGCGTCGGCGGGAAGGTAGGCGGAACCGTCCAGGTTCTCGCCGGGCTGAAGTATGCCCTGGTAGTCGGCCACGCGACCTCCCGTGATGTGTGTGCCCTAGTCTGTGGCCGAGACTACAGCCGCCCCGGGCGCAGTCAACGGACCCGGCCGGGGCCCCACCCACCCGGAGGTCCCGTGCTCGACCGGATGCGCCGCAATCCCGCCAACGCCCACCTGGGGCTCATGCTCGCCCTGACGTTCTCGACCGGCATCATCGACGCGGTCGGCTACCTGGGCCTCGACCGCGTCTTCACCGGCAACATGACGGGCAACGTGGTGATCCTCGGCATGGCCCTCGCGGGCGACACCGGGCTGCCGGTCGCGGGGCCCCTGATCGCGCTGGCCGGATTCATGGCGGGCGCGGCCGCTGGGGGTCGCGCGCTGCGCGGCGCGGCGGCGGCGTGGACCGCGCGCCACACCGTGCTCTTCGTCGCGGTCGGCATCATCATCGCGCTGGCGGCGGTGCCCGCGGCACTCGTCGCGGAGCCGGGGCACGTGCTCCAGTATTCGATCACCGCCGCCCTGGGCCTCGCGATGGGCTGCCAGGCGGCCGCCGCGCGCCACGTCGCGGTCAAGGACGTCACCACGGTGGTGGTCACCTCGACCATCACGGGCCTCGCGTCAGACTCGGTGCTGGGCACGGGAGGCGGGCAGCCGTGGAAGCGGCGCGCGGGGGCGGTCGTGCTGATCGGGCTCGGCGCGCTCGCCGGCGCGCTGCTGCTCCATGTGCACATCGGGGCCGGCATGGCGCTGTCCGCGATCATCACGCTCGTCGTCGCATGGCTGGGTCACGTAACCCACCCCGGTCGGGTCGGACGCATGCCCTACGACACGGAGTAGCGCGCCTACCGCGCCGGCCGGGCGGCAGAAACACTTCGTGTGCCAGGAGGAACGCTTGACTTGAGCGAAGGCCGCTCAAGTCTTATCCTGGAGGCGGAGCGCTTCACCGCTCGCCCGCGAGGGCGCCATCCCGACCGGGCCACCCGATCCTCCAAGGAGGTCAGATCATGGCACGAGAGATTCTCCGTCGCTCCGTTCCGGCCGCTGCCGCGTCGCCGTGGCCGGACGACTTCCAGCGCATCGTCCAGCAGTTCTTTGGAGACACCGACACGACCCTGTCGGGAGCCTTCTCCCCGCCCTCGACGTCGAGGAGACCGAGGACGGCTTCACGATGCACGTGGAGCTTCCCGGCGTGAAGCCCGACCAGGTGGACGTGTCGCTCGAGGAGAACGTCCTTACGGTCTCCGGCGAGCGCAACTTCTACGACGAGAAGAACGCCGAGGGCTTCCGTCGCGTCGAGCGCAGGTTCGGCCGGTTCCACCGCGCGGTGCGCCTGCCCGACCGCGTCGACCCCGACAAGGTCACGGCGTCCTACAAGGACGGCCTGCTTACCGTCACCGTCGCCAAGTCCGAGGCGGCCAAGCCGCGCCGCATCGCGGTGAGCACCGACTAACGCGACGTGTGCCCCGGCCCCACTCGGGCGCCGGGGCACACGCGTATGAGAGTCGGGAACCCTGCCTGCCTAGGCCGAGTCTCGCACCACGAGCTCGGTGGGCAGGATGAGCGAGTGCTCGCGATCCGTCCGCCCCGCGAGCACGTCGATGAGGATGTCGGCCATGTGCCAGCCCATCTCCCGCGACGGCTGGCGCACGGTGGTGAGCCGCACACCCGTCGACAGCGCCGCGCTCGAGTCGTCGAAGCCCACGATCGCGACGTCCTCGGGCACCCGGATGCCACGGTCGAGCAGCACGGGTAGCGCGCCGGAGGCCATGAGGTCGGAGGCGACGAAGATGCCGTCGACCTTGTCACGCGACTCGAGGATCTCCCTCATCGCGCGCGCGGCACCGAACATCGTGAAGTCACCGTCGACCACGGGACCGGCCGCGACCCCGGCCTCGTCGAGGGCGCGACGCCAGCCCGTGAGGCGGTCGATCGAGCCCTGCATCGTGAGCGGGCCCGCGATGGTCGCGATCCGCTGGCAGCCTCGCTCGATGAGGCGGCGGGTCGCCGTCTCGGCTCCCGCGACGTTGTCGACGTCGACCACGTATGTGTCGGGCCCCGCCACCGCGGAGCGACCACCGAAGACTACGGGAAGGGACTCGGTGATGCGTCGCAGGAAGCGGTCGGACGTGTGGTGGGACACCACGATCGCACCGTCGACCGCGCCGCCACCCAGGTAGCGCATCGTCTTCCCACTGGGGTCGTGATTCGCGATCATCAGGTTGAGCACGTAGTCGGAGTTCTCGAGACGGGCGTCGATGCCCGCGACGATCTCCGCGAAGAACAGATCCCCAAAGAACCGGTTGACGTCCTCGGGCGCGACCAGCGCGATCGCCTGAGACTGCTGGCTCACGAGCGAACGAGCGGCCCTGTTGGGGACGTAGCCGAGCTCCTGAATCGCGCGACGCACGGCCTCGGCGATCGGCGGCGACACCGACGGAGCCCCGTTGACCACCCTCGAGACGGTGGCGCGCGAGACCCCGCGCGCGCGGCCACCAGCTCGAGGGTGGGCGCGGAGGCGCGCCCGACGGTCGTCATGGGCTGACCTTCATCGGCGGGCATGAGGCCATCATCTCGAAAATGACCCCATGCCCGCCAACGGCGACAGGCATCCCCTCCTAGCCCTTCACCGCGCCCTGCATGATGCCCGACACCAGCTGGCGTCCGGCGAACATGAACAGGAGGAGCAGCGGCACCGTTGCCAACAGCACGCCCGCGAGCACGAGCGAGTAGTCCACGAAGTAGTTCGCCTGCAGAATCGACAGCGACACGGGAAGGGTCGGGCTCTGCTGGTCGAGCACGATGTACGGCCACATGAAGTTGTTCCACGAGGTCACGAACGTGAAGAGGAACAGCATCGCGGCCGCAGGTCGCGCGGCGGGAAGGCCCACGTGCCAGAACGTGCGGATCATCGAACAGCCGTCCACGCGCGCCGCCTCGATGAGCTCGGTGGGCAGCGACTGCTGGATGTACTGCGTCATCCAGAACACACCGAACGCCGTCACGAGGCCCGGGATGATCACGGCGCCGATGTTGCCGGTCCATCCGAAGCGCTGCATGAGGATGTACAGCGGCACGATGCCGAGCTGAACCGGCACCGCCATGGTCGCCACGACCGCGATGAGCAGCGGCCCCGAGCCCTTGAAGCGGAGCTTCGCGAAGGCGTAGCCGGCGAGAGTCGACAACACGACCGTCGACACGGAGACGGCGGTCGACACGATGATCGAGTTGCTGAGCGCCTTCCAGAAGTTCACGGCAGGGTTGTTGATGACGGTCGCCGCGTTTGCGAGGAAGTCCCCCCGGCCACCACGACAGATTCGGGTCATTGACCGTGAAGCGGTCACCCGAGGCGATGAGGAACGACCAGTAGAAAGGGAACATGGAGGCGATAAGCACGATGGCCAGGGCCGCGTAGACGAACCAGCTAGGGCGCATCGTGGTGACGGCGCTCGCGCCGCCCGACTTGCGCTTGATCAGGGTGCTGAGGGCGGTCACTTGGTCACCTTCTTGGACTTCTTGGTGCTCGCTCCGGCATCGCCGGCAATGAAGCGCCTGGTAATGAACAGGTTGAGGAGTCCGATGGCGATGATAATGAGGAACAGGATCCACGCCACCGCCGCCGCACGACCAAAGTCGAAGTCAACCCAGCCCTTGTTGTAGAGGTAGAGCGCGATGGTCTCCCACTGGTGGTTGGACCCACCCTGGCCGTTCGTGTCGAACATGCGCGGCTCGTCGAAGATCTGCAGGCCACCGATGGTCGACGTGATGATGACGAAGATCATCGTGGGCCGGATCTGCGGAAGGGTCACCGAGAAGAAGCGGCGCATCGTTCCCGCACCGTCGATTGCGGCGGCCTCGTAGAGGTCGCGCGGGATGGCCTGCATCGCCGCGAGCAGGATCAACGCGTTGTATCCCGTCCAGCGGAAGTTGACCATGGTGGCAATCGCGACATGGCTGGGGATCACGTCGACGTGCCACATGATCGAGCTGAGGCCGATGTCGTTGAGGAACGAGTTGATGAGGCCGTAGCGGTCTCCGAACATGTTCGAGAAGATCAGGGCGACCGCGACCGGAGCGACCACGTACGGCAGCAGCACGCCCATGCGCCAGAAGGTCTTGGCGCGGATGTTCTTGTCGAGCATCGCGGCGATGAAGGTCGCGGCGACGAGCTGCGGCACCGACGACAGCAGGAAGATCGAGAAGGTGTTCCGCAGCGACAGCCAGAACTCGCGGTCCTGGAGCACGAAGGCGAAATTGTCGAAGCCGACCATCGTGCCCGTGTTGCGCACGAGGTCCCATTCCTGGAACGAGATGACGGCCGTGTAGAAGATCGGGAAAAGCCCGACGATCGCGAAGACGATCCAGAAGGGCGCGATGTAGAGGTACGGAGAAAACTTGACGTCCCAGCGCCCCATTCGCTGACGCATGGTCAGCGGCGCCGGTCGGCGCTCGGGGCCGCGAGGCGTGGGGACCTCGGTGTGCGGCTTGGTGGTGGTCATGAGGCGAGTCCTGTGTCGAGGGGGTAGTGGGCCGATGCGACGGGTGCGGGCCGCCCCCGTGGGAGGCGGCCCGCACCGCGTGCGTGTTAGCCGATCGCCTGGACGTCAGCCTCGAACTGCGCCCACGAATCCGCGGCGGACATCGTGCCCTCGTCGACGCGACGCAGCGCGTTGACCATGGCGTCGTTCACCTGGAAGTAGTGGGGGCCCTTGTACGGGGCAACCGTCACCGCGGCAGCGCGCGTGGTGAAGATCTGACCGATCGGGGCGTCGTTGAAGAACTCGTTAGTCGCGGCCTGGACGGCCTCCGACTCCGAGGCCTCGGGCTGGCTCGGGAAGGCACCCACGTTCGCGAAGGCCTTGGCCTGCTGCTCGGGAGCAGTCAGCCACGCGGCGAGCGCGGTCGCGGCCTCGACGTTCTCGCCGTTGGCGGGAACGGTCAGGTACGAGCCGCCCCAGTTGCCGCCGCCATTCGGGAACGCGTCGGCGATGTCCCAGTTGCCCTCGGGGGCGTTACCCGCGATGACACCGAGCATCCAGGACGGGCAGGGCATCGCGGCGAAGTCGCCGTTGGCCATGCCTGCGGCCCAATCGTCACCCCACTGCTGGAGACCGGCGGAGATGCCGGCGTCGGAGGCAGCGGTCAGGGTGTCGTAGATCTCCTTGACCTCGGGGTTGGTGAGGGCGATGATCTCGTCCGTTGCCGGATCCTCGTAGGGCGCCTCGAGCTGGCCGATCATGGCCTGCAGGACGGCGGCGTTCTCCTCGTAGAAGCCCTTGCCCGTCGCGTCGGAGTACTGCTTGCCGAGCGCGAAGAAGTTGTCCCAGTCGCCGTCGATGGCAGCGGTCATCGCCTCACGCGAGGCATCCATGCCCGCGGCCTCGATTGCGTCGACGTTGTAGCAGATCGCCTCGGGGCCGATGTCGGTGCCGTAGCCGATCAGACGGCCGTCCTTGTCGGTCGCCGCGTCGGTCTTCCACTGCAGCCAGCGGCCATCGACGTCAGGGCTCGTCAGGTCGGCGAGCAGGTCGGAGTACTGCATGGCCTCGGGCAGCCAGTCGACCTCGATGGCCTCGACGTCGGCAAGACCGCCGGGGCCGAGCTTGGTGAAGAAGTTCTCGCGAGCGGTGTTGGAGGTGTCGGCGACGTTGTAGACCACGTCGACGTTCGGGTTGAGCTCCTCGTACTCGGCGATGAGGTCGTACATGTAGTCGCCACCACCCTCGGACTCCGAGGAGTAGCCGAACTGGTTGAAGGTGGCGAGGGTCAGCGTAATGGGCTCGTCGTTCGAGCCGGTCTCGCCGGGAGCAGCCGAAGACGAGCCCTCCGGGTCGCTCGAGTTGCCGCAGCCCGCGAGAGCGAGTGCAAGGGTCGCGGCTCCGGCCGCGAACCCGAGTGTGGTCTTGCGTCGTGAGAAGCTCACGTTCACTCCTTTGTGTCCGTCTAGTGGGTCGATGATCCTGAGAGCGCTCTCTCTGAGAGAGCGCTCTCTGACATCGCCATCAACCTAGAGCCGCCATGGCCGGAACGTCAAACCGTTTCGAGCACGCCGCGACATTTCGTAGCCGAAACGTTACGAACGGGCACCGGGTGCCACCCGCGCATCGTCGCCACCGCCGCGCCGTGGGACCCTGGTTCCATGCGCACGATCGCCCTTTTCGCCGCCGTCGCCACCCTGGCCGCGTGCGCCTCGCCCGGCGCGCCAGACGCGCCGGATCCGTTGGCCCTCGACGCGCCCCCGGTCCCCCTCGCACGCTACGAATGGGACACCTCGGCGGCGATGGAGGCGCTCCTCGAGGGTCCGCTCACGCTGCGGGACGGGTGCCTCTACGTGGGCGACATCGTGCCCGCGTTCCCGCGCCACCTAGCCTCGTGGGATGCCGACACGGAGACGCTGAGGTACGCGGGCCGCGACTATAACGCGGGCGACGTGATCGCGGCGGGAGGCGGCGTTGCGGCCTCGCTCGACGCGATCGAGATCCCGTCGGGGTGCACGCTCAACCAGTTCGGCGAGGTCTTCTTGGTGCAGGACGAGGACCTCGAGCCGGCGTCATAGCAGGCCGGTCACGGTCGCGGCTCGCGCGTCAGCGTGGCCTGACCGATGACCCGAGTCCCCTGGTAGACCACCAGCGACTGGCCGGCGGCCACGCCTCGCATCGGCGTCTCGAGCGCCGCCACCACGCGCTCACCGCGACGCTCGACGCGCGCCGCCACCGGCTCCCCGTGTGCCCTCACCTGGACCGTGCAGTCTGTCGGGCGATCCGACGCAACGTCCGGCGCGAGCCACACCACGTCCTCGCCGACCAGTTCGCTCACGCTGAGGAGTTGCTCGGGCCCGACAGTGACCACGTTGCGCGCGGTGTCGATGCCCGTGACGTAGCGCGGGGCGCCGTCGGCGGCCGGCCTCGGCAGCCGCAGGCCCTTGCGCTGACCCACCGTGAACGCGTAGGCGCCCGTGTGCTCGCCCACGACCTCGCCGGTCTCGTCGACGATCTCGCCGGGACGCTCGCCCAGCGCGCGCCGGAGAAAGCCGCCGGTGTCGCCGTCCGCGACAAAACAGATGTCGTAGGAATCGGGCTTGTTCGAGACCCCGAGGCCGCGTGCGACGGCCTCCGCGCGGACCTCGGCCTTGGAGGTCGCGGTGCCGAGCGGGAACATCGCGCGCGCCAGGCGCTCGGGGCCCATCACGGCCAGGACATAGGACTGATCCTTGGCGGGATCCGCGCCGCGATGGAGCTCGCGTCCGCCGTCCTCCCTCAGCTCGATGCGCGCATAGTGGCCCGTGCACACCGCGTCGAAGCCCAGCGCGATCCCCCGCTCGAGCAGCGTGTCGAACTTGATGTGCTCGTTGCAGCGCACACACGGATTGGGGGTGCGTCCCGCCTCGTATTCGGAGAGGAAGTCGCTGACGACGGTGTCGTGGAACTCGTCCGACAGGTCCCACACGTAGTACGGGATGCCGAGCTTGTCCGCGGCACGGCGCGCGTCGTTCGCGTCCTCGATCGAGCAGCAGCCGCGCGAGCCGTTGCGGTGCTCCGCCCGCGAGCGCGAGAGCGCCATGTGCACCCCGACCACGTCGTGTCCGGCGTCCACCGCGCGCGCCGCGGCCACGGCGGAGTCCACTCCACCCGACAGGGCCGCAAGAATTCGCATCGTTCTAGGGTACGGGGTCGGCGTCAGGCCCCCGCGGCGCGCGCCCTCTCGATCGCGTCGGGAAGGACGCCCCTGAGGGCGGCGATGTCCTCGGCCGTGGTGGTGCGTCCCATCGAGATCCGCAGCGCTCCGGCGGCCTCCCGCTCGGCCAGTCCCATCGCGCCGAGCACGTGGCTGGTGCGGTGGACCCCCGCGGCACACGCGGACCCGCCCGAGACGGCGATCCCGGAGAGGTCGAGCACGGTGAGCAGTGATTCGGTGCGGGCACCCTCGACGACCACGCTGACGATTCCGGGGAGCCGGCCCGGTCCCGGTCGCGGGCCCGTGAGCCGCACGCCAGGCAGCGACTCGACCCACGCGACCAGGTCACACTGCAGGCCAGCGAGCCGGTCCGCCTCGCTGGCCCGCTCGGCGGCGGCGTCCGCAAGCGCCGCCGCGAAGGCCGCGGCGCCGGGAGCATCGAGGGTGCCCGAACGCACGCGCTGCTGATTGCCTCCGTGGAACAGCGGCTCGAGCATCGCGTCGCGGCGCACGAGCAGCGCGCCCACCCCGACGGGTCCGCCCACCTTGTGCGCCGTCACCGCCATCGAGGTGAGTCCCGACTCCGCGAATCGCACCGGCAGGTACGGCACCGCCTGCACGGCGTCCGAGTGCACCGGCACCCCGTGGTCCGTCGCGGCATCGACCACCGCCTCGAGCGGCTGCACCGCCCCGGTCTCGTTGTTCGCCCACATCACGGACACCACCGAGACGTCCTCGGACAGCCACTCCCCCGCCGGATCCGTGATGATCCCGTGAGCGTCGACCGCGAGTTCCGTGAGCTTCGCCTCTCCGCGCGCGGCGAGGCGCCTCGCGGGGTCCAGCGCCGCGTGGTGCTCGATTGCGGTGCTCACGAGCCGGGTGCGACCCGCCGCCGCGCGCGCGCGGTGAAGCCCCACGATCGCGAGGTTGTCGGCCTCGGTCGCGCCCGAGGTGAGGATCACCTCGGTCGGATGGGCGCCCATGACCGCGGCGATCCGCTCGCGCGCGTCCTCGACGATCGCGCGTGCCCGCCGACCCGGCGCATGACTCGAGGAGGGGTTGCCCTCGTGCTCGACCGCCGCGAGCCAGGCGTCGCGGGCGCTCGCGCGCAGGGGCGTGGTCGCGGCGTGGTCGAGATAGGTCACCCGACCAGTGTAGGAACGCCGCCGCCGTGGTCTCCCACGGCGGCGGCGCTCCCGGTCCTCTCGGCCTTGGCTAGCGCAGCCCGTCCAGGCGGAACAGGAAGGCAGCGATCGCGTCGCGCGTGATGGGCGACACGGGTCGGAACTCGGCGCCGGCTGGCGTCTCCCATCCCGTCGACAGACCCGTCTCACCCATCCAGGCGATCGCGACGGCGTGCTCGCTGAACACCGACGAGGCCGGGTCGGCGGACACGTCCACGAACGGCCCCTCCGTGGGCATGTCGAACTCTGGCTCGCCGTTCGCGCGGTAGAGGAACGATGCCACGGCATCGCGGGTCACGCGGCTGAGGGGGCGGTACTCGACCCCCGCGGCGGTCTCGTAGCCCTGCGACAGG
Source organism: Demequina sediminis (assembly GCF_030296675.1). Lineage (GTDB taxonomy): Bacteria > Actinomycetota > Actinomycetes > Actinomycetales > Demequinaceae > Demequina > Demequina sediminis. The sequence continues at coordinate 133,616 of NZ_AP027736.1, read as the reverse complement.
CCCGTGACCGCCATCCACGTGATGGCCTCCCAGTGCTCCGTGTAGTGCGGCGACGACGGGTCCGAGGACACGTCCACGAAGGGCGACTGGGCCGGCATGTCGAAGTCCGGCTCTCCCGCGGCGCGGTAGAGGAACGCCGCGAGCGCGTCACGCTTGGCGTGAGCAAGCGGGCGGAACTCGGTTCCGTCCTCGGTGACCCATCCCGTCGAGATGCCCTCGGCCGCCATCCACGCGATCGCCTCGGCGTGCTCGCTGTACAGCGGCGACGCGGGATCGGCGGAGACGTCCGTGAACTCGGGGGCGGCGGGCGCCGTGAGGTCGAGGCCGATCAGCACCGGGTCGTGGTCCGACGTGCGGTACATGTCGGGGGCGAAGAGGCTCTCGATCTGCGACGCGGACTTGAAGTTGGTGTTGTAGTCGAGCACCGAGGGCTCGTCCGCGTTGATGTGCAGGTGAGCGGAGTCCGTCACCTGCTCCGCCATCGTGGACGAGGCAAACGCGTAGTCGAGCGAGCCCCACTGGCCGTCGAAGACGTACGAGTAGTCCCCGCCGCCCAGCTCGACGTAACCCGCCTCGCGCAGGACCTGAATCGGGTCCTCCTGGCCGTACGAGTTGAGGTCACCCATGATGATGACGTCCTCGTCGGCGACTCCCGTCGGGTCCGTGCCCAGCCAGTCGACCAGCGCCTCCGCGCCTGCCGTGCGGGTCGCGTTCCAGCAGCTCGCACCGTCGCCCTGATCGGCATCGGGGCCCGAGGCCGCACAGCTTCCTTGGACTTCCAGTGGTTGGCCACCACGGTGAAGGTCTCGCCTGTCGCGCTCTCCTCGAAGGTCTGCGCGATCGAGGGACGGTTGCGGTCGTCGTCGAAGCGGGGGTCCACCGCGGAGTCCAGCACCGCGAAGTCGCCCACCTCGGCGACGGCCGTGGTGTCGTAGAGGAAGCCCACGCGGATCGTGTCGGTGCCCACCACGCCGGTGTCGACGTACGAATAGTCGTCCGAACCGATCGCCTCATTGAGGGCATCGGCGAGCGCCGCGAGGGCTCCACGCCGGTCGAGTTCTCCATCTCCATGATGCCGATCACGTCGGCATCGAGCGCCTCGAGGGCCGCGACCAACTTCGCGGTCTGACGCTCAAGTTCCTCGGGCGTCTCGGCGCCGCGGCAGTCCTGCTCGAAGCCGTCGGGGCCGCACACCGGGGTGCCCTCGTCAAGCGTGAGGAAGTAGTTGAGCACGTTGAAGGCCGAGACCTTGACGTCGCCGCCCACCTCGGGTGCGGCGGTGGGACGCTCGTTGACCGCCTCGAAGTCGGGCAGCTCGGCGGCCGGACGCACGCGCCACGCATTGCCCGACGCGGAGTTGCCCGCCCACGTGTACGTCATGACGCCCGTGAGGCCGGTGACGGTGTCCCCGCCGCGCAGCGTGTTCGACGCGGACAGCGGCTGCCCCCACGCCCGAACACCAGCGGGTCGGGGTTCTGGCTGTTGAGCGAGTCGTCGACCTTGATCTTGTTGAGGTTGTTGAGCGCCTGGAGCGCATTCGCCTCGTCGCCGGGAGCGACCACGGCCGTGGGCTGGTCGAGGCGCGCGGTGCCGGACACGGTCACTTCGCCGAAGCGTCCCAGCAGGTACATCTCGGTGACGAACAGCGGCTGGGCGAACTCGACGCTCATGCCCTCGAACGCCTCGGCGTCGGTCGCGGCGGCGAACGGCAGCGACACCTGGGCGGGAGTCACGGGGGCGTCGTGGCTGAGGACCTCGATCGAGCTCACCGAGCCCAGCTGGGTCTGCCCCTGGTACTCGGCGACCACGCCCACCACGGCGACCTCATCGCCCAGGGTGACCGAGTCATCGTTCCCGTTGAAGACAAAGATGCCCTCCGACGTCGCGGGATCCGCGTCGGCGTCCGCGTCGCGGGACTGGACATAGAAGCCGCGCAGCGCGGGAGACGGCCCTCGTAGTCGCCGACGACGACGCCCTCGATGAGGACCGTCTGGCCGGCAAGGGGGCTCGTGTCGGTGGCGCCCTGCACCGCGGAAATCGGGGTCGGGTCGCCCAGCACCGTGAACGTCGCGGAGGCGCTCGCAGCGAGCAGGTCGGGCTCGCCATCGACATCCGTGACCCGCCCGGCGTCGACGGTGAACGTGCACTCCGCGTTCGCCTCGAGCGGGGCGGCCGGGGTCACCGTGTAGGCGGTCGGCCCACCGGTCGTGGTCAGCGCGAGGTCATCCTCGCCGCAGATCAGCGCGAACGCGTCATCGACGGCGACCGGCTCGGAGAAGGTCACCACGGGGGCGACGCCGGGCAGGACGCCGACGGCGCCGTCCGCGGGGACGATGCTCGTCACGGTGGGCGGCACGTCCACGGGCGGCTCGCCGGAGCACGTGCTCGTGTGCGCGCCCAGCCCGTCGAAGGTGTCCTGCGCGAAGGAGTCCCACTCGACCGCGACGTCGAAGGCGTCGGAGGTGACGGTGTCGCCCTCGCACACGGTGGCCTTGCGGCGCAGCGTGTCGTCTGCCCCACCGCCCGTCCACTCGGTGCCGGGATCGACTCCGACCAGGCCGAACGAGTCGATGACGGTCTCGCCGTGGCGCAGAATCAGGGCGTCGTCGCCGTTGAAGTTCGTCGCGCCTCCCGTCTGGTCCCCGAGAGCCGCCAGCGCCGCGCCAGCGGAGCCGTTGACCACGACGTGGACGTCGCCTGCCGCGAGCGTGCCCGCCAGCGTCGTCACGGACGCGGTCGCGGCGCCGTTCGAGTACAGCTCGAGCGTGTACGCGCTGAGGTCGACCGCATCGGCCGTGCCGTTGTAGATCTCGACGGCCTTGTTGCTAGCGGATCCCTCGACGTACTCGGAGATGAAGAGGTCAGTCGTGGCGGCCTGGGCTGGCACGGCGACCACCGTGGAGACGGCGAGGGCAGCGATCAACCCTGGCGCGAGAATGCGGCGATGCATGGGGAACCTTTCGACCTGGTAGGGGGACCTCTCCACCGTAGACACCTGGTGCCCGAAAGCCCATGGCAAGCGGGAGATTGCCGGGTGAAATCTTGATGACATCTACATTTCCGAAGCGTGACGAGGGGCCCGGGAGGCGGCGCCTTCCCCGCGCTACGGTGGTCCCACACCCGTCGTAGGAGGACTCATGGCCGTCTGGTTCATCACCGGCTGCTCGACCGGAATCGGCCGTGCGACCGCCGAGGCCGCCGCGGCCGCCGGCCACCGCGTGGTCGCCACCGCGCGCCGGCCCGACACCCTCGCGGCGCTGGTCGACCGCTTCCCCGACACGGTGCTCGCCCTCCCGCTCGAGGTGAGGGACGATGCCGCGGTGGCGGCGGCGGTCGAGGCCGCGATCGCGCGGTTTGGCCGGGTGGACGTGCTGGTCAACAACGCGGGGATCGGCTACTTCTCGACCATCGAGGAGTCGACTTCCGCCGACGCTCACGAGGTCATGGACGCGAACTTCTGGGGCGCCGCCGCGGTCACCACCGCGCTGCTTCCCCACCTCCGCGCGCAGCGATCCGGCCACATCTTCACGGTGTCATCGATCGCTGGCGTGCGCGGCTCGGCCGGCCTGGGGTACTACTGCGCGTCGAAGTTCGCGGTCTCGGGATTCATGGAGGCACTCGCGGCGGAGGTCGCCCACCTGGGCATCCGCGTCACGCTGCTCGAGCCCGGGCCCATCCGCTCGCAGTGGATCCCATCCGGCGCCAAGAACGAGGACGTGCTGCCCGACTATGCCCCGGTGATGGAGCCGTTCTGGGAGCGCATTCACGCGCTCCCCGGTCGCCAGCCCGGGTCACCCGCGGCGGTCGCCGAGGCGATGCTGCGGCTCGCCGACGAGGCCGAGCCGCCGCTGCACCTCATCTGCGGCGCCCACGCGGTCACCCAGACCAGGGCCAAGTTGGCGCGAATGGGCGCGGAGGTCGACCGCTGGGAGGGCCTGTCCCTCGGGATCGACCGCGAGGACTGACCGTCCCGGCTCCTAGCCCCTGCGGTGGTCCTCGATGCGTGCGATCGCCTGCGGGAGCACGTCACCCAGGTCGCCCACCACGCCGAAGTCGGCGATCTCGAAGATCGGCGCATCGGGGTCGATGTTGACCGCGACGATCGTCCCCGAGGCCTGCATGCCGCCGCGGTGGTGGACCGCGCCCGAGATGCCGCACGCCACGTACAGCGCGGGGGTCACGGTGGTGCCGGTCTGGCCCACCATGTGCTCGTGCGAGATCCATCCCTCGTCGGTCGCATCGCGGGACGCGCCCACCGCGCCGCCGAGCAGTTCGGCGAGCTCGCGCACCAGCGTGTAGTCGCCGCCGGTGCCGCGACCGCCCGAGACCACCACGGGGGCCTCGGCCAGCGGCACGCCGTCGCTCGCGGGCACGGGCTCGACGGCCACGATCGCCTCGCGAGTCTCGGGAAGAGCGGCCTCGACCGTCACCAGGGTCGCGGCGCCGGGAGTCTCGGCCGCCTGGGCCTGCGTCGTGTTGGGTCGGATGCCCACGATCGCCGCGTCGGACTCGATGCGCGTGCGCACGTTCCACGTCGCCGCGAAGACGGTCTGCAGGGTCTCGACGCGACCGTCGACCAGCTCGGCTCCCGCGGCGTCGACGACCACGCCCGCACCGGTCGCGAGCGCGAGGCGCGTCGCGATCTCCTTGTTGACGAATGTCGAGATGAGCACGACGATCGCGGCATCCGCGGTGGCCGCACCCAGGGCGGCGGCCGCACGCGACACCACCCGAGCATCGTCCCCTGTGGGCACCACGCGCACCTCGGTGGCGCCGTAAATCCCCAGCCGCGCGACCTCCGCGGGCTCGGGGGCGGACCCCAACCACACCGCGACGGGGGTGCCGAGCGAACGCGCGAGCGTGAGCGCCTCGAACGTGGGCTGCGTCACGACTCCCTCGCGGGACTCGACCAGGACTGCGACCGTGCTCATGCGAGGCCCCTCTCGATCAGGAAGTCGGCGAGTCGCGTGCCGCCGTCACCGGTGTCCGTGACCACGACCCTGTTCTCGCGCGGGGGCCGCGGCGAGGCGTCGACCACGACGGTGCGCGCCGCGCCGGCGCCCACGGTCGCGGGATCCACCCCGAGGTCCGCGAGCGACCACGTCGTCACGGGCTTGGTGCGCGCGGCCATGATGAGCTTGAAGTTGGGGTAGCGCGGCTTGTTGGCCTCGTCCGTGACGGACACCACGGCGGGCAGCGGCGCGGAGAGCGTCTCGTGAGCGTCGGGCAGGTGGCGGACGATGCTCGCGGTCCCGTCCTCGACCGTGAGGCCCGAGGCGAGGGTCAGCTGGGACCAGTCAAGCTCCGCCGCGAGGGCGGTCGGCAGCATGGACGTGAGTCCGTCGAGGGCCGCCATTCCCGTGATGACAAGGTCGAGCGGCGCCTCCGCGTGCACCTTGCGCACCGCGGCGGCGATGACCTTCGCGGTGCCGAACACGTCCGAGCCCGCGATCGCGGCGTCGGACACGTGGATCGCGTGATCGACGCCCAGCTGCAGGGCCTTGCGGACCGCCGCCACGGCATCGTCCCCACCCACGGTGAGGGCATAAACCTCGCCCTCCCCCGCGGCCTCCTTGAGTTGGAGCGCGGCCTCGACCGCGTTCTCGTCGAGCTCGTTCATCGTGCCGTCGTCGCCCGTGCGGGTCACCGCGCCGTCCGTGAAGGAGCGCTGCGACTGCAGATCGGGGACGAACTTGACCGTCACCAGGATGCGCATGGGTGCAATCCTAGGGTGCGACGGGTGTGAGGCGCGCCGCACCGGGAATGCGGCACGCCATGGCGGCGTCAAGGACAATGTGAACATGAACACCTCCACGGTCGAGCCGTCCCCCAACCCCCATCGCCTCGGGGTGCACCTGGTCGAGGGAGGAGCGACCGTCGCGGTGTTCGCGGCCCACGCGACCGCGATGCACCTCTGCCTCTTCGATGAGTCGGGCGCGGAGACCAGGATCGCGTTGCACGGACCCCAGAACGGGATCTGGCACGCTCTGGTGCCGGACGTCCGCGCGGGACAGCGCTATGGCTTCCGGGCGACCGGGCCGTGGCTGCCGAAGCAGGGCCACCGGTACAACCCCGCCAAGCTGCTGCTCGACCCGTATGGCCGCGGCATCGAGGGCGATCTTGCCCCCATGACGGACCCCGCCTCGCGCGCGCTGCTGAGCTCGCGGGACTCGACGGACTCCGCTCCGCTCATGCCGCGCTCGGTGGTCACCGAGAAGCCGTCCGGGCCCTGGCAGACTCCCCACCCGCGAGTGCCGTGGACGGACACGGTCATCTACGAGACGCACGTCAAGGGCCTCACGAAGACGATGCCGGGCGTGCCCGACGACCTGCAGGGCACCTATGCGGGCCTCGCCCACCCGGCCGCGATCGAGTACCTGACGTCGCTGGGCATCACCGCCGTCGAGCTGCTGCCCATTCACGCCTTCGCATCCGAGCCGCACCTCGATCACGCTGGCCTCAGCTCGTACTGGGGATACTCGACGCTCGGCTTCTTCGCGCCGCACGCCGCCTATGCCACGCGTGCCGCCCGAGAGGCCGGCGCGCAGGCCGTGCAGGACGAGTTCTGCGGCATGGTCGACCTCCTCCACCAGGGGGCCTCGAGGTGATCCTCGACGTGGTCTACAACCACACCGCGGAGGGATCGAGCTCGGACCGCGTGCTGTCGTGGAAGGGGCTCGACAACCACGCGTACTACCGCAGCCAGCCGCACGCACCCCAGCACTACGACGACACGACCGGCACCGGCAACACGCTCGACTTCTCGCGCCCCGTCGTGGTGAAGATGGCGCTCGACTCGCTGCGCTACTGGGCCACTGAGATGCGCGTCGACGGCTTCCGCTTCGACCTCGCCGCGACGCTGGGCCGCACCATGCAGGGCTTCTCGACCGACCACCCCTTCCTGGTGGGCCTCACGACGGACCCCGTGCTCGGCGGCCTCAAGCTCATCGCCGAGCCCTGGGACATCGGTCTGGGCGGCTGGCAGGTGGGCAACTTCCCGCAGCCCATGTCCGAGTGGAACGACCGCTTTCGCGACTACACACGCTCGTTCTGGCTGCAGTGGGGCGCCGCCCAGTCCGGCCAGCGCCACCACCCCACCGCGCCCGAGCTCGCCACCCGCATCGCTGGCTCGTCCGACCTGTTCGGACATTCGGAGCCCTACGGCATGCGCGGGCCGATCGCGTCCGTCAACTTCGTCACGGCCCACGACGGCTTCACGGCCCACGACCTCACGGCGTATCACCAGAAGCACAACGAGGCCAATGGCGAGGACAACCGCGACGGCACGGACAACAACCGCTCGTTCAACCACGGCGTCGAGGGCGACACGGACGACCCCGAGATCCTGCACGCGCGGCGACGCTCGCTGCGCAACCTGCTGGGCACGCTGCTCATTTCCGCCGGCACCCCCATGCTGCTGGGCGGCGACGAGTTTGGCCGCTCGCAGGGCGGAAACAACAACGCCTACTGCCAGGACAACGAGATCTCGTGGTTCGACTGGAACCACGACGAGTGGCAGGTGAACCTGCGCGAGTCGATCGCGGAGCTGATTCGCTTGCGCCGTGCGCACCGCGTGCTCCGGCCGGGACGCTTCTATGACGGCGTCGACGAGGACCCCACCGACGCGCAGTTCCGCGCGGACTCCGCCTGGTTCCGCGTCGACGGCGAGCACGAGGACGAGGACTGGTGGGAGGATCCCGAGACGCGCGTGGTGCAGTTCATGCGTTCGCTGTCGATTCCCACGGAGGCCGATGCCCTGGTGGTCGTGAACGGCGCGAACAGGGACATCGAGGTCACCATCCCCGAGGACCAGGGCGCGCCGTGGCACCTTGCGTGGGACAGCGCGTGGGACTCGCTCGCCGAGCGCCCCGACGTCGAGGTCGCACCCGGAGCGGTTCAGCAGCTCGGGGCGCTGTCGCTCAGGCTGTACCTCACGCGCCCCCAGGGCTGAGCGACGCCCCCGCGGGGGCATCGTCCCCTCGCACCCCAGAGACGACACAGGCCGTGGCCCCGGGCAGAACCCGGGGCCACGGCCGTCGTGCGTGAGGCCTCCTACATCCCGGCGAACCGGTAGAGGAAGGCGGCCATCGCGTCGCGCTTGACGTGCGCCAGCGCGCGGTACTCGTCGCCAGCGGGGTCTCCCAGCCGGTCGTGATGCCCGTGTCCGCCAACCAGGTGATCTCCGTGAAGAACTCCGTGCTGTCGGGGGTGACATCGACGAACGGCGACTGCGCGGGGTCCTCCCACGCGGGGCTACCCGCGAAGCGGTAGAGGAATGCCGCCATCGCGTCGCGCTTGACGTGCGACAGGGGGCGGTACTCGCGACCCGCGGCGGTTTCCCAACCGGTGGACAGTCCCTCCTGGTACATCCACACGATCTCCGTGTAGAACTCCGTCGACGTGGGCGTCACGTCCACGAAGGGAGACTCGGCGGGCAGCTCGACCTCGGGCTCGCCAGCGAAGCGGTAGAGGAACGCCGCCATCGCGTCGCGGGTGATGGGCGACAGCGGACGGAAGTCGAACGTTCCGTCGCCGTTGGCCCAGCCCGTCGTGATGCCCTCGCGAGCGAGCCACGAGATCTCCGTGAAGAACTCCGTCGAGTCGGGAGTGATGTCCGCGAGGTCGGGCACCGCCACCAGGGCGTCGATCGCCCCTGTCACGATCGCGGTGGCCTCGTCGACGGCATCCTGGTCGGGGGTGTCGGCGCTCAAAGCGATCCCGCCGATCTCGACCGCGAGGTCGAGCACGGCGAGCGACGGCACGGTGAAGAGGTCACGGTCGACCCCGCTCGCCGCGGCCAGCGCGTCCTCGAGCGCGGCGGTGTCAGCCGCCACGGCGTCGGTCCGCTCGAGCGTGAACTCGTCGTACCACGCGTAGTCCTCGGTGCCGCCGGCGCCGCGGACGCCCACGGTGAGGGTGCCCGAGTCGCCCACGGTCACGGAGACCGTCGGGTAGTCCCATGCGCCCCAGCCGGTGAAGGCGAACGCGTCCGTCTCCTCCGCGTCGCCGGACGTGGCGAACAGCTCACCCGTCAGCGCGACCGCGTCGGTCGCGGTGTCCTCGCCGTGACCGCCCGCCGACACCGCGTAGGTGCCGGGCGCGAGGCCCTCGAGGGTCTGGCTCAGGACGTACTCGTACGGGGTCGGACCCCACACGTTGAACGCCTGGCCGCCCACCGAGCTCCACTGGTCCGCGACCACGCCGTACGTCTCGGGATGAGGATCGGAGGGGAGGTCCCATCCGGTGGTGTCGCCGGTCTGGAAGCCGGGGTTGACCAGCCCACGCGCGGTGACCGTGATGGTCGCCGTGGCGAGCCAGCCACCCTCGGTGATGCCCGTGACGGTGTAGACGCCGGGGCCGGAGATCCAGTCCTGAGCGCCGCTCCACACGACCTCCTCCGAGACGGTCGAGTCGTCGTAGGCGACCACGTCGACCGTGCCGGGAAGGGTGATCTCGTCGCCCTCGACGACCGTCAGCTCGACGGGCGCCACGGTGGGGTCGGGAATCGTGCCGTCGCCCGGTGCGAGCGCGTCGATCGCCTGCTCGAGAGAGTCGGCCGCGGCGTCCACCGAGGCCTGGCTCGGAGCGGACGCATCCATGATGAACTCCGCCCGCGCGACCGCACGGTCCACCGCGAGCAGGGTCACGGCGGACCATGCGTCGCGGTCGAGCGCGGCGGCGTCGTCGAGGAGACCCTCGAGGGCAGTCGTGTCGGCCTCGACCACGGGGGTCTCGGCGACCAACTCGAACGCGTCGATTGCGCCCCACGAGCCGCCCGACAGGTCGAACGTCGCGGACACCGTGACGGTCGCGCCCTCGACCACGCTCAGGAGGTCGGTGCGGGAGGTGTGGTACGCCTGCCAGCCCTCGAGCAGGACGTCGTCGCTCACGGACGCGATGCCGGAGGCCGCCGTGATGTAGGCGGTGTCGCCGTCACCGGACTCGCCGTGCGCGACCGCGGTCAGGCGGTACGTGCCCGCCGGAACGTCGGTGATCTCCTGCTGGATCGTGAACTGGAAGTCCGCGCCGCTGTAGAAGTGGGCGGTGCGGCTGCCCTCGTAGACGTCGGACGTCGACGACGACGACAGCGTGTAGCCCGTCCCGGAACCAGTCCAGGGAGCGGCGCCGTCCTCGAAGCCGCCGTTGACGACGAGGTTCGCGCCCTCGCCCGCCGAGGCGAGCACCGTGACGGTGGCCGTCGTGGCATGGCCGCCGGACGTGGTGCCGGGAACCTCGTAGGTGCCAGGCCCCGTGATCCACTCGACCTTGGCGCCCCACGTGACGGTCTCGTCCTCCGAGGTGCCGTCGGTGTAGCTCACCGTGACGGAGGCGGGAAGCTCGATGGCCTCGCCGTCAACCACCGTGATCGAGGGCGACTGGATGGCGTCGACCTCACGCGGAGCAACCGTGCCGGTGCGGGCGTAGTCGAACACGCGCAGCGACTCGAGCGGGTTGCCCTCGAAGTCGAACATCGCCTGGTTGTCCCAGGCTGAGCCGCCAAACCAGACACCGGCATCGTCGGGGTCGTACTCGCCCGCGTAGGACGACGCCCAGCCCGAACCGAACTCCTCCCACAGCAGCTTGTTGTTGTCGAGCTCCTCCGGCGGGCCGACCGGCAGCCACGCGGGCTCCCAGTAGAAGACGCCGATTCCGGCCTCGCCCACGTTGACGGTCGCGTCGATCACGTCGCGCACCGCGAGGGCCTGACCCTGCACCGACGACGAGTACTTGTCGCTTGCGGTGGTCGAGCGAATGGTGTTGGTGTGTCCGTCACCGTCCTCGAGCGTGTAGTTCCAGGAGGTCTCGGCGACGATGACCTCCTTGTCGTACGCCGTGGCGACGTTCGACAGCTGGGTCGTGAGGTTCTCGAGCGTGCCGTGCCAGAACGCGTAGTACGAGCTCGCGAACACGTCGTAGTCGATCTCGTCTCCCGTGCCCAGGACGTTGTCAGGGCCCTTCGCCAGCTTGTCCGCGTAGCCCATGTAGGTGCCGCGCTCGGGGTTGGTGAAGTGGATCGCGATCTTGGCGTCCTCGCCCAGGGTGTCGCGGACGGCGTCCGCGCCGGCCTTGAACAGCGCGCCCGAGGCGGGCCAGTTCTCACCCGTGAGCTGGAGGTTGGTGGTCTCGTTGCCGATCTGCACCATGCCCACGTCGACACCCTGGTCGACCATGTACTGAAGGGTCTCGGCGGTGTAGTCGTACAGCGCGTCGGCCTTCTCCGCGGCGGTCATCCCCACCCAGGCCTTGGGCACCGGCTGCTGGCCGGGGTGCGCCCAGAAGTCCGCATAGTGGAAGTCCACGAACACGCGCATTCCGGCGTCGGTGGCGCGCTTTCCCATCACCGCGGCGCGCTCGGCGTCGACGTTACCGCCGCCGTAGCCCTCGCCCTCGGCGGTGAAGGGGTCGTTCCACACGCGAATGCGCGAGTAGTTGATGCCGGCATCGGCCATGACGTCGAAGACGTCGGCCTCATTGCCAGCGAAGTCCTTGAACGTGACGCCGCTCTCCTCGAGCGACAGGATCGACGAGGCGTCGACCCCGTTCATGAAGTCATCGGGCAGGTTTTCCACCTGCGGGACGGTGATACCGGCCTCGATGGGCTCGTCCGTGGCCGCGCTCGCGACCGTGGAACCCATGACGATGCTGCAGAGCGCCGCGGTCGCCGCGGCGGCCGTGGTCCTGAGGTTGAGTCTCATGCTTCCTTCCCTCGGATCGACGTTGATCTGCCGCCCGTGGGGGCCGGGCGGCGCCGGGAGCCGTCGTTGCTCCCGACCGGGTGGTGCGCGGGACCGCAGGAGCGGCTCCGCACGGGGCTCGGCGGAGGAGCGCGGTCCGATCGGCAGCGGTGCCGGCCGGGTTGACGCCCGAGGTCTCCGTCGAATCGCGAGACTGTGGCGTCTCGCGCACTCTGTGAGCGGTCCCAACATTACCCGCGCGGCGGGGCCGCGTGGAGGCCCGCACCAGGTTTGTAACCGTACTGTGACCGGTTCCACTTTTGAGAGGAGGCGAGTCCAGCTTGGCGGCGGCCCAGTCGATACGGTCCGCCACACGCCTTCGACCCTGGATGTCCCATGGCGCGCATCAACGTCACCACACCGACCAGGGATGTCCCCTTCCCCGCCCGGCGTGTGGCGGAGCCGCAGGAAAGCGCGCGTGTACACACAGCGAGGGCCCGGGGCGGCGCGCGCCCCGGGCCCTGCGATGCGGAGGACTCAGCCCTTGACGGATCCCGACGTCAGTCCGCCCACGATGTAGCGCTGCAGCGCGAGGAACAGGATCAGCACGGGAACCGCGGCGATGATGGTGCCCGCGGAGAAGATGCCCCAGCGCGCGGACAACTGGTCCGACACCCATTGGTACATGCCTACCGCGAGCGTCCAATTCTCGGAGGACACCAACACGATTCTCGCGAGGATGAAGTCGCCGAATGCCGAGATGAACGCGAGCAGCCCGACCACCGCGAGGATGGGCGACACGAGCGGCATGATGAGCTTCCAGAAGATCTGCGAGTGGCTCGCGCCGTCGATCTTGGCGGCCTCGTCCATGTCCTGCGGGATCGAGTTGAAGAAGCCGTACATGAGGAACGTGTTGGCTCCCAGTGCGGTGCCCAGGTAGACGCAGATCAGCGCGAGCTTCGAGTTGATACCCAGCGCGGGCACCACATTGCCGAGCGCGAGCAGCAGCAGGAACACCGCGACGAAGGCCACGGTCTGCGGGAACATCTGCAGGATCAGCAGGCTCGTGAGCGAGAAGCGCCGCCCCTTGAAGCGGAAGCGCGAGAACGCGTACGCAGCCGCGGCGCCCATGAGCACCGCGCCGATCGCCGCCGCGGAGCCGATGATCAGGGTGTTGCCCACCCAGGTCCAGAACAGCGTGTCGTTGAGGTTGGCGTAGTTCTGGAAGCTGATCGAGCTGAAGAGTGCGGACGTGCCCGCGAGGCTGCCACGCTCGTCAAGCGAGGCGGACAGCACGAAGACCAGCGGGAACGCGGCGTAGAAGATGATGACCGCGGCGACCGGATAGCGCCATCCGACCTCGAGCCACCAGCGCGAGCGGCGCGTGGGCTGGCGACGGCGAGTGGGGGCGGGAGCTGCTGACGTAGCCATTAGAACTCCTCGAGCTTCTTGGTCTGACGGAAGGCGATCGCCGAGACGGCACCGACCACCACGAACACGACGATCGACAGCGCCGCGGCGAGGCCGTAGTCGGCGCGGCCGCCCGCGACACCGGAGATCTGATAGATCGCGGAGATGAGGATGTCGGTACTGCCGAGCGGCACGCTCGTATCGGTGAACCGTGGCCCGCCGTTGGTGAGCATGTAGATGATGGTGAAGTTGTTGAAGTTGAAGGCGAACGATGCGATCGCGAGGGGCGCGGTCGACACCAGCAGCAGCGGGAACTGGATGGACCGGAACTGACGCCAACTACCCGCGCCGTCGATCTTGGCGGCCTCGAGGGTCTCGCCGGGCATCGACTGCAGCGCGCCGGTGCAGACCAGGAACCAGTAGGGGTAGCTGAGCCACAGGTTCACGAACAGGATCGAGAACTTGGCGAGCCACGGGTCACCCAGCCAGTTGATGTTGGCCCCGAAGAAGAACCAGTCGTTGATGATGCCGAACTCGGAGTTGAGCATGCCTCGCCACAACAGCGCGGAGAGGAAGGCCGGGAAGGCGTACGGGAGGATGAACAGCGTCCTCAGGACCTTCTTGCCCTTGATGCGGTCGTCGTTGAAGATCAGCGCGAACAGGAGGCCGAGCAGGAAGCTCGAGATCACCGTGAGGATGGCGAAGGAGAACGTCCACGCCGTGACCTTGAGCAGCGGGCCGGCGTAGTCGGGGTCGGTGACGGCCTTGACGAAGTTGTCGAAGCCGACGTTGACGTAGAAGCCCACCGGCAGCGACGAGCCGTCGTCACCGCGGAAGGTGCCGAACTCGTCGGCGGTGTACACCACGCCGGTCTCGGTGTTGGTCAGCGTGCCCGCGCCCTCGTCCCAGACGAGCGACGAACGGTAGATCGACGCGGTCGACCCCTCGCGGGTGCGCAGGGAGCCCTCGTCGGCATCGTCCGACACCGGCACGCGCAGCGACGTGACCTCCTGAGCGAGCTCCTGGTCGCTGAGGAGCTCGGCGCGAGGCACAACCTCCCAGCCGGGAACCTCGGTGGGGCGGCCCGAGTCGTCGAGGGCGGCGCCGTCGACCACCTCGAGCGGCTGCTCGGCGGTGCCCACCTGGACCTCGCCGTCGACACCCACGGCGAAGCCAAGACCTCCGTCGCCGCGAACCACGGCGAGCGGGTAGATCGGCGAGTCGGCCACCTGGCGCTCGTCCTGAATGAGCGCGGACTCGACGGCCTGCTCCTTCGAGACGTTGTGGCCCGCGCCGTAGTTGGTGCTCGCGACGTAGGCCGTGTAGGCCATCGTGAACACCTGGAAGATGAGGAGGAAGACGAGGCCGGGGTAGATGTACTTGAGCGGCAGCATCCGCTTCGAGAAGTACACGACGTCGGCCGCGATCAGCAGGACCACGGACGCGGTCAGGATTCCCCAGGCCTCGGCGTTCCACGCCGACAGGATGACCGACAGCCCGAGGGCGTTGACGAGCATCATGAGCAGGAGCTTCACGAGGAAGCCCCAACCCATGCCCTGGATCTGGCGGGCGTACGACTCCCGCGGGGGCTTGGGCTTCACCGTCTCCGGCGACGCATCCTGACCGGTGGTCATTGTCTCTCCTCAGAGTCTCGACAGTCGAAATGGCGCGTGAGGCGCCGATGCCGTGGGGCGAGACACGAGGTGCCCCGCCCCACGGCGGTCAGGAATTAGCCGGCGAGCGAAGCCGACAGGTCGTCAACCATCTTGGTCCAGGTCGCCGCGGGGTCGGCGCCCTTGATGATGGCGGACTGAGCCGCGTTCCAGAAGTCCCACACCGAACCCATCTGGGGGATGTTGGGCATCGGGACACCCTGGTCGGCCGAGGCCTGGAAGCCCTCGATCGCGTCAGGGAACGGCGCGGACGCGGTGTCCACACCCTCGAACGCGGGCAGACGCGGGTCGGCGTCGTAGAGGGCCTGCATCGCCTCGGGGGTCGCGACGTAGTTGGTCAGGAACTCGTTCGCGAGCAGCGCGTTGGCCGACTGCGAGGAGACGTAGAAGCCCTGGACACCCACGAACGGGGCAGCGGCCTGGTCACCGGCCGGCGGGACCGGGTTGACCTTGAAGTTGACGTCGGGGAAATCGCCGAGCGCCCACGGACCCTGGACGGTGTACGCGCACTCGCCCGAGTTGAAGAGCTCGTTGTTGATCGCGTAGTCGATCGTGGTCGAGATGTGGCCAGCGCCGGCCTCGCCGTTCTCGGCAAGCCAGGTCGCGAACGCGGTACCGGCGTCGCCACCCATGCCGACCTCGGACGTGTAGGAGCCGCCGTCCTGAACGAACACGGGGGCACCGAACGAGGTCTGGAACGGGTACATGAAGTAGCCGTCACCGGTCTCGCCGTTGGTGGTGATGCAGAATGCACGCTCGGCACCGGAGTCGATGCCGCGCTGGATCATGTCGTCCCACGACGTCGGGGCCTCCTCGCCCACGAGGTCGACGTTCTGGATGAGAGCGATCGCCTCGAGCGCGTAGGGCATGCCGTACAGCTGGCCCTCGTAGCTCATGGCGTCGAGGCCCACCTGGGCGAACGAGCCGGCGGTGGCGCCGAGGTCGACGGTGTTGACGACACCGCCCTCGATGAGCGCGCCCAGCCAGTCGTGGGCACCAATGGTGATGTCCGGGCCCTCGCCGGTCGGGACCTGAGCGAGGAAGTCAGCGCGGATGTCCTCGAAGTTCTTCTGGACGAGCGTGACGGTCGAGCCGGTCTCGGCCTCGAAGGTCTCGGCCGCCGCGGCGACCGCGGGCTCGCGGTTCTCGTCGACCCAGATGGTGAGCTCGCCGCCGGCAATTGCCGGGGTGGACTCGCTCGCCGAGGGCTCGGGGGTCGGGTCGGTGGTGCCGCCCGAGGAGCAGGCGGCGAGCAGTGCGACCGAGGTCGCCAGAGCGGCGGCCATGCCGATCTTCTTGCGCATGGGAATTTCCTTCCAGAGTGGGGCCACATTGCGCGCCTCTGGTGAGATCGCGTCTCTGCGACAGGTTACTTCCGATTCGGTCACCCTGCCGGGCTGACCAGGTCTTCAGTTGAATGGGAGGGGCTGGGAGGGATGCCGGCGCAGCCCGGCTTCTCCCCTGGGATCAGCCCCCGTCACCGCCGGTGTCGCGCGCGGTGCGGACGACGGCGACGCCGCCTCCCTGCACCTCGAGCTCGCCATTGGTCTCGTCCCCGGTGAGCAGGTCGAGCCCTGCCACCGGATACCGAGCTGCGTCGTCGCCGTGGTTGATGGCGACAACGAAGTCGTGGTGTGCGCCGTGGCGCGTGACAACCTCGAGCGTGTCGGGACGCGCAACGGGCGAGACGCCCGCATCGGCGTAGACCGCCTCGAGGACGGAGCGCAGGCCGGCCACGTCGAGCCGGGTGCTCACGTACCACCCCACGCCCTGGCCGTGAGTGTGACGCGTGATCGCGGGCTTGCCCGCGGCGGGGCCGGACACGTACTCGGCCTTCACCTCGGCTCCGGCGAGGATCAGGTCCTCCTGCCACACGTCGGCCGGCACCTCGCGCGCGTGGCCGTCGGTGAAGCGCACGGCGGCGGTGTCGCCGGGGCGCATCGGCAGGAACTCCTCGACGGTCACGCCCAGCGCGTCCTTGAGGGGGCCCCGAAGCCGCCGGCGTGGACGGCATCGTGCTCATCCACGATCCCGGAGAAGAAGTTCACCAGCAGCGTGCCACCGCCGGCGACGTAGGCCGTGAGGTTCGCCGCCGCCTCGGCGGTGAGCAGGTACGAGGCGGGTGCCACGACGAGCTTGTAGCGCGACAGGTCGTGCGTGGGGTGGGCGAAGTCGACGGTCACGCCGTCGCGCCACAGTCCCTCGTAGTAGGCGCGCATCCGCTCACGGAACTGGACGTCGTCCGACGGCCGCCACTCGAGGTCCTGGGCCCACAGCGACTCCCAGTCGTAGAGGACCGCGACGTCCGCCCTGACGACGGAGCCGCGCACCTCGGCGGCGTCCTTGAGGTGGCCGCCGAGCTCGACGACCTCGCGCCACAGGCGCGAGTTCGTGCCGGCGTGGGGAATCATCGCGGAGTGGAACTTCTCCGCGCCGGAGCGCGAGGCGCGCCACTGGAAGAACATCACGGCATCCGCACCGCGCGCGAGGTGCGTGAGCGAGTTGCGACGCATCTCACCCGCGCGCTTGGCGACGTTGTGCCCCTGCCAGTTGACGGCCGAGGTCGAGTGCTCCATGAGGATCCACGGCTTGCCTCCCGCGACCGAGCGCGTGAGGTCCGCGGCGAGCGACAACAACACGTGAGCGTCGGGGTCTGGCGCCCAGAGGTAGTGGTCGTCCGACACCACGTCCACGAGCTGCGCCCACTTCCACAGGTCGACGTTCCACGACTGGTGCGCCATGAAGTTGGTGGTGACGGGCTGCGAGGCGTGCTCGCGAATCGCGTCACGCTCGATCACGAAGCACTCACGGAGCTGATCGTCGGTGAAGCGTGCCCAGTCGAGCTTCATGGCCGGGTTGACGGTGGTGGGGGTGGCGGCGGGCGCGACCACGTGCTCCCAGTCGTCGTAGTGCTGGCCCCAGAAGGCCGTGCCCCACGCCGAGTTGAGTGCCTCGAGCGTGCTGTAGCGGCGCTGCAGCCAGCCGCGCCATGACGCGACGGCACGCGGCGAGAAGTCCTCGCCCACCGGCACGCCGTACTCGTTGTGGACGTGCCACATCACGACGGCGGGGTGGTTGCCATACCGGCGAGCGAGCTCGCCCGCCATGCGGGCGATCGCCTCGCGGTACTCGGGCGAGGCGTGCGAGGCCATGCCGCGCGAGCCGAACCCCATGACAGTGCCGTCCTTGGTGACCACGCGCGACTCGGGGTACGCGTGGAAGAACCACGCCGGGGGCGACACGCTCGGCGTGCCCAGGTCGACCGCGATGCCATTGGCGTGCAGCAGGTCGAGGAGCTCGTCCATCCACGCGAAGTCGTAGAGGCCCTCCTTGGGCTCGAGGAGCGCCCAGGAGAAGATGCCGACGGAGACCAGGTTGACGCCAGCCTCGCGCATGAGGAGCACGTCCTCATCCCACGTCGCGCGCGACCACTGCTCGGGGTTGTAGTCCCCGCCGTAGGCGAGGCCCTCGATGCGGGGCCAACTCGCTGCTGCCGTCATGACACTCCTTTGGGCTACCCACGGGCAGCCGCCTTGTGGCGGACCTCTTCGGCCGCCCCTACTGGGACCGTTCACAGTTCTACATCGCAGAAACACGCCGCGGCAAATCGAGAAGGACCCCGTTACCGCTTTGTGACGCTCCGTTATAGAACTGTGACCGCACACAACCCCTTTGGATGCAAGCGGTTACATCTCCTGCGGACCACAGTACCCCGAGTCCGTTGAGGAACGCGACATCGTCAGCAAAATGTGACCTTCGCGTGCGTGACACCGCCGTGTGCGCGGCACGAACCGACCGCCTCGAGCGCCTCGCGCTCCCCTTGGTACACAAGCGCGTGCAATCCGAGTAGGTTCGGACCATGGCCCGATCCCCAGAGACGTCTGTCGGTCGCATCCCCATCGTGGGGGTCCAGCCTTCGCTTGAGGAGGGACGATGGCCCGCGCGGGCCGTCGTGGGAGAGGCGGTCCCCATCACGGCGACCATCTTCCGCGAGGGCCACGATGCCGAGGGCGCGACCGTGGTCGTCACCCGGCCCGACGGGCGACGCGAGCGGCTCCCCATGCCCCTGCACGACTGGGGCACCAGCCTCTACCGCGCGGCCTTCATCCCGCGCCACGAGGGGCTCCACCACTTCCGCGTCGAGGCATGGTCCGACCCCGTCGCGACGTGGCTGCACGCCGCGGAGGTCAAGATCCACGCGGGGGTCGACGTCCAGCTCATGCTCGACGAGGGCGTCGCGATTCTCACGCGCGCACTCACGGAGGTGCGCCGCGCGCCGGCCAAGCAGGCGCTGCTCGAGCAGGCCATCGCGGCCCTCACGGACGGCCGCCTCGCGCCGGAGGCCCGCCTGGCCCCCGCATCGTCCCCCGAGCTCAAGGCTGTCCTCACCGCCGCCCCCTGCGCGACTGGGTGACCACCTCGCGCGAGTATCCGCTCCTCATCCAGCGCGAGAAGGCCCTGGTCTCGGCGTGGTACGAGATCTTCCCCCGGTCGGAGGGCGCGAAGCAGAACAAGCGCACCGGCGAGTGGACCTCGGGCACCTTCGCGACCGCGGCGAAGCGACTCCCCGGGATCGCGGACATGGGCTTCGACGTCGTCTACCTCACGCCCATCCACCCGATCGGGGCGACGCACCGCAAGGGCCGCAACAATTCGCTCAAGGCCGAGCCAGGCGATCCCGGCAGCCCGTATGCGATCGGCGCGGCCGAGGGCGGCCACGACGCCCTGCACCCCGAATTGGGGACGATGCGCTCGTTCAAGGCCTTCGTGAAGCGGGCCAGGGAGGTGGGCCTCGAGGTTGCGCTGGACGTCGCGCTGCAGTGCTCGCCGGACCACCCCTGGGTCACCGAGCACCCCGAATGGTTCACCACGCGACTCGACGGCACCATTGCCTACGCCGAGAATCCCCCGAAGAAGTACCAGGACATCTACCCCCTCAACTTCGACAACGACCCCGAGGGCATCTATCACGCGATCCGCGACATGCTCGAGGTGTGGATCCAGGCCGGCGTCACCCTGTTCCGGGTCGACAATCCGCACACCAAGCCGCTGACCTTCTGGGAACGCCTCCTCAGGGAGATCGCGGAGGCCCACCCGGAGGTCATCTTCCTGTCCGAGGCCTTCACGCGGCCGGCGATGATGCACACCCTCGCGAAGATCGGCTTCCACCAGAGCTACACGTACTTCACGTGGCGCCAGAACGCCGAGGAGATGGGCGAGTACCTCGAGGAGGTGTCGGGCGACGCGTCGTTCTACATGCGCCCCAACTTCTGGCCGACGACTCACGACATCCTCACCCCCGACATGCAGCACGGCGGGCCCGCGATCTTCCGCATGCGCGCGGTCCTCGCCGCGACCGGCGCGCCCTCCTACGGCATCTACACCGGCTACGAGTTCGTCGAGAACGTGCCGCGGCCGGGCGTCGAGGAGCAGATCGACAACGAGAAGTACGAGTTCAAGCCGCGCGACTGGGCGGACGCGGACCGGTACGGGATCGCGACGCTGCTGCGCACGCTCAACCAGGCGCGCCGCGATCACGTCGCGCTGCGCAGGCTGCGTGGGCTCCGCGTGCACCCGACGACCAATCCCCAGCTGCTGTGCTTCACGCGTCACGTGCCCGCCGCCGAGTCGCCCACGGGCACGTCGGACACCGTGATCGTCATCGTGAGCTTCGACCCCCATCACGTGCAGTCGGGGGTCGTGTCGCTCGACCTCGCCGCGGTGGGGATCGAGGACGATGCCCGGCTCACGGTCGATGACCTCGTGGGCGGCGCGACGTACACGTGGGGCAAGGACTTCTTTGTCCGTCTGGATCCCGCGGTCTCCCTCAGCCACGTTGCCGTGGTGAGGCACACATGACGTCCACGCATCTACGACCCACAGACAGGTGGTGACCCATGCCCAAGAGGCTTGATCAGGCGGTCCTCGAGGACATCGCGCGAGGCATGCACCACGATCCACACACCGTGTTGGGACCCCACCCCCACGCAGATGGCGTGACGATCCGCGTGCTGCGGCCTCTCGCCGAGTCGGTCGAGATCGAGACGCTCGGGGGCGCTTCCCCGCCGAGCACGAGCACCAGGGGATCTGGGTCGCCGACCTTCCGGGCACCGAGGTGCCCGACTACCGGGTGCACGCGACCTACGACGGCGTCGCGTCGGTCGCGGACGACCCGTACCGCTTCCTGCCGCTGCTGGGCGAGCTGGACCTCCACCTCATCCGCGAGGGTCGTCACGAGCGACTGTGGGAGGCGCTCGGCGCGAACGTGCGCCGCCTCGACTCGGTCTTGGGCGACGTCGTGGGCACCGACTTCGCGGTGTGGGCACCGAACGCGCGCGCCGTGCGCGTCGTGGGCGAGTTCAACCACTGGCAGGGCGCGGCGCACGCGATGCGCACGCTCGGGTCCTCGGGCATCTGGGAACTGTTCATTCCCGGGATCGAGTCGGGCACCGCATACAAGTTCGAGATCCTCGACAAGAACGGCCACTGGCGCCAGAAGGCCGACCCCATGGCCCGGCGCACCGAGATCCCGCCGGCCACCGCATCGGTGGTCGAGGAGTCGACCTACACCTGGGGCGACGCTCAGTGGCTCGAGAGCCGCGCGGGCACGCAGCCCCACCGCAGCGCGATGAGCGTGTACGAGGTGCACCTGGGCTCGTGGCGCCAGGGTCTCGGGTACGTCGAGCTCGCGGACCAGCTCACGGCCTACGTCACCGAGCTCGGATTCACGCACGTCGAATTCCTGCCCGTGATGGAGCACCCCTTCGGCGGCTCGTGGGGCTACCAGGTGTCGGGCTACTACGCCCCGACGTCGCGATTCGGCTCCCCCGATGAGTTGCGCTACCTAATCGACACCCTCCACCAGGCGGGCGTGGGCGTGATTCTCGACTGGGTGCCCGGCCACTTCCCCAAGGACGAGTGGGCGCTCGGGCGCTTCGACGGCACGCCGCTGTACGAGCACCCCGACCCGCTCCGGGGCGAGCAGCCCGACTGGGGCACGTTCATCTTCGACTTCGGGCGCGCCGAGGTGCGCAACTTCCTGGTCGCGAACGCGGTGTACTGGCTGCACGAGTTCCACGCGGACGGTCTCCGGGTCGACGCGGTGGCCTCGATGCTCTACCTCGACTACTCGCGCGAGGCGGGTCAGTGGCGACCCAACGTCCACGGCGGCCGCGAGAACCTCGATGCGATCGCCTTCCTGCAAGAGACCAACGCGACGGCGTACCGCAACGCGCCGGGCATCGTCATGATCGCCGAGGAGTCCACGGCCTGGCCCGGCGTCACCGCGGCCACCAACCAGGGGGCCTCGGGTTCGGGCTCAAGTGGAACATGGGCTGGATGAACGACACGCTGCGCTACATGGGCGAGGAGCCCGTGCATCGCTCGTATCACCACCACACGGTGACCTTCTCGCTCATGTACGCGTTCTCGGAGCACTTCATGCTGCCGCTGTCGCACGACGAGGTCGTGCACGGCAAGGGCTCGCTCGTCGACAGGATGCCCGGAGATCACTGGCAGAAGATGGCCGGCCTGCGCGCGCTGCTCGCCTACCAGTGGACGCATCCGGGCAAGCAGCTGCTGTTCATGGGCTGCGAGTTCGGCCAGTATGCGGAGTGGTCCGAGGGGCGCTCGCTCGACTGGTGGCACCTCGAGGACCGCCTTCACGAGGGCGTGCGACGGATGGTGGGCGATCTCAACCGCCTCTACCGCGACACTCCCCCGCTGTTCGAGCGCGACTCGGATCCCGGCGGCTTCCGATGGATCGAGGCCGACGACGCCAAGCACAATGTGCTCGCGTTCCTGCGCGGCGACGAGTCGGGCGAACAGGTCGCTGTCGTGGTGAACTTCGCCGGCGTGCCCCACGAGAACTACACGCTCCCCCTGCCCCACCCCGGGGCGTGGGACGAGGTGTTCAACACCGACGCCGAGGCCTACGGCGGCTCCGGCGTGGGCAATCTGGGCCGCGTCGAGGCCGTCGCGCGCGAGCGGCACGGCTTCCCCGCGGTCGCGCAGCTGCGCGTGCCCCCGCTCGGCGCGGTCATCCTCAGGCGTCCCCGGGGTTAAGAGGGCCCGTACGGCGCTGTACCACTGCTGCTGCGCCCGTCCTGTCGGCTCCGCCACACGTTTTCGCGGCTCCGCCACACAGGTCCCGGCGTGTCGCCGGCGAGTCGCGCCCGCAAAGGCCGCAGAGGGACGATGCCGGGGTGGGTTGTGTGGCGCAGCCGCAAGAGTGCACGGCGGCCAGACTGCAAACCCTTGACCGCCCGTATCGGCTGCGCCACACGTTTTCGCGGCTCCGCCACACAGGTCCCGGCGTGTCGCCGGCGTGTCGCGCCCGCGGAACCTGCTGAGGGCCGATGCCGGGGCGGCTTGTGTGGCGGAGCCGCAGAACAGCGCGGTGTGGCGGAGCCGCAGGACAGCGCGGTGTGGCGGAGCCGCAGAACAGCGCGGTGTGGCGGAGCCGCAGGACAGCGCGGTGTGGCGGAGCCGCAGAACAGCGCGGTGTGGCGGAGCCGCAGGAGAGCGAGTGGAGACTGCTAGTACAACGCGGAGGCGAGCGCCTGGCGCGCCCTGAGCACGCGAGGGTCGGCGGGGTCGACCACGTCGAACAGCTCGAGCAGTCGTGCCCTGACGCGCTCGCGTTCGTCGCCCGCGGAGGCCCGCACCAGGTCGATGAGTCGACCGAAGGCGTCGTCGAGCTGACCGCCGATCACGTCCAGATCCGCGACAGCGAGCTGCGCGTCGACGTCGTCCGGTCGCTCGGCCGCCGCGGCGCGCACCGCCGCCAGGTCCGCGAGCCGCGACCGGGCCATCAGCCGCACCTGGGCACGACCACTGCGCGCCTCGCCGTCCTTGGGGTTGTCGCGGAGCGCGCGGTCGTAGACCGCCTCGGCCCCCTCGAGGTCGCCGCGCTCGATCGCGTCGTAGGCCTCCTGGTGGAGCGGAGGCACCGCCGGCTCGGCGGGCGGCTCGGGCGCGCTCACGCCCGCCGCCGCTCCCATCTGCTGCGCCGCCTGCACCACCTGCGCGATGAGATCCGTGATCTGCTCACGCGTCGCGGCGCCCTGGAACAGCGGCGCAGGCCTGCCGCCGATGAGCGCGACGGCCGCGGGCACGGACCTCACCTGCAGGGCCTGGGCGATCACCGGCTGGGCGTCGACGTCACACGCGGCAAACGTCACGCCCACCCGCCCGGCATCCTCCGCCAGCGCCTTCGCGATCTCCTCGCTCTGCGGGGAGGCCGCGGCAATGAAGGCGATGACGACCGGCGTCTCGAGTGAACGCTGCGCGAGGTCCTGAAACTGGGCCTCGTCGATCGTGGCGAGTCCGGACTCGGCGCGGCGCGAGCGCGCGGCGAGCGCGGCAAGGTCGACGGCGCCGCGCAGCGGGCCGGTGGGGTCAGTCATGGGTCTCCTTGAGCAGGGGCTACTTGGCCTGGACGCGGACCAGGTGGTGGTCGGCGGCCACCACGGCGGGCTTAGCCTCGGGATCGGCCGGGATGTGAATGACGACGAAGTCGCTATAGGTATGCGTCACGGCCGCCTTGAGGTCACCCTCCACCAGGGCCTTGTCCGCGGCGGAGATCGACACCGTGGCGCCGTTCTTGACGGCGAGCCGCGACGTGATGCTCAGCGGCGCGAACACCAGCGCGCCGCCGTCAGCCGTGGCCATGGCGAACGTGTCGTCGAGGCGCGCCTCGATCGTGTCCTTGAAGCCGCCGTCGCCCTTCTTCGCCGCGGCGTCGAGCGCCTTGCGTGCCTCGAAGAGCCGCTCGCGGTACGTGTCGGCCTCGAAGGACTCGGCGACATCGCTTCCGGAGCCCTCGGTGAGCAGCGTCACGTAGTCGTTGACCGCCTGCTCGGGCGTGACCGCAAGGGTGTCGGTGTCGAGCGGGAGCTGATTCGATCCCGTCGCGGTGCCTGGCATCGCGGGCAGCGATGCCCCCGGAATCATGTGCGCCCAGTTCACGAGCGCGTAGTCCGCGTCGATGTCCTCCTGCACCCACATGAGCACCACGGGCGTGGAGTCCTCGGCGGCCTCGGAGACGCCGACCATGATGCGCGGGAACACGCCCTCCGCGCTCACGTACACGGCCTGCATCGTCCCGGGCAGCTCGGTCACGGCGCCCTCATCGCCCGCCTCGCTCAGCGCGTACTGCACGCCGCGAATGGTCGCCGCGGGGTCGGCGACCCTCGCGGTCAACAGTGACGCGTCGAGCGCCTCGTCCGCGGCCGCGAGTTCGGCAAAGGTCGCGGGGACGATGCGGTCCACCTGGGTCTGGGTGATGGCGGCGGGCTCCTGCACGGCAGGGGCAGTCACGACATCGGGCACCGGTGGGGTGCACCCGCCAAGCACGGCGAGCGACGCGACCGCCACGGTCGCCGCAAGGGCTGACCTTCTCATGCGCGGTCCTCCTTGTCGTCGTTGCCTTGACCCTCGCCCTGCTCACGTGCGGCGCGCGCGGCGTCTGCCGCGGCATCGTCCGCCCGTGGCGACGGGACCACGGGGACCTCACCGGTCCAGTCCTCGGCGGGCGCGGCAACCACGGGAATGCCGTTGGTCGCGGTCGCCGCCTCGCGACGCTCGCGGCGGCCGCCCGGTACGGCGGGCTCCGACGGGCGGCGTGCGGCGACCGAGGACTCGACCTTCGATCCCGCGGTGCGCATGTCGATCACGAGCGACACCAGGGCGACGAGTCCGAAGAAGGCGAGCACCCCGCCCCACCACTTGAGCGGGCCCACCCAGCCGTCGTTGACGACGCGCTCGATGCTGAACTCCACGCTCTCCAGCGGTTCGCCGTCGACCGACTCGACGACCAGGACGAGCCCGTCGGGGATCTCGCTCGCGGCGAGCGTCAGGGTCGACGAGCCGGTCCACGAGTCGCGCCAGATGTCCGCGAGTGCGGGCTCGGGCGTGGGCGACGCCGAGGCTGAGGGCGACGAGGAGGGCGATGCGGAAGGGCTCGCGGAGGGGCTGGGCTCCGGCGAGGCCGAGGCACTTGCGGACACGCTCGGCGAGGCCGAGGGCGAGGCCGACGGGTCGACGGCGGGCGCCTCGGTCACGAACGGCTCGACCGTGAGATCCTCCCAGGTCACGATGCCCGTCACGGCGGTGACGTCGCGGGTCGCTGCCCAGAGCTCGACGTCCTCGGCACGGCCCGCGTACGCAGCGATGTCATCCGTCCCCGCAATCGTGACCGAGCCGTCCGCCACGGTCTCCACGAGGTCGGGGCCGATCACGAGGACGGCAGTCTCCAGGCTCGCGCGCGGGGTGCCGACGGCTTCGGGGCGCATGGCGTCGGCGATGAGACCGCCGATGAGCAACAGCAGCCCGAGCGCGCCTGCAATGAGCGCGGTGGTGCGCAAAGTCACGTGGTTCTCCGATCGTCTCGCCTTTCACTCTACGAGACATGCACCGAACGCGGCTGACGCCAACTTTGTTCCACGCACCGCACGAGCATTACCCTGGGGGACGAGCGCACGACCCGCGGCCGTGGGCGTCGCGACGAGGAGAGCCATGCCCGAAGAGATCCTGCCGTTCCCGCTCGCGATGCGCGGCTACGACCGCGAGGCGGTCGCCGCCCACATCGCCCGGCTCGAGGACGCGGCGCGCGAGCAGGCCGCCGCGGCTGAGGAGGCGCGGCGAGAGGCACAGCAGGCTCGATCGTCGCTCGACGAGGCGCAGAAGGCGCTGCGGGAGTCCGAGCAGCCCACGTATAAGGGCCTCGGCGCGCGCGTCGAGCAACTCCTCCGCTCCGCCGAGGAGCAGTCATCCGATGTCATCGCGAGGGCCACGACGCACGCTCAAGACACCGTCGCTCGGGCGAATGTGGCCGCGCAGCAGCTCCGCGCACGCGCGGACAACGAGGTGGCCGAGATCCTTGCGCAGAGCAGGCGCGAGGCCGACGAGATCAAGACCCAGGCCGAGCACGCCGCCGCGGGGATGCGCGAGGCCGCCGAACGCCAGGCGGGCGAGGCGCTCGAACGCGCCCAGCGCGAGGCGGAGCGGGTGCGGTCGGCCGCGGAGGCCGAGGCCGCCGAGCTGCGCGCCACCGGCGAGCGCGAGGCCCACACCCTGCGCGCGGGAGTCGAGCGCGAGACCACCGAGCTGCGCGTGACGAGCCAGCGCGAGGCCGCGGACCTGGTCGATGCCGCCCGCGCCGACGCCGAGCAGAAGCTCGCGCACGCGCACCAGGAGTCGAACCGCCTTCGCGATGAGGCCGCGAGCTTCCTCGCCGCCGCTCACGCCGAGGCCGACGAGCTCGCCGAGGCGACCCGCATCGAGACCGAGCGCCTGAAGTCCGACGCCGCGCGCGTGGTCGCCGAGTCGCGTGAGGAGGCCGCCGCGACGCGCAAGGCGGCCGAGTCCGCTGCCGCCCAGCTCCGCGCCGAGGCCGAGAGGAGGCCGCCAACGCGCGCGCCGTCGCCGAGGCGGAGGCCTCCGACATGCGCATCTCCGCCGAGAGCGATGCGGCCACGATGCGCAACGACGCCGCCGCCGCTCTCGCGCTTGCCGGCGAAGAGGCGCAGGAGACGCGCGAGGCCGCGGACGCCGCCGCCGCCGAGGTCACGCGTCGCGCCGCCGACGAGGCGGCCCAGATGAGGACCCTCGC
Organism: Demequina sediminis; assembly: GCF_030296675.1. Taxonomy (GTDB): domain Bacteria; phylum Actinomycetota; class Actinomycetes; order Actinomycetales; family Demequinaceae; genus Demequina; species Demequina sediminis. The sequence goes on along the minus strand of NZ_AP027736.1, from coordinate 106,245 downwards.
CGATCGCGAGACGGGTCAGCAGCGTCGCGAGGCCGACGCCTACGCCGCGGACCTGCGCCACGCCGCCGAGGAAGAGACCGCGCAGCTGCGCCACGCGGCCGAGCAGGAGATCGCCGACCTGCGCGCCGCCGCCGAGCGCGACGCCACGCAGCTCAAGGCGGCGTCGCACGCCGAGTCGACTGAGCTGCGCGAGAGCGCCGAGGCCTACGCCGCACAGCTGCGCCAGGAGACCGAGGCATGGGTCGCTCACCTGCGCCAGGAGACGGAGACCTGGGCCTTCACCGAGCGGCGGGACGTCGAGGCCGAGGTCACGGCGCGCCGCCAGGAGACAGAAGGCTGGGCCGCTCAGCTCCGTCAGGAGACCGATGCGTGGGTCACGCAGGCGCGTCAGGAGGCCACCGCGTGGGCCGCCGACCACCGCCAGGAGGCGGAGTCCGAGGTGGCCGCGCTGCGGCAGGCGGCAGCGACGGAGACGGCAGCACTGCGCCAGGCCGCCGAGGCGGAGACGGCAGCTCTGCGCCAGGCCGCCGAGGCGGAGACGACCGCATTGCGCCAGGCCGCCGAGGCGGACACGACCGCGCAGCGTCAGTCGATGGAGGCCTGGGTCGCGGCGCAGCGTCAGGCGACGGAGGCCTACGACACCGACACCCGCCGCGAGGCCGACTCCTACGGCGCCGAGACGCGCCGCGAGGCGGACTCGTACGCCGTCCGCGAGCGTCAGGCTGCCGAGGTCTACGCGGCCGAACAGCACCGTTCCGCCGACGCGTACGCCGCGCAGCAGCGCCGCGACGCGGACGCCTACGCCGCACAGCAGCGCCGCGATGCCGACTCCTACGCGGCACACGTGCGCGACGCGGCCGACGAAGAGGTCACGCAGCTCAGGGACGAGGTCGCCGCCGAACTCGCCGCGCTGCGCGCGCAGGTGACGGCCGAGACCGAGGCCCAGCGCGCCGAGGCCGACGCGCATCACAAGGAGGCGCGCCGTCAGGCCGCCGAGCTCCGCCGTGCGGCGGAGGAGGAGGCGGGAGCCCTCAAGGCGACCGCCACCACCGAGGCGCTCCACCTCCGCCAGTCCGCCGAGTCCGAGACCGCGGACCTGCGCGGCGCAGTCAACGCCGAGATCGCCGAGCTCCGCTCGACGACCGACGCCGAGGTGGCGCGGCTCACGCGCGAGGCAGAGTCGGTGCTGGCGAAGGCACAGCAGCAGGCTTCGGCGCTGCGCGCAACCTCCGAGCGCGATGCGAAGGACGCGATCGCAAACGCTCAGGCCGAGGCACAGCGACTGCTCGAGACCGCGACGGTCGAGTCGACCCGCCTGCGTGAGGAGGCCGCCGCCGAGGCCGAGGCCGCGCACGAGGACGCCCGCCGCACGCGCGAGGACCTCGAGCTCGAGATCGTCACCAAGCGCGACCAGTCAGAGCGCGAGCTCACCCGCCGCCACGAGGAGGCGAAGGCGGAGACCGCGGCCATGGTCGACGACGCGAAGCGCCGTACCGCGGAGGCGGAGGAGCGCCTCAGCATGACCCTCGAGCGCGCCGAGAACGTACGCCGCGAGGCCGAGGCGCACTCGCAGACGCTGCTCACGAACGCGCGCAACAACGCGGACGAGATCGTGTCGGACGCGCGCGAGCACGCCGAGGCGATCATCTCGGAGGCCGTGAGCGACGCCGAGCGCGAGCGGACGATGGCCGCCCGCGAGGTCGACGAGCTCAACCGCCAGCGCGAGTCCATCACCACGTACCTCGACGACCTCCGCGGCCTGCTCACGGCGGACCCCGTCGGCAACCTCGCTCGCGCGAGCCGCCTCCAGGCGGAGCACGAGGCGACGGGACAGCCGGAGGCATGACCGAACCCGACCGCGACGACAGGCTGGCGATGGCGGATGCGCTTGAGCGCCGCCGCCAGGCGGAGTCGCGGGAGGCGGCGGTGCTGATCGCGCAGTTCGCGCGCGACGCGGCGGCCGCGGGAGTGCGCGCCGAGGTGCTCACCGCCCGCTCGTACAACGGGCAGTCGCGCGTGCGCACGCAGGTGACGGGGTGGTACCTCAAGCGGGACCGGTCGGTCGGGGTCGGCACGGACGGCCTGTTCTACGTGCTGTCGACTCCAGTTGGCCTGCGTGAGCGCCTGCGAGGAGCGACCCTGTCCCCCGCCGACCCGCCGCTCGAGCTCGGCCGGGGAGCACGCGACGGCGAGTCGCTGCCGCTCGTCGAGGCCCTGCGTAAGCGCCTCGATGCGGGTTCCGACTGGCGCTGACCGGTCCGCCGCACGGGCGTGGCAACGGGAGGCACCCCACGCCCCCTCGTGGTGAGGTGCCTCCCGCACACGCCATCGTGACACGGGTCGAGCGGGCAGGCCAGGCCCTACCGAAAAGTTCACAAACCGGTAACGCCGCCGTGATCGAGCACCGCGTGTCAGCGCGGGCGGCTACCTCCGCGCCGCCACCGCGAGGACCTCCTCCACGAGCGCGGATACCGCCTCGGGCGCCTCCATCGCGCACAGGTGCCCCACGCCGGGAAGCACCGCGGCCGTGACGCCGAGCGCGTCCGCCATGACCGCCGCATCGTCCCTTCCCACGATCGCGTCGAGCTCTCCCACCGCGACCGCGGCCGGCACGTCGAGGCCCCTCAGGACCTCGGTGCGATCGGGTCGGGACGCCATGGCGCGCTGGCCCCACGCGATCCCCTCGCCAGCGTGTCTCGCGACATTCGCGGCGACCGCGTCGACGAGCGCGGCACGTGCGTCACCCCTGGTACCCACGAGCGTCTCCGCGACGCCACGCGGATCGGGGTGCCCGGGAGCGCCCTCCACCTGAGCGGCGAGCGACAGGCGCTTCTCGCGCGCGTCGTCGGTGTCAGCGGTGGACTTGGTGCCCAGCAGGACCAGCCCCGCGACGGCCTCGGGATGGCGCTCGGCGACCGCCATCGCGACGTAACCCCCCATCGAGCATCCGGCCCACACCGCGCTGTCGTGACCGGTGACCTCGCGCATCGCGAGTACCGCGGCGTCGGCGATGAGGTCGAGGCTCGGCTCCTCGTCGGGCAGTGGCATGTCGCCGATGCCAGGCACGTCGAACGTGATGATGTCGCCGGGGGCGTCGGGTAGCGCGGAGAGCAACGGCTCCCACTGGGCGCGGTCGACGGGAAAGGCGTTGAGCAGGACAAGGGGCGTGCCATCGGGAACGATGCTCACGGAGGACTCCTTCGCGTCGCGGCTGATCTCATTCCCCCATGTCGGGCGGCACCGCGTGCGGGAGCGGCGCGCGGTCGGGGGCGACCCTCGAGACGATCTGGTCGAGGACGAGTGCCACGAACCTCTCCCCGACCCACAGGTGCTTGGCCTCGGGAACGTCCACGAGCTCGAGTTGGGTCAGCGGTGCGAAGCGCTCGCGCGCCTCGTCGGGGCGCAGGAAGTCGTCGAACTCGGGGACCAGCGCGGTGACGGGGCGACCGGTAGCCGCCCAGGCCCGCAGGTGCTCCTCGCGAGCGCGGTGGAGCGGCGGCGAGAGCAGGATCGCTCCCGCGACGTCGAGGTCACTGCCGTGCATGAGCGCGAGCTCCGTGCCGAAGCTCCATCCGACGAGCCAGCGATTCGGGAGCCCGCGCGCGACCGCGAAATCGACGGCGGCGCGCACGTCCGCGGCCTCGCCCACACCCTCGTCGAACGCGCCGTCGGACGTCCCGCGCGGCGACGACGTGCCGCGCGTGTTGAAGCGCAGCACCGCGACGCCCGCGAGCGCGGGCAGCCGCCAGGCAGCCTTGCGGAACACGTGGGAGTCCATGAAGCCCCCGTGAGTGGGCAGGGGGTGCAGCGTGATGAGCGTCGCGGTCACGGGACCGTCAAGCGGCAGCGCAAGCTCGCCCACGAGAGTCAGCCCGTCCTCGGTGCGCAGCTCAATGTTCTCGCGGTCGGCCCGCAGGACCGTCATCGAGCGCAACTCGACAGCCTCTCCCGCCGCGACCACGGCATCGTCCCTCTCGTCAGCCACGCGACCTCCCGAACGTCTCCCAGCACGCGGTGTGCCAGTGCCTGCGGCGCGAGGCCGCCTCCTCCTCGCCGAAGAGCCCCCGGACGGCCACGCCACCACGTGCTGCAGGTCGCCGGGAATCTCCCGCGAGCACCCGGGACAGGTGTAGGCCTTGTCGCTCGGACGCGGCACGGCGACGAGGTACTCCTCGCCGCGCGGCCCACGCTCGACGCGTGCCGGGCCGCCGGTCCGCAGCCGGTCCGCGTCGAGCTCCGGGTGCGGCTGACCGTACGGGCGCTTGGATGAGCGACGTCCGGACGGCATGCGCCCAGTCTACGGACTGACGCAGGGGCCGAAACCGGGCCGGTCCTCGCGGCAGCCGCGCGGACCGCGGTCAGTACGTGCGGGCCGGCGTCTCCGTGACGGACTCGAGCTCTGCGAGCGGCAGCAGGGAGCGGCGGCGCAGCGTCTCGCGGTACCAGTACGCGGAGTCCTTCCACGTGCGGACCTGGGTGTCGTAGTCGACCCGCACGATCCCGAAGCGCTTGGCGTAGCCCTGCGCCCACTCGAAGTTGTCCATGAGGCTCCACGCCATGTACCCGCGCACGTCCACGCCCTCCTCGATCGCGGCGAGCACCGCGCCGAGGTGGTCGTGGAAGTAGGACACCCGCTCGTCGTCGCGCACACGACCCTCACCGTCCAGGACGTCCTCCCACGCGCCGCCGTTCTCGGTGACGTAGAGCGGCTTGCCCGTCTCCCGCTGGATCTTCACCAGGTGAGCGTGCAGCGCGCCCGGATCGACGTTCCAGCCCATCGCCGTGCGCTTCCCCGGCGGGGGCATGAACTCGATCTCCTCGTCCCCCGGCCACGGGGAGTTCGCGCCGGCCTTGTGCCCGTCGGCCAGGGTCGCGACCTCGGACACCGCGGTCGACTTCCGCGGGTTGTGACGCACTACGTGAGAGGCGTAGAAGTTGACCCCGAACCAGTCGACGGCGCCCTTCATCTCCTCCAGGTCGCCGTCCTTCACGAAGGACCAGTCCGTGAGGTGCGCGGTGTTCGGGCGCAGGATCGCGGGGTACGTGCCGTGGATGAACGGCTCGTGGAACATGGTGTTGGCCAGCGCGTCGATGTGCGCGGACGCGGCCTGATCCGAGGGGTTCGACGGGTCCCACGGGCGCGGCGTGTGCGAGTTGTTGACGATCCCGACCTGCAGGTCGGGGTGTTCCGCCTTGATCGCGCGGTACGCCCGCGCGTGGGCGAGCAGCAGGTGGTGGGCCGCGATGAGGCCCTCCTCGTCGCTCGCATGGCCCGGCGCGTGTGCTCCAGCTCCGTAGCCCACGAACGAGCTCACCCACGGCTCGTTGAAGGTCGCCCACACGTCGACAGCGTCGCCTAGCTCGCGCGCCATGCGCGTCGCGTAGACCACGAACGCGTCCACGGTGTCGCGGCTCAGCCATCCGCCGTTGTCCTCGAGCGCCTGCGGAAGGTCCCAGTGGTACAGCGTCACGAGCGGGCGAATGCCGCGCTCCACCAGCCTGTCGACGATTCCGCGGTAGAACGCGATGCCCTCGGGGTTGAAGTCCCCCGTCCCGGTCGGCTGCACGCGCGGCCACGCGATCGAGAAGCGATACGCCTGCAGACCCAGGTCGACCATCATGTCGATGTCCCGCTCCCACCGGTGATAGTGGTCGCATGCGACATCGCCGTTGTCGCCGCCCACGACCGTGCCCGGTGTGTGCGTGAACGTGTCCCAGATCGATGGGCCGCGGCCGCCCTCGGCCACCGCGCCCTCAATCTGGTACGCGGCGGTGGCAGCTCCGAACAGGAAGGAGTCGGGAAAAGTCATGGCGAGAGCCTAGCCGAAACGATTCGAGGCGCGTGCCTCCTCGATGGGCGGCCGCGCTGCTGCGCGTCGATCCGCCTCGATTCCCGCACCTCTCCGCCCCTCAACCGCGCTGTGAGGTGCTCAGTGCCCGGAATCGTCCGAAACGGGCACTGAGCACCTCCCCAGGCGCAGGGCGCGCGGGCACAGTCGGGCGCGGGGCGAGTCAGAACAGTCGCGAGCTGAGGTCCTCATTGCCGCGCATCGACTCGTAGTCGAGCACCAGGCAGCGGATGCCCCTGTCCTCCGCGAGCACCCTGGCCTGCGGCTTGATCTCCTGCGCCGCGAACACGCCCGTCACGGGGGCCAGCAGCGGGTCGCGGTTGAGCAGCTCAAGGTAGCGCGTGAGCTGCTCGACGCCGTCGATCTCGCCCCTGCGCTTGATCTCGACGGCCACGGCCGCGCCCGAGCGATCCCGCGCGAGGATGTCGACGGGGCCGATCGCGGTCATGTACTCGCGCCTCACGAGCGTGTGGCCGTCTCCGAGCAACGCAATCTGTTCCGCCAGGAGCTCCTGGAGGTGCGCCTCGACCCCGTCCTTGATGAGGCCGGGGTCGACGCCCAGCTCGTGCTCGGTGTCCGCGAGCACGTCGTGGAGCTCGATCTCAAGACGGTCGTCGGTCTTGTCGTGCTGGACCACCCACACCTCGGCGACCCCGCGCGCGGCGGCCTCCTCGGAGACGGCCACCACGCGCATCGTGCACGGCGGGCTCATCCAGTTGAGCGGCTTGTAGGAGCCGCCGTCGGAGTGCAGCAGCACCGAGCCATCCGCCTTGACCATGATGGCGCGCGTGGCGAGCGGCAGATGCGCCGACAGCCGCCCGGTGTACCGGGCCGCGCAGCGCGCGATCACCACCCGCATCAGGACTCGGCCGGGGCCGTCTCCTGGTGGTCCTCCACGGGCTCGACGACGACGGTCACGACGTCGTGGTCGAAGGACAGGAAGCCGCTCTCGATGGGGAACTCGGCGTCGCCATCGGCACCGCCACGCACCCGGACCACGCCGGACTTCAGCACGGAGAGCACGGGCTCGTGGCCGGTGAGCAGGCCGATCTCGCCCTCGACGGTCGGGGCCACGAGACGCTCCGCCGTCCCCGACCAGAGCACCTGGTCGGGGGCGACGACGTCGACAGTCAGGGGGCCGGCCATGATCAGCCGATCTCCTTCTGGATGCGGGCCCAGTTGCGCTCGAGGTCCTCGAGGCCACCGATGTTAAAGAAGGCCTGCTCCGAGATGTGGTCGTAGGCACCGTTGACGAGCCCCGAGAACGCCTCGACGGTCTCGGACAGCGGCACGGTGGAACCCTCGACGCCCGTGAACTGGGTCGCCATGTAGGTGTTCTGCGAGAGGAACTGCTGGATCTTGCGCGCGCGGGCGACGATGATCTTGTCCTCTTCGCTGAGCTCGTCCACACCGAGGATCGCGATGATGTCCTGCAGCTCCTTGTTGCGCTGGAGGATCGACTTCACCGCGTTGGCGGTGTCGTAGTGGTCGCGTCCCACGTAGCGCGGGTCGAGGATGCGCGACGTCGACGTCAGCGGGTCGACCGCCGGGTAGAGGCCGCGCGACGCGATCTCACGCGAGAGCTCAGTCGTGGCGTCGAGGTGAGCGAACGTCGTCGCGGGAGCGGGGTCCGTGTAGTCGTCGGCGGGCACGTAGATCGCCTGCAGCGAGGTGATCGAGTGGCCGCGCGTCGACGTGATGCGCTCCTGCAGCTGGCCCATCTCGTCCGCGAGGTTGGGCTGGTAGCCCACCGCGGACGGCATGCGGCCGAGCAGGGTCGACACCTCGGAGCCCGCCTGCGTGAAGCGGAAGATGTTGTCGATGAACAGCAGCACGTCCTGCTTCTGCACGTCACGGAAGTACTCCGCCATGGTCAGCGCGGACAGCGCCACACGCAGACGCGTGCCCGGCGGCTCGTCCATCTGACCAAAGACAAGGGCGGTCTGCTTGATGACGCCCGACTCGGTCATCTCCTGGATGAGGTCGTTGCCCTCACGCGTGCGCTCACCCACACCGGCGAACACCGACACACCGTTGTGGTTGTTGGCGACGCGGTAGATCATCTCCTGGATGAGGACGGTCTTGCCCACACCGGCGCCTCCAAAGAGGCCGATCTTTCCACCCTGCACGTACGGGGTGAGCAGGTCGATGACCTTGATGCCCGTCTCGAACATCGCGGTCTTCGACTCGAGCTGGTCGAAGGCGGGGGCTTGCGGTGGATGGGCCAGGTCTCGTTGACCTCGATGACCTCGCCCGGCTCCGCGTTGAGGACGTCGCCGGTCACGTTGAACACGTGGCCCTTGGTGACGTCACCCACCGGCACCGAGATCGGCGCGCCGGTGTCGGTGACCTCAGCGCCACGGACCAGGCCGTCCGTGGGCTTGAGCGCGATGGCGCGCACCAGGTTGTCGCCGAGGTGCTGCGCGACCTCGAGCGTCATATGCAGCACGCCCTCGTCCTCGCCCTGCGCGGACAGGTCGATGTCGACCTTGAGCGCGCTGTAGATGTCGGGGATAGCGTCGGCCGGGAACTCGATGTCAACAACCGGGCCGATGACGCGGGACACGCGACCCACGACGGGTCGCTCCTGCGCGTCCTTGGCGGGAACCGGCGCCTCCGCGGCCGGCGACTCCTGCGTCACGGGCGCCTTGGCCTTGGCGGTCTTGGCGGTGGGGGTCATGGCTCTCTCGCTTCCGGTCACGAGGCCGCGAGCGCATCGGCGCCCGAGACGATCTCGCTGATTTCCTGGGTGATCTCTGCCTGACGCGCCTGATTGGCGAGTCGGGTGTAGTTACGGATGATGTCCTCGGCGTTCGAGGTCGCGGTGTTCATCGCGCGCTGGCGGTTCGCGAGCTCGGAGGCCGCGGACTGCAGCAGGCTCGCGAAGATGCGCGACTCGATGTACCGCGGCAGCAGCGCGTCGAGCACCTCCTCCGCGGACGGCTCGAAGTCGTACAGCGGCTCGATCTCGCCCGGCTCGGCCTCGACCACGCCCTCGACGATCTCGAGGGGGAGCAGTCGGATGACGCGGGCCTCCTGCGTCACCATCGAGGTGAAGCGGGTGAAGACGATCTGAATCTCGTCGACACCGCCATCCTCCTTGGACGCGGCGAAGCGATCAAAGAGCGCGCGCGAGATCTCTCGTGCCGTCTCGCGCGTGGGGGCGTCGGACGCTCCCACCCACGAGCCGGCGAGCTCGCGACGACGGAACGCGAAGTACGAGACCGCACGGCGGCCGGCCGCAAACTGCACGACCTCCTTGCCCTGCGCCTCGAGACGTCCCCGCAGACGCTCCGACTCGCGGATGACGTTCGCCGAGTAGGCGCCCGCCATTCCGCGGTCGGCGCTGATGACAAGGATCGCGACGCGGCCGGTGTCGTCACGCTTGCTCGTCAGCGGGTGCTCGACGCTGGAGTGCGCCGCGACCGCGCTGATGGCACGCGTGATGGCCCTCGTGTACGGCATGGCGTGCTCGACGCGCGAGCGTGCCTTGCCGATGCGCGAGGCGGCGATGAGTTCCATCGCACGGAAGATCTTCTTGAGCGACTGGGTCGCCTTGATCCTCTGGCGATAGACGCGTTGCTGTCCGGCCATCGGCTACTTCTTCTTCTTCTCCGCGACGATCTGCTCCTGCTCGACCGCGACGGACTCGCCGTCGTCGACCGTGGAGTGAGTCGTCAGCGCGGTGTTCTCGGACTCGAGGAACGTCGACACGTAGTCGTCAACGTGGGTGCTCAGCGCGGCCTCGTTCTCGTCCGACAGCTGACCGGTGGTCGCGATGTCATCGAGAATCGAGGTGTTGCGGCGCAGGTGGTCGAGCAGCTCGCGCTCGAAGCGCAGCACGTCGCCCAGCGCGATCTTGTCGAGCTTGCCCTTGGTGCCCGCCCAGATGGACACGACCTGCTCCTCGACCGGGTACGGCGAGTACTGGGGCTGCTTGAGCAGCTCCATGAGGCGCGCACCACGCGTGAGCTGCTGGCGGGACGCCGCGTCGAGGTCGGACGCGAACATCGCGAAGGCCTCGAGCGAGCGGTACTGGGCGAGGTCGATCTTGAGCGTTCCCGAGACCTTCTTCATGGCCTTGACCTGCGCCGAGCCACCCACGCGGGACACGGAGATGCCGACGTCGATCGCGGGACGCTGGTTGGCGTTGAACAGGTCGGACTGGAGGAAGATCTGTCCGTCCGTGATCGAGATGACGTTGGTCGGGATGTAGGCCGAGACGTCGTTGGCCTTCGTCTCGATGACGGGCAGGCCGGTCATCGAGCCGGCGCCCATCTCGTCCGACAGCTTCGCGCAACGCTCGAGAAGGCGGCTGTGCAGGTAGAACACGTCGCCGGGGTACGCCTCGCGGCCCGGCGGGCGACGCAGCAGCAGCGACACCGCACGGTAGGCCTCGGCCTGCTTCGACAGGTCGTCGAAGATGATGAGGACGTGCTTGCCGTCGTACATCCAGTGCTGACCGATCGCGGAGCCCGTGTAGGGCGCGAGGTACTTGAAGCCGGCGGGGTCGGACGCGGGAGCAGCGACGATGGTCGTGTACTCGAGCGCGCCTGCCTCCTCGAGAGCGCCACGCACGGCGGCGATGGTCGAGCCCTTCTGACCGATCGCGACATAGATGCAGCGCACCTGCTTCGAGGGGTCGCCGGTCTCCCAGTTCGCCTTCTGATTGATGATCGTGTCGATCGCGATCGCGGTCTTGCCGGTCTGGCGGTCACCGATGATGAGCTGGCGCTGGCCGCGGCCGATCGGGATCATCGCGTCGATGGCCTTGAGGCCCGTCTGCAGCGGCTCGTGCACGGACTTGCGCGCCATCACGCCGGGGGCCTGAAGCTCGAGGGCGCGACGGCCGGTGGTCTCGATCTCGCCGAGGCCATCGATCGGCGTGCCCAGCGGGTCCACGACGCGTCCCAGGTAGCCGTCACCGACGGCGACCGAGAGAACTTCGCCCGTGCGGTGCACCGGCTGGCCCTCCTCGATACCCGTGAACTCGCCCAGCACCACGACGCCGATCTCGCGGACGTCGAGGTTGAGCGCGAGGCCCAGCGTTCCGTCCTCGAAGCGCAGCAGCTCGTTCGCCATGCAGCCCGGCAGCCCCTCGACCTGCGCGATGCCATCGCCAGCGAGGGTCACGCGACCCACCTCGTCGACCACGGCGCCCGTGGGCTCGTAGGACTTCACGTAGCTGTCGAGTGCAGCCCGGATCTCGTCGGGGCTGATCGTCAACTCTGCCATGCCATCTCTCCTGTCAGTACCGCGGTGCGGCATTGGTGCGTCGGCGCTAGCCGACGAGTCGTCGTCGTGCGTCGTCGAGTCGAGACAGGACGGTGCCGTCCACCACCTCGGACCCAACCTGGACTCGGATGCCGCCCAGGACCTGGGGGTCCACGGCGACGTTGATCATGACCTCGCGGCCGTAGGCATCCGACAGGATGCCGGCGAGGCGCGTGCGCTGGGCGGCGCTGAGCTCAACAGCGGCCGTGACGTGCGCGAGCAGGCGGTCGCGGTGCTCCGCGGCCGACTCAAGCAGAGCATCGATCGCGGGCACCAGGCGGCGGCCGCGCGGCGTGCCGACCACGCGCTCCATGAGCGCCTGGGTCGTGGGCAGGAGCTTGCCGCCCAGCACGCCCTCGAGGAGAGCGAGACGCGTCTCCTTGGTGGCCGCCCTGTTGCTCATGGCGGTGAGCAGGTCGCGGTTCGCGAGCAGCTGACGCTGCACGCGGAACAGCTCCTCCTGCACCGCCTCGAGCGTGCCCTGGCTCTGCGCGTACGCGAAGATCGCGCGCTCGCCCGCGTCGTCGATCGCTTCCGCGAGGTCTTCAACGGTGATCCACCTCGCGGACACGAACCGCGCCAGCACGTCCTGGACCCTCGGGTCGAAGGACGAGAACACGGCCCGCACCAGCCCGGCCTTGTCGTGGCCTGACCGCGACGGATCGGTGAGCGCACGGCGCAACGAGCCGGAGGCGTCGAGCGCCTCGACCGCGGCGAACAGCTGCTCGGCGAGGACCAGACCCTGGTCCCCTCCCGCCGTCACCACGGGCTCGAACTCGCGCAGCACCGCGTCACGCGACTCCTGGCTCGTTCCACGCATGTGCTTAGCCCTCCGCCTTGACCGTCGACTCGAGGTCGTCGAGGAATGCGTCGATCACGCGCTGCTGACGCGCATCGTCCGCGAGCGACTCCCCCACGATGCGGGACGCGAGCTCGGTGGCGAGTTCGCCCACCTCGGCCCGGAGCGCGATCACCGTCTGGTGACGCTCCGCCTCGATCTGGCGCTGCGCGGTGTCGATGATCCGCTCCGCATCCTTGCCCGCGCGGCGACGCGACTCGGCAAGGATCTGAGCAGCCTCGACGCGCGCGTCCTCGCGGATGCGGGCAGCCTCGGCTCGCGCCTCGGTCAGCTGCGCCGTGTACTCCTCGAGTGCTGCGGCGGCCTCGGCCTGAGCCTTCTCCGCCTTCTCGATGCCACCCTGGATCAGCTCGGCACGCTCGTCGAGCACCTTCTGCAGCTTCGGCAGGAGGATGCGCGTGAACACCACCGCGATGATCACGAAGATGACGAACGACCACAGGATGTCGTACGGCGCGGGGATGACCGGATTCTGGTTGCTCCCCTCCTCCGCTGCGAGGGTGAGTGAAGTGAGAATGCTCATGAGCCGCGTTTAGAAGACGAAGCCGGCGACGAAGCCCAGGAGCGCGAGCACCTCGACGAACGCGACACCGATGAACATGGTGGTGCGCAGCTGGCCGGCAACCTCGGGCTGGCGCGCCATGCCCTCGACGGTCTTGCCGATCAGGATGCCCAGACCGATGCCGGGGCCGAGCGTGGCGAGGCCGTATCCGATGGTGGCGAGGCCTGCGATGTCCAGTTCCACGATATTTCCTTCCGTAGGTACTGCGGGAGGCCCGTGCCTCCGCAGGAGTAGTGGTTAGTGCTCCTCTTCGAGGGCCATGTTGAGATAGACCGCCGAAAGCATGGTGAAGACGTAGGCCTGCAGCAGCGCGACGAAGACCTCGAACAGCGTGAACGCGAAGCCGCCCAGGAACGTCAGCGCACCCGCGGCCTTGATCGCGCCCGAGGCCTCGAAGAAGAGGTACTGGGTGCCGGCGAAGGCGACGACGAGCAGCAGGTGACCCGCGATCATGTTCGCGGTGAGTCGCAGCGCGAGAGTGAACGGGCGCAGGAAGAAGACCTGCAGGAACTCGATCGGCGTGAGCAGGATGTAGATCGGCCACGGCACGCCCGCGGGGAACAGCGACGTCTTGAGGTAGCCGCCGAGCCCGTGCTTCTTGATGCCGACGCCCAGGTACATCACGTAGACCCACAGCGCCATGATGATCGGCAGCCCGATCACGGACGTTCCCGCGATGTTGAGGAACGGGATCACGCCGGTGATGTTGAAGAAGACGATCGCGAGGAACAGCGTCGTGAGGAACGCGACGTAGGGGCGAGCCTTGTCCTTGCCGATCACCTCCTCGGCGATCTGCACGCGCACGAAGTCAAGGGCGTACTCGATGAACGACTGGAAGCGGCCGGGCACGACACGCGCGCGGGCGGCCACCACCCAGAACACCACGATGAGCGCGACCGCGGCGATCACGCGAACCAGCGTGATGCGGTTGAACTCGAAGAGGGTGCCCTCCCACAGCAGCGCCTCGGGGAAGAACTCACCGATCGTCGGCGCGTGGAAGCCGTCGGAGCTGAAGAGCCACTGGAAGAAGTTCTGAGACTCGCCCGAGCCCTCGGCCTCTGCGCCGACGGCCGCTGCCAGTAGGTTGGTCACGAAAGCTCCTGTGATCTGCTGGGGGGCAGGACGATGCCCCGCCCCGCGACTGGTGGACAGCCTAACCTATGGAATCCGGGACTAAGTACCCGGATCGACATACGGCACGCGCGACCGGCGCAGGCTCATCATGTCGATGCCGAGCGACAGGATCAGGCCCACCACCACGGTGATTCCGAACATGGGCCTGTGGAAGCCGTCGATGCCCGCGAGGACCACGAGCGCGATCACCACGAGCACCATCTTGCCCAGCCACGAGAACAGCACGATTCCCGCCATCGCCTGGGGCGATTGGCGGTGCGAGACGAGCATCGCGACCTGGGTGGGGATGGCGCCCAGCGCGGCCACGGCCGCGCCAGCGACGCCGGCGATCAGGCCGGCGCTACCCACCACCAGCCAACCCACGCCCGCGGCCACCGCCGCGAGCGCGACGAGCGCGATCACCGTGGTGCGCATCGCGCGCCGATAAACCTCTGCCTCGGGGGTCATGCGTCCTCCTTGGACGTCGTCGGGGTGCCCACGGCATCGTCCTCACGGACGCTCCTGCCCTCGGGGGTCGCCCGTTGAAGCGCGAACACGGCGTGACCGGCACGCCGCCACTGGCGCGAGAAGAACCGCGCGAAGCGCGGGGACAGCGTCACGGCCGCGGCTCCCGCGATGCCGAGCACGATCGCGACCGCCGACAGCCACGGCGGCAGGAAGACCACGGAGACCGTCCCGAAGGACAGCACGGCGGTCCACAGGTACAGGACGGTCACCGCCCAGCGGTGCGAGTGCCCGCGGCGCAGCAACAGGTGATGGAGGTGGTGCTTGTCGGGCGAGAAGGGCGACTCCCCCTCGCCGCGCGACGGATCACGGCGGCCGTCATGTCGATGAGCGGGACCGCGAGCACCATGATCGGCAGCATGATCGGAATGAAGGCGGGGATGCGCTCTCGCTCCGAGATCACCGCGGGGTCGATCTGACCCGTGACGATGATCGCCGCCGCCGCGAGCATGAGGCCCAGCACCATCGAGCCGGAGTCGCCCATGAAGATGCGCGCGGGGTGCACGTTGTGCGGCAGGAAGCCCAGGCACGCGCCCACGAGCAGCGCGACCACGATGGTCGCGAGGGACGAGTAGTCGCCCGGCGACGCCGACCTCGCGAGCAGATACGTGTACGTGAAGAACGCGAGGCCGCCGATCGCGATCATGCCCGCCGCGAGTCCGTCCAGGCCGTCGACGAAGTTGACGGCGTTCATCGCGATGACCACGACAAACACCGTCGCGATGAGCGAGACATACGAGCTGCCGATCGTCACTCCGGCGATCGGGACGGTGACCAGCTGCACGCCTCCCCACGCGAGCACGAGCCCCGCGAGGAACTGGCCTCCGAGCTTGGCCATCCAGTCGAGGTCCCAGATGTCATCGGCCATGCCCAGCGCACACACGATCGCCGCCGCACCGAGCACGGCCCAGGGCTCGCGACCCGCGGCGAACACGGGATCGAGGAACGGGACGGCCGAGGCCACCACCCCCGCGACGGCGAGTCCGAGGAAGATCGCGATGCCGCCGAGCCTCGGGATGGGGGTGGTGTGGACGTCGCGCTCGCGCACCGCCGTGATCGCGCCCACGCGGAACGCCAGGTGGCGCATCGCGGGAGTGGCGACGTACGCGACGAGCGCCGCGATCGCCATCAGGGTGAGATAGACCTTCACCCGTCGGCACCCTCGAGGGCTTCCCCCACGAGGGACGCCAGGGTCTCGCGAGACACCCCGCCCTGGCGGACGATGCGCAGGCGAGGGCCCGTGGCATCGACGATGGTCGAGGCGACGCCGAGTGGGCTGTCACCTGCGTCGAGGTACACCGCGACGGCGTCACCGAGCTGCTCGTGCGCCTCGAGCGCCGTCGTGGCGGCGGGCTCGCCGGTGCGGTTCGCGCTGGTGACGGCGAGCGGCCCCGTGCGGCTCAGCAGGGCGAGGGCGGAGGGATGATCGGGCACGCGCAACGCCACGGTGCCGCCGGTCTCCCCCAGGTCCCACGCGAGCGAGGGCTGGGCGTGCACGATCACCGTGAGCGCGCCGGGCCAGCAGGATTCCATGAGCGTGCGGGCGGCGTCGGGAACGTCGCGCGCGAGCCCGTCGACGGTCCTCACGCTCGGGATCAGCACGGGCGGTGGCATCTGCCTGCCGCGGCCCTTCGCCGCGAGGAGCGCGGCGACGGCGGGAGGCTGAAAGGCATCGGCCCCGACCCCGTACACGGTGTCGGTGGGAAGCACGATCACCGCGCCGCGGGCGACGGCGTCGACGGCGGCGTCGAGCGACGGGCCCCAGGTTTCGGGGTCGCGACAGTCGAGAATCACGGCGCCAGTCTGTCAGACCCCGACGCGGGTCGCCACGAGCATGCGGTCGCGACCGGTGAGATCCGTGAGCGTGCGGACGTCGCCCCACCACTCCGACGACTCGGCGTACGCGCGCATCGCGGCGCCCTGGTCGTCGCCGTGCTCCATCACCACGACCCCGCCCACGCGCAGCAGCCGCTGTGCCTCGTCGAGGATCGCGCGCGGGACGTCGAGGCCGTCCTCGCCGAGCCCGTAGAGGGCCTGCGGCGGGTCGTGGCGCGCGACCTCGGGGTCACGGGGCACGGCGTCGGTCGGCACGTACGGCGGATTCGACACCACCACATCCGCACACGCGTCGAACTGACGCAGGCAGTTGCGGGCGTCCCCATAGACGGTCCGCAGTCGCCTGCGGACGTCGGTGGGCTGATAGCGGGCGTTGAGGCGCAGGTAGACGAGCGCCTCTTCGCTCGCCTCGACCATCGCGACCTCGGCCTCGGGGATCTCGGTCGCCACGGAGATGCCGATCGCCCCCGAGCCGGCGCACAGGTCGGTCACGCGCACCTCGCCGCGTAGCTCGAGCGCAGCGCGCGCGGCGGCGATCGCCACGCCCGCCACGACCTCGGTCTCGGGGCGCGGGACGAACACGCCGGGGCCCACCTGAAGCTCGAGCGAGCGGAAGTAGGCCTTGCCTGTGATGTGCTGGAGCGGCTCACGCTCGACGCGACGCGTGACACGCGCCTCGAGGAGGTCGAGGTCCGCGCCGGGGGCCATTCGTCGTCGCGCGCGGCCGCGGTGCGGATGTACGACGGCTGGAGTCCTAGTGTGTGGGCGATGAGCACGATCGCGTCGTGCTGGGGTGAGGGAACGCCCGCCTCCTCGAGGCGGCGAGTGGTGTCGCGCAGACGCGCGCCGACGGTGGGCACGATGGGTCTCCCGCTCTCCTCGGCGCCTTACTCCGCGGAGTCGAGGCGGGCAGCCTCGTCCGCGTCGATCGCAGACTGAATGACCGGCTGCAGGTCGCCGCCGAGCACCTGGTCGAGGTTGTAGGACTTGTACCCCGTGCGGTGATCCGCGATGCGGTTCTCGGGGAAGTTGTAGGTGCGGATGCGCTCCGAGCGGTCGACGGTGCGGATCTGCGACTTTCGCATGTCCTGCGCCTCGGCGTCCGCGGCCTCCTTCTGCGCGGCGAGGAGTCGGGCGCGCAGGATGCGCAGCGCCGACTCCTTGTTCTGCAGCTGGCTCTTCTCGTTCTGGCAGCTCACGACGATTCCGGTCGGCAGGTGCGTGAGGCGCACCGCCGAGTCTGTCGTGTTGACCGACTGGCCGCCAGGGCCGGATGAGCGATAGACGTCCACGCGGACGTCGTTCATGTCGATCTCGACCTCGGAGACCTCCTCGACCTCCGGGTAGACCAGCACGCCCGCGGCGGAGGTGTGAATCCTGCCCTGCGACTCGGTCGCGGGCACGCGCTGCACGCGGTGCACGCCGCCCTCGTACTTGAGCTGGGCCCAGACGCCGTTTTCCGGCTCGACCGCCCCACGCGACTTGATCGCGACGGAGACGTCCTTGTATCCGCCCATGTCGGTGTGCACCGCCTCGAGGACCTCGGCCTTCCAGCCCTTCGTCTCCGCGAAACGCAGGTACATCTTGAGCAGGTCGCCCGCGAACAGCGCGGACTCCTCGCCGCCCTCGCCGGACTTGATCTCGAGGATCACGTCGCGTGCGTCATCGGGATCGCGAGGGATGAGGATGCGGCGCAGCCGCTCGGTCTCGGCCTCGACGGCCTCCTCGAGGGCAGGCACCTCGGCCGCCATCTCGGGGTCGACCTCCGCCATCTCGCGGGCCGCGTCGAGGTCGTCGCTCGCGGCCTGCCAGGCACGATGTGCCGCGACGACGCGGCCGAGCTCCGCGAACCGACGCCCGAGCGTGCGCGCTCGCGCCCCGTCCGCATGCACGGAGGGGTCGGCGAGCTGACGCTCGATGTCGGTGTACTCGTCCAGCATCGGCTGGACGGCGGCGAAGGCCTCGGCCACGTCGTCGGGCGGGTGACTACTTGTTGCCGTAGCGGCGCTCGAAGCGCGCCACGCGACCACCGGTGTCCATGATCTTCTGCTTGCCGGTGTAGAACGGGTGGCAGGCCGAGCAGACCTCGACGCTGATCGCGCCGGACGTCACGGTGGACTTGGTCTCAAACGTGTTGCCGCAGGTGCACGTGACAGTGGTGGCCACGTACTCGGGGTGGATGTCCTTCTTCATGATCTCCCTTAGAGGTGCCGCCGGGTCCGCACGCGTACCTCGCGCTCGGTGAACCGGCTGGCCAGCGTTCTATTCTGCCACGGCTGTCAAGGGCGACGCGACGCGCGTCCTGGACAGGGCATCGTTCCCTCTCCGCGACTCTGCTCCGTCGCGCCCGCCCCCATTGTGCCCACCCCGCCGCACCCGCCCGGGACATCACTCCCCCATCGCGCGTCGCGAGGTGCTGAGTGACCGTTCGGACCCGATTCGGGCACTCAGCACCTCGCAGGGCGCGGCGGTTCTCCACAGATCCGGACAGGCGGCTGCGTCTTCACCCAGATCGGGGTTGCCTGGCCGCATGCGACCCTTGCCCGACCCGGCATCGTCCCGGATGTCGATCTCCGACTTCCTGGGCACGAGCGCCCACGCGTACACGCGGGCCGAGCTCGTGGGTCACTGGTCGCGCCGCCAGCTCGACAGGGGCCTCGGCGAGGGAGGTCTCACTCGGCTCTTGGCGGGCGTCTACTGCGGCACGGCTCACGCGGGCGACCCGACCGTCCGCGCCGAGGCGCTCACGCTGTGGCAGCCGCGCGGCGCGGTGACCGGAGCATGCGCGCTGCATCTGTACGCGCGGTCGCTGCCGAAACCCGATCGCCTGGACTTCGTCGTACCGCACGGTCAGCGCCTCAACGCGCCGCCCTGGGCTCGACTGCACCAGACCGGTCCCCCGCGGTGGACCACCCGCGCGGGCGGTCTGAGGAGCGTCCCGATAGCTCGGGCGCTGCTCGACGCGTGGCGGTACTCGCCGCCCTCCGCGCGTCGGACAATTCTGTGGGAGGCGCTCTGGGAACGGGTGTGCACGTGGCGCGAGCTTGCCCGCGAACTCGAGCGCACTCCACGTGTCGCGGGCCGTCGAGATCTCGAGCGGGTGCTCGGCTGGTTCGCGGAGGGCGCGACCACCCCGCTCGAGGTGCGGGCCAAGCACGAGACCTTCGTCGACGCGCGCTTCCGCGACTTCGAGTGGCAGCAGACCCTGGCGCTGCCGACGCGCAACGCCACACCCGACATGCTGCATCGGCGCACCAAGGTCGCGGTCGAGCTCGACGGCGACCGCTACCACTCGACCCGCGCCGCGCGCGATGCGGATCGGGAACGCCGGACGGACCTCGTGGCCGCCGGGTACGCCGTGCTGGGTTTCGGGTGGAACGACATCGCCCTCAGACCAGAGTGGTGCCGCGAGCGGGTGCTCACCACGGTGGCGGGGCGGCTCGGCATCCGCAGCTCGTGAGGCGCCCGCGGATAGCAGAGCGCCCCGTGAGGTGCTCAGTGCCCGAAATCGAACGAATCGGGCACTGAGCACCTCACGGGGCGCATCGCGGGAGTCCGCGCAGCGGCGGCGCTACTTCTCCTCGTCGGTCCCCGGCGTGGTCTTCGCGACCTGCATGAGGAACTCGGCGTTGGTCTTGTTCTCCTTGAGCTTGCCCAGGAGCAGCTCGATGGCCTGCTGCTGCTCGAGCGCGGTGAGCACGCGACGCAGCTTCCACATGACCTTGAGCTCCTCGGGGCTCATGAGGATCTCCTCGCGGCGCGTGCCCGACGCGTTGACGTCGACGGCCGGGAAGATGCGGCGGTCCGCGAGCGTGCGCGAGAGCTTGAGCTCCATGTTGCCCGTGCCCTTGAACTCCTCGAAGATGACCTCGTCCGCCTTCGAGCCGGTCTCGACCAGCGCGGTCGCGAGGATCGTGAGCGAGCCGCCGTTCTCGATGTTGCGCGCGGCGCCGAAGAAGCGCTTGGGCGGGTACAGCGCCGACGAGTCGACTCCGCCGGAGAGGATGCGGCCCGAGGCCGGCGCGGAGATGTTGTACGCGCGGCCCAGGCGGGTGATCGAGTCGAGCAGCACGACCACGTCGTGACCCATCTCGACCAGACGCTTCGCACGCTCGATCGCGAGCTCGGCGACCGTGGTGTGGTCGTCGGCCGGACGATCGAAGGTCGAGGCGATGACCTCACCCTTGACCGTGCGCTGCATGTCCGTGACCTCCTCGGGGCGCTCGTCGACGAGCACGACCATGAGGTGAACCTCGGGGTTGTTGGTGACGATCGCGTTGGCGATCGACTGCAACACGAGCGTCTTGCCCGCCTTGGGAGGCGACACGATGAGGCCGCGCTGGCCCTTGCCGATGGGTGCGACCAGGTCGATCACGCGGTTGGTCATGTTGCGCGGCTCGGTCTCCAGGTGGAGACGCTGCTGCGGGTACAGCGGCGTGAGGTCGCCGAACGACGGGCGGGTGCGCGCCTCCTCGGGGGCGATGCCGTTCACCTTGTCGACGCCGGCGAGGGCGTTGAACTTCTGACGCTGTCCGCGCTCGCCCGGTCGGGGCGGGCGCACGGTGCCGGTGATCGCGTCGCCCTTGCGCAGGCCGTACTTCTTGATCTGGTTCATCGACACGTACACGTCGGACTTCCCGGGAAGGTAGCCGGTCGTGCGGATGAAGGCGTAGTTGTCGAGGATGTCGACGATGCCGCCGACGGGGGTCAGCTCCTCGTCGTCACGGGCATCGTCCTCATCGAACTGCTGGGGGATGTCGAGCACGTCGCGCTCGCGGCCACGGTTGCGACCGCGCCCACGGCCGCGGCGACGGCGCCCGCTGCGGTCATCATCGTCCAGGTCCTGCTGCGCGTCGCCCTGCTGGGGCGCGCGCTGCTGCTGCGCGTCGCCCTGCTGAGGCGTGCGCTGCTGGCGCTGCTGGCGGCGCTCGCCGCCGTCCTCGCCCTGCTGCGCTCCGCGCTGCGGGCGGTCGCCTCGAGGCAGGTCGAGCTCGATCGCCTCCTTGGCGCGGCGGGCGCGGGACTCGGGGTCCTCGGCGGCCTGGTCGCGCGCGGGCTCGACGGGCTGACCGGCGAGGGCGACGGCCTCCTTGGCGCGGCGAGCACGCTCGTCGGAGTCGTGCTCGGCGGTCGACTGGGGCGCGGACTGGGGAGCCTCGGCGCGACGGCTGCCCTGACGGCGCGCGGGGCGCTCGGCGGGGGCCTTCGCGGGCGCCTCGGCCTCGGTCGCTGCAGCCTTCGTGTTCTTGGTGGCGCGAGGCTCCTTGGCCTTGACCACGCCGCCGTTGCGGATGGCCTCGATGAGGTCCGCCTTACGCATGCGGGCGGTGCCCGAAACCCCGAGCTCGGCGGCGAGCGCCTGCAACTGGGCGAGCTTCATGGCGGAGAGGGTGGCGCCCTGATCGACTGCCACGGTCGTGTCTGTCACGTACTTTCCTTTCCTCGCACGAGCCCCTGTGGCTCCAGAAGTGCGAGATCGTCCACGTGGGTACGGCTGACGGGAGACATCATCGGCAGACGCCTGCAACGTGGATTGCGTTCGTCCGGGGCGTGAGTGCCATCCGGAGGAAGCGGGTTAAGGCTATCACCGCAGGCCAGGCCGCACAATCGAGCCGGATTCCGGAGGCGTCGGGCCCTCCTGTTGCCCTGGAGGCCCAGCGGGCCTCGCCTCCGAGAAGGGCCCGCCGCGCTCCGCCACGGAGGCTCACCATGACGCAGAGACCCATCGAGATCGTCACCCTCGGATTCGCGCATGGCCGCTTCGACGGCTCGATCCTCCCGGAGCTGGAACGGTTGGTCGAGTCCGGCACCATCTCGATCGTGAACGCGATCGTGGTGCGCAGGAACGGTCCCGATGAGGTGGAGATCGAGGAACTTGAGGAGCTCACCGACGACGACGCGGTCACCGCCCTCGACGCCGTGCGCGCCGAGGCATAGCAGAGGGAGGGGCGATCATGCGCAGAGCGGGCCGGCCAGGATTGATAGGGACGATGGCGCGGACGGCGGTCATCTCGGGCACCGCTCAGGCGGTGAGCGGGAACGTCGCGCGGGGACAGCACGCGCGGTGGGAGGCCGATGCGCAGGGTCAGCAGTCGCAGGCGGCACCTCAGGCGGCGGCCCCGGTCGCGCCGGTCGCGCCGGCGGGCGACGACCTCATGGCCCAGCTCACCCAGCTCGCGCAGATGCACGCCGCCGGAATCCTCACCGAGGCCGAGTTCGCCGCCGCGAAGGCCACGTTGCTGTCCTGACACCGCCCCGCCGCTGGCGCTCGCCCACGGGTGAGCGCCCGATGCTACGGTCCGAGAATGGCTGAGAACTCCCCTTCACCCGCATCGTCATGACCGCGAAGGTCCGCGACATCCTGGACGCCGCGCAGCCGTGGCCGACCATCCGAGCGATCACGTCGGAGGACATCCCGTGGCTCGCGAACGCGGCGTTCGAGAGCTACCCCCGCCGCGGGCTGCACCGCGATTGGGACGCCACGGTGGCGGTCACGCAGGAGATCTTCAGGGGCGAGTGGGGTCCCTACATGCAGGTCGCCTCGCCCGCCGCGCTGAGCGAGGACGGCGAAATCCTGGGCGGGGTCACCACGGTGCTCCGCCTCGCGCGCGAGGACGCCCCCGACCACCCGTATGTGCTGAACTGCCTCACGCTGCCGGATCACCGGGGCCGCGGTGTCGCGAGCGGCCTGCTCGCCGCGACGGCGCGCGCCGTCGCGGCGGTGGGTGAGACGCAGGTGAGCCTCACCGTCGACGAGGACAACGCCGACGCGCGGCGACTCTACGACCGGCTCGGCTTCGCCGAGGTCTCGCGGGGTCCCTCCGCCGCCTGAGGATCCACCAGCGGCTCGGCCTCGTCGATCGGCGCCGCAAACTGCGCCTCATAGAGCCGCGCGTAGGCGCCGCCCGCCGCGAGCAGCTCGCGGTGCGTGCCCTGCTCGACGATCGCCCCGTGCTCCATCACCAGGATGAGGTCCGCATCGCGGATCGTGGACAGCCGATGCGCGATCACGAACGCCGTGCGGTCCTTGCGCAGCTTCGCCATCGCATGCTGCACCAAGAGCTCGGTGCGCGTGTCGACCGAGCTCGTCGCCTCGTCGAGGATCAGCACCTGCGGCTTCGCCACGAAGGCGCGCGCGATCGTCACCAGCTGACGCTCTCCCGCGGAGAGATTGGTGGCATCGTCGTCGAGCACGGTGTCGTAGCCGTCGGGCAGCGAGTGCACGAACCTATCGACGTATGCGGCCCTGGCCGCCTCGAGGATCTCCTCCTCCGTCGCACCGGTGCGCCCGTAGGCGATGTTGTCGCGGATGGTCCCGCCGAACAGCCACGTGTCCTGCAACACCATGCCGGTCCGCGCGCGGAGGTCGTCGCGAGTCATCGCGGCGATATCCGTGCCGTCGAGCGTGATGCGTCCCCCGTCGAGCTCGTAGAAGCGCAGGATGAGGTTGACCAGGGTGGTCTTGCCCGCACCGGTCGGCCCCACGATCGCGACCGTGCGCCCGGGCTCGACCGTGAGCGAAAGATCGTCGATGAGCGGCTTGTCTGCCACGTAGCGGAAGGACACGTCCTCGAAGACCAGTCGACCGTGGTCGCCCTCGGGAGACTGCGCCGGCACGGGATCGGCGCCCTGCTCCTCGGAGTCGAGGAGCTCGAACACGCGCTCGGCCGAGGCCACGCCGGACTGCACGAGGTTGGCCATCGAGCCGAGCTGGCTGAGCGGCTGCTGGAACTGCCGCGAGTATTGGATGAAGGCCTGCACGTCGCCGAGCGTCATGGTGCCGCTCGCGACCCGCAGCCCGCCTACGACCGCGATCGCGACGTAGACCAGGTTCCCCACGAACATCGTCGACGGCATGATGATGCCCGAGATGAACTGGGCCCCGAAGCTCGCCTCGTAGAGCTCCTCGTTCTTGCGCGCGAACTCCTCCTGCGCGCGCCGCCTGCGCCCGAACACCTTGACGAGCGCGTGCCCGGTGTAGCCCTCCTCGATGATCGAGTTGAGCTCTCCCGTGTGCCGCCACTGCGCCACGAACCGCGGCTGCGACCGCTTCGCGACCTGCGCGACGATCACGAGCGTGAGCGGGATCGACAGGATGGCGATCCCTGCGAGCAGCGGCGAGATCCACAGCATCATGCCCACGATGCCGATCACCGTGAGCACCGAGGTGAACAACTGACTGAGCGTCTGCTGCAGGGTCTGCGAGATGTTGTCGATGTCGTTGGTGACGCGGCTCAGCAGGTCGCCGCGCTGATGGCGGTCGAAGTAGCTGAGCGGGAGCCGGTGGATCTTGTCCTCGACGCGCGCGCGCAGCCGGTACACGGTCCGCTGCGTCACGCCGTTGAGCACGAGCCCCTGAACGAGCCCCAGGATGGCGGACGCCACGTAGATCACGACCACCCACCACAGGATCCTGTGGAGGCTGTCGAAGTCGATTCCGGTGCCCGAGATGAAGCCCTCGAAGATCACGGTGGTGGCGTTGCCCAGGATCTTGGGCCCCACGACGGACAGCGCGACGGAGCCGGCTCCGAGTACGATGACGGCGATCACGAGCCATCGCTCGGGGCCGAGCAGGCGGGCCAGGCGCGCCGCCGATGGACCGAAGTTGCTGGGCTTCTCGACGGGAGCGCCGATGCCCGGGCCCATGGGGCCGTGGGCCCGCTGGGGTGGGCGGGGCGTGGCGCCGCCGCGGCCCTGAGTGGTCGCGCTCATACCGCCTCCTCCGCTCGAAGCTGGGTACTGACGATCTCCTGATACGTGGGCGAGGTCTCGAGGAGCTCGGCGTGGGTGCCGCGGTCGACGATGCGCCCGTCCTCCATTACCAGGATCTGGTCGGCATCGACGATGCTCGAGACGCGCTGGGCGACGACGATCAGGGTCGCGTCGGTCACCTCGCGCGCAAGGGCCGCGCGCAGGCGCGCGTCGGTCGCCGTGTCGAGCGCGCTGAACGAGTCGTCGAAGATGAGGATGTCCGGCCTGCGCACGAGCGCCCGGGCGATCGAGAGGCGCTGACGCTGCCCACCCGACACGGTGGTGCCGCCCTGGGCGACCTCGGACTCAAGACCCTCGGGCATCGCGCGCACGAAGTCCTCGCCCTGGGCGATCGCGAGCGCGTCCCAGAGCTCCTGGTCCGTGGCATCCTCGCGCCCGAACCTCAACGTCGAGGCGACGGTGCCCGCGAAGAGGTACGGCCGCTGCGGGACGAGCCCGACGCGGCCCCACAACGACTCGAGGTCGGCGTCGCGCACGTCGACGCCTCCCACGCGCACGGTGCCCGACGACGCGTCGTACAGGCGTGGGATGAGGCTCACGAGCGTGCTCTTGCCCGCGCCGGTCGAGCCGATAATTGCCGTGGTCGTGCCCCGCCGCGCGGTGAACGAGATGTCCGCGAGGACCGGCTGCTCGGCGCCGGGGTACGTGAAGGTCACGTTCTCGAAGACCACCTCGCCCGTGCCCGGGACCTGGACCCCGGCATCGGCCTCCACGACCGTGCTCGACGTCGAGAGGACGTCGGTGATGCGATCCGCCGCAACGGCGGCGCGCGGCACGAGCACGAACAGGAACGTCGCCATGAGCACCGAGAACAGGATCTGGATGAGGTACGCGAAGAACGCGGTGAGCGCGCCCACCTGCATCTCGCCCGCCGCGATGCGCTCCGCGCCGAACCACATCACCGCGACAGAGCCGAGGTTCACCACGAGCAGGACCAGCGGGAACATCGAGGCCATGAGGCGGCCCGCCTTGATCGCCGACTCCGTGACGAGCGCGTTAGCGTCCGCGAAGCGCTCGCGCTCAACGCCCTCGCGCACGAAGGCCCTCACGACGCGG
Organism: Demequina sediminis; assembly: GCF_030296675.1. GTDB lineage: Bacteria > Actinomycetota > Actinomycetes > Actinomycetales > Demequinaceae > Demequina > Demequina sediminis. The sequence continues at coordinate 80,399 of NZ_AP027736.1, read as the reverse complement.
ATGCCGGTGAGCTGCTCGCGCAGGACGCGGTTGATGCCGTCGATGCGGGTCTGCATGCGCCGGAAGTGAGGCACCATGCGCCACACGATGAGCGACACGATGATCAGCAGCAGCGGGATCGCGACCGCCATGATCCACGACAGCTGCACGTCCTGCTGCAGCGCGAGCACCACGCCGCCGATCGCCGTGAACGGCGCGGAGATCAGCAGCGTCGACGTCATGAGCACGAGCATCTGGACCTGCTGGACGTCGTTGGTCGAGCGCGTGATGAGCGAGGGTGCGCCGAACCGCTGGACCTCGGCCTCCGAGAAGGTCGACACGCGTTCGAAGATGTCGCCGCGCAGGTCACGCCCGACGCGCATCGCGATCTTCGCGCCAAAGTAGACCGCCGCGATGGTGCACGCGATGCCCACGAAGGACAGGATCAGCATGAGACCGCCGATCCTCCAGATGTAACCCGTGTCGCCGACCGCGACGCCGTTGTCGATGATGTCGGCGTTCAGGGTCGGCAGGTAGAGGTTGACCATCGATTGAGCGAACTGGAAGACCACCACTCCGAGGAGCAGGTTCCAGTACGGCCTCACGGACGAGACCAGCAGCTTCCAGAGCATCGCGGCCCCCTTCTAGGCGTCGGAGGCGTCGTGGGCGACGCCGTGCAGGATGAAGTCGGCGAGCGCGGACGGGTCCGAGCCTGCACCGGTGGCAAGGAATGGCATCGACGTGCCGAACACGAGGATGCGTAGGTAGTCGACCGCGGCGGGGACGCTCACGCGCAGCCGCTCGCGGTCGGGCTCGAGGAGGCGCACGACCACGTCGGTGGCCTCGCCCAGGGGCGGATGACGGTGGCCGTGGTGATCCGCGGCCTTCGCGCGCGCGTGCTCGCGAGGCCCGAGCGCGGTCATGAATCTCACGACGCTCCCCACGCGGCTGTGGAGCAGCATCACGATCTGCTCGATCTTCACCTCGAGCGGCTGGGCGGGGTCGATCGCACCCAGCATCGCGAGGGTGTCCGCCGGATCCATGACGCGCTCGACCGCGCCATCGATGAGCGCGTTCTTGTCGGGGAACGCGCGGAAGACCGTGCCCTCGGCGATGCCTGCCGCGTCCGCGATCTCTCGCGTCGTGACGTCCGCGCCGCGCTCGAGGATGAGCGGAATCGCCGCGTCGAGAATCGACGCGCGGCGGTCGTCTGGCGACATCGGGGCGGCCCGGCGGGCCTTGGTGGTCATGCGCATCAGGCTAAGTGAGTGAGGACTCACTCCGCAAGTCGCGTGGGGACGATGCGCGGCGCGCCGCCCCCGGTCGGGTCGCGGCCGCGCGGCGGTCGTTAGTCGTGCTCGGTCAAGTCGTACGCGGCGAGCTGCCCCTCCTCCACGACGACACCGATCCGCCGCCCGTCGACCTCCCCGACCGTCGCGGCACCCTCGATGGCCGCCCGCGACCACACCGCGTCTCCCGCGTCGGCGCTCCCCGCCGCGGAGCCGCCCGCCGTAGCGCCGCGGCAGGGCCGCGCCATGAGCCCCGACCTCACCGGTTCGCGATCCCCCGACAGCGACGCGTACTCGGCATCGGCACTCCAGCGCACCTGGGTACACGCGACCGTGCCCTCGCCCAGGGCCGTGAAGGCGCCAGTCTCGAGGTTGATCGCCCCGACCACGCCCGCCGACTCGGCCAGGAGGGTCCCCGGTGGCGAGGCGTACCCGTGGCCACCCTCGCGCGAGTGCAGGACCGCGTCGGGCAGCTCCGCCTCCCACGCGAGGTCCGACGCGCGCGCACCGGCTCCCGCGATCACCAGGTCGCCCGGATCCTGGACCCATTCACCGCCGCGCTCGGCCACGAGCGCGAGATCGCCCGAGCACAACACCTCGGCGTGACACCACAGCCGGCCGTCGCGCCGCGCGAGCACCTCGCCCGTCGCGAGGTCGAGGCTGAGAGCGGTGAAGTCCCGCACCTCCACCCGCTCCGTGGCGTCGGGGTCGACTCCCAGGCTCGTACTGAGGTGAAGCACGTCGCCGGTGGGATCCTCTCTCACGGTCGCGGCCGCGAGGGAGCCGAGCACCGAGCCGCCAGGCTCGAGGTCATCCACCGGGAGTCGCCACAGCACCCGCCCGTCGTCGCCCCTCCTCACAAGCGCCTCCGCGCCATCATCCGCGATCTCGGCCTGAACCCCACCCGCGAGGACTCGCGCCTCGGCCACGCCGTCATGAATCCCGGACTCGTCGAAGGGCTCGGCGGCGAGCGTCGCCGGATCGATCCTCACGGTGCTCCACGTGCGGGTGAGGTCCGTCGAGACCCCCAAGCAGAGTCCTCCGGCTCCTGGACAGACCCAGGACTGGCTCATCCAGGCGCGGGGCAGTTCCGCGAGTATCGTGCCCGTCGCGGGATCGAGGATCGCACCCGTGTGGCCCGAGCCACCGTCGGCGGACTCGCGTTCCGCGGGACCCACGTTGAGGACAACGGTGTCCCCCTCGGAGGTCTCGAACGACGTGAGGTCTCGCTCACGCGCCCCCACCAGCGCTCCCCTGCTCGAGGCCCGCCTCCACCGCACCTCCCCCGTCTCCAGGTCAATCCCCTTGAGGACGTCCGGATCGCCCAGGTGGTCGACGGCCACCACCGTGCCGTCGTGGATCGCGACCGGGCCGCCGAACTCGCCGTACGAGGTCCACAGCGGCTCGAGCCGGTCGAGCATCGCGCCCGCGAGATCGTAGGGCCGCTCGCTGCGCTCCTGGGCGACCTTGGCGGGGCCGCGACCCGGCCCCGCGGTCGCGCTCGCCGAGGCGTCGCCCTCCCCTGCCCCGCCCCCGCCCGCCGCGGTGCACCCGGCGAGCACCAGCATCGTCCCCGCGACCGCCCCGCACCATCCCGGTGTCACCGCCATGGCTCCCCCTCGTGTCGACCTGCCTCCGGACGCTAGTCCGAGGCGCGACCACGCGAGGGCGATCGCCCGAATCTGTGGATAACCCGCCGCCGCTAGGTGAGGCGGCGCGCGAACGTCACCGTGGCATCGTCCTCACTCGCTGGCACGAATCCCACGCGGGGGTAGAACGACTGCGCGCACGCGTTGGCGCGCTCGGCGACCAGATGCACGCCGCTCACTCCGAGCGACCCGAGCAGCGCGCACGCGGCCTCGATGAGTGCGCGGCCGGCGCCGCGGCCCTGCTGGTCGGGTAGCAGGTCGATGTGGAGGTGGGCAGGGTAGGAGGCGAGCAGCGGGCTCAGCATGCGTCGGGGGTCCGCGGCGGCGGCGAGGAGCCAGTCGTCGGACGCGGTGCGACGGGGATGCCCGCCCGCCCGCTCGGGCCACCATGAACGGACGAACCACTCCTGGAAGGCCGCGGTGTCCGACGTGCCGAGCACGTAGCCTCGGGTGCCGCCGCCCACGTCCCACACGAGCGCGAAGCCGCCGGGGCCATGGAGATAGGGCGTGGCGTAGACGTCAGCGAGCACAGTGTCGTCGCCAAAGACGCCCGAGGCGTCGTCGCCCCGGGCGCCCGTGAGCAGGCAGATGCGCGGGATCGCGCCGTGGTCCCGCCGCTGCGCGGGGCGGACGGTCGGCTCGGCCGGGACGGACGGCATACGCCGAGTGTAGGACCGTCACCTACGCTGGTGAGGTGCGTCCGGAAGTCCTCGAAATCCCCCTGTTCGTCAACCTGCTCGCGGTGTTCGTTGGCGCGCTCGGCGGCACCATTCGCGCCGGCGAGGACGACCACACGGACCTCATGGGGGTGCTCACTCTCGCCGCGGCGATGGGATTCGGGGGCGGGATCATCCGCGACGTGCTCCTGGGAAATCTGCCGCCGGCCGCGTTCCGCGAGCCGCTCTACCTGGTCGCCGCCGCAGCGGCCGCGGGACTGGGCATGCTGTTCCTCTACTACCTCAAGAAGCTGGGCCGCTTCCTGTGGTGGCTCGACACGCTGATCATCGGCCTATTCGCGTGCGTGGGCGCCAATGCCGCGCTCATCGCGGGGCTGGGGCGGCTCCCGACGGTCGTGATCGGGACCATCGGGGCCGTGGGCGGGCTGATCCTCACGGATCTGCTCCAGGCCAGGCCGTCGTCGATCATGTACGCGGGGCCGCCCAACGCGGTCGCGGGGATGGCGGGCGCTCTCGTGTACGCGCTGGTCTACACCGGAACGCAGCCCGTGGTCACGACCGCGCTTGCGGTGGCCGCGACGTTCGTGGTGCGGCTCACCGGGCCGCTGTTCCACCTCGAGGTTCCCCAGCCGCGCAAGCATGCCTATGACCTCCGTGCCGCCCGCATGGAGACCGAGGCCAAGCGGGCAGCGAAGGCCGCGCTGCGCGCCGCTCGGCTCGAGGAGAAGGCGATGCGTCTGCGCGACAAGCGAGCGCGAGCCCGCACGACGGAAGAGGGCGCGGACCTCGACGCGCCGCCGGGCCCCACGGGTCACGCCTGACCTAGGGCGGGTCGTGGTGCGCCCCTCCCGCCGCACACCACCCCCACGACCGCGTCCCTCCCCACCCCCACGACCGCATCCCTCCCCACCCCCACGACCGCATCCCTCCCCACCCCCACCGCCTCGCGCATAGAATCTTGCGATTTCACGGCCCAAAAGAGCTCTCGCGCATCACGTAGTGCGATCTCATCCACAGATTCGCCCGGGGCGGCGCGACCGGCAGCGCCTCGGCGCTATGCAAGTTCTCATGACACCTCGCACGCACCTCCCCGCCGAACTCCACCGCAGCCCGCGCACCTATTCATGGGCGGAAATGGTCGCGATGACCACCCCTCACCACGTGCGTGCCGCGATCGCCGCGCAGGAGGTGGTCGCGGTCCTGCCGGGGCGCTTCGCGTCGACTCCGCACGCGTGGTCGTTGGTGACGCGTGCGCACGCCGCCACCGCGTCGGGCGCGGGCGTGCTGACCGGGGCCGCCGCACTCTTCGCATGGAACGGACTTCGCCGCCCGCCCGACCACGCGCTCATCGCACTTCCGCGCGGGCATCGCCTCGCCACCCGCGAGTGGCTCATGACCTTCGCCCCTGTCACGGAGGTGCCCATCGCGGGGACCTGGGGAGATGTTCCGGTCACGGATCCGGCACGAGCCGCCCTTCACGAATGGGTGCGGGGCCGACCCGGACACCCCACGGGCACCATCATCGAGGCGTTGCGCCGCCGCGTGGTCTCCACCGACTCCATCAGGCTGCTGCTCACGGACACGTACCGCGTGCGGGATCGCTCGGGATTGCACCGGGTCCTCGACGCCTTCGATGCGGGCGCCCACAGTTACCTGGAGTTCGAGGCGCTCACGTCAACGTTCTCGGGTCGCGAGTTCGCGCACTTCATCCGCCAGCACAGCGTGCGGGCGCGCCAGCACACGTACCACCTCGACATGTACGACCCCGCTACCCAGACCGCGGTCGAGCTGGACGGCGGCGAGTTCCACGCCGCTGGCGAGGATCGTGAGCGGGACCTCGAACGCGATGCGGACCTGGCGACCATCGGGATCCTCACGGTGCGGCTGTCGTACCGCCGCGTGATGGAGACGCCGGGATGGTGCCGGCGCACGGTGAGGGCCGTCCTGCGGACGCGATCGCACTAGACGATGCACGTGGGCCCTTTTCGCCCCAAGATTCACAAGATCCTATGCGCCAAGCGGAGGTGGAGCGGGGAGGTGAAGCGGGACGGAACGGGGCGGTGAGGCGGAGGATGCGCCGTAATGGGGGCGGGGTGGAACGGGGAGGCGGGGTGAGGCGGGACGGGAGGTGACGGCGCGGATCCGCGAAACTACAGCCGCACGCCCATCGCGCCGGGCACCCGCTCGATCGTGTGGACACAGCGCCACGACTCGCCGCCCACGCCCTCGGCCCAGGCGGGAACGCCCGACTCGAGGCCGGCGGCCGCCAGGTCCGCGCCCAGCACCAGCACCGACGGCCCCGCACCCGACACCACGGCGGCGAGGCCGCGGTCGCGCAGCGCGCGCAGCATCGACGTGGCCGGTCCCAGCACGTCCGCGCGGTAACCCTGGTGGAGTCGGTCGTCAGTCGCGGCGAGCAGGTCCTCGGGACGCCCCGCGAGCGCGTTGACCAGCAGCGCGGCACGGGCCACGTTGAACGCGGCATCCACGTGAGGAACCTTCGCGGGCAGCACCGCGCGCGCCTCCTTGGTCGGCAACACCGAGGACGGGATGAGCACCGCAGTCTCGATCTCGTCGGCGAGCTGCAGCGGGCGCGCGTGCACGCCCTCCGCGTCCTTCCATGCGACGGTCGCGCCGCCGTAGATAGCCGGCGCCGCGTTGTCGGGGTGACCCTCGAACGCGTTGGCGAGCACCAGGGTCTCCTCGAGAGACAGGGCGTCGGGTTCAGCGATGAGGGCGCGCGCGGCGACGATGCCCGCGACGACGGCCGCCGCCGAGGAACCGAGGCCACGGCCATGGGGAATGCGGTTGATCGCCCTCATGTGGAGGCCGGTCTGGGACGCGCCGACGTGGTCGAGCGCCGCGCGCAGCGCCTGCACCACGAGGTGGGACTCGTCGCGCGCGAGCGTCGACTCGCCCTCGCCCTCGATCTCGATGGTCACCTCGGAGGACGCGAGCGCACGCACCTCGACCTCGTCCGCGACACCCAGCGCCATGCCGAGCGCGTCGAAGCCCGGCCCCAGGTTGCCCGCGGTCGCGGGAACGGAGACCTTGACGTGGTCGGCGGCGAGCCTCATGGCCATGGCGCCGGCCTACAGCCCGAGCGCCGCCGCGGCGGCCTCGACGTCAACGGGGATGACGGTGGGCTCGACCTCGCGGCCCGCGAGCGCGGTCGCGGTGTCCTTGAGTCCGTTGCCGGTCACGGTGCACGTGATGGTCGCGCCGCGCGGGACCTCTCCCAACGCGGCGGCCGCGAGTAGGCCCGCGATGGGCGCGGCGGAGGCGGGCTCGACGAACACGCCGACCTCGTCAGCCAGTCGAGCCTGAGCGTGAAGGATCTGCGCGTCCGAGACGGCGCGGATCCAGCCGCCCGACTCGTCGCGCGCCGCGACCGCGAGGTCCCACGACGCCGGCTTGCCGATGCGGATCGCGGTCGCCACGGTCTCGGGGTCCTTGATGGGGTGGCCGGCCACGAACGGCGCCGCGCCGGCGGCCTGTACGCCCCACACGCGAGGGGTGCGCGTCGCGCCGTGCGAGAGCGCCTCGCGGAAGCCCATCCAGTACGCGGAGATGTTGCCCGCGTTGCCCACGGGGAGCATGTGGATGTCGGGGGCGTCACCCAGCTGGTCGACGATCTCGAAGGCCGCGGTCTTCTGGCCCTGCAGGCGGTACGGGTTGACCGAGTTGACCAGCGCGATCGGGTAGTCCTCGGACAGTGAGCGCACGATCTCGAGGCACTCGTCGAAGTTGCCGTCGACCTGCACCAGTTCGGCGCCGTGCACGATCGCCTGCGCCATCTTGCCCGCCGCGATCTTGCCCTGGGGGATCATCACGACGCAGCGCAGCCCCGCGTGAGCGGCGTACGCGGCCGCGGAGGCGGACGTGTTGCCCGTCGAGGCGCACACCACGGTGTGGTCGCCGTCCTTCACCACCTGCGTGATCGCGGAGGTCATGCCACGATCCTTGAAGGACCCGGTCGGGTTCATGCCCTCGACCTTGACGAAGACCTCGGCCCCGACCTCGGCGGAGATCGACGGCGCGTGCACCAGCGGCGTGCCGCCCTCGCCGAGCGTGACGATCCTGTCCTCGGCCGTGAACGGCAGCCGGTCCAGGTACTCGTTGATGATCCCGCGCCACACGTGTGCCACCGCTACTCCCCCTCGATCCTCAGGACGGACTTCACCGCGGCCACCGCGTCGCTGCGGCGCAGCCCCTCGACCGTCGCCCGCAGGTCGCGCTCGGGCGCCGCGTAGGTCGACAGGATCAGCCCGGCATGCGTCTGGCCCGGCACCTGCCTCACGATCTCGATGCCCACGCCGTGCTGCGCGAACACCTCGGCCACCGCGGAGAGCACGCCGGGGCGGTCCTCGACCGCCATGCGCACGCAGTACCGCGTGAGGGCCGCCTCGATCGGCAGGACGTCGTGCACCGCGTAGTGGGACTCGCGCGGACCCTTGCCCCCGTTCGCGCGGTGGCGCGCCACGGAGACCAGGTCGCCCAGGACGGCCGATGCCGTGGGCGTCCCTCCCGCTCCCTGTCCGTAGAACATGAGGCCGCCCGCGGACTCGGCCTCGATGAAGACGGCGTTGAATGCGCCGTGGACCCCCGCGAGCGGGTGGTCGGACGGCACCAGCGCGGGGTGCACGCGCACGGCCACTCCCTCGGGCGTCCGCTCGGCGATGGCGAGCAGCTTGATGACCTGGTCGGTCTCGCGCGCCGCGATGACGTCCTCCGCGGTGATCGCGGAGATGCCCTCGCAGTAGACGTCCTCGAGCGCCACCCGCTGGTGGAACGCGAGAGAGGCGAGGATCGCGGCCTTGGCCGCGGCATCGTGCCCCTCGACGTCCGCGGTGGGATCCGCCTCCGCGTAGCCCAGCTCCTGCGCCTGCTTGAGCGCGACGTCGTACGACAGCCCGCGCCGCGTCATCTCGTCGAGGATGTAGTTCGTGGTGCCGTTGACGATCCCGAGGATGCGCGTGATGTGGTCGCCCGCGAGCGACTCGCGCACGGGTCGCACCAGCGGAATCGCACCCGCGACGGCGGCCTCGAAATAGAGGTCGACGTTCGCCGCGTCGGCCGCCTCGTAGAGCTCGGGCCCGTGCGCGGCGAGCAGCGCCTTGTTCGCGGTCACGACCGAGGCTCCGCCAGCGATCGCCTCGAGGATCAGCGTGCGCGCGGGCTCGATGCCGCCCATGAGCTCGACCACGACGTCGGCCCCGGCCACGAGCGCCGACGCATCCGACGTCAGCACCGTGGCGGGCAGGTGCGGCCCGCGGTCCTTCGACGTGTCGCGCACGTACACTCCGGCGAGCTCGAGCGGCGCGCCCACGCGCGCGGCGAGGTCGGGCCCCTGCTCGGAGAGGAGACGCACGACCTCCGAGCCGACGGTTCCTGGGCCGAGGATGGCGATTCTCACGGGCTTCGCGGGGTCTGACACGGCACCCACTCTAGCGGCGGCGGGGAGGGGACGATGCGGGGGCTCAGGGAACGCGGCGATAGGACGCCCGGGCGCGTTCGACCTGCGCGGTCGAGCCCTCGAAGAGGTCGGCGAGGGCGCGGAGCCGCGCGGCCGCCTCGGCGCCGAGCTCCGTGAGCGAGTAGTCGACGTGCGGGGGAATCGCGCTGCGCACCTCGCGCACGAGCAGCCCGTCACGCTCGAGGGACTGCAGCGTCTGGGAGAGCATCTTCTCGCTCACCCCCTCGACGCGGCGACGGAGTTCGCCGAACCGGTGCGGGCTCTCGCCGAGCGCGAGCAGCACCAGCGACGCCCACTTGCTCGTGACGTCCTCGAAGACTGCCCGCGACGTGCACGCGGCCGCGAAGACGCTCGTGACGAGCTCGGGCGACGGACCCGGCTCGGAGCCGTGGCCGGCCGGCGGCTCGAGTCGCGGGGCGGCGGAGGACATGACTCGAGGATACGCCTCCTCGCTCGGGAATACACAGCGCTAACTCAGAGTTAGTGCATGGCGAACGGTGCGCAGTGCGCCGCGTCACCCTCTCGGAAGGAACAGCCATGACTACCATCGCCGTCACCGGAGCCAGCGGTCAGCTCGGCCACCTCGTGGTCGACTCGCTCATCGCGCGCGGGGTCGCCCCGTCGAGCATCGTCGCGATCGCACGCACCACCGCCAAGGCCGCCGACCTCGCCGAGCGCGGAGTCGACGTGCGCCACGGCGACTACGACCAGCCCGACACGCTCGACGCCGCCCTCGCCGGCGTGGACCGCCTGGTGCTCGTGTCCGCGTCCGAGGTGGGTAAGCGCGTCGCCCAGCACGCCGCCGTCATCGCCGCCGCCGAGCGCGCGGGCGTCGGACGCATCGTCTACACATCCCTGCTGCGCGCCGACGCCACGTCCAACCCGCTCGCGCCCGAGCACGCCGCGACCGAGCAGGCCCTCGCCGCCTCCCCCATCCCCGCGACGGTCCTGCGCAATTCCTGGTACCTCGAGAACTACACGGGCCAGATCCCGACGTACGCCGCGACCGGCACGGTGCTGGGCGCGACCGCCGGGGCGACCATCGCCGCCGCCTCCCGCGCGGACTACGCCGAGGCCGCCGCCGCGGCCGCGCTCGCCGAGGACGCAGGAGGCACGTACGAGCTGGCCGGCACGCGCTTCACCCTCGACGACCTTGCCGCGGCCGTCGCGGCCGCGACGGGCACGCCCGTCGCCCACTCCGACGTGAGCGTCGAGCAGCTCACCGCCACGTTCCAGGAGGTCGGCATGGACGCGGGCACCGCAGGCTTCTGGGCCGCGGTCGACGCGTCGATCGCCAAGGGTGAACTGGACACCGACAGCGACGCCCTCGAGCGCCTCATCGGACGTCCCGCGACCTCGCTCGCCGAGGCCGTCGCGGCGGCTCAGTCGCACTAAGGGCGCGGCTCTGCGCGAGGCACCGCCTCACGATCGACCGTCGCGCGCGGCCGGGGTGGACACCCCGGCCGCGCGTCGCTCACGACGTCTCGCTAGAGGAAGGGCTTGGGTGCCGCGATCCCCGTGACGGGAGCGTCGTCGGTGCCCTCGGCCTCGAGAGGCTCGACCGGGCCGTCCGCCGGCGCCTCGGGATCGACCTCGTCCTCGTGTGGGTCGGGCAGGTCGAACTCGCTGCGACCCTGCTCGCGCTCCTGCTCGACCTCGTCGGCGAGATGCTGCAACGCAGCCGTGCCTTCGTCCATGCTCTGGTCGTCGGTGTCGGACATGTCCGCCTCCTCGTTTCCATTCGAGGACGGCCGGGCGACCGCCCCACTACGTGAACGTCTCAGTCCGGTGCGACGTCCCACGAGAACAGGTCCTCGAGCGTGTCGCGGCGCACATGCACCGTCGAGGCGCCGTCCGCGACCGAGACCACCGCGGGCCGCAGCACCGCGTTGTAGTTGTTCGCCATGACCCTGCCGTATGCACCCGTCGCGGGCACCGCGAGCAGGTCGCCCCGCGCGATGTCGCTCGGCAGGTCGACGTCGCGCACGACGATGTCCCCGCTCTCGCAGTGCTTGCCCACCACGCGGCTGAGCGCGGGCTCGGACTCGGACAGCCGCGACGCAATGGTCGCTGTGTACTCCGCGCCGTACGTGATGGTGCGCATGTTGTCGCTCATGCCGCCGTCGACCGCGACGTACTGGCGCTGGCCGCCGTCCTCGAGACCCACGTGCTTGACCACGCCCACGCGGTACAGCGTGAGGCCAGCGGGACCGGCAATCGCACGACCGGGCTCGATGCTGAGGCGCGGCCACGTGCCGCCCACGCGCGACATCGCGGCGGCGACGGCCTCCGCCATCCCTGCCGCGGCATCGTGCGGGCTCAGGGCCTCTCCCGCGGGGGTGTACTGGATCGCGTAGCCGCCCCCAAGGTCGACCTCGGGGAGGTCGACGCCGATCTCCGCGCGGAACGCGGCGCGCAGGCCCAGCATGCGCTCGGCGCTCTCTTGGAACGCCTCGAGAGAGAGGATCTGGCTGCCGATGTGCGTGTGGATGCCGCGCAGGTCGATGCCCTCGGCGTCCTGGCACGCGACCAGCGCATCGAAGGCCGCGCCCGAGGCGAGCGACAGCCCAAACTTCTGATCCTCGTGAGACGTCGCGATGTACTCGTGGCCGCCGGCGTGCACACCCGTGGTCACGCGCACGAGCACCGGCGCGCGCGTCCCGAGCCCGCGCGCGATCTGGTCGAGCGTCTCGATCTCCGTGAACGAGTCGACGACGATCCTCCCCACGCCGGCCTCGAGGGCGCGGCGCAGCTCGTCGTCGGACTTGTTGTTGCCGTGGAGGCCGATCCGTGCGGCGGGCATCCCCCGCGCAGCGCGATCTCGAGCTCGCCGCCCGAAGCGACGTCCATGAACAGGCCGTCCTCATGCATCCACTTGGCGACTTTCGAGGACAGGAAGGCCTTCGACGCGTAGAACACGTCGACCTCCGCGCCGTGGGCGCCGAAGGCCGCCGCGAACTCGTCGCGGAAGGCACGCGCTCGGCCCCGCATGTCGTGCTCGTCGATCACGTACAGCGGCGTGCCGTACTGGCCCGCGAGCGCGCGCACGTCCGCGCCGCCCACGGCAAGCGCGCCGTCGTCCTGACGCACCACGGTGCGGGAGAAGACTGCGCTCACCGCCATCGCTACATCCTTTCGGGGGCCGAGACACCCAGGAGGCGCAGGCCGTTGCGCAGGACCTGTCCCGCGGCATCGTTCACCCACAGGCGCGTGCGGTGCACGTCCGAGACCTCCTCGTCGCCCTGCGGGGTGACGCGGGTGCGGTCGTACCACTGGTTGAAGGCCGCGGCGACGTCCTCGAGGTAGCGGGCCACGCGGTGCTGCTCGCGGAACTCGACGGCCTGAGCGACCACGCGCGGGAACTCGCCCAGGATGCCGAGCAGCTTGGACTCCGACTCGTGAGTCAGCAACGACGGGTCGAAGCCGTCCTCGCGGCGGATGCCGTACTCGGCCGCGTTGCGCGCCACGCCCGCCGAACGCGCGTGGGCGTACTGCACGTAGAACACCGGGTTCGCGTTGGACTGCGACGCGAGCAGGTCGAGGTCGATGTCGATCGTTGAGTCCGCACTCGAGCGCGCGAGCGCGTAGCGCGCGGCATCGACGCCCACGGCCTCGACCAGGTCCTCGATCGTGACGACGTTGCCCGCGCGCTTCGACATCCGCACCGGCTGGCCGTCCTTGACCAGGTTGACCAGCTGGCCGATCTTCACCTCGACCGTGTCGGCATCGTCGCCGAAGGCCGCGGCGGCGGCCTTGAGACGGGCGATGTAGCCGTGGTGGTCCGCGCCCAGAAGGTAGATGCACAGGTCCGCGCCGCGGTGGCGCTTGTCCTTGAAGTAGGCGAGGTCGCCCGCGATGTACGCCGGCTTGCCGTCCGACTTGATGACCACGCGGTCCTTGTCGTCGCCGTAGTCGGTCGACCGCAGCCACCAGGCGCCGTCCTTCTCGTACAGCGCGCCCGTCTTCTTCAGCTGCTCGACGGCCTCGTCGACCGCGCCGGAGTGGTGCAGCGAGTCCTCGTGGAAGTAGACGTCGAAGTCGACTCCGAAGTCGTGCAGCTGACGCTTGATCGAGTCGAACATGAGGGCCACGCCGTGCTCGCGGAAGAACTCGAGCTGCTCCTCGCGCGGGAGCTCGAGCGGGTCGCGGTAGCCGCCGGCTGCGGCCTGCATCATGACCTCGTTGGCAATGTCCTGGATGTACTCGCCGCCGTAGCCGTCCTCGGGGGCGTCCTCGCCCGTGACGACCGCGAGCAGCGACGCGGCGAAGCGGTCGATCTGCGCGCCGTGGTCGTTGAAGTAGTACTCGCGGATGACCTTCGCGCCGTGGAACTCGAGCAGGCGCGCGAGCGAGTCACCCACCGCGGCCCAGCGCGTGCCGCCGATGTGCACGGGTCCGGTCGGGTTGGCCGACACGAACTCGATGTTGACCGTCTTACCCGTGAGCGACTCGCCGCGTCCGTAGTCGTCGCCGTAGTCGACGATTCCCTTGGCGAGCAGGCCCGCCGCGTCCGCCGCGAGGCGAATGTTGATGAAGCCGGGACCCGCGACCTCGGCCGCGTCGATTCCGTCCTCCTGCACGAGGCGCTCGACCAGGGTCTGCGCGAACTCGCGAGGATTGGTGCCCGCCTGCTTGGCGAGCTGCATCGCGACGTTGGTCGACCAGTCGCCGTGCTCGCGCTGGCGGGGGCGTTCGACGCGCACCTCCGGAACATCGAAGGGCGACAGCTGGAAGTCGCTGTCGTCGATTCCGGCGAGGATGGCGGCGCGGATGGTCGCGGAGAGCTCTTCAGGGGTCACCCATCGAGTCTATCCGTGCGCGCGTGTGTCGCTCACGCGGGTGGGCCTCCAGGGGTCGCGTCGGCTTCCAGGGTGTCGCGCACGCGGCGCGGCAGCTTCGCACGCACCACCTCGTAGCCGGCCTCGATGGCCTCGACCACGACGTCGCGCGGCACGGAGGCGTCGTCATCTACGGCGAGCGAGATCCACAGCCGCTTGTCCGCGTAGTAGCCGGGCGAGACGTCCTCGTACCGCGCGACGAGCGTCGCGTTGACCTCCGGATCGCCCTTCACGGTGACGATGCGCCTCCCCTCAGGCGACCCGCCCACCCTGCCGAAGTGCTTGCCTCCCACCTGGAAGGTCTGCGAGCCCCAGTCGGGGTAGGGCACCACGTGCGCGCCGGGAAGACCGGCGATCACCGCCGCGATCCACTCCTCCACCGGCGCGAGGCCGTCCTGCATCGTCTCCATGCCACGACCCTAGACGCGCCCTCCGACAGCCGCCGCGCGGCCCCCGAGTCGCACCGCGGCTCCCTTGTCCAGGAGGACGATGCGGGGGCGGGCGGGGTCGTCCGCGAGCGCCGCGCGCAGGGCCGGACGGGGCTGGGAGAAGTGCGCCCAGTCGTCGATGTGGACGGGCACCACCGTCGCGTCGGGCCAGAGGTCGGCGACCGCACAGACCCGCGCGGCGTCGGCGGTCAGCAGCGCGTCGCCCAGCCGATCCACTCGCGCGGCGCCCGCGCACACGAGCGCGACCCCGACGTCGGGGAAGCGGTGTGCGACCGCCGCGGCGGCGTCGAGTTCCGAGTTGTCTCCCGAGAAGTACACGGTGGGCCAGCCCGCCGCCCGCAGGACGAATCCCGCAACCTCGCCCAGGGCGTCGGCCACCCCGGGAGGACCGTGCAGCGCGGGAACCGCCGTGACGCACACCGGAGCGTGCGCGCCGTACAGCGTGACGCTGTGCCACGGCTTGAGGCCCACGACACCGGGGACGCGCGAGGCCGCGCCAGGGGTCGACACCACGTGGCCGGCATGTGCGAGCAGCTCGCGTCCCGCGGTGTCGAGGTTGTCCTCGTGCTGGTCGTGAGACAGCAGGACCAGGTGCACGTGGCCGATGAAGGCGGGCTCGAAGGCGGGTCCGGCGAGCTTGGTGAGGGTGCCGTACGTGCCCGGTGGGTCGAACGTCGGATCCGTGACGATCGTGAGACCTGCGTAGCCCAGCACCACCGTGGGCCCGCCCACCAGAGAGATCTCGACTGGGCTGAGGTCCGCGTCGCTCATGGGTCCAGTGTCGCGCTCGGCGCACGCGCGCGCTAGGGAAGGAGGCGTCCGTACGGGTCCGCGCACTGGACGGGGAAGGACTCGGCGCACGCGTCGACCCACACCTCGAGGCGCTCGCCCACCGCGACGTCGGACGCCGCGGCAGGCTCGCCGTCCGGCCGTTCGAGCGCACCACCCTCCGCGAACGCGAACGTGGTGCCCTCGAAGTACTCGTAGCCGGGATCTGGCGCGAACACCACCGTGATCGCGTCGCCCAGGGTCTCCACGCTCACGACCGTGCCCACCGCATCGGGCTCGCGCGCGTCGCGCGGGTCCCCTCCGGCGTCCCCGCACGCCGCGACGCCGGTGGCCAGGCCGCTGGCAAGGATGAGGGCCGCGAGGAACTGCGACGTCTGCGTGCGCATGTCTCAGCATCGCACGGGCGGGAGAGCGCAGCACGGGAGAGCCCTGCCTGCTGATATCCTCATTCGGCCCGGTCCGTCCGGGCATGCCCCCGTAGCTCAGCGGATAGAGCGCCGGTTTCCGGTACCGTAGGTCGCAGGTTCGACTCCTGTCGGGGGCACGATCCGCACACGCAAGGCCCCTCCTCGGAGGGGCCTTTGTGGTTCCCCGGCGCTAGGGTCGAGACAGACCCCACCGACGAAGGAGCCACGCATGCCAACGCTCGCGATCATCGGCGCAGGACCCGGCCTCGGAGCGGCGGTCGCGCGCCGGTTCGGGCGCGAGGGATTCTCGATCGCCCTCGTCTCCCGCGACCAGTCGAAGCTCGATGCGCTCGCGGGCGAGCTCGCGCAGGACGGGGTCACCGCGGCGGGCTTCGCGGCCGACGTCCGCGACGGCGCCTCGCTCGAGGCGGCGCTCGCCGACGCCTCCGCACGCCTGGGCCCCGTCACCGCGCTGCAGTACAGCCCACTCCCCTCGCGGGCCTACCT
This sequence comes from Demequina sediminis, assembly GCF_030296675.1. Classification (GTDB taxonomy): domain Bacteria; phylum Actinomycetota; class Actinomycetes; order Actinomycetales; family Demequinaceae; genus Demequina; species Demequina sediminis. The sequence goes on along the minus strand of NZ_AP027736.1, from coordinate 64,339 downwards.
CGAGCCGGTGCTCGACCTCACGCCCGAGCTGGCCCTCGAGGCCCTGCGGTTCTCCGCGCTGGGCCTCATTCACGCGGCCCGTGCCGTGCTGCCCGCGATGCGCGCGGCGGGAGAAGGAAGCATCGTCCTCATCAACGGCGGCACGTCCGTGAAGGCCCGCGCGGGATTCTCGGGAACGTCCGTCGCCTTCCCCGCCGAGAGCGCCTACGGCGAGATGCTGCACGATGCCCTCGCGGGCGAGGGGGTCCACGTCGCCCAACTCGTGATTCCCGGCGCGATCCCCAAGCTCCGCTACACGCTTGAGGAGGTCGCGGACCGCATCTGGGACCTCCACCGCGGACCCGGAGACTTCCGGACCATGCTCATCCCTCTCGAGGAGGGGCGGGAGTAGGGCGGTCAGTCCGCGACGGGCACGGCGCCGGTCACGGCACCGGTCGCGAAGTCGCCGAGGCTTCCCAGCGTCGCCGAGGAGTCAAGCGCACGCCCGTCCTCGACGTCGACCGTGCACGCCAGGTGCTCCTCGGACTCGAGCCACCACACCACCGTGACGCGGTCGCGCCCCGCCTCCGCGAGCGCCGCAGCCGAGGCGTCGACGGACGGCGCGATCGCAGCAGCGACGTCCGTGCCGGCGGAGTCGAGGACGCCCTGCGCCTCGAGGAACGACCGCAGGTCGCGCCAGTCGGCGCTGCCGTAGACGTCGCCCGCGACGATTTCGGGGGCGCCGTCGCCCGCCTCGGCGTACGCGGCCTCACATGCCCTCACCGCATCGGCGTGGGCCGGGCTCATGCGCGACGTCAGCCACGTCGCCACCACCGCCCCCACGATCACCAGGACCGCGACCGCGGCGGCCGCGGCAAGGGGAAACCAGGTGCGACGCGGTTCGGCAGGGGTGTCGGACATGACATCCAGCCTATTCGCGCCGCCCCGCCTACTCTGAACGGGTGACCACCGACCTTCGGTACGAGCCTCACCTGGGACTGGCCCTGGGGGAGGCGGCGCGCTCGGTGCGGCCCACGTGGGCGTCCTCCAGGTGCTCGCGGAGCGCGGGATCACGCCCTCGCTCGTCGTGGGGACGTCGGCGGGATCGCTGATCGGAGGCGCGTATGCCTCCGGCATGGACCCGTACACGATCGAGGCCATGGTGCTGCGCGCGGAGTGGGGACACTTCGGATCGCTCACGTTCCGCCCGGGCCTGGGCATCCTCGACACGGCGGGGCTGCGTGCCACGATCGAGGCGATCTCCGGCGGGGATCCGCGCATCGAGGACCTGCCTGTGCGCTACGCGGCCGTCGCCACGGACCTCACCACGCGCCGCGTGGTCCTGCTCGATCACGGCAGCCTCGCGGATGCCATGAGGGCGTCGATCTCGGTGCCGGGGCTATTCCGGCCGCTGAGGCTCGACGGTCACCTCCTCGCGGACGGCGGCCTGCTCGAGAACCTGCCGCTCGAGGCGACGTTCGAGCTGGGCGCACGCCACGTCATCGGGGTGCGTCTCGCGCCCGAGTGGGAGGCTCCGGGCTTCGAGACCACGCTCAAGGTCCACGCCCTCGAGATCCGCGCGGACGTCACCCTCATCTCCCCCAGCTGGGCGGCCGCTCGCAGTGGGTCCGCGAGGACATGCCCGGCCTGATCGCGCTCGGGCGCGCGGCCGCGGAGCAGGCACTCGACGCGTATCCGGTCGTGGCGCCGCGACCCGAAACGCTTCCCGAGGTCGAGGTGCCCACGCCCGCGCGGCTCCCGGAGCCGCTGCGCGACCTGCTCGAGCCGCGCTCGGAGTGACCTATCTGCCGAGCGCCTGGGCGACCGCGGGATGCACCACACTGCCGGCGCGCACGTTGATCCCGCGCGCCAGGGCGGGATCCGACGCGACGGCATCGTCCACCCCGCCCGCGAGCCTCACCACGTAGGGCAACGTGACGTTGGTGAGCGCGCGCGTCGCGGTCGCCCCCACCGCGGCGGGCATGTTCGCGACGCAGTAGAGCAGCGACCCCTCGACCTCGAGGACGGGGTTGTCGTGCGTGGTGGGGCGCGAGTCCTCGAAGCACCCACCCTGATCGATCGCGATGTCGACCAGCACGCTGCCGCGCCGCATGTCCCTCACCATCGCGTGAGTCACGACCTTCGGGGCCGGGCGACCGGGCACGAGGACCGCGCCGATCACGAGGTCCGAGCCGAGCACCTCCTCCTCGACCTCGTGGGGCGTCGACACCACGGTGCGGACGCGACCCGCGTACCTGTCGTCGAGCGCCCTCAGCCGCCCCACGGCGAGGTCGACGGCGGTGACCTCGGCGCCCATCGCGACGGCCTGCGCCACGGCATTCGAGCCGGCGACGCCTGCCCCCAGCACCGTGACGCGGGCGCCAGGCACGCCGGGCACACCGGGCAGGAGCACGCCGCGCCCGCCCTGCGGGTTGAGCAGGTGGTGCGCGCCCGCGAGCACCGACAAGCGGCCAGCGACCTCGCTCATCGGGGTGAGCAGGGGCAGCGATCCGTCCTCGAGTTGCACCGTGTCATAGGACAGCGCGGTCGTGCCTGCCGCGCACAGCAGGTCGGCGAGCGCTGGGTTGGCCGCGAGGTGCAGGAACGTGAAGAGCACGTTGTCACGCAGCAGCGCGTACTCGTGCGGCTGCGGCTCCTTGACCTTGAGGACCACGTCGGCCGCCCACGCCTCCGCGGCGCCGGCGAGCGTCGCTCCCGCCGCGGCGTAGTCCTCGTCCGCGATCGCCGAGCCGCGACCCGCCCCCTCCTCGATCACCACGCGATGCCCGCGTTCGACGAGCGCGCGCACGCCCGCAGGGGTCAGCGCGACCCTGGTCTCGCTGTTCTTGGTCTCCGTGGGGACTCCGACCAGCACCGCGGCCTCCTCAGCGCTCGGGCGACACCGCGCGCGGCTCGTGGCCGGCGCATCGTCGCGCGGGGGCGGGCGACCAGGGATGATGGCCGCCCTCGTCTCCCTTCCTACACCTCGGGGAGACGCGCCACGCGCTGGTTCGGACACCGCGCACGGCGTGCGCCCACGTCGCGACAGTCCGCTCGGAGCCAGGCAGCCTGCCCGGCAACGCCCTACTCGTACGCGGTGAAGGTCTGGTACTCCCAGTGCCAGGGCTCGTACTTCGACGTCTTCGCCCAGTCCGGGTTCCAGAAGCCGTAGGTCGCGGCGTTGCGCTTGAACCACGACAGGTACACGCCCGAGGCGTGAGAGCGGCAGAAGTCGACCGCGAGGCCCAAGCCATGCATCGAGGTGCCCGGCGTCGCGGCCAGGTAGCCGCGCGTCGCCTTGGTCGAGTACTGGTCCGAGATCGAGCGGTACGTGTCGGCGATGCAGATGTCCGTGCCGAACTCGGTCTTGAAGCGCTCGTTAAGCGCCGCGAGCGCGAGTGCGGCGTCGGGTCGCATCTGCTCTCCCGAGACCCACAGGTTGCACAGCTGGTCGCTGCTGAGCTGGCCGTTGCTCATCGGGCCGGAGAACTCCGGGTCGCAGTCTGGAAGCAGGTTCGACGCGACGGGGACGTCGGCCGACGTGAGGACCGCACCCGACTGGTCGTCGACCGTGGGAAGCGGAAGGTCGGAGGCCTCGAACTGCGGGCCGGCACCCAGGATCGCCGTGGCGGTGGTGGGGGACTCGCCCACGACCACACCGGGCAGCTGCTCGGCTGCGTTCGCGTAGGGGGCGATCGTGCCCATCACGGGGTAGACCACCATCGCGGCCACGAAGCCCACAAGCACGCCCGTGCGCGTCGCGATCTTGCGTCGCAGGTGGGTGGTCCGGATCTGGATTTCCTGCGTCTGCTCGATGCGCCGCTCCTTGCGCGACGGGTGCCGCGCGGGGTGGCGAGAGGGGTGGGCGGAACGCGGCGTGTGCAGTGCGCCGCGCATGCTCACCATGTCCTCCCGGACGTCTCGGAAACAGAAGATTCGTGCCCCGCCAAGCAACGGGGACCGGGTCAATTATTACCAAATGGTAACGATGAGGCCAACCCCCTGTGTGTCACGTCAGTCACATCGGCACGATGCCGGGGGAACCTGAGCCCGTCAGGCGCCGCTCTCGCGGCGAGCGAGGGAGTCCCTCACCTCTCCGACGAGCTCCTCGATGATGTCCTCGAGGAAGACGATGCCGAGCGTCGTCGAATCCCGCGTCACGGCGGCCACGTGGGCGCCCGAGCGGCGCATGAGCGCGAGCGCGCTCTCTACCTGCGCGTCGTGGGCGATCGTCGGCAGATCGCGCACGCGCCACGCCTGGATGGGTTCCTCGCGCTCTCCCGGCCGCGCGTAGAGGGCGTCCTTGATGTGGAGGTAGCCCACGAGCGCGCCGTCTTCGCTCACCGGGAAACGCGAGAAGCCGGTGCGCGTCGCCGCGTCCTCGAGTCCGTCGACCGTCACCCCGCGCGGCACGGCATGCACCTGGTCCGCGGGCACCATGACCTCCTCGACCGACCTCTCCGAGAACTCGATCGCGGTCGTCAGCAGCCCCGTGGGGTCCGAGATCGTGCCCTCCGCGGAGGACCGTTCGACGATGCTGTGGACCTCGTCCGCCGTGAAGGCCGAGGTCACCTCGTCCTTGGGCTCGAAGCCCAGCAGCCTCACGATCCCGTTGGCCACCCAGTTCAGCGCCCCGATGATCGGCCGCGCGGCGCGCGCGATCGCGACGAGCGGCGGCCCGAAGACCAGCGCGGCCCGGTCGGGGCTGGAGACCGCGGCGTTCTTGGGCACCATCTCGCCCACGATCACGTGGAGGCCCACGATCACAAGCAGCGCGATCGCGACGGCGATGCCGTGCGTCGCCGCGAGCGGCACGCCCAGCGACTCGAGGACAGGCTCGAGCGCGTGGGCGAGAGCGGGCTCGGCCACCACGCCCAGCGTCACCGAGCACACCGTGATGCCCAGCTGGGCCGTCGCGAGCATGAGCGACACGTTCTCCATCGCCCACAGCACCGTGCGTGCCGCGCGCGATCCGGCGGCGGCGCGCGGCTCGATCGAGCTGCGGCGCGCGGAGATGATCGCGAACTCGGCGCCGACAAAGAAGGCGTTCGCGAGCAGCAGTCCCACGACCGCGAGCGTCATCCCGGGGCTCACGACTCGTCCTCGTCTCGCTCGGGAGACACGGGCTCGAGGCGCAGGCGATCGATCCTGCGACCCTCCATGCGCTCGACGCGCAGACGCACGTCCGCGCCGTCGACCGTGTCGCCCGGCTCCGCGACGCGCCCCAGTGCGGCCATCACATAGCCACCGACGGTCTCGTACGCTGGCGACTCGGGGATCACCAGTCCCGTGCGCTCGTGCACCTCGTCCGGCCGCAGCTCGCCTGGCACGATCCACGCCCCGCCGGGAGCGCGGTGGACGGCGGCGCGCCTGCGGTCGTGCTCATCGGCGACCTCCCCCACGAGCTCCTCGACCACGTCCTCAAGCGTCACGAATCCCGCGGTACCGCCGTACTCGTCAACCACGATCGCGCACTGGTACCCGAGGCCGCGCAGTTCGACCAGGAGCGGGCCCATCTGCAGGGTCTCGGGGATGCGAGGGGCGTCGACCATGAACGCCCTCACCGACCGCCGCGCACGCTCATGGGCCGGCACCGCGATCGCGGAACGCAGGTGGACCAGCCCCACGACATCGTCCGATCCGTCACCCACCACGGGGAAGCGCGAGTGGCCGCTGGCGCGCGACGCCGCGATGACATCGGCCGCGGTCGCGTCCCTGCCGAGGGTCGCCATGCGCGTGCGGTCCGTCATGACGTCGATCGCGGCCAGGTTGTCGAGCTCGATCGAGTTCTTGAGCAGCAGCGCGGTCGACGGCGCGAGCGTGCCCGCCTCGGCACTGCGACGCACCAAGGCGGCGAGTTCCTGCCGCGAACGCCCGCCCGCGAGTTCCTCCCGGGGCTCGATGCCCAGCAGCCGCAGGATCGCGTTCGCCGCGCCGTTGAGTGAGGCGATGACGGGACGCAATGCGGCCGTGAAGGCCATGTTGAGTGGCGCGGCGATCTTTGCCGTGCGCATGGGCTCGGCCAGGGCCATGTTCTTGGGCACCAGCTCGCCCACGATCATCGAGAAGGCGTTGACGATCACGAGCGAGAGCGCTCCGGCGAGCGCCGCGACCGCGGCACGCGACGCGACCGTCGTGGACAGCGGCACCTCGAGGAGCGACACGAGCGCCGGCTGCGCCGTGTAGCCCAGCAGGATGGTCGTGAGCGTGATGCCGACCTGCGCGCCGGACAGTTGCGTCGACAGGTGGCGCAGCGCACGGCGCACGCGCTTGCCGCGCAGTGAGTCCTCGACGTGGGCCGGGTCGAGAGCGACCAGCGAGAACTCGGCGGCGACAAAGATCGCGGTGCCCAGCGTCAGCAGGACGCCAAGCCCGAGGAGGACCCAGGCGGTCATCGAGGACGGGAACTGTCAGGGTCCATGGTGATGAAAGGATAGACGGACGCCAACGACGGAGGGAAGACGATGCGGGGTCCGTTGATCGAGGTGGAGTCGCTGACCAAGCGCTTTGGTGCCGTCACAGCGGTCGAGGGCGCCACGTTCGAGGCCAAGCCAGGGCGCGTTACCGGCTTCTTGGGACCCAATGGCGCCGGGAAGTCCACCACGCTGCGCGCGCTGCTCGGCCTGGTGACGCCCACGTCGGGCGACACGCGCATCGGCGGCGCGACGTATCGCGACCTCTCCTCTCCCGGCACGGTCGTGGGCGCGCAGCTCGAGCCCGCGTTTCACCCCGGGCGCACCGCGCGCGACCACCTCCGGGTGGTCGCCCCGCTCGTCGGCGCCACCGACGCCCGCTGCGACGAGGTGCTGGGCCTCACGGGCATGAGCGACGCCGCGAACCGGCGTGTGGGCGGCTTCTCGCTGGGCATGCGCCAGCGGCTGGGACTCGCGACGGCGCTGCTGGGCGACCCGCAGGCGCTCATCCTCGACGAGCCAGCAAACGGCCTCGATCCCGCCGGCATCACCTGGATGCGGGCCTTCCTGCGTGCCTATGCGGCGCGCGGCGGCACGGTGCTGTTGTCCTCTCACCTGCTCGCCGAGGTCGAGCAGACGGTCGACGACGTCGTGATCATCGCGCGCGGCCGCGTGCGCCACGCGTCGGCGCTCGCGGACCTGCGCGGCCTTGCCCGCCCCAGGGCCACGCTGCGCTCCCCCGACGCGGAGCGGCTATCACGCCTCGCGGCCGACCTCCCCGGCGCCACGCTCGCCTCCACGCACGAGCTCACGGTGCCCGACATCACCGCGGCCGACCTCGGCGCACGCGCGTTCGCGGCTGGACTCGAGGTCCACGGGCTCGAGGGCGGCGGCGAGAGCCTCGAGACGGTGTTCCTGCGCATGACGGAGGAGGCGGCATGAACGCGGTGCGATCCGAGCTGCGCAAGGCCCTCACCACGCGGCTGTGGTGGGTCCTGCTGGTCATCCAGTCCGGAGCGGTCGCGTTCTTCGCGGCGGTCTTCGCCTTCGCCTTCGCGTTCGGCGGCACGGCGTCGGGTGCCGCGGGCGAGCCGGGCGCCCTCGCGCCCGAGCAGCTCGCGCTCACGGTCTACACCGCGGGCGTCTCGCTCGCCTACGTCTTCCCCCTCGCGTTCGGCGCACTGCTCGTCACGTCCGAGTTCCGTCACCGCACGATCGAGACCACGCTGCTCGCCGAGCCGCGCCGCGCGCGCGTGATCCTCGCCAAGGTGGGTGCCGCGCTTCCGTTCGCGGTCCTCTACGGGCTCGCGACCGCAGCGGTGTCGCTCGGGGTCGGGTCCGCGTCTCTCGCGGCGGCGGGCCAAGAGACGATGCTCGGGGAGCCCGACACCTGGAAGGCGTTGGGTCTCACGGTGGTCGCGATGGGCGCGTGGCTGCTCGTCGGGGTGGGCTTCGGATGCGCCGTCACCAACCAGGTGGTGGTGATCGTGGGGCTGCTCGCGTGGACGCAACTGGTCGAGCCGCTGCTGCGCGTCGCGGCGGGCTTCTGGGAGGCCGCCGCTCCCGTGGCGCGCTTCCTGCCGGGCGCGGCGGGTGAGGCGATCGTGGGATCGAGCCTCTACTCGGCCTCGGGACTCGCGTCGCTCCTGCCGTCGGGGGCCGGACTCGCGGTCCTGCTGGCCTATGGTGGAGTGGCAGCACTGATCGGCTGGCTCACCACGTTCCGGCGCGATCTCACGTAACGATTTACCCAAATGGCGGGCACACGGTTCCGGGCCCGCTCGTTGAAGGACGAAGATAGGACCACCAGTCACCACCGACGCTGATGCGCCAAGAAAGTGAGCGGCCTCAACGTGTCCCCAGACACCTCCGTGCCCGAGACGGACCGCGTCTCCGTCACCCGAGCAGCAGGTGCCCCGTCCGTCGCGTCGCTCATTCTCGGCAACGCGCATGGGGCCGCCGGCGCCGACGAACCGGCATCTGCCTCCGACGCAGACGCCCCGGCACCGGCCTCCTCGCAGGCGGTTCCCCCGCCGCCACCACCCCCGCCCGCTCCCCCGGCTCCCGCGCCCTCTCAGCCTCAGGCATCGTCCTCACCTCAGGCATCGTCCCCGCCCCAGGCATCGTCCTCACCGGCCAACCCGGCCGCCGAGGAGGCACCCGCGTCCGCGCCAGCCGAGTCCGCCCCCGATGCCGACCCGAGCGTGACCCAGCCCATCGCGACCGCGCAGGCACCCACCGCCGCGTACCTGCAGCGCCCCGACCACACGCCGCTCGAGGCGAAGGACGTCGAGCAGGGCATCTCGCGCCTGCGCGGACCCGCCGCGCGCGTGGTCGAGAACATGGAGGCGAGCCTCGCGGTGCCCACCGCGACCTCGGTGCGCACCATCCCCGCGAAGCTGCTCATGGACAACCGCGTCGTGGTCAATAACCACCTCGCGCGCACCCGCGGCGGCAAGGTCAGCTTCACGCACCTCATCGGCTTCGCGATCGTCGAGGCGATCGCCGAGTTCCCCGCGATGAACGTCGCGTACGTCGAGGAGGACGGCAAGCCCGCGCTGCAGACGCCCGCGAGCGTCAATCTGGGCCTCGCGATCGACCTCGCGCGACCCGATGGCACGCGCCAGCTGCTGGTGCCGTCGATCAAGGGCGCCGACCAGATGGACTTCGCGGCCTTCTGGGCCGCCTACGAGGACGTCGTGCGCCGCGCGCGCGGCGGGGCCCTGCAAGCCACCGACTTCCAGGGCACGACGCTCACGCTCACCAACCCCGGCACGCTCGGCACGGTCCACTCGGTGCCGCGCCTCATGCGCGGCCAGGGCGCGATCGTCGGCGTGGGGTCGATGGACTACCCCGCCGAGTTCCAGGGCGCCTCCGAGGAGGTGGTCGCTCGCCTCGGCATCTCGAAGGTGATGACCCTGACCTCGACGTACGACCACCGCGTGATTCAGGGCGCGCAGTCGGGCGAGTTCCTGGGCCTGGTGCACCGCAAGCTCCTCGGCCTCGACGGCTTCTACGACCGCGTCTTCTCCTCAATCCGGATCCCGTACGAGCCGGTGCGGTGGGTCCAAGATTCCGCGACGGACCCCGCGGCCGAGGCTGCCAAGCCCGCGCGCATCGCCGAGCTCATCCACGCGTACCGCTCGCGCGGCCACCTCATGGCCGACGTCGACCCGCTGTCGTCCCGCCCGCGCAAGCACCCCGATCTCGACGTCCAGACACACGGCCTCACGCTGTGGGACCTCGACCGCTCGTACCAGACCGCGGGATTCGCCGGTCAGGACGAGTGGACGCTGCGCGGCGTCCTCGGGCGCCTGCGCGACGCGTACTGCCGGACCATCGGCCTCGAGTACATGCACATCGCGGATCGCGAGCAGCGTCAGTTCTTCCAGGAGCGGCTCGAACACGGCTACACCAAGCCCACGCGCGAGGAGCACCTGCGGATCCTGCACCGCCTCAACGCCGCGGAGGCGTTCGAGGCCTTCCTGCAGACCAAGTACGTCGGACAGAAGCGCTTCTCGCTCGAGGGCGGCGAGTCGCTCATTCCGCTGCTCGACTCCGTGATGAGCGCCGCGGCCGAGGCCGGGGTGCACGAGGTGTGCATCGGCATGGCGCACCGCGGCCGCCTCAACGTGCTCGCGAACCTCGCGGGCAAGAGCTACGGGCAGATCTTCTCGGAGTTCGAGGGCACCGCGGTGCCCGGCTCGGTCCAGGGCTCCGGAGACGTCAAGTACCACCTCGGCACCGAGGGCACCTTCACCGCCGAGTCCGGCGCGACCACGCGCGTCTACCTCGCTGCCAACCCCTCGCACCTCGAGGCGGTCAACCCCGTCCTCGAGGGCATCGTGCGCGCGAAGCTCGACGCGCTGGGTGCCGACCCCGCGACGGACGGCTACCCCGTGCTTCCGGTCCTCATCCACGGTGACGCGGCCTTCTCGGGCCAGGGCGTCGTGATGGAGACCATCAACATGGCCCTGCTCAAGGGCTACCGCACGGGCGGCACGGTCCACGTCATCATCAACAACCAGGTGGGCTTCACCACCGGGCCCGAGAGCTCGCGGTCGACGCGCTACTGCACGGACATCGCCAAGGGCTACCAGATCCCGATCTTCCACGTGAACGGCGACGACCCCGAGGCGTGCGTGCGCGCCGCGCGGCTCGCGTTCGAGTACCGCGAGCGCTTCGGTCGCGACGTGATCGTCGACATGGTCTGCTACCGCCGCCGCGGCCACAACGAGGGCGACGACCCTCGATGACGCAGCCGCGCATGTACGACCTCATCGAGGCCAAGCGCTCGGTGCGCCACCTCTACACGGAGTCGCTCATCCGCCGCGGGGACATCACCACGGAGGAGGCAGAGGCGGTCTCGAAGGACTACCTGTCGCAGCTCGAGCGGGTGTTCATCGAGACGCGTGAGGGCTACAAGCCGGCGGAGCACGCCGAGTCTGTGGCCGGCCTCGAGCTACCCGCCTCGCAGTCCTCCGATGCCGGCGTCATGGTGGGGTGGAAGACCGCCGTCACCGCGAGCCAGATCGAGAGGATCGGCCGCGCCCACGTGCGCCCGCCCGAGGGCTTCGCCGTCCACCCCAAGCTCGAGAAGTTGCTCGAGAAGCGCGAGCAGATGAGCCGCGAGGGCGGCATCGACTGGGGCTACGGAGAGATCCTGGCCTTCGGCACGCTGCTGCAGGAGGGCGTGCCCGTGCGCGTCTCGGGCCAGGACAGCCGCCGCGGCACGTTCGTCCAGCGCCACGCGGTCTATCACGACCGCAACACCGGCGCCGAGTGGACCCCGCTGCTGTATCTGTCCTCCGACCAGGCGCGATTGCACATCTTCGACTCGCCGCTGTCCGAGTACTCCGTCGTGGGCTTCGAGTACGGCTACTCGGTCGAGCGCCCCGACGCGCTCGTGTTGTGGGAGGCGCAGTTCGGCGACTTCGTCAACGGCGCACAGACCATCATCGACGAGTTCATCTCCTCGGCAGAGCAGAAGTGGGGACAGTCCTCGTCCGTCGTGTTGCTGCTGCCGCACGGCTTCGAGGGTCAGGGACCCGATCACTCGTCGGCACGCGTCGAGCGCTTCCTCCAGCTGTGCGCGGAGGAGAACATGATCGCCGCGATGCCGTCGACCCCGGCCAGCTACTTCCACCTGCTGCGCCGCCAGGGCTACAACCGCCCGCGCAAGCCGCTCGTGGTCTTCACCCCCAAGTCGATGCTGCGCCTGCGCGCGGCGCAGTCCTCGGTCGAGGACTTCACCACGGGCACCTTCGAGCCCGTGATCGGCGACCCCAGCGTCGACCCGGCGAACGTGGACCGCGTGCTCATGTGCGCGGGCAAGGTGTACTACGACCTGGTCGCCGAGCGCGACCGGTCGGGCGACACCTCGACCGCGATCGTCCGCTTCGAGCAGCTCTATCCGCTCGTACCCGAGTCGATCAAGGAGGCGCTCGCGCCATTCGACGGCGCGGAGCTCGTGTGGGTCCAGGAGGAGCCGCACAACCAGGGCGCATGGTCGCGCATGTCGCTCAGCCTTCCCCAGGTGGTGGGCTCGACGGTGTCGGTCGTGTCGCGGTCGGCCTCGGCCTCCCCCGCGTCGGGGCTCGCCTCGCGTCACGCGGCCGAACAGACCGACCTGGTCCGGCGGGCGTTCGCGCGATGAGAAACGTCTTCCTCGTGGGCGACGAGCTCGTCGCGGGCCACGGCGACCCCAAGGCGATGGGATGGGCGGGACGGGTCGCGGCGCGCACCCTGCCACTCGCGCCCGACCTCGCGTTCCACACCCTCGCGGTGCCGGGAGAGACCACGGGAGAGCTCACGAGCCGCTGGGACGAGGAAGCGCTGCGCCGCACTCGTCACGCCGAGGCCGAGACCAGCTACGTGCTCTTCGCGATCGGTCGTCACGACGCGCTGCGCGGCGTGTCCGCCACCATGACGCGGCTCAACGTCGCGAACTTCCTCGACCGCGCGCACGCGCTGGGCTTCGAGACCCTCATCGCGGGCCCTCCCCCGGTCGTGACCAGGACAACCCTCGCATCGCGGAGCTCGCGGCCGTGTGCGAGGACGCCGCCTCCCGGCGTGGGGTCGGATACGTCGACATGTACGGGCCGCTCGTACGCCACGAGCAGTGGGCGGCGGACATGGCCACCGGCGACGATGCGCTCCCCCGCCAGGCCGGCTACGGCCTCATGGCGTGGCTCGTGCTGCACTCGCGGTGGCACTCGTGGCTCGGAATCGAGCAGCCGGCCGTCTAGCCCGGCGTCCCAGGCCCGAGCCTCCCATCCGAGCCGCCGATCCGAGTCTCAGACCCGAGCCGCGGACCTGTGCTGCGGGCGCTGCGCGGATCCGTGCGCGATGGAGGCCGGATCGACCCGGATCGCGGGCGACCGACGCGACTCGCCCGCGCTTCAGGCCGCCCGGCCCGCGTCAGTCGACGATTCCCGCTCCGCGCAGCTCAACCAGCAGGTCGTGCGGGCGGGAGGCGATCGCCACGGCATCGTCCAGCCCCACCACGCCGTCGCGCACGAGCGCGAACAGGTGCTGGTCGAAGGTCTGCATCTTGTAGTACTCGCCGTCGGCGATGAGGTCGAGGATGGGCGGCTGGCTCGAGGGATCCACGATCGCCTCGGCGGTGCGGCCCGTGTTGACCATGACCTCCGCGACCAGCGTGCGTCCCGTGCCGTCGCCGCGGCGCACGAGGCGCTGCGACACGATTCCGCGCAGCGTCTGCGCGAGCGTCGCGCGCACCTGGCTCTGCTCGTGCGGGGTGAAGAAGTCGACGATGCGGTTGATGGTGTCCTGCGCATCCACCGTGTGGAGAGTCGCGAGCACCAGGTGGCCCGTCTCGGCGGCCGAGAGCGCGGCGCGCACCGTCTCGATGTCGCGCATCTCGCCGACCATGATGACGTCGGGGTCCTGGCGCATCGCGGCCCGCAGCGCGCTCGTGAAGTCGAGCGTGTCGGAGCGCACCTCGCGCTGGGAGATGATCGCCTTCTTGTCCGCGTGGAGGACCTCGATGGGGTCCTCGATCGTGACGATGTTGACCTCGCGGTACGTGTTGATGAGGTCGATCATCGACGCGAGCGTCGTGGTCTTTCCGGATCCGGTGGGGCCCGTCACGAGCACGAGCCCGCGCGGCTCGAGAGCGAGGTCCGCGATGACGGGCGGCAGCCCCAGCTCCTCGAAATTCTGCGCGCCCACCGCGACACGGCGGAACACCAGGGACTCCGTGCCGCGCGCGACGTATGCGTTGACGCGGAAGCGACCCACGCCGGACAGCGAGAACGCGAAGTCGGCCTCGTGCGTGTCGCGGAACACCGCCACCAGGTCCTCCGGCAGCACCTGCGCCACCATGTGTCGCGTGTCGTCGGCGGTCAGCGGCGGCACCTGCAGCTTGCGCAGGCGCCCGTCGACGCGCACGCGCGGGGCAGAGCCGACCTTGCAGTGCAGGTCGGAGCCGCCCGTCGAGGCGAGCGCGTGCAGGAACGGGATCACGGACTGGGGCTGATCACTCACGGTCACTCCATCGGCATGAGCGGGGGGCGGCTTGAGGCGAGCGTAGCGTCCCGCACGGCCCGCCGATGCGGGGGTGTGACGAGTCCGTCAGGTGTGGGAGGATAGGGGGTCTGAATTCGTGTCCAGAAAGGGGAACGCAAGTGAGCAAGCGAGGCCGCAAGCGCAAGTCGCGCGCGAAGTCCGGCGCCAACCACGGCAAGCGGCCCAACGCCTGAGCCGCGTCCGCCCGGATCTACGACGAAGCCGCATCGGCAGTGCCGATGCGGCTTCAGTCATCTCTAGGGGCTCCCGCGCCCGGGTGACGGTCGCGCCCCCGCGAGCGCGGCATCGTCCCTGGGGACGATGCCCTGCCTAGTTCCCGCCGACATCCGGGCGCGCGGCCCGGATGGTCATGAGGATGCGATCACGCAGGTCCTCCGGAGCGACGTCGTGGCCCGTGCGGTTGACGAGTCGCTTGATCTTCTCGTTGATCTTGTGCTCCGCCTCGCACGGAGGGCACTCCTTGAGGTGCTCACCGATCCGGTGAATCTCCTCCTCGGGGAGCTCGTGATCGATGTACTCAAAGAGGCGATCCAGGGCCTCTTCACACTCTGGCTTAGGCACGGCACACGCCCCCGTCCTCGTCCTTCTTCACCGGGGTCCTTTCGTAGAGACCACGCTCGGCGGCGTAGTCCCGAAGCTTCTCGCGCAACAGCTTGCGTCCGCGGTGCAGGCGCGACATCACCGTCCCCACCGGTGTGTCCATGATCTGCGCGATCTCCTTGTAGGCGAACCCCTCGACATCCGAGAGGTAGACGGCCATGCGGAAGTCCTCCGACAGCTCCGACAGCGCGCGACGAATCTCGTCGTCGCCCAACGCATCGAGGGCAGAGTCCTCGGCGGACGCGAGCCCGCTCGAGGTGTGTTCCGCCGCCGCGGCCAACTGCCAGTCCTCGACCGTCTCCGCGTCCGAGCGCTTGGGTTCGCGCTGCTTCTTGCGGTACGTGTTGATGAAGGCGTTGGTCTGGATGCGGTAGAGCCACGCCTTGAGGTTGGTGCCAGGCGTGAACTTGTCGCGTCCGGCGAAGGCCTTCGCGAAGGTCTCCTGCACCAGGTCCTCGGCGTCGGCCCCATTGCGCGTCATGCGTAGCGCGGCGGCATAGAGCTGGTCCATGTAGCCCAGCGCCTCTGCCTCGAAATCGAAATCCGTCGTGTCAGTCATCGCCTGCGAGCGTACAGCGGCGCGCGCGGACGCGACAGTCGCGGGTCGCGAGGTCTGCTCCACGGTGGTCGTCACGGGGGTGGAACGGAGAGATGACGCGTCACATTCCCGCCCCGCGCGGCGGCCTATGGCGGGGGCCTTGCCCGCACCGCGTCCGCCGCCCTGACGCCGGACGGCGGTGTTGATAGCGTAGGAGACATGTTGCGCGCTCTTGCCAGGCCTCTGCTCGCCTCGTGGTTCATCTACGGAGGTGTGCAGTCCTATCTCGATCCCGAGCCCCGCGCGGCGCGCGTCGCGCCCGCCGTGGAGCCCGCGCTCAAGGAGCTTGGCCTCGAGGAGGTGCGCGCCACGGACCTGGTGAAGGCGCACGGCGCCGCGTCGATCGCCTTCGCATCGGCGCTCGCGCTCTCGCGCAGCCCGCGCTCCGCCGCGCTCGGGCTCGCGGGACTCGCGACGGCCACGGCGGTGCTCGCACACCCGTTCTGGAACGAAACGGACGAGGCCCGCCGCGAGGCCGAGCTCGAGCAGTTCCTCAAGAACGTGTCGCTCGTGGGCGGGGTGCTGCTCGCGGCGACCGCCGGCCACAGCGCTCGCCACATCGCGCGCAAGAAGGCCAAGAAGGTCAAGGCCAAGGACAAGGCCGCGGCCGCAAAGATCAAGGCCAAGGAGGCCAAGATCGCCGCCAAGGCGGCGGTGTCCAAGAAGCGCTCCGCGTGAGCGGCGCCTCGACACTTCCCCAGGGCACGGGACTCGGCGAGGTCTGGGACGCGCCCGTCGCGAGCGCCCCGCTCGACGCCACGGTGTCCGTCCCAGGGTCGAAGTCTCTCACCAACCGCTACCTGGTGCTCGCGGCCCTCGCCGCCGAGCCCGTGACCGTGCGCGGCGGTCTGCGCTCGCGCGACTCCGACCTCATGATGAGTGCGCTGCGCGCGCTCGGAATCGGCATCGACGACTCGACCGACGAATGGCTCGTCACGCCCGCCGCGGTGCGCGGCGGCGCGCACGTCGACTGCGGCCTCGCGGGAACCGTGATGCGCTTCGTCCCCCCGATGGTCCTGCTGGCCGACTCGCCGGTGTCCTTCGACGGCGACGAGGGCGCGCGCGTGCGGCCCATGGGACCACTCCTGGACGCGCTGCGTCTCTTGGGCGCGACGGTCGATGACGACGGTAGGGGCACGCTGCCCTTCACCGTCACTCCCCCGCCGAGGTTCCCGACGTGGTCGAGGTCGACTCGTCGTCCTCCTCGCAGTTCGTCACGGGGCTCCTGCTGACGGCGCCGCGCCTGCCGCAGGGGCTCACCATTCGCCACACGGGCGCGACTCTGCCGAGCCTTCCGCACATCGACATGACGTGTGAGACGCTGCGCGAGGCCGGAATCGTGGTCGACCAGCCCGACGAGCGCACGTGGGTGGTTCACCCCGGCGACCTCCGCCTGGGCGACGTGCGCGTCGAGCCTGACCTCTCCAACGCGGGACCTTTCATGGCGGCAGCGCTGGTCGCGGGCGGCACGGTGCGCATTCCCGGCTGGCCGGCAACCACCACGCAGCCCGGCGCGTACTACCCCGAGCTGCTCACCCGCATGGGCGCCACCTGCACGCTCGAGGGCGACGTCATGACCGTGACGGGCACGGGAACCCTGCGCGGAATCGACGCCGACCTCTCCCCCGCCGGCGAGATCACCCCCACGATCGCCGCGCTGTGCGCGCTCGCCGAGGGCCCTCGCGGCTCACGGGAATCGGGCACCTGCGCGGCCACGAGACCGACCGCCTTGCGGCGATCGCCACCGAGGTGAGCCGTCTGGGCGGCGACTGCACCGCCGACGCGGACTCGCTCACGTTCGGCGGCCTGCCCGCGGGCGTGAGCGCGGCCGACGCGCTCGGCGGCGCCGTGATGGAGACCTATCACGATCACCGCATGGCGACCTTCGCCGCGATCATCGGGCTGGCGGTGCCCGGCGTCAGCGTTCTCAACGTCGGCACCACGGCCAAGACGATGCCGGACTTCCCCGCGCTGTGGCGCGGCATGCTGGATGGCTGAGTGACGCCGCGCGAGTACGACGAGTCCGACGCCAGGGTCAGGCCCAACCGGCGCGGCTCGCGGCCGCGCACCAAGATCCGGCCCGCGCACGAGGACGCCGTTCCCGGCACCGTTGTGGGGGTGGACCGCGGCCGCTACACCACGCGCGTCGACGGCACCCAGGTCATCGCGGTCAAGGCGCGTGAGCTCGGCAGGCGCGGGCTGGTGATCGGCGACGCGGTGGGCATCGTGGGCGACGTCTCGGGCCGCCCCGACACGCTCGCGCGCATCGTGCGCCGCGACGAGCGCCGCACCGCGCTGCGCCGCACGGCCGACGACACGGACATCACCGAGCGCGTGATCGTCGCCAACGCCGACCAACTCGCGATCGTGACCGCGCTCGCCGACCCCGAGCCCAACGCGCGCATGATCGATCGCTGCCTCGTGGCCGCCTTCGACGCACGCATGACCGCGCTCCTGGTGCTCACCAAGGCCGACCTCGCGAGTGCCGACCCCCTGCGCGCGGCGTATGAGCCGCTCGGCGTGAGGGTCATCGAGACGTCGGTCCTGCGCGCGGGCGGGCCCGCGGCGGATCCCGGCTTCCTCGACCTGCGCGCCTCCCTCGCGGGCCTCACGACCGTCATGGTGGGCTACTCCGGCGTGGGCAAGTCGACGCTCGTCAACGCGCTGGTGCCCGACGCGGGCCGCGCGGTGGGCGTGGTGAACGACGTCACGGGCCGCGGGCGTCACACGTCGACGTCGGCCGTGATGTACGAGCTGCCCGGCGGCGGGAGGATCGTCGACACTCCCGGCGTGCGCTCGTTCGGCCTCGCGCACGTCGACCCCGAGCACTTCATCCTGGCCTTCCCCGACGTGGCCGCGGCGGCCGACGAGCACTGCCCGCGCGCATGCGCGCACGAGTCGGCGGAGTCCGGCTGCGCTCTCGACGCGTGGGCGGCCGGCTCCCCCGACCGGCACGTGCGCGTGGAGTCCATTCGCCGCCTGCTCGCGTCCCGCGCCGCGGGCGACGCCTACTGATCCCCACCCCAGGCATCGTCCCCCCGCCGGTAGCCTGGGCGCATGACGGACGCCCCCTACGCCGACGATCTCCTGCTGGCCCTCGCGATCGCCGACGAGGTGGACCGCCTCACGCTCGCGAACTTCGCGACCGGCAATCTCACCGTGGAGACCAAGCCCGACGACACCCCGGTGACGGCCGTCGACCGCGCCGCGGAGCAGACGGTGCGCCGGCTCATCGCGCAGCACCGTCCCGCGGACGCGTTCGTGGGCGAGGAGTACGGCACCGCGGGAGAGGCGGCGCGGCGCTGGGTGGTCGACCCGATCGACGGCACCAAGAACTTCGTGCGCGACGTCCCCGTGTGGGCGACGCTGATCGCCCTGCTCGATGGGGACGATGCCGCGGTGGGCGTGGTGAGTGCCCCCGCCCTGGGACGGCGCTGGTTCGCGGCGCGCGGCCAGGGCGCGTGGGCGGGCCAGTCCGAGGCGACCGCGCGCAGGCTGCACGTATCGGACGTCGCCGCGCTCGAGCGTGCGTCGGTGTCGTACTCGTCGCTCAGCGGCTGGCGAGAGATCGGACGCTACGGGCAGTTCCTTGACCTGCTCGACGCGGCGGGGCGCACGCGCGCGTACGGCGACTTCTGGAGCTACATGCTCGTGGCCGAGGGCGCGGTGGACATCGCCGCGGAGCCCGAGCTCGAGCTCTACGACATGGCCGCGCTCGTGGCGATCGTCGAGGAGGCTGGCGGGCGGTTCACGGGGGTGGATGGCACGCCGGGGCCGTACGGCGGCAACGCACTCGCGACGAACGGCCTGCTCCACGACGAGGTCCTGAGCCGCCTCGGCTGAGGGCCCGGCACGCGGTCCACGGACGATGCACGGCCTACGTCAGCGGGAAGTTCGCGAGCTCTGACGCGTCGTACCAGAGCAGGTCGCGCTCCTCGAGGCGATCGAGGGCATCGTCCGAGCCGCCGACGGCGTCCCGCACGTCGCCCGCCGCGGCGGACTCGTCGACGAACGCGCACGCGATCGCGCTCGCCGGGATGCGTCCCGAGACGCGCACGGCCGCGGGGTGCAGGTCGGGGTCGGGAGTGAGCTCGGCGCGCGTGAGCTCGGCGACCACCACGACGCGCAGGGGCGACCCGACCTCGATCACCGAGGCGCGAGCGGCCTCGTCGCGTGCGATCTCCGCGAGCTCGTCGGCGTCGTCCGTCTCGGTGATCTCGAGCAGCCTCTCGGTCACGGCATAGGCGAGCGGCGGCTCCCACAACCCGTCCGCGCAACGCGGCAGATCGACGACCGTGGCGGGAATGTAGACGCGCATGCCTTCAGTCTGGCATCGGGACGGACACGCCACGCGAGGCGCGCGCGGAGGCGAGCACCGCGGCCCCCATCGCGGCGATCGCGCGCACCAGCGGAGACCGCGGGGCGACCTCGGTGAGCGTCCGTCCGTCGCGCACCGCGGCGTCGCACGCGCGCTGATCCCACGGCAGCGGCCACACCTCCGTGATGCCGGCGTGACGGCCCAGGGTGGCCGCGATCGCATCCTCGGGGCGTGCCCCTGCCACGGACGCGCGGATCCGGTTGACCGCGACGACGGGAGGAGGGCCCTCACGGTCGAGCAGCGCATGCACGAGCCTGACCAGCTGGTGGGGCTCGGCTCCGCCGACGGCGATGACCGTGTCGGCCTCGTCGAGGGTCGCGACGGTCGCGGTGTCGCGATGGGGGCGGTGCCGGCGTAGGGTCCGCCGTCCTCGGCCGGCGCGGCCAGGTCGACCACGATCAGCTCGGCAGCGGCGCGCAGCGCGGGCCACAGCCGCTCGAGTCCCGCGCGCGTAATCTCGGGCCACCGCGCCGCCCGCGTCAGCCCGGTGAGCACCGTGAGGGAGGGCGCCACCGTCACGGTGTGGCGCGCGAGGACGGCGGAGGGATCCTCTCCCCTGGCGGCGGCACGCACCACGGCCGCGACCCCCGGCGTCTCGTCGGCCAGGCCCCACGCGGTGGCGACCGACGCGCCGTAGGTGTCGAGGTCGACCAGCAGCGTCGAGACCCCTGACCTCGCCGCCTCGGTCGCCAGGGTCACGGCGACGGTCGTGCGACCGGGAGCCCCACCCGTGCCCCACACGGCGACGACCACCCCGCCGCCGAGCGCTGGCGGGGCGATCAGCTCGGGTGCGGGTCGCTCGATCGCGGCGAGCACCGCCTCGGCGAGCGGACCGGACGGCACGGGCACCCCGAGGGATGCGAGGCGTGCGGCGTCGGGAGAGGCCACCCCCAGCACCCGCACGCCCGCGCCGCGGATTGCCGCGAGCGCGTCGCCATCCAAGTGGGGCTGGTCCGACACGATCACGACCGCGCCCAGCCCGGCCTTGGCGGCGCCCACGGCCTCGGCCAGGTCCGCGCATCGGCGCACCACCGCAAGGCCGGGATGCGCCTCGATCTCGGCGACCACCCTGGCCTCCTCGGGGCCCATCACCGCGACCACCACCCCCACGGCCGCCATCAGCCGATCCCCACGACCGCGACCTCCGCCGCCGAGGCCAGCGCGTCGAGCATCGTCCCCACGTCCTGCGCGGGCACCACCACATACACGGTTTCGCCGCCCAGCGAGAAGCCGCCCTCCTCGCGGTCGATCGCGGAGACCACGAGCGCCTCGCCCATGCGCGCGGACGGCGCATCCTCGGGCGTGACCCACACGTCGACGAGCGTGCCGGGACGGACCGCCTCGGCGACGGGTGCGGTCGTGACCACCGCGACGGGACGGCCGTCGAAGCGGTCGGGTTCTGTGAGCGCCGATGCGGGGATGAGCTCCCCGTCGGCGACGGTGCGGGTCAGCACCCTGCCGAACGGCGCATCGGCGGGCGATTCGAGGTATCCCTCGCCTACCCGGACGTGCACCACCGCCACGGTCGACTCGTCGAGCACCGTGCCGGGCACGAGCGTGCCGTGGGCCGCGTACACCGGCACCGTGCGGTCTGCGTCGCGCAGCACGCTCACCACCGCGACCACGGCCACCGCGATGAGCACGAGCCCCACCACGAGCCGCGGGTCCTTCCACGTGGGTGGGCGCACCCTCGCCGCCACCGGTCGAGTATCTCCGCTCATCGGCACCCCCCTTTGGCCGCTCGCTAGGTTCATCATGCCTGGTGCAGAGCGTCCTCGCGAGGGCTGTGGACACGACGCATGCCGCCGTGTGGCGTGTCACAATGCTGAGGTGCAGTCTCGGTTCCTCAAGCTCAGCGACGTGCAGGAGATTCTCAACATCTCCTCGCCGCAGGCCTACGCCCTCGTGAGGTCGGGCGATCTGCCCGCGATCCAGGTCGGCGGGCGCGGCCAGTGGCGCATCGAGCGCACGGTCCTCGAGGAGTACATCGCGCGCCAGTACGCCGCGACCCGCGAGCAGGTCCGCGAGCGCGAGACGCACTAGCCGCCGCTTTCGGCGCCCCCTCGGGCGGCGTCGCTTTCGCTAGGGCGCGGCCCTCACCATGAGCACCGCCGCGAGCGGAACCGCCCGTTCGCCGCGCGGACCCGCGAGGTCGACATGGTCGGCTCCCACTGCGACGATCACCCCTCGCCACTGATCGCCGTCGACCTCCACGATCACCGGCACGCGCGCCTCGGCAAGCTCACGCAGCACGGTGCTCATGCGGAGGCGTGCGTCCACGGCTCCCACGGCGGCAGCGACGCGCGGCAGGCCCTCGACGGACGTGACGGCGGCGAGCGGGACGAGCGCCTCGCCCGTCACCGACTCCACGAGCGCCCACGTTCCCGCCCCGTCCACGAGGGTGCCCGCCACGCGCGTCCCTCCGCGCACCACCAGCACGATCCGCCGACCCTTGGCCGCGAGCAGTCGGGCGGCCAGCGCGACGTCGGCACGCTCGTCGCGTGCGCGCTCGTCGATCTCGGCGTCGAGTTCGGCGCGCTCGGCCGCGGTGAGCCGCGCCTCGAGGTCGGCGAACAGGAGTTCCCAGCGCATGGCGCCACGCTAGCCGCGCCGTCCACAGTTGCGCCGTTCGAGTGGACAGGCCACCTCAGCTATGCACATCATGTTTCATCAAACTGCACCAAACAGCATGACACGAGGGGTGGAAGATGCGCGACGTGGGGGGCACGGCAATGGCGCAGGGGCGCGCGCGACAGGAGCAAGGCGGATGGCAGGCGGCGCGAGCGGCGGCGGGAGCGGCGGCGGGAGCGGCGGCGGGAGCGGCGGCGGCCGTGGTCGCCGTGGCGGCGCTGGGGACCGCGGGGGCCGCGCTGTCGTGGCGGCTCGCGAGCGCGACGGACTGGCGGGCCTGGGAGGCGGCGGACGTCATCGCCATCGCCGCGGGGGCCGTGGCGGCTCTCGCGGCGGCGCGGTTTCTCGTCGAGGTCGTGGCCGCGTCGGCGGCGCGGCTGCGAGGCCGCGCCGCGCCGCGATGGACCGGGCGCGTGGCGCGCGGCGTGGCGGGCGGGCTCGTGGCCGCCGCGTTGAGCGCGGGAGCGGCGCATGCCGCGGATCCGCCGCCTTCCGCGGGATGGCTGCCCACCTCACCCGCGCCCTCCGCCGCCACGTCCCAGCCCCCTCCCCCACGCCTGCACCCGTCGTGTGGGCGCCCGCCACCGAGGCGCCGTCGCCGGTCCCGCCAGCGCACCACGCGGAGCAGCCAGCGTCGGGGCGGGAGTCCGAGCCGGCGCCTGAACCGGCGCCGCCCCCGTTTCGCGTGGTGGTGGCGGGCGACTCGCTGTGGTCGATCACCGCGAGCGCCCTCGGCGAGGGAGCGCGTGAGGCGGAGATCGCCGCGGCGTGGCCGGCGCTCTACGACGCAAACCGCGAGGTGATCGGCGATGACCCTTCGCTCATCCACCCCGGCCAGCGCCTCGAGCTGCCCTCCGCTCTCACGGGAGAGCGCTCGTGAGCGCCGAGCCGGAGTGGGCGCCCAGCCCCGCTCACCGCGACATCTACGGACGCGCCCGCCCGAGCCTGGGAGACCCGACCCCGCTCGCCTGCACGGTCGCGTTGACGGCAATCGAGGTGGTGCATGGCGGCGGCGGGCTGGACACGCTGCTGCGATGGATCACGCCCGAGGTGCGTGCGTCGCTCGCGCGGCAGTACTCGCTCGCGCGACGCGCCGGCAGGCGCGGGGGCGTCGAGCCACAGATCCTGCGGGCGCGTGCGTGCCGCGTGTCGCGCGGCGCCGCGGAGGTGGGAGCGGTCGCGCAGATCGGCACGCGCTCCCACGCGATCGCGATGCGCCTCGAGGACCTCGCGGGACGGTGGGTCATCACCGTGCTCGACATCGGCTGACCTCCCCCGCCAACGCGACAGGGCGGCACTCCGGTGGAAGGAGCGCCGCCCTGTCGCGGGTGAGAAGCGGGGCTACAGCTCCGCGTTCTCGTCGTTCTTGCCGTGGCACATCTTGTACTTGCGACCCGAACCGCACGGGCACGGCGAGTTCTTGCCCGCGCCCTCAAAGACGCGGCCGTCCTCCCAGGGCTTCGAACCCGACGCGGCGGGCTTCGCGACCTTCGCCGTTCCGGTGCCGTCCTGAGACGGGCCCGAGAACGTCAGCGCACCCATGTTCGCCTGGACGGGACCGCCCACCGAGCCGGTGGCCGGCGTGGCGACCAGTCGCTGCCCCGCTGGGCCAGGCACCGTCGCCGCGCCACCGCCGGGCGCCCGCGGCGCGGGGCTCGCGGCACCCTGGCGCTGCGCCTGAGCCGTCTGCGCCGCCTGCGGGGTCTGAGCCGCGGAATCCGCCGTCACGCCCTGCTGCGGCTGCGCCTCGCGCTTCTCGACCCGGTACAGGATCGAGACGGCCTGCTCCTTGATCGCCTCGGTCATCGACTCGAAGAGACCGTAGCCCTCGCGCTGGTACTCGATGAGGGGGTCGCGCTGGCCCATCGCGCGCAGCCCGATTCCCTCCTTGAGGTAGTCCATCTCGTAGAGGTGCTCGCGCCACTTGAAGTCGAGGACCTGCAGCAGCACCTGGCGCTCGACCTGACGCATGACGCTCTCGCCCAGCTTCTGCTCGACGAGGTCGTACTGGAGCCGGGCATCGGCCTTGATCTCGCGCTCCAAGAAGGCCGTCGAGAGACCGGACAGGTCGCCGGCCTCTTCGACGACCTCGTCGATCGTGAGGGACACGGGGTACACGGTGCGCAGGTCGCGCCACAGCGCCTCGAGGTCCCACTCGTCGGGCGAGCCCACCAGGGTCGACGCACGCACGTAGCCGCCCACGACATCGTCCACGAAGCCCAGCATCTGGTCGCGCAGGTCCTCGCCGTCGAGCACGCGGCGGCGCTCGGCGAAGATGATGTGACGCTGCGAGTTGAGGACGTCGTCGTACTTGAGGATGTTCTTGCGGATCTCGTGGTTGCGACCCTCGATCTGCGCCTGCGCGCTGCGCACGCCGCGCGTGAGCACCTTCGACTCGATCGGAAGGTCGTCGGGCAGCGCCGCGGAGTTCATGACGGACGCCGCGAGTCCCGACTGGAACATGCGCATGAGGTCGTCCTCGAGCGACAGGTAGAACCGGCTCTCGCCGGGGTCGCCCTGGCGTCCCGAGCGTCCGCGCAGCTGGTTGTCGATGCGGCGCGACTCGTGACGCTCGGTGCCGAGCACGTACAGGCCGCCCGCCTCGAGCACCTCCTCGCGCTCGGTCTCGACGTCGGCCTGCGCCTGCGCGAACACGTCCTTCCAGGCGCGCTCGTACTCCTCGGGGTTCTCGTGCGGGTCGAGCCCGCGCTCCTGCATCTGCGCGACGGCACGGAACTCGGGATTGCCACCGAGCATGATGTCGGTACCGCGGCCGGCCATGTTGGTGGCGACCGTCACGGCGCCCTTGCGGCCCGCCTCGGCGACGATCGCCGCCTCCTTCTCGTGCTGCTTCGCGTTGAGCACCGTGTGCTGGATGCCGCGCTTGCGCAGCTCCTTCGAGAGCGTCTCCGACTTCTCGACGGAGACGGTGCCCACGAGCACGGGCTGGCCCTTCGCGTTGCGCTCGAGGATGTCCTCGATCACCGCGTCGTACTTGGCCTTCTCGGACTTGTACAGCAGGTCCGACTTGTCCTCGCGAATCATCGGCCGGTTGGTGGGGATCGGGATGACGCCCATGCCGTACGTCGAGTGCAGCTCCGCCGCCTCGGTCTGCGCGGTACCGGTCATGCCCGCGAGCTTGTCGTACAGGCGAAAGTAGTTCTGCAGCGTGATCGACGCGTAGGTCTGGTTCTCCGCCTTGATCGGCACGCGCTCCTTGGCCTCGATCGCCTGGTGGAGGCCCTCCGAGTAGCGGCGGCCCTTGAGCAGGCGGCCCGTGTGCTCGTCGACGATGTCGACCTCGCCGTTCTGCACCACGTAGTCGCGGTCGCGGCGGAACAGCTCCTTGGCCTTGATGGCGTTGTTGAGGAAGCCGATCAGCGGCGTGTTGGCGGGGTCGTAGAGGTTCTCGATGCCGAGCGCCTTCTCGATCTTGTCGATGCCGGGCTCGAGCACGCCCACGGCGCGCTTCTTCTCCTCGACCTCGTAGTCGACCTCGGCCTCGAGCTCGCCCACGAGCCGCGCGAACTCGACGTACCAGCGGTTGTTGTCGCCCGACGCGGGACCGGAGACGATGAGCGGCGTGCGCGCCTCGTCGATGAGGATCGAGTCGACCTCGTCGACGATCGCGAAGTGGTAGCCGCGCTGCACGAGCTGC
The DNA here is from genome assembly GCF_030296675.1 of Demequina sediminis. Lineage (GTDB taxonomy): Bacteria > Actinomycetota > Actinomycetes > Actinomycetales > Demequinaceae > Demequina > Demequina sediminis. The sequence continues at coordinate 38,531 of NZ_AP027736.1, read as the reverse complement.
GACGGCTGCAGCGCCATGTTGTCGCGCAGGTGGTCGAAGCCGAACTCGTTGTTGGTGCCGTACGTGATGTCGGCCTCGTACTGGCGCCTGCGCACCTCGGGAGTCTGGTTGGCGACGATGCACCCGGTGGTGAGGCCCAGGAAGCGGAACACGCGCCCCATGAGCTCCGACTGGTAGCTCGCGAGGTAGTCGTTGACGGTGACGATGTGCACGCCCTTGCCGTCGAGCGCGTTGAGGTACGCGGGCAGCGTCGCGACGAGGGTCTTGCCCTCACCGGTCTTCATCTCGGCGATGTTGCCGTGGTGGAGGGCGCCGCCGCCCATGATCTGGACGTCGAAGTGGCGCAGGCCGAGCGTGCGGCGCGAGGCCTCGCGCACGGCGGCGAATGCCTCGGGCATCAGCGCCTCGAGGGTCTCACCGTCGCTGCGACGCTGCTTGAACTCGTCGGTCAACGCGCGCAGGTCCTCGTCGGAGAGCTCCTGGTACGCGTCCTCGAGGCCGTTGGTGAGTGTCACCACCTTCTGGAGACGGCGCAGTTCACGCCCCTCGCCCATCCGGATGATGCGGTCGATCAATGCCACCTTGCGCTCCTCGTTCTCCGAGTTTGGTCCCCGACCATCGTAGGCGGTCAGGCGAGGGGTACCGGCGCGTCTCGCTGAGGGCGCAACACCACGACAGGCGATCCGAGCGCGAGCGCGCCTACGATCTGCCACGGACCCAGGGATTCGGAGAACGCGACCACGCCAATGACGGCGGCAACCAGGGGCTCGAGCAGCGCGACGATGGTCGCGATGACGGCCGGCACGGTCGCCAATCCCGCGTTGAAGAGCGCGTGGGGAATCGCCGTGGCGATCACCGCGAGCGCGCCCACAAGGACCCATCCCGTCGTGCTCGACGGGACGCCCCAGCCGGTCGCGAGCGCGAGGGGAAGGAGGGTGAGGCCGCCGCCCGTGAACGCGACCGCCGTGAGGCGCGCGCCTCCCCACTCGGGCACCGCAGCCGAGGCCACGATCGACACCCCGGCGAAGGCCCCGCCGGCCACCAGCGCGAGCCCCACGCCCGCGATCGCGTGACTTCCGCCTCCGGCCTCCGCGGCGCCGCCCGTGAGGGCCACGAGTCCCGCGAGGGCGAGCGCGAGCGCGGCGACCGTGCGAGCAGAGGGACGATGCCGCCGCACCACGACGTCAAAGGCCGCCACCGCGAGGGGCGAGGAGCCGATGGTCACCATGGTCGCGAGGCCCACTCCGGCACGATCCACCGCCGCGAAGTAGGCCGCCTGGAAGACCGCGAGGAAGACAGCCATGACCGCCGCGCGCCGCCACATGGCGGGCGTCACGGCGCGCAGCCGCAGCCGCCCCAGCACCTGCAGCACGGCGGCAAGAACGAGGCCGGCGAGCAGGATGCGCCACATCGCGACCGCGACCGAGGGCACGGCGGAGTCACGCGCCAGCGCGTGTCCAAGCGCGCCCCCGGTGCCCCACAGCGTGGCCGCGAGGACCACGAAGGAGAAATGGCGGGGCCGCACCCGAGAAATCTAGCGGGGCGCGTGCGCCCGCGGATGACTCGGATGCGGCCCGGCCGCGTCAGTTATGCGCTCTCGCGCTCGTCCTCCGCCTCAGAGTCTGCCTCGCCTTCGGCGGTCTGCGACAGGTGGATGACGCCGTAGGTCCACCCGCGGCGCCGGTAGACGGCGGACGCAAGCCCAGACTCGGAGTCGTGGAACAGGAAGAAGTCGTGACCGACGAGTTCCATCTGGTCGATCGCCTCAGCCACGCTCATCGGCGCGGCGCTGTGGCGCTTCGAGCGGATGACGATGGGGGTGCCGTCGATCGGAATCTCGCGGTGCGATCCCTCAGGGGCGCCCTCCCATGCCTCGGCGCTCGCGAGCGCCTCCGGCTCGGCGGGCGTCCCGGCGGGCGCTCCGGACGGCGGCACCGCGGGCACGGGCGGCACGCTGTGCAGGCCCGTCTTGCCCTGGTGGCGGTGCACCTTGCGCTCATGCATCTTGCGCAGCTGCTCGACCAGCTTCTGCATGGCGCCGTCCAGCGCGATGTATCGGTCCTCCGCGGCGGACTCGGCGCGCACGACGCCAGGGCCGTGGACCGTGATCTCGACGCGCTCGCGGTCGCTCGCGTGCTTGGGGTTCCTCTCATGGACCACATGCACGTCGGCACGCGTCGCGCGGGGGCGAGCGCCTCGACCTTCTCCATCTTCTCGAAGATCTTCTGGCGCATGTCCTCGGAGACCTTGGTGTGCCGTCCGACGATGGCGATTTCCATGACGAAAACTCCTTCACTGTCGCGGTGGCCCTGTGCGGGCCAGGGGGCAAGGGGCGGCGGCGCTTCTCGCGCCTGCGGCATCACCTCCTCGCCTGGAAGGTGTACGACGGTCGTCGTCCTGGAACTCCTACAGTAGCGCGCCCGGAGGGCGGTCGCGCCACCTCGTCGGGCCGGGCGCGGAGGCAAGCACGATGCCCGCCACGGGCACCAGCCCGGACGCGCCCAACGCCCGCGCGGCCCGCGCCAGGGTGGCACCCGTGGTGAGGACGTCGTCGACGAGTACCACCGGCGCCACGCCCTCGCGGTCGGCACCCCGGCGCAGCGCGGCGCCGCCCGCTCGCCATCGTCCCCTGTCCCCCGCACCGCGCGACGAGCCGCGGCTGGGGGCGAGCACATCCGCGACGCTCACCCGCACTCCCGCGGCCTCCAGGCCGGCCGCCGCGGCGCGCGCGAGACCGAGCGGCAGGTTCGCGCCGCGCGAGCGCGTGTGCGCGGCGCGTGCCGGGCACGGCACGACGCACCACCGGTCGACGCCACCGACCGCGGCGAGCGCGGGAGCGATCCGCGCCGCCGCCCTTGCCATCGCGGGCTCAAACAGCCGCGCGAGGTCGCGCCTGCCCGCGTCCTTCCACGCGCCGATCAGCGCGTGCGCCGGGCCGTCGAGTTCGGTGACGGACCACACGGGCAGGCGCGGCGCGAGGGCACCGAGCCGCGGGGCACCGCTGTCGCAGCGCAGCGGTTCTTCCCACCACTGCGACTCGCACTCCTCGCACCACTTCACGTCGGGCAGCCCGCAGCCGGGGCACTCGACGGGCACCACGAGGCGCGCCACGCGCGCGAGCGGTCCCGGCGGCCTGCCCTCCACCCCTCGAGGGTGCCGGGGCGCGCGCGCCGGAGCCCCAGCATCGTCCCTGCTGTGGATGCCAGCCCGCTCGAGCCGGGCCGGGGACACCGGTCAGCCGGCGTACGCGAGCTCGGAGACGCCCGAACCCACCCCGGACCAGCCGGTGCCCGCGCGCTCGCGCACCGTGCCATCCGCCGACACGAGCGTGATGGACCGGTCGCCGTGGCGCGCCGAGATCGCGACCGCGTCCGGCACGGCCGCGTCCTGCGTGGTCCGGCCTCCCACCGACACGACCCACAGCGGCGTGGAGTCCGCGCCATCGCTGCTGCCCAGCAGGGCGACCGAGACGTCGTCGACCCAGATCGCGTCGACCACCACCCCGATGTTCGCGCCGATCCTCAGCGGCTCGCCCACGCTGAGCGGAGCGCCGTCCTGCGATCGCACCACCGCGGCGACCTCGACCACCGTCTGCGCGCCGGCTCGCGACACGACCAGCACTCGCGCGCCGTCACGCGACGGCACCATCTCGAGCACGGTACGGCCCGCGAGCCACCGCGCCTCGAGGGTGATCGGATCCGCGCCGGGGGCGGCCACGGTGATGGTCTCCGGCAGCGATCGCTCGCCGGTCCACAGCCACCCGTGACGGTCGAAGCTCGGCGGCAACAGTTCCTCGCCCTCGATCACGGTCGACACGTCCATCGCGACGTCGGGGACCGCGGCCTCGGGGTCGTACGGCTCGAGGGTGTCCGTGCCGCCCGTGAGGGCGTCCGTGGTGACGATGCTCGAGTCGCCCAGGCGGAAGGCCACCCTGGTGCCCGAGTAGGACGTGGCGAGCGCATTCGCACCCGCCGGCAGCGCGCCGCGCTCCGCGGGCACGGCCCACATGTCGTCGCCGTCCCACATGCCCAGGCGTCCCTGCACGAAGACCGCGGCGACGCTCTCGGGGACGGGCTCGCGCGCGAGGGTGTCGGAGGGTTCCGCGACGAGCGGCACGCCACCGGCCGTCACCTCGACATCGCGCACCCCCGGCAGGGCCGACAGCGTGAGGCGGAGCTGCTGCTCGGCGAGCGCGCGGTCCTCGAGGCTCCCCGCGGACTGCGCGGTGAGCTGGACCCGCGCGAGCCCCTCGGTCACCACGACCGAGTCGACCTGCAGCGCGGACCCCGCCGGGAAGCCCGTATGGACCGCGTTCGTGAGCCACGGCGACGGTCCGGCGACGAGTTCGCGTGCCGCCCACGTCGCGACATTCGACTGCGGCAGCCAGCGCTGTTCCGGCACCGCGGTCGTGAGGTCCTGAGAGGTGAAGATCAGCGGCACGGAGAGGAAGACGCGGTTGAAGGTGGCCTCGGCGAGCAGCGCGCCATCCTCCAGGTTCGAGATGCGCCACTCTCCCGAGTCGTCCTGCGTGACCTGGAACTCGAGCGTGGTCTGGGTCTCGGCCTCGGCCTCGACCATGCGACCCGCATCGTCGATCCACGCGGCGACGGGCACCGCGTAGGTGACGCGCCCCGCGGCCTCGTCGTAGTCGGGGGTTAGCGCGCCGGAATCGAAGACCGTGATGCGCGCGACCGGGTCCCACTCGGCGCTGGCCTCGGCGGTGAGGTACTCCCTGGCGACGGAGAAGTCCGAGGCGAATCCCGCCGCAGAGGCGCGGATGAAGCCCGACACGATCGCGTTGACGCCGTCACCGGGCCGGGGACCCTCCGCGAAGGGCACGAAGGGCTCGGCGCCCTCGACCTCGCCGCTGCCCTCGTTGACGGGACCCGTGGTGGGAATCGAGGCGCATGCCCCGAGCGCGAGCGCGACGGCCGCGCACAGCGCGGCGAGACGGATGTTCACGGTGCGACCTCCCTACGCTCTCCCTCGACCGGGATGCGCCGCGCGATGGTGCCGTAGTCGAGCTCCGCGATGACGAGCGGCAGCGGCGGGTCCTGACCCAGGCCGCGCGACGTGCGCGGCAGCTGGAGGCGGAAGCTCGCGCCCTTGCCCGGCAAGCCCCACGCCTCGAGCTTGCCGCCGTGAAGCTGCGCGTCCTCGCGCGCGATGGACAGGCCGAGCCCCGTGCCGCCCATCGTGCGCGCGCGAGCCGAGTCGGCACGCCAGAAGCGGTCGAATACCCGCTGCGCCTGCTGGGGCGTGAGCCCGATCCCGTAGTCACGGACCACGACGGCGACGGTGCGCGTCGAGGACGACACCACGATGTCGACGGGCCGCCGCTGCGCGTGCTCGATCGCGTTGGACAGCAGGTTGCGGATGATCCTCGCCACCCGGGGCCGGTCCATCGAGGCGGTGTGCGATCCGGACGCCACCCACAGCCGCAGTTCGACGCCCTGGCGGCGCGCCGCGGGCACCATCGCCTCCACCTGGTCGCGCACCACGTCAGCGAGGGACATGTCGTCGAACTCGAGCTGGGCCGCACCCGCGTCGATGCGCGAGATCTCCAGGAGATCCGCCAGCAGCGACTCGAAGCGGTCGATCTGCGTGTTGAGCAGCTCCGCCGAGCGGGCGACCTCGGGGGAAAGTCCTCGCGCGCATCGTGCAGCACGTCCGAGGCCATGCGGATGGTGGTCAGTGGGGTGCGCAGCTCGTGAGAGACGTCGGACACGAACCGCCTCTGCAGCCTCGACAGCTCCTCCATGCGCGTGATCTGGCGCTGCAGCGACTCGGCCATCTCGTTGAAGGTGCGCGCGAGCGTCGCCATCTCGTCCTGACCCCGCACGGTCATGCGCTCGCTGAGGATGCCCTCCGCGAGACGCGACGCGACGCGCGCCGCCTGGCGCACGGGCCGCACCGTCTGCCGTGTCACCTGGAAGGTGAGGACCGCGAGCAGCGCCATGAGCCCCGCGGCGCCGCCTCCGAGGATTCGCTGGATGAGGCCGAGCGTCGCCTGTTCGTCCGCGAGCGAGTACACGAAGTACAGCTCGTACTCGCCCGCCCCGCGAATCTCGAACGGCACGCCCACCACGACCCCGGGTTCGCCCGTCTCGGGCATCGCGACGAACTGCCAGGACTGCGCCGCGCCGCTCTCGACGGACGCGCGGATCTGCGCGCTGATGACGCTCACCAACTCGGTCGAGGACACGGGGGTCGACAACAGCACCCCGGACGTGTTCGCCGGGTCACGCAGCAGCACCAACCCGCGCGTGTTGCCGCCGAGCGTGCCCAGGCCGTCAAGCAGGTCGTAGACGAGTTGCTGGAGGTCGCCAGGGCTCTCCGCGGTCGAGGCCTCAACGTTGGCCGTCGCGCCCGCGGCGTCGCGCGCGGTCTCCGACAGGATGCGATCGACGCGGGTCTGCACCAGGCCGTCGCGGATCTCCGTCGAGATCACCGCGCCGATCACGACCACGGCACCCAGACCCAACACCGTGGTGGTCGCCACCACGCGTAGCAGGATCGAGCCGCGGAACCTGCGCCACACGCGCCGCGGGCCCCGGGCGAGGTTCGCCCACACGGAGCGCGCGCTGAGCCTCACGACCCGACGCCACCGGCCTTGTAGCCCACGCCGCGCACGGTCACGATGATCTCGGGGTTCTCGGGGTCGCGCTCGACCTTGGCGCGCAGACGCTGAATGTGGACGTTGACCAGCCGCGTGTCGGCGGCGTGGCGGTATCCCCACACGTCCTCGAGGAGCACCTCGCGCGTGAACACCTGGCCCGGGCTGCGCGCGAGCGTGACCAGCACGTCGAACTCGAGCGGCGTCAGCGGAATCATCTCGCCGTCGCGCGTCACGCGGTGGCCCGTGACGTCGATCTCGAGGTCCGCGACGCGCACCACCGCGGGAGTCGCGTTGTCGTTGCGGCGCAGTCGCGCCCGCACGCGTGCGATCAACTCACGCGGCTTGAACGGCTTCGGCACGTAGTCGTCCGCGCCCGACTCGAGGCCCAGGACCACGTCGACGGTGTCTGACTTGGCGGTGAGCATGATGATCGGCACACCCGACTCCGCGCGGATCTCGCGGCAGATGTCGATTCCCGACCGTCCCGGCAACATCAGGTCGAGCAGGATGACGTCGGGATTGGTCGCCCGGAAGGCCGCCACCGCCTCGTCGCCGTGGTCGCAGAACACCGTCTCGAATCCGTCACCGCGCAGCACGATGCCGAGCATCTCCGCCACCGCCGGGTCATCGTCGACCACCAGGATTTTTGCCGTCATGTCCCCATTATGCCGAGCGGCTCACGAGACGCCGTCAGGCGCGTGGCAAGATGGGCGGGACCGGACCTGGGAGGACGTCATGGAGCAGCGCGAAGACGCGGTCGCGTGGGCCGCGCCGGCACCCGTCGAGGGCGCGCCGCCGGCCCCACCGATGCCGCCGCCGGCCGCGGTCCCGCCCATGGCATCGGCCCCCTACTCCGGCGCCTCGCCCGCGGCGCCTCCGCCGCCCGCCTATGCGCCGCAACCCGCGTTCGCCACCCCCACCTTCGCCTCGTGGCAGCCCGGATTCATGCCGCTGCGGCCGCTGAACTTCGGGGACCTGCTCGCGCTGCCGTTCAAGGCGATGCGCTTCAACCGCGGCGTCATCGTGGGCGGCCCCCTGCTGCTGACGCTCGGCGCGACCGTGCTGATGTCCGCCGCGATGTGGCTGCTCTTCACGGATCCCTCGCTCGGACTGCTCGACCCGTTCTCCCAGTTCAACTCGATCAGCCCCACCACGGTGGTCGTGATCGTGGTCGCCGTGATCGCCGCGCTGCTCGCCGACGTCTTCTCGAGCGCGATCGTCGCACCCGGCGTCGCGCGCGGCGCGCTCGGCGAGAAGATCCGCATCGCCGAGGCCTGGAAGGTGCTGCGCCCCCGCATCGGCTCCCTGCTCTTGCTCTACCTGTTCGCAACGCTCTCGTTGCTCGTGGTGATCGGGATCGCGATCGCGCCGTTCTTCATCGCCGCCGCCACCGAGGAACCAGGGCTGATTGCCCTCGGCGTGGTGCTGCTCGTGCTGGTGGCCTTCCCGACGGGCGTGATCATCACCACCGTCGGAGGCATCGCGCGACCCATCGTGGTGCTCGAGAAGCGCGGCGCCGTCGCGGCCATCCGCCGCACGATCGGGCTGCTGCGCGGGCGCTTCTGGTGGGCGTTGCTGGTCGTGTTCGTCGCCGCGGCGCTCATCGGCCTCGTCTCCGGGGTGCTGCAGCAGGTGGGCAGCTTCGGCGCGGTCATCGTCTCGCTGTTCGCGCCCGACAACATGGTGCTCCTGGGCATCGCGTTCTTCCTCATCACGGGCCTGTCGTTGGTCGTGTCGTACGTGCTCACGTACTCGTACCTGGGTTCGCTGTTCACGCTGCTCATGATCGACCTGAGGATCCGCCACGAGGGCTTTGACCTCACGCTCGCCCAGGCGGCGGAGGCTCGTCGCGCGTGAGCATCGACACCCCACCGCTCCTGCCGGACGCGGACACCGCCAGACGCTGGGCGGAAGAGGAACTCGCGAAGGACGAGTACACGCGCGGCGGAGAGTCCTGGCTCGCCAAGTTCTGGGACTGGCTCATGCGCGCGTTCGACGACTTCGGAAACGGCGTGGGCGGTGCTCTCGGGTCGACGGGGACCATCATCGCGATCCTCGTGGGCGCCGGCCTCATCGCGCTCGTCGTGTGGCTCGTCGTGGGGCCCCTCCGCCGGTCGCGCCGCGCAGTCGCGGAGGACGGGTTGTTCGAGGACGACAGGACGGCCGATGCCCTGGGCCGGTCCGCGGAGGCCGCGGCCGCCGCCGGGGAGTGGGCCGCCGCGACGCTCGACATGTACCGCGCGCTCATCCGTCGCCTCGCGGAGCGCGACATCATCGCGCTCACGCCGGGCCTCACGGCTCACGAGGCCGCGACCCAGGCCGGCGCGGCGGTGCCTACGATCGCGAGCAGGGTGGGCGACGACGCGGACGCGTTCGACGGCATCCGCTACGGCCATGTCGGGGCGAGCGCCGAGACGTACGCGCACGTGCGCGAGACGTGGGTCGCCTGCGCGCACGTGCGCCGCACCCTCGACACGGCCGACTCCGCCAGCGGCGCGACCAGCGAGGCGCGCGCATGAGCGCCGCGACCGAGTTCCGCACCGCCCCTCCGCCGGTCGGCCTGCGCGAGCGCGCCGGTCGCGGCAAGCTGGGGATCGTCGCGCTGATTCTCTTCGTCGCGCTGGTGGCCGCGCTCGCGATCGGCGCACGCCCAGGCGACTACGTGGCGTTGTCGACCGAGAACTCGACGCCGACGGGCACACGCGCGGTCGCGCAGATCCTGCGCGATCACGGGGTCGCCGTGCGCCAGGTCGACCGCCTCGCGCAGACGCGCGTCGCGGACCCCGCCGCCACCACCGTCGTGATCGCCGAGCCCCATCTGCTCACGACGGGACAGCTCGGCTCGCTGGTTGACTACCCCGGCGACTTGGTGCTGCTGGGGTCGTCGGACGAGTCGCTCGAGGCGCTCGGGGTGCCCGCTCGCGAGCAGATCGTCGGGCTCCCCGAGACCGCGGCGGCGCAGTGCGAGGACCCCGACGCGATCGCCGCCGGCTCGGTCCGCGTCGACGGCTGGGGGCTCGAGGCCCTCGACGACGGCTCCGACCTGTGCTTTGTCCAGCGCGGCGGACTCGCCGCGTTCGCGCGCGTCGATGACGGCGGCCGCACCGTGACGGTCATCGCCTCGACCGCGCTCGTCACCAACGATGCTCTCGCGGAGCACGGTCACGCCGCGCTCGCGGTGCGCGCGCTCGGACGCCACCCCGACGTGGTCTGGTACGTCGCCGACGGGCTCGACCCGAGCCTGCTGACGTGGGCCGGTTCCGGGACCGATGGCGAGGTGCCCACCGAGGTCGAGGCCACCCCCGACTTCCTTCCGCCAGGGACCGGCAACGCGATCTACGCGCTCGCTCTCACTGCGCTGCTCGCCGCCTTCTGGCAGGCGCGACGCTTCGGCGCACTCGTGCGCGAGCCGCTGCCCGTCGTGGTCCGCGCCTCCGAGGCCACTCGCGGCCGCGCGCGCCTGTACCGCCGCGCCCGCGCCACGGGGCGCGCCGCCGCCTCGCTGCGGGCGGCCGCCGCGCTGCGCATGGGCCGCAGGATCGGGGTGGGACGCGCGGACGGCAGGGAGGCGCTGGTCTCCGCCGTCTCGCGCGCCACCGGCCGCACCACCTCGGACATTGAGCGGCTGCTGTACGGCCCGCCCCCGGCGGACGACGCCTCACTCCTCACCCTGATCTCCGAACTCGACGCACTGGAAAGCGAGGTTCACCGACCGTGACCGACACCACCCCTCCCGAGGGCGACGCAGCCGCTCCCGCCACACCGGCATCGTCCCCCGTGCCGCCCCAGCCCGTGCAGGAGTCCGCACCCGTACACGAGCCCGTGCCGGCCCCCGCCCCCGCGCCCGACCCGTCGGCGGGCGCGCGCGAGGCGCTGGGACGCCTGCGCACCGAGGTCGGCAAGGCGGTCGTGGGCCAGGACCAGATCGTCACGGGACTCGTGATTGCGCTGCTGTGCCGCGGCCACGTGCTGCTCGAGGGCGTGCCCGGCGTCGCGAAGACGCTGCTCGTGCGCGCGCTCGCCGCGTCGCTCGACATGGACACGAAGCGCGTGCAGTTCACTCCCGACCTCATGCCGGGAGACGTCACCGGCTCGCTCGTCTACGACGCGCGCACGGCGGCCTTCTCGTTCCGCGAGGGACCCGTGTTCACCAACCTCATGCTGGCCGACGAGATCAACCGCACGCCCCCCAAGACGCAGTCCGCGCTGCTCGAGGCGATGGAGGAGCGTCAGGTCACGGTGGATGGCGAGGCACGCAAGCTCCCCGACCCGTTCCTCGTGATCGCGACCCAGAACCCCGTGGAGTACGAGGGCACCTACCCGCTGCCCGAGGCGCAGATGGACCGTTTCATGCTCAAGCTGCCCGTCGCGCTTCCCGACCGCGCGACCGAGGCGAGCGTGCTGCAGCGCCACGCCGCTGGATTCGACCCGCGCAACCTCGCGGCCGCCGGCCTGGCTCCCGTCGCATCGGTCGCGGATCTCGAGCAGGCGCGCGCCGCGGTGGCCTCGGTGGAGATCTCGGCTGACGTCATCGGGTACATCGTGGACCTGTGCCGCGCGACGCGCGAGGCGCCCTCGGTGTCGCTCGGCGTGTCCCCTCGCGGCGCGACGGCGCTCATGGCGACCGCGCGCGCGTGGGCGTGGATGCGCGGGCGCACCTACGTCTCCCCCGACGACGTCAAGGCCCTCGCGGGCTGGACGCTCGCTCACCGCATGCGGATCCGCGCGGAGGCGGAGCTCGAGGGCGTCACCGCGACGTCCGTGCTCACGTCTGTGCTCACCACGGTGCCCGTGCCGCGCTGACATGCACATCACCGGTTGGACCGTCGCGCTCGCGGCGCTCGGGGCGATCCCCGCGGCGCTCGCCGAGTCGCGCAATGTCGCGTGGCTGTGGATCATCGGCGTGGTCGCGCTCGCGCTGCTCGACGTGTGGATGGCTCCGCGCACGTCGCGCGTGGGTGTGCGGCGACAGGCGCCCGGCGCGGTGAGGCTCTCGCAGTCGGTGCGCACCACGCTCGACGTCGCGAACCTGGGCCGCCGCCGCGTGCGGGGCGCGGTGCGTGACGCGTGGCAGCCCTCCGCGGGGGCCGCGTCCACCCGCCACGCTTTTTCGCTCGCCCCCGGCGAGGTGCAGTCGTTCGGGACGATACTCCGGCCCACCCGCCGCGGCGACCGCCAGGCGGGGGCGGTGACGGTGCGCACGTACGGCCCGCTGCGGCTCGCGGGTCGCCAGCGGTCGATCGAGGCGCCCGCCCACGTGCGGGTACTGCCCGAGTTCGCGTCGCGGCGCCACCTGCCGTCGCGACTGGTGCAGTTGCGAGAGATCGACGGCCGCACGGCCGTGCGCCTCAAGGGCGCGGGGTCGGAGTTCGACTCGCTGCGCGAGTACGTCATCGGCGACGACGTCCGCAGCATCGACTGGCGCGGCACCGCGCGTCGAGGCGAGGTGGTGGTGCGCACGTACCGCCCCGAGCGCGATCGCCGGGTCGTGATTGCTCTCGATACCGCGCGGCTGTCCGCCGCCCGGGTGGGCGACGCCCCTCGGCTCGATGCCTCGATCGAGGCCACGCTGCTGCTGGGCGCGCTCGCATCGCACGCGGGCGACAGGGTGCAGGCGACGGCCTTCGACCGCGTCGAGAGGGCGCGCGCGGCGTCGAGCGGGCCGCAGCTGATGGCCGAGCTCGCGGATGCGCTCGCGACGGTCGAGCCCAGCCTGCTCGAGCCCGACTGGCCCGCTCTCGTGAGGCTCGTGCAGTCCCGCGTCTCCCAGCGCTCGCTCGTGGTGCTGCTCACGACCGTCGATACCTCGGCGATGGACTCGGGTCTGATCGAGGCGGTCGCGGCGCTGCAGAAGCGACACCAGGTGCTCGTGGGCTCCGTGGAGGACCCCGAGCTGGGCGCGATGCTCGCGGATCGCTCGGACGCGGAGGCGGCGTACGGCGCGGGGGCCGCCGCGCGCGCGATGCTCGAGCGTGAGGCGGCGGCGACGCGCCTGCGCCAGCTCGGAGCCGAGGTCGTGCTGTCCCTCCCCGATGACCTCGCTCCCGCGGTGTGCGACCGCTATCTCGCCCTCAAGGCGGCGGGCCGGCTGTAGCGAGCGCGGCGCTGTGCCCAACGCGGCACTGTTCCCAACGCGGCTCCGCCACACCGTTTCGCGGCTCCGCCACACAGCAGTCGGCGTGTCGTCGGCGAGTCGCGAGCTGAAGTCGCAGATTGCGCACGTTTCCGCCCGCCTCGTGTGGCGGAGCCGCGGGGTGGGGGCGTGTGGCGGAGCCGCGGGGTGGGGGCGTGTGGCGGAGTCGTGTGGCGGAGCCGCGGGGCGGGGGCGGGAGGAGACGGCGCGAGGACGATGCCTATCCCGCCAGCGCCACCTCATCGGTCGCGAAGTCGCCCTCGGAGTCGCCGGTCACTCCCGCCCGGTGCGCGACGCGCCCGGCCACGAAGATGTACATCCAGAAGGCCGTCACCGCGATCACGCCGATCACGATCTTGAGCCACCACGGCATCGCGGAGCCGGTGACGTAGCCCTCGATCAACCCCGAGGCAAACAGCGCGAGCACCAGGCCGAGCGCGACACCGATCGCCGCCCTCCCCTCCTCCGCGAGCGCACGTGCACGCGGGCGCGGACCCGGCACGAGCATCGTCCAGAAGAGGCGCAACCCCGTGCCCGCTGCCACGAACACCGCGGACAACTCGAGCAGCCCGTGCGGGGCGATGAGCTGGAAGAACACGTCGAGCGCGCCATGCTCGGCCATGACGGCCCCCGCGACGCCCAGCTGGATGACCGTGTTGTACATGAGGATGAGCGGGAAGACGCCGGTGATGCCGAAGGCGATGCACTGCGCCGCGAGCCAGCCGTTGTTGGTCCATACCGTCGCCGCGAAGGACGTCGAGTCGTACTCCGTGTAGTAGCTCGCGAACTCCTGCTCGGCGATCGCCGCGCGCGTCTCGGGCGGCCCGATCAGCTCGAGGGACTCGGGATGCGTGAGCGTCCACCAGCCCGACAGGAACGCGAGTCCCACGACCGCCACGGTGACCCCGACCCCCCACCACCGCACGCGGTAGAGCGCCCCTGGCAGACCCCACACGAGGTACCTGACCCCCTCGCGGGTCGAGGTCGTGTGCGCGCCGGTAAGCCACACGCGAGCGGTGGCGAGCAGCACGGACAGTCGCGAGACGACGGACGGCTCGGGCGCGGAGGATCGCACCGTCGCGAGGTCGCCGGCGGTGGCCTGATAGAGGCGGGTGAGCTCGTCGGCCTCGGCGCCGGTGAGTCGGCGTGCCCGAGTGAGCTCGCGCAGCCTGGTCCAGCGCGCCTCGCGAACGGCGCCAAAGGAGTCGATGTCCACGCCGCTACGATGCCACAGGAGAGACGGAACAGGGGGAGCCCATGACGGACGAGGACTCAATCCTCATCGGCGAGGGAGTCGTGCTCGACTCCGGCGCGGCGCCTGTCCCACTACGCATGGTCTCGGGTGCGATCGACATGGTCGCGACCCTGATGCTCCTGGTCGCCGGGTTCGCGGCGCTCGACAACCTGTTGCCCGCCGTCAACGACGCGTGGCAGCGCGCGATCGTCATCGCGTGGACGGTGGTGGGGCTCGTGGTCGTGCCCGTCCTGGTCGAGACGCTCTCGCGCGGGCGATCGCTGGGGCGCTGGGCGATGGGCCTGCGCGTGGTGCGCGACGACGGCGGTCCCGTGAGCGCCCGCCACGCGACCGCGCGTGCCCTCCTGGCGGTGCTCGAGGTCTACGGCACCGCGGGCATGCTCGCCGTGACGGTGTCCGCCCTGGGCTCGCGCGGCAAGAGGATCGGCGACTACGTGGCAGGCACGTACGCGATGCGCACGCGCGGGGCCAAGCGAGCGTTGCCCACCCTCGCGATGCCGGTGGGCCTGGGCGAGTGGGCGCGCACCGCCGACATCACCCGCCTCCCCGACGGCCTCGCGCTGACCGCGCGCATGTTCCTCGCGCGCGTCGACAGCATTCACCCCCGTCGCGCGTGCGCATCGGCACGCTGTTGTCGCAGCAGGTCGCGACGCACGTCGCTCCCCCACCGCCGCAGGGCACCCACCCCGAGGCCTTCCTGGTCGCGGTGCTGGTCGAGCGACGCGACCGCGAGTGGCGGATCGAGAGCGCCCGCATGGCGCGCTCGACGAGCGAGGGTGAGGCGCTGAGGCGTCTGCCGTTCGGCATCCCGGACGCCGACTAACCTCCGCGCCGAGTCGTCACTGTCCCGAATGGGGACTGGGCTTGGGAGACGTCGGACGGGCAGGGGTCGTGGGAGACGATGCGGGGGCGGGGTCGTTCGCCCGGCGCACGTCGGTCTCGATGAAGATCAGGCGGGCGGCGGGGACCGCCTCCCGGATGAGCCGCTCGGCGGTGTCGGTGCGTGCGGACAGCGCGTCGAGGGTGGCATCCGCCTCGGCGGCCACCTTCGCGGTGACCAGGACGTCGTCGGGCCCCAGGTGCATCGTGCGCAGGTGGATGACGTCGGGGTAGCCCGCCTCGGCAAGAGCCGCGCGGATCGCGGCGACGTCCTCCTCGACGGCGGACTCCCCCAGGAGCATGCCGCGCGTCTCGCGACCGAGCACCACCGCGATCACCACCAGCAGGAGGCCGATCATGAGCGTGCCGATCGCGTCCCAGCGGCCGTCGTGCGTGATGAGGGTCATGCTCACGCCGAACAGCGCGAACACGAGCCCCACGAGCGCGCCGAAGTCCTCGAGCAGGATGACGGGCAGCTCGGGAGAGCGCGAGCGGCGGATGAAGCGGCCCCAGCCGACCTTGCCCCGCACCTTGTTGGACTCGACGATCGCGGTGCGGAAGGACATGGTCTCGAGGCCGATCGCCACCACCAGCACCAGCAAGGGGACCCAGTGCCACGACTCGATCGGCTCCGGATGGCTGAACTTGTGCCACGCCTCGTACAGCGCAAACAGACCACCGAGCGAGAACAGCACGATCGCGACGAGGAATGCGTAGTAGTAGCGGTAGCGCGAGTACCCGAACGGGTGCTCCTCGGTGGCCTCCTTGCGCGCGCGGCGTCCGCCCACGAGGAGGAGCACCTGGTTTCCCGAGTCCGCGACCGAGTGGATCGCCTCGGCGAGCATCGACGACGCCCCCGTGAGCCCCCACGCCGCGAACTTCGTGATGCCGATTCCGAGATTCGCGGTGAGCGCCGCGACGACAGCCTTGGTGCCGCCCTCGGTCGACACCTCAGGCCTCCCGGATGACGGCGAGGACCGCGTCGCGCACGCGCTCCATGAGCGCCTCGCCGTCGGCCTCGGCGTTGAGCCGCAGCAAGGGCTCGGTGTTGGAGGGGCGGACGTTGAACCACCAGCGCTCGCCCTCGCCCGGCGCGGGCCAGTGCTCGACCGTGAGCCCGTCGAACTCGTCGACCTCGACGTCCTCGGTCACGAACGCTGCACGCACCCGCGCGAGCGCATCGGGCACGGAGTCCACGCGGGAGTTGATCTCGCCGGAGGCGGTGTAGGGGTGATACGTCTCGAGCATCTGCGACAGCGTGCGGTCCTGAGTGCCCAGCGCCGCGAGCACGTGCATCG
The DNA here is from genome assembly GCF_030296675.1 of Demequina sediminis. Classification (GTDB taxonomy): domain Bacteria; phylum Actinomycetota; class Actinomycetes; order Actinomycetales; family Demequinaceae; genus Demequina; species Demequina sediminis. Next base: position 22,347 of record NZ_AP027736.1, on the reverse strand, counting down.
CCGCGAGCATCCCCGAGTCGGCGAAGAAGAAGTCGCGGAAGTAGAAGTGCGCCGAGTGCTCGCCGCCGAAGATCGCGTTGAGGCGCGCCATCTCGGCCTTGATGTAGCTGTGGCCCACGCGCGAGCGCACGGGGACCGCGCCGGCGGCGGACAGCTGCTCGCGCACCGCACGCGAGGAGATGAGGTTGTGGATCACGGTGGGCTCGCGACCCTCGGCGAGCTCGCGCGCCGTCTCGCGCAGACCCACGAGGCACGTGATGGTCGACGGCGTCACCACCTCGCCGCGCTCGTCGACCACGAAGCAGCGGTCCGCGTCGCCGTCAAAGGCGAGGCCGATGTCCGCGCCGTGGGCACGCACCGCGGCCTGGAGGTCACGCAGGTTGTCCGTGTCGAGCGGGTTGGCCTCGTGGTTGGGGAACGTGCCGTCGAGTTCGAAGTACAACGGGATGATCGTGAGGGGAGCTCCCCCAGCCCGGCCTCGGTGCCCAGCACCGCAGGCACCGTGTAGCCGGCCATCGCATTCGCGGCGTCGACCACGACCGTGAGCGGGCGGATGCCGTCGAGAGGCACGAGCGAGCGCAGGAACGCGCCGTACTCGCCCACCATCTCGCGGGTGGACTCGGCGCCGCGCACCGGGGCGGTGGCGGGCGGCTCAACGAGATAGCGCGAGGCGAGCGCGCGCACGTCGGCGAGGCCCGAGTTCTCCCCGACCGCACGGGCGCGCGAGCGGCACAGCTTCATGCCGTTGTAGGCGGCGGGATTGTGGCTCGCGGTGATCATCACGCCGGGCAGGTCGAGCGCGCCCGACGCGTGATAGAGGCCGTCGGTCGAGCACAGCCCGATCCTCACGACGTTCACTCCGCGACACGTCAGGCCCTCCGCCACCGCGTCGGCAAGCCACGGCCCGCTGTCGCGCATGTCGTGACCGATCGCCACGGTGGTTTCTCCATCGGGCAGCACAATGGCGTCGGCGAACGCCGCGCCGATCGCCGTCGCGACCTCCGCGGTGAGATCCTCGCCCACGATTCCGCGGACGTCGTAGGACTTGATGAGGCCGGACAGGTCGGGTGCGTCAGTCACGGACCCAGGGTACCGGTGCGGCCGTCCTCGCGCGCCGGCGCGGCCGAGAGACGATGCGGCGGCACCGGAGGGCGATCAGGCCTCGTTCGAGATGACCCTGAGATGACCGCGGCGCGGCTCGGAAGCGAGGGGCACGGGAGGAGTGAATGCGGCGGCGGGGCGGGGCCGACCGGCCTCGCGGACAGCGCGCGCCAGAGCCTCGAGGTCGTCGGTCGACGGCTCGGGGTCGACCAGGTCGCTGTGGAGGTGCACCACATCCCAGCCGCGGGGCGCGGTGAAGCGGTCCGCGTGGTGAGCGCACAGGTCATAGCAGTGCGGCTCGGCGGTGGCGGAGAGCTGGCCCACCACCACGGTCGAGTCCGCGTACACATACGTGAGCGTCGCAGCCGCCGGGCGCGAGCACGACGAGCGCGAGCACTGCCGGGTTGCCATCACGAACAGTGACGCTACCCGCGCATCGTCCGTCGCGGCGCAAGCCACGCCGGGACGGCCCGGCGCTCGCGGTAGCCTCGCCCTATGTCCAGCCGCGATCGCCACGGCCGTGGCCTGCGCAGGCCACTGCTCCCCTTCGGCGCGCCCGGCCATCGCACGCGCGCCGAGAGGTTCGACGACCTCGTGGCCGACGCGGTCGACCGGCTGGAGCCGCGCTGGGGAGACCAGTGGGGGCGCGTCGAGTTCGGGACCGAGGACGTGCCGCCGTCGGATCCCACGCCATGGGAGGAGGGCGTGCCGCTCGGCAGGCTCTTCCCCGCCGACCTCGGTCAACCCTCGCGGGTGGTGCTGTACCGGCGCCCGATCGAACAGCGCGCGGAGCCGGCCGACCTGCCCGCGCTCGTGCGCGACGTCGTGACCGAGCACGTCGCCCACCTCGTGGGCCACCCGCCCGAGGACGTCGATCCCGAGTACGGCTCCTAGGGGGCGGAGGCCCCGTTCAGTCCTCGCGGACCGCCACGGGCCCCACGTACGGGCGCTGGCCCACCTCGACCACGAGCGGCTCGACATCGGTGCGGCGCGGCGCCACGCGCGCCAGGAAGCCGGGCTCGTCGTCGAGGACCAGCACCCACGTGAACCGGCCCTGCGCGGTGAGCGTCGTGCCGGGAGCCACCTCGAGCGGGATCGTCGCGCTCGTGCGCGCGGTCACGGTGGCCGAGGCCACCACCGCGCCCGAGGCATCCGTCAACTCGAAGTCCGCCGTCGCGGGAGCGTGCACCGTGACCGCGGTGACGTGATCGGTGACGACGACCGAGCGCGCGAGTCGGTCGGATACGTCCTGGGCGGCGGTCCACGCGAGGTCGTACGCGAAGGAGCCGGCCGGGCCGTCCTGGATCTCGCGCGGCTCGCGCATCATCGCCGCGGCGACCACGGGGGAATCGGCGCTGATCTCGATCGCGCCCCCTCGACCTGGGGAATCTCGACCTCGGTCACGACTCCCGGTTCGAGCGAGAGCGCCGTCACCCCACCCCACTCGACGATTCCGTCCTCGCCCGTGAGCGTGAGGCTCGCCGTCGCGCCCTCGGGGGCCATGATGCGCAGCGTGGACTCGGCTTCTGCACCGCCGACACCCGCCACCACCAGAGAGGTGGACGGCACGGCGCCGCGTCCCACCCAATCCGTGCCCGCCGCTTGGAAGCCGTCGAGGCGAGAGTCCTGGAGGTGGGCGACGACCCCCGCACCCGTGGCCACGATCCGCATCGCGAGGGCGGAGACCTCGGGGACCACGCCCTCGAGCAGGATCTCGCGCTGGGCGCCGGCCGCGAGGGTCGCCACGGTGCGTTCCTCGAGCTTGCCGAGCGGCCCGTAGTACGTGACGGTGGCCTCCGTCGTGGCATCGGACGGGTTGGACAGCACCAGGCGGGCGCTCGACCCAAGCGTCGTCGACCCGCCGACGAGCCACTGGTCGCGCGTGGGTGCCACGCATGAGGCCGCGGCGAGGCCCGCGACATCGCCCGCGCCGATCCGCTCGACCGATGCGCCCGCGTCGCCGCGCACCAGGAAGCCCGCCCCGAGCGGCTCCGTGCCGGCCGCCCCGCCCTCCCCGGCATAGGTCCGGTCATCGGAGCCCGAGCCGAGGGCCGGATCCCCTCCCTCGATCTCGCCCACGGGAATCTCGACGGGACCGGGGCACGCGACGGGCTGCGCCGCCGGGGTGACCTCGCCGGAGAAGGGCGCGGCGGGCATCGGCTCCTCGCCGCCGAGTCGCGCCGACACCACGACCGCTCCGATCGCCGCGACGGCCGCTGCCGCCACCACCACCCGCCGGATCATCGTCGCACCGCCACGTAGCGGCGGTCATGGAGCGGCACCATCCCGATCATCGCCCAGGCGACGGCAACCGCCGAGGCCCACCACCAGAACCGATAGCCCTCGTCGACATACGCATAGGTGACCGTGTCCACGCCCGCGGGCACGTCGAAGGCCACGCGCCCCTCGGCATCCTCGACCGCGGCGAGCGCGCGGCCGTCGCCGGTGGCGCGCCACCCGGGGTCGGCGGCCGCGGCGATGACGAGCGTCCCGCCCGCGCCGCCAGCGTCGCGGGTGGGACCCGATCGCGAGTCGGATTCCAGCGTGACGGTTTCCGCCCCGGACGACTCGATCCACGCACGCGCGACCACGGTGTCCTCCTCGGGCTCGACGCGGAAGGTCGTGCCGTACTCGCTCGCACCGATGAGGTGAAGGCCGGGAATCTGGGCCAACGCCCCCGCGATCATCGGGGACTCGGGGGCCGCGACCACGACTCCGATGCCCCACGTCACGAGCCGCTCCTCGGCCCCCGTGCCCGCCCCGGCCATCGTCGCGACTACCGGCGCGAGTGTCTCGGGGGTCACGGCGGGCGTGCCGGAGCCCGCGAGCGCGGCACCTTCCGCGTCGCGCTGCGCCCGCCCCGTGAGGGTCACCGTGCCCGCGCGCTCGAGCACCGCGTAGTCGACGCCTGCCTCGGTATCGGTCAGCACGAGCGCGCGCTGGCGCGTCGCCAGCTCCTGTTCGAGCTCAGCGACCAGCGGCAGCACCGTGGCGTCGGAGGGGTGGACATCGCCTCGCTCGGGCCGGGTCGGCCACGCCTCGACCACGACGACGCAGACCAGGGTTGCGGCGAACGCGGTGACCACAAGCGACGACACGAGGCGAACCGCGGTCCGACGGGGTCCGGTGCTGCCGGCCCAGAGTCGGGACGATGCCGCGGCGGCGGCGGCGATGAGGCCGGCGGCGGCAAGAGACGTGCCCGGTCCCGCGAAGCCGTTGGCGGCCGCCTGACCCGCCCCGTCGGCCGCGACGACGACGGTCGCCTGCGAGGCGGCGGCCGCCAGCACGCCGAGAGCCGCGGTCAGCAACCCACCTGCGACGGCCCACGGGGCGCGACCCGAGAGAGCGGCGAGCGCGGCCGCGGCGACGATGCCGATTCCCACCGCACTCGCGGCGAGGGTCGCGGCGGCGTCGGGCAGGCCGGGAGTCAGGGCGGTCTCGCCCGTCAGGCCGAGCACGAGCCGCCACGGCTCGACGCTCTCCGCGGCGAGAGCGGGTCCATTTTCGCGCGCGAGGATCGCCCACGCGTCGCGGGACACGACGCCGGCGTGCCAGGCGGCGACCAGCGCCGGCGCAGAGACCACGAGCGCGGGCACGGCGGCGGACCACACGCGCCAGCGCGCACGGCCCGCGACGGCGCCCGCCGCCGCGAGGATCACGACGAGCGGCACGAGCAGGGCCGGCGCGGCGGTCACGATGACCGCCGCGGAGAATGCCGCCCCCATCGCGGCGCTCGGACTCGCGTGCCGGCGCGCGGGGAACTCCTCGCCGCCGCCGACCGCCTCACCCCGATGCCAGCCCGCGGCGCGCGCGAGTCCCAGGGCGAACCACGGGAGCATGAGGTGCGCGATCACCGCTCCGAGGCGACCATCCGAGATGGCCTGGAGGTGCAGCGGCCACAGCCCATAGGCGAGCGCGCCAAGCGCACGCGCCCACACCGACCGCGTCGCCGCTCCCAGCGCCCACCACGCGGACACGACCGCGATCGCGACGCCAAGGCCAAGCACCAGGCCGACCCAGACCCGCACGCCGCCCGGTAGGACGGCGGCGGGCAGCAGCATCGCACTGAAGGCGCCGTCGAGAGCGGGTGATCCGAATCCGCTCGGATCCCATCCCGACCACGTGCGCTCCCACAGCGCCGCGAGGGAGACATTCGTGGCGCCCAGCGCCTCGCCCACGAGCATGCGCCCCGAACCCAGCGCGGTGAGCCACGTGCCGTGCAGCGCGACCGAGGCCGCGATCGCGGCGAGAGCGAGCGCCGCGAGTCCCGTACGGCGGCGGATCGCCGCCTCGGCCAGCTCGGCGCGGACCATGTCTGACGGCGCGGACTGCGCCCGCCACCTGTCGTAGGCACGCATCTCTCGCGAGCGCACGTGCGAGGCGACGGCGCGGGCACCGACGAGGAAGGGGCGCACGACCGCGCGCGGCCTGGTCACCGTCCGACGGATGCGCGCACGGATGCCGGGTAGCCGAGGGAGGCGGGTCAGCACCCGCCACGGCACCGCGAGGTCCGCGCCGACCATCCGCGACTCGTTCTGCGCGACGCGAAGCACGGCGCGCAGCGCGGCGGAGAGGAAGCTCCACACGACAAGGAAGGGAACGGCAATCGCCGGCGACCACGACAGCGCGTGGATCCACTCGCCCGTCCGACCCGCGCCGTATGCGCGCGCACGACCACGCAGCGCGCCGCCGCGTTCGCCCGTGAGGGACTCCTGAGCGTGCCGCACCTTCGCCGCGGGGACGATCACGACGTCGTAGCCCGAGCGCCACGCGAGCCGGCAGAAGTGGAGGCTGTCGCCAAAGCCGCGATACGCGGGCTCAAGCCCGCCCAGCCGCTCCCAAGCGTCGCGACGCACGAGCGCCGCGGCGAGCGATGCCGCCAGGACGTCGTCGCGCTCGTCGTACTGGCCCTGGTTGATGTCGTCCTCGTCCACCAGGTCGATGCGCCGGGCACCGATCACGGTCGTCGTGACGCCCAGGCCGACCAGGCGGCTGACGTCGTCCCACCTCACCTGCGCCGGCGCGACCACCGCGGCCGCGGTGCGCTTCTTGGCCGTCGCGGCCAGACGCGCGAGCGCGTCGGGCAGGGGTGCGGAGTCATCGTGAAGCAGCCACACGTACTCGTGGGGGTGACTCGGATGCGCCGCCAACACGGCGTCGACGCCCTCGGCGTACGTGCGTCCTCCCACGACCCAGTCGATCTCGAGTCCCTCGGGGGTGCGCGGTCGCTCGGCGTCAGCGGGCAGCACGACGTGCAAAAGATCGGGCCGCTGCGTCTGAGCCGCGACAGCCGCGAGGACGTCGGGAAGGCGCTCGGAACGCGTGTCGGAGACCACGATCGCGCGCACCAGCAGGCGCGCAAGGCTCATCGTGCTCCCACGCAGGCTTTCCGGCTAGACCGCGCGCCGCTTGAGTTTGCGGCGCTCGCGCTCCGACAGCCCGCCCCAGATACCGAATCGCTCGTCGTTCTCCAGCGCGTAGTCGAGGCACTCTGAGCGCACGTCACACGACCCGCACACCTTCTTGGCCTCGCGCGTTGAGCCACCCTTTTCAGGGAAGAACGCCTCCGGGTCGGTCTGAGCGCACAGCGCGCGCTCTTGCCACCCCAGCGGTCCGTCATCATCGGTACCGCCGAAGATGTCCACCACCGACGCCAGTGTCGATGCCGGCTTGCCTGCGTCCGAGGGCACTGAGCCGTCGTAGATATTCCACACGGTCCCCACCTCCGATCGCGACGAGATGAAACCCGTCACAAGGAATTACAGCCGTGTAATCACCACGCGTCAAGTCGAGTGTGGCGTATCCCACGCAAGTGCCGACACGCGCGACCGGGCGTGTCGGCGCCACGGGGCGGCCCACGGGCCGCCCGACGCGGCCCGCGCCTCACCGCCGGCGCATCGTCCCCGCCCTAGAATGCGGCTACGACAAGCCCTGGGGGATGGATGACGGACACGAGCGTGCCGCAGGCTCGCCACGCGCGGCCGGGGCTCATGCAGCGCGTGATCTGGATTGCGACGCTCGTGATCGTCGCGGTGCTGGGATTCACGCTCGTGTACGGCAATACCGTGGTCGATCAGGTGGGCGGCGCCCTCAGCGCGAACTCGCAGGAGTTCGAGTCGCTCGTGGGCGAGCGGCCCGACCGGCCCGTCGACTCGGACGCTGGCGAGGCCGTCAACCTGCTGCTCATGGGCTCGGACGCGCGCGACGGCGCGAACGGCAACATCGACGGCGGCGGCGTCGTCGAGGGCATGCGCAACGACACGACGCTGCTCGTCCACATCTCCGCCGACCGCACGCGCGTCGAGGCAGTGTCCATCCCGCGCGATGCGCAGGTCGACATCCCCGAGTGTGCGTACCTCGACGGCGACACCGTCCCTGGCGGCTACGGCGACTTCAACACCGCCTTCGCGAATGGAGGACTGCGCGGCAACGCCGCGGAGGCGGCGGCGTGCTCGATCAAGACCGTCGAGCAACTGTCGGGCGTCTACATCGACCACTACGCGGTAGTCGACTTCACGGGCTTCGTTGGCATGGTCAACGCGCTCGGCGGCGTGCCGATGTGTATCCCCGAGCGGCTGGTCTCCGAGAAGGCACACCTCGACCTTGCGGCCGGGCCCCAGACGCTCGACGGCAAGACCGCCCTCGCGTACGCTCGGCTGCGCACAGCGGAGCAGGGCGGGGTCTCGGGCTCCGATCTCCAACGCATCACGCGACAGCAGCAGCTCCTCGAGCAGGTGGCGGCGACGGCGCTGTCGAAGAATCTGCTCACCGACGTGGGCGAACTCACCCACTTCCTGCGCGCCGCGGCGGAGTCGCTGACCATGGACCCGGGCCTCGCCGACACGTCCTATCTCCTGGGCCTCGCCTACAGCCTGCGCAACCTCGACCTCGGCGCGGTGCGCTTCGAGACCGTGCCGTGGGCGTACACCGAGGACCGGCTCAACGTCGAGATTCTGCCCGACGCGGAACAGATGTGGGACGATATCCGCAACGACCGACCCATCTCCGTCACGGTTGAGGGTGACTCGAGTTCGACGTGGGACGACGGCAAGAAGGACGAGCAGCCCTCCGAGCCGACCGCCTCCGCGACAGCAGAGCCCGCCGTCACCCCGTCCCCCGCCGGACCGGAGTCCCTGCTCGACGCGTGCCGCTGACGCGACGGAGGGAACGCGCGACGCCCCGCGTGCGTTGGGTCGCCAGTACCGACACGCGTGCGCGCGCACGCCGAGCCCAGGAGCATGTATGACCGTCGAGGTCACCGACCCTCGCAGCCGTCGCCGCCTGCGCCACGCCACCCGCATCCCGTCGCGTCGTGCGGTCGGCGCGGTGCTGGGCGTCCTCGCGGCGGCCGCCGGCTTCGGGCTCGTGTTCGTCGAGACCAGCCTCAACCGGATCGACAACAGCTTCACGACGCAGGACATCAGCGGCCTGCTGCCGTCGCACACCCCCGAGCCGGAGGCGACCCCGAGGATGCCTCGGCGGGCAAGGCGCTCAACATCCTGCTCATGGGGTCCGACACGCGCCTGGGCGAGAACTCGGACCTCAGCCACGACTCGGTCGACGGCATGCGCAACGACACCACGATCGTCATGCACGTCTCGGCCGACCGCTCGCGCGTCGAGATGGTGTCGATCCCGCGCGACTCGCGCGTCGCGATCTCCGACTGCCAGATGCTCGACGGCTCGACCGTGCGGGGGTGGACGGGCAAGTTCAACATCGCGTTCGCCAACGGCGGCCAGAACGGCAACGTCGCGGAGGCCGCGGCATGCGTCGCGACGACGCTGTACGACCTCACGGGCATCCTCATCGACCACTATGCCGTGGTCGACTTCTCCGGCTTCGTCAACATGGTCGACGCGCTCGACGGCGTGCCCATGTGTATCCCGAACGACGTCAGCTCCTCGAAGGCGAACCTCGACCTCGAGGCGGGCGCGCAGGTGCTCGACGGCACCACGGCGCTCGCGTGGGCCCGCGCCCGCACCGGCGAGGGACTGGGCGACGGCACCGACCTCATGCGCATCGAGCGCCAGCAGGAGTTGCTCACCAACATGGCGCGCAAGGCGCTGGGCCTCAACCTGCTCACGGACGCCACCAAGGGCACCGAGTTCATCACGGCCCTTGCGGAGTCGCTCACGATGGACCCCGAATTCGGCGACTCCCACTACCTGCTGGGACTCGCGTGGAGCCTGCGCAACTTCGACACCGCGAACCTCTACATGACGACGGTGCCGTGGGAGTATGCGGGCGACTCGAGCGGCGACGTGCTGTGGACCGAGCCCGATGCCGCCGAGATGTGGGCATCGCTCAAGGCCGACGAGACCATCAACCCCGCGCTGCTCGAGCCCACCACGGACCCCAGCGCCTCGCCCGACCCGTCGTCCTCGGCCGCACCGACCCCCACCGCCTCGGGTTCCGCGACGCCCTCGGTGTCGCCCAGCCCCGAGCGCGAGACCGAGGACGAGATTCTCGACAGCTGCGTGCTGCCGTAGCACGCGGCGCGCGGAGGCCGGTCATCGGGACGATGCCGCGGCCGGCTTCGCGTGCCAGACCTCCTGTGTCAGGCTTCCCGCGTCAAGCCCGGCGGAGCGCCTCGCCCTTCGCGTAGGCGACCTCGCGGAGCTCGTCCTGGAAGGCCTCCATGCGCGCGCGGATCCGCGCGGCCTCGTCGCCCTCTCCCGCACCCAGGATGCGCGCCGCCAGCAACCCGGCGTTGCGCGCTCCCCGATCGACACAGTGGCGACGGGCACGCCCGCCGGCATCTGGACGATCGACAGCAGCGAGTCCATACCGTCGAGGTGCTTCAGGGGCACGGGCACGCCGATCACCGGCAGCGTCGTCACGGACGCCAGCATGCCGGGAAGGTGGGCGGCGCCGCCCGCGCCGGCGATGATCACCGCGAGCCCGCGCGACTCGGCCTCACGGCCGTACGCGATCATCTGCTCGGGCATGCGGTGCGCGGACACCACGTCCTTCTCGTATCCGATGCCGAACTCGGCGAGCGCCTCGCCCGCCGCCTGCATCGTGGGCCAATCGGAGTCCGACCCCATGACCAACCCCACTCGAATCGCGCTCATGCGCCACCTCCGTCCCTCACGATAGCGGCGGCCGCGACGGCCCTCGCGTAGGCCTCCTCGCGGGTGCCAGCGGACACGTTCACGTGGCCGACCTTGCGCCCGGCCCGCACCCCTTGCCGTACAACTGGATCTTCGCCCCGGCATCGTCGACCTCCGCGAGAGCGCTCGCGAGCGCGATGCGCGCCCCGCCCAGCACGTTCGCCATGACGGTCCACGGCGCCGTGGGGGTGGTGTCTCCGAGCGGCAGGTCGAGCACGGCACGCAGGTGCTGCTCGAACTGGCTCGTGCGGGACCCGTCGATGGTCCAGTGACCCGAGTTGTGGGGCCGCATCGCGAGCTCGTTGATGAGGATGCGGTCGCCGGCGACGAACATCTCGACGGCCAGCACCCCGGTCACGTCGAGGCCGTGGGCGATCTCGGACGCGATCCTGGCGGCCTCGTCCGCGACGGCCCCGTGCAGGTCGGGGGCGGGAGCGATGACCTCGGAGCACACCCCGGCGCGCTGGATCGACTCGACCGTGGGCCACGCCCGCAGCTCGCCCGAGGGCCGGCGCGCCACGAGGACCGCGAGCTCGCGATCGAACGGCACCTTCTCCTCGATGAGCACGCGCGGGCCGCCGTCGGCCGCCGCGCGGAGCCAGTCGGTGGCCTCGCCGGGTGAGCCGATCACCCTCACTCCCTTGCCGTCGTAGCCACCGCGCGCGGTCTTGAGCACGCCCGCGCCGCCGTGGACGGCGAGGAAGGCCTCGACCTCGTCCTCGGTCTCGACATGCGCCCATGCGGGGTTGGGAAGCGCGAGCGCATCCATGCGGGCCCGCATCTCAATCTTGTCCTGCGCGTACAGCAGTGCGTGGAGACCCGGCCGCGCGGGCACGCCGGCGGCGGCCGCGGCGTCGAAGACCTCGGCCGGGATGTGCTCGTGCTCCCACGTGAGGGCGGCGGGGCGGGGGTGGGCCAACAGGCGGGCCACCGCGTCGGGGTCCGTGGGAAGGCCCACCACGGTCTCGTGAGCGGGCAACGCCGCGGCGGCCTCGCTGGACTCGACGAGGACGCGGAGGGTGATGCCGAGTGCGGTGGCGGGAGCGGCCATCATGCGCGCGAGTTGGCCTCCGCCGATGACGGCGACGATCGGGGTCATGGCACCAAACTACCGGGGGCTAGGCTCGTCACTCGTGACGGTGGTCGGATGGGTGCGCGCGCGGGTCGGTGAACTCACACGCTTCGGCATCGTCGGCGTGGCCGGGATCGTCGTCAACCTGGGTGTGTTCAACCTGTTGCGGCTGGGCCCGCTCGCCCCGGACGCGACCGTCGCGGGCGACGACGACCGCGTGGTGACGGCCAAGGTCATCGCGACCGCCGCGTCGATCCTGTTCGCGTGGGTGGCCCACCGCGAGTGGACGTACCGCGGGCGCGGCCGCCACCGCCCGGCCCGCGAACTCGTGCTCTTCGGCCTCGTCAACGGCGCCGCCCTGATCATCGAGGCGGGCACGGTCGCGCTGAGCCACCACGGCTGGGGACTCACGAGCCTGCTCGCGGACAACGTCGCCTCGCTCGTGGGCATCGCGCTCGGCACGATCGCGCGCTACGTCGGCTACAGCCTGTTCGTCTTCGAGGCGCCCGCCCCCGCGGTACTGGGGGACGATGCCGGGGCGGCGGACCCCCGCACCTCGCCCCGATAGCGGGTCACCGCCTGCGGCGGCGGCGCTCGGACTGCTGTGCGTGGGGGACGATCTCCTCGAGCTCGACCATGCGCGGGACCCCCTGCAGGAAGACCGCGAACGTGGCGGGCACGCGCTGAGCGAGCTCGAGCCTGCCGCCATCGGCGGTCACGAGGTCGCGCGCGAGCGCGAGACCGAGCCCCGTGCCGCGGCCCGAGGTCACCTCGCGCTCGAAGATGCGCGGCGCGATCGACTCGGGGACGCCCTCGCCCTCGTCCGTGACCTCGATCACGACCGCATGGTTCTGTCCCGACTCGCGCGCGGTGACGCGCGTGGTGCCGCCGCCGTGCTTGAGCGAGTTCTCAATGAGCGTCGCGAGCGCCTGGGCCAGGCCGCCCGGGGTCGCGAACACGGTCGCGTGTGTGGGCGCGATCACGAGTCGCCTGCCCGCCCCCGTGAACGCGGCGGCCCACTCGGCGCGCTGCTGCGCGAAGACCTCGTCGAGCTGCACGAGTTCCGTACCGGAGCCGAGCGCGCGTCGCGACCGGCCCAGGAGCTCGTCCACGACCCCCACCAGGCGTTCGACCTGCTCGAGAGAGCGGTCCGCCTCCTCGCGAACCTCGTCCTGCTGCGTGAGCGCGGAGATCTCCTCGAGCCGCATCGACAGCGCGGTGAGCGGCGTCCTGAGCTGATGCGAGGCATCGGCCGCGAACTGGCGTTCGGTGGCGAGCCGCGCTGCCATGCGGTCCGACGACCTGGCAAGCTCCTCGGCCACCAGGTCGATCTCCTCGATGCCCGTGCTCTCGAGGCGCGGGCGCACCTGACCCGACCCGATCTGCTCGGCGGAGGCGGCGAGGTACACGAGCGGGGCGGAGAGTCGATTGGCCTGCCAGATCGCCATCGCGGCGCCCGCGACAATCGCGACCGAGCCGCTCGCGAGCACCAGGCCCACGACGCGCGCGATCTGCCAGTACACGTCCCACGTCGACAGGTAGGCCAGCACCACGATCCCCGAGTCGGTCGCGTGGCTCTCCGAGTAGGCGGGCGAGGGCTCCTCGCCCGCGGTCAGCACCGTGCCGTCGGGCAGGCGCACGTAGATGTACTCGGGGGCGCCGGGGCGCTCGCTCACGAACGAGTCGACGTTGCTGGCCGTGATCGGCTCGCCCGAGAGGTAGCGCACCTCGAGAGAGCGGGCGGCGGTGCTCGCGCGCAGGTCGAGGTCGCGCAGGGCGTCGTCACGGATGATCTGGGCCGCGGCGACGGCGAGGGGAATGCCGAGCATGACCACCGCCACGGCCAGAGCGGAGAAGGTCGCGGCGAGGACGCGGCGGCGCACGGCTCCCCTTAGGTGCCCGTCTCGAAGCGGAAGCCCATCCCGCGCACCGTCGTGATGAAGTGCGGGTGAGCGGCGTCGTCGCCGAGCTTGCGGCGCAGCCACGACACGTGCATATCGAGGGTCTTGGACGGCGCACCGGGATCCGCCGACCACACCTCGCGCATGAGCGTGTCGCGCGAGACCACGGAGCCCGCGCTCGCGACGAGCACGTGCAGCAGGTCGAACTCCTTGCTGCTCAGCTGCAGCTCGACGCCGTCGAGGTACGCGCGGTGACCCGCGACATCGATGCGCACCCCCGCCGCCTCGAGGTCGGCGCCGGACTCCGAGCCGGTGCGACGGCGCAGCAGCGCGCGCACGCGCGCGAGCAGCTCGGCGAGCCGGAACGGCTTGGTGACGTAGTCGTCCGCGCCTGCATCCAGGCCCACGACCAGGTCGACCTCGTCGGCGCGCGCAGTGAGCATGAGGATGGGCACCTGCAGGCCCTTCTCGCGGATGCGCCGCGCGACATCGACGCCGTCGATGTCGGGAAGACCGAGGTCAAGGATGACAAGGTCCGCGTCGTCTGATCCTTCGACGCCACCCATGCCCGTCCCATGCCACTCGACGTCGTACCCCTCCCGGCCCAAAGCACGGGTCAAGGGTTCTGAAATGGTCGGGTCATCTTCGACCAAAACAATTCGCGTCATGACGACACCCTACCCGCGCCCCGCGACATTGCAATGACCCACAGGGACGCGCGTGCCCCAGCGCGGATACGCTGGGTGGCCGTGACGAGACATGCCTCCTCCCTGGCGTCCACGCCCTCCCGGCCAGGGCACCCCTCGCGAGGCGCGGTGGCCCTCGTCACCGCACCCGAGCGGATCGTCCTCGTGCTCGTGGCGCTGTCGCTGTCCGCCGGCGGGTGGGTCAGCGTCGGCCTGTTCTCGCCCTGGACCGTGCTGCCGACCGCCGCGGTCATCGCGGCGCTCGCCTGGCGCATCGTCCCGCGCCCCACGCGCGTCGCGGCGGCGGACAGGGCCGGCGCGATCGTGGCGCTCGCGGGGGCCGGCGTGTGGGCGGTGGTCAACGCCGTGCTCGCGGCCGAGTACCTCATCGTCGTGCGGGATCCGGGCTTCCTCACGCTGACCGGGCTGTGGTTGGTCGACCACCCCCACGCCGACATCCCGAGCCTGGGGGCGATCGAGGCGGCCGAGGTCGACCCGACCGTGCTCGCGGACGCGTCCCAGGCCTGGAACCTGCGCGGCGACGCGATTCAGCCGCAGGGCGCGCGCCTGCTGTCCGCCGTCATCGCGGTGGGCGGGTGGATCGCGGGCGACCGTGGAGTGCTGGTCTTCAACCTGCTGATCGGGGCCGTCGGGATCCTGGTGGTGTACGCGCTCGCACGCCGCATGCTGGGCCCGCTCGCGTCGCTCGCCCCCGCCGCGGCCGTCGCGCTGTCCGTCGCGCATATCGGCCTGTCCCGCTCCGCGTACACCGAGCCTCTCACCCTCGTGCTCGCGCTGTCGGCCGCGCTGTGGCTCTGGCGAGGCGTGGAGGAGGGACGAGCCGGACCGCTCGTCCTGGGAGCGGCCGCCGGCGGCGCGACATCGTTCATCCGCATCGACGGCGCCGCCTTCGCGATCGGGCTACTCGGCGCCGCCGTGCTTGCGCTCGCGCTGTCGGACCTGCCGCGCGCGCGCCGTGCGGGGCTCGGGCTCCTCGTGATCGGGGTGCAGGCGGCGATCCTGCTCGCGGGCTACGCCGCGCTGTGGCGATGGAGCGAGGGCTATGCGGAGCGCCTGGGGGACCAGGCCCGCACGCTGACCCTGGGCTACGCCGTGGCGGCCGCGGTGCTCGCGGTGTGGGTGCTGACGTGGCTCGCGGGTGGCGAGCGCCTCGCGACGGGCGTGAGGACGATGCTGGGACGGCGGGGCGCGGTCGCGGCGGGTGTCGCGGTGTCGGGCCTCCTCGCCGTGCTCGCGTCGCGGCCCCTGTGGTGGGTGTCGCACCGCAGCACGGACGACCCGGTCGACCAGTTCACCAGCTCGGTGGTGGAGTCCTTCCAGCGCGCCCAGGGACTCGAGGTCGATCCCACGCGCACCTACGCGGAGCACACGGTCGCATGGGTGAGCTACTACCTCACCTGGCCGATCGTGATCCTCGGCATCCTGGGCCTCGGCCTCGCCACCGTGTGGATGCTGCGCGGACGTCCCGCGTGGGCGCTTCTCCTGGGTGCCGTGTTGCCCACGTCGCTCCTGTACTTCTGGAACCCCGAGGTGGTCCCCGACCAACTGTGGGCCTTCCGTCGCTTCGAGGCGGTCACTCTTCCCGGCTTCGCGATCGCGGCCGCCGTCGCCGCATGGTGGCTCGCCGGCCGGCTCGCGACCGCCGAGGCGCGCCTGCGTGCGAGGCGCATCGCGGCAGGGGCCTTCGTGGTCCTGCCGCTCACGACGTGGCTGTCGGTGGACCTCGGGGACGACCTTCCCGTGTCGGGCGCGACACCCGTGTTCGTGAGGGAGATGAGCGGTGCGTACGACCAGATCACCTCGCTGTGCGAGGTGGCGCCCGACCGCCCCATCGTGCTCGCGGGGACCTCGTCTCACTTCGGATCGCTGAGGGTGATGTGCGACGAGCCCACGGTGCTCGCGCTCGCCGAGCTCGAACCGGACGAGCTCGCGACCCTCGCGCAGTCATGGGACACCGCGCCCGTGGTGCTCACGCGCAATCCCGAGTGGTTCGACTGGTCGACGGATCCCGAGGCGGTCGTCGAGTCGCGCGTGCGCCAGGCGAGCTACACGCTGCAGGCGATCCCGCGCACCTACTTCGATCGCGACTACACGTGGTACGCCGGGATCGTCGGCAGCGATGGCGTGCTCGATCCCGTCGCGCCCGCCGCCGATGTCACCAGCCCCTGATGTGACACCCGCCGTCCCCCATCATCGGCTCGTCCCTCGCGTCACGGCCGCCGCGTGCGATGACATCGGAGCATGCGCGTCACGGTGGAGGGGTCGGAGACGTCGACGTGGACCCCGGCACGGCCCTCGCCAAGATTCTCGACGCGGTGCGCGCTCCCGCCGCCGTGTGGTGCGGTGGCACGCGGCTCGACGCGGGCCACGCGGCGGGACGCTCCCCGCTCGTGCATGCCGCGCTGCTGACGACCTCACCCGGTCTGCCGTCGCAGCAGCCGCTCGGGCCACACCTCGAGGTCGTCGCGGGGCCGGACGCCGGCGGGCTGGTCGCGGTGGGCCGCGACACGCTCGTGGTCGGTCGCGACGGCACCGGGGTGGGCTTCGCCTTCGACGACCCCGCGATGAGCGCGCGTCACTTTGCGGTGGACGGGGCCGGCAGGGCGCGCGACCTCGGGTCGACGAACGGCACGACGCTGGTGCGCCGGGGACGCCCCCGCCGCGTGGGGAGGTGGCCGCGCGCCCTGCGCGACGGTGACGTCCTCCTGGCCGGCGGCTCGGTGCTGCGCTGGCGCGCGACGGGTCGCGCCGCCGCCGAACCGGCGGGGAAGGCGGAGTACTCGGACGCGCCCACGCGATCCGCTCCCCCGTCCCGGCCGGGCCTGGCGTGGCTCGGGGGCGTCGGCGGCACCGCGGGCGGACTCGCGCTCGCCGCCTCAACCGGCCGCTGGCAACTGGCCGCCGTGGCACTCGCGATGCCGGCGGCGATGGGCGTCGCGGCGCTCGTGGCGGGCCGGCGCAACCGGGCGGCACGCGAGGGTCCTCCGAACGACGGACTGGTCGACCTCGCCGGACTGCCCCTACCGATCGCGATCCGGGGCGAGGCGGAGGCGGCCCGCGCGGCCGCACGGGCCGTCGCCCTCGCGCGCGGAGCCCTCCCTGGCAAGCTCGAGGAGCCGTGGATGCGCTGGCTCGAACGCGCGCTCGCCCCTGGCGCGATCGTGCTGCTCGACCGCTCGTCCGCCGCGCCGAGCGATGCCGCGACGGTGCTCGACGTCGACCGCGCGACGGTCGAGATCCATGGCCGTGCGGGCCCGTGGCGGCCCGCGCTGGTGAGCGCGACCGCGGCCGATGCGGCGGGGCGCCGCCTCGCATCGTCGCGCGAGCCCGACCTTCCCGCCTCCGTGCGCTGGGCGGACCTACGCGCCGCAGCACCGACCCGCGCTCCCGGCGAGGGCCCGCGGCGGCTGCTCGCCGCCCTCGGGACGTCCGGCACAGGAACCGTCACGCTCGACCTGGACCGCGATGGCCCCCACGTACTCGTGGCGGGGACCACCGGGTCGGGCAAGTCGATCCTCCTCGAGACGCTGGTGGCCGCTCTCGCGCATGCGCACGGGCCCCAGGACCTGGGAGTCGGACTCATCGACCTCAAGGGCGGAGCGGGGCTCGCGGCGCTGCGCGACCTACCGCATGCGCGCGGGCTCCTCACGGACCTTGCCCCGACTCACGCCCGACGCGCCCTGCTGGGCATCGCGCACGAGCTGCGTTCACGCAAGGGCGCGCTCGCGGAGCGCGGGCTCACTTCGTGGGCACAGTGGGAGGCGCGCGGGCGCGAGGCGGACCGCGCCCCCGCGCGCCTGGTGGTCGTGGTCGACGAGTTCCAGGAGCTGGGAGCGATCGACCCTGGCTTTGTCCCCGAGCTCGCGCGGCTCGCGGCGCAGGGCCGATCCCTGGGCATGCACCTGATCCTCGCGACACAACGACCTGCGGGCGCGGTGACCCCGGAGATCCGCGCAAACGTGTCGACCGTGATCGCCCTCCGGACGGCCACCGCCGGCGAATCGCAGGACCTCATCGGCGACAGGTCCGCGGCGGACTTGCCGGTGGGCGCGCCGGGGCGCGCGATCGTCGCGACGGCGGCGGGCAGGGAGACGATGCAGGCGGCGCTCCCCGTCGCGCGGCCGCGCGGCGCCGTGCGCATCGTGAGCGAGCCCGGCCCGGCGGGCGTCAGCCTGGCGACTGCTGCCGCCGCACGCTGGGAGGGCGCCCCTGCCGTCGAGCCTCTCTGGCTTCCACCGCTGACCAGCGATGCCGAGCCGCGCGCGGGCGCGCTCGGCTGGGTCGACCTCCCCGAGGCCAGGACGCGCATGCCCCTGCGCTGGGACACGACCGCGGGGCCGTGCGTCGTCGTCGGGCCGCGCGGCTCGGGGCGATCGTCGATCCTCGGCGCCATCGCGTCCACCACGCCGCAATGCGTCGCGCTGCCGGAGGACCCTCGCGAGGCGGCCAGGACGCTCGACCTCGCGGTCCGCCACGGCGTGGCATTGATCGTCGACGACGTCGAGCGCACGGTGGCCGGCCTCGACCCGATCCTGCGCGGCGCGGAGCAGGCCCTCGAGGACGTCGCGCGGCGCGTTCCCGTCGCCGTCGCGTGCGGTCCGGGCTGGGGCGCGCGGTGGTCAGGCCGCGCGGGCCTCAGGATCGTCCTCTCGGGCCTGGACCCGATCGAACAGACCCTGTGGGGAGTGCCACCGTCGCTCACGCGGCTCGCGCGCGAGCCGGGGCGAGGGGTCGCGATCGGCGTCGACGGCACGGGAGAGTGCCTCGTCACCCGCCGAGAAAGGGGGCAGGATGGGCATGGCCGACGCCTGGTCGTCCCGCTCGTGTGCCCGCCCGATCTCGCACCCGATGCGGTGGGGGTCGTGGGAGACGCGGCGCGGCCGCTCGTGGTGACCGATACCCCCGTGGCCGTCGTGGGCCCCGCCGGACCGGCGCGCGCGGAGGCGATCGCGGTGCTCTCCGCGGCGGGAGTCTCCTGCCACGCCGTCACTCGCCTCGAGCACGGGGACTCGACCGGCCGTGTCGAGATCGTGGTCGAACCCAGTCCCGCGCACCTGGCGACGCTGGGGCTGCGTGCCTTTCCCGGGCTCGTCGACGCCGCGCCGCCGCGCGGGAGGGTCGTGGTGCGCCGGGGCGGGATCCTCGAGGCCGCTCAGCTGCGCTCGCCTGAATAGCGGGCGGGGCCCTCGTGAGCCGCGCTCAGCCCGCGGGACGCAGCGCGTCGCGGCCCGCGACGACCACGGCGACGCCGACGGCGATACCGAGGATCGCGGCGACGGAACCGATGAGCGGCTGCGTCCCCGCAACGGTCACCCCCGCGAAGGTGAGCAGCACCTGCCACGTCACGGCGGCGGACACCGCCCACCGCGCGCCGCGCGCGAGGCCACGAGCCACGGGCACAAGCGTCATCGCGACGATCCCGGCAAACGCGGCGAGGCCCGCGGTGAACTCCGGCTCGGGCGACGAGAAGGCGTAGATCGCGTAGGCGACGGCCGCGACACCGAGCAATCCCGCCTCGAAACCGAGCCCCGAGGCGGCCGCTCGCGACCACCCGCGAGACCGGGACGTGGGGCCGTGGTGGGGCTCCGTCATCCGTGGCCTCGGCACGTTGTGAGAGAACCCACAGGAAACACCTCTTGAAACATGTTCGTTACTTATGCGAATCTTAAGGAAGTCGAACGTGATGGCGCGACGAATCCCACCACCCTTTGGGCCTCGTCGCGCCATGCTACCCCCAAGGAGACCCCATGGATTGGCGCAACCGCGCAGCGTGCCTCGAAGTCGACGACCCCGAGCTGTTCTTCCCGGTCGGCAACACCGGACCCGCCCTCGTGCAGATCGAGAAGGCGAAGTCGGTGTGCCAGCGGTGCGAGGTGCGCGACACCTGTCTGCAGTGGTCGATGGAGCACAACCAGGACTCGGGCGTCTGGGGCGGCCTCTCGGAGGACGAGCGTCGTTCTCTCAAGCGTCGCGCCGCGCGCGCACGCCGCGCCGCCAAGTAAGCAGGCCTCGGGCCACCACACCCGTCGCGTCAGCCCCGCCCGGTTCGCCGGTGCGGGGCTGACGCCTTTCTCCGTCCGCTACAGGCGCGGGTCGGAGGCTCGCTCCTCGACACGCACGCGCAGGTCGACCACCGAGCCGTCCTCGATCTTGCGCCACTCGATCGACCCCGAGAGTTCGTTCTGCACGAGCGTGCGCACGATCTGCGACCCGAGGCCGGTGGGGTCCCCCTCGATCCCCACGCCGTCATCGGCGATCTGCACGTGCAGCGCATGTCCGTCCCGCTGCGCCGTGACCGTGATCGTGCCGCGCGCACGGCCCTCGAAGCCATGCTCGACCGCGTTCGTCACCAGCTCCGTGATGACGAGCGCGAGGGACGATGCGTACTGCGCGGGGATCAGCCCGAACTCGCCCGTGTTGAGGATCCTCACCTGCGTGTCGGGCGAGGCGACGTCGGCCGCCATCCGGATCGACCGCGACACCAACTCGTCGAAGTTGACGAGCTCATCGAGCGTGCCCGACAGGGTCTCGTGCACGAGCGCGATCGTGGCAACGCGCCTCATGGCCTCCGCGAGCGCCTCCTTGGCCTCCGGCGCCTCGACGCGACGGGACTGCAGCCTCAGCAGGGCCGCGACGGTCTGGAGGTTGTTCTTGACGCGGTGATGGATCTCGCGGATCGTCGCATCCTTGGTGATGAGCTCGCGCTCTCGCCGACGCAGGTCGGAGACGTCCCGGCACAACAGCACCGCGCCCACCCTGCTGCCGTGCTCGGTCACCGGAATCGCGCGCAGCGACAGGCACGCGCCGTTGGCCTCGAGGTCCGTGCGCCACGCGGCGCGACCCGCGACCACCATCGCCAGCGTCTCGTCGACCACGCCCTGGTCCTCGAGGAGCTCGCTCGTGACGCGAGGAAGGGACTTGTTCATGAGCGAGCCGTGCACGCCCAGGCGGTGGAAGCACGACAGCGCGTTGGGCGACGCGTAGGTGACGTGGCCCACCGCGTCGAGGCGCAGCACGCCGTCCCCGACGCGCGGCGCGCCGCGGCGCGGACCCGTGATGGACGTGTGCAGCGGGAACTCACCGCGCGTCACCATCCGCAGCAGATCGTCCGCCGCGCCCTTGTAGTTGAGCTCGAGGCGGCTCGACGAGCGCGACACCGCCTGCGACACCTCTCGCGTGATCACCGCGATCGCGCGCCCGTTCATGACCACCGGCAGCGCGTCCTCGCGCACCGCGTAGGTCTCGTCCCATCGCGGCTCACGCGACGCGACAATCCCGCCCTCCTCGAGGGCCCTGCGCAGGTGAGCCACCCTGCCGCCCGGCGCCAAGGTGCCCACGACATCGTCCAAATGCACCGTGGGACCCGTGGACGGCCGGCACTGGGCGACGGCGACAAATCCCTCGTCGACCGCGCGCCACAGCACGAGATCGGCGAACGACAGATCCGCGATGATCTGCCAGTCGGACACCAGCAATGCGAGCCAGTCGGCCTCCGCATCCGTGATGGGGCCTAGTTCTTCGATCGTCTCGCGCAGGGTTGCCACGCCACTAGCGTAGGGCGGTCGCCGCCTCGCGCTAGCCTGGGCCCAGGGGGTTCCACCGGTGAAGATCACACACAGGCACGATTTCGAGGCCACGCTCACGGACGTCTCGTCCATGCTCACGGATCCGGCATTCGCTCGCGAGCGAGCGGCCGCGCTCGGCACCGAGGCGCAAGAGGTCGACATCGACGCGCGCGAGGACGGCACCGAGACAGTGGTGTTGCGTGCGCGCGTCCCCGCGACATCGATTCCCGCCGAGTTCCGGTCCTTCCTGGGACGGGACCTCACCGTCACCTACACCGAGGTCTGGGAGCCGCTCACCGATGCGGATCGCGTGGGCACCTTCGCCGTCGAGATCGCCGGCGCGCCGGGCCACGTCTCGGGGGCGATCGGGATCACCGCACGCGGCGCCGCGACGGAGCTGCTCGCGACGGGTGACGTGATCGCCAACGTCCCCCTCGTGGGCCCCATGATCGAGCGCGCGGTGGCCGGCGCCGTCGAGCGCGCGTTCACGGACCAGCTGAGCGTCGCGGACTCTGGCTGACTCGATGACCCGTGCCGCCCAGCTCGCCCTGGTGTTCGCGGGCGGGGCGCTCGGGGGGCGGCGCATCGGCGTCATGGAGGCGTTCCCCTCGACCGCCGGCCCGGTGCCATGGGACCTGCTCGCGGTCAACGCGCTCGGCGCGCTCGCACTGGGCTTCGTGGTGGCCCGCACGCAGGCGCGGGCCGTGGCGGGCGTTTCCCGCGATCGGCCCGGGCTTCCTGGGCGGCCGACCTTCTCGGCCTTCGCGGCCCTGCGCTGGTCGACAAGCGCACGTCCCTCCCTGGCGCTCGCGGTGCTCGTCGCGACCATCGCGACCGGGATCGCAGCGGCCGCGCTCGGCTGGTGGGCAGGGGACAAGCCACCGACCC